>CAVZLJ010000003.1:0-656411 GCA_963776065.1 uncultured Verrucomicrobiae bacterium | reverse complement strand
CCTGAAAGTGTCGCGCACAATCGCTGATCTCGATGGAAAAGCGGAGATCGCGCCCGAGCACGTCAGTGAAGCCATCCAATATCGCACTTTCGATCGCACACTCTGGGTCTAACGAGCGGAAGTCGTTTTCGCGGAGCTTTGGAGTGCGCACACCTTCTCATGTCGCTTTCGAAAGCGCTTAGCTGCTGATAGGATTCGCCAGTGCGATCAGGGGCTGTTCACCGACTTTGTCCAATCTTTGCCGCGGTGCTGATGTTGCTCAACGGCTGCGGCAGCGCGGATAATCGCGTGCTGCAGGAGATGTCAGAAAATGTTTACAAGATTGAGCCTGGCGCAAACATAAGCATTCACAACCGCGATGGCGCGATCCTGGTTTATGGCTCAGATGTTAAAGAGATGCGGGTGCAATCCACTAAGAAAGCGTACAGCCGCGAGCGATTAAACCAGATCGCGATCGACGTCTCCATAAAACCCGGCGCCGTTTCAGTCACCACCAAACTTCCTCCCCAACCAAAGTGGGCGTTCTCAGATCATTCAGGCACGGTCGATTGCACTATTGTTGTCCCGGCAACAGCCAGCATTTCCGCAGTGGACCTGAATTCGGGCGAAGTTCTCCTCGACAGCATCCGCGGAAGGGAAGTGCACGTCCGTTTGGGTGACGGCCGGATTTTTGCACGAAATTGCTTCACGAACTTGGATCTTACAATGAATCGGGGCACACTCACGCTCTCCTACGATTGGTGGGAACTCGAACCGTTTTCAGCGCGGGTAAACGTCGGGCAGGGAAACGCCCGGGTATTTTTGCCAACCGACGCAGGCTTCCACCTCCTCGCCCACGCTGCACATGGAGAGATCGCCAATGACTTCAACAATCTGCCGCTTTCCGTGAATTCCTCTGCGAGGGGGATGGACATCGAACAAATAATCAACGGCGGAGGCTCAGCCACAATCAAAGTCCGAGTCGAGAAAGGAGACATCAAGGTCGCCGAGGCGAATCCGTGACGGCTCCCAACCGACGAATTTGAAATTTGAAATCTGAATCTAACATTAAAAGGCATGCCCTCGTTCGACATCGTTTCAGAAGTGGACAGGCAGGAAATCGACAACGCGCTTAATCAGGCGCGCAAAGAGCTTGCTACCCGGTTCGACTTAAAAGACGCAAAGACCGAGATCATTCCTGAACCGGACAAGATTATTTTGATCGCCGACGATGGATCGCACTTAAAAGCCCTGCGGGAGATTGTCATCGGCAAACTCTCCAAGCGCGGCGTGGACCTGCGAAACGTCGAGCAGGGAGAGCCAGTAATCTCATCCGTAGGCCATGCACGGCAGGAATTGAAAATCAAACAAGGCTTGGAGGGGAATAAGGCCAAGGAGATTATTCAGGCGATCAAGTCACAGGGGTTCAAGGCCCAAAGCCAGTTGCAGGACCGGCAAATTCGCGTCACAGGGAAAAAGAAAGACGAGTTGCAAACCGTCATTCAATTTGTGCGCAGTCGCGACTTCGGCGTAGCCACAGACTTCAAAAATTTCAGAGACTAAACGAGAGGCACGAGTGGGCAAAATCTCTGCGTCGTGACGCAGACAATCCTTCTGCGAACGGTCCGTGTCTGCGCCTTCTAAAGAGCAGACAAGATTGCCTGTTTCACGTCAGCCCGATCACCGCTAGCATCCGCCCGGTTTTTCCTTTTTCGGCGCGATAGGAATAGTACTGGTCCAGGTCGCAGGCCGTGCAGATGCTGGAATCGTGGACTTGTTTGACGCCGAACGCGCAGCATTGCCGGATAATTTCAACGGCGAAATCGACTTCGTAGTGCGGCGGACGAATACACGGACTCAGTTGCACGACCATGTTCGCGGGATCGGAACCGAAGCGATCAATCATTTGTCTGACCGCGTTTGTGACGACGCCAAGCTCGGTGCCTTTGCGACCGGAATGCACAAGGCCGATCGCGGAGGTTTTGGGGTCGACGAGATAAACTGCGCAACAGTCGGCGACGTAAATGCCGAGGGCTATGCCCCGTTGATTGGTGAGAATGCCGTCACACGCGGGGAATTCGCGGCCCCTACGGCTGTGGCTAAAGCTATCGATGACGGCGATGTTGTTTCCGTGGATCTGCTCAGCGGTGAACAGCGGCCAATCGCCGATCCCGATTGCGTTGCGAATTTGGCTATGAGCGGCATCGAGGCGCTCTAAAACTTTGGCTTTGTCATGTGAAACGCCGATACGGGGAATTCTTTGCGTGAAAAAGTGGCGACAGATTCCAATCGCGCTCAGCGCAGGAAATTGTTCGAAGCGCAAAGGCATTTAAAAAGTCCAAATCTCAGGCTCGATAACCCAGTGAAGCTCGACCTGAAAACTGCGCCGCGGCCGTCGTAGTGTCATGTTGAGCAAAGCGAAACATCTCTGCTTGTCGCCTTGCTGAAGTCGCAAAATGATCAACGCTTCTTCGCTTCGCTCAGGATGACAAACGATTGAAGCTCCGGAGTTGAACGTTGTTTACTTTGAGCTTGTCCTTCGCGTTGAAGTAGAAACGCGTTCTTCCTGCGGCTCTTTCGGTTTTCCCATGGCATCCACGTCGCTGCCGGTATAGTAGGTTTTTGTCGTCGTAGCGCGCGGCCTGAGGTTGGCGAACATCTCCGAGTAGGTGCTCTGCGCTCCGGTGGCCCGATCGAATTCAGCCAGCGACGAGTTGTATCCGAACAGCGCTTGTAAACGCGTCGATTGCGCTGTGAGCAGTTGCACCGTCGCGTTCAGCACATCCAACTGCACTCCCGCACCCGCGTCGAGCCGTGCCTTGGCCAGACGTAACGCTTCCTCGGCTAGCTCGACGTTTTTCTCCTGGCTTTGGATAAGCTCCCGGTTCTGCTGCAGATTTGAGTAGGCCTGCTGAATTTCCAGTTCCACCTGCCTAACGTCGTCATCGTAGGTAATCTTTGATTCGGAAAGGAGTGCGCGTTGCTGAATAACCTGGCCGGCAATCGCGCCGCTGTCCCAGATCGGCAGGCTGCCCTGGACCAATGCCGTCCAGCCTTTTGTTATATCATGCCAGCTCGAATTGACTGGCGAGCTGACCCATTCTCCGCCACCAGTCGTAGTGATGTTGGGTAACCACTGGCCTGCTGCTGCGCGGACTTGTTGCAGCTGGTTTAACACATTTGCCCGCGCTTGTTTGAGGAAAGGTCGGCGCTGCTTCCCCAGTTCGATCGCGTCCGCAAGTTCGATGGTGCGCGGGATGTATGGCATGTCACCAATCACATCCAGCGGCGGGCTGTCCCCGCGTCGTCGCTGGAAATCGAGGCCGAGCGTCTTGGACAGCTGCAACTTCGATATTCGCAAGTTGTTCTCGGCGGTAATCAGCTGTGGAATCTGATTGTGCAGCTGCACGTCAGCTTGCAAAACGTTGAACCGCGGAACTGTTCCCGCTTCAAACCGGTTCTGTTGGTCCTTCAATTGCGCTTCCAAAAGACGTACGTTTTCCTCGTTCACATTAACAAGCTCGCGATTTACGATAATCTGGTAAAACTGGGTTTTCACCGTCGCGATGAGTGAGTCCAAAATGTTGCGGAACGCGAAGTAAGCGCTGTCGCGCTGAAAAAACGTGCCCCGGATCTGATTGAAGGTTGTGCCGTTAAAAATGAGCTGCGTTCCCGTAACACTGATTGCATAGGAAACATCGCTCGCTTCAACATTCGTGACACCTGGTGTCGCCGCCGGCGCGGCCTGCGCCTGAAGTTCTCCGACCTGCGACGGCAACCCCTCCATCAGGGATGAAGCGGCTCCGCTCGCTGTAAATCCCGACGTGGGAGTCGTGGTGCCGAAAATGCGCGCGCCCGTCAGGTGTGGATCGGTCCATTGAAAATTGGCATTTGCATTGATCTGTGGCAGCGCCTGCGCACGCACCTGAATGATCACGCCCCTGGTTCGTTTGATCTCTTGCTCCGCGTTGAGAAGAGTAGGGTTACGCTGCAGCGACGTCAGAATGGCCTGGTTCAAAGTAAACGTGGGCACGCTGGTTCCTGATCCGGTTGTGCTCCGAGACGTTGTTTCGCTGCCGTATGTTCCCTCGCTGCCACCAAAACTTGGCCGGACGAGAATGCCAAAGGTTGCAAGAATCCCGAGGCAAAGAAAACATTTTCTCATACAACGTTAGCGGTTAGACGCAGGAATGCCGGTCCGTGGATTCAACCGAAGTCTCATAGCACCCCCGCCAGCCAAAGCAAAATCATTTCGACTGACAATAGTCGTGAATTTTGCTGTAAATCTGGAGCCATGCCTTTTGTTCAGGCGGCGTGAGGTGGTTGAGTATTTTCATAACATTGCCGACCATTTCCTCGCGAATTCGACTGACCAGAGCCGATCCTTTCGGTGTGATGCAAACCATGACTTTGCGGCGGTCATCTCGCGCCGACGAGCGCATCACGTAGCGAAGATTCTCCAGGCGTGCCACCAGGCCGCTGGCCGCAGCGGTGGTGTGCCCCATTTTCTTCGCGATCTCTGACATGTTGAGCACCTCTTTCCGATCGAGATAAGCGAGAAGAAAGAATTGCGGGAACGAAACGTTGCCCGGTGCCAGCTCCTTGCACAAGTGCAGCACAAAACAACGCTGCATTTCCAGAATAATGTGAGAAAGCCGTTCGGCGTCCGCGCGAATTTGATCGGTCGGAGTTCGTGCAAACGAAGTAACCGGCCCCGTGTTCAAGGCCATAAAACTAGAAACGCACCCGTAGCCTGTCAATCCTGCTTGGGTTCGCAAGGAGCGACGCCTTGGTCGATTCAAAATTTTACAGCCGGCAAGCGGTCATTCCTTGAAAAGCGCAGAACCATCCACGCACGCGAATGTGCAACTCGATGTCACCAATCCCAGATTTGAACATCAACAATTTGATCGGCCTTTAACGATTCGCCGACCCCGACCCGGAGCAATGCATTCGACTGGCTCAATCCGAAAAGAGCATGCGATTCCTGGCGGCCAACCGGAGCAAACCTTCGATTTTCCAATCTGCCGCGGATGTAATGCGGCCGCTCGCTGTCGTTCGTTAAATCGACAGTCAAGCTCGCAGGCACTTTGGGCAAATCGAGGTCTACTGCTCCCATCATTTTCAAAATCGCCGGTCGCACGAACTGCAAAAACGTCACAAATACCGATACTGGATTTCCTGGCAGGCCAAAGATGAGGCAACGATCGATATTGCCAAACAGGAAAGGTTTGCCTGGCTTAATCGACACCCTCCAGATTTCGATCTCTGCCTCAAATTGCCGCAGCGCGTCCTTGACGAAATCATGCTCCCCGACCGAGACGCCACCGCTGATGATCAGAACCTGATTTTTGGTTCCGCGTTTGATGGCCTCGGTTAACGATTCGCGATTATCGAGACAATGCTCCACCGATTTCGCTCTTGCGCAACACCGTTGCAGGAGCGCGTTAATCAACGCCGAGTTACTATCGTAAATCTCTCCTGGCGCAATTTTCTCACCCGGATGAACAAGCTCGTCGCCGGTCGAAATCACTCCAGCAGTTGGTTCGCCGCCGGTGGTTACCTCGGCGAAACCTTGAGACGCCAATAGACCAATAGTCGTCGCGCGAATTTGTTTGCCCTTCTCCAGAATGATCTGTCCCTCGGCCAAATCGCACCCGCGCTGCCGCACGAAATCGCCCGCTTCGACACCCACGTTCAACCTGATCTGACCGCCCTCGCGCGTCACATCTTCTTGCATCACAATCGCGTTTGCACCTTGCGGGAGCGGTGCCCCGGTAAAGATCCGTACCGCTTCACCATGGTACACGCACAGCTTGCGATCAGTGCCGGCAGGTTGTTCGCCAATGACGCGCAAGCGCCCACCCTTACTACAGGAGCTCGCTACAACCGCATAACCATCCATTGCTGAATTATCGAAAGCTGGCAACGGCAGGCCGGCGGTAATGTTGCGTGCGCTGAAGCAGCCCAAGGCGGCTGAAAGCGGAACTGTTCGCTCCGACAGTGGAGTGATCTTCCTCAATATGCGCATCCGCGCGTCTTCTTCGCCGATCATCACGAGACTTAATCAATTGCCAATCGATAATTGGCAACTTCGATGAAATCGCGAGCACGCGACGAAGTCGGTGTCCGCAATCAAATTGCAGATTGGAAAAGCCTGATTCCCGGCGATATTCTCGCTCTTTATTTGGTGAGGTGGCTGAGTGGTCGAAAGTAGCGCTTTGCTAAATCCAAAACGGCATTTCGTCCGGAATCTTCCCATCTTATCCTCCCTCCTCAATTCGCAACCCGCCAGGCAATTACACCGACTCGGGCTTCCTCCCGTGTTCTCTGACGTCATCCTATTTCATGCCGCAGACTTACTTTTTTCGCGTATCGAAGTGCCCACTAAAGTCCTATAGGCACATAACAACAGGCGGGGCAGAATTACGTTTATCCAAGATGTGTGAGATGAGCGTCCACAATCTGAGCGAAATCGGCGAGACGTTTGTCTTACCGATTTCGTAGTAGGCGATCACGAATCGACCCGTTGCACGTCGCCCACACGTCGTTTCCCGCGCAGGGGCCAAACTGAAAGAAAATTCAGCCTCGTTTCAGCTTTCATTTAATCTCTCCGGTTAAAGGTTGGCCATGGACAAGTTGAGAAACCCCAACTGGCATCACAAATTCTCGTGCGAGAAGATGAGCAGGACCTAGTGGCGACCATCGCAAGGCCATGCTTAGCGCAAGTCTCGACAGCCTTAGCGATTACCAAAGGTGGATGCGGGAGAGCGGTCTCGTGGTCGCGACCGCCGAAGACATCACCCGACGCATAGAACCGACATGGGCCCATTGCTCCCATATCGCTGAGCTTTTGGCTGTCAGGTGCTTTCTACGTTTTGCTGATGCTTCCACGCGTCGCTTTTTTAAAGCGTTTCCTCTGACTGGCCAATCGATGGGAGCTATTCCTTTACCATGACGGTTATCATCCAAACATGCCCACACTGACGACGAAACTAACCCTTCCCGGCGGGGGCACGTTGCGGAGCTTCCCAACCCTCGCCGCTCAGATCGCCGCCTGTTCGGAAGTGTCGAATCTTCTTCGACGCTACAACCGACTACTCGGATCGCGAAAATTTTGTCGCAAACATTGGACTGTCTGAAGGAAGGGGCGGGAATGGATCTGCCGGTTTCAACTTTACAAGGTATTGATCGCTGGATCGGCGCGCCGCTTTGCGCCATTTTAACCATTCTAAGAAGGATCTTTGAATTCGCGGCACCACCATGGCCTCGCGACGTTCGGCGGATTCTCTTCGTCAAGTTCGCGGAGCAGGGCTCCACCGTTCTCGCTTATCTCGCCATTCGTCGTGCGATCGACTTGGTCGGACGTGAAAACGTTTACTTCGTCGTATTTGAAGACAATCGATTCATCCTCGACGCAATGGGCGTCATCCCTGAGGAAAATGTGATAACGATCCCGACCCAGAGTCCTTTCGGACTCGCGCTTGGTGCGCTGCGAGCAGTGCGTCGGGTCCGAAAAATCTGCATCGACGCGGTCGTCGATATGGAGTTCCTGACACGCTTCTCCGCAATGCTGACGTTCACGACCGGCGCCAAAAGACGGGTGGGTTTTCATACTTTTTTTGGCGACGGACCGTACCGCGGCGATTTAATGACCCACCGGCTTTTGTACAATCCTCATCTCCATACAAGTCAGATGTTCGAAGCGATGGTTGTCGCTTTGACCCGCGACCCCGCCGTGCTTCCGACGTTTGCTTTTAAGCCTTCTGCAAGCGAGTCATTGCCAAGCGTTCGGCCTTTGGAGATCGAAATCGCTGAAATCGATGGCTTACTCCAGCGCGAAAATCCTCGGATCGGTTCTGCGCCGCTCATCCTGCTCAACCCGAACGCAAGTGATTTACTGCCGTTGAGACGCTGGCCCGGTTCGCGCTATGTTGAGCTTGCCCGGCGGCTGCTCGAGCGTTACCAGAACCTGTTTGTCGGATTTACCGGTGCATCGGCCGAGGCTGCTCCCAACGACCAGCTCGCAGACGAAGTCGGTTCGGACCGCCTCATCCAGCTTGCCGGAAAAACAACACTGCGGCAGTTACTCGTCCTTTACACACGCAGTGAGATTTTGGTGACGAATGACAGTGGTCCAGCTCATTTCGCCTCTCTGACAGCGATTCACGTGGTCACGCTGTTCGGGCCGGAGACACCGGCGCTATTTGCCGCGCGATCGCCGAACGCAACCGCGTTGTGGGCGGGCATCGCGTGCAGTCCGTGCGTGAATGCGTACAACAACCGGCAATCGGTCTGCCGCAACAATCTTTGCATGCAAGCAATCACAGTTGATGACGTTTTTAAAGAAGTTACACGCATTTACGATTCTCTTAAGAAGAGGACACCCAGAAATCTGCGGAATGATCAATTTGCCAACCCATAGGTCGCGCCAATTTCGCTTCGCGGCGCTTGGGATAATCCTTCTCACGGTTGCAATTCGCCTCCCGTCCCTTTTGCATCCACTGCCGATTGATGATGAGGCGGGATATTCTGTAATAGCGAACGAGATCGTCGACGGAGGCCGTCCCTACATTGACGCGGTGGATCGTAAGCCGCCGCTCCTGTTCTGGACATATGCGGCGGCTTTCAAAGTCGCGGGAGAGTACAACTGGACCGCGCTGCACATACTTTCGCTACTCTGGACGCTCGCCACAATGGCCGGGCTATATGTAATCGCAAAACAACTGTTCGATCGAGAAACGGGTCTAATTGCCGCGCTCTTTTACAGCGTGTTTCAACCTTGGGCGAGCTTTAAAAATCTGGCGTTCAACGGTGAGATGGTTATGAACCTGGCGATCGTCTGGGCGTGGGCTATCGGATTCAAACGGAGCTCATTGAAATGGCGACCAGAGTTGTTAGGGGCAGGCGCACTCCTTTGTGCGGCCTTCCTGCTCAAGCAACCGGCCGCGATAGCAGCAGTTCCGCTCGGGATCTACTTGCTGCTTCCTAGTTATCGGATCAGCCGTGGATTGACGCGAACCCAGCCTGTCGTCCACGCTGCCATTTTCACGACAGGATTTTTTGGATCTCTTGCTCTTTTCGCAATCTTCCTCCAAGGAGAAGGTATCTTCCGCGAGACGGTCTACTGGACGATCGGCGCTAATACGATTCCGTGCATCTTCTGGAAGAAGGGGATTTTGATGACTCTGGCCTTCGTTGGGGCCTGCTTGCTGCTGGTGGTCGGCGCGGCGGCGGCGATTCGAAATAGCCGCGGTTTATGGGCGGGCAAGAAAGGCGAGCAAACGGCGCTTCTCGGACTGCTCGCCGCGTCCGCCATCGGCACGGCGGCGGGCTCGCGTTTTTACGAGCACTATTACATCCAACTAATTCCGCCCCTCAGCTTGCTTGCCGCGCCGTACTACGCGCAGCTTTGGACCGGACGGATACGGTCGCCTTACTGGTTGTTACGACCTGCTCTCACCTATGCTTGGTTGGCGGCTACCATTGTCGCCTTCTCTATCTCGCACTGGCTAGGGGCTGCACGACGGGCTACGTCAGAGACGGGACGCTATTTGCTCGAGCATTCTGCTCCGAACGACAGGATCTTCGTCTGGGGCAATAAACCGAAATTTTATATCGAAGCACAACGACGTCCTGCTTGTCGGTACATCCTATCGTTTCCACTCACGGGCTATATTTTCGGCGAACCCCCAGGTTTCGACACTCACTCCCGGATTGTGTCGGGTGCGTGGACGATGCTCGAGCAAGACTTTGAGAAACATCCCCCAGCATACATTGTCGATCTTTCTTCTGAGCCCGGCGCACTAGATCCAGTTCGAGACTTTCCGATTCTGGCCAAGCTTTTGGCGGAACGATACCAGCCGGTCGCGCGCACCGCTGAGGGCGTAATTTATCACCGAAACGACTCTCCCGTCGTGGCGCACCATAGCCCGAAAAACAACCGCTAGGTGAATGACCAAAACTTATTAAACGCTGGGTGGTCAGATTTCGTATGAAGCCAATTAAGACAACGATCATCGCATTGACACTCGCCGCGAGCTGGCCCCCCTTTAATTTGTGGGCGCAGCGAAGTGAAGCGGAGCTGCTTAAACAAGCACGCGTGACAAAGCATCAGGCTAAACGAATTGCGCTAGCCAAAGTTGAGCATGGCACGATTAAGCGCGCTGACCTTGAAATGGCAAGTGGAGTGTTAATCTGGTCGGTCGACGTTACGCAATCCGGCGAGAAAGACCTCACAGACGTGTGGATAGATGCGACAACGGGAAAGATCATCGCAGTTAACGTCGAAACGCCCACCTTCGAGAAGAGGAAGTAGCGGAAAATAAGGTCAAAAAATGGCTCTCACGCTGGGCCAAATCACCGTGACCGTCGGTACTGGCCAACGCCAACCGGCTTGGGCACAAGGATGGCGGTGTTTTGGCGGCAAAAACATACGGTCATTAGATCCTTCAATCGATTCAAGCCACGCCTTCACCACTTCTTCGAACCGCAGATTTCGATCCTCCAATCCGTGAAGTCGAGCAGCGATTTTTCGCAATTCGCCCAAGCGACGACGTGCCAGCTCCTTATCGCTCGTTTTGAGTGAGCGCTTTAGTTGCTTGCCGCGCACTGAAAACCACGCAAAATAAACGCCGTGTCCGTTCCGATAAAGACATTCGCCGACCTTGCGCAGCGGATTGGATTGCTCGGAAAGCACACCGGCGATGTATGGCTTACTAAATTGACTTACAACTTAAAATTGAGAGTCGCACGAGATAGCTGTAAGACGTTGCTGTAGAAGATTTTGGTGAGGTGGCTGAGTGGTCGAAAGCAGCGCTTTGCTAAAGCGCCGTAGCCCAAAAGGCTACCGAGGGTTCGAATCCCTCCCTCACCGCTCCCTCGTAGACGCTCCGATTTCGTAGGGGTTTTACAACGATGCCTACAACAAATCATTATCGTCAACGTTGTCTTTTAATGAGTACAAGGCAGCAGCGCACGACGTTAGCAGACCCGCTGGACTCAAAATTCAGAAATCGTCGATTTTACCTGATTACTTGTGGTGAAACACCGTTCCCGATTCATTGCGGTCCTGGTTCTTGTACTCACGCAAGCCCCGGTGTTGGCGAGTACGGCAGCGCAAACCAAGTCAAATCCTACTCCTCCTTTAGCCGTTGTTGTCGGCATAATCTGCTATCTCGCACGGAAGCAGCCGATCGGCGGCTGGCTGTTGTACTACTGCATCAGTCTTTATTCAGGGGTTGCACTCTCCCTTGCGATACTGGCTGGTACCATTCAAAACTACTCGCCAGAGCGTTGGCAGAGTACAGAACTCTATGCTCTCGCAATCGCAAGCACTGCGCTGGGGCAGCTAACCCTAATTGTGCAGGCTGTTGTCGCAACGATTCTTCTCAAACGCCAGGAATGGAAGTGGGTAAAGCTACTCCGGCAGTACTTATCGGCGGCGTGATCTGCACTGGCATAATAATCGTCCTCGGTTCTGTGTTCTTTTCGCCAGACCAGACCGCTTTTGACTGGATCGCACTTATCTCGCTAGTGATTTGGCCTGGCTATTTTTTCGCATCGACGCGAGTGAAGCGCGTTTTTTTCTCTAAGGATCGGAGCGCGGACGTAAGTCCAATGTCTAGCAACCGTGCTCCAGTAGCCAACGGCACTTCGCTGACAATCTCAGCAAAGCCGGTTGGAGTTGGGGCTGGTGTCTCTAAAAGGCTGATCCCCTTGATCCTTATTCGGATAGCCGTCGCGAAAACTTTCGTGAGCTCTGATGTCGTGGCCGGTGGAGTCTTTTAGGAAGACCGCGCAGTGCCCCTGCTTGTAATATGCCAACCGAAATCCGCGTTTCTCTGCAAACTTCGCGATCTTTGTCTTCCGATTTTCTTCAGTTATCGGCCAGAGTCGCTGCAATTCCTTCTCGTAGACAGCACAGTGCCCGAAGTCGCTGGCCTTGAGCTGCAATTGACCCTTATGTGTGGAGGCTTCACAAATTGCCCTACCTGATGCGCTCCACGCAAACACTGCGCTGAGGAATGATTTGATCATTTTTAACTTTCTATCTTCAGAGATCGCAGCCAAAGGCCATCCGATTCGTCTTTTCGAACTAAATTGGCGAACCAGGTGGGTAAATGGCTGCGGCAGAACAGTGGATTACTTCCTGCCGTCTTAATCTGCCCAATACTTTATAAGTTAGGCGTCATACTTTCTAGCTATGCTAAACTACGACAGTCATCGAAATCCGACCATTCTGAAACAGGCTGGAGCTGCTTTGAAGCGCCTGGAGTCGAGCCAGTGTCTTCGCTGGATAGAGGCTTTGCGTCGGTCCCTTGTTACGTACCCCTCGGTGCTGTATAAGGTTTTTTCTCACGAGACAGCCATCCGCGCGCCTGATTGTCTGTTCCAGTTGAAAGGCTACTTGCTGTTGTGGACCAACCGCCCAATCCGAAACCGTTGACGCCGACACCACCAGAACCACCACCAACGCCACCCCGACCAACAGACCCAGAGCCTCCGCGTACTAATTGAGTCGCGCCATTTATTCCGTTAGAATTTCACAACGAAAGAACCAAACACGAACATGAAAAAGCAAATTAATGCCACTATCAAAGCGCATCTTATCCGAGGCGCATTTTATCTACTTCTGCTTGTGGCCGTGTGCGCCATTCCATTTGCGCTGGCGCAGCGCAGTGCTACCAAGGGAAGCGGGGGCCAGCCAAATGCGGTGTCGGCCATGCCTGCTCTAATGCCCGAGTCAGAAGGGGAAATGTCTAATGCCATTGTTCCGGTTTCTGCTGCCGCGGGCACATCACGCAATAGGGAGATTGCAGAATCTCCTGTGCGAGTTCTTCCTGCGCCTGATGGTCAACAAGTAATTTTATACGACCAGTACAACAACGCTGCGAGCACCACCACATTGTGCGCACGGTTCATCGACATGCCGACTTTAGATGCCGACCTAGCCGATGACTTTGTAGTACCCGCAGGTCAGACGTGGAGTCTAAACTCGATCGATGCCAGTGGAGTGCTTTTGAATGGCCCAGCACCTGCCATCAATGGCCCCGCACCTGCCATCGATTGGAATGTTTTTATTTACGCTGACAATTTGGGCTTTCCTGGTACTCAACTTTACAGCACGTTAAACCAGCCGGTGGCGGTACACGGCAGGGCATTTACCGTAAACCTTATCCCTCCTGCGATGCTCACGGCGGGCACCTATTGGATCGAGATTCAACCTAACATGAGGTTTGCTACACACGGGAAGTGGGGTTGGAGTGACCGCACTGTCCAGTCGAACTTTCCTGCGGCTTGGCAGAACCCAGGGGGCGGGTCCGGTTTCTGCCCAAGCTGGAGTGTAAAGACTGTTTGCTTCCCAAGCACAAGAGGGCCCGACCAGGTGTTTCGGATCAGCGGAACATCCAATGTTACGCCAACACCCAGTCCCACGCCTACCGCTACCTCGACGGAAACACCAACGCCGACACCTACGGTAACGGCGACGTTCACGCCGACTCCAACGCCGACGGCAACAGCAACAGCCACGGCAACCGTTACCCCTACGGCGACAGCAACTGCAACTGCTACACCGACTGCAACAGCTACTGCTACGTCCACCGTACCCCCGAGCCCGACACCCACGGCGACCTTCACGCCAACAGCAACAGCAACAGCAACTCCTACTGCTACTAGCCCTGCTATGCGGCCCACGCCGACTCCAAGGCCGTATCCGACACCAGTGCCTCGCCCGAGTCCATAACCTAACTCCAAATAAATCCAAAAACGACGCTTTATACGGGCGAACGATCGGGGACGTCAGACACAGCAATCAGTGAAGTTCGCACGCATAACGGTCGACGGCAGCTCAAGGATAAGCGATTAGGGGCATTGCACGACGGGGATTACAGGTCGGTCTCGGCTTACGTGGGCGACTTGATTCGACGTGATAAGCATATTGAGAACTCGAAGCCGACCAATTTTGACGCGCCGCCTGTATTAGCCGCTCGCTATGCGGATTGTGACATTCACAACAGCCACTACATTTAATAATCTCACCGAGAGAACTCAATACTACTTTCGGCTGCAAGGGGTTAACGCAGGAGGGCGGTCAGCTTACTCGAACGTAACATCAGTGACGACCCCTCCATAACATTCCAGTCCCCCATCGGGGCTTACACGCGCGACCGAAATGATCACTGATTGGAAATGGTCGCGATCGTCCCGTCGATCTTTGTGAGACTAACGGTAAACTTTTCGTTGTAAGTCAGTGCTCTATCCTGAAGAACACTAATCGCCAGAGCCTCGCCGAGTTTTATGGATGAGTCCGTGTCGCTGCGCCAGTGGATCCCCGAGTGAATCCCGTGACCGAAGGAGACGTTGTTTGCAAGTTTGTTGAGCTCGCCGTTGACCGTGATCTGTCCCGCGTCTCCGCCCGTGTACGGAAGGAGTGAAAGTCCATCGCTGCTGGGCACCACAGGATTCGGGATCACGAAATCGCCGTCGAAGAAGAACTTCAAAATAGTAATGCAAGCCCCCGCAACCGTGCCGTGCCCGGTCGGATAGGCCGGATGCGTTGGCGATCCTTCGGGAAATGCCTGGGAAAGAAAGTAATCCCCATATCTGTTGAAGCTGCTCTGCACCGCCAGCGAGTTAAGAACGTTATCATTCAACGTGGCGTCGATCGTGCCGCCGTTACCAGTCAGAATTTGGCGCAGGATGGCGCCGCCCGACTCGGGACGATGACGAAGGTGGATATACCACTTTTGGTACCATACGTTGTTTATGGCAAGGCCAGCGACAGCCGTGATCGCCGCTGCAAAGTCGGGTCCGCCAAAAGTGCCAAAACCATTCTGCGTCCTGGAGCCGACATAAGGATTTCCCGGGTTCACGGGAGCACCGATAGTGCCAAGCACCATATAAGCCGTGAAGTAAGCCTGATAAAGCACGTCCAAATGGGTATACGCGCCGAGACCGCGCCCATCGTGAACGTAGCGAGGTTGGGGATCCAGCTGGTTCCGCAGCCCAGTGTCGATGCCATTCTGGACTTGTTGAAAAGTAGTCGGGTCAGTCATGTAATCGACGCCCGATGCGTAGGTAACCATCTGCTGGCTCATTCCCTGTGCACCCATGAAGGTAGGAATCAGATAAAGCTGAGATATGTAAGGCCCCACGGTATCGCCCGGGTAAGGGCCACGGAAGAGAAGGTTCGGCGTGACGTTGCCAAAGCCATCTCTCGGGCCTGCGTAGGTCGGCATTCCTGAAAGTTCGTCCGCAGCCTGAGAAGCAATTTCATTTGAAGCGTAATCGGTAAACGCGACATCGCGCAGCAGCGAGCCCCAGTACATCTCCACCAGTTCCGTCCCGTAAGCCTCGCATGCAACAGCGGGCGCGGGGGCAACGACTATTCCGTTTTCTTGATTAGCCGGAGACGGTGCATTGCCGAACTGCGCGGCATCACTGCCCTGGAGCGCAAACGCGAGCCCGCCTTGCGGACCATTCTGCGTCCGCGTGCCGCCGATGATGATGTTTTCGAAATCTGCGTCCCTGCCGCTGTTCAAAGCCGTCTTGAAAGTTTGATACGCATTCAAGTTCACCAACCCGATTCCGTCTTGGAGAATGCCCTTGGTGTAGGTCCCGGACTTGTCCGGGTAACGTTGCTCATCCCCGTTGGTCGTGTGGGGCGGAACATGGATACCGGCTTCTTTGGTCGCGGTCTTGACGCGGATGGCCAAGGACTTTTTCACCCGGGGATCGGTCACACTATCCGGCAATTGAACGCCATCTGCGTCTTCAGAAGCTGCGGATTGCGCCGAGGCAAGAGAGGCTTTGCCAAGCACCATGCCACCCGTCAGCGCCGCGCCCACTTGGCCTAAAAACTTGCGGCGGCTCGCCTTTTTGGCGGCATTGTTGATCGAAGGGTTTCCTGTTTCGGTTACGTCAGCGGCAGTATTTTTCTCGTTCATTGTTATCCTTGGTTTGATTAAGTGCGTGCGGTTTCGCAAAATCGTTGTCTTGGTTTCCAATAATTAGAGAGGAGTTTTCCCGACACTCCGCATGGATTGCCTTTTGCTTTGCAAAAATTGGCATAGTCAGCTGCGCCTTTTAACATGGCTCCCGACGATTTTCCTCCCCTTGGTTCTATTCCGACGGCCTTTGTCTCATTCGCTGTAATCTCTGAGCCGATTGAGCAATTGGCCCCGAGTTAATTGCAAATGACCCTTCTGGGCAATAATAATTTTTAAGGAAATCGATTTTATCGGATCCCTATTGCGAAGCGCGAGATGCTTGATGTCCCGGATATTCGTTAATGGTGTAACCTGCACGGGGGCTTCCATGCTAAACGCCGATCCGGCTCGGACGGGCATGCGGCATCGCAATTCGCGAAGTGTCGAATCCCTTCTGACCCCAACGGCATTTTCGATTTGCGATCTTCGATTTTAGATTGCGCGTCCTTGTTCTGCTGCTCGGTTGAGTCACTGCTAAAGTAGCAGCTATGAACTGGGAAATGATCAGCGCGGTGGGACAGATGCTTGGTGCCGTTGGCGTCATTATTTCGATCGTTTATCTTGCTGCCCAAATCCGCAATCAAAACAAGGAAAGCCAGCGCGCGGCGATGAACGTTTTAACATCGCACTGGAGCGATTTGAACAGAACTCTCGTCGAGAATCCCGACTTGGCCGCGCTTTGGCTTCGCGCTCTGCAATCGTTCGACGAGTTGGACGCCACGTCGAAGCTCAGGTTTGGCGCACATCTGGGGCGTTTCTTGCGAATGGCCGATAGTCTCTATCTTGCCGTTTTAGATGGAATGCTCGACAAACGACTGTGGCGCGGATACGAACGCACTCTTGCCGATACCGTAGCCTATCCAGGATTCCAAACGTGGTGGGCCACACGAAAACACTGGCACACGGACGAATTCTGCGCGCTAATTGACCGACACATTCAAACTGCGAAACCGAAAATTTACGACGGCTACAACTAAATTGCAGCCGCCCGCCATTCTCATGCACACCGGATCAAAACAAATCAAAAACTTCATCGACGGTCAATTTGTGGAGCCGATCGGCGGTCGATACCTCGACAATATCGAACCGGCAACTGGCAAGGCGTATTCGCAAGTGGCGGATAGCGACGCGCACGATGTCGATCTGGCGGTGGCAGCAGCGGAGAAAGCCTTCCGCGATTGGTCGAAGAAACCCGTCGCTGAACGATCGGCATTGCTGCTGCGGATCGCCGACTTGATCGAACGTGACCTGGACAAATTCGCGCGCGCCGAATCAATTGATACTGGCAAGCCAATTTCGCTCGCGCGCTCACTGGATATTCCGCGCGCGGTCGCAAACTTCCGATTCTTCGCCACCGCGATTCTACACACGGAATCCGAAGCGCACATCACCGACGACGTAGCATTCAACTATACTCTGCGTCAGCCGCGCGGCATCGCCGGATTGATTTCGCCGTGGAACCTGCCGCTTTATTTATTGAGTTGGAAAATCGCGCCGGCCATCGCCGTCGGAAACACCGCCATCGCAAAACCGAGCGAGTTAACGCCGATGACAGCTTACATGCTCTGCGAAATCGCGCGTGAAGCCGGTATCCCAAATGGCGTGCTCAATGTCGTCCATGGCACCGGCCCGAATGTCGGCGCTCCGATCACCGCGCATCCGAAGATCAACACGATTTCATTTACCGGCGGCACCGTGACCGGTCGCAAAGTAGCAGAGGCCTGCGCGCCGTTGTTCAAGAAAGTGTCGCTCGAGCTTGGCGGCAAAAATCCAAACATCATTTTCGCCGATGCCGACCTCGACGCCGCGATCGCCGGCAGCGTGCGTTCATCGTTCGCAAACCAGGGACAGGTTTGTTTGTGCGGGTCGCGCGTTTTTGTCGAGCGCTCGGTTACAAAGATTTCGTCGAGCGCTTCATCGAAAGAACGGCACAGTTGTGCCTGGGCGACCCGCTGGACGAAAAAACCGAGCAGGGCGCGATCGTGAACAAGACGCAACTCGACAAAGTAAAGTTCTACGTCGATCTCGCCCAGAAAGAAGGCGGCAAAATCGCGCTCGGCGGTTCTGCGCCGCAAGCGCCTAACGAGCGTTGTCGCGAAGGTTATTTCTTCCAGCCGACCGTCATTACCGGTTTGTCGGTTTCATGTCGCACAAATCGCGAAGAAATCTTCGGCCCCGTCGTCACAATCACGCCGTTCGACAACGAAGAAGAAGTGATCAACTACGCCAACGATGTCGAATACGGCCTCTCGTCGAGCGTCTGGACGCAAAACCTGAGCCGCGCCCATCGCGTCGCCGAGCGAATCAACACCGGCACGGTCTGGGTAAATTGCTGGCTCGTCCGCGATCTGCGCGTCCCCTTTGGCGGAATGAAACAAAGCGGCGTCGGTCGTGAAGGCGGCGAAGAAGCATTGCGCTTTTTCACCGAAGCGAAGAACGTCTGCATCGCAAAGTGAGTTCATCCTCGCCGTTTGCGGCAATTTGCAAATCATCGGCTTAATAAATTTCAGCGAGCTTCGTGAATAGTTCGGAACAACTTCCAAGCTTTCTCACAACCCCACCCGCCGGGGGCGTCAACCCTCCAACGATTACCAACCTACAAGAGCTGCCATTTGACGAACTGACTTGGGAAAACTTTGAAAAACTTTGCGTGCGCCTCGCACGCAACGGAAGCGATATAGACCATTGCCAGCTATATGGAACGCGCGGGCAATCGCAGGAAGGAATCGATATCTATGCGCGATTAAAGCGAACGCGTGGATATGTGGTTTATCAATGCAAACGCGTCGCTCAATTCGGTCCTGCCGATCTCGCAAACGCTGTAGAAAAGTTCCTGTCGGGCGAATGGGCAACAAAGGCGTCAACATTCGTACTCTGTATACAAGCATCTTTGGAGCGGCGCGAATTAGCTGATGAGTTAGAAAAACAAGCGAAGCTTTTGGGCGGTCAGAATATTTCACTTGTGAGTTGGGACTCTCGCCAACTTTCGCAAGAGCTCAAAAATTGCCCTGTGTTGGTTAACGATTTTTTCGGCAAGGCTTGGGTTGCGGCGTTTTGTGGGACGGAAATAGCGAATTCTCTCCAAAATCGGCTAGACGCATCGCAAGTCACCGAATTCCGCACGCGTCTCGGAAAATTTTATACGCAAGTGTTCAACGTACTTGACCCAGGATTCGAAGGGAATGCGGCTGCCGATATGCGCCTGCTGCCTATCGATCAGCGGTTCATCCTCCCAGACATTGAAGAACAGCAAACGATAACGAGTCCATCCTTCGTGACGCCTTCGGCTCCAGATTTGGAAAGAGAATTGCGAGCCGGTTCGAAATTTTCATTCCGCACGCGTTTGCGTGCGCAGATGGCATCGCGACAATCAACCAAAATTGTTCGCCGTAGAGTGACCAGCTGACGAATGGCTCGCTAGTTCGCCAAAACACATACTTTTAGGCGGGCCCGGAAGTGGAAAGAGCACGCTGCTTCGCTTCATTGTTACCGATTTATTAAGAAATCAGCCGGGACTTGGCGTGCTCGCTTCGAAATGGGGCACCTACTTGCCAATATGGCTTCCATTTCCTGCGTGGACTGAAAAGCTTCGAAATCGGCAGGAGTGCTCCCTCCCCGACGTAATTAAAGAGCATCTAAGAAGTTGGGCCGAGGAACGACTTTGGCCTGTCGTGGAAACTGCGCTTGAAGACGAGCGACTGCTTCTTGTCGTGGATGGCTTGGATGAATGGGTAGATGAGAACTGTGCCAAACGCGCGGCTGATAAGCTTCAAGTATTCGCAGCTCAAAGAAATGTTCCTGTGATTGCGGCGAGCCGCCCGCACGGATTCGCAAGACTAGGTTGGCAGCAAAGCGGTTGGCAAACAGGACAACTGGCTCCGTTCAACCGATCTCAACAAAAGGCATTCTCAACTGCGTGGTTCAGACACCGAGCAACTACATTGCAGCAGCCAGAACATTTAATAGACAGCATCGCCGATCGAGACGCAGAAGATTTCGTCGGTGAGCTGGCAGTAAACGCGAATTTGCGCGAGTTAGCTGGAATCCCATTACTGTTACGAATCTTTATTTATTTTCGGTTCCGGAATGTAGCCCTTCCGCAAAACCGATTTGATGCTTATGAGCGCATGGTAACTCAGCTCATTTCGGAACATCCGAGTAACAGGCAGAGAGCGGCTGAGATCTCACGTTCCAGTGAGTTGGACTCTGATGAAATCCGAACTGCTTTAAGTCTTCTCGCTTTCGAAATGGAAAGTCGCGAGACGGGTGGAGTATTCAAAAAGGAGCAGGCACGGTCTGTTTTAGAAAACCATTTCAAGGATTCGGAACACGGACTGGGACTTGACCAAGCAGCAGCTGCGCGCTTGAGCAAGAAATTGCTGGAAGTGGGGCAGAATACGTTAGGCGTGTTGGTTGAGCGAACGCCCGAGGATCTCGGCTTTTTTCACCGAAGTTTTCAAGAGCATCTCGCTGCCAATCATCTTTTCAAAATGCCGTTCGAGGCGCAGCTCGATATCGTGAAAACTGTCTGTCCAAACGCTCAGTGGGGGGAAGTTATTCTCGCGTTGTGCTACATGACGAAGCGGCCGGACGAGGTACGCAAGCTAGTTGAGACATTGCAGTTATACGTAGCAACAGCACCCCTCGCAAATCGTTATCGAGTACAGCGCTTGATTGCTGAGATTGCGTTTGGAAGCTTGAACTGTCCAACGCCCCTCGCCCGCCGACTGGCGATTAATGTCTTCGATCAAATTGAACTTGGCGACTGGATGCCACAGCGAGTTAGCTTGATGGAGCTCACTCTTGGCGGTTTGCGATCTACTGCTCTCCGAGAGCTCGTTCGCGAACGACTTCGTGCTTGGTTCCCTTGCTACTCACGATGGCGTTCCGATCTCTTAGAGATTCTTGGCACGTGGTCTCCATCTGAGGAATTGCGTGAATGCTTCTGGCGAAACCTCCACGACGAAGAACTCTCTAACCGCCGGACGGCTGTGCGATGTATCTCCGCGGTGTTCCATGATGACGAGGAGACGTTATCGCGAATCCTCGATCTTGCCCGCCACTCAATCGCTGAAGGTCCGCGAATCGCGGCAATCGAAGCATTATTCAAAGGGTGGCCGACGCGCGAAGAGGTAAGACCAGTACTTGACAGCATTCGGTATTCTCTGCTTCCGGATTTTCGGCTTATCTCAATTCTCGGTAGAGTCGCGCTAAACATTCAAACAGACGAGGATCGTCGAGAACTTGTTCGACTGAGTGGCGCGAGGATGACCTCGATATGGTGGCGTGAAGACATCATATCCGCCTTTCTAGCGGGCTGGCCGCAGTCAGCAGATGTGAAAAGGATGTGTCTGCAGGCGCTGTCGGAGAATCGCTATCGATACAATAACACTATGGACCTGGAGATAGCTGAAGGCGTTTTAATCCGAGGCTATCCACAGGACGATGATGTCGTGGATTGTTTGATCGCGCGCGGAGCTAAGAATGAGAGATTGTTTCTGATCAATCATTTCTACCAGACGGCTAATCACCTTTTTCGCAATTATAAAAGCCACCCGAAGCTATCAGCCAAGATCGACGAGCGATTGAAAAGTCAAAAAGATGACGTCTATGACGTCCAGAATGCGGTTTTAGCAATGGCTGCGGCATCACCGACTGCAAAAGAATATCTTCTCAAAACTGTTCAACGATCTCCGTACGCGCACTGGCACGCTGTCGCATTGCTGGAAGCTTGGGGCATGGCCGACCCAGAAGTCGGAGGGGTGCTCACCGATCTCGTTCTGGGTCCTCCAGGCCGGGCAAGTGGAATTGCGCACTTAATACCGCAAATCCTAAATAAAGATGACGCTCGAATTCGACTTCTGCAGCTCTTGAAAGACCCGTCAGCAAGGCGCGTGGATTTCATCATGAGCGGACTGCAATCTTTGAACAAGGACAAGCACGATGACGGTATCGTTACTGCTCTTCTAGCGGAGCTGAGCAGCCGCGGAGAAAAATTCGCCGAGGATGCCGTCGGACACGTGATCGCAGATTATGGCTGGGATGACCGAGTTCGACGCATCGCAAGCGACCACGCCAAATCCGGAAAGTGGACCATTCGGGCCGTAGCGGCTGCATATCCTAATGACGCAGAATTCTCTAGATACGTCCTCCGCGCTGCATCCGCGTTACCGACGGAATTGCGTGATGTCATTGTTTCCGATCCTTCGATCGCAGTCAGCGACCCCGCATTTGCGCTCGAGCTATTCGGAAATTGGGACACAGAAACTGATGACGCGATAAAAACCGAAGCATGCGTCCGGTATCATTCTTTGAAGAAAGTGTCCGGCTTAACCCCGGAAGATATTTGGCATCTCAAACGAGAGCTGACCGCTCTTGGACCTGATTTCGAGGGCAGGCGTCAAGCTGCAGTGGCTGGGTTGATCAAGTCAGGGCGATTCGACTTACTCAACATCGCTGCAACGGACAAAAAACAAGCGAGGCTGATGATTGGTTTGACGTTTTACAGCAACGTGCCTTTGGTTCAGACGCTGCTGCAACACTGGGATCAATTGAAACAGCAGCTTGGGGAACGATTCTGGTCAGTTTTAAAGGAGTTCGAATCAGATCCAGTTCAACTATGGAGCCGGTTTTGTCCATTTATATCGGAATATGAGGGTGCGAGAGCGGATGCCCTTGAATTTCTCTCTTCGCGTGCGGAGCGTGGAGATGTCACTCCGGAAATCCTACAGTTCCTCACAACTGCAGCTGGCTATCGATCGCTTCTGTATGACTACTTGATCGAAGGGATAGCGATTAACCGCCATGATCGAGAACCAATAGTGGGTGTTGTGGCGGCAGAATTGATGGGCCAAGAGTTCGCCGGTGACGCAACAGTGCAGAATGAACTCGAATCGAAGTTGGGCACAGCCGATCCGAATTGGGATAATGTGGCGTGGGGCCGTAACTTAATTGCTGTGTGTGAAGGATGGCCGAACAGTGATGCCTTGACGCGCGTCTTCGAACACCTGCGAAAAAGTGAATCCGCGCCGCTGAATGTCTCGGTATGGCATCTCGTATGTGCCAAGGCTCCATCGGAGAGCGTAATGAAGAATTTTGAAGCGCTGCTGGCGGATTGTGTCGAACCTAGTGAATTGTGGAATCCGCACATGGTGCGTCCACTGATCCAACGACTGCGGCGTGATGATAAATTGAAGACGATGTTCGAAGCACAGATCCAAGCATCATCTTCAGAAGTAATGAAAACGTCCTTGCCGAGGGTGCTGGCCGTCGCCCGCGGAGTAAACGCGGCGCTACGAAATTGGGCGGTCAAAGAAATCGACTATCAAGTGTCTCGGGACGAGGGACCCGCTATCGGGATAGACTACGCTGCAGGACGTTTTCAACCAGTCGCACATACCTTGCTCGACGTGTTGGCCGCGGCGGCGTAACCGCCAATATGCGGCGCGCGGCGCACCGCGACGCGGTTAAGCGAGGACATGAAGGATCCGGCGATCATAAACATGATGAAAGGCCGTAAATCCCGTTCATGTAATCGGCGGATATTACCGGAAAGGTTGATGACTAAGCGCTGATTGTTGAGACTCGTGAATGTATCCGGAACGACGAACGCAAAAATAGTTGATGGTTGATAGTCGAATGTTGAGAGTCAGTTATGTGTCGAGCCATCAAGACCCTGCATAATTTTTCACCGCCCGCGACGAATGACGAGATTCGCGCTTCCTCGCTCCAATTTGTTCGGAAGCTTTCCGGATTTACGAAGCCATCGCGCGCAAACGAAGAAGCGTTCAATCGCGCGGTGGATGACGTGGCCCATGCCGCGCATCATCTTCTTGAATCGCTAGTCACCAATGCGCCGCCGCGGAATCGTGAAACGGAAGCGTTGAAGGCGAAAACGCGATCAGCGAAGCGATACGGAAGCGCTGCTGTTCGCAATGGCAACGGGCATCGGCACTGATTTCATTCGAATACGCCAAACATGAGCAAGACTTTCGAAAGCCAGCGTGCGCCCGAACCGGTTGGCGCGTTTCCACATGCAAAACGCGTGGGCGGGCTGTTGTTTCTTTCCGGGATCGGGCCGCGTGTGCGTGGGAGCAAAGAAATTCCCGGGGTTACGCTCGATTCATCCGGCAACATCGTCAGCTACGACATTGAAACGCAATGCCGCGCGGTTTTCGAAAATGTGCGACTCGTGTTGGAAGACGCTGGCGCGACGTGGCAGGACATCATCGATGTCACCGTGTTTCTCACGAATATGAAAAAGGATTTTCCCATCTACAACCGCATCTACGCGGAATATTTTGCCGGGCGCGGAAAACCGAATCCGACTCGCACCACGATTGAGGTCGGCGCCCTGCCGACTCCGATTGCGATCGAGCTTAAAGTGATCGCCGCAGTTGGTTAGCGAGGACGGGCACCAACATAGTTGAATCCACGCATGTTGGTGGAGGCATCTCATCGCTGATGAAAGCTTTTTTATGAAACACGCCATCAGAGCTGACACGCATAACACCACGAGTTTGCGTTTAGCTCTGCCGATCGTTGGAGTCGCGATTGCGATCGCCGGAACGACGACGATGGATGCCACCGGACTGTTCGCTTTCAGCGCCTTCGCGCTATTGCCGTTGATGTTCCTTTTTTGGTACCTCGAGGGGTTGTCGCGTTCAGAAATGGGATTCAAGTGGGGGAGACCGGCCGATTTCGCTCTCGCACTGCTCTATCCATTGATGGTAATTGGGCTGATCGCCATCGTGGCGACGGTTGCAGGCGCTGTCGATCTCTCGAAAACGAACTGGCAGAAAGCACTTCTGAATCTTTTGATCGTGACGATTTCGACCGCGCTCCTCGCGATCGTCACCGAGGAAGGATTTTTCAGAGGATGGCTTTGGGGATCACTGCGGCGTAGATGCATCAGTGAATCCCATGTGCTGATTTACACCAGCATCGCATTCTCCGCCTGGCACATCTCCGCCGTAACGTTGGATACTGACTACAGACCTGCGCCATCTCAACTTCCGATCTTTCTTATTAACGCCGCAGTGATCGGGATCGTCTGGGGGATGTTGCGCTGGATGTCGGGGTCAATCATTGTCGCCAGTTCTAGTCATGGTTTATGGAATGGAATCGCCTATGTGTTCTTCGGCTTTGGGACAAACACCGGTGCACTCGGTATTCGTAACACCGCACTCTTTGGTCCCGAAATCGGCGTTCTTGGATTGATCACCAACGCATTCTTTGCGGTTGTGTTGTGGCAATTGTGGCGAACGCGCCGCAATCGCGCCATCAAAGTAATGGCGGACTTGGCACAATGAATCGCAAACAGAAAGGTGCTTGCGCTAGAGTGAGCACAGCCTCGAAGCATGAGCACAACGAAGTCATTTCAGATCGTCGGTGCCGATCATACCGGCATTACAGTTTCGAATCTTGAACGTTCGCTCGCATTTTGGCGCGATGTGCTGGGCTTCGAGCTTTCACACACCACGCATCAAAAAGGTGAATTGGCCCAGGAGATTACCGGCGTTGAAGGCGCTGAGATCAAGCTTGCAGTGCTAAAAGCGCCAGGCGGTCATAAAATCGAACTGCTCGAGTATCTCGCGCCAGCGGATCGGGAACGTGCAAATCTTCGGCCATGCGACGTAGGATCGGTGCACGTTGCGCTGTTGATTGACGATTTCGACGCCGTGCTCGAGCGGATCGCCACGTTCGGCTGGAAAGCCGCCGGCAAACCGCAAAGGCTGCAAGTCCGGTCCGAATGCGGGAAAGCACGTGGTCTACGTGCGTGATCCCGACGGCACAACCATCGAATTGATGCAGCTGCCGAATCAAAACCCTTGAAGCTGTGAGTTGAATATTGAGAGTCCAGGCATCGCACCCGGGCCGAGTTCGGCGTTGGACGTTGGACGTTGAGCGTTGGACATTTGCTGCTCATTTATGGCGATGACCTTTTCTACCAACGAAGATTTTGCTCTCCAACTCGATCGCGAGGATGCGTTTCGCGAGTTCCGCAACAAATTCCATTTGCCTGTCGGTAAAGATGGCAAGCCGGTCATCTATTTCGCCGGTAATTCGTTAGGCCTGATGCCGAAATCGGCAAAAGGAATTGTCGAGGAAGAGCTGGAAAACTGGGCAAGCCTTGGGGTCGACGCGCATCACGCCACGGGCACGCCATGGTATTCGTACCATGAGGCGCTGCGCGAGCCCACGGCCCGTCTGGTCGGCGCGAAACCGCTCGAAGTGATCTGCATGAACAGCCTCACCGTGAACCTTCACCTGATGATGGCCACGTTTTATCGGCCAACCAAATCGCGCTTCAAGATCCTCATGGAGCAACCGGCATTCCCTTCCGATACCTACGCGATCAAAACGCAGATGGTTCATCACGGGATCGAGCCGAAAGACGCGCTTGTGCTGGCGCGCCCGCGCAAAGGCGAGTTCCTCATTCGCACTGAAGACATTTTCGATCTCATCGAGAAGCATGCCGATCAGCTCGCGATGGTGATAATCGGCGCGGTCAATTTTTTCAGTGGCCAACTCTTCGAGATCGCAAAAATCACGGCGGCGGCGCAGAAGCATGGCATCATTGCAGGCTTCGATCTTGCCCACGCTGTCGGCAACGTGCCGGTCTCGTTGCATGACTGGAACGTCGATTTCGCGGTGTGGTGTTCATATAAGTATTTGAACGCCGGTCCGGGTGCGGTCGCGGGCGCGTTCGTGCATGAGCGTCACGCGACAAACACGAGGTTGCCGCGTCTGGCCGGCTGGTTCGGGAATGACCCGAACACACGATTCAGATTGCATCTCGAGCCGGAATTCGTCCCCGTTGCCTCCGCTGACGGTTGGCAGATTAGTAATCCGCCAATTTTCTCGATGGCGCCGCTGCGCGCGTCGCTCGCGATCTTCGACGAAGCTGGCGGGATGGAAGCGCTTCGCGCGAAATCGATGAAGCTCACTGGCTACCTCGAATTTCTGCTCGAACAAATCGGCTCGAAAAAATTCTCGCTCGTCACTCCGGCGAACCCGGATGCGCGCGGCGCGCAATTGTCGATCCAGGCGCACGAGCATCCAAAGCAACTACACGAAGAACTGATCGCCGCTGGTGTGAAATGTGATTTTCGCGAGCCGAACGTGATCCGCGTCGCGCCGACGCCGCTGTACAACACGTTTCACGAAGTCTGGCGGTTCGCGCAGATCCTCGCCGATCATCAGTAGAATCAGTCGGATTTTTCCGGCGCGATCAGGTCTTCGGCAGCGACGATTTGCCATCTGCCGTAGCGCCTAATCCAGGTGTCGGTCCAGACGAACCGGCCACGTTTGCCGTCGCGCTTTTTCCACGTCTCACTTCCCTGCGCAATCGCAGTGTCTCCGTAGAACCGGACTTTCACGTCATTGAGCTGATTGGAAACGTAGTATTTCGGCGCGTTCCGGGTGTCGGCGACCATCTGTTGCTTGTTGGAGAGCACGCCTTTTGGGTCAACACCGACAAAATCGTCAGCCAATATGAGTTCGATTGCTGAAGCGTCGCCTGTCGCGACCGATTCAGCCCACTGCCGTTCGCTCTCCAGGATGTAGCGCTCGGCTTCCTTCTGGTCTTTCGTTGCACTGCATTGGCAAAGGCAAAGCACACCGACCACAATCAAGCCGCATCTCAATACAAGCTTGCGCCAACGGTTTATCTTCATGCCGATCCTCCTTTAGCATTGCAGGATGCAGCAGATCGACAATTTTCTACCAGCCTAACCACCTGATCGCCTCAAACGATTTTCAAATATTCTCGCGATGGAAAATTTTATCTGCGTGCAATGCGGGACGCAATTTGATGAAACTGCGGAGCCGCCGTCGAGCTGTCCAATTTGCGAAGATGAACGGCAATTCGTTCGTCACGCTGGCCAGGAATGGACAACGCTCGAGCGGTTACAGGCTGATCATCAAAACCGGGTCGAAGAAGAAGCGCCGCAGCTACTGGGCATTGGCACAGAACCGGGATTTGCGATAGGCCAACGCGCTTTGCTTCTGCAAACGTCCGGAGGAAATCTGCTCTGGGATTGCATCACTCTCCTCGACGACCAGACCGTTGCCGAAATCGATGCACGCGGCGGCATTCGGGCCATTGCCATCTCGCATCCGCATTATTATTCGGCGATGGTCGAATGGGCCGAGCGTTTCGACGCACAAATATTTTTGCATGCTGCCGACCGCGAATGGGTCATGCGCAAGAATCGGCGCATGCAATTTTGGGAAGGAACAAAACTTTCGCTTTGGGATGGTCTGACGTTGATCAACTGTGGCGGTCACTTTGAGGGCGGTACCGTGTTGCACTGCTCAGCGTTGTCTCGCGACCGCGGGAGGAAAAGCGCATTGCTCACAGGCGACATTATTCAAGTCGTGCAGGACCGCCGGTATGTGAGCTTCATGCGCAGTTATCCCAACCTGATTCCGCTCGGGTCGGCTGCGATTCAGCGCATCCTGGAAAGAATCGAGCCGTTCCAATTCGAACAGATTTATGGCGCGTGGTGGAAGGCGAACGTTCTCGCAGATGCGAAAGCGGCGGTGGCGCGATCCGCCGAACGTTATCTGCAGTGGATCAGTCGTTATGGCGAAGTGCTTCTGTAGCCACCGGCCTGTGGCCGGTTGCCGTCGTCCGCTGGTCGGCGCAGACGGCCCACAGGGCCTTGGCTACAACTTGCTTGATCGCGAGACGATCAATCCATCGACAATTCGCGGCAACGCCGCCGCAGCCGGCTCGCGCACCAGCCGCGTAGCGAATCGCGAAAGCGGCGTTTCCTCCGGATTCACTTCGATGAGCTCACCGCCACAGCTCGCCCGGAGTGCCCAATCGACAATGTATCCAAACGTCGCAGTCGTCCCGGCGACGATCACAATGTCACAAGCTCCGCGATCGAGATAGGTTTCAACTCGCTGCAATTCGTTCCATGGCAATTGCTCACCGAACCAGACGACGCCCGGCCGCATCAGCGCCGCGCAGTTTGTACATCTTGGAAGGTCGACATGATCTCCGGAGGTAGGAGCGATTGACCTCAATCGCCCGGTCCGGGGTTGAACTGGGCGAGCACCTGGCGGTTCGAGTGAACCGCCACTACCTGCATATGAAAAATCGCAACGCGAACATTTCGTGACGAAAATGTCTCCGTGAATTTGCACCATCTTTTCTGCCGGCGTTCCCACGCGCGCGTGGAGGTCGTCCACGTTCTGGGTAACAAGCAGGAACTCGTCTGCGTGTTGTGCAAGTTTCGCAATTGCTTTGTGCGCGGCGTTCGGTTGCGCATTGCTGATGCGCTGGCGGCGTTCGCGATACCATTCCCAAACCAATTTTGGATCGCGTTCGAATGCTTCGGGCGTTGCCAGCTTTGCCGGATCAAGATTGCGCCAGTAACCGTCTTTGCCGCGAAACGTCGGGATGCCACTCTCGGCCGAAACGCCAGCGCCAGTTAGAACAAGCACGCGCATATAGAACAAATGCGCGTTGTAGCTGCACTTGTGTCAAGCGCCGATCTGAAAATGCCTCGGCAGAGTAGCAGGAGCACGTCACGATCTTCCTGGAAAAAGATCGCCTTCCTAACGAGGCACCCCTATGAGTCAGGCCATGCACAAGCAAATCACCATCGTCGCGGTTACCCTGTTTACCTCGTCCGTCTTCGTTTACAGCACCACTGACACTCCCGAAACGCGACGCCGCGAAGCCGAACGTTATCTTCAGGTTAGCCCGCCAAAGGCGCTATTCGAGGACATGGCTGATAAAATGGCGGCGAACCTTCCATCGGATCAGCGCGAACAATTCAAACGGCTGATGACGACACAACTGGATATCGCGGCGCTGACCAAAGCGATGATTGACGCGATGGTAAAAGATTTTACCACCGACGAGCTGAAGGCGTTGGCAGATTTTTATGGTTCGCCTGTGGGGAAATCTGCGATGCAAAAATTCGGTACGTACATGGCCGACATCATGCCAGTGATGCAGGCGGAGATAATAAAAGCCTCGGCAAAACTCAACCAGTCACTGCCTAACCAATCACCGCGCTGAGGTAGATAACGTGCAAGACCAGTGTTCGTTGTAGAGGCGCTTGTGCCAAGCGCCTGACCTTTGGATTCGGTGCTTGCCGCGGCGAGTGCTGCTATAATTGATCGCGTGCCCAATCGACCGCCTAGGCTACAGCGTGTCTTTCAAAGGTACGACCCATCTTTGTACTTCGTCACGTTCAATACGGATCGCCGAAGGCGTCTGCTTGCGAATGAACGCGTGCATGAACGGTTCATCGTCTTTGGCAAAGCAGGTCTCGCCCGTGGAATCGCAATTGGTCGCTACGTGATCATGCCCGATCATATTCATCTTTTCGTGCGAGGCAGTTTGGATTTCGTTCTCGTGCAGTGGATGCGGATGTTAAAACGGAGCCTATCGGGAGCAATTCACGAAGCGGCTCCGCATTGGCAATCCGGTTTCTTCGATCATTTGATCCGCCGCAGCGAAAGCTACGCGGAAAAATGGGAATACGTTCGTCTGAATCCAGTGCGGGCTGGCCTTGTTAAAAATTGTCAGGAATTGCCGTGGCAAGGTGAGATTGAAAGACTCGAAGCGTAGCCTGACGAGCAAGTCAGGCGCTTGCCACAAGCGCCTCTACAACCAAATTGCCGCAACCCCGCCTAATCCCAGCCGATCTGGCGGCCTTTGTTTTGTTCCTCCAGCCAACTCATCAGCGGCTTGAAGTATTCCATCATCGCCCGGGTGGAAATGTCTTCGCCGGTAGCTTCCTTTAACACTTTGCGCCAATCTTCAGTTCCGCCTTTTTTCAAGATGTTGTTCAGCCACGCGCCGACTTCCTTGTTGTCGGCGTAATTACACGATTGCGGCGGTTGATGCAGAATTTTGCGCGCGATGTAATCGTGCAGCTGAAACTTGAACACGGTGGCAAACGCGTAGTTGTAATAGTAAGCAGGGTTATCGTTGATATGTGTTTTGGTGGCCGCGTCGCACCATTCCTCGCCACGCGGTTCAGGCGGCTCGATTCCCTGGAAATCGCTGACATATTTCCACCAGCGCGCATTCCATTGGTCTGCCGGCAAGTTGCGCGCGTAGATGTCCGCTTCCCAATGCGGCATGGTGCCGCAGGAAAAATAAACGAACGGCACCGACCGGGCGAGCGCGTCATCAAGCAGGAATGCGGTCTTGTCGGCGTTGAATTCGTGGGGTAACACGCCGCGCGATTGCAGATACGGCACCTGGCTCGATGCCAGCGCAATCAGTTCGCCGACACCTTCGTGAAATCCAGGCGCCGCTCCGAGTCGCAACAAGTATGGAACCTCAGGACGCGAGTAAGCTTTGAAATAATAGCCATGCCCAAGCTCGTGGTGCGCAGTGAAAAACCAACGCGAATTCGGCTGGATGCTTTGCAAGGAACGAATGTCGTTCTCCAGATCGATGTGCCAGCAAGAGGCGTGCGTATTTTTCTTCCGCTTTGAATCGGGCGGAACTGGATACAGATCTGATTTTTCCCAGAAACTTTGCGGCAACGGCGAGAACCCGAGCCCGGTGTAAAATTGTTCGGCCGTCTTAATGATCCATTCCGGTTTTCGGCCTTCGAAATATTTGTCGATGTTCGCTGCTTCGACGAGGTCCGGCCATTCCTGCGCCCAACGATTATTGATCCAGTGCGCCGGAATTTTCTTCGGAACGGGCTGATGGAATTTCTCTGCGAGCTTGTATTTCGCCCAGGTATGCAGTTGCAAATACAGCGGACGCAGGGTCGCCATCCAATCGTCAAGCATCTTGAGCATCTCGTCGGTGGTCATCCCATAGGCGGCGACCTCAAGCGAAAAGTAATCGGGATACTGCATCTCTTTGGCGACCCCGTTCCGCAGGTCGCGCAGCGTCACGAGATTGGGTTTTAACGCGGGCCCGATTTCTTTCGACGCTTCCCAAACGGCTTTGCGCTCGCCGAGATCGGTGCTCTTCTCCAGTTTATCGTCGATTTGGTTGGCGGTGATCTTCTGGCCGTTGAGCTTGAATTCGAATCCGTTCATCAGTGACGCCTGTTTCGTCTCGGCGGCGACGCGCTTCGCCACCAGCTCTGGGTTTGTCATCGGCCCTTCCGCTGCGTTCAAGAGCAGCTGTCTTCAACTGGCGCACAGTGATCTCGCTAAGTTCCTTCTGGTGCGTCAGCAGTTCGCGCGCTTCCTTGATGATCGCAGGATTCCCATTGAAGGCGGCGTACGCTTTGCCCGTCGCCTCGGCTGAGGCGTCATGTTCCGGCGTTACGTCGGTAACCGCGAGCCATTGCGCCTCGCTGTTTACGCGAAAGAGCGCCTGATACCCCGAGTTAGCGAGCGCCAGAAAACGATCCGCCCGTTCCTGAATCGGCGACTTTGTCGCAGCGACGGCGACGAAAGGAAGAATGAGCGAGAGCAGGAGCAAAAGAAAGAGGCAAGAAATTCTTGGGCGATGCATAAGCGCAGGCTAGCCGAAACCAACCGAGATTGTGAAGCGCGGTTTTCTGCTACGACGGACCGCTGGGCGTCCATCGAATTTCGTCGGCGCTACTCAGAATGGAAAAAATTGGCGAGATCGAGCCAGAGCTGAATGACCTGGTGGAGATCGGGCTCTTCCTCTCGGCAGGCTCTCGGATTGCGATTTCTTGGCTCCAGCGGCTGAAAATATTGCCATCCGAGTCGGCTCGCGTTAATCATCGAGGGTTGGATACTCAACGCTTGCTTCAAATTGCGGGTGCGATCGGGCTCCTCATAGTCGGAAAATATCTCGATCGGTGGTTTACTCGGAAACCAAAGCTGATCTCATATGTTGGTCATGTCTCGGCGTTCACGCTACGAACGGACCCGCCTAAAGCCGTTTACACTCACGCAATCGTAGTGATTAACGTCGGTCGACTTCATGCCACGAATGTCCGTATTGGTCATGCTGTGTTGCCCGAGAATTATCAGGTCATCCCAACCAGCGTCTCACAGGGTTTCATCCCTCTCCGATAAGGTAGCTAAGTTGATCATGCTGCTGTTAGTTTCCGGTTCCGGTCGCGTAGTGCGCGGCGATCTGGTCTGCGGTGAGGGTGTAATCATAAACCGCCACTTCGTCGATGGCCCCGTCGAACCACTCACTGTCGTACCGAGTGTTGGTGCCGATCTCGACCTTGTGTGTTGCGTCGAACAAGAGCGGAATACCCCTGTAGGTTACCGAGCCGATCGCGGCTCCATCGACGTAGTAAGTCGCACCCCTCCTAGTGACCACGGCCGCGACGTAGTACCAGACGTTCCGCTTGAAGTCGAATGGCACGCTGCTGGTCGATAGCCACTTGGTACCGTCTCCCACGTCGAAGTGGATCTCTTTCCCTGCGAGGGTATCGAGCTTGAAGTCAAAGCTGAACTCCGCCGTCTTGGTGCGCGTGTTGAAGAAGGTCTCGACCGGGCGGATCTGCTTTTCCTTCACCCACGCCTCCACTGTAAACGCACCAAAGTAGCTGGACGTGGGAATCCACCGAACCCCTTGGTTGAAGCCATTGAAGCCGACAGAGGTATTCGTATCGTTCGCGATTGCTCCAGGAAACCCGAGCAAGGGGTTGTTAATATAACTCGCATCCCGGTGGATCGCAGATTCGTCGTAGGCAATCGTCCCGGAGGTTTCGCCGAGGCGCCAGTACATGATCGGGTTGTCCGCGAGGATCACATCTCGGTAGGAGGTCGTAGCCGATGGTGGCGTATAGAGTTCCGCGCTGGATAGAACGTGCCCCTCGCAGTCTCTGCCCCCAGCCACGAGGACTTGTCCATTCGGCAAAATTGTCGCCGCGTGCCAATGCCGGGCGACGGTCATGTTTCCCGTAAGAAACCACGTGCCTGCGCTCGAATCGTACAGTTCGGCGCTGGTAAGGTCGTTGCAGACACCCCAGCCCCCACTGTAACCACCCGCGACCAAGACTTGGTCACTTGCAAGTAGTGTAAGTGTCTGGAGATCCCGATCAGTCGACATGCTTGCTGTAGCGGTCCATGTTCCCGTGGAGGCATCGAACAGCTCGGCACTGGCGACAGTGACGTAAGTCGGCTGAGTACCTTTGACTCCGCCCGCCACGAAGTACTTTGCCATCGGGCAGCAGTACTGCAGCCCCATTAGCCGGAGTGCTCCTGCTATTCGTGCGTGTCCACAGTTGGGTGGCTGCGTCGTAGGATTCTGCACTGTTAAACAGATGATACGGACAGCAATTCAGCTTACCGACTACGAGCACAGATGCGTCGGGCAATGCCACGGCTACGGGGTAATCTCTCTCCTTCGTCATATCGCTTGTCGCAGACCAAGTGCCGGTTGCGGGGTCTGTACAGCTCCGCGCTGGCCAGCTGAGCGTCGCCGCCACAGCCACCGTCATTCTGGTTTATGTAGCCTCCCGCTGCTAGAACCATGCCCGACATCGGACCAGATGGAATGAGCGTGGCGACATGGCCCCCCCGGGAACTTTGCATGTTCCCTGTCGCACTCCATGTTCCGGCATCCGGATCGTAGAGTTCCGCGGTGGACGTCGACAAACAAGCCCCGACTGTACCGCCGGCAACGAGAACCTTTCCGTCGGGCAGGAGAGTCGCTGTGTGTTCCGTGCGGGAAGTGGTCATCGTCCGGTTGCTATCCAGGTACCAGTGCCTGGGTCGTACAACTCCGCACTGGACGATATTGACTACCGGTTATATCGCTGCCGCCAGCAACCAGGACCTTTCCGTTCGTTAGCAACGTCGCTGTAAAGTCCCAGCGGGCTGTGTTCATGCTGCCGGTGGCTGTCCACGTCCCAGGTGTTTGCGCCGTTGCGGGAGTATATTCCCAGAAATCTTTACCAATCGTTCCGTTCCCATTTTGGCCCGTTCCAATACACCCTTTTCCACCGAGACCGAACCCCCTTGCATAAGATCTAGCAGCACCCCCGAAGTCAGCTTTCCGTGTCCAGCTATTTGTAGCAGGATCATACTCCCAGAAATCTTCTTTTCGCTCGCTCAGGTTCCCCCCAAGGCCAATATACCCCTTGCTTCCAATGCTAAAGCCGGTAGCAACTACCCGCTCATTACCTCCGAAGTCAGCCTTCTGCGTCCATGTTATCGGCAAAGGATCGAATTCCCAAAAATCCTTTGATATAGTGCCGCTATTAGAATCCGACTGTCCCGTTCATATATCCCTTACTGCCAATGCTGAATCCGGTGGCATGTATCCACGAATACCACCACTGAAGTCTGCTTTTCTTGTCCAGGTATCGGTCGTGGGATCGTATTCCCAAACGTCTTTAAGGAGGTTAAACGGGCAGCATCCACCATTGACGCCGGTTCCAATATACCCCTTGGCGCCGATAGAAAAACCTACAGCCTCATATCTTGAAGTCCCTCCGAAATCAGCTTTTCGGGTCCAGGTATTTGCCGTAGGATCATACTCCCAGAAATCTTTATAGACGTCTTAGCAGAGCTGAGCCAGTTCCTACATAGCCTTTATTCCGATGGTAAAACTGACGGCTCCATCCACTCGATTCCGCCAAGTCGGCCTTCTGTGTCCAGGTATTAGTGGAGGAGTCATATTCCCAGAAATCTTTATAATGGACAACGTTAAAATCGTAGCCCGTTCCCATGTATCCTTTGCTGCCGATGGAAAAACCGACGGCTCCATATCTTGGCGTTCCTCCGAAATCGGCTTTCTGAGTCCAGGTATCTTGCGCATGGCCATTGATTAAACCGGCTGTAAGTAGAATTGCGAAAATGCATATCTTTGTTTTCATGATGTTTAGTTACGAGTTACTGAATGGAATCATTTGATCACGTTGAGTTGTTTCATTTCATCGATTGAAATGGTTGGAGGCATTTCTCCTTTCTTGACTTTCTCAATCATAAGCAGAGCAACTTTGGTCGCGTCCTCTTTTGTCTTAAATCCGTCATTACCCGGAAGCGCGGGTGCGCTGGTTTGGTGGATCATCAGCCTGCCATCGGCAAATACGTCATAGCCGTAGGTGTGCTTTGGCGCATCAATGACTTTGTAGGTGAGTTTGGTGTTGGCATAGGCGCTTGCTTCCGGAGAAACCGCGTTATTGCTACCAGGTTGTTGTGTCGCGGCCCCGATGGGGGACTTCGCGTTTAACAGAAGAGGGTTTCCCACCGAATTCGTTGCGGATCCAGTTAATCCAGCAAAAGCCAGGAGGATACCAACTGAGCAGAGAACAAAATCGATTGAGACGCGTGGACCGAACACGGCAGATCGCGAAGTGGATTTTGTTTTCATAGAAGTTACAAGTTCGGTTTGTCCCGAGTCTCCTACCGCTAAATCACGCGATCCAGCGGTCCAATTAGTTAGATTGCAGGGAACAGAATCTTTATGCAGAAAATGTTCGAAATTCGTTCCGGTCGCGGAACTTCATGCGAAGGCCATTCAGAATCGCCTGCTTGTGACGATTGATGGTGGATTGGTTGATACCCATCGCATCGGCCACTTCGGTTTCTGTGCGTTCTTCCCAAAACAATTCTTCGATTAGCCGCCGCTGCTCAGCGGGTAAGGCGCCAACAGCGCCGCGCAGGTCGTCATTCGAACCATTCGTCTCGTCTGTTTTGGCCGCAGATGAGGCGGCCAAAGCGGAATGCTTGAAAGCCGTGGTTTCTCTTTCGCAAGAATCGCTTGCGACAAGGTGAAGTGCATACCTCCATTCCTTGCGATAACAGGCAAGGCAACGGGCCATCATCCGGCAATAACCAAAACCCGCTAGCGGGACGCCTCGCTCGGGATCGAAGTCACAAACGGCCTGCCATGCCGCAGCGGTTCCGACCGCTGTCAACTCTTTAAACCAGTCGCCGCGGGACCAATTCGGCGGCACGCGCCAGGACCGAATCCGCTTAAACCCAGATTGCACCGCAGAGCCAAGGTTTTCATCCGTGTCCGACAAGATATCTAAGCTGATATGACTCCTTTTGTTGCTAATTGTTCTCCGTTCGGGTTGAACGGATTTGTCTTCACTTCCTTCCAAAAGAAAAAAGGACCCGGAATTGCAAAAAAAGTGCTGAGCTGCACAGAAAAGATGAAGCGGATGTTCGCGTTTTCGCGGCGAGCGGCACGCGAGACGCTTAGAATTGCCGAACGGGAGCGGCCGCTTTGGTTGTCCGGGCGCGGTCAGCATGTCCGGCAAAGCTGCAAATGACTTGTTTGCGCGAGGGATTGTTTGAGTCGTAAAAACTCGGCGGCAAGACCCGTCAGGCTCGGACAACCGCCTGAGTTACTCTGATTTGTTTGAGATAAAACTCGGTTTACTGTGCGGCTATCATGCATTTGCAAAATCCTGAATCCAAAGCGAACCGCCACAAACCGGCCGCACCGAAATTGTGGGGCGGGTTTTTGACCGGCCTCATGGCAGCCACCCTCTTCGTGACAGCTCGCGGCGCCGCGCCTGCGACGCGCTTCGGGTTACCCGTCGCGCTCGCGACAAATAATCTTGGCGGGTACAAGGTTTCGAGCGCGCTCGACACCAACTCCGATGCAATCGCGCTCTGGAGCGGGCAGTACAACTACCGCCCAGGGGCGACTGGTCAATGGAGTGCGGCGCAGAGTTTTGGCGGGACCGGCTCACCGACCCAGACCGTGCATATGACGGCCACCGGCAACGCGACCGCCGTGTGGGTGGCTAACACCACGGGTATCTACAGTGCCGACCTGCCCAATGGCGGGACGTGGGGCGCCCCCGTGCTCGTGGCGACGGGGACCACGGTTCCCGCGCCCCTATTCGTGATGAACTCCAAGGGTGACGCCGGCGTCGTGTTCTGGACCCTAGGGACCACTGGTGAGATTGTCGCCTATCGACGCGCCGCGGGCGCTTCAGTCTGGGGTCCCCAGGAGGTCGTGACTACCGCGCCCGATGGCTCCTATGTGACACTGAGCGGAGCTGCGATGGGTGAGGCGGGCGACTTTGCGGTCGCCTGGCAGACACATGAACGAAGCTGCAGCCGCTTCTGCGTAGATGTTAACTTCATCTTACACGTGTCACGTGAGCAACTCATCGGCACGACATGGCAGGATTCCGGACCCTTGAACGCAGGGGTCAACAATCCGGGATACAGCGCCCTTCCCCTTGTAGATGCGAGGGGACGTGCTGCCGTCATTTATGTTCCACCGTTCGCTCCAACCATTTCTGCCCAGACCCAGGCGAGGTACGGCGCGCGCTGGGGACACACCGCGACGGCCTATACGGCAAGCTCATGGGCGCTGCTCTCGGGAGCAGACATCACTAACAACGGACAGATAACGGTCGCGGCGCTCGATCTAGGAGCTACAGCAACTAAGGTTGTTACTTTCGATGGAACAGTTACGACTAACACTTGGAATCCGGCGACAGAACTGTCCAGTGCAAGCGGTGATCCCTCCGGAGTGGTGGCCCTGGCCAGCTTCGGCGGCAATGTCAATGGCGCCGCGGTGGTTGAGTGGGGCGACGGCGATGGTACGATGCGCGCCGCCGCGCGTCGTAGCACCACTGCCCAATGGGGAGCGACGCAAACGATCAATGGCCCGGTGCCCTGCGGAAACCTCGGACCAACCTGCTCGGGCCCCCTCGCTGCGTCGGTCAATACCAAGGGCCACGCAGTGGTGATCTTCGCGACGTCCAACGCGGACTTCACAAGCTTTGATATCTGGGCGTCCTCAGAGTGAAACAGCGCTATCTTCAGCCTTTCGGTCAAGCTGGCCATAATCGCCCGAGCGTGTAAGGCTGGGCTGGCCCGTCATCCAATCTGCTCAGTGGCAATGCCTGTTAGTACGGCCACGCTCGCGAGATAAAACCCGAGCAACGTCGCGTACTCGGCGAGCAATGGTTCCTCGCACTACTCCTTTTCCGCAGTCTTCGCTCCGTAGTCTTCGATTCAAAAAATCGGCTGCAATCTCGTGAGATTCCGTTCGCTCCACACAAGTCGAATCGAAGAACTCTACGCATCTGCGCGTGAAAGACGGCCTGTGTCGCTTTGAATCGCAAAGCTCTCCGGGCGAGGCGATCTGACCTCTAAGGCGTGCAGCGATACTTCTGTTCACGCAAAAACTTGCTCGCATACTCTCCGGAATCGTTGCTACTGGAAAGTCATGTCAGAGCCTTATGACGCGATCATCGTGGGCTCGGGACCGAATGGTCTCGCGGCTGCGATCACGCTGGCGCAAGCGGGATGTTCGGTCCTTGTGTGCGAAGCAAACGCAACGATTGGGGGTGGCGCACGTTCAGCAGAACTAACGTTACAGGGCTTTGTGCACGACGTCTGTTCGGCAGTTCATCCACTGGCAGCGGGCTCACCTTTTCTCAAAACACTGCCGTTGGAGCGCTTCGGTCTTGAATGGATCCAGCCTGAAATTCCACTGGCACATCCGCTCAATGATAGTTCCGCAGCGTGCCTGTATCGGGACCTTGCTCTTACCGCCAAAGAACTCGGCAGCGATTCCAGCGCCTATCGACGCCTCATGAAGCCGTTGCTGCGGAACTGGAAAAAGCTGGCTAACGAGTTTCTTCAACCAATGCTGCATGTGCCCCGGCATCCGCTGGCCTTTGCGCGCTTCGGCATACCCGCGATCTGCCCGGCGGCTTTCGTCGCGAAATTTTTGTTCAAAGGCGAACCTGCCCGCGCCCTTTTCGGAGGAATCGCCGCGCATTCGTTTCTCCCTCTGGATGCTCCGGTCTCCTCTGCCTTTGCACTGGTGCTGGGAATCGCGGGACATGCCGTGGGCTGGCCAATTCCGCGCGGCGGCTCGCAACGAATTGCAAATGCGCTCGCCGGATATCTGGGTGAACTCGGTGGCAGGATTGAGACCAACTGTCGAATTGAGAATTTGAATCAACTGCCGAAATCACGCGCCGTTCTTCTTGATGTTTCCGTGTGGGAATTTTTGCAAATCGCCGGCGAACAATTGCCGTCGGGATATCGCCAGCGACTGCAACGTTTTCAACACGGGCCCGGGGTTTTCAAAATTGATTACGCGCTGAGCGAACCGATTCCATGGAAAGCCGAAGCCTGCCGTCGCGCAGGCACAATTCATCTTGGTGGAGACATTGACGAGATTGCAGCGGCAGAACGCGATATTTCGCGCGGAAAAATTCCCGAACGCCCGTTCGCGCTGGTCGCGCAACAAAGTCTGTTCGATGAAACGCGCGCGCCGGGTGGTCAGCACACGCTCTGGGCCTATTGCCACGTTCCATTGGATTGTAACGTCGACATGTCGGACCGCATCGAATCACAAATCGAGCGATTCGCGCCCGGTTTTCGCGATTGCGTCCTCGCCCGCCACACAATGACGGCGACGGATCTTGCGAGATCGAATCCGAATTTGATCGGTGGCGATATCAGCGGCGGCGCAGCGAACCTGATGCAGTTAATTGCACGGCCGATTTTAAGTTCAAAGCCTTACCGCACGCCGTTGCCCGGCGTTTACCTGTGTTCCGCGTCCACTCCTCCTGGCGGCGGCGTCCATGGCATGTGCGGTTATCACGCCGCTCGATTGGCTTTACGGGAAATTTTCGCGGACCACGAGCAGAGTCCCAGGAACCTGCTCGCCGGCGGTTAACGGAAACCGACGATCGTGTAGAGCAGCCCAGCTAATCCGCTGCCCACCACCACTGGAACAATATTCCATCTCCATCGAAGCATTCCGACGAATGCCGTCGCGCAAACGAGAACAGCAAACCAATCGGCGTGCCTGCCTGGTGGAAAAATTACATGTAATCCAAACCAGATCGCGAGGTTCAAAATCACGCCAACCACTGCCGCCGTAACAGCGGAGAGCGCGGCAGTGAGCGACTCGTGTCCTCGCAGTTTCTCGATGTAAGGCGCTCCAAGAAATATCCATAGGAAACAAGGCACAAATGTAACCCATGTGGTGATGAGCGCACCGAGTGTAGCGGCAACCAACGGCGGCAGATTACCGGGTTGATTCCACGCACCGAGAAATCCGACAAACTGCAAAACCATGATAAGCGGGCCAGGTGTTGTCTCGGCAAGACCGAGCCCATCGAGCATCTGCCCGGGAGCAAGCCAATGGTAATTTCCGACTGCCTGCTGAGACACATACGGCAGCACCGCGTACGCGCCGCCGAAAGTCACCAGCGCAGCTTTGCTAAAGAAAATGCCTTCGCGGAAAATTGTATGCTGCGTGCCCAACAAAACCGCCGCGAGCACGACCGGTGCCCACCAGAGTGAGATCCATACCACGGAAATACGCACGGCGCGTGCGATTGTTGGTCGTTCGTTTTGTAAGGCGATCGTCGAAGTTGCATCGTCCGCCACGATTGCGGGAATCAGCTGAGGCGAAAATCTGCCTGCCAGGAATCCGAACACACCTGCGCTGATGACGATTGCGGGAAACGGAACGTGAAAAAAATAGATTGCTACGAACGCGACCGCAGCAATCAGCCACATGACGGAGTTGCGCAGAGCTCGCCTGCCAATTCGGATAACAGCCGCGGCTACGATCGCAAGCACGGCTGGCTTGAGACCATAAAACATCGCGGCGACCCACGGAAGGTTGCCATAGGCGACATAGATATAGCTAAGCGTCCACAGGATGAACACCGACGGAAGCACGAACAGCGCGCCGGCGACAACACCGCCGCGGATTTTGTGAAGCAGCCAGCCGATGTAAACGGCGAGTTGTTGTGCCTCAGGGCCGGGCAACAGCATGCAAAAATTCAGCGCGTGAAGAAATCGTGCTTCATCGATCCAGCGTCTTCTCTCGACCAACTCGCTATGCATCATCGCAATCTGGCCACTCGGTCCGCCAAAAGAGATGAAGCCGAGCTTCAGCCAAAACCGAAATGCTTCCGCAAATGAGGGCGTTGCACGTGCATATTCTGGTGCGCTGACTGACATACGGTGATCCGTGAGAATTGACTTTGCCCACCTTTTGGCAGCCCAGCGAGCATTGAGTTTCGAACATTACTGGAAAGCAGCAATCGTCCGCTGGGAAAAAGAAGGCGCCAACTATGAAGCCGGTATCAAAAAGAACGGTAAAGAGATTGGCGTTGAAATGGATGCGACCGGCAAAGTGCTAAGCAAACATAACGAGACACGCGAGCACGAAGGAAAAGGCGAAAAGGAAGAGAGAGATTAAAATCGCACTGACGTCAGTAACGGCTCTGAAGCGGTTTCTGCTCCAGAGCCGGTCGTGTATTATCCGAATAGTCCGATGCGGAGAATTCAAAGAACAGCGCTGGCGTGTGCCTTAACGTGCTTTTGCGCTACTGCATTCGGTAGCGACCAGTATCAATTTCTGACGCAAATCCCGATTGGCGGTGAAGGCGGCTGGGATATTCTGACCATCGATACAACCGCGAATCGTCTTTATCTCTCGCACGCGACGAAGGTTGTTGTTGTCGATCTAACTACAAATACAGGTCGCCGGCGAGATTGCCGACACACCTGGCGTCCATGCATTCGTGGCAGTACCCGAAGTGCAACGCGGGTTTTCATCAAACGGCAAAGAATCGAAATCGAGCGTCGTCGATCTGACAACCTTGAAAACGACTTCGAAAATCGATACGGGATCAAATCCCGACGCTGTTGTTTACGAACCGCGCCATGGTGAGGTCTACGTTTTCAATCACACCGGCAATTCGGTCACGGTCATCAACGCGAAAGCCGCTAGCGTTTCAGCGACGATTCAGCTTGAGGGAACCCCTGAATTCGCGGCGGTAGATGAGAAAGCAGGGCGCGTTTACTGCAACATCGAAGATAAAAGCGAGGTCGCGGTCATTGATACAAACAAACACGAAGTTGTTGCGCACTGGTCGCTTGCACCCGGAGAAAATCCGAGCGGCATCGCCTTGGACGCGCGGCATCATCGTCTGTTCTCGGGATGTCACAACAAAATGATGACGATGCTCGATACGGAAAGCGGAAAAGTTATTGGCACTGTTCCGATCGGCGCCGGGGTCGATGGCTGCGCCTTCGATGATTCAACGCAGCTCGTGTTCGCCTCCTGCGGCGATGGAACAACCACGATTGCGAGAGAAGAAGCGCCGGACAAACTGACAGTCGTGCAAATCTTACAGACGCGAACGTGGCGCGCGAACGATGGCGCTCGATCCGAAAACGCATCGGATATATTTGCCGACCGCACAGTTTGTCCCGGCGCCTTCGCCTTCACCGGGAGCATCGCCCGCGCGTCCCAGCATCGTTCCAAATACACTTAAGTTGCTCGTCTACGCCCCGGCGGATCAGTAAAAGATTAGAGGTGCGACGACTTGCGATTGCCCTGAGCCTCGCATGCGCGGCGCGTGTTGCATTTGGTCAAGGCGGGCCGCCGATGATCACGGATGATCCGGGCACGCCTGGAAATGGCAAATGGGAAAATAATTTCGCGATCACGTTTGAACATCGTCCTGATGAAACCGGATACGATGTCCCCGCAATCGATCTGAATTATGGAATCGGCGAACACATTCAGCTGACGTTGCAAACTGCGCCGGTGCTTTTGAAACGCAGCGGTCACGGTTTAATCGGCGGAATAGGCGGAACTGAAGCAGCGGTGAAATGGCGCTTTCTCGATCAGGCAACGAGCGGCTTCGATCATGTCGATGTTTCCGCGCGTAATTTTTAACATTGAGCAATCATCGGTCCGTCGCGGCCTGGCTGAAGACGGCACACGTTTTCAAGTTCCATTTGAAATTGCGAAGGACGTTCGGTCGCTGGCACCTCGATGCGGAGTTCGGTCCGCGAGCAAGCACTGTTGGTCGAAGCGAATGGTTGTATGGAATTGTCTGCGGATTTGAGGTTACCAAACCAACAATGCTCATGGCAGAGCTGCATGACGAATCGCGAATGAATTTCAGCCGTGACGTGCTCACGTTGAATTTCGGTTTGCGGCATGAGTTCACCGAAAACTACATACTGATTGTGTCGATGGGACACGAGCTCCGGTCGCCGGATCAGCCAACAGCGCTGATTGGCTATTTCGGAATGCAATTCCTTTACTGAATGAGATCAATGCGCTTTTGAAGCGGGCTTCTGCGGGAAGATCAGGATCAACGCGACGATCACCACCAGGAGCGCGAGCGATGCGGTGTAACGGCTCAGAGCCAGGCCGCCTTGCGCGATCGGCTTGTCGAGAAAATCGCCGACGACGGCTCCGAGCGGGCGAGTCAAAATGAATGCAGCCCAAAACAAAATGACGCGCGAAAAGCTCGTGAAGTAGTAAAGAAGAGCGGTCAACAAAAGTAATCCGCCGAAAACCGCGGCAGCGCCGAGATAGCCCATTTCATTTGTGTCGGCCACCCAATCGCCAAGCGCCGTCCCCAGGGTCTGGGAAAACATGATTGTCACCCAATAAAAAATTTCGACCTTCGGCGTACTTACCGTTTCGATCGATATGCTCCCGGTCGACCAGCGCCAGATCAGAAGCGACGCAATCACACAGATGAGCAAGATGGTTGAACCGCCGGTGTAGCCGATGCCGAGCGATCTTGTGCAATAGTCGGCCAGTGTTGTGCCGACCGTAGTCGTCGCGACAATCGTCAGCCAGTAAAGGAACGGGTGAAATTTTTTGGCCCTGATCTGGACTAGGACCGCGACGACAAAAATGACGCCGAAGATTGCCGTGCCGATGAGATAGCCGGTGCCCTTCGCCTCGGGGGTCGTTTCGCCGAGCCACGACATGGTTACGGCGTCGCCGCCGGTTTCGCCGAGCGTTGTGGCGAGGATCTTAATGATCCAAAACGCAAGTGTAACCTGCGGAACCTTTGTGGCCGCACTGTCGAAGTTCCGATCACGCACGTGCATCAGTTTGCATTCTGTTAGCCTCGGCCCGCAACGAATTTGGCGCAGCGACGCGCATTTCGAGCATTCAATTTACAATCGTTCGTGCGCTGTTAAAAGTCGTGTGGTGACCTGTCGGCTGGGATCAATCTCGAATAGCGCTTATTCCCGCAAAGATTGCGACTCTCGCAGCGAGGGAATTCGCGTGTCAGAGAAAATTTAAGGTTCCCCGACTTCGCTCGGAATGCATAGTAATGACGTGTCTGTATTACTTTTTCGAATCGCAGCTGCGCTTTGCTTCCTGGCCGTCGCCTTGGGAGCGTTTGGCGCGCATGGTCTGCGATCGACTCTCGAATCGCGCGGAATGGTCGATGTTTGGAACAAGGCGGTATTTTATCAGTTCATCCACGCAATCGCTCTTCTCGTGCTGGCCCTGTATGGCAGCATCAATCGCGGCGCGTGGTGGCTGCTGTTTGCGGGGATAGTGCTGTTTAGCGGGAGCCTGTATCTGCTCGCCCTAACAAGTCTGCGTTGGTTGGGCGCTGTCACTCCCCTGGGCGGTCTTTGTTTCCTTGCCGGGTGGGCATGGTTGTTCTTTGCACCGCCAAAATAGACACACTTAGGCAGCAGGCGTTTGCCGAATCCCACGGCAGTTCGGCGGAAGGTTGTTCGCCTCTTAAGGGTGACGCAGAAAAACTATTCCGGCGGTCTGGTTCTGGTATACTATTGCCTCCATGTTCAACGCGGTTTCCGAAGCAGAGCGAGACACGATCACAGCAATCGTTTTCATCGCGACGTTTTTTGTCGCACTGGGGATTGGCCGGTTCTTAAAACGTCGCGCCGGGGTCCAGCTCGGCCTGTTCTTTCGGCTCTTCTGTTTAACGCTCGCGTTTTATGCCGCGATCGCGGTGTATGGAGTGCATGCATCATGGCGCTATAATGTCGGCGCTGCGGTGATTTTGTTAGGCACGGCGCTGATCGTCGCTCTGGTTAACCGCTACGTCTGGGACCTATACTTCGAAAAGAAACGCCATACAACGATTCCACATTTCCTTCGTGAAGTCGTCGGCGGTATCATTTTCCTGATCGTCCTGCTCCTGGTCCTGAGCTACGGCTACCATGCTGAAGCCCAGTTGAAGGGACTGCTTGCGGGATCGGGCGTGGTCGCAATTATCATTGGCTTCGCTGGACAGAATCTGTTCGCCGGGATCATTGGTGGCATATCGATCCAACTCAATCGGCCCTACAAGCTCGGTGATTGGTTAAAGGTGGGCGACACTTACGGCGAGGTGCGTGAGATCAACTGGCGTTCCACGCGGCTCTGCACGAACGACGACATTTATCTCGACATTCCCAACAACGAGATGGTGAGCCACCAGATCGTGAACCTGCATTATCCGACAGAGGTCCATGCCATGCGGATCCGCGTGGGCATTGATTACAATGTGCCACCAAATCGGGTGAAAGATACGCTCGGGCGGGCCGCGCAAGGCGCCAAAAACGTTCTTCCCAATCCTCCCGTGAAAGTGTTCCTGGTCGACTTCTCCGATTACTCCATGATCTACGAGATCAAATACTACATGGGTAATCACATGCGGATCAATGAGACCAACGACTCCGTGCGCACCAATGTGTGGTACGAGTTGAAGCGCCAGGGCATTACCATTCCCTTCCCGATTCGCACATTGCACGTGCAACGTAAACCAGCGCCCTCGCTCCAGGAAGACCAGGCTGAGGCGTTTTCTATTCTGCGCGGGGAACGACTCTTTGACTGTCTTTCCGAAGATCAACTCAATCAGATGGTCAACCAGGCGTGCCTCAAACTTTTCGGTCGTGGCGAACCGGTGATCGAGGAGGGCGCCGCGGGCGATTCGATGTTCGTGATGCTGCGAGGAGCGGCGAACGTTTTCGTTTCGAAAAACGGATCGAAAATTCAAGTGGCAAAACTGGGCGCCGGCGATTGTTTCGGCGAAATGTCGTTGCTCACTGGCGAACCGCGCAGCGCAACCGTGCGTGCAGACGGCGATTGCTACGTGATGGAAATCGGAAAACCCGTGATGGCCGAAGTGCTGGGCGATGCCCCAAGCTGCATGGAGCAGTTGAGTCAATTGCTTGCGCAGCGGAAAATGGAAACCGAAGGACTCCTGAAAGAAGCCGGGAATAGCGACGAACACGCAATAAAGGAACGCCAATACACCGCAACATTTTTGCAGCGGCTACAGACCTTTTTCCAACTGTGAGATGTGATTTTGGTAGGGCGCGTCACTCCGTGCGTGCCGTTCCCCGCCGCACAATCCGGTCTAGACGGCGGCGCAAATCCGGTTATAGGGCTTCGGGGGGATTGGGACACATGAGCGAGGAGCGAACCAGGGCAGCGTATAATTCGGGCAACACTTTGCGTATCCTGGTGGTAGAAGATCACAGCGACACTCTGGAAGCGTTGTCTCGCCTTCTGAATCATTTCGGCCACGAGATTTCCACTGCCGAAGATGCGCGGAGCGCGTTGGACATGATCAACTCGAAAGAGTTCGACGTGGTGCTGTGTGATATTGCCCTGCCTGATGGCAATGGTTACGACGTTGTCGCCGAGGCGAAACGAAAACGACCCCTCAAGGCCGTGGCGCTCTCTGGCTTTGCCGGGCGTGACGATATCGAGCGCGGCAGAAAAGCTGGATTCGATTTCTATCTTGCCAAGCCGGTGGATTTTCACGAGCTGCGCAGCGTTCTCGGCCAAATCGCTGCGTGTGAACCGTGTGTTTCAACTGCCTGGCGAACAGCCATGCTCTTGACTTTGTCCAATTGACACATTAGATTGTGTCAATTGGATTCACGCCAGATTATTTATGAAAACGGCAACTCTCGAAAAAAATACGGCAGGCGGAAAATCGATACACCCAACTGAACTCATTCAAAGGATTCAGAAGGGCCTGCGCTTTTCTGAGCTGAAGACTTTGCAAGACACTCTCGACCTGCCATTTGAAAAGCTCGCGGCGAAGCTTTGCATTTCGCGATCCACTTTGCAGCGGCGCAAAGCGACGGGGCGACTGTCTCCGGATGAATCCGATAAGGTGATTCGTTTTTCGCGATTGTTCAGACACGCGACGAGAGTTTTTCGGCGATGTCGAAAGAGCGCGAGCATGGCTGAAACACCCGCAGGTCGGTCTCGGCGGCGCGGTCCCGCTCGATTATGCGAGCACTGAGACAGGCGCACGCGAGGTCGAGGACTTGTTAGGGCGGATCGAATACAGCGTTTATACCTGATGCCGTCTGCGTGGCGAATCGTTCGCGCGGCACGCGTTAAGAGCGCATTTACCGGCGAAGGCGCTCGCGTCTACGGAGGCCGGTGGAACTCGCGCGGCGACCGCAGTGGTTTATGTAAGCGAACACGAATCGCTGGCGGCGCTGGAATTGCTCGTCCATCTTACGCCGCTGTCTCCGAACGATCGATATCTCTCGTTTCGACTCCACTGGGACGACAAACTGACCGAGCATTTTCCAGTCAAAAATCTCCCACCGCATTGGAATGCAGAACCGCCGACGTTCCAAACCATGCAAATCGGCGACGAGTGGGTGCGGCGCGGAAAGTCCGTCGCCCTGGCAGTACCCAGCGTGTTAAGCATGAGCGAGATGAACTTTTTGTTAAATCCGAAGCATCCCGATTTCAAAAGGATCAAAATTAGCCAGCCGATCGAGTATCGGTTCGACTCGCGTCTGCTGAATCGCTGACGACTCGGGAAGAAGCAGGTCTCGATCGAATAAATCAGCCAGTTGGCGGCCCTTGGAAATAGAACAAGACGAAGCGACTCGCGTCGAAGAGTCCGTGTCCGATGATTACCGGCCAAAGATTGCGGCCCGACGCGAGAACCAGCAGGCCCATCAAAACGCCCAGTGTCCCAGTGATCGCGATTCCGAGTGGATTCTGATAAGCGTGCGCTAACCCAAAGAGTGCGCCTTGCGCAATGCAAGCGACAATCCACGCGCCGCGGCTGCCGCCAAACATCATGGCCAGGCCTTGCATGAGAAATCCGCGAAACGTGAACTCCTCGTAAAAGCCCGCTCCAATCAATGCATAGAAAACGCCAAGAACTGCGAGGTCCGGATTTCCCTGCACAGGTTTGAACTTGCTGAGATCCCGGCGAAACCCGGCCTTTTCCGAAACGTACATCGCGATGAAAACAATCGCGGCGAGCGCGATTCCGATCATGAAAGTTCGCGGCCAACTCTCCGGCCGCTTTAACCCGATGTCGGCCAATCTCTCGCCCCGCAACAAAACCAGTCCGCAACCAACTGCGACCAATAGCATTTTCCCAATGGCGTCTAAGACAAATCCCTTCTCCAAATTCATCGGCACCGAAACAAAGGCACCGAGAACAGCGTCGAGAAGAAACGTCACCGCCACAAGGACGATGATGTCGACCAGATAACGCCACCGCTGAGGTCCGCGACTTCCTTCAGTTGCCTCAACGTGGCTTTCTGCCATTCGCTAGAAATAATGATCTCAGCGCAAAACCGGAAGACTAATCTAGAACGTTCCCGGCGGGAATGGAGCCGACGGGAATCGAGCGACATTGACGAAGCGGCAAGCATGAGCGAGCGGGGGGCGAGCGAATCAATCGAAGCCTAAACTAAAGCGTGTACCCGAGTGTCAAAGACTCAAAGGATCACAGAACCGTTCCCGGCGGGAATCGAACCCACATTTAAGGTTTAGGAAACCCTTGTTCTATCCGTTGAACTACGGGAACAATGACATTTGGGATTGTAGATTTTCGAGTGCCGATTGCAAACAACGAACAGGGCCAGGTCTGACCAGCAGCTACTGTTGCGATGTCACACACGGCGGCCGTAGCGAAACACCAAGGAGTCCGTGAGTTCGTCTGCGTGTCAGGCGTAGGCGGTCTGCTTACGGCAGTTTTCGCTCGATCAGCGTTCGCTGCTGCGGGTAGGGATAGACTGTTCCAACAGCCCAAAGAATTCCGCCCGGTGTCACATTCACCCCAAACAATTCGTTATGATCTGCGCCCAAGTTTTGACTCTGCACCATCACCCAACTCGCGCCATTCCATTGCTCAGTGAGAGTGCGTGACAGGTGGCCCGACTGCAATGCCTCGCCGACACTCCAAACGTTGTTGCTAGAAAGAGCCGCGACCCCAGGCAAGAACACTTGGTCGAGGCTTCCTCCGTTCGCTGTCTGCACTACAGACCAACTGGAGCCATCCCAATGTTCGGCCAGCGTTCCCGCCTCCGAGTAACCGGTGGCCCACACATCGTTCGAAACGACGGCTGAAGCCGCCTGCAAATGGCTGCCTTCCGGACCGCCCATATGTCATCAACATTTGGAAGCTGCTCTAGCGAACACATCTTGAGATAGGTTGTAACGATCAACATGTCCTTCAGCTGATACAAGATCTATCAGCATTAGATTTAATAAATCTGCTTCAGCGTCCCGCCCTCGGAGTCGGGCGCGGGTCCGGAATTGGGCGATCCCTCGGTGTCGGAGTTGGCCTGGGTCGAGCACTCGGTGATGCCGTTGCTGTGGGTGTAACGGTCGGTGTAGCAGTAGGTGTAACCGTTGGTGTAGATGTTGGTGTAGATGTTGGCGTTGAAGTTGGTGTGGGTGTTGAGGTCGCCGTTGGCGTCGAGGTCGCTGTTGGGGTGGGCGTCGGGGTGATCAGTAGCTCATATAACTCAGCGCTGGCCAAATAGTCACCGCTGGTATCAAATCCCCCTGCAACAAGCACCATGCCGTTCGGTAGCAACGTCGCCGTGTGCAGCGCCCGGGAAGCGTTAAGACTGCCCGTGGCCGTCCAGGTTCCGGTTGTCAGGTCATACAGTTCCGCGCTTGCCGTAGCAGTAGAAATGCTATCATAGCCCCCCGCCACAAGAACCATTCCATTGGGCAGCAATGTCGCCGAGTGCACGGCGCGTGCGGTGTCGAGACTATCCGTGACAGTCCAACTTGCGCTGGCCGGATCATACAGCTCCGCGCTCGCCAAAGGATCACTATTGTTATCAACCCCGCCTGCAACGAGCACCATACCATTTGGCAGCAATGTAGCCGTGTGCTCCGCCCGTGGGGTGTTAAGATCGCCCGTGGGAGTCCAACTCCCACTCGCTGGATCATACAGTTCCGCGCTTGGCGTAACGGTAGAAAAGGTATCAGCTCCCGCTGCAACAAGCACCATGGCGTTGGGCAGCAATGTCGCCGTATGTGCCGCGCGTGTGGTGTTGAGACTGCCGGTCGGCGTCCAACTTCCATTCACCGGATCATACAGCTCCGCACTTGCCAAAAAGTTACCGTTGCTACCGTCCCCACCTGCAACAAGCACCATGCCGTTGGGTAGCAATGTCGCCGTGTGCGCAAAGCGCGCGGTGTTGAGACTGCCGGTGGCCGTCCAATTCCCGCTTACCGGGTCGTACAGTTCCGCGCTTGGCGTAACATTAAAGTTGATATCAAGTCCCCCCGTAACAAGCACCATTCCGTTGGGCAGCACCGTCGCCGTGTGCAGTGCGCGTGCGATGTTGAGACTGCCGGTAGCAGACCAGTTCCCGCCCACCGGATCATAAAGTTCCGCGCTCTGGGAAGCATTGTCTCCAACCCCTCCTGCAACAATCACCTTACCGCTAGCCAGCAATGCGGCCGTGTGTTCTCCGCGTGCGATGTTAAGACTGCCGGTAGTAAGCCAATTTCCACCTGACGGTATGACGCCATCGCCGGGACCTAAACCGAACTTGGGCGCATTTGCCTCACCACGGCGAATTCGTTCAGCAGCCGATGCGGTGAGCAACGCAACAAGAACCCCTGTTGTCAAAAACACGAGAATTAGGACGCGGGGATTAAAAACAGCGGATTGAGGTTTCGATTTCTTCTTCATTAGAGTTTAAAGTAGTCCAGGTTTAGGCGGTTCCGAAAGGACGCTCAAGACAACATGATGCCTCCTAGGGCGATGGAGTCGGACGTGGTGCTGGCGTCGGTCTAGCCCTGGGTGTTGGTGTAGCTCTTGGTGTAACCGTCGCAGTAGGGGTCACTGTTGGTGTTACAGTTGCTGTGGCGGTCGCTGTCGGCGTAGGTGTGATTGTTGGGGTAGGTGTAGGACTTGCTGTTGGTGTAACCGTGGATGTTGCGGTCGGAGTCGGCGTAGGTGTTGGCGTGAGAGTTGCAGTTGCTGTCGCCGTTGACGTGGGTGTTGGCGTTTCCGTGGCGGTCGCTGTTGGTGTAGATGTAGCGGTAGGGGTTGGTGTAGGTGAAGGTGGACTAGTTAGGAGCAGAAATTTGGAATCGCTGGGAATACCGTTGGTAAAAACGGTCACCAAGGCTGGACCCAGAGGGAAATCCTCCACGGGCGCGGAGGTAAATGAGATATCAGACCAGCCGAGCATTTGGTCTACGGCAAGAAACGCAACTTGGTTGTTGTCGAGGTTGCGCAACTGAACAACCGGGTAATTAGTGGACGAATCCTGGACCGAACCGCCGGAAGCCTGCGAGATACCCTTAAAACGCGAGCCTGTAAGAGTGAGTTTGCTGCCAAAGATCAGAGGTGAACTCACCGTCTTGATTTGCGGTTGCCAGTCTGGTCTGACAAATTCCAGCCCGATATCGTACAGCTCCGAGCTCGCCAAAACGTTTAGACTGCCATCAATTCCGCCGGCAACAAGCACTTTACCAGTGGGCAGCAACGTCGCCGCGTGATGATAACGCGCCGTGATGAGATTTCCGGTCGATGTCCAGGTCTCAATCGCCGGATCGTACAATTCTGCGCTACTGGATACAATGACATTGCTATCAATTCCGCCGGCAACAACCACCTTACCAGTCGGCAGCAACGTCGCCGTGTGAAAGTCGCGTGCTGTGTTGAGACTGCTTGTGGCAGTCCAATTGCCGCTCATCGGATCGTACCATTCAGCGCTCGCGATAGAGTTACCTGTGGCATCACTTCCCCCGGCAACGAGCACCCTACCGTTAGGCAACAACGTCGCAGTGTGATCCGTACGTGCCGTGATGAGACTGCCGGTGGAAGTCCAGCTCCCGCTAACGGGATCGTACAGCTCCGAGCTCCCGGTAGGATTAGAACTGCTGTCCCGTCCTCCTGCGACAAGCACCTCGCCATCGGGCAATAGCGTTGCGGTGTGACGATAGCGTGCGGTGTTGAGACTGCCGCTGGCAGTCCAGGTGCCGCTCACCGGATCGTATAATTCGACGCTCGCCGAAGCGCTGTCATTGCTATCAAGTCCGCCAGCTGCAAGCACCTTACCGGTGGACAGCAACGTCGCCGTGTGCACGCCGCGTGCGGTATTGAGATCACCGGTGGCAGTCCAAGTCCCGGCCGTCGGATCATATAATTCCGCGCTCTGTGTTACTGTGGAAGTACTATTAAATCCTCCTGCGGCAAGTACCTTGCCGTTGGGCAGCAGTGTCGCCGTGTACAATCCGCGAGCGGCGTTAAGATTGCCGGTAGCCGTCCAATTCCCACTCGCCGAATCATACAGCTCCGCGCTCTGCGAAAAGTTAAAATTGTTATCAATTCCTCCGGCAGCAAGCACCATGTTATTGGGCAGCAACGTCATCGTGTGTGCCCAGCGCGCAGTGTTAAGATCCGCCGTAGCAGTCCAATTCCCACTCGTTGGATCATACAGCTCGGCACTCGCCAGAGGAGTAAAACTACCGTCCAGGCCTCCTGCGACAACCATCATGCCATTGGGCAGCAACGTCGCTGTGTGGGAACTGCGCCCAGTATTAAGATTACCGGTTGGGGTCCAAGTCCCCGTCGCCAGATCATACAGCTCCGCACTTTGTGAACCAGAGCTGCCCCCAGCCACAAGCACCATGCCGTTGGGCAGTAACGTCGACGAATGCACCATGTGTGCGGCATTGAGATTGCCGGTAGGGGTCCAAGTTCCGCCCTTGGGATCATACAGCTCCGCGCTCTGTGATGCTGCGCTACCTCCAGCCACAAGCACCATGCCGTTGGGCAGTAATGTCGACGTATGCCGCGCGCGTCCGGTGTTGAGACTGCCGGTGGAAGTCCAATTCCCCGTTGCCGGATCATACAGCTCCGCGCTTTGCGTAAAGCTGGGAGTGCTGTCAAGTCCGCCCGCCACAAGCACCATCCCGTTTGGCAACAATGTCGCTGTGTGCAGCGAGCGTCCGGTGCTGAGACTGCCGGTGACGGTCCAGGTTCCGCTCGCCGGATCGTACAGCTCCGTGCTTGTCAAAGCGTTAAGATTGCTATCCAGTCCCCCTGCGACAAGCACCATTCCATTGGGCAGCAACGTCGCAGTATGCTGTCCGCGCACCGTGTTGAGACTACCAGTGGCAGTCCAAGTTCCGTTCGCCGGGTCATATAGTTCCGCGCTCTGGGAACCGAGGCCCCCTGCAACAAGCACCGTGCCATTTTGGAGCAACGTCGCCGTGTGCAGCAAATGCTCAGTGTTGAGACTGCCGGTCGAAGTCCAATTCCCCGTAGCCGGATCATATAGTTCCGCGCTCTGCGACGAGGCGCCATCCTCTCCCCCTGCGACAAGCACCATCCCGTTGGCCAGCAACGTCGCGGTGTGCTGCTCGCGTGCCATGTTGAGACTGCCGGTGAAAGTCCAGCTTCCACTGGAGGGAACAGCCATGTGGCTGGGAACCAAGCCAACCCTAAACGGATTGACTTCGCTCTGTCGAGTCCGTCCAGCGGCAGACCCAATGAACAGCGCCACAAGGGCGCCGGCTGTCAAAAGAACAAAAGAAATTAAGACGCGGAAACTAAAAACTGCAGATCGAGATTTGGATTTCTTTTTCATACATCGAGTCGGCGCGCAGTCCCCAGGCGTGAGACATGCGACCCCTCATTAGTGTACTGTCCCAAATCCGGCGGGACCTAACACGGAAAGTTCAGAAATTTTCCTATTTGAACCGCGGACCGCGCGGATAGAAAGATAGTTGAAACGCGCGAAACAGGAGGAGAGACGCCAATTTGAGGTTTGGCAAGAAATTCGGTCGAGAGTGCAGCTCGCTGCTCATCGGAGGCGGACCCGGTTGGGCAGTTTGGGTATTCGCGTCGTTTCGTATGATTCGCACGCAGCGACAAACCGTGCAGAGCCTAATGTGTCGTCATTTCTCTTGGTGCCAGGGAGGCGACGATTTTTTCGAAACGCGGATCGCCGCGCAGGGGGTCCCAAAACGGCATTAGTTTCAGTTGGCCATAGCTAAGGGAACCTGGGCTGCGAATGGCAATGGCAAGCTGCTCGCAAGCGAGGTCTTTGTCGCCAGTCCAGGCCGCGATCATGGCCAAATACTTGATCATGATGGCGGCATTGATTGCATCTTTTTCCGCAGAAACGAGCTCCACCGCGCGCCGGCCTTCACGCAGCGCCTCTTCTCGGCGTCCAAGACTCGCATCAATCAACCCAAGCACGCACACTGCCGGGCCGTAATTTGGTTGAGTCAGAACCGCTTTTTCCTGCTCGCGACGGGCAGTGGCAAAAGCTGACCGCGCTTTGTCATCATTCTTCGTCATGCGTGCAATAACCCCTTCGATGAATGGATGATTGAAAGGAACATTATCGTCCGACAAGGCGACCGGGCCTTCACCGCGTGCCAGCAATGCGTCTTCTGCACCGGCATCGTCGCGTTCGGCCAGTGCGCAAACAAGCCAGTTATCAACGATGCTTGGTATCGCACCGCGATTTATCTCCAGAATTGAATTAATCACACCGCGCAAGGGACGGGTTTCGGCTTTTGAATCCAGTTCCGCGAACGCGCGGAGAACCCTCGTCTGGGCATCCTTGGAATCAATGACTAAGGCACGATCGTAAGCGGATTTTTCCTCGGAATAGCGCCGCAAAACTCCGTAGTTGATCGCAATCTGCTGCAGCGTGTAAAGGTTGCGTGGGTCGAGGTCAGCCGCGCGCTCGAGGTTTTTCGTTGACTGCTCCCAGCGTCCCTGACGCCGTTGGATATAAGCCATCAGCTGGAATATCCGAGGGTCATTTGGCAGAGTCTGCCGAGCGAATTCCAATTCGGCCAGAGCGCCCTCATAATCGAGATATCCCCGATAAAGATTCTGCGCGCGCGCAAGGTGGGTTTCGCCCGCATGTTGGTTAATGCGAGATGCGGCTTGGATCGCCGCTTCCGCTGATGCCAGTCGCGCTGCAGTATGATCGAAGCCAAACCAATAAAGTTGGTCATGAACCCAGGCGTGTTGGCAATATGCCTGTAAAAACGAAGGGTCGCGCGCAACCGCCCGATCGAGCAGGTCAGTTGCCTGCAACAAATTCGATCTCATCGTGCCGCTGAACGCCGGCGCCAATAGAAGAGTTTTGGCGCGAGCGTAGAGATCGAAAGCGGTAAGATCAGAGGTTGGAGGTTGAGTAATGGCAGCTTTCTCGGCGGCTGACATTTTAGCGTGGAGGCGCTCAGCGACTTTTTGCACGATTTCGCCGAGGACCGCGATGACGTCGTTCGAATCACGCTGATATTGCGCCGCCCAAACGTGAGTGTCGGTGCGGGTGTCAATCAACTGGGCATTAATATGAAACTGAGTTCCGGTCTTGCGTACGCTGCCTTCTAACACGTGAGATACGCCAAGCGCTTCGCCGATCTGGCGCATGTTCTGCCTGCCGCGATATTGCATCACGCTCGTGCGGCTGATGACCTTGAGATCAGCAATGTTCGCCAGCTTCGTTAAAAGGTCGTCCTGGACGCCATCGGCGAATGACGCGTCATCTCTGCCGTTGCTCAGGTTTTCAAATGGTAAGACCGCGATTCCAGTGGTGTTTGGAGGGTTGGCAAACTCGCTTTTCCAAACATTCCAGCCAACAGCCGCTCCCAAAGCGACAGACAATAAAATCACGGCTGCAATTGCTGGTTTTCGTTGCACCCATTTTTGTCCGCGGCTCAACACGCCAGAGCGTCGTGCGTGAATCGGTTCATGTTTGAGCCAATGTTCGAGGTCTTCCGCAAGAGCGACCGCGGAAGAGTAACGTCGTTGGGGATCCTTCTCGAGGCACTTCAGGCAAATCGTGGAAAGATCGCGATCCACTTTGGGATTCCGGAGGCGCGGTTCTTGTGGGTCGGTCTCTAGCAATAACCGGGTGATTTCGTACGTCGTCCCTCCGGCGAACGGCGGATGACCCGTGAGTAAATGATAAAGAACAGCTCCAAGACCGTACACATCGGTTGAGTTAGTGAGGCCGACAACGGCGAGATTCCCTCTGGCTTGCTCCGGGGCCATGTAACTGGGCGTGCCCAAGACTTCGGCCGTTCGCGTAACATCGCTTTCCATCTCGGTGAGCCTCGCCAGACCAAAATCGGTAAGATGCGGCTCTCCTTTGTCGTCCAGCAAAATGTTCCCGGGCTTGATGTCTCGATGCAGAATGCCGTGCTCGTGGGCGTGATGAACAGTGCGTGCCAACTTCGCGATGAGCTCCGCTGCACGCCGAATCAGTATCGGTTCACGCTTGATAACTTCGTCCAGTTTCCCCCCCTCCACCAAGCCCATGCTGAAGTAGCAGCAACCATTTCGCTCACCAATCTCATGAACCGGAACGATGAATGGATGATTCAGGCTGGCGGCAGCTCTTGCCTCCAGCTGAAAGCGCTTGAGTCTCGCTTTCGTGGCCCAATGTCCGGCACCCAACACTTTTAATGCAACAATGCGGTCGAGACTTTTTTGTCGTGCGCGATAAACGATGCCCTGTCCGCCGCGGCCGATTTCCTCAAGCAATTCGTAGTCGTCGAATTCGCGCAGGACTTGCGTGGAGTTAACAGCGTTGCCGTCATCTGCTTTCGCCGCGGCTGCGGTGGGCAAGTCGCCGGTAGCTACTGACTCCGTCAGAACACTGAGAGCAGTCTCAAACAGACAAGCACTGCACACACCTTGTGAAGCGGGCGCGAAGAGCTTGCCACCGCATCTACGACATAGTCGGTCCATTGTTCTCGATCGTTACCCTCGCAATACCGCAATGAAATGCCGCAGTTCGTCCTCGACATCGTCAGGCGCCGCGACGGTGTTGGCGATCTCCTGGCGCACCAGCAGACCATATCGCTGACGCAGGCGATAAAATGCCTGCGTTACGGCGCTTTCAGTCATTCCAAATTCCTGCGCAATCTCTGCTTGCGAGTGCCGGTCCGGCTCGTCACCGAGTGTCTGCTGCAGCCGCAGGAACAACGCCGCCTTGCCCGCAATCCGATATTCTTGCTCGAGCTGAGCGAGGACTTGTTCCAGCAGTGCCGAAGCCCAACAGCGCTCGTAAATCCGATCGGGACTCAAAGTATCCAATGGCCCGAGATCTGCGCTCTCTCGGGCAAGCAGTTCTTCCAATGGTACGAGTGGTCGCCCTTCGCCACGCTTAATAGCCATGGCGCGACGATGCGCCTTTCCGAGGAAGTTCTTTAGTGATGTGAGAAGATAGGATCGCAAACGTCCCTTTTCCCGGCGGACTGCATCCAGGACTTTTCTCTCGAGCACCAATGCAAAAAAACTTTGAGTAAGGTCCTGCGCTTCTGTCGGGCCGTATCCTTGGCGTCTCACAAAACTGAAGAGTGGCCACCAATACATCCGACAAAGCCTCTCCAGCGCCTTTTCCGCCGCTGGCGATTCGCCTTGCGCCTCCAGCACGACGCTCCAGTGCGTGGTGGCAAACGTGACAGCGCCGTTTTGCTCGGCAGTAGACAGACCAACCGTGCTCAGTGAAGCCCCGTTATCCTTGGCAAGCACGCTACGATGAAGCAAAAAAGTCGTGCCGAAATCAAGCCTGCAGATCGCTGTCCGTGGCTACTGCTCCCTCATGTCCCAATCGGATTGGCAGCCTATTCATAACCGTCATCAGATCCCTCGCACGAACCTTGGTTAGAGTCATTTGTTAGGCAACTTCACCTATTCTGCTGGCTTTTCATCGCCACTTATTTCCAGATAAATCTCCGTTTTAGGCCGCAATTGGCGCTTTCTGACGGTCTCAGCTAGTTCCGCTTCGCTCGTGCAAGGCTCAGTGCAACGAACAAACACTGCCGCCCTCGCCAGCTCAAGTCATACCCTACCGGCAATTACACGGCAGTATAGCGTCTCGTAGCGCGGCACGATGTGATCTGCCGAAAACCTTTCGCGTGCGCGCGTCCGATTGCGTTTGCCCATTTCGCGCGCCGCCGTCGGAGACGCCACCAGCGCGTCTAATGCGGCAGCAGCCGCGGGTACATCACCGAATGAAGTCAGAGGATAAGACTCCCCTAAGACTTCCGGAATGCCACCGGCGCGAAAGGCGACGACAGGTTTTCCATAGAACATCGTCTCAAGAATGCTCAAGCCGAAGCTTTCATATTCCGATGTATAAAGTCCTGCGTCCGCGGCCTCCAAATACTCGTCTACCACAGCTGTGTTTTGGCGAACAATGACAACATCCCGAATTCCTAATTCATCGATTAATGGCTCGTAAGGATCAAAAGAGCCGCCTGCTAAAATAAACAATCGAATGCGCTCACGATTCTTAGACATCGCAATGATGCGCAGTAGTAGATCGATGCGCTTGACCGGTCGCAAACTCGACATGTGCAGCACAAGAAATTCGTCCTGGATGCCGAGTTCGCGGCGAACTTCGTCGCGGCTTCGCTTCGGGTTATTCGGTGTGAAGAAATTCGGAATCACTTCGATCGATCGTTTCAAGCGGAAAGTTTCCTGTGTTTGATTCCGCAGACTTTCTGAAACTGCCGTCACAGCGTCGGAATGCACCAGGGCATGCTCGATCGCGGTGCGGTAATCAGGATCCTGTCCCAACAACGTCGTATCGGTTCCATGCAAAGTGGTGACGAGGCGCGGAGCTGACGGGCCTAACATCTGTGAGGCCAGGCATGCCGCGAGTGCATGCGGCACCGCGTAATGAGCGTGAAAAAGATCGAGTTGCTGCGAACGCGCCACCTCGGCCATTTTTACCGCGAGCGGCAGAGTGTAATCGGGAGACGGAAACAACGGGTTGTGCGCAACGTCAACTCGATGGAAGTGGAGGTTATCCTGCGGCAGGTCCAGCCTGACGGGCTGAGCATAACTGAAGAAATAGACTTCATGGCCTCGGCGGGCTAACTCTGATCCGAGTGCCGTTGCCAAAATCCCGCTCCCGCCGATCAACGGAAAACATGCGATCCCGATCTTGAGCGGTCCGGATTTCATCACGCGTCGGTGTAAGCTTTGTCCGAGTCGGAGATTTCGTCGCGATTCACGAACTTCACCCCGGGAGCATCCGCCGTGTTGATGTAATGCTGCTCACTCGCGCCGGCGATGTAGTGGGTGCATCGAATCACTGATTGCATCCAGGAGAAACGCGTGTCGCGGGTCGGACTGATTTGCTCCGGACCAAATTCGCCTCCCGCAATTTCCAAAAACCGGTCGCCTCCTTTGTGGAGCAGGAATTTTCCATCGCGATAACGCGCGCGCACGATCTCTCCTTCATGGCGCTGATCGACAAAATAATCTGAAACTGTTACAGCACGCGCTCTAAACTCGGGTACGCTTGATCGTTCCACCCGCACACCTTGCAGCAATCCCATGCGCCTGTACATCTCGAGACAAAAATCGGCGACATTTGAAGCTTTGATATCTTTGAAATGCGCAACCAGAGCCCGCCGGACATAACGTGGAAGCTGGCGCGCAGTTTTCTCCTGCCAATCCGGTGGGATACGTTTGGCATAGAGTGGCGAAAACTGCTTTTGGATCCGATTCTCGAACTGAAAATTCAGAGCGACATCCCGGTTGCTGTGTTGGTCTCGCAAAATCGTAATTGTCTCGCGCGGATCATGATCGCTGTCGTGAAAGAAAAACACGATTTCTCCGCCGATTTCCTTTTGGAGCCGTCGGGCCGTGAGAATTTTAGCGACCAGATATCGCTTGGGAAAAAATCCGCACGGTTGCTGGCCGAAACAAATAATCGGGTGGTCCATGCCTCAAACCAAGCGTCATGCCCCCGCGTGAGCCTCCGTACTGCGAAACACAGTTTGCTGCAGGATCGGCGCAAAAATCAGTACCGCCGCGCATCCAATAAAATTGTACCAGAGGTAACCGATATTCGTCGTCGCGAAGAGGACGAACACGAGTGTTTGCGCAAGGAGCGCGGCGAAAAACACGGCGGACCCGGTAACTCGACGGATAAAGAAAGCTGCCAGGAAAAGACCGAGAATACTGCCATAGAAAACCGAGCCCAGAATGTTGCCCGCTTCGAGGAGGTTCTCGACCAGACTGGCAAATGAAGCGACGCCGATTGCGATCAAACCCCATGCGGCCGTCAGCGCTTGCGCCGCGACCACATAGTGATGGTCGCTGGCGTTCGGACGAATCAACGGCCGATAAAAATCAATCGCTGTCGTGGAGCCAAGAGCATTCAGAGTTGCCGCCGTCGCCGACATGGTCGCGCACAGGATCACTGCGATGAGTAATCCGACAATTCCGTGCGGCATCTGTTGAAGAATAAAAGTAATGAACACGTAATCCGATTCCTTGCTCTTCGGGTCCACGCCCGCTAGCACGAGAACTGCCTTTGTTCGGTTGCGCAATTCGCCGGCCTGGGCCTCGAGCTCGTGCAGTTTGGTCATCGCCGCATCGCGCTCGTTTGGCGACGCGTCGGAAACAGCGCGAATCGCAGCGCGTTTTTGCGTGAACACTTCATCGAACTGTGTCTGCAACGCCGTTAACTGTGGCGCATAGCCGTTCTCCAACGCACGCTCGTACGCGGGTTGATTAAAATAAACAGGCGGTTTTTCGAATTGGTAGAACATGAAAACAATCGCGCCGAGCAGCAGAATGAAAAATTGCATCGGCACCTTCACCGCAGCGTTAAACAGCAATCCGAGCCGGCTCTCTTTGAGCGAGCCCCCCGCGAGGTATCGCTGGACCTGCGACTGGTCAGCGCCAAAATAGGACAGCGCGAGAAAAAAACCTCCGATCAGGCCGGTCCAGAATGTATATCGCTTGTGCGGATCGACCGAGAAATTGACGGCCTCCAGCTTGCCCATCTTGCCGGCAACCGACAACGTGCTTTCAAGCGATAGGTCGGGCGACAGCCGGTAAACCGCGACGGCAAATGCAATCGCCATGCCGACCAGAATCACGATCATCTGGTAGCGCTGGGTAATGCTTACAACTTTTGTGCCGCCCATAACGGTGTAGATAATAACCAGTCCGCCCGCGAGCCAGATCGTCAGGTTCAACCGCCACCCGAGCACTGCCGAGAGAACAATGGCCGGAGCGTAGATTGTGATTCCAGCCGCAATGCCTCGTTGAATGAGAAACAGAAACGCGCCGAGTAACTGGGTTTTTCGATCGAATCGCTCGCCGAGGTACTGATAGGCCGTGTAAACCTTCAGCCGCTGGTAAATCGGAACAAACACTGCGCACACAACAATCAGTGCGAGCGGCTGCCCAAAATAATTCTGGATAAAACCTATGCCGCTCTCGTAGGCCTGGCCAGGCATGGAAAGAAAGGTGATCGGCCCCGCCTGTGTCGCGAGAACGGACAGTCCAATCGTGGCCCAACCGATACTTGCATCGCCTTTTAAATATTGACGCAAAGAGGCGCTTCCGCGGGTTCGCCACAGGCCGTAAAGTGGAATCGCCAGAATCGTGGCGACGAGAACGAGATAATCCAACCGGTTCACGAAAACCGGACGGTAAAGAGGTAGAGCAGCACTACCTCCACTGCAAAAAGCGAAAGCGCCAGGGCGTACGCTCTGCGCCAAGAACGCCCATCTACATTGCTATCGGGTGCATTCATTTTCCCAGTGACAACATGTTTGCGAATAACCGATAAGCTCCGGGTACGCCGGCCGGCAGTTGCCGAAACCAGGAGTAACTGGTGTAGATAAAAAACCCCTTGCCTAGCTTCGCAACCAAAAGACCACCGTCGAGTGGCTTTTCCTTTGGATCGTTGCACGACAGGATCGGCGTCCATGCGGCATCCCACTTGTTAGGAAAATAAAGTCCGCGTTCCTGAACCCATCCCTCGAAATCTTTCGACGTGATTTTGTTTGGGCTGGTCATCAACGGATGATTCGGCGCCAGAACACGTACCTCCGCATTTTCGTCAGTGACGCGGTCGCGTGAAATTTCCAACGGATACGGTCCCAGTTGGGTACTCTTCAGATCCGCCAGCGTGTTGTACTGCGCGATTACAACTCCACCATTCTTAACGTAGGCAAATACCTCAGGTAACCAGTTCGAAATTGTCTCCTGTGTGTTATAGGCACGGATGCCCAGCACGACAGCAGAGAATTGCGCGAGGTTCTTTGCGGTGATCTCAGGTTCGCTCAAGATTTTCACTGAGTATCCGAGCTGTCTCAGGCTTTCGGGCACGTCATCGCCGGCGCCAGGAATGTAACCAATGCGATCACCTTTCTTTCGAACATCAGCTCGAACAAGTTTAGCTTCAGCGGGCGGCATCAGCGTTTGAACGCCGATATGCGGATACGAAATGCGCACACGCGCTAACGAATAGTCGCGCCCGTCGATCGAAACGATTGCTCGCAACGTTCCCTCGCTATTTTGGTTTGGCGGTTTGACGTTGAACGTAGCAACGGTCTCGGCGTTGGCTGCTTTCAAATCTATCGGGACAGACGCCGGAGAGACTTCCCATCCCTGCGGCAAAGCCAGTTTCAGTTCGCCTTTCACGGGACCGGTGGCGGCCGTGACCTGCACTGAGATGGGTTTTGGTTGGCCTGTCGGGAAGACAAACACGCTGTCCGCGAGCTTCGCGAAAACGGGTGGTGCAATGACCAACGCCCGTCGCACTTCGCCCGCCACCGGATCGACCGTGCGATATTTCGTGTCCAGCAAATAACGCAGTTCCTGTCCGTTCACCTGCAAAACTATTTCGATCGGAACAGCGGGCGGATTCTCAGGAAGACCAACCAGCTTTTGATCGTCCACAGAGAATGCGCCGAGAGCGCCTTGTTTGCGGAGCCAGTATGGCTGCGAATACGGCGTATTATCCGGGATCTTGCAGGACAGATCTTTCGTAACGAGTTCGTTTACTGGAAGCGCGGCATCAATTTTCATCGAGTCACCGGTGTTGGGAAATTGTACTCCTTGCAGTGTGACCGGTACATTCGAGCGGGTGATTGCCTCGAGCTTTATTGTTGCCGTTTGCCCTGGCGTGAAGGTTTCATTTGCCGTCGACGCTTCAATATGCAAGCCGAGACATGCGGCGATGATCTTGTCCAACTCTGCTTTTTTCTCCGGGATCCAGGAGTCATCATTGATTTCATTCATCGCCTGCCGCAGTTTCAATAAGTCAGATACCGACGCGGCTGGATCGGCGGGATGAAACTTCGAAATGATCTGCCCAATTTCTGCAGCAATGGAGTCTGAGTTGGGAACTCGCGACCAGCTCGTATCGACGTTGTCGAAAAGCGAATTCGTCATCGGCTGACCTTCCAACGGTTTGAAATACTCTTTTCGCGCGCCGCGTCGCGGCGGACTTCCCACGCCCTGGCTCTTGTGCATGCTAAGGCTGGCCGCCGCAATTTCCGTGTACGCTTTCCCGAGAAGCGGATTGTAACCCCCGGCTTCCAGAACCGTCAGTCCGGTCGGGTCGAATGGAAGATTCCGGTTGGTAAAGAAAAACGGCGAAGTGTTCCAAACCAGCCGCGTCGCTTGCCACGGCTTAACGAAAGCCAATTGCTCTGGAAAACGATTTGGGTCGGCCGCTGCAGAGAATGCTTCCCGCGCCAGAATCGCTGACGCCGTGTGATGGCCATGCGTCTTTTGATCCTCGGGACTGAAGCGCGTCACTATTACATCCGGTCGGAAATTCCGGATGACCCACACGACATCAGCAAGAATTTTGTCGTGACCCCAGATTCGCATCGTTTCATCAGCCGTCTTCGAAAACCCGAAATCGATCGCCCGCGTGAAAAATTGCTTGGCGTGGTCGATGCGCCGCGCATCGAGCAATTCCTCTGTTCGAATAACGCCGAGCCGCTCGCCCAGTTCCGGTCCGATCAAATTCTGTCCACCGTCCCCGCGCGTCACCGAAAGATAAGCTGCGTCGTACAGCGAACCGTTCGCCCACAACGCCATGAGATTTGTGTTTTCGTCATCGGGGTGCGCCGCGATGTAAAGAACTCGGCCAAGCACATTGAGCTTTTGTAGTGCGAGCTGAATCTCGCCTGCATTCATCTGTTCTGGAGACAACAGCGGCGGCGCATCGGCGGAATTGGCTGTGCCGGCGACAGCGAGGATCGCGACCACAACGGCCGCTCTCCAACAGCGCGTGATGCTGTGTTGCATCACGCGCAACAGCGCATTTTCCGGTGAACGTCCCATTGAGGCTATCGTCCCAAGTCCGAGATAGCCCGCGTTACTTGTTGATATCCTGCTTCGCGTCGAGTCTCGTAATCAGCGCCTGGATGGCCTGCTTCTGCGCATCGGAAGGAGCGGCAGCTTGCGCCTGTTTGGCATCGCTGGCTGCGCCGGCAAAATCACCAGCAGCAGACTTGATGCGCGCTTGAGCCAGACTTCCGTAGACTCCCTTCGGAAACCGTTTGGCGACTTCCTTGAAGATCTCCATCGCTTCAGCCCCCTTTTTCTGATTCTGCAACTGCCGACCATACGTATATAGTTGCGGTGCAGTCGCCTTCTCGAGCGCATGGTTCCACGTGGTTTTCGCCTCATCCGGGCGATTCAGCGCTTTGAGGATATCCGCTTTGGTGCTGAGATTATCGAACCTTTCCTCATTCTGAATTGAGGCATCGGCCCAGCGCAGTGCTTCATCCAGATTGATCTTTCTGGTCAAACAAAATTGCGCCCCTTCGTCTAAAGCCTGCCAGGTAAACTGACCGCGACCCTTCAATTGCGCCCGGATGTTCTGCAGTGTCTGGTCCGCATCGTTGACGGAGACAGTGAAGGGAACACCCAACTTCTCCCACTTCAGCGTCACCGCCGTGGAATCTGGTTTCAAATCTTCGAACTCGAATTCGAGCGCCTCCTTGGTCTCGGCGAGTGGGCGGGGTTTCACCTCCACGCGCAAAGCATCTTCTTTCTGCTCGTAGCTGTAGCTTCCCCACCCGGTGTTGGTTTTTGAAAAGATAACCGTGCACGAATCAGGATTCGGAATCATGTGCAGCCCATAAGTTCCTTTATCGAGCGGCTTCCCTTCCACCGAAACTGGATCACTGAATTCAATAGTCGTGTTTTCATTCGCGCCCGCGCGCCAGACCTTTCCGTATGGAACTAGGCCGCCCCAAATTTTTCGCCCGTTCATTAATGGGCGATGGTACTTAATCGTAATGTCCGTCAGCGCGATGCGCTGTTTGACCTCGGCAGCCTGGCTAACGTCAGGCAGGTTCAAGTCGTTCTGTGCGGATGCGATTTGGCCAACCCCGACAATGGCGAGACTAAGAACAAGGGACTTAAGCGTAATGGTTTTCATAGATTTGCCGATTACCCTTCTCAGATTTTCGATACTCCGCTACCAGATATTTCAGGGATTTTCGGCCCTGCCTGTGAAGGGTTGTAAGGCAAAACGTTTATCCGCGACCATGAGAAAGGAAGGCTTTATGAAAACAAAAGCTCGCGCTTTGATCGTTTGGTCGCGCGCTATTACCCTGCTAATACCAGCCCGCTGAACTCAAGGTGTCAGGACAAAGACGGTGCCTGTCCCGTTAAGCCCGCCTGCGGACGTAGTGCCGTAGAGGCCGCCGCTTCTCCAGACCAACTTTGACAACGAGCGAAAGCCGTCAGGTCCGCCGAACGAGTGAAGTACGTTCTCTGTCCATGGATCGCCCTGGTTTAGAGGAGGATTAAGTCGAAATATAACTCCTCCGGAAAGAGGACCGCTACCCCCGGTCGAGGCCGCTCCAAAAATCCTGCCCATGTTGTCGATGACGACTCCGGCCACGGGATTACCTCCATCCCGTCCGCCGGAAAAGTTGTAAAGCACACTCTGAGTCCATGAACCACCGGGCCTCGATGAAGGGGCAAGTTGAAAGACGGTGCCTTCCTGTAGTGAACCTCCACCATCAGTGGTTCCATAAAGAGCGCCGCTTTGGTCGAACTGCAATTGGCCAGAGGGCAGCGTTCCATCGGGCCCGCTAAACGAAAATATGACTGTCTCCGTCCACAATCCTCCTTCGGTGGTCGGCGGAGAAAGTTGATATACCGCTCCCAAATTGTTGGCGCCCCCTACCAGGGTCACTCCATAAAGATTTCCTGCCTGGTCGGCGACCAATCCGCCCGAAGGAAACGCCGCATCACCTGAGCCGGCAAAGCTGTAAAGAATTGTTTCGCTCCAGTTAGTCGCACCAGCTTGAGGCGTCACTAGAAAAACCGTTCCAAAGCCATGGGCGCCTCCCTCCCGGGTGACCCCATAGAATCCGGGATTTGCAGGGAGCAATTCGGCATTCGGAACTACTCCATCAGTGGCCGAGTTGCCAAAGCTGTAGAAAACACGCTCTCTCCATGAATCGCCGGGATTTTGGGGTGGCTGTAATCCAAATACAGTGCCCATGTTATGCGCGCCACCTTCTTCAGTAGTACCAAACAATTTTCCTGAAGGGGAAATGGTCAGTGAGCTCACCGGCACTGCGCCATCCGGTTGTCCTCCAAAGTTGTGCAGCACCGACCCAGTCCACGCCCCGCCTGTGCCCTCTGGCGGAGCCAAGTGGTAAACAATGCCGTTTCCATCGACGCCGCCCAAAGCCGCAGTGCCGTAAAGGTGACCCCGCTGGTCGAACGCCACGCCGGCTTGAGGATTCTGCCCATCCATGTTGGTGCCAAAGTCGCGTAGAGTTGTAAGCGTTTGGGCAAAGGATCCGGTTGCACCCGGGAGAATTACGCTCAGCGCCAGGCTGATGGCTCCGATAAATAGAGTGATTTCTTTTTTCCGTCTGTCGTTGTTTATCGTCATTGTCTCATTCCTTTGTTTATTGTTTTGAGGGTTTTAAAGTAGCCAAGCTCCAGAGGATCGGTTTTTCGCTGAATCTCTCTATAGGACATTGGTCGTATGTAACTGTGTACCTGCACTGTGAGTTTCGACCATGAGAAGGCATCCTTTCACTGTAACACTGCACTACTGACATGACGGCATTCTCGGAGGAAAGCAGCCAGCTGGATCCGTAAGCACAATGGTGTGTTGCCCGAGCGCAGGATTGTTGACCGAGAGTTGGGCCTGGTTGCCGTTAATTGTCACGCGAATCGGATCGCCGCCGTCGACTGTGATGGTTACCTGTTCGCCAGAGTGGCTCGTATTGGTAAGAGTAAGTTTAGCCTGCAACTTGTTGCCGCCGCCACCAGACTTGCAGCGAGTCTGGAAGGAAACCAGGTCTGTACATGGAATGCCGGCTGCCGCCGCTTCAGAGAATTGGCAGATGAATCCGCCGCGATCGCGGTAAAGCAGGCTAATGTTATCAAACTCATTGCCTCCTCCCTGGGACGCGCCGCCATTCAAATAGAGCGTCCCGTTGTTGAGGACATGGATATCCTGGCCGGTACCAGCGGCATATTGCTTAACATACTGCACCACACCTGCCGGGTCGTATTTAGCGAGGAAGATATACTCGTTACCCAGCGGAGGAAGCGAGATTGTATCAAAGACCACGCCAGGCCCGCTACCCGCAAATCCACTTACCCAGCTATTGCCTGCTTGATCGACGCCGATGCTGTAGCCCTTGTCCGCGGCCGGTCCACCGGCATGATGCAGCCACTGGATAGCGCCATTAGCGTTGTACTTTGCGAGAAAGATGTCAGTGCCGCTCGTCCCGGTATTCGGTACTGAAAGGCCATCAAAGGTCGCCGTGCCGGTATAGTCACCGGTAATGTAGAAATTGTTCACGCTGTCCACCCCAATCGCTTTGGCCGGATCGACCGCGAAAGATGTCGTGCTCCCGCCGCTACGCACCCACAGGTTGTTACCAGCCGCGTCATACTTCGCGATAAAGGCGTCCCCCAGTCCAGCCGCCCTCACAGAGTGAGAACCAAATCTCGCCGTGTTCTGGAACTCGCCCACAATTCCGACGTTCCCAGCCGAGTCGATCACTACGCCATGTCCGATGTCCGAACCGGTCCCGCCCGCCGTCTTTAGCCACAACAAGGCGCCATTTGGATCAAACTTGGCGAGAAACACATCAAAGAGACCTTGGCTTGCTACCGTCACGCCCTCGACCGTCATCGTACTACTGAAGAAGCCCGTGACGTAGAGATTACCGGCAGAGTCGAGTGCAACTCCCTGCGCAATGTCACCGAATGTGCTCCCATAGTTCTTTGCCCAGACGACATTTCCGAAGGTGTCATATTTCACGACCAGCCAGTCATAATCGCCGTGGCCCGTCAGTATGAAATTGCCGAACTGCGCGGTCGGATTGGGTCCGTTAGTCTGGATAGCGCCAACGATATACGAATTTCCGTTCCGATCAGTCGCAACATCGTTCCCCTGGTCGAGTAACGGACCGCCTCCTACAGTGGCCCAGAGAATGTTTCCGCTGCTGTCATACTTTGTCAGGAAAACATCCGAAGCGTTACAGGGAATCGTGATGTTATCGAAAAGTCCAGGATTACTGATCGTGCCCGTCGCGTACGCGTTGCCGGCGTCGTCGCTGCTGACGCCATTACTGATGCCACCGGTGCCCATTTGCTTGACCCACTGCGCAGTTTGGGCGAAGGCGCCAGCCGAAAGGGCCACGGAGAGCGCGAGTAAGGCGAGGCCGAGGATGAATTTTGAGCTGAAGTGATACCGGAAAGCGACGAAAGCTGCGTCGGTAAAGCGATGTTTGAATGAGGTTTTCATGTCTATTTCTCTTGTCTTACTGAGTTCCTTCTTTGATTTCTAACAGCTTAAGATCCTGGTGCCCGCGATTTTCTGTGCTCTGCATTTCTTGTGAAAGACTGACCATTTCCTATCGAATGCTCACTGCACTACTGACATGACGGCATTCTCGGCGGAAAGCAGCCAACTGGATCCGTAAGCACAATGGTGTGTTGCCCGGGCGCAGAGTTGTTAAGCGAGAGTTGGGCCTGGTTGCCGTTGATGGTCACGGTAAAGGGGTGGCTATCGACTGTGATGGTCACCTGCTCGCCGGAGTGGCTCGTGTCGGTGAGGGTAAGCTTGGCCTGCAATCTGTGGGCGCTGCCATTGGACTGGCAGCGGGCCTGGAAGGAAAGCAGATCTTCACATGGAATGCCGCCGCCCCGTCCACTCCGGTGTCGATCGCATAGAGATAGGTGTATGGGTCGGCGGCATTGTCATTCACATCCATCCCGACGTAAACCGTGGCGGCATCGAGACTGAAGCGGGGTCGCGACATAGGTCGGACGAAGCCTCCGTTTTCCGCAGGCAGATCGACTTGCCAGGAAAGGGTGCCAGCGGCGGCGGCGACGCCCTGAACGGCGCTGGGCCCGCCAATACCGTTAGCGCCGACGACCACCAAAGTGTTGGAAGAATCGACAACGGGACCCACCAGGTAGCCGATGCTGTTCGCCAGCTTCCATTTCACACTCAGGTCAGGATTGAGCGCTATGACATTGGTGGGAAAATTCTCACCCACATAGATCGTGCCATCAGAACCGACGTTCGGCGCGGTCAAGGTATTGAAAAAGGACGAACGCAGCAGGTTACCACTCGAATCGAACACGCCGAGCTGATTGCTCGCTATGGTCGAATAAATGTTTCCGCCCGGACCGACGGCCGGTTGATCGTCCGTGCCGCCGGCCAAACGAGCGAAAAGAAACGTGCCACCGAGTCGGAAGAATTGCAGTCCGTTATTGTTGTCGAGGTTGTTCATATCAAAGTAAAATTGGTTGGTCGGCCCAAACGCGATTTCGCGAGTGCGAAGCTCTGCGCCTCTTCCAGTGAGGTAATTCGGGCGATTAGCGAGCACCTGCCCAGCCCGTGAGATCGTCATCTCGCCCAAACCATTCGGGAGCCCGGCGTCCTCGGTCACGGCGTAAATCTTGCCATCCGGCCCAACATCCGGCCCCGCTCCTACCTGCGCGCCGCTCGGGTCGGTAATCGTCCACTTCAAGGTCCCGTCGCGATTTACAGCGTAGGTTTTGTTGACGGATGAAGCAAAATAGATGGTGCCGTCGGGCCCGACCTCGACCGATTGAATCGCAACTGGGCCGGTGTTGAAGATCCATTTCACGCCCCCGCTTGGCGTGAGCGCGTAGAGATGACCTCCGACATCAAGGGCATAAATGGTCCCATCCGGCCCGATCCCGGCGCGGCCCTGGATGTAAACGCCATCTGCCTGGAAGCGCCACTGAACCCGACCGGCCGCCGAGCGCGCCGTCACTCCCAGCTGCAGAGTGTTACTCGTGCCGCCGGAAGTGATGACCTGCACTGGCTCCGAACCCAGCGGCGAGGAGTCAGGCACGTAGGCGGTGATCGAGGTGTCCGTCCAGTTGCTCACCGGCGCCGTCGCGCCGCCGATTGTTACAATACCGCTGCCCTGCTCGGCGCCGAAGCTGCTACCGCTGATTTTGAGACGACCAGCCTGCGCAAGAGTCGTAACGGACAATGCACTGATGGTTGGCTCGGTTAGGGTGCGTGTGCCGTAGAGAGTGAAAGCAGCAGGCTGCAGTGTGACCGCTGCAAAGACGAAGCCAAAGGCTAGAACACGACGTAAGGATTGAAGTATCGAAGTCATATGATTAATAAGATTTAAGGGTTGTAAGATTGAGAGATGGGTACCCCCATCAGGGCTGCCCATTTCGTCACGCTCATATCTCCCGCGCCGGTGTCGGCGTTATAGATCCCACCTCCGTCGTAGAGGTTGAAGGCCGCGTCGAAGCGCAATGAGCCCGTGGAGGGAACCTCCGATCCCACGTTAGAGACCAGCCCCCGGTTGGTCTCGAGCCCGGTAGCGGTGTCGAGCACGAGCAGAACGACCTCGTTGACGTAAGGCGGCGAGCTGGTCCGGCCGACCACGAATACGTGACCCTCGGGATCAACCCGCACGTCCGAGGGCGTGTCGAAGCATTGGATACAAGGTTGCCCGTAGACATTCGTCCAAAGCAGCGCTCCAGTGGCCGCATTGCGTTTTACCGTGAAAAAATCGTCGTTGAAGTTGGAGACATCACCGTCCGGATCGCTTGTGCCGGTGATAAACACACCGCCTGTGTCATCGAGATAAAGAGCACGCGCGCTGTGACGCTGACCGATGGCATCGTAGAATTGCCAGAGCAACTGTCCGTCCGTCCCGCGCAGCTTAATCGTGCTGTATTTATTTATGAAATCGATGCCGGTACCGGTCACGTAAATATCGCCCGCGCTGTCGATTTCCATGTCGACGGGGAAATCGTCGCCCGTCACTCCCCAATTCTTGCTCCAGAGCAGCGCGCCATTGCCAGGAGCATATTTGTTCACCACGTAGTCGGCGTGATTGTCGCCCTGGTAGCCGGTGATGGCGACGAGCACGTTGCCGCTTGGGTCGAGCAGAATTTTAACCGGCGCATCGTTTGAAAACGGCGCAAAGGCGGGGCCATCGTAAACCTGGCGCCATTGCAAGACGCCGCCAGAATTGAACTTGAGCGTCATGACATCCGGTCCATCACCCACTGTACCGCCCGTCACGTAAATGTTACCAGCCTCGTCAGTCACGATCGAGGAGCCGAATTCCGATATCCCAGGACCGCTGCTGTATTTTTTCTTGTTGAGCAGCGTGCCGGTCGTCGCGTCGTAAGTAAGAATCAGGACATTGGCGAAATTATTGGCACCAGGTGTACTTCCCACCACATAAAGGAGGCCGTTAGATCCTTTTGTAATTCCGCTTGCGATGTCCGCACCGGAACCCGGGCTGCCGAAGGTCTGGGTCCACCGGGTCGATCCGTCTGGCGCAAATGAAACGGTCGTTATGTCGGTATTGGGCGAAGCACCCGACGTGCCTGTGATGTAGGAGAAACCATCTGGATCGACGTAAATCCCGGCGGTACCGGCAGAGAGGGAGGTGCCTACCGGCACTCGACTGATCCATTCCGGTGTGAGCTGCGCATTACTAGTGCCGGATAAACCGTTTACGCCGACACACGTGACCAGCGCAATACCTCGCATCATGGAGAGGACGCATCCACTTTGTCGTCCCTAATCTCCGCCTAATTGCTTGTTGGAGAGTCGCTGCGCTGTTCTTGGGGAACAGCATCGCATCATGTTCGTAAGGTGCTTTCATATTTCCTTCTTCCTCGGTTAGGTAGTCTCTTTTGGTTGCTTAGGTAGCGACCTAGAGAGCACCAGTTTTTCGTTGAGTCTGTCTATAGGAGCTTGGTCGTATATGATAATTGGTTTCCCAGCTCGATCAGGGCAATGGGATGACGTACCTCGTCAGGATCCCCCGCGTTCGATCGAAGGTCCTGGCCGGCCTGGCCTCTGCATTGGTAACGAGGAATGCGATCGCTCCCACACAAGGAGGTCCAACGTGGTTGAACATCACCTGGCCACTGGCGTTCGTCTGGCCGACGACGGTCTCATCGAGCCAGTAATCGTCGAAGAAGTGGCCGGTGACCCTCACGCCCGACAAGCGGGACGCCTGCCTCGTTCTTCACGGTCAGCTTGGCCTGCGCTTCGGCGGCCCCCTGATCGCAAAAGGCCGGGCCCCTCCCCCTCATCTGGATATTGGTCACCTGGATGCAATTGCTTGTGCAGGGCTGAGCAGGAACCAATTTCACCAAGCGTTGGCCGGATTGGCCGATGATCATCCGGGCCAGGATTTGCCCGCTCGAGTTTATCGGTCCGACGGTAGTGAGGGCGCTCCCGGCGTAGGCCGGCGAAACGAGCGCAGCGAGGCCCTGCAAGAGACCGCTCGGGCCGGCCGCGATCTGCCCGTCGACTGAACCGTGGCAGTGATGTCCTGGGCATCGTTGATCGAACCGACGCCAGCCCCGCTCAAGTGGCCGGTCCCTACGAACCCGATCTGTTGCCAAGTCCCGTCATGGTAACGGAACGGATAAACAAGGTTCTCTGCTCCTGTGTTGACCAGGAAGCGAGCCTGGTCTCCCGCGTCGTTGATACCTACCGTAGAGTTCTCCAAAAGGAAGTCCCTGGGAGGAGGTGTCAGCGCGATCACGCTGCCGAGATCGCCGAGGTGATACCAATGGCCGACCGTGGCCACCGTTCCACCCGGGCTAATCCCGAGCGGGGTTTCCGCAGGGAAGCCCAGCGTGATGAGGTTGAGCATACCGCCAGCCTCGGTCCACATAAAAGGAGTCCGAACGCCGGACGACGTCGAGGCGTAGCCGACAGCCCGATTGTTGTCGTCGATCCCGATGGCGATCGAGTCGTGGGTCCCCGGCAGCAACCCCATGTCGATAGGCGTGTAGGTGCTACCGTTGGGTTTCCACGCCGCAGCGTGGCCAAAACCTAACGGGCCTCCGAACCCAGAGATCCAGCCCAGGTTGTTGATGTCAGAGGTAGTGACGCCGCTGAGCCCCGGAACGCCAGGCAAAACGATTCTCTCCCCACCCTTCCACACTACCGTCTCGAGAAGGGGCAGGCACGAAGACCCACAACCCGGATCGGGATACGACGTACCGGTGACATCCCCCGCGTCATTCATCGCGACACCAGACGCTGCGGTAGCCACGAGATCGACGACGTAGATCGACGCGATGGCTTCGAGACTCTTTGGTTCACTTCCTGTCTCGTCCGCCGCCACGACCCTAGCTGGTCCGACGAGAGCAGAGACGATAGCTACTAAGGCGGCTAACATTGTGTTCTTGTTCATATGGTTCTCCTTCTCAAATCCGCGGGTTTTTCGAATGTGGCTTTGAGAAGCCGTTGCCAAAAGCATACGATTTCTCATGAAAAACATTATACGGCTTCCATTTTTCACTTCCTTCGCATTTCTTGCGAAAGACTGACCTTTTTTTGTTAGGCCGGGAGTCAGAGCTGCAATCCACGATCATCTGCCTTGCCCACGTAATCTCCAGCTAATTGCTTAGCTAGAGTATCGGTTTCGCTGAATCTGTCTGTAGGACCTTGGTCGTATGTCGAATTGCGTATATCAAACCTTTGTGTCGCGGCTGCCGAGCACAGCGTACGGGTTGCCTGCTTAAGAATTGCATCAGACCATATTCATCCATATCGTGATTTGGTTACGATGAAGCTCTTGTCCGTCAGCGTAGGACTCCCGCGCGAAATTGAATGGAAGGGCAGAATTGTCCGCACATCCATCTTCAAGGCGCCTGTTGGCGGTCGCGTTCGAGTGTCGAGGCTTAACCTGGACGGCGATCAGCAATCTGACCTGACAGTCCACGGCGGATTCGATAAGGCGGTTTACGCTTATCCATCAGAGCATCACTCGTTCTGGCGCGGGGAACTTCCTGGGATGGATCTCGCCTCGGGAGTTTTCGGCGAGAACTTCACAACAGAAGGCTTGCTTGAGGAAACACTTCATATTGGTGATCGCCTTCGCGTCGGCTCTGCAGCGTTCGTGGTGACTCAACCTCGAATGCCGTGTTTTAAACTCGGCATTCGCTTCAACCGTTCGGATATGGTGAAGCGGTTCCTGCAGAGTGGTCGCACCGGGTTCTACTTTGCGGTTCTCCAAGAAGGGGAAGTCGGTGCTGGCGACTCAATCGAGTTGCTCGAAAGAGATGAGCACAGCATTCCGGTCGCCGACGTCGTGAATCTTTATCGCGGAGATGCTACCAATCAGAAACTATTGCGTCGCGTCAGCGAACTACCCTCGCTTCCAGAGAGCTGGCGTGACTACTTTCGCAAGCGCCTTTGGGACCCGGACGCCTTATAGCCTTTATTTGTTCGCGCCTTATCGGCGCGTTCTCGACAACAGCGGTACTTTCCCGAAAAGGAACTGAAACGATCCTTGCTGCGACGCCCCCAGGCTGGCATGAAATCGCGCCTTTCGCGCTGCGCGGAAATACCGATCGCACTTAGAGTTTCAGCAATTCTGCAAGTTGCTTTGGATCGGTTACGGGCGCTTTGCAGGTGAAATTCTGACACACGTACGCGGCCGGTTTGCCGTCCACCGGCGACATCGCGCGGATCGCTTCGTTTTTCTCTCCGAGATATTTCTGACCTTCACCGCCGTCCGCGAGCAGCAGAATTGTCTTCGGAAGAAAATGGCGATGCACTTCGCTGAGCAACGCTTTGGTTCCTGGCGCATCTTTCTTCCCGGAGATCACGATCTGTCGTGGTTTGCTTAACGAGTAATCGAGCGCAACCAGCATTTGCGGCATGGCGCTGGGAAAATGCGAAAGCGTAGTAGCAAATGCATCAACGGTTTTGCGTGCGCGCTCCGACATGCTCTGATCATTTCGAATCTGCGATAACCGCAAAAGATTCAGTGCGGCGACGGAACTTGCAGCCGGCTCGGCGCCGTCGTTATCGTCTTTCATCCGAAGAAACACACTTCCGTCTTTGCCGCTCGTGCTGAAATAGCCGCCATTCTTCTCGTCGAAAAAGAGACGGTCCTGCGTCTCCTGTAACTCGGTCGCGAGCTTCAGCCATTCAACGTCGAACGAAGCTTCGTAGAGATCCAGAAGACCCTGTATAACAAAGGCGTAATCGTCGGCGAACCCTTCGATATCGCTGCGGCCCTCGCGGTAGTTGCGATAGAGCAATTTGCTCTTTTCGTCATAGAGATTTGCCCTGCAGGAATTTCGCCGCGCGCGTTGCAATTTCCAGGTAACGCGGATCGTCGAGCACTTGCGCCGCGCGCGCGTAAGCGGAGATCATCAGGCCGTTCCAGGCAGCGATGATCTTGTCATCGAGATGCGGCCGCGGTCGTTTGGCGCGGATGGCAAACAATTTCTCGCGGCTCGTCGCCAGCAATTCGCGAATTTCCTGTTCGCTTTTCTTAAAATGCTGAGCCGTATCCGCAATCGTGTGGCGTTCGATCAAAATATTCTTGCCGCGGAATTCATCGTGCGGATCGCTTCCCTCCGGCGCGTTGCCGTGCGGTTGCACACCGTAGTGAAAATCGAAAATCTCAGCGGCATCCCCCAGCGCATCGTCGATTTCTTTTTTTGTCCAGACATAGAAGGCACCTTCGGCGGTTTTGCTGTGGCGAGGGTCGGCGATCCCGGCTACAACCGGGCTGTCGGCGTCCTCCGCGGAGAAAAAGCCGCCTTCTTTCGAGGTCATGTCACGGGCGACGTAATCGAGAATGTCGCGCGCGACCGACTTCGTATTGCCGATCCTGCGTGATTTGGAACGCGTCCAGATAAGCGACTGCTAGCTGCGCCTGATCGTAGAGCATTTTCTCGAAATGCGGCACATGCCAGTAACGGTCGACTGAGTACCGATGAAATCCGCCGCCGATATGATCGTGCATTCCGCCAGCAGCCATTTTGCGCAGCGTAAATAAAGCCATATCGAGCGCGTGTTTGCCCGAATCGCCCATCGAGTCTCGCGCATAAAATCGCGTCAAGAAATTTAGTGTCACGGGGCGCGGAAATTTTGGCGCATTACCGAAGCCACCTTCTTTTGGGTCGTAGCTGCGATCGATCTGCTTAAAAGCGGCATCCAGAACTGAGCCGTCGATTTTGCCGTCAACTGCTGTAGCTGATTGAGATTCGCGGAGCGCGTCAACGATCTTGCTCCCCTGCTCCACAATCTTGTCATGATCTTGTTTCCAGGCTGTTGCGATCCGCTCCAGCACACTTTTGAATGCTGGCTGACCGTATCGGTCTTCAGGCGGGAAGTAAGTTCCGCCGACGAACGGCTTTAGATCCGGCGTTAACCAAACACTCATCGGCCAGCCGCCCCCACCGGTCGTCGCCTGCACGAAGGTCATGTAAACGCGGTCAACGTCGGGGCGTTCTTCCCGGTCGACCTTGATGTTGACGAATTCGCGATTCATGATCGCCGCGATTTCTTCGTTCTCGAACGATTCATGGGCCATAACGTGGCACCAGTGACAGGTGGAATAACCGACTGAGAGGAAAATCGGTTTGTTTTCGCGGCGCGCTTTCTCGAATGCTTCCTTGCCCCATGGATACCAATCGACCGGATTATGCGCGTGCTGGAGAAGATACGGCGATTTCTCGTGCGCGAGTCTGTTCGCGTGCTCGGGATGCGCGGATGCAGGTTCACCAAAAGTGTCGCTCGATGCCACTAACCATGTTAACGCTACAAATCCAAAGCGGAAGTGGGTTGTCATGGCTGAGTACAAGTTCACAGCAGCATTCTTGTCATTCCGAGCAAAGTCGAGGAATCCCGGGAAAATGACGAAGCGCGATTGACGAATTCGCCGAACCGTTCCGTCTGCCTTTTCGTCATTCGTTATTGATTCGTCGTTCGTGATCCGTCATTCGTCATTCGGTGGATACGACACACTTGGTTCTTTTGTTTCTCGCCGTCGGCGTGATCGCTTTTCTCTATTCATCAGTCGGTCATGCAGGTGCGTCCGGTTATATCGCGACGATGACGCTTTTCGGAATCGCGCCCATCGTTATTCGTCCAACTGCGCTTGTGCTTAACATTTTGGTCGCGTCCATCGGTACGTTCCAGTTTTGGCGCGCCGGCCATTTTTCATGGAAATTATTTTGGCCATTCGCGCTGCTTTCGATTCCGGCTGCGTACATCGGAGGTTATTTGCAGCCATCTGCTTCGGTCCTGAGGATTTTGATAGGGATTGTTCTGATTTTTTCCGCTGCCCGGCTCGTCTTTCGCCGGAGCGACCCGCCACAGACATCCCCTCCGTCGCCGCCCGTTGCAATAAGCGTTGGCGCAGGTCTCGGGTTTCTGGCAGGACTGACGGGAACCGGCGGTGGAATATTTCTGACGCCGCTCCTGCTTTTTTGCCGGTGGGCCCACATTCGAGAGGCCGCTGCTGTCTCGGCGCTCTTCATTTGGGTGAACTCGATTGCCGGGCTAATTGGCTACTTCACGAAAGTTCATTCCATACCTTCCCTCGGATTCATTCTCGCGGCGGCAGCAATCATAGGCGGTTTGATCGGCTCGCATTTGGGGAGCAGACGTTTTGCCGTGCGAGTGATATCGTTTTGCCTCGCGACGGTGCTGCTTATCGCGGGAATCAAATTGATTTTTACGAGGTAGCGGCGATTGACCTCAATGGTCTGAGCGGTTCGGGTGCACCGCCCCTACCTTTAGCTTTGGTGCCGTGTCGGGGGACCATGGATTGATTGTGTAATCGGACGCGACGATTTGATCGGCGTATCGGTTTAAAAGCTGGCAAAGGTCTGCCACATCCAGTCGATGATGCCGAGGCATAAAGCTCGCCAGATTTCGCTCCGCGAGCCGAAACAAACGCACCGCCGGAGGCAAACGCCTGCTGTGCTTGGCATGCAGCGGATGTTCGAACCTTTTCTGCAGATGCACAAACGCGCCGGCCGCCTGAATTAACCCTTTGAAAAAATCCGCGTCGGGCGAGTCGGTCTTGAGCCAGAGTTGTTCCAAAACATCGTGCGCCTCGTAATAACGCTGCTCATTCCAGCAACGGAAAAACGCACGGTAACATGGGTGTGTTGCCACTTCTGCGTGGTCCGCGTCCGCATCTTCTCCGGTCGACTCGGCCAACCACTGCGAAATCCTCTCGCGTTTGTTCATCGGGAGCTTTAATTTGATTGCAGCTCAGCGAATGAGCAAACCACCAAACACCAACTCTTCCGGGGGACATCTTCACTCAGCTTGTGTCTCTGGAAACGGAAACCCCGCCCGAAGTGCGAGGGGTTTGCCGCCGCAAGAATGACTTCCCCCACTCTAGTCGTTGTGCTGGCTGCCATCGCGATTTTGATCTTCTGCTCCGCGCTTTTTTCCCGAGTGGAAACGGCGCTCTTTTTGTTGAAACCGCATCAACTACGCCGACTGCAGGAGAACCACGCCAGGCTTACAAGCTTTATACAGCTGTTTCGCGAAAATCCGCGTCGCGTTTTGAACGTGCTGCTGCTGGGAGACGGACTGGTCAACGTGCTGCTGGTGGTGTTGTGTCTTTTCTTTTTGTGGGAAGGCCCGCTGGCCGGGCGGATTCCGCAATGGCTGGCCGGCATCCTCGATTTTCGCCATCGTGGTGTTCCTCTGTGACTTGGTGCCGAAACTCGTAGCGCTCGCGGCGCCTTCCAGAGTTTCGGCGATCGGCGCCTTCACGTTACAAATCGCGATGCCGCTTCTCGACCGCATCGGTCGTGGACTCGAAACCGTAAGCGACTATGTGATCGATCATCTCACGCCGGCGCATCTGCGCACTCGACCGCGCCTGAGCGATGAGGAGCTGGGAACATTGCTTCAAATCGGTGAAGAAGAAGGCGCGTTGTACCACGGCGAAGCCGAAATGATCCAGGAAATCATCAAGCTCGGTGATAAAACGGCCAAGGATTGCATGACGCCGCGCGTGGACAGTTTCATGCTGCCGGACGATTTGACTAACGAAGACGCAATCGCGCGTTTGAAGGAAAACCGCCATCGGCGCGTCCCTGTTTATGCCGATACGTCCGATCAAATCCTCGGCATCATCGACGTAAAACTGTTCCTGCTCGATGCATCGGAACACTACACCGAGAAACTGATAGCGCCTTCGTTTGTCCCGGAGACGATGCGCGCGCTCGAGTTGCTCAAGCTTTTTCTCACTCGTCCCCAGGGAATGGCCGTGGTGGTGGACGAATTCGGAGGCACGGAAGGAATCATCACCACGGAGGACCTGGTAGAAGAAATTCTCAGCGGTGCCATCCCCGGTGAAGATTCGGCCTTTTACATCGAGCCGCTCGGCAACGGCAAATTTCTGGTGAGCGGCAATGCGCGGTTGGATGATTTGAGCGAGCATCTCGGTCTTCAAATCGATGCCGAAGGAATCGATACCATTGGCGGATTTGTGTTTACTCGCCTGGGCTATGTGCCGCCATCCGGAACGAAACTCGAGATTCCGGGTCTGGCCATAACTGTTCGTCACGCCGGACGCAAGAGAATCGAGGAAGTTCTGCTGCAGAAAACAACACCGGAGGCAGTTGAGGCTGCAGCATGATCGTGTGGTTCGTCATTCTCTGTTGCTGGATCGTTTCGTTTTTCTTTAACGGCATCGAAAGCGGACTGCTTTCGATCGATCCAGTGCGGTTACGGCAAAATGTGAAGCGCCGGCTGCCTGCAGCCTTGAAATTGAATCGCCTGCTCAAACATCCGGAACGTTTATTGGCGACAGTTCTGCTCGTGACGAACGCAGCCGATATTATTGCTCTGTTCTTGTTGACGAGTCAGCTGGTGCGCTGGTACGGCTATGCTGGATTCTTCTTCGCGTTGCTGATCGCGCTTCCGGTTTATCTGTTTTTGCTGTCGGTGCTTCCTAAAGCATTGTTTCGGCGATTTCCCTTTCGCGCACTGGTACGGCTTGCCGGCGTGCTCGAATTCACCTCGATTTTATTTTCACCGCTTCTCGAACTCGGTGCGCGACTGGGCAAGCTACTCCTGCCGGGTCACGCTGGAAGACGCGGCCGCCTTTTTGCTGCGCGCGAAGAGCTGAAACAGATCACGTCACAGAGCGAGCGCGAGGGCGCTCTTACTGCGACCGAGCGCGTGATGATTCACAGCGTTGTTGACTTTCGCGGCGCCAAAGTCAGCGACGTAATGCTGCCTTCGGCGAAAGTCGTCGCGCTACAGTCGGACGCGTCCACGCAGCAAGCGCTGGAGCTTAGCGCTTCTACTGGTCTTGATCATCTGCCTGTGCTTGCGCCAGACGGCCAGCCGACCGGGCTGATCAACGTCCTCGATATCCTGCTGGACCGAAACGGAAACAAACCGCTGGGTTACTATGTCCGGCGAATTATCACGACTCCTGAGGACGAGCCTGCTTACCGAATCATGCAGCAACTGCGCGCTACGCGGCTTGGCCTGGCAGCTGTTGTGGATCGAAACAAGAATTTTTGCGGCGTTGTTGCCGTCGAAGATTTGATTCGCCGGCTGGTTTCGCAAGGTAGTGTGTAGCGACAGGCAGGGCGCGTCACTCCGGTGCGCGCCGATTTGGAGAATTCCAGGAGGCCGGCAGCGGACTGCCCGCCCTACCAATTGCAACGGATTTCAACCGACGCTAAATCTAGCTTACTGGAGCCAGGAGTTTGTCTTCATCGCCCAAAATTCGGGCGCAAGTTACCAATGCGACGTGAGAGAAGGCTTGAGGAAAATTTCCCAGGTGGCGCTTTGTGCGAGGATCGTATTCTTCGGATAACAGGCCCAAGTCGTTACGCAGATCGAGCAGGCGCTCGAATAATTCCCGGGCTTCCTTTTTCCGGCCGAGAAGATACCAACAATCAGCCAGCCAAAACGAGCACGGAAGAAATACTCCTTCGGTGCCGGGTAATCCATCGACGCCCGTTTCCTGTGGTCGATAGCGTAGTACGAGGCCATCTTGCATCAGTTCGCGTTCGATCGCCTCGACCGTGCTGCGGACACGCTCGTCAGTGACCGGCAGAAATCCAACGAGTGGCATTGTGAGAAGGCTGGCGTCCAATGCGTCCGATCCATAAACCTGTGTAAACGCCTTCTTCTTTGGATTGTACCCGCGGTCGCAAACTTCGGCGTGAATTTGATCGCGAATTTCTTGCCAGCGATGGAAATGTTCGTTTGCCGCGCATTCGCAATTCTCAACCAGTTTGATCGCGCGATCGAACGCGAGCCATGCCATCATTTTCGAGTGTGTAAACTGCTGACGGCCTCCGCGGACTTCCCAAATTCCTTCGTCAGGGTCCTGCCAGTGCGACTCCAGAAATTCCATAATCGCGACCATCAGCGCCCATTCGGGGTCAGTCATTTTGATTCCGGCGCAATCAGCCTGCCATACCGCAGCCAGCACTTCGCCATAAACATCGAGCTGAAATTGGTTTGAAGCTGCGTTCCCAATGCGCACGGGCTGGGAGTTTTCATACCCTGACAGCCACGGAATCTCATATTCAATGAGACGGCGTTCGCCGCTGACGCCGTAGATCGTTTGCATTTGCCCCGGACTGCCTGCGATGGCGCGCAGAAGCCATTCTCGCCACGATTTCGCTTCCTCGCGATAACCTGCGCCCATCAACACGAGTAAAATTAGCGCTGCGTCGCGCAACCAGCAGTAGCGATAATCCCAGTTGCGCACGCCGCCTATTTGTTCTGGCAACGAAGTGGTAAGCGCTGCAACCAGCCCGCCAGTAGGCGCGTAGGTCAGGCCCTTCAGAGTAATAAGTGAGCGCACCACCGCATCACGCCATTTCCCATCGCTTTCAAATTGTTTCGCCCAATCTCTCCAAAACACCTCCGTATCGCGCAATGCGTGCTCGGGATCGATCTTTCTCGGCGGATCTGTGTGAGAGGCGAACCATGTAAGCACAAAAGGAATGCGGTCACCTTTTGCCACAGTGAACTCAGCTGTTGTGGTTAGATCTTTCCCGTGGGTTTCAACCGGCGTTCGTAAGATCAGAGCATCGGGCCCGGCAATTGCCTCGAGTCCTTCAAAACGCTTACGCCTCCGCACCCAGGGCACGATGTGCCCGTAATCGAAGCGGATGATCAATTCCATCCGCATGGACACTTTGCCGCGCAAACCTTCGACGATGCGGACGATGTCCGGATTCTGGCCGCGCGGCGGCATGAAATCGATCAGACGCACCGCGCCATTGGTCGTTTCCAATTCTGTTTCCAGGATAAGTGTGTCGCCACGGTAACGGCGACGCACGTTTGTTATCTTTTCGTCAGGAAAGAACCGCCAGTGCCCGTTCTCCCTCTCGCCGAGTAGCGACGCAAAACATGCCGGCGAATCGAACCTTGGAAAGCAAAGCCAATCGACACAGCCGTCACGACTCACGAGAGCGCCGGTCTGTGTGTCGCTAAGAAACGCGTAGTCCTCGATCCTTGTATGTTCCTTTGCCATTTAAACTCCTGCTGGGGCTCCCGGGCAGCGATGGCCGCCGCCCTCACTCAACATGTCCGGAATCCGCCAGCCTCGCGATCTCCTCGCGGGTTAGTCGAAACACGGTCCATTCATCCATCGGCTTGGCGCCAAGTGCGCGATAGAATTTGATCGCCGGCTCATTCCAATCGAGCACCGCCCATTCCATCCGGCCGCAGCCGCGATCGCGCGCGATCTTCGCAAGCTCTACAAGCAACGCTCGACCATAGCCTCTGCCGCGCTTCTCCGGCTTCACAAACAAATCCTCCAGATAAAGTCCAGGCCGCCCAAGCCAGGTGGAAAAATTATAAAAATAAACTGCAAACCCGACCGGCGACTTTGCTTCGAACGCAAGGAGCACTTCCGCCGCTGGCCGTTCCCCAAACAAGACATCGACAAGTTGCTCTTCTGTCGCGCTCACCTCGTCCGGCGCGCGCTCGTACGTCGCCAAATCGCGAATCAGCTCAAGGATGAGACGCACGTCGTCCACGCGCGCCGGACGGATCTCAAAATTTTCAGCTGTATTCACCCCGACGCTGACTCTGCATGACGCACGAATTGACGCAACTGCTGGAACCTTTTCCAAAAGGCACCTCGTGATCCGTGCGCCCCGTAGCCACGGCGCTGTGCGCTGTTTGCAACGCGGCGCTCCGCGCCACCGATAACGTCACACAGAGGCGTAGCTACACGTTTATCACTCATGCCTTCTCAAAAGAACAAAGGAAAAAGGTCTCGACATTTCTTGGGCTCTGCAGTCACAATCGGCGCGCCGCTTGCAAGTGAGGATTCTATGAAAAAACAACGTAATCCAAATCTTAAAGCACATCTTAATCGAGGCGCGTTTTACCTGGTTTTACTGATTGGCATTTGCCTGATCCCATTCGCGCTAGCACAGCGAGCCAGCCGGCGCGCTCCCGTAAACGTCATCACTGTGAGCAACCTAAACGACAGCGGTCCCGGCTCATTGCGCCAGGCGCTCGCTGATGCCGGTGACGGCGACACAATCAACTTCGCGCTGAGCGGCACCATTAGCTTGACGAGCGGCGAGCTGGTAATTGATAAAAACATCACCATTAGCGGGCCGGGATCGAATTCGCTCACAGTGCGGCCCTCATCCAGTAGTTTCTTCCGCGTCTTCGATGTCATGCCGAGCCATAGCATTACAATACAAGGTATCACAATCAGCTTCGGCTATGCTGGGGGCGCTCAAGGCGGTGGAATCTATTTAGATGAGCACGTAACGGCAACCATAGCAGATTGCGTCTTGACGAATAACTTCGCCGGAGACATCGGTGGCGCTATCTTCATCAACGGTGGTGCGATGTTGACTGTTCTCAACAGCACTATAACCGACAACACCGCTGGAACCAGCGAACACGGAGGTAGTGGTGCCGGCATTTATAGCAGCGCAGACGTCCTCACGATCATCGACAGCACTATAAGTAATAACACCGCGTGGATTGGTGGTGATCTTTCTGGCGGCGACGGCGGCGGCATCAGTAACGTGAACGGAACGCTGGAGATAAGCAACACTACAATCGGCAGCAACCTAGCGGGAGCCAGCGGCGGGGGCATTAGCGGCTACGGGACGATAACAATCACCAACAGCACGATCAGTGGTAACGTCGCCGGTATCACTCAGCCATACCTTAGCGTTGGCGGGGGTATTTATAACTCTGGCACACTGACGGTGACTAACTGCACTATCAGCGGCAACTCCGCTCATGGCAGCACGGGCAAAGGTGGTGGTGTAGGCGGCGGTATCTACAACGTCTCGTCAGTCGACATCGGCAACAGCACGCTCAGTGGCAATCGAGCAGACGTTCATGGTGGCACTATTTACGGCGGAACATTTGACATCGGGAACAGTATCCTAAATGGAGGCAGCCCTGAAAACATCTCCACTGCGACCGTCACCTCACACGGATACAACGTCTGTAACGATGATGGCGGCGGTTTTTTGAACGGCCCGGGGGACCAGATCAACACCGATCCCCTACTTGGCCCATTGCAGGATAACGGCGGACCAACATTTACCCTTGAATTGTTAACTGCGAGCCCGGCCATCGACGCAGGCGATCCGAACTTCACTCCACCGCCTTACTACGATCAGCGCGGTCCGGATTTCTGGCGCGTGCGCAATGGGCGCATCGATGCCGGCTCATTTGAAGTGCAGGCAGGAAGCACGCCAACGCCGACGCCGACGCCAACACCCACTCCAACACCGAGAGCTACACCGATCCCGCGGCCTCGCCCTAGCCCGCATCCCCGGCCGTAGCTTTGTCGATGAAAAAGAAACGTATCGCTCAGTCCGGCTTGTTCAGTCTGCGCCCACTACTCGCTCTGTTTCTTTGCGCTGCCGGAATCTGCTCAATGATCGTAACCGGAACACCGCCCGCTTTCTGGCGTTCCGATGCGCCGACGCAGGCATCCCACCCGACCTTAACGTTTGCAGAGCGCGTGGCTTACCAGCAAGCGATTGAAGAAGTTTACTGGCGTCATCGCATCTGGCCAAAAGAGCACCCCGATCCCAAACCATCGCTCGACGCAGTGATGTCGCACGCAAAACTGGAAAAGAAAGTCACAGACTATCTGCGCAACTCACGAGCGTTGGAAAACTACTGGCAGCGGCCAATGACTGCCAAGGACTTACAAGACGAAATGGATCGCATGGCCCGGCACACCAAACAACCAGAGGTGTTGCGCGAACTCTTTGAAGCGCTCGGCAATGATCCCTTTATTGTCGCCGAGTGTCTGGCCAGGCCCATCCTCTCAGAGCGTTCGAAGCCTGCCACGGTTGAACACCCCAAAGAGCCGTTGAACTCCTGGAGGCCGGACGCGGAGAACCAGCTGCTGAAGCTAACGGCAACGGCGAACGCTAGGTATACTCTTCCCGCAATATCCAATTGTCCGAACGGATGCGCGGACAATACGTGGACAGCCACCAGCACCGCCAATCCGCCGGCTGTCCGATACTTCCACACTGCGGTTTGGACCGGTAGCCAAATGATCATTTGGGGTGGCTTGTATACCTACTACCCTTGGAACACCGGCGGAAGATACGATCCGGCAAGCGATACTTGGACGGACACAAGCACGACGGATGCGCCCTCTGCACGATATCTTCATACGGCCGTCTGGACGGGGAGCGAGATGATCGTGTGGGGTGGAGCTGGCTGCCCCGTGGGCTGCTCTTCGAACACGGGCGGGCGATATAATCCTAGCACGGATAGCTGGACAGCCACCAGTACCACCAACGCACCTGCTGCCCGATTCGATCACAGGGCAGTGTGGACCGGCAGCGAAATGATCGTCTGGGGCGGACGAGATGGTTTCGACTACTACAACACCGGTGGCCGATATAATCCCAGTACCGGATAGCTGGACAGCCACCAACACCACCGGCGCGCCTGCTGCCCGAGCCTTTCACGCAGCAATCTGGACCGGCAGTGAAATGATTGTGTGGAGCGGATACGACGGCTTCAACTTTTTGAACACCGGCGGCAGATACAATCCCAGCACGGATAGCTGGACAGCTACCAGCACCACCAACGCCCCTGCTGCCCGATTCGATCACACAGCGGTCTGGACTGGTAGCGAAATGATCGTCTGGGGCGGATCTAACGGCATCGGCAGCTATTTGAATACAGGTGGGAGATACAATCCCAGTACGAATAGTTGGGCAGCCACTAGCACTACCAACGCGCCGACCGCCCGAGAATTTCACACCGCCACCTGGACCGACACTGAAATGATCGTCTGGGGTGGATTTGATGGTAACCCGAACGATTCGAACTCCAGCGGGACATACGGCGCACCATTCTCCCCGCCAACGCCTACGTCCACTCCGACTGCAACACCAACTGGTACTCCAACCCCAACTCCACCGGGTACGGGCGGGAGATACAATCCCAGCACTAATAGTTGGACAGCCACTACCACCACCAACGCGCCTGACGCACGATATGGCCACACGGCAATCTGGAGTGGCAGCCAAATGATCGTGTGGGGCGGTCTAGGCGATTCAAGCGATCTGAACACCGGCGGGAGATACTGCGCACAATTCCCGCCGCCAACGCCTACACCGACTCCAACCTCGACAGCAACAGCCACCGCCACAGCTACCGCTACGGCGACACCGACGCCATGCACGGGGAGATGTACGCCCACGCCGAGACCCCGCCCTAGCCCAGCACCGCGACCGTAGCTTTCGCTTATGAAAAAGAAACACACTGCTCAATCCGATTTCTTAAGTCTGTACATTTTGGTTGGACTGCTCGTCTTCTTCACTGGAACGCCTTTCGCGTTATTCGCCGCATCTCCCAGAGCATGGACTTCCCGTGGCGAGGCAAAGCCGCCAGCGTTGACCAACCCTGCCACTGGCATAATTGAGGGCGAGGTCGTACCCGGTCGTGCAGAAGGTGGACCTTGCCAATACACAATAACATTCGGCAGCGATGCTATTGTGCCGGGTGTCACCGACACCGGCAATCACTGCGCCTGGTGCGACACAACTGTCAATCTGCCGTTTTCATTCGTGCTGTATGACCAGACCTTCAACGCGGTGATGGTCAACTCGAGTGGGAGGCTCGATTTTGTCTGTAACAACGAGCCTTCTGGCTACACAGAAACCTGCCTACCTGCGCCGCTGAATAACTGCCCCTATGACTACACCATCTTCGCGCTATGGGGTGAGTGGTACACTGGCGCGGGTGCGACCGGTTGCTCGACATGGGCAAACGGATGCGGCATCTTTTCCTCGATCTCCGGCAGTGCGCCCAACCGCGTCTTTAATATCGAATGGCACGCTGTGCGCCGTGAAAACGACGCGCTGACGGCGAATTTCGAGGTGCGATTGTATGAGAATGACCCTAACAAGCGCTTTGACGTCATCTACGGCGTGATCGAACCCTATCCCTGGAACCCCAACCTCTTCAGTGCTGGCGTACAAGGGTCGACCGGGTTTTTTACCCAGGACTTCTGCAATGTTCCCCCGCCGCAGAACGTGTCCAGCACTTACTTAATGCTACCCTGCGCCACTCCAACACCCACTGCGACGCCGACGACCAGAGTTACCAACACCAATGACAGCGGCCCGGGCTCATTGCGCCAGGCGCTCGCCGACACCAACAACGGCGACACGGTCATTTTCGATCCTGCCCTAAATGGCCGGAACGTAGGGTTAACGAGCGGGGAACTTGTGATTGATAAAAGCATAACCATCAACGGACCAGGATCGGATTTGCTCGGGGTATACCGATCTTCACAGACAAGCTTCCGTATTTTTCATGTCATGCCGGGCATCAGCGTCACCATCGCCGGTCTCACCATCAGTGGTGGTAGCGGCAATCAGCAGGGTGGCGGTGGGATCTTGAATGATCACTCCACACTGACGCTGGACAGCTGCGCCGCGCAGAACAGCTTCACGGCCCAGTTTAGCGCCGGTGGCGGCATTTACAACGACGGTTCGGCAGGAAGCGCTACGCTGACGATTCTCAACAGCAGTGTCAGCGGCAATTATGCTTATGACGCTGGAGGAGGTATCTACAATGATGCCTACAATGGCGGTAGCGCGACGGTGTCGCTCACGAATAGCACCGTCAACGGCAACACCGCAGCGTACACCGGCTTCCCGACTGGCGGTGGCGACGCTGGCGGTATCTACAATGGTGGCGGTACCCTGACGATCACCGGCAGCGTCGTGAGTAACAACTACGCTGGTGTGTCTGACCCATTCCCTGTTGGGTCTGGCGGCGGCATCGTTAACGACGGAACGCTGACGATTACCAGCAGCTCAGTTAGCGGCAACCAAGCCTATCTCTCTGGCGGCGGCATCGAAAACGGTGGCACGCTAACGATTAGTGGCAGCACCATCAGCGGTAACGGAGCTACCGGCCAACATGATGGCCAACCGGTGGGGCACGGCGGCGGCATCTCAGGGCCGGTGACGCTCACTAACAGCACTCTCAGTGACAACGGCGCTTCCCTCTCAGGTGGCGGCCTCGAGGGCAGCGGTGTCATTAATAACAGCACAATCAGCGGCAACGGTAATGGCGGCATTTCCACAAGCGGAATAGAGATTGGAAACACCATCTTAAACAATAATTCCGGCGCCAACATCGATGGCACCGCAACGTCCTTAGGCTACAACATCAGCACCGATGATGGCGGCGGTAATCTGACTGGCCCCGGAGATCAGATCAACACCGATCCAATGATCGGCCCTTTGCAGGACAACGGAGGGCCAACGTTTACCCATGCCTTATTGCCAGGGAGCCCGGCTATTAACACGGGCGATCCAAACTTTACTCCGCCGCCTCTCTACGACCAGCGCGGCAGTCCTTTTGTTCGCGTCTTCAACAGTCGCATTGACATCGGCTCATTTGAAGTGCAACCCCCGCGGCGCGCTACTCCCACTCCGCGGCCTCGCGCAACTCCAGCACCGCGCCCGTAACCTTCGAACATGAAAAAGAAACGCACTGCTCAGTCCGGCTTATTCAGCCTACGCCCACTACTCGCTCTGTTTTTTTGCGCTGCCGCAATCTGCTCAATGATTGTAACCGGAACACCGCTGGCTTTCTGGCGCTCCGATGCGCCGGCGCAGGCACCCCACCCGACCTTAACGTTTGCAGAGCGCGTAGCTTATCAGCGCGCGATTGAGGACGTTTACTGGCGCCATCGCGTCTGGCCGAAAGAGCGTCCCGATCCTAAGCCATCGCTAAATGCGGTTATATCTCAGGCACAGCTCGAAAGGAAAGTCCATGACTATCTGCGCAAATCACAAGCGCTACAGGATTACTGGCAACAGCCGATTACTGCCGAGCAGTTACAAGCTGAAATGGATCGCATGGCAGAGCACACCAAGCAGCCTGAGGTGTTGCAGGAACTCTTTGAAGCGCTCGACAACGATCCCTTTTTGATCGCGGAGTGTCTGGCCCGGCCGATACTGTCGGAGCATTTGGTAACAAATGTCCATGTGCACGGCCAAGGGTCCCATGGCGAACTGAAATTGTGGGCGGGGTCCTGGAGAGCCAGTGCGGAATACCAGACTCTGAATGGCATGACAGCGGCGAGTGCTAGCTATACGCTTCCTACAATATCGGATGGTGCCGCATGCGGTGACGATACGTGGACAGCCACCAGCGCCACCAACGCGCCCAGTGCCCGGCCAGGTCACACGGCAGTGTGGACTGGCAGTGAAATGATTGTCTGGGGCGGATTTAATGGCAGCGGTTATCTGAACACCGGCGGGAGATACAATCCTGGCACCGACAGTTGGGCAGCCATCACCACCATAAACGCGCCTACTGCGCGAGGCGGTCACACGGCAGTGTGGACTGGCAGTGAAATGATTGTGTGGGGCGGAGATGACGGCCATAGCCTGAACACCGGCGGGAGATATAATCCTGCTAATGATACTTGGACAGCCACCAACACAACCAACGCACCACTTGGTCGACTTTTTCATACGGCAGTCTGGACTGGAAGTGACATGATTCTATGGGGCGGATGGAATGAAATTGAATTGAGCACCGGCAGCAGATACAACCCCGGCACAGATAGTTGGACAGCTACCGGCACCACCAATGCGCCGACCGCGCGGTTCAATCACACAGCAGTCTGGACCGGCAAGGAGATGATCATCTGGGGCGGATGGAATGGCTCCAATTATTTCAGCACCGGCGGGAGATACAATCCAAGCACCAACAGTTGGGCAGCCACCAGTACTGCCATCGCGCCCACTGGACGTTACTATCACACAGCAGTCTGGACCGGCAACGAGATGATCATCTGGGGTGGATGGAATGGCTCCAATTATTTCAACACCGGCGGGCGATACAATCCAAGCACCAACAGTTGGACAGCCACCAGCACCACCAACGCGCCCGCTGGCCGGGCAAGCCACACGGCAGTCTGGACCGGCAGTGAAATGATCGTCTGGGGCGGAAATAACCCCACCCAATTGAACACCGGCGGGAGATACTGCCCGGCTGCACCCAACCCGACAGCCACGCCTACTCCTACTTCTACGCCGACCCCAACACCTACGATCATCGTCACCAACACAAACGACAGCGGTCCAGGCTCATTACGTCAGGCTCTCGCCGATGCGAATGACGGTGACATAATTGGTTTTGCAGTCACTGGCACAATCGGATTGACCAGCAGCGAACTGCTGGTCGACAAAAACATCACGATCTCAGGACCCGGCGCTGAGAACCTTGCGGTGAATGGCAACGGCAAAAGTACCGTATTTCACATCGCTCCTGGTGAAACCGTCACCATTTCAGGGCTGACCATCACCAACGGCTACACCACTGGATCTGGCGGCGGTATCCATAACGATCATGCGGACCTGACACTCAATGATTGTACGGTTAGCGGCAACCAGGGTGGCGGAATCTACAACGACGCGGAAAACTCGGGTGGCGCACTGCTGGAGATAAACAACTGTTCAGTTACGGACAACTCCGGGGGAGGGATTTATAACGATGCACTCGGCGGCGGCGTTGCGACGCTGAACATAACCGACAGCAGTGTGAACAACAACTATTCCGGCGGCGCTATTCTCAGCCGCGGCTGGCTCTGCACATTTTGCCCACACGGCACAGCAACAGTTCAAATAACCAACAGCTCGATTACTGGCAATGGCAGCACGCCATATGGCGGCGCGATCTATACCGATACTGGAGGACCGTGCTGCCCCGTGACGGTGTCACTCACTAACAGCACTGTTAGCGGAAATGCGGGGGAGGCGGTGCATATTTCTATCGAAGCGGCTCTACTAGTGAGTAACAGTACCATCAGCGGGAACTCAGGAGGCGGTATTTACACCGATCTCGGCGCCCCAACAGGTGGCTCAACTGTAGTTAATAGCACGATGAACGATAACCAGGTGGAGATTTGGTATGGCGGCGCGTATATCAAAAACACGATCTTTAAGGTCAGCCCCGGAGGACACAGCATCGTCAGTGATGGCTTCAGCACTATCATGTCGCAGGGCTATAACGTCAGCAGTGACGATGGCGCCGGTTATTTGAATGGCCCGGGCGATCAGATCAACACCGATCCGCTGCTTGGCCCGTTGCAAGATAATGGTGGCCCGACATTCACCCACGCGTTATCACCTGGCAGCCCAGCCATTGATGCGGGCGATCCCAATTTTGTTCCGCCACCTCTTTACGATCAGCGCGGACCCGGGCTTTGATCGGGTAAGAGGCGGTCGGATCGACGTCGGCTCGTTTGAAGTGCAAGAGATCACACCTACACCCACGCCCACACCGACTTCCACGCCCAGAGTGACACCGACACCGAGAGTCGCGCCAACGCCGCGGCCGCGTCCTACACGAGCACCGCGCCCATAGCTTTCGTCGATGAGAAAGAAACTCACTGTTGAATTCGCGTTTCTAAATCTGTGCGTTTCAATTAGCTTGGTCGTCTTTTGTTTTGGGCTCGCTCTGGTAATGTTGGCGAGCGCAAGGCCGCAAATGCCTCCTCGTATGCGCACGCTCGATTCGGGCACGCAAACGTACTTTGCTGCGGCAGACGCAAACCACGGTAACACAAAGAATTTCGATACCGCGTTTAATGATCAACCTTTCGGCGGGTGTGGCTTGTTTGAGACCTTCGACATAGTCAGTCCTCCGGCACTACCTCCCGGATGGACGGCTATTAACGCAATCAATCCTGACGGGATATTGTGGCAGACTTCTAATTCCGGAGAACCGAGTCCGCCGGCCCACTCCCTGCCAAATGCCGCATGGATTAACGATCCGGATACGATCAGCGATAAGCACGTTTACTCACCGTCGGCCACAATCGCCCCCCTCTCATCCGCGGATCTGCATTTCTCGAATAATTATGCCCTGGAGGACGGGTTTGACGGCGGCGTACTTGAGATCAGCGTCGACGCGGGGCCATTCCAAGACATTCTTGCAGCTGGCGGCTTCTTTGCGCGGGGCGGTTACAATGGCACGATCAGCACCTGTTGCGGTAATCCATTGGCTGGTCGCCAGGCGTGGACCGGCAATTCGGGTGGTTTCATCGATACCGACGTAGATCTAACTAGTTTCGGCGGACATAGCATTGTCCTGCGATGGCGGATGGGCAGCGATAGCAGCACTTCTGGTCAAGGCTGGAGAATCGATGATGTCCAGATGATCTGCGAGCGCCCTACGCCAACTGCTACACCCACATCAAGTGCCACTGTATCTTCGACCCCCACTGCTACCCCAACGCCATCAGAGCCACCAATGACACCTTCACCAACACCATCTGCGACACTCACCCCTACTTCGACGCCAACTACGACGCCACCGCCAACTCCGACAGCTACGCCCACACTCACCTCTACACCTAGAGTGACGCCGACGCCGCGGCTACGTCCCACGCCAGCACCGCGCCCATAGCTTCCAGTAATTGCGGGGAACACCTCGACAGCGGATTGCGGTCAATCGCTCCTACCTAGTGCCCGGCTCGTTCGGTTCAGGCCTTCGGCGAACATTTCGGTGTTCACGCCCATGCCGATGCGAAAGTGATCGGGCATTTCGAAGAACCGACCCGGAACTGCCGAGGTGTCGAACTCTGTCCGCAAGCGCTCGAGAAACGCGTCCGTCTCTCCGTTGACCAATCGGGGGAATGACGTGGTGCCCCAGGGTGTCGAAACGGCAGAAAGGCTTGACTGTTGCTTTAGAAAATCGCGAAGCAATTTGCGATCGGCTTCTACAATTCCGCGCGCTCTTTCGCGAAGAAGATCCAGATGCTGGAACGCAGCGACGCTAAGCAGTTCGCCGGGGTGAACCGGCGTCGCGCTATAAAGATCATTCAGGCGGCGCATCTTCCACGCGAGATCAGGCCGCGCCAGAATCCACCCGCAGCGGAGGCCGCTCACGCCGTAAATCTTCGTCAAACTACTGGTCACGACGAACTCCGGCCCCAGGTGGAACGACGTGCGCGGCGTGTTCTCGTAAACCGCATCCAGATAAACTTCGTCCACGAGCACGCGCGCGCCGATGCTCCGCGCGATGTCGCCGATTTCGCGCAGAACCGACTCCGGCGTAAGCACGCTCGTTGGATTGTGGAGGTTCGTGATGATGAGGAGGCGCGTCTTCGGCGTAATGCAACGGCGAACCTCCGCCGGATCAATCGCCCATCCGTTTTCTTCAACGCGCCGAAAGCGTTTTACGTTCGCTTCCAGATAATGAGCAATGTCGAGAATCGGTCCATAGGCTGGATACTCGATCAAAACTTCATCGCCCGTTTCAAGAATCGCGGCCATGGCGAGATGGTTGGCCATCGACGTGCCGGCGGATTCCACCACGCAGTCTGGATCGACGCCGTGACGCGCCGCGATCGCTTGCTGCAACGGCGCGTAGCCGTAGCTGTCGTCACCGTTGATTTCGAGTTGCTTCAGATCAGTCGGCAGGTCTCGCAGAGGAAATGACGCCACGCCGCTCGTCGCGAGGTTGAACCGCGCACGGCTCTGCGTCTTGGACCATTGCATGTAATCGGAATGCTTGTGTCTCATGAATCGTATTCGCGCTGATTGTGTTTTCGAAGAGCTACGTCAATCTCTGGCTCCGTGCCACCTCTCCCCTAACTCAGGGGAGAGGATTGAGCTGAGGAGTTTTTTGATCCTAAACGTGACCCTCACTCTCCGCCTCTCCCTCACAGGGCGAGGCGACCCTGTTCGACGAAGAGTATTCCACCTGCTAAACGTTCCGAGCTGTGAATCATCCATTTACCGTGAAACATGCGCTCGCCTGAATCTGCTCCAGAAATAATAAACGGGGAGTCCGGCCGAGCATGATGCACAGCGCAATTGCACTATTGCGAGGTGAAGCGATGACCGCGCTTACAACAATTGCTGCACACGACAATACAAACAGCATTATCGTGAAGGGATATCCCGGCACGCGGTGAGTAGCCGTGTCCGACCCGATCTGACGCCGTCGTAAAATGAACAGTGATGCGGCCGTCATTCCGAAAAAGATGAAATCGACCGTGACCTCGAAATTCAAAATCTCGCCATACGTTCCGGAACACGCGATGACGATTGCTGCCAAACCCTGAACAATAATTGCAATTACAGGCGCTTCGGATTTCCCGAGTAGTTTGCCGACGCTCGCAAAGAAAAGTCCGTCCCGCGCCATCGCGTAGTAGACGCGTGGAGCGGTGAGCATGCTTTGGCTGAGAAATCCGAGCGCGGAAACTGTGATCGCGAGTGCGATCCAGCGGGCGCCGCTCTCGCCCAGCGCGATCCGCATCACGTCTGACGCGGGCGTTGTTGTCGCATCAAGCCCGGCCGGGCTGAGCACGCGCAAACAGGCGAGGTTCACCGCAAGGTAAAGCAACACAACACCAGAGACTCCGAGCAGCAAGCCGCGCGACAAATCGCGGCGCGGATCTCGCATTTCGGCGGCAACAAAAGTTGCCGTCTGCCATCCGCCGTATGCAAAAGCGATCGGAACCATGGCTGCTCCGATGCTTTTGAGAACATCAAATGAAAATGGCGTTTCAAGGAACTTTGGCGATGGCTCCGGCGCATGACCGCCAATAGCAAATCCGATAATTACCAGCGCCGCGATTGCTGCAATTTTCAGCAACATTAGAGCGCTCTGCACGTTGCTTCCGGCGCGCGCTCCAAAACAATTGATGCCGATCAGAGTAAGCAACGTCATGGCTGCGACGGCGCTCTCGTTCCACGCTACGCCTGTGAGCGCACGAAAGTACGAGGCAAAAATCACGGCGACTGCGGCCATGCCGCCGGTCTGCGTGACCAGAAGCAATCCCCATCCATACACGAATGCGACTGCAGGATGGTACGCTTCGCGAAGATACACATACTGGCCGCCTGCCGCGCCAGGCAGGCGCGTGGCCAACTCCGCCCAGATGAACGCACCGCACATCGCGAGCAAGCCGCCCAGTACCCAAACGCCGAGAATCAAAAATGGCGTGTGCACGCGGTGCGCTACCTCGGAAGGATTAGCAAAAATTCCCACGCCCACGATGCCGCCCATCACGATCATCGTTGCATCAAACAGCCCAAGCTGACGTCGCAGTTTATTCGGTGTTGTCATTCCGAACGGAGCAAAATTCTGTAGGGCGTCTGTGTCAGACGCCAGGACGTTTCACAGAAACGCCCTACAAGAAGCGTACACTTTCACTCGACATGACGATCGAGAGGCGGCGAGTCTTTTCATCTCAACGCACTGTCAGCTTGTAAATCTTAAATTTAGGCGTCGCTTCGATCTGGGTCGCGTTTTGTGCCAGATACCCAGCAAATTCCGGATACGACTGCAGCCACCAAAACGTATTCCTGGTGAAAACAAAATGTGTCGCGCCATGGCGACGCAACCGCTCAAGATCGTTGATTGCCTGCTGACTATCGTCCGGGTTGCCGTTGTAAATCGCGTCGTTCTCCAGAAAATGCCAGCCCTTCCGCCGCGCGTAGTAAAAGATGGTCGGATCACCCATGTCCGCAGCCACGATCAATGCATCGGGCGTTGTTACTTTGCTCAACTCCAGACCGGCATCGCGAAGCTGCGCCGATGATTGATAAAATGGTTGCACATACCAGAAGCCAGAGATCGTAAATGAACCGACCAGCAGGATCGACAATGTGACCGCAACAACACGCGAGGAGACTTTTGATCCGATAAACGCGCAAGCGACACCGGCGAATGTGGCGGCAATCGGTACGAGAGGCAGTTGGTACCAGCGGTGACGATTCCCATAGCCGACCACGATGATGAAGAGAACCATCGCAACCAGCCACCAATGAAAAAGGCGGGAATACTTTCGATCCAGCGGCTGCGGGACGAACAAACCGATCACCGCCATCACGGTCAGAACCGGCGTGACGCTCGATATCGCGGTCTCTTGTGCGATGTGCCAGTACCACGAGAAATTTTCGATTCGAATCCCGCCTGCGCCGAAGAAGTGATGTGGATAAAATTTCTGTGCGACTTGATACGCGTGCCAGTACCAAATGGCAGACGGCAGCAGCGCGATTGCGGCGAAAAGAGCGCCGCCATAAATTGTAGGGCGTTTCTGCGAAACGCCTTGCGTCTGACACAGACGCCCTACAACCAAATACAAAAGCGGCGCGACGATAACCATGCTCGTAATCTTGATCAAAAGAGAAAAGGAAATCGCGATAGCGGCGAGCAAAAACGGCATCCACTTGCGGTCGTTAGTCCACCGCAGAAAAAAATAGAGACCGATGATTGCGAGGCTAAGCGATGGCACATCCGGCATGAACGAACGGCCGGCAAAAACGTTTACCGGCGCAAAACTGTAGAAAAACGTCGCCCAAACCGCCGCCGTTCTGTCGAAAATTTCGCGAACCAGCAAAAAGAAAAATGGCAGGGAAACCGCAAAAAAGATTACAGCCTGAATGCGCCCGACCCATTCGTGGACACCGGCAACTCTGTAGCAGAGGGCCGCAATAAAGGGCAAAATTGGAAATTCCGTTCCGACATAGCCGGGCGCGTTGCCTGCCCAATCAATTTGGGGGAAACCAAAACGAAATCCGTTTTGCAAAAAATTCGCGGCAATCGCCGCCACATCGCTTTGCCGCCAACTCCAATGATCAATGTAAGGCTGATTGATAAAGATGAGCCGCGCCGCGACAGCCAGAATCGAGATTGCTAAAATCTTCGCTGCTGCACCTGTAGCGGTCGCCCTGTGGGCGACTTGGTCTGTACTTGCCAACGAGGCCAAGGCAGCGCTTCCCACAGGGATACGGCTACAGCGGACGCCCTCCAATGTGCGCATCTCGCAAGCGTCTTGACAGCCGAGGTAAAGTCAATCGCGTAGAGTAATCGCGCAGGAACGCGCTCACATGAAACTAATGGCTCGTGTTTGTTCTCCGGCACGCGCTGGATCTTTTTTGCTGACGCTCATGGTCGCAGTCGGCATCGGCGCGGTGCGCGCGCAGAACGAGCCAATCCTCGTGCCTGAGGCTGTCGATTATCAGAAACTGCTTCCGATCTTGCCGGAGCCGTTGTCGGGCTGGACGGCCGATAAACCGGAGGGGTCAACCGAAGACGTAGGCGGATTCAAGATCACGAACGTGCATCGCGATTACCGCAAGGGCGAAGGAGAAAAGGCGCCGAGCGCTGCGATTAGCGTCCTCGATTCAGTGGCGAATCCTGATTATGTCAGCGCAACAACTGAAGCCTGGAAGAGCAACAGCGACAGCAGCGAAGGTTACGCCAAATCGGTTAACATCGATGGCAACCCGGGATTCGAAACATTCGAGAAAGACACCAAACACGCTACTCTGTGGGTGATGGTCGCAAATCGTTATTTTGTCCAGGTCGAGCTGCAAAACGACGAACCCGGCGAATTGCAGGAGTGGATCAAACACGTCGATCTGAAAAAATTGGCCGCGATCAAATAGCCGGACTGCACATGTCCTCCCGCAAAGAACGAATAAAAAACAAGTTGGTCGCATACGCGACGACGTTTGGGATCGGCTCTACCGCTTAAACCTGTTCGCCGCAAAATTTCCGCGGCCACAATCAGCGGACGATGGACACGCCGTACGAAAAGTTGTTGGCAAAGCTCGCCCGAGCTGAGATCAAGTTCATCATTGTCGGCGGAGTAGCCGTTGCTCTGAACGGGTTTGTGCGCACTCCCGAAGACGTGGACATTCTAATCGAATCATCGCCTGGAAACGTTGCCCGACTGCTCGATGAACTGGGAAATTTCGGCGAAGGCCACGCGCGCGAGCTACGTCCATCCCAGGAAAAAAGGATTAGCAGGTTTGTAGCCGCCGGCCCTGTGGCGGCGCTGTCGAACCACACAGCCGTAGCGCTTCGCACAGTAAAGCGGCTACAGTTCATTGTTTTTTCCGTTCCCGCAGCATAGGCACAAACCGCACGGGCAGGGTGACGCTCTCTTTCAACTGCCCGTTTTGCTTTTCGAGCAGATAAAGTTGCTGAGCGAATCGTTCGCCGACGGGAATGACCATGCGCCCCCCGTCTTTGAGTTGATCGACGAGAGGCTGCGGAACCTTGTCTGGCGCACAGGTCACAATAATTGCATCGAACGGCGCCTCTTCCGGCCAGCCCTTGTAACCGTCACCTACTTTCAGATGCACGTTCTTGTAACCGAGACGTTGCAGCGTGGCTTCCGCAGTTTTCGCCAGCGCTTCAACGATCTCGATGGTGTAAACGTCCGCCACGAGATCAGCTAAAATCGCGGCCTGATAACCTGAGCCGCTCCCAATCTCCAACACGCGATCGCCCGGTTTTAGCCGCAGTTGTTCTGTCATGAACGCCACGATGTACGGCTGCGAAATCGTCTGGTCGTAACCGATCGGCAACGGTCCGTCCTGATACGCGTCGGCGCGTTGATCGGCAGGGACAAATTCCTCGCGCGGGATTTTCGCCATCGCTGCGAGCACGCGTTCGTCCTTGATGCCCCGCGGTTTCAGTTGTTGGTCCACCATCCGCCGGCGCTGCGCTGCAAAATCGGCAGCTGACGGGACCTGTTGCCCGCAGCCCGTCGCAGCCATCGCAGCAAGAAGCACGTACTGCGCGACGATTCGCATTCGCGGAAAGGATAACACCCAGCACGCTGCCACGAAAGCAGCGCTATCGACTTGTTGACATTTCCTCGCGCGCCGCCGTCACAGCGTTCATGTGACGCAGGCGATCGGCCAATATTTTCATCACGTGCGTCGCAAAATGCGGCGTTTGCTGAACGAGAAAGTGAAACCGACGCCTGTCGATTTGCGCCAGGCGGGAGGCTTTCCTGGCCACGGCATTGGCTGTGCGCGGAGTATCATCGATCAACGCCATCTCGCCAAGCAGCGAGCCCGGGCCGGCGGTCTCAAGCACAAAATCGCCGAGGAAAATATCGACTTCCCCTTCCAACAAAACGTACATCTTGTCGCCTTTGTCGCCTTCGCGGAAAAGGAAATCGCCAGGCGCAAGCTGCAGCGTGTCGGTTTCGTGACGAAAAAGCTCCGCAGGATTCATCGAGCAAATTCAACTGCTCGGAGCTTATAGAGACAAGCGCAACAACTGCCAAGTTACAATTGTGTGACAGACGGTTACGCGGATTGCTCGAGCAAATTGTTCGTGTCCTTCGTGTGCTTCGTGGTTAATTTCCACCGCTTCGATGAACGACGAACGAAAAACCTTGGAACAGCGCGAACAAATGACGGATCTCGAACGGCTTCGTCATCGGCGTCGCATGTACTGGTGTTTTGTCATTCCGAGCGAAGGCGAGGAATCTCTGATCCAATGTCTGACGAACGAAAAACCTTAGAACAGCGCGCAACGATGACGGATATCGAACGTCTCCGTCATTCGGCTTCGCACGTACTTGCCACGGCCATTCTAAAGATCTGGCCGGAAGCGCAGTTCGCCGCGGGGCCGCCAGTGGAGAACGGGTTTTATTACGATGTCGATCTTCCCCACCGGATTTCGCCTGACGATTTCGCGAAGATCGAAGCCGAGATGAAGAACGAAATCAAAGCGAACCACACCTTCGAAAAAATGGAAGTTTCACGAGACGAAGCGCTGGAGCTCGGCAAAAAAGGCCGGCTTGCTGCGCTGGGCGAACGATCCGAGCCGAGCAAATTCAAGCTCGACATCATCGAGAACATTCCGCCGGACGAAAAAATTTCACTCTATCGGAACGGCGATTTCATCGATCTCTGCGCCGGGCCGCACGTCATGCGCACGGGAAACATCGGCGCATTCAAGCTCACGAACGTTGCCAGCGCCTACTACAAAGGCGACGAAGAAAATCCGCAGCTCCAGCGCGTTTACGGCACGGCGTTCAAAACCAAAAAGGAACTCGACGACTACTTCGCGATGCTGGAGGAAGCGAAGAAGCGCGATCATCGCAAGCTCGGACGCGAACTGGAACTTTTCGTCTTCGATGACGATGTCGGGCCCAGGCTTGCCAATGTTTCTGCCGCGTGGCGCGGTCATCGCGGAAGAACTGGAAAAGCTCGCGAAAGAAACTGAGTTCGCCGCCGGTTACCAACGCGTCCGCACGCCGCACATCGCACGCGAAAGCCTGTACTAGAAGAGCGGTCACCTCCCCTACTACGCCGAGTCGATGTTTCCGCCGATGGAGTTAGACAGGTCGAGGCTGAACAGCGACGTGGATGAACTCCACGGCATGGCAGATCGCAAGAGCTCGGATATCAGCGAGCCCTTGCAAGAGAACTGAGCTGCAGGATGAACAATCAGACTCGCTGCAAGCGACTGGACGAAATGTGCCATCTCTCGGCGAAGGAAATGGCAGCGGATAAAGCCGATGCCAAGCGACTCACGCTGAGCAGGCACGCTGAGTTCGAACTCCGTTTAGATCAACGCTCTACGCCCGATCGCTATTACCTGAAGGCGATGAACTGTCCGCATCATCACAAGTTGTTTGCGGCGCTTCCTCGTAGCTATCGCGACCTCCCGCTGCGGCTGGCGGAGTACGGGACGGATTATCGATACGAAAAGAGCGGCGAGTTGTTCGGACTCATGCGGGTGCGCTCGCTGCACATGAACGACGCGCACATCTACTGCACACCCGAGCAGTTCGAAGCCGAGTTCAACGCCGTGAACGAAATGTATCTGAATTATTTCAAGCTCTTCGGAATCGAGAAATATCTGATGCGTTTCTCGACGCACGATCCATCGAAGCTTGGCCAGAAATTTGTGGATGAACCGGAGCTTTGGAAACAAACCGAAGAGATGACCCGGCGCGTCTTAAAAGATTCCGGCATTGACTATGTCGAAGTGCCTAACGAGGCCGCGTTTTACGGACCGAAGATCGACGTGCAAGTCTGGAGCGTGATCGGGCGCGAGTTCACGCTTGCGACCAATCAGGTCGATTTTGCGCAGCCGCGCAGTTTCGATCTTCGCTACAAGGACCGCGATAACACCGAGAAGATTCCGATCTGCATTCACCGCGCGCCGCTAGGCACGCACGAGCGTTTCATTGGATTCTTGATCGAGCATTACGCCGGCAATTTCCCGCTCTGGCTGTCTCCCGAACAGGTGCGCATCCTCACCATTGGCGACGACGCGAAATTGCTCGATTACGCGCGATCGATTCTGAACGAATTGCGCAGCTCATCAAGTGCGCGCCGAAATCGACGACAGCACCGACAAGATAAACGGCAAAGTCCAGCGCGCGGAGCAAATGAAAGTCCACACCATGTTCGTGATCGGAAAACGCGACATGGAAGCCAACGCCGTTAGCGTCCGCGTCCACGGCAAAGGCAATCTCGGCGCCAAACCGCGCACGGAGGCCATCGCCGAGATTCTGGACAGTATCAAAGGCCGCAGCCATGAGTTATGCCTAACAATACAGAAATAATCCACCTTGGCCCCGACGAAGGCGATGCCTTCTCTGCGGTGGGAGACGTCTATCGCGTTCTGGCCTCGGGCCGGCAAACCGGAGACGTATACTCACTTTCGGAGATCCGTGTCTCACCAAACAACGGCCCGCCTCCGCACATTCATTCTCGTGAAGACGAATCATTTTTTGTTTTGGAAGGCGAGATCGAATTTCAGGTTGGTGATGAAAAAATAACAGCCCGGCCCGGCACGTTCATTCAAGGGCCGCGAGGCATTGCGCACAGTTTTAAGAACAACACGCAACTGCCCGCGCGCATGCTGGGGTTTGTTACCCCGGCAGGATTTGAGAATTTCTTCAACGAATTTGCGAGACCAATCGCGTCGTTCGATTCGCCGGCGATACCGCCTAGCAAAGACGAAGTCGATAAGCTATTGGCGGCCGCGCCGAAATACGGCCTTCAGATTCTGTCGCCGAGCAAATGAAGGTCACACCCTGTTCGGAGAAAACGTTGTCCGGAGAGCTGCAAAAGCAGGACAGTGGCGCCGCTTTGTTTTCAGGTTTTTGGCACGGCTGAGGCGATCGGCGGACGCGCCTTGTGCCAGTCCGTGCTTTGCTCGTAGGCATGCGCGATTTGCAAAATCCGCGCTTCATCCAGCGCTTTGCCTAACAACTGCAAACCAATAGGAAGACGATGTCCGTCCATCTCGGCGAAACCGCACGGGACGCTGATTCCGCAAATGCCGGCCAGGTTGGCTGCGATGGTGAAAATGTCGGCAAGATACATTTGCAACGGATCAGCAACGCGTTCGCCCAATTTGAATGCTGCTACTGGCGAAGTAGGCGAAATTAATGCATCGACGTGCTCGAAGACCTTGGCGAAATCCCGGCGAATCAGCTCCCGCACTTTTTGCGCACGCAAATAATAGGCGTCGTAATAGCCGGAGCTCAAAACGTAGGTGCCCAGGATGATCCGGCGTTTCACTTCCGGCCCGAAACCTTGCGCACGCGTGCGGCCATAAAGATCCAGCATGTCTTTGGGATTTTCCGCTCGATACCCGTAACGAACGCCATCAAAGCGAGCGAGGTTCGCCGAAGCCTCCGCCGTGGCCACGATGTAATAGACCGCGATAGCGTATTCAGTCATGGGCAATGAGACCTCAACAATTTCCGCGCCTAACGAGCTGAGCTGTTTTACCGCGGCCTCGATTGCCGTCCTCACCTGTGGATCGATCCCTTCGATCATGTACTCCTTCGGCACGCCCAATCGGATGCCGCGCAATTCATTTCCGAGGCTCGCAACGTAATCCGGCACCGGTTCGTTGAGCGATGTGGAGTCTTGCGGATCATGACCTGCGATGGCGTTCATGATCAGCGCGGCGTCGCGAACGGTTTTTGTTACCGGTCCAATTTGATCGAGCGACGAAGCAAACGCGACGAGGCCAAATCGCGAAACCCGTCCATAAGTCGGTTTCAATCCGACTACGCCGCAGAGCGCAGCCGGTTGGCGAATCGAACCGCCTGTGTCGGAGCCGAGCGCGCCGAACGCTTCATCCGCGGCGACTGCGGCCGCCGAACCGCCGCTGGATCCGCCCGGCACGCGCGACAGGTCCCACGGATTGTGCGTCAGTTTCACTGCCGAGTTTTCAGTGGAAGAGCCCATGGCAAACTCGTCCAGATTGGTCTTGCCGAATGGAATCGCGCCGGCTGCGCGCAATCTTTGAATTACCGTGGCGTCGTACGGCGCGCGATAACCGTGCAAGATTTTCGAAGCGCACGTGCACGGCTGACCCAACACGTTGATGATGTCTTTAATCGCAATCGGAATGCCGCCGAGAGGAAGATCGACGTTGGCGTGCTCGGCCTCTTTCATCGCAGCTTCGATATCCAGCGAAAGAAACGCGCCGATATCTCGATCAACCGCGTCGATGCGCTCTCGCAATGCCTCGATCACTTCGCGCGGCGAAACCTCGCGGCGACGCAACAGCGATTGGAGGTCGGCGATGCTCAGCGCCGGCAAATCCTTCCCGGTCATTCCACCACTTTCGGGACGATGAAAAGACCGTTTGCCTGCCGAGGCGCGTTGCTCAGCGCCTGTTCCGCGGTGAACCAGTCGCAGGGCGCGTCCTCGCGGAATACATTGAAAACCGGAAGCGCATTCGCGGCTGCCTCCACGCCGGTGACATCGACCTGGCGAAGTTTCTCGACGTAGTTCAGCACGTTATCGAGCTGCTTCTGGAAAATGTTTGCTTCGTCGTTTGTTAGATTGATCCGCGCAAGCCTGGCGACGTACGCAACATCGAGGTCCGAAGGTCCAGCCATAACGGCGCTCACGTATGCACATGGCTGATAAGCCACATGACTGTGACCGCAAGCGCGGCTAAGAGAACGAAAAAGACGACCCGTCCGTCCCGTCGTTCTTTGCGGAGCGCGCGAGGTCGCCGGCGCCTTCCGCTGGCATCGAACGCTTGCGGAGCGTCCATTGCGATCGACACATGAAATCGCCTTTCAAGGGGAGCGTCTGCCGGAACGGGTTCCGAAATGCGTGCTGACGATTTGCTCTGCACAGGCACCCGGCTTTGCGTAACTACGCGCTCGAGAGTTTCGAGCTTTTCACGAAGTTCCGCTTCTTGTCGTGCTATTTCCTGTTGCCTGCGGTGAAGCGACGAGGTCGGTTTGCGCGAACGCCGAAACATCGCGATCACCGACTGTTCATCCAAACAAGAACGGCGATGGCAATGATGCCAAAAAGGATCAGCGGCAAACTGAGCGCGACGCCAATCTGCAACCAGTCGGCGAACGAACGCCCACCGTTGTTTTCGTAAACGCCAGCTGTGGTGTCGGGAAGTGAGGTGTCGCCGTTGCCGCTGCCGCCCGCCGCCTGCAGCCGGCTGCGGTGTTCACTGTACTCAGTGCGCGCGTCGTCCACCGTGCTCAAAGCGCGGCTCAGTTCCTTGTGCAAATCCGATGGATTCCAGTTCCTGGGATCGATCGCTTCAATCAACTCCAAATGTTGCGAGAAACTTTCCCGAGCGACCCGGATTTGCTCCAGCCGGCTTTGCGCGCTGTACGCTTCGCGTTCGAGCACGACCAGAGCGCGCGTCAGCTTGTCGCTCATTTCTCCCCGGCCGTGTTCCAATTCCTCCTGACGCCGGCTCAGCTCTTCCAGTTCGCGCTTTTGCTTTTCGATCTGCTCCTGCTCGCGCTTGAGCTGCAACAGTTGTTCCTGCGCCTTGTGCACCTGCGAGTCCAGATGCTCGACAGACGGTACTTCCTCATTCAGGTCGAGCATTTGTTCAACCGTTCGGATTTTTTCTGACATGACAATTGGTGGTGCCGTCCAAGCTCGTCGTAGCGGATATTGGCTTCGCCGCGTTAAATCGTCAAACCGTTAAATCGTTAAATCGTTAAATCGTCGAAAAGTTAACGTAACCGCCGGGTTGCGTTGAGGCGTCCACTCCTACCGACCGGGCATCATCTCGAGAAGGAAACCTCTAAAATATTCGGTTTCAGGAATTGTAGGCAGAACCGGATGATCCGGTGCCTGCTCGAATCGGCGGAGCCGGCGCGCGGAGCGCCGCGCATCAACGAGGCCATCAACAATCGCCTCTGAAAATGCCGCGTCATGCACGTGATGCGAGCAGGAAAAGGTCGCCAGCAAACCATCTTTCGACAAGAGCTTGAACGCGCGCATGTGCAATTCCCGATAGCCGCGTAACGCGTCGCGTAGAGCGCTCCTGGTCCTTGTAAACGAGGGCGGATCGAGAATGATCAGGTCGTACTGTGCTCCTGTCTTTTCAGCTGCGCGCAGGAATTGAAACACATCCTGCTGGATCCACTCGATCTTTAGCTCGTTCCGCGCGGCGTTCCGCTTCGCAGTGGTAATGTTCTCGAAATTTTCTTCGACACCCGCCACTTCCGCCGCGCCTGCGCGCGCGCATGTCAACGCAAATGCTCCCTGGTTTGTGAAGCAGTCCAGGACACGCCGGTTGCGCGCGTATTCCGCGACGATTCCGTAATTGTGCTTTTGATCGAGGTAGAAACCGGTCTTGTGTCCGCGCAAAAGATCGACCTCGAGTTTCACGCCTTCGATTTCGATGGCGATCTGCGAGGGCGTGCCCTGCAAAACCCCGCTGCGCAACTCCAATCCCTCTGCTTTACGGACCGGGGCGTCGTTTCGTTCGATGACGGCGATGTCGCCGAACAAATCGACCATTGCAGCAGTGATGAAATCCCTTCGCATGTCCATCCCGAGCGTGAGCGTCTGCAAAACGAAATGATCGCCGTAACGATCGATGATCACGCCAGGCAGACCGTCGCTTTCGCTCCACACAACACGGCGCAATTTCGGATCGACATATCGCCGGTCGCGGTACTCGGAAGCTTGCGCAATCCGGCGCCGAAAGAAATCCGGATCTAAATCCTGTCGTCGCCGCGAGAAACGGCGCGCGACAATTTGCGATTTCGAATTGTAAATGGCGCTCCCGATCAAATGGTCCCTGCCATCCTTGAGCGAAATCACATCGCCATCGGCCGGATTTCCGAAAACCTTCAGAACTTCGGTGGAAAACACCCAATCGTGTCCGTGCAAAATTCGCGCTCGCGGTTTGACAACGATTCCGGCCATAGATCCAACGCCCAATTAGTCTGTCATTCCGAGCGGAGTCGAGAACGGAGCGGCCTGAGAAGTCGCGACATGGACGGGAAGGCTGAAGACTGAGCGACCGGGCAGTGAGCAAATCAAATCTCTCATTCTCTCAATCTCGCACAATCCGGAGATGTCTCGACTTCGCTCGACATGACAAAAGAGCAGGCAGTTGAAAGTTGTGCGTTGAACGTTGAGCATTGGCGCATGCAAATCGCCACACGATCCTACGTCGAGCTTCCTGGAATTGAAAAACTGCGCAGCGGCAAGGTGCGCGAAGTCTTCGATCTCGGCGATACGCTGCTCTTTGTAGTCACGGATCGGATCTCAGCATTTGACGTGATCCTGCCCGATCCGATTCCATACAAAGGTGCGGTGCTCAACCAGATTTCCGCGTTCTGGTTCAACCGTTTCGACGATATCGCCAATCACTTTGTCACCGCGCAATTCGATGAGTTCCCGGAAAATTTGCGGCCGTTCCGCGACCAGCTTGCCGGGCGTTCGATGATCGTAAAAAAAACGAAACCTTTGCCGGTGGAATGCGTGGTGCGAGGTTATCTCGCTGGTTCCGGTTGGAAGGAATATCAGGAATCGCAGAGCGTTTGCGGCATTAAGCTGCCGGCCGGACTGAAGCTGGCGTCGCAGTTGCCCGAGCCAATTTTCACTCCGGCAACAAAAGCGGAAACGGGTCACGACGAAAACATTGACATGAAACGATGCGCCCAGATTCTCGGCGACGAAGTAGCTGACCGCGTGAAAACGCTGAGTCTTGACATTTACTCCCGAGGCCGCAAACACGCCGACCAATGCGGAATCATCGTTGCAGACACGAAGTTTGAATTCGGCACGGTCGATGGAGATTTGCTTTTGATCGACGAATGCCTGACACCGGATTCCTCGCGCTTCTGGCCGAAGGACCAGTATGCAGTTGGGCAAAGCCCGCCGAGTTTCGATAAGCAATTTGTGCGCGATTATCTGGAGACCCTCGACTGGGACAAGGCTCCGCCCGCGCCGCGTCTGCCAAAGGAAGTCATCGAGAAAAGTTCGGCGAAATATCTCGAGGCATTTCGCCGGTTGACGGGTCACGAACTCGCAGACGCCTAACGAATCCAGCAAAATAGCGCTGTCATGTTGAGCGAAGCGAAACATCTCTGGTTTTGTAGCATCGGCGTTTTTAGAACTGATCAGAGATCTTCGCCCAGAATGAAATATGACCCGGCCTGACATTTTATTTGTCATGACCGACCAGCAACGGTTCGATACCATCGCTGCACTCGGGAACTCGCACGTTTACACGCCGAATTTGGACCGGCTGGTGCGAAGGGGTATCACATTCTCGAATGCTTATGCAACATGCCCGGTATGCGTCGCCGCGCGGTATACCATCCGCACTGGATGCGAGCCGGCTACGACCCGCGTGTTTACTAATGCCAAGGCGGATCCTGTGAATGGCCAGGCAGTGGAGATGGAAGAGCGTTGCGGAGCGTACCTGGGTCGAACCATGTCGCGCCTCGGGTATCGAACGTTCGGAGTCGGAAAGTTCCATACGAACCCGTGGAACGAAGATCTGGGTTTCGAAACGCTGTGGCGTTGCGAAGAGACCTATCACCCGCCAAACCGCGAAGGGGATGACTACGGTTCATGGCTGGCGCGGGAGCATCCGGAGTTCGATTTCCTTGAGCAACCGATGGGCGAACGCACCGAGATGTTTTACCTTCCGCAGCGCAGTCCGCTTCCAGCCAATTTAGGTGGCGAATGGTGGACCGCTGATCGCACCGTCGAGGAAATCGCAAAGTCCGATCAGTCGCGGCCGTTCTTTGGATTTGTGTCGTTCGTTGGGCCGCACCCGCCATTGGCTCCGCCGATTCCTTTCAACCGGATGTATAATCCTGATCGAATGCCCGGGCCCGTCCTCGGTAAGATCGAGGACGATCACCTGGACGAAGAGATTCCGTTCATGCGTCACGCCATCTGGGCAGAAGCCATTAACCCGGCGCTGACGAAGATCGTCAAAGCCCGTTACTACGGCGAGATCACGTATCTGGACTATTGTCTCGGGCGCATCCTCGATGCGATCGAAGCGCGGCCAAATTCGGAGAACATTTTCATCTGTTTTTTCTCCGACCATGGCGATCTTCTCGGCGATCATCACGGCTGGCAAAAACAAAACTTCTTTGAGGCGGCCTGCCGCGTTCCTTTGTTGCTTAGCTGGCCGGCAACGTTGCCCGCGGGGGCTGTTCGGAATGAATTGATCAGCCTCGCGGATCTTTTCGGCATCGCAACGGGAGCTGCAGGCGCATGCGAAGTACGCGAAGGCAGCGACGTTCTCAAGATGCTTCGAGGCGAATGTGCCCCGCGCGATCACCTGGTCGGACTGGTGGAAACTCCCGGCTCGCACGACTTCAAGGTCATGGTCGTCACCGACCAGTGGAAATACATTTTCATGGCCAATGGCGGACGGGAACAGCTCTTCAGTCGAAAAAAAGATCCTAACGAGTTATCGAACTGCGTCAGCTCGCTTTCCCAAATCAGAGATGATCTTTACGCTTTGGCTGTGCAAGCATGCCGTGTCCCCGGCGCGTTAGACGCACTCGACGGCGACAAATTTCGCTCGTTCCCGTTCCGTCAACGGAAACTGACGCGCATCTATCAGTTCGACAGGTCGCGCGGCGTGTCCGGGTTTCCCGATAAACCGCAAGACGCACTGAAAGCTTTCGACCGCGCCAGATTGAGAGAAGTGGATTGAACTATGGCAATCTCTTCAAACGATCGCGAAGATCTCGGCCTCGGCTTCAAGCCCGGTGATTCGCATTACCGCGCGTATGTCGGTCCGCCGGAAGACTACGATTTGATCGCGGCGATGACGTTCAATCTCCTGACTACGCTCGGGCTGCGCCAGCATCATTCGTTGCTGGATATCGGCTGCGGTTCGCTGCGGGTCGGCCGCCTGTTAATTCCGTATTTGAACCGCAGAAAATATTTTGGTGTCGAGCCTAACGAATGGCTTGTCGAGGAAGGAATCAAGCGGGAGCTGGGGCAATCGCTCGTGGAGATTAAACGTCCGACGTTTTTCTTCACCGATTCACCCGAGAGCATTGCGAAGGCAGAAACAGCATTCAATTTCGCAGTGGCTCAATCGATCTTCAGCCATTGCGGACTTGACCTGATCAAAGCCTGGTTGTCTGCAATCTCCCGTTCACTTGCCGAGGATGGAGCATTGGTTGCCACTTTTCTCATCGGCGAGCAAGACGCTGCGCAATCGGGCTGGATCTATCCCGAATGCGTGAATTACAGGCCAGCGACACTGGAACGCGCAGCCGCAGAAGCGAATTTGCGATTTGAAATTCTGGATTGGAAACATCCTCGACAGACGTGGGCTCTTTTCGCTTCACGACAGTTTGATGCCACCTGGTTCAAAGACAGGGCTCTCACCTGGAACGCAGGGCTAAAAAGAGCGCTCAGCCAGAAACTGCAGAATGCATGACCTGTCGCCGAGGCTAAAGGTTTGCCCGGTCTGCGGCGGCCACCAATTCGTCAATGAATCTGTGCTATGGCCGGAACTGATCGAACAATGGGGATTGTCGCCCGACGAAGTCGCGTACATCAATTTGCAACAGGGATTTTGCTGCAACGGTTGCAAAAATAATTTGCGAACAATGACGTTGGCTGCGGCCGTTACAAGCGCGTTCGGTTTCTCCGGAACGTTTGAGAATTTCTGTCGGAACGACGCAGGCATTCGGGAACTCGCTGTGCTCGAAATCAACCCGGCCAAAAATTTGTCCTGCTTTCTTCAGATGCTCCCGAAACATGCACTCCATTCCTTTCCCGAGCTCGATCTGCAACGGATGAGTTTCGCCGATTCATCTTTTGAAGTGATCATTCATTCCGACACTCTGGAGCACGTTCCTGACTCGAAGGCGGCCCTGCGCGAATGCCGGCGCGTTTTGAAACCGGGCGGACATCTGTTTTACACTGTGCCAATTGTGATCGGTCGCCTCACCCGGACACGCCGCGGCCTGCCACCGAGTTATCACGGGGTACCCCAAGCCAAACGAGAGGACTGTGTTGTGCAGACAGAATATGGGGCAGATTTCTGGTGCGAAGTTTTCGATGCCGGGTTTCGCGACATGACTCTGACGAGTCTGATTTTCCCCGCGTCTGTGGCCATTCATGCAATCAAAAAGTAGGAGCACCGAGGAGATTTTTGCGGTCCCGTTGAAGGTGGACAACGTCGCCGACTGCTATTTTTACCATACGATCGAACTCCCGAGTCACGGCGTCATAAATGGAGATTGGGATTTGCGCGGGCGAATAGATGAGTACCTCGGCAAAGTCGATTTTGCGGGTCAACGCGTTCTGGAAATTGGCCCTGCCAGCGGGTTTCTCACCTTCGAAATGGAAAAGCGCGGCGCCGAAGTTGTTTCAGTCGAAGTGACGGCGAAACACGGCTGGGATTTTGTTCCCTACCCCACTGCGCGGTTGGAAGAAGTATTCGGCCCACGGCAGATCGTGATGCAACAGCTGAAGAACTCCTATTGGTTAAGTCACGCCGCTCTAGGTTCCAAAGCGCGCGTTCATTACGGCGACGTTTACAATTTGCCTGCTGCCCTCGGACAATTCGATATCGCAGTGATGGCATCCGTGCTGCTCCACTGCCGCGACCCGCTTCGGATTCTCGAGCAATGCGGGAAGATGGCAAAGAGGCTCATCATTGTTGACAAGTTCCATCCGGACCTGGAAGGCGCGCCGGTATGTCGCCTGGCGCCGACACCGGAGAATTTTCTTTGGCATACATGGTGGCATTTCAGCAGGCAATTCTTCACACAGTTTCTGGCGGTGACGGGTTTCACCACCTCGGAGCGGGCAACACACCAGCAGTTTCACCGCGGACGGCCGCACACGCTTTTCACTCTCGTCGGGAGACGAGAATGACGCGTTGCAGCACTCCTGAATTGACAGTCCGCTCGGCGTTTGGGTAAAAGCGTTGGTTATACGCCCAAGTCGCGATGGGGAAATTGTCCGTGAGCGGACCCGAGTGGCCAGAACGATTCGACGACTTAAGTTCGACAAACGCGGTCAGACGCTCGTCCCTCGGCCGAATCGCGAGTGACGCTACGAAATCAGTTCGCTAACGAGCGATTTCTCCTCCTTCAGCTCTGCTACTGATGCGTTGATTTTCTCGCGGCTGAATTCGTTTATTGAAAGGCCTTGCACGATTTCCCATTTTCCGCCCCGCACACGGACCGGAAACGATGAGATCAATCCCTTTTCCACGCCATAACTTCCATCAGAACAAACGGCCACACTATGCCAATCGTCACCCGGCGTGTCGTTGATGAGCGAAGAGACAGAATTCACGATCGCGTTTGCAGCAGAGCCGGCGGAAGAAAGTCCACGCGCCTTGATCACAGCGGCGCCGCGTTGTTGCACTGCCGCAATGAAATCTTCCTTCAGCCATTTCTCGGCGCCGATCACTTCGTTCGCTGAACGCCCATCTATCCTGGCATTGTAGAAATCGGGATACTGAGTGGAAGAATGATTTCCCCAAATCGTCATGTTCGTGACCGAGCGAATGCTTGCGCCGGCCTTGTGCGCGAGCTGCGCGCGGGCGCGGTTTTCGTCCAATCGGGTCATGGCGAACCAGCGATCGCGGGGAATGTCCCTGGCGTTATTCATGGCGATCAGGCAATTCGTGTTGCATGGATTTCCGACTACAAGCACGCGCACATCAGCCGCAGCATTTTTTTGAATCGCCTGACCTTGCCCGATAAAAATTTTCCCGTTAATCCCGAGCAAATCCTTCCGTTCCATTCCAGCCTTGCGCGGCACGCTTCCAACCAGCAACGCCCAATCGACTTCACGAAAACCTTCAGCGAGATCAGCCGTCGGTATCACCGATTCAAGCAATGGGAATGCGCAATCGTCCAATTCCATCACCACACCCTCCAGCGAGCCAAGCGCGGCAGGAATCTCAATCAAATGAAGTCTTAGCGGCTGATCGGATCCGAACATTTGTCCGGAGGCGATGCGAAACAGGAGTGCGTAACCGATGTGCCCGGCCGCGCCGGTCACAGCGACTTTAATCGGAGTTTTCATGACGCAATTAGGCACAAACATTTCTGTGAGCAAAGCGGAAGCGTCGACCCGCGGTGGTCGCGCTTCGTAACCAGCGCGTCATGTTGAGTGAAGTTGAAACATCCCGGCGAAGTTACCTCTAAGCTGCACGACAGGATTGCTCGCCTTCGCGCAGAATGACGGAACCAAAATCAGCGGTAAACTCTAAACGTGACGTATCCGAACAAATTGAACAAGATCATCAACCTCTTTGAGTCGCTCCCCGAAGATGAACGACGCGAGACGCTCGTGTCGTACGCGGACAGCGCGAAGAACCAGGAACCGCGCCAAACGGACAAGTTCGATCTCGTGGACGTGCGAAAAGACGAGGAATGCACCGATACCGTCGGCGTTTATCTGCAGGTGGATGAGAACGGTAAGGCACACATTCGCATGACGCTTGGTCCGGAAGTGCAAACGCTTACCCGTTCGATGACGGCCATTCTTTGCAAGGGACTGGATGGCTCGACGCCGCAGGAGATTCTCGATCTGTCGAGCGATTTCGTAACGCGCATCGTGGGGACGGAACTGGTGCGCGTGCGCAGCCAGACTGTGTATTACGTTCTCACCCGAATCAAAAGCATCTGCAAAGTCTGGCTCGACCGGCAGCGTATGGCGCAAGTAGCCTAGAAAGACGGTGATCACACTGCCAGCCTGCCGAGTCAGCCAGGGCTGGCTGACATCCAATTAGCTTTCGCGCGTGACGTTGGCGTGATTTCGTTTACTGTCCGCGCTGGCGCAGATGCCGCGAAACAACGAGTTAAAGAAAATCCTGTTGATCGGTTCCGGTCCAATCGTGATCGGACAGGGCTGCGAATTTGATTATTCCGGCGTTCAGGCCTGCAAAGCGCTGCGCGAGGAGGGCTACGAGGTGGTTCTGGTGAATTCCAATCCGGCCACAATTATGACGGACCCGGAATTTGCTGATCGCACTTATGTTGAGCCGATCACGCCCGAGGTCATCGAGGCGATCATGGAGCGCGAAAAACCAGACGCAATCTTGCCCACTCTTGGAGGGCAAACTGCGCTCAATGCTGCGATGGAATTGAATCGCAACGGTGCGCTCGCCCGGCACGGCGTGAAGCTAATCGGCGCAAACGCGCAGGCGATCGCAAAAGGTGAAGACCGCCAATTGTTCAAGGAAACGATGTTGCGCATCGGTTTGGACCTACCGCGTTCGGGCGTGGCGCGTTCGCTCGCGGATCTCGATCGCATCGTCGCTGAGATTGGAACGTTTCCGCTGATTATTCGCCCTGCATTTACGTTGGGCGGCACAGGCGGCGGCATAGCTTACAACCGGGAAGAACTCGATGTCTTTGCCGCGCGCGGCCTCGATCTTTCGCCAGTGCGCGAAGCATTGATCGAAGAATCGCTGGTCGGCTGGAAAGAGTTCGAGATGGAAGTGATGCGCGATCGGATGGACAACTGCGTGGTTGTTTGTTCCATCGAGAATCTCGATCCCATGGGTGTGCACACGGGCGATTCCATTACCGTCGCACCGGTCCAAACACTGACCGACAAGGAATACCAAATGATGCGAGACGCTGCGTTCGCGGTAATGCGTGCGATCGGGGTGGAGACCGGCGGATCGAATATTCAGTTTGCGGTGCATCCTGAAACCGGCCGGATGGTGGTGATCGAAATGAACCCACGCGTCTCGCGTTCGAGCGCACTCGCATCGAAGGCAACCGGTTTTCCGATTGCGAAAATCGCGGCAAAACTCGCGGTCGGCTACACGCTCGACGAGATTAAAAATGACATTACGCGCGAAACGCCGGCCTGTTTCGAGCCAACGATTGATTACTGCGTCGTTAAGGTGCCGCGCTTCACGTTCGAAAAATTTCCCCAAGCGGACGCTACGCTTACGACACGGATGAAAAGCGTCGGCGAAGCGATGGCGATCGGGCGCACGTTCAAGGAAGCGTTGCAAAAAGCACTTCGCAGTCTGGAGATCAAACGCTTCGGCTTGTTAGGCGATGGAGCAGATAAAGATGTCGATCTCGAAACACTGCGGCTGAAGCTGGCGATTCCGAACGCCGAACGAATTTTCTATATCGCACAGGCGTTTCAAAAGGGTGTATCGATTGATGAGGTCTATGAATTGACGAAGATCGACCGCTGGTTTTTGCGGAACATTGCTCAGCTCGTCGCTGAAACGGAATGCTTGAAGACGAAGACATTCTTACGTGCAAAGAAATTTGGTTTCTCCGACCGACAATTGGCAGTGGCACGAAGTACTTCGGAAAGCGCAATTCGATCCAAGAGAAAAACTGAAGGAGTCGCACCGACGTACCGCCTCGTGGATACGTGCGCGGCGGAGTTTGAAGCGTACACGCCTTATTATTACTCGACCTATGGTGACGAAAATGAGCGGCGCGAGAGCGGCAAACGCAAGATCATGATCCTCGGCGGCGGGCCGAACCGGATCGGCCAGGGAATTGAATTTGATTACTGCTGCGTCCACGCCGCCTTCGCTCTGCGCGAACTGGGATTCGAAACCATCATGGTCAACTCGAATCCTGAAACGGTTTCCACTGATTACGACACGAGCGATAAACTTTATTTTGAGCCGCTCACACTCGAGGACGTGCTCAACATTTACGACCAGGAAAAGCCTGAAGGCGTTTTTGTTCAGTTCGGCGGCCAAACCCCGCTAAATCTTGCCAGTGGCTTGAAGGCGGCGGACGTTCCAATTCTTGGGACGCAGCCCGAAAACATTGAGACCGCCGAAGACCGAAGGTTATTCGCCGCGATGCTGGACAAACTTGGGCTGCGTCAAACTCCCAATGGTTCGGCGACGAGCACCAAAGAGGCTGTCGCGATAGCCAAAACAATCGGCTATCCGGTGCTCGTTAGGCCCAGTTTCGTTCTCGGTGGTCGCGCGATGGAGCTCGTTTATAGCCAGACCGACCTCAAGCGCTACATGGCAAACGCCATTAAAGTAACGCCTGATCGTCCCGTGCTCATCGATCGATTTCTCGAAGACGCCATCGAAGTCGATGTCGATTGCATTTCCGATGGCGAAACTACTGTGATCGGCGCAATCATGGAGCACATCGAGGAAGCGGGCATTCACAGCGGTGACAGCGCTTGTGTCATTCCGACATTCTCGCTGTCGCAAAAAGTTCTTAACGAGATTTCCTCCGCGACTAAAGCAATGGCGCGGGAGCTGAAGGTACGCGGACTGATGAACGTACAATTCGCGGTAAAAGGCGATGACGTTTACGTGCTCGAAGTGAATCCGCGGGCTTCGCGCACTGTGCCGTTTGTTAGCAAGGCGATTGGCGTCCCGCTGGCAAAACTGGCCGCCAAAGTTATGACCGGAAAGTCATTGCGCGATTTGGGATTCACCAAGGAAATCGTGCCCAGTCATTTTTCGGTGAAAGAAGCGGTGTTTCCGTTTCTTCGCTACGAGGGGCTGGATATTTCGCTGGGGCCGGAGATGAAATCGACGGGGGAAGTAATGGGCATTGATGTCGATCTGGGCCTTGCGTATGCCAAATCCCAGATGGCTGCGCCGCCTCCGTTGCCCAAAGCCGGGAGTGTTTTCATCAGCGTCAAAGACGCCGATAAGGAAGCGATCATCCCTGTTGCTCGCGAATTTCTGAAGCTCGGTTTTGAAATCATTTCCACCAGCGGAACCGCGGAAGCGCTGACCAAAGCAAAAATCAAAGTGACAAAGGTATTCAAGATTGACGAGGGACGTCCCAACGTGCTCGACCGTATCAAAAACGGCGATATCAATTTCATCATCAACACGCCCAGCGGGAAAATTCCGCGCGAGCACGAAGTGGTGATTCGAAATGCCGCGCTGGCGGCGAAAATTCCGATCATGACCACGGTTCGCGCGGCGCTGGCCAGCGCGAATGGAATTCGCTCGCTCCAGAAACGAAAAGTTCAGGTGCGAAGTTTGCAGGAATATCATGGTGAACGAGCAAATCCGAATGACGAATGACTCCGTAACGTTAAATCGTTGAAGGGTTCAAACGGAACACGGAATTTGTGATTCTGAGCGAAGCGAAGAATCTCTGATTAGTGTTGCGGCAATGCTTAGCTCTGAGAGATCGGAGATGCTTCGCTTCGCTCAAGATGACAAGGTGGAGCTTCCGGATATTCGGCCCCTTATTCTAACGGCGCGTGACATCCGATCGCTTTCATGTCACAAGTCGGAATGAGATTATCGCTCTTTCTTTCTGTCTTTTTAAGCTTCACGTTGTTTGCCGCCGGAGAGAAGACGGAGGACAAGAAAACCGTGAATTCATCAAACGAAGTCGCGGTGATTAAGACCAGCGAAGGCGAAATGGTAGTGCAGTTCTGGGCTGATGCCGCGCCGAACACGATCGACAATTTCAAGAAACTGGCGAGCCAGGGGTTTTACGACGGGACGATTTTCCACCGGATCGTCAAAGGATTCATGATCCAGGGAGGCGATCCGAATTCGAAAGATCCGGCAAAAGAAAACAGCTATGGGGAAGGCGGACCGGGTTACAATATTAAGGCCGAGTTCAACGATCATGTTCACGATCGCGGCGTGATCTCGATGGCGCGCGGACCGGATCCGGATTCCGCTGGTTCGCAATTCTTCATCTGCCTCGCACCGGTGCATCGGCTGGACCATCAATACACGACCTTCGGAAAACTGGCTAAAGGCGACGACGTGCTGGAGAAAATTGGCGATACGCCAGTCACGAAAAACAGCATGGGTGAACCGAGCAAACCGACCAAGCGCGTCGTGATTGAGAGTATCAAGATTGTGCCGGCGGACTCGGTGAAATAACAACTCGACCGTCATGTCGAGCGAAGTCGAGACACCCCGCGACCATACGTTACAGGTTTCACCCTCGGCTTCGCTCGAAATGACAAAGGTTGCCCTTATCCAGATGCGCTGCGGCACGGAGCTGCAGGAGAATTTCGCGCGTGCGATCGAATTTATTCGCGACGCAGCAGGACAAGGCGCTGAGATTGTCTGTCTACCGGAGCTTTTTCGGTCCCAATATTTTTGCCAGACCGAGGATCACAGGAATTTCGATCTGGCTGAAGAAGTACCGGGAGAATCGACAACGGCATTGGGCGAAGTCGCGCGGGAAGCCCGCATAGTGATCATTGCGTCACTTTTCGAAAGACGCAGCGCCGGGCTTTACCACAATACCGCGGCCATTATCGACGCGGATGGAAAACTCCTCGGCAAATACCGCAAGATGCATATTCCCGATGATCCCCTGTATCATGAGAAGTTTTATTTCGCGCCGGGCGATCTTGGGTTTCAGGCGTGGCAAACGACACGCGGCAAGATCGGTGTCTGCATTTGCTGGGACCAATGGTATCCGGAAGCGGCGCGTCTCACGGCGTTACGTGGCGCGGAGATCATTTTCTATCCGACGGCAATCGGCTGGCATCCGAGTGAGAAGGAGAAGTTCGGAGCAGCGCAACATTCGGCATGGGAAACAATTCAGCGCGGTCATGCAATCGCCAATGGTTGTTACGTCGCGGTGGCCAACCGTGTCGGCCACGAAGCGCCTGCCGGGCGGGAGGGCATCGAATTTTGGGGGCAAAGCTTCGTGTGCGGGCCAGACGGCGAAATCATTGCGAAAGGTTCGGTCGATCGAGAAGAAATTGTAATGGCCGACGTCGAATGGGCGCGCGTTAACGAACAGCGAACGCACTGGCCCTTCCTACGGGACCGGCGCGTAGATGCTTACAGCGGGCTGGAGCGACGTTTGATCGATTGAAAGCGCCGGAGCACCGGCCCACCGCAAAGCGCAAGCGCGAATTGGGCCCGGGATTCGCGGCCATGCTTGGAGTGCAGCGCTGCCGCGCCGCTTTTGGATAAGGCGAGCGGCCCGCACCCTCAGCCGCGACGGTAAACTGAAACGCGCGCTGTTTTGAATTTGTCTTTGTGTTAATACCACCGGGATGACCGCGACCCACGCTCAACCACTGTGTAGGCCGTGGTATCGCCCTTCTTTAACGGCACAAATCATGATCGGATTGGTCGTGGGCGGCCTGATCGGATGGCTGCGGCCCGATTGGGGAAACGCCGTCTATTTTTTGCGTGACATCTTTATCAACCTGATCAAATCGATTATCGCGCCGCTGGTATTCTCGACGATTGTCGTCGGAATCGCTGGCGCCGGTGCGCTCCGGAAAGTGGGGCGGATGGGAATAAAGGCGCTGATCTATTTCGAGATCGTAACCACGGCAGCCCTCGTCATCGGATTGGCAGTAGTCAATTTCACAAAGCCGGGCACTGGAGTGACTCTGGCAGCCGCGAATACCGACGTTCTCAAAACCATCGGCCAAACGCATCCGAGAACCTGGGTCGAAACTATCGTGCACGTGTTTCCGGCCAGCGTTGTCGAGGCCATGGCGCATGGCGACGTTTTGCAGATCGTCGCGTTCAGTGTGCTGTTCGCGCTCGCCGTTTCGGCTGTTGGCGAAAAGGGGAAACCGATCATCCGCGCGATGGACAGTCTCTCGCAGATCATGTTCAAGTTTACAAATTACGTGATGCTGTTTGCGCCCATCGGGGTCGGCGCGGCGATGGCTCACACCGTTGGCACGCAAGGCTTGGGCGTGCTGTGGAACCTCGGCAAGCTGATCGGGTCGCTTTATCTCGCTCTCGCAATCTTCACCTTGTCGGTTTTTGGATTGGTTATTTGGATCGCGCGGATTCCGATGCGGCAATTCGTGCGGGCGGTGCGCGAGCCGGCGGCGCTCGCATTTGCAACCACGAGCAGCGAGTCGGCGTTGCCGAAAGCGATGGAATCAATGGAGCGTTTCGGCGTGCCGCCACATATCGTGGGGTTCGTGATGCCGACCGGCTATTCGTTCAATCTGACAGGCTCGACCTTATATCTTGCAATGGCATCCGTGTTCGTCGCGCAAGCCGCCGAGACGACGATCGGGTGGCACATGTCGTTAGGCCAACAAATCACCATGATGTTGACGTTGATGCTCACTTCGAAGGGAGTGGCCGGCGTGCCGCGGGCATCGCTCGTCATTCTGCTGGGGGCGCTGAATTCGTTTGTACCTTCAGGGCTGGGACCGATCGGCGTGGCCGTCATATTCGGCGTGGACGAATTGATGGATATGGGCCGCACGTGCGTGAACGTGGTCGGCAATTGTCTCGCTACGGCAGTGGTCGGTCGATGGGAAGGCGAATTCGACGACAGGCGGGCGCGCGTGTTTGGCACGCCGGCCGAAGCCGAACTGGATTTCAAAAGCGGCGAAATAGCCTTCGCCGATGCCCAGGCGCAAGGCGATTGACAGTTCGATGCGAGTCGTCGGCGCGGCCGCTTTCAAGACGCGCCGACAATTCTCGCCTGACTTTTTTGCGATTGATACGCACGGCGCGTTCGAATGAAACAAATTGACAAGCAATTCACATTACAGAAATGTCATAAACTCTAAGTCATCAAAAACCTATGAAAAAAATACTCGCAGTATTCCTAATATCCTCCTCGATTGCCTTGGGCATGATTGCTTTTGGCTTCGTGAATCGTTCAGCAACAACTGGACCGAATCCAAACGCCGATTCCTTTAGCCAGGGACCGGCGGTCGATACCTCCAGTGTGATCGTCCAACTCAAGGGCGATCCGCTGAGTACTTATTCCGCTACGAAGCCCGCGGCAGGCAGGAAAATTGATTTCAAAAGCAGCGGCGTGAGATCGTATCGCGCCCAGCTCTCCACCGGACGCAACGATTTCAGAAAATGGCTGCAGGCCCATGCACCAGGGGCAAAAATAACCAGTGAATATGATATCACGCTTAATGGAGTCGCGGTTGAGCTTAACGGGACGCCGCTAGCGACGATCGCTGCGGCGCCGATGGTGGAGCAGGCGCAGTACAGCGTCCTTTATCATCCCGACCTGAGCCAGAGCTATCAGATCATCAATGCGGTGGATGCCTGGAATTCTGCCGGGGGCAGATCCGTTGCCGGCGCGGGAATTAAGATTGGAGACATCGACACGGGGATTGATGAGACGCATCCGTTCTTCGATTCGACTGGCTTCAGTTATCCGTCGGGCTTCCCCAAATGCGATCAACTAGATAGCAATTCGCATCAGCAAGACCAGGATTGCAAGTACGTCTCGCCGAAAGTCATTGTTGCCAAAGTCTTCTATGGCAGGGCTCGTCAGCAAGGCCTCGACGCGCAGGCTATTCAAGATCACGGGTCGCACACGGCTGGCATCGCGGCCGGTGTGACCGGGAAGACTGCGGTGGTGAATGGCGTGAGTGTCGGTGACATGTCAGGTATAGCGCCGGGCGCATGGCTGGGGAATTACAACGTGTTTCCGGGCGACGTACTGAACGCCCGCGACGTGGACATCGCCAGTGCGGTTGAGGCCGCGGTCGAGGACGGAATGGACGTTCTTAATATGTCGCTCGGCGGCTTCTACACCGGTAGAGAACAGAACGACATGCTGTCGAGGGCAGTCAATAACGCAGTGAGCGCGGGTTTGGTCGTGGCCGTGGCAGCGGGCAACAGCGGACCCGGTGCATTCACTCTTGAGTCTCCGGGCCGTGCGAGCAAAGTCATCACGGTCGCCGCGAGCACAAACAAACACTTCGTCGGGCAGCCGTTCACCTATCCGGCAGGCGGCGGAACAACGATCGGCACGGCAGTCGGTGATTTCGCGCCGCTACCTGCAACTTCATTCACCTTATTCGACACCCACTCCGATGGCTGCACCAGCGTTGATCCCGGCGCTTCAGGAGACGTGGCGATCATTGACCGAGGAGCATGCGTGTTCAGCCAGAAGGTCGCCAACGCCAAAGCGGCGGGTGCCATCGGTGTCCTAATTGTTAACAACGTCGCTGGAGATCCCATTGCAATGGCCAGGACGGCTGGGTTCGATGACGACTTGCCGGCAGTCATGGCCGGTATTAGCGATGGGGCAGCGCTGCGAGCCTCTGGAGACACCACAGCGTCCGCAGACGCTACATTCCAAGACTTCATCACTGACAGTCCGGACATCCTGGCCGGGTTCAGTGGCCAGGGCCCAAGCAAGGTTGATTTCGCCGTCAAGCCTGATGTCACATCTGTGGGCGTGAACGTCCTCAGTTCAATCACCTGCGTAGGCAAGGGGGCCGGTTGCCCCGGGGACGGTTCAGGCTGGGCCTTCTTCCAAGGAACCTCAATGTCAACGCCGCACATTGCCGGATCGGCTGCTGTGCTCTTGGCGTTGCATCCGGACTGGTCACCGGACCAGATTAAGTCGGCGCTCGCCAATCGCGCGGACTTGGTGATTAAGGATGCTATTACAGGCTTACACGACGTCGGTCCGACAGCGCAGGGCGGTGGACGCGAGAACCTCTCGGTCGCAGCGGACGCAACAACATGGATCGATCCGGTTTCAGCGAGCTTCGGCAAAATTGCAGTCGGTCAAACCGCTAACGTTTTCATCACACTGAATAACCCAACGGGCAGCGACCAGACGTTCAGTGTGTCCGTGACGAAGTTTACTCCGGACGACTTCGGTGGAACGGTGGACCTGATCTATGACGCTGGAATTCTAAGCAGTGGTGACGATCGAATTAGGGTGCCGGCCAGTGTAACGGTACCTGCGAACGGTTCGACCACGATGAGGGTCTCGGTGAGCCCAGCGGTTCCGCCGCACAGTGTCGTTCAGGGTTGGATCAACCTCGATGGTGGGGACAACAACAATCTGCACTTCGCGTACTACGCCCAAGTCGGCACGCCGCAGTAATAGAGAATCGCGAAACAAATTCTGCCAAACAGGGACGCGGCTAAAACCGCGTCCCTGTTTTTTTCCGAACGAACATTCAGAGCATCGACAAATCTGTATCATTTCGGATAAGCTGGGTGGATCATGGCAGCTATGCACTCATCCGCCGGAGCAATTTATCTGATGCAGATTCTCGCCTCTGCTTTTCTTGCGATCCTTTTCCTCCAATCGGGTCTTGATAAGATCGTCGATCGCCTTGGAAATCTTGAATGGCTAAAAGGACATTTCGCGAAGACTCCATTCGCGGGCACTGTTCCGTCGTTGCTGACTGTCCTCACAATCCTTGAGGTTGCAGCCGGTGCGGTCAGTGCCGTCGGATGCGTTCTGGTTATTGTTTTTCGAGGTTCGACTGTCGCGTTCTGCGGCGCCGTCACTTCGGCAGTTGCGATTGTCGCGTTATTTTTCGGGCAGCGAATCGCGAAAGATTATGCTGGCGCAGCGGTGCTTGTTCCCTACTTTCTGCTTACGCTACTCGCAATTTATCTGCTCGCGCAAGGGTAACACGAGTGAGAATCCGGGCTGATGTTTCAGAAGACGCCGCACGGACAGACGCGCTTTCAAAGGATTTTAAAATGAAATCCGTTCGGGACTCCGACCGATCCGAGCAATCTCACGCCGGCGATGTTCTGTTGCTGCCGATAGCGGTAATTGCATTCTGGACGCTCGCCTACGACCTCGTTCTTGTCGCCAGATGGCCGGCGCAAACGATCACATGGTGCTTCCTCGCAATCGCAATAGGTGGTTTTTTTGCCTTGGGGCGTTTGTGGACGAAAACGGGTGCAATCCCTGGCAAAGCTTATCGATTTCACCCCTCGCACATTTTTCTGCTGGCTTTGGGGTTGGGTTACGCAATCACTGCTCTGTTTGTACGCCGTCCGAATCAGGATGACGTGGTCTATTTCCACAGAACTCTTACTCAGCTCCTCGACCTTCACCAGCCCATCCTCTTGCGGCAGACGAGTGTTGACATGGACGCCGCGGCCTTTTCACCAGTTCACCTGGCAACCAGCTATGAGATGCTCATGGGCTTTGTGGCGCACTACCTTGGAATCGATCCTCTCTTCTTCTACCAGATTGTCGGTCACGCATTTGCGGCATTTTCGCTTCCATTTGTGTTCTATTGGTGCTCCCGAATTTTTGGCTTGAACCGCTGGTTGGCAGCGGTCGGCGCCCTTTTTGGAATCGGTTTTCTACTTCTCGCTGACAAGTCCTCGTTTGGCGCGTTGCTTGGAGCTGTTAAGTCGATACAGTCGGTCGATCCTGCTGGATGGGTCGGATTTTCGACTCTTTCCGGCTATATGTGGCAGGGCAAGCCAATCGTTTTGATCTTGTTTTTGCCGACGGGTCTGGCGCTCAGTTACCGATTCTTCAGCCGGGGTAAATCAAGTGACCTGGTCTGGCTTACGTTATTGGGCGTCGCCGGCGTCGGTCTCAGTAATCCGGCCCTTTACTTGCTCCCGGCAGTTATAGGCTGCTCCTGGATAGCTTTTATCACGCTTGAACTATTCGAACACAGGTCACGAGAATACTTATGGAGGCTGGTTCAGCTTGGCCTTTTCCTCACAATTCCGCTTGCGTATCCAATCGCGATACTGGCGTTACTGAAAATGGACATAATCCCAAAGCCAGTCGATATTCACATGTTAGGACCAAGGTACATGCCGTGGAGGGAAGCGGTGGACTACGCTGTTGGTGGACGTGCTGATTACTTGCGTGACGTGGTGCTAATGATTGCTGTCCCGCTGCTAGTCGTGAGAGGACGGAGCGGATTTTTTCTCTTTTTTTATCTTTGTGCTGTGTGGCTGTTTTGTTTGAACCCATTGCTGGCGCGCATGTGGATGGCAAATATTCTTGCGCCGACTTATTTTCGGCTCGTTTACCTTCTACAACTGCCTTTGTTATGCACGTTGATAGCGGGTGCCGGTTCGCAACTGGCGCAGAAAGGCGGTGTTATGAATGGCCGGGCACAAACCGTGCTGGCGCTGTCGGCAATCGTCGTCGCGTTCGTTGGCAGCTACCATGGACTTTCGGTCCTACCGAGAGACGCAAGGGAGGGTATCGGTTGGAAGTCCCCCCGAGAATACCAGTTGCTTCCCGCGAATCTTGATTTTGCCAGAGCTGCCGGTCCATACATCGCGCATGCCAAGCTGCTCGCGCCGATTTGGACGGCCGGCTGCGAGTTGCCGCTCTTGTTTCCTGAAATGAAAGTGGTTGCTCCTCGACTGGTCACGCATTATTTCGCCAACGCAGGCAACCCGGAAGAAGGCAACCTTCGCAACCAAGCGGCGGCTTTTATTGCCGGAGAGCAACTCGGCAGTCCCGAACGAGTTAAGGCGACAGAACTGGAGTTTCGGAAGGTGATAGAAACCGGCCGCGCAAATGCCGTGGCTGTTCCCGAATCTGAAAGCCAGAGAGTGTTAGCGACACTCAGATCCATAGATCCTGGGTGGCGCCGTGTCTTGGAAGCCGGCGGTTTAGTCCTCATGCTGCCAGCTCCCGCTGAACATAGAGGCTAACAACGTCGTATTATTTTGATGCGAATTCCATTGGAGGAAAAAGGGCGCCGTGCTTAGCTCCCCAACGCACAAAGACTCAGGAGACCTCGCGCAATTTTATGCAGATCGTTAATCCCATCATCTCCGGACCAGGCGTTAACGAATCGATCGAATCCCGTGTCGCCAGATGTGGCAACTGCCGGTGAAGCGATCAAGACTTATCGCGAAAACCCAGCTGCCATCTGGTACAAGGACGGCGCTGATCCTGACGAGACAACCGGCAGATACGCATTCCAACGACTGCGTCACCCCTTCTTCATTCCTCACGTCGTCCCAAAGTTCAAGCTTCGCCGGGACGACAAGTTCTATGCAATCGGCTCCTGTTTTGCGCGCGGCTTGGAAAACGTCCTCGCGGCGCAAAACGTCGTGGTAGAGAGTGCAGCGCCGGAATTTGCCCAACTTCGGCCAGCCAACAAAGAGACTTCAGGACTGGGATTTACGAACAAATACAACACTTACTCGATCCTGAACGAACTGCGATGGGCGCTTGACCCAAACGCAGAGTTTCCTCGAGACTCTATTGTTCAATTAACAAGAACGACCTGGTACGACCCACACACAAACCCGACGTTGGAGTTTGTCGGTTTTGAAGAAACACTTCAGCGGCGGTCACTAATACAAGCTGTCACAAAGCGCATAAGAAACTGTCGCGCGGTGATCGTCACACTCGGTCTTGCGGAGGTGTGGCGCGACGTGAAGGCGGATGTGTTCGTTAACCGCACTCCCATTCCATCTTTGTTCAAGACAGACCCCGATCGCTACAAGTTTTACCTTACCAGTTTCGCTGAAAACCTGGCGAATCTGGAAATGATTCACACGTTGCTGTCTCGATATGGCCATTCCGACGTTCATGTGATCGTCACGGTTTCTCCAGTGCCTTTGATGAACACCTTTTCAACCATGGATATCGTCGTGGCTAACACTTGGGCAAAGTCACTTCTAAGAGCTGTCGCCCAGGAATGGGCCGCTGCGCATAGCAATGTGGATTACTTTCCAAGTTACGAAATTATGCAAAACTCCGACCGCTTGGCCGTGTGGGAACACGACCTGAGACACGTCAAGGGTGTCGGAGTGCAGCATATTATGGAATTGTTTCTGCGGAACTACATCGAGTAAAGTTTGCCTCGGCTCGGCTTTCGCGTGACTACTTTTATTTGCATGGTGCTCCCTGGACGCGCTACCTCAGAGTGTCTTCACAGACAACACTTCACCTAACGCTTGGTAGTGGCCGCTTGGCGTGCTCAGAAGCTGGCGGTGGCATTGGGAATTATCGGCTTATACGGATTGCTTTCCGGTTTTGGGACCAACCTGCGACTGCGCCTTTTCTATCGCTCTTCGTGAAGAAGCTCTTTGGCGGGCCTTAGCTTCCCATAGCGGCATTGCAAATATTGCCACAAGCGTTGTCCAGCTAAGAAGAACCAGCGCGAAATACAGAGGCTGCGGATAATAAAATTCGATCGTGCTTTCTCCTGCGCCAACCCGCACGGCCCGAAAGATCAAGTTTCCACCGAAAACGTCCGCTGGAATTCCGTTGACTTTAGCGCGCCAGCCCGCAGCCCATCGGTCAGTCACTAGCACCCAGCCACCCGCAGGGCAGGAAACTTTCAGCTTTAGGTTATTGCAGGTATATTTTAGAAGTTGGACGGGAATTTGCTCAGCCGGCGCCAGATGAGAGATAGAGGTAAGTTCGGCTCTGTCTGGAACTGACGGCGAAATAATCCGGCTGACGTTTGCCATTTGCGCCGGAGGATGCACGATGATCACTGGCACTCCCAGTTGCTCGCTTCGATTCACAAGAGCGAAGTAAGCATGCTGTGAGGGGACGGCGATAGTAGCATTTTTGCTGAACCAGATTCGGTTGGCGCCCAGTCCCATATTCAATAACACCGGATGGTCGGCGAATGCCTTATGAACGCGATTCTGCATTGTGGAATCATTGTAGAACGTCGCAATTCTGAGCGGGACATTGTTATTTTGGTCTTTGCCACCCAAGACCACAGGAGCCTCCAACTCGCGTCGGAGGCTGTTTAGAGTCAGCTGGGTCTTGTGGCCTGAATCGACCCGATCGAGCAATGAGCGCGCCCAGCGCCCGTCGGAGGTAAACTCTTGAGATAGGCGCACGGTTAGAACTGCGTCCAGAATGGCCAAAACAGCGAAGAAAACTGGAAGCCACTTTCTGGTCCGCTGAAATAACCACAGCAGGGCAGAAACTCCAACGGCCCCGAACCAGATAGCGACCAGATGAAGGTTGCTAAGGTGAAACTGATCGCCCAGATTAGCCAAACCAGCGACGACGTGTACGTAAGCCCACACAGCAGCAATGCTCGCTGCCAGTGATAGGAAGGCCATTTGCAGCCATATCCGCCTTTGATGATTTTGAATGGCTGCTTCAAGATCACTAGTAGCCAGGAGGGCTAACACGGCTGCCGAAAAGATGGCGTAACCGCGAAACATTGCGGGATACGCGAAATACCGGGTGGGAGGGCAGTAATCGTAAAGCCACCCGCGAACTGGCAATCTGTCGCCCACCGCACACGCCAGGAAAAGAGCGATAATTCCAACAAGCCACCATCGCCAAATCGACCGCGGGCATTGCCAAAGCGCCAACAAACTCAAGATGAGAGGAAGAACGCCGACGTAAACGTCGGCCATCGAGATATTGGTCTTTGGCCACAAATCTGGGTTTCGACCAGGGAATTTCAAGGCGGTAAGGTAAGGGCTTGCGAAGGTCGCAAGCGCCCGAGGATCAAGAGCGTTCCGTCCGGTTACCAGCCAACGGGGTTCCGCTCCAACTCTTTCGGTATAACCGAGTCCCTCCCTGAAAAACGCCACATAGGTTGGCGCCATAATCAATACTCCGACGCAAAACACCGCCGCTAGTGCTAAAAAGGTGAACTTAAATCGACACCAAATCGGTTGGTGGACTAGAAGTCCTGCTCCGTGGTCGGGGCTGCAACATCGCCCCACTCCCCATAGGAACAACATCCCTCCCCCTAGCATCACGATAGCTGGATAACCGCCCAAGGCAGATAGTCCCCAGAGTGCTCCCGCTTGTGCAGCCGGTCTGAAGCGAAGCGAAGTTAGCGCCACGTCAAACCGCCAGATATACCAGGGCACGAACGAGAAGGAATAGAGAACGGTTGTGTGTTCGGCATGTGCCGTATAGAAACCGCAGAAGGCATAAGCCAGACCAACTACAAACGCACCCCACGAAGGAGCGCCAAGATGGCGTGCCAACAGGAGGAGACCCAGCGGCCCTGACAGCCAGATGAAAAGCCAGTAACCCCGGAAGGCTGCGGAACTACCGCCCCCGATCGCACCTGCAATTACCATAATGGGGGATGCTGCGCCAACCTGCGGATCAGCAAAATCTGGTGTTCCGCCCGCCAGCCAAGGATCCCAGAGCAGCAAGCGGCCAACACGAGCGTGATCGGCAACCAATGAAAACGCGGGAGTATAGTATGCGGTGGCGTCCCAGATCTGAACCCGTGCTCCGCTTATTAGTTCCCTGTTTAGAATGAGAAACAGGGTCGTCAACGACAGGCCAGCCAACAGCCACCCCGATATCCTAACTCGTCTCAAACCGACTAGCAGTTGTTCCATAGCTTGCTGGTCAGCACGTTTTTCAAACAGCGGTTCTCTGCACCGTTGTGTTTAACACATTCATTCGAAATCCGCTGTCGAAATACTGCACAAGCTATCAAGTTCAATGATGTGTTAATCTTTTCGGGCTGCTGCGAAGACCGAAACGCCGAACGGAAAATCAAAGAATCTCAAGAAGATGCGTTCCGAGGAAAACAGATTAAACAATACGGCGTTTGATGAGCTAGGGGTGTAAGTGAAGTCTCCATCTGGCGCGGGCTCTCGACGACCGATGTGCGCCAGTAACCGAACGGCAGCTATCGGCGGAAACAGGAACGTATTAAAGTAGGTCGTTCGTTCGACAGTAAAATTGGCGGCCTGCAACTTTTCTCTGAGCTCGCCCTGAGTGTATCGCCGGCAGTGTTGGTTGACGACATCCTGCTGTCCCCATAACCACATGTAGGCCGGCGCAGACAACACGAGTCGACCGCCGTGTCGCAACTTTCGGTTTACGGTCTGCAGTGCGCGTGCATCATCTTCAATATGTTCGAGCACATCGAACATTGTAACGCCGTCATAACATCCGTCCTGGATTTCCGACGGGAGCCGATCGATCGACGCTTGGAAAACCCGTGCCGCACCCCGGCTTGCTGCCAATCTGGCAAGCCCCTCATCTGGTTCAATGCCTTCGAGGCGAGCATCCGGCGGGTACACTTCGACAAGATTGTGGCCGGGGCCGACACCAATTTCTAAAATTCTCGGCTGCTGCGGCCATTCAAGCTGGGCAAGCAACGCCCGCAGTACCATCCGGCGTGCACGAAACCACCAGTGCTCTCCTTCAAGCAGCGGATATTGCTCGGCATAACTCTTTTCCATCAGACCATTATTCTATGGGCTGTCCAAACACGTCGCTCGGCACAATTGACCAATATGGTGACTCTGCGATGATCTGCGTTGAAGACAATGGTCGAAGCGCCCGTCGAGTTTTCCATTGCGGTCCTTTGTTATCGCGCGGAAGAAGAAATCATTCCATTCGTAGAGAATCTTCACAAGATAATGTCGCTGTTTCGGTTTGAGTGGGAATTGCTTTTGGTGGCAAATTTCTGGCCAGGGACGGATGATCGGACGCCGGAAATCTGCCAGCGACTTGCCGAACGGTTGCCTTTTGTTCGCGTGCTGGCAGAAGCAAAAGAAGGGGCAATGGGATGGGACATGCACCGCGCGCTCGACGCTTGTCGCGGCAAGTATATCGGAGTGATTGACGGCGACGGCCAGTTTCCAGTCGAAGCGATATTCTCCTGCTTCGCGAAGATAAAAAGCGACGATTTCGACCTTGTAAAGACATATCGCGTTCAGCGCCATGACAGCTTTTATCGGAGACTTATTTCGACCGTTTACAACCTGCTCTTCCATCTTTTCTTTCGCGGCTCCAGCAAGCTTCGGGATGTGAACTCAAAGCCGAAGATCATGACGCGCGAAGCGTACGAAAGGATGACGCTAGAGGCTGATGACTGGTTCATTGACGCGGAGCTAATCTTAAACTGCATCAATCTGAACCTCCGCGTCTATGAGATTCCAGTTGAATTCGAATCTCTGGGAAAACGAAAATCGTTTGTGAAGCCGGGAGCGATTTTAGAATTCCTCAAGCACATGATCGAGTACCGGTTCGGTTCACGTTCGCCAACCAGAAACAGCAAATGATTGAGACCGTCTTTGTCACCGGTGGCAGCTCAACGTTAGGTCAACACGTCCTGCGCAGGTTGATGTCGCACTTCCACGTTCTGGCAGTGGTGCACCGACACGATGTGGAGATTCCGGGTGCCGAAATTGAGCTACTGCATGGAGGACTGGAAGAGACTGTTCGTGACCCGCGAGCATTGCAGAGAGCACAGGTTGTCTTGCATATGGCCGCGGTGACACATGCAGACGAGCCGACCGAATACTTTCGTGTCAACGCGGAGCTAACGAAACAATTGGTGTCAGCCTGCAGCGCCTCCCAGCATTTTATATATGTCAGCACAATTTGCGCACACCCCGATGGCGGCGCCTATGGGCGCTCAAAATGGCTCGCCGAAGAAGCAATCCGCGGCAGTCAGTTGGATTATACCATTATCCGGCCGTCGGAGATCTATGGTTCCAGCGGTGGCGAGGGAATCGATGCGCTCATTGCAGTTGCACGAAAGGTCCAGATCTTGCCGGACTTTCGATACGGAGGGTCAATTAAGTATGCGCCGGTCAGCGCGCAGGAAGCAGCGCACTTTATTGCGGAGGCGACGATTTGTCGTCGTCAGACGGGACAAACTTATACTCTTTGCGCTGATCGTTTATGCACCGCTCCCGAGATGGCCCCGGCGCTCCGCAGATCCGTGCGTCCTCTTTTTGTGATACCCGTGCCGATCATGATGCTACGCGCAATGAAGGCGCTTGGACTACCTGTGCCGTTCAAACGCGATCAAATCGACCGGCTCGTTCTGCCAAAAACGTACGACAACACGCTGGCACGCCGCGATTACGATTTTCAGCCTCAGTCGTTCCTCGATTACCTGACGGAGAGCGGGAAGATCACGACTCAGCGCGTGGGTCCCGAGCGATGAGAGCTTGAATCGTGTAGCGAAACAAATAGACCGGCCGGCGAATATACTCTTCTACGGTCGCAAAATACTCCGATAGCAAGGCTCGCCACGCCTGATCGGTTTTTATGTTTCCACCCCGATCAAGCCGCATGAACATCCTCCCCACCCAATCATCGTTCGCGCTGAAGCAAGGTTCGTAAAAAATGAAACGACCGCCGGGACGCAGACACGCCCGTGCCAAACTCAATATTTCGGCAATCTGCTGGTTGGAGAGATGATGGAGCACTCCCAGCGAAAGAAACGCGTCGGCACCCTGCGCCAATTCCCGAACTCGTTGGGTGCTGGCATCTCCGCAACAGAATTCTCCGCGGCTCCCATATCGTGACTGCGCCACATGAATGTACTCGGGGTTAGGATCAAATCCGAAGTAGTTAACCGCCGGCAGAAACTCCAGGGCGCTGCCGGTGCCGCAACCTGCATCCACAACCTTCTCGTCAGCCTGGAATGCAACGTGCGTTTTCACAAAATCTGCGCGGTCCCTGCCACCGCCCACAAACTCTTGCAACAGGTTGTAAAGCCGCGGAAACCGCAACGGGGCATAGATCGTATCGCGAGAGAAAGTCGCCATTTTGTTAGAACGGTAAGTAACTTCTGGAAGGCCAAGTGGGCAAATTCGAACCTGTCGGCGACAGCTCTGCTGCAGAGAGCTCTCAGCGGGAAGGAGACGATTTTCAGCTGGAGTAAATCACCGGCTGTACGACCATGCTTTAGTTCAGTGCCATCGAACGCGAACAGCGCGGGGCCAACGCCCAGAGTCTGAAAGCCCAGAGAGTTTGGAGAGGCTCAAATCGACAAACCAGTTGGCATTTGCGTTTTGGAGGCGAACGGACTGGTGTTGAAGCGTTCAGCTGACCCAGCGCCATGGAATAAGAGAATGAAAGCGAGCTTTGTTCTGCTCTTCTGTAAAATGCAGAACGACGATCCTACGCAGGAAGCCAGCGCTTAACGCGATTGCAATTTCGTGACAATCGTGCGGTTCCGTCTTTACCTTCACGTCATATGGAGAGCCCAGAGACACAGCGACCGTATCGGCCCGCCATATTCGACGCGGTTTGCGTGGCCGTTCTCATTGCCTACTTCCTCCACTTTGCCCTCCCGGCGTTACGCGGGGGTTTTCGTGAAGATGAGATGATGAATATGGGGGTCTGCTGGCGAGCCGGAGCGCTCAAGTCGCTCTTGGCAAATATAATGTTTTGGAAGGTGTTTTATATTCCAGGAGGCGCTCTTTATTATCTGCCTCTTTATCTCCACCGCCCAGGAGGTGCCCTTTACTATCTTCCACTTTATCACTTCTTCGGGCTGGACCCTCTGCCGTATCGAATTGTCCAAGTCAGCATTCTCGCTGCGTCCATTCCGGTGGTCTATTATTTGAGCCGGCGTCTCGCCTCCTCACGCTCGATTGGCTTTCTCGCTGTACTTGCCCTGTGTTACCACCCGCGGCTCGCCGGTCTCGTATTCGTGGGCGCATTCATTTATGACGTCCTGTGTGGATTCTTTTACTTCGCGGCATTGACTTACTACGTACATATCCGCGAGAGAGGCGTCCCTCTGCAGTTCGTGCAAATGCTGGGATTTCTAGCCCTTTACGTTATGGCGCTAAACTGCAAGGAAATGGCAGTTACTCTTCCCGTGATCGTTTTAATTTATGAGCTTCTCAAAGGTCCCGGCTGGCTGAACTGGAAAGCGATGTTGCACTGGATCCGGACTTATGCCGCGCCATCGATAATTGCTGGATTATTCACCGCTTTTTATATCTACGGGAAAATTCACGGTAGCGGATCGCTGGTGAGCTTGGACCCCTATCTGCCCAGGTATTCATGGGACGGTTTCATTACGTCAAACACAAAGTTTATTAGCGAATTATTGTTTGCCGGGTGTGCGATCACTCCAGTAATGCTTCTGGTCTTGTGGACGTCTGTTTTCATTTATGCTTTCATACGCCGGGATCGCACGCTTCAACTGATGGCCTTCTGGATAGTAATAGTGCCTGTCCCCTTGGCCTTTATTGTTCCCATTCGCGCCGATGCGCCTCTTTACCTTCTCCTATTCGGGTGGGCAATGATCTTTGCGAAGGTTGCGTTTGATCTAATCACACTAATTTCCAACTTTTCTGTATCCCTTGGCAATCGTGTCCTGGCTGCGGCAAAACGAGCAACCATCGGGAAGGCGTCGAGTAAAGTATCTCCTCAAATCTTCCGAATCATCACAACGCTTTTAGTAGCGTTCGCTCTTGCCGCCTTTACGCAGCGGGAAAACAAGCGCCTTCAGGTGCCTTGGTCCAAGGTAGCCCTAAAAACATCTCATGTTATTCACACATTCCGTTCCCTGGATCTGGGTCCGAGGCATGGGAGCCGTATTCTCCTTTTGTTGAAGGAAAATCTCTTTCAAAATAAGTGGAATGCTTTCTTTATTGCTTCTCTGGTCTGGAATGATCATTCCCTACGTATTTGGGTCGAGAATGTAAATGAACTCACGCCGCAACAACAGGAGAACGTCGATTACATCGTTTCAATTAGCGAATTCGAGGCAGATGTCATTCGTTCGCCCAACCTTCCAAAGTCGCAATAAGCGGTCAGTCCGAGATTTTAGGAAGTTGATCGCCATCACCCGTGAGCAATTTGCATCCAGCCCAGCGTTTTACGGAGCCTATCAATGAGTAGTCGACTCCAACAGTGTATCGCGACGCCAATGTGGCTAACCGTCTGTGGCACGCTGTTAGCTGTGTTACTACTGACAGAGATAACGAGCTTGCATCACAAGGGGCTTACTACCGATGAGCCCCTTCATTACGAATACGGCTATCGCGTATTGAATGGTGCTCCGGAGCGAACGAGCGCCATCAATAGTAGCACCATGCCTTTTTCAAGTGTGCACGCTATGACGAGTGCAAATCTGGCCGTCCTCGCTCGGACGTTCGGTGTTTCACTGGACACTTCGTGGGGCGGTCAGATAAAACGCGGCCGATACGCGACGATTCTTCTCTCGCTATTGCTGGCGATCTACGTGTTGAAGTGGAGCTATGAACTCTACGGTCGTAGCGGGGCTCTTCTATCGCTGAGCCTTTACGTCTTGGATCCCAATCTGCTGGCACACGGCCAGTTAGTGACGGCGGACCTGCCGGCCGCGTTGATGACGACCGTGGCGCTCTACCATTTTTGGCATTTTCTCAAATTAGGTGGCAAGCGACGAGCCTTTTTTAGCGCAGTTACACTCGGTTTAAGCCAGTTGGCCAAATATTCCTGCGTTTATCTATATCCGATCTTTTTGGCGATTGCAGCGATTTATTGTCGCTTGAGGCCAGCAACGGAAGCGGCAAAGCCCGGCCAATCACACAGCCTGACCTGGAATCTGCGCAGATGGTCCATCGTGATAATATTTTTCGTAGCGGTGAGTATCGTAACAATGAATCTCGGGTTCGGCTTCGCTGGGATGGGAACACCCTTGTCCCGGTATACCTTGAAAGATCCGTTTTTCAAAAAACTGCAGACGATCCCGATCGTCGGTAACCTGCCTCTTCCGCTGCCCGTACCCTACGTCCAAGGATTGGATCTATGTAAATTCGAAGAAAAAATGGGACAGGCTTGGGGAAACATTTACATGGCAGGGCAACTTCGAGTGAATCATCATGACGGCACTCTTCGTGGGTTCCCGGGGTATTACTTCTATGCGGCCTTCTTCAAGGTGCCTATTGCCAAGCAAATCATATTTTTGGTGGCGTTGGTCGGATACTTTTCAAGGCGTAGCCAGCCCATGGCGCGCGGACTTCGTCGAGAGGAGATTTTTTTGCTAGTTCCGATTCTGGCTTACTGGATCTATTTCAACTTCTTTTTTAACGCGCAGATCGGCATTCGCCATGTATTGCCTGTATTCGTCCTGGCTACGATCTTTTGCGGACGATTTTTAGCGGCCCCCGAGTCTAAGCTTCGAAGATGTACCGCAGTGATTCTCGTCATTTGGACTGCTGTATCGACTTTTTCATATTATCCGCATTTTATCTCGTATTTTAATGAGTTTGTTCCAGACAGAAAACTTGCCTATCAACACCTAGCAGACTCGAACTTGGATTGGCGCGGAAACGAATGGTATCTAACGGAATATATCCACCGTCACCCTGGAGTTATCGTAGATCCGCGCAAGCCGCAGGCAGGCCGAATTGTTGTGCCCGTCAACGCCCTGGTTGGAGTTAATCGAAACCCCGAACAGTACAGATGGTTGAGAGAGCATTTTACTCCGGTGGATCAGGTGGCCTATTCGTATTTGGTTTACGACGTTCCGAGGGATAGGCTTCCGCAGGGCGACGGCGACTCAACAGGCTCAAAAGAACTGCCTTCGCGTAATGGGCAGTACTGATTCACTCTGATGGCCTCCAGACGCGAATAAATTCGCGCAGCGAATGATCTCCCTGAGGATTGGCAGCTTGCCGTTACTCTGGTAGGCGGGCTGACTGCGCGGTAAACGCTTGCAATCAGATCATCGTGTCCTCTTCGTCGATCGCATCTGCGTCAAGAATGTGAGCATTTACCGATGATAATCGCTAACACGACTTTCCCTAACAATCCTGGTCACATCACTCTGCGAAATGGGGATACACAATTAGTCCGGTCAATTGCCGATCTGGCCGGGGCTACGATGCGCGAAAAGGTTCACATACCAGGAGATATCGTTTCGGACATCATGTGGATCGAAGGGAACCAAACCATTGGTTTTCACCAGAGTCAGATTCATATTTAAGGCCCGAAGCGTCTCGACAAATTCTTCCCATCCTACGCCAGCCTGCTCCAAGCCAGCAGGCCAAAACTCAAGCAAAAGGTTGATGTCACGGTTTTCCCGTATCACCCGCTGGGAGCCACGTAATGCATGAAGCTCGTATCCTTGAATATCCATCTTGATCAAATTAACGCGCTGCCCGGGTGTGAAATAATCGTCGAGCGCGACCATTTCAGTTGGAACGGCGCAGCGTGAATCTCCATCGGGTTTGTACACTCTATGGTCGACGTTTAGCTTGTCTGAAACATAAAGTTTGCACTCGCCGCTCCGCTCTCCAACCGCAGCCTGAATAAGCCGCACGTTTGAAAGATCACGTGTGGCGGCAGACAACCTCCTGAAGTTGTCCGGCGATGGTTCGAAGGAATGAACCGACCCAGTCGGGCCAACGCAACGGGAAAGAAACTGCGAGTAAATTCCGATGTTAGCGCCGACATCTGCCACAACAGCGCCTTGAAACAACATTTTCCTTAACAGCACTCGCTCCGCGCGATCAGCGTAGGTCTTGTAGGCGGCATAAAACGGCCGATAGATGGGAAAGGCGCGTTCGTAAACCTTATTAGCAGCGCAACGTAGGACTGAAGTTGTCGACATTAGCTTTGGTCAGGCTGCAGTAAGGAAAGATCCAAAAAGCCGCGGGAAACAATAGCTTGGTAGATACGTTTCTCTCGATTTGCGCTCGGGCACGCCACAAGCAATGTTGTCCTCATCGGGGATGGATCTTTTCAAAGATACACTAATGGAAAACATTTTGGGAAGCCATATGTTCGTCCGATGCGGGGTCACTGGAGAGACATCTTCACGTCGAAGCTGAATAAGGCGAGGCCATGGGATCGCTGGGATTTTGTTGCTCTCGCCCTCGGTGTGTTCACGGTCGTTTGGGTCTTCGCACTTAAACTTAAGACATTCTACGATCTCGGCTACTCAGGCGACCTCATCGTGGAGACTCAGCAGGCTCGAAGTTGGCTTGAGGGACGAGGGTTGCTTCAGGACAACTGGTTTGGGAACTTCCTTACTACTCACACCTACTTTTTGCTTCTGCCGCTCGGACTTATCGCAAAGCCGTTTGGCGCTCCCGGCTTGCTATTCGTACTAGCTGTCGCAGTAGGAGCGGTTTACTTCTGGACATCGCGAATTCTGCGCCTTCTGGGCGTCGATGGCCACGTCGCGATAATCGCAGCCGGAGCGCTTCTTATCTCGCCGCTTTCGGTCGCATTCTATCAAGAGATAAATAACGGGTTCTATGTCGAGACTCTTACGCTGCCGTTGTGTTTAATCCTGTTTTATTTCCTGCTTCAGCAGCGGACACTCGCGTCAATCGTGACGGCAATTGCTGTCATCAGCGTGAAGGAGGATGCGCCGATAGCCGCGGCTATGGTGGCGATGGTAGCCGCGGTTGAGACGTGGCTCTCTTCACCGGGCAAACCCGCGCGTTGTCGTTTGAACTGGCCTGCGGTGATCACACTCATTCTGTCGGTTTCGGCGATCCCTGTTTTGCTGGCGATTTCTTCGTCGCAGGTGCCAACGATGTACGCTCGTCACTCGCTTGACCGCCTTGGTGTCGTCACACCGGGAACTTTATCCAGTCCCAGAGCGCTTTTCGTTTTTGTTGCATCCAATCTGGCTCATTGGCTTGGGAGTAATGTTGTCCGTCAATGGCTGTGGGTGATGATAGTAGGCACTTTTGGAACAGTCTTGTTACGCCCGTACTATTTGGTTATTGGTCTCCCCACAACCGTAGTCGCATGGCTCATGAATCGCAACGACCTGCTGTGGGCGCCACGATTTTTTCCCGCCGAGGCGCTGCTTTGGTGTATCACCTTACTGGGTTTTGCGTCGATTGCGCGCGCTGTACCGTGCTTGAGCAAATGGGTGCGGACCGCAGTGCTTACGACCGTAATTGTAATCGCAGCGTTGGCAGCATGTGCACAACTCGTAATCGTGCCGTGGTTCGCCCGTGGGGCGTATCTTCTTCGTTCGACCAGCCGTTACTCGCCATCAGAGCGACGAGAGGCTGACGCGGTGTTCGGGCGCTACCGCCGTGAAGGTAAGCCGGAGGAACCAGTTGTTGCCTCGATTATGCTTTGTCGTTACGCGCATGACCGAAACCTCTTCTGGCTGACGCGACTGCATAACCGGCCTGCGCCGATCTGGATCCTTGGCGATAGCGCGGACATCTACACCCCCACCAGAATCAGCCCAGAAACTATAAACGCCGATTCCGGAATACACCTTGAGGACTACGCAGTAGTTGAGCGTCGCGGTCGTTTCGTGTTGCTTAGAAAGAGGGAGTAACTGTCCACTTCAGCGTCGTGTCAGTATTACCGTAAAAAAAGCTGCGCAGAACCCCGGAAAGCGGCGACTGATGGCGAGGTCCGCCACAAATAACCATCGATAAACAAAATGTGGAATCGGGAGTTTGCGCGAGATTCCTCCCGTAGCCATGTAGGATAAAGCGCTAAAGGGTCGCGTCGAGAGAGTCGCAATATCGAAATTCTCATTCAATCGTTGCAGCCATTCGTGTCTCCGGAAGAAGATTAACCATGGTAACGCAATGTTCGCCGACACGAGTGGCCCCCGCACGTTGCCTAGCTCCGGCTGTGAAATGCGGAAATCTACAGGTTCGTGGTGCAGATACTTGAAGATGGGAGTTGATAACAGGGAAAAAAAAGGCTCTGTGGCGATCACTTGTCCGCCTGATTTCAATTTACTCGCGGCTCGGTTTAGAAATTCAAGAGGGTTTTTCAGATGGTGCAACACGTTCGTGAGCGTAATGACATCGAGGCTATTGTCTTTGATCGCATCCAGTTTGTCGATCTGGTGGCAATCAAACGCAAGGTCGAGATAATCGAGATCAAGAACGTCGCTTGTTATGACGTGTGAAAGAATTTGTTTGAGCGGCGAAGTGCCACTTCCTATTTCGAGTATTGAAAGCGTCGCAGGATTGGGAAGGTCTCTAAATTGATCCCGGTAAAGCTCGCGATACCAAAAAAGAAGATTCTTGTTTGCGCCGAGCCGTGCGCGATTACGCAATGTTGCGGCTCGGTCCTCCGCCTCCTGGCTTTGCAAGACTGTCGACGCACTGCTCATTTGATCGCACGAATATAAAGCGAGCCTGCAAACTCCGAAATGACAGGCAAGCTCTCCATAAATCGGCCAACGGCGTCCATGCCACCGATTAAAGTTGTGGGGGTTTTAGGATGCAGAAAATCGAACGGATCGATTCGAACACTACGAAAGCCTGTGACCTCAAGCAGGCGACGCAGTTGCCACCGAAAGAAGGCCGTCTCGTCTGGCGAATCGCCAAGTCTTTGCTTCACCCACGGTACATTCTTTTGTATGACGATTTGAGGATTCAGCATGTTGGGCTCGGTAAAGAACATCGTGCCACCGGGCCTTAAAACCCGGTGAATTTGACGCAACGCTTCTTCGACCTCGAGATGATGCAACACCGAGCTGCCAACGACCGAATCAAACGCGTCGCCAGGATAACTCAGCTCATAGGCATTCTGGATTTCGTACCGAACGTTTGGCGCAGAACAGTTTGCCCTCGCGATTTCCAGAAGCTCAGGTGACACATCAACGGCCACAACATCTGCTCCGCAGCGAGCCAGTTCCCGAGTGAAATAGCCAGTACCACATCCCAGTTCAAGCACGGTCATTCCTGAGCGGATGTGCCTGCTGAGCATTTTCACCCGGCGCGCCCAGCGCAATTTGCCAGCGGGGCCTTCCCAGTTCCAAATCTCCCCAGCTCCATGTTGGGCCAGGAAACGCCCGTGCTCGATTTCGTTAGAAATGCGCTCTTGCACTGGAAGGCTTCAGATCATTCCGATTTCCAAAGAAACCACCATCGGTTCGTGGCCGAAATTCCTGGAATGGCACCGAGTTAGTAACCTAGTTTCAGTTTCAAGAACCCGTGCCAGCACATCCTTAGCATGACAAGCCCGTTCCGAAAGACTTTGGTCATCTTCGTCGAACCGTAAATGCGTTCCTGATAATGGACAGGTAAATCCAGAATCTTAAGATTTAGTTTCGCGGCGCCAAATAGCAATTCATAATCGCCCCATCGGTCTTCGATTCCCCAGCTTCCCAGCATCGGCTTAATGCGCTCCCAGTCGCTTCTCCAGAAGACCTTCGTGCCACAAAGCGTATCCTTTACGTGTTGCCCGAGCAGGTAGGTAAATGCAACACTGAAGAATTTGTTGCCTAACATGTTGGCTGTAGTCATCGCTCCTTTCGGCACTGGGTAAACAAGTCGTGATCCATTGACAAACTCCGCCTGGCCCGAGGCGATAACATCGACAAAGTACGGCAGCTCCTCGGGAATGGTCGTCAAATCGGCGTCAAGGATCATCAAAATATCGCCTGTGGCAGCATCGAAGCCTGTCCAGACATTCCGCGATTTACATACGCCTGGTCCGCGTTCCAGGCGGATATCCTTCTCCAGATAGAGCGACTGCACGCGCAATACTTCTTCTGCGGTCCCATCGGTCGACTGATCGTCACAGAAAATAATTTCTGTCTGACGCCCCAGTTCCGGAATGCGTTGGGCGGCATCTTCGACATTTCCCATTTCATCTTTACACGGAACGATCACTGAGACCGACAGTTCTTCTTTGGGAACCGGTGGCGGCACCAACCTGCCGACGACAACCTGCGTCATACACAACCGTTTCAGCAGCGGCAAGCGCGCACAGAATCGATTAAGGAAAGCTGAAACAAGCGGCACATATTTCGGCAGAATTACAACCCGGTGCGTCTCGAGCGCTTCAAACCCGGCGAGTTGCAACAGATTTGCGATATCAAGCGTGGATAGCCAGTTCTGCTCCGTGCGTGGTACCTTCATTCCAATCCGTTCCGCAAATGCGACGAGTGGTTCCCAAAGACGGTTATAAGTGATCACCAGGACGCGAGTATGCCTCTGGCAAAGCGGCCTTAAATTGCGCAGTGCTTGAAGGATATCCACCGTGTCGCCGATATCATTAAAGAGGATGTAATCGAATTTCTCCTCTGGTCCGAAAGCGTGGCGGAACTCCTCCTTGTCCGGGAAAGCTACTGCAAACTCAAAGGAACGATTTCGTTGCTGTGCGATTTCAACAATTTCGGGACAAATATCAATGCCTTTGCCCTTAACCGGCTGAACAACGGCCAAAAGATTGCCAGTGCCACAACGGACCGAGAGCACTCTTTTCTGCGGCTCGACTAAGAAGCGAAGAAGCCGGTTTAGTAGCTCGTAGTAGTATCTGTTGCGCTTAATCCAGTCCTCGCGGCGAACAGCAATTTTGGCCAGATGATTCCGGGTCCGCTCGCGTCTCTGGTCGAGAGCAGCGGGCCCCCATGTGCCCCTCTTCGCCTCGGACTCATTTAGCACAGCTTCCATACTGCCGTCGTTGACCGTAACCAGCCGCACATCCGCTTACGGATTTCCGTGTCAACTTCGCAGCGGAGTTTCGTTCAAATCCACTATCCTTCAAGGCTTGTACTTCGTAGTCGACTCGTCCGCAGAACGCAGGAACAATGCACAGCCTGTGACGGAAGTTTCATCGCGAGATTTCGTAAATCGCTCCTTTTTGGCGGATTACTGCTGCTGCTTTGCGCACTGACGTTCTAAATTTTGCAGTGCTCAGGATTGCCAACGGCAGGATGTGCCGCTGAAGGCCGATATTCGTTAGTGGCAAACGAGCCATCTGGAACTTCGTTCAAGTCGATGAAGATGAGATTAGCAGGAGAGAATTGTGGTTTCTCACTCGACCCAGCGTCTCCAAAACATCCAGCCCGGTGTGGCTCAACTGCGGAGTACTCATCTCCGGTGTCTTTGAACGTTGTATTTCACAATCGCGAAGATAGCTCTTATTCCGTCTTTCCAATTAACCTTCTTGCCTTCCTTGTAAGTCCGTCCGCTATACGAAATCCCGACTTCATAAATACGACAGCCTCTTTGCGCGAGCTTGGCTATGATTTCCGGCTCGACGCCAAACCGATCTTCTTCAAGCTCAATCGATTTGATGAGAGAGGCTTTGAAGGCTTTGTAGCCTGTCTCCACATCGGTCAGATTCAGATTCGTGAACACGTTGGAAAGTAACGTCAGAAACCTATTGCCGACCATATGCCAGAAGAAAAGGACGCGATGGGGTCGTCCGCCCAGGAATCGGGAGCCAATAACGACGTCCGCCTTGCCTGATACAAGCGGCTGCAGAAGCACTGGATAATCTTCGGGGCTGTATTCGAGATCTGCGTCCTGCACCAGAATGACATCGCCGGTGGCGGCCGCGAAGCCGCTGCGCAGGGCTGCGCCCTTGCCTCGGTTTATCGGATGATAGATAACCTGATCCACCACGTCTGAAATCTTTTCGCGGAGCAGCTTCTGCGTCCCATCTTGCGAGCCATCGTCCACCACGATGATTTCTTTAGTATTCAGAGACGCGTTGCGAACCGCCTCGACGACCTTTTCGATCGTGTCCTTTTCATTGTAACAAGGGATAACGATGGACACTTTCATCTTCGCAACACAGCCGACTTTTTGCCGCCACAGGCATAGGGTCGACAAGGCAATTTCGCTGGAGAAAAGGAACAGCTATGCTTGACTGATAGGTTCAACATCCCTCGTCAGAATGCCTGCGCAAGTTATCAAAATTACCGGCGCCCGCCAGCACAACCTGAAGAACCTGCAGCTGGAGATTCCGCGGGAGAAGCTCGTGGTCGTTACCGGGTTAAGCGGCTCGGGGAAATCCTCGCTGGCTTTCGACACTCTTTATGCCGAGGGCCAGCGGCGTTACGTCGAGAGCCTCTCCGCGTACGCTCGGCAATTCCTCGATCAAATGGAAAAGCCGGATGTCGATTTCATCGAAGGATTGTCGCCCGCCATCGCGATCGAGCAGCGTAGCGCCGGAGCCAATCCACGGTCGACCATCGCGACCACGACTGAGATATACGATTACCTGCGAGTTCTCTTCTCTGCCGTTGGTCAACCGCACGATCCGCTCACCGGCCGACTGCTCGCCCGCCAAACGCCTCAACAAATCGTGGATCAGGTGCTGGCATACGAGGCGGGCAGCAAAATCATTGTGCTGGCTCCCCTGATCGAGAATCAGGCCGGAGAATTTCGTGACGTACTTGAAAAGCTTAAGCGTGAAGGATTCGTCAGGGCGAGGATCGATGGCCAATTGATCGAATTGGATCGGCCTGAGCCGATTCGACTTAAGAAAGGCGAGCGTCACAAGATCGAAGCCGTTGTTGATCGGCTGGTCGTCCGCGATGGCATTCGTGTGCGCCTGACAGACTCGATCGAGACTGCTCTGAAATGGGGCAGCAACCGCATCGTCGTATTGCACCAAAATTCAAAAACACCGAAGGTCCAACCCCAAACATCCAACAACGAATCGGAATCCTGGGAAGAATCCCGCTATTCCACAGATTACGGAGACGCTGAGACCGGATTCAATTTAGGCGAATTGACGCCCAGACATTTCTCTTTCAACAGCCATCTCGGAGCGTGCCCGGCTTGCCACGGTTTGGGAACACAACCCATAGTCGATCCGGAGTTGATGATCTCTGACCATGCCAAAACACTGGCAGACGGAGTAATCACACCCTGGCGTCGAGGCACAAAACGCATGCAAGCGTATTATCGGCATCTGCAAACTGCGCTCGTCAAACATTTCCACGTGAACGAAGACGTGCCGTTTGCCGATTTGCCCGACGCATTCAAAGCCGCGCTGTACTTCGGCACGAATGGCGAGCCCATTGAAATGGAGTTCGCGGGCAATGGCAAAAAGAAAATCAAGAAACCGTTCGAGGGACTCGTGCCGCAAATGCAACGGCTCTATCAGGAAACCCAGAGCGAGTTTACACGCAATCGGATTCGAGCGTTCATGACACGCGAGACCTGCAAGGTCTGCGGCGGTGCACGGCTTAAACCGGAAATCCTTGCCGTCACAATTAAAGGTCCAGGAGGGCGCGAACTGAACATCCACCAGTTCAGCCAAGAGACCGTAGTAGGCGCTCTGCAATTCATTGACAGTCTCGACCTGACCGACCAGCAGCAGACGATCGTAACCGACGTTGTACGAGAGATTCGGTCACGGCTGCAGTTTCTCACCGAGGTTGGGCTAGGCTACCTCACTTTGGATCGGGAGAGCGGCACGCTTTCCGGAGGCGAAGCGCAACGGATCCGGCTGGCCACACAGATCGGGTCGGGTCTGGCAGGCGTTCTCTACATTCTCGATGAACCCAGCATCGGTCTGCATCAGCGCGACAACGCACGTCTGCTCGGAACACTGCGAAAGCTGAGGGATCTGGGCAATTCTGTCATCGTAGTCGAGCACGACGAAGAAACGATTCGGGCTGCCGACCACATTATTGATCTCGGTCCAGGCGCAGGGCCGCGTGGCGGCGAAATTGCGGCGCAGGGAACTCTCAATGACATCCTGGGCGCGAAGAATTCTTTGACTGCTGATTATCTTTCCGGGCGGGCGCGGATTTCAATTCCAAAACAGCGCGTCAATCCGCGACCCGAGAGCTGGCTTACAGTCGTAGCCGCAGGTGAAAACAACCTTAAGAACATCGACGTCTCATTTCCTCTCGGTTGCTTCACGTGTGTGACTGGTGTTTCTGGAAGTGGCAAATCGACTTTGGTAGATGACATTTTGCGGCGTGCACTTTTCCGGCACTTCTATAACTCGAAAGATAAACCCGGCGTTCACAAAACGATTCGCGGACTGGAACAGATCGACAAGGCAGTAGTCATCGACCAAACCCCGATCGGTCGCACGCCGCGGTCGAACCCTGTCACGTACACCGGTGCGTTCACGCCAATACGCGAATTGTTCGCGCAATTGCCAGCGGCACGGGTCCGCGGTTACGACGCAGGGCGGTTCAGTTTCAATGTCAAAGGCGGCCGTTGCGAGAACTGCGAAGGCGGCGGTCTGATCAAAATCGAGATGCACTTTTTGCCCGACGTTTACGTCGAATGCGAGGTCTGCCGCGGCAAACGCTACAACCGCGAGACTCTCGAGATTACTTACAAAGGCAAAAATATCGCGGATGTGCTTGATCTCACCGTGGACGAAGCCGCGCGGTTTTTCCGCAATGTGCCGACCATTGCGGAAAAGCTCAATTCGCTCCTGGATGTGGGCCTCGGGTATCTACGCCTCGGCCAGGCGGGGACGACTCTGTCCGGTGGCGAAGCTCAGCGGGTGAAACTTGCCACCGAGCTTGCCAAAAAGGCGACCGGTCGCACTGTTTACATTCTCGATGAACCCACGACGGGATTACATTTTGCCGATATTGAAAAATTGCTGGAGGTCTTGATGAAGCTGCGCAACGCGGGGAACACAATCGTGGTGATCGAACATAATCTCGAGATGATTAAGTGCGCCGACTGGATCATCGATTTGGGACCCGAAGGCGGTGAACGGGGCGGCGAGGTCATAGGCGCGGGGCCACCTGAAGAAATTGCTTCGCTTCCGCGGAGTCATACCCGCAAATATCTGCGGGCAGTACTCGAGAAGGCATGAGTCGCATAGGACCTATCGCCCCCATATGTATCATAGGGGTACTCGCGCAATTCGCCCGGGCAGATATCTCCGCTGAAGTTGCTCAAGCCAGCGCACCACTTTCGGAGGGCGTTCCTGAAGTGGCCGTTGTGCGCTTACAGTCGTTGCTCAATAGAAATCCTTCCGAATCTGATTGGAAAGCAGTCGCCGAAAAGCTTGCCGAAGCGCAAATAGCCGCAAACGCGCCGGAGGACACTCTGGTTCTTCTGGCAGATGCCCGGTTGCGCGACCTCCCATGGGCGAAATTCTGGCGCGCCCAATCGCTGGCAACTCTGCACCGTTGGGCCGACGCTCTTCCGCTGTATCAGGAACTGACAAACGAAACTTCTCCGTTTCAGAGAGCAGCGGTCTTTGGAGCCGGCGAAACACTGCGCGCCTTGGGAAAACGCCAGCAAGCTCTGGCAAAATTCAATCTCCTCGTTCATGACAAGGAATGGAGCACGCGAGCGCAATTGCGAGCAGCCGAATTACTCATTGAATTGGGCAATGCTCCGGACGCACGCCGAGTCCTGGAGCAGATGCAAACAGTGTCCGTTCCAGAACGGCGAGAGCGGCGCGTGTTACGCGGCCGGCTGGAACTGATTTTGCACCGTCCCGAACGAGCGATCGGGATGTTTCAAGCGATCCTGAAAAGACCGGAGGGAATGCCTCATTCCATTCTAATCGCTGCGCTCTTCGGGATCGCTGAAGCGCACTTGCAGCTCAAGACGCCGGAGACCGGAGACGATATCCTGGAGCGTTTCATCGATCAGCACCACGCAGACCCGGATCTCGCCCTGGTTTTTGCAAAGCTCGATGAGCTGTATCGCGCCGAACAGAAACCGTCGCGTAATGAACTGGAAAAATGGGTCCGCAGACCGGAACAGCCGCGGCGGACGTTTGCACGCTGGTATCTCGCGCGGCTGGAGATTCGTGCAGGCCGGAGAGAGCGAGCCCGGCAATTGTTTGCAGATCTGCGACGTACAGGGATCAAATCGCCGGCTATTGCCCCTGCTCTTTTCGAGTTTGCAGAATTCGAAATCAACGACGGCCATTTTGATGAAGCACTGGCAATTTTGGACGATGCACGCCTTCTGCGCCCCGAGTCGGCTCTGTTGACACGGATCGACTTTCTGTCTGCGCAAGCGCAGTGTTTGGCGAGGCGATTCGATACCGCTACAGCCGGGTTCGAACAAATCGCGCAACGCGAATCGCCCTGGACGAGAGCCGCGCTGTTTAATGCATCAAGCGGCTGGTTGCAGCTTGGTAACTACGCTCGTTTCGCGGCCGATTACAGCCAATTCCGGCAACAGGGCGGCGACGAACAATCAAGCGCCGACTTGCGACTGGAGGAAGGCTTGATGGAGGCGGCTAAGGGCGACAAAAAAGCAGCAGCATCGCTGCAGCGATTCATTCAGGACTTTCCAAATAATCCTCGGGTATCAGAGGCTTGGGTGAGCCTGGCCGAACTGGCGTTTCATTCCTCGCCGCCACGTCTGGACGAAGCGCGCAAAGACCTGGATCACGCAGCCGCGGGTACACCGACGGCCGCAGCCGCCGAACGGGCCGATTATCTTCGCGTCTGGGTAGAAGAGGCAGCGGGCCGAGATGACTCGAAAGTCATTGAGTTTGCAAAGCGATTCTTGGAGCAGCATGGGCAATCCCAATTCGCTTCGGAAGTTCGAATGAAATTAGCGGAGCTTTATTATCGCCGCCAGGATTTCGCGAACGCGCAGACGCAGTTTGAAATCATTGCGCAACAAAATCCGAATGACCCGCTCTCGGAAGAAGCGCTCTTTTTCGCGGCAGAATCGGCCATGTTGAGCATGAGCGAGCATACTCTTGATCGTGCGCTCGTTTTATTTGATCAAGTCGTACAAAAAAAGGGCGCGATGCGCTGGGCCGCGCGAAACGAAGAAGCTGTGATCGAGCGGAAGCTCGGAAAACCGAAAGACGCTCTTACCTTGTACGATGAGGTGTTAAAGAGCGACGCCGGTGCATCTGAAAAGCGCGAGGCGCTTTGTGGCAAAGGCGATATTTTCTTCGAGGCCGGTGCAACGGACCCGAGCAGTTATCAGCGCGCCATTGAGGCCTACGACGAATTGGCTGCCGATAACGGGGGTTCCATTCATTGGCGTAACCAGGCGCTGTTTAAAAAAGGATTATGCCTGGAGAAAAAAGGCGATCGAGCGAGCGCGCTTGCGACCTTTTATAAAATTTTGGAAGACGAGTCGACCGCCGGCGAGCGACGCGAGCTGTTCTGGTACTACAAAGCCGGGTTTAATGCCGCGCGATTACTGGAGGAAGATGCAAAATGGGAATCCGCTGTCGCGATCTATGACAAACTCGTCGCGGCCGGAGGCAACCGAAGCGACGAAGCAAAAGCGCGTCTGAATAATATTCGTCTCGAACATTTTCTCTGGACCGACTGAAGCATTCGTCGCGGAGGCTGGAGGAAGTGGGCTGGCCAAAAACTACGAAGTGGATCGGGGAATAAGCTTGCTTAATATTGCATCGGGATCACAGTTATCCCATGGGAAAAGGAAGCAGACTCAGTCGCGGGTGCGGCTGGTCGGTCCGGTGTGCAATCGGGGCTTTGGCCTTCGCACTTTGCGCATCGGCTTTTGCTGGTGACGGGCGAAACAGCGTAGTGCTGCCTTCGCAGCAGGCGCTGCCTGCCAAGCCAAAGAAAATTTGCTTGGTGGTATCGGCTGGCTCGCGGATTCCGCAGCCATGCGATCGTCTCTCTGCAATTCCGACCACGTTTGGCGCGATGGATATTTACGGTCATCGTCCGGGCAGATAAGAAAAGGTCCGACGATTTTCCGCGGGTGATTGTGCGCTGCCCGCACGGCAGTGTGTGCGGGAGATTATTTTTCTGTCCCGGGGCCCACCACCGCAGGTCGCTTCGGCACTCTCACAGCGAGTCAGCGGTACCCAGCGGTTATATCCACGGCTCTGTAGGCCGTCTATCGCAGCGAATTTTCTACGTCTCGTTCCTGACAGGCCACAGGCCGTTGGCTACAATTTCTACGAAGCCGTCCTACCTGGCCCGGTCGTTAGGCAAGATTTTGCTGCTGCGATTACTGCCCTGTCGTCGTTGTCGGTAAGACCGGCGAGAAAGCCGCGGATCCGGCGGAACGATTGACGCAAAAACAGATCGGCTGCCGAGTGCTCCGGTAATGGCACCCCGCCATTTCGCCGGGCCAACTGAATCTCGCCATCGATGCGGCTGAGGACACAGGTCGAAGCAAAGAGATCCATCGCCGCATTTGCGATCCGTTCCTGAACCAGCTGCATGTCGAGAATCGGCTCGCGATATGTAATCAAAGCGCGATTGACCGCAAAATTAAAATGCCGGATCAAGCGGCCAAGTTGCCGGGCCTGCGCCCGAAGCTGCTCGCTGTGAACAGGCACATCAGGCACGCGAACCGTCGCGCTGAGCCGGTTCTTTCCGGCTGCCCAGGCTTTGCTCATCCGATCGCGCGATGGCTTCATCATCGTGTCGTAAATTTCCTTAAACTCCATCCCGGGGCCGCGCATGCCGACAAGCGCGATGAACGAAGTCAGCACTTCATTGGCCCCCTCGCCGATTTGGTTGATCCGCGCATCGCGCAACATTCTCTCCAACGGCAGATCCGTGAAGTATGCCGAGCCGCCGTAAATCTGGAACACGTCGTTGATGCACTCCCAGAGCCGTTCTGTCGTGAACACTTTCAACATCGCGGTCTCAAGCATGTAATCCTCAAGTCCCCGGTCGATGAACGACCCCGTCACCGTCGTCATCGCTTCCATGGCGTAAGCGTCCGCCGCAATCCGGGCGATTTTCTTTTTCACCAACTCGAATTCGCTCAGCGTCTTATTGAACTGCCTGCGCGTGTTCGCGTGTTGGATGGCCAGTTCCAAACAGGTTTTCGCCGCCCCGGTGCAGCACGCGCCGAATGTGGTTCGCCCAAAATCCAGCACCGTCAGCGCCACCCTCAGACCTTTGCCCATCGGGCCGAGAACATTTTCTTTCGGCACTTTCACGTCGCGCAACGCAAACCGCCCCGTGGCCGTGCCTTTGATTCCCGTCTTCGCCATCCGCGCTTCGAGCATTTCGAACCCCGGCATATCTGGCGTCACCAGAAAGGCCGTGACAGCGGTTTTATCCGAGCCGGGCACAGGCGTGCGCGCCATCACGGTCAGTTCATGCGCGATCGCCGCATTCGTGATGTAACGTTTTTCGCCGTTCAAAATAAAGTGCGAGCCGTCCTCGCTCGGACGCGCCTGCATCTGCACGTTTGCCGCGTCAGATCCGGCTTCTTTTTCAGTCAGCGCGAACGCGCCGAGCTGCTCGCCAGTGACTAATTTTGGAAGCCACTTCTGCTTTTGCTCGTGCGTTCCGAACAACAACAACGCGCGAATGCCGATCGAGTGATGCGCGTTAACGAAAACCGAAGTGGACGCGCAACGGCGCCCGATTTCCTCCAGCACTTTGCAGTTGGCCATCTGCGAAAAACCGTGCCCGCCATATTCCTTCGGTGCGGTCATTCCGAGCACACCGATGCGGCCCAAGCCATCGATCACGCTGCGCGGAATGTCCGCCTGCCGGTCGATCTCCGCGGCATCGAGATCTGCATCGAGAAATTGCCGAAGCTCGCGTAGAATATTGTCCAATACGCTTTGTTCCTCCGCGGGAATCCGCGGATATGGCATCACCCAATCGGCGACGAACTGACCCTGGAAAAGTCCCTTCGCAAACCCCAGCACCTGTGGCCCCGCAAAAAGCAGTTCCTCAGCCTGTTGAATTTCTTTCTGTCTTTGCGCGTCGAGTTTGTTCATTTGTCTCGTGTCCGACCGATCTCGGCAGGTGCGCGCGCACTGTAGTCACGCGCGCTCGCCTGTCCAATCATCCACAGAACAGGAGCTCACACAAGCTTGTCAGCTCCTTTCGGAACTCCAGACTTGGCGCCTGGTTTACTGGAGCTTCTCGGTGCCAGCTGTCGCACTCTCCTGCGAATAATTGATGGTTTTAACCTCGAGGTAGTGAATAAGTGATCTTCGCTTTCCAATGAGGTCGGGCGTCAAGCAACCGTTTGGGCGGACGGAACCTATCTCCTCGCGTCCAAAATTCCTGCGGAGCACGAATGCGCCCAGCGCCTCGTTGAACGCATCGTGTAATCTCTCCCAGAATCTGTGCCGAGAAAGGTCGCACACGAATATCGCTTGTCGGATCTTATTGACGTAGCACGGCGATTCTGCTTCCGGAATATGACCAAGCCATCGCTCGATCTCCGCATAGATGCAAAGTCGTAGACCCGACTTCACGCAACCGAGCAGGAAGGTCCCGAAAAAAATTCTGCGGGTTATTAATTACGAATCTGTCGTTCAAAGCGGATAGTTTTGGCAATTCTTTCCTGAAACGATCCATCAGACCAAGTCGCTATCTAAGCAGGAGACCTCAGCTACATCCCTGGCTCGTTCCGCAGTCGGTGCAGACGCCGCAGGCGCCGGCGCGGATGACTTTGTCGCTGCCGCAGACCGAACAGGTGATGCCCATGAAGATGCTGCCGAGCGCTATTGTCACACGGAGAGATGATGTGCCAGCACCGTTGCCGTTTCCTTCAGATGTGCCGCCGTTTCCGGATTTTGAGGGATGACCCGTGATGACCTCGATCACTTCCTTTTCGCCGGTGCGCGCCAAGTCGGTTACGGGCCGGTTAAGTGCTTTCTTCTCGATGTCGGGAATTTCTTTGAGTGGCAAATCCGGTTGAGTGCGATTCGGCGAAGTGGCCTCCTTGTAGCCTTTAATGAACTGGCATGCGAGCCACCGGAAAACGTAATCCGTGATGCTGGTTGCGTGACGGATGTCGGGATTTTTTGTGAACCCACTCGGCTCGAATCGCTGATACGCGAATTTTTTAACCAAACTCTCCAGCGGCACGCCGTATTGAAGCGCAATCGATGTGAGCGTCCCAACCGTGTCCATCAATCCGCCGATCGTGCTGCCTTCCTTTGACATGGTGATGAAAAGCTCGCCCGGCTGGTCGTCCTCGTACAGGCCGACTGTGATGTAGCCTTCGTGACCGGCGATTTCGAATTTGTGCGTCAGTGATGTGCGCGTGTCGGGCATCCGATGCCGCACCGGTTGATCGAGCTGTCTTCGAAGCGTCGCCAGTTCTTGCTCGAGTTCGAGAATGCGGCTTGCCAGTGTGTTGTCGGCATCAGTGAGGACGGCGTCAGCGCCGCCGGCTACAGTGCCCATGTCTTTTGTCTTGCGAGTGTTCAGAGGCGCAGAGCGCTTTGAGCCTTCGCGATAAATCGCAATCGACTTCAGGCCAAGCCGCCAGCCCTCGACATAAGTGTTCATGATGTCGTCCACCGTGGCTGACTCAGGCATGTTCACGGTCTTTGAAATCGCGCCGCTGAGGAATGGTTGCCCAGCCGCCATCATTTTTAGGTGTGCGAGATAATGCAACGAGCGCTCGCCTTTAAAAGGTTTGAACGCGCAATCGAAGATCGGCAGGTGCTCCGGTTTCAGGCCGGATGAAATTCTTGATCCGTCGGTGTCGGTAACATCCTCGATCGTGTCGAACGCGTCGATATGCGCGATGGTGCGCTCGATCTCGTCAGAGCTGTAACCGAGTTTCTCTAGCGCAGGCTTAACGGTTTGATTGACAATTTTCAACATGCCGCCGCCGGCCAGCAGCTTGTACTTCACCAAGGCAATGTCGGGTTCGATCCCAGTGGTGTCGCAATCCATCAGGAAGCTGATCGTACCCGTGGGCGCCAGTACGGTCACCTGCGCATTGCGATAACCATGACGTCTTCCGAGTGCCGCCGCGTTGTCCCATGTGTTCGCTGCTTCCTCTTTTAAATGCGCGAACTCCTTTGCATCAGAGATCTGATGCACCGCGCAGCGATGCAGCTCGATCACTTCCAACATTGGCGCGACGTTGTCCTTAGCGACCGGCTTCGCCACTCCGCTGGCACGTGCATCGCGATATCCCGGGAACGGTCCCATCGTATGCGCCAACCGCGCGCTTTGCGCGTAAGCTTCGCCGGTCATGATCGCAGTAATTGCACCGCAGAGGGCACGGCCTTCGACGCTGTCATAACCGTAGCCGTAGCTCATGATGAGCGATCCAAGATTTGCGTAACCAAGCCCCAGTGTATGGAAGATGTGCGAGTTCTCGGCGATTTCCCTGATGGGGTAACTCGCGTTATCGACGATGATCTCCTGCGCGGTAATGAAAATGCGCACCGCCGCTTTAAATCGCTCGACATCGAAATCGCCGTCGGCCGTCTTGAACTTCATCAAGTTTAGCGAGGCGAGATTACAAGCTGTGTTATCCAGGAAAAGGTACTCGCTGCACGGGTTGGTAGAATTCTGCCGGTCGGTACCTTTACACGTGTGCCATTTGTGAATGGTCGTATCGAATTGCATTCCGGGATCGCCGCAGATCCATGTGCCCTCGGCAATTTTGCGCAACAGGGCGCGCGCATCTTTTTTCTCGCACGATTTGCCATCGGTGACACGGTGCGTCCACCATTCGCGGCCTTCCAACGCTGCGTCCATGAACTCGTCGCTTACACGGACGCTGACGTTTTCATTCTGATACATTACCGAGCCGTAGGCCTCGCCATTGTAACTGCCGTCGTAGCCGTGTTCGATTAGAGCCCATGCTTTCTTTTCTTCCTTTTGCTTCGCGTCGATGAACTCTTCGATGTCCGGATGCCAGTCCTTGAGCGTGTTCATTTTCGCGGCACGCCGCGTTTTGCCGCCGCTCTTCACCACGTTTGCAATCTGGTCATAGACTTTGAGGAACGAGAGCGGCCCGCTCGGTTTGCCGCCGCCGCTCAATTTTTCCCTTGTCGACCTGAGCGAAGAAAGATCGGTCCCGGTGCCGCTGCCGTACTTGAACAGCATCGCTTCGCTTTTCGCCAGGCGCATGATGTCCTCCATCGTATCGCCGACACTCTGAATGAAGCATGCGCTGCCCTGTGGATACTCGTATTGCGATGGCGCGCGCTCCGCTTTGCCAGTGTGGCGACTGTAAAAATAATTCCCTGCGCCCGCGCCTTTACCGACGCCATATTGGTGATACAAACCAACGTTAAACCATACCGGCGAGTTGAACGCGCCATGCTGGTTCAAACACAACCACGTGAGGTCGTCGTAGAAGATTGCCGCCGCTTCGGCGTCAGCAAAGTAGCCATCCGCGATTCCCCAATCGGTGATGGTACGCGTGACCCGATGAATCAGTTGTCTTACCGAAGTTTCTCTTCCGCCTTTGTAGGGATCAGTGCCATTGGCAATGTCGCCATAGAAATACTTTGAGACCGCGATTTTCGTAGCGAGCGCACTCCATTTTTTCGGCACCTCGATATTTTCCTGTTTGAAAATGACCTTGCCTCCGTCGTCAGTGATTTCCGCGTTGCGACATTCCCACTCAATTTGATCGAATGGCGCTACAGCAGCATCGCTGAACATGCGTTTAAAACGCAGCCCGTTATTTTTCTTCCTTTCCATCCTGTTTTTTCGGCGTGCGGTCGAGCGCTGCGGTTTATTCAGTGAAGCCGGTGGAATTCCAGGTTTAAGTTGAATCATGGCGATGAGGGAGGGTTGATGTTTTGAATAAGATGCGAATACTGGTGAACAGCGGCGCCAAAAACCTGTGAATACCAGTCAACAACAAGTAATAGCGTGGCCGTCCGTGTGGATATACAAGATGCAGCAATCTCGGCGGACATGGCAAGCCTAAAATTGTAACATTTTTTGCTTCGCGAGGCGGATAATCCTATCTGCCAAGGCTCTGGCCTGGCTGGCGAGGGAACTCGCGCCGCGAGGGCCAGCAGGGCTATTCGCCAACGACCAGTTACTGGCCTCCTCGTGGACAGGATCGTCTCCGTCATACTTGCGTTGGACGTTGGATATTGGACTTTGAGCGTTCGACGTTGTCATTTGTCGACGAGGAAGGGTGGCTGAGTCCGGTTTAAGGCACTCGACTCGAAATCGAGCGTGGGGAAACCCACCGTGGGTTCGAATCCCACCCCTTCCGCCAGTTTTTAAGGGTTCGGCGTTGGACGTTCAGCGTTCGACGGCGCGTCTCTTGCTGTTGAGATCGGAAGGTGTTGTGATTCTATTTCTGAATCCAATTTGAACCGTGCTGCATCCAATTTGAGAATGAAATCGCTGTTGCATCCGATGTGTTCAACGGCACTTTGGTCACTTCGCTCTTGCTACGCTATGAAAACGCCTTTTCGCTTTTTTATTCTCTCGTTGACGATCCTTCTCTGCTCGGCAACAGCTGGCTTTGCGCAGAAGCTGTCCGCCACGGCGAATCCGCCCGGCGGCGGACCGAATACTACGCGGCTATTGCGTTTTCCGACCACGAATGATCGAGACATCGTCTTTTGCTACGCAGGCCAGCTTTACACGGTTGGCAAAGATGGGGGTACTGCGCGGCGGCTGACGAGCGGCCCGGGTTACACTTCGTTTGCGCGTTTTTCCCCCGATGGAACGCAGATCGCCTTCACTTCGGAATACGATGGCAACAGGGAAGTTTATGTGATGCCCGGCGAGGGCGGCACACCGAAACGGCTCACGACTTCAGCGACGCTCGGTCGCGACGATGTTTCCGATCGCATGGGGCCTAACAACATTGTGATGGCATGGGAGAACACCAAGCCGCTCGTCGTCTTCCGTTCGCGCATGAGATCGTTCGACGATTTTGTCGGCTCGCTGTTTGCGGTCGGTCTGGATGCGGAATTGCCGCAACAATTGCCGGTGCCGCGGGGGGGCTTTGTTTCTTTTTCTCCGGACGATTCGAAAATGGCGTTCAACCGTATATTCCGCGAGTTCCGTACATGGAAACATTATCGCGGCGGCATGGCGGACGACGTTTGGATTTACGATTTCAAAACCGGCGTAACTGAAAACCTTACGAACAATCCCGCTCAGGACATCTGCCCGATGTGGGGACCGGACAACAAAATCTATTTCATCTCTGACCGCGACAACCGCATGAACCTCTTCGTTGTAGACCTTGCAACGAAAGAAACAAAGCAGCTGACGCACTTCACGGACTTCGACATCAAGTTCCCATCGATGGGCAAACAATCGATCGTGTTTGAGCAGGCCGGTTACATCTGGCGTTATGATCTGGCTACGGGCCAGGCCGCACCGGTGCCCATCGACATCAAAGAAGACTTCGACAGCGGGCGCGGCGGATTGGTCGATGCGGCCAAGCATATTGAATCTGTAAACCTCGCGCCCGACGGCGAGCGCACGATCGTCGTTGCGCGCGGTGATCTCTTTTCGGTTCCAGCAAAGAATGGGACGCCTCGCAATCTGAGCAAAACTTCAGGAGCGCACGAACGCGATGCGATTTGGTCGCCCGACGGGAAATGGATTGCGTACAACTCGGACGCGACCGGCGAGAATGAACTATATGTGCGTTCGCAGGACGGCAAAGGCGAGCCGCAACAGATCACAAATGGCGGCGACACTTACTACTACGCGCCGAAATGGTCGCCCGACAGCAAGAAACTGCTCTGGAGCGATCGCTTGCAGCGGTTGCGCTATGTCGATGTTGCCTCCAAAGCCGTGACCCAGGTCGACCAGGACAAATTCGGCGAGATCCAGGGTTATAACTGGTCGCCCGACAGTCAGTGGATCACCTGGGCGCGCCCCGAAGAGAACGACATGCCGCGCGTTTACCTGTACTCGCTCGCGAACAAACAGCAGACCGCTGTCACCGACAGTTGGTACGGCTCGGGGGAACCGGTCTTCAGCGATGACGGAAAATATCTGTTGCTCGCTTCCGCGCGCGATTTCAAACCAACTTTTGGCGATCAGGAATTCGCAAATGTCTATCGAGACATGCAGCGCGTTTATCTCGTTACGCTGGTGAAAGACACGGCGAACCCGCTCGCGCCGAAGAGCGATGAAGTCGGCAAGGCCGCGGAGAAGCGAGAAAAAGAAAAAGCGAAGCAAGGCGACGAGAAAAAGCCGGAGACAAGTCCTAGCGAGAAAAAACCGGAAGAAAAATCGAAAAAACCGGTCGTAGTGAAAGTTGATACCGATGGAATTCAGAACCGAATCGTTGGTCTGGAAATCACGCCGGGAAACTATCGCAACATCCGGATGCTGGATGATAATCGCGTCTTTTACCTGCGCCGCACAGCCGGCGACGAGGTGGGCGAGGACGACGAAAACTTGTTCTCGGACAGAGACAAGAAATCGCATCTCTGCGCTTACAATCTCGACGACCGCAAGGAGACGGTGCTCGGCGACGCCAACAATTATCAGATTACGTCCGACGGGAAAAAGATGTTGGTGAAGATCAAAACGGACTACGCCATCATCGACATCCCGAAGGATAAGATCGAGACCAAGGATCACGAGCACAAGATCCAGGGGCTCGACATGCAACTGGATCGCCACGCGGAGTGGCGCCAGATCTATTTCGAATGCTGGCGGCAAATGCGCGACTTCTTCTTCTCGCCGACGATGGACGGCATCGATTGGAAGGCAATGCGCGATAAATACGCGGCGCTGTTGCCGTTCGTGAATAATCGCAACGATCTCACCTACTTGTTAGGTGAACTGATCGGCGAATTGAACATCGGCCACTCGTATGTTGGCGGAGGCGAACGGCCGGATACTCCACGCATCAAGTTGGGCCTGTTGGGTGCGGAACTTTCCCGTGACCCGGCCACACGCGCCTATCGGATCGAGCGCATTTTACCAGGTGAAAACTGGGACAAGAAAACGCGCTCACCACTTACAGATATCGGCGTGAATGTGAAACCAGGCGATTACATTTTGGCAATCAACAACACGCCAGTTTCGAGTTTGCCAAACCTTTACGACGCGCTAATCGGCGCTGCCGGCAAACAAGTAATCCTGCGCGTGAATTCCAAACCGACCGACGACGGCGCGCGGGACATTACCGTCGTGCCGACTGACGACGAAGCGCCACTTTATTACATCGATTGGGTGCAAAGGAACATCGATTACGTGACGAAGAAAACCGGCGGCGAGGTGGGTTATATTCACATTCCCGACATGGGCCAGCCCGGCCTCAACGAGTTCACGAAGCTTTACTTTCCGCAAATCCGGAAACACGCGCTCATTGTTGATGTTCGCGGCAACGGCGGCGGCTTTGTCTCGCCCCTTGTGATCGAGCGGTTGCGGCGCGCACTGGTGATGATCGGCATGGCGCGCAACGGCATGCCACAAACCGACCCCTCACAAACGTTCACCGGTCCGATGGTAACATTGATCAACGAATTCTCCGCATCCGATGGCGACATTTTCCCTTATCGATTTAAATCGCTTGGACTTGGCAAACTCATCGGCAAACGAACTTGGGGGGGCGTAACTGGCATTCGCGAATCGCTACCGCTTGTCGACGGCGGACAATTCTTCAAACCGGAGTTCGCAATTTATTCCAAAGACGGCAAACAATGGATCGTCGAAGGTCACGGTGTTGATCCCGACATTTTGATCGACAACGATCCGGGAAAAGAATTCAAAGGCGAAGATCAACAACTCGATCGCGCCATAAAAGAGGTGCAGGACGAGCTCAAGACAAAACGCTTCGATCTGCCATCGCCGCCGCCGTGGCCAAACCGGAATCCCGGGACCTAAGGCATACCGACAGCGAATTCTTGCCGCAACCGGACCGTGGGGTTTAACCTAAATCTTTTCCCCCAGAACACGGCCCACAGGGCCCGTCGCTACAGATTCTGGTAACGCCCGAGCCGATTGGCGGAGTCATGTCAATCGGTGAAATGTGATGCGCGACAAATTTGACTGTCGGTATATGTCTCGATCCGAACCGCCTTCGCTCAAACTAGCGCGCCCGGTTTTGCAACGAGCGAGCCCGCCTCGAAAAACGTAATCCTAAGAAAGGGATTCTCCCGATTTGCGACCAGGCAAATCCAAAACGGGACGGACCACAATTATGAGTGAGCAAAAACTAGGAACGATTGAAAACAATTGCGCAGAAAACGCACGCGTCGATTTCGCACATTGCCGAATCCATGTAGTCTTTATTCTCCGCGCTTGCATCAGCAGCTTAAAGCGGCGCGACCAGCCCGCATGGAACGAGCCTTTGCAAACCGAACCGAAGCGGGGCGGCTGCTGGCGGAAAAACTTTGCGAATATGCGGATCGGGAGGATGTAATCATTCTCGGATTACCTCGGGGCGGTGTGCCGGTTGCTTATGAAGTTGCGAAACGGCTGCGCGCGCCGCTGGACGTGTTCACCGTGCGCAAACTCGGCGTTCCCGGGTTCGAAGAACTGGCTGCGGGCGCGATCGCCTCTGGCGGTGTGCGAGTTTTGAATGAGGACGTCATCGGGACGATCCGAGATGCGCAGGCTGCAATTGAAGCTGTGACGGCGAGAGAAACAGCCGAGCTCGAACGGAGAGAACGCCTCTATCGCAACGGTCGTCCGGCACCAGAACTACGTGGTCGAATCGCCATTTTGGTCGATGACGGACTGGCTACCGGCGCAACCATGCGCGCTGCGGTAACAGCATTGCGGCAGAGCGGCGCTGCAAAAGTTGTCGTTGCCGTGCCGGTAGGTCCGCCAGATACGTGTTACGAGCTCGAACGGCTGGCCGACGAAACAATTTGCCTGAGCACGCCGGCATTCTTTCAGGCCGTAGGTCAGTATTATGACGATTTCTCGCAAACCAGCGACGATGATGTTCGCGATTTGCTTGCACGCGCCGCGCACCGTGGTGCTGTTCCAGGTGAACTAGAGCAAACCAGTGACTGATCTCAATTGCGTCGCTGTCATTGCTTTGTCCTTTTATGCTCGAAGGAATGAACGAAGTACAAATTCAGGCCGGGCCCGAAGTTCTCTTCGGAAATTTGATTATTCCGGAGAAGGCAGGAGCCGTCGTACTTTTTGTCCATGGCGGCGGGAGCAGCCGCCACAGTCCACGGAATCGATTCGTCGCGCGCACACTCAACAACGCCGGGCTGGCGACATTGCTGTTTGATTTGCTTACGCCCGAAGAAGAAGCAATCGATCTGCACACGCGCGAGCACCGGTTCAACATTGGCTTGCTCGCTAAGCGCCTCGTTCACGTCACAAAATGGGCCATGCAACAGGAGCAAATCCGCAATCTACGCGTAGGTTATTTCGGCTCGAGCACCGGCGGTGCAGCGGCGCTCGTTGCAGCAGCTGAGATTGCCCGGGATGTTGGCGCTGTCGTTTCGCGTGGCGGCCGTCCTGATCTCGCTGGCGACGTATTGCCAAAAGTCCAGGCGCCGACGCTCCTTATCGTTGGCGGCAATGACGACATTGTGATCGAGCTAAATGAGATGGCACGCGATCGGATGCGCTGCGAGGTGAAATTGGAAATTGTTGCCAAGGCGACGCACCTCTTTGAAGAGCCTGGCGCGTTGGAAAAAGTCGCCAAACTTGCAAGCGATTGGTTCCTATATCACATAGGAACGCGCACCGCTTAGTCTCCGCTTCGCGACGCGGGCGCTACCCGGGAACTCGTGAAAAAAGATCACGTGTTTAGATTGCCGAACAAGGCAATGAAGTTGTCCGCGCATAATCTTTCCACCCTCACCACTGACCTCTACGAGGTCACAATGGCTTGTGGCTACTAGAAAACTGGGATGAGCGATTATGAAGCGGTGTTCCACGTCACATTCCGACAGAACCCGTTCGGCGGTCAATTCACTATCGCGTGCGGCTTAGTCACGGCGATCGATTTTTTGCGGGGGTTCAACTTTACTGATGCAAAAACTGGCTTATCTCGGCTTGCAGCGCGGCAACAACGGCAAACCGCTGTTTGATTGTGATTTTTTCCATTACATGCGCGATGTGCAACTGATCTGCGATATGATGCGATTCCTTGGAGGAACGTTGGTTTCCCAAAGGAACCCCTGACCCGCGGTGGTTGGTCCGATCATCCAATATCAGCTCCTGGAAACGGCTTTGCTCAACGTTCTGAATTTCCAAAGCTTGATTGCGACCAAAGCCGCGCGCGGCTTATATCGGCGGGTGCGCCAGCACATCGAATTTGCACGCTGGCGAACGATTCGGCATTCCTGTGAGCGGAACACAGGGGCGCAGCACACTCGACGCGCGCCAACTCGGTTAAACGCGCATGTCATTGTCGATGGCTGCCGGGCAATTGACCTCAAGCCCGGCGACATCAGCGGCGCGCTCGATGAAATGAAGCGCGCCGGGGCAGTTCTATTCAAAGGCAGCGACCGGTAGCTGGAGGCGGTGACTCCGGTTAGTGGTTAACCACCGGCGAAACAACTATGCCGGCAGCACGGTCGAGAGCGTCACTTCTCTGTCGACGGTTTGTTGAACAACGTTTTCTACCGTTGCGCCCACTTTTGATCCGTCGCGATCAACAATCCAGACTTGCTGGCCTTGCTCGAATGGCCCGCGAGTCATCACCTTGAGTAAAACGCCCTCCTCTGTAGCTGGATTGTCGAGCGCTTCGATGACGATTGCTTCGGTCTTTCCGAAATCCGCCAGCAAAATCAGGCTGTGATCGACTTCAGGCCTTTGCATAAACAGCAGATCGCGATGTTCCGGCTAAAAGTATTCGCCCCTTGCTCATCTGACGGGTGTGTCCGCGAATCACAGTAAATGGTACGCCTAAATCGTCTCCACGAGCTCGCGAGGCTGCGCGACATGTACTTTGGGCTTGTCTCGCTTAAGGACCAGATAGAGAAACCAGACAATGAAACAGTTCGCCATCAAAATGAGCGCGCCCACCAAACCCGGATGATGCAATAGATGACGAAGCTCAAGTGGAATCAGTCCTGCAGTCGCGAAAATCATGAGAAACTCCGCCCAACGTTGCTGCAAGTAAACGCCGACTCCTTCAGTGAAAAGAACCGCGGAGTAAAACAGCGCCAAAAACCCCGTCGCCCGCAGCGCGCCGTCCGCGAGCACAGTTTGCACTTCATGCAGTAAAAAGGCGATGGGCCTGCTATGCTCAAGAAGGATTTCGTCCGCAGTCCAATCCGATAGCGCATGCATCCAGCGCGTCCGCGCATTCAGAAAAAGCAGCGAAACACCGAGCAGAAGCAGGAGAACACCTTTGCAGATTTTGAAAAGGCCGATGAGCTTGAGATAGCGAACACGACGCGCGCCCTGCAAAATGGCAGGCTCGTGCGCTGATTTACTCATTATTTAACTCTTCGTGCAAAGTCGATCATTGCGCAATGATCGGACGTTCCCGGCAGCAAATTTCCAGCTTGTTGCCGTCCGAATCCTCAAAGAAGAAGGCGTAATAACCGGGACTGTAGCCTTTGCAAACTTCGGGGCCCTCAAGGTTTCGTCCGCCGGCTTCGCGCACCAATTTTGCAACGCGGTTTACTTCCTCGCGTGTATCCGCCCAAAAAGCGATGCGCGTGCGATTCGGTTTATGATTTTTATCTGGACTAAAGCAAAAGAATTCCGACGGTTTGTCGCCGCCGACGGAATAAAAAGTGTGGTAGTGTCGCCCGGGTTTTTGATGAACAAATCCGAGCTGCGGGAGAAATTTTCGGTAAAACTTTCTCGCTACCTCCATGTCTTTCACCCGCAAGTCGATGTGATCAAAGCAACGCGTTTTCATGTTCCGATTCTCAATTGGTTCGCAGGGTAATTCAACGGCTACTGGCCGAGAACGTAGGGCCCGCAGTCCTTTGCGCGCCGATGACGATTCAACGGCGCGCACCCGTTCGACTTTGCTCAGGGCAAGCTCGTGACGCGCCCTAATGAGCATCGAGAAATCGTGCCAAAATCGGTCTTAGCTTTTCTACCGTCGCTTGTGGCCAAAGCTTGCGCTCGGTCACCAACGCCGTATCCAACGCGAAGTGTTCCGGCCAGTTCGGCTCATTTGGAAGGCTCGGGATTACATCGACAATCAGCTTCCGTGCTATTTCTGCGTTTGCAGTTAAATGGCTCAAGACTGTTTCCGCTGAAACAGGTTCCTCTTCCACTTTCCAACAATCGTAATCAGTAACCATCGCCATGGTTACAAACGCGATCTCCGCCTCGCGCGCCAGTTTCGCTTCTGGAAGATTTGTCATCGCGATCACGTCGAATCCGTTGCGATGATTCAATTCCGATTCCGCACGCGTGGAAAACGCAGGACCGTCCATGTTCACGTAAACGCCGCCGTTGTGAACCGTAACACCCGAGGACCTCGCCGACTCGGCCAATAGGTTACGCAAATTCGCGCTGATTGGCTCCGCGAACCCGACGTGGGCGACAATGCCCTCGCCGAAGAACGTGTGAACCGCGCGTTGACTGGTTCGATCATAAAACTGCGACGGTAAGACCACGTCTCGAGGCGCATATTTCTCCTGCAAGCTGCCGACTGCAGCCACGGCAATGATCCACCGGACGTTCAATGAGCGCAGCGCGTAAATGTTGGCGCGGTAATTGATTTCGTGCGGCATAATCCGATGCCCTTGGCCATGTCGCGGCAAAAAGTAAACCTGACGGCCGCTTAATTTTCCGCCGACAAGCGCGTCGGACGGCGGTCCGAACGGTGTGTCGACCTTGTGCTTGGTCGCGTCGCGCAACTCCTCCATCTGGTACAGACCGCTACCACCGATGACGCCTATTGCTGGAGCTTGTTCCTTCATTAGCGCTTGGATTTAAGACACGAATTACACAGATTGTCACGAACCCGATGACACTGTGTGACTATGGATTAGCAAATCCACGGACTATGCAAAATAAACAGCACATTGTCATTCTGGGCTAAGGGAAGAATTTCAGATCATTTTTGATACCGGAAAAAAGAGCCATAGCCTGAGATGTTTTTCTTGAGCTCAACCTTACAGCGTAACTGATGTGCGCTGGTAGAAATCTGTGCGTCGTACCTTGGACGAAGGCGACCCGGCCGTGTATTGTTGTGGCCGTCCATGCCGAAATTCTTCATCAAGACCTACGGTTGCCAGATGAACGCGCGCGACTCGGAACAAGTCGCGCATTCGCTCGCCGCACGCGGTTACGAGCGGGTCGGGCACGAGTCGGAAGCCGACGTTGTGCTCCTGAATACGTGCAGCGTACGTGACATGGCTGACCAAAAGGCGCTTGGCAAAATGGGCATGTTAAGACGAATGGCCAAAGACCGGCCGCACATGGTGTTCGGATTCCTTGGCTGCATGGCTCAGGCACGTGGCGCGTCCCTACTAAAAGCTTTGCCACACGTCGACCTCGTCGTTGGCACACAAAAATTTCACCGAGTGGCGGATTACGTGGATGAGCTGGTCGCGACAAAGAATTCTCGAGCGACCGCGGTCGACGCCCGCGGCTACAGTTGCATGGACGATTTACGCCTTTCGATTGTGGACATCGCTGAAGAGGCCAATTCGCAATCGACCATTCGCGACCAGCAGCTGACGTCGAGGCAGGCCACGGCGTTTATCTCGATCATGCAAGGGTGCAACATGCATTGCACTTTCTGCATTGTGCCACAGACGCGCGGATCTGAACGCAGCCGTTCGATCGGCGAGATCGTGTCCGAGGTGCGCGACCTTGTTTCGCGAGGCGTCAAAGAAACCACGCTACTTGGACAAATCGTGAATCTTTATGGTCGCCGTGAATTTCCCAAGCTCGACAAAAAATCCCCGTTTGTGCAGCTGCTTGAAGCCGTTCACGAGGTCGAAGGACTTGAGCGACTCCGTTTCACTTCGCCTCATCCGATTGGCTTCCACGAGGACCTGATCGACGCAATCTCGCGGCTGCCAAAACTTGCGGAGCACGTTCATTTGCCGTTGCAATCCGGCTCCAACAAAATTCTCAAAGCAATGCATCGCGCATATACCGCTGAGAAATACATGGATCTGGTTGGCCAAATTCGACGGGCGCGCAGTGCCATCGCAATGACCACCGATATAATCGTGGGGTTCCCAGGCGAAACAGAAGACGATTACCGGCAGACCCGTGACTTAGTGGAGCAAATCCAATTTGATAATGCGTTTGTGTTTCGCTATTCACCCCGGAGCAACACCCCAGCCGCGGCGATGCCGCACCAAATCGATGAGTGCGTGAAACAGGAACGCAATCAAGATTTGCTGGGAGTCGTAAATCAGTCAAATCAGCGAATTCTTGAACGCCTGATCGGAAGCAGAGTGGAGGTCCTTTGCGAAGGGCGCAGCAAAACGAACCGCGCGCGGTTAATGGGCCGCACCCGCACAAACAAGATCGTGGTGTTTGAAGGCGACGAAAAATTAATTGGGGAACTCGTGTATGTTCGGGTCGATCAAGCGAATGGTTTCAGCCTCCATGGCACTCCGCTGGTAGAATAGTATACGCTCAATCGCAGGTTGAAAACTTGCGGCACCTTATTCAAATTTACACGCCTAGTGAACTTCGAACCAATGATTTACCATCTGTCCCTGCACAGCGCGGGAATTGTCGCAGGCGCTTTTCTCATCGTAGTCGCCTTGATCGGTTTGTTAAAACCCGACTTCGCGCACGTTGTTCAGCGTTTTCCGCGCTCGCGGGTTGCAGGAATTGTGCTGCTTACGATTTGTCTGGTATGGAGCTTCTGGTTGGTGGCCACGATTCAGATGGGCGAGTTCTCCGGGTTCCGTCGTCCGCTTCTGATTGCTTTGCCAATCGGTTACGTCCTCGGTCTGCTATTCGTGGACGAATTCCTTGCAGTGCGAGCTCTTGGGATTCTTTGTTTGCTCGCAGCGGAACCCTTGCTTGACGCGGCGTTTTTGCGCCACGAAACGAGCCGCTTGCTGGTAACGGTATTTGCTTACTTATTGATTATTGCCGGCCTGTTTTGGGTGGCGATCCCGTACGTCCTTCGCGATCAAATCAATTGGAGCGCACGAAGCGTTTTCCGCTGGCGCTGTCTCCATGCAATCGCGTTGGTTTACGGCGGCGTGATTCTCGGGTTCACGTTCGCACAATATTAGATGTAGCGGCGGTCTATGACCGCCGAAGGCACTCAATCATTGTTTCGGCGCTCAAAGACCGCCTCTACAGTGAGCGATGAACCGCATTCTGGTAATCCGGGGTGGCGCAATCGGTGACTTCATTCTCACTTTGCCGGCGCTCAAGGCGCTCCGGGACTCCATGCCGCATGCCCATGTCGAGATACTCGGTTACGAACACATTGCAGCGCTTGCTGAAAATCGCTTCTACGCACAGGCGGTGCGATCGATTGAATACGCGCCGCTCGCCAAGTTTTTCGCGAGCAAGCCGGAACTACCGTCGGAACTGGCAGATTATTTCGCGAGTTTCGATTTAATCATCAGTTACCTGTACGACCCAGACCGGGTCTTTGAAAGCAATCTGCACCGCTGCGGCGCTGAAAATCTGATTTGCGGACCTGCGAAGATCGTCGAAAACGGGGGTCACGCCGCGCGCCAGCTTGCTCGACCCATCGAGGAGCTGGGAATTAAGGTTGTCGATCTTGCGGCAAGAGTCTTTCCTTCAACGGAAGATCGGAAGGTTGTGCGCAAGTTTCTCGGGACAACGGCGCAACCGATTGTGGCCATTCATCCCGGAAGCGGCAGCCAGGCAAAGAATTGGCCACTGAAAAACTGGATCAGGTTGTTTTCAAGAAGCCTTGAGTTCTCGATTAATGGAGAATTTTCTTCACTTGTCGTGATTTCCGGCGAGGCCGATAACGTACAAACGGAGCAACTAGAACGCGAGTGGAGGAATCGAAATGTGCCCTTCGCAAAGAATTTACCACTACCTCAACTAGCTGCTCTGCTTGAGCGCTCCGTCTTTGTTGGACACGACAGCGGAATTTCCCACCTCGCTGCGGCGGTCGGAGCAAATTGCATTCTGCTGTTCGGCCCGACGAATCCTGATATCTGGGCGCCCAAGAATACGAATGTGCGAGTTCTGAAGGCGCCAAACGGGAGGATTAGCGATTTGAAAATCGAACAGGTCAAAGCAGTTCTTGCTGAGGTTTAGCGCAGCCACAGGACCAAAATCGGCGGACGCCGTAGCTTCCAACGTATTTCACTTTTGGCTCACACATGTGATCTAGGACTGCAATGCAGGTCGAAGCGTGGCGGCTCAATCTTCGTAGCCGTGGGGAAACTTCTGATGCCATCTCCAAGCACTCTCAATGATGGCGTAGAGCGATTGGAATTGCGGTTGCCAGCCAAGCTCCTTTTTGATCTTGTCGGAGGAAGCGATGAGCCGCGGCGGATCGCCGGGCCTACGTGGTTTTTCGATGGTGTTGATTGTTCGACCTGTGATCGTACGGCAGGATTCAATTACTTCTCGAACACTGGAGCCGCCGCCCGTGCCGAGGTTGTAACATCCGCTCCTCGCTGCGCCGAGCGCCAGAATATGCGCTTGGGCCAGATCGAGGATGTGAATGTAGTCGCGAATACATGTTCCGTCGGGCGTATCGTAGTCGGTTCCATATATTTCGACATTCGGTCGTTCACCGAGCGCCGCCTGTAGCACAGCTGGAATGAGATGCGTCTCCGGCCGATGATCTTCGCCAAATTTGTCCGACGCGCCAGCGGCATTGAAATAACGCAGGCAAACAAATTTCACGCCATAAATCTCGTCGTACCAACGCAAAATTTTCTCGAATACGAGTTTGGATTCGCCGTATGGGTTGATAGGACGCGTCGGCGCGGTTTCGTCGATTGGTACCCGATCCGGCGGACCAAAAATCGCGCACGTTGAGGAAAAAACGATGCGCTGAATGCCGGCTGTGAGCATGGCATCTAGCAGGTTCAATGCACTGCAAATGTTATTTCGAAAATATTTGGAGGGATTTTGCATTGACTCGCCAACCAGCGCGTTTGCGGCGAAATGCATGACCGCATCGGGCCGATGATTAGAGAGGGCAGCGTGGATTTCCCGGCGATCGGCTAGTTCGCCTTCAATAAAATGCGTCCGCGAATCAACGGCACCTCGATGGCCCTCACTCAGATTATCGAAAATGACAACTTCGTGTCCCTCATTGAGCAGCAGCTCGGCGCAAACGCTCCCAATATAGCCTGCACCGCCAACGACAAAGATTTTCATTGGCGGAAAAAATGACGCGTCATTCGCGTTAAATCAAAACCAACTCGCGAGATAAGCGCCGCCCACCGCGCGAATCTTCTGGCTGCGTACCGCTAGTTTGAAACCGAAGGGCGCCGGGGATTATTTTGCGCGACGGCTTTGCCTTTCTTTTTTTCCAAGGCTACGACCATCTTCCGAACGCAATTGTGTTTGCAGCGCGGTGCGAGAACTTTCAAACTCTCCTCGTCCGAACCCCATTGCAAGATGTCGATGTCCACGTAGCGGACGCCCCAGTTCCTCATCTCCGACCGGCTGGGCTTATAAAGATCGATTGTGTCGGTCCCGATCAAAGCATTCCCGTAATCGTCAATGACATATTCTTCGTTCGTTTCGGCGAGGCGGAAGCGCGTTCCGAGCGGATATCGTGACCAATCGGAAGCCGCACTCATTACGTGCCGACCGGAAAGATACGTGCCAACCGCGTTCTGAGCCCCGCTTCCTCCCTCGTGGTGTGTGTAAGCGGTAGTCCGCACCTTGGGTATCCGCTGCCCAGTGGTGAGAGTCGGTTTTGATTGCGTAGCGCAGCCCACGACAAAACAAGCTAAGGCCGCCGCGAGCGCTAGGTTAAGGCATCTAGGCATCGAGTATCGGGCCCTCAATACCAGCCCCAGTCGCGAAGGGCAAGCGGTAAATTACAGAAATTCCTTAGGTCTGGAATGGCTATCAAAAACAAAATGACACCGTGATCCTTCGAAGCGCATCAGCAGTGTCGATTTACCACTTTACCCCGTGGATGTTCGCGTCAATTCAGTAGTGCAATGTGGGCACCGTGTCGCCTTGATCGGGATAGTCATCGCACATGCGGGGCAATCTTTCGACACCGGCGCGGCGTTTGGGGCGGGGCGCTTCATCTGATTGACGGCTTTCACAACAAGGAAGATGCAGAATGCAACAATCGCGAAGTTAATTACAAGAGTGATAAAGTTGCCGTAGTTCCAGGTGATCGCCTTGTGAGCCAGTGCGTCAGCCGGACTTGAGAAATTAGCGATCCCATCCCCGCCTTCCTTTAAAACAATGAACTTGTTCGAAAAATCGAGGCCGCCTGTAAGCAACCCTATCGGAGGCATCAGAATATCTTTCACGAGTGAAGTGATTATACTTCCGAAGGCCGCGCCGATGATGACCCCCACAGCAAGATCAATGGCATTACCTTTGATCGCGAATTCCTTAAATTCCTTCCACATGCCGCTCATTTCATCAGGTGACGACGATATTGACCAGCTTTTTCGGCACCACAATGACTCTGCGCACCGTCTTATCCGCAATACGCTCTTGAATCCTCGGGTTCGACAGCGCGGCAGTCTTTAGCTCCTCCTCGGTTGCTACAAGCGGCATCTTGATTCGATCACGCAGTTTCCCGTTTACTTGAACGACGATTTCAACTTCGTCCTCGACAAGCAAACGTTCGTCATAAGCTGGCCAGGATTGTTCCGTGATATCTCCGTGCGCCTGGCCAAATTTCGTGTTTAAGGTCTGCCAAAGCTCGGAGGCAATGTGCGGCGCAAAGGGATTGAGCAAAATCAAGAAGGTCCGCATCGCAGATAATGGAATCGTTTGGACGTTAGTGAAAGCGTTCACGAAAATCATCATCTGCGAGATCGCCGTGTTAAAAGAGAACGATTCGATGTCCTCAGTGACTTTTTTGATGCTGGCATGCAGTAACTTTTGTTGTGGCTTGCTGGCATCGATCTGTTGGATCTTTCCAGATAACACCCATTCGCCTGCCTGGTTCTCTGTCATCAGCAAGCGCCAGACGCGCGCAAGAAAGCGCGCAACGCCTTCGACGCCGCGCATGCTCCAAGGTTTCATTTGCTCCAGCGGCCCCATAAACATTTCGTAGCAGCGAAACGCATCTGCGCCGTGCTGATCGATCACTTCGTCGGGGTTAACGATGTTCCCGCGCGATTTAGACATTTTCTGGTTGTCTTCGCCGAGGATGATTCCCTGGTTCACCAGTCGCTGAAACGGCTCGGGCTTCGAGATGTAGCCGAGGTCGAACAACACCTTCTGCCAGAAACGCGCGTAGAGCAGATGCAACACCGCGTGTTCCGTTCCTCCGACATACAAGTCAATGCCGCCGAGTTTATCGCCGCCCATCCAGTAACGTTCCGCTTCCTCACCAACGAAGCGGTTCTCATTGTGCGGATCGCAGAACCGCAGGTAATACCAGCATGAACCTGCCCACTGCGGCATGGTGTTCGTCTCGCGCACGGCTTTGTCAGAGTAACGAATCCATTCTTTCGCTCTCGCCAGCGGAGGTTCGCCCGTGCCGATCGGCTTGTAGTCGTCGAGCGACGGCGGGACAAGAGGCAGTTCTTGCTGGTCCAAGGCGCGGTGTTTACCGTTTTCCCAAACAATCGGGAAGGGCTCGCCCCAATAGCGTTGACGCGAGAATAACCAGTCGCGCAGCTTGTAATTGATTGCGCGTTTGCCGAGGCCGCGTTCTTCCAGCCAATCAGTGATCTTCTTTTTTGCTTCGGCGCTGGTTAGGCCGTTGATGATTGGCGAGTTGACCGCGATGCCTTCACCGGTAAATCCCATTGCCTGTTCATTTCCTGTTGGCTGAACCACAACGACGATCGGTAGATCGTACTTTTTCGCGAATTCCATGTCGCGTTGATCGTGTGCCGGCACGCCACCTATCGCGCCGGTACCGTAGCTAAGCAGCACGTAATCAGCGATCCAGATCGGAATCTTTGCATTGGTCGCCGGATTAATTGCGTACTCACCGGTAAAGACGCCGGTTTTCTCCTTCGATAGATCGGCACGTTCTAGCTCACTTTTACGCGCTGCCCGTTCCCGATATTCTCGAACCGCAGGCCTTTGCCCCTCGGTAACGATCAAATCAACCAATGAATGTTCCGGCGCGAGCACCAGGAACGTGCCGCCGTAAAGCGTGTCCGGCCGTGTAGTGAAAACGCGAATCTGCTGATCTGAATTCTCAATCTTGAAATCGATCTCCGCGCCCTGGCTCCGGCCAATCCAGTTGCGCTGAAGTAATTTGATTCCCTCGGGCCAATCGAGGTGGTCGAGTTCGTCGAGCAACCGCTCCGCATATGCAGTAATACGCAACATCCATTGCCGCATTGGCCTTCGAAAGACCGGAAACCCTCCAACCTCGCTCTTTCCATCAACAACTTCTTCGTTGGCCAGAACTGTGCCCAACTCCGGACACCAGTTCACCGGAACATCAGCCACATAAGCGAGACGGACGCTGTCCGGATCACTTCCGCGATAGGTTGAAATCGGTTGGGCCCGATTTGTCTCCGGGTTCAACCAAGAGTTGTAGATCTGGAGGAAAATCCACTGCGTCCATTTGTAATATGTCGGGTCGCTCGTGTTGATCTCTCGTTGCCAGTCATACGAAAAACCAATCCGCTTTAATTGGCTTTTGAATTTCGCCACATTTTCGCGCGTCGTGATCGCAGGATGCTGGCCAGTCCTAATCGCGTATTGCTCCGCGGGCAGACCAAACGCATCCCAGCCCATCGGATGCAAAACGTTGAAGCCGCGTAGTCGTTTATACCGCGCGACAATGTCTGTCGCGGTATAGCCTTCGGGGTGACCGACATGCAACCCGGCCCCGCTCGGGTAAGGGAACATATCGAGCACGTAGAACTTTGGCTTCTCGGTATCGAACCCTTTCTCGCCAGGATTGGGCGCGTGAAAAGGCTGTTGCTTGTCCCAGATGGCCTGCCACTTTGCCTCAATCTGGTCGAATGGATACGGTCTGCGGCGATCGCTACTCATCACAAGTAATCAGGAACCTAGGAAACAAGGAAAAGAAAACAAAATTTACTCTTGGATTCTTGATTTCCAGATTTCAATTGGGTCGTGATCGAGCTGCTACTTGCAACGCGCAACGCGCATAAGACGCGCGAGATCCAGGAAATTCTCGGAACAGACTTCGCTGTGCGCGATCTTCGCACGTGTCCCGAAATCTCTGACACTGATGAGAGCGGGGCGTCTTTCGAAGAGAACGCCACGCTTAAGGTGGTCGCGGTGTCGAAAAGATTGCCGGGTTTTGTCGCAGCGGACGATTCGGGGCTCGAGGTGGACGTCTTGGGTGGCGCGCCGGGAATTTATTCGGCGCGGTATGCCGGAGCGAATGCGACAGACGAAGAAAAGATTGATAAATTATTGCGGGAGCTTACGCGAGTGGGCGCCAGCGACGACCCGCGTCAAGCTCGATTTCGTTGCGTCGTTGCGCTCGCGCATAATGGCAATCTCGTTGGAACCTTTGAAGGAATTGTCAAAGGGACGATCGCTAACGAATCGCGAGGCAACGGCGGATTTGGCTACGATCCGATTTTCATTCCCGAAGGATTCAAGGAAACGTTTGGTCGAACTGCCCGTCGAAGTGAAGAACACGATCAGCCATCGCGCAAAAGCGATTCGCCAACTCGTGCCTAAACTTCGACAGCTTGAGTCGCGCTAAGGACTAGGAGGCGGCGGCGCGGGAGCAGGAGGAGCTGGACCTGTTTGGGTAACCCCACCGGCCGCTCGGATCTGGTAGCCAACCTTCGTGATGCCAACCGACCGCACCTTGTCGAGCACGCCGATCACATCGCCATACATTGCCATCGGCGTCGCGCTCAGCGAGATCTTGATATCCTTGTTTGCTCTGTGAAGCTGAAATAAGCGAGGCAGGACCTGGTCATCCGGCACGTATTGATTGTCGAAAAATACAGCATTTCCTTCCAAGACTTTTACCGAGACAAAGTCCTTGACGCCGCTTGGAGGCGGTCCAACCGCAGCTGGCAAATTGACGCGAATGCCTTTCATGTGCGTCTGGCTCAGGCTCACCATCATGAAACTGGCAAGCAGAAAGAACATGATGTCGATCAATGGGATAATCTCGATTCGTGCTCGTTTATGTGGAACTGGCGAACCTAGTCTCATATCTAGTACGAAGCTCCTGTCATGGTGAATGTGATCGGAATCCTAACCTTGGAAACTGTTCCAGGCCTAAACCGCCACTGCCGAAACGCGCTGGTAGCGGCGTTATCCAGGATGGGACTGCCGGTGCTTTGCGCGACGGAAGCGCTGGTAACATTGCCGCTAGCTGGATCGACGTCGGCGTTGATGACTCCACTCCCGGTGACATGCCGCGAGCGCGCCTCGTATGGGTACTGTGGACGCGGCGCGTATAAAGCGAGGGCTTTCGCTCGCGACATCGACATGGGGCCAGGCGCCTTGATTGGCGTAAATTTTTGCGCGTTCGGTTGTCGCGGCGGCGGTGTTCTTTCTTCCACAAACTCGGGTTGGATGTCCGGTGGAGGAGGAGGCTCGGGAATCGGAATATCCTCGGGCGGCGGAGTCGCCTCAGGCGGGGCAAGCACCGCTTCCACAACCTGCGGCGGTTGCGGCGGTAGGTCCACAGCCGGAGCTTCGTGCCGTTGAGATACCGCGACCGCTGTCAGATGGATCGCTAAAGCAGCACCCAACGCAGTCCAGAAATACCACCGGGGCGGTGGCCGGTAAATCAACGTTCTGGCCTGCGTTGGCGTTGCTCCTGTTGTTTCTGCCATACCCAAGTTATGGTGGCGGCGCCCCCGGCACTCCCTTAAGCGATTCGCTCTTAATCTCGAACGAAATCTTGTAGTAGCCAGCCGAGCGAATGATGTCCAGCGCATGGGCCACGTTCAGGTGCACTGAATCTTTGTCCCCTCGAACAAAGACCTTCGCATCAGGCGCCGATTGGTGCGCCATTTTAAGGAGGTTCAGCAATTGCTCATCACTACTCATTTCGTCCTTGTCGAAGAAGTAATGGCCGTTCTTGTCGACTGAGACGCTGACATACTCCCGCTTTGTCTGCGTCTGACCCGAAACACCGGAAGGGAGATTCACTTTAATACCCTTCATGTGCACCTGACTCAGGCTCACCATCATAAAACTAGCGAGCAGAAAGAACATGATGTCGATCAACGGGATGATCTCGATCCGCGCTTTCTTATGTGGAATCGGTGACGCTACGCGCATACCGGATCTCTAGATGGAGGAGCGCGTTGCCGATGAAGGCGTGCCGCTCTGTATCGCTACTCCTTTTTCCGCTGTTTGAGCATTGAGCATCACTTCCAAATTGGTAGCTGCCGTTTGCAATTCGAACTCCAAGTTAGACACGCGAGAGGTGAAAAAGTTAAACGGAATCAGCGCAAAAATGGCGATACCCAGACCGCAGGCTGTGGCGATAAGCGCTTCAGCGATACCGCCTGTCACTGCTTGCACCGCCAGCTCTTCGTTTCCGAGGAAGCTGAACGAACGGATCAGTCCAGTGATCGTGCCCAACAGACCGAGCAACGGCGCCAGAGTGACAAGAGTATCCATCACTACCAGAAACCGTCCGGCGCGTTTGATCTCGATGCCTGCGGCGACTTGCAAAGCGGCTTCGAGGGAGCTGTGTTGATGGTTAAGACCATTCCAAAGCATGCGTAGCACGGGATCGCGGGAACCGAGGGAAAGCCTCGAAGCCTCGGCCGTGTCACCATTTTCGATCGCGGTAAAAACTTTCTCGATGCGTTTCGGGTCCCGGCGGAACCAACGTCCACTCCACCAAATGCATCGCTCGAGCACGACGGTGAGCGCTACGATTGAGACGATCAGAATCGGCCACATCACTGGGCCGCCTTTGTGAAACTTGTCGATCAACCAATTACCGGCAAAAAATCCAGTGGGCTCTTCGGGAGACGGTGAAGCAGCCGGAGCAGAAGTCGTGGCAGCTGCTGCGGCGGGACTCGTCATTTCGCCCGACGCTGCGGGGCTCGTCATTGCCCCCGGCGCTCCGGGTTGACCTGCGGCGGGAGGTTGCCCAATAGGCGGAGCTTGCCCCGGCACTCCGGGTTGCCCGGCCGCTGCCGGTTGCCCCGGCGGTGGCGGTTGCTGCCCTGGCGCAAGGTTTGTAGCTGGCGCCTGCTGCGCCGCTGCTGCCGGGTTCGTCGGCGCTTGCGCAGCCGGGCTTGTACCTCCGGTTGCCGGTGGTGCTTGTCCCGGAGGCGGAGCTTGCGCGAGCGAAACCAATGCGAACGCGAGTGAAGAGAGACCGATAATGAGTAGTGTTTTCATAGTTGATGCACGAGTTTGGTGACCGGTTCGATTTCGGTGCAGGTTTTCCCTTATCGCAGAGGACTTATTCGGGAGTCCAGCAAAACTTTTCATTTTTTTCCGCGACATTTCCTTCTGTCCGGCCGCATCTTCAAATCGAAATATCTATACTGCAAGGCCCGTAAGGCAAGTGTTTCAAGTCGTCTTCGACCAGCTTCTTTCAGCGTTATCACTCGGAACGTTCTGCGCAGTCGCCACGCTGTTGCATAAGCGTGGCCAATCATCGATCTCCGCTTGCAGTTGATCCCCAGCCCGAATTGGGCCGACGCCAGCGGGCGTCCCCGTTAAAATCACGTCGCCCGGCAGAAGTGTGAGCGACTGACTCACGAACGAAATAATCTGTGCAACCGGATGGATCATTCGACTCGTGCGCGTGCTCTGGCGCAGCTCGCCATTCTGCCAAAACTTTACCGAAACATCCCGAACATCCACATTCGCGTACACGAATGGTCCAATCGGCGTGTAGGTATCGAATGATTTGCAGCGGCAAAATTGCTTCTCTTGTTTTTGCAAATCGCGATCGGTGATGTCGAGGCCGATCGTGTAACCGAAAACGTGACGGAGCGCATCGGTGACGCTGACATTCTTCGTGTGAGTGCCGACGACGACAGCAAGCTCGACTTCAAAATCGGTTTGATGCTCGGTGAACGCGACCTCGATCACACCGTTATGTGCCAGCAGCGAACTCGGCGCCTTGAACCAAATCAACGGTGCGCCGAATTCGGTGCGTTTCATCTCCGCGATGTGGTCCGCATAATTCAATCCCACCGCGATTAATTTGGAGGGCGCAACTGGAATTTCGATTTGCAAATTTGCGAGCGGCAGCACTTCACCGATAGGCTGGACCCCGGCCCAGTACGGCTGCGCCAGCCGATGCACTTCCTTCCCGCGCACTTCGCCGTAGAAAAATTCGTCACCCGATCTGAATCCGCCAAATGTCCGCATTGCTCGATACAGATTACGAGCGTTTGTGGACCTTACAAAGCCTCGTCATCCTGGCAGAGCGAAGTCGAGCCAAAGGTTCCCGTGCAAATCAGCCCAAAGTTTATGCGACAGGGTTTCTCGACTCCGCTCCGAATGAGAGTGTAAACTATTTCGGAACCACTCCCACAAAATCGCGCACCGGTTTTTGTCCTGGAATTGAAAATGCGCTGCCGTTCTCGCGCGCGAACCAGAAGGCACTGGACGAACCACCGTCAAGGTTCATTGCCCGCCGGATCTTGTAATCGCCCGCGACGGACGCCGTGGCCAGGATGTTTGCCAACTCCGCCAGCGAGACATCAGAGCAAATGCCAAGCAATGCGCGGTCATTACTTGCAATTGCGGCAAAAGTTCGGCGCGCCAGCTGTGAGTTATTTAAACCACGAACACCTCGGCTCCCCTCGACGAGAAATGGCCCGGACTGAATTGCAGTGATGATCTTTTTTGTGTGAGAAAATTCACCGACGCGAATGACGTCAACGCCCTGGCTTGATTGCAGCAGGATTCCTGTAATCAGACGCGCCCGGCGTAACGGTGAGAAGGTCCTGCCATCGCTAATTCGCAAGCCGATCGGCTTGAACTCCGCGTCGAAATAACCGCCGTTCACACCGCAGGCGTATTTTTCTCGTTTCATCATTGCGCTGAGACTTTCGCCTTCAGGATTATCGATAACATTCAACGCGCATGATTTGGCAGAGAAAATTGCCATATCGAGATCGGCCCGCTGACTGATAGCCGCGTTTTCCACAACCACGTGCCGATGTCCAATTCCCGCGCCAACCGGCTGCGATTCGGCTGAGGCAACCTTCCACTCCGCCTGCGCCGACGCGACAATCGTAAGCAGCAATAAGATCCATAAATTTCGCGCGACGCGTGTTTGGAATGTAATGCATCTTCGCATCGATGTTTGCTTGCGGCCCGTCAAAGCCTAACGAAATCGCACGGGACTGCGTGGCGTATCACGCTTTTCCGGCGTATTTAGCAAAGAGTGCCTGAAACCCCGGATCATTCCGGATCGGGTCCCATGCCGGATTGAGTTTCAGCGTCTGCAATGTCACTTCGCTAGGTCGACTCAACAATCCGTCCAACAACTCAATTGCCCGAGCGTTGTCGCCGAGGATGGTGTAAACCTGTGCGACTTGCTCAGTGATCTGCGGACCTTCGAATGCATCTTTAGTTTCCGGCCGCAAATCCATAGCTCGTTGCGCTTCTGCGATGGCAGCATCCTTTTCACCAAGCCACGCCAGCAGTTTCGCGAGTTGAACGCCTAAATCCGCATCCTCCGGTTTTTGCTTCACTTGCTGTTCAAGAATGCCTTTCGCCTTGACGAAGGCCGTTCGTGCCGCCGCGTCGTCGCCCAAACCTTTCTGAGCAATACCGATGGCGAAATACTTCATGGCCAGCGAACTCGGAACCGCCGCGAATGAATCGTCCGTGAACCGTTGACCCAGTTGCAAAAGCTGCTGGTACTTGCGTTGCAACAGGAGAAGATTGGCTTCGCTGCCGACTATCTTCAGTCGCTCTTCGTCGCTAATCGGAAATGATTTTCCTTTCTCCACAGCTTGCTCGTACACGCTGAAGTCGCCTTTCTCGGCGATGGCAAGTTTGACCTTGATCTCCCAGAGTCCGATTCCTTGTGGATTGATCCGGAGGGCGCGATCCACGGTTTTATTAGCGGCTTCGAAATTTCGCTGCATCTGATAATTAAGAGCGAGATTTTGCAGCGGCCATGTGTCCTTGGGATTCAAGCTGGCCGCCTTCTCCAGATTCACAGTGGACTCAGCCCATTTTCCTTGGCGACGCTGGATCGCGCCGATCGCCAGATAAACTTCGGATTCGTTAGGCAATCCGCGCTGCGCAATCTCGAACTCTCTTAACGCAGCGTCATAGTCGTTATCGCCGTAGTAGTACGACAACCCGAGGGCCAGGTGTGCCTCGGGCAGGTCAGGCTGTAACTGCAACGCCTGTTCGGCGAGACTGCGCGCCTTGTTGCGACGCTCCGCAGAGCGGTCGCCGTCATGCACCAGCCAGCTTTCCAATTGCGAATAGCGCGCGAGCGCGAGAGCAAAGATTGGATCGAGATCGATAGCACGCTGATAAAGCTGCTCGCCCTGCTTTAGCTTTTCATGGTTCTCAATCTCGCAGGAAAGGTTGTGCGCCTGAACGAAGGCGAGGTAGGCCTCCCCGTTTTCGGTGGGCTTGCGCGTCATCTGCGATTTTTCGCCTGGTGACAATTCGGCTCGAAGCGCTTGGGCGATGCTTTGGGCGAGATCGCTTTGGATCGCAAAGACGTCGGTCACATCGCGGTCGTAATCATTAGCCCAAATGTGCTCGTCGGTGTTTGCGTCGATCAACTGGACGTTTACGCGCACTTTGTTTCCCGAGCGGCGCACGCTGCCCTCGAGAATGTTGGAAACACCGAGCGCCTTGCCGATGTCACGAAGGTTGGTCGGCCGGCCCCGGTATTGCATTACCGAGGTGCGCGAAATGACCCTGAGGTCGCTTATCTTCGATAGGTTCGTGAGCACGTCGTCTTGGATGCCGTCCGCGAAATAAGCGTTTTCTTTTTCATCGCTCAAATTTTCAAATGGCAGCACCGCAATAGACTTGTCGAGCTTATGCGCTGCGACGCGAGGCAACAGGAAAAACCCTGCAGCGGTGGACATGATCGCGCCGGCCGCAACTAAAGCAATCACGTTACGGCGACGACGCTTCCTCGGCGAGACTGTGTCGGGCGTGGTTCGGATGCCCTGCGGAGTAATGTCGAATGCCCACGCAAGAATGAGTGCGATTGGGAATCCGACGAGCAGCAACAGAATCACAAGGCGCAACGCCCAGTTTGGCAATTCCCATGCGGGAAACGTGGCCGAAGCCAGTTGGATGATGCCACCCGCAGCAATGATGTAGGCGGCCGCCACCCGATAAACTTTGCGCCGTTTTACTTCCTCGAAGAAGCCGGTCATAAGAAGCGTTTTGATTCGGAATTATAGTGTGGCCGCAAATATAGACACAAATTGACGCGAGACATTCATTTTACCCAGTCGATTGCGTTACTCGGGAAGCGGACCATTCGCCCCCTGCTCTTCTCAACAAATAGAACGCAAGCCGACGCTAAGCTCTTGCGTCGTGCCTGTCGATCAAGGCCTGAAAACGCGGATCGTTTCGCAACGGGTCCCATATCGGGTCTACTCTCAGACTGTGCACAGTGACGTAGCTTGGCCGATTCAAGAGTCCATCCAGAATTTCAATCGCCCGATCATTGTCGCCAAGAATGGCGAAGACCCGGGCCACACCTTCCGTAATCTCGGGACCGTCAAGCGCGTCTTTGCTTTCGGGCTGCAATTCGCTCGCACGTTGCGCTTCCGCCAGCGCGGAATCTTTCTCGCCAAGAAACGCGAGCGCTTTTGCCAACTGGATGCGTAGCTTGGCATCGTCTGGACTATGCTTGAGTTGTTCCTCAGCGGCGCTCTTCGCCGTGAGGAAAGCCGCTCGCGCTCCGGGCTTGTCATGCAATGCTCTGCGGGCAAACCCAATGTAATAATACTTGCTCCACAATTCCCTGGGATAACCTGCGAGCCGGTCGTCCGGCAGACTTTCCGCCTCCCGCAATCCCTCGCTGTACCTTCTCTCCAGGAGAAAAACGTCCGTACGCGCATCGGCGGTCTTGAGTTTCTGTTCGTTCGTCATTTGAATCGATTTGAGAGCTTCAAACGCCCTTTCCGCAACATCGAAATCACCCTTTTCCACGATCGCCAGCCTCGACTTTACCCCCAAAAGCTCCATCGCAGTCGGATCTAATGCGAGCGCGCGGTCGAGAGTCTTATTCGCTGCCTCGTAATTTCGCAGCATCGCATAATTGTAACTGAGTTGCTGCAGTGGCCACGTGTCTTTCGGATTTAAACTGGCAGCCTTCTCCAGATTCGCGACGGACTCTGCCCACTTGCCCTGCCGGCGCTGGATTGCGCCAATTGCGAGATAAACTTCGGATTCGTTAGGCAATCCACGTCGCGCGATTTCGAATTCTCGCAGCGCCGCCTCGTAGTTGGTGTCGCCGTAGTAATATGAGAACCCGAGCGCCAAGTGCGCTTCCGAGAGATCAGGCTGCAGTTGCGTCGCCCGCTCCGCCAGAGAGCGCGCTTTTTCACGTCGTTCCGGCGTGCGCTCGACGTCGTGCACGATCCAGCTTTGCAATTGCGAGTAGCGCGCGATGGCAAGCGCGAAGTTTGGATCTAGCTCGATAGCGCGCTGGTAAAGTTGCTCGCTCTGTCTCAGTTTCTCGAGGCTTTCAAACGCGCCGGAAAGGTTGTGGGCTTGCACGAAAGCCAGATAGGCCTCGCCATTTTCAGTGGGCCTGCGCTCGATTTGCGCCTTCTCCATTGGTGACAGTTTGGCCTGCAATTCGCGCACGATTTGTTGTGCCAGATCAGTTTGAATGGCGAACACATCGGTTAAGTCACGATCGTAGTCTTCCGCCCACATGTGCTCGTCGGTATCGGCATTGATCAACTGCACGTTCACGCGCACTCGATTGCCAATGCGGCGAACGCTGCCTTCGAGAATGGCACCGACACCCAACGCCTTTCCAATCTCACGAACGTTCGATGATTTCCCGCGATACGGCATGACCGATGTGCGCGAAATCACTTTCAGATCGCCGATCTTCGACAAATTGGTGAGCACGTCATCCTGGATACCGTCCGCAAAATACGCGTTCTCTTTTTCTTCGCTTAGATTTTGAAACGGCAAAACTGCAATTGATTTGTCGCATTTGTGGGCTGAGACGCGCGGTAACAGAAGAAAGCCTGCGCCAGCAGAAACGAGCACACCGGTTACTGCGAGCATGATGATGTTCCGGCGACGATGCGTTTTGGACATCGCAAGCATCGGTGTTAACCGGACGCCTTGCGCGGTAATGTCGTACGCCCAGGCCAGCATGAGCGCCATGGGAAAGCCGATTAGCAGCAGGACAATGACCAAACGCAGCATCCAATTTGGCAATTCCCACGCCGGAAACGCAGCGGAGGCCAATTGTATAGCGCCTCCAGCAGCAATGACATAGGCTGCCGCCATGCGGTAAACCTTGCGCCGCTTCACTTCATCAAAGAAGCCGGTCATGGCTACAGGTTTTAGGTTGGCTCGGAGCCAGGCTCCGCGCTCACTTTATTGACAACCGAGGCAGCCCCGGCGTTCACTTAACACCGCTTGCGAAGACAGTCTGAAAGTGCGGGCTCTGCTTTTCGCGGGAGACGACGCTAACTTCGATATCGCGCAAGCCGCTTTTCTCGAGGAGTTGGTGTAACTGCACTTCACTGAACCCCAGCCAGTGGTCCGCGTAAAGTTCACGCGCCTTTTCGAACCGATGACTCAATAGATCGAGAATCACAAGACGTCCGCCTCGTTTCAGAATACGGTAGGCTGCGCCGATGGCGCGCTCGGGATGAATGGCGTGGTGCAACGCCTGACTGAGGATTGCGAGATCGACGCTGTTTCTCGCGATCGGCGGGTCTTCAATATCGCCAAGCCGGTATTCGAGGTTGTGAAATCCATGCTTCTTCGCCAACTCGGAGCCGAACTCGACCATCTTCGGCGAATTATCGATGGCAATGACTTTGCGCGCTTTTTTCGCCAGTAATTGCGAGAGGGTCCCCTCGCCTGCGCCGAGATCGGCAACGGTCAGCGGCGGGAGCAACGTAATCAGCGTGTGCGCGAGCGCCTGCCAAGAGCGACCCGGCACATAACCTCGACCAAATTTGCCAGCCAATTCATCGAAGTACTTCCGCGCTTTGTCCTGACGCTTGTGGAGAACAAGCTTGAGACTCGTGCGGTCGCGCGAGCTTTCGGGCAGATCGCGAGCAAGCAACCGCGTAATCTCCGCCACGCGCTCACGTTGTGCGTTCCGCCCAGTATGGTTCGCGCCGTAGTAAACGTTCTTTCCCACTCGGCGATCAGCGACCACGCCGGCGCGTTTCAACTGGGCGAGATGACTTGAAATACGAGATTGACCCATGCCCAGAATTTCCTGTAACTCAGCGACCGAAAGTTCCTCTTGCTCGAGAAGAACAAGCAGTCGCAGGCGAGTCGGATCGGCCAGTAACCGCAATAAATTAATGGTTGACGCCATGATTTGACCCAACGATATATCGACGCATCATGATTGGTCAATATGTCGCTGGCGCGAAGGTTAGATGGCTAAAAAAGTTACATCGTTGCAATGGCCGTCGCGATCGGCGTTCCATTTACCCGATTTAGCCTTGTAACTCTTGTAACGAATCAGTACTGCAAAGTATGTCGCGCCGCTATATTTTCTCCTCCGAATCCGTCGGTGAAGGTCATCCCGACAAAGTTTGCGACGCAATTTCAGATGCCGTGCTGGATGCCTGCATCCAGCAGGATCGACATAGTCGTGTCGCCTGTGAAACCTACGCCAAATGCAGCATCGTTATCGTCGGAGGCGAGATCACGATTCCAAGTTTGGCCGAAGAAAAGCCACTGGAAAGCGTCATTCCTATTTCGCAGATCGTCCGCAAAACCGTGCGTGAGATCGGGTACGTCAATGACGACGACATTTTTCACGCGGACAAGATTGCGATCCAAAATATCATTACGAAGCAGTCTCCTGACATTGCACAAGGCGTGGATGCACGCGCCGCCGAGGGAAAGGAAACCGCAGAACAGGGGGCCGGCGATCAGGGCCTCATGTTTGGTTATGCCTGTGACGAAACACCGGAGCTAATGCCTTCCCCAATCATGTATGCCCATCGACTTGGTCGCGAACTCACGCGCATCCGCAAAAGCGGCAAAGTCGGCTGGCTGCGGCCGGATGCGAAATCCCAGGTCTCAGTTGTTTATGAAAACGGAAAACCGATCGGCATTTCTTGCGTTGTCGTTTCAACGCAGCACGCGCGGGACGTAAAGCACTCTGAAATCCGCAGCTTTGTGATCGAAGAAGTAATCAAAAAAGTTTTGCCGAAAGAAATGCTCACCGAGAAAACGCAGTTTCTCGTTAATCCTACCGGTAATTTCGTGGTCGGCGGTCCGCAGGGCGACACTGGTTTGACTGGCCGCAAAATCATCGTCGATTCGTACGGCGGCATGGGCCGGCATGGCGGCGGCGCGTTTTCTGGAAAGGACCCCAGTAAAGTGGATCGCAGCGCCGCGTACATGGCGCGCTGGGTGGCAAAGAACGTCGTTGCCGCCGGTCTCGGAAAGAAATGCGAAATCCAATTCGCCTACGCCATCGGTCATCCCAAGCCACTGAGTGTGCACATCGACACGTTCGGCACGCATACCGTGGACGAGGAAGCAATTGAACGCGCAGTGCTCGCTACATTCAGCTTTACGCCAGCCGATATCATCAAACAGCTCGACCTCCTCCGCCCAATTTACTCGAAGACCACCAACTACGGACACTTCGGCAAGATCGACGATCCCGATATCACATGGGAATCCACCAACAAGGCAGCCGAATTAAAGAAAGCGGCCAAATGAACGTATGAGTACTATAACAGAACAAAGAGAAACCAAACAGGATTACAAAGTCGCCGACATCTCATTGGCAGATTTTGGTCGCAAGGAAATTTCCATTGCTGAGAAAGAGATGCCCGGGCTGATGACGATCCGGCGGAAATATGCGCCGCAACAACCGCTGGCGGGGGTGCGCATCACCGGATCGTTGCACATGACAATTCAGACTGCGGTGTTGATTGAGACGCTTGCCGATCTCGGCGCGAGCGTGCGCTGGGCCAGCTGCAACATCTTCTCTACGCAAGACCATGCCGCCGCAGCGATGGCCAAACGCGGCATTCCCGTGTTCGCATGGAAAGGCGAATCGCTCGAGGACTACTGGTTGTGCACGTACCGGGCGATTTCGCATCCCGACGGCAAAGGTCCACAATTGGTGGTCGACGATGGCGGCGACGCCACGTTGCTGATTCACAAGGGATACGAGCTGGAGGAAGGCAGCGATTGGGCGAAGACGAAATCGGCGAACAAGGAAGAACAAGTCATCAAGGATTTGCTGCTTGAGGTTCAACGCGAGAATCCCTACCGCTGGCACGAGATCGTGAAGGATTGGCGCGGCGTTTCGGAGGAGACCACGACCGGCGTTCATCGCCTTTACAAAATGCACGAGAAAGGTCGGCTTCTGGTTCCCGCCATTAACGTCAATGATTCAGTCACCAAGTCGAAGTTCGATAATCTTTACGGCTGCCGGCATTCGCTGGTCGATGGATTGAACCGTGCGCTCGATGTCATGATTTCTGGTAAGGTCGCCGTCATTTGCGGTTACGGCGACGTCGGCAAAGGCTGCGCACAATCGTTACGTGGCCAGGGCGCGCGCGTCGTAATCACCGAGGTCGATCCGATCAACGCGCTCCAAGCCGCCATGGAAGGTTACGAAGTCACGACGCTCGAAGATACGCTCGGCCGCGGCGACATTTACATCACCGCCAGCGGCAACATCGACGTCATCACACTCGAACACATGCAGCGCATGAAAGATCAGGCCATCGTCGCCAATATCGGCCATTTCGATAACGAGATTCAGGTCGATGCACTGAACGAAGCCAAAGGTGTCAAGAAAACCAACATCAAACCGCAGGTGGACAAGTACACATTCCTAAATGGGCACGAAATTTTCCTGCTCGCCGAAGGGCGGCTGGTGAACCTTGGCTGTGCCACAGGCCATCCGAGTTTCGTGATGTCCAATTCATTTTCCAACCAGGTCCTTGCGCAGTTGGATCTTTGGAAGAATCGAGAAAGCTATAAAGTCGGCGTTTACGTTCTGCCTAAAAAGCTCGACGAAGAAGTCGCACGCCTGCATCTCGAAAAAATCGGCGTCAAACTCACGAAGCTATCCCAAAAACAGGCCGAATACCTCGGTATTCCTGTGGACGGTCCGTTCAAATCAGAGCATTATCGATATTGAGGTTCGCGCGCCGGCATATGCCTCGGCCATGCGGAGGACTGTCTGTGCTACCTACTGAATCGCTCACGAAAATCGTTACGTGTTGGTGGGGCGCGCTCACTCCGTGAGCGTCTCTCCATCACTGCGGCGGTTTCGGTGGCGTGACGATTGAGTCGGTGACGTGCAGACGAGTTACTCTCAACTCGCCAATTTCCAGTCGTTTGATTTTCGCGCGTCTTATTACGAGTCGGCCGATCGCTATGAACCCGATGGCGACTGCACTCAGCGCGACCGCGCCTACTGCGACTGCGCCGATCGATTGCGCACCGACCGCCAGGGCGCGAACTGCAATGGGCCCGAACATTCCCCGTGTCTCCCCAATTTCGTTTCGCTTCATCGCGCTACCTCCACGCTTGTAACTTCAACGTAGCTACAGCTCGATTGCCCGCCCCGTCGCCATCTTCCAGAAATATGAACGCGGCGGTTTTTTTTCGCAGCGTCAGTCAGGATTTTCGTTTCCTGCATCGACGCCGCAAGCGAGACCGTTGATCCCGCGCCGTGAAAATCGAACATAATTTCTGAGGCGCAAGGCTCACCGGCAAACAACGTAACCCGCCCCACTTGGTCGAAATGGGAACCGACCGCCGCTGCCCTGACCTGCTCCGGAGGTTTCTTTACCTGGGCGCAACCTGCCATTCCCGACAAAGCCGCAACGGCGACGAACAAACTTACCAAAGGCCTCTTCATGCGTAACAAATCAGAACTGCTCACGCAGCAATTAACGCTACATCTCCAAAAGAGCGATTTTGCGCGCAAGATAGGCTGAAAAATAGCCGGCGTAATGCTTCTGCAACTCCGGACGCTGCCAATCTTTGCCTCCCAAAATCTTGCGGCAGTCAGGCGCGCCGCAGTTGCATTCCAGGGAGTAATCATCGTCATCGGTCATTGCCCAATCATGCGTGAGCTCTTCGCCGGCACGGATGTCGCGCATAGCCACAAAGGTAATCTCTCCGCGCAGGCCGAGGTTTGGATTGCAGGAGTGATTTGAATACAACATCGCCAACTCGCGTTCTTCATTGCTCACAGGAGCGATAAACAGATCGTAATCGATCTGAATTTCCACAGGGCCGAGCCGCGGCGCGATTTTTTCGCGCAAAGTTTTTCGATCGACAATGTGACCGCCTTTCACGGCGACGATTTCGTCTTTGGCAATATCGGTGATCGCAAACAGACCGCGTCCGTGAATCTTACTGTCGCGCACCTCTGTTTTCGGCGAGAGATGAGACAGCGGGATCATCTGACAGAATAGGTGTACAGGCGCTTGTGCCAAGCACCCCGGCTTCGGCGGTTGACACAACCGCCGCTACAACGTTGCATTCATGCTCCAGCCTCATGAGATCACGCCCTGCCGCCGTCGTTTTTATTCTCGTCACGGTGACCCTCGACATCCTGGCGATGGGCTTGATCATCCCCGTTTTGCCAAAGCTGATTCTGAATTTTCTCGGTGGCGAGATGACTGATGCGGCCAGGTGGAGCGCGCGGTTCGCGGTGGTCTTCGCGCTGATGCAGTTCTTCTTTTCGCCCTTGCTTGGAGTCTTGTCGGATCGATTCGGAAGACGCCCAATCATCCTGCTCTCCAATCTCGGTCTCGGCTTGGATTACATCGTCATGGCCATGGCACCGACCTTAAACTGGCTTTTCCTTGGCCGAATTATTTCCGGAATCACGACTTCAAGTATTCCGACCGCAATGGCCTACATCGCGGACGTCACGCCGAAAGAAAAGCGAGCTGGAGCATTCGGGCTGATCGGCGTGGCATTCGGCATCGGATTCACGTTCGGACCTGCAATTGGTGGATTGGCCGGCGATGTCAATCCGCGTCTTGCGTTTTGGATTGCAGCCGGTCTTAGCCTTGCGAACTGGCTCTGGGGTTACTTCTTCGTTCCGGAATCGCTCTCGCGCGAACAGCGAAAAGCGTTTGCACTACGCCGCGCGAATCCCGTGGGTTCGCTGACACTACTTCGGTCCCATCACGAACTGTGGCGGCTCACGACGATCCAGTTTCTTGCTTATCTTTCCCACAACGTCTTTAGCGTTTGGGCGCTGTACGCCATCTACCGCTACAGTTGGAGTCAGGGAATGATCGGAATCTCGTTGATGATCGTCGGCATCGTGACTGCCGTTATCTCAGGAGGCTTGACCGGTCGAATGGTGAAGAGGTTCGGGGAAAAACACACTCTTTACATCGGCCAGTTTTTTGGTGCGAGTGGCATGGTGGTTGCCGGGTGGGCTAAAACGGGGGCTTGGTTGCTCGCTTCAATCCCAATCATTTCGCTTTGGAACATTTCCATGCCGGCGGCCCAAAGCATGATGACTCACCGCGTGAGCGACCGGGAACAAGGCGAATTGCAGGGCGCTTTGCAAAGTATGCGGTCGATCACTTTCATCATCGGACCGTGGTTGTTCCTCCGGATTTTTGGGTGGTTTATCGACGCGAAAAATCCGATTCACCTGCCGGGAGCGCCGTATTTTCTTGCAGGCGCGCTGCTTTTCACCGCGATGCTCATGGCGACACGCGTCGAACAACCGCAAATCCGACCAGCCTCCACCGATGCCGTTCCCGACGTTGTTCCACCAGAAAGTACACCCTCCGCAGCAATCGCGCCGATCATTGATTCCGAAGAAAATGTTTGAGCAGGCGCCTGGCGCGACCTATTTGGAGTGCAGTGACATGTCGCAGCCTTTAAAGCGCGGACGTGTCCGCGTACTCCAAATGCGACAGAGAATGTGAAAGCGATCATACGAAGTGTTGGCGTGGTAATTGCGATCTGCTCATGGATCGCGGTTTCGAACCACTGTGCATTCGCCGCGATCAGGAGCGAGATAAACAAGCAGGCGCCTGAGTGCCCATTTCATTCCAAGCCTGCGAAACAAAAGGAACCGTCCTCCCAGGTGCAGTGCTGCAAAATCCTGCGCGCGGTTGCCTTCGCACAATTTAAAGCCTGGGCCCGCGATAATGCGAAGTTCTGCGACGCAAATTTTCCTGTCGAAACGGGAGCGTTCGTCGTGCGTTCGCTGCGAAGTGTCGCACCACTATTACTCGACACTGGACCGCCCGGTGCATTGTCATTCGCTGAACTGATCTTGCAGCAAAGCCTTCTCACTCACGCTCCGCCTTTTCTCGCGTAGAACAGTCGCGATTGCGTTCTGTTTGTAGGGCAACCGCTCCGGTTGCCATGTCTCTCCCTTTGGCAGGCGAGCGCCTGCCCTACAACCAGACGAAATGCGAAAACACATCGCAGTCATAATCGCGAGCACCGTTGCACTTGTGACGAATAACACAGTGATCGCACAGCACCCGTACGGTGAGCACGACATCGAATCATCGCACGCTAGTGAGCAGGAGAAAGCGAAAGGAAAACAGCAGAAGTACACCTGCCCAATGCATCCCGAAGTCGTTTCCGACCATCCGGGCAATTGCCCGAAGTGCGGGATGAAACTCGTGCCGCTCAAACAAGGCGAACGTCGAACGTCCAACGTCCAACGCTCAACATCAAAGGTAGAGGCGATTGACCTCAATCGCCCTGGGCATAAGCACGAGCACGAAAAGATGCAGATGGAAATGCATTCGTCGATCGATCTCGCAGAGCCCATGAGCCGCGAAGGCTCCGGCACAAGCTGGCTGCCGGATTCGAGCCCGATGTACGGTCGCATGTTCATGTTTGGCGAGGACATGCTCATGCTGCACGGCGCAATTTTCCCGCGTTACACCAATGTGAGCACGCGACGCGGCGATGATCGGATCGATGCGCCCAATTGGTTCATGGCGATGTATTCCCACCCGCTCGGCGAGTCTGCCCAGTTCGGTGCACGCGTAATGATGAGTCTGGATCCGCTCACCGAAGGCGGGCGCGGATATCCGCTTCTCTTACAAAGCGGTGAATCCTGGAACGGAGAGCCATTGCATGACACGCAACATCCGCATGATCTTTTCGACGAACTTTCCCTTAGCCTCTCGCAGAAGTTCGATCACGACCTCAGCGCCTACATCTATTTCGGATATCCGGGCGAACCGGCGCTCGGTCCGCCCACATTCATGCATCGCCCGTCGGCGATGGATGATCCCGACGCGCCGATCGGTCATCACTGGCAGGACTCAACTCACGTCACTTTCGGTGTCGCCACGGCGGGTCTCGTTTGGCGCAATATCAAAATTGAAGGGAGCATTTTTACCGGACGCGAGCCAGATGAGGACCGTTACGATTTCGACCAACCCGAATTCGATTCGTACAGCGGTCGATTATCTTGGAACCCCACGCGAAATCTCGCGATGCAAGTTTCGTACGGTTACATCAAAAGCCCTGAAGCCTTTGATCCTGAACTCAACCGGCATCGCACAACGGCGTCGATCATTTATAATCTTCCGCTGGGACGCGACAGAAACTGGGCGAACACGTTTGTTTGGGGCCAGAACAACGACACCGGCCAGGGCAAAACGCAATCGTTCCTGGTCGAATCTGATTACCAGCGCGGCCGCGACACGGTTTACTTTCGCTGGGAGCGCGTAGAAAAATCAGGTGAAGAGTTGGTTCTAAAGGCTGCAGCAGACGCACGTGTCTTTCCGGTAGGTGCTTACACGCTCGGGTACGTACGTGACTTGTCGCGCGGTAAAGGACTCGACATTGGCCTCGGAACCCAATTCACGATTAACCGTCAGCCGGACACCCTGGACCGCTATTACGGCGATGATCTGGGGTACGCGTTTCAGTTTTTCCTGCGTATCCGCCCATCATTGCACGCTCATAGCGGCCATGAGCACGCCGAGCACGTCGCCGGAATGGAAAAATAAACGGCGGCGCGAGATTCTCGCTGCCGACGAATAAATTGGGCCGATTCACGGCTGCTTCTTAAAGGCAAAGTTTTTGGAAAGCGGGATCGGCACGCAAGGGGTCCCAGATTGGATCCAGCCTAAGAAGAGCCGGCGTGATGGGCGCTGGGCTATAGAGCCAGCCGCCGTACGATGTCTGTAACAGACGTGTGAGAGTTGAGATCGCACGACTATTTTCGCCGCTGATCATCTCAACTAACGCCAGGTTCTCTTCGAACGCCGGCCCGGCCAGTCGGTCTTTACTACTCGGCACAAGCGTCATTGCGTTCTGCGCCTCGTTGAGGGCTGACTCCTTCTCGTCAAGCATGGCATAAGCCACAGCCAGAGCTGCCGCAACGAAGGCGTTGTCTGGTTGCTCCTTCCTGAGTGGCTCAAGCGTGTTGCGCGCTTGTTCAGCGGAAATCTTTGCTTGGACGGTGTCGCCAGCGACGCGCTGGGCCAAGGCTAGCCCTACCTGCTTGCTGCCCTTTTCGATCCCAGAAACAACGTGGAGTTGAGCTTGCCGGGCTTGCACCAACTGTGTGGCCTCGATGTGATTTCGTTCAAGTCTCAATTGGGTCAGTTTGATTCGAAAGGCCACGTCCGAGTTCGTTTGTGCGTTTACCTGCGCAAGCGATTTAGCGGCTTCTCGCAGGTTACCTTCGGCCTGGTAGATACTGGCTTTCAATGCCATTAGAGACAATTCGTTAGGGAGAATATCCAGTGCTCGATCGTAGAGCTTTTCTGCTTTCGGGAATTGTCGAAGCGCGGCGTATGTAAATGCCACTTCAGTCAGTAATGCCGTATTCCGGGGATTGAGGGCGAGGCCCCGTTCCCAATAGGCTACACTTTCATCCCAATGTCCCTGGCTTCGTGCAATTGCGGCAAGCGCATATAAAACCTCGCTGTTCCCGGGTAATATTTTGCTAACGCGTCCGAAGGTGGCTTTGGCCAGCCCGTAATCGTGCAACACCCAATATTGATAATAACCCGTGAAGAGCAGGGTTTCAGGCGAGTTCGGTTGCAGTTTCTGCGCATTTTCTAAAGCTCCCTTTGCCGCATTGCGGCGAGCGGTAGTTGTGTCGCGACGATTAGAGTAAAGAAGCGAGTGCAAACCAGAAAGTCGCGCCCAAGCCAGCGCAAAATTCGGATCACGGCGCACCGCCAGATCATAAAAATCAATGGCTTTGAACAGGGCATCGCTCGAGTAGTTGCTGCGCGCTTCAAAAGCCAGCCCGCGTAAATAGGCATCGTAAGCTTCGGGATTGTTTGTGGGGTTGGCAGCCAACGCCTGTTCTTCACCACCGGTCAGCGTCGCTTGCAATGAGTCCGCTATTCCCTTCGCGATGTCGCTTTCGACGGCAAAGATATCACTCAACTTCCGATCATACGTATCGGCCCAGAGTTGCGAGCCGTTTTGCACGTTAACCAGGTGAACATTGACTCTCACCTGATTCCCCGCTTTCTGGACGCTACCCTCGAGGATGTTCGCCACGCCAAGCTGCTTCGCGATCTCGGCAAGATTGCCCGGTTCGCTCTGATACTGCTGCGTCGAAGCGCGTGAAATCACTTTCAAATCCCCGATCTTCGTCAAGCGTGTCAGGACTTCTTCCTGGATGCCATCAGCGAAATAAGCGTTCTCCGGATCGCTGCTCAAATTTTGAAAGGGCAGAACGGCGACTGATTTGTCGACCTTATGCCAGACGGTCCGTGGCAAAAGAAAAAATCCAGCGGCAGCGGAGACGATGACTGCTGTGAGGATGAGCAAGATGAGATTTCGCCGCCGATGCGTTCCTGTTTGCGGGGTGACCTGAATTCCCTTCGCGGTAATGTCGTAGGCCCAGGCGAGTATGAGCGCGATCGGAAAACCGACCAACAAAAGCGCAACTACGAGTCGCAAACTCCAATTTGGCAATTCCCATGCTGGAAACACCGCCGAGGCGATTTGAATCAAGAATCCGGCAGCGACGACGTAAGCGGCAGCGACGCGGTAAACCTTTCGTCGCTGCAATTCCTCGAAGAAGCCGCTCATAAGGCATTGTAATCTCACGACGCATGTCCGGCAGGCAAATATGCGTCCAGAATCGATGTGCTCTTCGTGGTTCCATTGAAGAACGAAAGGCAAAAATGAGCACAGCACCAAATCTTCACCCGGGGGCAGGAAGGATAGCGTTTGCGCTCAATTCACCATCAATAATCGCCCGACGCTCTCGATCGCTACTACGGACGCGATCTCGGTTACAAGTTCCAGCGAGCAACGGCCTGCGCAGCCGTCGTTTTAATCTGACAGTTGGCCAGGTGTCATTTCTTGATCTCTTGTCATCGCGGGCAACTTGCGTGAAAATTGTCGGTCCATGGCTCTGCGACTCCCGAAACAGGATTACCAGGATATCGAGCGCGTCATCGAACTCGATTTTGTGCGGGCCACCGAAGCCGCGGCGTTGAACTCGTTGCGCTGGCTCGGGCGCGGCGATAAGGAAGCAGCGGACGCGGCAGCGAGCGATGCCATCCGCGGCATGTTCGATCTCATTAACATCTGCGGCGAAGTGGTGATCGGCGAGGGAATCAAGGATAACGCGCCGGGCATTTTCAAAGGCGAACACCTCGGTACCTGGTATCCAGGTTCGCCGGAATTTCATATCGCCATCGATCCGATTGACGGCACGACGAATATTTCCAAGGGCGCGCCAAACTCGATCAGTTGCATCGCTGCAGCCAGTCCCGAGGAAGGCGTGAAAGTGGCGCTGCGCGACATCCCGTCGTTTTACATGTCAAAGCTGGCGTACGGGCCACGCGTAATCGAATACATGAAGAAGCGCGGCGATTCGCTTCATCTCGACATGCCGATTGCCGAGATGCTGGCAATCGTCGCGCGCGCAGTGGACAAGCGCGTGCAGGATATTGCGGTAATGATGCTGGATCGGCCGCGTCACAAAGAAATCGTGGAACAGATTCGCGCGGCGGGCGCTTCATTGCGGATGATCGGCGACGGCGACATCGCCGCAGCGATCGCGCCGTCGTTACCCGATCGGGACGTCGACCTTTACATGGGCATCGGTGGTTCGCCCGAAGCGGTGCTCGCGGCGGCGGCGATCAAGTGCCTCGGCGGCGACATGCAATGCAGAATGTGGCCGCGCGACGAGAAAGAGCGAAAAAGTCTCATCGCCGGCGGTTACGAAAAGGACCTCGACCGCGTCTACGCAGCAGACGATCTGGCGAACGGACAAAACATCATTTTCTGCGCTACCGGCATCAGCGACAGCGCCCTGCTCACTGGCGTGCGAGCGCGTGGAGGCGTGACGGCAATCACGCATTCCGTCCTTATGCGCGCTAAAAGCAAGACCGTACGTTTTATTCAAGCCCGGCACAATTTACAGATAAAGACCATCCGGCTTCGGTCAGACAACCGCGAACACATTCTATAGAGCGGATTACGGCCCTGTGAGCGGTTTCGCGATTCGTCCGTCTAGCCGACCAACAATCCGATGGCGCAGCTTTCGCGTTACGTTTGCCTTTGCGCCTTGAGCAGCTTGATGGCATCGCGCAATTCGGCAGCGCGCTCGTAAAGTTCCTTTGCAATTGCGGTTTCCATTTCGCGCTGCATGATCTCCAGTTTCGAAAGGGGTCGCTTCGCTTTCACTTCCTCAAGCCACTCGTCCAGAAACGCGATCTCGGCGCTCTTCGACAACAGTTCCGGAAAGTTCGACTGTTGCAGAAAATCCACAATCGCTTCGCGACCACGCTCAATTTCCGCTATGGCCTCGGGAAATTTTCCCTGGCCAAGAAAAATGGACGCCTTGGCGCGCGTGTTCATCATGAGCACGTAAGGCCTGAATTGTTGCAAGCCCCAGGAAAATTCCTCGCGATCAGTATGCGCGGTGACGAAACTAAAAAGTTCGAGATTCCGCCGGGTATCCCGCACTACGCCCTCGAAATCGTTGATCTGAAACAGACTCAGATAGCGATGATAATATTGGATGCCCTCCTGTTGTAGCTCGCCGCATTGTTCGGCGGTAAGCTCATAAGCCTCGCCCTTCTGTTGGGCCCGGGTCGCGCGCTTCTGGTGATACTCGAGAAGCGATTCGCAGTTGTGCGGACGTCGCCCATCGGGTCGGCCCGTGATTTCCATTTGCAACACACCGAGGTCAACGCGCAGTTGCAGTTTTTCCCGACCATCGAGCCCCGTAATTTTGCGCACTTTAATGGTCCCACTCTCGTAAGGCCAATCTTGCAGGAGCGTGTTGAGATCCAAGCTCATGGCATGAAACATCCAACATTCAATGTTCGCTTGTCAATTACTTCACAGTCGTGGTGCGGCGTACCTCGTGCGCACCGGAGCTTTAAACAACTCGGTGCAGTGTCCACTGTTTGCAGCCGAGATCGCGTTGCGGTGCCGCTTAAGCTGTTTTGCCGGATGCGCTGAGGACCGGCGCAGGCGACAACCCGGCTTAACACATGCATTTTGCATTGGCCACAAATTACTCCTCCCTTAGCTTTGGCTCGATGGAGGTCTTGATCGACGGGTTCATCCGTTTCCTCGCAGTCGAGCGCGGGCTCTCTGAAAATTATCAGCTCTCCACTCAACGATCGCTGAGCGAATTCGCGCAGTGGTGCGCTGCGAAAAAAAAGATCACGCAAGCGCGCAATGTAACTCTTCCCGTGCTGAGCGAGTATCTTGCCGACCGCAAACGCCGCGGCCTTTCGGCTTCTTCGATCAAGCTGATCGTGGTTGCGCTGAAAATTTTTTTAAGATTTCTCGCCGCGAAAGGACTCATTGAACGCGATCCGGCCGAGGCGCTCGCGCTACCGCGAATTGAGCGTTATCTCCCGGAAACACTCAATGAGCTGCAAGTGGAGCAACTCCTGGAAACGATCGACATAAAAGCTGCTCACGGATTGCGTGATCGGGCGATAATCGAGCTGCTCTATGCCAGTGGGCTGCGTATCTCCGAGTTGGCAAATGCACGGCTGGAGAATTTCACTTTCGAAGAGCGCGTTGTGCGCGTGACCGGCAAGGGAAACAAGACCCGTCTGGTGCCGGTTGGCCGCAAAGCGTGCGACGCGCTGGCCGCATATCTCTCCGCGGAGCGGCCAAAGCTTGTGAAGCAACGCACTGGCAGCGAAATTTTTCTCTCGGAGCGAGGAACCAAATTAACCACAGCGCGCATTTGGCAGATCGTAAAGAAACATGCGCAGCGCGCCGGACTGGAAAAGAACGTCTATCCTCACCTTCTGCGGCACAGCTTCGCGACGCATCTGCTCGGCAACGGCGCGGATCTGCGAATTATCCAGGAGATGCTGGGCCACGCCGACATTTCGACAACGCAGGTTTACACCCACGTCGATCAACAACGGCTCAAAGCTGTCCACCGGCGATTCCATCCGCGCGCGTAGCGGCGAAGCGATCCCCGTTGCGGAGTGTCTGCGGGGATTTGTGTTGAACGCCCACCTAGCATCGAGTATCGAGCATCCACTCTTATGACGCAGTCATTTATATGAAGCGAATTTTGCTCCTTTTGATCGCGCTGACCGTCGCTGCGTTCGCCGGTTGGTATTATTGGAATTTTTTTCAGAAGATCTCCAGCGCCCCGATAGCCGCGCTTCTGCCGCGGGAAACAATTTTTGTGGCGCACATGCCGGATTTTGATCGCGCCTGGGATGAATGGCAGCATTGCGACATCTATCAACTGTACCGCGAGCCTGCGGTGCAGGATTTCTTGCGCAAGCCGCTGGCCAACGTTTCGAAAAGCGATGTGGCCTCTCAAACGCTGCGAGAAGTCGAACAACTCGCACCAAAAAATGCCTTCATCGCCTTAACGTCTATCGACAATAACAACCCAAAGATTGTTGGCGGCTTCCGTTTCCGCGGCAGCAAGGAAGAAGCGGAGGGAATCATTGGTAGGTGGCGCTCCGCCCTAATGGGGCAAAATTCAAGCGTCAAGAGCGAGAAAGTGCAATATCAACATCGCGAAATCCAAGTGGCCAAAACGGCTTCGTTCAGTATTGCCACCGCTTATGATCCTCCCTGGTTCTTTGCAGCTACTGACGTGTCCGAACTAGAGCGATTACTCGATCGCGCCGATCGCCGCGGATCCAGTGAAGATAACAGGCTCGATAAAGACGACGCGTATCGTGCAGCGATTTCGCACAGGCCGTCCAACTCCGTCGCATTCTTTTATTTCCAGCCCAAAGCGTTCTCGCAAAGGCTCGCAGAATTGCGCGCCGCTGTCGGATCAACTCCCGCGCCAAGCGATGGCACGCTGCTCGAGAAAATGCGCTGCATCGCCGGCTCAATGCGATTCGAGAACGGAAAAATACGTGATCTTGTTTTCTTGGGCATGCCCAAGTTGGAGCAGGCCACGACACTGACCCGCTCATCACAGTCGGTCGGAACGAAAGAGACATTTCTTTACCTCGCCATGCTACTCAATCTCGGGGAGAAGATGGACACGCTTAACCAAGTCGCGGCGTTCGCAGGGACAAAAGCTTTTCAGGCGCTTAGCGACAGCGGCATCACCGACGCTGATTGGAAAGCTGCATTCGGTATTGAGCTGGGGGCGTTGGCGGATTGGCCTTCCAACGCTCACTGGCCGTCATTGTTTGTAACGCTACCGGTAAGGGACCCGGCTAAAGCGGGAAAAATCCTCGACGCCCTTTTGCACGGCGATGAAGAGGGAAGCTGGGCCGAAACGGAGAAGGAAGGGGTCCGCTATTTTTCGAAGCAATCGGTTGCAAGTTTCGTTGCGATCACGCCTATCATCGCGCTGTCCGATCGGATCTTAATCTTCGGGATGAATCCGGAGTCGGTGGAAGAGGCATTAAAACGCAGCAATAGTGGCTCGTCTGAATTTGCAGCCTCCCAAACTTACAAGACAGCCGTGGGGTTGTTACCTGTGCCGACAAACTTCTTTGCTTACATCGATTCCGCACTGTTGTATTCGCGGCTCGACGCTTCGCTGCGCCCAATGCTTTTAATGGCTGCGGCATTCGTTCCGGCGGTCGCGGGTTCGATCGATCCTGGCAAAATCCCGGCGGCGGAAGTCATCACTAAACATCTGAGTCCTATTGTATCTTCGCAAAGATATGACGGCGACGGTTACATAGCTGAGTCAATCGGACCCATCACTCTGGACCAATTGGGAATCGGCGTTGCGATTCTAAGTGGGTTCGGGGCAAGTGCGCGGCAGACTGGTTGGAGGCCTGCTCCCATAGCAACGCCGCCCGCATCCAGTCCATCTCCCACGCCATAGACGGAGGATGCTAGCACAGGCACGAGCGACGCACGCAGGAACTCCAGCATCCACATTGCCGATCGGGTGCTTCCTCGAGATCGGCCAAATCCGCCAAGCGTCTGTGCCATTCCGGCACGCTTTTCTTTCCTAACGAGGCCAAAGAAAACTGCTGCAATTTGCCAAAAATCTGTTAGGTTTTTGTCCCTATGGCCATTCTAAAGAAAAATGCATTCTCCCGTCGTGTTCCTGATCTGGTAACAGAGGAGCTGGTTGCTGTCCTCTCCAGGCGTTCTTCCTTTGAGTTTAAGCAGTTGTTCGACATCGTGCACGAGAATCTCCGGGCACGAAATGCTGCCAGTGGCGGCGAGGAAATGCTGCGCCTGCGAGCCTACGAGAAATTGCAAAACCTGGTGGCGCGTGGTGCGGTCAAGAAAAATGGCAAAAAATATAAGGGCTTGCCGTCGGCTCTTGCTCAGGCCATTGCTCAGCAGAATGGTCATCTGGCAGGCGTAAAGTAACTGAGCCTTACAACCCATTGGCTTTAGGCCAAATTCTCGGATGCTGCGCGACTATTTACCGCTGCTCCTGCAAATCGTTGTTGTCGCCCTGTTTGCAATTTCCGCCCTACTGGTCAGCATTCTCGTAGGTAAGCGCGGAAAACGCACTCGAGCCAAGGACACAGCTTATGAATGCGGGATGATTCCGCAGGGTGGACCGCAACCGCGCTTCAGCGTTAAGTTCTATCTGGTCGCGATGCTTTTCATCCTGTTCGATCTCGAGATCGTGTTTATGTATCCGTGGGCGGTCGTGTATCGAGATGCGATAAAACAAGATAGCGCAGTTTTCTGGAGCATGCTCAGCTTTATTGCCATCCTGATGGTAGGCTATATTTACGCGCTCAAAAAAGGAGCGCTAGACTTTAGAAAGTAATCAGCTTCTTCTGACTTCTCCCGCAGCTCCCCGGCTTCTGCCGCTCACTTTACTGGTGAGCGCGTTCCTGTGGGTTTTCACTGCAACCTGCGGGCGGCAGATTTTTGTCAACGAGGTACTCGGCGGCGCCTACGATTCGCAGGCGGAACATTTCCTTCGGGGCAATGTGGATGTCGATGCCGAGGCGATCGGTCATGAAGCAATGATCGTGAACGATCACGTGCGCATGTACTTTGGGCCGTTTCCGGCGTTACTCCGTATTCCGTTAAATCTCGTGTACCCAGCAGGACACGGAAAATGGTCACGGATTTCCGGCTTTTGCGCGGGGACCATCGCTCTGTTCGCGTTTGCCGGTTTGGTGCGCATGGCGCTGCGAGCCTCGTCGCTATCATCGCGCGCGCGCAATTGGGTGGGCAACGCTTGCGTCGTCGGATTCGCGTTCGGTTCGCCGTTGCTTTTGTTGCTTGGCAATCTTTCGATCTACGACGAAGCGATCATCTGGGCATTCGGATTGTCGTTGGCGGCGATTTTTTTCGTTTTCCGTGCACGACAGTCCAAGGAGCGGGCACTCACACGTGCGCTGCTGGGGTTCTCGCTTTGTGCCGGTGGTGCTTTCTTGTCCCGAGGCACCTTCGGTGCGCCTCTGATCCTGGTCGCTTTGTTTCTCGTCCCAGAAATAGTTCGACAGAACAACAAGATAACTAATCTCATCGCGCTCGTAATTCCCCTTGGAGCCGCACTCATTTTTTATGTTTGGCTAAGCTACGCAAGATTCGGCAGAATCACCGGCGTAAACTTCGATTATTACATCAATTCGGTTCATGCGGAGTTCGCTCGCAATTTTGGCGTGTTTAGTCCACGCCGGATCCCCAGCAGCTTTGCGGACTACTTCAACTTTCGATTGCCAAGCCTGCATCGAGAGCCGCCCTTCTTGGCAGCGAATCGCCATTCGTACAATTATCCGTCTCTATACTCGAATGACTTCAGTGAGGTTTATCTCCCTGTAACATGGAGCTCACCGTGGCTGATTTTCGGGGCGATCATGGGAATTGTCTGTCTTATCCGAAGGCATGGCGCGACCGGATTCCACCAAGCTGCAGCCATTGCTCTGCTTGTGCAGTTTATTTGCATACTCTCGTTTTTTGCACTCGCGCAGCGCTATGCCGCTGATCTATACCCATTCCTGATTTTTTGTTTCGTCATATTTCTCTCGTCAGGCGGGGTCGCCTTGGTGCGCTCACGTCACGTGATAATCGGACTCGTCGGTTTGTCAGTTATTGTGAACTCGTTTGCGACCGTTTCCTGGCTAGTCGACGCTGATCAAAACGTGCCGATGAAAACCAAGGCTGTTTGGGAAAAATTGCTGGGGCGCGATTGAACTGGAAGTGAGAAATCATACGGCTCCCGAACCGCGTAGCACTATCCGGCAATTTTGGGTTGCCGCCGGTTTGTCGCTGTGTGCGGCACTCGCCTTTTATTTTTCAACAAATCCGACGCTGCGCGATTTGGATTATACCGCCGAGATCGCGTCGGCTTTGCTGCGTGGCGACCTCGGACTCCGGGAAAAGCCGCCCGAGTGGCTCAATGAGATGATTCCATACGGAAACAGATATTATTCGGCGTTTCCGCTGGGCGCCGTCATTAGCATGGTGCCGGTTGCACTTCTGCAAAAGGCGTCGCTGATCCACGACTTCCCAGCGCGTATTCTGGCCGCCTTGATTGCCGGAGCTTCCGTTTATTTCTTTTTTCAACTGACGAAAGCATTTGGACCCGATTACCCCAGCTTCAACGCGAAACCTCTCACCCGGCGTATTTTGCTGGCGCTGTTTCCAGTTTTTGGAACATGGACTTGGTGCAATCTTGGAATGGGCGGCGCCTGGCAAATCGCCCTAGGTCTCGCGCTATTAGGGGAAATCGCGGCTCTCTATTTTACCTTGGTGCGCCCGTCGCCTTTCGTCGCGGGAGCGTTCTTCACCCTCGCTTTTGGAAATCGCACTGAGTTGCTGATTACCGCGCCTTTGTACCTTTATCTCCTCTGGCGCTGCTCAAATGGAACAGAAGTGGCGGTCTCCAGTCCGCGACAAGGCTTGAAGCTCATTCCGCGGATCAAGCAATCGCTTACTGAAAATGCGCCAATGCTTTTCGATTTCTTAACTCTGCCAGTAACTCTGGCGTTGCTGACTGCCGCTTATAATCTCGCGCGGTTCCATTCTATTTTCGATTTCGGCTACTTTCACATCCCGGAAGTGCGCGACGAACCTTGGTACGAACACGGGCTGTTTTCGCTTCAGTCGATTCCCTGGAACGTTCACACGATGTTATTTGAAGGGTTCCGCGACGACTCTGCCTTTCCGTTCCTTAGTTTTCCTCCGTTTGGGTGCTCCATCTTGCTGAGCAGTCCCTTTCTTTTCCTCCTTTTTAGAGCAGGCGGCAGGTATAGAACCATATCGTGGATTGCGATTGGGATCTTAACCTTCGTGCTCTGGTGTCATGGAAATCCAGGCGGGTGGCAATTTTCGTACCGCTACGCCATGATCCTCCTTCCATGGATGTTTCTTTTGCTCACAGGCAACGGACCACCCAAGATAACCGTCACAGAGATCTCACTTTTCGCGGTGTCTATTGCGATTAACGCAACTGCCACATGGCTATTCCTTTGGACCGACCGAATTCAGCCGTAGTAAAACGTCAGCTTGGAGAGTCTCCGGCACAATTGCTGGTTCATCTCTCGGGAATAATGCGGACATATTTGACGAAAAAAAACGAGCGTTTACGATTTGCGCCTACGCCTGCCACGCCGAAGCCGCGTGTGAAGGCGGGTGCGGGTAGTAAATCAGCAAGGACTTGGGAATGCTGGCTCTGATTTATTTTGCGCTGGCCGTTTGTGTCGGGGATTTTCTTTGCCGGCGCTTTTACCAGTTCGAGTCGGTCGCATATCGATGTGCGGCAGCAATCCTCGTCGGGCTGTTGGTCAGTTCATGGTTTACCTACCTGGCGGGACTCGCTTTTTTCTGGGCGTCACGACCGCTCGTCTGGGCCGATCTTTTATTCTTCTTAGCCGCGATCGCGGTGCTGTCGTGGCCCAAGTGGCGAACCAGAATTGTTAAAGGTAGTTCGGCCAAAGTTCACGAGGTCCGATCGGATTTGTATCTGCCACGGCCCAAAGGTTCAGGCATAGCTGATTGGATTCTCATAGCTGGCTACGTCGCCCTCGTATCATGGATGATGTTTGCTTCATTCAATACCAGGGGCGGCAAGCTCCAGATCGCAAACCCTGAGTACAGCGATTTCGGCCCAAACACTGCCCTCATGCAAAGCTTCGCCGTAGGACACAATTTTCCGACGGAATATCCGCACTTCTCCGGCGACCGAATCCGTTACCATTTTTTATTCTACTTTCAGGCGGGAAATCTCGAATTTCTCGGCCTCGATCCCGCGTGGAGCCTTAATCTCCTCAGCATAGCCACGCTCGTGGCAATGCTCGTGGTCGTGATGACCCTCGGGGAGGTGCTCTTCAATTCGCGCGCCGTCGGAAGGGTCGGTTCGCTGCTCTTTTTCTTTTTCGGATCGCTCGCTTACGTCCCCTTTCTTTACAAGCAAGCTTCAGTCCGGTCGGCGATTCAAACGATTACGCATCAACGCGAGTATCTTCAGACGATCTTTCCGTATCGCGGTGAAGCCTGGGGTACGTGGTCGCAGGTGACTTATCTCAATCAGCGGCACTTCGCCAGCGCGATCGGAATACTACTCCTGGTCTTGGTCTTTCTCGTGATCCGCTACCGTGCGGGGACGGCTAAACAAGCCAACCAAAGCGCTTCAACCGACATAATGAGGACCCGTGAAAACGGATTGCCCGACCCCGCTGCAATCTCGAGTTCGGGGAATCCCAGTCGCCTTCAAAACGTTCGCGAGCCGCAAATCGAACTGCCTTCGGTGTTTGTAGCCACAGAACCGAGACAAGAAACCGTTGTGATTACGGAACGTTTTGTCGCTACTTTGCCGCCGTTCATTTTTTCCGGCGTTCTGCTCGGCTTGCTACCCATGTGGAACAGCGCCGTATTCATGGCTGCAGCCGCGATCCTAGGGCTATTATTCATCTTGTGTCCGCTGCGACGGCAAATGCTGGTGCTGGCCGCGATTTCCGGAGTAATCGCGCTGCCACAGATGCTCTACTTGAGCACCGGAAGCGGTAGAGCGCATATGCCAAAGCTCCTTCACTGGGGCTACACGATCGATCATCCTACCATCGCGAATGTGGCACAATACCTTGGGTTCACCTTTGGCTTCAAGTGGCTGTTGATTGCGCTGGCGCTGGTTTTCGCGACCAGTCTGCAAAGGCGATTTTTCCTGGCATTTTTGAGTCTCATTGCCATTGCCTTTTGCTTCCAGTTCACGATCGAAGTTTTGGCTAATCAAAAATTCATTCATATCTGGGTCATTATTGCCAACCTCTTTGTTGCGTTCGCTCTCTGGCGACTATGGCATCTCTCTTTGGCCGGAACCACTTTGCCTGGAAAATTTGCCGCGATCCTTACTACGCTTCTCATCATTCCAGGCGGAATCATTGATTTCTTTCCGATTCACAATACTGGCTGGAGCGAAGTCACTTACATGAACGATCCATTAATCAGTTGGCTCGAAAAAAATGTTGCGCCGCGGGAAATCCTCCTGACAGATCGTTTTGTTAATCATCCTATCCTAATGGCTGGCCGTCGCGTATTTTATGGCTGGCCTTATTATGCATGGTCCGCCGGTTACGATGCAGGTAAACGCGATAGAGTTTACACCGAGCTGTTCGAAAACAGAGATCCTTGGAAAGTGTATCGCCTTTTGAAAGAGAATGGGATCAGCTACGTGGGATTCGACGGCGCGGTTCGCCATGCTCAATTTATCAAGCACCCTAACGAACAAGTTTACGCCACTTATTTTCCGAAGGTATTCGAGGACAGCAGGTACAATGGGTTGATAATTTACAAAATTCCAGATCTGCCGCCCTCCAAGCTCAGTTCCGTGCCTGAAGGTGCGACTAACATGTTTGAAGGCGGCAGGGGGGACGGCAAGGGGCAGTTTGATGCGCCAACAGGAATCGCGGTTGATCGCAGTGGAAATGTTCTGGTAGCCGACACCGGTAACGGTCGAATCGAAAAATTTTCACCGGGCGGCGCCTTTCTCAGCGCCATAGGAATCAAAGGAACCGGATACGAACAGTTAGGCGCACCGAACGGGATCGCAATCGATGGGACTGGCAATACCTATGCGGCGGACGCCTCCAAGCATCGAGTCGAGAAGCTGGCACCCGACGGAACTGTCATTGACGAGTGGAAGGGGCCAGATCCTGGATTCTACGGACCGCGCCGGATCGCCATTGGCCCCGATAACTCGGTGTATGTCGTCGATCAAGGCCGCACGCGAGTCGTCAAGTTTGGTCCTGATGGGCGTGTGCTCACAGTTTGGGGCAGTAAAGGCAATGGCGACGGACAATTTGACGACCACACTTCCATTGCGGTTGATCCGAAAACCAACAAGGTCTATGTGGCCGATCCAATTAACAGACGCATACAGATATTTGATTCAAACGGTCGCTTCATAACCAAATGGATCATCCCAGAATGGGGACGCTCACATGGCTTCGAAGATCTGGTCATAGATTCGCAAACAAATCGGTTGTATGCATCGAGTGCAAATATGGATTCCGTGCTTATCTTTGATTTGAACGGTAACAAGATCGGTAGCTTGGCGCCCAGGCCTCCAGACAGGCTGGATGGGCCATCAGCGTTGGCTTTATTAGGACGAAAACTCTACGTGCTGAATATGCGCGGGAATCGCGTAACGGTGATCGACCTGTAATTAACCGACAACACCGGTTGCGCCGGACATGGTTTCAACAAGTCAGGCTGAATTTGCCCAACCGACACGCAGGGGTGTGGACGTCCCGCCTCTAAAATCCCGATTTCTTAGACTTAGGATTCTCTTCTTCTGCTTATCATTTATCGCCACATTGCTGTGCGCCTTGGCCGCGACAGCACACTATCGGAAATCAGCGTGGGGAGATCTGTGGCAGCCAATCGGATGGCTCGTTGGCATGTTCTTTTTGTTATGCACGTTCCTGCCAACTCCACATCAGTTAGCGACGGGCTTCAAGGCTTTGTTAAAACCGAAAACAGCCTTCTTTCTGTTCTGGATTCTGTTCTTTGTAGTTTCGCACCTTTGGAATTTCCGCACGGCCCCTTGGAACGGAAACGCGCTGTTTGACGAGTCCGGATGGGACCTCTGGTATCTCAAAAGCTATGTTATCGGTCATCCGTATCAGCCCGCCTGGTTTCACTTTCCCATTTCGCGAGAGACTCTGTTTCATTACTACGTTTGGGGATTTCTCAAGCTGTTCGGATTTAACATTTTGTCATATCAAGCAGCCCTCTTTGTCATTTGGCTGACCATCTTTGTATTTACGCTTCTTTTAGTTGATCTGTTTTTCGAGTCTTATCTCGTCACTTCTGTCGCTGCTCTGATCCTGAATTTTCTTCCGTTTGCGTTCATTTACACCTTCGCCGGGTATCGCTACCCCATGGCGACGGCTTTAGCCGTGGTCTCTCTATACTTCCTTCATTTGGGTTTTAGAGCCACCTCACGTTTTTATCTTTCGCTGGGCGGAATCGCGGCAGGCCTTTGTTTGGCTAGCTCGATATCTGGAAAGCAGTATCTCGTAGCGATTACGGTTGCTGCGGCGCTGTACGGCGCTTTCAACTGGAACAGTTTGACCAGAACAGTTACCTGGAGCTCGCTCGCCGTTGTCGTCTATGGGTTTCTAACGGCTGCCATGCCGATTCTGCTCTATGTTGTGTTTAACCGGCACGCCTACACTTACTACGAATCCAGCTTTGTTCGCGATTTCTGGCACGCAGTACAGACAGCGCCGTTTCCAAGCGGCATCCAGCCTTATATCGATCAATGTCGCCGCTGCTTTTTTAGTGTCCCTGCCCTCCGATTCTTTATTCCAGATACCTTGCCTATCCCACTGCCATATTACTGGCTTCTCCTTCCTGGGTTTGCGCTGGCGGTTTGGCAAAAGCGCTTTGAAATCCCACTGCTGGCCCTAATTCCAGTCGTAGGCGCTTTCATCGCAAGCTGCATAGAGAACCGCCTGCTAATGCCGATCCCATTTTGGGTACTCCTGATGAGCTTCACGGTGGCTGGGATTTTAAAATTACGGCGGTGGCCGGGCGTTCAAATTGTTCTTGGAATGCTGGCAGGGTTAATCCTCATCGATGGATTGGTTCCGTCGGTTCGATACATTTACGGCAAGACGGAGAGTCCATTTTCGATCCACCACTATGCGCAAGAGGAGGTCGCGGTCTCGCGTTTTCTAAAGCATGTTGTAGCCGGTCAAGAACACCCTGGCCCCCCTCACCTCGAACACAACGAATTTAATCACATTCCCGGTTTGCCGGATCCCCCTTACGACACATTTGTCTGTCCAAGGGAAGCTTATTCGATCATCCATCTATTTCTGCACGATTACGATGACGGTAAAATCTTATCCTTTTGTGCCGGAACTCCTTTTTACGTCATGACGGAGCAAGAGGTATGGAACGCGAACAAAAGAGCTATTGCTGCTTACGTTCCAAATAACAAGGATCTTAAGTTAATCTGGGAGCGAGATTCAAAAACCGAACGAATAATCAGAATGTTCCAGACGCTACGCGACCTCGCGATGGAGGATTCGACTTCGTTTTCTTTCGGCGGAAGGCTCAGAACATTTTACGTCTTAAACATCCCCAACAGGAACATTAGCCGATTTCAGCAACGCGTAAGAGCATTGCCCGTTACTCCCACCATGCCGCCTCCGCAGTTAGGTTCCATGCATGAGGGTGTAACTAACATGTTTGAAGACGGCGGAGGCTCCGGGAAAAGACAATTTGATTCACCGACTGGAATTGCAATTGATCGTAACGGAGATGTTTGGGTCGCTGAGATCACTAACGGGCGCCTCGAGAAATTCTCGTCAACTGGCACTTTTCTCAGCAACATAGGAACCAAAGGAACAGGGCCAGGGCAATTGGGGGCACCAACTGGCATTGCCATCGACCGCGCCGGCGACATCTACGTAGCAGACGCTGGTAATCATCGTGTGTTGAAACTAACCGCCGACGGAACAGTCATCGCCGAGTGGAAAGATCCAGCTCCAGGCTTTTACGGACCGCAAAGAATCCCTGTTGGGCCCGATGCGTCGGTCTATGTCGTCGATCAAGACCGGTCACGGATTGCCAAGTTCAGTCCCGATGAACGGGCGTACTCCGGGTCCGGGGCAGCAAAGGCAACGGCGACGGTCAGTTTGACGATCATACCTTTGTTGCAGTTGATCCTAGACTAGCAAAGTTCATGTGGCCGATCCAATCAACAGACGGATACAGGTTTTGACCCAGACGGGAAGTTTCCAACCAAATGGCCACTTGCTGAATGGGGAACCCCCACATGGCTTCGAAGACTTGGCCATTGATTCAAAGACGAATCGACTACACGCATCGAGCGCCAACATGAATGCGGTGCTCATTCTTGATTTGAATGGTAATAGAATCGGCACATGGATAGCAAAGATTGCCGATCGACTCAAATGGCCATCAGCCCTGGGTCTGGCTAATGGGAAACTCTAAGTTCTAAACATGATCGGCATTCGCGTGACCGCTATCAAGCTGTAGCAAACAAGGCCACTGTAGAACGCAGCATACATCCGAGTTTGTTCATTTGATGAAGGGAAGCTTCCAGCAGGCGCAATCGTTTTTAACCCAAATTGCGGGCTACTTCTCCTCAGGCACGATCAGTTCCGGGAGGTTTTCGGTTCGATCGATTCACTCACTATATAACGAGGACGTCCCTTCACCTCTTCGTAAATGCGGGCGAGGTATTCGCCAATAATGCCTAAGCTGATCATCAACAGACTGCCGATAATCAACTCCAATAAAATCACTGTCGCGAAACCGGTAAACGCGCGTCCTGCCAGTTTTAGGTAAAGCGTTTGGATGCCCAAACCAACAGCAAAGAGAAAAAAGATCATCCCTGCAAAGGTCACTAGGCGCAATGGGAAGGAAGAAAATGTCGTTATCCCAATCAAGGCGAGCCTCGCGCGCCTCAGGTAAGACCACCCCGACTTCCCCGCACGACGGGGAGCTACTTCAAAGGGAATTTGGATGGTCCGAAAACCCATCCAGGCAGTCATCCCTCGGAAGAACACGTTGCGTTCACGCATTGCCAGCCACGTAACAAGTACCCTGCGGTCTATGAGCTTAAAGTCGGAAGCGCCCTTCAAATCGAAGCCGGAAAGTTTGTTCAGGATGACGTAAAACGTCAGCGCACCAAATTTACTCGCCAAGGATTCGTGCCCACGGCTGCGCTTAACCGCTTCGACAACGTCCGCTCCGGAATTCCTCCAGTTCTCAATCAGCAGCGGCAAAAGTGACGGGGGGTGTTGCCCATCTCCGTCCATCACTATAACGGCATCGCCACGGGCACATTCCAGACCCGCGCAGAGCGCCAACTCTTTTCCGAAATTTCTGCTCAGCCGGATCGCGCGCAGGTCGGGCCACACCCGTGCTTCATGCTCAATCTCTACCCATGTATTATCGGACGAGCCGTCATCGACGAGAACCACTTCAAATCGGCATCCGGTCTCTTGCAATGCGGTCTTTAGATCCGCTAGAAGCTCTCTCAGGTGCGAGCCTTCGTTGTAAAGCGGAATAACCACTGAAATCAGCGGTGTGGTGGGCGAGACATCATCCATCGAATCAAATCATGGTTCGTGCCCGCTTACAGTAACCTCCCATTAAATGTTTTGTCACGGATTTTGGCGGGATGAAGCGCCCCAATTACTGGAAAGGTAAGTTTGGTGGCGGCGGACTAGAAATCGCCGTTCCTTGAACGCGCTTCCCGGGCAGCGGATTCGGACTTGCACGGCGCGTTGGAAACGCCTATTAGCTTTACCCTCATGGTTCACCATGTCGTCCTCTACAAGCTGAAACCGGAGGTCACCCCTGCCCGCGTGGAGGAGATGATGATGAACGCGCGAATGCAGCTCCTCAAAATTCCCGAAGTGCTGAGCATCAAATGCGGCAAGCGGATCGAGCCGGAAATGGAGTGGCCATTCTTCATCGCCATCGATTTTGAGTCGATGGACAAATATGCCATCTTCCGTGAGGACTCTATTTTCGTGAAATTCATGGAGGAAATTATCAAGCCAAACACTGAGGATTCGCTCGCCTTGGATTTCGAGATGGACCCGGGCAAAGACGTGCGATTTTCGTGATTTTGCCTTGCGGGATTTCGCGAACGTTTATCACGTCGCAGCGCTCACTTGTTTCGCTGAATGAGATTGCCGTTGTAGGGCGGGCGCTTCGCCTGCCATAATCGAATTTCATGGGAGATCCTCCCCGCATTCCAGTCTGGCTGGCCCGGGAGCAGGAAGTAGGCAAGCGACGCGCTTGCCCTGCAACATTACATAGGTTCGACTCGGTTTCGGGTATCCTCTTTGCGCAATGAGAATTGGTTATCTCTATTCCCGTTACCCCGTAATCTCGCAAACGTTTTGTGATGCCGAGATGCTGGCGCTGGAACGGCGCGGCATCGAGCTTGTGATCGGTTCGATTTATCCTCCGCTTACCAGTTTACGGCACGAATATATCGCCAGGCTAAGTGCGCCAATTCATTATGCGCCGCCTCAGGAAATTCTAAAAATCTGGGAACAAAACGCGAAGGCGGGGCGGGCAACATTCAAATGGCCAGGCAAGCTCATCGCGCAGCACGACCAAAAATATGGTCTGAGCGTCAAAGCGGAGCAGCGGGCGCGAAACGCTCTCTACTTCGCAGAATTTTTTACGCTCAGCGGTGTGAATCACGTTCATGTCCATTTTGCGAATCGCGCAGCGCACACGGCACTTTTCCTCAAGGAGATTTCTGCCATTCCGTTCAGCGTCACGGCGCACGGGCAGGATTTCATGAAAGATCTCGGCAGCGACGAGCTGCTCCGCGAGATCTGTGATGCCGCGGAATACGTGGCAGCGGAGACGGATTACAGCCGCGACTTGCTTCGACGGCGTTGTCCGGATTCGGCGGCGAAAATTCACCGCGTTTATAACGGAATGGATCTTGGACGTTTTCCAGCGCCACTCCTGGCGAACCGGAATCCCATACCGCGCATCCTCAGCACTCGGACGGCTGGTTACATTCAAAGGATTCGAGAACCTGATTGATGCTTGCGCGGAGCTTGCGAGCCGTGGACTCGATTTTCTGTGCGACATTATTGGAGACGGCCCGCTGCGCGACACTCTTCAGCAAAAAATCGACAAGTTAGATCTTTCCTCGAGAGTAATTTTGCTCGGGTCTCTCTCGCAACAAGCGGTGCTGGAGAAGCTTCAAGCCACCGACATTTTCGTGCTCGCTTCGACAACCGACGCCAAAGGAGCCACTGATGTTTTTCCTACGGTGATCCTTGAAGCCATGGCCTCGGGGCGCCCCGTGGTTTCCACTCGTCTCGCTGGGATTCCCGAATTAGTCGTTGGATGGCGAGACCGGCATTTTGGTTTCGCCGGATGATCCTTTTGCGCTTGCTGACGCGCTTGAGCAGTTGCTGCGCGATCCTGAATTGCGATTGCGCCGCGGCCGCAACGGGCGTGCACGAATTGAGCAGCATTTCCGAATTGAAAATACAGTCGCGCCCCTAATCGACTTGCTACAAAATGCGGTACGCGAGCATCGGAACATCGACTTTCAGTCTGTGCGCCCAGCGGGTTTGCAACCCGCTGAATCGGCGTCGGTGCAACGTGCTGGATCGAAGACAGCGGAGAACATCTCCGCTGGGCGCACAGGGAAAATGCCTGTGTTACGATCAGCGACCTTTGCGTATCTCATCGATCGATGGCCGGATCACGAGTTGCCGCTCCTGGAACGCGAGCTCGAAGAGATGAAACGCCGTGACGTGCAGATCGTCCCAGTCGTGTGCGAATTGAATTCCAGCGCGCGGCTGAATCGCGACATGCAACAAATCGCACCGTCGCTCCAATTTTTACCAGACGCGATCGTGCTGGAAGCGGAATGGCGCGCGAATCCAGGTCTGGCGCAAAAATTGGAAGAAGAACGCGCACAACAGAGCAGCCGCGCACCGGGCGCAATATTCCTGCGGCAGGCGCGGTTCGCCTTCGTACTGCGTAGATTGCTTCAAGAGCAAAGCGTATCGCACATTCATGCCACGAGTTCCCGCGCGCTCGGTTGCGCGCTCATATTAAAGAAATTCCTCGGTGTAACCGTAAGTGCCACGATCGAGCCCCGATCGGAGTTACCTCGCGAATGGATCCAGAACGCGTTGGCGGAATGTGTCGGCGGTCGTTTGAGCAATCGGAAGCTGGTCGAGCAACTCGATGAATCGTTCCTTTTGGATAAGACAACGTTCCGCTCTGCTCCTCGGAAAACGCTCGGGCTAATAAATCAAAAGACCCATATCGATTTGACGACAGGCTCATCTTTCTGGCAGCAGTGGGCCGATCTCCTTTTGCGCTGGAGTGGTAACCATCGAAAATCGAAAATCGAAAATCGAAAATGAAAAAAGCCATTCTGCTCGCAGGCGGTGCGGGGACGCGTCTGTTCCCGCTCACGAAGATCGTCTGCAAACAGCTTCTGCCGATTTACGACAAGCCAATGATCTGCTATCCGCTGGCGACCTTGATGCTTGGCGGCTTGCGCGAGGTGCTGATCATTTCCACTCCAAAAGATTTGCCGATGCTGCAGGATTACCTGGGCGATGGCGCGCAGCTCGGCATTCGAATCGAATACGCCGAGCAACCGAAGCCGGAAGGAATCGCCCAAGCTTTTTTGATCGGCGCAAAATTCATCGGCGACTCCGGCGCGTCGCTCATTCTGGGCGACAACATTTTCTATGGAAAACTCGATTTCTATCGGGACGCGCTCGCCATCGAACGTGGCGCCTGCATTTTCGCCTATCAAGTTCGCGACCCGGAGCGTTACGGTGTGGTTGAGTTCGACACCGACGGAAAAGCGATCAGCCTCGAAGAAAAACCGAAACAACCGAAGAGCCCTTTCGCTGTGCCTGGGCTTTACGTTTACGACGATCAAGTCGTTGATCTTTGCAGCACATTGCGCCCATCGGCACGCCACGAACTGGAGATCACCGATCTGAACCTGCTTTATCTGAAGCAGAACCAGCTGCACGTGAAACTGCTCAGCCGCGGCATGGCCTGGCTCGACACCGGCACGACAACCGCCCTACTCGAAGCCAGCAATTACATCGCTACGATTGAACACCGGCAGGGTTTGAAAATCGCATGCTTGGAGGAGGTGGCCCTGCGCATGGGTTTTATCACTCAATCCGATCTCGCCAAGATCGTCGACGGATTACCGCAAAACGAGTACCGCGATTATCTGCGCATGGTCTGTGACGAAGGACCAAGCGCTGGGCCCGAGCCGGTGGGGTAAACGGTAGCCAGGATCGTTGTTCCCGTCATCGCGATCAACGATCGCGGCTACAATCATTTTGGCTGCTCGCGCAGCAAATGGTTCGTGTCCGCCAGCAGTTTGGTGATCGCCTCCGGTTCGGTCGCATCGTAGTAGCCGCGGATTTGGCCATGTCGATCCACCAATACCATCCGCGTGCTGTGGACGGGAATTCCCTGCGCATCACTGCCGTCAGACACCGCAAGTTTAAAACCGTCATGCGAAATTTTGTAAATCGCAGATTTCGGTCCGGTGAGAAAATCCCATCGTCCTGGCTCAGCTTGTAACTTCTCCGCGTAGCGGCGCAGAACTTCGGGTGTGTCCTTCTCTGGATCGACACTAAACGAGACCAGGTGGACGTCAGTTTTCTCGAGCGGTTTTTGCAATTCACTCATCCGGCTGCTGAGCATCGGGCACGGACCGGGACACGTTGTGTAGATAAAGTCCGCGATCCAAATCTTTCCGGCTAACTGCGCTGACCCAAATGGTTGTCCGTTTTGATTCGAAAGCTGAAAACCGGGCACCGCTCCATAAGAGGAAACGGTGCGCTGACGCAGAGCCGACACCTCGACGTTACGCAACCATAACAATATCCCCAGTGTGACAATCGGGAAAAGGATCAGCATCAGTTTCCAAGCGATGCCGGTGCGCGGCTGCGCACGATTTATGGTCGCAGAAGTTGTATTCATAATTCCGTCACTCCCCTGTACCGCTGTCCTCAACGCATCGACACAAGGCCCGACTACCGCCTAACGTGTTCTCCGCCGTGGATAGCGGACACTACAGCACATTTTTTCGCGAAACTCTAACGAGACACTAGCGGTGATCGGAGAACCTCGATAGCTTTGCAAAGTTCGACACAGGCCACGAAGTCGCGTTCATGATTTTGTCAAAACCAAAGCTCCCAATAGCAGTGGGAGATACGCAATCGACGCGATAAACAACAAGCGGGCAGAGCTCGCCGTCCGCAGTCTTAAAAACCGCATCGCCACGGCAACGAACAGCGCGCCCAACACAAGCTCGATCGCCTCATAAACGTAACTGGCAATGCCAACGAATGCCGGCAGGCCTGCCAGAACGAGAAGCAGAATGCAGAAGAATACGCTCTGGCTGGCACTGCGTTCGCCGCTGGAGTCGTCGCTCGAAATCATGCGGAAACCAGCGCGCGAATAATCTTCACGGCACATCCATGCTATCGCAAAGAAATGCGGCAGCTGCCATAAAAAAACGATCACGAACAGACTCCACGCACCGACGTCGATGTCCCCTCGCGCCGCAGCCCAGCCGATCATCGGCGGAATGGCGCCCGGAATCGCGCCAACCGCCGTGTTAGCGGTGCTCGCACGTTTCAGAGGGGTGTAAGCAAAAATGTAGATAACGATCGTAACCGCCGCCAAAGCCGCACTGAGCGCATTACAAAGAATCGCCAGGTACACGACTCCAAAGACTGACAGCACCGCACCCAGCGTGAGCGCTTGCAACGGCGACATGCGTCCCGCGGGAATCGGGCGAGTTCTGGTGCGCCGCATGAGCGCGTCGGCTCTGCGTTCCCACCATTGATTCAGAGCGGCTGCGCCTGCTGCTGCCGCTGCAGTTCCAAAGACCGTGTGAAGAAGGGCGCTGTAATCAATTGGCGATTCCGATGCGAGATAAAAGCCCACAGCCGTTGTAAGGAGAACGAGCAGCGTCAGTCGCGCCTTAACGAGCTCAGCGAGATCGCTGATGAAGCCGTGGCGCGAGGACGCTAGTGTCGGGTTTTGAACGGCCACAATTTTCACGCGAGCTGTTGGTCGCGGTAGGAACGCTCCGCCGCGACATCCGATCGACGCAGCGCGCCGGCCCTACCAGAAAGTCGCCAGCAAATCGCAGAAATGCTCACGCCAAAAGATAGCATGACCGCTCCGAGCGCGACATGCGCCGTCGCGATATCTGCGGCTTTATCGCTCCAAATCACCCATGCACCGAGGACAATCTGGCAAAAGACTAAAGCGACCCAAAAGACTGACAACCGCTTCAGGACAGCGAAATTTCGCGCTTCTCTCCAAGCGCGTACGCAAAACGCGATTATCGCAGTCGCTATGATTAACGCGAGAAACCGATGCACCATTTGCAACCAGATTTGGAAGGCGGTCACCTCGGACAAGGCGCGGGAAGCGCGCCACGCATTGATCGTTGCCAAAGCGGTCGCGCTCGTATTCGGAATCCATGCGCCATTTGCCGTGGGAAAATCCAGAATCGCAAGATCACGATGCTGATGGCGCATCGTGGCCCCGAGCGCAAGCTGAACATAAATCGCAACCGTAATTGCAACGGCCAGCGTTTTGATTGGCGAAAGTTTTTGCGAATCGACCAGTCTACCTGTGAGAGAATGCCAGAATTTGGGTCGTCACGAGCGCGATAAAAACAAGCAGGGCGAGAAAAGCCTGCGCGACGCAGGCATGAAAGATCCCGATTTGATCTTTCATCATGGTCACGCGAAGCCCGCCCAGAATCCCCTGCAAAATCACCCCGACAACAGCGATTACACCCAGATTGCGAACCCACCGCCGATCTTCGCAGAGCCAGAGCCAGACCGCGAGAATGATTGTCAGAAATCCGACCAGCGACGCCATCAGTCGATGCGTGTGTTCGAACAAAATTCCGCCGACCCATCTTGAAACGGGAAACAGAAACATGTTGTAGCCGAATGTAGTCGGCCAATCGGGCACGGCGAGGCCGACGTTTTTACTTGTCACCATTCCGCCGCTGCAAATGAGGAGGAGCGTGGCCACGCATGTAAGCCATGCGAATCGGTTCAGCCATTTTGCCGGTCTGCCCACGAGGAAGAATACGACAAATCAGACAGATCGGACAAATGTAAGCACGCGCTGCCGGCGCGCGGAAAATTTATCCGCCAGGAGTCAACGACGGCGAGGCGGCCGGTTCAGCCGGTTTGCCTTGGGGTTGCGGTGCCCCCGGCGAGGGTGCAGGAGGAGCTTGTGCGCTGGCGGCGAGTTCGGCGCGTTCCTTGAGCCAGGCTTGATAATCCTGCGGTGTATCGACGACCAGTGTGCCTTTCATTCCGTAATGGCCGAGCCCGCACAGCTGGGCACAAATCACTTCATAGCTCCCGGTCTTGATCGGCGTAAACCAAATCGGAATGAGAGAACCGGGAATTGCGTCACCGGCAATGCGCATGTCCGTAATAAAAAAATCGTGAATCACATCCTTGGAGGAAAGCTCTGCAATCACCGGTCGATTTACCGGCACATGAAGTTCGCCGGTCGTCACGATGTCGTCTTTGCCAGCGGGATCATTTGGATCGAGTCCGAGCGGGTTTGAGTTCGAGACAAAATTAACGTCACGCCGGCCAAATTGTCCGTCCGCTCCGGGCAAATGATAATTAAAGCTGAACTGCTGGGCGACGACATGGACAACCAGCGCCTCTTTGCCGGGCGGAAACTGGTTCACGCGTTTTGCCCAGAGTGGAATCGCAAACCCCAGCAGGAGCACGGCCTCGATCAGGACGACTGAAAATTCCAGGTGCGTCGAAATGGGGCTCGTCACGCCGAGATAATTCGCATTGGGCTGTCGCCGTTTCCGGAAACGAATCAGGACAAAGATAAAGAATATCGACCAACCGACGAATAGCACAGCCATGAACCAGTGACAGAACTCGATGATGTGATCGATCTGCAATCCATGGGATGAAGCGTTCGGCGGCTGACCCAGGAATTCATTGATCAACGCGAGGCTATTCATACTTGCTCAAGTCTTCCTCAGTAAGCGCCTGATGAGGCTCGACCGGCATGCGTCCGTGGCGCCACAGATGAAAACTGAACGCGCCAATCCCGCCAAGAACCGACATCACAGCACCAAAAAGAAACCAGATCGCAATCGCCATGTGCTCGGTCGCCTTTCCGTCCTTGGCGCCGTAACAAAACGGACATGCCCAAACCTGTTGCGCGCCAAACAGGATCGATATGAGGATCAGGGACGCAACGCTTTTCATGTGATGAGCCGTAGCCTTTTCATTTTCCGGTAGAACCAAAAGCCGTACACCAACAGCGCAATCGCGGCGATAAATGACGCGATCGCGCCAGCAACATAAATCGGCGCACCCTCCACGAGGTTGACCCAAAGGCACCACACGCCTGTCCCCAACGCCAGCAGCGTCGAAAAAATGATGAAAACAATATGGAAAGCTTTAAGGGACATTTAACGAAAGATCGGGTAATCGTACCACGCAAATAAAGTAAGCCAGAAGAGGCCAAGCACAAAAAAGCCGGTGAAAATCAGGATTCGGTAGATCAACCGTTTCTCCGCAGCAAGATGCATGAAAATTGCGGCCACGAGCCCAGCCTTCAACGTGGCGACGAGCATTGCCACGGCAATGTTTGCCTTTTGCGTTCCAAAATGAACGTACGACAACGCAACGGTGATGCCCGTGAACGCCAGCAGGAGAGCGCCGACCATCAAGTATCCTCGGACGTGCTTTCGAATGCCGTGGGCGTATTCTTCGTATTCCTTTGAGTCTTGAGAAATATCAGGCGGATTATTCATGGCTTACAGCAGGTAAAAGAGTGGAAAGACAAAAATCCAGACCAGATCGACAAAATGCCAGAACAGGCCGCTGACTTCGACACGATTCGCCAGGTGCTCGGGGTTCTGCTGGTAAAGGCGTTTGCTCACCGGAAGCCACATGTAGATGAACACGAGTACGCCGCCGAGCACGTGCAGACCGTGTAAGCCGGTGATGGTAAAATAGCTCGCAAAATACGCGCTGTGCCTGGGCTCAAACATCGTAGCGTACTGCACGTCCTCTTTTTCGATCGTGGCGATCTTTTCCGTCGCAGGACGCGGCCAGAAATGCGGCCGATCCATCGCGGGATTCGTCGGATCTGCATTCAGCGGATCGAGCGCCACCTCGTATTCCTTGATATTGGGATCCCTTTGCGCCGCACGGTTGTGCAAGTGTCCGGTGATCTCCAGCCGCGGCGGAAGTCCCTTCTCCGCAGCATACTCGTTGCCCAGATACTGCTCATATTTCCCCAGCGCTTCGGGTTTAATATAGATGCCGAAGTGATCGAACTTCTGCGGCCATTCATAAGCGAGTTTGACGGTCAAGAAAATCACGCCGCAGATGATAGTGGCCAGCATGTACCACCAATAGGCGTTATACCTTCTCATCTTCAACGAAGCCCACGCCAGCACCACTGTGACTGACGACATGATCAGGATCGCAGTGTTCATCGTGCCGACCGGAACGTTCAGCAGGCCATGCGGCCACATGCCAGGGGGAGCGTCGATCCGCAAAAAGATGTACGCTGAGAAAAGACCGCCAAAGAGCATCACTTCGGACGCCAGAAAAAGCCAGATACCGATCTTCGCGTTCCAAAGACCGGTGTCTGGGCGATTCGAAACTGTATATGGAATTTCCATGATTCAGTAGATCCCAAACGAGTTAAGCTGGCACAAGTTCTTCGGGCGTTTTGCGACGGCGTTCGCTCAGCGGGCTCGATGGGCTCGTTTTGCATGGTAAAATCGCGTTCGCGCCCGGGCAGGCTGTATTCGTACGGGCCGCGATAAGCGACTGGAGTATGAACAAAGTTTCCATGCGGCGGCGGCGATGGCGCGGTCCATTCCAGCGTGGTCGCTTCCCACGGATTATCGTTCACTTTTTCGCCGTGCTTGATGCTCCAGAAGAAATTGATGATGAACGGAATCTGGGCCAGGCCCATGATCCAGGCAGCCCACGAGATCGGTTTGTTCCACTCAAAGCCGGTCAATCCCCAAATGGTGTGGTCGTTTGAAACTGCCCATCCCTGACCGCCGTCGTACCAGCGCCGGTGCATTCCGGCCATTCCCTGCAAAAACATCGGCAGAAAGATCAAGTTCATGCAGATCAGCGTGGGCCAGAAGTGCACTTTTCCCCAGAAATCGTTCATCTTTCGGCCGGTCGCTTTTGGGAACCAGTAATAAACGCCCGCGAAAAGCCCGAAGATCGTGCCCGGCGCGACGATGTAATGGAAATGCGCAATGACGTAATAGGTATCGTGCAAATAAAGATCGGCTGAATTAAATGCCAGCGGAATACCGGTAAGTCCGCCGATTCCAAACATTGGCAGAAACGCGGTGGCAAAAAGCATCGGCACAGTGAAACGAATCGAGCCGCCCCAGAGTGAAATGAAAAATGCGCTCAAGATGATTACCGACGGGATCGAGATTAGCATCGTAGTGGTCTGGAAAAATGCGCTGACAGCCGAGCCCATGCCGGTGAGCCACATGTGATGCGCCCAGACGATGAACGATAGAAAACCAATCACGAGCACCGAAAAGACCAGCGACTTATAACCCCAGAGCGGTTTGCGTGAATTGTTCGCCAGAATTTCGGCCACGATGCCGAATGCCGGCAGAATGAGCACGTAAACTTCCGGGTGGCCAAGGAACCAGAACAAATGTTGCCACAAAAGCGGGCTTCCGCCGCCGCTGATGTACGCAGGCACGCCATTCACGACCAGGCCGACCGGCAGGAAGAAGCTGGTGTGCGCCACCCGATCCATTAACTGCATGATGATTGCGGCTTCGAGCGGTGGAAAGGCCAGCACCAGCAAAAACGCGGTGACAAATTGCGCCCAGACAAAGAACGGTAGCCGCATCCAGGTCAGTCCCTTGGCGCGCAATTGAATGATGGTTGTGATGAAGTTGATCGCGCCAAGCAGCGACGACGTGATCAGAAAAATGAATCCAATCAACCAGAGCGTTTGCCCGTTAAATACCGGATTATGTCCTGGCCCGGTATCGGCGATATCCGACAGCGGCGTATAGGACGTCCAGCCGCTCTTCGCCGGTCCGCCTGGCACGAAGAAACTGACCAACATGATCACGCCGCCCACTCCGAAAGCCCAAAAACTTGCGGCGTTCACCTTCGGGAACGTCATGTCGGGCGCGCCGATTTGCAGCGGCACGACAAAATTCCCGAACGCTGCGAAGGCCAGCGGCACAACTCCAGCAAAAATCATGATCGTGCCGTGCATGGCGCCTAACGAGTTGTAAAAGTCCGGAGTCATTTTCCCGTCTGGCATCGAGCCCGGCCCGAAGATCTGCGGCAGCCATTTCCCGATCACCGGCAGCGCCTGGCCCGGATAAGCCAGTTGCCACCGCATCAGCATCATGAGGCAAAAACCGAGAAATAAGAACGCGAGTCCGCACAGGCCATATTGGATCCCGATCACTTTGTGGTCGGTGGAGAAAATGTATTTCCGCCAAAACCCAAGCTCGTGATGCTCGTGCGCCGCGTCATGCGCGTGCGGTTCGTGATGCGTATCAATGGTAGTAGAAGTGTCCATTTCAGAAGAAAGTTACAGTGGCTAATATCGAAAGAGAAGCACTCATTGCAAAGCGAGAAATTGCAACTTCAGGGCAGAAAACGCTGAATGGTCTCGCCGTTGCGTTATGCGAGGTTTCTTTGTGGGCGATGAACAGAAGCCGCGAGCGCTCATTCACCTGGACATGGACTGCTTTTACGCTGCGATCGAGGTGCGTGATCGCCCTTCGTTGCGTGGCAAACCTGTCGGAGTCGGTGGCGCGCGCGACCGGCGCGGGGTTTTGACCACATGCAATTATGAGGCACGCAAGTTCGGAGTCCGCTCGGCCATGCCAACCTTCATGGCGCTCCAGCGTTGCCCGAATCTGATCGTGCTTCCGACGCGATTCGATGTTTATCGCCGCGAGGCCGCGGTGATTCGCGGAATCTTGCATCGGTTCAGTTCGATCGTAGAGCCGCTTTCGCTCGATGAAGCTTACCTCGACGTCACCGCACATCCGAACGCGCCCGGGCCGCTGGCGGAAGCGATCCGGAAAATAATTTTTCAGACAACGAAGCTCACGGCGTCCGCCGGAATTGGTCCAAACAAATTGCTGGCGAAAATCGCCAGCGAAATGAACAAGCCAAATGGCCAATTCGAAGTGAAGCCGGAAGAAGTACCGAATTTCATGGTGGATTTACCGGTGAGAAAGATTTGGGGAATCGGCGAGAAGAGCGAGCGAAAACTGGACGAACTTGGTGTCAAAACCTGCGGCGAGCTACAGCGGTTTTCGCGTGCGGAACTCGTCAATGTCTTCGGCAAGTTCGGTCTCGAACTCCACGATCTTTGTCGCGGAATCGATGAGCGTCCAGTCGAACCGGATCGTCCCCGAAAGTCGCTCAGCACAGAGGAAACATTCGCTGTCGATCTGACAACTTTGGAGCAATGCGAAGAAAAGCTCGAAGAGCTCTCCCAGGATTTAATGGCGGATCTTGCGCAGAAGGAATCAACGCGTGAGATAACGAAAATTTTCGTCAAACTCAAATTCAACGATTTCACGCGCACCACAGCCGAACGTACGGGCCTTGTCCCGACGCTTGAAGGTTTTCGCTCTCTCCTCGATGAAGCATTCTCTCGCACCGGAAAACCCGTGCGCCTCATCGGTGTCGGCGTCCGTTTTGCCGAGACCGCACCGGAGAACGCGCAGATGAATTTATGGTAGCCAAAACATTCCTTACCGAAGCTGTCATGTTGAGCGAACCGAACCATCTCTGATTGTTTTTTGAGACCCGTTGCTTCGCTCAGAATGAAACAATGACTTCCGCACAGGAACGCAAGATCAGGCAAACCGGATGCGACGTGCGGTTTGATAATCTGACCCGGCAACTCTATTCCACTGACGCGTCGATATACCAGATCGAGCCGTTCGGCGTGGCATTTCCGAAAAATCCGCAGCAAGCGAGTCTCGTCATTCGGGCCGCCGCCGATGCAGGGCTGCCGGTCACTCCGCGAGGCGCAGGCACTAGCCTTGTGGGAAACGCGATCGGCAAAGGGCTGATCGTCGAGCTTTCGCAGCACAATCGCCAAATCACCGATCTCAATCTTGAAAAAGGCACCGTGCGTGTGGGCGCAGGCGTTGTTCTCGATCAACTCAACGACTTTCTTAAGCCACACGGATTTTGTTTCGGACCCGACGTGGCAACCAGTTCGCGCGCCACGCTCGGCGGAATGATCGCGAATAATTCTTCCGGCGCGCGCTGCCCGATTTATGGCACAACCGCCGATCACGTGGTCTCACTCGAAATCGTATTGGCCGACGGGGGCGTCGCAACAATCGGACCGATGCACGACTCGCTCTGCGCCGCACGCACGAAGATCGAGGATCTTGTTCACGCGGCCAGCGCCCAAATGGCCGAACGCTGGCCGCCAGGTTTGATTAAACGCTGGCCCGGATACGGCATCGAACGATTCCTGCGCGCGCCTAACGATCTGACGAACATTCTCGCCGGCAGCGAAGGAACTCTTGCTGCAATCTTCTCCGCTGAACTCAAGATCTCTCCCCTCCCCCGTGAGAAAGGTTTGGGCCTCATCTTCTTCGCATCCGTTGGCGAAGCGATGCAGGCGACAGTCGAGCTTTTGGATTTGAAGCCAGCCGCGATTGAACACATCGATCGACCTTTGCTCGATCAAACCAAAGGTCAGTTCCACTTTCAGGCCGCGCGCGATTTGCTCGAACTGGATGCGAAACCCTGTGAATCGATTTTGATCATCGAGTTTTACGACGACATCACAGAACGGTTGTCGACCTTGCAATCGCGAAAAATCGGCGTGCGCACAAAGATCGTCACCGATCCAGCGCAAATGAATCTCGTCTGGTCCGTGCGCAAATCCGGTCTGTCACTCTTGACCGGATGTGTTGGATCGGCAAAACCGGTCGCGTTCATCGAAGACGCCGCTGTTCGTCCCCGGCAACTGCCGGAATACGTGCGCGGATTGCAATCGATCATCGAGCCGCTGGGTCTGAAGGCCAGTTATTACGGACACGCCGCCAGTGGACTTTTGCACGTGCGACCCGTGCTCGATCTACATAGCGCGTCCGATTTAAAAAAATTCCGGCAAGTCGCGGATCAAACCTCCGCTCTGGTTAGGCAATTTAAGGGCTCGTTCTCAGCGGAGCATGGTGTCGGCATCGCGCGCACGGAATACATGCGAGATCAACTGGGCGACGAACTGCTCGGGGTGATGCGCGAAATAAAACGCGTATTTGATCCGAAAAATGTTTTCAATCCCGGGAAAATCTTCCCCTGTAGGCACGGCGTTGTGTCGCCGTGTCCGGGATCGCGCGACGAGCGCCTCGACCCGCCTTCGCGTCGCTCCGGCGCGGCAAGCACACCGAGGCGGCTAGCAGTGCCACAAGATCGACAATCATTTGCGCGAAAATTTCACGCGCCCAGTTGAACTTCCATTCCAGCCCGTGCTCGCGTTTGCGTTCAAGGACGGATCGTTCATCGGCAATCTCGAGCAATGCAACGGCTGTGGCGGCTGCCTTAAACAGACCGGGGTGATGTGCCCAACGTTCATGGCGACACACGATGAGGTCATGTCCACGCGCGGCCGCGCCAACATCATTCGCGCCGCGCTCGAATTGCGGGCAAACGGACATGATCCCTTGAAATCCGAAGAGCTCGACGCGGCGCTGAGCAATTGTCTCTCCTGCAAAGGTTGCACGCCCGAATGTCCATCGAACGTAAACCTGGCGCTGCTTAAAGCGGAACTGCTTCACGCCCGATGGCGCCGCGACGGCCTGCCTTTGCGCGAACGAATTTTTAGCAATGTCGATTTGTTAGGCAAAATCGGCTGCCTCGCGCCGAGGCTGACAAACCGGCTACTCGATTCCAAGCTTGTGCGCGTCGCAATGGAGAAAACGCTTGGGATCTCCGTCAGACGTTCCCTGCCCCGTTATGCAACCGAGCGCTTCGATCAAGTGGTTTGCGAAGCATTGTAGGGCGTCTGTGCCAGACGCCGACGGCGTTTCACAGAACGCCCTACAGAAGCGCGGCCACGTCATTCTCTGGGACGACACCTTTGTGCGTTATCACGAACCGCACATCGGAATTGCTGCGGTTAAGGTTTTGGAAGCGCTCGGATTCGAAGTTGTCGCTCGTAAAAAACCGGCGCTGCTGCGGACGCCCGGCCTTTAGTCAGGGAAATCTCGACGTCGCCGCAAAACTCGCAAGACACAACATCTCTCAACTCCTCTCCGCCGTAGCACTCGCGAACGGCGGAGCGGCCACTGACCGTGAACTGTCTACGCTCCAATCATGTTCCTCGAGCCCTCCTGCTGGTCGATGTTCGTCGAAGACTATCGCGAGCTAAAAATCGAGAACGCCGAAGATATCGCGGCACGCTGTTTCCTGTTCGAGCAATTCGTCGACGACTTGCTCACGCGCGATCCACAAGCATTGCCCTTTCGAAACTTGACGGCTTTAAGCCGTCAAGTTTCAGAAGCGCCCGGTCAACAGGAAGATCGAGGCATCAACGTCGTCATTCATCCGCATTGCCACGCCAAATCGATTCTGGATCCGGCGTTCATGGCGAGACTCGCCGAACGTTTGCCCGGCAGAAAAGCCACAGTGCTCGACACCGCCTGCTGTGGTATGGCAGGCGCATTCGGCGCGCTCGCAGAGAAATACGACCTCTCCATCCAGGTCGCCCAGCGTTTGCTAGATCAAATTGACAATCAACCAGCCGGAACAGAGGTGATCGCCTCTGGCACAAGCTGCCGCCATCAAATTACCGATCTCACGAACAAGCGCCCCAAGCATATGGCGGAACTGCTCGCCGAGGCGATCGCATGATCGCGTCTAACTCCGGAGGCGAGCAAAATTCGAAATCCGAATATCGAAATCCAAAACAAGCACGAACATCAAAATTCAAATGCTCAAAGCATCCGAAAGTGAGACGGATTCCATTTAAACAATTTTGTCATTTGGATCTATTTTCGGGCTTTGACATTCGTGCTTCGGATTTTCCTTCGCACATGGCCGAATTGCTCGCCGAAGCGCTATTGTAACTCCAGCCGTACTTGCCGAGCCGCAGCGTCGTCGCGAAGGCTGATCGGCCGCGAACGTGGAACCACGGTCGCCGGACGCTTTCTACAAATCATCCTCTCTCAGGCCAGCAATTTTCATCAGAGAGCGCATTAATCCCTGCTTCAGTGACTGATTTCCGTGAATCGGGATGACAATCCGTTCACGTCGGCCCGGCATCGTAAAAATGTGATGGCTGCCTTGAATGCGAGCCAACGTCCAACCGCGTCGTTGAACAATTCGGGCAAGCTCGCGTCCGGAGACTTGTTTCACACTGTCACTTCGAGCACCCGATCGGCCGCGCTTGTCTGGGTTGTGCCTTCTTCCGCGAGCAACCAGCCTTCAATCGCCTCATGAATATTCGCCCGCAGATCATCCATCGTTTCGCCCTGCGACACGCATCCCGGCAATGCAGGCACTTCCGCCCAGTAACCGCCTTCCTCTGCTTTATGGATGAGCACCTTCAACGTCACGAACGTGACATTAACGCACGAGCTTTTCGTCGCAAGCACAGCTGCGACAGTTCCCTCCCCGCCCTGCTGTAGCGGGAGCCATGTCGGCTGCAAAACTCGAGACGACCGATCGACATCGTCTGTGGGTTGACGTGCGCATAGCGGCAATCTAGCCTCGGCGCATGAATCCAGTTGTTGCATCCGATAAACTAAAACGCACTGAAGTCTGGGCGGAAGATGATGAGTCGGTCCACTGGGCTGGCGCATTTGCGGTCTATGGCGGACACGGTGCAACGGCATCCTCAACCATCGTGTACGAGATTGAGCCGGGGAAACGGCTCGGATGGCATACCGACGCAACCGAAGAGACGCAATACATAATCGCCGGCAACGGCGAACTCTACATGGAAGATGGTTCGAAGCATCCGGTTGGGCCTGGCAGCGTTTTTGTCCTTCCGACACCGGTGAAACACGATCTTGTCAACGTTGGCAGCGAAACATTGCGAGCAGTCGCATTTTTCGCGGCGGCGATGTTCACCCAAAATTTCGACAACGTGATGATGCCGCCGAAAACCCACATCCTAGGAACACCAAATCGAGAGGGCTAACCCGCGCGGCTTTTCTCTCCTTCTCATATGAAAAAGTTTCGGCTACGCTCTCGCCTGAGCGATGCAGCACGACATCATTGATAACCGCGAGCGTAAGCTTGCTGCGTCAGTCAAGCCGCTGCTTTCGGAATCTGAAAAGGCAAAGTTCGCTGTTGGATATTTTTTCATCTCAGGTTTCAAGTTCATCGTTGATGAGCTTGAAAAAATCTCTGAACTCAGGCTCCTCATTGGAAACGTTTCGGACTCGCACACGGTTGAGCAGCTAGCCGAGAGCCATTCTGCAGCACAGCTGCTGGAGCGGACTCGTAAACGTGAATTCGCGAATCAGAAGGAGCGCGAAGCAGCAGTGGATGAGGCTAGCATGGCGATTCGCGCACGAATCGAGCAGCTCAGCCAAACCGATGAAGACGAACGCGTAATAAGTCTGCTCGTCAAACTGATCGAAGAAAAACGATTCGTTATCCGCGTTTACACGAAATCGCGACTCCACGCGAAGGCGTACATCTTCGATTATCCTACGCAGCGATATGACCGCGGAATGGCGATTATTGGGTCATCCAACCTTTCGCTTTCAGGTCTCGTGGACAACACCGAATTGAACGTTGAAGTCCACGGCAAAGGCAATCACGAGCAACTGACGAAATGGTTCAACGAGCTTTGGGCTGAGGGAGAAGATTTCGATGCCGAGCTCATGCACGAACTTCGCTCAAGCTGGGCGTTGAATGCGATAACTCCATTCGACCTTTACGTAAAAGTTCTCTTCGAGCTTGTGCGCGATCGCCTTGAGCAGCCGCTGCAAGCTATGCCAAGCGACTTTCCACCTCTGACCGATTTTCAGTGGGCTGCGGTTCAATCCGCGCTGCGGATTCTGAAAAAGCAAAATGGAGTGATTCTCGCTGACGTCGTGGGCTTTGGGAAAACGCTAATGGGAACGGCGCTCCTGAAGTGGCTTTATGCACGCGAGCGGTGGCGGTCGCTGATCATCTGCCCGAAGCAACTTCGACCGATGTGGGAAAAGTACAACAGCGATTATGGTCTCCGCGCGAAGGTTCTTACGCTTGGGCAGATTCGTTCCCCTGGCTTTGATTGGGCCATTCTCGAAGATTTCGAACCGCGCCTGGCTTTAGTCGACGAGTCGCACAATTTCAGACACAGCGACACCGAGCAGTACGCTCAGGCTTCTGGGTATCTGCATTCTCGTGGCTTGCCGGTGATTTGCTTGACTGCAACCCCGCGGAATCGTCTCGCGAAAGATGTTTACAACCAGATCGCGCTTTTCCACCCGGAAGACCAAATCGATTTGGGGCTGACACCTCCGAGCCTGTCGAAGTATTTTCAGTTAATCAAAAAGCACGAACGGGAGCTGCCTCCGCTTCTGCAATACTTCATGGTTCGACGAACGCGCCGACACATTCGAGAGCATTGGCCGAACGCGCAGATCAATGGGCAGAAAATCATTTTTCCTGACCGAAAACTCACAACCATTCGCTACAACATTAACAAGGTTTATGACGGTCTCTACGATCATCTGCGTCGCTTGATCGAACCGCCCGATCCAGATATAAAGAAGACGGATGGTCTGCGGTATGCGCGCTATGGACTGATTGACTATGTCGATCGGTCAATGCGATCGAAAGACCCTTATCGAGATCTCGCACGAGCGGGGTTGCGTCTATCGGGACTGATGAGGTCACTGCTTTTCAAACGGCTTGAGTCGAGCGTCGAAGCGTTTCGCTGCACTGTTTCGCATCTGCTCGAATCCCATCGTTTGTTTCTGACGCTTCTGGACGAAGGGAAAATTTCTGCAGGAGAAGATGTCGAGCCACTACTGAAGGACCTCGAGGAAGGAGACGCTGAAGATGAAGAGCTTCTCGAGTCGTTACGCGCCGCCAGCGGCAAGTATGACAGCGCAAACTTCGATCGTAAGCGCCTACGCGAGGACATCGAAAGCGATGTCGAAACGCTGAAGGAGATCAAAGATACAGTTGACCCAATCACCCCCGAGCGGGACGCAAAACTTCAGAAGCTAATGGCGTGGCTCGACGACCAGCCCTTGCTTCGCCAACACAAACTTTTGATCTTCACGCAGTTCTCTGATACTGGCGAGTATCTCTACGAGAATCTGCGAGAGAAATATCGGAGCCTCGAATTTGCGGACAGCAATCGTTCTGATTTAGCGAGCGTAGTCCGGCGCTTTGCTCCGATCGCGAACAACGTTCCCGCCGGAAAAGTGAGCGAGCCGATTCACATTTTGATATCGACAGATGTGCTTTCGGAAGGCCTGAACTTGCAGGACGCAGCTTACATCCTGAACTACGACCTACACTGGAATCCTGTTCGGCTCATTCAGCGCTTCGGGCGCATCGACCGGCTCAACACGCTGCATCGTGAGATTTACGCATTCAATTTTCTGCCCGACCCCAAGTTGGATCAGCATCTCGGTATCGAGCAAACCCTGCGTGCGCGCATCGTAGAGATTCACGAGTCCATCGGAGAGGATTCGCCCATCCTCGAACCGGACGAGCAGCTCAATGAAAAAGCGATGTACGCAATCTACGAGGGTGACGGCAAGGCCCTCGAATCGTTCGAAGAGGCAGAGGAAGATTACGACAGCCTCGGCATTCAGGCTGCAGAGGATTTTATTCGAAGACTTGAGCGCGAAGAGCCAGAGTTCATGGCGAAGATTAAGCGACTCCCGAATGCGCTGAGAACAGCGCGCAATTTAAGCTGGCCGCAGCCGGAGGATTCTGCGCTGTCGCAGGTCACCGAACAGCCAGCAATTTTCTTTTTCGGGAAAGCCGCGGAATTTCAAAAGCTCTATCTCGCCGATTCTAACGGAAAAATCATCGCCGAAGACCAGATGGCAGCTACTGGAGCAATTCGCTGCTCAAAGGAGGAGCATGCCGCGCAACTCCCGGCGAACTACAACGCTCTCGTAGAAAAACTGCGCGCGCAGTTTGAGAAAGCTTTTGCTGAGCACCTCGCTGCAGGTGGGTTGCCGCATCGTTTGTCGCCGCCAGCGCGCCGCGCGCTGGATGAAATCCAGAAAGCATTTGATGCAACCAAAGGCGAGGAAGAAAAAAACAAGCTCGAGCATTTGAAGCAATTATTTCGTTTACCTCTCGACGCGCGCACAGAAGGCGAACTGCGTGATTGGCGCCGCACGATCAGCGATGAGCCGAGCGTCAATTTTGAGCGTCTGAGCGATATCGCCTTCTCGTGTAAGCTCCAGGACCTCTTGGCTGAACAAGCGCGGCACAAGACCGTGCAGAAAGAATCAGTGCCCATGATCATTTGCACCGAGGCGTTGATTTAGTGCGCGATGGCTCACCCGCGGAACAAGGAGCTTGAATCCAAACTGCTCCAGCTTTTTCAGGAGAGAAAGCTGAAGTCGAAGGACGATCTCCTCACTGTGTTTTGCAAGCATCTCGAATTCGAGCACGCTGAGACGAAACTTCCAGGCAGAAGCAGTGAATACTGGGGCGATGGGCAAGTTGCGGAGCTCGTTAGCAAGGAATCATTCGAGATTCTCGCCCAGGATGGTGATCCGCGTATGGGCGGCTTCGCAGTCATCTATGGCACTCTGCACGATTTTAATCTTTCCAATCAGCGCACAATCATTCTTCAACTGCGAAAGACGTTTCCTGATGCGCTTTACGTTTTTGTGAAGCCCCAGACATTCGGCCGCGAGCAGGGCGCGCAAATAAATATCGTTCACGCTCGTTTGCGCACCGCCGTTCAGGCCGATGAAGCAATTCCATCGCGTCTGCTCATTCGACGTTTTCGCTTTGGACTCGGCGAGCGTTACCGAACGGCAGCAGAACGTCTCGCGAAGCTTGATCTCAGCACGCTTAAATCGCGCGCCGCTGCCGCGATCACTGCGCTTTGCAACGAAGCCTTCGACAAGGAAGCGCTTACTAATGAGTTCTTCAAAAAGCTCGACAGTCACATCAAGGCGATCGAATCGGACTTGCGCGAGCATCAGCACATGAGCGGACCCGAGGCGTTTAGCCAGGCGCAACTGCTTATTGAACGGCTAATCTTTCTCTACTTCGCACAGAACCGTGGCTGGTTGAATCAGGAAGCCGATTACCTCGTTAAGAATTTTGCCGAGTACAGGAATGATCGCGACGGATTCGGCTATTATCACGAGTTCTTGCATCGGCTCTTTCACACACTGGCCGAAGCGGATTTTGGAAATCGCCTTAGCGGAATTCCATTTCTAAACGGTGGCTTGTTCGATGATGACGAGTTCAAGCTTCCCTCGTCCAAACTGAGAATTCGCAACGCGACATTCGCCAGTCTGTTCGACGATCTCTTAGAAGCGTACAACTTCACCGTCCGGGAAGACACACCGTTGTCGCAAGATGTCGCTGTCGATCCTGAAATGCTTGGCAAAATCTTTGAGAGCATCGTCCTGCACGCCGAAGCAGCCGGCGAAGAATATCAAGCGCCAGACAAACGGAAGGCGACTGGTAGTTATTACACGCCGCGCATCGTCGTTCACTTTATCTGTCGCGAAAGTTTACGGCTTTACTTCGCGCAACGCGGCGAAACACTTTCCGATTCCTCGTGTCGCGGCACATGGAACGATCGGATCAGTCGCTTGTTCAAGCAAATCGATCCAGCGGACGGTTTCTCCGAGGAGGAATTAAAGACGCTTAAGTCGCTGCTCTCGCCTGATGAAGCCAAACGCTGCTTGGACTTATTGCGCAGCATGCGCACGCTGGATCCGGCAGTCGGCTCTGGTGCATTTCCGGTTGGATTGTTACATGAGTTGATCTCGCTTCAGCGAATCTTTGAGACCGCAGCGCACGGATACGACGATCCAGTCAAAGGTTCCGGCACGCGCTGGATGCAGGAGAAGAAAGAATACTTCATTCAGAACGGCCTCTTCGGTGTCGATATTCAGCAGCAAGCGATCGAAATCTGTCGTCTTCGACTCTGGTTAAGCCTTCTCGTGGATTACGAACTTGGTGTTAACCCGTTCGAGGCAGAGCGCAGCGAGTTCATTAACGCGATCAAGAAAATCTCGCAACTGCCGAACCTCGAAATGAACTTCAAGCGGGGCGACAGCTTGCACGATTACATCTGCGGCCACCCGGTGCGAATCGAGCCGCAGAAGCCGAGTCAATACGCTGCCGAGCTGGAGCGGATCGAGAAACTTGGCGCTAGGCTGCACAAAGCGCGGCGAGGCGAAACAAAGAAAAATCTCCGGCTCGAAATTTTGGAGAAGCGCATCGCGCTCGCAGGCCGCGTGATCGAAGACGAAATCGCAGCACTGAAGAAAGGATTCATCGGTAGCAACTGGTTTGGGGAAAGCATTTCCGAGCGCGAAGAACGCGAGCGCACCGAAAGAGAAATCAATCGCCTCCAGACAGCGTTGAAACAGCTTGAGCGCGACGATGGCAATTTGATGAAGTTGCGCAAGCTGAGTGCACTCAACCGAGCAGATTTCTATCGTAAGCTGCGCGAACTCGAAGGATCCGAGATGGACGGGCCGCTCAATTTCGCATGGCGCATCGATTTTCCGCACGTTCTGAGCGGCGCGCCGACGACAACATTCACCGGAGAGTTCTCGCTAGTTAATCAAGCTCAACGTCAGCAGGAGCTAACGAACAGCAATCGTGCAAAACTCGACAGCGGATTCGATTTAATCGTCGGCAACCCCCCATTCGTCACCGCGCGCAACGCGCAAAAGCGGGAGCTTTATCGCGAGCGCTGGCCGCGCGTCGCCTATCTCAAGTTTCTTCTTGTCTGTCCATTTTTCGAAATGAGCTTCGGTTTGCTCCGGCGTGACGGGCAACTCGGCTTCATTGTTTCGAATGCGTTCGCCAAACGCGAGTTTGGCAAACCGCTCGTCGAAGACTTTTTCCCGACAGTCGATTTGCAAAAGATCATTGATTGCTCCGGTCTGATGTTTCCTGGACACGGCACGCCGACATGCCTTCTTTTCGCTGGGCAGCGCAAGCCTGACGAGAAGTCGCCGATTCGTGTTGCCGCGATTTTGCCGGGTGGCGGCGATTTGCGGACGCCGCCAGAAGAAAGCCCCCTCTGGCACACGCTCGCAGCTCAGCACGACAATCCGGGGTTTGCGAATTCGCAAGTCATTGTGGCGGATCGTGATCGCAACGAGATGAAAACGCATCCGTGGACTTTCGATTCGTCGGCGAGCCAGACGAATAACATGATCGGGGCTGCAAGTGTGGCTCCGTTGCTCGACTTTCTTTCGGACGAAGTTGGCGTCTGCACGATGACAAATGCCGATCCGCTTTTTGTCGTGCCACCGGATTGCGCGCGCCGCCATCATTTACCAAATGGAATGCTGCGTTTTTTCCAAGAAGGCGAAGATGTAAAAAATTGGGAACTTCGCTCTAGCTCAATCATTCTCATTCCATACGACAGCAAGACACAACTCTTCGCTGAGAAAGAACTCGGGAACGAAGTTCTCAATTATCTAAAACCATTCAAACCAGCCCTTGAGTCGCGATTAAGTTTTGGAAACAAGACTTTCAAAGAATTAGGTCGTCCATGGTTCTCGTTTGAGCGGATGAACGCGAACAAATACGAACGCCGCGGTTCCTAACATTCGGTGAGATCGCAACTCATGCTCATTTTGTATTTTGGCGTGAGCCTCGCATTTTCGAGCGGGATTCACCCGTTCTCAAACTCTCTGCCGCATCGACTGACGATGACCATCACTTGCTGGGCGGATTGCTTAATTCCAGCGCCTCTCTGTTTTGGCTGAAGCAAGTTTGTTTCAGCAAACGCGAATCGGCAGAAGGTGTGACAGACACGTACTTCGTTTTTGGCGGTGGCAAGGTGCAGCAACTCCCCGTGCCCGAAAGCATGGCGGGCGCGCTCCACGGCAAGAGCAACAGGCTGGCCGAAGCATTGAGCGGGCTGGCACGTGAGTGCTGGGAGCGTGGACGCGAGTTGCCCTCGCTGGCGCTGCGCAAGCTTTTTGAAAAACCGGACGAGGCTTATTACGCCCGGAATGCTTCGCTGCCGGGTCTCCTGAAGCCGCACAAGGAACTTGGTGCGCCGTTTTCCTCGACGAAAGAGTTGGAAAATAATCTCGCTCACGCCCACGAAATCCGGGAGAAGCTGCATAGCGAGATGATCGCGCGGCAGGAGGAGATGGATTGGCTGGTCTACGCTGCTTATGGATTGATCGATGAAGTGCATCCCGCCGCTACTTCGCTCAAGGAAAATGTCGATCTTACACTCGACCGCGAGGAGCGTCCGTTTTGTCTGTTAGCCAAAGCGAACGGCGATTTCGATAAAGCGGTCGCGCTGATTCCCGCTTCATGGTCAGCGAACAAAAAGAAACTCTGGCGCGCACGACTCGAGGCGATCCGCGACAACGAACACATCCTCCGTATCGAGCAGCCGGTTTATAAACGCCGCTGGGACGAGCAATGGAAAGTTGGCAATCGATGGGAATGCGGTCCTGTCGCGTATGCACAGGAATTGATCGACGCCTTCACGTGGTGGCTTAGCGAGAAAGCCGAATGGCACCTCGAACACAAAGCAAAAGGTGGCCCAATCGCGCTGCAAGATTGGTCAGCCGTGCTCTTCAAAGATCCGCGCGTTGCTGCCGCGTTGCCGGTTGTCGCTGATGCAATTTACCAAGTCGACAAATACAAATTCGACGTGCTCGACGAGGAGAAAAAGGAAGCGCGCCGCAAACCGAAGGCGGACGATTCCTACACAGCCTTCGAGAGATTCTTCCGCGACATGATTCTCGATCAAACCGTCCCGCATGGCATCCCGCCCGCGATCCCATGGAATGAACTCTCCGCAAAGAAAAAGTGGACACCCGCGCAACTCAAAAAAGCGCAAGCGGTTCGCGGCAAACTCAACGTTCCGCGCGAGCGCTTCCAACAAGTCTCAGCAACAGAATTCGTCTGGTCGGGAAAATAATTTCACGAGCAAAACAGAATGAAATTCACAATTCAAAAGAAACCATTGGCGCGGATGCTTCGCGCGCTGACCCAGCAGACCGGCCGCAAGCGTGGTGAGCGTGACAGTCATCTTCGACTCTCAGCGCAAGGCAGTCAGATCACAATGTGCGCAAATGATACAGAAGCCGGCTACGAGGCGACCGTATTTGAAGACGGCGTTTGCTTCTTTCGGTACAACCAATTTCTGCCACTTGTTCGTTTATACGCGGATGCAAAGAATCTCACGATCGAAGTAACGGCTGAAGGAATTCAGATTGGCAATACGAAGATCAGCCGCGGCTTCTGGGAAATCTCCCTCTTTAGCAATCCCGAAACGGCACCTCGTACATTACCAAAGCCGCCGACTCCTGAACCACCGCCGCCTAGTAAAGAAGAGGAATTGCCGTTCGATCGCATCTAAACAAACTCTAGCGCGAAACGGGCGCCCAACCTGCCTATGGACAACCAGGAGGCGGTCTGGAAATTATCTTTGTAAACGGGTCGCCAGACAAAACTGTGACCGGCTCTGCGCAGATTCCACCATGACGATTCGCTTGCCAGAAAAATGGACGCGGTTTCTTGTCCGCCAGCCGGAAAGCGGGATGGGCTATCAGCGCGTTGACGAGCGCCTGACGAATAACCGCGAAATCAAGGACGCGCTTGTTTTCAACGCCGAGGAAATCGAACTGCCGGATGACTGCTCACACAGCGAGATCGAAGATATCCGGCTGCACCGCTGATCGACCCACTACGTTCGGGATTTTGCGCTCTCATTAAAAGGCAGCGCTGCGGAAGCCAAGATTGTTTCGGCAGCTCGCCGAAACCAACACGTTCGCCACAGCGAATCCGTCCTGTGGCGGACGAGACGCCCGCACACCGGCGGGCAAGCTACGTGCCACCCTACGGTTTTGGTGGTGCGACAGGTTTTGCGGCCTCGCCCGGTTTGGGCGGTGCGCCGGCAGCAGGTGCGCCGCCGGGAATATCTTCGTCAGGGGCTGCGAGGATATCGTGCTCGATGAATGATTCGGGATGATTGGCCAGTTCTTTGCGCAACGCGGCGATTTGTTCGGCTGTAACCGGACTGGCGTTGTTTCCCCACTCGCTTCGCTCGTAGGTCATGACGTCGGCAATTTTTTGATCGGTTAAAGTTTTGTCCCACGGTTGCATGACCGCCGTGCCGTATTGCTGGCCTTTAACCGTGACCGGGCCTTGTAAACCTTTGAGCACGATCATGGCCATTCGCCGCGAGCCGCCGTTCGTAAATTCGGAACCGGCCAGTGGTGGATATTGACCGGGAACGCCGAGGCCATTGGCTTGATGGCAGGTCTGACAATTTGAAGCGAAAACTTTTTTGCCCCGATCGCGCGGCGACAGTTCAACTTGCTCAGCCGCCGCCGGGACCGCCTGCCTGCTTTCTTCGGTGCAGGCGGCGCGCCCATTGGATCGAGTCCGCCGTCTATGAAATTTCCTGAGTAACGGCCGAGGTATGCGCCGCCGAAGAAAATTGCCAGTCCGTAGATCGCAATCAACCAGATCGAGAGCGGCTCAGCGCCTGCGCGCGGCTCGCGCTTTTCGCGCTGCACGGCTGCGTGCACCTGCTGCACGTCGGCCTGTTCGCCGTAGTCCATTCCCTGGCCTGTGCGCGGCGGCATTTTCGGTTCGTCGTTCATTGCGTTATTTTTTGGCCGCGGCGGGCGACGCAGCTGCTGCTGGACTGGGTGAAGCACCCTGAACTGCTGTCGCAGGTGATGCGCCAGCTGCCGGTGCGCCTCCGACTGATCTGATTCCTTTCAACGGATGGGATTGATTTAACGCCATCAAATAGGCAACCAGACATTTTGCATCGTAAGTGGGAACAACCTCCCAACCTGCGGGTAGCGCGTCTGCGCCGGAAAGTTGCAATGCGTCCGCGGAACGCTCTCCAGCAATGCGTCGTTTCTCGTAAAGGAAGCGATACGACGGCATGTTCGAATCGAAATTGATGCTGCGCGGCGAATAGAGATGCACATGATGCCAGGCGGCAGAATACAGTCGGCGGCAAGCCCTCTGTCTGGATGGGCCACGGGGCGCCCGGAGTTTGGGCCGTCGGTGCTATGGGGCTGCTTCCCCCCGGGGAGGTATTCGCCATTTGCGAAGATGACGGCGAAGGAACACCGGTGCGTGGTCCGGGCGGCGGCGTTGCATTTGGTGAAGACGAAGCCGCGGGCGACCTCTGCGCAGGCGAAGTCGCGGGCGGTCCACCGACGGCTGCAGGCGAACTGGCCGGGGATGCGGCTGGTGCGGGAGAAGTGGCAGATGGACCTGGCGAAGCCGCAGGACTCGCCGCACCCCCTGGAGCAGGACTCTCCTGTTCTGCGGGTGCGCGCGCGCCGATGTTCGCGAGATCCTGTCCCATTCGCATTTTTCCCAGGAATACCGGGCGCTCGAAAATGTAATCGAGAGGTGCGCTGCGGCGTTTTCCCCAGCCTCGCTCGATATCGTTCGCGGCGTAATCGGCGCGCACCTGTTCGCTGTGGCAATAGACGCAGCCGTTGGCGGCGTAAACATGCGCGCCGCGCTCGACCATTCCCGATTGAGGTTGCGGATAAATGTCTGTTCCTTCCTCGTCAGACTCCGGATTGAGATGGCCGATTTGCCAGTTGGGGATGACCGTGAGACCCACCCACGAGAAGGCAAACGTACCGAAAATTCCGAGGAAGAGCGGGGCGAGACCTTTCATCAGTGTGCGGTTGGTTCTGCGTCGACCGGGTTCAGGAATGTGGGCACAGTCGAGGTGCGGCCCAATCCCAAAAGCATCAGACCGAAGTGATACGCGAAGATGAAATGCGCAGCAGCCATCAGCAAACCGGCGAGGCTGCGCCCGCGAAGATACGGCGACACCGTTTCGATACTCTCACTGAACGGGAGCGCAGGGTTTTGCATGTCCGCGCCTTGTAGAAAACCGCCGGCCAGCAGCATGAGAGTCATCAGCCCGATGCCATAGGCTGATGCCCAGAAATGCAATTTGATCAGCGACGCGTAACGCCATTCACGGCCAACCAGTCGCGGCACGATGTAGTACATCGAACCGAAAATCACCATGGTGAAAAATGCGTATAGACCGAGATGTGAATAGGCGATGCTGGCCTCGGTGAAATGGACGTAGCGGGCGACCGAGCGCAGCGAGATCAATACGCCAACCAGACTAAAGACTGTGTAAGACATCGCGCCGAACACAGTGAACCGCAGCGTCGGGCTGTAACGCATGAGCGGGAAATAGCCTTGCATCGTCATGTGATGATTGAGCCCGACGGTAGCGACAGGAATCATCGTCAGAATTGTTGCGGCGATGCTGGCGGTAATCATCCACGCCGGAAATGGTCCATCGACAAGTCGCTGCATTCCGGTCCAGCTCGAAAAGAGCGCGTAGGTCCAAAAACCGATCGTTGCCAAATGATAACTGTAAACCGGGCGGCCGATCACTTTGGGAATCATGTAATACGCCGTGCCGAGCGCGATCGCGCCGAACCAAAGAAAGAGCAGATTGTTTGCATACCACCAGCCGACTGCCGACTGCAACACGCCCTGCACCGGCACGACAAAGAGCATCAACTGTCCGGCGGCATACAGCCACGGGAACCAAAGGAAGGCACCCAGCAGATACCATTGCGTGATGTAAATTTGTTCGCCGCGCCGGAAACGGAACATGAGCACCGCCCACGAAGCGATGAGTAGGTAAGCGACAAACAGAATGATGGCTGAATAGCGCGGAAATTCGAGCCATTGATAGCCCGTGCTATCGCCAAGGAGAATCGCGCATACGCCAAGTAGCACGCCGAGGTTCCAAAAGACGGCGCCGGCAACGAGCAACAGCGGATATCGCAACGTCGTCCGGCACAACCGCGCCATCAACCAGATCGCAGTCCCCATTCCTGCCATTGACGCCCAGCCGTAAACCATCACGTTCATGTGCGCCGGGCGTACCCGTCCCCAAGTCAGAAAACTGATGTCCCCAAGCAGATCAGGCGAGTGCAGCTTGCAGGAAACGAAGCCCGCCAGCAGCGTGCCCACGATCAGCCAGACGATCGCCGAAGTATAAAACATCAGCACCGGCACGCGCGTTGATGCATCGATGTATGCGCGCTCGACCTGCTCCGTATCGCCAGCAGCAACGGAGACGGCCGGCTCTTTCAGTGGAATTCCGGTGGCGTTCATTAAAGCGTTGAAACGTTAAAGGGTCGAAGGGTCAAAGCGTCGAGTCATGGAGTAGTGGCCGGTGCAGGAGAAGCCGGTGGCGACGGCGCCTGTTGAACTGCAGGAGAAGGCGACGCAGCCCCCGAAGACAGCGAGCCAGAGACTGCCGCTCCTTGTGGCGCAGCGGGCGACGCTCCGGCAGGCGATGCTTGAGTTGCCGGAGTAGCAATCGGACCGGCTGGCGCTGGCTTCTTTTGCGCTAGCTCGGCAACTTCCAATTCCATCGCGCGATTGATTGGGATGCGAGCAACTCCTTTGTTCTTGTCCACCCAGGCATATGTCGTCAGCTCCTTTTCGTTTTCCTCTCGCAAGGCGTTGAGCCTTTCCGTGCGCTTTTTCGCACGCATTTGTTCGTAATCACTGCCGCGTGGCGAGGGGCCGATCACGGCGAGCACAATCACCCCGAACAAGATGAAGAGAAGCACAACACCCAGCCATGTGGAAAATGGGGCAGGCGAGTAGGCAATCCTGCGAGACAATTCGGGCTTGGCCATTTCAGTTCACCGTTGTGAGAGATTCAATCAGGCGCGGATCGCGGACTGGGAACAGCGAAGTCCTCGGCACCACTTTCAGATAAACAAAACTAAGCGTGGCACCGATCGCCACCGGGCAAATCAAATCCCAGATACTCACTTGCACGCCTGTTCCGTGTAACGCAGGCAAAACAATCAGATACATATCCAGCATTTGCATAAGGATCATCCAACCGGCAAGGATGCTGAGCTGGTGCGGATTTTTCTTAATGGAGCGCATTAGCAAAATCCCGAACGGTACAAAGAACCGACCAATCACCAGAAGCATGCTGAGTGCCCACCAGGATTGCGTATTTCGTGCCAGAAAAAATTGGGTCTCCTCCGGGATGTTTGCATACCAGATGAGCATGTACTGACCAAAACCGATGTAGGCCCAGAACACGCAGAACGCGAGCATCCATTTTCCCATGATGTGATAGTGCTCGAGCGTGACGACGCCCTTCAGATAACCGGCTTGTCGCAATGCGGTAATCACGAGCACGAGCAATGCCATCGAGCTGCCAGCTGTTCCCGCAAAGATGTACACACCGAACATCGTGGAGTACCAGCGATAGTTAAGGCTCATCATCCAATCGACTGCGCCGAACGTCAGGCAAAAGGCAAACAGTGGGAGGCTGATGAACGACACCCGGCGCATCCAAATCGTGAACAGCGGGTTTCCGTCTTTGTCCTGGCGCGAGGAAAATCGCCGCAGCAATTGGGACGCGATGATCCAGAAAGCGAAAAAGACAATCGCGCGGATAAGAAACCAGTGGAAGTTGAGATACGCGCGCTTGGAATCCAGCGTCGCTTCATGCCCCGGCGGAATGTCCATCCACGAGTAGAGATGGCGGCGCAGCAACAGGATTGGAATGAAAAGAACTGCCAGCACCCCTAACAACACAGCGATGTTTTCCAGTTGACGCCGCACAACCACGGACCAGTCGGCGTCGGTGGCGTGATGAACGATCGTCCAGAAGAAGCAGCCCGCGCAGAGCGTAAAGAAGAACACGAACGCAAACAGCCAGGAGTAACTGAATTGATGCGGATTAACGAACGCGCCGACGAGACAAAGCGCGAGGCTGACAACGGCAATTACGCCAAGGAGAATTGAAAGGCCTGTAAATCGACGGCTGTCGAAATATTCGCCTTCCGGCATCGGTTCCGTATGTAAACGCTCGCTCATTTTGCAGTAGTCGGAGGCGGTGACGCCGGTTTGTCCAGTTCAGCTCGATGATCTTCGGGGACGTCGGCGACCGCAGCATGCTGACTGCGTTGCAGGGCTCGCAGGTACGCGATAATTGCCCACCGATCGGCGACGACGATGTTCGGCCCGTAAGCCATCATGGTGTTTTTGCCGTTCGTAATCGTGTTGAAAATCTCGCCGTCAGACATTTTGCGAATGCGGTCGTCCTGAAGCGAAACCACCGTGGCAAGCCCGTATTGCTTCGTAATCCCGTTTCCAGCAGCAGCGGCGCCGTGGCACATTACGCACGTGATGTTGAACCGCTGTTGCCCGCGCTCCATCAACTCGCCCGTTACTGGCAGCGGAATGCCCGTCCCCCATTGGTCGCCCATTTTGCCAGTGTTGAAGTAGTCGGTTCCGGTACTGAAAGCGATTCGCATGTGCGCTTCCTCCGGCGCGTCGCCTCCTGCCATGCCGGGCGGCGAGCTCTCAGTCTTTGGTTTCGGCATTTCGTAGCCAACCGGAATCGTACCCGTAACCGGCAACCGCGGCCCGCGGCCGTCAGCAAAAAAATCGAGCGGTGCCTGTGCACGCACTTTGGGTTGTCGCACCATATCAGGGAAAAGTTCAAACGGCGGCTGTGCGCCTTTCTGTCCGCGAAAGCCAAGCACGGCGAGTGTTGCGATCGTGCAAAGGACAAAAATCACAAGAAATGCGCGGAGCATATTTAGTCCTCGTGTACGATGGTGATATGCTGCCCGCCGGTTTGCTCCAGCAGTTCGTACACACCGTTTTCCGTAAACCGCGGGTCGCGAGCTTCGATTGCCAGGAAAAATCCGTCATTGGTCACGCGGCTGAAGCGTTCCCAGTTGAACATCGGATGGTTCCAACGCGGCAAACGATTCATGATTTGCCACGCAAAGAACGCCGAAAATGCAGCGAACAGCACCGTCAGTTCGAACATGATGGGGAAAAAAGCTGGAACGGTGAAAAAGTTTGTAGGCTTACCGTGGACATCGAGCGGGTACAGAATTGACGAGGGGCCAAATTCGACGAGCACCGCGGTCAGGAATCCTGAAATTCCGCCAAACAGAACCCACCCGCTCAACCACGATTTGCCGAGCCCCATCGCCTCGTCCATTCCGTGAATCGGAAATGGCGAAAACACGTCCCATCGCCGGAAGCCAGCATCGCGCACGCGCTTTGCGGCTTCGTAAAGCGCCGCGGCGCTCGGATACTCCGCCGCCATACCATAAACCTTGTGACCGGACGGAGTCGTTATCATCGTGTGCGCTCCGATTCGATTTCCGGCGCCTCCCCATAATGCGGGTCTGCCTCAGGTGTGGCCGTCTTCACTTCCGACATTGCGATCATCGGAAGGAAACGGATGAATAGAAGGAACAGCGAAGTGAAAATTCCAATCGTGCCGATATAGGTCCAGATATCGACCCAAGTGGGGTGATAAACTCTCCATGACGATGGCAGAAAATCGCGGACCAAACCGCCTGCGATAATGATAAAGCGCTCGAACCACATACCGGCGTTAACGCACATGCAGACGAAGAAAACGACCAGCACGTTATGCCGGCACCAGCGGAACCAAAACAGTTGCGGCGAAAGCACGTTGCAAAAGAGCATCCCGAACCACCAGTACCACCAGTAGGGGCCGAAAACGCGGTTCCAAAATGCGAAGCGCTCGAAATGATCGCCGCTATACCAGGCAATGAAAAATTCCATCGCGTAGGCGTAACCGACGAATGAGCCGGTCAACAAAATGACCTTCGCCATTTTATCGATGTGCTGCGGCGTGATGACGTCCTGCAGCTTGAAGATCGCGCGCGCGGGCAAAAGCAGCGTCAGCACCATCGCGAAGCCGCCGAAGATTGCGCCAGCCACGAAATACGGCGGAAAGATCGTGGTATGCCACGTCGGAATAACCGTCGAGGCGAAGTCGAATGATACGACGCTGTGCACCGAGAGAACCAGCGGCGTCGATAGACCGGCCAACAGCAGATAGGCCATTTCGTAGTGACGCCAGTTCCGATTCGAGCCGCGCCAGCCAAGAGCGAAAATTCCGAATAGAAATTTCCTGATCCGCGTGGTTGCGCGATCGCGTAACGTCGCCAAATCCGGAACCAAGCCGGTGTACCAAAATAGGACCGACACGGTAAAATAGGTCGATACCGCGAACACATCCCACATGAGCGCGCTGCGAAAGTTTTGCCAGATGCCCCAGTTGTTTGGTATCGGCGCCAGATACCACGCCATCCAGAACCGGCCGACGTGAATGCCTGGGAAAATCGCCGCGCAGATAACTGCAAAAAGCGTCATCGCCTCTGCGGAACGATTGATCGACGTGCGCCACTTTTGGCGAAGCAAAAACAAAATCGCAGAGATCAGTGTGCCGGCGTGTCCGATACCGATCCAGAAAACGAAGTTGGTGATGTCCCAGGCCCAGCCGACCGGGATCTGATTTCCCCATGTGCCAACGCCAGTGGAAATCTGATAGCCAATGCAAAAAAGGCCGAAGGTCGCGACGCTTGCAGTGATGGCAAAACACACCCACCACCACCGCGGCGCGGGCTGTTCGACTACGCCGGTAATGCGCTCGGTCAGCCAGTTGAAATTGCGCCGGTTTAACACCAGCGGAACATGCGCAATTCGCCGTTCTGCCTCCTGGGCTTCCGCTGCTGCTGCTGGTGCTCCGTTCATACTAAATCGCGCTTACTCCGGTAATGCCTCGATCTGGCTTGCGATGCCCACATCTTTCGCGTCAGGCATTTTGGGATTTGGATTGCGAAGGCGGGCGAGATAACTCGTTCGCGGAATAACGTTCAAATAATCCAGGATCCGGTAATTGCGGTCCTGTTCTTTCATCTTCGACACGTGGCTTTCAGGGTCCTTGATATCGCCGAAAACAATCGCATTCGTTGGACAGGCTTGGGCGCATGCGGTGGTAAACGAATCGCGCGGGATACGCGTATCCGGCGAAGCTCCTGCGCGAGCCAGCGCAGCAATCTTTGCTTCTTCGATGCGTTGGACGCAATAGGTGCATTTCTCCATCACGCCGCGCATACGCACTGTGACGTTAGGATTTTTCTGCATCTTTATCGTGTCGGGCGCGCCCTTTGCGGTCAGCGGCGCAAAGTATTCTTCGTAGATGTTCAATGCGCCTACGAGCTTCCTCTTGCCGACCGGTCGCTGGTTGTAATCGAAATAATTAAACCGTCGCACCTTGTAAGGGCAATTATTCGAACAAAATCGCGTGCCGACGCAACGATTGTAGGCCATCACGTTAAGTCCATCCTCGCTGTGAACGGTAGCGTTCACCGGACATACGGTTTCGCACGGCGCGTTTTCGCAGTGCTGACAAGGCATCGGTTGGAACACCACCTCGGGATGTTCGGGCCATATCCCGCGGTCCTGGTTGAAGGGCTCGCGGCTGGCGTAATAACGGTCGATCCGAATCCAGTGCATGATGCGGCCATGCGCGACTTGTAGTTTTCCAACAACGGGAATGTTGTTTTCCGCCTGGCAGGCGATGACACAGGCGTTGCAGCCGGTGCACACATTCAAGTCGATGCTCATTCCCCACTGCTGGGGTGCCGTCAATGGTGGATGGCTGTACAGGGTCGGCGGCGGATGCGGCAATTCTTCTTCGCCTGGAATTTTCTTCGCAAAGTCATTATTCTTGCGATAGCTTTCCAGCGTTCCTTCACGAACAAGCCCGCGGCCTTCAATGCTGAAGTGTTCCTGTGTGATCGAGAAAGGGTAACTGCGGCCGACTTTGGTCACCTGCACGCTTTCGATGCCTTTCGCCCCGGCAACAGCGACCTGTGGATTGGCTGCTGTTCGCAAGAAATAGCCGTTAAAACCGGCCTGCTCTGTAAGACCCGGTCTTTCCTTCAGTTCGGCACCGGCATACGGAAGCTCGACAAACTGCGGCATTTTGCGCGCCCACCCCAGCGTAACCGTAACGGAATTGTCGGCATGACCCGGTGACACCACCGCAGCGATGACCAGCTCGCGTTTGATCTGCTGGCCACCGGCGCTCTTTTCATTAATCGCAATGCGCAGCAAATCGCCTGTCTCAACTCCAAGCTGTTTCGCATAAGCAGGGCTGATTGACGCGCCGTTGTCCCAGCTCAGTTTCGTGATCGGGTCGGGCAATTCCTGGAGCCAGCCGTTGCTGGCGTAGCGCCCATCATCCATGGAGTAACTGCCGGTCAACACAATCTCCGGCGATTCCGGTGTAGGAGACGGCGGCAGCGATGAGGAATCGGGCGGCAGAGTCGCGACTGCGCCGGGATTGAATGCGGCAGGCTGATCACTGCTTTGAATGTGCGCAGCAAAACCGTCGTGTAGAAAGCGCGACCACGCAGTTTGAAAATCGCCCGGCGCATTCGTTAGGCGAAAAGTTTCCTGTACCAGCTCTGGGCCCTGCGGTTTCGGGCCGCCCAGTAGCATGTTCATCAGCTCAATTTCACTGAGGCCGCCGAATAGCGGCACGATCATCGGTTGAATCGATAAATAACCGCCATCTGCTGTGAGCGTGTCGCCCCACGATTCCAGATAATGCGCAAGCGGGACATGCCACTGGCTCAACTCCGATGTGGCGTCCTCGTGATAACCGAGTCGGACAATGTTCGGAACTTTCTTTTGCAAATTTGCCCAATCGAGCGGCAGTTTTGTTTGCGGATCTTCTACCAACCCGCGTGGCGCGTTGTAGACCGGGTCACCGCCGAAAATGAACAACTGTTTGACGCGACCTTCGTTTATGTCCGTTGCGAGTTGAGCGATGTCGATTGTTTTCGCATTTCGCGGAACCTGACGCACGATGAGCGTTTGGCCGACATTTTTCAGTGCAGCGTTGATCGCATAAACAAGCATCTGCACAGCGACCGGTTGCGTCGGGCCGGCGAGCACCAAGCTCGCTCCCGGTTTTGACATCAGATCGCTGGCAACGCCGTCGATCCATTCCTCATCGAAAGTGCTTGATGCACCCTGGGAAGTTCCAACCAAAGAGGCAAGACTGGCATCATTAGTTCCCGCGAGAATTTTCGTCGCAAGCGCATGCGCGAATGCGGGAATCTGACTGGCCGGGCAGCGCAATCGATGATCAGCCATCGCGCCGGTGAGCGTGAACCGATGTTCGACCACATACAGCCGATTCATGCTGTCCTTGGGTGCGCTTACGCGCCGGCGCGACGTGAACGCACGTACCGTTTCAAGGTCGCCCTGGCCGCAATCGAGAAAATCGCTGTCCAACGCGAGAATCACGTCGGCGCGATCCAATTTCGGCAACACCCGTGCGTTCGGGCCGAACGCTGATTGCATCGCCACGTTTGCTTCCCTACCAAGGCGCGGCTCGTAAATGCACCACCGCATCCTCGGGAATTTGTTCTCCAATTCTGTGCGAAGGCGCTCTCGCGTTGGCGAATTTGTTTCCTCGACCAGAAACGCAAGACCATCGCCCTGGTCATTCAGCATCATCTTACCAAATTCTCCGAGAAACTTTTCAAATTCCTCCTGCGTGCTCGCTTTCCCTTTCTGGACGAAACGTTTCGAGCGGGTCGGATCGTAAAGATCGAGAATTGACGCCTGGACAAACGTGTCCGTGGTGCCGCCGCTTGCCGGATGCAGCGGATTGCCCTCGAGCTTTATCGGCCGGCCATCGACGGTCGCGGCGATCAGCGGGATGCCGCCGCCGCGCCGCGGCATCGCGGTCGCGTAGTAAAGAAATTTGCCGGGAATCGTCCATTCGACATTTTTCGTAAAGGGAACCAGATGCAATTCCGGACGACGGCAACTCGTTAGGCCAACTCCCGCCAGCGCCATGGATGCACCCATCAGTTTCATGAAATCGCGTCGCGACCATTCATCGTCGTTCAGTTCCGCAGCGCCGGGAGGAAATTCACGTTCCAACCACTGACGAAATTCCGGCGTATCGCTTAACTCGCCGAGGCTGCGCCAATATTTTGTGCCGCTGGACGGCTCAGGCGGATGATGGAAAACGCGTTTCATCGGTAACTCCGGAGGACAGGCTGGCAGCCTGATTTCCAATTATGCGCCGGCTTTGTAATCGCTTTTCTCATCGATGGCACCCCTGGCAATTTGTCGGCGGACTGATTTTCCAGCGCTCTTTCAATGTTTGGCCGATCTCGCATTGTGTGAGCTTTTTCTTTTTCGAGAGATCCTCATGCGCATCGTCTGTCCGGCCATATTTAGAGACAAACTCCGCCGGCTTAACATCGTCCGGTTTCCAATCGAGATTGAAAACCTGATCTTCCGGCCGCAGATAATTTTCGGGGTGGCGGTGGCAATCCAGACACCACGCCATGCTGTGTGGCTTGGCGATGTAAACCGTAGACATGTGATTCACCGGACCGTGGCAGCTGAAGCAGCTGATGCCGCGGTTCACGTGCGCCGCGTGATTGTAATAAACGTAATCGACCGTGCGATAGAGCCACACCCATTCGACAGGCTGGCCGCTCTTCCAGCTATCCTGCACCGGTTGAAGCTTTGGATTGTCCTTTGCCACTTGCGTGTGGCAGTTCATGCACGTCTGCGTGTTCGGCACATTGGATTGCGCGGCGACTTCTACGAAGCTGTGACAGTAGCGACAATCCATACCGAGTTGTGTCACGTGAATATCGTGCGGAAACGGCACCGGCTGGGTTGGTTGGTAACCGACTTTGGTATATTTCGGCGTGGCATAATACCACGTGGCAGCGGTCAAGCCGCCGACAGCCACAATCGCGCAGACGACCATCTTGATCGGTATCCAATTCGTCCAGCGCGGAAAGAAATTGGCCATATTACTAGACGGCCTCCGCCTCGATGCAGCACAGGCGCCAAGTTCGCCACGACAGATTTGTCTCGCGGCGAACTACTGATCGATGAAAACTACGCTCAGGGTGTGCTTCGTTCAGACGCTGCAAATGGTTAAGGTTAATTGTTTCTCCGGAGAGCAACGAGGATTCTATGAATGCACGGGCAGAGGGCAAAACAAAATTTCTTTTTCTACTTTTAGTGCTGGTCGCCCGTCGTTTATCGCCAGAAGAATTCCGCGCGCAAGCGACGAAATTCCTCAGAGAAATGGAAGCGGAACCACTTCGACTGGAATTGCGTTGGACGCATGCGGCGCGAGTACATCCAATCTGGTGCCGACGTCATTGAAGCCGCGCTTCGCGTAACAGAGTGCGATTTGTTTTCCGAGCCGCTCGCTACGAGTCGCACTTGTGATCCATCCTGCTTCTTTTCCTGGCGTCAACGGCGCGACGAGTTTCATGCCCTGCTGAAGCGGCGTGTCCTCCAGCGAAATCAATCCGCACAACCGTTTGTTTGTTTGGCCCGACATCTTCATTCGCGAAATTACTTCCTGGCCAATGTAGCAACCCTTTTCGTAATCGATCGTGCGCCGCTCAAGATTGGCTTCGATCGGAATAATTTCTTCGGTGAGTTCCCGCCGCCAGCGCGGCAGTCCCTGTTCGATTCGCATCATCTCCTCGGCATCAGAATCGATAAAGACAAATATTGAGGACAATTGTCGGCGCACAGCATCGCGCTGCGCCGGTTCGCTCCATATGTCCCAACCGGGTCCCGCAAAACGCCGCACGGAAACAATTCGGTTGTGCTCGATTGGTGGCGCCTTGTCTGTCAAAGCGTGAAACAGCGAGAACTCGTCGGTGACGTCCTCAATCTGAACATCGTCGGCGATCACGTAACGTTCCAGGCGCGCATGGAGCGCGTCGCGAAGATCCGGTTCGGCATCGACCAGAAAGCTTTCGCCGAGCGCGTTAAGAAAAGCATGCGCGTTGAGTTTTCCCTTCGCATTGAGCATACATGCTTCCACGGCATTCGTTTCGCTGGCCTTGCGCAAATCGTTTGTGATTTGTCCGTTAAGGAACCGGAAGCGGTCCGCGCCGGTCACGCGAAACTTTGCGCGCGCGGAGAAATCGAAAAAGCCGCCTTGTCCCCTCTCCGACTGCTGTGTCATTCTTGTCCCCACGAAAAACGGCTAAGCAATTGTTTGAGCAATCCGCGGCGCAGTGGCGGTGTAGCAGCAACCCCCGCGCTGACTGCTCCGCTGAGATTGAGCAAAGACTCCCGCGAGCCCACGATGCTTGCCTCTTGCGGTGCAAGATTCTGTGTCTCCGTTTTCGCAGAGTGAGTAATTGGTTCATCGGCATCGGAGCTCGCTTGTTCATGCCGCTCCTCCGGCTGTGGCCCTTCGTAAGATGCCGGCGCGGGCTCATACAAATATTTGCGCAGAACGGAAGAGTAATCGTCCTCGCCGTGACCCCATTGCGTTTGCTCGACCAACTGATCGCGCGCGGCAGCAGTGACTCGCAGATCGAGATAATGCGACAAAGCGATGTGGCTCGCAATCTCCACGTCTTTCAACATATGTTTGACAGAAAAATGCGGCTGAAAATCACGGTCGATCATTTTGGGCAGTTTCATCGCCAGCGTACCGGAATAACTCGCGTTAGCCCGCATGGCTTCAACGAATTTCTCCAACGGCAAACCTTGCGCCTGGATCAACGCCAGAGCCTCCGCTGCAGCCTCAACGCTTGCGGCAGTGACCATATTGGTCGCGATCTTGATGGCGCTCGCCTGGCCAACCGCTCCGATGTAAACGATCTCTTTGCTGCTGGCCTCAAGAATGGGACGCGCCTCACGCAGCGCTTCCTCTGTTCCGCCGACATAATAAACGAGTTCACCTTTTTCAGCGGCGCCTTTGCTGCCGGTAAACGTCGCCTCGACGAACCGCGCGCCCCGGCGTTCCACAATTTCCGCCGAGGCACGCATGGAATCAGGAGCGACGGTGCAATGCGCAAGAACGACGTGACGCGGTGTTAGCTTTTCGCTTAACTGCTCAGCCGTTTGCAGGAGAGCGTTGTCGTCAGATACAAAAATTTGGATGTACTGGCACAATTCTGCTAGTTCTCCCAGCGAGCCGACAAAATTTGGAACAGGGCGCGGCGATCGGTTCCAGACGTAAACGGGAAAGCCTTTGCGGCGAAGATGCGCGGCAATTCGGCGACCGATGATCCCAAGCCCAACTACGCCGACGTTTGCGTGCTGGGACTTAGAGGCGGGACGCTCCATTGGATCGGCAGTTCACAATCAGCCTGCCGACAAAAATGCTCCCACGCAATGCCGAAATTTCGGAAGCTCTCGTGATTGGTTAAATCGTTGAACTGGCGTTTCGATCTTTTGTCATTCTGACTGCAGCGTAGAATCTCTGGCTACCTCCGGAATCCATTACGGCAATGAGCATAACCAGAGATGTTCGCTCCGCTCAACATGACAGAGTGAGAATACACAACACCTGCTCACTTCAGCGCGAACTCCGACAGATAGTATAATGCCACGGAACCGACAATTCGAAGACTCTGCGCGCTGATTTTGTCCATCGTGTCACCCGCGGTGTGCCACGACGGATAGTCAAAATCGATCACGTCGATCGTCGCAACGCCTATTGCATTCAGCGGCGCGTGATCGTCGATCAGGTCGCGATCCAGGTAGCTGAAATAATTCCGCACCTTCAGCGCTTCCGCCGCGGCGAAGACGTCGCGCGCCATCGCAGCTGGTGAATCTGCCGGAAGGGTAATGCCGAGCGACCGGTCACCGACCATGTCGAACAATATCCCTCCCCGAAATTGCTTCGCTTCGCCACTCTGGAGTTGCTTCGCAAAGTAGCGGCTGCCGTACAGACCGTCCGTGTCAGAAAAATTTTCATAGGCCTCTTCGCCATCAAAAAATGCCAGCTCAACGTTTCTGGCCAGATTCGGGTGTCGTCCGATCACGCGGGCCAATTCCAACAGCAAACCAGTGCTGGAGCCGCCGTCATTCGCTCCGACGAACCGGATGGCATCAAATAATTTCGTGTCATAATGAGAGCACAACAAGAACGAGGGCGCCGTATTCGCATCGCCGGCAAATCGAGCAATCAAATTCGCAAAGTGAATTTTGCCTCGCGGCGTATCATCGGTGAATGCTTGACGCGTTACATGCCAACCGGAGTGCCGAAGCTGCTCCTCGATGTAATCCCTGGCTTTTTCAATCGCGTCAGAGCCCCCCGGGTGTGGCCCCAAATCGACGAGCCGTTGAACATGAGCCAGAGCTTTCTCGCCCGAGAATTCCTCCCAGATCTTCGCCTCCGCCGCGCGGGAGTTTTCCCCGCACGCGAAACAGAAGACGAGCAAGAGCAGTAGAGTGTTGGAGTATTGGAGTAGTGAATTCACCCAAACATTGCGCCGTTATTCTACTCCGCTAACCCTCCTGCTCCGGCAACCCCAGAGCAGTGACGATGCGCTGTAGATCGTCTTTTCCGTAATACTCGATCTCGATTCGCCCGCGTTTCACTCCGTGATGAATTGCAACGCGGGTGGCGAGGTGTTGTTGCAGGCGATTTTGTAAATCTTCTACTGCCGTTGCCACAGCACCAGCGTCAGGCACAGCGCCCCTTGATTTGCGTCGCGCGCGCCCCATGCCAAGCAGACGCGCGACCATTCGCTCTGTGGAACGCACCGTGGCGTTGCGCCGCAAAACTGTCTCGGCAGCCAGCAATTGTTCCTCGGATGCTTTCAACGCCAGCAGCACTTTCGCGTGGCCGACCGAAATCAAATTCTGAGCTAACCAGATCTGCACCTGCGGATGCAGGTCCAAAAGCCGCAGCGCATTTGCGACAGCAGCCCGGCTACGTCCCACCTTCAGCGCGATATCTTCCTGCCGCATCCGAAACTCATTGGCTAATCTCGCGTAGCCCTGGGCTTCTTCAATTGGGTTGAGATCGGCGCGCTGCAAATTTTCGATCAACGAAAGCTCGAGCACTTCCAAGTCGTTAGCCGTGCGAATTATGGCGGGCACCGTGGTCAGACCGATTTCCTGCGCCGCACGAAACCGGCGCTCCCCGGCGATCAATTCGAATCTGGCGCCACTCTGACGAACGATCAGAGGCTGAATGACGCCGTGCTGCCGAATCGACTCGATCAGTTCTTGCAACGCTTCGCGCCCAAAATCCTTCCGCGGCTGGAATGCGCTCGGGACAATGCTCGTCAATGCGATTTGGTGCACTCTCTCGCCCCCGTCCGCTGCATCTCGAGGCGCGGCGACCGCAGGCGTGCCGATCAAGGCGCCGAGACCTTTGCCCAAACCGGAGCGTGCCATGGGCCTGAGGCTAGCGGAATGAAGTTCCTAACGCAAACAGCAATCGGCGCCGCAATTGTCGTGCTTTTTTGGAGGGCGGAGATCCTGCGACCCTAACAAACGTCTCATACCGCCGCAGCCAGCCCGGTCTCGCGGGAGCTGGCCCCCCGTCTTCCGAGCAGCAACCGACTCCGCCCTCAAAAAAGAGTTAAAAAAAGTATTGACACCCAGAAAGGAAATTCAGTATCAAGCGAGAGGTTCCAAAATAGACAAAGGACTTTGCCCGGTAGGTTTTTTGTCTGTGCGGATCCCAGTGACACACAGAAGAACAACGAAAACACGACCGGGAAAGAGAAAGAACACAAATTCCATGTATTCATTGAATCAAGTTAAGACGTTAGTTTCATGCGGACGAGATCCGGCTCGCTCGCTGCCGTTACGGCGCGGGTTCCTTCTCATCCCGCTCATTCTGGTGTGCTTTGCGCTTGCGCCGCAAATGCACGCGGTCAGCCCTCCGCCAGATGGAGGTTATCCCGGCTTCAACACAGCGGAAGGAGATAGCGCTCTTCTCCTCCTCAGCACCGGTGCCGGAAACACAGGGATTGGCTGGTATTCGGCCTTTGCGGACACTACCGGCGGCTTCAATACCGGTCTTGGTGCGGGAACACTTGCCCTCAATAATGCCGATTCAAACACGGCATTGGGCTGTGTTGCGCTCCTGCTAAATACCACCGGCACACTCAACACGGCCGCTGGAACGGACGCCATGGTGTTTAACGATAGCGGCGAGTTTAACGACGCTTTCGGCGCCTTCGCGCTATTTAACAACATTGATGGGTTCAGCAACAACGCATTCGGCGAGTCCGCGCTTTTCTCCAATATTACCGGCGCTGCAAACACGGCCGTTGGCGATATTGCACTTGCGAATGGCGATTTGAGCGGAACCGGCAGTGCGAATTTTAACACAGCCGTAGGCGCTGGGGCCCTCGCCGGCGATGTTGCCAACGGCATAAGTATGGATGGCGATTCAAATAATGCCGTTGGTGCTAATGCGCTTGGTCTCAATACGACCGGCTTGTTCAATCAAGCGATGGGAGTTGACGCGCTGTCAAGCAATGCCGATGGCGCTGCAAACGTCGGGATCGGAGACACAGCCATGGCCGGCAATGTGAGTGGCAGTTTCAACACTATGATCGGTGATCAGGTCGGGCCCGATCTCACTGACGGCAGCGATAACATTTATATCGGCGCAACTGCCGGTAGCGGAGCCACCAGCGAAAACGGCACCATCAGGATCGGCGATCCCGGTTTCATCGGTGCCGCCTTTGTGGCCGGCATCTCGGGTGTAGCAGTCAGCGGCAACCCGGTCTGCGTAACTGCAGACGGCCAACTCGGCGAATGTGGTGGTGCAGGCTCGCCTCACTCGACGAAAGAGCCTCGCTCGAAAGAGTTGCTCAAACACCGTCAGGCCATGCAGCAATTGAAGGCCACGACCGAGAAACAAGCGGCACAGATTGCTTTGCAGCAAGGACAAATTCAGACCCTGACCGCGGCGCTCAAGCAGCAGGCTGAGCAAATCCAGAAAGTCAGCGCTCAGCTCGAGATGGTTCGTCCCGCGCCACGAGTAGTGAACAATCAATAACACTGTTATCGAGGAGCGCTGTTAGAGAAGTCAGCGACTCTGGGATACAAAATTCAGCCGCCGCGCGAACCCGCGCGGCGGCTGTTTCTTTTTTGGCGCGGACTTGACTTCGGTAACTAATTCAAGGAGCGGCAGTTTGGGAACCCATCGTTCCTGACCGAACACCGCGGACTAGAGACCGCCGCTGGAGCATCGTGGATTGCGAGCCGCTTCAATGTGTGCACGGTAAGCCATGCGTTCCGATCGCCTGAGCGTGTCAATCGCTCACCCCTTTATCCTTGGCCACTCGCCAGATCCGGACGACGCGTTCATGTTTTACGCGATCGCGCAAAACAAGATCGATCTACGCGGTTACCAGTTCGAACACCGGCTGGAAGACATTCAGACGTTGAATGAACGGGCGCGCCGCGGCGAGCTGCACATTTCCGCCATCTCGATCCATGCCTACGCGTACGTCACGGATAAATACGCGCTGTTACCGTGCGGAGCGAGCATGGGCGACGGATACGGACCACTCGTTATTCGGAAGCGGCGAATCGCAGATGCAGCAGATCGGTTGGTAAGGAGCGCACTCCCACACGCGCCGTCTTCCACAGCCCAGCGTGCAGAGGACTGCCCGCCCTACCCAACTCCTTTGATCGACGATCGCGTTCGCCAGACACTGCATGGTTGCACAATTGCCGTTCCCGGCAAACTCACGAGCGCGTTCCTGGCCCTCCAGCTCTTTCTTGGAGAATTCGAGTTCATTGTCGTTCCGTTCGATAGAATTTTCGATGCAGTAGAGAACGGCAGCGCCGATGCCGGTTTAATCATTCACGAGGGGCAACTCACGTACACGCGATCCGGTTTTGAGAAGATCGTCGATCTTGGCGAATGGTGGAAAGGGCAAACCGGGTTGCCATTGCCGCTGGGTGGAAACGTGGTACGCAAAGATATCCCGCCGCTAGTGCGCCGCGATCTTAGCGAGATCATTCGCGAAAGCATCGATTACGGTCTCACGCATCGGGATGAAGCGGTGGCTTATTCATTCGCTTACGCGCGCGACATGAACGCGCAGCTCGCCAGTAAGTTCATTGGCATGTACGTCAATGAATTTACTCGGGACTACGGTCAGATCGGACGCGCGGCTATCGGCAGATTTCTGAGTGACGCACACGGAAAAGGTTACATCAACGCCCCGGTCGAACTGGAATTCGTCGTATAAACCCAGGAAGTCAGCGAGCTAGCCTCGTCTTCCAGAATTGTCTTGCCTCACGAGTCGCAAGGGGAATATCAATGGTGCTTCGTTGAAGGCGTCGCCGCGATTCAGGACCGATTTTCTCCGTCTCGCTCGAGTCGGCACTTGGGTAGTTGTGTGCGGGCTTTTGGTTCTTGCCAGCTGCGGGAAACACGAAATTGTGGATGAAGCGACAGCCGAAGGCAAAACGCCCGGCGATTTTCCTGCGGACGATCGCGATTATTTCCGGGGCATGGATATGCGCCCGGACGGCACAGTGGACGCTAATGGTAACAGCGTATTAAAACCGCTGAACTTAACGCCAGATGAAGTCAGGGGACGCAACACTTGGGTATTGTGGTGCGCCGGCAATGAAGTCTTTTGGGATTACCTTGCTGGGCACAGCTATGGATTCATGGATGTGCTGAAACTGTGCGATTTCGCGCCGGATGATAAACTGGGCGGTAAGCGATGGGGGCCTGCCGGGCTCGTTATCGAACCCGGCACCAAGGCGCCTGACAAACCCGACGAGTTCGGCTTGTACATTCGGCAACCAGAACACACAATAGTTCGTCAACCGGACCCGAAAGTGTACGGGCGTTCTTCAGGCATTGTTGGATTGCGTCTCTTCCCGAATCCGAAGTTTGACGAAAAGGCGCGGAAGCATTGGGATGCAGTCAAGTACCGAAGGGATGAAGCATATTACAATGATCCCAATTTGGTTCGTCCGTATCGGGTGGGGATGTCATGCGTTTTCTGTCATGTCGCGCCGCATCCATTAAATCCGCCGCATGATCCCGAAGCGCCGAAATGGGGAAATCTTTCGACAACGATCGGCGCGCAATATTTTCGCATGCGCGCGGTGTTCGGAAATCTTCTGAAGGAAGACAATTTCGTCTATCATCTTCTCGACAGCCAGCCTCCTGGAACCATCGACACATCGTTGATCGCGACGGATCAGATCAACAACACAAGCACAATGAATGCGCTGTGGGATTTTGGCGCACGGCTGGATCGTTCGGGCATGCTGGCCCATCGCAGTCCCGATTACGCGAAGGATTATTCGTCGCGTTACGGCCACAACGAGTTCGAAAAAGTTTCGGCCGTGCCGGCGACGCTGCCGGTGTTGCTTTATGGTCTTCCAGACGCGTACGCAAATCCGCGTCCGGTGCCCCGCATCCTGCTCGAAGGCGCGGATTCCATTGGCGCGTGGGGCGCGCTGGCGCGCGTATATCTGAACATCGGCATGTTCTCAGAGCGTTGGATCACTCTTCACAACCTTTTTATCGGTTTCCGAAACCAGCAACCATTCAAAGTTTCCGACGTCGAAAAGAACTCAGTCTATTGGCAGGTCAACAAGCGCAACGTCGATTATCTCGCAAAATTTTTTCTGAAATCGACCGGGCCGATGCGCCTGAAAGATGCCCCTGGAGGCAAGCAACTCGGTCAATTGAAAGGCGAAGGCGTGCCGTGGGACCCGCAACTGGCGGCCGGGCGCAAGGTCTTTGCCGAACGCTGCATCATCTGCCATTCGAGTAAACAGCCCAACGGGATGAACGGTGCGCCGAGAGGGCCAGAAAAAGTGGATCCGAATAGATTGGTTGATTATCTCGGTGATCCTGCATACCGGCAATGGGCGCTGGCCGAGGTCGAAAAGCCCGATTTTTGGGAAAACAACTTTCTTTCTACAGACCTCCGCATTCCTGTGACTGTAATCAAAACGAATGCTGCGCGCTCGTTAGGCAGCAATGCAATTCCAGGGCGCATGTGGGAGGATTATTCCTCGGAAACGTACAAAGACCTGCCTGCCGTCGGCAAGATAATCTGCTGGAATCCCTTTGCGCAGCAGAATGTTGAATGGCAAATGCCAGGGAACGGTCGCGGCTATTATCGGCCGCCGCCTCTGGTAGGGATATGGGCGACGGCGCCCTTCCTTCATAACAACACTTGCGGCTTGTTTAACAACGACCCGTCGGTGAAGGGACGCTTGGAAGCCTTCAATGATGGAATCTATCGGCTGCTTACTCCGGGCAAAACGGATGAGCAGGCAGAAGCAAACCGTTATCTCTGGGAGAGCGGACCTTCCACAGATTTGGGGTCACCACTCAATCATGCGACCATCGAACGTCTCAAGCAGGACCATGGTCTGATTTGGCGGACGCCAGTTGAAACACATTTGCACATCCCGGCTTGTTATATTCAGCAATTTGTCGCCGGCGTGAGCCCTGAATGGATCAGGTGGCTTGTGAATTATCCGTGGATCTGCTTCGGAGTGTTGCTGCTGATCGGCATTCTCATTTTGCTGGGCAGCCAGAGACGTGCACTCGGATACCTTGCACTTGTGTTGGCTGTGCTTTTTGGATTGTTTGCCGCGTTTCTCCGCGGTTGGTTCGGTGACCTCAACGTCGCGCCGACCCCAGCAGGCACGCCTGTAGATTTGCTCGCAAACCTTGATCCCGAGCAGGCCAAGAAACCCGCGAATCTAGCGACGCTAACTTACGGAATGAAGAATTTGAGAAAGCCAGGCACGGATGCCGAACGTAAGCAGGTAGAGAAACTTCTTGGAATGAGTACCTCGCCTGATTTGGTGTTGGATCGCGGCCACTATTTCGCCAAAGACTTGAGCAAACAGGAGCTGGACGATTTAATCGATCTGCTTAAAACCTTTTAGCACACGGCTCCGGTGCGCTGCGGCGTGTCCTCGTTCAATTGAGAAACACCGCTCTCCCATCCGAAACAACAATCAGCAGAGCACGACTTCATCATCGTCGGCTCCGGCGCAGGCGGCGGACCGCTTGCCGCCAACCTGGCCAAGAACGGTTTTCGCGTGCTTGTCTTGGAAGCAGGCGGCTGGGATTCGCCTGAGGTCGCACAGGTTCCGGCGTTCCATCCGCACGCCAGCGAACATCCTGATCTCAGTTGGGAGTTCTTCGTTAGACATTACGCCAACCCACAGCAACCGGACTCCAAATGGGACAGTGAAAGGAACGGAATTTTTTATCCTCGGGCAGCGACAGTAGGCGGCTGCACGGTTCACAACGCGATGATCACGATGTGCGGACCAAGCGTTGATTGGGATGAGATTGCAAAAGTCACAAACGATCATTCCTGGACCGGCGAGCGAATGCGCACCTATTTCGAGCGCCTCGAGCATTGTGACTACATGCCGCGGCCCGACCGAAACCATGATTCTTTCCTGCAGAAGATATGGGAAAGAATTAGAGGCATTTTCGGAATTGGGGGCGCAGCCAACCCCGGCCGGCACGGTTTCGACGGCTGGCTACATACCACTGTGGCCGATCCAAAGCTAGGCATGAAGGACGACCAGTTGGTCGGGGAAATTCTTTCCGCTCTCCTTACGACGCTTATTGACCAAGGCGTGGCTGCCATTGCTACAGTCCAATCGTTCTTGATGGATCTCTTCGGAGACAAGGTGATGGCGCGATTTGATCCAAATGACTGGGACACAATGAGGCGACGCCCTGAGGGAGTGATGCTCGTTCCCATCGCGGTTCTCGAGGGTCGGCGCAACAGTCCGCGAGATTATCTGATCGAGGTGCAAAGGGAGCACCCGGACCGTCTCACGATTTGGACGGAAGCACTGGTTACTGAAATCCTGTTCGATCGGGAACACGGTGAAGCGGGAGAACCAGCTGCAATCGGTGTGCGATTCCTGCAAGGCAGACATCTTTACAAAGCGCATCCCCATCCTGACTCTGCGGCTGGCGTTTCGGGGGAAGTTTATTGTAAGGGTGAAGTAATCCTTTGCGGAGGCGCATACAACACGCCCCAGCTACTCAAGCTTTCCGGTATTGGTCCGAAAACGGAGTTAGAAAACTTGCAAATCAAGGTGCGGGTAGATTTGCCCGGCGTGGGTACGAATCTGCAGGACCGCTACGAGGTAGCTGTCGTTTCGGAGGTCAAGAAGGATTTCGTGCTTCTGGAGAACCTTGCGATGGGTGAGCCGGCGCCAGGGCAGGAGCCGGATGTGGCGCTAAAGGAGTGGCGCGAACACAGAACTGGTCTTTACACCAGCAACGCAGTCATCGTTGGGATTCTGAAGAAATCGAGCCCCAACCTGCCGGCGCCGGACCTGTTCATCTTTGCGGTGCCAGGGTTCTTCAATGGTTACTACAAAGGTTACTCTCAAGATAGAGCTAACCCCAATCTTGCTGCGAAACACAACATCCTGACATGGCTCGTAATGAAAGCGCACACAAAAAATCGCGCTGGGACGGTTACACTGCGCTCAAGGGACCCGCGTGACGTGCCGGAAATTAATTTCCATTATTTCTACGAAGGCACCGACCACGGTGAAAGCGAAGACCTCAACGCGCTTGTGGAAGGCTGTGCTGGACAGCCGCTTTCATCTGAACTGTCACCCAATCATCTACAAAGGGCGGTTGTGAAACCTTAGCGCGATTCGTTGGCGGACAATGTGCAGGTCGCATCTGACAATTCCCGCCTTGCGAGACCAATGGAAGAATGCTTTCGCCCGTTCTGGCACAACACATTTGCTTTGCTAGCGGCGCGATCACCTGATTCAATCTCACCGAGCCGTCCCCAAGACCGACTCCACGCGCACATGTCTCAGGAAATTGTTTTTCCAAATAACAATCGCGCAAAACTCGCTGCGGCGTCGCCTGGCTTACCGATCACAAACCTTATTGAATCACTCGGGATTTCGCCGCCGAAAAACCTGATTCTACTCATCGGAGGAGCGGATAAGCTGGACGAAAAGCTGACTTCCCGGCTGACTCAATTGTTCAGCCGCGGCATTGCTCGCGCGGCTGCGGATGCCGAAGCACTCATCATCGATGGCGGGACTCAGGCAGGCGTTATGCAGATTATGGGGCAGAGCATTGCAGATCGTGGACGCAAGAGCAGTCTGCTCGGTGTCGCTCCAGCGGGGAAAGTGACTTACCCGGGCAGTTCCCCGGTCGCTGGCAATGACAGCGCGCCGCTGGACCCGAATCATTCGCATTTCGTGCTCGTAGATGGCAACGAATGGGGCAGCGAGACGGAAACGCTTTTCGAGCTTGCCGCTGCATTCAATGTTCCGGTGCTCGCGATTTTGGTCAATGGCGGTGCCATTGCAAAGGATGAGCTGCTGCAAAGTGTCCGCCGGAACTGGCCGGTCATAGTGATTGAAGGCAGCGGCCGGCTCGCTGATGAAGTCGCGGAATTGAAAAAGGAGGTGTCGCAGATTGAAGATCCGGTGCTCGCTGAGATCGTCGAGGAAGGCGATTTGCGCGTTTTTCCCATCAGCGGGGCGCTGGAGGATTTTGAGCGGATGCTCTTCTCGCAGTCCCCGAATATTAAATTGCTGAACGATGCCTGGCAGCGGTTTGCGACTTACGATGCAAACGGAGGCCGGCTGCAGAACGCGTTCAAGAACATTCAGTTCTGGATTCTTGTGCTTGGATTGATCGCCGTATTCCTTGCTGTGTTCGAAAAGCAAGGAATGGAGCTTGTTAGGCGTCAGCAAGTGAAACTGCTCAGGGAGCACTCTCAGCTTGCTGAAACGACGAAGGCGCTCACGGTTCAGCCTGAGGCTGTTGAAAAAACGAAGCCTTATCAAGGGCTTGAGAACGCATTGGAATGGCTGGGGTGGCTACGTTATCCGATCATAGTTATTCCGATCGTTACTGCGATACTACTCGCCTATTACAACAAATTCCGCCCTGCCAATAAATGGGTCCTTTTGCGCGGCAGCGCTGAAGCGATTAAGCGCGAGATTTACCGTTATCGCTCCCGCACCGGTGATTATGGTAAAGACCGTCTCACCACCAATTCACGCGACGATGTGTTTAACGAGCGACTGGAACCAGTGAGCCGGCGTTTGATGCAGACAGAAGTCAATCACGGCGCGCTCAAGCCCTACAATGGGCCGCTGCCGCCGAAGGAAGTCGCCCAAAAGAATGATGACGGCTTCACCTTCCTCACGCCCGAGCGCTACATCGAGCTACGCCTCGAAGACCAGCTCAATTATTACTCAAACAAAACGCCGAAGCTCGAAACACAGATTAAGCAGATGCAAGTTGCGATTCTCGTCGCGGGCGGCGTGGGCACGCTGCTAGCCGCCGTCGGCGCGGAGCTTTGGGTTGCTTTAACTACCGCACTCGCGACTGCACTGACGACTTCGATTGCCTCGCGCCAGCTCGACGAAACGCTTGTGCGTTACAACCAGTCCGCTGCCGACCTTGCGAACGTGCGCGACTGGTGGACCAAACTCTCGCCTGCCTCCAAACGGAACCCGAAGAACATAGACCAGCTCGTCGAAGTCACTGAGAAAGTCCTTGAGACGGAGCTAAGCGGCTGGGTCCAGCGGATGGAAAACGCGCTCGCACAGCTAAGGGCGGAAGAAGAGACGGGCGAAGAGTCACGTGGCGATAAGTCCCAAACGAGGAATGAAGTGACACCAGCATCCCAACCTGGTCCTATCACGCCGGAAGAACCCGCTGCTTCTCCTGGACATGACGATACCTAGTCGCTCGCACGTTCCTAATCGCTCGCTCACGCGTAATTGGGCTGGGCCTTCTTTTACACAACTTTTAAATCGAAATTCAAGGCTTCTTTCCAAGTCGGGACGGCTTTCCCAGTGCGATTGTTTTGCAGATAAAGGGCTTTTTCCCTTTCATAGATTGCGCTAGAATCTAACAGTATTTTCGCAAAGTACCCAAGCGGGACGTACGCACACTTCAGCCTACCTTTATAATCACGAAGACCGTCCCCGACCAGTATCAGAAGCAACTTCGACGTGACTTTCGGGGCTTACGACTATATGGTCTAAGCTCTAAGTCGCGACTAGGCTACGTAGCAGGCGAATACACAACAAGAAATCACAACGAAACATCAATATGGCTGACATTAATGACATAGTTAAGATCGCCCGAGCCGAGATTGGCACCCAGGAGGACGAGAAACATCAGAACAAAGGCTCCTCGATCGAGAAGTACCAACAGTCCACGGGGTTGAGCGGCCAAGGCTGGCCTTGGTGTGCAGCGTTTGTGGACTGGTGCGTGCAGCAATTCGCAGATGAAGGCGGAATCGATATTACACACGTGCCCCGGACTGCGGCCGCTTTTGGTCTGATTTGGTGGGGCAACGACAATCACTATCCCGTCTTCAATCCCCCGGTTAAGCCCAAGGATATCAAGCCCAAGCCTGGGGATATCGTAGTCTATGAGTTCTCCCATACCGGTATCGTGTCTCGCAACGGAGACTCTCAGCACGACTTCTATGCGATCGAAGGCAACACCAATCCAGGCGGCGGACGCGACGGCTACGAGGTCGCTGAGCGCGGCCGCAACTACAGCTCCGTGAGAAAGTTTATTCGGTTGCCCGTCAATGCGGCCTAATCGAGCGTCGCCGTCAATGCTGCCTTTATTTAAATCCGGCTCACTTTCGAAGCCCTGCCACAATCTTTGGATCTAAACCGACGCAGCTGAGTGAAAAAAACATCGGAAAAAACTAGCCATCCCGGGTGCGGTTGGATGCAGAAGCTTCCCGATAAGCACGATCATCCCTACGGTCCCCGCTGGCTTCCGACGGCTATGTACGCGTAGGATAGTAGACGTAGCCCGAGTCATCCAAAACAACTCACGAGCTAAATTCGAATGGTGCTCCTATTCCTTCCCCTCTTCTGCTCCAAGAGCCGCGCTTAAGCTGGCGTCCAAAAAAAGGTCTTTGGCCTTGCGTGAACTCAGGATGCTAACCGCCTGGTCCACATTGTCCTTCACGGTGTTAAAGTTAGCTAATGTAAAAAGAAGTTCGGTTTGATACCACTGAGCAACTTCTGGTTTCTGAAGTTCCTTTTGAAGCTCAAGAAGCCGGTTATAGGTCTTGGGATCCATGTGACTGATTTTTTCCAACAGATGGTAACTCTTAGCCGAATTGCCGCTCACCAGGCCGGCATCATTGTCTTTCATGATGACTCGATTAACTAGAACGGCTTCGGGAGGAATTTCCTTCAACTGCTCGGCAGCCTTCGCGGGATCACTCTTTTTCGCCTTAGTGTTCAGAGCGCCGTTTTCAAGCCATACATAGATCTTTTGAGAATGCATATTGCCGCTGAATCGATCAGCCTGGCTCATGATGAAGTCCATGAGCACCATGTCAGAGAGGTCCTTTATTTGGACGATTTGCTGAACAGCGGGCTGATTGAGCTTACCGCTCGCATCCTTGTAGTCTAGCTTAAGCGCATTTGGGTTGGTCACCTTGCCAAATTCGGACGAAGCTGCGAAAGCAGTGGCCCCGGCGAGATCGCTGAGATGTGGATAACTCTCTTCCCCGGTGGGGTTGGCTTGGAGAGCCCCATAAAGCTGCTTCCCGTCGCTGATATAGAGCGCCGAATTACTGTGGGCGTCATCGAGCGCTCTTAGCTCCGTCCACTGCTTTCGATTATTCGATCCGATTGCCTTTGCCTTACCTAAATCAGCCAGCGGCTTGTGCGCAGCCACATCCATTGTCCGAACGATGGCAGGCTCGACATGCCCTGTATCGAGGAACCGCGACAAATGGTAATAACCCAGAATTGAAGGGCTGTAGGTGAAATGGGTCGGAATAGTCTGCTTATACTTTGCTATAATCTTGTCATCGCCTGAATGGCCCTTTCCTGTGTGGGCCTGGGCGTAACCGAGATGGCTCGTTCCTGCTGGCAAAGCGACCACGTGAACATTAATCCCGGGTGAGGTGCTGTAGGTTTTGGGGATAAGAACGATATCTAATCCTTCTTTTGTTTTGCCGTTGTAAAAATCGATCTCGGCCAGCTCCTTTTCTTTTTCGATATCTTTCTGGCCGTAAATTTCGGGGTGTCCTGGAAAAGCCGCGGATCGGATCGCGAGCTCAACCGTCCCATTGGGTGCCATGTGCTTGACTGTTTCTTGGCCACGTGGCGTATCCACGGCAAAACTCATGGCGCTTTCGTAATCAGTGTTGGCCGCAGCTAATTTTGCGGACCGGAAGCTGGAGTGACATTGTTCGGAGAAGGCGAGGTCGTTGTATTAGCCGACTTTTCGGCCTGAGCCGCCTCCACTTCCTTCGCGTAAACCTTTTTCATGATGCCCTCAAAATCCAGGTCCAGCTGAATATCTTTGGAATCGACTCTGCTTTTGAGTGATGCGGCCTGCTTAATCAGGCTAGTTCTCATCTGATCGTAGTTGTCGCCTGAGATATGGACGACGTTCACAAAATAGTCCTTTATCTTCGCGTTCGATTCTGGTTCGCCATCTTGCATCAAGGCTGACAGCCACTGCAACCGATCGTAAATCGTTTGGTCAACGTGATGAGTGTCGGCGAGAATCGGACTGACAGAGATCGAGTCCCTTCCCCAGTTCATTCCGTCGTCGTTATCTTTGTACACGATTCGCTTAAGCGGCAGAATAGGACTTACTGCTTCAGCCTTGTCCTTGTCGCTCACCTTGTCTTCACACCTTACTTTTCCTTCATTCGTCACGTAGTGCTGGAACACCTCAACGCTGATGTTACCGAGGCGATCAGCCTGCCGGAAGATCGAATCTAATATCACGCCGCGGGTCATGTCCTGTGCAAGAGCAATGTCCTGAAGCGACTTCGCGTCATTTAAGTTTAAAGTGTTTGACACTGGCGACCTGGAGGACAGCACCCTGTAGAAGCTGTGTCCTTTAATGGCGCCAACTGTCCAATAGTCTTCGGGACTGCTTTCTTCTCCCCGTACGTTCTGGGCCAAAGACCCATAGACAAGTTTACCCTCTGGTAGAACTAATTTTGGATTGGCCGATTGTGCCAGAGCTCGCAGATTAGCCCAGGCGGCGGTACATTCTGGATGGCCGGTGGTTCGGGCCTGGTTGCCGACTTTCCCGAACTCCTGAACATCCATGGTTCGATAAGTCGCGGGTGGAACCTCGACAAGATGACCGAGAAGGCGGGACATGTTAAAGCAGGCAAGGCCCGACTGGGCGATGGGGTATGTCTTGAATTTTGCAACCTTTTTGCCGTCTCTTTTGTTACTGTACTTTTTGGTTTTATCCGGACGGTACGGACCTTCAGTTTTTTCAAACGTTTCTTTACTTAACCCGGGAGGGAGCCGATAGATCTCCACTCCCGCTGAGGTATTATGGAGTTTGGGGACAACGCCCACACTTTCTGGCCCATTTGAGACATAGAAGTCGAGGCTGCAGAGCTCATCGATCTTGTTTTTGTCATGAACGGTAAACCAGTTCTTCGAACCTGAGAGAGGCTCTTTCTCTTTGACCTTCACGTCGGGAGGAATAAACGGGAACGCAATGAGTCGCTGCGCGACTTCGGTTGCCCCAGAAGGCGTGGGGTGTTCCAGCACTGGCGGATTTCCTAAGGGAAGTGGTTCGGCATCAGATTTCATCGTTTCATGCTCAATTCGAGATGACACATCGCCCAACAAGAGATTCCATCGACCAACCAAATACCAGCAAGATCAAAGGGTATGTTGGGCGACGCCACGGTTCGGTCCATTTATTGACAACCACCAGCATCTGCAAACGATACTGCGCTACCGATCGCACTTGCCGGGGTTCCTCCAATAAAGATTCTATTGCCGATCGATTTCTGTGCAAGGCGGCGATTGCGGATTTCACCCCGCCCAATTAGAAGATCATAGGTATGCCGAAGGAATGGTACGTCAGTTTTCACGGCGGTGAAGAGAAAACCACGCTAAACAATATTCACGTCTATTCGACTGACGGGAAGGAATTACGAAAGGCTCTAAATAAAAAAAGTCTTACTGAAGGCGTAAAGCTTCGTGAGCTCCGTGGATTCGCGTTTGGACCGGACAAAGACCTATATGTCGTTAACGCGTATTTCGAATATAGCGAGGTCCTGAAGTTTACAGGCACGCTGAACAAAGACGGGCAGCACGACTTCGCCGGCGTGTTCGTAAAGCGCCACGCGGACTTGAATCCCGGAATCGATCATCCCTTCAACGTGGCTTTTGATTCTAACGGTGATCTCTACGTTTCGAGTCAAAACACAAATCTTGTCGCAAGATATCATGGTCCCCGCAGCGAAACGGGCGAACCGGGAACACCGATGTCTCTCCCCGAGCACCTCAATGTCCAAAAAACCGAACTTCCGCCCGGAACCTTCGTTCCATCAGCAAAACTTACGCCGAACGGTCTTTTGGAAGTGAGGGCCGCGATTTTTGCACCAAATGGCGATTTATACATCGCAGATCGTGCAGCCGATTGTGTACGGGTTTATCAGGCTCGCACCGGTCATTTTTTGCGAGATCTTGTTTCAAGAAGCGATCAAGTCGATAAGCCAATCCATTTGATGCTCAGTCCAGACGGCCGTTACCTTTTTGTGGGAAGCGGCGGGAACGATTCAATTGTGCGGCATGACCTTCGCCAGAATTCTACGAGTGTCTTTATCAGACCAAAATCCGGTGGCCTTAATGGCCCCGCTGGCATGGCATTCGGAGACGACGGTCTCCTCTACGTTGCCAGTCGCAATACAAAAGAGATCCTCCGTTACGATCCAAACGACGGCCGACCGTTAAGCAAACCATTCATTAAAAACTTGGGTGATAACCCGGAGTTTTTAATGCTGGTAGGATAATGCTCTGAGTAACCCTGGCTTTACTTGGGCTGGTGGCAGGTTTTCTCGCCACAGCATCGAAGTTCTCTTATAGCTTTCCGCAAGCGCGTAGATCCTCCAGGCCTTGAACGCATCAATTCGGTGGGCGTTCAGCAATAGATTCCGTTGATGACTCCGACGAAATACAAGAGATGGGCAAAGCATTGGACAAGCAAAAAGTGAAAGACGAACACTTCGCCGGATTTCCTGGAGGCGAGCTAGCCTGCCTGCTTCGAAAGTAGCGAGCATATCAACGGCGGGCTGCATTCGGGACTTGGCTACATCGGATTTCTCCTCCGAAAACTTACATTTTTCGCCCCAATTTTGTCGCCTCTGGAAAAGCGCTTGTGCGCGCGGCAGTTCTCCGGCAGTTTCGTGCCGGTATGACGCCGGATCGCAGACTGGGTTGTCTCAGTATCTTTTTGTTCGTCGCACTGTGCGCCAGTCTGTTCGCGAACTTTGTGCTGGTGCTCGCAGCTTTTCAGCGCCTCGGCCGCATCCGCGAAGCAGAACCGATCCCGCGTTTCCGCGAGATCCTGCTTCAAAAAGGCGCGCGCGCGAGTACGGACAAAATCGCTGTCATCACCATGCGTGGGCTAATCAGCACCTCGATTCCTGGAAACGTCAGCGACTCGATGGTGGACGATTTGCGCGCAGCACTTCAACAAGCACGCGATGACAGTCGCGTCAAAGCCGTGGTGCTCGAGATCGATTCGCCCGGAGGAGAAGTCACGGCTTCCGATGAGATCTATAGCGCGGTCGTTAAGACGCGCGCAAGGAAACCGGTAATCGTCTACATGGATTCACTGGCGGCTTCAGGCGGGTATTATGTCTCCTGCGGCGGCAGATTCCTGATGGCGAATGAAACGACCATTACAGGGAGTATTGGCGTGATCATTCAAACGCTCAATTACGAGCAGCTATTTAACAAAATCGGACTTGCCTCTGTCGTTTTTAAAAGCGGAAAATTCAAGGACATGCTCAACGGAGCGCGCCCGATCACGCCGGAGGAACGGGAACTGGTGCAGAATTTCATCATGAAAACGTACGACAAGTTTCTCGGCATCGTCGCGAAGGAGCGAAATTTGCCGGCTGAGCTCTTGCGCAATACGATCGCGGATGGCCGAATACTCTCGGGCAAAGAAGCATTGGAGAACAAACTCATCGACGGCGTTGGTGAGTTGGACGATGCTTTTGCCAAAGCAAAAGAACTGGCGAACGCGCCGGACGCGAAAGTGGTGAAGTATGGTCCGCCGTTTAGTCTGGGCCGGTTCCTGCGTCTATTCGGAGAATCCCAGTCGAAGATTGAACTGCAACTCCCGAAACAACTTGTGCCGCAACTGGAATCTGGGCGCGCGTATTTCCTGCCGAGTTATTACACTCCCTAGAGGGTCGCGGATCACCAAGCGCTGTGAATCGAATCCTTGCTCCCATTCTCACTTATGTTCCTCAACGCTCTAGCGTCCGCTCTCCTCACTGCACAATCCGAAGGCCAATTCCGTTTTATTTTCAGATGCGCTGCGAGTAGCGTACCGGACAGCGAGCCGTACATGCTACCTGTCAGCCTCTTTGCGGCATTCGGAGGCGCCTCGAAAGTTGCCTTGGGTTTGCTTTCCGTTGCTTATCTGATCGCCAGTATGGGTGTGTACTTGTCCCTGATTTACCAGATCAGCTCACGAACCCGCAGCGCTTCCGGGGCTGAGGCGCCGTCGCGTGCCTTTGGATTGCCCGAAGCGGTTCTCGCCGGGATGCTGACCCTTTTTCTCTTGCTGACGATCAGCTCAGCAGTTTCGCAGCCCTCGATTCAGTTTAGCGCGCGCAATCTTCTGGCAAATTTCCTTTTCACCGCTTTCGTCGTGCTGATCATAGTCACTCTTCTGCAGTTCCGCGGCTTTGATGTTGGGGAATTGGCCGGATTCTTCAAAATTAGTTTCGTCAGGGCCTTGGGGACGGGAGGGATCCTTTTGTTTTTTGCTTATCCATTGATCGGCTTATCTGAGGCAATTAATCAACGGTTGTTTGGAGGCGGCTCAAGCAAACAGAGCATTGTCGAGTTCTTCAGTGGATCGCGCACGATCGATGAACGAATCATGATCATTGTTTTCGCAGTGGCAATCGCGCCGGTGTTCGAGGAATTCCTTTTTCGATTTTTCATCTACGGCGTACTCAAAAGGTACTTTGGCTGCCTTGTCGGGGTGATACTGAGTGCGCTATTGTTCTCCGCAGCCCACGCGCACTTTCCCTCGTTTGTCCCGCTGTTCGTTCTAGGCGGCTGTTTCGCGATCGCCTATGAATGGAGCGGCTCCATTCTTGTCTCGATGACAATGCATTCGCTTTTCAATTCGCTCACGCTCACTGCCCTCGCATTCCCAGAGCTTTTTTCGCAATGAACGTCGGCGCTCTGGGCGAAGACCGGCTCCTCGACCAAATCTTGCTTCAGCTTCCGCGTGGTAAAACTCGGAAAGTCTCCGCGCTCGCGGGCGACGATTGCGCCGTCCTGGATACTCCATGCAGCAATAAGCATCTCGTGCTCAAAACGGACTGTGTTGTGGAAGGAGTGCATTTTGCGCGGGGAACGAATGCACTGGACGTCGGATGGAAAGCGATGATGCGCCCGTTGAGCGATTTTGCAGCGACCTCAGCTCTGCCTCAGTTTGCGCTCATCACGCTCATCATTCCGCAGAAAACAAACGCCGCTTGGGTGAAACAGCTGTATCGCGGGCTACGTCGGGCTGCGAGTCGCTTCGATGTCCGCATGGTTGGCGGCGAAACAAGCAACACACCGGGGCCAATCGCCATCTCCGTAAGTGTAGCTGGATTTGTTGAAAAAAACCGCGCTGTGTCGCGCCGGGGCGGAAAACCGGGTGACGACCTTTTCGTTACGGGCCGGCTCGGAGGCGCGTTGAAACAAAAACATTTGAAGTTCATTCCACGGATTGCGGAATCGCGCTGGCTTACAAGGAACTTCTCGGTCCACGCGATGATGGATTTGAGTGACGGATTGGGCTCAGATCTTCCGCGTTTGGCGCGCGCCAGCCACGTCGGATTCGGTATTAAGTTTGAGAAGCTACCGATCGCCCGCGGCGCAAACATCAATGATGCTATTTCAGAGGGCGAGGACTACGAATTACTCTTCGCCGTTTCGCCGCATGACAGCGACCAGTTACAACGAGAATGGCGAGGAAAATTCCGGAAGTCGCTGCTAACTCGAATTGGTTTACTGACTCGGGAATCAAAGATCGAAAATCGAAAATTGCCCCGTGGCTACATTCATTTCCAACAGCCCCGCTGAGACGGAAGCCATCGGCCGGCAACTTGCGGAGGATCTGGATGCTGGCTCCGTGCTGGCCCTCAAAGGCGAACTGGGCAGCGGCAAGACCCTGTTCACTAAAGGTCTCGTCGCCGGACTTGGAAGCAGCGCCGCGGTAACCAGCCCCACGTTCACGATAGTGCACGAGTACCAAGGCGGGCGATTGCCTGTTTATCATTTTGATTTCTTTCGCTTGGAAAATCGAGACGCAGCGGCGCGGCTTGGACTCGACGATTACTTCTTTGACGACGGCCTTTCAGTGATCGAGTGGGCGGATCGCTTTCCGGAGCTGGTTCCCGAGCAGGCGCGGTGGATTTCGTTTAAGATACAATCGGAGTGCCAGCGAGCCATCGCGCTGCTTGAAGACAGCAATGAAGATTCTCGCCCTTGAACTTTCTACAGCGCGGGGCAGCCTGGCATGGCTCGACAAAGAAATCGAGTTCGCGCGCGAATGGCCTAACGACCGGAAAAATTCCGCGGCGTTTTTTGAGAATTTTCAGTTCGTGAGAAGAAAATTTGGAGCGCCGGAGACGATCATTGTCGGCCTTGGCCCCGGCTCGTATGCTGGAACACGCATTGCGATCTCGGCTGCGATCGGGATGCAACTTTCCTGTGATGCGCGCCTGATCGGATTGCCGTCGATCTGCGCAATTGAAACCGATGCGCAGGAATACTGCATTGTTGGGGATGCACGCAGGAAATCTTTTTTCTTCGCACGCGCACTTCGGAATGAATTGGTTGAAGAGCCGACATTGTTTTCCGCGGCCGACTTGAAGGCGAAACTGGAATCCTTCCATCCCGCCATGCCGGTTTTTAGTTCGGAGCTGCTCCCGCAATTTGACCGCGTCGTGATTCGTTTTCCATCGGCCCGCGTGCTGGCCAGACTTGCGGAGGAGCCGCGACACAGCTTTTTTGTGCCGCCGCTGGAACCAATCTATTTGCGGGAACCGCACATCACGATACCGAAATGAAGGAAAGTTACCGTTGCTGGGCTGAAATTGATCGCGCCGCGTTGCGACACAACGCAAGGCTCGTGCGGGAACGAATCGGGTCCTCTGAGATGCTAGCGGTGGTGAAAGCAAATGCGTACGGCCACGGATTGCTCGGTGTTGCCCAAGCGCTGGCCGATGACGCACACTTGTTCGGCGTCGCCAACCTTGAAGAAGCTCTGATGCTGCGTGATTCGCTGCCGCATCCCATTGTCATTCTGGGCCCGGCAACTCCAGAGGAGAGACCGGTAATCGCCGGGCGCGGTTTTATCCCGACCATCTCGAGTTTGGAAGAAGCCCAGGCGTTCGATCGACTCCAGCCCGTGGCGGTGAATTTTAAGATCGATACCGGCATGGGGCGAATGGGCGTCGTGCAGAATGAAGCGCTCGAGGTTTTCAAACGCGCAACGGCACTGCCGAATATTGAGATTCACAGCATATCGACCCATATGCCGGTATCGAATGAAGATGCAGATTACACGCGCGACCAGGTCGTCCGATTTCAGAGAATTGTTGAGCAAATCCGCGCAGAAGTTCCGGGAAGTTACAAGGCGCACATGTTGCAAAGCGCCGGCACGCTCGCTTTCAATCCGCCGACCTTCGAGATCGTGCGCGCTGGCATCATGCTTTACGGCATTTCGCCGCTGCCCGAATTTCGGGAGTTGCTTAAGCCAGCGATGACGTGGAAAACACGAATCTGTCTGGTCCGCGACGTGCCGAAAGGGAGCTCGATCAGTTATGGTCGCACGTTTATCGCGCCACGAAAGATGCGAGTAGCAACCTTGTCAGCCGGCTACGCCGATGGATATCCATGGCATCTTTCCAATCGCGGCGCCGCTGTGTTGGTCCATGGGAGGCGTTGCCCTCTTGTCGGCCGCGTGACAATGGACTTGATCGTGATTGACGCGAGCGGGCTCGATGATGTGCAGATAGGCGACGATGTCGTTCTCATGGGGCGCGATGGAAGCGAAGAAATTTCCTGCGCTGAATTGGGGGAGAGAGCCGGGACGATCTCGTGGGAAATCATAACGCGAATTGGCGCGCGCGTGCGGCGAGTTTATGTTTAGTCCTTGTAGTCGCTGAGCTCCCTGCTCGAGAGGGACGGAAAGGACACAAGCGACAACAGTTCTTCAGCCATGTTCCAAATCATTTTCAACGAGCTAAGCGCGGCTGAGATTTCGGCATTGCCGAAACGATTGCAGCTTGAGTTGCTGGCCGAGTTTCAAATTTTACCCGAAGACCTGGACCAGCTCGATTCCGAGCGCTTCGGCGTAATCCAACGCGAAGGGAAAAAACTTTACCGTTATCGCGCGAAGAATTACCGGATCTATTTCGCCAAAACCGACGAAGGCATCAAAGTCCATCGTGTCTTGCACAAAAACACACTTCGGGACTTTCTTTTCCGCAGCAAACTGCCTGTTTCGGAGGACGCGCAACTGGGTGAAACGCGTGAGTTCTGGAACTTGATCGAAGAAGGCGAGCTTAAGCCAAAGGCGTAAGGTCGCGTCCGATTTGGTCCCGTGCACATGGGACAATAAGCACGCTATTTCATCAACAGCACGGAACGACTGCGCTTGATCTCGCGGGTGATTTTCCGGTGCATGTATGCCGGCATGCCGGTAATGCGACGAGGAAGAATTTTGCCACTTTCAGTGACGAATTTCTTCAGAAGATCAGGATTCTTGTAATCGATCGCTTCCATGGCGATGTCGATCCGGCGGCGCGGCATAGGTCGATTCGCGCGGCGAAATGCGGAACGGCGTTTTGGAGTCTTGGGTTGCATCGTTGATTACTTGGCCTCGCGGTGCAACGTGCGCCGCCGCAAAAACGGATTATATTTTTTCTTTTCCAACCGATTTGGTGTGCGGGGGCTTTTTTTGTTACGGGTCGTCATGTAACGCGAAGGCGGCTTCCCAAGCGCTTTTGCTTCCGTGCATTCAAGGGTGACAATCTCCTGTGCCATGATACTCGGTCACTCCTTTACTTCCGATGGAGAAGCCTCCTCCTCTTCAGACTCAGCGCCCTCCTCTTCGATCAAACCAAACAAGGAAGTGACTGACGGACGAACCCGGGAGGCTCTGCTCTGCTTTTCCAACTGCGACTGACACTCCACGGTAAATCGGGCAAACGGGATCGCTTCGAGACGCGCGCGAGGAATTGGCTTACCGGACATTTCGCATTTCCCGTACGTTCCGACCTCGATCCGTTTGAGTGCCTCATCGATCTCGTAAAGTGCATCCTGCTCCTGCGACAGCAGACTTAGCGCGAAATCGCGATCGTATGCGTCCGATCCGGCGTCGGCCTGGTGCATTCCAAAAGCCGAGGCTTCGCTCCCTTCGGCGCGCGAACGAAGCGTGCCCTGGGCCACGCCAGCCATCGAATCCACCACTGCGTCGCGAAGTTGCAACAGCTTTTGCTTTTGTTTGCGGACGAACGGATCCAGCTTTTTTTCGCGATGATTCAATCCCAGCAATACCGCTGCGGGTGATTCGGTGCTTTGCAGGTTTCTCTTGGCCAAACGGCGCGTGCTCTTCTTTTCACGAGCGGCATTTTTCGGCGTCGCTTTCCTGACGCGAAGCTTGCGAGCTGGCCGCGGCTTTCGTACAGCCGATTTCGTCGCAGAACGACCCTTTTTCTTTGATTTGGCCATAGTGAATATTCTAAGCGCCACCTCCAATCGACTGGCGCGGAGAAAATGGACGCTTAATTAAAAACATTTATCTCAGCACGCAAGCGGATTCGGCCAAAAACATTTCATTGCCCCATGAACCATCCTGAGCTGTTAACGTCCAGCGTTCCAGCAGGATTGATTACGTAGCTTGCGCAACGACATTTGTCCCGCGTGTCACCGGAACGCCAGTCGCAAACCTGCCGCTTCCTGATTAAGTCCGCAGCTTAAAACGATTGCATGTCGAGCGCTTGGAATTGGCGTGCGCGAGCGTGAAAGCCGTAAGGGAACGGTCGAGCCGGCGTGAAGAACCGGCGGAATCTCTCCCGAACTCAGAGCTTGTGCCGCGATGATGAGCTGCCACAGTCCTGCCGCGCCAACGCTCTCGCCCAAGGCCGGTTTTGCCGTGTAAACGACGGCATTTGGCGTGAGCTTGTGAAGTACGCGAGATTCTGCTCGATCGATAAATGTTCCATTCGCACTCGAGATAACGACGTCGATTTCGACTTTAGCCAAGTCACGCACGATGCGCTGCAAGGCTTCCCCGGCTTGGGACTGCGTTGCAAAATATCCGCCCGGATGCGCGGATTCGATGGTAAAGAGGCCGTTCCGTGCAACAAGAACCGCACCGGCGCCTTCGCTTAGAACCATTCCGTGGTTTTGATTGCCGTATGGCTCAACGGGAGGCGCCTGACGAAGCAATCGCCACCGTCGATAAGCATCGCATAAGATCCAATCGATTTCTTCGGCTCCCACCACCAGGCAGTAGTCCAGCCCCTCATTGTCCATCAGATCCTCAGCCATTTTTATGGCGGTGAGACCAATCGCTCCATCTCCAACCAGCGTGTAATTGGCGCCGGTCAGGCCGAGAATGGCTGCCACATGGCTAGCCGGTGCGTTGAAAACGGTTTCCGGGAATAGCAGCGGGCTGGCTGCCTGCGCGCCCGTGTTGACGATCTCACGGTAAAAACGCTTCGTGTAAATGACGCCTCCGTTTGAGATCGCAAAGATCAGGCCAACGCGTTCAGCGCTCTTGGCGTCGAGTCTTAGCCCTGCAGATTCCAACGCATGCAAGCCAGCTGCTGCAGCGAATCGCGAAATGGCACTGGCGCGGCGAAGCCGCGGATGGGAAATACCTTTCAACGCTGATTCCGCTACGCGGAAAGCTTTGTAAACACGATCTGAGAACTCTTCGGAAACCGTTGTCGCAGAAGCTTCCTCACCCTGAAGTAACCGCTCCCAAACTGAATCGAGACCACTGCCCAGGGGTGTCACCCACCCCATGCCGACGATCGCCAGACTCATCCTTCAAATCTGCGCATTACAATCGAAGCATTGGTCCCGCCGAATCCAAACGAGTTCGAAACCGCTGTGCTCACGACGGCTGCTCGCGCCTCGTTGGAGACGATGTTGAGATCCAGATCGTCATCTGGAATGGTGAAATTGATGTTCGCTGGAAGAAACTGGTGCTGAAGCGCAAGCAAACAGATCACGGCCTCAATGGCGCCGGCGGCTCCGAGTGAATGACCCATCATGCTTTTGGTTGAGCTGACCGGCACACCATTAAATAACGCGCTGATTGCCCTTCCCTCGGCTGCGTCGTTAAACGCCGTGGCTGTTCCATGCGCGTTGATGTAATCGACGTCGGCTGCGGAGATCCGCGCGCTCTGCAGCGCTCCCTCCATCGCCTGTCGCGCTCCGATGCCGGACGGCTCCGGTTGCGTGATGTGAAAGTTGTCGGTGGAAATCCCATAGCCGGTAATTTCGGCGAGAATGGACGCGCCATGCTCCCGAGCGCTTTCGAGATTTTCCAGAACCAGAACCGCAGCGCCTTCACCAAGCACCATGCCGGACCGATGCCGATCAAACGGCCGACATTTCTCCGGCGTTGACGCTTGGAGCGAATCAAAGCCAATGAAGACCATTTCCGCGAGTGCGTCGTAACCGCCGGCTAACACGCGTTGGTAGCGACCGGAGCGCACGCATTCAAATGCGTGCCCGATTGCATTCGTGCCGGATGCGCAGGCGTTTGCAATCACTTTGCATGGCGCTGAAATTCCAAACGCCGTCTGTACATCGACGATAGGCTTTTGCGCTGAGTAATTGGCGATCCAAGTCGGCGCGTGCCGCAAATCGCCTGCTCGCTGCAACGAGCGGTAATAGCGTTCGCCATAAGACATGCCGCCGCTGGTCGTGCCAATCACCATTAACTCGGGTTCAAATTCAGGCTGTAGCGTGACGACTTGTTGTAGCGCCTGAATCATCATATGGGAAGCGCGATGCAACCGTGCCGAATGCAGCGATCCGACGCGGTTGGCGAGCAGCCGTGCATCAGCGACTTGACCAGCGGTTTTGCACCGGCATTGCGCCACTGAGAAGCGCATCATGGGGGTCACGCAATCCCGCGCACTGCGCAACGACTCTAGGGTCTCGGCTAAACCAAATCCGAGCGGGCTGACCACGCCGGCGGCCGTAATTGCCACGCGGGCTGGGGAATTTGCGCTTTGTTGCCTGCCTGGTTCAGCCATTTTCGAGCACAAAAATTGACCCTTGATTTCTATTGCTTTCTTAAAGGAAGCATTTTACAAGTGACCGCAAAACGGGAAACGGAAGCCCGGAGGTTGGTGGATTGTCAGTTGAGTTTATTCAATGGCGATTTGAAATCCGATAGGCGGAAACAGTTACCTGGCTGCGTTTTCCAGAATAAACTCAATGGGAACCAAATTATACGTAGGCAATCTCCCCTTCAACACCACGGAGAACGAACTGCAGGAACTTTTCTCGCAAGCTGGAACTGTGCAGGAAGTGACTCTCATGCAGGACAGATTCACTGGCAAATCGCGTGGATTCGCATTTGTGACCATGGGTGCGGAGGAGGAAGCGCAGAACGCTATTTCCAAATTTAACGGCCACACTATGGACGGACGACCGATGACTGTAAACGAGGCGCGTCCGCGAGAGCAGAGACCGCCCGGCGGCGGTGGCGGCGGACGATACGGCGGCGGTGGTGGTGGCGGCGGCGGCGGATACGGTGGCCGGCGTGAAGGTGGCCAGCGTAGAGGCTACTAGAGGGAAATTTGGGCAGGGCTGGATTCGAACCAGCGAAGGCGTAAAGCCAGCAGATTTACAGTCTGCCCCGTTTGGCCACTTCGGTACCTACCCGTCTAATGCGAGCGATTGATATATCCTCGCACTTTATACCTTGCAACTGCCCTCGATGTTTCACGGCGGTTGATCCAGGATTTCGAGCGACTAGTTTTTCGAGATGGCGCTTCTGCGCAACATTTTTTGGTTCGGACTGTTCATGCTCCTGACATTTTGCTTCGTAGTGCTGTTCGAGTACGGGCCGCGCGACTTTAGAAACGGCGCGCAGAAAGAATATGCCCGGATAAAATCAGTGCTCGTCAAGCAAACAGGCAAAATCGGAAAACCTAAAAACGAGCGTTGAACAGCGGTCTCGCAATCTATATTCCGGGGATGGCGAGAGCTTCTATCGGCAGAGGCGCGAGAAATTCTTTTGCATTCTCGATCTGCGATACCGGCCTAACGAGATGTGCTGCCAGAAAACTGGTATCTGGGGTCGGAGCAACAGCGGCTTGAGCGCGGATTTTACATTCGGCCAATTGCTCGACAACGCGCCGCATTTTCGCACTCAAATTGCGGCAATCTGTAAATCGAATGGTGCAAACGCCAGGCGCAGTGTCTTCGACAAAAGGGCTGAGGGTGAACGCGTGGTGAAGCAGGATTTCCTGCATCGATTTTTCATGCGCGGGTGAACGAACTTTGATTACCACCCGCAATGATCGCGCCAAAGCCTGACTGGGCGTCATTCCTTTTCGAATGCCGGCTTTTTCTGCGACCTCGTTCAGTTGAATGATGAGTGGTTTCCTTTCTTGTTCTTCGATCAAGGCTACCGGTTTTTCGCACAGTTCCGGCTGGTGGCGCATGGCAGCCTGCAAATAGAAGTTCGGCAAATAAATTGTGGCGAACATTAATGAGCTCCAAAGAGGTAGGGCCGCCGCGCTGCGCCGCCCGGGGATCGCAGCGCGATCTCCCTGCCAGCAACTCCGCTGACGTGCGATCGTTTCACAATGATTCGCACCCCTGAAAGCGCGTCCTGTGTTTCCAAACTTTCCAGGTTCCAGGAATTTTGAAGGACCAGTTTCAGTTGCGCGCTGCCAATCATCTCGTATCGGGTGAGTACCAGACAGGCGGTGGGAATCATCTCGACCAGCCGTTGCAAGCGATACCAATTCGTCTGTGGAATTTTCCGTAATTCTTCCGGTGCATTCAGCACCAGATCGACAATCACCAGCGGAAAATTGCCGTCACGCAGAAGGAGATCAGCCGCTTTGATCGTTTCATATGTTTTGCTACACCGGAGCCAAAGCAGGTGTCGCAGCGAGGGATTATCCAACCCGCAGGGATCAAACGAATCGCGGCCATCGATCAGCGCCAGGAAATAATTATTGCGACATGCGCTGTGGATGAGGGCGTGGATAAGCAACGCGCTCCCCGCGCTTCTTTGCGGGCTGATCAATTCGGTAATTGCGCTCCGCGGTAATCCGCCCTCCATCGGTTCATCAAGAAAAGGTAACCCGGTAATTAAACGCGTCGCCGCGGCGAGCGATGGATGCGGGAAACGCTCCGCCAGCAGGTTCCGCAGATCGATAATCTTGGCGCTAGCAGCCATGGAAACATCAACATGGCATGTCGAATCGGAATGTTCAAATGAACATAACACGCTGCGCTATCCTAAGCGCAGGCGAAGCGGAGTCGGAGGATCCCGTTGCGCTAACCTTCGTATTGTCCTGCGGATTTCTCGACTCCGCTCGGAATGACGCGCCGGTTCATTGCCTTTTCCGGCGTTCTTGTTTACGGATCAGTGACACCATGACACCTTGAACTTTCAACTCCCGAGCCGGCACCAGGTCCGGATACCGCGGGTTTTCTGCCTTGAGATATGGCCGGCCGCGCTCGACCACGTAACGCTTCAATGACGTTTCGCCGTCGATTAATGCTGCAACGATATCGCCGTCGTGTACCTGTTTACTGTCTTCCAGAATCACGATGTCGCCGTCGATAATGTGCGCTCCGATCATTGAGTCGCCTCGGACGCGCAGCGCGAAAGTGCCGCGATTCTTCACTACATTCGCGGAGCGCGTATCCAGCGACACGTGGCCTTCAATGCTCTGCTCAGTCAATGCCGACATCCCAGCGGGGATCTGACCGTAAATTGGAATGTCGGTAATTCGCACCTTCATGGCTGGAGTAATCAATGCCCGGGCCTTGCGCGCGTGCCGGTTAAGAAAACCTTTTCGTTCCAGGACGGCAATGTATTGCATCACCGATGTCTGGCTGGCGAATCCAAAATGATTTTGAATCTCGCGCGTGCTCGGTGTGATGCCTTTCTCGCGTTGCTCGCGCTGAATAAAGTCAAGCACGCTTCTCTGCCTCTCGGTCAACACGTCGAGACGATATTTAAACCGTGGTAGATCGCAAGTTCAAATGAACATCGCTGAGGTCCGGCAAAACTTGTGAGCGTTCTGTTCGAACTCAGAGCTCTAGCAAATTTGCAGGCCTGTCATGTTGAGCCAAGCGAAACATCCGACCTTTCCCGTCGAGCAGATCCGAGCTGACCCCGAGATTCTTCTCCCGCGACTGCGGGATCAGAATGACAGCAATAAGCGCTCTTAGATGATCCAATGTTAGATTTTGCCCTGCCTCCGCTGAGGATGACAGAAACAAATTATAGCCGCACCAGATCAACCAGAAACTGGCACCAGAGATAGATCATACCGCGCCACGAATATTTGACATCCCCTGCAGCGGTCTGCTTCAGAACCCCTTTGTGAATGTTGTGGGCGATTTGGTCGCGCAGATCTCTCTCAATGTCGGTCTGAATCTGCTCTTCATCGAGTGGTTCGATGTCCGCGGGATCAACTCTGTTTCGGCGAAGAAATTCACGATGACTTTGATCCAGTTGCCAAAACGATCGGTCCGGCCGCTGCCGATTGATTCGGAATGCGGGGGAAAGTTTTAGCCCATAGGACAACGGATAATTCCACGTGGTCCAAACTATGGCGTTACCCACGCGCGAGGAAATACGCAGGTAATAGAACGAAAAATCACGCTGTTCATTCAGGCAAATGGCGGCCTGGGCACGATCTTCCTCTCTGTAAAACAACCGGAAGAACTGCCGGTAATCTTCCCAATCCCACCCGGCGTCGCCTACATGAACGAATCCTTCGTCCTCGATCTCGCGTGTGATTTCACTGAGCGCCGGGAAGGTATCGGAAGACGGGGGACTTTTGGGTCGAAGCTGTTTTTCTTTCGGCAGGCGCAGCACACGAATCCGGGTGAGAATTTCCAGCCACGGCAGAAACAGCCAGCCTGCGGCGGCGACCAAACCCCATAGCCAGTCATCAGTAGCAAAATAAACGGCAAGAAAAGTTGCGGCCAGAATCCCGAGCGCCCCGGCCTTTTGCGCATACGAATTATGAAAAGTGCGCAGCGCAACACTGAGCACGGCTACACCGAGCGTAAGAAAGAGACCGAAAAGCATCACGAGAACAGCATGCCTACGGATTGATCTGGTGTTCGTTCAAAAATCTTTGGAGCTGCTCAGTGTCAAAATTTGCCAGGACATTATCCCCCGCTACAAACGTGGGCACGTAGGTTTGAGAAGAAAGCTGCTTCATCTCCTCGTATGCCTGCCGATCTCTGCCGACGTCAATTTCCTGGAAGTGATAACCGTTCTCGCTGAGATAATCCTTCGCATCAATACACCAGGAGCACCACTCGCGACTGTAGAGCTTCAACTGCATCGGCGGGCGGAAATAAACCGGTCACTGCTGCGTAGTCAACTGATACGTCCCATGTGTCCCATGGGTCACCTCCGTGGCTGCTTTTAATATGATTTTGCCCAAACAACGCGGCGCGCACTCGGTTCGCCGGTGAAAATACATCGCCCCGGCTCGGAAGAATCACTCTGCGGAATAACGCGGATCGTAACTTTCAGATCGTTCTTAATCTGTTCTTCGATTGCGCGTGATCCATTCCAGTGCGCGAGCGCAAAACCGCCATGGATTTCCGGTTTAGCTGCATTTTTCGCCGTAAAAAAATCGTAGAAGTCTTTTTTTGAGTTTATCAGGTGGGTGTTCGCCTCCCGGAATTTTTCCGCACGCGCATACAGCGATTCCTGAATCGAAGCGAGAATTTCTGGAGCGCGCGCAGCGAATTCGTCCATCCGCATCGACTCCTTGTTCTTCACCGGTTGATCACGCCGGCTGACTATGACCGAATTTTGTTCGAGATCACGCGGTCCGATCTCAACTCGCAGCGGCACACCTTTCTTGATCCACTCCCAATTCTTCACTCCGCCGCCGAGATCGCGCCGATCGACTTCAGCCTCAATGGCTACATCATCGAGATATTTTTTCGCACGCAACTCCGCGGCGAGTCTGTCGCAGGTTTCCAAAACTTTCGCGCGCGTCTCTTCCCTGGTCGTGATTGGCAGAATAACGATGTGCGTCGGCGCGATACGCGGCGGCAAGACAACGCCGTCGTCGTCACCGTGCGCCATGACGACTGTCCCCACCATGCGCGTCGTCATGCCCCAGCTCGTGGTCCAGCCAAATTCCTGTTTGCCCTCACGGGTTTGGAACTGAATTCCGCTTGCACGGGCAAAATTCTGCCCGAGAAAATGCGATGTGCCGGCCTGGATTGCTTTGCAGTCCTGCACCATCGCTTCGAGCGCCATGGTTTCCACCGCGCCAGGAAATTTTTCGCTATCCGATTTTAAACCCGCGAACACGGGAATCGCGCAACGTTCGCGCACAAATGTTTCGTACACACCCAGCATCCGCCTGGTTTCTTCTCGCGCTTCTGCCTCTGTTTCGTGGACGGTGTGGCCTTCCTGCCACAGAAATTCCGTTGTGCGCAGGAACAATCGCGTCCGCATTTCCCAGCGCACGATGTTGCACCACTGGTTGATCAGTATCGGCAAATCGCGATATGATTGCACCCATTTCGCATAGCTCGCGCCGATGATCGTCTCGCTCGTCGGCCGAACCACCAGCGGTTCGGTCAATTTCGATTCCGGATCGGGCACCAACCCGCCCTCCTTATCGATCTTGAGCCGGTAATGCGTAACCACGGCGCATTCTTTGGCAAAGCCTTCGACGTGCTCCGCTTCCTTCGCAAAGTAACTCAACGGAATGAATAAAGGAAAATAGGCGTTGCGATGACCGGTGGCACGAATCAGCGCGTCGAGCTGGCGCTGCATGTTTTCCCAGATCCCGTAGCCCCATGGACGAATCACCATGCAACCGCGTACTTCTGAAGGCTCGGCCAGTTCCGCAGCGCGAATCACCTGCTGATACCACTCCGGAAAATCTTCATCCCGCCGGGGCGAGATCGCGGTCTTCGGCGTCGAGTTCGAGGTGGCCATGGGACATACGTGTCGCATATGACTCAACTGTGGCAAGCGCACGGAGGTTGACACGCGCTGGCGTGACCCATAAGTTCCGTGCTCTTTTCTACCCACATGAAAACCTTCTCCGCCAAAGCCAGCGACGTGCCACAAAAGTGGTGGGTCATCGACGCTGAAGGCCAGGTGCTTGGCCGCGTCGCTGTGAAGGCCGCCGACCTGCTTCGCGGCAAAAACAAAACGATTTTTACGCCACACGTGGATACCGGCGACTTTGTCATTGTCGTTAACGCAGAAAAAGTCCGGCTTACCGGAAAGAAAGAGGAACAGAAAAGTTACATGAGTTTTTCCGGCTACGTCGGCGGGCACAAATCTGAAAATGTCCGGGCGCGCCGGGCGCGCCATCCCGAGCTGCTGGTCGAACGCGCCGTGCGCGGAATGATTCCGCACAATCGACTCGGTCGGCACGTGTACCGGAAATTGAAAGTCTATCGCGGCGATTCGCATCCGCACGCTGCGCAACAGCCCGAGGCTGTGAAAATTTAGCCGCCCGATCCTATGCCACAAACTGAAGAATTCATCGCCACAGGTCGCCGCAAAACATCGGTCGCACGTATTCGCATGACGCCCGGCAGCGGCAAAATCGATATCAATGGCCGCAGCTTCGAAGATTATTTCCAAACCATACCGTTACAGAATGTCGTGCTGCAACCGCTTCAAACTGCGAAGGCGGTAAATGCTTACGATTTGTCTATTCGCGCAAATGGCGGCGGTATGATGGGGCAGGCCGGCGCCGCTCAGCTCGGCATCGCACGCGCTCTGCTTCAGGTCGACGGCAATCTTCGAGGCCCGCTTAAGGCCGAGGGCTTGCTACGTCGCGATCCGCGCATGAAAGAGCGAAAGAAATCTGGACAACCCGGCGCACGGAAACGGTTCCAGTTCTCGAAACGTTAATCGAATCAATCTGGAAACCAGCGCGGTAGCCACGGCCCCTCTGGGCCGTCTCAAATCGTAGAACAGCATCGCAGCCAAAGACCGGCCATAGATCCGGTGGCTCCAGCATGCATGACTCATTCTACGGTCTCTTTGGCGACGGCACGCCCTGCGGCTGATTTGGCGCAGGCGGAGCTTGCGGGGCTGCGACGGGCGGAATCGCCAGCATCGGCGGGATGCTTGGCGCTTCTGTTGGTGCGGGCGTGGAGGACGTGATGGGTTTCAGCAAGCGCAATTGCTGCATGGCTTCGCTCGCCCAAAAGCTCGTCCGGTATTGCGTGAGGATGGTTTCGCAGATGCGACGGGCGTCTTCGTTACGATCTTTTGCCTTCAGAATGTACACCTGTGAAAGCATGGCCAGCGGCGCAGCGTAAGTATTGGGATAAGCCGACGCGATCTGCTGATACAGCGTCAGCGCTTCATCCATTTTGCCCATCGACTCCAGATTAGCCGCCATGGCGAGCTTTGCCGTACTCACCAGCTCATGCTGCGGATATTTTGCGATGAAGGTTTCAAGCGTTTTGTTCGCCTCCGCGAATTTCTTTTCCTTCCTTTGCGCTTCGGCGAGAAAGATGTATGCGTCCGCGGCCGCAGTCGTGGTGGAGTAACCAGTGATTACCTGTTCATACTCCTGTGCGGTTTTCGCAGCCGCCAAGGCAGCCGATGCAGCTGCTGCGCGACGATCGGAATAGAAGCGATAACCGGTGAACGCAATCACCGCAAACAACACAACGCTCAACGCCAAAATGACTGGCTGTTTGACACGTTCCCAAAATACACGCGTTTCCAGTGCGACATCGCGAGACGGAGGCGGAGCTGTTGGCATAAGCGACGTGTACTAGATGGATCAGTTTAAAACCGGGTAAGCGTGGTCTTATGCCACGCGAAGGTTTCTCGCGCAAGCGTGAGAAACACCCAGAACCCACTCTGCCATTCTGATCCCGCAGTCGGGGGAGAAGAATCTCAGTTCATTGTTCTGACGCGTTGGCGAAATCGACAAGCCAGAGATGTTTCGCGTCACTCAACATGACAACAAGCGCAAGCTGGGCGACGCATTGCCTGCCACGATACAATATGATCCATGAATGCATTCTGGAATTCCCTTGAAACCTTACTAGGCCTCGGTTTGGAACCGCGGGATTTGACGTTCGTTCAAATCTCGCTGCGTGCGATCATTGTTTTTCTTGTCACGCTGGCCACAGTGCGGCTTGGACACAAACGCTCGCTCTCGCGGAAAACTCCGTTTGACGCCGTCCTGCTTGTCATTCTTGCCGCAGTACTTTCTCGCGCCATTAACGGCTCAGCAGCTTTTTTCGCGACGCTCGGGGGAGGCGTGGTTCTGGTGATCCTCCATCGCCTTTTCGCCTTTCTCGCGTTCTATTCCCATGGGTTTGGGATCTTGGTCAAAGGCAGGCCTGATGTGATTGTACGCGATGGACAATGCGATGTATCCATGATGTGGCGCAACCACGTCTCAACGCACGATTTGGACGAAGACATGCGTCTCAGCGTGCACACCGAGGACCTTTCGAAAATTCGGGTCGCACGCATGGAACGCAGCGGCGATATCAGCTTTATCAAAAAATAGTTGACCTATATGCGCGACAGACCTATGACAACCACGGGATTTATGAAGCGAAAAAAAAAGCGCTGGATCAAACCGACTCTCAAAACGGTGCCCATTTTTTTTGAGTGCACCTGCTACGCGGGTTCAGTCTGATCGAACGGGAGATCACCGCGAAAGCTTCGGTTGATTCGGATCCATATTCTCGGCAGCGCAGCCGGCGGCGGCCTGCCCCAATGGAATTGTGCGTGTGCCAACTGCGCCGCGGCGCGTACGGGAAAAATTGAACCGCAAACGCAATCGAGCATCGCGATTAGCGCCGACTCGGAAGAACCCGACAGCTCGTGGTTGATCAATGCGTCGCCTGATTTGCCCCGGCAAATCGAACGCACGGCGCGATTGCAGCCGCTCACCACTCCATTTCGCAACAGCCGGATTGCAGGCGTTCTATTAACCAATGGCGATATCGATCATGCGCTGGGGCTATTGCTTCTGCGCGAACAGGAGAAACCGCTCGTGGTCTACGCGGCAGACGAAACGCGAGGTGCGCTCGCGTGGCTTAATGGCGTTCTTGCGCGATTCTGCGGAATTGAATGGCGTGGGATCAGCGCTGATTTCCAACCGCTCGACGACGCCCTTAGTTTTCGCGCGATCGAATTGCCCCACAGCGTCGTCTTTCAATTTCGCTGCGACGCGTCGGGAGCGACTGCTTTATTCGCGCCGAGCGTCAGTGAATTAACCGAGCAATTGCGCGATGCGGTTCAGGATTCGGATGTCGTTTTTTTCGACGGCACCTTTTGGAGTGACGGCGAACTCGTTAAAGTCCGGCCCGGCGCTCGCACCGCACGCCAGATGAATCATCTGTCAATCAGCGATGGCAGCCTTGATTTCTTGCGTCAATCACGAGCACGCCGGAAGATTTACACGCACATAAACAACACCAACCCGATTCTGATGCCTGGCAGTCGAGAACGCGCGCTAGTTGAGCAGACCAGAATCGAGATCGCGAGGGATGGACTAGAAATCCTTTTGTAAATCCCGCTGTCATGTTGAGCGAAGCGAAACATCTCTGGTCTATTTCAGCTAGAATCCGTCCCAATCTGATCCGAGATCCTTCTCTCGCGGCTGCGAGATCAGAATGACATTATGGGATGGTTTGTAGAAATCGTTTTATGACCAACCCGCTTTGGGATCGCGAAACTTTCGTCGAAAAATTGCGCGTAGTTGGCGTGCACGCTTACCACGACAAACACCCGTTTCACGTTGCGATGAATGAAGGGCTGCTTTCGCCCGAAGCATTGCGCGGTTGGGTGGCGAATCGTTTCTACTATCAAAGGAACATTCCGCGCAAAGACGCTGCGATTCTGTCTAACTGTCCAGTGCCCGCCGTGCGCCGGATCTGGATCCATAGAATTTTCGATCACGATGGACCGATGGAAAGAGCCATGGAGAGCGAAGCTCCTGCGACGCCGGGGGTAAGAGGCTCGCAGGAGCTCGCCCCTCCAAACGAAGGCGGCATCGAAGCATGGCTGCGACTCGGTGAAGCCTGCGGGTTATCACGCCTCGACCTCATGGAGGACCGGCATTTGCTACCCGGAGTTCGTTTTGCAGTGGATGCTTATGTCAATTTCGCGCGCACTCAGCCGTGGCCGATCGCTATCGCATCGTCGCTTACCGAGCTTTTTGCGCCCGATCTGATGTCCGCGCGGCTCGCAGCCTTCGAAAGGTTTTATTCGTGGATCGACGCACGCGGTCTGGATTATTTCCGCCGCCGAGTCACTCAGGCTCGGCGCGATTCTGACGAAGCGCTCGGGATTACGCTGGAATACTGCAACACTCCCGAGCTTCAAGGCGAAGCGGTGCGCGCCCTCGAGTTCAAGTGCGATGTGCTCTGGGCCATACTCGACGCGATTCACCACGCCTCGGAAACCGTCGCTCCTCGTTGAAAATGCGCGCGACCCCAATTTCCGGATCAGCCCAGCCACGCCTAACGAATGGCGTGCGGCTGCAAACCGATTCTGTCACCGGCAAAAGTGTACTGCTCCACCCCGAAGGCATCATCGAACTAAACCAAACTGCGCACGAAATCCTTTCCCGCTGTGATGGACGAACACTGGACGACATCGTTCACGCGCTCTCCGAAGAATACGACACCGATCCCGAAGCGCTTGCCGCCGACGTGCGCGAAACGTTGGATGATTTGCATCAACAAAGATTGATTGAGTACGCATGAGTGCGCACCGGCCATACGCGCTGCTCGCCGAGATCACATATCGTTGTCCCCTGCATTGCCCGTATTGCTCGAATCCTGTAGCTGCTTCGGTACGCGAAGCGACAAGCCGCCCACAGGGCGGCGGCTACAGCTACGGCGAGCTCACCACCGAAGAATGGAAACGCGTGATTGGTGAAGCGGCTGCGCTTGGTGTGTTACAAATCGGTTTTTCCGGAGGCGAACCACTTGCCCGTCGCGATCTGCCCGAGCTCGTCCGCGCGGCGCGCGAGGCAAACCTTTACTCAAATCTCATCACCAGCGGCATCGGCCTCGATGACGAGCGCGTGCGCGCGTTGCGCGATGCCGGCCTCGATTCCGTCCAGCTAAGTTTCCAATCTGACAATGCTGATCTGGCCGACGAAATCGCCGGTGCCCACGCGCATCAGCGCAAGCTCGATGTCGCTGCGAACATTCGCGCAGCAGGAATCCCGCTCAGCCTCAATTTTGTCATTCACCGGCACAACATCGACCGCCTTCCGCAAATGATTGAGTTCACGGAACTGCTCGGAGCCGGGAGAGTCGAGTTGGCCAATGTGCAGTTCTACGGTTGGGCGTTTCGCAACCGCGCAGCGTTGCTGCCTACACGCGAACAAGTGGATCGCGCACGTGAAACTGCAATGGCAGCAAAAACGCGGCTCGCGGGCAAGATCGACATCTTTTATGTGCTCCCGGATTACTACGAGACGCGTCCGAAACCGTGTCTCAACGGCTGGGGGCAACGTTATCTCACCGTGAATCCGATCGGCGACGTGCTCCCCTGCCCTACTGCTTCGTCAGCCATTCCGGATTTGCGTCTGGAGAATGTTCGGGCTCGCGATCTTGATTGGATTTGGCGCGAATCGGAGAGTTTTAATCGCTTCCGTGGAACGAAGTGGATGCCTGAGCCGTGCCAGAGTTGTCCGCAAAGAGAAATCGATTTTGGCGGCTGCCGTTGTCAGGCGGCGTTGCTGACCGGCAACGCTGCGAACACGGATCCGGTGTGCGAATTTTCGCCAAATCGCCAATCGTGGATGCTGTGTTACGCGATGTAAATGCAGTCGTGGATGCGGCATTGCGGGAAGTCAATCCGCCAACCGACCCTCCTGCCGACTGGAGTTATCGTACTAATCCGACCGTTACATCGTTAAATCGTTAAATCGTTACATCGCCTTTCGAACGAAGTTGTTGCAGGACCTCGCGAAATTCCGGGAGCACATGCGTCTCGCGTGTTGGCGCTGGCGTCCTCGCCAGCGCGAACTTCCCTTATGCGCTCGAGCAAGCCAGCCGCGAAGTGTCAGCAAAGTTCGTTTCGGTGCGACGCCGAAACTAGCACGCGGAACGCGTGCACTTCCCGGAACCGCCGCGCCAACTTATGAGAGCTGGCTTTTTCCGTGAGGCCCCATAACCAATAACTAATTACGGTTCTGTTAGGGACGCGGGGCTGGTGTCGGGCGCAGTCTCGGTGTTACGTTCGGCCTGGCAGTGGGCGTTGGCCTGATCGTCGCTGTAGGAGTAGCGGTGACTGTAACCGTCGGTGTAGGACTCGGGGTAATTGTGGGTGTAGCTGTTGGCGTAGCACTAGGGGTGTTCGTAGGCGTAGCCGTCACCGTTGGCGTAGGCGTCGGTGTTATTGGCGGGGTTGCACTCGGCGTCGGCGAGGGGCAGGGAATCGGTGCGCACCCAGCTATGTTGATCGTGTCAACACGCCAACCCTCATTGGAGCCACCAGTGTCGCTGGCCATCCGCCAGCGTAGCCTGCTGTTGCCTGAGAAAATGGCGGGCAGATTCACCACGGTCGTGATGAAGCCCTCCGAGTTGCCACTCCACGCCTGACGGCCAGCAATCGGACTACCGCGATCCGTGCTGATGGTGCGGTTATAGCCCCCCATGGCGAAGCTCCCGCCCGCGGCAAGGATGTCTTGGAAAGTGTTTCCGCCGTCAGTGCTGAACTCTAGCACGCCGCCATCAAAACCGAGATTAGGATCCTCGCTCGACGCCTCAAGATTGAAGTTGTGCCGGAAAGTCAACGAAAAGGACGCCGGAAAAAGAAAAAGGGGTAACGAGTCGAGCCGTTTATCGCTGACTACGGCCGGATCATCGATGAATGCGGCGTTGGGCGGTGTATCAGCAGGTGGGATCGGCACTCCGGAATTTGATGTCACCCACAGCGGCGGCGGACCTTGGGCATTTGTCGCTACCCAGTCTGGAGGCAATGCTCGCGGAGTGACGCTGTCGAAGGTCTCGTTCACCACCACCGGCACGAAACAGGGGGGCGAGCACGAAGGAGCCGGCGATGGTGTCGGGCCGACAGCGGCAGAAATATCCACTCGGCCCCAGCCATAAACGTTATTTGGAGGACCTCCTGTGCCACACTGGGTGGAATCAATATGAATAGCCGCATCATTCAGAGTTATTTGACTGATAGGCACGTTATGGCGGAGCTCTGGTCGCGCGCACCATAGCAAAGTCATCGCGCCGGCGATGTGCGGCGTCGCCATAGACGTGCCGCTAAGGATCGCATAATCACTATCAGAGCCGTTATAGCTTGAACGAATGTTTGTGCCTGGGGCAGTAATGTCGGGTTTTATTCGATTACTCCCATCGATAATCACCGGGCCGCGGCTGCTAAATGAAGCAACGTTATCCGTGCCGGTGTTCAATGCGCCAACTGTGTAAGCCGCCGCATAAATGGATGGCGGATCTTCCATAGTGGAACAGCTCGGGCCCGAGCTATCCGCTCTGACCACTGTCATAATGCCAGCGGCGGCTTGTGCTTCGACGGCGGCTTGCAAGGTATCAACCGAACAACCCTCGAAGGCCGGGCAGCCCCACGAATTATTCGTAATATCGGGAGCTCTCAATGGGTCGCCCTGGCCACCGCCTATCGGATACGGCGCGAGAAACCATTCCATGCATTCGAGATATCTGGCCGGCGTGCCGTTTCCCTGGTCCATGTTACGGCAACCGATCCACTTGGCGCCGGGGGCCATGCCGATCTGGTTGCCCATACTGTCATCGCCAACCGCTGTTCCGATGGTATGCGTGCCATGACCGAGGTCGTCGCAAGGGAAAGCTGAATCGTTGCCGCAGGGATTTCCTACGCTGTCGTGAATGGCGTCATGCCAGTTGTAATCGTGGTCGGCGGTAACTCCGTCCCATCCGCGGTAGTGAGGCTTCAGCGCGTTATGGGTCCAGCGCTGGCCCGTATCAGCGCCGCCGATGGTTATGCCCTGGCCTCTGAACCCCAGCGCCCACACATCCGGTGCGTGCGTGTATTGAATGCCTGGCTCGATGGTCGCTGGCGTTTGCGGTTGCGACGGCGTCTCAATAATGGCGTCAGGTTGAGGAAGCACGTTTGCAATGTGCGGGTTGCCTTCCACGCGCGCGACATCCTGACGGGCCGCCAACGCTTTGGCGATCTCGCGGCTGCCTTTCACTAAAATCGCGTTCACAATGTAGAAGGAGCGATGTTCGATGCTGCGCTCACCCAGCCATTGCAGTATCGACACCTGCGTGGTCTCGCTCTTATTGCGCAACGCGTTGTACACGTAGCGGCCCTTTTCAGCTTTTGTAGCCAGCGTTGCTGCCCCGCTCAGGTCGGCTTGATCTGTAAGCACGACAAAGAATTCTGCCTGTTGGTGGTTGGCGGTGTGCTCAACCACCCACGGCGCAATCTTGTTGCGCTCGCCGGCAACACGCCGACCAGAGCGAGCAGAACGCTCGTGCTCCCCGGTGCTTGAATAGCTGATCGCTCCTACGACAGCGATGCTGGCTGCGATGAATAAGAGCGAAACGAGGAGAACTCCCAATCGTGACAATGCGAATGTGCCATTCCAGTTGGTAATCATGGACACTCAGCTGAGTAATACTTCTCAGACAGCGATTCGTTTTAGCCAGAATCACATTGCGGTGTCAATACGGATCTTGCCGTCGTGCCAGTTTACGCGTTGCGCCGCGCTTCTGGTGAGCACAGGCTGCCAGCCTGTAAGTCTCGGCAGCTTGCCGAGACCGGGAAATGATACCACCCATTCGCGCTCCGATCGTGACAGATGTTGCCGGCAGGGCTGCCGGCAACTACAGGCTGGCAGCCTGTGCTCCCCAGATCACTTCCGCGCCTTGGTTCGTCTACGCTATTCAGTACCAGTAATCACTCAGCTCTGAAGGCGAACCCGGATCACAAGCGCGAAGCCGGTGTAGGGCGCGGCCTGGGTGTTACGCGCGGTCTTGGAGTAGGCCTTGGTCTGGCGGTAGCCGTCGGAGTGGCCGTAGCCGTGGGGCTGGAAGTTGGACTCGGAGTTGGTGTAGGCGTAGGGGTGCGGGCCGCCGGCGTGAACGCATACACTTTATTGTCGGCACCGAAGTAAATGTGACCACGCGCGGCAATTCCGGTATTCCATTGCCGCGTGCCGGTCATCAATTCGTTGGCTCCGCCGCCGGCATAAATGACCGTGCCGGTATCGCCATCGTAGCCGTGCAGACGTTGGTCGCCTCCGGTTCCAGTTCCGGCTACCCACACAATCGTGTTATACGTTCCACCCGTGGTTGTGACCCAGGGTGAACCTCGACCGGTCTGACTTTGACTCCAGGCAAACACTATCGTGGGCGGACTTGCCGCGGTAATTTTGTAGGCCCTGATCGAGCCGACATCGTTATGAAAAGCAATATACGTTCCCAGACGGGTGTGGTACGTGGCAGCTGATGTTCCTCTGTTAATTCCCATGACACCCGCTTGGTACACCGGCCCGTTGACCCCGCCCAGATTGTCGCGATCAACCAGATAGGCATTGCCATCTTTGCCAAGGGCAAGCACTAACTCCGAAGGCGTGGCTCCAGGCACATCGAGCACTGTGGCGCTGACACCGCCAAGGTCGGTATCGGTGTTGTCGAGGTTGAACCAGTTTATCGGCGCCCAATAATCGGTAGGCTGACCGGTCCACACGGGCCCGGCCTGCAGCCGGATGATTGCTTCGCCGCCCATCCAGTTGCCGCCCGTGTTAAACGTGTTTCCGGTGACCATAAACATGTTAGTCCCATCACTGGCGACGCCGCCGTGCCCCCAAATCCCACCACCGACAGCTGTTGTTGCCCAGGCATGGACGTTAGCAGGGTCGTTGATATCGACGCCCACGACCCAGCCATGATAAGTCTCGCAATCACCCGAGTAACCGGAGTAGCACACATACACGATCCCATTCACCAAAGCCAGAGCACCGCGCTCTTCCTGTATCCGGGATTCAAAGGCCATACCGTTGTAAGTGGCGGTCGCGTTGACATCCACGGGCCAGCCTGGGGTCGTTTCTCCAGTGTCCACGTTCAACGAGTAAATGAAATGTTTTATGGTTGCGCCGCTGATCAATGCGTCGAAGAAAAGCCGCCGCGAGACGAGATCGACAACCGGCGTGCCGGTGATGCCTACGGGATCAATGTTGCTGCAAGGAAGGCTGGAGCTCGGCACTGACGGTCCGATGTCTGTTCGTTGCCAAATCACTGTGCCCGTCGTGGCGTCAAGCGCATAAACGTTGTTCGATTCCGTCACCGCAATGATCATCGGTCCGTTCGCGCCGCCCTCGATGTAAAGCGGTTGGGCGTAAACGTTGCCGGAAATCGTGCCATCGAAGTCAAGATCGCGTGTCAGGTTGGCAACGGCTTCAGGCGTGAATGCCGGGTCAATGTACACGCCGTCGCGGGAAGCATTGTTGTGCTCCTGTGTGACGTTGACCTGCGCGGTTGCTGGGAGAATCCCACTGCACAGGCAAACAAAAAGAATTGCGACAACGGAAATGGAACGGCTCATACGCCCACGACCTGAACTTGCGCTTGATTCTACAAGAGAAGGGCGGTTCTTTGTCAACGCTTTAGGTCAGTATGACCACTGGCGCAAAAGTAACCCGATCGTAATTCTGTAAGGATTGGTCGCCGCAGCGCAGGGCGAGCGTGGACGTCCTTTTGGTAGCATGCAATTACGAACTCGTTCTGGTTGCGGCGAGGGCGCCGAAAGGCGCACGCGTGACGCGTCCGCTACCCCATCACGCGCCCGGGCGTGGCACTGGTGTGGGGCGCGGCCTCGGTGTTAGGCGCGGTCTGGCAGTAGGCGTTGGCCTGGCTGTGGCCGTCGGAGTAGCCGTAGCCGTGGGACTGGAAGTTGGAGTCGGAGTTGTACTCGGCGTAGAAGTAGGTGTTGAAGTCGCAGTCGCGGTGGCCGTAGCAGTAGCTGTAGCGGTCGCGGTGGGTGTAGACGTTGCCGTGGGCGTTGGACTAGCAGTAGGTGTAGGCGTTGGAGTCCCTGTTGGCAGCTGAAACGCGTAGATTTTGTTATTGGCGCCGAAGTAAATTCTGCCGCGGGCTACCATCCCGGTGTTCCACTGGCTGCGTGCCTGTCATCAATTCGTTAGCGCCGCCGCCTGCGTAGATCACTGCGCCCGTATCGCCATCGTAGGCATGCAAGCGCTGGTCACCTGCTCGTGGCCGTGTACCCAAACAATCGTCGTTGTTCGTTCCATCCGTCGTTGTGACCCAGGGTGAGCCTCGGCCGTTCTGACTCATGCTCCATGCGAACACTATCGTCGGCGGATTTGTTGCAGTAATCTTGTAGGCCCTGATTGCGTCGGAATCGTTGTGAAAACCGATATACGTTCCCTGACTGGTGTGATACGTGGCAGCTGACGTCCCTCTGTTAGTGCCACCGACATTGGCCTGAGCCACAGGTGAAGTAATACCGCCGAGATTGTTGCGATCAACCAAGTAGGCATTCGAATCCTTGCCGAGGGCGAGCACCAGCTGCGAAGGCGTGGCGCCGGGCACATCGACCACTGTGGCACTAACACCGCCAAGGTCGGTGTCGGTGTTATCGAGCGAAAACCAATTGGTAGGCGCCCAGTAATCGGTCGGTTGACCAGTCCAGGTCGGTCCGGCTTGCAAGCGGATAATCGCTTCGCCGCCCATCCAATTGCCGCCTGTGTTAAATGTGTTCCCCGTAACGACAAACATATTGGTGCCGTCGCTGGCCACGCCGCCGTGTCCCCAAATTCCGCCGCCAATTGCTGTTGTGGCCCATCCTCCGACGGTTAAAGGATTGTTGATATCGACGCCGACCACCCAGCCGTGATAGGTGCCGCAGTCACCCACGTATCCGGAGAAAGATACGTACACGATCCCATTCACCAGAGCGAGACCACCCCGTTCTTCCTGGTAGTGGGAATCAAAGTTGATGCCGTTGTAACTAGCCGTGGCATTCAAGTCCACAGGCCAACCCGGCGTTGTGAGCGCCGGTATCCACGTCCAACGAGTAAACAAAATGCTTCTCCGGGCTGCCATTGATCAGTGCGTCGAAGAAAAGTCTGCGGGAAGCGAGATCGACAACCGGCGTGCCAGTGATACCAGTGGGAATAAAACCTCCGCACGGCGTGTTTGGGACAGGCGAACCAATATCAGTGCGCGACCAGATCGGGAGACCCGTCGTGGCATCAAGTGCATACACATTGTTCAATTCCGTCACCGCAATGATCATCGGCCCGTTCGGACCGCCCTCGATGTAAAGCGGCTGGGCGTAAACATTGCCGGAGATCGTGCCGTTAAAGTTGAGGTCGCGCGTCAGGTTGGCCGCGGCTGACGGCGTGAAGGCCGCATCGATGTAAACGCCGTCGCGCGAAGGATTGTTGTGCTCCTGGGTGACGTTGACCTGTGTGCCCGCACGCGCAGCGACACCACACAGGCAGACAACGAGAATTGCGATAATGAAAATGAAGCTCCTCATACGCCCGTGACTTGGGTTTTCCCCGCCCTCCTTCTACCACAACACACCGGCTCTTTGTCAAGGATTTACGGCGTCACAATTGCGCCGCAAAAGTAAAGGTGTTGTTAAAATGTCGGACCGTTTCCTCCCCGGCTAACAAGATGATTCATCGCCTGCATATCGGTAATCTGGGGAGCACAGGCTGCCAGCCTGTAGTCATCGGCAGCTTGCCGACGAGGGGAAAACGGCTCGCCTCGGAATTGCATGCGCAAAGATGTTGCTGGCAGGGTTGCCGGCAACCGCAGGCTGGCAGCCTGCGCTCCCCAGACTCCAGCATGTTGCGTAATCGCGAGCCTCTGCTACATACACGCGTTCAATTTTTACATTCACGCTGATGGCTAGATACCGTTTGCTGTTGGCTTGCGCAGCCGCATTCATTTCCACATTTGCGCTGGGAGCCGAACCTGCGACGCGGCAGGCGGCGACACCGGGAGAGAAAACTCCAACCCCTCCTAAGGAACCGGCGATCACGTTCAGTTCTGTGCACGTGGATGGACCTTATATCGCCATGACCTTTGATGATGGACCCAGCGCGGTCCTTACGCCGAAACTGCTCGATCTGCTCGCTGCGCGTCATATCAAAGCGACGTTCTTCGTGATCGGCGAAAACGTCGCGGAACATCCGGAGATCGTGGCACGGGCTGCGAGCGAAGGCCACGAAATTGGAAATCACAGTTGGTCCCATCCAAACTTCGGCAAGATGTCGCAGGACAACGTTCGCAGCCAGGTACAACGAACTGATGATGCAATCAAGAACGCGACGGGCAAGCGCCCCACGTTACTTCGGCCGCCGTATGGATCGGTCACCGAGCGGGAAAAACGATGGATCCACGACGAATTCGGCTACGACATCATTCTTTGGGACGTTGACCCGCTCGACTGGAAACGGCCGGGTCCGGCAGTGGTCCGCAGTCGGATTCTCAAGGAGACCCGACCGGGTTCCATTGTGTTGTCCCACGACATTCATCCGGGGACAATCGAGGCGATGCCTTCCACCCTCGATGAGCTCCAGGCAAAGGGGTTCAAATTTGTCACCGTCTCGGAACTGATTGATATGGCCACGCCGGTGACGCCTCGTCCGAGTCCGCAACAGCGTGAGAAGGCTCCGCCGAAAGCCATTCCGGTCGTCTCGCCAAGTCCATCTCCGGCATCTTCTGCAAGCGGCTAGAGCGAATTGATGGCCCTTGTAGCCACCGGTTCACCGCAGGACGAATCCGTCCGATGTGCGGACCTATGGCCGGATCAAATTTGGTAGGGCGGGCAGTCCCTTGCCCGCCGCTGCGATTCACAAAAGGGGGCGCGCACGGAGTGACGCGCCCCACCCAGGCCCAGCCCGCAGGGCCGTGGCTACAGGGGGACTTGGAAGACTTAAACGTCTACTTCTTCGCGGCGCCGCCACCGCCCGCAGCGACGCGTTGCTCGTTTTGCCGTCGCGCAACAACGAAATGATTGTTATCACCGTAGCTTCGCCATGGACCCGGAGGCACATCGCGAACCTCCACAAATTGCCAGTCGGTCACATCAGTTGGCGCTAGCCCGAGATAATCGCGAACGGCCGGGGAGACATCCAATCCGGCCCCATGGTTAAGATTCGGCTTTGGGCGCTCATTGCCGAAAACGTATTGGAAATGGTCGGTGCGGAACGGCCCGCAATCTTCCCATTGCGCATAGCAAACGCGGTTGCCTTTGCGAATGGAGATCCAGTGATTGCGACAGACCGATTGTCCCGGCCCGTTATAGGCTTGCTTGAACCACGGGATCACCAGCGGCGCTTCCGGCTTGAACTGGCCATGCGTCACATCGTTATACGGCAGCGCGCAGTAGAACGGGTTCTGCTTCGGAACAAACGCTACTGGGATATAATTGCGCCTCGCGCTCGTGTCGGGCGTATCGTATCCACCGTAATTCGTCGTCCAATTATAGTCCCAGGCACTCCTGCAGTTGGGGACCGGATTATTGCCTCCGGCCTGCTCTCCAACCCAAAACACGGTGGTGACAATGTTCGTCTTCCACGGGTAACGCTGCATCGCCGGGCGACTACTGGTCGGGATAAGCACCTGCGGTTCCGCCTTGATCAACGCCTCCTCCCGCAATTTCATCGCGTACTTGGCAAAGTCGGCCGCCGTCGCGTAGGGAGAAGTAGATTGGTCGTCCCCGAAGACTTTCGGGGCGCCAGCAACTGCAAGACTGAAACAAACCGCCAGAAGTCTCTTCATGCAGACCGCGTCTCCTCTATCCGATTCCTCCCTCTTAGGCAAGGTGAATCTTCAGAAGTCGCCCCCATGAAGCAGGCATGTTTGCCTGCCAGAACTGCATATCTTGGACTTGAATACGCAATCGTCTTTATCAGGACGCACGAGTCATGCCAGGCGGATGTTGTCGATCAGACGAGTTTTACCGAAGAACACCGCCAACAGGAGCACCGAGTTCGGTCCAGCCATTTCAACCGGCTGCAACGTCCTGGCATCGACAAGCTCGACGTAATCGATGCGCGCCAGCGGGGCTTGATTGATCACATTTCGCGCAACCGCGACGATATCCTTCGCCGAGCCAGGATGACCGGCGTCGCCGCCGCCGGCTACAGCTTTCGCAGCCCGGAGCGCTTTGTATAAGATTGTTGCCTGCTTCCGTTCATCCGGATTCAAATACTGATTGCGCGAGCTGAACGCCAGGCCGTCTTCCTCCCGGAACGTAGGCACGGCAATGATATCGATGTTGAAATTGAGGTCGCGCACCATGCGGCGAACGATCGCCAGTTGCTGAAAATCTTTTTCGCCGAACACGGCTGCGTCCGGCGCGAGAATGTTAAACAACTTTGCGACAACTGTGCAGACCCCGCGAAAATGGCCGGGACGCGATTTGCCTTCCAGGGTGCTCGCCAACGACGTCTCGTCCACGAACGTCGAGCGATCGGTTGGATAGACCTCCCCGACCGAGGGACGAAATAAGACATCGACGCCAGCGTTCCGGCAAAATTCTTCGTCTGGTTTTTCAGGGCGCGGATACCGCTCGTAATCGCTACCCGGTCCAAACTGGAGCGGATTCACAAAGATGCTGACGACCACTTCGCCGTCTTTGCCGGCAGCGTCGCGTGCCACCCGAATCAACTCGCCATGAGCCTTGTGCAGCGCGCCCATTGTGGGAACTAGCACGCGCCGTTTGGCGTGCGATTGTGCCTGCGCTTCCGTAATGGTGGTCAGGATTTTCACACCGCCAGCTTTATCTAACTGCGTTCCGTGTGCGAATCACGAAATTCCACGACTCGAGCGGCCGCAAATCAAGAGAACAGGATAAAAGCGCCGGTGATCATCAGCGCGAGCATCCAGACTAAATCGATGTTGAACCAAGCCCGGCGCAATATTGCGACCCCGAGTTTTTCGTAAACCAAAATCGCGATGAGCGCAGTGGCTAGAAGATATCCAAATGTGTGAACTGCAACCGAAGCCGCAAGCAGAGATGGCGCGCTAAAATTCGCGAATGCCATGCCGTGATGACTCCCATGCTGATGCGCTTCTGGCGCAGCCGGCGGTCCGAGGAAGAATGGAACGAGCATCAACCCTGCGCCGTGTGCTGAGGCCATGACAAAAGACCAAAGCGTTAAATCGCCAAACCCCACTCGCATACCGACCCAGTTCGGATGACGCGAACGCAATACACGATAGAAGCCGAAGGCAAAAAGGATCACCGCGGCGGCAATGTTTAAAGCGCGCTGTGGCAGGCTAACCCGGGCCAGGAGCACTGCTGCGATGATGATCGCAATAGACAACGCGTGCCCCAGCACCATCGGCGGCAGCGCGCGGAACACAGCCGCACGTTTTTGTTCCTGTAGTCCGAGTGCGACGGCAAACAACCATCCCATCGCAGGATTGATTCCGTGAAAAATGCCCAGACCAAAGACCGCCAGCCACGGCCAGAGGTCGCTCACGGAAAACAAAAGGAGTCGCTCGAGGAATCGCCTCCTTCGAGGCGGACTTGATGAACGCGATAATCGTTGCTCTCAACGAAGAAATTCTTGTCGAACGCGATGCCACCCTTGGGATCAGCATCAAGTTTCACCATCCAACTGCCGACGCCGTCCGGATAAAATTGCTCGTCCCAGGCCGCGTAAAGCGAGTTGGTAAAATAGATGCGCTTGCCGTCACGGCTCACTTCCACCATTTGCGGACCACCGGCGAGCGGCTGATCGGGCTTCTTCGGATGCGGTTTGCGATTCACAATTCCACCGATGCGAACCGAGCCGGTCTTCTTCGGATTGAATGGATCCGAGACGTCGTATTGCAGAAACTCGCCGGTTCCCCAGCAGGAGACGTAAAGAAATTTGTCGTCGAGGGACAAATTGATGTCCGTCACGAGAGGCGGCACAGCTTTAAAACCTTTAAGAAGCGCCGGTAGTTTCTCCGGGTTCGCAGGCTCGGCCGGAATTTCGACGACTTTCTTCACATCCCATGTGCCGTTATCGCGGTGCCAAAGCCAAACCGACGCGGACAAATCCTTGAGTGAAACGACCACTCCAACAAATCCGTACGCTTTGGTCGGGTCATGTGCAGGCCGCATCTCGAGCACCATTTGCTGCTCGCTGCCGAGGTCGAGCGCCTGAAGATGTCGTCGCCTGCGCAGATCCCAGACGTGCATTTGATGTCCGTATTTGCCGCCCAGAAGCAGATCCGGTTGAACCCCGTTCTCGATCATGTTCGGCGTTCCCCATTCGCTGCTGAGCAAGGTGTCGAATCCCAAGTGCCACCAAAAATCGTAATGTAAAAATTGCGGACCGCGGTTCACTTCCCAACGCCCGAGGACATCGAACGTTTCGCAGTCCAGCATGAAAATTCCACCGGGCCCATCGCCATTAGGATCTCCCAACGCGCTAACGTAAATCGCTTCCGGTCCACAGTGAACGGTATGCGGACGCGAATAATTGGTGCGCGCAAACACTTCCTCGGGCTCGATCACTTTGACAATCTCCGGTTTTCGCGGATCCGGCTTCGTGTCGATGATGTGAATACGCGAGGAGCGGATACCGGGAACAACGAGGTAACGGCGCTCGACGTGCGGATGTGGCGCGTACGGGCAGAGCGCGGAGCTGCACGCGTTCCACCCGAAATGATGCAGTTCATCGCCAAATTTTGGCATCTTCACTTCGCCGACCCGCTGGCCGTACGTGGCCGATTTGGAATCAACATCAATAACCAGCAGCGCGTCGTTCAACTCGCTGCCGGGCGGATTTAACGCGGCGACAAACGCGTGCTTTTCCGGAGGAGCCTGCATCGCTAATCCAGGCGACGGATAAAACGTGGGATCTGGTTTCAGTAGCGGCATAAATTTCGGTGTTTGGTGGTTCAGTCCATTAACTCTCGAGACAGAGTTTTCAAGGGCAATTCGGGCAATCACTCCAGCCAAATTGCCTGCCGCGCGGACCGGAATTTTTTGTGACCAAAATTTCGCCATCCAGCCCGGATCGCGAGCTGGCGCATTTCCGAAAATGAAAATGCGCGTTGTGCAGAAAGACGCGCGTCGAAGCGCGTCATCGGTTCGCGAAAAATCACCGCAGTCAAAAGGTGGACACCAACCCGGAGCAAAAAGCCGCGCCGCAAATCCGACACCAGAACAAACTTCTTCGACAATTGGCGGCATCGCCCAAGGACAGTCACGGCATCTTCATCACTAAAATGATGGAGAACTAACGAACAAAGGGCGAGGTCGTAATGTTGGACGCGATCCCATGTCAGAATGTTTGCTTCGTAAAAGGAAATTTCCGGATACTTGGCGCTCAGTTTCCTGGCGATCTGCAGTGTTGCAGGTTGCCGATCGACGGCATCGATCTCGAGGTGTGCGCCAATCCTGCGAGCATGATTGACAAGCAGCCGGGGAATGTCGCCCGAGCCTGTCGCAAGATCGACGATGCGCATTCGCGAGCCGGATTTTATCCAGCGCTCGCATAAAATCTGAAACAAGACGATAACTGCCAAACCAGCGATTAAGCTGGCGCAGGCGCTGCAAATCACGCTCCAGTTCGGAAGAGACCGGCTGCGGCCGGTCCATCATTTCCAACACAGCCGGATCGAAGCTGCGCTTCATTGGATTAAGGTAGGCGCGGTTCACCCAAACCGGTCTGGGCCGATTGAGGTCAATCGCCGTTACCTAAAAATCGCTGCCAGGATTCCGGCAACTCTGCATTCTCGATTTCGCTGGCGATGCGTCCCTCGAATTCGGGGTGAAAGATCGTGCTCGTTCCGTACACCATGATCAGATCTTCACCGCCCTCGGCGCGAATGCCGTGCGCCACGCCCGGTGGAATGACCACGCCCGCGTTGTTGTTGCCGCGATAATTATCGCCGTCGATAAAGAATCGCATGACGCGCCGAGGCAACCCAACTCGAATGTCGCACAAAATCATTTCAGCGCGTCCCTGCAAAAAGAACATCACGTCCCATTGCTCGTCATCATACCGGCGCAGTGAATATTGTTCCGGTTCATCGACGAATAAGCGGCGCAACCAGTCTGCCGCAGTGCTGCCTGCCGGAACACATGGTGGATGCACGTGGAAACCCTTCGCAGTGTGCGCAAACATCCGCGCAGCCGACCATTGCTTCGGCCAGAGTCCAATCCGGCCAAGAACGCCTTCGTCGCGCCGCACGAACTCCCCAAAAAATCCTCGGTGACGCTGGGGATGAACCGTTCTCGGGAAAATTTCCACGCCCGGAATCCACGCGTCTTTGATTTCGCGCTGCTTCCTTTCTGCGCCCACAAGTTCAGCGGCCTCGACCCCTCGCCGGGCCAGCTCCTGCGCAAAAGAGGCGGTGCGATAGTCGCGAGCGCTCAGTGCATTTTGAGCGCCCAAGTCGATGCCCTGCCAAAGATCTTTTTCGCGCTTGCTCATTCTTTCATTCAATTGCTGCCGATGTCATTCTGATCCCGCAGCCGCGGGAGAAGAATCTCTGATGGCCTCCAGTTCGTTCGTCAACGCAACGCAAAGAGATTTCGCTTCGCTCAACATGACAGCGGTTTTTAGCAGGGGTTCTAACGAGAAATCGGCGCGTTCGCGAGAAAAGATTTGGATGCAGCAAAGCTTCGCGAGAGGAGTGTAAACAATCGGGTTACGCGCGCGTCGCATTTTAAGGCAAAGATCAACATCGGCAAAATCAGGAGAGGACGGCCATACCGCCACATTATATTGGTTGAAGCAAGGTGCAGGCAAATCTACCCTGCCGCGCCATCCCGAGGATCCCGCCGGCCCTGCAATGCCTGATTTTCTCGTTTACGTTCTTTACCGCGCCGGCTCGGCTGTTGCCGCCGCGCTGCCGTTGCCGTTTCTTTTCGCGGTCGGCCAGTTCCTTGGCGCTTGCGCGTGGGTGTGTTCCGGAAAATATCGACGGCTTGCAAAACGCAATTTGGCCATTGCATTTGAGAACGAGAAATCGCCGCGCGAATTGCGCCGCCTCGTCCGTCAGCATTTTCGACGGCTCGGCGCGAACCTGCTTTGCAGCGTAAAGCTGACACAGATGTCCCCGGAAAAAATTCTCGAGCGGGTGGAAGTCGAAAACATCGAGGCCATGGCACGCGAATTTCGAGCAGGCGTTCCTGTCGTGCTCGTTCTGAGTCACCTTGGAACTTGGGAAACGTTCGCGCAATTAATGCCGAAGTTCGTCGGGTTTGTTAGAGGCGCAAGCGTGTACCAGAGGCTGGGCAACCATTTCATTGACAAGCATGTACGGCGGACCCGCAGCCAGACCGGCCTGGAATTGTTCGACCGCCACGACGGATTTGAGCCGGTGATCGAATTGCTGCGCTCCGGAGGGGGCGTCGGCGTTTTGTCGGATCAGCATGCAGGGGATCATGGCATTTGGACGCCGTTCTTTGGGCGGCTGGCGTCCACTTCTCCGTTGCCAGCTCTACTAGCCAAGCGTACGCGGGCAGCGCTGATTGCTGCTGGAGTTTACACGACCGGACGCGCGCGCTGGCGAATGGTGTTCACGGAGCGGTTCGATCAAACCGGCGCGTCTCTGGCCGTGCTCACCTCGAAAATAAATGAAGTGATCGAGAAACAGATTCGTCACGCGCCAGAGGACTGGTTTTGGGTGCATAATCGTTGGAAAACGCCTGAGCCGAAATTTCTTCTGGCACACTACAAACGCGGCATTTATTTGCCGCCCGGATCTTCGGCTCATGATCTGAAGCCCTTCAGAATTCTCATCCGTTCGAGCAACTGGCTGGGCGACGCCGTCATGAGTGTGTCCGCGGTGCGCGCGATCAAAGATGGGCGTCCAGATGCTCACGTCACAATCGCTGCGCCGGCGAAAATCGCGCCGATGTGGAAGCTCGTTCCGGAAGTAGATGCGATCATTCCTTTGCCGGACGATTCACTTCTTCCAGTTGTCCGGCTGTTGAGGCAGCAAATGACTTTCGACGTCGCGATCCTTTTCCCGAATTCGTTGCGCGTCGCGCTTGAATCCTGGTTGAACGGAATTCCGCGCAGAGTCGGCTATCGCGGTCACTGGCGGAGTTGGCTCGTTAACCAAATCGTTCCGGTGCCACGAAAATCCGGTCCGCCCGAACATCATTCGCTGCGTTTTCTTCGCATCGCCCAAGAATGCGGGGCGCAAACGTCGAACATTGAATATCGAACATCGAACGTTCAAACTGCAGCGGTCGGGCAATTTTTGAAAATCGGCCTCTGTCCGGGCGCGGAATACGGCCCAGCCAAACGATGGCTGCCGGAGCGATTCGCCGAGGCGGCGGCAAAAATCAGCGCGCAATCATCGGCGCAATGGATTTTGTTCGGCACGAAGAATGACGCGGCGGTCGGCGAACAGATCGCGGGTGCGATCGGCGATCATTGCATGAACCGGATCGGCAAGACCACGCTCGATCAACTTATCGACGAATTGCGGCAGTGCCGTCTTCTGCTTACCAATGACACCGGCACGATGCATCTCGCCGCGCTTTTGGGCGTGCCGGTGGTCGCAATTTTTGGCTCGACCGAACCGCGCCTCACCGGACCGCTCGGCAACGGGCATATTGTTTTGCGACACCATGTCGAATGCAGCCCCTGTTTTCTCCGCAAATGTCCGATTGATTTCCGGTGCATGAAATCCGTCAGCGCGCAGGAGGTCGCCGATGCCGCGCTGTCCATGCTGGCGAAATGACTTTCATGTTAGAAATCTGGCGCGGCGATCGTGGAGAATGCGCCGCTTCGCTTCCGTTAGATAAGCTTCATCGATCTCAAACCCGATAAATTTTTCTATACCGCAGCGCTGCGCTGCAATCGCGGAATTTCCGATGCCGAGAAACGGATCGAGCACGGTGTGGACGCCCGACGCTCCATGCAGTTTGATGCACCATTCAGCGAGCTGGACCGGAAACGTCGCAGGATGGGGCCGTTCTTTCTCGCGGCTCTGAATTGTTTGGTAAGGAACGAACCACGTATTCCCCCGACAACGCAGATCGTTTCCGTGAGTATGAGCCCATCGCGAAATGTTGCTCTTGTCCTGATACGGCACGCCAAGCGCAAGGCGATTCAGTTCGACGCGACCAGACTTGGTGAAATGAAAAACGTATTCGTGGCAATCGTTGAGAAATCTCTTCGAATTGATCGGCTTGAAATGGCCGTAGGCTTTGATACTGCCTTCCACCCTCACCTGGCGTTTCGCCTCCGGGTTGGGATCGCAACCGGGCCGAGCGCTCAGAGGATTGAGGTGAGGGTCGGCGACCTGGTTTTTTCCCCCAACCGTGTCAATCGCGATGGATTTGATCCAGTGAATGGTGTTTTGCAGCACGAATAGATCGCGCAGAGTCATCACAATTTCATGCGGCAGCATCGGGTTCGACGGCGCGGCGCCGATGTTCAAAAAAAATGAGCCGTTCGGTTTCAATACCCGCCGGATTTGTTCTGCCCATTTACGACACCAATCCAAATACGTTCTCCGGTCCTGACGGTCCGAATATTGGCTGTAGCCGACCCCAAGATTGTACGGTGGCGACGTTACCACAAGCTCGACGCTGTCATTCGCCAGCCGCGACATTCCGGTGATGCAGTCCTGCAGGCGGAGGTCAAACGTCGTCACGCAAGGAATCTTGCGTCGCTGCGCGTTTCGTACAAGCAGAAAGTAAGAAGCATGTTCTGTCTCCGGGGAGCACAGGCTGCCAGCCTGTCCTTTTCGGCAGCCTGCCGAAAAACTCTTCGAACATCTCTTTAACGCTTGGGAAACCGTCGGCAAGCTGCCGACGACAATAGGCTGGCAGCCTGTGCTCCCCGGAAATGCACAATTCGCACGTTGTCGCTAATTCGTTTATTTTCTCAACATGGCCGATAAGCCTTCGAAACTGAAGATCGCCGATCGCGAGTTCACGTCGCGTCTCCTGGTTGGGACCGGAAAATTCGCGTCCAACGAACTGATGCGCGACGCGCTCGTTGCCAGCGGCAGCGAGCTTGTCACCGTGGCGCTGCGCCGCGCTGATCTCTCAGGCAAACACGATCCCTTTGCGAACATTCTCGATTTTATCGATCCGAATCGCTTTCTCCTTCTGGCAAACACCAGCGGCGCGCGCAACGCGGAAGAGGCGGTGCGGCTGGCAAGACTGGCAGCGCGCGCAGGCTTGCCGACATGGATCAAGCTCGAGATTCATCCGGACCCGCGTTATTTGCTACCCGATCCAGTCGAGACACTGGCGGCGGCGGAAATTCTGGTGAAGGAAGGGTTCACCGTACTTCCGTACATCAACGCGGATCCCGTCCTGGCGAAACGATTGCAGGACATCGGCACGGCAACGGTGATGCCACTCGGGTCGCCAATCGGCAGCAACCGCGGCATCGAAACGCGTGCGCAGATCGAGATCATCATCGAACAGGCCACCGTGCCGGTTGTGGTGGACGCCGGGCTTGGCGCGCCCAGTCATGCCGCCGAAGCAATGGAGATAGGCGCCGACGCAGTGCTCGTGAACACCGCAATCGCAATCGCTTCCGATCCCGTTCGCATGGCAAAAGCATTCAAGAAAGCCATCGAAGCTGGTCGCGAAGCGCGCGAGATCGGGTTAGCAGAAAGACTCAACGCAGCGTCGGCCACGAGTCCGTTGACTGGATTCCTGAGTCGATAATTTCGGAGGTAAATCGTAGGGCAGGCGCTTCGCCTGCCAACCGGCAACCGGAGCGGTTGCCCTATGGAGAATTCGGCAAGACGCGCTATAACGTCGTCTCGCTTACAAGCGGCTCGCGATGCGGGATGCCGCATTTCGTTTCCTTTTGCAAGCGCTTCAACCGACTCGACAGCGCGGCTTTTGCCGCGGAGTTCATCCGGTCGATGAACAAAATTCCATGGAGATGATCGTGCTCATGTTGAATGGCTCGGGCGAGAAGACCGCTCGCCTCGATTTGAAACATCTCGCCTTCCAAACTCTGCGCGCGCACGAGCACCGATTGCGCCCGTTCAATGTCGCCGGTGATTTCCGGAAAACTCAAGCAGCCTTCCACTCCCAGCTCCATTTCGCCGCGCAAATCGACCTCAGGATTGATCAACACGATCGGCATCGCGCTCTTGGGATCGACATCTTTGCCGCTCAGCTTGAGGGTGCTTGGCCGGTCTTCAACGGCCGAAACATCCAGCACGGTGACCTGCAACGCTTCGCCGATCTGCTGCGCTGCCAGACCTACACCGTGCGCCTCGTGCATCGTCTCGATCATATTTGCCGCCAGGTCGCGGATTCGCTCATCGATGTTCTCGATCCGTTCACCTTTGGCCCGCAAGATCGGGTCGCCCATACTGCAAGATGGGCAGAATCATTGTCCTTCCTCACGCGTGAATGCCGGCAAATTTTTCACCCCCGCCAGCTTTAACGCGTCCATTACCTTAATGATCGTGCCGAACGATGCCTTCTTGTCCGCCTGCAACGCGAGGGTGGATTTGCGCTGTTCAGGCAGATCGCGCACCGCGACTTCAAGTTGATCCACGTTTACAACGCGTCCGTCCAATTTGACCTCGTCATTTTGGTCGATGCTAACAATTGCGTGATCGAGTTCAGACGGCCGTTTTTGCGCGGTTTTGGATTCCGGCAAATTAATCTGCACCTCCGGCTGATCCTTTTTGAACGTCGTTGAGACGACGAAAAATATCAGCAGGATGATGAGAATATCGACCAGCGAAACAATGATGATCACGGGCGCCCGGCGTTTTCGCACTGAGAAATTCATGTGATCGCGTGCGCCGCGCGGTTCACGCGACGGAGGTCGGAATGTCTGCCATCTTGGGTTCGCGCGCGGCGCGGCCGTAATAGCATTTGTTGATTAACTCGACGACGAGAGTTTCCATCTCTACCGACATCACTTCCACTTTTCGGGAAAAATATGTGAAGCCAATTAGTGTCGGCACCGCGATCGAAAGTCCGAACACAGTTGCGTTCAATGCCTCGGCGATGCCGAGCGCGATCTGGCGCGTATCCGATGTGCCGGAGCTTAAACCGAGATTGGAAAAAACGTGCACCAACCCGGAGACCGCACCGATTAACCCAAGCAGAGGCGCGATACCCACGATGATTTCAAGAATGATGAGGCCGCGTTCCACCCGCACCATCTCGTGACGTGCGCGGGTTTGGACTACTTCCACGTTTTCCGACCGCGGCCCACGTAGATGTTGCAGCGCCACGCGCGTGATTCGCGCCAGCGACGAAGGATCGTGATACACCAGACGTGAGAGCCGTTCAGGATTTTCGCCCGGCGCCATGCGCTCTATTTCCTCTTCGATCGCAGCCGGCATGACAACTTTCCGTCGCAACGCGAGCCCGCGCAGAATCATGATCGTCACTGACACAATTGAGCAGGCCAGCAGGGGCCACATGAAAAGGCCGCCCCTGGCGAAAAATCCGAACACGACGTCCACGATTCCCGACGTTTCGGCAATGATCCAGGCGATGATCATCCGTTAGGAAAAATGATGAAGCCGAGTCCGTCTACTTCCAAGCCCTCAGGCGGCAAAGTGTTCACCACCTCTTCGGGGATCGGCGGCAGATGCGCTTCGAGGACTGACTGCACGCAAACGCTCGAGAACGCCTCGTTCGAACTGTTTGCGGTAACTTTGAGATTCTTTACTCGCCCGCTTGGATCGATAACAAAGCTAAGGCGCAGCGTCCCGATGTTAATTAAATCGCGTTTCTGCTCCACATATGTGTACCAACGGGACCCGATCGAATCGGCCACGATCTTCTGATACCGGCCCAGCGGAGTGCCTAAAGCATTCACCGATGAAATGCCGCGGTTGGTAATGTTTCCCGCGATGTGGTTTCGCTCCTTTTGCCGGCGATACGCCGACTGCGCTTGCGATGATGCAGCCGCGGTATCGAGCGCAGCCGGGGACTTTTGAGTCAGCAACGCAAATTGCTCCGCAGCAGTAATCGGCTCGGGTTGCGCGGCAGGTTGCGCAGCCTTCTGTTGCGATGCCGGTTTCTGCTGCGCCTGCGCGCCCTTGCTGTCGAGCGAGTACTGATTTGTTTCAAAATCCATCAATGGCTGGTCTTTCCCCGTCTGAGACGGCAACGGCATTTCGCCAGCAGCGGCCAGCTCGCTCGCCCCAATCGAATTGGCGTTGGATTCGAACGTCTTGTCTTTGGGTTCCGGCGCTTTTTTAGATTCGTCCGTTTCGATAAACGCGGAATTCTTCGGCGACGTCGGCGATAAATCCATGAACGTCAGTTCAACTGGTTTCTCGGGCGCCGGCAGTGCGGGCGAGAAAAAGCCGCTGAAGGCGGCGAGCAAGAACGCTACGAACAGATGAATTAGAATCGCAACAAGGAGCGCCCAGAAAACCGTTCGCGCGTCTTGTTCGTAATCCCGGAGTCTGTCGGAATTGGCGGGCTGGGTAAAAGCAATATCAGCCGTCGTCATTAGAACAGTCTTCTGGGTCGCATGAAAAGATCAGGGTTGGAGCCTTGTCTCTTAAGGTTGGAACACTATCTCAGGCCAACGGCGCTGACAACTTGGCGGGCTGGGGGCCCTGGCGGAGAGGACTGCCCGCCCTGCCAGGATGGACGCGCAAAGCATCAGCGTAGGGCGCGTCACTCCGTGCGCGCCGTTGATTTTCGCGAAGACACGCGCGCGTGATGAAACAAATACTGCTGAGCGTATCCGCCGTGTTCGCCGAAATACGTTTCTGAAAATTCGCGGAGGCGCTGCGCCGTCATTTTCCTTCGACGCGAAAAATAATGCTGCCTTAAAACGCGCTCGATCCAGACATCGATCGGAAATGCCCGCAGCCGCTGGTAGGCAAAAAGCATGACGCAATTTGCGATCTTTGGACCAACGCCTGGCAACGCGCACAGCCGTTTTCGAAGATCGGCGTCAGGAAGCCTCGACCAGGGCTCGAGATCCGCTTTGCCGGAGCTGACCATCTGCGCGGTCGCGCGGAAGTTTTTCGCGCGATAGCCGAGCTTGCAGTTGCGTAATTCCTTCTCGGAAACTAGCGCGATTCGCTGCGCCGGCGGAAACGTATAAACCAATTGCTTGGCCACAGATCGCTGATCACCGAAGCGTTTCCGCAGCGCCAGCGAAATCTGACGAATGTGCGCCACCTGTTTCATCGATGAACAAATGAACGTGGCCAGACATTCCCACTTCGGCTGACGAATGATCCGTAACCCTCGACAGAAATCGCGGGCAGCATTCATGAGCGGATCCTTCGGAAATGACTCGCAAATTTCGGCGAGCGGATGATCCAGCGCGAAATAATGCGCGACGAGTCCGGGCGAGCACTCGACGGCCCGCAGCTGTGGGCGATGGCGGCTCGCCATCGCGAACTTTTAATACGTTGCCGACCTGCTCCACATACACACCGCGATCCCCAATCGTCCCCATAAATCCGCTGCCCGCCTTTTCCCAATGAAACACCTGCCCGGAATCCAGCGTCATCTGAAGATCGAAATCAGGCGCGGGAATTCTCGTAAACTTCATTTTCTCGCCACAGGGTAACACAGATGAAACACGGATTTTTTATCTATGTGAATCCGTGCCAATCCGTGGCTAAATGACCGCCGATATGGACAGTCGGGTCGCAATCGATAGCGCGGTTCTATTCCTCTACTTTGCACTGATTATTTCCATCGGCCTTTACATGGGCCGGAAGGAAGAAAACCTCAAAGACTTCGCGCTCGGCGGTCGCGCAATTCCGTGGTGGGCTGTGCTCGCATCCATCATCGCGGCGGAAACGAGCGCCGGCACTTTTTTCGGCACGCCGGGCGAAGGCTTCGCGCTTCGCAATTACACCTACGTGCAGCTTGCGCTCGGAACAATCCTCGCGCGGATTCTGGTCAGTTACATTTTCATCAAGCCGTATTACGACTACAAAGTCTATTCGATCTACGAATATCTCACCGCGCGCTTCGGCGTACCGACGAAAAACGCGGCATCCGCAATTTTCATGGTTACGCGCGTGTTGGCGTCGGGTGCGCGCTTATATGTGGCGGCGATCGCGCTTGCGCTGGCGTACGAAATGATTCGCGGCGTGCAGCCGGGTCAAAAAGAAACGCTATTCATCTACATCGGCGCGACGATTGCCATTGTCATTTTGACCGCGATCTATACAACGCTCGGCGGAATCAAAGCGGTTATCTGGACCGACTTCATCCAGGCTTCCATCATGATCGGTAGCGCGCTGGCTGCGGTCGGTTTGCTTTACTCACAAATTCCCGGTGGCTGGGACGAAATCGTCCAGCGCCACGGCGGCTTCGGGATCTCGGATTTTTTCACCACTGGGCTCGATCCGGCAAAACATGGCTGGGACAAAATCAAAGGAATGTTCGAGATCGAGTACACGATTTTCGCCGGGCTGATTGGATCGACCTTCATCACCATGTCCACACACGGAACTGACCAGGACATGGTGCAACGCATGTTGACCGCGCCCGATATCCGCCGCAGCCGGCGGTCGCTCATTTTGTCCGGGCTCGCAGATATCCCGATCGTGCTGACGTTTCTCACAATCGGCCTGTTGCTTTGGGTTTATTATCAGGCGCACCCTGATCCAACATTGCCGAAAACGCCTAACGAAACGTTTTGCCATTTCATTTTGTACCAGATGCCGGTCGGCCTCCGCGGACTTTTGATCGCCGGAATCTTCGCCACGGCGATGGGCTCGCTCAGCACAGCGATCAACGCCCTGGCCACAAGTTTCACGCGCGATTGGTACGAACCGTACATCAATCCGCAATCAACAGCTAAACAGAGCCTGCGCGCGGTGCGATGGGCCACGGTCTGGTTCTCGATTCTGATGATTGTCGTCGCATCGACGACGTCATATCTCGTCATCGTGCACCCGAAAGTGCGGATCATACCGATCGTGCTCGGCATTTTCGGCTACACGTACGGGTCGCTGCTCGGCGTTTTTCTATGCGGAATGTTCACCAAACGGCGCGGCAATAACCTGGGAAACATCGTTGCGATGATCGTGGGCTTCATCGTCGTGGCGATTTTGAGCGGTCTACCAAACAACATTGCCGGCCTGTTGGGCGGTAAGTTGTACACGCAGCCGGGCTGGCTGCCGCTAATGGAATTTCCCTGGTGGATTTGCTTCGGCACCATCGTCACGTTTTCCGTCGCGGTTGTGTTCCGAACCGGGACGGACATTTCGCGGACGGCGCGCACGGAGTGACGCGCCCTACCGGTGAAAGGCGAACGCATACGAATTGGTAGGGAGGGCAGTCCTCTGCACGCCGACACGGCTTCCGCATGAAGTCATTGCGGCGAATGACTCAGAGTAAATTGAAATGGATCGAACAATTCGCGCGTTTCGCAGACGAGCGTGTTTTCAAACTGAAAGCAGCATTTGACTCGCAGTCGTCGCTCAATACTCGTAACAGAGTTTTTCCCGTAACCCTGAATTATTACTGAAACGCTATGGCCCACGTTGTCACTGAGAAATGTAACGGATGCAAATTCACCGACTGCGTAGAAGTCTGCCCTGTGGCGTGCTTCTACGAAATGGACACCCAGGTAGTGATTCATGCTGACGACTGCATCGATTGCATGGCATGCGTGGAGGTCTGCCCCGTGCACGCCATCTATGCGGATGCGGATGTCCCCGCAGAATACACGAAAGACATCGAGTTCAACGCGGTCGAGGCGAATCAGATCAAGGACTCCGGCGCGGCGGCGATCACGGTGCGCAAAGATGCGCTGCCCACCGCGAACGACCGGAAAAAAGCGCTCGGTTATTAGTTAATCACGAACGCAGGAAAAGATAATCAGCCACGGATTAACCAGTCGGCACATTCTCGGCTCGTCTCAGCCCAACTTGTAAATGCGAACCGGCGCGGTCCGTCCGCGGATCGGAAGTGAAACCGAAGATTCGACGCCCTCCAGTTCACCGACGGTTTCCTGAACCGATTCTGAAACGAGAAAGCTCGAGTTCAGTTCCTTGTTCAACTGCTCGATTCGAAATGCCACGTTAACGACGTCGCCGATCACGGTGTATTCGCGGCGCTCGGTCGAACCGATATTGCCAACCAACGCTTCGCCCGAATGCAGTCCGATACCGATCCGAGTGGGCGGAATCTCGCCCGCGTCGGTCGCGCGCTTGATTTCGGCGACCAGTTCTCGCGCGGCATTGATGGCGTTCTGGCAATGGTTCCCCATGACAAGCGGTGCGCCGAAGACAGCCATGAACCCATCGCCGAGAAACTTGTTCACGGTGCCGTTATGCTCGTTAACGATTGCGACGGCCTTGCCCCAAAGCCGGTTCAAATAATCGACGATCGAATCCGGTGGCGTCGTTTCAGCAAATGCAGTGAAATTGCGGATATCGAGAACAAGAATGCAAACGTCCCGCAGCTCCGATTGAAGCCCGGTGGGTTGGGCCAGCAGTTGGTTCACGACTGCTGGGGAAACGTGTTGCCCAAACATCTGCACAATATGCCGGCGTTCCTCCGCAGCGTGGAGCGATCGTAGGATACCGGAACGAATACGCGCCGCGACCATGCCGGCGGTCGCCCCGCCCAGCAGAAGAAGAACCGGGCGCATGATATAGGCGACCCTGCTTTCCGGCGGTTGGCCCGGTCCGAATGGCAGTTGTTCGTGAAAGATCACCGTCAACGTGACATAACCAGCGGCCGCGACCAATCCCGCGAAAACACTCAGTCGGAAGTCGAGGGAAAGCGCAGACAAAATGATGAAGAAGAAATAACCCAGAACAGCTGCGCTGGTGAGCGCGACATCGGGCCGCATGACAAGCGTGAACGCAGCTAGAAGAATCGTCGGGAAACTCGTTTCGATGGCAGCATTCAGATAACGGCCTACCGGCGGCAATTGGCGATCCTGGCGAAGATATCGATTGAACAACTGCCGCATAGCCAACTCGTAGACAATCACGGTCGCCACCACGATCAGAGCGGCATTGAACGCTGGCCACGCGTTCGCCGTAACGACGTCGGCGGCCTTGAGGACACCGATGATCAGCAAAACCGCCACGCCGATCACCGCCTGCAGACTGGCGCGTTCTCTTTCGCTCACGAGAATTTGTCGGCCAAGTTCAGCTTCGAATAAGTTCGAAGCCGGGGCTGCTTTCTCGAGATCGCTCACCCGACGACTCTACCAACGACCCGACCACCCGACGAGTCTTAACCGCCGGGGCTTTGCACCCGAATGACAGTTTAATCTCTCAAGTAAAGCAAAAGCACTCTGCTAACGCGGAATTACTAATCACGACTACAGGAACATCCGCATACAGGCCGGTGTTACTACGGAGCGGTGGAGAGCGACGTGCGCAGCTAGCGGCGGGATTCAAACGAGTCGCCAAACGAAATCGTTGACAGTTAATTGACGTTTACGACGCGGGGGACGGCGAAGGTTTCGGCTTCGTCTTGTGAGTCGATTTGGATCCAGGCATTGATGTTGGCGCAGGTTTGGGAGCTTCTATCGTCTTTTTGACCTCCTCCTTTAACGGCGATGTCTTTAACACCTTTTTCTCGACCGGCGTCAAAGTGGTAGGGTTCTCAGCGACTGACGCGCCTGACGCGTCGTGTCGTTTGGCCAACTGGATCCGCGCCATGTCCAGTAGCTGATTAGCTTGTGCAACATGCCCCTTTTCGCTTTCGCACTCCGACGCTTTCAAAAGCAAATAGAGCGCGATATCATCCTGGCCAACCGTGGCATAGGTCGTGTTAACGATGTTGCGATAGTTGCCTTCGACCGACCCTTGCGAAATCGCGGTGCTAAGCGCCGCGGCAGCGACCTTGGCCCCCGCTTCCTTGTCAGTCTGCACGCCAGTTTGCGGCGGTTCAATGTTGCAGGTTTTGCACCCCCAAAATACGCAGCCGATTGCGATACAAACAAAGAGGCGAAGGAATGTTTCCATATGGTTCTCCGATTCGAAGCGGAGTCTTCCAAAAGTAACCATCCGTGTCCAGCAATTACTGGTGGGCCAAACTCCGGACGACATCGGTAACCCGTGAAAAGAGCGCCATCATCTGTTGCAAAATTTCAACCGCGCCACAGGCGCTGCCTGTCGATACGCTATGGCTAACTAATGAAAGAATCGCGAATCCAGAGTTGAAACTTTTCGCGGGCGAGGCATTGGACGTGCGCTGGTAGCCGATTGAACTCGTGCCAGAAACGCCGATGCGTTCTGGACTTCACGGCATTTCGCGAACGCGTCCTGCTTTGACGTCTCCTTCCACCTCGTGCAAAACGTCATCAAGTTTGCCGGCGGCGATGTCGCGTTTCATCTGCTCGTCCCATTCGTCGTCTTTCCAGCCGTGCAGCCACGCTACGAGCTCGGCGCGTTGTTCGAACGAGAGCTGTTCGATGGCAGTCTTAATCTCAGCGAGGCTCACACGCCGATGTTACCATTGCTCGACTGGTCTTCCAAGTTTGGCAATCCGGTCTGAAAGTCTCGGTAGTTACCTGACTCCTTTTGCTCCCGGCACATGAAAGACGACTTGCCCAAGCTAAAGGATTTCCCCACGGAGATCGGCGGCTCGGGACAGACAATGCCTGAGTAATTATGCCGACCAGATGTCGGCCAGGACTCGCTTAAAATTTTCGCCCAGGATTTTTTCTACTACCACGCCTTTGTAGCCGCGCTTCAACAACGCATCGGTCACGAGCTCGAGTTTCCGTTCAGTATTCAGATCCGGGATATAAGCCGGCCGATCCTCGCCCGGCGCAGCGATCCCAGCGGCTTTCCGTTCCTCGGTCCTGCGTTTCATTTCGGCAAGTTCCCCTTCGCCGACGTGCAGAAAGGGAACGTCCGTCCCGATCCCGACATGATCTTCGCCGCAAACCTTAACGGCATGGTCGAGATGCTGGAGAAAATCCCTGAGCATCGGCTGTTTCGACGGCTCGGTCAGAAACGGCAGCATGTAAATTCCGATCACACCGCCTTTCTCAGCCAACGCTTTCAATTCGCGATCTTCCTTGTTCCGCGGATGCATGTAAACGGCGCGACAGCCGGAGTGAGTAATCAACACCGGTTTCTTCGACGCCGCGATGCTGTCCGCCGTCGTCTTTGTGTTGGAGTGACTGAGATCAAGCGCAACGCCGATCTCATTCATTTTGGCCACGGCGCTGCGGCCGAGATCGGTCAGGCCGTCCGTGTCGCCGTCGAGACAACCGCACCCGAGCAGCGTCCGGAGATTGTAAGTAAGCTGCATCACGCGCACGCCGAGACTGCGGAACAGCTCGATCCTGTCGATCTTGTCCTCGAGCATGTTCGGAGATTCGAACGAGTAAATGACGCCAAGCTTCCCTTCTTTCTTCGCGCGATCGAAATCAGCCGCGCGCTGCACTTTGAAAAACGATTCCGGCTGCTTCTCCATTAACAGCTCCACCCTCGCGATGGCGGCCACGGCCTCCTCGAAATTTCCCTGTGCGCCGCCAAGTGTCGCCTTCACCACGTTCACGCCGGAACCGACAATCCGCCTGGTCACGCCCGCCGGGTCATCATCCGGAATTGGAAACCCGATCTCGCCCAGTACGTTCCCGTCGAGTACAAATGCCTTGCGATACAATTCCGCTGCGACTGGCGACACTGAAACAGGTGTAGCCGTAGCGGTCGGTTCGCCCGACCAGAGCGTATCCGGCCTGATCGCGGCCAACGTCATTGCCCCGCCCAAAGTTTTCGTAAATTGCCGACGACTAATCATCTGCCGGAAAATTCTACTGCAATCCACTCGGCAATCGAGGCGATGCGAGAAGCTTGCCGAATTCGCTCCACCGTTTCTCGGGATCGGCGCCGCTTCGTTTCTCGATGTAACGTCGCACCATGTCTTCCCCGAGATTGTAGTTGATCACATAACTTCGGTAACGCTGGATGAATTTCACCCGTTGCTGAGCGCGAGCCGGTTCCATCACCGCGTATTTTTGCAACCATTGCACCGCGGCGTTCTCGTCGATCTCACCGTTGATCAATCTACGCGCGGCCTCGTTCATCGCGTAGTCGAGCTGCTTCATCAAATCCTGCACGGCGTAATATTCGTCCGCGCGCTTGGAATCGATCCCAGCCGCGGGAAACAAGACTTCCTTCTCGAACTTCATTCGCTCGGCCTTGGTGGGGAACGCAACGTCCCGGCCGAAATTGGCCGTCCCTTCGGCGATGAGCGACTGCGGTGAGAACAGCGCGTAAACCGAAAACTCCACCCAGCCGCGATCGCGGACCAGGTTCTTTTCCAGCAGCGAATTGTAAACGTGATGACCGGGATAACCTTCGTGCGCCGCGAGATCGACCGCGCGATCGATGTAGATCGGCAGATCAGTATTCACCTGAATCACGCTGTGGAAATTGCCTTTGTACCAATTGTAACCGCCCCACGGTTTATCGGTGACGTACTCAACGGTGAAGCTTTCGTTAGGCGGAAGCGCAACGTGCGCCAGCGTTCGGGCGCGGCATTCCTTGATCGCGAGTTGAAACACGGCATCGAGTTTTTCCTTCGGAATCACAAACGGCTTGCGCCATTCCTCATACCGCTTCCACAACGGGTCCGAGCCGGACCGGAGGTTTGTACCGGGAATATTCTTCTCCAGTTGTGCGATGATCTCATCGAAGTGCGAATCGCGATAGGTCGGCGCCACAGCGTCGTAAAGCGCGCGCGATTCGTCATCGAACTTTAATTTTTCGCCCTTCAACATCCGGACCCGCGCCGCCAGCGCGGAGACTTGTTTCTGCAAATATTCGCGCCGCAATTTGAGCATCTCATCGCCCGACGTTGCTGCGTCGGGAATTTTCGCCAGGATCGCGACTAACTCGGCGGCTTCGGCACCGATCGCATCCAGCGACTTCTTTTCCTTCTCCGCCTGCGTCTTCCACTCTGCCGGTCCGTAAAACGCGTCAACGTAATCGGGATCGTGTTGCCCAAGGGCGAGCACGAGATGCACGTACCGCTCGGCGACAGCATTCATGGCGTCTGCCGCTCGCGCGGTGTCAGCCGACACTACCAACCCGAAAAGCACAAACTCAAAATCAGCAGGCCCGGATTAAGCGCATGGTCTGATGCATATGAAGAAAAAGAAATCCAATCAGTGTACCGAGGAGAACAAAAAGATTTCGCTTAAGTCGTATTCCCGATCCACACGTCGAGTGATCAGAGTAACGCCGAAATTGCTCGACCGTTGCGGGTCTTTGATGATCGACCCATTCAGAGTGCGGACAGGGTTGTGACGAGCATTTGTAGTGAATCGTAACCCATCGCTCATCTCGACATGTTTGCCTCGTCGAACTGCCCAACGGGCTTTTGCGAGCGCCTTCAGCCCGGAGGTGATTAACACCGGGGATTTTTGGCATCGCTAAATCGTCACTTCAACCTGACGAAGCGTCTCTGCTCAAAAAGCATCGCCGATTGCTGCAGTACTCCCGAATTGCATCGCGAATGTTTTCGTCGCTTCCTCTTCGGTCGCGCCTTCGACCCTCAACCGGCATGACTGACAGTTGATCGGCGAAGCCTTCCTCGGTTTTATGCAGAACGATGGGATAACTCAGGCTCACCCGCGAACTGTAACCGAAGATTCTTCGAACGTCACGCAAGCTTCGCTGCCTTGTGGCGAATCCGCTTCCTGGCTTCCTCCCAATCGCTAAACTTTGCCTTGCCGTTCTTCGTCGCGCGCTCTGCCTCGAGCAGCGCCTCGGCGTGCCACGCCGGCGATTCAAAACGATCATCGTCTTTCGAGAGATCAGCCCAAAGCGCCTCCATGCACCAACTTCTTGTCGCGGGACATCGCCTTACGCAGTAGGACAACCGGCATGCAACTACCAATAACGATTTCGACTCCGATGACAAGTTGTCCGTCCCGCAGGTCGCGATCACGGCCATAGGAATGTTTAAGACGCGACCCCGATTTCCGATTTCGCTCAGACCCCGCCGAAGTAGTGTTTCTGACTGGACAAAAGCGCCCCCTCAACGAAACATCGGTCGCCGTCGTGTAGCAGTTGTCGGTGGACGGAAAAAAATACTAGCAACATCCATCATGGAGAATTGGCAGAGTACAAAATTGGCTAAGCGTTTGCCGGAATTATCCTCGCTTGCGATGAGTCAGCACAAGCTTGGGCTCTTATTGAACGCCATCTCCCGGCAATTGAGATGATCCTGTCGAAAGCCGCAACGTCGCCAACGGACTTCACTTTACACGTCGCCCAAGCTGCGCGTCGCCGATGACGGTTCGCTTACCCCAGGCTGCGGAAAGTTCGTAGAAGCGCGTACTTCTCCCCACTCATCGCTCTATCTTGAGAGTCGAATGAGTTGCGCCAAACGTTTGCGGCATTCCAGTTGCTAGACGAAGTCGCTGCTCAGCAATCTTTAAATAAGTTGGCTCAATCTCGTTACCGATACTATTTCTGCCCGTAGCGACCGCCGCCAAGTTTGTCGTTCCAGTCCCGACAAAAGGATCGAGAACTGTGTCGCCGGCGAATGAGAACAACTTGATCAAGCGCTCAGCGAGACTGACTGGATACGGAGCTGGATGACCGCGCCTCGTTGATTCGCCCTTGATGTCGAGCCAAGCCGACCGAAGCCAGGATTTCATTTCCTGCCGAGTGAGCATTGAGAGCGCTTTTTGAAGCGCCGAGGGCGAGCGATATTCTCCGCCTTTTCGAAGAAAGAGAATGTACTCGGCGTCATTCTTAATAATCGCACCCGGTTGATAAGGTTTGCCGTAGAACCCCGCTCCGTTTCCCTTCGCTTCAGTGACCCCGTTTGCGATCTTAAACCACAAAATTGGTGTCAGTGAATCAAGGCCGATCCTTCGTGCGCGCACCATAATATCAGCGTGCAACGGCATCACGTGGTGACGTCCTTCGCGACGTGGAATACAAACGTCCCCGACCACGCAGCAGATTCTTCCACCCGGTGCTAAAACTCTGGCGCACTCGCGCCAAACCTTATCGAGCTCATCTAGAAAGTCAGTGTATCTTTCGATTTCACCGAGTTGGCACTCGTTCGGGGTGACTGCTTAAGAGTCCAGTAGGGCGGAGAAGTGACAATAAGATGAATTGAACTGTCTCCAATCCATGAAAGGTCTCGTGCATCACCGAGACGTAGCGTGTGCCTGGTTGAATCAAACGGCCAGGGCCAGGCATGCTCTCGGTAATACGCATTGAGCGCAAGCAGCTTCTCTATCGCTCCGCGCTCGTTATCTGCATAGTCAAGCGGAATATCCGCCGGATCTTTAACCGTGGGAACCTCCGATTCTGACTTTTTTTGCCGACCGCGATAATGGCGAAAGCCGTTTCGAGCGTCGCTCTCGGCACATGCTTTTTTTGCCGACCGCGATATGCGAAAGCCGTTTCGACGTCTTCCCCATTTCGTTTTTTAGCGAAATACAATTGCTCTTCTTCTTTTGCTCGCACTTTCGACTGCTTCTGGGAGCCCGTCTTGCGCACGTCGACATTTAACACGTCATCGAGTTCGTAGCCATTTAATTTGCCGATCCCGAAAGCAAAACAGCCGAGCCCTTGCGAGCTCGGCTGCTTGTTAATTGTTATTTCGACTTCCGCTTAGTAATCCATGCCGCCCATGCCGCCCGGGGCATTGGAGGAGTTTTTTCCTTCTCCGGAATCTCGGTGACCAATGCTTCGGTGGTGAGCAACAGGCCCGCGATCGACGCGGCGTTTTGCAACGCGCTGCGCGTGACCTTGGTCGGATCGACGATACCGGCTTTCACCAGGTCGGTGTATTCGCCGGTGGCGACGTCGTAACCTTCGTTGCCTTTGCGTTTCTTGATTTCCTCGACAACGAGCGCGCCTTCTGCGCCCGCGTTATCGGCAAGTTGACGCGTCGGCTCTTCGATGGCGCGGCGCACGATCTGCACGCCGACCTTCTCGTCGCCTTCGAGGCCCTTGATGTTGTCGAGCGCTTTTTGCGCACGGATCAATGCGACACCGCCGCCGGGGACGATGCCTTCCTCGACCGCTGCACGAGTGGCGTGCAACGCGTCTTCGACCCGAGCTTTCTTCTCTTTCATCTCGGTCTCAGTCGCAGCGCCGACGTTAACGACCGCAACACCGCCCGCGAGTTTCGCCAGGCGCTCCTGCAGTTTCTCGCGATCGTAATCGCTGGTCGTCTCTTCAATCTGACGACGAATCTGGGCGACGCGGCCCTGGATATCGGCTTTTTTGCCTTCGCCTTCGACAATGGTGGTGTTCTCCTTGTCGATGGTGACGCGCTTGGCTCTGCCGAGGTCATCGAGCTTGATGTTCTCGAGCTTGATGCCGAGATCTTCGCTGATGCAGTCTGCCGCCGGTCAGCACCGCGATGTCTTCCAGCATCGCCTTGCGACGATCGCCGAAGCCCGGAGCTTTGACCGCGCAGACCTGCAACGTGCCGCGCAATTTGTTCACGACCAGAGTCGCGAGCGCTTCGCCTTCCACGTCCTCCGAAATAATGAGGAGCGGACGTCCGGCTTTCGCGACTTTCTCGAGCAACGGAAGCATGTCCTTCAGGCTCGAGATTTTCTTCTCGTAAATGAGGATGTAAGCGTTTTCGAGAATGGCTTCCATCGCCTCCGCGTTGGTCACGAAGTAGGGCGACAGATAACCTTTGTCGAACTGCATGCCCTCGACCACGTCGAGCGTGGTCTCGATCGATTTGGCTTCCTCGACCGTGATCGTGCCGTCCTTGCCGACCTTGTCCATGGCGTCGGCAATGATCTCGCCGATCGTCTTGTCCCAGTTGGCCGAAACGGTCGCGACCTGCGCGATCTCGGTGCGATCGCTGACTTTCTTCGAGATCTTCTTCAGCTCTTCGACGATTGCATCGACACCTTTCATGATGCCGCGCTGCAACGAGGTCGGGTTCGCGCCGGCGGTGACGTTGCGCAGACCTTCGCGGTAAATGGATTCCGCGAGAATCGTCGCCGTGGTCGTGCCGTCGCCCGCGATGTCCGAAGTTTTGGAAGCGACTTCGCGCACGAGCTGTGCACCCATATTTTCATACGGATCTTCGAGCTCGATCTCTTTCGCGACCGTCACACCGTCCTTGGTGATCGTGGGGCTGCCGAATTTCTTGTCGAGAATGACGTTGCGACCGCTCGGTCCGAGCGTGGCCTTCACGGCTTTCGCCAGTTTCTCGATACCGCGCAGCAACGTGTGCCGCGCATTTTCATCGAATTGTAATTGTTTAGCTGCCATAATATTTAGTTGTTAGTTGTGGTTGATTGTTGAGCGACGGATTATCCGATGATGCCGAGGATGTCGTCCTCGCGCATGATCAGATAATTTTCGATCCGTCGATTTTGATTTCGGTGCCGCCGTATTTCGAGATCAGCACCTTGTCGCCCTTCTTCACCGTGAAATCGACTTTCTTTCCGTTGTCATCGATTTTGCCGGTGCCGAGAGCGACCACTTTGCCCTCTTGTGGTTTTTCCTTGGCGGTATCGGGGATGATGATCCCGCCTTTTTTTACTTCCTGCTCTTCGAGCGGCTGCACCAGCACCCGATCTCCGAGAGGTCTTACATTAACTGTTGCCATAAGGTTTCGTTTACTCCTTGGTTTGTTTTTTGGTTGCGCCGGCGACTCGAACTTCGGGGCTTCGGCAAATTGTTGTCACAGCGAGCTCGCCGGCAAATTGTTCCCGTTATTTCTTTCTTGTCTTCGTCCACGACTTCGAACTCCGCATCGACGACGTCGCCTCGCGGTGCCTTCGCGCTTGCCGGCGCCTTCTTCAGCGCCACCGTGCGGTTGCGCTTCAGGTCCGGGTTGCGGACCTGGTCTGGCGGACCGGCCTGCGCCGACGCCTGCTTGTAAAGCTCGGCGCTGATTTCCTGGAACTTGTTCTGCAGATCGTCGTAGGTCCGCTTCATCGCGTCGGTGTCGTTGCGATTGATCGCTTCGCGCACCGCGGCGATGGCGTCTTCGACCTGCTTCTTCTTGTCGGCCGGAGATCTTGTCGCCCAGTTCCTTGAGCTGTTTCTCGCATTGATAAGCGAGCATGTCGGCGTTGTTCTTGATCTCGATCGCTTCCTTCGCCTTCTTGTCTTCTTCCGCGTGCGATTCGGCTTCGCGCTGCATCTTCGTCGACTTCCTCTTTCGAAAGTCGCGGAGCTGCCGGTGATCGAGATTTTCTGCTCCTTGCCGGTGCCGAGATCCTTGGCCGAGACGTGCAGGATGCCGTTGGCGTCGATGTCGAAGGTCACTTCGATCTGCGGAACGCCGCGCGGCGCCGGCGGAATCCCATCGAGATGGAAAGTGCCGAGCTTTTTGTTGTCGCGCGAAAGCGGGCGCTCGCCCTGGAGCACTTTGATTTCCACGCCCGGCTGATTGTCGCTGTAAGTCGAAAAGATCTGCGATTTGCGAGTCGGAATCGTGGTGTTGCGCGGAATCATCGGCGTAGCTACGCCGCCGGCGGTTTCAATCGCCAGCGTCAACGGCGTCACGTCGAGCAGGAGCACGTCTTTGACGTCGCCCTTGAGCACGCCGCCCTGGATGCCTGCGCCGATCGCGACGACTTCATCCGGGTTCACGCCTTTGTGCGGTTCCTTGCCGATCAGGCTGCGCGCGATCTCGACAACCTTCGGCATGCGCGTCATGCCGCCGACGAGCACCAGCTCGTTGACGTCGCGTTCGGACACCTGCGCGTCCTTCAAGCACGCTTTCACCGGCGGAACGTGCGCTGGACCAAATCATCGCTAAGCTGTTCCAGTCTTCGAGCGAGTCAGTTTCTTCTGGATATGCTTCGGCCCGCTCGCATCCGCCGTGATGAACGGCAGATTGATTTCGTATTCCTGCGTGCGACGAAAGCGCGATCTTCGCTTTCTCAGCTTCCTCCTTGATCCGCTGAATCGCGTCCGGCTGCTTGGTCAGATCGATGCCGGTGTCCTTTTTAAATTCGCTGCACGATCCAATCCATGATGCGCGCGTCCCAGTCGTCACCGCCCAGGTGGGTGTCGCCGTTGGTCGCTTTCACTTCGAAAACGCCATCGCCGATTTCGAGAACGGAAATATCGAACGTGCCGCCGCCCAAATCGTAAACCGCGATCTTCTCGTCCTTCTTCTTGTCGAGACCGTAAGCGAGCGATGCCGCCGTCGGCTCATTGATGATGCGCAAAACTTCGAGGCCGGCGATTTTGCCTGCGTCCTTGGTCGCGTTGCGTTGCGAGTCGTTGAAATACGCCGGCACAGTGATGACCGCCTGCGTGATTTTTTCGCCGAGCTTCGCTTCCGCGTCGGCTTTCAGCTTCGACAAAATCATCGCCGAAATTTCCGGCGGAGAAAACGTCTTGAGCTGCCCGTTCACGTCCACCTGCACGTGCGCGTCGCCGTTGGCCGCCTTCACGATCTTGTAAGGAACGCGTTTCTGTTCTTCGTGAACTTCGTCGAACTTGCGGCCCATGAACCGCTTGATCGAGAAAATCGTGTTCTGCGGATTGGTCACCGCCTGACGTTTCGCGGCCTGGCCGACCAACCGCTCGCCGCTTTTTGTAAATGCAACAACCGAAGGCGTCGTGCGCGCGCCTTCGCTATTTTCCAAAACTACCGGATCGCCACCCTCCATCACGGCCATGCAGGAGTTGGTGGTGCCCAAATCGATACCTAAAACTTTTGCCATAAATTGAAAAATTCCTTTCTTCGTGAAGTCTCCCATTGAGTGAAGAACTCGATTTGAGAGACGAATCCACATGGAAGACTAGCAAGGGTCGGACCAACCCGGCTCGTCCGGTGTAAATCGCTGATCGCGAGCGAGTAAAGCTAATAGCGTCTTTTGGGCTGGCTTGCAGAGACGAGACAATTCGACTCGGATTCTGCCATCTAATCAGCCGCTCCTGCGTCAGCACGACCCTGCTGCTGGGGAGCGCAGGCTGCCAGCCTGCAGTATTCGGCAGCCCTGCCGAATGCACTTCAGATCGTCGACTGCTGCAAAAACTCGAACCTTTCGCGGCAAGCTGCCGCGAACAACAGGCTAGCAGCCCGAGCTCCAAAATTTTCGTCGCGCGTCCACGCTGAAACAGATAAAATTCGCGTGTGCGACAATATCACGATCTGCTCCGGCTCGTGCTTGAAAGCGGTCGTGAGCGTACCGATCGCACAGGCACAGGAACATTATCCGTGTTTGGTGCGCAGACGCGATTCGATTTACGCGACGACGGCCCTGGTTTCCCACTGCTCACAACGAAAAAGTTGCACATCAAATCCATCATTTACGAGCTGCTATGGTTTTTGCGCGGTGACACCAACGTTCGCTATTTAAACGAACATGGCGTGACCATCTGGGACGAGTGGGCCGATGAAAAAGGCGACCTCGGCCGCGTGTATGGCGCGCAATGGCGGGATTGGCAAGGCGCAAACGGCGCGCGCGTAGATCAAATCGATAACCTGATTTCGCAAATCAAATCAAATCCACAGAGCCGACGCCTCATCGTGAGCGCATGGAACCCGGCTGAACTCGATCGGATGGCGCTGCCACCTTGCCACGTGCTGTTCCAGTTTTACGTGCAGGATGGCGAACTAAGTTGCCAATTGTACCAGCGCAGTGCCGATCTTTTTCTCGGTGTGCCCTTCAATATCGCGTCATACTCGCTCCTTACCATGATGATGGCGCAAGTCCTCGATCTTATGCCGGGCGATTTTGTTCACACGTTTGGCGATCTGCATCTTTACAAAAACCATCTCGATCAGGCTCACGAGCAGCTCTCGCGCGAGTGCCGGCCCTTGCCCCGGATGAAATTGAATCCTGGGGTCAAAAACATTCGCGACTTTAAGTTCGAAGATTTCGAACTCGCCGGCTACGATCCGCATCCATCAATCAAAGCGCCGATCGCCGTTTAGGCTCGCGACTTTGGCTCGGACGTTGGGTTTAACGCAGTGTGAAGGTTGTCTTAGGGATAACCATATTCTTCTGCGCATCCATATCGTTGCGAGCGGAGATCTCCGTGGAAATCGACTTACAGGAGCAGATGGCATATCTGCTTCAAAATGGGCGGCCAATTCTGGCATCACCAATTTCAAGTGGACGTTACGGACACCTGACTAAGACCGGTTCATTCACGATTTTGGAGAAGGAGCGGACACATTACTCGAGCCTGTACGGGAAAATTGTCGATGCGCGCGGCAACACGGTTGTGTCTGATGCGGATGCCGACATGCAGGTCCAGCAGGGTGGAAGATTTATCCCGGCGCCAATGAATTATTTCATGCGATTTCGTGCGGCGGACGGAATGCACGCCGGTTATTTGCCGGGTTATCCTGCCTCGCACGGCTGCGTCCGCATGCCACAGGAACGTGCCATTGCGTTTTTTAATGCAGTGCAGGTCGGCACTCCGGTCACTGTGTTCGGCCGGACGCCAGTGAACCGTTACTACTCAGGCCAACCCCAATCCACTTTTCCGCAGCGTTCACGTTTCGGGCCGCAAATCGATCCGCGGTTTCATCCTCCAACTCCGGGAGTGTGGTGGCAGTGAAACTTTATACGACGCATTAGCTGAAGAGTGCGCCGTCCTCAACGGCATTTCAACCGCTGCAAGTCCCATCGGCTTGAGACAGCAGAGGCTGGTCTTCGGTCCAAATGTTTTCTTCGACGCGGCTCGAGGCTTGTCGCTCGGGGCGAACGCGTTAACATCTTCGTCGTTTTCGTAAGCAGACAATTGTCTGGAGAAGAGATTATGCATCGCACCGCCACTCATTTTGGGCTCATCATCGCAGTTGCGGTCTTGGCAGCGGCGAAGGTTGCCGCGCAGGAAGCACCCTCCGCCGGTCCACATTTGGAACCAAGTGCAGGCGGCGAGGAAGCAGTGGTCGGGCGAGTGGTCGACGGCATTATGCAGCCGTACTTGGCCCAACGACAACGTACGTCCCCCGGTGGCCAAAGATGGAGTCGATCTCCTGATCTGGGCGCGATCGTTGCGGTTTCGCTGCATGGTCATCGCTACTTCTTCCCGTATGGAAAGGCTACCGACGCCGGCGCTCCGTTCACGCGCGACACCATAGTGGAGATTGGCTCCTGCACGAAGACGTTCACCACCACGCTGTTCGCGCTGGCCATCAACCGCAACCAAATCGTGCCTGACGGCTCCGCTCAGAAATATATGCCCAATGGCTACACGCTCCGAGCGCAGCAGCTGACACCGCTGGAGTTGGCCGACTTCACCTCGGGAATGCCGGACGATCCGACCAACCTCCCGCGCGGGCTCGAACAGCGAAGCATCGAGTACTACACGGTTAAAGACTTTCTGACTTGGGCCTCGAACTACGAACCCAGGACCCAATTGCCCGCGCCCTATCAGTACTCCAACGCCGGAATCGGGCTGCTGAGCTACCTGCTCACTGCCGCGACCGGGAAAAGCTGGGAAGACCAGGTGAGTTCCGAGATTCTCCAGCCGTTGGGCATGGCTGACACGACGCTGCGGCCCACACCTGAGCAGCAGAGGCGCCTTGCACAAGGACATACCCGCGCCGGCCAGAATGCACCGCGCTGGCCCGTCTATGCCTGGTACGCGGCCGGCGGACTGCGCTCGACGGCACACGACATGATTAGCTTTGGCGAGGCCAATCTTGGCCATAACGAAGTGAATGGGAAACCGGTTTCCGCTGAATTGATCGCCGCGATGCAGCTGGCGCAGAAACCGATTTACACGATGCCGAACGGATTCAACAAGCAGGCAATGGCTTGGGTGAACAATATGGGCGGCGGCAGTCCGAACCTGCATCCAGTGATTGTGAAGAACGGAGGAACGTCAGGATTCGGCACCGTGATCGCTATTAATCCAACCAAGGACGCGGCCATCTTCATTGGCATGAACCAGGTCGGAGCTAACCCTGCGGAGAAAGGGATTGAGATCCTGCGGCGCCTGCCATAGAAATCGATTAATGCGCCTGGGGCAGGGTCTGGATCACAACCATACTGTTGCGCCCGCACATATTTCCTAACGGCGATGCATTGGCCTGTATTAGGCAATCGCGCATTGAGACCCAAGAGTTCAAGCCTGAGGGACCATCGGGAATGCCTGTCCTTTGCGGACAGACAGGGTTATCTGCCTCAGTCGCTTAGTGGTTCGTGCTAGCTGTCTTCGGTCCGCTCGAAAGCCCGACGAGGTCAGCCAAAATATTGAGCGCCTCGGTCCGCTCGGCATCGATCAGCGGATCCTTGCTATCGCCGTCCCCGGTTGCATCGCCGTCAATTAGATCAGAATCTGCATCCGCAGCTGTGTCAGAATCTGCTTTCGGAACGGTCCCGTTCTTTTTCGCTTCGGCGAGTTTCCCAGGATACATAATCAATTGCAGGTCCGGTTTATCGACCGTGTCGAGCGTCACGCGATAGATTTGCGGCTCTTGCTGATTCCGCGCCAGGCGCTCTTTCGAACGCGTTTCCTTTCGCAGCTTATCGTCGGCAATCTCTTTCTTCCGAACATCCTCGTTGAGCGAAATCCGGTTTTCGTCGATCTTATGACGCAAGCGATCCATGTCCTCCATGACGTAGTGAAATTCGGGATCGCCCTTCACCCGTTCTTCCGAGCGTCGCCGAAGTTGGTCAATAAACAGCGAATGATTGTCCGACCATTTGGTGTATTTCGCCCTGGCGACTTCGTCGTACGGCAACGCATTTTTGAGCGCGCCTTCACCGAACTCAGGAAGATCGCTCAAGCTGGGCAGGACGATGTCAGACGTCACGCCGTGGAGCTGCGTAGAGCCACCCGCCACGCGATAAAATTTTTGGATCGTTAACTTCAACGCCCCATCTTCATCGGAATGACTGCCCAGCAACGAAGCAAACCGGCTAATCGGAAGGATTGTCTGCACGGTTCCTTTGCCGAATGTGTTCTTGTCGCCCACGATCACAGCCCGGCCATAATCCTGAAGCGCAGCGGCAAAAATTTCGCTGGCTGACGCACTTTGCCGACTCGTCAAAACAATCAGCGGCCCGGAATACGCGATTCCCGGATCTGGATCGGACGAAATCCTGGTAGTCCCGTTATAATCCTTGGTCTGAACAATCGGACCGGATTTCAAAAACAACCCTGTAAGCGAGAGCGCTTCTTCTAACGAACCGCCGCCGTTTTTGCGCAAGTCCACAACAAGCCCGGCAATGTTTTCTTTTTTCAGCCGCTTAAGCAATGCCAGCACGTCGCGTGTCGTGCTCTTTTGGTGCTTGTCCATGTCCGCATAGAAAGATGGCACCGTGAGCCAGCCGAGTTTCATCGGCTCGCCGTTCTCGTCTTTTCTGATGATGATATCGGCACGCGCTTCCTGGTCTTTCAGTTTAATTTCATCACGCACCAGCTCGACATTCTTCCGGCGCGACGGATCGGCAGCGTCGGAGGGAATCACCAGCAATCGAACACGTGTGCCTTTCTTGCCGCGGATCATTTCGACGACTTTATCGAGTCGCATCTCGCGAACATCGACATAATCTGCCGGTCCCTGTGCCACGGCAGTGATCCGGTCGCCGACCTTGAGTCTCCCATCCGTTTGCGCCGGTCCACCCGCCACGAGACTCTCAATTTTCGCGTAACCATCTTCCGAGCGAAGCATGGCGCCGATGCCCACGAGCGAAAGGCCCATGTTGATGCTGAAATTCTTCATGTCCGCCTTACTCAGATATTCCGAGTGCGGGTCGTAAGCCTGAGCGAGCGCGTCGAGATAAAGCTTCATCTGCTCGTCCTTGTCCTGCTCGTGGACGTTGCGGGCCAACCGGTCATAGCGGCGTGAGACTAGTTGCGGCGCGGGTTCGATTGGGTGCTCACTCAGATGCTCCTGGAGCAGCTCGTTTGCAATGCGCCCACGCCAAAGCTGGTCGGCTTCAGCCTCGTCTTTTGGCCACGGCGCTTTTTGGCGGCTTAATTCGACGGTCGCGTTGCTTTTGAAATCGATCGGCTGCTTCAACAGCTCTTTTATCTTCGCCACGCGGTCGTCAACGCGTTTGGTGTACAGCGCGTAGATTTCGTAGCCGGGTTTAAGCGTGCCCAGAAGAATGTCTCCAGCCATTTCGTTGCCATACTTGGCAGTGATCGCGTCAACGTCTTCCTGTGTAAAAAAGAGATGGCTGAAGTCGAGCATCTCCAGGTAAGTCTGCAGGAATTTCTTCGAAACCTCCTCGTTGAGTTTTTGCCGGGTGTACTGGCCCTCTTCCAGAAGGCGACCGACCGACATGGCAACGGTTTCTCTCGAACTCGCCGGTGCCTGCGGAGCCACGAGTGCGGCTGCAAAAAGGATCGTGCAAAGGGCCAGTGATCGACGCAAAGATGATCTCATTTGTAAAAAATTGGTTTAAGACATTCGCAGAATTCGACGCGCAGCGCAAGACAACGAGACAAAATCGGCATTGTTGGGTAGACATAGACAATCGAAACCACTGAATATTCAAAGGATGCCCGTTATCCCCGTTAAATGGTTGAAGCGTTGAAGCGTAAATCAGTGGATTGTTGCAGCGTGAACTCCGATATAACGGTGTAGCGATTTAACGGTTCAACGTGACGAAGCCCAAAACATTTTGCGGCGGGATTTTTGAGACCAATGGCTACCTCTTCGAGGCACCGGAGGGATGGATTCTCTTCGACGCGCCTGAGGGCGCCTGCGAATGGGTATCTTCGCTCGATATCCATCCCCAACTTTTGCTGCTGACACACGGGCACGTCGATCATGTTCAGGACGTTGCGAGGATTAAGCGCCAGTTTGGCTGCCAAATCGGGTGTCACCCACTGACCGCTCCCATGATTTCCGATCGCGATTTTTTTCGCGGCTTCGGCTTCGCGGTTGAGATAGAACCTGTGGAACCGGATTTTTTCATCGAAGAAACGCCAAACCATAATTTTCTCGGCACCGACTTCCAGGTTCTGGAAGTCCCCGGGCATTGCCCCGGCAGTCTCTGTTTCTTATCGCGCAACGACCGGCTTCTAATCGGTGGCGATGTTCTTTTCGCCGGCAGCATCGGTCGCGGTGATTTACCCGGCGGCGACATCGATCTGCTGATTGAGGGGATCAGGGAAAAATTACTCCCGCTCGGCGACGATGTGACTGTGCTCTCGGGTCACGGCCCACCGACAACAATCGGCCGCGAACGCCTCACGAATCCATTTCTGCAATAGCAGAATCACCACGGAATCTCTTTTCGATCACGCAGGAATTTGCCGGTAAGCTCGAGCGGCGCCTCGGCAGCAAGCCACACAATCGTGTCCGCGCCCTCCTCCACCGAGCGGCTCGCGTTTTCTCCGCCCATGTCCGTCCGTACCCACCCGGGACAGACTGAATTCACCGCGAACTTAGGCAACGCCGCCGCAAGCTGGGACGTGACACCGTTCAGCGCAGTTTTGGAAATGCAATAAGCCGGCGCCCATCCATCCGCGCCGCCGGTCAATTGACCGCCGCCGCTGGAGACATTGATCACCCGCGGCGCTTTGCTTTTGCGGAGCAAGTGCACGAATGCGCGCGTCACGCGCAGCGGGCCGAGCGTATTGGTCTCTAGCGTTTTCTTTAACAGGTCATCGCTGATTTCCAGAATGGCTTTGTCTCCATCGACAATGATCCCTGCGTTGTTTACGAGCACATCGAGATGATCCGCCATCTTCGAGAACTCACGCTCTGCGGCGATGACGCTGTCGGCATCCGAAACGTCTATTTCCAAAAAACTCGCCTTCCCGCCGTCCTTTACAATCTCATCGACCGCTTCGCGACCAGCCTTACGATTTCGCGCGCCAACGAACACATGAAATCCTTTCCGTGCGAGTTGTCGCGCCACTTCGCGCCCGATGCCTTTATTCGCTCCAGTGACTAACGCCGTCTTCATACGTTATTGATCGAGCGTCTTTGCATCTTCGGCTTGTAAAAAATCCTTGAGCAACGGCTGCGGGTTCGACGGCAACTCTTCAACGTCGCGTAATTTCTTGGTGATCGCGCGCGAGCGAACATCAACGTCGTCCATCTTGCGCGATGCCTGGTCGATCTTGTCCTTCACTGCCGACAACGCTTCCCCGAACTTATTGAACTCAGTTTTCACTGCTGCAAGAAGGTTCCACACTTCGCTGGAACGCTTCTGGATTGCGAGGGTGCGAAAGCCCATCTGCAAACTGTTGAGCAAGGCTGCTAGCGTTGTCGGTCCGACAAACGTAACGCGACAATCCCGCTGCACGTTTTGCACCAGACCGACCCGCCGGATCGCTTCGGCATAAAGTCCTTCGCTTGGTAAAAACATCAGCGCGAAATCGGTTGTCTTCGGCGGGTTGATGTATTTCTCGCAAATGTCCTTGGCGCAGCGTTTCAACTGTGTTTCCAAAGTTTTTGTTGCGGTCTCCACGGCTGACGGATCGCCTTTTTCCTGCGCAACGGCGAGGCGATCGTAGTGTTCCATCGGAAACTTTGCATCGACCGGCAACCAGACTGGCGCGCCGTTCTCGTCTCCGGGCAATTTGATCGCAAACTCCACGCGCTCGTCGGTGTCATCGCGCATCTTCATATTTTTCGCGAACTGCTCGGCGGCCAGCATTTCGTCCAGGAGAACGCCGAGCTGCCATTCACTCCAGCCGCCGCGTGTTTTCACGTTTGTAAGCACACGTTGTAGTCCACCAACGTCACTCGCCAATTGCCGCATCGCGCCGAGACCCTGATGCACCTGTTCCAGGCGCTCGCTAACAAGCTTAAAGGATTCGCCGAGCCGTCTCTCAAGTGTGCCTTGCAACTTTTCATCGACAGTAGCGCGCATCTTGTCGATCTGCTTTGCGTTGTCGTCCTGTAATTGCTTCAGCCGCATATCGACAATCGATCTCACGCCTTCCAGGGACGTGGCTAATTCCTCACGCTGATATTTCGCCGCCGCGCCTGCTTCCTCGCGATTGCGTGAAAATTCGTCGCGCAAGCTGCGGTCAATCATCTCCAACCGCTTCACCAAGTCCGTTGCTGCCGAGCCGTGATTTCCACGCGTTGTTAGCAGAACGATCACGGCGACGATTAATCCGCCGCCGATCAATCCGATCGCGAGAAAAAGCAGCGGACTCATTCTAGACAGCTAGAGATTCCGCGACTTCGCTCGAATGACAAGAGGCGATGATTGGCACGCGCTATTTTTCAAACAACAGCTCGCCAGCGCGGCTTGTCGCTTTGACAACGGCTTTGATTAGCGTGACGCGGAGCTTGCCTTCCTCGAGTTCGAGGATGCCGTCGATCGTGCAGCCGGCCGGAGTAGTGACAGCGTCCTTGAGAAGCGCGGGATGATCGCCCGTTTCCAGCACAACGCTCGCCGCGCCTTTCATCGTTTGCGCCGCAAGAAGAGTGGCTACGTCGCGCGGCAAACCAACTTTCACGCCAGCTTCAGCCAGCGATTCGAGAATGATGTATACAAATGCGGGGCCGCTGGCGGAGAGACCTGTGACCGCGTCCATGTGCTTTTCGTCCAGCACGATGGTGCGACCAACGGCGTCGAACATGGTGCGAACAATTTCGAGATGATCCTTGGTGGCGCGAGTCCCGCCACAGATTGTGGTCATGCCGCAGCCGACGGCGGCCGGTGTATTCGGCATTGCTCGAACCACCGCGACATTATTATGCTTAGCGCTGCTCGCGGTGGTGAGTTGCTGCTCGACGAAACTTGTCGGCACAGAAGCCGCAACGGACACGAGCAGCGACCTGGCGCCAATTTCAGGAGCGATCTCCTGCACCACTTCCGCAACCGTTTGCGGTTTTACCGTGAGCAAAATGACGTCAGCGCCTTTGACGGCTTCGCGGTTGTCGGTAGTCACCGCAACGCCGAGCTCTTTCGCGAGCGCAGCAGCCCTCTCCGCATGTCGCACCGTCGCCGTGACGCGACTGGACGCAAAGAGTCCCTGCTTCAGATACGCGCGCAGCAGAATGCCACCCAGTTTGCCGACCCCAAGCACGGCCAGTCTGCTCTCGGAAAGTTTTGATGACATGGTGAGAGAGTAGCACATGCGTCTTGCTTGTGATTTGAGAAACTCGCAAGCTACTTAAAACCGTAACTTCAGCCCGCCGTACGCCGCGCGGCCGAGCGCGGGGAACCCGAATACTTCTGAGTAATGTTCGTTCATGAGGTTATCGATCCGGCCGAACACCGACAGGTGCGGGGTTACCTGGTATTCGGCGGCGATGTTCACGAAGCTATAGTCTTCGATGTCGAAGTTTGGCCCGCCGAAGTTTAATTCCTCGCGGGCGTTTACCCACTTTGCTTCGACAACCGTTTGCAGCCTGTTCCACCAAAGATAAGACGCAGAAGCGTAAAGTTCGTTGCGCGGCCGGCGGGGCAGACGCGCGCCTTCCGGTTGCGAAATATCAGCCGAGGAAGTTTTTGTGGCGTCCAGATAAGTGTAGCTGGCCATGAATACCAGATTGGGAATTGGTTGCGCGCGTAGTGCGGCTTCCAATCCCTGCGTTTCGGCTGCCCCGAGATTGAGCGTTTGAAAGAGGCCGTTGAACCCAATCACGTTCGACAAGTCGTTATGAAAGTACGTCAAATCGAGTGCCACGCGATTCTTCCAAAGCTCCTGCCTGACGCCGCTGTCCCAGCCGAAATCTTTTTCGGGGTTTAAATTAGGGTTGTTACCGAAAATAATGTCCTGACTGCTTGGAGGACTGAACCCGGTCGCAACGCTCGAGTGCAGCGTGGTGTTTGTCCGGTCGATCTTATAGCTGCCTGCAACGCGATAAGTCCACACGCCGCCGAATTCGTTGAATTGATCGAGCCGGCCACCGGCCACAAAGATTAGATTCTCGACTGGTGTGAGCGTTGCTTGCAAAAAGCCGGCGACCTCCTGCGTATGATCGCTGATAAAAGTTGGTTGTGGCCCAAACGCTTGCGAAACGAACGGGCGCTCCTGGCCCGCATTAACACGGCTGTAGAAAAATCCCGATGTCAGTGTAAGCCATGAGGTTGGACGCAAATTGTTTTGATAATCGACTTGCGTCCTTTCAAAGAGAGCGCGCGTTGGTCCTACAAAGCCATCCTCGTTTGGATCGTTTATTTGTCGTTCCTGATCGTAACTGAAAATGAATCGGTGGTCCCACCAGTCGGTTGGCCTCCAATCAATTTGAGGACCAATCAACCAGCGTTCAGTGAGAAAGTGATCGATCGGCCGGGGATCGAAAATCGTGTTGGGATTGCCGGTGTCGCTCACGGAATAAGTGAACAAACTACCGATCCGCAACTGGTCGTCGGGCGACCAGCCAACGTTCGCAACGCCGGCAGAGTTGCGGTAATTATTGTTGGGACGTGCGTTGTCGGTGTCGAGCCGGCTGCCAGCGATGGAATAATCGAACTCGTTGATTTTACCGTCACTCTGGCCCCATTCCCGGAAGGTGTCGTACGATCCGCCCTCCGCGGCAACCATCGCGCCCGGAGTCCCTGTGCCTTGTTTCGTGAAGATTTGAATCACTCCGGCGAGTGCGCGGGGTCCGTAGATCGTGCTCTGCGGCCCCCGCACAACCTCGATCCTGTCGATATCGTCCGTAACAATGTCGGCGAAGTTCATTGCGCCAGATAAACCCTGGTTAATCGGAATGCCGTCGAGCAGCACCTGCATGTCTTCACTGGGCAAGCCGCGCATGAAAACGGAAGTCAACTGACCGGCCGTTCCCGTCTGCACCACGGACACCCCAGGCACTTCGCGCAGCGCATCGCTCACGCGCTGGATTTGTTTTTGCTCGATATCTTCCGACGTGATCACGCTCACGCTGGCAGGCGATTGATCCAACGGAATGTCAAAACGCGTAGCTGACACGACGACTGACTCGGTCTCGGCTTCGATGGGTGATGAAGTCGGCGCAGGCTCCTGTGCCTGACCAACGACAGGCGCGAAGACAAGTAGCGCAACGGAAAAGAAACAGAATGGACGATTTTGCATAACAAGTTACTTCCAACTCAGAGAGTCGGACTTGTTTGGCCGAGGCCGCATCGCCCAGCTCTCATTCTTCTTTTTGCGAAGAAGTTTTCCGGTTGTAGCCGCGCCTCTGTGCGACGCGTCAGGTGTCGCTCATAGCGCGACCGCTACAGCCGAATGAGGTGGACCGGACAAATATTCTGGCTTCTGGCTTATCCTTCTTCCCGCCTTCACCCCCGGGATTTTTCGGGGATTGGCCCAAATGGGAAGTCGTATCCAGTTACAGCAGCGCAACTGCTCCCGATTCTCACGGGATTTCTTGCGCCGATCCACTTTTCCAAGCTCGCAAAGAACCAGAACGAGGACTAGCGGCTTGCACTTCGACGGTCAAGATTATTTAATGACCTGGCAAACGACCGGCCCTGACACAATGCTCCATCATCGTTGAACGACAAAACATCATGACCCGATCCAGTCCGAACTTCGTGATTACCGGCGGAGCTGGCTTCATTGGCTGCAACCTCACTCTGGCATTGCAGGAAAAATTCCCCGATGCGCGCCTCACGGTCATCGACGATTTTCGTTCCGGTGATTTCAAGAATCTCGCCGGCTATCGCGGGGATTTCGTGGCGGAAAATCTGGCCACCTTCGATTGGCGAGAAAAATTCGGCGACCCCGCGATCGCGGGGTTTGACGCGATCTTTCATCTCGCATCGATCACCGACACGAGATTGCACGATCAATTCGTTCAGGTGCACGACAACGTGGAGAGTTTTCGACGACTTTTGAATTTCGCGCGTCCGACGCGGACGCGAGTGATCTATGCTTCCTCTGCGGCAACCTACGGCCCTGCGACTGAAGCCAGCGTGGAATCAAACGGTGCCGCACCGGCGAATGTTTACGCATTTTCCAAGGTGATCATGGACAACATCGCCAGACGCGCCGCTGCCGAGTCGCCCGACTGGATCATCGTCGGCTTGCGTTATTTCAATGTGTATGGCCCGCGCGAAGCACACAAGGGCGTGCCCGCGAGCATGATTTATCATCTGTCGCGCCAGATGAAAACGGGTCAGCGACCGCGCATTTTCAAGCACGGCGAACAGAAACGCGATTTCGTTTACGTGAAGGACGCTGTCGAGGGCAGCATTCGAGCGCTCGATGCGCAGACCAGCGGAATTTTCAATGTTGGCACAGGCCAGGCGCGCTCGTTTAACGAACTCGTGGATGTTCTAAACAAATCTCTGGGAACAAATTTTCAGCCCGACTACATCGATAATCCGCACGCGCATTATCAAAATTTCACGCAAGCGGATCTCACAAACGCGCGGAGCACGCTTGGCTACCAGCCAAGGTTTCCGCTGGAAGAAGGCGTACGCGATTACATGCGACTGGTTGTACGGAGCGTAGCTTCGGAGTGTGGCGACAGGTCGCCGCTTTTAACACGCGGACATGTCCGCGCAGTCCACAATCATCCTTCCCAGAAAAATTTGGTCGGGCGATGGATTTCCGGCGGGAGACTTTTATGCACCGGGCAATTGAGCGCGGTTTGTTCGAGCGCTTCGCGCTGCGGATGATCCGGCGCGAGGGGAATGTGTACTTCTGAAGGTAACGCAACGATCCGACGGGGCGCGTCTTTCGACATCTCCTTTTGCACCGACACGGTCATGCCACGCAGATCGACTCCGAGATCCTCCGCCTTGATTCCCATGGTCGTGCTGATGCATGTGGCCAGAGCGGTAGCCACGAGGTCGGTGGGCGAGAAGGTTTCGCCCTTGCCTTTGTTATCGCTCGGCGCGTCGGTGGAAATTTTTGATTGCGACGGCCCGTGCGTGGCGTCGCAATGCAAGTCGCCAGTGTATTTAACTGAGACTTCTACCATGCAAAAATTATGCGACTACTCCGACCTTTTGTCACATCAAGCGTAATTCGAATCCTACGTCTTGATCATTGGCGGAGGAATGTCTTCGGTTATCCCAGTGTCTAGTCCGCGGCGCAGTTTGCTGTGGCGCACGCTGTAAAAGAAATAAATCAACAGGCCGATCGCCAGCCACACCACAAAGCGAATCCACGTCATCACCGGCAGGCTCAACATCAGCGCGAGGCACATGAATACGCCGAGCAGCGGGAAAATCGGTACGAACGGGACACGAAATGGGCGCGGTCGTTCCGGGTTCACGCGACGCAGCACGTTCACTCCAAGACAGACCAGAATGAACGCGAAGAGCGTGCCGATATTGGTCAGGTCGGCAAGCTCACCGATGTTCGTAACCATCGCGATGACGCCAACAACAACTCCCGTCCAGATGGTGGTGACGTGCGGTGTTCGGAAGCGCGGATGAATTTTGGCAAAATACGCGGGCAGCAAGCCATCCCGGGCCATCGCCATGAAAATGCGCGGCTGCCCAAGCTGAAACACTAGCAGCACTGAAGTGGTGCCGGCGAGCGCGCCTGCGCTCACCAGCGCCTGCGCCCACGGTTTGCTCGCGAAAGCGGTGGCAACAGCCGCCGCGTCGCCAGTATAGATCGTGTATTTCTTAATTCCCGTAAGCACGGCCGCCATCAGCACGTAAAGCACCGTGCAGATGATCAGACTAACAATGATCCCGATCGGCATGTCACGTTGCGGATTGCGGGTTTCTTCAGCTGTAGTCGAGACCGCGTCGAAGCCGATGAAGGCGAAGAACACAATCGCCGCGCCGCTCATTAGACCGGGAAAACCATGCGGCATAAATGGGTGCCAGTTGGTCGGGTTCACCATAAACGCGCCGAAGGCGATGACGAACACGACCACGGCGACCTTGATAATGACTATCGCCGTGTTCGTGTGCGCGGTTTCTCGAATCCCGTAAACCAGAATGACAGTAACCGCCGCAACGATGAGCAAGGCTGGCACATTGAACGCGATGGAGTGGCCGGCAATCACCGGCAAACTGGTCGACGAATACGCATCCAACACCGTGCCTCCTTTGGCGAGCAAGTCTGCAGCCGTTTGATGATCGTTCACGAGCCATAGCGGAAACTTCAGATGAAACAGGCTGTCGCACAGTTGGACGAAATATCCCGACCAGCTCACGGCGACGGCCATATTCCCAACGGCATATTCCAGAATCAGATCCCATCCGATGATCCACGCTACAATCTCGCCGAGTGTCGCGTAGGAATATGTATAGGCCGAGCCCGAGACCGGGATCATCGACGCCAGCTCGGCATAACAAAACGCCGCGAATGCACAAGCGATGCCCGCCACGATGAACGACACAGCAATGGCGGGACCTGCGCCCGCGCGTCCTAGCAAGACGCCTGTACCAGAGAACCAGGCTTGAATAAAGTTGATGACTGGCGTTTCAAGACCCGACGCAAATGTCTGGCCCGCCGCAGCGGTTCCCGTTAGCGAGAAAATCCCAGCGCCAATGACTGCGCCGATGCCAATGCAGGTCAGCGCGAGCGGCCCGAGCGTCCGTTTCATTTGTCGCTCCGGCGCCTCTGCTTCGGCGATGAGATGATCCGGGCTTTTCGTTTTGAACAGTTGAAGTGCCACCGCGCGAGATCGTCTCACCAACCAGTTCGCGAGGTCAATCCAAAGCTTGCACGAACGCGAATTGAGCGGGAGCGCGTTGATGCTCATAGACGCCAACAAAATGCTTTTGTAAGCTCGGCGTCATATGGCCGATGAGTTCGCGAAAGTTGTTCTCGGCGACACAGCAATTTCCGCTATCGAGGGAACTCCCGGCCGGCGATGGTTTCGCCGAAAGAAAGATCAAGATAAACCACTGACGCACTGCGAGAATTGTGGCGCAGAATTGCAGGGCCACTGGTGTGCGCACTGCGGACAACCGGCAATCGACTACCGCCGGTCTTTCCGGCACGTTATCGCCGATCTACTCGACGAGTTCCTGAATTGGGATTCGAAATTTTTCACGACAATTGCGCTTCTCATCTTCAAACCGTGGCGATTGACTAACGCGTTTCTCGCCGGCAAGCGGGTCCGCTATGCGAATCCACTTCGGCTTTATCTACTCGCAAGCATCCTGTTTTTCTTTGCGGTGAATTACGGAGCAAAAGGGATACACTTTGACGCGAGTAAACTCGGTCCAAAAGATCGAGCAGACTTGGAGGCCGAACTAAAGAAGGAAGATTTGCCACCCGCAGCGCGGGAAAAATTGGAGGCATTGTTACGGGATTCTTCGCCTTCCCCTGCTCCCTCGGCTCTCGCGAACCCACCCTCACCTACACCGGCGGCCCTTTCGCCTTCACCTGGAACGAATGCAGTTCCGCCTCAAACGAAGCCGAGCGCGAATAAGGAGAAGAAGGAATATGGGAAAGTAGGGGAGCGACCGTTCGTGGTTTTTGACGAAGCCAAATCCACAACTCCTTTCGAGCACTGGGTCGAAGCGCGCGCGAAAGAGAAGATGGGCGAAAAAGGAACCAAGATGGGGCTTTTTATCAGCACACTCTTCAGCAATCTGCCTTACATGATGCTCTGCTGTATTCCCCTTTTTGCTCTCGTTTTGAAAACCCTCTACGTCCGCCGTCACATTTTTTACATCGACCATCTGATCTACGCCCTTCATATCCACAGCTTCGCCTACAGTGGCATCATGCTGATCGTGCTAGCAACGATCGGGCTTAATCGCTTCACGCCGGGTCCAATTGCAGGCTGGCTGATTGCGCTGCTCTGGATCGCATTTGTGACGCAAATCTTTTTGTCAATCCGCCGCGTTTATCGTCAGGGCTGGTTCATCAGCATTTTTAAATTCTTCTTTGGCGGATTTGTATATCTGATCGTCCTCGTATTCGCGCTCGCCGTGACCTTCTTCGCTACACTCGCGTTGCCATGAAAAGAATCATCCTCGGGTAGGGTGCGTGGCTCCGTGCGCGCCGTCGTTACTCTCGCCTTGGCGGCGTTTCCCGCCTCCGTTTTCTGCAGCGATCGGCATATCGCGTTCGAGCGAGATCAGGCCGTCTGGATCGCAAACCTCGACGGCACCGGTGAGAAAAAGATCGCCGACGGAATATTTCCCGCGATCTCGCCCGATGGAACTCGAGTCGCGTTTAACACCGTCGAAAAAACGAGCGACACAAGTTATGTGCGTCACATGGCGGTTGTCGATGTCGCCACAGGAAGAGTTGACGTTTTCAAAGATGTTCCGAGCGATAATTCCTATTACCCGAGCTGGACGTCAGACGGAAAACAAATCCTTTTCACCACCCGCCCGCACGAAGTCTGGGATCTCGTTGTCGTGAATTCGGATGGCACGAATTTCCACGTGCTCAAACCTGGCGTTCAAAATGAAGTGACCCGCTACTCGCCGATTTGGGCGCGCGACGGCCAATCGGTGTTCTGCGAAGACATGACGAACATTTATCAGATCGGCCTCGACGGCGCGGTCCGCAACGAATGGAAAATCGATAAGATCGCGCCGAACGGGGACATGAGCGGCGACGGTCGGATTGACGTTTCACCGGACGGGAAACGATTGCTGTTAAGCATCGACATGGGCGAAGAATCCGGTCGCAAAGACTGGGATGGACCGTTGCCGGCGCTCTGGACGTTCGATCTCCGATCGCAAAAGGCGACAGAGTCACGCCGAAGAAATTATTCGGTTGGGACGGCGTTTGGCTCGACAACGATAATATTCTCTTTCTCAGCCGCGCCACCGGCGAAAAGGAAGATTCGATCTATCGAATGTCGATTGATGGGAAGAATTTGAAACGCCTGATCAAGAGTGCGCGGTTTTCGTCGGTTAGCGCTCCTTAGATTCTTACCGCCAATTTTAGCTTAGAAGCTCTCGTGCTTTCGCAAGAGCCTCCGCGATCTTGCTCGCGTCCTTGCCTGCGCCTTGGGCGCTCTCCGGCACGCCCACCGCCTTTTCCGCTGACGATTGGCGCGATCTGCTGGACCAATTTGTTCGCCTGAAACTTGGCGGTAAGTTCGTTAGGCACATAAGCGACCAAAGCGACTGATTCGTTTCGTGTGCCTGCGAGAAAGATCGGGGCTTTGAATTTCGACCTCAACGCATCGACGATAGCTTGGAGCAGTTTTCCATCCGCATCCGGTACTTCCGCGACGCAGAAATCTCTTCCAGCATCCAATCGCGCCAGTTCGCTGGCGATTTGAGCAGCCCTGCTCTTCAGTTCTGCCTCAGCAGATTTCGCTGTTTTCTTTTCCCATTCACGAACATCGGCATCCACTTTTTCGAAATGCGCCGCGCGCGCGTCGATCTGTTGCAGCATCTCAGCTGTCGCAGCATCGGATTCGAACAGAGGCAAGCAGCGCAATATCAGGTTTCTTGCGCGCAAGCGTCTCAAACTTCTCCTGCTGACGTGCAGCTTCGCGCCGTCGCCCAATTGCGTGCGGCTTCACCGGCGACTGCTTCAATTCGCCGAGTCCCTGCCGCGATCGCTTCTTCTTTCACAATCCGGAATGGCCCGATTTCGCCAGTCACTCTCACATGTGTGCCGCCGCAAAGTTCCATCGAATAACCATTAAGCGCGTGCGGCGCTCCGCCGATCTGCAACACGCGCACGGTATCGCCGTATTTCTCACCGAAAAACTGAATGATGTCTTTCCGCTGTTTCGCTTCGCCGAATGGAATTTCAGTCCACGAAACTGGCGCATTCTCCGCGATTTTCTCATTCACCAATTTTTCCACATCCGCGCTTTTGTTCCGGTGTGAGCGGCGCGCTGGAAAAATCGAACGTCAACTTGTCAGGCCCGACATAACTTCCCTTTTGCGAAGCATCGCGTGAGACGACTTTATGCAACGCCCAGTGCAGCAAATGAGTCACAGTGTGATGTCCCTGAATCAATTTGCGCCGATCCGCATCCACTGAGATTCGCACCGCCTCGCCCGGCTCCGGAGCACGACCTTCCAAAAGCGCGGCACGATGAACAAAAACATCGCCGCGTTTTTGCGTGTCGATCACGCGCAGTTGGCCCACTTCGGTGCGATCATGACCCGGTACATGAAGCAATCCTCGGTCGCCAACTTGTCCGCCCATCTCGGCGTAAAGCGGCGTTCGATCGAGAACGATGTTTAGTTCATCAGACTTCCTCCCGGACAAAACCGCTTCAACGACCGACTCCGTCTCCAGAAAATCGTATCCGAGGAATTTGGTCGGTTCGGCCGTCAGCTCGGCTTCTTCGACACTGATCTCCTCTTTTTTCTGTGCCTTACGCGCCCGTTCACGCTGTTAGCCCATAAGCCGTTCGAAACCAGCAAGGTCAACAAAAAGACCACGTTCACGGGCCATTAATTCAGTTAGGTCGAGAGGAAACCCATATGTGTCGTACAGCTCGAACACAATTTCGCCCGTAAGGCGCCTTTGAATTTTGCCTTCCTTGTCGACAAACGCCTCGGCATCGGATCCAGCATGAACGCTATATCCGGGCTCGAGCGGCCCTCTGTACTCGTGAGCTTCCCCTTTCGGCTAGCTCAAGATCCGCAAGCGCAGCATTGAAGCGTTGTATTCCGCGGTCGAGCGTTTTGTTAAACGATTCTTCTTCGCGGCGAATGGTTTCTTCAATTGTCTTTTGTTTTGCGCGGACTTCAGGGAAAACGTCGCCCATCGTTTTTGCAACCACATCGACAAGTTTGAAAAAGAATGGTTCGTGAAAGTCCAGCGTGCGCCCGTAACGAACTGCGCGGCGCAAAATGCGACGTAAAACGTAACCGCGACCTTCATTTGATGGAATAATTCCGTCGGCGATTGCAAAGCTTAAGCGCGCGGATGTGATCGGCGATTACGCGAAACGCGATATCGACTTGGATTTGTTCTGGGGAGCGCACGCCGCTGGCGTGCTGGTCGCCGCGGCTCGCGGCGACTTCTCGATCGGCGAGCCGCCAATCCTACACCCGATCCGGGTGCGCTCCCCTGCACATCTGGAACGGTGCTCGCGTATTTTTTTCCGCTCAGTTTTTCGAGTCTCATCGAAGATCGGCCGAAAAATATCGGTCTCGTAGTTCGAAATCGTGCCGGAGAAATCGGTGAGATTCTTTGTGCCTTGAATGATTGCAGTCGCGCGCTCGAAACCCATTCCGGTATCGACGTGGCGTTGCGGCAAAGGCGTAAATGAGCCGTCCGGGTTCGCGTTGAACTGGATGAAAACCAGGTTCCAAATTTCGATGCAGCGCGGATCGTTTTTGTTCACTAACGCGCCACGCGTGTCGCCATCCGGCGTAAGATCGATATGAACTTCCGAGCACGGGCCGCACGGGCCGGTGTCGCCCATCATCCAGAAATTGTCGGCTTTGCCGCTGCTCAGAACGTGAACCTTGGGATCGAGATCGGCTTCGCGAAATAGACGTGCCCAGTGATCGTACGCTTCCTGATCGAATTCGCTCGGTTCGCCAGGCACCGGGTTTGTAAACCGTCGCGTAAAGCCGTTGCGGCGGAAATTTCCAGCGCTCGACCAGTAATTCCCAGGCCCATTCGATCGCTTCCTTCTTGAAATAATCACCGAAGCTCCAGTTGCCGAGCATTTCGAAAAACGTGTGGTGATACGTGTCGAGGCCGACATCTTCGAGGTCGTTATGTTTTCCGCCGGCGCGAATGCATTTCTGCGTGTCGGCCACGCGCGGCGGATTCCACGCCGGCTTCTGTTGCCCGAGAAAAATCGGCACGAACTGGTTCATGCCGGCATTGGTGAAGAGCAGATTCGGCGCGTCCGGCAGAAGCGACGACGACGGCACAATGGTGTGCTTTTTCTCGCGAAAGAAATCGAGAAATGATTGCCGGATCTGCGCTGAAGTCATCAACCCGAAATTAAGCGCGACATTTCACGGGATGCGAGAACTACTGCAATTGCATTCCGATGCGGCCGCAGCAGCCTGCCCCAAAAGCCAGCAATGCCATGTTTCTTCCGAGACCTATCTCTCCCTCGGAATGTTTTCCTGGGGGGATGGAATAAAACAACGCGAAAACAGTCTCGTTAGATAGATGGCAACGCACATGAGTATTGCGCCGGAATATAGCTCCAGAAAATCCCTGATGGCTTTGGCACTGAAAGCGCACCATACTTTGCAGACTGAAGATCTCGAATCACGTCGTAAGGTCGTGAAGTTCACCGTACTGAGAAAAGCCGACCCAAATCAAGTTGAGACAGCGGAGTTGGCATCTTTTGAAGAGACGATGCTGCCGCATCTCGATGCCGCGCACAATTTGGCCAGATGGCTACTACGAAACGAACAGGATGCGCAGGATGTTGTTCAGGAGGCTTACCTACGTGCATTTAAGTCTTTCAGTGGATTCCGTGGCTCCAATGGCCGCGCCTGGTTGCTGACGATTGTCAGGAATACCTCTTACACGTTGCTCAAAAAGAACCGTGCAGTTGATCTAAGCACCACTTTTGACGAAGAGATCCACGCAAGCGACCATGAGTCGGCCAGTCCGGCAGCGATTCTTGAGCACGCTGAAGATGCGGAGCTAATCGGAAAAGCGATGGACGAATTACCGGCAGAGTTCCGGGAGATCGTGATCCTGCGTCACCAGCAAGATTTATCTTACAAAGAGATAGGCGAGATTTTACGAATTCCGCCTGGGACGGTCATGTCGCGGCTCGCCCGCGCTCGCGGTAAACTTAAGGAATATTTCGCCACTCAGATCGGTAAGGAGAAATAGATGAACTGCGAAGAAGCAATAAAACTGATGGATGGTTATTTGGATGGCGAACTGGATCCAATAACCAGCCAGAGAATCGAAGAGCATTTGCGGACGTGCCGTAAATGTGAGCAGGCGTATGAGGCGGACACAGCGCTCGCTCATGCAATCAGCCGCGACGCACCGTTCTATAAAGCTCCGGCTGAACTGCGTCAGCGGATTCAATCTTCTTTACGAGATGCAATTGGTGTAAGCGCTTCGCGCAGTGCTGCGCGAGAGAATCACCCGTTGCTCACATCGCCGGGGACAGAGGGCCGTCTCGTTCTGCCTCAGATACCATGGAACTGGCTTGCTCTTGCAGCAGCTATCGTCCTGGCGGCAATTATCGCTTCCAGTGTCCTGCCCAGACTACGACCGCCTTCTTCCGAACAGTTCCTCGCGACACAACTTATAGCTAGTCACGTCCGCTCGCTTATGGCTGATCACCTCACGGATGTCGCATCTTCCGATCAGCATACTGTCAAGCCCTGGCTGGACACGAAGCTCGATTTTGCCCCTCCGGTTGTCGATCTTTCTGCTGAAGGATTTCCTCTGATTGGCGGCCGCCTGGATTACTTGGATAACAGGCCCGTAGCGGCGTTGGTTTACGGACGGCGCAAACACTTTATCAACCTTTTTGTTTGGCCGGCAGCGTCGAACGAATCAAAAGCTCCGAAAACAATAACGCGAGAGGGATATCAACTTCTGCACTGGGCTGACCCGGACTTTAACTACTGGGCTGTTTCGGACGTGAACGTTAACGATCTGCAGACTTTCAAGCAGCAGTTCGAAACGCGGACGCCGCGTCACTAACGACATTCTTGGTCGTTACTAAGACGATAGCACGCTAGCTCATCCCCCCGAGAGTCGCACCCTGCTCCGCCGACCCGGAGCGATTCTTTCCCTCAACTTATTCGGTGCGAAAACCGTCTCCGATCGAGCGGGAATATTCGCTCAGCAAATCGGTATGAGTTGGTGGAGGTAAAAAACAATGAAAACAAATCATAAACAGACTTACAACTACGTATCAACGTTCACGCCGTTTCTTAGACATGTAACCCCAAGAAACCTGGCGGTCGCGATGTTTGTTGCATTGGCCGTTCTTGGCACGACGCGGGGCAGCGAAACAGAAACAATGGCGTCCGCCAAGAGCACGGCGAAAGCAGGGCGCTTATCGCAGGGCTCGCTCGTGGCTTATTCCGCCACGGATGCATCCGACGACGGCGACCTGCCTTACTATGCACATAGCTCGTACGCCATCTATGCGGTCGACGGAAAGCCATTTAAGAATGTCGAAAATCACATTTCGCGTAGCGATGAAATTCCCGAGGTCGTGACACTGCCAGTTGGATCGTACGTCATCGAAGCTCGATCGGAGACGACTGGGTATGTCCGAGTGCGCGTCGTTATCAAAGCCGGCCGGCAAACAATCGTCGACTTGGATTCGAGCGAGTCACCCAGCGGGATAGCACGCAACTGAGTGTCGCAAAATCTCCGCATGATTTCAGAAAGGACCACATGAGTCCGTTTGACCTAAAAGCCGCGCTGCTCGCGAAACACGCGCAACACCCGGTCATCATTCATTTTCCGATAGCGCTGTTCATCATCAGTGTGGCATTTGATCTCCTAGCGATCTGGAAAAGGAATCCAGCGTTGGCGAAGGCCGCATTCTATAATCTAGTCGGTGCGGCGCTCACGGCTCCGATTGCCATTGCCAGCGGCTTGACCGCCTGGCAATGGGAATTGGAAGGGTCGAAACTTAAAGGAACCTTGCTTCTGCACCTGCTCTTTGCCCTGGCCGCAAGCGGAATGATTTGGCTCCTTTCTGGGTGGCGTATTTCCCGGCGGAAACTCCCGCAACGAACGCCAGGACTCACCTATATCCTACTTGCTAATCACGGTCTTATTGATCGCAATCGCCGGGCATCTGGGCGGGTTTGTCAGCGGAGTTGAAAGTGGTGCGATTTAATTTCGGGAATAAAACCCGCAGGAATCAGTAAGGACAAGTGAAAGCAACATCAAACAAACAACCTAAAAGGAACCAACATATGTCCGATTACATTTCTCATGATCACGAGCACGACGGGATTGATCGCCGCGGCTTTCTTCAGTGCATGGCCTGGGCGGGGACCGGCCTGCTCTGGACCGTCAGCGGCGGCGTCCTCGTCTCAAAAACGCTTGCTCAAATTGCGAAGACTGGAGAGGCGTTGCCGGCTACGGACCTTAGCTTTCTACAGATTAGCGATAGCCATATCGGATTCAACAAAGAGGCTAACAAAGATGTTACCGCAACTTTTAAGATCGCACTGGATCGAATCAACGCGATGCCTACCCCGCCGTCTTTCCTTATCCATACAGGGGACATCACGCAACTCTCAAAGCCCGAGGAATTCGATACCTTCGACGAGGTCCTCAAGAACTGTCGAACCAAGGATGTTTTCTATGTTCCTGGGGAGCACGATGTCCTCAATGATGGCGGAAAGCTTTACCGTGACCGGTATTTGAAGCGAGTCGAAGCCAAGGGCTCCGGTTGGTACAGTTTCAACAAGAACGGTGTTCATTTCATTGGACTGGTCAATGTTCTTGATCTTCAAGCCGGTGGGCTGGGGCAGTTGGGCGATGAGCAACTCGAGTGGCTCGAGGCGGATGTGAAAGGCCTCGGAACGAGCACGCCAATTGTGGTCTTCGCGCATATCCCGCTGTGGGCAGTTTATCCAGAATGGGGCTGGGGAACGAGCGATAGCGAACGAGCTCTGGGATATTTGAAACGCTTCGGCTCGGTAACAGTGTTAAACGGCCACATCCACCAGGTGCTCCAAAAGGTTGAAGGCAACGTGACATTCCACACGGCGATGTCCACCGCCTTCCCACAGCCCGCACCTGGAACTGCCCCATCTCCCGGACCAATGAAAGTGCCAGCTGAAAAGCTCCGCAGCCTGCTTGGTCTAACGAGCGTTGAGTATAAACAAGGCAAAACAGCGCTCGCCGTCGTCGATTCCAATCTTAGTTAACCAAACCACGACTAAAACTATGAATACCCTAACTCTAAAAAACAAAGCCATGGCACTACTGTGCGCAATTGGTTGTCTCAATCTGTCTGCCTTCGCACTCGCTGGCGACATGAAGGACACCGATCGCGCCAGCAGCAAGCAAAACACAATCGAGATTAAAGACTTCGCCTTTAATCCGCAGACGATAACCGTGAAATCCGGAGAGAAGATTGCCTGGACCAATCGGGACGAAGAACCGCATACCGTTGTAAGCGTTGAAAAGCAGTTCAAGAAATCATCCGCACTCGACACGGATCAAACCTTCACGATTACAGCCGGTACGCCGGGAACCTATACCTACTTTTGCTCGGTTCATCCGAAAATGACCGGCACAATTGTCGTTGTGAAGTCGTGAGGAGCGATGAATGCCTGCAGAACTAAAGCCCTTTCACTAAAAGACAGAGACCCCGCACCAACTGCTAATAAAGAATTATGAACCCGCTTATCGACGTGAAACGTCCGAGCCCTAGCTAGCTTTTCTCTTCGTCCAGCTTCGTTTTGACGGCTGTCTCGATCTCGTCGTACAGCGCCTTGTCGTTCTTCAAAGCTTCTTTCGCAGCGTCTCGGCCCTGGGCAAGCTGCGTGCCTTTATAATTCAACCAGGAACCCCGTTTTTCGATAACCTGCTTTTCCAAGGCTACGTCGAGAAGAGCGCCGACTGACGAAATTCCTTCGTTATACATGATGTCGAACTCAGCCTCAGTGAACGGCGGCGCGACCTTGTTCTTTACCACTTTGATACGCGTGCGGTTGCCCGTGACGACACCGTCTGTCTGCTTAATTGCGCCGATCCTGCGGATATCGACCCGCATACTGGCATAAAATTTTAAAGCTTTTCCGCCAGGGGTGGTCTCCGGATTTCCAAACATCACACCGATCTTTTCCCTGATTTGATTAGTGAAAATGCAACAGGTCCGCGCCTTCGAAATGAGTGAGGTGAGTTTACGCAGAGCCGCGCTCATCAGGCGCGCTTGCGCACCGACGGTGGTGTCGCCGATCTCACCTTCGAGTTCCGCTCTGGTGACCAGCGCTGCCACTGAATCAACCACAATCACATCGAGAGCGTTGGAGCGCACGAGCGTCTCACAAATCCGCAGTGCTTCCTCGCCGGAGCTGGGCTGAGAGACGAGTAGATCGTCGAGGTTGACCCCAAGTCTTTTTGCGTAGCCAGGATCGAGCGCGTGCTCCACATCGATAAAGGCTGCGAGGCCGCCGCGCTTTTGCGCCTGAGCAATGACCGTGAGCGCAAGGGTTGTTTTGCCGGACGATTCCGGGCCGAAAATCTCAACGACTCGTCCACGGGGAAATCCACCGACTCCGAGCGCACGGTCGATCAAAATGTTTCCAGTCGGAATGACATCGATATCCACAATCCTTTCCGCGCCCAAACGCATGATCGCGCCTTCGCCGTAATCTTTGGCGATCTGCTGGATCGCCAAATCGAGATTCTTATTTCGTGCCGTAGTCAGTCTGTCAGCGGCCGTTTTCTCTTCAGTCTTTGTCGCCATATCAGGAACACTCTAAGTACGACGGGAGCGACCATTCGCCAAGCACAAAAGCGACCGGCTTCGACCCGGAGCAACGGAAAAGGCCGCGGGCCTCCACGCCCGCGGCCTTAAAGTTTCGACGATGCAGTCCTTACGAGACAGTGATCTTGCGCGGCTTGACGTGCTCAGCCTTGGGCAGAGTCAATGTCGCAAGGCCCTGTTCGATTTTCGCGCTGATTTTGTTAGCGTCGATTGACGGATCGAGCTCGAACACGCGCCGGAAATTTTCCGGACGCGATTCGCGATGAATCAGCGTTCCTTCCACTGCTGGAAGCGAACGCCGTCCGATAATTGTCAGCTCGTTGTTCTCGACCGAAATCTCGAGGCCGTCCTTTTTAACTCCCGGCATCTCAATCTCGAGCATATAGCCAACGCCGATCTCTGTGACGCTGGCCGGTGGAGTGGTAAACTGATCCGCATGTGCGCGATCAGATTCGCGAGTTTCTCTGGTTAGAGTGTTCATGGTGAATTCCTTTCAGTATGAATTGATTTAGCTGACTTTGATTTGCTTTGGCTTCGCTTCTTCAGCCTTCGGTAAAGTCACCCTGAGAATTCCATCCTCATAGGTGGCATTGACTTTACTGGGGTCCACACGGGTGGGCAGCGCGATGCTGCGGCGGAATGCGCCCACGTAGCGCTCGGTGCGCTGGGCTTTTTCGCCGTTAGTGCTCTCCCGTTTGCGCTCACCGCTAACAGTCAACGTCCCGTCATGCAAAGAAATCTCGATGTCTTCTTTGCGCATTCCGGACAGCTCAACTACTGCGATCAGATGGTCGCCACTTTCGTAAAGGTCGAATGCAGGCGACCAGCCGGTAAACAGTTGGCCAGTGCGGCCGAAACCAGACCAGAACGGCATGTCAAAGAACGAGTTCAGCTCGTCCCGCAGATTGCTCCAGCGATCCAACGCCAACCAGGGCGCTGCCTCTGGAGTTTGATAACGAATTAGATCCATAGTTTTGTAATCTCCTTTCTTAGAATTGAGAATTGAGTTCAACAACTGCGGAGCGCCCTGCGTGCCAGAAACAATTCCCTGCAATCCGTGGCGATAAGCGCGGTGCTTTCAACGGCTTACATCGAATCCGTTGCAAAACGATTGAAAATGATCCTGGTCTAATCTGACACAGCCGAAGCAAGGGATACTTTGAACGTCGAGACAAAATTTCACTGCGCGGTATCGGCTGATGTCACGGCTTGACAGTCCAACAACTGAACGGCTAACCATCGATCGATGAATCTCCGTGATGACGCACGCCGCGAACTCGATTCCGTTGTTATCACTATCGAACTGACTCTTGTCAGCATCATCCAAGGCGTGGCGTTGTTTTTTCTGACGGACAACGCTCGCGCTCTCTTGTCGATGCAACATGCCGATGCGTTTGCCTACATCGCGGCCGGATTATGCGTGATCTTCATCTTTTGGTCGCGCTCGGTGATTCACACACTCACACTGATCCGCTGGCCACTTGAGTTCGGGCACAACTTTTTTTACATCGCGTGCGCCCTGGGAGAGGCAATTCTTTTCAGCCGTCTCGACAATCCTCTTGCCTGGTTTCGACTAAGCGCCGGCTACTCAGCGATTGTTTGGCTGCTGTTCATTTACGACATGCGGCTGATTCGCGCGCGCATCGGCGAATCACGTGACGATTCCGAGCGCATCCTTTACGCCCGCGCGAGGTCCGATCAGTTGCTCAATATTCGAGTCCTTGTTCCGCTGCTCGTTTTATTTAATCTCGCCTGCGCAGTCGCCATTTGGCGCTGGCCTGATTTGTTTGTCGTGCGCGACCGTCATCTCTGGCTGATCAGTGCCCAAATTGTGTCGTTCATCGGATACCTGATTTATACCGGCCGTTACTTCAGTGCGATTGCGCCGCTCGTTCTGCGGAGCAGGCGATCAGCCTGACGCAGCAGAGATATTCATGAGGCGAGCTGGAGGTTTCGCCGGGATTTTTGCTGGGTAATTGCGTTTAGGGATTGAGTCGCGTGTTGCGAGGCATGCCTCGTGTTGCGCTTGTCGCGTCGGTTTGATCGCGCTTACGATCTCGATCTCGGAAGTACTAGCGACCGGTGTCGCCTTCACCAGCGCTTACAATTGGTTCCATATGTGAAGGATCCCCAACTTTGCTGTCGAGATAAACGACTACGAATGCGATACCCAGCAACGGCTGGAGAATTTTTTGGACAATGCTCAGAGCGAAAGCAGCAACATCAAAGCCGGCGCCTTGCTGAGCCTCGGTCATTCGCTGCAACAGCACCTGCGGGTCCTGTGTCGTCAGCAATTGATTGAAATAGAACTGCAGCGTTCCCCATTGGGCCGCGAGAGTGATCGCCAGCACCAAGGCGAACCAGATCGAAGCGATAAATGCGCCGCGCCACATTGGACGTTGAAACCATGGAACATCCCGTCCGCTACGCGCGAGATTCCGGCTCTCACGCAATGAATCGATGAATCCGGCGCTCTCGAGCACGGCAAACTGCTGCCAAAACAGAACGTTCACGAAAAAACGGCCGAACATCCAAACCTGCAACGTGAGTAAGGCCATCGCGACGAGGACCAATAAGACTGAAGACCCCGCGGCAAGAGCCATGGCTGCAATTGCCAGTCCGAAGATCATGAGCAGGAGGAACACGCCGTAAACGAAGATGCATAGCGCAGCGATGTGCGGCCAAAACCTGACCGCGTCATTGAGTAATGCGACCAGACTGGGACGATGTCCGCGGGCAATTCCAGCCGTGAGAATTTGGATTCCGGCGATGTAAACCGGCCACATAACAATGGAGAGAATGAACATGACAAAGGCAAAACCCGCAGCGAAGACTGAGCGAGCATCGACATTGGAACCCTGTGGCGGTTGCACGAACGCAGTCGTTAACTGGCTGCATATCGAAGGCAGTAAGATCAGCAGGGTGAGGCCAAAAAATTGGAAAAAGCCTTTTCGATAGATCTGAAATGTCTTGGCTAAAACCTGAGTAAAGTTGCGGTGCGGGACTTGTAACGGCGGTTCGGTCAATCGCCGCTCGCTCACCGCGGCGGGAACCTCTACATCAAAGAGCCCCGGAATTTCCGCCGCGGTTGTCCAAAGATCGACATTGGCGCGGCGCGCGTCATTCGCAGGGAGCAATCTACCCTCTGCCTTCCATTCGCGAAGAGTCTCGATGTCCGCCGGGCCGTATTCCCTGCCCTGCACACGCACGATCCATTCCTCGCTCATCCCTTGATCATCCAGCATCATGCATTCAGAATCCAGCATTAGCCTGCAATGAAACTCCTGCTTATCGACGGTCATTACTACGTTTACCGCTCATTTTTCGCTATTCCGAATCTATCGAATTCCCGGGGCGAACCGACCAATGCCGTTTTCGGTTTCACGAAGACGCTGCGGTTAATGGTGAAGCATTTGCAACCTGAACTGGGCGCAGTGGTATGGGACGAGGGCCTGCCGCAGAGGCGAGTGGAGCTGCAACCTGCTTACAAGGAAACGCGTAAGGAGATGCCCAAACCCATGATCCCGCAGCTTGAATTTATTCAAAACCTTACCCCCTTGCTGGGTTTCCGAAATATTTCCATTCCAAATACTGAGGCCGATGACCTCATGGGTTGTTATGCCATCGCCGCCTGCAAACGGCCCGGAATGGAAGTCGTGCTCGCAACCAACGACAAAGATTTGTTTCAACTCGTGGGCCCCTGCGTGAAAGTCTATACGACAGCGAAAGCCGACCTGGCGTCGCCCAAGGACGCGTTTGCGTTGCTCGGCGAAGACCGTGTCACAGAGAAATGGGAGGTCTCGCCCCGGTTCATCGCCGACGTGCTCGCGTTAGCCGGCGATTCGGTCGACAACATCCCCGGGATCGGAATCGGCCGTAAGAGTGCCGCCGCGTTGATTCGCGAGTTCGGTGGTCTGGAACCACTATTGAACAATATCGACAAGGTAAAAAGCGTACGCACTCGGGAGAAACTCGCCAACGCTCGCGAACAGATATTGCAAAACCGGAAAATGGTCGATCTGGACTGTGACATGGAATTGCCCGTAGCCATCGATGAGCTGCGAATCGAGCCCGACTATCCCGCACTGATAGCGGCCCTGGAAAAATGTGAGTTTAAGTCGCTTCTGCAGGAGGTGCGCGACGAAGCAGCCCGCGTTGCGACCGTTGAGCAGGGAAATCTTTTGTAGAGCGAGACCAACAGTCCGAGTTTCAGGCGGCGGACAAGCTCCGGGCACGGGAAATACGACCAGACACGAATTTTTGGTAAAAAAGTTCGAACACGCGCTGCCTCAAGCTGTCGAATAAAATAGGTTAAGGCGATTCGGGTGGTTGCACGAGTTCTTCTGGAAGTTGTTTCTCCTGAGCGTGCGCTGCCCGAATCAGTTTTTGTACGGATACGTCTGAGAAGCTCGTCGCCATATTTCCGAGCGTAGCAAGCGCCGGATGTCTGCATGATAGACGGCCTCGCGTTTCATAGGTATTATGCGGCCCGTCTCTTCCATGAAGCCCGACGATTACGATCCAATCGCTGCTGCCTTGAAGGAAGACATCGGTGACGGCGACATCACGACCGAGTTTTTCGTGCCCGAAGCGCTGCGCGCAACCGGACGGATCGTTGCGCGTGAACCAGCGGTGGTTGCCGGCACCGGGACCGCCGCGGAGGTTTTTCGGAAGGCCGATTCTGCGACTGATATCCAGATCGTTCACCCGGATGGCGATGCCATAGTTGCTGGCGACGTAGTCATCGAAGTTCGCGGCTTGGCCCGTTCAATTCTCAAAGCAGAACGCGTTGCTCTGAATTTTCTGCAACGGCTCTGCGGCATCGCAACGCTCACCCGCCAATTTGTTGACGCCGTCGGCAATCATCCCGCGAAAATACTCGACACACGCAAAACGACCCCTGGGTTGCGCGCATTGGAAAAGGCAGCCGTAGTCGCCGGTGGCGGCGTGAACCACCGTTCTGGCTTGTACGACATGGTTCTCGTAAAGGACAACCATCTCGCAGCGCTTGGAGGTCTTTCAGGGTTCGCCGATCAAATTCGCCGTCTTCGCAAGCAACGGCCTGACATCCGCATCGAAGTGGAGGCAGACGATTTAGACCAGGCGCGTGCTTTTGTCGAAGTCGACGGGATAGACGTTATCCTTCTGGACAACATGGTGCCCGCTCAAATTCGGGAAGCTCTGGCCTTGAGAAGGAACAACATCAAGTTCGAAGCGAGTGGTGGTATCACACTGAGAAACGTCAGACGGATCGCAGCCACGGGCGTCGATTACATTTCTATCGGTGCGTTAACCAGCGCCGCGCGCGCGATCGATCTCGGACTGGAAATGACCAATGTCCACGGCTGAGAAGTTGGACGGTCTGATCCCTGATCAACTGAAGGCCGAACTTCCCGGCGCCCTCATCGCCGGGGAGATCATCGTGCTTGAACAAGCCGGATCGACGAATGACGCCATCTTGCAGATCGTGTCGGGTAATCGTCCGCCCTCTTCACCAGAGGGTTTTGTTGTTTTCGCCGAGCATCAAACCGCAGGACGTGGTCAGCGTGGCAACCGCTGGGAATCAACAGCGGGAAAAGGGCTTTGGTTTTCGATTCTGTTACGGCCCCACATTCAGCTCCGCGATTCGGGGCGGCTCACGATTTGGGCCGTCGAAACAATTTCCGATGTTATTCGGACCGAATTTCGCATCGAGCCAGTAGTTAAGTTTCCCAACGACGTTCAACTTTACGGCCGCAAGGTAGCCGGCGTGCTGGTGGAAATGCGCGCGCAGCAGAACGCGCCACACCTGGCCGTGGTCGGGATTGGAATCAACGTAAATCAATCCCGCGATGATTTTCCCGACGAACTCCAAGACAGGGCCATTTCACTTACAATGGCATTAGGCCGGCAAGTTGATCGCCAGAGATTCGCCGTCGCAATTCTCCGGAATCTGGATCTCACGTATCGCGAAAACTTCTCGACCGGAGTTACAGCTGTTAAGTCTTCGCCTGTTGCGACAACCACTCGCGATAAACAGATGGCGAAATTTCGGAAGGCTTGATCTCGCTGCGACCGCCCCAGAACACGTTCGTATAAGAAACCGGGATATCGCTCGCGCGCAGGTGCTCATCAATGGCGGCCTTATGCTCGAGGAGTAATCGTTTATCCGTACCGTGCGCCACAGCCATGATGTTGACGTTCCTGAATTCCGGCCCGGCTTCGCGCCAGTAGCAGTGCGTTAAAATGTGATGGCGGCCGACCTCGCCCCCGGTCTCAATTTCCTGCCCCGGCGGCACAGCCCAGTGGAACAGTGCGTTGAACCGCGTCACGCGGACTCCGCCGGCGGATGGTTTGACGTGTTCCAGAAACGTTGAAAAACGCCCGACAATCTTTCGCGCATTCAAGTCTTCGGCCACGCGACAAAATTCCTCCACCGATACGCCAGCCTCATTTGCCCGCGTAACCCAGGGCGATGGGCTAATTTCCTCCGGAGTGAATTCGCGCTTGAGCGCAACCAAAACATTCCATTCCTGCTGGCTTAACTCTGCGACCTGAACGGGAATCATTTTTGCCGGCTGATCTGCCTTGCTGCCGGGCTCAATCGTCTTCCTGCGAACATGCCCGACCCCAAGAGTGAAGATTCCTTTCGCCGGCATCAGACGAAAACGCTCCGCGCCTACTTTTTTCGATAGAAGTTCGCAATGCGCGTGCAACGAAAATCCCTGAGGAACTTTCAGAGTCGTCCAGAGTTTGTAGTCCGACCCGGCGGTGACAGTGTCGGTGGAGCGGAGCACGACGTGACCCGAAAACGGGTCGCGCTGAAACATCCAGTCGAACGCGGCTTCGATTCTGTCTTCCGGAACTTTCCACGCGACCAGCGCGCCCTTGGCCAAATTCGTCGCGAGCAAAGTTTGCCGGACGCGCCGGATCGTCTTTGCGCGCAACATCGCAGCGATGCGTGCCATCACAATCTCGACACCTACCCGGGAGTGATTCGCAATCTCTTCAAACGGCTCCCGAACAAATCCTTCGATCTTGTCTTCAGAAACGGCGAGAATTTTCGCGTTGATTGGATCGTTGTGCTCAACCGGAAGCATACCAATTAATCCGCCGCGCGGGCGAGCTTGTCCAACTGTACACGCGCTGCTTTTCAGATCGCGCAAATAAACACCGCCGCAAAGTGACAGCTAGTGCCCGCGAGCACAAATAGATGCCAGATGAAATGCGAATAGCGCTGTCGTTCATTCGCGAAAAATAAAGTGCCCGCCGTGTAAGCGATGCCACCGGCGATCAAACAAAGGAGCGCCGACAACGGGATTGCCAGCGCGAGTGGACGTATAAAGATGAGTCCGATCCAGCCCGTTCCGAGGTAGAGAGTCATCGCAAGTCTCCGATGACGCACCACACCTCGTGTTGCTTTCATGATAACGCCGATAAGCGCGAGTACCCAGACGATCCCGAGCATCGTTAACCCGCCAGCGCCGCGTAACGGGCCCAGGGCAAATGGCGTGCACGTTCCCGCGATTAACAAAAAAATCGCCGAGTGATCTAGTACTTGGAGAAGGGATTTTGTATGTGTCCGCGGCCAGCAGTGATAGAGCGTCGATGCCAGGTACACCACCAACATCGTCGTCGTAAAGATGATCGTACCAATGAGAAAGAGGATGTTGCCATGGTGAATCGCTGCCAGAAGCAGAATCGGCGTGCCGATTATCGCACCCACCAGCCCGATTCCATGGCTGATCCCATTCGCCAGTTCCTCGCCGATTGATTGCGTCCAGTTTGTCAGGGGCAGCGACTCGTCAATAACATTCATCGCACGCAATCATGGAATTCAGGTTGAGCGGATTTTCCATCAAAAAAAGTGATATGCAGTATTGCACTGGTGTTAACCCTTGAGCACCCGCCGAAGCAACATTGCGTACGGCAGGTGGGACGTTGAACATTTGCGTTGAAGTGATCAGAACGATTTTGTTTGACGCAGCCGGCACGCTTTTTTTTCTCACGAAAACCGCAGGTGACCACTACGCTCTGGTCAGTCGTGAGATTGGTCTGAGACTGGATGCGAAGAAGCTCGAAGAGGCATTTCACACAGCTTGGGAAACGATGCCGTCGCGACCTGCAATCGGCGTGCCGCGCGCGGACGATGACAAAGGTTGGTGGCGCGACCTTGTTCGTCGCGTCCTCGGCCAGGTGGCGCCTTCATTAAGTGAACTCGACCGCGACAATTTCTTCGAAGTCGCTTACGAACACTTCGCCGAAGCCGGTGTCTGGCAGCTCTATCCCGAAGTGCGTGGAGTGTTAGAGCAATTGCAACCCCATTTTCAACTCGCTGTGATTTCGAATTTTGACGGGCGATTGCGATTCATCCTTCAACACCTTGGAATCACGAAATATTTTGCGCACGTTTTTGTCTCGAGCGAGCTCGGCGCGGACAAGCCGGATACCGAAATCTATCGCCGCGCGTTAAACCTCATGCATCTTGATGCTGACGAGGTCCTCCATGTCGGCGATGATCCAGAACGCGATTGGAAAGCGGCGAAAGCAGCGGGCCTGTCAGTATTTCAATTGCATCGGCCGCGAAATTCGCTCCGCGATTTGGTCGCGGCTTTGGGGCCGTAGGGCAAGCGCACCGCTTGCCCATATTACGATTGGCAGGCGGAGCGCCTGCCCTACAATGTTGCGAGTAGCTTCGACGTACTTTAGAGAACCTCCCGCACGGGTCGGTAGCTCAATCGGTAGAGCAGCGCCCTTTTAAGGCGTTGGTTCCGGGTTCGAGTCCCGGCCGACCCACATTCTAGAACTCGCATCCAGTCGGATGCTGATGTCACACATGGACTGTCACAGTTCTACCTGGGGCGCCCCCGTTGGAGGCGGTCGCTGTGAGCGATTATTTCTCTGGGGGAAAGAATCGGGCGCTTGCCGGCGCGGCAGCGCCGGCTGCGCCCTTTCCTCGTCTAGAACAGGATAACTGCAATAGAAATCGTTCTAGAAAGGGCCGCTATTTGGCTGAAGTCAACATTCTTGGTTACATTCGCCACCATGGTGAAAAGAACGTCGCGGAACTCGTCGTGACGGTGGGGGATTGTTTGTCATCAAAGGAATTCCAACAGAAATGGCATTCGTTTCTTACGGGTTTCATTCGTAAGCGATTTCCTTCGGGTATGTGGACCCGAGAACGGCAAGCTCGTAGCGGCAATTGGCACGCGCACTGTATTGTAAATGTTGGTCGGGATATCAAAACCGGATTCCCGATAGCCGAAGTGGAAAGAGGCGATTACCGGAACGTTCAGCCGTGGATCCGCGCGTTGTGGAAGGAACTGCGGGAAGCTGCGAAGCGATACGGGTTTGGGCGAATTTCGTTGCTGCCGATTAAGAAAACAGGTCCCGCGGCAGCGAAATATTTGGTGAAATACTTGGCAAAGGCTTACGGCAGTAGCAAAGCAAAGGGAGAGGAACGATGCCGGTTGTTTGGGACATGGGGAACAAGGCGCTGGTGTTATTCGAAGTTTTCATGGGTTAGCGGCCGCATTTTTCGAAAGCGGTTGAGCTGGTGCGTCACAAGTTTGGGCGTCGCGGATATTCGCGATATTAAAAGTCTGCTGGGTCGCGACTGGTGGATGCGGCTGCGGGAGCCATTGTTACACGTCGTGCTTCCGGTGCAGTATTATCAGGTGTGGAGTCGGGACTCCGGAGGATATGTCTGGGATGACATTGGTTTTCGCGCTTTTTGTTGTGATCTCGGTTGCTATCCGAACATTCCGACTGACGAGCGAAGGCAGCGTTTGTCGCAATTTTTGTTTTATTTCGAGCTCGGGAAAATGTGGGATATGAAGCCGGGAAAGGCTTGTAAGTTTGCGCGTCACCTTCTGTGGCGTCACCAGGTGGAGCGAAACGGATTGGGTTGTCAGATGCTGCTCAGTTTCGGGCAACCGGAATCGACAGATTAGTTTGAGCGCGCTAAAGCGCGGGGAGTCATTTTATTAGCTCGAGGTTGCTTGAAAATGGGGACGTTGGATTCATCGGAATGGTTAGGTCTACTCTGCTGTGTGAGAGTCTGGCAGTCGCGTAATAAAATCGACACGGTGTTTGCGTTTGCGTTGGTAACAGCGAGGTCTTGCTTGCCATCGCCGTTGAAATCGCCCACCGCCACTGACAAAGGGGCATCGCCAACAGCAAAGGTTATGGGACCGCTGAAATGGCCTGTGCCATCATTCAACAAGATCGACACGCTCTGTGACTGCAGATTAACAACGGCAAGATCTTGGGCGCCATCGCCATTAAAATCGCCAACCGCTACTGAGCAGGGACTATCGACAGCGAAGTTTGTGGGAATGCTGAAATGGCCCGCGCCATTGCCCAACAGGATTGACACGCTGTTTGAGAAATAGTTGGCAACAGCGAGGTCTTGCTTGTCATCGCCGTTGAAATCGCCGACCGCTACTGAGAAAGGACTATCGCCAACGGCAAATTGTCCGCGAGCGGTGAAATCGCCCGCGCCATCACCTAACAAGATCGCGACGTTGTTTGAGAAGTCATTAGCAACAGCGACATCTTGTTTACCGTCGCCGTTAAAATCGCCCAACGCCACTGAGAGAGGCCTATCGCCACCATGAATGGGCTTGAGAGGGCTAAATGTGCCCGAGCCATCACCCAGTAAGATCACCATCCCAGCTAGGCTAGAACTGGTAACGGCAGGGTCTTGCCTCCCATCGCCATTGAAAACGCCCTCCGCGATAACGGCAAGGTCTTGCTTCCCATCGCCATTGAAATCGCCCACCACCGCTGAAACAGGATTATAGCCAGCGCTGAAGAGGTTTGGAGCGGTGAAGTTTCCCGTTCCGTCTCCTAGCAAGATTGCCACGTGACCAGGGTAGCCGAAAAGGATGGCGGCTAGGTCTTGATTACCATCGCCATTGAAATCGCCCACCACTACTGAGATGGGGCCTCCAAAGTCACCGGTGGGGAAGTTGGTCGGGCCACTAAAAGTCCCATCGCCGTTACCCAAAAAAATCGATAGGCTTTGTGCGTTAATGTTGGCAACAGCGAGGTCTTGATTACCATCGCGATTGAAATCTCCCACCGCTACTGAGTAAGGGGCGGTGCTAGTCGGGTAGTCTACCGCAGCTGCGAAATGAACTGGAGTGCATGTCACTGGCGTGGTGACTGTCAGTCTGAACGGTTTGATTGGAGTGGTGCTCCCGTTGCCGAAAGCGCGGACCGTTACCATGTAGCTCCCTGCTGGATGCGCGTCGGTCACCTGCACCACACCCGTTGTCGGATCGCCTGCCAGGGTGCCCTGGAAGTCGGTCGAGGTGGAAACATTGATGCTCGTGGTGTTGGTCGGCGGAGCATCAGGTGTAACCGTCGTATCAGTGCTCAGCGGAAGTGATGTGTCTGGATAGGTGATTGCCATGGCGGCGCTCGCCAGCAAGCTCGCAAAGGCAAAGGCCAAAGAGAAGCGCTCGATTATGTCGTGCATCTAACTAGAATTAGACTGCAATTTGCAATCTATTTCTGCCTCCATAGAGGGAGTGTGCCGTAAAAGACGGCAGAATTGCAAGCTCTGTCCTCCGGTTCTTCGCATTTCTGTTCTCCCCTCTAGAGTTTTGGCGACACCTTTGGGGCAATGCCGAAGGTGTTCTGAAAAGAGTTGACGTAATACTTCCGATATGTGAAGTATCAAAGTATGACAGCTTCGTCCGTCTTGCGAAATGGTCGATCCGTTGAAGCGCGTGAATCGAGAGCGACGAAATTGCTCGCCGAACTGCGCCAGATGACGACGGCTCAGTCGAGCACAGAAGGTCTTTTCAACTCACGCGCAGGCGGCATTGGTGCTGGATGTGAGCCCTCGGCGAATCGGCGAGCTCGTTGAATTCGGAAAGCTCACGCGTCTGGATTTCCTTGGTCGGACTTATGTGTCTTTGAAGGAGATAGTGCAGCGTCGTAAGGCGGATGTGAAGGCTGGTCGTCCTCCGCGCTCGGTTACGCAGAACCTGGGGAAACGTGGCGAAAATCATGTCGCACTATGATGTCGTAAACGTGGCCGTGGGCGCGCTGACACCTGAGCCTGAGAAGAAGCGCGACGCGAGAAATAATACTTACATCTTATGATGTATTACTTCTGTTATGTAGTATATGGCGCGATTTTCGGGATTCATTGAGCCGCGTCTGCTGTCGACCGGACGATGCCGCCGGTTATGTCGGTGGCGAAGGAGTGCTCAGGCTTTTTGTCGGTGCTGGTTGGCTTGTACCGGTGGTTCAGCGGAAACGGTTGACACTTTATCGCCGCGCTGATTTGGACGCGTGCTGTTCGCGACTCGACGCGGGAGAATTCCCGGAAGTAGAGAAAGCAAAGGCGCGTTCGGAAAAAGCTTTCTCGATGCCGTGATTGTCGGGGGTGAGGTGGCCGTAATGTTTTTGGACTGTCGCCACTTCATCGCCGAGCCAGACGGCGACCTTGTAAATGCTTTCTCCCGCAGAAACCAAAAGACTCGCGAAAGTGTGTCTCATCGTATGCGGCGTAACCCAGTCGGATTCCTGGGCGCGCATATATTTGGTGAAAGACGCGCGAAAGTCGTACCGATAAAGCCATTTTCCGTGAGGAACGTCCGGCCTAAGCATGAAGGGGTCGCGAAGTCCATAAGATTGAAGAAACAGCTGAAACTCGATTGTGAGAGGGATCGAACGTTCTTCACGATCTTTAAAGCGCATGGTTCTCGTCTGTCGCAGGTCGAGTCGGCCATGGGGAAGGTCAAACCAGAACGGGCGCGCTTCGACAATTTCTTGGAAGCGGAGACCGGCATGGAAGCCGCAAAAGAGGATAAATCGCAATTCATCACTGGGTGCTTCTCGAATCAGCCGGTCGCGAAGATCGAAGCTGCAGAAATTTTTCCGTGCTCGGCCAATGGTTCTCGCCAGTTTCACGTCCTTGACGGGATTGCGACGGGCAATTCGAGCGGTCTCGGTAGCCCACCTGAAGAAGGCGCGAACTGCCATGACATACCCAAGGGCGGTCGTATCGGCTGCACGTTCGAGGGCCTGGTCATAGAAACGTTGAACCTGCGTCGTTGTAACAGTGCTGGCCGTGGCGCCGTGAGGCAGCGCGTTGGCAAACAACAGAAGTTTGTTGCGTTTCGGTGAGAGCGCTGGAACGCGTGTACTCCTGTTGACGCAATTTGTAAGCGATGAATCGATCGATCTCGGCTTTGATCGGAGCGCCGGATTCGATATCGACGTGGTCACGCATAGTTTCAGCGCGGCGGACGGCTTCGGCTGGATCGGTTGTTTCAAGCGTAATGAAATGACGCTGACCGTTGCGTTGAACGGCAAACCAGTAAATGTGGCCGCGAAGATAGATGCCCCTTCCGAGTTTTTTTCGTTTGTTTCGAGAACTCATTTGAACGGACTGTCACACACCTACTGTCACACTTTCAAGCAAAAAATAGGCGACTTAGATCTCCATAGGGTACACGACGGGAGGTGAAAACATGGTGGGATCGCCTAAAAAAGCCCTTTTAAGGCGTTGGTTCCGGGTTCGAGTCCCGGCCGACCCAACCCTGCAACTGATGCGGCCTAATTAGGATTGGCAGGCGGAGCCCTACCCTACAATAATCGTTATTCCAATTCACCACGGTAGGATAGTGATCTCGCATAAACACAAATGCATTTTCGTTGAGGTGCCCAAGACTGGATCGACCAGCATCAGGGCAATCCTTGGCAAAGCGTGGAAACCGCACCTGAATCTGTGGCAAATCAAACAGCTGATGGAAACCTCCTGGACGCAGTACGGCGGAAGAAAGAACCGGATCATGGCCGCGCTCTATTTGCTACTGCCGGAAGAGCGCCGGAAACAAACCGGGAGCAAGCAATTCGAGACCTACTTCAAATTCGGATTTGTTCGCAATCCGTGGGACCGGGTTGTATCGCTGTATGAGCGCGCAGAAGCGCTCCAACTCAGGAATGAAATGAGCTTCGAACAATTTGTCGATTGGATTCAGTACAGCAGTGCCACTTGCGTCCATTCCTCGCCGCATCGGTATCAACTGGATTGGTTTGTTGATCCCAACGGAAATCCTCTGGCCGATTTTATCGGAAAATTTGAACGGCTTGATGAAGACTGGGCTTTTGTGGCGCAAAAGCTCGGTTTGGAAGAGAAGTTACCGCACCGGCGCGAAAACCCGCGGGAGCGTCATTACACTGAATACTATACTTCTCGGACGAGAGATATCATTGCAGCGAAGTTCAAAGTAGATATTGAGCGGTTTGGTTATGAGTTTGCCGGATAAAATAAAAGCGATCGTGCTCACGTGTGACCGCTGGCGAGCGATCACGCGACACGTCATTCTTAAATACGAGCGGCTGTGGCCGGATCACCCTTTCGTTTTTCATGTTCCATACCAGGAGCTTCGCGGAACCGACACCGACCGAATCAAATACCACCCCGCGCCGGAGGACATTAAGGGCACGGTCTTGCATTTGCTGGCAGACATCGACGACGAAGAGTGGATTTACTGGTGCGTGGACGACAAATACCCGATTCAATTTCCGACAGACAAAGTCGCCAGCCTCATTTCGCACGCCATGCGTTCACCGGGGATCGATGGCCTGTTATTCTGCAGGTGCAGGGCGCTATTGAGCATCCCCGGGCTCACACTCCACCCTAAGAAAGTGAAAAATCTGTTCGGTGATGTTTATCTCGAACGAAAAGGTTGGTGGCAAATCTGGATCCATCAGATTATGCGCGCGAAAGTGCTTCGACATCTTTTTACGCATTTGCCCGATCACATTCCCAGTGCGAAGACGATGGACGATCTCAAGGACGAGGTGCCCAAACTGCCCGAGCACAGGTTGTTTGTGACGGAAAAAAATTACGCGGTCTTTGGCGAAAGCACCCGGCGAGGCATGATCACGCAAAACTGCTACGAAAGTATCGTCGACTCGGGGATTGAGCTGCCGGAATGGTTCCAGCAACCGAACGGCGAGTATGTGACGCTCGGAAAATTGTAAGGGACGCACACCCATAACTGAAATGTTCGACACCGGAGATTTTCTCGACCTCGAACACACGGCTCATCCCAAGTTGTTCGAAAACCAGAACTACGTCTGGGACGCGCTGAAACAGATCGCGAGCTATCTGCAATTTCGGCTGAAACCGGGAGTTTTAGGCGAGCTACTGGGCAAGCCATTCATCAGCAATCGCGTGTTCGTTGGCAAAGGAACGGTCATTGAACAGGGCGCTGTACTGAAAGGCCCGGCGTGGATCGGTGAGAATTGCAAGATTCGCAGTGGCTGCTACGTGCGCGAGAACGTGATCGCCGGCAACGACGTGGTCATGGGCAACTCATGCGAATTCAAAAATTGTATTCTCTTCGACGAAGCGCAGGTCCCGCACTTCAATTACGTCGGCGACTCAATCCTCGGTTATCACGCGCATCTGGGCGCAGGCGTGATTCTCTCAAACGTAAAACTCGATCATAGTGAGATCGCCGTGAGCACTCCAGACGGCGACATTGCGACGGGCTTAAGAAAATTCGGCGCGATCGTCGGCGACAGAACCGAGATCGGCTGCAATTCCGTGATCAATCCGGGCTCCGTGATCGGCAGGGATTGCATGATTTACCCCAGCGTAAACTTCCGCGGCGTGCTCAAGCACGGCAGCATGGTCAAGCTGCGGCAGGAACTGCAGGTGATCGAGAAAAGGTAACCGTACAACCGGCAAACGCTGAGCACTGTTCTGCCTTCGCTCACCAGAGCCGCTTACGGGCGAAGGCGTGACCTGATCCGGACTTAAGATAACGCTCGAAAGCTTCCGCCTTTGCCCGATCCGTGAACGCGACGTATGTGGCCAACTTCCATGGCTTCGATTTTGAAGTGTGGGAAGATTCTCCTGCATTGTGCTCTCGAAGACGCTGTTTCAAATCTTCAGTTATTCCGACGTAACGCTAACCTTCTGCGGAAAGACTTTCGATGAGATACACGTAATACACGCTGGCGCCCTCCTTCGCTAAAGCTTCGGAGGACGTCCCGCTCCGCGCAAACGAACGCTCAGTCCTGCGAAGCGCGAGCGCGAAGCAGGACGGATGGGGGGGGATTCGAACCCCCGGTGCCTTTCGGCACACACGCTTTCCAGGCGTGCACAATCAACCACTCTGTCACCCATCCAGAACAATCTTCTTCTCCCTCTGAATCTTACTTTCGGCTCGGTCAATCGTATAGAGTGAGATACCAGGCGGACCGGAGAAAGCGTTTCAGAGTTGCAGGCGCCGGAACAATTCGTCGAGCGGTAATTGGATGCCGATGTAAAATTCGCCGAAGTCCGCGTACTCAGCGCTCACCGGGTCGAATCGCATTTTGTAAACGATGGCTTTGATTTGAAATGTGTCGCGTGCGAAGAGCGTCACGCCCCACTCAGCGTCGTCGAGCCCGGTCGAACCAGTGATGAGCTGTTTGACCTTGCCGGCGAATTCCCTGCCGACATTGGCGTGTCCTTTCATCAGCTTGCGGCGTTCATCGTACGGCAGCGCGTACCAGTTGCGCTGTTCGCCGCGGCGTTTGCTCATGTTGTAGAAACAAACCACCGGCCAATCGGGCAGCGTGGGATAAACGCGCTCCTGACGATAATGTTTGATTCTCTCGCGAAACGTCGCCAGCGCCTCATCGAGTTTCACCGGGTCATTCCGGACACTCGCCTCGAGAGTCTGCGCGTATTCCTCCTCGGTCGTGATGTATTCACTCTCTTCGGTGAGCGACAAATAACTGTAAACTGGCATGAGCACATCGGGGCCTAACGAGAGCGACAGTCGTTTCTCGATTCTGTTGGCATTGTGCAGATCCGGCGTGATCAACATAAAGCCAATGTCAGCCTTTGGCGTAACGATTCCCAGAGTAACCAACTGCGTCGAATCCATCGCGCGCACTTCCTGGACCAGCGACGACAGATTTGTTTTAGCAGCGTTTTGTTCTTCGCGGCTGAGCAGTTGCCATTGGCCGTATTCGATCCGGTAAAACAAGTGCAAACAATGCCAGCCTTCCGCGGGAACCAGCGCAGTACTCTTGTCAGTCATCGCGCTAGTTTCGGACGCGAGAAGAGGCGGTCAAGAGGGTAGAGGCTATTAACCTCAATTGCGTCGGGCGGTTCGGGTGAAGCGCCCCTACTTAATTCGCGGGCGTTTGCGCCTTCGGGAGATGCGACATGCAATATTCTTCGCCGTCGCGTGCGACGCGGAAATCCAGATTCGGATCGCTTACCTCAGTGGCGCCACAGACGGCGCAGCGATGCAGCGTTTCAGCTGTGCTGCGCGATTGGGCCTCGAAGCGTCTGCGCCGTGCCGAGACGTCCTGGCGATGCCTCGCTTGATGAATAATTTCCGGCCCGAAGAAAATGAAATAGTTCGCGAACGCGGCAACGATTGCAGCGCGATAGGAGTTCGGCCCCAGAACAAATCCGGCCAGCAAAAAAGCAGCGAAAATCCACGCCAGCCATTTGATTTTAACCGGCAGAATAAAAAGGATGTAAATGACTTCGTCTGGATAAAACCGAGCGAAAGCAAAGAACAAAGACGAGATCAACATGCCATTGGAAAAATTGCCGCCGAAAAAGAATGCGGCGACGGTTGTGCCGATCATCCCGATGACGAAATAGAGCGTGAGCCGGAACGGCCCCCAGGCGCGTTCAAGACCTTCGCCGATAAACCAGAGAAACCAAAGCGCGAGAAGCACCCACAGTGGACTGAACGTCTGCGGAAGGAAGATATAGGTGACGAGGCGCCAAACCTGCCCCCGAAGAATCAAAACCGGATCGAGCGTTAGAAACGATTCGAATCCGCGATTGAGATAAACGAGCACATAAACCAGTGCGGTGAGGCCGATCACGATGCGGATCAGGCCCGGAATGCCAAGAAAACCAAACCGACGTTCGAGTCTATCCAGCCAGCTCATTGCTGGCGCAAGCTAACGCAACAATCCCTCACCTCAATCCTCTCCCTTTCAAAAGGGAGAGGCGGAGAGAGCGAGAGCGGGCATTCGTCGGCCGAAAAAAGCGGACGCAATCATTCCTCTCCTCCTCGGTCGAGGAGAGGACCAAGATGAGCAGTCGCGTTGCGAGCTGTGCGGCGTCCTTGCGCAACACTACGCCGAGTCTAGTTTCGCTTGTGACTGAAGCTGCACCCCGCAAGACACCCCTTTACGACGAGCACATGCGTCTTGGCGCGAAAATCGTCCCATTCGCCGGATGGCTGATGCCGGTGCAATACACCAGCATCGTGGAAGAACATCGGGCGGTGCGAAACAATCTCGGCATCTTCGACATTTCCCACATGGGCCAGTTGATCGTCGACGGATCCACTGCGCGCGATTGGCTCAATACCATGCTCACAAACAATGTCGAGAAGCTCGATATCGGCATGGGGCAATACACGTTTCTGCTAAACCAGCGCGCAGGAATCATTGATGATCTGATCGTCTATCGGATCGGTGAGGAAAGGTTCCTCCTGGTCGTGAACGCCGCGCGGACGGACGAAGATTTCGAATGCCTGCAAAATCATCTCCAGGAGGGGCATGCCTCCGGTCCGCCAATCGGACGAACTCGTCCTGCGGCGAGCTTGGCCGATGGCGGAGATCGCAACCGAGACGCATGCGCTACCATCCTCACAAATCGCAGCGCTGAGTTTGGTGCAGTAGCGATTCAAGGTCCATGCACGGTCGAATTGTTTCATGCGCTTTTCGGCAAAGACATGGAGCCGCCACCGCGGAATCACATTTTCGATTTTGCCTTTGAAGAAACAACCGTCTCCGTCGCGCGGACCGGCTATACCGGTGAGGATGGCCTTGAAGTCTTCTTTCGCGTGACTGACGCGGTGAAGTTTTGGAACGTTGCGCTCGAAAAAGGGAAACTTTTTGGAATCAAAGCCTGCGGCTTGGGCGCGCGAGACACACTAAGACTCGAAATGTGTTATCCGCTAAACGGCTCCGATCTGTCGCCGGAACGAAATCCGATTGAGGCAGGTCTCGGCTTCTTTGTCGATTTAATGAAGCCAAACTTTATTGGCCGCGACGTTCTGCTAAGAACAAGGGAAGAAGGCGCCCGCGAAAAGCTCGTCCCGTTTCGAATGAAAGAAAAGGGTCCGCCGCCGCGGCCGCACTATGCAGTCTTCCACAATGGCGAGCGCATTGGGGAAGTCACCAGCGGCACGCTTTCTCCGAGCTTGAACTGGGGCGTTGGAATGGCGTATGTGTCGTCCGCGCACGCGAAGATCGGCGCCGAGATCGACATCGAAATTCGAGGTCAAAAATTTGCTGCCACGATTGAAAGGAAACCTCTTTATAGAAAACCAGCATCATGATGATCCCAGACGATTTGCTCTACACCGAAAGCCACGAATGGATTAAGCGCGAAGGCGACAACATCCGCGTCGGCATCACTGATCACGCGCAATCGGAATTGACCGACGTCGTCTATGTGGAGTTGCCGAAACTCGAGCGGCATGTGAATTCGAAAGAAGCACTCGCGGTCGTCGAATCGGTGAAAGCGGCAAGTGACATCTACGCGCCTATGAAAGGCACAGTTGTTGAAGTAAACAAAGCGCTCGAAGCCGATCCGGGCCTGATCAACCGCGAACCTTACGGTCAGGGTTGGATTTTCGTCCTCAAGATCGACAACGCCGACGATCTCAAACAGTTGAAAGACGCGGTCGCGTATAAGCAGCAGATCAGCTAACCGCCGCGATGCTGCTCCAGCTACAACACGCTGGAGATGATATTGATCAGCAGCGCTAGAATCATCGTGTTGAACCCAAACGACAGAATGCTGTGGCGCAGAGTTATGCGGCGCATCCGGCGCGAGGTGATTTGCACGTCCGACACTTGACAGGTCATCCCGACCACAAAGGAAAAATACGCGAAATCAAAGTAATCCGGTGGCCGATCGCCAGGAAAAATCAATCCGCCAGCATGTTGCTGCACGCCCGGCTCGTCGCTATCGCCGTAAAATGCGTGCGCATAACGCAAACCGTAAACGGTGTGAACCAGCGTCCAGGAGGCAGTCACGGTTATCAGTGTGAGCAGTAGATGAACGAGAAAATGCTCACCGGGACTCTTTTTTTCACTGACAAGAAATCCGACCGCGAAGAGCGCGGCGCAAGCGGTGACCACAACAAAAAGAAAAACAAGGAAGCGGCTCAGATCCTGTTGCTGGGCCAGCCCGCGAATCTTGCGCTGCGGCGTCGTCAAGATTGTCAGCCAATCAAGCGCGAGGATCACAGCCGCAAAAACGTCCCAGGCCGCAATTCCTGCACTTGAGGGCCGGAGATGTCCACGCAACGCAAAGAACGTCGCTGCACCGGCGACCAATCCCACAACCAGACGCTGGCGCGCGTCCGGACGGCAAACAAGATCGACAATGCGCATCTATGGGAGTCGAGTTAAAGCGCAGATAATCTCAAACAATCCAAAGAGGTGAAAGCGCAGAAACAGCACATCGCTTAGAATTCACATTGCAGCTTTTTGAGGCGACGCGTGACACAGAACTGAAAAAGCGCATGGCCGCTCGGGTTTCGCGATGAAAATCAAATACTTCAAATCAGCAGGCTCATTTCGCAGATGGTTGAAGACGAATCATGCCATCATGCAGGAATTGTGGGTCGGCTTTTATAAGAAAGCCTCACGGCAACCGAGTATCACCTGGCCGCAATCGGTAGATGAAGCGCTCTGTTTTGGATGGATAGACGGCGTCCGCAAGAGCATCGATGAGATGCGTTACATCATTCGTTTTACGCCACGGAAACGGAAAAGCATTTGGAGCGCGGTCAACACCAAACGCGCACGAGAACTAAACGAAAAAGGATTGATGGAGCCTCCTGGCCTGGTTGCGTTTAACGCGCGAAAAGAAAATCAGTCAGGCATTTATTCATACGAACAACGGAGCGCTACGCTCGATGCGCGCTACGACAAAGAGCTGAAGAAAAACAAGGCGGCTTGGGATTTTTTTTACGCCCAGCCTCCCTCGTATCGAAAAGCAGTCGGATGGTGGGTAGTCAGTGCAAAACAAGAAGCAACTCGACTCAAGCGGGTACAAAAACTAATGGAAGAATCAGCCAGAGGGAGACGGCTGTTCTCGTAAGTGGAAGTCCAAAGAAACTCAGCCTTTCTTAATCGCAAAACCGATGTAGCCCCAGCGGCCCCATTCGTAATGCGACGTTCGCTGCGGATCGCGGCGTCCGGTTTTTTTATCGTGCGCGTACGTGCTGGCGACGAATTCGGGAAACGCGGCGTTCATCTGCACGTCATGCGAAACGAGTAATCCACCATCGCGCAGGCGCGGCCAGAATTGGCGGAATTCCCAAACCATATGCCGATGACTGTGCGAACTGTCGTGCAAAAACATATCGATAGATGCAGGGAGTTGATCCCGCTTGAGGAAATCTTCGATCCTGCCACACATCGGCATGAATTGCGCAGTGGACCGCAAGTCGTCTGGAATCAGGGCGCCTTGCTCGCATTCTTCGCTCAATTCAATGCTGTAGAGTTTGGCTGTCGCGAGCTTTTCGTCGGCCAACGCTTTCAAGATAAAGGCCGAGGACATCCCAACAAATCCGCCGGACTCCACCACCCCTACCGGTCGAAGCCAGCGTGTCAGCGCATAGAGCGTTGCGCAATCGAGCGCGCCCATCGCTCCCTCAGCACCGTATGCGTCACGGCGGCGGATCATTTCCGCCATAAAATCACTTTGTCGGATTTCCTGCGCAAAACGCCATACAGTATCCCACATCGAGTAGAATGACGTGGAGGGCGACGAAATCTGATCCATTTGATTCGACCAACGGCTCTGATGGAATTGGAACACGCGCATCTTCCGTCAATCTGAAAGGGGGGAACTTTCCCTTAGGTCTTATTGGACGCGAATTTTTTTTGCCTAGCCTCGCGGCATCCGATGGTTCCTTGTATTTGGTAATGACTTTGGTGGCAGCGTCGGTGCGCTGCGCCGACCGGATGCCGCAGCGCGCCGACCATACCTTGCTCTTTTTTCCTGGCAAAGCTGTGCTTAATTCTTCCGCTTTCCCCATGAGCAGTAAACCGAAACCGCGCGAGACGGGAGTGAACTTTGAGGGAGCAATGGATCGGCTCGAGAAAATTGTCGAGCAGATGGAGTCCGGTAAATTGCCGCTCGAAGATCTGATCGTCCGTTATGAAGAAGGAATGAACCTGGTAAAAATCTGCCAGGAGCGTCTCGCCAACGCGGAGCAAAAAATCGAAATCATCACTCGCAATAGCGACGGCAAGGCCGTAGTTAAAGAATTCGAGCCGACACAGGACCCGACTACTCCCGAGGAACCAGCCGCGGAATCGGAAAACACCGATGACGAAATCAAACTCTTCTAAGGATTCCCAAACCACCGAGACACTGGACGCACCGAAGCGTTTACTCGATGGAATCCGGTCGCCGGCCGATATAAAAGGCCTGCGCGAACAGGATCTGCCGCAGCTTGCGCAGGAAGTGCGCGATGAACTGATCAGAGTTCTTTCCCAAACCGGCGGGCATCTCGGGCCGAACCTCGGAGTTGTGGAGCTGACGATCGCGTTGCACCGCGTATTCGACACGCCGCGCGACCGCTTTGTCATGGACGTGAGTCACCAGGGTTACGTTCACAAATTGTTTACCGGCCGGCTGGACCGTTTCCACACGATGCGCCAATTCGGCGGGCTCAACGGCTTTCTTTTGCGCACCGAGAGCGAACACGATTGCTACGGAGCAGGTCACGCTGGGACGGCGCTCTCCGCAGCACTCGGAATGGCCGTCGGACGCGACTTGCGCGGTGGTGATGAAAACATTGTCGTAGTCGCCGGGGATGCAGCGTTTACCTGTGGAATCAGTTACGAAGCGCTCAATAACGTCAAGGCGCACACCAAAAGGTTCATCGTCGTCCTCAATGACAACGAATGGTCGATTGCGAAAAATGTCGGCGCGATCGCAAATTACCTGAACAGCATCGTGACGAATCCCACTTATGCGCATTTGCACGATAAGGCACGCGATTTCGTCCAGGCGATTCTTGGAAAAACCGGCGTGCAGCTCGCGCACAAGGTGGAAGAAAGTGTCAAGGGTTTGCTCGTGCCGAGCGTGATTTTTGAAGAACTCGGTCTGCGCTACTATGGGCCCATCGACGGCCACGATATTCCGCTGCTGACACGGACATTCGAGTTTTTGAAGACCCAAGAAGAGCCGGTGCTGCTGCATATTCTCACGAAGAAAGGCAAAGGCTACGAACCGGCGATTAAACAGCCGGATAAATTTCACGGGCTCGGCAAATACAAGATCGAGAGCGGCGAGACCGCGCCCGCACCGACGCCGACGTATTCGGAAATTTTCGGGAAAACGCTGGCGAAATTCGCCGAGACAAACCAGAAACTCGTCGCAATTACCGCCGCAATGCCGAGCGGGACTGGCCTTTCGCATTTCGCCAAGGCGCATCCGAGCCGCTACTTCGATGTCGGCATAGCCGAAGAACACGCCACGCTCTTTGCGTGTGGGCTGGCGACGCAGGGCTTGCAACCGTTCCTTGCGATTTACTCCACGTTCTTTCAACGCGCATACGACATGGCGATCCACGATATCGCTATCCAAAATCTAAACGTGAAGCTGTGCATGGACCGGGCCGGATTAAGCGGCGACGACGGTCCGACGCACCATGGGTTGTTCGACATCGGTTACCTCCGACACGTCCCGAACTGGGTGCACATGCAGCCGAAGGACGAGGACGAATTCGTGGACATGCTCTGGACAATGTTGCACTACAACTCCGGTCCGATCGCCATTCGTTACCCGCGCGGCGCGGGGACGGGCGCAAAAATCAAACCAGAACCGCGGCTTCTGGAGATTGGCAAGGCAGAGGTCGTCCAGCATGGGCGCGACGTGGCGATATTTGGACTTGGCGCCATGTTCGAGATTGCAGAAGAAGCCGCGCGCAAGCTCGAAGAAAAAGGGATTTCCGTCGCGCTCATCAATCCGCGCTGGATCAAACCGATGGACACCGGCACGCTCGAATTCTTCGCGCGGAGCGTGGACATCGTCTGCACGATCGAAGATCACGTTTTGTACAACGGTTTTGGGTGCGCAGTGATGGAACATCTGCACTCGCAGATGATCAATACACCTGTGGTGCGTATTGGCTGGCCCGATCAATTCATCGAACACGGCGCCGTCCCAATTCTGCGGAAGAAGCACAACATCACAGCCGACGCGCTGGTGGAAAAAGTGCTTCCGCTCCTTCGCAAAAAATCCAAGCTCAAGCCATCTGTGGCCTGAAAGCGAAGGGCGCCTTCGTATCCGAAAGCGCCCTTCATAGTTTCGATGGCGATAAGCCGAATTCTGTCCGACTGAATTCTCAGCCGGGATGATCATTCATCTCATCCGTCCCGCACGCGGGACGAACGCCCGTCCCGCAGTCGCGGGACGTGGTGCGACGATACCCGAGGATTTTTATCGGGCCGGCTGCCCTTCCTCTGTTTTGTCTTGCACCGCATGGGGTTTTTCGTGCCTCGCGAATTACTTCGCGAGCGGTGAGCTCTTACCTCGCCTTTTCACCCTTACCTGCGCTTCTTTCAAAGAACCGGCGGTATGTTTTCTGTGACACTTTCCGTCAACGCCCGCTTTCACGAACCTTGCCCGCATATTTTACGCGGCATGCTGCCGTATGGTGTTCGGACTTTCCTCCAGCAAATCCCGCTAACGCGGGACTCACCAGCGATCATCTGCCATCGGCGCACAGTATATCACAAGCAGGAAAGCAGGAAAGCAGGCGGAGACGCGAATTGTAGGGCGGGCGCACCGCCTGCCACCTTGATCTCGGCAACCGGAGCGGTTGCCTACAAGTGAAACGGTGAGGGAACCGCGACCAGAAAAATGATAATCATTGCCAGGGCGATGACCAGCTTGGCAAGCATGGCGCCAATGTTCCCGAGCAAACTTCCCCACCCGGCGCGCCCGGCGTCAATCATGCGTTTGCCCGCGATGATTTCACCGACGATCGCGCCAATCACCGGACCGACGAACAGGCCAATCAGGCCGAAGAACAATCCGACTAGTGCACCGACGATTGCGCCGATGGCGCCCCATCTGGTCGCGCCGAAACGTTTTGCGCCGAAATAGCTGCCCAAAAAATCGAACGCATAAGAAAGGAGCGTGAGCAGCACCAGGATAACGATCGCCTTCCAGCCGATGCTTTTTTCGGCTCCAAGCATGAGGTGATGGATGATTGCAGCGCCGAGAATGATCGTTGTGCCGGGAAGAGCGGGAACAACTGTGCCGATCAGCCCGACTGCGAAAATGGTGAGCGTGAAAAACCACCAGAAGAGTTCCATTCAGGGCGTGAATCGTGATTCGAGAATCGAGATTCGTCGAGCAGAGCTTTAACGATGTAACGATTTAACGCTTCTCGAATCGCGATCTTCCTTTGACCGCCAAGTTGTCGATCTTATACTGAGTTTCCTCCACTCAACTCAAACTGGAGAACCTATTTATGCCACTTGCTGCAGGAACCAAAGCACCAGACTTCACCTTATCGACAAAGACAGCGGACGGACCGAAACAGATCAGGCTTAGCGAGAATTTCGGCAAGAAAAATACATTGCTGCTTTTCTTTCCCATGGCGTTCACGGGCACGTGCACCACGGAAATGTGCGAGGTCAGCGCGGGCCTGAACGCTTATACGAATTTGAACGCTGTCGTTTATGGAATTAGCGGGGACAATCCGTTTGCGCAGGAAGCATGGGCGCAGAAGGAAAAAATTACGGTGCCTTTGCTGAGCGATTACGAGCACAAAGTCGCACGGGAATATGGGGTGATGTACGACTCGTTTCTCCCACAAATGAACCTCGGAATGGGTGGCGTGCCGAAACGCTCTGCATTTATCATCGACAAGAACGGCGTAATCCAACACGCCGAGAGCAACGACGACGCGCGGCAGTTGCCGAATTTCGAAAAGATTAAAGCGAAGCTAGAGGAGCTGAAGTGATCACGGGAAGAGACACCAGTAACGCTGGGGATTCAATGAATGCGTTCGGCACGATCTTCGTGCTCAGTTGGCATCATTCGCTCGGATAAAAGAAATGCACGACCAATTCAAAACTCTTACAGAAGTTTGATGCTGGCAACGGCCGGGAAGCCTGGCTGTATTCCCTGCCGGCGCTCGAAGAACAAGGCCTCGGAAAAATCTCGCGTTTGCCAGTGAGTATCCGGATTGTTCTCGAATCGGTGCTGCGCAATTGCGACGGGAAAAAAGTCCGGCACAAAGATGTTGAAGCGCTTGCGAAATGGAACGCGACATCACCCGCGAATGAGGAGATCCCATTCGTGGTTGCGCGCATCGTTTTGCAGGATTTCACAGGAGTCCCGCTTATTGTTGATCTGGCGGCGATGCGCAGCGCCGTGAAACGGCTCGGGCGTGATCCGAAAATCATCGAGCCACTCGTACCCGTTGACCTCGTGGTCGATCACTCGGTTCAAGTGGATTTCTTCGGTTCAGCCCGCGCGCTGGAGCTCAATCTGGACATGGAGTTCAAGCGCAATCGCGAGCGTTACCAGTTTCTGAAATGGGGGCAGCAAGCCTTCAAAACATTCCAGCTCATTCCGCCAGGGATCGGGATCGTGCATCAGGTCAATCTTGAGTATCTGGCGAAAGGCGTGTTGAGCCAGACATCAAAGGTCAGAGGGCAGAAGGCAGAGATTTTCTTTCCCGACACATTGGTCGGCACGGATTCGCACACGACCATGATCAACGGTCTCGGCGTGGTTGGCTGGGGCGTGGGCGGAATTGAGGCCGAAGCCGGGATGCTCGGGCAGCCGGTTTACTTTCTGACACCGGAAGTGGTGGGCGTACACATGATCGGACAATTGCGCGAAGGGGTAACCGCGACCGATCTCGTGCTGCACATCACGCAGTTGCTGCGGGCGCAAAAAGTCGTCGGTAAATTTGTCGAGTTTTACGGCGAAGGCGCGGCATCGCTGCCCGTGCCTGACCGCGCCACAATTGGAAACATGTCGCCTGAGTACGGCGCGACGATGGGTTATTTCCCAATTGACCAGGAGTCAGTGAATTATTTGCGGGCTACGGGCCGCAGCGAGGAACAATGTCTCGCGTTCGAAAACTACTTTCGCGCCCAAAAAATGTTCGGGATGCCGAGAAAAGGCGAAATTGATTACACCATCAGCATCGATGTGGATCTGGCGGATGTGCAGCCGAGCGTGGCCGGACCGAAGCGACCGCAGGATCGGATCAATTTGCCTGAGCTCGGCAAGACCTTTCGCGAACTCCTTGAAAAACCGGTGCACGATGGCGGTTACGGAAAGAAACAGATCGACCTTCGCGAAAAGCACGTCGTGGAATTGAACGGCAGCGCGCCTCGAACCGAGGACATGGTCTCGACCGATATCCGGGACCAGGGAATCAAGCCGGGTGACGAACGCAATAAGCTGGAGATGGTCGCAAATCGACCAGCGCCGGATCCGGGGAAGGAAATTGAGGAAGAATCGACTGAAGTATTCAGACATGGGCGCGCGCACATTGGAGACGGCAGTGTGCTGATCGCGGCGATCACGAGCTGCACAAACACCAGCAACCCAAGCGTGATGATTGCCGCCGGTTTGCTCGCAAAAAAAGCCGTCGAGCGCGGTTTGCATGTCGGTCCCGCGGTAAAAACGTCGCTTGCTCCGGGGTCACGCGTCGTCTCCGACTACTTGGAGAAAGCCGGACTGCAAACGTATCTCGATCAACTCGGATTCAATCTGGTCGGCTATGGTTGCACCACCTGCATCGGCAACTCCGGGCCGCTGCATCCAAACATCGAGAAAGCGATTAACGAATACGACTTGGTTGCGGCTTCAGTCCTTTCGGGAAACAGAAACTTCGAAGCGCGCGTGCATCAACATATCAAGGCCAACTTCCTGATGTCGCCGCCGCTGGTGGTCGCATTCGCACTCGCCGGCCGGGTGCACATCGACATGTCGCGGGAACCGATCGGGAAAGACAAAGACGGCAAGGAAATTTTCCTGCGCGACCTGTGGCCGACTCTCGGTGAGATCCGGAACATTATGCAGTCTACGCTACGGCCTGAAACGTTCCATAAACTTTATCGAGATTTTGCGGGGCAAAACCCCAAGTGGAATGAAATTCCATCGAGCACGGGCGACATCTATCAGTGGGACGAGAAAAGCGATTACATCCATGAGCCGCCGTTCTTCGAGAATTTTTCGATGGAGCCAGGGCACGTCGAGGAAATCCGCGGCGCCCGCGCGCTCGGCATTTTCGGCGACACAGTGACGACGGATCACATTTCGCCTGCCGGAGCAATCAAAGAGACTTCGCCCGCCGGGAGGTATTTGATGTCCCGCGAAGTTGCAGCCACGAGATTTCAACAGCTACGGCAGCCGGCGCGGCAATGATCTGGTGATGACGCGCGGCACGTTCGCCAATGTGCGGATCAAAAATTTGATGGTGCCCGGAACGGAAGGTGGCGTGACAAAATATTTCGCAAATGGGGAAGGCGAACAGATGTCGATATTCGATGCGGCCATGAAATACGCGGAGACGAATACTCCGTTGGTAATTCTAGCGGGTCACGAATACGGCACCGGTTCATCGCGCGACTGGGCAGCAAAAGGAACGCGTTTGTTAGGCGTGAAAGCAGTCATCGCGGCGAGCTTCGAGCGGATTCATCGCTCGAACCTTGTTGGAATGGGCGTGTTGCCGTTGCAATTTTCAGAGGGAACAACGGCGCAAGAGCTCGGACTCGACGGCTCGGAAAGATTTTCGATTACCGGAATATCTGATTCGATCAAACCCGGACAACAGGTAACGCTCGAAATCGAAAGCAAGAACCTAGAAAAACAATTAGTGCCGGTGAAGCTTCGAATCGATACACCGATCGAGGTCGACTATTACCGGCACGGTGGAATTTTGCCGTTTGTGCTCAGACAGCTACTGTCAAAAGCCTGACACCGTCGGTCACAGACCACCGCTACAGAAGAATCTGGCGCTTTTGGACGGTGATGGTGAGCCGTCCGCAATGAACGCGGAGCGAGGCGACACAAACTGAGCCACTACCGACCAAAGCACGAACAACACGCATCAGGAGCCTCTATTTCTTTCGCGATACTGTCAGACTGACATTGTCATCTTCGTATTGGCCGGTGTAATGGACTACCGCGCCAACATCCAAACCCTGCATCCACGTATCAGCCGGACCGTCGTAGAACAGACTGAAATTGGCGCGGCTCCACGGCAGCGAACTGGTCAGGCTGAATCCCGGCGGAATGAATTCACCCGCGATACCAAATCGTTTTGTGTCGAGGCAAAATCTGAAGCTCGGCCCGCGATAGCCACGTGCCGTTGACCGTTGCCGTCAGTCTGCCAAAATCCCCGTGGCCAAAAATCGAAGAGTCCAGAATATAGATCGCTTCGTAGTCGAGACCTTCAAAAATCGCGCCTGTAAGATTTTCGTTGGGATCAATGACCAGGATGATTGGGCCCAGTTCACCAGGAATCGCAGTGAGGCCCACGGATAACCAGACCGGGGATATTATTCTCGACAATGAATTGCGCACCGAGGAACGACGCGATTGATCGCATATCAATATGCCACCAATCAGCGCTGAGCGTCAGGCCCTTGATCCATTTCGGACTGTAAACGGCCCCGTAAGACCATTCATAGGCCACCTCCGGCTTTAGGTTGGGATTTCCTATAATGCGTTCTCCAGCTAAACGGCTCTGACCTTGAAAATGGATCGAAGAACGCGCTGATGGCGCTCTCCGAGGAAGCGGGCGAAATCTCCGACAAATGCGGCGCATGAAACGCTTCGGTGTAGCTGCCGCGCAAAGTAGCGCGCCGATGTATTTTGGATCAAGCGGCTGCCAGCGAACAGAAACTTTTGGCTTCTGCGCGTTATACTGGCTGTGCGCCGCCGGCTGAAATGGGAAAGCTCCAGAAGGTAGAACTGCAGAGGTGTTCTGGCTGTACCATTCCTCGCGCTCGGCGAAGTCAACCTCGAAGCTGTAGAATCCGGGGAAGTTCCACGTCGGACTGGTGAAGGGCACCCGCACTTCCTGGTAGATTGACCAGACATCCCGGTTCACCCGTGCGCTTCCTCCATCGACGGAGCCAATGCTTTGAAATGTCGTATTGAGCGCGTCACGATCGCGCGTCCACCTCGGCGCGTCATACTCACCGCCGAGAGCAAACGAGACAGGCCCGGCGGGAAGATTGAACAAGTCACCGTTAACAGTGGCATAACCTATCGGTAACTCATATTCGCCTGAGTTATGCAGAGTGACATAAACTCTGCTCTGGCCGCCTTGGTGTTGTGGGCATTGAAATTCAGGAACGGATCAAATGCCGTAGCCGGGTTCGTATCCAACAGCGCATCCCGCAATCCAGGCTGGCTGACTTCGCCGACGGACAAATCCTGCCCCTCGTTCCGGGAATAACGAAAACCTAGCTCCCAGTTCCAAGTCTTGAAATAATCGCCAAATTCTCCCATCTCACCACGTAGCCCGACGTCGAACAGCGAATCCCAGTAGGTGAACTTTTCATGTCTCGGACCGGTGTCGTTAATGCCGCGAAACCGAACTCCAGTAGTTACTGGGAGACCGGAGCCGTCAGGAAAGAAATTTGGAATAGTCGCATCCGCGACGGTGAACGGATTAAACGGATTCTGAGATTGGCACGCTGATGCCCGCTGGACTAAAGCCTATGTTAGTGCCTGGGATCTTGAATGGATCGGGCTCAAACGGCACAGCTGCCAGAGACGCGTCGAAAAATGAGCGGACATATTTAAAGTCGGCAAACAGCACCAGATATTTGTCGCACAGATCGCGCGTGAACGAACCGTAGAAGGCTTGGCGATCTGCCGGAGGAAGCGCTGGCGTGATAGCCGCGAAGTTATAGAAGAAAGTAATCGCCGCCGCCCTTATAATCAGTGCCGGTCTGTGGTCGGATTGAACTGCATTGGGCCGATGATACCGGGCGCGCCTGGATATGCGTTGGGATTAACCACAAATGGGATTATCGTAAAATGGAGAAGTCGCCGCGTTCGGAGCTGAGTGCGGCAGCGGAGTGTTCACGCCGAACTAGCGGAAGTACCTCCGGGGCCGAAAAACATGCTCGGGATCAAGCGGAAGCCTAAAGCCTCCAACGCGGCCAGGAAAAGTCCCGCTGCGATTATCGAATCCTCCCCAAGGGTATTTGAAAGGCGTTACTGGAAATGTCCCGGTCGCGACTGAAGATGCCGCCGGTCCGCTCCCAGAAATCAGCAATGACCACAATATCGGTCTTGTCATCTCCGGTGCCGGCTTTGATCCATGCCTCCCACTCGCCCATGTCGTTGGACGCTCCCAAGTTTGTGTTCCCGTAACTACCCCCGATCTCCAGCCCGCGGAATTTGTGGATCAAAAAGAAGTTGACCACGCCGGCATCGCGTCGGAGCCATACACAGCCGACGCGCCATCCTTCAAGATGTCGATGTGATCGATCATCGGAAATGGAATCAGATTAATGTCCACACCTCCGCTGAACCCGACAGCGTTCAACGAACCAAAGGCGACACGTTTTCCGTCAACGAGCACGAGCGTTTCTTTGGCAACAAGCCGCGCACGTTGAATTTTCCCGAGTGTTCGCAAATGCGCGTTCCAGCCAGCGGAAAGCTTCTTCTTTGTCGCCTAAACGCACGTTAAACTGCAGCGATCACAGCGCCGAGACATATCGCTTCTCTCGCGCTTGCATAAGCTGAGCAAGAATATTTCGCGCCTCCATCTCGTGGCCCATGCGCATGTAGGTGATTGCAAGACCGCTGCTCGGGAGATGCGTCGCATCTTGGGCTTTGGTGTAAAGCGCGATCGCTTCTCGAAATTGCCCTTCTCGCGATAGCAGCAGCAAGATTCGAATCCAGATAAAAATAATTTGGATCGAGTTGAAACGTTCGCTGACCCTCACTAATTGCTTCGTCGATTCGGTCATTAGCCAGATATGCTGCAGTGGCAACATAACTAATGATAGGCGACACCGGATCTAATTTCTCAGCTTCAATCACAAGTCGCAGTCCTTCCTGTAGTTCGCCTCGGAAGAGAGGCAGCAGCGATAAGAAGAAATGAGCGGTGCCGAATTAGGATCAACCTCAAGCGCGCGCTTCAATCTGCATCCGCGCCGGCCAAATCCCAGTCAAACACGTTTCACTTCCTAATATAGCAGTGCCTTCGCATCATTCTCATCAGCGCTATTGCTTTAATCTGCTTCTTTTGATTCCGGTATGCTTCAGTTTTTATTAAACATCGCTATAAAATACCAAACTTCGCTATCCCAGTCCATGCATGCGCAAATGTCGGATCTTTCTCGACAGCGCGCTGAAAGAAACTAGTGCCCTTCGCAAATCCTGCTCGCTGCACTTGTTTGAGAAATAAAGACCTTGAGATAAAGATCGTATACCTCGATGTTACGTTGTTCATGTGCGGAAGCGAAATGGCTAGCTTGATCTTGAGCGCATCAACAATTGATCGAGTAATTTCATCCTGAAGCGCAAAAACACCTGCAATTCACGTTCGTAAGTTTCCGACCAAAGTTGAAAACCGTTTCGCGCATTGATTAATTGCGCTCTAATGCGAACGCGATTCCATCCGTCGCAAACTTCCTTCCAGCACATTTTCGACATTTAGATTTTTCCCAATATTACTCACGTTCGCGATCTTCCCTTTGAACGAAACGACGACGTGCGGGCTACTACACGCAACCCATCTACTTTCCAGGCATTATAATTTCCTCGCTCATGCCTCGCAGAAATATTCCTATCTTTTGCCTGCTAAGATCCATGAATGGCAGCACAGCGATATTTCTCGATAATTTCTTTCCCTATATAAACATAAAACCTACAAAATCACCACACATAATCCTGCCATATTTACACCTAGCTTTCAATCCTTAATTCCAATTTTACAAAATCTTTAGCCTAATCAATTCTCTTATATGTTCTCCTCTTTCCACTTTTCTAATAATCTCTAATCATCGCCACTAATTCTATTATTAATATTTTATTTATTTTTTATTTTTTATTCTTCGTCTAACTAAACTGATCGAGCACCTTTGATGTTCGATTTCCAGGTCACTTCAACAGTTTTTCCAATGGCGGGCTGGGTTGCGTGCCGAGCGCGGTCGCCCGCGCGTAATGTTCTCTGGCAAGTTCCTTCGATGCAGGCTGGGTTGTGATGAGAATGACCGCCAGATTAAAGTGCGCGTCGGCATAGTTGGGATTCTTCGCAATTGCCTGAAGAATCTCTTTCTCTGCTTCTTCCTGCCGCCCTTTTTGGCTTGCCGTAATACCGAGGTAATTGTGGGCGGTGGCGCTGTTTGGATTGATCTCAATGGCCTTCCTCAGCTCCATAAGCGCATCGTCAAACCGGGACTGGCGATAATGAACAATGCCGAGTGTGGTGAGCACAAAATCGTCATTGGGCGCGAGGACCAGGGCTTTCCTCAGCGTTGATTCTGCCGACCGAGTCCTGCCAATGCGAAAGTAAAGGACGCCAAGATTGGAAAGCGCATCGAGGTTGTTGGGATCTGTCGCCAGAATCTCCTGATATTGCTTTTCCGCCGCGCTATATTTACCCTGCTCAACATTCTTGTGGGCGGTGTGTGTAAGTTTCTGAAGATCGTCGGACACAACTTTCCGTGCTGTTGTCGCAGCTGTTTCCGATTTCGCAGTGATCATAGCAATCGTCGACGATTGCTTCTCAAAGACAAAACTCGCTTTGAAAACGCCGGGTTTCTCATCTGAAATCGAGACCACCGGCTGTCGAAACAGAGCGAGTTCTTCACTGGTTAGTTTGGTCACCGGTTGCGCAAGGAATTCGATCTGTTTGTTCAACACGTCCGACCGCACGTTCAGCCGGTCCAGCTCCGCCAAGACCAGTTTTCTTGCGTCGTCGCGACGCGCTTCTTCCTGCCGTTCGCGCACGACAATGTTTCGCAAAAGTTCGTTTTCCCTCGCAAGCTGAGCAGATTCCTCGCTGTTAGCGCCCACCAGCTTCGCGTCTTGAAGTTCCGCGCCTGCGCGCTCCAGCTCCACATCAAGCTCCGCGGCTCGGGCTGACAAATAATGGTTACTGTTCTGGCTGTCGGTCAGCAGCTGCTGAAGCTGTGCCATCTGGTGCTCCATCTCGGCCAGTTTCTCCGCGCTTCTCGGATCAGTCTCGCTGAGTTTCCTGACCTTTTCCTCGGCGGCTGCGAGTTTCTGTTGCAGATCATTTCTCTCGGTGAGGAGCAACTGAAAACGCTGTTCTGTTTTCTCCGCCGATTTCAACTGGGAGAGTGCCCCGTCGCGTTCACGTTCCAGCGCGACGATATGATTGTTAGCCTCGGCAAATTTCGCCTGAGTATCGTCCCTTTGCTTTTCTGTCGTGACTCGTGCTTGATCGGCCGCAACGACGGCCTGCTTCAATTCAGCAATTTCCTTGCGCAACTGCTCCTGTTCGGTGTCATGGTTAGCCTCCGACGCCTTCGACGCGGTGAATGATTCCTGGACCTGCGTGAGTTGCTGACGCGCCTCACTTTCTGATTTTTTCGCCTCATCGAGTTCGTTCTGAGCACGCTGTAGCTTTGAATCTGTCTCTTTCAGATCCCTATCGACTACGTCCTTTTCCTTGTGGGCCGTCTGCAGATCCCCGCGCGTTTTATCCAGCGCCACCTGGAGTTGATTAACCTTGTCGCGTAATTTTTTTGTTCCATCTTGGATCGCGGTGTCGCGCTCGCTGACAGTCTCAGTGACTTGGGGCGCCACAACTTCTGGGCCGGGCTCGGACCAGGCATCACTCTCAGGTGCCGCAGGCGCAATTTCTGGCAGAGGACTCGCGCTGGCGTTCAGCTGGGTTTGTCTTGTCATTCGCTCCTGAAGACGCAGGATCCCTTCACTGACTTTACGTCCGCGATATTCCACAACCGCGGGCTGCCAGTCCGCGTACGACTTGCGCAATTCCTCAATCAGGCTGCCAGCAAAGCGATACTTCGCCAAGGCAGTTTTAAATCGGTTTTGGTGCTCCAGTTTTTCGCCCTGCTGCGCGGAGAGATATGCCTTAAGGAAAATGTCGCTGGGGTCGTCTTGTTGGCCCCAAGCGATGCCGGTAACACTGAGTAAAAAGAAAAGGGCTACCCCGGCTGCACCGCTTCGCATGAAGCGACTGAGCAACGTCATACCCAACCGGCTGAGGGGGGCTTTCCGGTCCACTGGCTGTGACAATTAATAGAGTGCTCGGGAAAAGTCGAGTCCTTTGTTTGCAAAGGGCGATTGGAATCTTAAGATCTGTTTCGCTTAAATTGTGGTGGTCGTAGCTCAATGGTAGAGCCCCAGATTGTGGTTCTGGTTGTTGCGGGTTCGAGTCCCGTCGGCCACCCGGCTCAGGGAACCCTAATCCCCTGCTTGGAATGCGAATGACCTTAAATCGAGCTGAGTTCGAGGAAACCGCTTAGACATTACAAACTTATCATTGACGGAAGTGATTACGAATCTGTAATCTCGCTCTCCATGCTCACAAATTCCAGCTACAGCCGGTACGGTTCAGCACATTTGCGATCACTTCAAAACCATTGGTGGCTCGTTCTCTTCGCGATGTTAATTCTGCTTCTTATGGCAAAGCAAGCCAGCATGGCCCAAACAGTCCAAGCACCGCCCGTCACTGTCACGGGTGAGGCCGTTGCAACTCCGACACCTCACGATAATTGGCACGAGATGCGCCAGCACATCATGCCCGAAGTGTCCGGTACGAAAATCACGGTCACAAAAAAGGCTACGGTCATCAAGCTCGACCAACAGCCGCCGGTAGAAGATAACAATCAGCAGGAACTTTTCACCAAGGCGCCGGGGTTCCAGATTACGGAGCAGCAAACGCCGGGGCAATTCAACTTCACCTACCGTGGACTCGGTAATCCGCAGGAATCCGAGTTTACCCTAGTTCTCCGGGACGGTCTGCCACTCATGAGTGATTGGATTGGTTTCCCTACTCTTTACTATCTGCCCCTTCCTCAAAGTATAAGCGAGATTCAATTCATCCGCGGCGGCAACAGTTTGCTTTACGGACCCGAGCCCGCGCCAGTAGTGAATTTTGTGACCAAATATCCTGCGCCGGGTTCGCCATGGAATTTTTACACTGAACAGATTGGGGGCGGTTATGGATATTATTCCACTTACAATGTGATTCAGGAGGCTATGGGTCCGTTGGAATTTCGCTTTGATGCCGGCTACCAACGAGCAGGCGGGCAACGTGATAACAGCCAGTACAATCTATGGCAAACTGATCTCTACCTGGGCTATAGGCCGGACGAGCACCAGTTGTTGGCACTAGATTTTTACTCCAGTCGGTTTGACGGTGGTGACCCGGGAAGGATCACCTATAAGCAGTTTGTAAATGACCCAAACTTTTCTTTCACCCCCTACAATAATGACTGGGTTGATCGGTACACGACTATTCTCCGATACGAACGCGACTTTGGAGACGGCTGGTTTTTGCAGGCCAAAGGATGGTTCACCCATCAGGAGATTGATGCGCGCACAGCGGCAAACCTTAATCCAGGAGCGCCGAATCCATTTCCTTCAAGCACTACGTTCGGCTACGAAGAGTTCAACAATGGCGGAGCCGACATACGCTTCCGCAAATTATGGGGTGACGATACTGTCTTTAGAGGCAGCGCCTTAACTTTCGGTACCGTTGTTTATCATGGCGATGCGCCGTTTCAACGTTACACCCTAACCGAAGAGACGAGTGGCTCGAATTTTCTATACGCATCACGCGGTACGACCTCGGACATCAGCCCTCTCGATCAATCCAGGACGTCCAATTATCAGTCGATATTTATCGAGGATCTTGTGCGCATCGGGAAATTTCACATGGTTGGCTCGTTTCGCCTTGACCATGAAGACGTCGAAGTCGATTCAACGTTCGCGCCTTGGCTAGCAACCATGCCTCCGACTGGGCCCGCAAGCATTAGCGCTGACCACTGGGTGCCGCTGTGGGGATTTGGGATGGGTAACGATTTCGGTAACCGCAACGAAACCTATTTCAACGCGTCGTCGGGCTGGCGGCCAACACGGTTCTTCGATATCGCCGGAACCAGCCGCACGATCGCATTCGGTGAATCGATACCGGACCCCTTCAATTCGCTGGACTTTGAATTAGGCGTCCACGGCACACCTTACAAGGGATTTTGGTATGACGTCGGCTTATTTTGGATGTTATTCAATAACAGAACTGAAACGCAAAATATCGGTAACACTGATTTCATTATTCTGAATACAGGCAGCACACGTAACCGAGGTTTGGAGGGCGAGCTCTCCTACGATTTCCTGGCCCCCTTCCAACATCCACCGCTGCCCGAACTGCAACCCGAACCTGGCAAAGCAGTTGTCGAGGCGGGGAAAGCCACGAATGTGCCTGGGGTCTTGCCGGGCGATTATCACCCATTCAAGCTGATCGCTTTCAGCAACGTTCAGTTCCTCGATGCAACATATATTGAAAGCAGTCTTCTAGTACCCGGCACCAATCGGACGCTCGTCGGCAATACACCGGCGTACGCTCCGGACTTTTTGTTGAAGGGCGGAATTTCGTTTCAAAAGGAACATTGTTTCGATATAGCTTTGACGGCTGTTTACGTATCACAGCAATTCTGGCAGGACACGGATATCGGAAGCCCGACAATCCCGAAAGCGCATATCCCTGCCTACAGTGCCTTCAACCTTGCGGGGGATTGGTACATCACGAAAAATCTGCGTTTAATTGGTGGCATCTCCAATCTGACCGACGCGAAATATTACAATCGCGTATTTGCCAATGGAATCGAACCCGCGCCGCGCCTGTCCGGTTACGCAGGCATTTCGTTGAGCTTCTAACGATTTTCCTCGCTCGGGTTGAGTCGCTGAGCTTTCGGTCGTAAATCAAAAGGCACTGTGTGCCTGTAGCTCAACCGGATAGAGCTTCTGACTTCGGATCAGAAGGTTGGGGGTTCGAATCCCTCCAGGCACGCATTTTCCAAGTTTGACGGTGTACAATCTTCATAAATCATGACAACAGATCGGGAAGCAAAGTTCATGCGCGCTGCATTGGCAGAAGCAAAAAAGGGCCTCGGCCAAACCAGTCCCAATCCCGCTGTGGGGGCCGTTTTGGTGATAGATAATCGGATAGTGTCGAAGGGACATCATCGAGAAGCAGGACACGCGCATGCTGAGACTGAATGCCTGCGCGATTTCGGCGGGCCGATTCCCGCACGTGCGTCGCTTTACGTGACTCTGGAGCCGTGTTCGACAGTTGGGCGCACTGCACCGTGCACCGATGCGATAATCAAGGCTGGACTTAAGAACGTAGTCGTAGGCGCGACAGACCCGAATCCGCGCCACTCCGGCAGAGGTATCATCGAATTGCGAAAGGCAGGCGTCCGAGTGCGGGATGGGATTTTGGCAGAAGAGTGCACGCGACTTAACGAAGCGTTCAACAAATGGATCGTGACGCGGCAGCCATTTGTAATCGCAAAGTGCGGCATGTCTCTGGATGGGCGGCTGACGCGCCCGCCGGGTGAGCGCCGGTGGATCACCGGACCCGATGCTCGGCACGACGCACATCGGCTGCGTGCCCGTGTGGACGCAGTCCTTGTCGGAGCGGAAACCGTCCGAGCCGACAACCCGCGTTTGACCGTCCGCGGCGTGGGCAAGGCGCGGCAACCGTGGCGCGTCGTGCTGACCCGCTCAGGCCAGTTGCCACGGCAAGCTCACCTCTTGTCCGACAAATTTGCTGCGCGAACTTTGATCTTTAAACGAAAGTCTCTGGGGTCGGTGCTGAAGGATTTAGGTAAACGCGGCATCACCAGCGTGTTGATCGAGGGTGGCGGCGAAGTTCTTGGTGAGGCGCTCGACAAGCGGCTCATCGATAAAGTGCAGATCTATTTGGGGCCGGCCTTAACTGGAGGACCGGTAGTCGCATTCCCTGGAGAAGGAGCAGGAAAGACTTCTGATGCGCTACGGCTGAGAGAGATCGAGTATCAGCAGATCGGTCAAACTATCTCCGTTAGTGGGCATCCAGATGTTCCGAGTTGCGAATAACCGGGAAACTTTCGACCGATTTTCCTGTTGAATCAGTAGGAGTAAATAATGAAGAAACTTCTGTTAATGCAGTCGTGGCCGGGGGCTTGATGGTCGCGGGGACGACGCGTTCTGATGCTCAAGTTTACTTCAGTATCGGGTTCGGTTCAGGCTATTACGGATATTACCCTTACGGGTACTATTATCCGTACCGGTATTACTCTAGACCTTATTATGGATCCTATTACCGGCCGTACTACTGGTACGGCGGGCATCGTTATTATCGCAATCATCATCGTCATCCCTATTATTACTGGCGATAGTTTGACCGGAATAGCCACACCGGGCTGGCTCGACGCTATTTCGAGCCAGCCTAATTTTTTTTAGCGAAAACTCCTGAAAAGACTCCGCCGCACCAGACCACGCGGTCTATCTTCCTTATTTTGGCGAAGCCGCCGGTTTGCTCACTGGGCCTTTGCCTGGCTCATCGATCTGGAATTCTTTTCTCAACTGCTGAATAAGTGCAGGTATTTCCTTTTGCCTCTCCGTTTCGAGTTGCTGCCGGAGCGATTGTTCGACTTTTCGGCGTTCCTGAATGTACCGCGATTCAAACCGGGCGCGGTCCTGTGGATTCAGCTGAAGACCCGAGTCGCGAACTGCCGCGTCTGCGTCGTGCGTCATAATCTGCCGTCGCATATTCTCGCGTTGACGCATTAGGTTGCGCTGCTCCGGAGTCATCTGCATCCAAAGCTGGGCGTTGCGTTGGAAATTTTGCCGGGCATCTGGCGGCATCGCGAGCCAGCGTTCCCTTACGCTCTGCCCTGAAGGTGGCCTCTGTGGCTGACCTGAGGGCGGTCCGTGAGGCGCTGCCATTTGCGGGGGTCGATGAGGTGCCGCCATTGGCGGCGGCCGGCCAACCGGCCCGCTGCGATGTTGTTGTGGCTGCGCTTGAGCGACAGCGCAAGACAAGGCGAAAACCGTTAAGCCGACGAATAATTTACAACGTTGGCTTTTCTTCCCACACGCTATTTTCATCCCAGGCGATCAATTCATCCAGATCAGCCACGACGTCGTAATCCTGTGGATCGATCTTAGCCACTATATCTGAATCACTCGAAAACGCTGTGCGCGGAGTTGGATGATGTGCGACAAGAGCGAGGCCAATTACGACCGCCGCGACAGCCGACGCTCCAATGAGCTTCCGCACGCCGAACCAGTTCCGCACGCGCTGGAAATGATTCGGTCGCTGCCGAATTCTTCTCAGGACATTCCGGGCGAAAAATGGTGAAAGCGTGGGCTCAGGAAGCCGGCCGAGAACATCCCATAACTCTTTGTCATCTTGAGGTTCCATGTTGTCCATCCGATTCAACCGTTTGCACGGTTCGAAGTTGCGCTCGAACACGGTTGAAAATTATGTTCATATTCCCGGCGCCTCAAGGAAACCTTCCAGCTGTCGAATCCGGGTCGGATGCCGCATTTTACGCAGTGCTTTCGCTTCGATCTGCCGAATGCGCTCCCGAGTAACTTGGAATTGTCGCCCTACTTCCTCCAAGGTTCGGCTGTAGCCGTCCACGAGGCCAAATCGTTGCTCGAGGACTTGCCGTTCCCGGTCTGTGAGCGTTTCCAGCACATCCTTGATTTTCTCCTTCAGCAAAACGATGGCAGTCATGTCGCTGGGATTTTCTGCGCCCCTGTCCTCAATAAAATCGCCAAAGTTGGTTTCTTCGCTCTCGCCCACCGGGGACTGAAGCGAGATCGGTTGCTGCGCCATCTTCAGCACCGCCCGAACGCGATCCACTGGCAAGAGCACTTCTTCAGCCACTTCCTCAGGCGTAGGTTCCCGCCCGTATTCCTGAACGAGCTGCTTTTGCACGCGCAGGAGTTTGTTGATCGTTTCGATCATGTGGACTGGAATTCGGATCGTGCGCGCCTGATCGGCAATCGAGCGCGTAATGGCCTGGCGAATCCACCATGTTGCGTAAGTCGAAAATTTGTACCCGCGCCGATACTCAAACTTCTCCACCGCCTTCATCAATCCCATGTTTCCCTCCTGAATGAGGTCCAGAAACGACAAACCGCGATTGGTGTATTTCTTGGCGATGGATATAACGAGACGAAGGTTGGCTTCGACCATTTCGGTTTTGGCTTTAAACGCCTGACGCAGCCAATTTTTCAGCGTTCGATATTCCTGTGCATAATCGGAAAGCGAAAACCACAGGCTCGTTTCCAACTCGCAGACCTTGTTCTGAAGCTGCAATCGGCGTTTTTGGCTCCGAGGATTTTTTGCAAGCTCGGTCTGAAGATAAAGCGATGTATGGTGCGCCTCGTCTGCGAGATGCACAAACTCCTCGGTGACTTGCTGCTTCAGATAGAAACGAGGGTAGATCCTTTGCAAAGTGGCCATCGTTCTTTGCAATCCCCCTCGCTTCTGGGACGCTCTCTTCGCCACGTCGCGACCTAGCTCAGCAAAGCGTCGTGTGATCGCGGCACTTAATTGTTCCACCTGTTTGCACAAGCGCGGCAGGTTTTTCATGTATCGTTCGCGGCTCTCGATTTTCTTATCGAGGATCACGCGATCGAACCGTTCCCGGCCCTCGAGGAGTTTGCGGGCAAGATCGAGATGACCGCGTGCAACAAAACCAAAGCGAGTGAGGTGCTTCTGCACCATCGCTTCAGCCTCCTCGATGCGCTTTGAAATTTCGACCTCCTGATCGCGGGTCAGCAGCGGCACCTGCCCCATCTGTTTGAGATACATCCGCACCGGGTCATCCAGGATATCGACTTTGGTTACCGCTCTGCTTTCTTCCTCCTCTTCCTCATCATCCACGTCTTTTTTGCCGTCCTTATAGCGATCGACCTCCGAGGCTTCGATGATATCGATCTCCAAGCGACGTAGACGAGTGAGAATCAAATCCAGTTCGTCAGCGTCGGTAATCCCTTCAGGCAAGGCCTCGTTCAGATCGTCGAACGTGAGGTAACCTTGTTCTTTTGCCAGCTTGATTAGCTCCCGAATGCGCGCTTGAACTTCAATCGACGAGTATATACCAGATGCCCCCAGAGCCGGCACAGACAACAATCCGTTCTTGTTAGGCCGAAGCGATGAAGACCTAACGCGCGCGCGCTTTAGCGCACTGAGTCGCGGCTTTTTGTGATCGCCGCGCCCATTCAAATGCCCTCTCGCTGCACTCCGCCGATGGCTGCCTTTAAGCCGTCGTGCCGAGGACCGTCTGTTGCCTCCCTTTGGTTTCGAATGCCTGGCCAAGTTTGTTCGGTTAAGGATTTGACTAAGGCCTTCGGCCTACCACGCAGCAGTTCATGACACCTAAGTGTCGCCCCCGCCGACGGGCCGGGAAAATTCGTGGAGCTGTTCCTGCAGGTCAAGAATTTGTTTTTGCAAATTTAGCTACCTCGCCGGCGCTCAGTTTAGGGAGCTTTGATCGGTCCTTTCGCCGCCTCCAGCTGGCGTCGCACCGCCGCCTGGCGAATGCCCTAGCCACCATTTCTCAACGATTGTGTCTGCGCTGCGGGATCTTTTGCAGCAGCCAAGCTGAAACAATGTCGCTCCTCCTCCGGAGAAGAGCGTAGCCATGAACGCGTTGAGAGAAGCGGGATCGTTCGGTCGCAACTCGCTTTCCAGAATTCGCTGGAGCAAAGTAGTCCGCGTTCGGCAACTGCGCAAGAATTTCGCGCCAGTTCTGCGCGTGAAGAAACTGGCGAGCTTCCTCGCTCGCGCAATGCGAGAAGACAAAGCATCGCGATATCATGTGGCGGGCAGACGTCGTGTCGAGCAGTTCTGTGCATCACTCGCAGGTGGTGCTTCGCGATTTGCTTCGGCAGCAACGCTCGCAAATTCCGATAGCCGAACGCCGAGCCGAGCGCTGATTTTGCTGATAACTTCTGCCCGCATCATGCGGGTCATGCACATGAGAAACGCGTCTCGGCCAAGTGCGTGCGAGCTGCATCTTTGCCCCCAACGAAGTGAGATCGACGTTCGCAGTCGCTTCGCGCTCGATCCAAGTAATCGAAAAAATCACGCGCACCTGCTATACGCTTTTCGAAGGCCTCTTTGCCTTCGCGCCGAACGAGCGAATCCGGATCCTCGCCCGGCGGCATCTCGACGACGCGCACGATCAAATCGTTCTGCAGAAGCGCATCGAGCGAGCGCTCGGCCGCTTTGGCGCCGGCTGCGTCGGCATCGAAGCAAAGAACCACTTCGTTGACAAAACGCTTCAGATGCGCGCCTGATTTTCTGTGAACGCCGTCCCCTGCGGCGCGACGACATTCGTGATCCCTGCCTCGAACAAGGTGATCAAATCGAGCTGGCCTTCGCACACGATCGCGCAGTTCGCCTCGATCAATGCGCGCTTGGATTTGTGCAACCCGAAAAGGACGTTGCCTTTTCGGAAAAGCGGTGTCTCCGGTGAGTTCAGATATTTCGCCGCGCCTTCCTCGTTCTTTCAGAAAGCGGCCGCTAAACGCGATCACTTCCCCGACGTCGTTGCAGATGGGAAACATGATCCGGCCGCGAAAACGATCATACGAAGTTCGAGGATTGAGGTTTGATGTCTGTTCGTCGTCGCTTCGTTTTGATCAAGGCCGCTCGCAACGAGTTCGCGCGCGTCATAGCCCTGCCCGCGTGCCCAACTGCCGAACGCATCCCATTCGTCCGGTGCGTAGCCAAGCTGCCAGCGCTTCGCGATTTCTCCCAGTGATTCCGCGTTGCTTCAAATATTTCCGCGCCGGTTCCCCGATCTCCCGTTTGATCAAATTTTCGTGGAACCATTCCGCAGCTTCGGCATGTAACTTCAGCAATTTGCGGCGTGTCTCGTACTGTCGATCTTCGTCTGCCGCGCCACGTTCTTCGACTATGGTGATCCCGGCGCGCGCCGCCAGCTTGCGCACGGCTGATGGAAAATCGACGTGCTCGTAATCCATCACGAACCGGAAAACGCTGCCGCCAGCGCCGCAGCCAAAACAATGAAATGTCTGCCGACTCGGGCTGACCGTAAACGACGGTGTTTTCTCCTGGTGAAACGGGCAGAGCGCCTTGAAATTCGCTCCGGCGCGTTTCAGCGGGAAATACGAACCGATGACGTCGACGATATCGTTCGCGGCGGCGATTTGCTCGATTGTTTCTGATGGAATCGTGCCACATGCGGCCTAAATTTTTGGCTCGTTTGGTCTCGGACGCCTGATCCAAACTTGCAAACGCAGTGACCAGATGCGTCTTCGCATACCAGATGCAAGCGATTTCTCGACTCCTCGCTCTCGTTGCTGTTTGGCGCCGTTGCTGTCGCCGGCATCCCGCGCGCGAAAGCCATTCAGAAAGGCGACGTCGTCGTGGTGCCCTTGCATGGTGAAGTTCGCACCGTCGCTGCTGGGGTTTCTGCGGCGGGCGGTCAAAACAGCCGAGAGCAACGACGCCTCCGCCATCATTTTCGACATGAACACGTACGGCGGCCGCCTCGACACGGCGACCGAGATCGTAAACGCGCTCAATCAAATCAAAATTCCGACCTACACCTTCATCAACACAAACGCAGGATCCGCCGGCGCGCTCATCGTCATCGCCACGCAACACATTTACATGGCGCCGGTCAGCGCAATTGGTGCGGCTGCACCTGTCCTTTCGACAGGCGAAGATCTTCCCGCCACAGCAAAGGAAAAAACGATTTCGTATTGGTCTGCACTCGTCCGAGGGTCGGCCATTAAGAACGGCCACAATCCCGACCTCGCCGAGGCCTTCATGAACAAAGAGAAGGAAGTAAAAATCGGCGACCGCGTTGTTCATCCAAAAGGCGCAGTCCTGACTGCTCAACGCCCAGGAGGCGACCGAAAAGATCAACGGCAAACCGTTACTCGCCGAAGGCATTGTCGATTCGATTGCCGATCTGACCAAAAGAGCCGGACTCAAGGGCAACATTGCCAAGGTCGAGCCAACTGGCTTCGAGCAGCTCGCATTTTGGATCACTGCGCTTGCGCCGTTGCTGCTGCTTGGCGGAATTCTCGGAGCGTATTTGGAATTTAAGATTCCCGGCGTGATGTGGCCGGGCGTGATCTCGGCAATTTGTTTTGCACTCTTCTTCCTGGGTCATTATCTCGCCGGTCTCGCCGGATGGGAGGTCGTTGCGCTTTTTATTCTCGGATTGGTTCTGGTATTGATCGAGATCCTTTTCTTCGCACACAGCACGATCGTTTTCGGAGTGCTTGGCGTCTTTTTGATGATCGCTTCGTTGCTTTGGACAATGATCGATCGCTATCCGCAGCAACCGTTTCTTCCGACCGGCAAAATGCTTGCCATCCCATTGCTGAATATGTTCATCGCGATTGTGGGATCGTGTATCGTGATCGCCCTTCTTGCGCGCTACTTGCCGCGCACGAGCTTTTATCGGCGATTCGCCTTAACTGATTCAAATCCGCCGGGCCCATCGCTGGCTGGCGCACCGCGGCAGTTCGCAACCGCGACTCGCGCTTGCGCCAGGAATGCAAGGCACAGCCATCACGGTATTGCGGCCCAGCGGCAAAGCGCGCTTCGACGATCACTTGGTCGATGTCGTAACCGAAGGAGAATTCATCGCACCGCAAGCACCGGTCACCATTATCGAAACTGACGGAATGCGCGTCGTGGTGAAAAACGCAGGGCAGGCGTAATCCACGTTGCTTATCCCCCTGCAGCGACGCGGACAAATTCGATGCGATCGCCTTCGGATAGAGTTCGGAGCTCCCATTCGTGTCGATGCAGAGCGACGCCGTTATGTTCGACCAAAATCGATCGTGGCGGCAGTTGATAACGCTCGATCAGCTCCGCAATCGTTTTCGCTTGGCAAGTATCTGCGGTTTGGCCGTTGAGTGAAATCGTCATGCGCCGCACAGGGCTTGGTCCCAATCCTTCCAAACCGGTTCGATGCCGCAACGGCGGAGGACTGCGGCGATCTCGGCTGGAGAACGTTCGTCACTGATCTCAAACTGGCCAGTGGCGACTTCATCTTCGCCGGCCTGATATTCCGGAGCGACGATGCGACCGCGAACCGTGCGATGGAGATGTTCGCGTCCTTGGCGGGTATAACCGCCTGGCTCGGTATGGCTGCCGGCGCTCATCATTGTCACTCCGATCGAGCCAAGCGCATCTCGCAGCGGCGCGCGCTCGCGCGTACTGAGTACAATTCCAACCTGCGGGAATGTAATGCGCAATGCGCACACCAATTGAACAAGTTCACGGTCACTTATCGCAAAGAGCGGACGGAATCCGCCTGCTGCCGGCCGCAACCGCGGCAGACTCACGGTAATTTGCGCCCGCCAGCAGTGTTTGAATAAATGTTCCAAATGCGCTGCCAGCGCGATCGCTTCATCCTGCCAACGCGATAATCCGATCAGCGCGCCGATCCCGAGCCGTCGGAATCCGGCGGCGTATCCACGCTCGGCACAATCAAGCCGATAATTAAAATCGCGTTTCGGCCCTGCGGTGTGCATTTCCGCATAAATGCCGCGGTTATACGTTTCCTGATAAACGACCAGTCCTTCGGCGCCGGCCTCAACGATGGTCACGTAATCCTCGGTATCCATCGGACCGATCTCGATCGAGATCGAAGAAAAATACGGTGCGAGCGCACGCACGCATTTCGTGAGATAATCGCTGCTCACAAATTTGGGATGCTCGCCGGCAACCAGAAGGATCTGGCGAAATCCCTGACCCGCCAGATGCCGCGCTTCGGCCACAACTTCGCCGACATCAAGCGTAACGCGCAGGATCGGATTATCCCTAGAGAACCCGCAATACTGGCAATTGTTGATGCATTCGTTCGAAAGGTATAACGGCGCGAACAAGCGCATCGTGCGCCCAAAGTTTTGCATTGTCAGCGCGCGCGAAGTTTGCGCCATCGTTTCAAGTTCACGATCGGATCTTGGAGTGATGAGATGCTCGAAGCGCAGAATCAGCTCCGATTTTCGCAAAGCAAGGCCATCCAATGTCCCCACAAACGACATCACAATAATTTCGTGCGCACGAGGTTCGTTCGCAAATCAGGCCTGTGCAAGAACGGCGGCGTTCCGGACGCAGCTACTTTAAGCCGTCCCTGGAATGGGCTTAGAACGCGAAGTTCACGCCTGTGCGGACCATCCCGAAGTTGTTATTGGGACCGTTTACGAAGTTCCAACTGAAATCACTGACCCAACCGATATGCGGCGTAAAGCGGACTTCTATGCCGCCGCCGACCTGGCCGAGTCCCTCCGTTTGTGCTCCCGTGAAACCCTGTGTCTCGACAACGTCGAAGCCTTCCCCGGGTTCAGCAACGCGAACATTTTTAGGGCGCTGACCACCACCGAAGATCGCCCCGCCGCCTCCAAAAATGTACGGCGAAAAGCGGCTGCAAGGAATTGGATAACGCAGTGTCAGGGTCCCCAACGCAGCACCGATCGTATTGGTGGCGCGGCCGGTGTTACTCTCAAAAATCCCGTCGCTAAAATCGACGAAGGTACTTTGGCGCGCTTGTCTGGCACTCGCCGCCCATCCTTCGATTCCGACGCCGAAGTAACGCATGAAGAAGTATTTGATGTCTCCGCCACCGCCCCAGGCGTGATCGGCCTCAAGGTAGCGGTCATCTCCCCAATTCGTTCCTGTAAAAATATAGGTGCCCCACAGGCTCACGTTGAACTCGTTGTTTGCGTACCACTCAGGGCAAGGCGGTGGAGCAACCTGCTTAATGTCCTTCCCTGAATAGCCGACACCAGAGAAAGCAGCCGAAGCGAATAAACCCACCGCTACCACGCACAACAGCAGCTTTTTCATCCATTTCTCCTTTTTGGCTAAATCCCTCTAAAGGGTGCGTCCCCAATCGGCAAACGACTTCCGTGCGGCGTTTGGATGCTGTGAGTGTGAGCCGCGTCGCCCGAGATTGCAAGCTTTTTCAACTACGACTGACCGGTCAGGGCTTCAGTTCTGCCCCGGTATTCGCGTCGGTGATGACAAATTTCTCGTGATGAAATGTCGGGTCGCCCCGAAACATCAGACGTCCCGCGTAACGGCGCTCCAGTTCCACCAGCAGTTCTTCGTCTTCCTCTTTCAAGCGCTTCAAAACATCAGGGTTCAGGATGACCCGAATGTCGTGGATAGAGTCCTGATACCTGCGCATGACAGTGTTAAGTGTTCTATGCAATTCCACGCTCGTGGTCATGGTCGTTTTCACAACCCCCCGTCCACCACAGTAGGGACAATTTTCGTAAATGGTATCACTGAGGCTTTCCTGCGCCCTCTGTCGCGTCATTTCCATCAGACCGAGTTGCGAAATGGGAAGCACATGGGTTCTGGCTTTGTCGCGCTTGAGCCGCTCCTTCATCAACGCGTAAACAGCCTGCTGATCTTTGCGGCTTTTCATGTCGATGAAATCGGCAATGATCAACCCACCAATGTTGCGTAATCGAAGCTGGCGCGCGATCTCGTCCGCCGCTTCCAAATTGGTTTGCAAGATGGTCTTCTCGACGTCGCGCCCGCCTTTGTTGCGTCCGGTGTTCACATCGATCGCCACCAGCGCTTCAGTCTCGTCAATCACGATGTAGCCGCCGCACTTGAGCCAGACCTGCCGATGAAATGCGTCGTCGATCTGCTTTTGCACGCCGTAAGTTTCGAAAATAGGAGTAGCACCGTCATAGTGGCGAACGCGGTTTCGCGCGCGCCGGGAGATTTGACCGATCATGTCGATCATCCGATCCGTCGCGGCGTGATCGTCGCAAACGATTTCGTTGATTTCTTCGGTGAGAAAATCGCGTACGGTGCGCTCGACCAAATCCGGTTCCTCGAAGAGTCGGCACGGCGCCGGGTTATCCCGAATCGCCCGCTCGACCTTGGCCCACTGGTCGAGAAGAACACTTACATCGCGCACAAAATACCTGGCGCGCTGACCTTCTCCCACCGTACGGATAATGACCCCCACACCTTCGGGAATATCCAGTTGGCGAAGGATCTTGCGCAGCCGCTCGCGCTCTTTGGGCTGCTCGATTTTTCGCGAGATACCGCTGCGATCGCTGAAAGGCATCAGCACCAAATATCGGCCGGCAAAACTCAGATTTGTCGTGACGCGCGGCCCCTTGGTGCCGATTGGGCCTTTGGTAACCTGTACGATCACGTCCGAACCAACCGGGTAAATGCTTGGGATGTCTTTAACAGTAATTCGTTTTCGAGGTCGCTTGTTCGTCCGCGTGTCGATTTCCTCGATCCCGCTGTCGAGCGCGGCGGGGATCGCGTCCCAAAAATGGAGGAACGCGTTTTTTTCGAAGCCGATGTCAACGAACATCGCCTTCAAACCCATCTCGATGTTTTTGACTCTGCCCTTGTAGACGCTGCCGACGATGTTCCGCGAGCTCTTACGCTCGACACTGTATTCCTCAAGTCGGCCACCCTCGAGCAAAGCCACACGGGTCTCGAGTTTCTCCACGCTCAGTATGAGTTTGTTGCCGGTCTTGCGTGAAGGAAGACCCAAAATCTTTCTTACTTTGTCTATCATAAAACGAAAGGGGTTGGCCGATCAGAAGCGGAACTGACCGAATGCACCGCAGCGATGTTTCTGGTCGGATGTTCATTGGCTTGTTCCATGCCGACCCTTAGGTGGCGGTGGTGCAGGTGCTTGGCGCGGGTGTACTCCAAAGATCCGTTGGAAGAAATTGCGCGCAGGTGGCGTCGCGGCAGGGACAGCGCGGGCGACAGCAGGGCCTCTCCGCCGCACTTTGCCCTGAGAATCTGCTTCCGGCTCGACATCAGGCGATGCATCTGAGCTTGCCATCTGTGCAGGAGCATTTTGCGAATCGCTGGCACCTTCTTCGTCGTCGCTGCCAAGATTGCCTCCCGTGCCGTGATAAGTCACTGCTTTGACCAATTGCAGCGGATTGTCCTTATGTGCGGGTGCGAGCCAGGCGACCGGCATATCGAACTTGCCTTCATCCTGCGCGAGCGCGCGTTCGAGAATGCGTGTAGCGATCGGGCCCGCGACCTCACCGCCGTGCCCAGAGGCGCCCTGCACCATCACTACAACGACATACTTCGGATGGTCAAATGGCGCGAAAGAAGCAAACCACGCAACGTTTTCCTCGTGGCCACGCTCGGTGGCCTGCGCGGTGCCGGTCTTCCCAGCCACCACCCAATCTTTCAAACGCGCTCTGCCACCGGTTCCTCCATCTTCGTTAACAACTTTCCAAAGGCCTTTGCGCACGAGATCAATTTTGTCAGGTGAGATTTCCTGACGTAAATCCGATCGCACTCGTGGCGGTGGCGCTGCCGGATTGCCTTGCTCATCGAGCACCGGCGAGCCATCCTGTTTCAAAACCTTATCGACCAGGCGTGGGTAATAGCACACGCCGCCGTTTGCGATCGCCGCGTAGGCCATCGCCAATTGCAGAGGCGAAACAAGTGTATAGCCCTGGCCGATCGAAACATTGGCCGTTTGCGCCTGCGACCATCTCTCCTGCGGATGGTTAATTTGCATCCACTCCGGCCCCGGCATATTGCCGCTTTGTTCGCCTGACAATTGCAGGCCAGATTGTTCACCAATTCCCAACATCTTGCCAATGACGTCAATTGACTGAATGCCAGCTGCGTTTCCGTACTGATAGAAGAAAGAGTCACACGACACTTTGATCGCATCGGCAAGTCCGATGTTTCCGTGCGTGTAATGCTTTTCGGCTACCCAACATCGGAAAAAGTGATCGCCGTAACTCACACCGCCACCGCAGTTGTAATGCGCGTTTACGAGATTTTTCGTGCCGCGCAATCCCGCGAGCGCAACGATGAGCTTGAATGTCGAGCCTGGCGGCAGGCAACTGATCGCACGGTTGACTAATGGATCGGCCTCGTCTTTCTGCAGTGCTTTCCAATCTTTCGCCTTGATACTCGGGATAAAAGTATTCGGGTCGAATGATGGCACAGAAGTCATCGCGAGGACGTTGCCATTGTTTGGATCGACAACTACGGCACCTGCGCGAGGTACGGCGCGCAGCGCTTCCTCCGTAATGGCCTGAATACGCGCGTCGAGCGTCAGGAAGACATTGGCGCCTTGCTCCGGGGGATCTTCGCGCAAGACGCCATCAATAGTGCCCTTTGCATTGCGCCGCAGATAGCGTACTCCAGGTTTCCCGCGCAGATACTCGTCCATGATTTTTTCAACGTTCGATTTCCCTTCCAGGTCTCTCTGGTAAAACGTGAATTTCTTTGCTTCCTCTTTGTCGATATCGTCCGGCATACTGACATAACCGAGAATGTGCGAGGCCAATGCGCCGTAAACGTACGAACGCACCGGTTTAATAGCGAGTTCCACTCCCGGCAATCCGACATCATGCTCGGAAAATTTCGCCAGCGTTGGAAAATCGATGTCTTTGACGTAGGAAAACGGAACTTCGGTGTCGTTGCGATAGTGTTTCTGCAAGCGGCCTGCATTGTAATCGCGCGCAAGATCCAAGTCGTTGAGGCGCGGGACGATGCCGTTGTTGACGATTTTGATGATGTCCGGTTCCTTCACATCTTTGGGCATTCCATTGATTGTCGCCCGATATTCACTCGTGGGCGGCGAACCAAAACGTTCGCGGTAGCCTCTGACCATGTCTGGCAAATAAAAGTCCACCTCATAGCTGGCCCGGTTTTGCACAAGGGTAACGCCATTGCGATCCTTGATCTCGCCGCGCACTGATGGGATTCGCACAGTGGCTTGAGAGCTGCCCCGGATCTGGGCCGTCCATTCTGGGCCGTGCGCTACTTGTATCCACCAAAGCCGCAGACCGAGCGAGCCGACACCCAAAAGCATGAACAGTCCAAGAAATTGGATCCGCAAACGCGAACTCAACCGGCGTTTGCTCATTCGATCTGCCCCCTATCCGGGCCGTATGAATATGCGGTGATTCGCCCGAGCCATTGCAACCCCCAGAAAAAGATCGGCGCGATGGCCATGGCGAACAGACCGGGACCGCCGATCTGCCACCAAATTTCAGGCGTAAAAATAAGCGAGCCGCGGCGAAACGTGATCATGAGATATTGCGCGAGAACAATTAGCGAGGTGAAAACGCCGCTCAGGATGCAATGCACTTCCCATCGGCCGCGGGCAAAGAGCGGTCGGAGGCCATGCATTATTCCTGCCAGCACACCGTAGAGCAGTATCGATGATCCGGCTGAGATTTCAACCTTGCCCCCGATCACCTGAACAGTAAGAGCATCCAGCAAAACCCCAGCGAAGAATGCCAAGGCGAGCATCAGGGGAAATGGCAATGCCATTGCGCCGTAGAAAACAATGACAGGCACGATGTAGACATGCGCGTTATAGAGCCACGGCAGCGCCGGGATAAAAAGTTCGGTAATCTGCGCCACCAGAACCAGTACCAACAGACAGCCAAAAAAAATCATCTTCTGCCAGTCACAACAAATACGTCCTCGAGATGAGAAAGATCGACAGCGGGTGTAACCTGTGCCTGTCCGTCCAATTCGCGGACGCGAAAAATTTTTACAACCCCAATGAGCAACCCCGAGGGGAAAACACCTCCTACGCCTGAAGTATAAACTTTCTGCCCAGGCTTCAGGTCGGCCTGTTTTGACAAGAAATTCAGGTCCAACAGCGGCGCCATTCCACCCGTGACACGCTCACCGGAAACGATTCCCTGCTCGCGACTTCCCTCTACTGACGCTGCGATGCGGCAGTTTTCGTCGGAAATCAACAAAACGACGGCGATTGTGTCGCTCACGGTGGTCGTTTTGCCCACCAGACCTACGTCGGTCACCACGGACATGTCGGGTTCGACGCCGTCTCTCCTGCCGCGATTTATCGTGACTGTTCGCCACCAACTGGAGGAATCGCGCGCGATTACTTCAGCTGCGACTAATTTAAACACCGAACGTTCGCGATAATTGAGGGCGTGACGCAGACGATTCACTTCATGCTCAACATCGCGCAGACCCTGGTTGGTCGCGCGCAGCTCTCGGTTTTCCACTTGTAACGCAGCATTCTCGTGCTCCAACTGGTCAAGCGACTTTAATCCCGATCGCACCGAGGTAATCTTCTTTTTGATTCCGGAACCACCGGTCAAAAATGGGGCCAGTAGCCGATACACACCAGTCTTAAACTTCTGCGTCGTGTCCGGACCGAAGCTGAGGAAATATCCCAGGATAGCGCCGAAAATCAGCAACGCGATGATGTTCGTGCGGCTCATCGCAATTGGGGATTGCCCGTCACGGCGGATGAACTTTCTGCGGCCTCCGACTTAGAATAGATCGATTCCAGCGCGAGAAGACGAACTAATCCACACTCCGAAATGGCCAAGCCGTAATTGCTCCTAGCGCCACTGGCGATCTGCTGAGGCGACCTGACGCAAAAACTTAAGTTCATTGAGGCATTTGCCGGTCCCCTCCGCCACTGCGCTGAGTGGATCTTCAGCTACGTGGACAGGCAATCCTGTTTCCTCGCTTAAAAGTTTGTCGAAGCCGCGCAATAACGCACCCCCGCCTGCCAGCACCAGCCCGCGATCGACCAAGTCCGCCGAAAGCTCTGGAGGACATCGCTCCAGGGTGATGCGCACCGAATCGACAATCGTCGAGATCGGTTCGAGTAACGCTTCGCGCACTTCTTGAGAAGTAATCATGAGCGTCTTCGGCAAACCGGCCACCAGATCGCGCCCTTTGACTTCGACGCTCGTTTCCTTTTCACTCGGATACGCTGAGCCGATTTTGATTTTAATTTCTTCGGCAGTGCGTTCGCCGACCATCAAATTGTAGGCGCGTTTCATGTATTGCACGATCGCCTCATCCAATTCATCGCCCGCTACACGCACGCTCCGGCTAAACACAATCCCGGAAAGTGAAATAATGGCGACCTCTGTCGTTCCGCCACCGATATCGATGATCATGTTGCCGGCGGGATCCTGCACTGGAAGTCCTACGCCGATGGCCGCGGCCATGGGCTCTTCAATCAAATAGACTTCACGGGCGCCGGCATGTGTAGCTGATTCACGCACTGCGCGCTTTTCCACCTCCGTGATTCCAGAGGGGACGGCAATAACCACGCGCGGTCGCACCCGCACCCGTCGGTTGTGCACCTTGGTGATGAAATGGCGCAACATGGCCTCGGTGACTTCGAAATCGGCAATCACGCCGTCCTTGAGCGGACGCACCGCGACAATGTTCGCGGGCGTGCGCCCCAGCATGCGCTTTGCTTCGTCACCGACGGCCAAGACACGATTCGTGCCGGCCTGCACCGCTACCACCGAGGGCTCACGCAGGACGATCCCCTGATCCTTTACGTAAACAAGAGTATTCGCCGTACCGAGATCAATCCCGATGTCGCTGGATAGCCAGCCGAAAAATCCGTTGAACATGAATTATTTATTAGCAGCACTGTCCAGCTCGAAAGAAACGCGTTCACGCGTCTGAGCCGGATCCATTGGACCCCTCCCGTGGCGCGATTCGGCCGGCTGAAACGCGGTAACATGAGAAGGCGGAAGCCGACGTCAAGATTTATGTTAGGGTGATGCAGTGTCGGAGTGCTAAAGTAATGCTACGATGCTTGCTACTGTCGATTACTCCGTCACTCCATGGGAAAGGTGATTGTTGCCCCATCCATTCTTGCCGCCGATTTCTCACGGCTCGGCGATGAGATCCACCAAGTCGAAGCCGCAGGCGCCGATTGGATTCATTGCGACATCATGGACGGACATTTCGTCGATAACATTTCTTTCGGGCCCGACGTTGTTCGGCACGTACGCAAACAGACGAGGCTGCCGCTCGATGTACATCTGATGATCGAACACGCCGATCATTATGTGATGCGATTTGTCGAAGCCGGCGCAAACTCAATTACGGTTCATGTGGAAGCGGAAGCGCAAACACGAAGTCCTCAAAACCTTAAAGCAGATTCGCGACGCCGGTTGCCGAGCCGGCCTCACTCTAAATCCCGAAACGCGATTCGAGTTGGTCGAACCCTTCTTCGACAATGTCGATATACTGCTCGTCATGACTGTGCATCCTGGGTTCGGCGGACAACCGTTCCGCGCTGATCAGATGGAAAAGGTGAGGCGCGCAGCGGCATGGAATCAATCGCGCGAGCACAAGATCGACATTGAAGTGGACGGTGGCATTACTCCCGCGACCGCCCGAATTTCAGTCGAAAACGGCGCGAACGTTCTCGTCGCCGGCACGTCAATTTTTCGCTCGAAAGATTACGCTGAAGCAATTCGTGAATTGCGCGGCGAATGACGAGTGATCGCCGCCGTTAGCGCATTTCGCCCGCTCCCACCGCTACCACCGGTTCGGCTTCTACAGTCGTCTCAGCCATTACTTCGTCGGTCTGCGTGACGCGCACCACTTCTTCGATGGTCGTTTTGCCTTGCACCACGCGCCTCCAACCATCCTGGCGCAAAGTCTCCATACCTTCCGCTATTGCACATTGTTTAAGCTCACCGCCGTCACGTTTTTGCATGATCAGCTTGCGCAGCGGCTCAGTGATAAGACAGACTTCGTAGATGGCTGCGCGCCCTTGATATCCAGTGTGCCGGCAGTGATCGCAACCTGCGCCGCGCTGAAATTGCGTGCCATGTTCCTTCACCGGAAAACCAATCTCAGTGAGATATTCGCGAGGATAATCAACCAATTGCGCGCACTCGGGACAAACCGTGCGTACCAGCCGTTGAGCAATGAAAGATTTCACGACCGAGGCGAGCAGAAACGGCTCCACGTCCATGTCGAGCAAACGCGTGATGCCTCCCACGGCGTCATTGGTGTGCAACGTGCTGAAGACAAGGTGACCAGTCATAGCTGCGCGGATGGAAATGTCCGCAGTTTCGATGTCGCGAATCTCACCAACCATCACCACGTTCGGATCCTGTCGCAGAATGTGGCGAAGGCCTTTGGCGAACGTCAGATCGATCTCCGGCTTCACGTCAATTTGCGAAACACCCGGAATCCGATATTCAACCGGTTCTTCGATAGTGATGATGCGCCGCTGTACGGAATTGATGCTACTGAGGAAACAATACAGCGACGTCGATTTGCCGCAGCCGGTCGGTCCTGTAAGAAGGATGATTCCGTTTGGCTGCGTCAGTAAATGGCGAATGATTTCCTCCTGCTTTTCGCTCAGCTCAAGTCGGTCAAATCCAAACTGCTGCTCACCACGACTTAGCAAACGAAGACTGATTGACTCGCCGCAGACGGTTGGAATGGTCGAAACGCGTACGTCTATCTCCACGTTGCCCGCGAGCAGATTCATTCGTCCATCCTGAGGAAGCCGCCGCTCCGCGATATCCATGTGCGACATCACCTTTAAACGTGAAATGATCGCCGACTGCAATACGCGCAATTGGGGTGGCACAGCGACTTCGTGCAGAATTCCGTCGATTCGGTACCGGATGCGCAGATCATTCTCCAGCGGTTCGACGTGAATATCAGTGGCGCGCTCGGCGATCGCTTCGCGAATGATCTGGTTAACGAATTTGACTACAGAAGCCTCGGGATCGTCGGCATTCAGCTCAATTGCCGTGTCAGCGTCCTCGAACACATCCATGGAGCCCCTGGTCTTTAGAATCTCGTCGAATGTTTCCGCACCGACTCCGTAGAGTGTTTTCATCGCGCGCAGGAGCTGCGCCCGTGGGACAAGCACCCATTCGACCGGTTTCTTCAACAATTGGCCGGCAAGCTGGCGCCCGATGGAATTAAAAAGATCGTACGTCGCCAGCACGACCGAGTTTTCCTTCGCCTCGATCGGCAAAATATGGTGTTGGAACACGAAGCGGCTCGGCAGGATCGATAATGTGGGGCGATCGATTTTTTTCGCGTCAATCGACACGACCGCCACTCGGAAGAAATTCCCGATTGCGGCGAGGAAGCGTTGTTCGTCCACCTTGCCGGAATCGAGTACCTGGCTCACCCAGGAACCGCCGTTGAGGTTTGTCGACAACTGCGCCGCCTCTTCGGTCGAAGGCACACCGCTTTCCAGCAGCAAATTGATCAACGACTGACTCGGGGCTGCGTTCATTCAGCAAGACTCACGGCATGTGTAAGGCGCGCCGCACGGGCGTCGTGAGGGTACCGGTTACACGCATGGAATAATTTTTTTGAAGCCGCGCAATGGCGTCGGCCACCTGTGGTGTAAAAACACCATCAACGGGACCGCAATAATACCCCCGCCGTTTCAGCGCCGTCTGCATCGAACCGACGTAAGCCGGATCCAGCATGAGTTGTTCGCGATCTTTGAAGTAATAACACATGCGCCAGCGATATCTCGGGGCGAAATCTGTAGCGGTCACGTTTCGGCCCTGATGGGTAAGCCCGTAGTCATCACGTTGAGCCAGCGGATCGGTTGAACGGAAAATATCGTAATCCACGATGTCAAACTCATCCGCATGGGCGACCGTCACACCAAGACTGAAAATCAATGCGAGCGCTGTTCGTTTCATTGCAATCGAAGGAGTTAATGCATGTCTTTCGCGGTGGGTAAATCGGGCGGGGGCAAATTGATCTGTTTACCTTCATCCGTTTTGGGGCAGTCCGGACACTCAGCCTGATCCAGCTCCGGACCAAAGTGCGTATTGGTGTTCTCCCACTTTTGGCGCAGCCGATACTGATCCAGTTTGGTCAGCGTCACCTGCGGACACATGAGAATGATCAACTCTCGGCGCTCCTTACTTGTTGACGTGCCACGGAACACCGAGCCCAGGAGGGGAATGCGCGAGAGATAAGGAATACCGCTGTAACCCTTTTGCTTTTGGTCTTCAATCAATCCGCCTAGAATAATCGTCGATCCATTGTTCGCGGAAACATTCGTACGAATATAACGCGTGTCGATTGTTGGGACCGAGTTGCCACTGATGTTTACGTTTCCGCCCGGGACAATACTGTCGATCTTTTGCAAAATATCGAGCGACACTTCCTTCTCGGAGTTAATGAGAGGCACGACCTCGAGCTGAAGCACGACCTGCTTGTACTCGATGCTCGCCGAAACAGCAGCGGTGGTACCTACAACCCCTGCATTTGTAAGCGTACTTACCGGGACCGGAACCTCTTGGCCGGAAGCGATGATAGCCTTCTTGTTGTTGCTTGTGAAAACCGTCGGACGCGAGAGAACTTTGAACCGGCTGGTAGACTCAAGCAGATGCACAATCGTGGCGAACGCATTGCCAGCTGCCACATAAAGGTTTGTACCCCCACCTACGTTCTGAATAATTTGACTAAAGTTGATTAGATTGGAGGGATCGAGAATGTTGCCGGTGACGGCAGGCGATGCCGAGGAAATGGGAACAGGAATTGCCGGAGCATTCGGCAATCCGGAGAGGTTATTTGAGATTCCCACGAACCGCTTACCGTACTTTGCGAAGTAATCAGCGCCGAATTCCTCGTTGTTGGTGAGTGTCAACTGACCGATGACCGTGCTCAGCGCCACTTGCGGCGCCTGGACGTCCATCTGGTCCAGAATCTTTTCCACTTTCACCACAACCTCGCGGTTTCCGAGGACGATGATGGAGTTGGCGCGCTGATCTGCGATGAGCTTGGAATTTCCGACGGTGACGGCCTGCGGCGTAGTGTTTACCGGTTGCGTGGAGAGTTCCTCCGAAATATTCAATGTGCTGCCGCTCGAGCTGCCGCCCAAGCCAGTGGAGCTGTTCTGGTTCAAGTAGGAATTTGTTCCTGCGCCTCCTCGTTGCTGTTGTTGCTGTTGTTGCTGCGGACTGGCGCCCGGGAGCCCGCCACCTGGAGCCCCGCCAGCACCCTCGGTGCCCGGCTCGGTGAGCGCCTGAACCAACACAGGCAGAACGTCACCGGCAGAAACGTACTGCAAATAGCGGGTAACCGGCTTCGCAAATTCAACGTTTGCGTCAAACTCGTGGATTAATTGCCGGATAAAAGGCATGTTGATCGGCCGCGTGACAACGTGAATACGGTTCGTCCGGATGTCGGGAGTAACCTTAATTTTCCCGACGATGATTGAATCTTCGGAAAGAATACCGCCGCCGCCTCCCTCGACCGCCATCGGCTGCGGCACTCCTCCCGGCACCTTCACGCCACGAATCCCAGGCTGGCCGCCCGGTGTTTCAGTTCCCTTTTCGAAAATCTCTTTCAGCATGTCGACGACTTTGCCGGCATCCGCGCGATCGAGCTTAATGAATTCGCTCACCACCTCCGCCGGCGCCACATCGACCTGTTCGATCACACTGGCTAGTTGCCGGATGATGTCAGCGTTCTGCGTCACCAAAAGACTGGAGGATTTTGGCAAGGCCAGGATGTTGATCGTGCCGGAGCTGCCCTGAAAATACGCCATCAAGACTTGCTGAAGTTCCTGCGGGTCGGCGTACTGCAACCGGAACAGAAAGCTGACAACGGGATTGCCCGCCGGAATGTCCGCCAGATCGGATATGATGGGAACGGGCGCCTTGCGCGGATTCTGGCCGGCCCCGACAACATCCACGATGTCGCGCCCGACTGGGACGAGTGAAATGCCATTGAGCGCCATGCTCAGCTCTATAATTTTGATGGCTTCCTCGCGCGATACGTCTTTGGCAATGAAAATGTTCACCTTACCCTGCACGAAGTTATCCATCACCAGTTTCTTTCCGGTGAGCTGTTCGTAGAGATGCAATACATCGACTACGTCGCTGTTGGGAAATTGAAGCCGGACAGTGGCCGGCGCATTCGGTGGAGCAACAGCGGGATCTGCTGGGGCCTGTGGATTGACTCCCTTAATCGCCGGCACCGTCGGACGCTGCGATTCGCGCTGAGCGGAAGCCGCCATGGTGCTAACAAGCACGAGTGCGGCGATACAAAAAAGCCGGTCCACAGTCTTATTCTGCTGGATGGGCGATCGTAGTAGATTTATGAGACCCGTCAACGTATTTCCCTCAACTGGACGTTTCCTTCACTGTGTGGGCCGGAGGCGGCAGGGAGATCAAGTTTATAAGAGATCGCTACACTTGCAAACGATACTCACGCTTCCCACAAACACAGGACTCGCCAGCGCTATTGCCGTTAGTGTTTGTATTTTCATCGCGACCGTCGTGGGCGCCGCGCCCCAAAAGCCTGAAAATGCAATCGCGGAGATTCAGTCTGTACTCCACGCACAACAGGACGCATGGAACCGAGGCGACATCGACGAATTTATGAACGGCTATGCAAGATCGGAATCGACCGTTTTTGTCTCCGATGACGAAGTCAGGCGTGGTTGGGAGACAGTCCGTGATCGGTACAGGCAAAAATATTCCGACCGCACAAAGATGGGCACACTGGGCTTCTCCGGTGTTGAAGTCACTCTGCTCTCACCCGACGCGGCAGTTGTGTTTGGTCGATGGGCATTAAAGCGTGCAAGGGACAAGCCGCATGGCCACTTCACACTCATCGTCAGACACCTGCCGGAAGGCTGGCGCATCGTTCACGACCATACCAGCGCGGCTTCGTCGCCGAAGTGATTAGTTACAAACACTAAACCGTAAATACGATTTTTTGTGACGATCTTAGCTCTTTAATTTCATGAGCAGCTTCTCATGAATGTTATCGAACCCGCCGTTGCTGAAAACCACAACGATATCCTGTGGCCGCAGCATTGGAATGATTCGATCTACAATGGCATCGGCGTTTGGCTCGTAAAAAGCAGGCCGGCCAGCATTGTTGATCTCCGCCACAACCCGCTCCGGTTTCAGCCGCTGATCTTCCGGGATTTGTTCAAGGCGGGCCACTTGTGAGATGAAAACGCCATCGGCCATTTTCAGCGCTTCCGGAAGCTGCTGTTGAAACACCGCGCGCCGGGTCGTATTCGAGCGGGGTTCGAACACAGCCAATAGCCGCTGCCCGCGAAAACGATGACGCAGCGCCTGCAACGTTTGGGCGATCGCGGTAGGATGATGACCGAAATCGTCAATTACCTTTATCCCGCGAACTTCACCCCGAAGCTCTTGTCGACGCGCGATACCGGAAAAGGTCTTGAATGCGCTGTCGATTTTTTCTGTGGGCACATCATAAAAACGCGCCGCCGTCGCTGCCATTGCGGCGTTATGAACGTTGAATTCGCCAACAAGCGGAATTTCGAAAACATCATCTCCCAGTTTGAATCGTGATCCGCCGGACGAATAGGCTACTTGCCTGATCCGTTGTGCGCAGTTTCTCGAAAAGCCGACCTCAACCATCTGCGCCAGGCAATCTTTGCTGACCTCGACGGCGTTGGGATCGTCGCCGTTGAGAACGACCATCCCATTTTGAGGAACGATATTTAGTAAACGCCGAAAGCTAAGCTTGATCTCGTCGAGATTGTTGAAGATGTCCGCGTGATCGAACTCGATGTTGTTCACGATCACCAACTCCGGCAGGTAATGAACAAATTTGGAGCGCTTGTCGAAAAACGCGGTGTCGTACTCGTCGCCTTCAATCACGAAATACTTGGAATCGTTCAGTCGCGCGCCTTCGCCAAAATCTTTTGGAATGCCGCCGATCACATAACCTGGTTTGCGTCCGGCTTTCTCCATGATCCAGGCAAGCAACGCTGTCGTGGTGGTTTTACCGTGCGTACCGGTGACCACCAGATTATGGCGACCGCGCAGGAAAAAATTTCTGAGGACCTCTGGCAGTGACAAATAAAGCAGTTTTCGGTTCAGCACGGCTTCCACTTCCGGATTCCCCCGCTTCATCGCGTTGCCGATCACGACGACCTCCGCATCTGCCGGGATGTTCCCTGGGCGATAGCCTTCCATCAGAGCAATTCCCTTCTCTTGGAGAAAGCTCGACATCGGCGGGTAAACGTTCTCGTCCGATCCTGTTACTCTGAAGCCGCGCTCTTGCAGGCCAACCGCCACGGCGCCCATGGCCGTCCCGCAAATTCCGAGAAAATGAAAACTCCGCGGCGCTTCCTTCACGGCGCATTCTCTACGCAACGCCGGTAAATTTGCCAGCGCTTGTTCTGTGCCTCACACGAACTCCACAACAGACACGCAGTGACTGAAGAAAATCGTTCGGGCGCTCTGTGAGAAAATTATTTCTTCTGAAAGACCTCCACCGCGTCCCACGCTTCGTCGGGCGGAGCTTGTTCGTATTCGAGCGAGCGCTGCAGATACATTTTGGCTAGCAGATCATCGGGATAAAATTCCAGGAAACGTGAGAAGAGAATTTTCGCGTCGGTAAAATCCCGGGCGCGAAATTTCTCCAGCCCCTCTTCGTATGTTTCGAGCCATTTCAAAAACTCGGGATCGGTCCCTTCGCCCCGGGCAGCGACGAAAGTAAAAATGTTCACTGGTTTAGTTTTGCCTTTCACCTGAACGCGGGCCACAGAGCGTAGATGAACGTCATCGCGCACCAGTTCGGCAGCCGATTCGCCAACGAGCATGTCCACGCCGTAAGTTCGCGTAAGAGCTTCCAGCCGTGATGCCAGATTAACGGCATCGCCTATGACTGTCGGATCCATTCGCTCCTGAGAACCAACGTTGCCCACGATCACTTCGCCGTGATTAAGGCCAATGCCCATTCCCAACCCCATCCGGCCTTGCTCTCGCCAATTCTTGTTAAGCTGACTGAGCTCTCGGCGCATTCCCAAAGCAGCGCGCGCGCAACTTTTCGCGTCCTCCGTCGCGCCGAGACTGCGCACGTTACCCCACACCGCCATAATTGCGTCGCCGATAAATTTGTCGAGCGTTCCGCCGTTGCTGAAAATGACCGACGTCATGCGTGAGAGATACTCATTGAGCTGCGTGACCAGCGCTTCCGGGTCAGCTCTCTCCGCCAGCGTTGTGAAACCAATCAAATCCGAGAACAGAATTGTCACCTGCACGCGCACACCACGAAGCGAGCTGTAGTAGCTCTCCGGGTTTTCGAGAATTTCTTTGACCAGATTTTTCGAGACGTAGCGTTCGAGCGTGCGCCGGGTGCGCAATTTCTCCAAGCGCTCGAGGAAGTATTCAAAGCCGAGGGAAAATGAACCGCTGAGGACGAGTGCGGACAGCACCGGAATTGTCAGCAGTAGCAATCCTGTATTGTCGTACAGCAATCGTGCCATTCCAAGATATGTGGCGGTTGTCGCCACGAGCGCGCCAAGACATACCAACGGTCTGCGTACGAACCCGACCAACATCCACGCGACAAAACCTGCAGCGCATACGAGCACCAGACCAATTTTGCGCGGGGTTGGCCGCAAAAACTCGTGCCCAAGCGCGGCAGCCATCGCCTGGAAATGAAGGGCAGGGCCGGGTGTATTCGGACTCATCGGCGTATCGACGACGTCGTGCATTACCTGCGCTGACGGCCCGACGATCACGATCTTGTCCTTGAAAAATGCCCCATCGCCGTAATTCGCATGCCAGAGTTTGGGGTCAAAAACCTCGTAGAGCGGGCGGGGCTCGAACGCGTCCGGTGCGGTGAAACGAATCATGTGCCCTTGAAAGTCAGGCGGCACATCCTTCGCATGACCAATTTTCGCGAGCGCGCGTGCCGAAAGAGACTCGTAAATCTCTTCGCCAGGGAACGACGGCAAATCGGCCAGCTGGCTTTCACTCACTCGATAAGCTGCGGCACGGATTTTTCCGTCGATTGGATCCGCCCAGAAATTCACAAACCCGACGCGATCGTCCAGCAACTGGGGTGGTCCAATCAGGACAGCGTTTGGCGTGACAGCCTGTGGCTTGAGAACGTTTTGCAAATCGAAATTGGCACCAACCACTACTTTCTCGTGGTAGCGATCAAGCGCAGCGTGAAACGATGAATCACCATCATTGGGCGGACTAAAAATCATGTCGAACATCACCAGGCGCGCGCCTGCTCCAAATAACCGGTCCAACAGAAGCGCCCATACTTCGCGTGACCACGGGAAGGGCTTCTCGGTCATTAGCTGAAACGCCCGGTTGCTCGCGATTTCTTCAGCCATCAGCGGCGGCAACTCCAAAGTGCTTTGGTCAAGTCCCAGAAAAACGAAATCCTTGGGCGCCGGGGTCTTTCGACCCTCGCGCCGAAGTAAGTCCTCGAAACTTTGTTGGCTGCGCCAAGGCGTCGAGAGAAACGGCGTGGCCGGAAAAAAATGGCCGAGAAAAATCAGCCCCGTCCAAAAAAAGCAAATCACCGCCAGGACCAACAACCGATGACGGCCAAGCCAGTGCATGTGCGCGCAAGTATACCAAGCCCTCGCGATTTGAACATGGCATTCCGCCGAACCATTGTGCAAGATTGATAAGGCCCCACAACTGAGCGCGCCGCCCGCGATTTTCTCCGGCTATCGTGGTGTGAATTTTGGAGCCTCGCGGAAATGGACGCGGGTAACGGCTCCGAGCTTTTGCCCGTCGCGCGAAAAGCGTATCCGCGAAGTCGCATTATCCCAAAACAACGGCAGAGTCGATAGCTATGTTTGCCGGCATGTCATTTCGCCTGGTTGGCTACGAAATGAACACTTTTGCTCCATCCGACTTTGGGCACGATCGATTGTACGAAACGCACATCAAGGTCCAACCTTTGGTCGCGACGGAGGCGCGCGTAGGTAAACCGGTGTTTCTAAAACTTCACCGAGAAGGCTACCGCGCCGCCGAGATTGGCCACGTTGTAATCGAAAACGCTTTGGTTCGATTGGCTCGCCGCCAACGTACTTACGGCGCTGACCGTAAGATATTTATTGAGCCGATAGTTGGCGGTAAGGGCAAGAATTTCGCTGATGTCATCGCGGCCTCCCTCATAGTATTGCCGCACGACGAGAGTGCCAACGGCATTGATGTAAAAAGAACGGGTCAGAATTGCCGAGTAACTGAGATACGCCCCATAATCGCTTCGTTGGGCTGAGATCGCGTTAATGTCTGGTGGCTGACCGGACTCCTCCGCCGCGACACTGATATTCGCGAACGTCCCCAGTGTTAGGGTCTGAGCACGGCCAAACTGAAAGGGAACTGAGGCATCTATGATGAAGGCATGGTTTTGGAAGAAAGCTGAAAAGCTGTTTTTCTCGGTCAGCCGGTTGTAATCGGTACTCAACGCGCAAAAGCAGATTATGCCATTGTGGTACGAGATATCTGAAGCCAACGTCCACATCAAAGCTTCCGAAATTGAAATTGTCGAACCGGTCATAGTAAAACAGCTGCTCGCGGACATCGATCAGTCCGTAGAGCGTGCTGTTAATTCGCGGCTCATAAAACGCCGCCGCCGACGGTGCGACAACAAAATCGCTCTGTTCGCCGCTACGGGTGAGAGCGACATTCGATGTCCAGTAGAACGGCGCGCCGGCCGAGATTGTGAACGGTTGATACTCTTCGACGCGTTTGAGAATTTGCTGCTGACCAAGATCGGTATCACCGGGCGCAGCTGCGACATTCCCGCCTTCAGCACCGGTCGGAGGTACGGTGGGTGGAAAAGCCGACGGAACCTGTTCACGCGTTAACTGTGCCTGGTTCGCGGTCTGTGCCAAACACTCAATTGCTGAGGTCAAAAGGAGCACGCCCAACGCGGTGACGAACCCACAAAAATGACGATGAGGCCTCACGAATGCTACCACTTGCTAAGGTACCAGGTTTATCCCCAAGCCATTCTCAGCCATGGCAATGTGCAGATTAAGTGACCATCGCCTCGCCACTAGAAGGCCCGCCTGCCTGCAGCACCAAAGCGTGCATTGGACAGTACTCGGTCACGCATATGTTGTCCGTTCTCCGCGATACGACGGTCTGCTTTCGTCGTACCATTGACATTGAAGCCAGCAGTGTTTGCGAAGTGGCGACCGCGGTGGCGGGAAAACCTAAACCTGAGCCTCCCGTCAGGACCCTGACCGGCGTCATCGAGCATGGAAAGCAACTCCCCGCTGTTTTTGATATTGATTACCCCTTTGATCCTCTTTCCGTTCGTGGGGTTGCCGGGCGACGGAGCACCAAACGGTGGGGCCTCTGAGAGCGGCTGTGGCCTGTTTGCGCCGGCGCCAGCAAACGTCCCTGTCGTGGTGCCATTACCACCCCACTGCTCGGAGTAATTCGCGTTGTTTGTATATACGGTAGCTGGAATGTTGCCCCCAATAGTGACCACAACATTGTCGAAAATCGTAATCGAATTCGCGGCGAGAATCTTTGCACTATTGCCACCGAGAGTGACGTTGGAAAGGAAGTTGAGCTGCCCATTACTCCCGGGCGCATAAAGTTTCAATGTTGTATCAGCCGAGAGGGTGCCACCGCCAATGTTCAGAACACCGTTTGTTCCGAATACACCAGCTTTGAGCACGTCTGCGTGAGCAGTGGCATTGTTGAATGTGATCGTGCCGTTGCCGTCGATGTAGCTCAGAAACGTCCCGCCGACATTATACTTGCCGCCGTTAACAATGATCGCACTGTTCGCCGCCCCATCGCTGCCGAAGATGGCAAGTGTCGCATCATTGGTGACATTTGCGTTGCCGGCGACGCTCATAAAGATGTGAGCGTTACCGTCGATCACACCGCCGTTGCTGTTGTCAATCTCAGCCAATAATGAATTTGCGGTAATACTAGCTGCAGCTATTTGGATCGGGCCATCCTGGCCCATTGTTCCACCTTCGTTTTGGATCTCGAAAATAGCGTCGCCCTGAGCGGTTATGTTTCCCGACACCTCCAAGCTGACGTTGCCTCCGGAATCGATTTCTCCCCCGTTGTTTAAGAGTTCAACCGTTAGATTGTTCGTCTGGAGATTTCCTCCGATTGTACCTGAGAATTCTCGCCCCATCGACGACTCGGCTGATATTATTGTTGACGAGAAGAGTGGTGTCGCCGCCGGCTGATAAGTCGGTGCCCGTGCTAAGAGTGATATTCAGACCCGAACTAATCCCCCCATTTTCGCGAGTAATATTCAGATCATTCGCGATATTGATCGCCTGGCCTGCGGAGATACTCACGTTGCCGTCAGAATTGGAAGCCGTTTCGTCAGAAGTTAGATCGCTCAAATTCAGGTTCCCCCCGGCGAATAGGGTAATGGTCGGAGCATGGATCGTCGCCGAACCGCTAATCGTCACATTGCCTCCAACAAACGTGTATAGATCGTCCGTCGTGATGCTTGATGTTATCGACATGTCACGCTCAGCTAACAGCCGGAGTTGGCTCGACGTGCTAATGTCGGAGCCAAGTGTCAGGTCGCTGTTGGAGCCGCGAGCGTAAATCGTTAGGTCATGTAAGCCAGAAAAGGAGATTTCAGGACCCAGCGTGATCGAACCGTTCTGTGTCGCAAGAAGTAACCCGCTGATACCTGAAAACGTCAATACGCCGCCCGGACCACCTGAAGTAATGCCGTTGACAGCGATTAGGCCTAAATTGGTTTCACCATTTGTTATGTCTATTGTCGGATCGCCCGTCAACTGGAGCGCGCTGAACTTGAACGCTGCTCCCGAAGTATTGCCGATTAGAGCGTCAAAGCCGCTTGCAGTATCAAAAACGGACGTTGATCCAAACGCCCACGCGGAAGCAGCACCGTCAATAGATTGTCCGCGATAGATCTTGCCATAATCCGTCACACCGTTTGTAGTGATCGAGGGATCGGTTGTGATGAGAGTGCCACTCGTTATCACGTAGGGATTCGGAGAGGTAATTGTGGCTGGCGTACCGAATTTCGTAGGTGTTGTTGAGGCACTCGGTGTCGGTGTTGGAGGCGGAGGAGTGGGCGTCAATGGCGGCGGAGTGGAAGTCGAATTGCGCACTAATACTACGGGGTTCGCATTGGTATTTTGGTCGGTCGTACCGATCACATCCACAAGGTTCTTCGCGAGAGGCTGACTCATTGCCCCGGCTAGTTGCTGCTCGGCGATCTGCTGGTCCACCACCGTCATGATCAACGGTAAGTTCTGCAGCGGCGCAAAACCCTTGATCAGACCCGATGTTTTGAGTACCAGCTTCACGTCAAACTTCTCCGGCTTTGTCACGCGCCTGTCTGCCGTCATCATCATCATTTCACCGCTGCGCACGATTACGGCTTTTTCTGGATGACCGACTGGATAAAACGTACCGGTGCCTTCCAACACCATGAATTTCATGGGTGGTCCCGTTGATAGCATTGCCGTCCCACCGGTCACCGCCGCGGTAACAGCCGAGGTGTTAACCTTGACTGCGGCTTGATTAGGCGGCACTTGTAACAGGACCGCACCACTCGTTAGATCGAGTTCGCGGGACCCCTGTTTGAAACTGAAGATCGTGTTCGCGCCCAGTCGCGTCAGTGTGAGATCGGCAAAAATCAGTTCTGCGCGCGATTGCACGCCGGTACGCACGCCCATGTCCTCGGTGATTTTATCATTCACTGCTGCGGGACGCGGTACGCCATGGGGTTCGAGCAACCGCACGTCCTGAATTACTTGGGATACGTGTGCCTGTTTTTGTTCCACTGCCATCGCTGGCGGTACCGCGCCAATGAACAACAAAATGACGAGTGCACGACTAAAAATTTGCTCGGAAATCTTTCGCATATTCGGTGTCTTACTGCGGTCCGGGGGCCGATTGAGGACTCAAGTTTGACGCTCGACGCGGCGTTACGACCGTTGCAGTCGCGCGATTCTTCGTCTGGGTTTGGTCTTGGTCAACCATCGACACTTGTGTGCCGCCTCCAAAAATAATAAGGTTTGTTTCGACCAAAGTTCTCTTCGATTTTTCGCGTTGCTGCTTCTGGCTTTCCGCAAGGATCGATTTCTCACTACGCAGAGCAGGAAAATCCGTGATGAAGTGACTCGTGGCCATGAAGCTGCCAATATCCACATCGACTGGATCGCTGATCGCAGAGTCCGGATTGCCAATCACCATCTGTCCAGCATGAACCAGAATCGAGTCTCCAAGATGCCCAGGGCGATACAATCGCCCAGTGCCTTCCAACACAAGAAATTTATAGACACCAGGATGGTATTCTATCATCACGGTCGTTCCCGCCACCGCTCCCGCAACACTGCCCATATGGATCGTCGCGCCATTTGCGTCCTTTGGCGCCTGGACCAATGCTGCGCCAACCTTCAAATCCAAACCGCGCGTCCCGTGGTAGAAGTCGAATGAAGTCTGGGCTGCCAACCGCACCACCGTTTCGCCCGTAAAAGTCAGTTCAGCGCGCGAGTCTTTGCCAGTTCGGACAACCGTTTCCTGGTCCACAATATCATTCACCGAAGCTCGCCGTGGCGGACGGACGGGGTGGAGCAGTTGTACAGAATTGGTTACTCGCACGACGCGCGCTTCGGTTGGGGGGAGCGCGCTCCGCCCGCTGGGGGGCGCGTTCACAAGCACCAACGCAGTCGTTGCCAGAGCGACAAAAAGAAAAAGAGGCTGCCCGTGCACGCGCATGCAGCGGTCTCTTTCAGGCTTAGTCGTTGTTAGGTCAAGTCGTTTTTACGATGCTCAAATTTTGTACGGTATAGTTACATCGTTGCGGTGTTCTTTCGGCAACCGCCCGGAAGCAAATCTTCAAAGCTGTGTCCGCCGCACCACAGCGCCGAGACAAACGGCGGACTCAGGAAAAATCCTAAAGAAAAACCAGCCCGTTCAAAAAGACAAATCAGCACTAGCACTAGCAACCGTGCTCGGCCACATCATGCATCCGCTGATTATAGCAAACAAACCCACAATAACACCTTAGTGAGATGTGAGAAAAAGGGTGTCGGAACTTGCTTTTCTTTTCAGAACGTTTGTCATTGGTCATTCGAGCGCGGTCATAGAAAATGCGGTTGTCATTTTATGCTCAGCATTTAGTTTCCCGCCCGCGATCTCTCCGCCTGTCCCGCGTCTGTGGGATAAATCAGTGAGCGAGGCTGGAAAGATCGATAACTGAACAACAGCTCACTGAACGAGGAGCCCCGAAAAATTCCCGGGGCAAAACAACAATGCCAAGAGCTACAAACGCCCCGGCAAGCCGTGCGCGCCGGAAACGAATGCTGAAAAAAGCGAAGGGCTACCGCGGCCGCCGCTCAAAACTTTTTCGTTACGCCAAAGATGCGGTCATGAAGGCGCAATATTGGGCCTATCGCGACCGCAAAACTCGCAAGCGCACATTTCGTTATCTTTGGATCCAACGCCTCAACGCCGCCGCACGCGCGAACGGTATCACTTACAGTCGCCTGGCCGAAGGACTGAAAGCTGCAGGTATCGGACTGGATCGCAAAATCCTCGCCGATCTCGCGGTCACCGACGAAGCCGCATTCAAATCGATTGTTGATCAAGCGAAAAGCGCGCTGGAAGACAAAGCGAAATCGAAAAAGAAAGCGGCGTGATCGTAAGTCGAGATTGGTGAATCGAGATTCGATTTTCCGATTTAACGATGTAACGATTTAACGATTCACGAAATCCATGCACCCGCTGGAACAACTGCGCGATGACGCGCTGCGCGCGATTGAAGCTACGCGCGACGGAAAGTCGCTCGAAGCAGTCCGAGTAAAATATCTCGGCAAAAGCGGCAGCATCTCGGAGTGGGGCGAGCGAATGAAAGCCCTCGCCAAAGAAGAACGTCCGGTCGTCGGTAAGTTGCTCAACGAAGCGCGCAATGCAGTCACTGCAGCGCTCGATCAATGCGAAGAAAAAATCCGCACACAAAAAGAATCGGAAGCGCTTGCGACAATCGACGTCTCTCTTCCGGGAACGCCACACGAGATTGGTTCTTTGCACCCCCTTCATCAAATGCATGAGCGTGGAATTCAGATTTTTCGACGAATGGGGTTTGCACTCGCTGAAGGTCCCGATGTGGAAACTGAATGGTACTGTTTCGATGCTTTGAACACGCCGCCCGACCACCCTGCACGCAACGAGCAGGACACCTTTTATCTGCCCGACGGACGACTTCTACGAACGCACACATCAACGGTGCAAATCCGCGCCATGGAATCTTCGCCGCCTCCTCTTCGCGTGATTACTTCAGGTGCGGCGTATAGGCGGGATGAACTCGACGCAACTCACAGTCCACAGTTTCATCAAATCGAGGGCCTTTACGTTGATGAAAACGTCAGCGTCGCCGATTTAAAAGGCGAGCTCGATTTCTTCCTGCGGGAACTCTTTGGCGCCGAAACCGAGGTACAATTTCGTCCGCATTATTTTCCGTTTACCGAACCGAGTCTGGAAGTATACGTCCGATCGAAAGCTCTGAAGGGCGGCGAGCAGTGGATCGAGGTGGCCGGTTGCGGCATCGTGCATCCAGCCGTTTTCGAAGCGGTCAATAGAGCGCGGGGCGATAACGCTTACGATCCGGAGAAGTGGAGCGGCTATGCATTCGGGCTCGGGATGGATCGGCTGGCCATGATTCTGTTCGAAATTCCTGATATCCGCTTGTTTGCGCAAAATGACTTGCGGTTTCTGCGCCAGTTCGCATGAAGTTTTCCGTTAATTGGCTGCGCGAATTTGTCGATCTTCCAAAAATTCCGGAAGACATCGCCGAATTGCTCACTCGCGCCGGGATCGAAACCAAAAACATCGAAACGCGCGGCGCCAACATCGAAAAGGTGATCGTTTCGCAAATCACCGCGTCCTCGCGTCACCCGAATGCCGATCGGCTCACCGTTTGCGAGGTGGACGACGGGAGTGGCACAAAACGGCAGATCGTCTGCGGCGCGACGAATTACAAGATCGGCGACAAGGTTCCTCTCGCGCTTCCGGGGACGAAGCTGCCCCACGGCACGGAGATTCGAAAGAGCAAACTACGCGGCGTCGAGTCGGAAGGGATGCTTTGCAGCCCCACTGAACTCGCTCTCGGCGAAGATGCATCCGGTCTGTTGATTTTGTCGCCCGACGCAAAAGTTGGCGAGCCGATCGGTGACCTCTTCCCAGCGGATACGATTCTGGACGTCGAGATCACGCCCAATCGCGGTGATCTGTTGAGCCATTTCGGTCTGGCCCGCGAAATCGGAGCTCTTGTAGGACGACCCCTTCGGTTGCCCCCGGCAGGCAAAGCGCCTGCCCTACAAAGATCTGGTGTGACAATCGCGGCGACCCGCGAATGTCCATTCTTCTCGTTGCGCAAGATCGACAACGTTAAGATAGGTCCCAGCCCACAATGGTTGCGCGCCAGAATCGAGAGCGTCGGCATTCGCTCCATCAATAACATCGTCGACATCTCTAATTTCGTAATGCTGGAGCTCGGACAACCGACACATGCCTTCGACGCCGACAAATTGAAGGGCAACATTTCCGTGCGGCTCGCTCGCAACGGCGAGAAGTTTCTCGCGCTGGATGGAAAGACCTACAGGCTCGAGGCGGATAATTGTGTTGTCGTCGATCAGGAACATGTCGTTGGGATCGGAGGCGTGATGGGTGGCGAAGAAACGGGTGTGACGAATTCGACGGAAAATATCTTGCTCGAGGCCGCGTATTTTCTGCCGTCAAGTATTCGCCGGACGGCACGCAATTTGAATCTGCAAAGCGACGCAAGTTACCGATTCGAGCGCGGCGTGGATCCGGACATGACTTTGCGAGCGTCGCACCGCGCAACGGAATTAATGCGCGAGATCGCTGGCGGAGCGCCAGCAAAAGAAACTCAGGTCGCCGGTGAACTTCCAGTCAATCCTGCTGACGTCTCGCTGAGTTACGAAAAATGTAATCGCGTAATCGGCGTGACAATTGAGCCGAAAACCGTTGATGAAATTCTCACGAGCTTCGGACTGGAGAAAACCAGGAGCACAAGCAAGAGCGCAACGTGGAAGATTCCGAGTTATCGGCGGGATTTGCAACGCGACGTCGACTTGATTGAAGAAGTTCTGCGCGCGTACGGAATAGATAAGATTCCGGGAAGGACCCGCGGCCGCTTCTCGCCAACGAGTCAGGCCGACCGCTCACACGATCTTGAGACGCTTTTTCTCCGGCAGCGATTGGCGGGATACGGTTTGTCTGAAGTGCGGACGTCAAAATTGATTTCGAGAAACGCCGTGGCCTCTAGTGAAGCGCTCGAGCTGCGCAACCCATTGACCGAGGATCATGTCGCGTTGCGGCCAAGCTTGATCAGCGGTTTGCTCGAAGTGCTCGAACGAAATATTCGTGCTGGAGCCGAGAGCGTCTCCATTTTCGAGATTGGCCGCGTATTCACGCCGCCATCTGGCAAAGAGGAACGGCATCTCGGAATTCTCCTCTGGGGAAATGCTGGCGCGCTGAATTGGCGATCACGGACGAGACGCAGCCTCGACTCATTTGATCTGAAGGGCGCGCTCGAATGCGTTGTTCCAAATTTGTCGTTTCGGTCAGAAACCTCTGTCGACTTTGCGCTAGCCGTTCAGGTTTACTCTAACGAGCAACTCGTAGGATCCGGCGGGCAACTGTCGTCGGGCAAATCGAGCGCGAACGGTTCAGTGATTGTTGCCGAACTCAATGCCGATGTTCTTTTGGACGGTGGCGGGTCAACCAAAAAATTTCGAGAACTCGCTCGCTACCCATCGATCACTCGCGACATCGCGATGATTCTCCCTGAGAAAACGACGCATGCCGAAATTTTGTGTGTCATTCGAGAGCCGTCGGAACCGTTGCTCGAAAACGTGCAATTGTTCGACCTGTTTGAAATGAGGGAAGGAACAGCTCCGTTCGATTCAGCAAAATCGCTTGCATATAGATTGACATACCGCGCCAAAAATCGCACACTCACAAACGAAGAAGTAACCGAGGTACACGACAAAATTCGCGAGCGACTAAAGCGCGAGCTGGGAGTGATGCTGCGGGAATAGTTCTTTGAAAACAGAGCCGTTCGTTGAGGGTTGGGAAGAAAACCAGTGCTTTTCTCTCAACTCTCAACCAACGGCTCTTCAAGCGGTCCCGAATTGATTCTGATTTTCGGGATCGAACATTTACCCTGCGATGTTCGAGATTACGAGGTGAGATTCCCGAACCGATATTGAATACATGCAAGGAGGCTAAGTCGCCCGCAGAACATGGCAGGCCTTTATTGGAAGTCAGACGCTGTGGCGACGGTCATCCATCCGTTACTAAAAGGGAACGGGTGATCCGCCTAAACGGCATCGGCGGGGTAATTTTTGACAAAAGGCCTGAATTGAACCGTCGATTCAGGCCTTTCTCTTTTTGAAGGGCAACCAAACGTCCACCGCCAACGATCGGACATCTCAATTCAAAAGCATTTTCAGTTGAGAGTTGCATGTTGAACGTGGAGCATTGGACGTTTTGATTAAATGAAAGCACTCCTGGCTCTCGAAGACGGTCGATACTTCGAGGGCGAATCCTTTGGCGCGACTGGCACCTGCGTCGGTGAGATTTGCTTCAACACCGCAATGACTGGTTATCAGGAAGTGCTGACCGATCCATCGTATCGCGGGCAAATCGTGGCGATGACCTACCCGTTGATCGGAAATTATGGGATCAACTCGCTCGACCAGGAAAGTCGGTCGCCGCATGTGCGCGGGTTCGTGATCGAAGAATTGACCGAGGTCCCGAGTAACTGGCGCTCCGAGATGTCGCTCGACGAATATTTGCGGAAATGGAATGTTCCCGGCACAAAAGGAATCGATACACGCGCGCTCACGCGGCATCTGCGCACACGCGGCGCGATGAAAGCGTGTTTGACGACCGAGGAAATTTCGCCTGAAGAAGCGACGCAACGGGCGATTGAAGGCAAAGGCGTGATTGGGATGGATTATGTCCGCGAAGTCTCAACGGATAAAATTTATCGCTGGGATCCCGAGGACAAACTTAGCGCACCGTGGTCAATTCAAAAATTCCCAGACGGAGAAGTCAGACGAGCGTTGCCACCGGCCCGATTCCGTATTGTCGCGTACGACTACGGGATCAAACAAAATATTCTGCGCCTCCTTCGGCAGAAAGGCTTCGAGGTGACCGTAGTGCCGGCCAGCACATCCGCCGAAGAAGTGCTGGCTCTCGATCCGGACGGAGTTTTTCTCTCCAACGGCCCGGGCGATCCGGCGGCGCTCGCTTACGCGCACAAAACCGTGCGCAATTTAATGGGCCAAAAACCAATCTTCGGGATTTGTCTCGGTCATCAAATTCTCGGATTCGCGTTTGGCGGCTCGACATTCAAATTGAAATTCGGCCACCGCGGCGCCAACCAGCCGGTAAAAGATTTGCGCAGCGGCAAAGTAGCGATCACCGCACAAAACCACGGGTTCGCCGTCGATGCTGAGTCGCTCCCTTCGGACGTGGAAGTGACGCACATCAACTTGAACGACGGCACAGTCGAGGGAATGCGGCACAAGAAATTCTCGATCTTCAGTGTGCAATATCATCCCGAGGCTGCACCCGGACCGCATGACGCCACCTACTTCTTCGACCAGTTCGCGGAACTCATTGAAAGCACGAGGAGTGACGAGAGCCGAATGACGAAAAAATGACAAGCCCGAATTCCGAAGTATCCGCGTTCGAGTTTGACGGTGGTGATTTGTCCATTTGCCATTAGTTGGCATTGTCCATTCTTCCTTCGCATAGTCTGGATTGACCAATGCGGTGAGCAGCCCAGATTCGTTGTATGTTCAATTCAACAAACAACAGACTTACAGTCGTGAAGATTGCAGTTACTGCGACATTCATCGCTGCCCTGGCGATATCGCCGCTGGCGATCGCGCAGGAACACGAGCACGGCAGTGACACAACTGCTTCGAAAGAAGTGACCGGAGAAGTGGTCGATATGATGTGCTATGTCGATCACAACGCGGTCGGCGAAAAACATGGTCAATCCTGTGGCGCGAAGTGCGTCAAGAGCGGCGGCCCGGTGGGAATCGTGAGCGATGGCAAGGCGTATCTGGTCGTGGGCGAACACAAGCCAATGAACGACCAACTCGCTGACTATTGTGGCAAGACTATCACCTTGAAAGGCAAGCTCGCGGAGCGCGGCGGCATTGCCATGATCGAGAACGCCGAAATCGTAACGAAATAACGAGCGCGTCGCTGTTCGTCATTTCGAGTGAAGTCGAGGAACCCGGCGGCGAAGTCTTAAGACCGTTCCGGGGGTCCTTCGACTTCGCTGTGCTCCGCTTCGGATGACGTCATTTGTAGTACGGTCGCAGTGATGGCGGCAGTTTGCCGATCCGTAACGCCGTTTCAATTTGCAAATCAGAAACAGGGACATCAACAAGTTTGCGGATCTCCCCTGCTTCGAGGGCAGCAATCGGCAATCCCCGGCTAAACAGGATCCGGTTTGTGGTGAACGCTGCTATTCGCGGGCCGGGTGTAAGAATGCCTTGCAAATTTAACGGATCAGCAGCGCTCAAGGTAACCAGTTCGTCGTTCGACGACACTTTTCGGATGGACCGCAATAGGCCGATGGCCTCCGGCGTTGCGAATTGTTCCCCGCTGACGCCGCCAACAAAATAACCGCCACGAATTTCGCCGCGCGCTTCCCATCGACGATAGATTCGTCCCAGCTCGTACCAAGTGATCGGGAAACTCTCTCGTTCGAGCAATCTGCGAAAAACAATGCCGTAGCGGCCCAACAACACTCCAGCGAATTTTTCGATTGCGGCCTCACGAGGACCTTTGCCGTTTGACGCTCCAGTGGTGACTGGAAATTCGCCGCTCCTTTGCAACAACGACCAGCGACCTGCAAACTCGATGCTGGCGAGGTTTTTTCTGCGCCTGCATCTTGCAAGATTTCGACCAAAGGTTGGGCGCTTATTCGATGGAACAAGAAGCGCACGCAACCCATCGAAGCTATCTGAAGTTACCAACCCGAGCCCCGAAAGCTGCGACAAAGCTTCTTCAACTTGAGAAGCCAACAAGCCGCTGCCCCGGACTAACTCGGTGAAGAACAGCGCGCCGCCGCTTTGCAGTGCGTCGAACACAGGCTGACTGATGACCGAAAGTTCGAGCGCAGGCTTCGCCCGGGCCATGTCGAGCCAATCGTGGAGATTTTCCCGTTGATAGAGCGCGATTGGACTCGTCCGCAGCGGCGCCGATGCGCGGGCGTTTGGATTTTGCGCCGTGCTCAAACGTCCCCAGCCAACCCGGCCGGAAAAACAGAGGCGATCAAGCCATTCGGGATCGTAGCCGGCAACGCGCGCGGGAAGTACCGCCGATTCCCACGCGGCCAGTGGCAACTCACACCCGTCTAGTTGTTCCAAGATCGATTGTAAACCTTCTAGACCTTCAACGCGGTGTTCTCGGTCGGCTCGCTGCCACGCGAAGAGAAAACGATAAAAATCGTGAACCGAGACCGGCTGAATTTCCGCGCGCAAACGGTCGATAGTGAGCCGATGAATTCGCGCCAGCAGTCGACGGTCGCACCATTCTTGCTCGGTTGCCTGCGGATGAAATTTACCACGCAGAACAAAGCCTTCCGCCTCGAGAGCGAGCAGCGCGACGTCGATTTCCGAGCGCTGCAAAACCAGTGTATCTGCCAACTCTCCGACCGTAATTGGCCCGCAAACTTCCATGCGCCCGCGAACCAACTCGCGAATCGCGTCGGCGCGTTCCCAAGTTTTTTCGCGGACCGACTCGGGCAACATGAATTCGGGCTCAGCTGGCGCGTCGGGATAAATCGCCCGGAGCATCGGAATTCGTTCTGCAGCGATACAGAAGGTTCGAGTCTGTCCAGTCCCGCGACTGCGAGAGAGTGCGCCCGCGCTCCGGCGCTTTTCGACAATTCCTTCGCCATTGGAGTGCGGCGCAGCGTCGCACTCCAAAACCTCGCGGTCATTCGACTGCTGCGTCCTAACAAGCACATGCGTCGCTCGATTTCCTGCCAGCAAGGTTGATACAAATTCGTCGGCGTTTTCGCTGCCTGCGCTTCGGTAAAGTTCCCCTGGCGTCATCAGACCGACCAACATCAACGCATCATGCAGTTCGTCCGCATTCGTCGCTTCGGGCCACGCTTCCGTCTTAATCTTATCGATCGCAGCGGCGTCGAGAACACCAAGACCGTCGCTGCTGTTCCTGTCTGAAGCGCGTCGCGTGTATACCGCTTGTGTGCGCCGTTCTTCCAACGGCGCGTTGTCGAGAAACGCGTACGGGCGCGCATTGAGGATCTCGGATGCGAGCGGCGACGGCTCCGGCAAATCGCGCGCGATGCACTGAATCTCGCCGCGCTCGATCCTGCGCAGGACTTCTTCCAATCCGGTGATGTCCATGGCTTCGGTGAGGCAATCGTCAATCGTCTGTTTCACCAGTGGATGATCTGGAATCTCGCGATCGCCGACGATATGCTCCAGGCACGCAAGCTGGTCCGGAAAAACTGCTGCCAGCAGATTTTCCGATTCCATGCGTTGCAGTGGCGCAGCTAATTTCGCGCCGCCTCGAAAACGTGGCACAGCCAGCGAACGCGTGGCATTCCAGCGCCAGCGAATGGTGAACATTGGCGCGTCGAGCAAGGCTTGCACAAGCAGGTCGCGAACTGATTTCGAATTCAAATAACGAAATACCTCGTCGAGCGGAAATGAATGTTGCGTGCCGAGCGAAATCACGATGGCGTCATCAGTCGCAGCCGCTTGCAATTCGAAATTGAACGAACGGCAAAAGCGTTTTCGCAGCGCTAAACCCCAGGCTCGATTAATTCGGCTGCCGAAAGGGGCGTGCAAAACAAGCTGCATCCCACCCGATTCATCGAAGAACCGCTCCATTACCAGAGTTTGCTGTGAAGGAATTGCGCCTAACGAACGGCGAATGTTCGCGAAGTACGCTTCAATTTGCCCAGCAGCGCTCTGAGGCAAATGCAGTTCGTCAGCCAGCCACTCAGTAACAGTGCTGATGGGCACGGCGCCCTGGGCCGTCCAGTCGCCGCAGCCCTGCGACCCTACCAAATTCTTCTCGATTTCCATCCGGAAATCGGAAACCGCTCTCGACAACTCGGACGTCCGCGCTGGAGCTTCGCCCAACCAAAATGGAATTCCGGGTGGCTGACCTTTCGCGTCGTCGACGCGAACGACGCCTGAATTTATCCGCAGAATTCGCCATGATGCATTGCCCAGTTGAAAGATGTCGCCGGCGAGACTTTCTACAGCAAAATCTTCGTTGACCGTGCCTACGAACGTTTCCGAGGGTTCGAGAATCACTCGATAATCGGCGTTGTCTGGAATTGCGCCGCCGGACGTGAGGGCAACCAGTCGCGCCCCGCGTCGAGCGCGCAAGCGATGGTTTATCGTGTCGTGATGAATCAGCGCCGAGCGGCGGCCTCGCTTTGTGCTAAAACCTTCGGCAAGCATGCTCAAGACCCTGCCGAATTCTTCGCGGGTGAGATTTCGGTACGGCCAGGCTGCACAGACGAGCTCGAAAAATTCATTCTCATTCCAATCTTCCGTGGAAGCGGCGGCGACGCTTTGTTGCGCCAGCACATCCAACGGTTTTTCAGGGATGGTAAGTTGGTCGAGTTCGCCGCGATTAGCGCAACGCAACAACGCGGCGCATTCGATCATCTCATCACGGCTTAATGGGAAAACGCGGCCTTTCGGCAAACCGCCACGCTTGTGCTCGGCTCGACCGACCCGTTGCAGCAGCGTCGCTATTGAGCGCGTTGTGCCGAGCTGACAAACGAGATCGACCGAACCAATATCGATGCCCAATTCCAGCGACGCTGTGGCGACAAGCGCCTTCAAATGGCCGCGTTTCAATCGATCTTCCGCATCGAGACGCAGTTTCGCAGAAAGACTGCCGTGATGTGATGTGACTGCGTCGGCGCCAAGCAACTCGCTTAAATGATGCGTCACGCGTTCCGCCATCCGGCGCGTGTTGACGAAAACCAAAGTCGTCTGGTGCGCCTGAATTAACTCCGCCAATCGATGGTATACTTCCTCCCAAACTTCATTCGACATCACCGCTTCCAGTGGCGATTTCGGTATTTCGATCGCCAGATCGAGTTCGCGACGGTGACCGATGTCAATGATCTCGCAATCCGGCTTGCCAGCCTCATCCACTGCGCGAGTGCCGACGAGAAAACGAGCTACTTCTTCGATCGGCTTCTGCGTTGCAGATAAACCAATTCGCTGCAGCGGCTGCTTCGTTAGTGCGGCCAGACGTTCGACGCTCAACGCAAGATGCGCGCCGCGCCGGTCGTCCACTACGGCGTGAATCTCGTCGAGGATAAGCGTGCGCGCCGTGCGCAACATGCCCCGGCCGGAGTCGGATGTGAGCAGCAGATACAGTGATTCCGGCGTGGTAACCAGAATGTGCGGCGGTTTTTTGATCAACGCCCGTCGTTGCGCGGCAGTGGTGTCGCCGGTGCGCACTTCCGCGCGAACATCGATCTCGCGACCGTTTGTTTCTCCCAGCAGCACGCGAATCCCGGTGAGCGGCTCCTGAAGATTTTTGCGAATATCGTTGCTTAACGCTTTGAGCGGCGAAACGTAAACGATCTGTGTTTCGTCGGGCAAATCATGTTCTGCGCCTTGCCGAAACAGAGCATCGAGCGAAGCGAGAAACGCCGCCAGCGTTTTGCCCGAACCCGTCGGCGCGGAAATCAATACATGCCGGCCGGACTGAATCGCTGGCCAGCCGCGAATTTGCGGTTCCGTCGGTGAACCGAACGTCCCCTCGAACCAACGCGCGACCGCGGGATGAAATCGGAAAGACTGCATCTGAAGAAAGAGATAATTTATTCGCCGACAAGAATAAGAAAAGTGCGGCGCATCAACCAATGACGGCTTCCGAGCCGTCACACTCAAGTCGACTGGGAAGCTGTCGCTCCCTGGCGCAATGCGATCACTTCGCGCAACATGCGGAGACTGTCGCGGAAAAAACTGACTTTGCTTCCTTCGGCGTGATTCCAGCGGACCGGAATCTCGCGGATACGCAAACCGGCGCGCCGCGCCAGAGAAAGCAGCTCCACATCAAACGCGAAACCTTCGATCTGCGCTGCTTCCAGCGTCGATCGACACGCGTCGAGGCGAAACGCTTTGAAGCCGCACTGCGTATCCCAAAACGGCAACCCCGTCGCGATTCGCACGAGCAGATTGAAGACACGGCCAGCCTGCTCGCGCCGCCACGGTTGATGCACGCCGATCAAACTGCGGTCCAGAGCGCGCGAGCCAAGCGCGATGTCCACTTCGCCATTCGCAACGGGTTCGATCAACTTGGGCGTCTCCTCGAGCGGCGTGGAGAGATCGGCATCGGAAAAGAGCCCGATCGGCCTTTGCGCGGCAAGCAATCCTGAACGGACTGCCGCGCCTTTCCCGCGATTCGGAAAGTTTTCCAGCAAGCGCGCGGCGATCTGAGCAGACTTTAATCTTTCACGCGCGATTGCTCCGGTTGCATCCGTTGACCCGTCGTTTACGACGATCAATTCGCTCTCGGGCGCGTTGGCGGTGAGATAATCGACCGCGAGGCGCAGCGTTTGCCCAATGCGACCTTCTTCGTTGAAACACGGAATGACGATCGAAAATGGCGGCAGCATGGGAGTCGTTAAACCGTTGAAGCGTTGAATCGTTGCATCGGAAAAAAAATTGTCATTCTGAGCGAAGCGAAGGATCTCTGGAGTATTTTTCGGGCAAGATCAGGACGAAACCGAGCTCTTTCGCTTCGCTCAACATGACGATGCCAGGCTTGCCTGCTTCAACGCTGTAACGCTTCAACGAATTACGATCTCATCTGTAGATCTCGACCACACACTTTCCATTCGGATCGACGTAGCCGCGGTACATCCCATTTGTATTAAACGGCAAAGCAATGTCGCCGTTTCTGTCGATCGCGATCAAACCGCCCGTGCCGCCGAGCTCTTTTACTACCTCCAGAGCAGCCTGCGCCGCTCCCTGTAATTTCATACCGCGGTATTTCATCAGCGCCGAGACTTCATGCGCCGCGGCGGCACGAATAAAATATTCGCCGTCGCCCGTGCACGACACCGCGCAAGTTTGATTGTTCGCATAAGTGCCGGCGCCGATTACCGGCGTGTCGCCGATTCGGCCGGGCAGCTTATTCGTTGTCCCGCCGGTCGAAGTCGCCGCGGCCAGATTGCCCTCCTTATCCAAGGCGACGGCACCGACCGTGCCGTGTCGATCTTGATCGGTGATAATAAAGCTCTTTCCGTCGCCACTGGCGCGATTCTTTTCGGCATCCTTCATTTTCTGCAGGGCATCCCAGCGTTCTTGGGTGAAAAAATATTTCTGGTCAACCAGTTCGATCCCATTTTCGTTTGCGAACGCTTCGGCACCGGCGCAATCGAGCATCACATGCGGGGATTTCTCCATTACGAGCCGTGCGAGACCGATGGGATTTTTGATGTGCTTTACGCTGCCAACTGCACCGGCTTTGAGTATTTTCCCATCCATGATCGCCGCATCCATCTCGTTTGTACCGGCGCTGGTGAAAACAGAACCGCGCCCGGCATTGAAGTGCGGATCGTCCTCGAGAACGCGCACGGCCGCTTCCGTCGCATCGAGGCTTGACCCGCCACGCTTCAGAATTTCGTAACCAGCGGTCAGAGCGCGCTCAAGTCCGGCGCGATATTCGCGCTCTTTTTCCGGCGTCATATTGCTGCGATCAATTGTTCCGGCGCCGCCGTGAATCGCGAGTCCAATTTTCTTTGTTTCCATCTTTCTGTTGTCCTCGAAGTGTTCCTCTGCTGGCGGTGTAAGAGACCGAACCGCCTCCTGGGCAAGTCCGGACGCCGCAGCATTAAAGAGCATCAAAGCAAAGAAGCAATTGGTCGCGCAAGCTGCCGCAATTCTCACCATCCCAAATCTAGTGCGGTTTAATGCGAGATGTCGAAAGGTTTGATCGACGCGTCGAAGCGTTGGATCCGTCGAATCACCAGCAAGTTTGCGCTTTTCCCTGGGGCGAAGTGAGGCAATGTCTCATCCATGGCTAATGCTGAAGCGCGTCGTGCGGGCCCGGGACCGTTGGAGGTCGTTGAGATCGAGCGCACTTTTCTGCGCGAAGTCGGAAGCGTCTTCTGGTTCATCGTGAACACGTTTCAGGAAAGCATGGAGCGGATACAACAGCGGCGCGCTCCGTTCCGCGCAGCCAGTTTTTTCCGCCAGAGCGTACGCGCCGGTGTGGATTCGGTGCCATTGGTGGGCCTGGTCTCGTTTTTCCTGGGGCTGACGATGGCACTATTGACCGGGTACCAATTGCAACGGTTCGGAACGCAGCGGCTGATTCCCGGCTTGGTGTCCATTTCTTTCACACGCGAGCTTGGCCCTCTTATTACGGGGATCATGCTTGCTGCGCGCATCGGCGCCGCTTTTACGGCGGAACTGGGCACCATGCAGGTTAACGAAGAAGTGGAAGCGATCGAGGCCATGGGCATTGGCCCGCTACGGTTTCTGGCGGCGCCGCGAATGCTCGCGCTGTTTCTGCTGACGCCGTGTCTTTCCACTGTCGCGAACCTTGCAGCCGTATTTGCGAGCAGCCTGGTTTGTAAAGCGTATTTCAGTATGGCGTTTCCGTATTTCCTCGATCTGGTAAAAGATTCATTGCTCATCCGCGATATCATCACTGGCATATTGAAAAGCTTCTTGTTCGGCCTGCTCATCGCCGCAATCGCATGCTACCGGGGACTGACCGTGAAGGGCGGCGCGGCTGGTGTCGGCACCAACACGACCTCGAGCGTGGTAACCGCCATCAGCACCGTGATCGGTTTCGACACGGTTTACAATGTCATTTACACGAACTTCTACCCGACGTGAGCACACCGTCGCACATGGTCGAACTGCGCGACGTGCACATGCAGTTCGAGGAAAAAATGGTGCTGGAAGGCGTGTCCCTTGATGTGCAGCCGCAGGAACGGCTTGTAATCATGGGGCAAAGTGGAAGCGGCAAAAGCACCCTTTTGCGATTGATCCTTGGGATACTTCGCCCGGATGCCGGCTCGATATTTTTCAAGCAATTTGAGATCAACCGGCTTAAGCGCAGAAAACTTCAACAGGTGCGACAGCAGATCGGGATGGTTTATCAATATTCGGCGCTTCTAAGCTCGCTTAATGTTCGCGAGAATGTGGCACTGCCACTGCAAGAGCTTACTGACAAGTCTCAGAGTGAGATTGACACGATTGTTGATCAAAAGCTGGAGCTTGTAGGAATGCAAGACGCAAAAGATCTGCTGCCGGACGAACTCAGTGGCGGCATGCGCAAACGCGTGGCGCTCGCGCGCGCGCTCGTGCTCGAGCCCGAGTTGATCCTTTTAGATGAGCCGTCGGCTGGACTCGACCCGGTCATTGCCACCGTCGTAGACGAATTGATTATCAGCCTCACAGAAAAATCGAAGGTGACGTCCGTCATCGTCACGCACGAAATGGACAGCGCCTTTCGCATCGCCACGAGAATGGCTATGCTATACGAGGGAAAGATTATTGAAGAAGGCGAACCCGAAAGATTTAAACAATCCAGGAATCCAGTGGTCGCACAGTTCTTGAGCGGCAGCACTGAAGGCCCCATTCTGGAAGGCACACCCGATGCAATTAGAAAGAAATGAAATGTTAACCGGTGTGCTGGTGATCGGCACGATCGGAGTGATCGCCTTTCTTTTGGTGTTGCTGGGCGCGCCGGGATTGTTTCGGCCGCTGGTGACCTACAAGGTGTATTTCGATAATGCCGCCGGAATTAAGCCAGGCGCGGTGGTAATGCTGGCCGGTCGCAAGATTGGTCAGGTCCAGAAGCTGTATTCACCACTTACCTCTGCCGAAGAAAAACAGGCGCAGCAAGCCGCAGCGGCAATTCATCCGCCCGAAGCCAGTTCGAGTCCAACTCCATCTCCGCGATTCGAAGTGCGCGTAGATCTGCAAGTGGACAAGAACGCCAGGATTTATCGCGACGCCAGGGTGCAGATGATGCAGCTCGGGTTGTTAGGTGACATGGCAATCGATTTCACCCAGGGCACCCAAGAGTCCGGCCGCGCAAAAAACGGCGAAAGCTTTCCAGGCGAACGCACACCCGATCTGGGCGAAGCCGCGGCGAAAATGCTGGAAGTCATCAAACCGGTTGCCGCCGAAGCGACGAACACCATGAAAGACCTTCAACAAACGGCGGATAATCTGAACCATCTCACCGACCAAAATTCCGAGCTGAATCTCGCTCTTACCCAGTTCAAAACGTTCGGCGGACATCTCTCCGATATGACCGCGCCCGACAGTGCGCTCTCCCAGTCACTTACGAACATCCAAAAAATCAGCACCAGTCTCACCGACAACGACAATATGGAGGTGACACTGCGAAACCTGCGCACGTCGTCGGAAAACCTAAAAACCGCTATAGCCGATCTCGGCCCCGCCGGCGAGAACATCAAGCAATTCAGCCAAACGGTGAAAACTCAGCCATGGCGCTTGATCTGGCCGACCACTGTAAAATATCCCGAAGCATCACCCACGCCGGCGGTCGCCCGCGAGGGAACGATCACCGTGCGCAAAACCGCGCGAACAAAACCGCGTGCGCACGCAACTCCCACCACGCGCACGAGCCAACGGTAGCACAACCATCTTGGCTGTGGGGCCGGCGGGCATCTTGTTCGCCACGGACGAATCGGCTGTGGCGGACCTGCCGGAAAAATCCTAATGCTGTGCTGCCATCGGAGGCCAATCGTCATTCACCGCATATCTTAAGCCCGCAGACTTTCCGAATAGCGGCAAAATCGCCATCTCTGTGATGGACTGCACAGTCGTACTCCAAGGCGCAAGCCGAAATCAAACAATCAATTGAACTTCGAACGGCAAAGCCCCGTTTTCGGCAATCGACAAATATCTTTGCTGCCAGTTTGTAAGAAGACCGTTCCGGGAAAAGCTCGATGAACGGCGCAAAGCGTTCCTCGATCGCGTCTACCTCCACCTCATTCGAGCAGCCCTGCATAAGCTCTTGAAGAATCAGCCCGGTAAAAGCAAGGGCCTCTTCTCGCTCCAAGAGCGTAATTACGATATCGACTTCCGCGATCTGCTTCCCGGCAAAGAAGTCGATCCAGACGCCTGTATCCACCAGAACCATCAAAATCGGTTCCGGCGCATCGAATCAAGATCGCCCTTCCAGGAAATCTTGCCCCGCAGTTCCAAGATTTTCTTTTGATCCTTGCGTCTCAAAAACTCGCGTAACGCCACGTCAACGAGCTCCTTTTTGGTGCGCAATCCGGAGAGCTTGAGCCCTCTTTTCACCAGCTCGTCGTCCAGATCAATATTCGTTCGCATACACCTAAATACAATGCGGTGGTGTATGGAGTAAACGCCCGCATTGGAACCCTCCGGCCGCCACAGGACGGCGAAAAAAAGTTCAGCCCTAGAGGTTGTACGCCAGCTTGTGCGTCGGCTCGTACAGTTGGATGTCGTCCGCGCCAGGCACAACCATCATTATAACGCGTCCGTATTCGCGTTGCTCAATAGGACCTCTGAACTCCGCTCCTTTCGCCCGTAGCTCGGAGACCGTGGTCTCGATGTTGTCGCACATCAGGGCAATCAAGTGGTGACGCGGGTGATCGTAGCTTTGGCCCTGCCACTCGGCATGAGTCGGATGTGCGCCCATCTCACTCGGACCGCTTTTGAAAATGAGCCAATCATTATCGAAATCCTCGGTAACGTACTTCCAGCCGAGCACGTCGCGCAGAAACGCCCGTGTAGCGTTCGCATCGTCGGAGTAGATCAATGTGTGGATCGAAGTAATCATCGCGTAATCTGATCATGGAGCTAGCGTGCCACGTCAATTCGCCAATCTCTCTTTGAGAATATCCGCCAATGTCGGTTGGCCGATTTCCTTCAGGTCGTAACGTACACGCACCGTCGGATGCTTGATTTTCACGATGCGGCGCAAGTCAATCGGGGTTGCGATCAAGACCAAATCCACCGGCGCGGCATTGATGGTCGCTTCGAGTTCCGCGATTTGCTTTGCGCTATAACCGAGTGCGGGCAGCACCGCCCCAGTCTTCGGGTAGCGCTGAAACGCTTCCCTGATCGAACCGACCGCATACGGGCGCGGATCAATGATCTCGCTCGCACCGAATTTTCTGGCCGCGAGGATTCCAGCGCCAAACGACATCTCTCCGTGGGTAAGTGTGGGACCATCTTCAACCGCGAGCACGCGTTTACCGCGAATCGCCTCCGCGTCCGCTTCGTCTACTGAAATCGGGGAATTGGCTTCGACGATAACGGCGTTTGGGTTTGCCGTGCGGATATTTTCCCGGACCCGCGCGACGTTCTCCTGGGTTGCACTGTCAATTTTGTTGATCACAACCACATCCGCCATCCGCACGTTCGTTTCGCCAGGGTAAAAAGTCAGCTCATGCCCGGGGCGGTGCGGATCGGCCACGACAAATAAAAGGTCGGGCTGAAAAAATGGCATGTCGTTATTGCCGCCATCCCACAGGATGATATCCGCTTCTTCTTCGGCCCGGCGCAAAATCTTCTCGTAATCCGCTCCCGCGAAGACGATCGACCCGCGCGCTATGTGCGGTTCGTATTCCTCGCGCTCTTCAATCGTTACATTTTCCTTCGTCAAATCATCCATGGTCGCGAACCGTTGCACGGCTTGCCTGGTCAGATCGCCATAAGGCATCGGATGGCGAACCACCACGAGCCGTTTGCCCATCGCCTTGAGCGCTTCCGCAACCGCGCGAGTCGTCTGAGATTTGCCCGCTCCCGTTCGCACCGCGCAAATCGCGACGACCGGTCTTTTCGATTTGAGCATCGTCGCTTTCGGACCCAGGAGGCGAAAATCCGCGCCTGCCGCCAGCGCGACTGACGCCCGGTGCATGACCGTTTCGTGCGAGACATCGCTGTAAGCAAAGATGACCTGGTCGACGGAAAACCTCCTGATCAGGTCAACGAGTTCATCTTCGGGAAAAATCGGGATACCATCGGGGTAGAGTCGGCCCGCCAGCGTGGCCGGATACGTGCGTCCTTCGATGTTTGGGATCTGCGTAGCGGTAAAGGCAACAACCTTGCAGGCCGGGTTATCGCGAAAGACAAGATTGAAATTGTGGAAATCTCGTCCCGCCGCGCCCATGATGAGAATTCTGGTTGCCATGTGAAAATCTTGCGCTGCAAGAGGCCCTTATTGTTGCGAACCCGGTTCGAATATTCAACTGTTTCCTCAGGCCTCTGTTGAGACCATGCGGACGCAAGGGGAGAACGCGAAGACAAGATCCAATTCCAGCTCCAGAGACACCGTTTTTGCTTTAGCGCGCGCGGTGTTAACGGTCTGGGTTGATTACTAGTGCTCCAGGAAATCGAGCCCGCTGGTCGAATCCGGCACGCCCGTGGTTGTGAAGTCGTAGTGGACGGTTGGTTCCGGGCTGGGAGCAGGTTGGCCGAGGAGGCTCTGCGCGATGAAATTAATCCCGATAAAGTAAGTGCCAGCCGACGGCGCGTTGAACTTCACTGTCGCCGTGTTACCGCTGTCGCTGCCCGCCCGTTGCACGCTGACACAGTTGGAGTCAAACACTCTGCTCCCATTCCCTTTGCCCGCGAAGAAGGTGTTGAAGTTGCCAGTCGTGATCGCCTGAGTAATTCTGACGGTGTTGTCGCCGGCTGGCACCGTGACCGGCACCCAGTATAAGAAGTTACGGGGAACAAGCCGCTGGATTAAATCGTTGTTGACGTCGTATTGCACGCTGCCAAGGGCCTCAGCGGTGCCGGAAGCGAACTGGCTGCAAGTCGTCTCAGCGGGAGTGATTTGACTCACCGGGCAGTCACGTAACAAGATCGCCACCTTGTCTAAGTCGTGGTTGGCAGTGGCGAGGTCTTGCTTGCCATCGCCATTGAAATCGCCCACCGCTAGCGATTCGCGCCCATAGCCACGGACGGGGAAGTTTATGGGGGCGCTGAAGTTGCCAGCGCCATCGCCTAACAAGATCGACACGGATTGTCCCCCGTAGTAGCCAACGGCGAGGTCTTGCTTGCCATCGCCATTGAAATCGCCCACCACGACTGAGTTAGGACCATCGCCAGTGGCGAAGCTTGTGGGAGCACTGAAAGTGCCATCGCCATTTCCCAACAAGATCGACACGTCTGAGTCGGAGTTGGGAACGGCGAGGTCTTGCTTGCCGTCGCCATTGAAATCGCCCACCGCTACTCTGTCAGGATGTCCAACGGCGAAGTTTCTGACGGCGCCGAAACTGCCATCGCCATTGCCCAACAAGATCGACACGTTGTCGGAGAAGGGATTGGGAACGGCGAGGTCTTGCTTGCCGTCGCCATTGAAATCGCCCACCGTAATGGATTGGGGACTACTGCCATGGATGGGGAAGTTTATGGGGGTGCCGAAGTTGCCCGCGCCATCGCCTAACAAGATCGACACGTCGGCTGAGTTCAAGTTAACAACGGCGAGGTCTTGCTTGCCATCGCCATTGAAATCGCCCACCGCTACCGAGAAAGGAACATCGCCAGCAGCGAAGTTTATGGGGGCGCCGAAACTGCCCGCGCCATCGCCCAACAAGATCGACACGTTGCCGCTGTTGGCAGTGGCGAGGTCTTGCTTGCCGTCGCCATTGAAATCGCCCACCGCTACCGAGAAAGGAACATCGCCAGCAGCGAAGTTTGTGGGGGCGCCGAAACTGCCCGCGCCATCGCCCAACAAGATCGACACGGTACTATTTGGGGATATCTCGTTGGCAATGGCGAGGTCTTGGTTACCGTCGCCATTGAAATCGCCCACCGCTACTGAGCTAAGCGAAAAGCCAGCGCTGTAGCCTGCCGCTGCCAAGCTAACCGGGTTGCATGTTACTGGCGTTGTTACTGTCAGCGCGAACGTTTTGGTCGCGGTCTCGCCGCCACTGTCGAAAGCTGTGACCGTCACCGTGTAGGTGCCCGCCGGATGCGCGTCCGTCACGCGAACCACGCCCGTCACCGGGTCGCCTGCCAGCGTGCCGTTGAAGTCGGTCGAGGTGGAAACATTGATGCTGGTGGTGTTGCTCGGCGGAGCATCAGGCGTAACCGTGGTGTCGGTGCTTAGCGGAAGGGACGTGTCTGGATAGTTGCCCAACGTCGGCGTTGCCACGGCCGCGATGACCAGCAAGATCGCAGAGACAAAGATCAAAGCGATCGAGAAAGTGATTTGGAGCGCCGAAGCGCGTGCGAAGTTATTTGGTTTCGTTTTCATGTCTTCTCCGGGTTGAATCTTCAGTTAGAAAGCATCCAACCAGATGCCGTTGGTGCTTGCTCCCCACATCTTGCGAAAAACGGACCGCTTTTTGCGCAGTCGTATGTTCTCGCCCGCGCAAACTCGCTGCGACGTGCTGACCGCCGAATCCAGCTCCAGAGACGCCGTTAGCTTTTCATCGGCGCGGGCGGTGTTAACGGTCTGAGTTGATTACTAGTGCTCCAGAAGATCGAGCCCACTGGTCGAATCCGGCACGCCCGTCGTTGTGAAGTCGTAGTGGACGGTTGTCGGGCTGGGAGCAGGTTGGCCGATGAGACTCTGCGCGATGAAATTAATCGCGATAAAGTAAGTGCCCGCAGCCGGCGCGTTGAACTTCACCGTCACCGTGTTGCCGCTTTGGCTGCCCGCCAGTTGCACCCTGACACAGTTGGAGTCAAACACGTTGCTCCCATTCCCAATCTCCGCGAAGAAGGTGTTAAAGTTCCCGGTCGTGATCGTCTGAGTAATCCTGACGGTGTTGTTTCCAGCTGGCGCCGTGACCCTCACCCAATATAAGAACGCATGGGGGGCGACCCGGTCGATCAAGTTGTTGTGGCCGCTGTATTGCACGCTGCCAAGGGTCTCAGCGGTGCCGGACGAGAACTGGCTGCAAGTCGTCCCCGCGGGAGTGATTTGACTCACCGGGACCGGGACCTGGCAGTCGCGTAACAAGACCGATACAGTGCTCGGGCCGCCGGTGCCAACGGCGAGGTCTTGCTTGCCGTCGCCATTGAAATCGCCCACCGCTACGGAGAAAGCAAAGCCGCCAACGCTGAAGTTTGTGGCGGCGCCGAAACTGCCCGCGCCGTCACCCAACAAGATCGACACGTTGTTTGACGTCTCGTTGGCCACAGCGAGGTCTTGCTGGCCATCGCCGTTGAAATCGCCCACCGCCACTGAGAAAGGCTGACTGCCAGCGTTGAGGAATGTCGGGCCGCTGAAATTCCCCGTCCCGTCGCCCAATAGGATCGACACGTTGTTTGACGACGGGTTGGCAACAACAAGGTCTTGCTTGCCGTCGCCATTGAAATCGCCCACCGCTACCGAGAAAGGAACATCGCCAGCAGCGAAGTTTGTGGGAGCGCTGAAATTGCCTATGCCATCGCCCAACAAGATCGACACGTTGTCTGAGTTCAAGTTGACAACGGCGAGGTCTTGCTTGCCATCGCCATTGAAATCGCCCACCGCTACCGATACAGCAAAACCGCCGACGCCAAAATTTGTGGGCGCGCTGAAATTGCCCCCGCCATCGCCCAACAAGATCGATACGGTGCCCAGTTGGGTGTAGTTGGCAACGGCAAGGTCTTGCTTGCCATCGCCATTGAAATCGCCCACCGCTACTGAGAGAGGCTGATCGCCAACGGCGAAGTTTGTGGGAGCGCTGAAATTGCCTATGCCATCGCCCAACAAGATCGACACGTTGTCTGATTCAGAATTGACAACAACGAGGTCTTGCTTGCCATCGCCATTGAAATCGCCAACCGCTACTGAGTAAGGAAAACCCCCAGCGCGGAGCAATGTCGGACCACTGAAATTCCCCGTCCCGTCGCCCAAATAGATCGACACATTGCTTGAGATGTCATTGACAACAGCGAGGTCTTGCTTGCCGTCGCCATTGAAATCGCCCACCGCTACCGATAGAGGAGTTCTGGGAGTACCGAAGTTTGTGGGGGCGGCGAAGCTAACCGGCGTGCACGTCACCGGCGTTGCTACTGTCAACGTGAATGTTTTGGTCGCGGTTCCGCCGCCGCTGTCGAAAGCTGTGACCGTCACCGTGTAGGTCCCCGCTGGATGCGCGTCCGTCACCCGCACCACGCCCGTAGTCGGATCGCCCGCCAGCGTGCCCTTGAAGTCGGTCGAAGTAGAAACATTGATGCTGGTGGTGTTGGTCGGCGCGGCATCAGGCGTAACCGTCGTGTCGGTGCTCAGCGCAAGGGACGTGTCTGGATAATTGCCCAGCGTCGGGGTTGCCACGGCCGCCAGGGTCAGCAAGATCGCAGAGACAAAGATCAAAGCGATCGAGAACGTGATTTGGAGCGCCGAAGCGCTTGCGAAGTTATTTTGGTTCGTTTTCATGTCTTCCTTGGGGTTGAATCTTCAGTTTTGAAAGCATCCAAGCAGCTGTCGTTGCTGCTTGCTCGGCACATCTTGCGAAACAATGTTCACTTCTTGCTCAATCGAGGTTTGTGCTTTCGTTGTTTTCTGTTGGATTTGTTGGCGCGAGCGCACCCTCGTTCGCGGTTTCCCGTGGCGGGAAGAGAGTGAGGTCGCTTTGCTGGAGTCGCCTAGCAGACTTAGCGCGATTGCAAATCTATGACTACCTGGTTCGGCCCGTCCATTTGACCTTAGCCGTACGAAACATGGTCGGATAAAGCCTGATAATTGGCTATTCGCCAAGTTACGTGGCAACTATCCCATGAAAAAACGCTAGCGGCGCGCCCTCGCCGCGGCGAGCAGGCTCTGATTGGGCCCTACCCTATGGGCCGTAGCTTTTGGTGAATTTTTTTCGCGATTCAGACTCGGACTCGGTCGATGCGATCGGTGGCGATTGCTCAGGCTGGGTTTGCGATAGCTGCTCTGCGGGCCCGGGTTCTGCGGCTTGCGACGGCGGCGCGCCCTCGCCGCGGCGAGCAGGCTCTGGTCGCGCCCTACCAGGTTCCTTCGCGACTTCGACGTACGCCATCTGCAAATTGGAAAGCGTGTTGCGCAAGACCATCGCCTCTTCGTTTGTCAGGTTGCCGCGCGTTTTTTCCTGAATCATCTCGAGCTGATCGATGAACATCCGCGCAAGATCCAGGTTAATTTCGGGTTCGCCGCTTTTTGGATTTGGGATTTGGCCCAGGAAGAGCGCGGCGTTTTGCGCGTGCATCATCACAAATTCGATGAAGCGCTGAGTAAGCTCGCCAGTCTGGACGGTTTTTTGGACTTCAGCCATATGAGGAAGTGATAAGTGACAAGTGACTAGTGATCAGTTTCACGATAGCACGGTTTTGCTCGTCACTCATCACTCGTCACTTTTTGTCGGGCGGTCGCACCGTTGCCAGAACGTACGGTTGATCGCGAAAATATTTCGCGGCAACTTTTTTGATGTCTTCGAGCGTCACGGCGTTCACGTTGTGCTCGAGTTGCTTGTAATAATCGAAGCCCAAGGCGTAAAGCTCGTCCAAGGCGCAATGATAACCGAAAGCGTCGTTGCTTTGATTGGCGATTTCCTGTTGGCCGATCAGTTTCTTTTTCGCGCGCTCTAATTCGACAGGGGTAAGACCTTCGGTGGCGAGCTTGTGAATTTCATCAAGAAAGGCGGTCTTCACCGGCTCGATTTTTTGCGGATCGGTGCCCAGATAGAATGCAAACAGTCCCGGCACCAGGCCTTGCATCTCGCTGGCGCCAACGTAATAGGCCAGTCCCATTTGCTCGCGAATCCGAATGAAGAAACGCGACCCGAGATCGCTGCTTGCTTCATCGATTAATTCCAGCGCGTAGCGATCAGGGCTCGAGAGGCTCGCCCCGCGAAAGCCAACCATGATCACGCCTTGCGCTTTGTCCTTAAGACTCTGAACGGTCTCCGATTTGCTCAACGGCGTTGAAGGCTTCGCGTTGGTCAGAGCAAGCTCGCCGGATTTCATGCTTCCGAGCGTTTGCTCGACGAGTTGCTTCACCTCGGCGGCTTTGACGTCGCCAAAAACGTAGAGCACACAGTTTTTCGCCACAACGTAACGGTCGCGAAAATCGACCAAATCTTTTTGCGTAAGCTGCCGCACACCTTCGACCGAACCGTTCGAACGCAGCGCATATGGATGCTGCGGAAAAAGCGCCTGTCGCATAATGTTGCGCGCGACGGCGGTCAACTGTTCCTCTTCCTGCTGGATCGCGGCGATCTGGATTTCCTTTTCGCGCGCGATCGCTTTTTCCGGGAATGTGGCGTTCAGCAATACGTCAGAGAGCAAGTCCACGCCGAGTTTCAGATCTGGCTTCATGACATCGACCGAGACACTGAAGCTATTGTTGCCAGCATCGCTGGAAATCGAACCGCCGACCGCTTCGATCTGATTTGCGATTTGCTCGGCGGTGCGCGTCTTGGTTCCCTTCAAGAGCACCTTCGCCATCAATCGCGTGATGCCGTTGTCTTGCGGCGTCTCAGCGAGCAGGCCACCGCGAAAAACCGCGCCAATCCCGACGAGTGGCAACCGAGGATCTTCGCGGACGAGCAATCGCAATCCATTCGAGAGCTCAAACTTTTGAATCTCACCCGCAGCAACTGGTTTCACAGACTCAGCTTTTCCGCCAAGCGAGCCCTTTGGGTTTAACGAGACGACGGTCAGATTGTTGTCGGTCAGGTAAGTTTTGGCGACGCGTTTGACGTCGTCGAGCGTCACTTTCTGAATCGCATCCAGATACTCGCGACTAAAATTCAGATCGCGCGTGAGCAACCAGTTCGAGCCGATATCCGAAGCCTGGCCGCGCATCGTGGTCAGCGCGCCAAGATGTTGACTGAGCGTGATCTTTCTTGCCTTTTCCAATTCCTCCGCGGTCACACCGGTTTGCTTTACTTCGTCAACGATTTGCAACGCCAAGTGCTCGGCAGCTTCGCGCTTCTTGGGGTCAAGCGTGGCATCGATGCCAAAAAGACCCGGATCCCCAGGCGTGTAGGAAAACGCCGAGATGCCAAACGCGAGCCCAGCCTCTTCGCGCACGCGTCGGTAAAGACGCGAGCTGCGGCCGTCGCCGAGAATCGTCGAGAGCAAATCCAGCGCCGGAACGTCCGGACTCGTCACCTCCGGGATGTGCCACGCCATCGAGAGGTGCGTCAATTCCGTCGAAAATTCCTGGTGCACCTCGCGCCGGCCAAGTTGCGGCGGCTCTGAAGGAATGAATACCGGCTTGAGTGATTTCTCCGGGTACGACTTGAACAATTCGGTCAACTGTTGTCGCACTTTCTGTGCGTCCACGTCGCCGACCACGACGAAGGTAAGATTGTTCGGCACGTATCGGGTTTTGTAATACTGCATCACCTGCTCCTGCGTGAGCTGATTGTAAATCTCCAGCTCGCCGATGACCGGAAATCGGTACGGATGCCGCTGATACGCGGTCGCGAACAGGAGGAGTGCGGCCATGCGATCGGGATCATCCATGCCCATGGCGAATTCGCGCCGAATGACTTCCTGTTCTTTGTTGTATTGTTCGGGCGGCAGCGTGGAATTCATCATCGCGTCGGTCAAAACCTCAAGCGCGGTGCTGACGCCATCTTTCGGCACGTCGATCCAGAAGACCGTGCGATCGAAAGAAGTGTAGGCGTTAATGTAACCGCCGACGTCCTGAATGCTTTGGGCAATCTGATTGGCAGACCGCGTTTTGGTTCCCTTGAAGAGCATGTGCTCGAGAATGTGAGACAAGCCCGCGCCGAGGTGCTGGTCTTCCTCGATGCTTCCCGTGGCGCACCACGCCTGAACACTCGCCACCGGCGCGCTGTGGTCTTCCTGCACAATTACAGTCAGCCCGTTTGGCAAAATCCATTTTTGCGCCGTGCTCGGCGGAAACGCGATACCGGGGGATGGTCCGGGCAGTGCAGCTTTCAAATTAAGCATGGGAAATAATAGAGCCGCTGCGAGAGAAATCGCTACTTGGATGCGATGCATTAAGCCTGTGTGACTCGTGATTCGTTAAATCGTTACAACGTCATCGGTTTTACGATTCAACGGTTTAACGCGGCGAAGCCAGAATTCACTTGCGTGAAGTAGCTGGCTTCGGCGCCGGCAATTGCGCCGGGGGTTTAGCGCCGGCTGGTTTCGCCGGCGCGAACGGTCTCACAAACGCCTCTTCAAAATCGTAAACGTTCTTGAAGTCTTCAATCGAATCCTCGTCTGTTTTTCCGAATACCCCGGCACTGATGAGATTGAAGACCATGTTCCCGATGTCTTCGCAGGAACGAATACCCCAGCTATCGAACACGGTCGTGACCATCGGACCGAATTCCTTGAGCGCATACCGCCGGACGCCATCCAGCAGCTCCGGCCCGGTCACATGACGCACGCTAACGCCCTTGATTTTCTTTTGTTGCTTGGTCGTAAAATCGAGCGCATCGCGCAAAAAGACGTAACCATCCCGCTGATAGCGGGGGTCGTTGATCACAACCGAATCGAGCGCGTCGGCAAATCCAATTTTTTGCATCAATAGGAAAACGCGCGTCCAAACGCGCGACCTAAGATAATCTGCAACGGAAAACGGGCAACTGGGGTCAAGATCGGAACATTGTCATGTTGAGCGAAGCGGAACATCCCGGTCCATTTCGCCTGGGCGAAATCGGTCCAAAAATTCATACGAAATCCTTCACCTCGCTAAGAATGACATTATGAGATGGATTTTAATTTTCGAACTGATCCTCCAGAGCATCGACATAAATGGAGAGCGGATCGCTGCGCTTTCGAGGTGGCAGTTGCGATTGATCCGCCGCTTTTAGGTAACCGGTGAAATTGCCGCTGCCCGTTCTCATTTGAGTCGCTTCGAACCAATTCATGTAATCATCAATTTCCCTCATCCTGGACGCGAGCTGCTCGCGAGTGGTTTCCAAACGCGCCAGACGCTTTGCGATTCCTCGCCGTTTTCCACGAACTAGTAGCGCCGCAATCTCCTGGTATTCACGCGCAATTGGGCGCAAAACCGGATTGGTTTGGGGAACAAAGAACAGCAAATCGCGCCTCACCTGGTCGAGCGCCATTTTCTCGCTGGTCGCAGGTTTGTGCAGGGCGAGTTGCTCGAGGCGAATCAGCTTCACCGGTTTGTTCGGTTCCGAGACTTTTATCTGCAACAAGTCATCGAGGCGCCGGTCGCTTTCAGCAAATGTGAGCAACCGAAACGTCTGAACACTCTTCAACCGAGTCACCGCCAGTTGCCAAACTCCCTCCGCGTTATCAGCGAGCAACGGAAACTGCGCCTTCAAATCCGCCATGGGATCATTTGAAGAGTCGGATAGATGATCGATGTATTGCGCCAGCCTGGCTGCGCCGTTTTTGCCACCGAGAAGCATTTGCACGAAGGCAAATGAGTATGCGCGGTAAAGGGTGCGGCCGGTGGAATCAAGCAGTCTGCGGCGTTGGCGAAGAAATCTCTCAAGCGAAAGTGGCTTGTCAGTATTGGTGAGTGCTTCGACCAGCGGGGCGTGTTCCCGCCCGGGCGAAAGCGCAAGCACACCATCAATTAACCAATCCGGCGGTTCAACGATCTCTGCGCCGGCAGAAATCTGTGGTTGGTTTCTATAAATCATTTCGAGCAAAATCGCGCGGAGCAATTCCCGCTCGACGAGTGAAACGTCGACATTTTTCGAGATGGTCAGGTCGATCTGCAACTTGATGCCGAACCCGGTCTGACTGAAACGCAGATCGGCCAGTGGAATTTCCGGAACATTTGCCTGCTGTGGTTGCAAGTTCACGATGACAGGCGTTTTCCAGCCGTCACGCTGGCTCAACAGCACGAGCAGATTGGATTTCGTCTGTTCTGCGAGGCTGGATATTGCGCCGCGCAACTTCGGGTCGGCACCGTAAATCACGAATTCGCGCGACGGACTTATGCTGTGGTCTGGCTGCGCAGCGGAAACCAATAGCGAGCCAGCTACAGAGAATAGAACCATCGCGACGCGCGTGATCATTTTTATCCAAACATCATACCGGCAATGGTCGCAGGATGACCAGCGGCAATTCTTCTGTTCCTCACGACCCATCCGCAATCCCGTGCAGCCACGAAAACAGAAGTACCTCGCGCCAAGGGTCCAAACTCTAAGGTCCAGCCCATGGCGGTACCCCGAAAACCTTTGGCAGCGATTTGTGGGATCGAAATCACAACGGGAGAAATGTCATGAAAATCAAAGGCTTAGTTTTTATAAGCTGCCTCGCAGCAGTCGCGTTAATCGCATCGCCCGCATTAAGTAAGCCGGTAAAGAAATCGGCAAGCAGTTCTTCGCGGTCGCAACGAACGGCTGCGCGAACGACACAGGTGACGTCGAGAAACCGCTATCAGCTAAATCGGCAAAACGTAAGCTCGCACACAGGCAGCACGCGATACTACAGCGCAACGCGTTACAGTGCCGCGCGCTCTTACGCTGGCCGTCAATATAGCGGCACACGTTATTACAGCGGCACACCACGCTATGGCGCTAACACCTATTACCGCACGCGCTACTATTGCGGTGGTGGATCTTACCCGTATTACAGCTATTACTCGGGTTGGCCGTATTCGAACTGGGGCTACGGCACATCCTGGGGATACTACCCGTACTCCTATTTGGGCGGTTATCCGTACAGCTCATACGACAATTACTCGTACGGCTATAACGCGTCATTAGTTGCTTCCGTGCAGCGGCGCCTTGGCCAACTCGGTTATTACCACGGCGTAGTCGACGGAGTCGTCGGGCCACAAACCCGTGGCGCGATCGCGGCTTTTAAAAACCGAAATGGGCTGGTCGTAGACGCGAGAATTAGCCGACCGCTGCTCGATAGATTGAGGTTGGGTTAATCCGAACAGACGGTGAGCTTGAACTTCGATCGGCAACGCGAAAGCACGCAATTTTACCCAGCCCGCCGTCGGTCTTTTTTCTCAAGGAGCAAAAAAAGAACGAGACTTTGGAGGGTGCGCGGTGTCTAATCGGATGGAATAATACTCTGCTATGAACAATTCAAAACTTTTCGTGTCTGCAATTTGCCTTCTCGGTTTAACACTCGCCGCGCCATCGAACACTGAGGCTGGGCGTAACGGCGGTGGTCGTGGCGGCGTTCCGACGGCACGCGGCGGAGGCTTCGCCCGGGGAGGAATGGGCCCGTATGGCGCTCGATGGAATGGCGGAAACTGGAACCGCACCGGAACATGGAATCGTAATTGGACCGGCGCGCACTTCAACAGCGCTGGTGGCCACTGGAGAAACTGGAACGGCAGATGGGGTTGGTGGAATGGCCACAGATGGTGGTATCCCAGGAATAATGTGGTCTTTATTGGCAATTATGGCTTTCCCTGGTGGTGGGGTTGGGGCTGGGGTCCATGGTCTGACTGGGGAGGCGGCGGGGGTTACCCGTATGGATATTACGGCTACGGTAATCCCTACTACGGCGGCTATGGTTATCCTTACTATGGTTACGGCAATGGTTATGGAAATGGATACGGCGGCCAGTACCAATCTCAGTACGGAAATAGCAGCCAGTCCAGAGTTGCCGAACTACAACGCCGGCTGCAACGCGCGGGTTATTACCATGGATCCGTTGACGGAGTCTTGGGGCCACAAACGCGGAGCGCAATCCGGGCGTACGAACAGGAGCACGGCGACGTGGGTTAACTTGGATTCGTCCAGCCAAACGAAATTGGCTTGGAGCCGTGATCGTTTTTCGGTGGATTGACCGGCGGATTCGCAGGGTGAAATGGGAGCGAACCGCCGGTCTCCTTTTTTTTGCAAGGTGCGTCTGTAGAAGATCGGTGGTATCATCGCGTGGGATGTTGCGGCTGGGTTTGATTACCTGCGCCACTTGTTCGCTGCTCACAGCAGCAGCTTCCGGTCAGATAGTTCCTCGCAAGCCCCTTCCAAAGGAGCCGCTTGAAAAATACGATAACCCGCCCGCCGTCGCTGCGCCGGCGGTGCGGATCTCGCCTGCCTTAGTCTCGCAGTTCGGCCCGTACACGAGCTATCAAGTCAACGTGGACGCGAACGGCAATAACAGAATCGGCGACGCTGCGAATGAGCCCTCCATTTGCGTTGACCCAACCGACGGAAACAAGATGAGCATCGGCTGGAGGCAATTCGGCAGCGTGTTATCCAACTTTCGTCAGGCTGGATTCGCGTACTCGGCTAATGGCGGTAGGAATTGGATTTCACCTGGCGTTTTGCAACCCAACGTTTTCCGCAGCGATCCGGTGTTGAACTCCGATAGTACCGGTCGTTTCTTTTATCTCAGCCTTCTCCAGACTTTCTTTGATGACGTGTGGCGATCGCTCACTGGTGGCCAATCATGGGCGAACATCGCGCCGGCCGATGGCGGCGACAAAGAGTGGTTTGCTATCGACAACACCAACAGCTCCGGGCATGGGTTCCAGTACCAGTTTTGGAGTACCGACGGAAATAACTACAGTGGCAGACAATTCACCCGGTCCGTCAATGGCGGATCGACATGGCTCAATCCGATTAATATCCCGAACTCACCTGCCTGGGGCACATTGGACGTCGATTCCGATGGCAACGTTTTTATTGGCGGCGTGAACTTGAACACTGGGGGGATTTGGTGTGTTCGCTCCACGAATGCGAAGAATGGCGCTGTCATTCCAACCTTCGACCGAATCGCTGCGGTGAATCTTGGCGGCGACATCGTTTTCAGCGAGCCGATCAATCCCGAAGGACTAGTTGGCCAGGTTTTTCTGGTTGTCGACCGTTCCGGCACAATCACCAACAACAACATCTACATGCTCGCCAGCGTTCAGCCGTCAGGTTTTACGACTGGCAGCGACGTGATGTTCGTGCGGAGCACCGATGGCGGCAGCACATTCAGCGCGCCGCGCCGGATCAATGACGATCCAGTCAACCATGCTAAATGGCATTGGTTCGGGACGCTCTCAGTCGCGCCGAACGGACGAGTCGACGTTGTCTGGTTGGACACACGCAACGCCGCGAATAACACGAACTCACAGCTTTTTTATTCCAATAGCATCGATGGCGGAAATAACTGGTCGGCGAATGTCGCCGTGAGTAATTCATTTAGCCCGTTTGTCGGTTATCCCAATCAGAGCAAGATCGGTGACTACATCACTGTTGTTTCGGATAATGCCAGTGCCAACGTCGCTTATGCTGCGACATTCAACGGCGAAGAAGACATCTATTACGTCCGCATTCCACCCCCACCCACGCCAACGCCTACACCGGACCCGTGTTATCCCAATTTCACAACGGCCGAAGGGTGCGACGCGCTTAATTCTCTCACCACCGGCGCTGGAAACACAGCACTTGGTTGGCGTTTGCTCTTTTTGGATACCACCGGCAGCTTCAATACTGGTGTTGGTGCCGCAGCACTGGCCCTCAACAACGGCGATTCAAACACTGCAGTGGGCGCGGTAGCACTCTTGCTCAACACCACCGGTACACAAAACACCGCCGTTGGGACCGATGCGCTAGTCTTTAACGACACTGGTTCCGCCAACATTGCCACTGGTTACTTTGCGCTCATGAACGATACCACCGGCAGCTCCAACACCGCCGTAGGCGGTAACGCGCTCACTGCCAACACTACCGGAAGCGACAACACAGCCATCGGTAATCAAGCGCTTCAGAGCAACGTAACTACGAGCGATCACGTTATCCTGGGCAGCATGGCTGGATCTGGTATCACCAGCGTCGATAACAATATCATCATCGGCCACCACTCTGGTGTGCACAGTGTTTTTGGCCAGGTCAGTGACAGGTGCACGATCGACAATATCTTTGGTGCGCCGGTTTCCGCCGCCACGGCCGCTATTGTGATGGTCGATTCCGATGGAAGATTGGGCACGGTCGCCATGGATGGACTCGATCCGGGTGGATTTTCGCCCAAAGGCGGTATCCGGCCCCAAGCCATTCCCGATTTCGCCAAGCAAGCGATGTTCAATCTCAAAGTTCAGAACCTGCGAGCAACGGCCACGCAGCAACAGCAACAAATAAAGACGCTCACAGCCCAGCTCAAAGAGCACGCTACGCAAATCCAGAAAGTGAACGCCCAACTCGAAATGAGTAAGCCGGCGACCAAAGTGAGCAAACCTTAAAGAGAGACTTCACTGACAGCTAAACAACGAAAAGAAACTAAAAAGATGAAAAACCGAAAGACGATATTGATGGCCATCCTGCCGGTATTAACCTGCTTCGCGCTTCTGCCAGGAGCGCGTGCAGTAAGTCCGGCACCGGACGGGTGCTACCCCAATTTCACGACGGCCGAAGGGTGCGACACGCTTAGCCTTCTCACCACCGGTGCTGGAAATACAGGGCTCGGTTGGCGTTCCCTCTTTTCGGATACCACCGGCAGTTTCAATACCGGTGTCGGTGCGGCAGCACTGGCCCTGAACAACGGCGATTCAAATACCGCAGTTGGCACGGCAGCGCTCTTGCTCAACACCACTGGCACACAAAACACCGCCGTTGGAACTGATGCTCTAGTCTTTAACGACAGCGGTTCCGCCAACATTGCCACTGGTTACTTTGCGCTCATGAACAATACCACCGGCGGCTCCAACACCGCCGTAGGTGGTAATGCGCTCACTGCCAACACTACCGGAAGCGACAACACAGCCATCGGTAATCAAGCGCTCCAGAGCAACGTAACTACAAGCGATCACGTTGTCCTGGGCACAATGGCTGGATCTGGTATCACCAGCGTCGATAACAATATCATCATCGGCCATCACTCTGGTGTGCACAGTGTTTTTGGCCAGGTCAGTGACAGGTGCACGATCGACAATATCTTTGGTGCGCCGGTTTCCGCCGCCACGGCCACTATTGTGATGGTCGATTCCGATGGAAGATTGGGCACGGTCACCATGGATGGACCCGATCCGGGTGGATTTTCGCCCAAAGGCGGAATCCGGCCCCAAGCCATTCCCGATGCCGCCAAGCAAGCCATGCTGGATCAAACAGTTGAGAGCTTGCAAGCGACCATTACGCAGCAACAGCAACAAATAGAGACCCTCACCGCCCAGATTAAAGAGCAGGATACGCAAATCCAGAAAGCCAGCGCCCAGCTCGAAATGCGTAAGCCGACGGCCAAAGTGGTTGTGAACAAACCTAAAACTGTTCCTTGACGGAGAGTTCACCGCTTCCCCGACTCCGCCGGCGGTTCCGGGGGAGCCGTCGCCGCGGCGACGTAGTGGTCGCGTCGTCGCGATGGCGAACTTTTCCTGCTCCGAATTCTGACGCGCCAATTTCTTTTTGCTAGGATTTCCCCGCCTAATCCAGTAAGTCAAAAGTAACCAGGAGAGAAGGACATTTATGCTAGGCGAGAAGATTGGTGAAATATCAGGCAAAATTACCACGCAACGCGTGTTGCCGAATCTGGGCGGCTATCCAAAAATGGAGACCTCATTTCAGGCCAGTGGCTCAATACTGGGCACAGCCATTAAGGATACGGGCACTTATTGCACGCTTGTCCGTCCCGACGGGACACAATACGGCGAAGGCCAGGGCGTAATGGTCACCAATGACGGCGAGATGGCCACTTGGACAGGCCACGGCGTCGGCGTCATAAACAAAGATGGGACCGCCAGCTATCGCGGCGCCATCTATTTTCAAACCATGCCTGCGCAATTGTCTCGCTTGAACAAGGTCGCCGTGCTTTTTGAATACCACGTAGACGCCGAAGGCAACACACACTCCGACTACTGGGAATGGAAGTAGCCTGTAGCGATCACTGCGAATTTCGGGTCAGCTAGGTATCGCAAGTTGCTGCATTACACGAAAAAAATGTTCATCTTTCCTTGCGAATGTTCGTCTAAACATAGTTAGACCGTTGCGATGGACCGATTCACGTCGCTGGGCATCTCGAATGATGCCGAGGAGTTCCTCGAAGCTGCACGGATTATGCGGGCCCAGAAGCCTGTGACATTTACTCCGATGAATTTCCTCGCGTGTCAGTCCATCGAGTTGTCATTCAAGGCTTACCTCAGAGGGTGCGGGTGCAGTGACAAGGATCTCCGGAAGATAGGACACGATCTTGAGAGATGTGCCCTGGCCGCCATCGCGGCAGGCATCGAGCAGCACGTCCGGCTCTCCGAGGCTGATATTGCGGCGATCGCGCTGGCGAATCCATATTACCGCGACCGCGACTTCCAATACAGCCACACAGGATATAAGAGATGACCGCCGATCGACACCCTGATCGCGCTCGCGGAAAGTCTCTGGAAAAGTCTACGCGAATTTTGCATCGCGAACCGTGAGCACCATTTCGGTAAACCCACGGCGGTTGGCTAAACGGTCTGACAAAGCGATGCAGCGAACCACGAGATAGCGTGAGATCCGTGCTTGTCGTATTTGCCATCTACACTTCGCATTTCATGGAGAGCTTTACAGGTCTCGCGGTCGCTGATCTTTTGTCTCGTTAGGCCCCAGCTGTGCTCTGTGAAGCGGAGACAGCGCCGTTTTTCTCCAGTGCTACGGCTAAGGCCTCATCAACGCTTTCGACGGGAACGAATTTGAGTTTTTGTTTCGCTTCCTCCGGAACATCGACCAGATCTTTTTCGTTAAGCTTCGGAATGATGACGGTGGTAATTCCGGCGCGCATTGCGGCCAGACTTTTTTCTTTCAAGCCGCCAATCGGCAAAACGAGTCCGCGCAACGTGATCTCGCCCGTCATGGCGACATCGGGACGAACCGACCTGTTGCTGAAAAGCGACGCTAGGGCGGTGAACATCGCGATGCCGGCAGAGGGGCCGTCTTTCGGCACTGCGCCCGCCGGCACATGCACGTGGATGTCCGACTTGCGAAAATCATCCGGGTTTACGCCCAATTCGCCGTCGCGGCTACGAAGAAGACTCAGCGCGGCCTGGACGGATTCTTTCATCACGTTGCCAATCTGTCCGGTGAGCGTGACGTTACCTTTGCCGGGATAACGCGTCGCTTCGATGTGCAATACCTCGCCGCCTTGCGGCGTGTAAGCAAGCCCTGTGACCACACCGGGTTTGCTGGTCTTGAGTCTTGTTTCGCGGACATATTTCGCTGGGCCTAGCATTTCTCGGACGAGCTCCGGCGTGACCGTCACATGCTCGGTCTTCCCGCGCGCCACCTGCGCAGCAACACCGCGACAAATCGCACCGATCTGACGTTCAAGCTCGCGCACACCAGCTTCGTGCGTGTAATCGTTGATCACGCAGCGGATCGCTTCCTCCTGGAACTCGCATTGCTCGGGCTTGAGCCCGTTTTCTTCCAACTGCCGCTTGATCAGATACCGCTTCGCGATCTCGAGCTTCTCGCGTTCTGTATAACCTGGAATTGAGATTACTTCGATCCGGTCGCGCAACGGTTCCGGGATGCCATCGATATAATTGGCGGTACCGATAAAAATTACCTGCGAAAGATCAAACGGCACGTCCAGATAGCGATCGACGAACGCGTTGTTTTGTCGCGGATCTAACACTTCGAGCAACGCACTGGCCGGATCGCCGCGAAAATCCACGCCAATCTTGTCGATCTCATCGAGCATGAACACGGGATTGCGCGTCCCGCAGCGGCGCAACTCCTGAATGATCCGCCCGGGCATCGATCCGATGTATGTGCGGCGATGACCGCGGATTTCCGCTTCGTCGCGCATCCCGCCGAGACTGATCCGGACAAACTTGCGTCCCAGCGCGTCGGCAATCGACTGACCAAGGCTTGTTTTGCCTACGCCTGGAGGCCCGAGGAAGCAAAGGATTGCGCCCGACCCCTGCGGATTCAATTTCCGCACCGCCAGGTATTCGATCAGGCGTTTCTTAACCTTCTCCAGATCATAGTGGTCCCGATCCAAAATCTGCTGAGCCTGATCGAGATCAAGATTGTCCTTGCTTAACTTATTCCAGGGAAGATCGGCGATTATCTCGATGTAACTTACGATGACCGAAAACTCCGGGCTTGCCGGCGGGATGAAATCGAGCCTCTTCAGTTCCCGCTCCGCCTGCTTCATCACTGCAGGCGGCGGATTAGCTTCTTCAAGACGCTTACGCAATTGCTGCGCCTGCTCCTCATTGCCGCCGTCGGTCTCGCCCAGTTCATGCTGGATGGCCTTGAGCTGCGAACGCAGGTAAGCGCGCCGTTGGGCATCGGAAAATTGCGAGGCGACATCTTTTTGAAGTCTTTGCTGGATCTGCGCAATCTCGAGCTGTGACGAGATGTGTTGCTGCACTGCGCGCACCCGCTTCTCAACGTCCAGCTCTTCGAGCAACGCCTGCTTTTGCGCGACCTCTATATTCAGGTTCGGCGCGAGAAAATCAGCCAGCTGCTCGGGATTCTCGATATTTATGATCATCAATCGCGCTTGTTCGGGCGCGTCCGGCGTCAGCTCAAACAACTGAACAGCCGAATCGCGCAAATTTCGGAACGTGGCTTCCCATTCCTTGCTCGGCGGAGGCAGGACCGACTGTGGTAACTCGACTTCGGCGCGCAGAAACGGATCGGTGGCAATGATTTTGCGAAGCGAAAAACGGCGGAGGCCCTGGACTATTACGAGCACATGATCGTCCGGCTGCCTCAGAAGTTTAAGCACGAGCGCAGCCGTGCCGACCGAGTAGAGGTCCTGTGGCGATGGGTCTTCCTTCGACTCATCACGCTGGGTGACTAAACCGATCACCTTCGTTCGCGGCAACGTGTCATCGAGCAGTTTAAGCGACGCAGCACGCTCGACATTGAGTGGAATAACTGTTCCCGGAAAAACGACCAGGCCGCGCACCGGCAGAATCGACAGCTCTTCCGGAATTCGCGGCGTGCGGCTTTCGTCCGAGCCGACGGCGATGGTACTCTGGGCTGTTGGCTGGGAATCCACGCCCTGTTGCAACGCGTTCAGCTTTTCTGTGCTCATGATTCTTTTCTTACGGGCAGCGAAATCCAGAGTAATCCGTTACGCTGCTCGGCGTGTGCCTCGTCGACTTCCACGTCAACGGGGAAAGTAATCTCGCGTTCAAACGGCCCATAATCGATCTCCATCGCGAGTAATTGCTGGGGGCATCCCTCGTCGCCGGTCGGCTCCGGCAGTTCGCGCGTGCCGCGAATCACCAGGCGCCGCCGCTCGACGGTCAGATCGATCAGCGAACGATCGACTCCCGCCAGATCAACACAGATTCGAATACACGTGTCGCATCGATACGCGTTGATCGCCGGTTGCCACGCTTGCGGCGCAAACCTCGAAAACTGCGAGCGCGACAGTTCGTAGGTGATGTCGTGCAACGCACCCTGAAGCCAGCGTAATTTGATGTTTTTAATCGGATCCATGAGGAAAAATCAAGTTTCTACCCCGTGCGGGTCGTTTTCAACCAAAGCAGAATCATCACATCTCGGTGGGAGCAGCTTCTTCTCTTGGATGCCACGGCGTCGCCTATAGCCCAACATACGCCGGAAGCGACGCCTTTGCGCTTGTCTCTTTTGAGGGAGGCTCCAATTCAGTAAACCGTATTCCGACTTCTGTAGCCGTCGCCCTGCGGGCGACGCGGGTACGAGCGAGCTACATCTGTATTGCGCTTCCCACAGGGAAGCGGCTACAAAACTCGGGTGTGCGAATACCCAAAACTGCCGCCGCGGGTGCGGTGGATCTTCGCTCACAATCCCTTGTTCTTCGTCACATTTTGTACATACGAGCGGAGGAAATTGCTCGCGTCCGATCTGGTGCACGCGGCATTCGTCCGGTTCGCCGAGCAGGCGTGCTGGGTTCGCAATGTCGCCGTCGGCCGATACGTGGTGATGCCCGATCACGTTCATCTTTTCGTCCGCGGACCCGACGATTTTCAACTCGGGCCATGGGTAGGAACGCTGATACAAGCTCTCGCGAAACATATTGCGTTGGCAGGGACATCGCCGATCTGGCAGCGCGGCTTTTTTGATCATGTTCTCCGCAACGATGAAAGCTACGGAGACAAATGGAATTACGTTCGGAAGAATCCGGTTCGCGCTGGGTTAGTATCGAAGGCCGGTGATTGGCCGTATTCCGGGGAGATCGTGCTCATCGATCGCGCATAACTGTAGCCGCCGCCCTGTGGGCGACGTTTTCAACCGCTTCGCAGTGCGAGGTATCTTCTGTAACAAGCAAACGAACGCACGATGCGCCGCCCACAGGGCGGCGGCTACAGCATTCACTGCGCGCTCTCTCGCCTTTCCACTATTTCACTTTGCCCGGCCCCCACAACGCCCGACCCGGTTTCGCGCCGGTGTGTTCTCCGTCTTTGATCACTTGCACACCGTTCACGAAAACATGTTCCACGCCCGTCGCGTATTGATGCGGTTTGTCGAATGTGGCGTGGTCTGTGATTGTCGCCGGATCGAACACGACCACGTCCGCGAACATTCCCTCCTTCAGAAATCCGCGGTGATCAAGGCCAAGATTCGTCGCCGGCAAGCCGCTCAACCGATGAATCGCGTCGCTCATCGAAAGAACTTTCTCATCACGCACATATTTGCCGAGTACGCGCGCGAAATTCCCATAAGCGCGCGGATGCGGATCGGATTTCGTAAAAGGCGGTTCCGGCGCCTGGGACGCTTCATCCGAACCAAACGAAATCCACGGCTTTCGTAATTGCTTCTTTACGTTCTCTTCTTGCATCAAATAGTAAATCGTGCCGATGCGTGATTCGTCTTCGGCGATCAAATCCATGGCGGTGTCGATTGGGTCTTTCCCGCGCATCTTCGCCACTTCAGCGAGTGTCTTACCCGTGAGCGGCTTCAGTTTGTCCGACTTAAAACCGACCAACAAAATTTTGTCCGGTGAACCAGCGTCGAGATAAAGATTTTCCCACTTATCGCTGTCGATTTTTACTTCGGCCTTGATTTTCTCACGCGTAACCGGGTCACGGAGCCGCTTGAATAACGCCGGATATCCGCCGTCTTCCGTCCAGGGCGGCAGACAGGCATCGAGTCCTGTGCCAGCGGCCGTGTAGGTGTACATGTCCGCGTGGACGTTCAATCCTTCCTTTTGCGCGCGTTCGATCCGTGCCAGGAGGTCGTCTTCTTTCGCCCAATTCTTTTTGCCAGCCGCTTTGATGTGATAAACCTCAGCCGGAATGTTCGCTTCGCGCGCGATCCTCAGCAGTTCGTCCAGCGCTTCGAACAACTGATTTCCTTCGCTGCGCATGTGCGAGATGTATTTGCCCTGGTATTTCGCCGCGACCTTGCACAGCTCGATCAGCTCTTCGGTTTTCGCATAAAACGCTGGCGGATAAATCAGCGAAGTGCCGATTCCAAGCGCACCGGCTTCCATTTCTTTGCGCACCAGCTCGCGCATTTCGTCGAGCTGCTCAGGTGTCGGCTGTTTATCTTCAAAACCGATGACGTATTCGCGGACTGTAGTAGCGCCCAGGAAGGAGGCGACATTGCACGAGATGCCGCGTCGCTCGAGGTACTTCAAATATTCGGCGAGGGTGTTCCATTTGATGTCGTATTTGATGTCGGCTTGCTCGCGAATTATGTGTTCGCGCACGCGGTCGTTCACCGGGCCCATCGATTCGCCTTCGCCCATGATCTCCGTCGTCACGCCCTGTCGTATCTCGCTTTGCGAGCGCCCATCCTGAATCAGCGACTCCGTTGACCACGAAAGCATGTTGATGAATCCCGGCGCGACAACCAGTCCTTTGGCGTCTATGACCGTTTTGGCGTTCGCTCCCGCGACTGCGGGACCAATAGCCGCGATGCGATCGCCTCGAATCGCGATATCCACCTGCTGCGGCGCGGCCCCGGTGCCGTCATAAACGGTTCCGCCGTGGACGATCACGTCAAAGTCTCCGGCGCTGGGCGATGGAGACCGCTCTTGCCCGAACATGGTGAACACAAGCGTCAGGAATACTCCAAGCCAAAAGAAATCTCGTTTCATTAAGCGGCTGACAGTATCGAACGCTGATTTCGATGCAAAACGCTCAAGCTATTATCAGACGTGCAACTATTACGGGCCGACCTATGATCGCACAGTGGTGCGCTCCGGCATTCGCTACAACGACGCCTACGGTCCGCGCTACTACACCAGGACTGTTTACGGGGGCTGGTATTAATTTGCGACGCGCGATTGGCTAACGCATCGGCGCATTGGCACGAAATCAGCGGATGCGCCGATGCGTTAAATTTTTAGCTTGCGTTTGCGAAAGGTGTCTCGTCAAATGAGCGCCCCAAACGCGTGACACCTAAACGGAAAAACAGTCGGCACGTCATAACGATCTTTGCGCTGGTCGGCGCAGCGTCTTTTGCACTCCTGCTTGGCGGCTGTGCCAATGTTTCCTACGCCAGTAATAGGATTCACGCGCCAGAGGCGAAATATAATACTTACTACGCGCCTGATTATTATCCGTACTATCCTTGGGATAGTTATTACGGCGGCGCGTACTACTACGGCGAGTGAGCCGCGGGTAAATCGCCTCGTCGCCGTCGTCCAAAGTGACAGCAACGTTACCTTTGCGCCGAAACGCGACCGCTTAACGCGTTGTCTATTTTGACATGAACAAGGAAACTCCAAACTCGATGCGCTTTCGCGCTTCTCGGTTCTTCAGTGATCGATATGCATACCGGGCACGGCCGGATTATCTATCTGAGCTGGTAGCCTTCGGGATGATTGTGTTCATAGCCGTCTGGCCAATCATCTTAGTCGCTCACGCGTTGGCCATGGCACCGAGATAACCAAACAAACCAGTGATTATGCTTCGCCAACTTTATACGTACGCAGACCTGCAAAAGCAGATTCACGACGACCTGCGGAGCCAACATCCAGAATGGATTCGGCCAAATGGCGAGTCGCCAATGTGTGATTCTTACGAAGCGCGCCTGATGGAATTGCTGAAAGGCTTAAGCCCAAGCGAACCCAAGCGTTCTTCTGACGTTCTTGCGGCGAACTAAGACAGCGCCAGACGTGAGCGAGCCTTGGTCGGGAGGATTTGGCTGGCTGTTTCATTTGCCGGACGGAGTTGGCAGCACGCCGTAGAAATACTCGCCGTCGTCATCCTGCTTCGGTGAGTTCATAAACACTTTTGCAATGTCGCCGGGTGCAGGCCCACTGGGAGCCTTAAATAGATACAACGTAATCCGCACGCCACCGGCACGCCCCTGGGTCAGAAATTTTAGCGGGAATGCATATGTGAAAGCCTCGCCGCTGCGCACCTGGCGCTGGCTCTCGGGCCCGTTGGTGGATTCAAAAATGGTTGTCGAGGACCCTGACGAATCCGTTTCTTCGCCAGTCACGTTGCCCGCGAATCTGCCTGATTGATGGACGACCACACTCACACGGATCTCCCTCGGATGACTCTCATCGGGAAAGTACGACCACTCCTGCAGTTCAATTACGTTCATTAGAGGTCTGCGACTCGCCATCAACGCTCGGTATTCATTCGAGACAGCCAGCCGGCGCAGTTTCCCGTAAACCGCAACGCCTGTGACAAGCAGAATTACGGAAATCGCAATCGAACCAAGGTGAATCCGTAGCGCTCCTGACTTGGGAAACAACAGGACAGCAATGGAACTTACGGTGACGTGGATGGTGAGTAACGTGACGTACGTCCAAAAGATCAGCCCCCTGAAATCCAGTGTGATCCAGTTGCCGACGCCTCCTCCGCCGAGCAACGCTCGATCGAGGAAGTAGACAGGAATGGCCAACAGCCCGAGAGACAGAGAAATGATCAGATGTTTGCGCCAGACAGACTTCATCACGTTTCTCTCTATCAAACTCCCGAAGGTTAACAACACTCTCTTTGGAAGTTGGTGATGCGTTGCACTTGCGTCTGCTGAATCGATGGTTGAGCTTGCGTTCGTTAGGCTGAAATGAACCGCAACCTCATTGCCATTCTCGTCGTGCTTGTCTGTGCCGGTTCGGCTGCTGGACAAACCATCACCGACCCCGCTCACATCGAGGTTTACATCACGCCGTATTACAACTCGAAAGGCTCTGTTATCGACGTAGGCCCGTTTAGCAGCGGTTTGGCGGCCAAAGACGAATCGGAGTTTGTCGCGACGATCGCGAAAATGAAAAAGTCGTGGGGCACTCTCAATTTCGCAGAGACGTACGTGGCCGCGATTCGCCTCTATGATCTGGGTTTTAGAAAGGAGTCGATTTACTGGTTTTATTCAGCTCAATATCGCGGCCGTCTCCCTGCGACTCTGATCGATCGGGACAAGATGGGCAGCATGGGTGATCCTGGCTTCGAACTGGTCCAGGCGCAGAATGCTTTCCAGCAATTGGTGAGACCGTACATTAATGGATATGCTTTTGGCGACATCGATCAGTTGGTCCCGATCGTTGAAAGAGTTCAGAAAGAAGGACAAGCTGCGCCGGATTTAACCAGGATTTATCCTCGCGTGACCTTCAAGCCGAAGTCGGAATGGGAGGCGGGAAACAAGGGACTGAATGAAGGCCTGACAAAGTTGCTCATGAGCTTCAAGAACGAAAAGGCAAGTATCAAACAGCAAAGGATCGAACGCGGCATGGAAGCCAAATTTTCAATACTGCCGAGCAAAGACCTGCCAAAAGGATCGGGCCTCTGATTCCCCCGGACTAGTGACCTTGTTCCGTTTCCTTCGGTGCAGCCTGTGAGACTGCAATGAGGAACAATGAACAAAAACTGCGCCGCCGCGGCGACGGCGTGAATGTGTGCTGGGGATGCATAGTCATTGGGCCGCTTTCTTGTATTCATTTATTGTGAGTCGTTACAGAGTAGGCCGCAGGTGCGGCGTCGGGCGTGGCCTTGGCGTGGGACGTACCCTCGGTGTGGGTGAAGGCCTGGGTGTAGGTGTAGGCGTTGGTGTAGGAACACTCAGATCGAGTGCGAAGACCGTGCCCATGTTGTATAAGCCGCCGGCGGTAGAAGTGCCGTAGAGTCGGCCGTCGGCACCTTGAACTAATGTCCCCTTGGGTTGGGCTGCGTCTGTATCCCCAGAGCCGGTGTAGGTGAAGTTATACACCGTCGTCAGCACACCGGTAAGGGTAAGTTGGAATACGGTGCCCTGGAGGTGGCTGCCACCGCCCACAGTCGTCCCGTAGAAGTTACCATCGGTGGCCTGGATCATTTGACCGAACGGCTGGGCGCCATTGCTGTTATCAAAACTAACCAGCTCCTGGTATGTGCCCCCTGGGGATATCCGATAAGCGGTGCCCAGGTGACTTGTGCCGCCATACTCGGTGGTGCCGTAGAAGTTACCATCGCTGCCGAGGACAAGTCCGCCGTTCGGCACGTTACCGTCGGGAGTGTCATTGAAGCTGTGGAGTGTCGTCACCACGCCCGCGGCGCTAAACTGGTAAACCGTGCCGGAGCCAGGGCCGCCGCCATTGTAGGACGTGCTATAGAAGGTGCCGTCGGTCCCAAGGACAAGCGGCGCTTGCGGATCTCCGGGCTCGCCGATAAGTTGATACACAGCAACCGACTGCAGCAGGGCGCCGGCGGGTGACATTTCGAAAATCGTGCCATAGGGATTGGCGCCGCCATGTGTGTTCCCGCCGCCCGCCGTCGTGCCATAGAAGTTGCCATCCGGTCCTTGCACAAGCGCCGCCTCGGGGGCGTTGCCGTCGGGCCAGGTTTGGGTCGTCGGGTCGAAGGTAAAGACAAAGAGCGTGGTCAAGGTTCCATCGAGCGTGCACTTGAAAACCGTGCCGTATTGAGGAGATATACCCCCGGCGGTTGTGCCGTATAAATTGCCGTCGGAGCCTTGGATCAGTGCCGCCAGCGGGTTGCTCTCGTCGGCCAGGCCGCTGAAGCGATAGATCGTGGTCAGTGTGCCGGTGGGCGTGATCCGAAATATCGTGCCATTATCGGCCCCGTAAGCAGGCGTGGTTCCGTAGAAGTTGCCATCGCTGGCCAGGAGCAGTCCTTGGGTGGGAGAATGGCCATTGGTGCTGTCAAAGCTGGCCAGCGTGGTCTCGACCGCGCCCGCGCAGGCCAGCTGCGGAAGGACGACGAGGATCGCGAGCAGAAACGCTGCGGCGGTGAAATGACGAGCGGCCCGGGCCGCGATCTCTGTGAGGAAGGTGTTGTGGTTGGAATTTTTCATTTTTGTTGACTTATAGACATTGGTTGATTCTTGCGTCGGAGCTATCGTTAGGGCAGGAAGGTCCCTCTGTAGCGTTTCACAGCGTTAACGTCCAACTGGTTGATAATACCATCCACGTTGACATCCTCGCGGAAGTTCGTCGCATCGGTCGTCTGCCCGAGATCGGCCTTAACGAGGCCAAGGTCAGCCTTGGTCACCGACCCATCGCCGTCGACATCACCCATCAGCAGACCCATCGTGACCGAGGCAGACGCGAGGGTGTTCGATTGATCGTCGTGCACGTCGGTAACACTAATCGTGACGTCTTCAGCATTGCATGTGCGCTCCTTGAGGCTCACAATGAACTGATGAGGATTGGTGTTATCGATCACACCGCTGACTACCCTTCCACAACTGGATGTTATGCCGCCGACGGATGTCAGGTTGTTATTGAAAGTCAGGATGATCGCAGCGCCATCGCGGCCGCATCGATCCTCAATTCCCGGTGTCCCCGTAAGTGGCAGGTCAATCGCGAAGCCACCCTTCACCGATGCTGCGCTTAGCAACGTGAGCGGGTTTGGAAGATTCAGATCGAGGGCGAAGACCGTGCCCAGGCCGTATAAGCCGCCGCTCGAAGTCGTGCCGTAAAGCCGTCTATCGGCACCTTGAACTAACGTCCCCTTGGGTTGGGCTCCGTCTGTGTCCCCGGATCCGGTGAAGGTAAAGTTATACACCGTCGTCAGCACACCAGCGGGGGTTAGCTGAAACACTGTGCCCTGGAAGTAGCTTCCTCCGCCTAAAGTGGTGCCGTAGAAGTTACCATCGGTGGCCTGGATCATTTGACCGAACGGCTGGGCGCCATTGCTGTTATCAAAACTAACCAGCTCCTGGTATGTGCCCCCTGGGGATATCCGATAAGCGGTGCCCAGGTGACTTGTGCCGCCATACTCGGTGGTGCCGTAGAAGTTACCATCGCTGCCGAGGACAAGTCCGCCGTTCGGCACGTTACCGTCGGGAGTGTCATTGAAGCTGTGGAGTGTCGTCACCACGCCCGCGGCGCTAAACTGGTAAACCGTGCCGGAGCCAGGGCCGCCGCCATTGTAGGACGTGCTATAGAAGGTGCCGTCGGTCCCAAGGACAAGCGGCGCTTGCGGATCTCCGGGCTCGCCGATAAGTTGATACACAGCAACCGACTGCAGCAGGGCGCCGGCGGGTGACATTTCGAAAATCGTGCCATAGGGATTGGCGCCGCCATGTGTGTTCCCGCCGCCCGCCGTCGTGCCATAGAAGTTGCCATCCGGTCCTTGCACAAGCGCCGCCTCGGGGGCGTTGCCGTCGGGCCAGGTTTGGGTCGTCGGGTCGAAGGTAAAGACAAAGAGCGTGGTCAAGGTTCCATCGAGCGTGCACTTGAAAACCGTGCCGTATTGAGGAGATATACCCCCGGCGGTTGTGCCGTATAAATTGCCGTCGGAGCCTTGGATCAGTGCCGCCAGCGGGTTGCTCTCGTCGGCCAGGCCGCTGAAGCGATAGATCGTGGTCAGTGTGCCGGTGGGCGTGATCCGAAATATCGTGCCATTATCGGCCCCGTAAGCAGGCGTGGTTCCGTAGAAGTTGCCATCGCTGGCCAGGAGCAGTCCTTGGGTGGGAGAATGGCCATTGGTGCTGTCAAAGCTGGCCAGCGTGGTCTCGACCGCTTGTGCGCAGGCCAGCCGCGGGAGGGCGACGAGGATTGCGAACAGGAGCGCTGCGGCGGTGAAATGACGAGCGGCCCGAGCCGCGATCTTGACGAGGATAGCGTTGTGGTTGGAGTTCTTCATTTTTGTTTTGCTTTCACCCGACAATGTGAAAAAAAGCCGCCAGAACGGACATCGAGTTGAAAAGATTTTGCTACCGGCTCGGGGCGCGCTGTGTCAGTCTATGGGGAAGGAACGAAGGATCATGCCCCCGAATTTGGAATCATCTGAAGATGTCACCGAGCTATTGCTGAACTGGCAAAGTGGCGACGACGAAGAGGCAGCCGCGAAGTTAATGCCTCTCGTTTACGAAGAGCTGCGGCGCGTGGCGCGCGCGTTACCTGCAGCGCGAACGCGGCGATCACACCCTTCAGGCTACAGCGCTCGTACATGAAGCGTATCTCCACTTAGTCGATGACAGGAAGGTGACCTGGAAGGATCGCGCGCATTTCTATGGCGTCGCCGCGCGACTTATGCGGCAAATTCTCATGCAGCACGCACGGGCGCATAACGCGGCCAAGCGCGGCGGACCGGAGCAACAGAAATTGTCGCTCGAGGAAGCCGGCGAGCTGGCCAGCGATTCCGCCGTGGAATTGCTGGCGCTCGATGATGCGCTGGAAGATTTGACCAAGATATATCCGCGCAAGAGCAAGGTGGTGGAGCTGAAATTCTTCGGCGGGATGGAGGCGAAGCAAATCTCCGAAGTCCTGCAAGTCTCGGAGAAGACGGTCTTGCGCGATTGGAATTTCGCCCGGCTCTGGCTCTCGCGCGAGTTACGCTAAGATGCAGCCCGAGCAGAGAGAACAGCTGGCGGAATTGGTCGAGCACGCCTTCGAACTGGAAGGCACGGAACGGGCCGCGTTTCTCGCGCAAGCCTGCGGCGACGATCTAGAACTGCGCGCGGAAGTAGAAGCGCTTCTGCAAGAGGAGGAGCGCGCCACCAAGCTAATGTCCACGACGGCCGTCGAGTTTGGAGCGGAGCTATTGCGCGACGAAGCTACCATCGGCGAGCTACGTACCGGCGAAATGCTGGGTGACTACCGAATCATTTCTCTGCTCGGCGAAGGCGGCATGGGCGAAGTTTATCTGGCTGACGATACGCATTTTGGCCGTCAGGTTGCGATCAAACTGATCAAGCAAGGTTTCGGGACCAAAGAGTTCGTCAGGCATTTCCGGCAGGAAGAGCGCATCCTCGCGGCGCTCAACCATCCTAACATTGCCAGGCTTTATGGCGGCGCTGTTACTCAGAAGGGCCTGCCCTATTTCGTGATGGAATATGTGGAGGGAATTCCGCTCGAGGCCTATTCGGCGCAGCATGGGTTGAACATGCGAGAGCGGCTAGGCCTCTTCCGTAAGGTTTGCGCAGCCGTTTCTTATGCGCACCAGAATCTGGTTCTCCACCGCGATCTTAAACCGGCTAATATTCGAGTAACTCGAGAGGGCGAACCGAAACTGCTCGATTTCGGGATCGCGCGTCTGCTCGATCCAGCGACGGCGGAAACCGATAACCAAACGATTCTGACTGCGGGGGTGATGACGCCGGGCTACGCAAGCCCGGAGCAGCAGCGCGGCGACCGCATGACCACGGCGAGCGACACCTATAGCCTCGGCATTCTTCTTTGCGAATTGCTCACGGGAGAGAAACCAAATCTACGGAAAGATGGCCAAGCTGAAGTGAAGAAGCTCGGGGGTGATCTCGATAACATCGTCGCCAAAGCCTTGCGGCCAGAACCAGAACGTCGTTATGCCTCGGTCGGGCAATTCTCCGAGGATATTCGGCGTTATTCGGAAGGACTGCCGATCATCGCGCGCAAGGACACCATGACTTACCGCGCGAGCAAATTCGTTACGCGAAACAAAGCCGGAGTCGCTGCCGCCGCGCTCGTCCTGCTGGCTCTGCTGGGCGGGTTGATTACTACCTCCTGGCAGACGCGCATCGCCCGGCAGGAGCGCGACCACGCACGAGTCGCGCAACGCAAGGCCGAACGCCTCGATGATTTCCTGCAAACTCTGCTGGGAAGCGCCAACCCTGATACCGGCCCTGGCCGAGACCTCAAGGTCGTTCAGGTCCTCGACCAAGCCAGCGCCAATCTCGATCATGAACTGGCTGGGGAGCCGGTGCTTCTGGCGCAGGCGCATTTAACTATCGGCCAGGCTTATGCCGGACTTCGAGAAGCACAACCGGCCATCAGCCATCTGCGCACAGCGCTGGAGATCGACCGTCGGGTCTATGGGGAAGAAAACCTTGTAACCGCCCGCGTTAAGGCGGCTCTCGGGTCGACGCTGGTCGCGTTGCAACGACGCTACAACGAAGCGGAACCGCTGCTGCGTCAGGCTCTCATGGTGGAGCGGCGGCAACCGCCTGCTCAGCAGCGTCAACTTCCGATGATTCTGAAGAACGAGGGAAAAGCCTTAAGCCAGATGAACCGTCTCGATGAAGCCAAATTGATGGCGGCGGAGTCTCTTTCGCTCATTCGCAAAGCGGAAGGTGAACAGAGCGCGGCTTACGCGGAGGGGCTGGTGGAGACGGCGAGTCTGTTCATCACACAGCGAGATTATGCCGGCGCGGAGAAGCCGTACCGTCAAGCCATCGCCATCTTCCGGCGACTCCATGCGCAGACTCCTTTGTTTGCCTCGGTCTTAACGGCCCTCGCCTATGATCTGATCCTGCAGGGAAAGCTCGATGAGCCGGAAGGCATTCTTCTGGAGGCGCAGAAGCTCTATCGCGGCACGGTGGGGGAACAAAGCATCGCTTACGCCCTTGACGTAGGCTGCCTGGGCTGGCTGCATTTCCAGCGCGGAGATTACCCGAAAGCGGAAGCGGAATTGGGCGCGTCGCAGGCTATCGCCCGTTCTTCACTGGTCCCGAGAGGAGAGCAGGACTACGTGGGCGGAACAGTGACGCTCGCCCTGGCAATGACGCGGAACGGAAAAGCGGTCGAGGCTGAGCCGCTATTGCGCGAAAGTCTGGTGTTGGCAAAAAACAATCACCTCGAAGGCACTGCTTTGCCCGAGAACGTTTCCGCCGCGCTCGGCGAGTGCCTGCTTGACCAGAAACGCTACGCGGATGCCGAACCCTTACTCTTGGTCGGCTACGCCGCCTCGAAAAAGCACCTGGGCGAACACGATCCGATAACTGTGGCGGCGGCCCGGCGGTTGCACGAGATGTATACGGCATGGAACAAGCCCGCCGAGGCTGCACGCTTTGCCGTGCAGGCAAGCTCTGCCGCCAGCATCAGTCCGCTTGAAAGGCACTAGACTCGCCTGCTTCAACGATGTCGCCTGATAATTGCAAAGCAGGAATAAGGGCATCCACAGATTACGTAGATTTGAAAGCCTGACCGTTGCTTCACGTTCGTTGCAGCACAGATTGAAGAAAGAATCTCCATCAGGAAAGATCTGTGTAAATCTGCATAATCTTTGGACAAACGAACTCCATTTTTAGACATCCTCTAAGATGCAGCCCGAGCAGAGAGAACAGCTGGCGGAATTGGTCGAGCACGCTTTTGAACTGGAGGGCGCGCAACGTACCACCTTTCTCGCGCAAGCCTGCGGCGACGACCTGGAACTGCGCGCGGAAGTAGAAGCGCTTCTGCAAGAGGAGGAGCGCGCCGCTAGGCTAATGTCCGCGCCGGCCGCCGAGTTTGGAGCGGAGCTATTGCGCGACGAAGCTACCATCGGCGAGCTACGTACCGGCGAAATGCTGGGGGACTACCGAATCATTTCTCTGCTCGGCGAAGGCGGCATGGGCGAAGTTTATCTGGCTGACGATACGCATTTTGGCCGTCAGGTTGCGATCAAACTGATCAAGCAAGGTTTCGGGACCAAGGAATTCGTCAGGCATTTCCGGCAGGAAGAGCGCATCCTCGCGGCCCTCAACCATCCTAATATTGCCAGGCTTTATGGCGGCGCGGTTACTAAGAACGGCCTGCCCTATTTCGTCATGGAATATGTGGAGGGAATTCCGCTTGAGGCCTATTCGGCGCAGCATGGGTTGAACATGCGAGAGCGGGTAGGTCTCTTTCGTAAGGTTTGCGCGGCTGTTTCCTATGCGCATCAAAACCTTGTGATCCATCGCGATCTCAAGCCGGCCAATATCCGGGTAACGGCAGAAGGGGAACCTAAGCTCCTGGATTTCGGCATTGCGCGATTGCTAGACCCAGAAACGGCTGAGACAGATAACAAAACAGTAATAACAACCCGCGCGATGACTCCCAATTATGCCAGCCCTGAACAACGGCGCGGCGAGCGCATGACGACAGCCAGTGACATTTACAGCCTTGGCGTTGTCCTCTACGAATTGCTAGCCGGCCAAAAACCGGGTGTCCGAAAAGATGGCGAAGCCGAGTTACAAAAACTGGACGCCGATCTCGATAACATTGTCGGCAAAGCCTTAAAGACTGAACCGGAACGCCGTTACTCTTCGGTCGGACAATTCTCCGAAGATATCCGTCGCTACCTGGAAGGGCTGCCAGTTATCGCGCGGAAGGACACATTCGCGTATCGGACATCGAAGTTCGTCGGCCGCCACAAGATTGGTTTGACTATGGCGGCATCTGTAGCTCTCCTTCTTATCGGTGCGACTATCGTAGCCACATGGGAAGCGCATCGCGCCAACCAACAGCGCATCCTGGCCGAGCGGCACTTCGAACAAGTGCGCAGACTGGCCGATTCCCTGATGTTTGAGATTCACGATTCGGTGAAAGACCTGGCCGGCTCCACACCAACACGCCGCCTAATTGTGAGTCGTGCTTTAGAATATCTCGATAGTCTTGCCCATGACGCTAGTGGCAATTCGGCATTGCAGCGCGAGCTGGCGACAGCGTATGAGAAAATTGGCGATATCCAGGGAAATCCATACTCCGCCAACATCGGCGATACGGATGGCGCCCTGACAAGTTATAACAAAGCGGTGCATATCCGGGAGAGCCTCAGCCCATCCGCTGCCACGACTGATACGCAAATGGATCTGGGCCGCAGCTATCGCGGCCTGGGCGACATTATGGAACTAAAAGGCGATACTCCCGGAACGATTCGGGAGTACCGCCACTCCTTGCAAATCTTTATCCAGCTTGCCACTAACAATCCAGCTAATCCAGCCGTTCAAGACGAACTCGCCCGCGCCTATGAGACACTGGCCGATGGCCTCGGCCGGGCGGCGAACGCCAACGCGGAGATAATAACCAATTACCAAAAGTCTCGCGCCATTCGCGAAGAGTTAGTGCGCCGGAATGACTCCGACCTAAAACTGCGGCGCGGTCTCGCGCTTATCTTGATGAAGCTAGGCGGCGCTTCCGACCCACATCAACCCGAGGCGATCGCAGCCATCCGGCGAGGAGTGGCTACGCTCGAGTCGCTCGCCGCCGCCGATCCGAATAACGGTCGTGCGCGTCGCGAAGTGGGCTGGGGTTACTACCAACTCGGTGGCGTGCTCATGGCCGGTGGTGACTATGCCGCCGCGCTCGATAGCCGGCAGAAAGCACTCGCGATTCGAGAGAAATTCTCCGCCGCTGATCCGCAAAACGCGCAGGCGAGTTTTGATCTCGCTGGTGCGCACGTCGATGTTGCCGAAGCGTTGACCGCAAAGGGCGATCCTGTGCGGGCCGTGGAAGAGGCGCGAAAAGGGATTACCATTCTGACCACGCTATTAACCGCCGATCCAACTAACGTCATCTATTCACGAAACCTTGCGGTTTACCAGGAAAAGCTCGGCGACGCCTTCGCGCGCTCCGGCGCGGATAGAAGCGCGCCGGCCGCAGAACGAATTCGCGCCTGGTCCGGCGCGCGCGAGACCTATAAGAAAGCGGGGGATATTTTTTCCAATCTTCGCGATCACGGCACCTTGCCGCCAGCAGACGCGGATCAGCCGCAAAAATTTGCCAAGCGCACGTTTGATTGCCAGCAGGCAATCAAACAGTTAACGCCTGCGAACAATTCACCTTAAGCTACTTCGAAATCTGGCTAATGGAGAGCAAATCCGACGCAGACATCGATGTGATCTTAGCAGGCTGCAGATGTGGAGGGAAAGAAGGTACGCCTTGACTCTTGATCGTCGCACTCCGTGGGCGTGCAGTGGGCTGCCCGCCCTAACAGCACGCGATGTTCTGCTTGGTAGGGCGCGTCACTCCGTGAGCGCCGGTCCTTGTTGATCGCTATTGGCGTGTCGCCAGTGCCATCGCGTCTGATTCGCTACTAATTTTGTTTGGTCTCCATGAGCAGTTGCACCAACTCATCTTTCCATAAAGCTGCGATTGTGTGGCTGCCGTGGCCACGCGTTTTGTCGCTCATTGGAATCACTATCGCGCGGCCGTGAGGGACGCGCTTTATCTCGCGCTCGAGGACTCCGAGCTCGGGCGGATTGATGAGGTCATCGGCGGAATTGATGGCGAGAAGCAGTGCGCGAATTTTCTCAAGGTTCGGGCCGGGATCGTAATCGTGTGAAGCTTCGACCGCGTAGAGGACATCGTTCGCATCGTCGGCTTTGACGATTTGCGCCACGAATTTGTCGAGAACCTCATCCGTTTTGGCGAGCGTCGATGCTTCCTTTTGCCGTAGCACTGGGTTGCTGCTCATGAACCAGAGCATTTCCGCCGCAGTGTGGAGGCTCGGCGGCTGGGTTTTATATTCGCCGCCGTTCCATGCAGGATCATTACGGATGGCATCGATCACGATGCGGCGCCATGCCCGGTTGCGTCCCGAAATTTGAGTGGGCAAAGAGGCCAGTGGCATAAGCGCGTCCATGAAATCGGGATGCAACTCGCCCCACAGCCATGTGTGCATTCCGCCCATCGAGGTGCCCATGACGAGACGGGCGTGATTCACTCCGAGTCCCTCGGTCAGTAAACGGTAATCCGCCTCGACCATGTCGAGGTAACCGTAATGCGGGAATTTTGCGTGCATGCCGTCGCTCGGCTTGCTCGATTTGCCGTGACCGATCCCGTCCGGCAACACGATGAAGTATCTCGTCGCATCTAGCGGCTGATCTTTTCCAAACAGTTCGCCGGCAAATTCGGGACGAATAAATTGGGCACCGCTGCCGGTTGTCCCGTGCATGATCAGAACCGCATTGGTCGTTTTGCCATGCGCATCCTTCTCCGGTTTCCCGAGCGTTCGATAATGGAGGCGCAACTCTGGCAATGTTTCGCCTGAAGCAAATTTGAAGTCGCGAATCGTGAAATCGCCTTCGGTCGGCGCGGGATAATCCGCAGAAGACACGATACTCGCGGTCAAGACAGATAAGAGAATTACGAACATTCGGACTATGGGATTCATGTTAGACCTCATCTCGAGACGAGCCTGTCATGTTGAGCGAAGCGCTGCAACGAAATGCGAAGCCGCGTAAACGACATGAGTTCCGCCACCCAAAGGGATGGCTTATACGCGGCGAAGCATGGGGCCATGCTTTCAAACATCTCTGATTTACTTCCATGAAGAGTGGTCCAGAAATGATCCGAGCTTCTTCTCCCGCGACTGCGGGATCAGAATGACATGATGACGTGGCGTGTTAACGGTTTTGCTGTCGTTCGGCATGGATTCGTTTGAGCAACTCGGTGTGCGTTCGTTCAAGCTCGTTGGCAAATTGCACATTTGCTTCGAGCGCTTCGGGATAAATCTCGAACCGCTTTTGCAGTTTCTTCGTGGCCGGATCGTAAAAGAAAGAAATATCCTGATCGAGGTTCGGCACGATGAGTTCGTCACTTAGTTTTTGATACCACGCCATGCGGCTCAATCCCCACCGGATCACTGATTCATCGTTACGCACGGCCATGAGCGTCTGCACATCTAGCAGTTGGACGCCTCCGGATTGCAGCATCGTAGCCCAGTCGGTTGGACTGTAATCGGTGATGAAAACAAACGGCTGTAGTGGCGGCATTTCATCTGCGTCGAGCGCACGCCGAAACTCCGCGGCTTTCTGTTCCTGTTTCGCGCGGTTAATTTTTCCGCTTTCGATGCCTTCGCGCAATTGCTGCTCAAGCGAAGCTAGAATCTGGTCGCGCCGTTCTGCTTCCTGACGGTGCTGTTGATAGTTGTTCAACCAGAACGCTGCGTAAACGCCTACAAACACGAGGATCAGTTCCGCTGTCCAGCGACCGATGCGTGAGAGAAGCGAACGCTTTTGGTTTATTGCTACCACGGGTACGACGCCGGCCTGGAGACCGTCGCTCCTTGCTTATTCATTGCACAACAGAGTACCATTTCTAAATTAGGCTCGCCAGACCCACTCAATGGAAAAATCAGAGTCACTTCAAAACTTGATTCAATTCGTCGTGGACTCCGTCCAAACGGCCCACTCCGATGATGCACCTTTCCATCACTTGCAATTCGACCGCATTTTTCCGGATGACTTTTACGCGCAGATGGTCGAAGCGATGCCGGTAGCCGAGGATTACCGGGCCATGTCCGGCAAAAGCAAGATGGGTAGCAGCAGGGCTGATGGAAAACCCACCCGCGCGAAGATCGATCTTTTCCCTGAATACGTTCGCCATTTACCGCCGAAAAAACGCGCAGTTTGGGATGCAACCGGTCGCGTGCTGCGTTCCAGGGAGTTGCAATCCGCTTTCGTCCAACGGTTGGCGCCGGGGTTGAAAGGCCGCTTCGGAGAAAATTTCGCAAAGGTGAACATGTATCCGGTACCGATTCTGACTCGCGATATCCCCGGCTATCGTATTTTCAAGCACACCGACAGCCTGTGGAAAGGAATCACTGTGCAGTTTTATCTGCCGCCGGACAATTCCACACCCCACATCGGCACGATCTTTCACGAAGTGCTCCCGAATGGACGGAAACCGAAAAAGGCGCAGATGCCATTTTCGCCCAATTCGGGCTACGCGTTTGCCGTGGCCGATAACACATGGCACTCGGCCGACCCGGTGGGGGCGGAGGTGAATACACGCGACAGCATTCTGCTCACTTATTTCGTCGATGCCGGAGCGTGGAGATTTTTGCGTAATCGCGGCCGACGCGCAGCTAATTTTGCGCTAAATGAGTTCCGCAATTTGAAGCGAACCTAGGCGGCATTGCGCGAAGAGATTGTAGTTACGGCGCTGTGTCGCCGTGCCGGGTGCGGTAGCACAAGGCCCTCAGCGTCTCGACACAGCGAGGCGGCTACAACTTACCGAGGCAAAGCGACTTCCATGTTTGCCAGCGCATACGCAACCACCGCGACGACAGCGGAATTTTCCGCCAATTCTTTCGGCACAATTTTATCCAGCGTATCCGCGGCAGTGTGATGGTAGTTGAAGTAGAAACGGCTGTCCTGAATCGGACTGAAAGCCGGCACGCCGGCTTTCTCGAGCGGCTCAATATCGGCACCGCAATGTTCTACCAAATCGAGAACGCCCGCTCCTGATTCCTGCAAAATCACAGCGACCGGTGCGAACATTTTTTTCACCTCCGGGATTGCCTTGATGTTGACGCCAATCGGATGACCGGCACCTTCGTCTGTCTCCATCGCTGCGAAGTGATTTGACCTCTCTTTTTCGTGATCCTTTGCATACTGCTTTGATCCGGCCTCACCATTCTCTTCGTTCATCCACGCAATAACTCGGATCGTTCGCTTCGGTTTAAGGTGAAGTTTTTGGATTAGATTCGCCGTTTCCATCGAAACTGCGACACCGGCGCCATCATCGATCGCCCCAGTGCCCAGATCCCACGAGTCCAGATGACCCGAGACGACGATGACTTGTTCGGGATGTTCGCTGCCTTTGATGTCGGCGATTACGTTCGCGCTTTCGACGTCCGGCAGAGTTTGCGGCGTCAAAATCAATTTCATCTTCACCGGTCCCTGCCGGATCAGATCGGCAATTAAATCTGCATCTTCGGCGGTCACCGCTCCCGCTGGAATTTTTGGCGCGTCACTTGCGTAATCTGTTTCCCCGGTGTGCGGGAGCCGATAATCCGCGCCGCCAACAGAGCGAATCAAGCAGGCAACGGCGCCTTTTCTCGCGGCTGCGCTGGGGCCATGACTGCGATAAACAACCGCTTCCCCGTAAGCTTCGAAGCTACGGCCTTGCGCGGCCATTTGTTTGTCGAACGGATAGTTGAAAAGCACGATTTTGCCGGCGACTTCGTCTCGAGACAGCGACTTTAATTCATCAAAGTTTTTGACGACGATTACTTCAGCTTCAATCCCCTGCGGCAGGTGTCGGCACGCTTCCGCCAAGGGCGCACAGAACAATCTTCTGCGTCGTGTTTGGCGCCTGTCCCGGAAATTGAACCAGCGCTGCTGTCTCTTCACCGCGCACCCAGTGGGGCACCATCACTTTTTCCAGCTGCACGGTACAGCCGAGCGATTTCAATGCGCCTGCGACGTACTCAACTGCTTTTGCCGCCTGCGCCGATCCAGTTAGACGCGGCCCGATGTTATTCGCCAGATGCGCAACCTGCCGATAAGCGTAATCGCTGTCCAGAGCTGCCTTTTGCAACTGTCTCAGTTCTGCGAGTGTCTGCGGCGAAAACACAACCGGAGTCGGCGATGGCGATGCGTTCCGACTCGACTCCGGACTGGGTGTTTGTTGGGCCACCACGTGCTGAGCACAGACAAACAATAACAGTGAGAAAAGCGAGGCGAAGTGAAATCGATTCTCAGACATGCCGAATCCCGCTACAGCATCTTTATTCGATGCGCCAGCGCCGATCAACAACGGAGCAGCTATTTCTCTTTCCTAAACTCGATTTCCTCGCCGAACAGCTCAGGGTTCCCGGCGTTTTTCGTCAGAAGCGCGACGATCGCAGCGGAGTCTTTAGTTTCCTTCGGAATCACTTTGTCGCTGACATTCCGTAACTTCAAATGGCTGCCGTCATCTGACACTCTCCAAACCACGAAAGCATACTTGCGATCGTTCGAGTTGAGGTCCTGAACACTCGCGAACGGTGTGTCTCCAAGGTCGGAGTGATAAGCGCGGAACAAATCACCGTCGTAATAAACGATGTAGATGCTGTCCTCGAGCCTTCGCAGTTTAAGTATTTCCTTGCCATCAGCCGAGGTCCAGTCGCCGAGCAGTCGTTCCTGCACTTTGCGAGTCGGAGCCGATGTGATTGGAGCTTCATACTGGCAAGCGGTGAAGGCCAGCATGCTGAGACAAATCGCGACGCCGAATCCCCGCAGCCAAGCTGAGTTCGATGAACTCACGAAGTCTTGCTCGCCTCCGGGAACCGGCCTTCGTCGAAATCGATAAGGTCTGGAATGCACTCAATGTCGTTGCGGTCGGCGATTCCCATCTCCTTTTTTCGTTGTTCGAGCCGCGGCGTAATCGAATCGCGCCATCCAAGCTTCGATGCGAATCCGTTCCAAACAAAGAGATCGCCTTCGTTTAATCGGCGACCCTTTTCGAAACACCATTCCAGAATTTCTTCGTCTGTCCCGCCCTGCTTCACGCGCTCAATCAGATCGCGATGATGCACACGCAGGAAATTGCAGCACACACCGTCTGCCGCTTTCAGCGCACCGAAGTTTTCCTGATAATCTTCGTGCAACTCACCGCGCAGATGCAGCCGAATCTTGTCCAGCATGCGCGGGAAATACATCATGCCGCAGGTCATTTCCTTCGGGCTTTTGGGATAAATTCTCATGAGCGAACGAATCGCATGATCCGCACCTAAAACAAGGAGTGACGGCTCCTCGGCCGGCGCGTTTTATGCCGACGGCTTGGAACCCGTCGTTCCTGAGTTTGTCAGCGCCAAAATACGCTGCTTTTTCGCGCAGTAATCAAGCGAATGAAAGCGCCGGATTTCATCCAGGCGCCGCAGACCGTTAAGAGTATCGAGGTAACGCGTGTAGCTGGCTGCAAGTTCGCTCGTCTCGAGATAGCGACCTCGCAGGTTTGCATCATGATAAGCCTCGGGACATTGTCGCGCGAAAAGATGAAACTGCAGCCAGCGGCGGTCGGTCGCCGAGACCCGTTGCGTTTTTCGGAAAAACGCCACAAACAGAAGAAGAACCAGATAAGTATCCACCTGCGCCTGCAGCTCAAGATTCCGGACAAAATCTTCCGACGCGATGTCGCGCACTCCCCTTTTAAACTGGAGCGCGGCGTGTAACGCGTGGTTAAGTTCTTCCACAAACATGATCAGCGATCGGATGTTGCGGTCACCTAATCCCGCACGGGGATCGTGTTCTTCGAGTTGTTCGATCAGCCACCGCGAATAATAAATGCCGACATAAAGTTGGTCGTCGGCGTGTCGCAAAAACGTCCGCGCGAGTTCGCTTAATTCCCGGGCTGATTTACCGGCGAGCATCGATAATTGCGCGCAGCGCGTCCGATCAATCAGGCACTCTTCCAGATTGATCCCGACCTGCGCGTAAGTTCGTTCAAATAATCGCTGGATTTGGCTGAAAAGCGTCTCGTTCATCGCGAAATCGAAGGACGCGCATCTTCGTCCAGGTTGAGCAATCGATCGGAAAGCTGATTCAGCGCGAGTCGGACGTCGCGAAACCGATCGGCCAGCCCTTCGAACACATCATCGAGTTCGCAGCGCCGCGCCACTGCATGGGAAGAAACAAGTTGATAGTTCGTCCGGCCGACATCCTCATAGAATTGAATGTCCGGTCCGCCACGGCGACTGCGCCGCTGCGTGTTCTCGTGAAAAATTCCGCTGATAAAAAGTGAGTAATTACCAATGTGCGCTCGAAGCAGGAACGCCTGCTCCGGCGTGGCGCGGTTCAGCGCGATCAACATGTCGGAAATGTATTGCTCGACTAGATGGTGACTTTCATCGCAAATCTGCAACCGGCTGGCGCGGGAAAAAGCTTCCAGTAATGAGGCGACATAATCCGAAAGCTTGCGGTCGCCAATTCCACCCTGTTGCAGGACGTGCCGGGCGAGGACGTAAAAGTAGAACTGAGACGAGATGCGCAGGTGCCCGCATTGATTCAAAATGGCGTCGACCAGCCGCGGATGATCGAGAATGGAATCGCGCGTCTCGATATCGCTCAAAAGATCGACCAAAGAAACTTGATCGGTTTGCGACCGCGCCAAGGTGCGCACAATGAAGTCGAAATCGGCTGCGGTAAACCGCGCCCGACAATTCGCTCTGATCATCGGGGCTTCATAATGCGTGATCCCCGCTCCCGTGGCAAGTAAGATTGCTAGCGCTTCGCGTATTGTGGGAACAATGCATCTTGTCTCTGCACCGCGCGGACTTCTACGCCCACGAGCGCGATCTAGCGAAATCGCCAAGCCTCTGCTTTTAGCCGGGCCTCCTCATCAACGTGAGCAAGATCAGGGTCGAGCCTGACAATAAGCGGTGAGCACGATACGCCCAGATGGCTTTAATACGTCAAATCAATCTATTTTAAATTCTAATTACAAAGTGACTATGACAATTGAAAAATGGGTGAAGGAAGAAAAGATGCGCTTGGGACGCTTTGAGATTTACTGTGTTAAGGCACAGAAAAAAGAAGCAAAGTCTTTCCCACTTAAGATGCCGCGAAGCTGTTGGAGTGGACAGTATCGCACCTGGGATGATTCATTAGATGCTTTATAATGCTATCCACAACACGCAAATGTGGGAGAGAAACCAATAGTGCAACATCAAAATACTGGCACACTGAAGCCATTGGCAAACCCCTACGGAATCCCACGCAGCGTGAGCCGCCGCGGATAAGTAGCGATTGGTAGAGGGCTTCCCGGCTCTTTATAATGCATTAGTCGAAATTCCGGGTATCGCCATATGCCTCGCCGAGCGGAGAAACATGGTGTTGCGGCGCTTCCAGGATGCCTTCCTTGCTCACGTTCACAAATACCTTGGATTCCTCATAACTGATCCGGTCGATATCCTTCGGTGAAATCACGATCTCCTTGCGGGAATACCAATGGCCGGTTTTCACAACCAGGTGACAAATCGCCCAACTCTTGTCGTCGATGATAAAATCAATGACGCGGCCGATCGCCCCGTCGCTGGTTTGGATGGGGTAGCCGCTAAGAGCCTGTGTGCTTTGCAGACGAAGATCGTCGCTTGCCTGCTTACTCGGCATAAGATGCGGCGGCGGAGCCTCGGGAAAACCGCCCACGCCCCACGTTTCGACTCCGTCCCAGTATGCTAGGTATTGTAGCGAAACTGGCTTGTGCGACTCAATCGCGGGACTGTTTTCAATCTGTTGCCGAGTCAGATTCACGAGCAGGCAGTCGCCGCCTTGATGCAGGTTTTCAAAAACATGGGGAGAAATCAGCACCAAGCGACCCGATAGCCATGAACCTGTGTCCACGACAACATAGCGGATAGCCCATTGTTGATCATTAAAATAGAAGTCTCTCACATGGCCGATGTCGCCGTCAGAGGCGCCGAGCTTTTTTCCGTAAAGCTGCCTGAGGCTTAGCAACATAACTTTAGCCTTTCTGAAGACGGCTTTGATCTATCCAGACCGTGCGACCAGATACTTGAACTCGAAAGCGCCGGCCCAAAATGCCACAGCAGCGCGTGCGATCGTATCAACTCCTGGGGCGATCATAGGGGCCGTCAGGAAAGGCGTTTATCCTTCCGTAAAGGAGGTATCGCGTTGTGAACCTTCACTTGCCCGCGCTGCCGGCGGGCGTAGTCCTGCAACCGTCGTCGTACGGCCTTGAAGGCATCGCGGATCACGACGTCGATGTCCTTGTGTTGTGGATTTGCTTCAAGGTGCTTTTCCCATTCTTCTTCGTCGCCGCGTCGGACGGCGCTGTGCAGACTCGGCTCGTGCCGCACGACGATCTCAACCCCTGGCACGCCCAGCTCAATGCGGACGTGAAACTGTTCTCCCAACGCGTGATGGCGGTGCGGGATCTCGACGATCACACGGCAACTTGTGATGCCCTTGTAAAATTCATCGAGTTTTTCGGCTTCCTCCTGCACTCGCGCCGCGACCGCGTCGGAGGGTGGCATGTTACGAAACGTGATTTGTACTGGTAGGATCATATTGTATCTCCTTCTTCTTAAAGGCCCCTTCATCAGCAAGACCGGACAACGACGACGAGTTCATGCCGGGCTGGCTGAAGACCCTTTCTCATCTAAACCGATTGACCCACGTCCTCGATGCCATACGCACGTTCATGCTTCCCGACAGCACAAGCACCTTCGGTCCGAGTTACCACTATGGTGTCACCTCCCTGACGTCGACTATTTTGGCCTTCATTAGCGCTCGCTTGTATCCCCGTCTTGCATCGTAGAATGTTCGCGTTGGTCCCTTTTCTGGGCTGCTCGAGCTGCTTGGAGCATCTGATCGTGCTCGGCTTCTTTGATTCCTTCTTCGACAAGCTGCGCACTCTCGCTCCGCCCTTCGCTATCCTCGTCTTCGCCAAACGACTCCGGCGTGTGATGCCCGATTGAGCCTCGCACGGGATCCCAGCGTTCCGATTCGGGTAACGATTCCAGGACTTGATCTACGATATCAATGTCCGGTTCGCCCGTTAGTTCACGTTTGGCCTGTTCATAGTCAACCTCGGACGGTTGTGAAGGAACACGACCCGCGATCGCGGCTAATTCACGCGCACGAGCCTCTACCATCTCCGGAGTCACCGTCCCAATGCCGCTAGCGTTCTCAGTTAAAATGCCTTTGTTCAGAGGATTCTTGTTCATAGTGTTGGATGTTGCGTACTGGAGTAAGCACATAATTTCTCTTCGCAAATTGCGAATTGCCGCGCATTTCTTGCCATGTCTGACGAAAATCGACTCCTACATCCAACTTCAGCAACAGATCCACCACGCCTTGCGCGTCCAGCATCCCAACTGGGTCGAACCGAACGGCAATTGCCCCACTTGCGACTTATATGAGTCACGCCTCGTCGAACTGCTCGGCCTTTGCCACCGGAGGAACAGCGCTACACGGAGTGTCGCAGTTTCGGAAGCGATTCACGAAATTGCGTGGGAGAGCAACCGACGATTCGCTTAAACGTGCGGTTGAATTGCGTGAGTGATTGAAATCCGACGTCATAAGCGACTTCGCCGATCCGCCGGTTTGGATTCAAAAGCTCTGTTTTGGCACCTTCCAATCGAGCATGCGCCACATAATCGCTAAATGTCAAACCGGTCGATTTCTTAAAGACCTTGCAAAAATGAAATACGCTCGCGCCGGACGCCTGGGCGACGCTCGATAAGGAAAGCATCTCCGTTTTGTGCTCGTTGATAAACTTGCGCCCCCGTTGCACGAGAGACGGCTCCCCATTGTTCTTCTCCAGCATCATTTGATTGATCAAGGCCGAGAGTTGTTGCGCAAAGATATTTAACAGTCCCAACATCGCGTGATATTTATCCGGCTGTAAGATGCACGACCGAAAATAAGCCTGCTCAAGTTGCTTCCAATCCGTCTTGTAGCCCCACGACTGCAGCTGCCGGGTAACGCTGGCGAAGTGTTTCTTTGTCGGGTCCTTGAGCATCACCTCGCCCGTCTCGAGAAAACCAAGAATGTGGCCACCCACATACACCGGCACTGCACTTTCGGAAAGCCCAGCAAACCAAGTGACGGTACGCACTGTCGAGCCCGGTTTCTGGGACGCATCGGTTTGGGCCCTAGGCATGCGGCGCGAGCTTTGTTAAAATGAGCCAGAATTGAGGCGAAGGAGTCTTGGTCGATTTTTCCATGGTGTGCCGGCGACCACGAATCGTGCGCTCGGATATTAAGCGGCAAACCCGTGGCTTTGGTGAAAGCCCGTTGGTAATCTTTGAAAATATGCGACCGCGACAGATGTCGCACGACCTCCTTATCAGAGGAGTGGGATGTGCTTCGGTTGCCCGTTACAGTGTGCGAAGCGGTATTTCTAACCGCGCTAAAGTCTCGCATCGCGGCGCGCATGCTAAACGTTGAGCCCTCTCAGCCACAGTTGTCCTGATCGAAGCCCTTGCGCGATGTATGCGTTGCCGGACGTCTGCTGCTTAACATCGTGGGTCTGATTTGCGGGTGAAGCGCGAAACTGCCGGAATAGCGCAGCTCGACGTTTAGAGCCTTTATGTCGCTTGAAATAAATCGCGGCGCTTTGTTGGGCTGTTGGTTCCATATTTGGTCCCGGGATTCTCATACGAACTGCGCTCGTCTCGCTGGAGTCCCTTTCTGGCCGCTCCGGATTGAGGGTGACGGGGACACGAATTGAATCACGACATTCCATTGCGGAGATCATTCGCGAAATTTGCTCGCAGCTCGTCGGACAGGAGCGTTGTGGGCATGTTGTTTGCGCTGCTTCGCAGAAACGTCCTCTACGCGCGATGTATCACGTTTCGGCTTTCCGACCGAGGGCCTGCCACCGAAGTCATATTTGCGTGTGTGTTTGGGCATGGCTGTAACTCGCGTTTCTGGTTTGTGCTTGCGCCGAGCGAATCTTATCTGCCGGAACGCGGCGCAGATTTCGAACAAGTCTTAGTTTCGACAGTGTCCAGATAAGCCACTTGGTCGGGTCAAATTGCCATGGCTTCACTCCGTTACGGTAGTCGTGCTGAAATTCGTGGTGGTAGTTGTGATAGCCTTCGCCCATGGTGAAAAGGGCCAGCAAGAAAGAGTCGCGCGCGCTGCACCTGGTTGAATACGGCTGTCGTCCGATCGTGTGACAGGCACTATTAATCAGAAATGTGCAATGCTGCAGCACAACGATTCGCGCAACCCCCGCGATCAAGAAAGCGCCGAGCGCTCCCTGCCATCCATTCCACAGAGCGCCGAGGATGGCCGGGATGCCGAAACTGACCAGTACGGCGATCCACTGGACGCGTCGATCTTGCCAGCAAACTAGCTTGTCTTTCTGCAGGTCGGCTACGTTGTCGTACGGCTGATCGGTATTCAGCTTGAAAAGCAGCCAACCGATATGCGCGAAAAAGAAACCTTTCGAAATGCAGTACGGATCATCGTCGTGATCCACATGTTTATGATGACGCCGATGTTCACTCGCCCACATCAAAACCGAATTTTCAAACGCGGCGGCACCAAAAATCAGTGTAAAAAGCCGGATCGGCCAGCTTGCCTGGAAGGTAATGTGCGAGAAAAGCCGATGATAACCTAACGAGACGCTAAATCCGCAAGCGGCAAGCATCGCAAAGAAGAGTACGACCTGAAACCAATCAAGCCCGAAAAACCAGAGATAGAGCGGGACGGCGGTCAATGTGAGAGCCAGCGTGCCAATGAGAAAGGAACTGGTTAACCAATTGATGCGATCGAGTGGCAACCGGAAAAACAGGCGCTCCGGCCGCACGTTCGCTTTATCGGGAAACGTGAAGTTCCCTCCGTTGGCGATAAAGGAACTGTCGTTCATGGTGTCTGGTCCCCTTTGTTCCAGCGGCTCAGCGTGCCGATTTGATTGGCAGCCGTCTTGCGTCCCAGCACATCCCACGTGCGGAAACCCGTCCTGCCGTTTTTCAGCGCGCGGACAGCCGCTTCGTTCGTCCCATATAATCCGAGTGGCCAACGACCCTTGCCGACGACGAGCTCGAGATGACAGCCGAGCGGAGTTTGGCGAAAGACAAATTCGCCGACAGACGTTCGTAACGTGGAGATCGTTTTATTGGGACTTGCGATCGGTCCGTGATGAGGGTGGCGATAATTTGTTTTCTCCGGTCTGTGTTGCACAGCGAACAGGGCGCCATTTTGTGTAATAGTTGGTTCCATAATCTGAGGTTTACGTCTGTGCCCAGTGTTCGCCGGTTCCCTTTGCTGCGATGGGGCGTTCATCCTCACGGGTTTCAGCGGTCGAACCGTCTATTTTAAAACGCGCGGTAAACTTCGCGCCCTTATCTAATCCTTCGCTTGCGGCCTCCAATGTTCCGCCATGCGCTTTTGTCAAAGTATGCGCAATCGAAAGACCGAGGCCGAGACCGCCGTAGCGTCGATGAATGGACGAATCTCCTTGCTCGAACGGCGAAAAAATCCGCGTAAGTGCGTTTGCCGGAATACCAATCCCAGTATCGCTCACTTCGATGACCAGCCTGCCGCTTTCTTCATTGCGCGTGTCGATCGAAACCTTGCCGCCTTTTGGTGTGAACTTCACCGCGTTGCCAATCAGATTCGACAGAACCTGTTCGAGTTTGCCCGAATCGCCTCGGATGTGGCAATGCTGAGCCTGTAACGAGAGGTCGATGCAAATCCCGGCCCCTTTCTTCTGGCTCTCGAGATTCCGGAGCGCGAAGCGGATAACCTCGTGCGCGTCCACCTTTTCGAGCTTCAGCGCCAACGTCCCGTTGGCAACATGGGTGAAGTCGAGCAACTCCGTGACTAGATGCACGAGAGTTTGAATATTGCGGCGGATGAATGCCAAGGCGGACTTATCAAACAGTGGCGGCAAATCTTTCTTGTCGGGCGTGCCGGGCTCACCGTGACCCAGCTCGAGCACGTCGATCATTGACGAGATGGCCCCCATCGGAGTGCGCAGGTCGTGAGAGAGCACAGCGATCGCTTCATCTCTTGCTCTGCACGCGAGCTCGAGTGTATCGGCGTGGATCTTGGACGCCGCCTGCAATTCAGCCCGGGCGCTGATATCGCGGATGTTGCATTGAATCACCTTGCCCGATCCGACAAAGTAAACATTACTGACAAACTCGACCTGGATTTCCTTCCCGCTTTTCGTGCGGAGCGGCAGATTTTCGTACCGGATGTACTCATTTGTTTGAAGCGTTTCGAAAGCGGCCTGATTCGCTTCGATGTCTTTGAAGAGGCCGATCTCCCAGAGCCTGAGGCCGATCATGCTTTCAAACGGATAGTCGAGCAGATCGAGGAGAAATGGATTTACATCGATGATCTTGCCGGTATTAGCGTTGAGAATCAGGATGCCATCCCGCGCGGTTTCGAATAACCGGCGGTAGCGAAGCTCCGATACTTCCAGGGCGAGCTCTAGCGAATTTCCTCTGCCGCTGGCGGGCATCATCTTTGCCTGGCTAATCGACGCGTTTGATGTCATCGGTCGAGACTCGCTGTCATTGAGATATTTGTTTTAAGCAGGCGGGAGATGGGACAGTTTGTTTTCGCCGCGATCGCCGCATCCATGAAACCCGCTTGAGAGGCGTCCGGAACGTTCGCACGGACGTCGAGCTGGATGTGCGTGACCGTCCAGCCCGCGGCTAAATCTTCCAGCGTTGCGGTTGCGGTGGTTTCAATGCGCTGCGGGTGGAAACCGCAAAGACCAAGCTCATTGGAGAGGGCCATGGAAAAACACCCGCCTAACGAAGCCGCGATTAGTTCGTCCGGATTGGTGCCCCGGCCTTCCGCGAATCGCGTCCGAAAAGAATATTGCGTTTTAGAAAGAACGCCGCTTTCGGTGGTTAACGTCCCTTCGCCCTCATGAAGGTTTCCTTTCCAAAGAGCTGAAGCGTTTCGGTTCATAAATGGCAAAGCAAAGCGCTACTCCTCCGCTCGTTGCCCGGCCAATACGTTCTTGGTAGCACGTTATACTTTTCAAGTATGGCCCGTCTGCCTGGTGGCCGACCGGTCTGTCATAATTCGTAATTCCTTCTTTGCATTAACGTGCAGAGCCGGTTTACGATCAGCTTCTTAACCACAATGGAACTTCGTCATCTGCGCTACTTCGTCAGCGTTGCGGAAGCGCTCAACTTCACGAAAGCCGCCGAAAAGCTGCACACCGCGCAGCCTTCACTTTCGCGGCAGGTTAAGGATCTGGAGCAAGAGCTTGGCGTCCTGCTTCTCAATCGCACAAAGCAACTGGTCACGCTGACAGACGAGGGCCGCTCCTTTCTCGCCGATGCCAAACGCCTTCTTGCTCTCGCAGCCGAAACGGTCGAGTCCGTCCGGCGATTGCACAGTGGCGAGGTTCGTGCCCTCAATATCGGGTACGTCAGCAACCTCTTTTACGATTTGCTGCCGAGGACTCTCGCTTCGTTCCGTCAATTGTTTCCCACGGTTTCGGTTAACCTCTTCGACATGTCGTGCGGTGAACAACTTCGCGCGCTTGAACATGGCAAGCTCGATCTGGGTTTCGTTGGATTACACGAGCCAATTGCGCGGCGCGGATTGGAATTCCGAACCATTGCGTCTTACAAAACCGTCGCCGCCTTGCCTAAAGACAATCCGCTGGCGGGCAAAACGACGGTCGCGCTGAAAGCTCTCGCGCCCATGTTTTTCATCGGAATGTCAGAAGCGAGCTATCCCTACTATCGCGAATGGTTGAGCAAAACCTGTCATCGCGCCGGCTTTACGCCGAAAGTTTTGCAGGACGTCGATCTTGAACGAACGATGATCCACGCCATCTCCGCTGGTTTGGGTGTCGCCCTTGTCCCCGAGCAGCTAACAAAACTCCCGCACAAAAATGTCGTGTTTCGCCGAATCACGCCGGCCGTGGCGACCGAAGCTTGTGTCGCGTGGAAAGGCGAAAATCCGTCCGCTCCTCTGAAAGCCTACGTGGAAATCGTCGAGCACGTTGGCCGCAGCATCCGTTGGACCGAAACTGTGGCAGGATTTGGTGGTGCGAAAATCAAGCGCAAATCGAAGCGCGCTCAATAGTTTGACTACTGCAGGCACGAGTCACGGACTGAAAGTCCGTAGCCCTAATCGATTGAACTCATTTTGCTGTTTGATTTCAAGCGATCAGAATTTCAGGTAGTGGTACAGTTTGAAAACTAGCGTATAACCCACGCGATCACCAAGCCAACCAGACCTATGGCAAATATGATAATGCCTAGTTGTGGAGAAACGCCAGACATCCAGACGGCAATTCCTACAGCTATGAAGAAAAGTGCCCACCTGTGGATGTTCCTCATAGTCCCAAGCTTATCAGAGGGTCCGTGAAATGAACGAACTTGTCGCTGATGTCTGCTCTGTTCATTCAGTCCTGTCACAATTCCTACTACGCTGCCAGAAAACCGCAGCGGCGATGATGATCGCTCCGGCCGTGAACCAACTCACGCCGATCCAAGTGGTGCGATCCCAAAACTCGGGAAATCGGATTGTAGAGGAGAGCCAACACACACAACACCCAAACCCATAGCACGCGATTCTTTTCGTGCGCTGCAAAAGGCCCGAATAGGCGGAAAACTGGGCAGCAAATCCAGGTGTTGGTGCCGATTGGTCACGATCCTAGGGCTGTGAACCAAGGCATTTCGTTGCCGTGAACCCTTATAACGTGCCCGATTCTGAAATCGCCATATTCAACAAATTCATGATCAACGCGAGTCACATCTAGCGCCAACTTCCGTGTGCCCAAAATAACGCGTTCACCTTTGCGCGGCGGAATAAATGCGTTTGCCATATTGCCGTAATGTTCGAGTTGCTGGCCGCTTTCGTTGTAGAACTCTAAATGATGTTCGATTTTGTTTACGTCCATGCCCTGCACTCGTACCGCCAGCCATACCATTTGCAAGGTCCGAATTTGTGACGTTGCACAAAATCAGGGTCGACTCTGACAATAAGCGGTTAGCGCGATGTACCAACACGGCTTTCACTCAATCCAGAAAGGTAAAATAAATGAATACATTGAATAAAGTAACAACATGGAATCCGCTGAGAGAGATGGACGAAGCGCAAAATCGCTTACAGCGATTCTTCTTGGGCGACTTTCCCAACAGAATGGGCAGTGGCGAGATCCACAGCCTGGCGGTCGCAGATTGGTCACCGGAGGTTGATATCAGTGAGGATGATCAAGGGTATCTTCTTAAAGCTGACCTTCCTGAGATGAAAAAGGATGACGTTAGGGTAACAGTCGAAGACGGCATTCTTAGCGTTTCCGGAGAACGCAAAAGCCAGAAGGAAGATCTCAAAAAGAAATTCCATCGCATCGAGCGATCCTTTGGCACTTTCCGACGCAGCTTCACGCTGCCGGAGGATGCCGACAGTACGAAAGTCACGGCGGAGTTCCGCGACGGAGTGCTAAAAGTGCACCTCCCGACGACACCGGTAGCAAAGTCAAAAGCTATACAAATTAAGGTGGCTTAATGCTCCAACACTGACGGTGAGCGTGCGGAACGGTCCGCGCGTTTGCCCGGCCCGGTGTAAGGCGGTTAACTTAGTCGCCAGCTCTTTTGAACTAAGTAAGAAAAAACCTCATGATCTCGAAAATTATTTGCCGCGCAGCATGTCTGAGAGAACTCGCTTCCAATCCCAAATCCTTCTCTAACTGCCCAGACTTGCACGGTGGTGTTCCGGACTTGCCGGAAGATAGAATCTGCGCGAAGCCCGTTCTAGGAAAAAACAGGTCGGCTCGCCGGCAATTTGCAGTGCTTGCGCCCTAAAACTCGCCCACGCGCTTCACTCGCATGGTAAACGGGGTACGACAGAATGCATGGGAAGAATCCCCGACTCCAATCTCGACCTGTCGCAGACTATAAAACCAAGGAGCGAGAATGATAGTAGCTAAAAAAAACGAACTTACCGTGTGTCCTAGTGATTTGTTTTCTAGAGCTCAGCGCAATAAACCTAACTGAATCACCAAGGTAATGTGTCACCGGTCATTTACTTCGCGCAACTACGAAAGCCCGAGCCTCGTAAACAGGTTATTCCCAGACAGAATAAGAATAGCTTCAGCTAGCTTTAAAACGTAATCCATAAGTCTTTAGCTCCCAGTTACTGCCGGTTGCAGTGCGCGATGAGGAGGAACGATCGGTCTGTTGAATCCCCTTCGCGTCAAAGTGTCGAGCATTTTCGTGAGACACGTCTCGTACGAATCGCACATGGGGGATTCGCCATTTGGCTTGACCCATTCGGGATGTTGGATGCGCAGATCGTCGTGAATCCGGTGCTGGAGTTCGGTGTACGTGTGGATTGGATGAGACATGGCAATCGGCATCGGTAAAAGATTTAAGATCGGCGCGGGCGGTCATCCGACGAAGTGCGCGGCGCGAATGTCGTACGGGCACGGGTGCCGTAGGCGCTCGCCACGGCCAGGTGAACGTACTCCAAAGGGCGGCACGCATGTGCCTGCGTTGTGCACAACGCAAGGCAAACTGGCTTAATTTGTAGCGCTGGCGTTGCAGCAACACGGCCAGCAGCCCACTTTGTGTAAGGGTCGGGGTCAATTTTCTCATGACGTAATCTTTCTATTCTGCCTTGTCCGAAGGACCTCTGTAATTTCCATGATCAGTGAGTACCGTCTGGGCGTATTTTCCGAAAGACTCACCGTTTCTTGTCTTGCGAATCCCGGATCGGGTCGGTAGCCAACGACGCCCAACATCCCAACTGGGTCGAGCCGAACGGAAATTGTCCGACCTGTGACCCGTATGAGTCACGCCTCGCCAAACTGCGCGGCCTCTCTCACTGGACGAACAACGGGTGCGGTGACAGTTGAGGTGTTGATTAGAGTTTGATCTTTATCTTAACGCTCTTCAGACTTTCCTGAAGATTCCGAAGCATTTCATGAGTGCGATTTGTAGCCTCATCAATTCCACGTCGAAACTCTGTCGTGTCGATGAGCGTGTTGCAAAAGGGACATTTCCGACTCTCCGCCTTGAGCCATTTGACGGTCTCATTGATCTGCTTGCCACATTTAGGGCACGTCATTTCCAGCGGTAAATTGTCGAAAAACATGGCCTTGTTCGGACGATAAACAAAATTTCTTGAGTTGGCAAAGCTCAGCCTGATCATCACGCTGATTCGGGTGTTCGAAAAATGATCGGGCGAGCGATTTGCGCACGCTCAATGCAATCATGCACAGCTTTAAGAAGCGATTCTACGATGAAAATCGTCACGGCATTTGCGGCTATCAGTTCGTTACGTGCTCCCAGTAGACTTTCCGAAAAGAAAGATCCGAAACTGATCCACTCACCGCTCTGCCGCATCCAATGTTTGAATCGGATTTCTAACCAGTAAGAAGCAATGGCCCTTAATCTTTTCAGGAAGAAAAGCCCGGAGCACCTGATGGCAGAGGCGGCGGCGCCCGAGCGCCAATTAAAGCGTGCTCTCTCGGCATTCGATCTTACCTGCATCGGCATTGGCGCGATTATTGGGACTGGAATCTTCGCGCTGGCGGGAACGGCAGCGGCAGGAGAACAAGCACACGCAGTCGGGTCAATTTGGAAAACGCCGGTGTTGAATTTCGTTCAGTCGTGGACAACGCATGCGCCTTTGGTTTTTGGGCGGCCGGGCGCAGGACCGGCTGTTATGCTTTCATTTGTCGTGGCCGGGATCGCGTGCGGATTCGCAGCGCTTTGTTACGCCGAACTCGCCGCGATGATTCCGGTCTCGGGCTCGGCCTACACGTATTCGTATGCGACGCTGGGTGAGATCATCGCGTGGACTATCGGCTGGGACCTGATTCTCGAATACGCAGTTGGCAATATGGCGGTCGCGGTCGGCTGGTCCGGTTATTTCGTTAGACTGTGCGGCAGTCTCTTCAATCTGAAATTTCCGCTTTGGCTGGTGAGCGATCACACAACAGCGACGGGCATTATCGCGCTGGGCGGCGACACACTCGCAAACTATTCGTCGACTACGCTTCCAACCATTGCAGGCCACGCAATCGCACTGACTCTTCCGGCACTTCTCATTGTCGCCGCAGTGACGGCGCTTCTGGTCTACGGAATTCGTGAGAGCGCGCGAACGAACACGACGATCGTCATCATCAAGATCGCCGTCGTCATGTTTGTGATTGCGTTTGGCGCATTCCTGGTTCACCCGACCAATTGGCATCCGTTTATGCCGACCGGGATGGGCGGCGTGATGAGCGGGGCGGCAATCGTGTTTTTCGCCTTCATTGGATTCGACGCCGTCTCAACGACTGCGGAGGAAACAAAAAATCCTCAGCGCGACATGCCGATCGGAATCATCGCCAGCCTTATTATTTGCACAGTGCTCTACGTTTTGATGGCGGGGATCATCACCGGGATGCGAAAGTATACTATTTATCTCGGCGATCCTGCAGCAGTCGCGACCGCATTCGCTGACCGACCCTGGGCCACGGCGCTCATCAGTGCGGGCGCGCTCGCTGGTATTACTTCAGTGTTGCTCGTTTTCCAACTCGCCCAACCACGCATTTTCATGGTCATGGCACGCGACGGGCTGCTGCCGCAATATTTCGCAAAAATTCACCCCCGGTTTCGCACGCCGCACATCCCAACCATCTGGACTGGAGTCGCCGTCGGTGGCGTCGCGATGTTTACAGATATCGGGTCGCTTGCTGATCTTACGAACATCGGCACGCTTTTTGCCTTCGTGCTCGTTTGCCTCGGCGTAATCGTGCTGCGCCGAACGAATCGAGAACGCCCGCGTCCGTTTCGTGTTCCCTTCGTGCCGGTCTTTCCGCTTCTCGGTGTGGTCTTCTGCTTCGCGCTGATGCTAAGCTTGCCGCTCGAGACGTGGGGCCGCTTCTTTATCTGGCTTACGATCGGGCTCTCGATTTATTTCGCCTATAGTGTGCGCCACAGCAAACTGAGGCGCGGCGTTGACACCGGTATAACGGAAGATATCCCGCCGCCGCTGATTAAGACCTGAAATCGCCCTACACCGAGCGTCGCAGCTTCGGAAGGGCTTCGCGAAATTGCGTGGGAGAACGACCTACGATTCGCTTAAACTCGCGATTGAAATTCGTCATGGATTGAAATCCGCATGCGAACGCAACTTCGCTAATTCGCGAGTTGGGATTGAGCAAAAGCGCCTTCGATTTCTCCACTCGAACTCTCGAGAGGTAATCGATGAAATTCATCCTGGTCGCTTTCTTGAACATCTTGCAAAAGTAATGCCGGCTGATATGAGCCACTTGGGCGATCCGCCCGAGCGACAGCGGCTCTGCTTGATGCTCCTCGATAAATTGTCGCGCTCGCGTCATATTTCTGGATTCATCCTTTTCGCGCCGTACGACTAGTTGATTCGACAAGATCGAAAGGTGTTGCGCAAAAAGACTCAGGAGCCGCAACATGGCGCGGTAGCGGACGGGCGATAAAACGCACGACCGAAAATAGGCCCGCTCAAGTTGCTTCCAATTCGTTTTGTAGCCCCACGCACGGAGCTGCCGAGTGATGCTCGCGAAGTGTTTCTTTGTCGGATTCTTGAGCATTACTTCGCCCGTCTCGAGAAAACCGAGAATGTGGTCACCCACATACACTGGCACTGCGCTTTCTGAGAGTCCCGCAAACCAAGTGACGGTGCGCGTCGTTGAGGTCGGTTCCTGGGAGGCATCGGTTTGGGCCCTTAGGCATGCGGCGCGGGCCTGATTGAAACGAGCCAGAATCGCGGCGAATGAATCGTGATCCGTTTTGCCATGGTGTGCAGGGGACCATGAATTGTGTGCTCGAATACTAAGCGGTAAACCCATCGCTTCGCTAAAAGCCCGTTCGTAATCTTTGAAAATCTGAGAACGCGACAGATGCAGCATCACTTCCTGATCAGAGGATCGGGCTGCGCCCGGTTGCACCCTTGCGCTCTGCGAAGTCGCAGAAATCGCGCCCCGTCCACGGGCGTTGCGGATCAGGCCGTTTCTTTTTGAGCGTCTCATTGGCGCCAATTATTTTTCGACACCGGGTTATCGACGGAGATTGCAGCTTCGACAGTCGGAGCGCCGTCTCCTCTAGAGAGACTCTTGCGCTCTGTTAAAATATCCGCAGTCACTTCAGGGCGCTCGCAATCTGAGCTACGTTAGCAGCCCTCGGCACGCCGCATGCGATTAGGGCTTTAGTCGTGTCTTCCACAGTCAGGAGGTACTTCCGCACAATAGGATGAATTGCATACGCGACCTCAGCATCTCGCATTATTTTGCGGAATTGGATTAGGTGCATGTGCCGTCAACCTTGGTAGCAGAATGCCTTCAACGCGCCTTGCGCCGGACCGGTTGTGGCGTCTTCCTTCCGATCATCACAGGGTAACTGTTGAAGCTGTCCTGAATTTCCCCCCTCGTTTTCCCACCGTCGCTCCGCGGCAGAATCATTTTCTTCCTTTTGTGAACTTGCGAAAATCAGGGAATCCACGATGGCAATCAATGAAGCGGCTCAGCGCCCGTTGTCCCGATGAAGTCGTGGCACGATGAATAGATCGCCTAAGATCAGCCGCCGCCGAACCACCGGCCTCTGCTTGCGGGCCGCAGCGCGAAACTTCTTGAAAAGCGCCGCACGAGCTTTTGAAGTTTTATGTTGCGCGTAGTAAAGCGCGCAGTTCTGAGTCAATGTTGGTTCCATGTTAATTCTCCGTTTGTTTGCGCTGGCGCCGGATTGGATTGACGCGTGCGCTCGTGTCTGAGCAATTTGTACCGAGGCGCGTGATATAAGCATCCACGAAAGTTATCCCTAAGACGGCAGTGTCGCCCGATAAGTTCTCGGGCAATTTTTGAGCCCATCTTTATGAGCGGCGATAGGACCATGATGCGGTTTTTGTGCAGAGAGAAAGGGGCCGCACACCTGCGCGATCGATTGACGCTGCGATTCTTACGCAACTAGCATACGGCTGCAACTGCCGATCAGCTAATGGTTATTACTGCCACGGTTCGCCACACCGCATTCCGCGGTACGGTGGGGATCCCCCTGATCATCGGGACTTCGTAATGGTGCAATGCACACGCGTGTGGCAAGTGAGATTCCGCTGGCCGCTTATAGTAAAGGGGCCTGTGCCGTCTTCCGTTTAAGCTGCGGCTGATACTCCGAATGTATTCGCGAAGACGCAGTCGCCGCTACACCTTTTTGTCTTTTCTCAGCTCGAGCGATAGGTCCCTCAACTGTCGAGGATCGACTTCGGAAGGTGAACTGCTCATCAAATCCACGCCACGATTGTTTTTCGGGAAAGCCATTACGTCACGGATGCTTTGTTCGCCGCAGATCAGCATCACCAGGCGATCGAGGCCGAGCGCAATGCCGCCATGCGGCGGCGCGCCGAGGTGGAAAGCGCGCAGTAAATGGCCGAACTGTAATTCTCGATCTTCCGGACTGATGCCGAGCGCCTCGAACATTTTGTCCTGCAACTTGGGCTCATAGTTTCGCATGCTGCCGCCGCCGATCTCCACGCCATTCAAAACAACGTCATAGGCGTCGGCACGAACGTCCGTAAATTTCTTTGTCTCGAACAGCGGCATGTCCTCCGCTTTCGGTCGCGTGAATGGATGATGCACCGCGTTCCATTTGTTTTCCTCGGCGCTCCATTGGAAGAGCGGAAAATCTATAACCCAAAGGAAATCCCAAATCTCAGAAGAGAGCATGAGTTTCTGCATCTCGGCAATGCGCAGGCGTAACCGCCCCAGGACCTCGCAGGCGACTTCCCATTTGTCCGCGGCGAAAAAGACGCAGTCTCCCTCTTCGATGTTCAACCTCGATACCAGCGCGGCTTTCTCCCCATCACTGAAAAACTTCACGATTGGCGATTTCCATTCACCATTCTCAACTTTGATGAAGGCCAGACCTTTCGCGCCGTGCAACTTTGCCATTTCAGTGAGTTCATCGGCCTGCCCGATAGTGATTCCAGCAAAGCCTTTTGCGTTGATTGCTTTTACCACGCCACCCGCATCGAGTGCACCGCGAAAAATTTTGAAGCTGCTGTTCCGAAAAATTTCACCGAGATCGACCAACTCCATCGTAACCCGGCGATCAGGTTTATCGCTACCGTAGCGATCGAGCGCTTCGCGATACGTGAGCCGATCGAATGGAGTTTTGATTTCGATATTGCGCGCCGCTCTGAAAATCGCCGCGAGCATTCCTTCGGTCAGGGCGAAGATGTCGTCCGGCGTAACGAACGACGCTTCGATATCGATTTGAGTAAACTCTGGTTGCCGGTCGGCGCGCAAATCTTCGTCCCGAAAACATTTCGCAATCTGAAAATATTTTTCCACGCCCGCGACCATGAGTAATTGTTTGTATTGCTGCGGCGCCTGGGGCAGCGCATAAAATTTTCCGGCCATGATCCGGCTCGGCACCAGAAAGTCACGCGCGCCTTCGGGCGTGCTCTTGGATAGAATCGGTGTTTCCACTTCCACGAACCCCTGGCTATCGAGGTAATCGCGCGTGGCCTTTGCCGCCCGGTGGCGAATCCGCAAGTTTTGGGAGAGCCGCGGCCGTCGCAGATCCAAATAACGGTGCGTCATCCGCAAATCTTCATTCTGCGGCTCGACATCAATCGGAAAAGGCAATGCGTCGGCCCGATTTAAAATGCGCAGCTCGCTCGGAACAATTTCAATGTCCCCGGTGGCGAGGTTTGGATTTTCGGTGCCGGACAAGCGTGCCGCGACCCGACCTGAAACTTGAATGACGTCTTCGCCGCGCAACGTGTGCGCTTGCTTCGTAAGCTCGGCGTTTTCCTCGGGGCGGAAAACAACCTGAGTCAGGCCTTCGCGATCCCGCAGATCAATGAAGATTACGCCGCCATGGTCGCGGGTGACATTTACCCAGCCCGCAAGCGTGACCTGCGCGCCGATGTCGGTTTTGCGAAGTGAATTGCAATCCCGCGTCCGATACATGCGATGCTCACTGTGAGCGAAGCCCGGTATTCAGCAAGCGAATAGGTTCCGGGGAGCACAGGCTGCCAGCCTGTTCTTTTCGGCAGCCTGCCGAAAAGGCTTTTAGACGTTCTCATGCCGAAGTGTCTTGTGAACCGCTAAGTGTGGTCGGCAAGCTGCCGACCACAGCAGACTGCCAGCCTGCGCTCCCCTGGACTTTCGCAGCTAGCCGAGAATACGTTCCACGCGTGAGAGAAGGTCTTGTTTTGAGATTAGTTCCTGCTGTGCGCTTGCCATATTCTTGACTTTCACTTGTGGCCATTCGTCGCCGTACAAAAGGGCGATGCGCGCATTCAATTCTTCGGCGGCTTGAAATTGCCGGGCGACTTTGGTTGGCGTAAGCGGGTAATCGACACGGTATTCGCAGTCGCGCAGTTGCTGGATCTGTGCCAACGCATCGGCACGGCGTTCTTCCTTCGCGATAACGACGTAGATGTCGATCTTGCGCTCGCTAGCGATTAGCTCCTGCATCGCCTCGCGTGCGAGAGGGATCTCGTCGATTAGCTCGCCGAGAACCACATCCCCCATTGCAAAACCAAGCGCAGGCAGAGAAACGGCGCCATCGCTCAGTTGAGAGATGAGATTGTCGTACCGTACCGCCGCCGGCGATTGCGCGGAATTTGCCGGGCCTATCGAACCCCTCGAACACGATGCCGGTGTAATAGGCAAGCCCACGAACGATTCCCACATCAATCGAGATGAAATCGGCAAGACCGCGAGCTCGCAGCCCGGCCGCGAGTTCCTCCAGCTTTGGGCTTTTGCCACCGCTCTTCAGCGTCGCGAAGACGGGCTCGGCAAGATCCCCGAGTTTCCCGGCAGTTTTCTCCCGCGGTTCACGCGCGGATTTATCGATCACTTGCAGTAAGTCGCCCCAGCGTTCGGCCGGCACATTGTTGTCACGGAAAAAATCAGTCCAAAATTCGCGATCGCTAATCCTGACGACGAAGTCTTTTTCAGTAAGCCCAAACGCACGCAGCACATCGATGCAAAGCGCTACGAGCTCGACGTCGGCGGCAGGATCTTTCTCGCCGACAATATCGCAATTGAGCTGGAAATGTTCGCGCAACCGGCCGCGTTGTTGCTTTTCATACCGGAAAAATTGGCCGATCGAAAACCATTTGAGTGGCTTCTTAAATTCGCGTTCATGTGCCGCCACAACACGGGCAAGCGTGGGCGTGAGCTCGGGACGCAGCGCGACTTCGCGTTCGCCTTTGTCTGTGAAGTTAAAAAGCTGCTCGACGATTTCCGCACCGCTTTTCTTTTTGTATAGGTCAGTCGCCTCGAGAGGCGGGCCCTCCCATTCTAGAAAGCCGTAACGGCGAGCGACCTCGCGCCAACGCGCGAAGACGTAATTCCGTCTGGCACAGTCGTCGGGCAGGAAATCGCGAAAACCGGGTAAACTCTGCATAGATACGGGGTTCACGTTGCTCTGGCACAATCTCGATTAGCTCCGCGGACCCAACCGACCGGGACGGAATTTACGATATGAGGGCGAACCCGAACAAACCCCCGCGTTAAGGGCACATACTCAATCGAGGACATCGGTTGAATGAAAGCAGAGGGAGAAATATGAAACAAATCAGATTAACGAAAATATTGGCGGCAAGCGTGCTTTGCTCGGCGTCGCTAGGCATAGCGCTTGCGCAGACGACAACAACCACAACCAGCACGGACCCCGTAACTGGGACAACAACAACCCAACAGACCACCACCACCAGTGCGGGCAACATCGTCACCTACACCCCCGACTCGGATTACTTCATGTTCCGAACAACGTCGGGTGCGGCGCCCGTGCGTTATTACTACACAAAGGACACCACAGTGGTCGATCCGGCTGGTCATGTCGTAAGCTGGTCGGCAGTTCGCCCGGACATGCCAGCGACTGTTTACTATTCGACAGTTGGCGACCGGGTGGTGGTGCGCAAAGTAGTATTAACCCAGCCTGCCCCTGTGATTAGACACGAGGAAACGACTACTACGACAACGACCAGACCATAGAGGCAGAGTTGTTTCCTACGTAGAAATTCGAAGCGCCCGCGAAAAGTTCGCGGGCGCTTTTTTTGCAAAATTGGAAGGGTGGACAGTCCTCTGCCCGCCGCGTGCGTTCAGAAGATTGGCGCGCACGCAGTGATGCGCCCTACCTGCGAGACGGCCTATAGGGCCGTGGCTACAGTGGAAGGCGATGCCCGAGCCGAAGCCGGTTTCCAGTGATCTCTTCTGGAGTAAAGTTGCTGCCGCGTGGCTGCATCTCAAAGAGAGAAACCCGATCTGCAAAAGAAAGTGCACGAGGTGCCGCACAGGCCGGGCGTATATTTGATGCGCGACCGGTTCAATCGCGTGATTTACGTCGGCAAAGCACGCGATCTGCGTAAACGGGTGAGCTCTTACTTTATGCCATCCAAAATGGCGCAGGCCGATTTGAAAACGCGCGCCATGCTTGATGCAACGTGGGATTTTGAAACGCACACGGTCCGGAGCGAAGCGGAATCGGTTTTGCTTGAAGGCAAGTTGATTAAGGAATACCGGCCGCGTTACAACATTTCGTTCCGCGATGACAAGCGGTTCCTCGTAGTCAGGGTGGATCTTTCCGAAGAATGGCCGCGCTTTCGCCTGGCTCGATTCAAAAAGGACGACGGCAGCCGCTATTTCGGCCCATACGCACACGCGGGTGCACTGAGGCAGACACTCAACTTCATGCGCAAGAAATTCGGCGTGCTCACCTTCGGCCGGGGCGCACCAACCGAGCGAGAATTGAAATCCTCGACGTATCAGGTGCCCTTTCGCCTAAGCGAGATCGGCGCCGAACAATACAGGGAGCGTATCGCGCAGGCGTGTGAGTTTTTGGAAGGCAAATCGCGAGACATGATCGCCGCCCTCGACGAACAAATGAGCAATGCTGCTGAGAAGATGGACTTCGAGAAGGCAGCCGAATTGCGCGACATGATCGCGGACTTGCGCGATACAACCAAGCCGACACGACGATTCACCCGCGGCAGTTTGCCTAGCACAATTGATCCGATGTCGGATGTGCGTGAACTAGCCGACGCACTGTATTTACCCCACGCCCCGCGCGTGATGGAGTGTTTCGATATCTCAAATATTTCGGCGACGCACGTGGTCGCCTCCATGGTGTGTTTCCGGGACGGGGTGCCGGATAAGGACAACTACCGCCGGTATCGGGTCCGCACCGTTGAAGGACAGGATGATTTTGCGAGCATGGCCGAAGTGGTGCGGCGCAGGTATTCCCGAATCCTGCTTGAAGCGCGAGCCGCAAATTCCGACGCAGCAGAATATTCGCAAGAGAACGCGGCAGACGCCGTGGCGCGTTGTAGGGCAACCGCATCGGTTGCCGAACCAGAGACCGGCAAGCGGAGCGCTTGCCCTACAATTCCCGCCCGGAATGACGAAACCTTTGTCGCAGTCCGATTACCGGATCTGATAATTGTCGACGGCGGAAAGGGGCAACTCTCGTCGGCGTGCCGTGAACTGCAGCGATTAGGTTTGCACGATCTTCCCATTATCGGCCTGGCGAAAGAACGCGAAGAGATTTATCGACCCAGTCGCGCGTTACCGTTGCAACTTCCAATGGAATCCCCTGCCCTGCGTTTACTCCAGCGCATCCGTGATGAGGCGCATCGCTTCGCGAACGCCTATCACCAATTGCTCATGAAGAAGCGAGTCGAAGAAAGCATTCTCGACGATTGCCCGGGCGTGAGCCAAAACCGGAAGAATTTGTTGCTGCGGCGGTTCGGTTCGGTGAATCGCCTTCGCAGGGCCAGCGTGGATGAGATCGCAGCCACCGAAGGCATCGGCCGAAAATTGGCCGAAGAAGTGCATCGATTTCTGCGGCAGCATTGATTTGTCCGCAGTGTTGCCGAAATTCGCTATCATTCCGAGCGAAGCGAAACGGAGTCGAGGATCCCGCGGAATAACCCGAGGAGAGTATTATTAGATCCCTCGACTTCGCTCGAAATGACAGGTCTAAGTTGGGATTACTCGAATGACTCGCGCTCGAATCTGCCAAAATCTTCGGAATCTGTGGGTAGGGGTGTTGCTGTTTGCGCTGTCGGTCTTTGCGACCGCTATAACGGCGCGCACACAAACGCTGATGCCCACGCCTGCACCGAGTGCAAGTGCTTCTCAGGAAGAAGAAGCAATCATCCCCACTTTCGAGACGCAAAAGCTGGCGCGCACTTACATTCTCGACATTCCGGCGCCACGCGGGCAGATCACCGACCGCAATGGTGCGCCGCTGGCGCAAAACAGGCTCAGTTACAATCTGGTCATCAATTTCCCGACGCCCTTGAACTTTTCCGATGCGGAGGCGCTCAGGTTCACGAGGGAAAAAATAGATCAGGCCGCGAAATTGATCGGACGCAGGTTTCGGATTTCTGACGAGGCGATCCTTCGTCATTACCGTAACCGCGGAATCATGCCGTTTGAGATTGCGCAAAATCTCACGCCGCAGGAGTACGAAGCCATCAAAGATAATTTGCCGCCCGGGATGATGGTGCGGCCTGTTTACGTCCGGATTTACCCGAATGGAAAGGTCGCTGGTCAAATTATTGGTTACACCGGCAAAACGGGCCGAAATCCCGATGGCATCGTTGATAACCACGAAACCATCTGGCCCGAAACCGAGGGACGCGAAGGCCTCGAGCAAACATTCAACGAGATGCTCACCGGCAAGCATGGCGAATATAAACTTACGTTCGACAAGGACGGCCGGAAAACCTCAGAGAAACTGATCACGCCGCCGGAGCCCGGATACAACGTGGTCACCACTCTTGATTTGCACCTTCAGGAACTCGCGGAGAAGGCGTTGGCAGCAAAAGCAAAGCGCGGCGCGATGGTGGTAATCGATCCAAACAGCGGCGACGTTCTGGCGCTGGCATCCTGGCCGACGTACGACCCAAACGTATTTGTCCCGTCCATCTCAGCTGATCAACTCAAAGCTTTGCAGTCGGATCCGGACATCCCGCTTTTGCCGCGCGCGTATCGTTCATCGTATCCGCCGGGATCGACATTCAAAGTCGCGGTGGGCATTGCGGCGCTGGAAAGCCACGCCGTATATCCAGCGGACCAATACGAATGCGTGCCGGCCATTCAGATTGGCAACGTCACGTTTCATAACTGGAAAAAGAGCAATCGCGGCGCCCTGAATTTTGTCCAGGCGCTTACGGAATCCTGCGACACTTGGTTTTATCAGGTTGGGATCAAAACCGGCTCGGGACCGATCATCGATTGGGCCTTGAAACTGGGCTTTGGCGCCAAGTGCGGCATTCCGTTGCGCGGCGAGGCTGAAGGCCGCATCCCGAATGACGAATACATGAAGGCCACGCACGGCCGCAAAATTCTCAACGGCGATATCGCAAACATGTCGATCGGTCAGGGCGACGTCCAGGTAACGCCGTTGCAGATGGCGCAGGCAATGGGCATCGTCGCCAATGGCGGAACGTTCTATCAAACACGACTGGTTCAGCAGGTGCAGACCTTCGATAACCAAATTGTCACCGCCTACCAGGTCCGCGCCAAACGAACCCTCGATCTCTCGCCAGAGACGCTGGATGAATTGCGCACCGGTATGGTGAATGTCGTGAATGGCGCAGGCGGCACAGCACATCAGGCCAGCCTCGATAATGTCGAAGTCGCCGGCAAGACCGGTACCGCGCAATGGGGACCAAAGCATAAAGAACGCACGGCAGCGTGGTTCGCTGGATTTTTGCCTGCGGACCAACCGCGATACGCATTCGCGGCTGTTTATGAGGGTGAGGTCGGCAGCAAAGTACACGGCGGTTCCGCTGCTGCGCCCATGATCGCCGACGTGTTCAAGGACGTTTATAAAGGTCAAATGTTAACCAGCCGCTCCGAACGGCGCGAACGGGAGAAGCCCGAAATCCGCCGCGCTGAACCAGTCGAGGAAGACGACGAATCAGACTAGCTGTAGCCGAGGGCGGCGACCTCGGCAATTCCATTCAGCCGCGGTCAACGCCCGCGGCTACAATCACGCCGCAGCAGCTTCCTTCGGCAGCTCTATTGAAACTCGCTCGCTTCCCATCTCGCTCGGTCGCCGCGGCGACCTTTACCTTCTATGTCGCCGCTCCCACCTGCTCCATTGTCCCCTTGAACTTCGGCGATTCTTCTTCGATACCGAAGTTGTCCGAATAGAGTTCCTCGATCTTTGCCATGTCATCCGACGTCAGCGGCGGTGTATCGGGAGCTTTGGCGAACTCGACCAGCTGTTCTTCGTTGTAAATGTTCGGCAAAGTTGAAGCGACGCGATCATCCGCCAGCAACCATTGCAACGCCGCCTGACCCAGTGTCCGCTCGGAATTTTCGAGGAACCGCAATTGCTCAACTTTCTTGATCCCATTCAGCAGCCAACTGCGCGGACGATGACTTCGATGATCGGTTGGCGGGAATTTCGTCTCAGGTGTGTAATTGCCTTCGAGCATTCCGGACGAATGCGTCACGCGAATCAGGAACATTGTGTCCTTGCCGGCTTCAGTAGCTGCCTCGTGGAAAGCACGTCCCGGATGTTGCTCGAGCATGTTGTAAATGTGCTGAAGACTTGTGAGATCACGCTCCCGAATGCAATTCAGTCCCTCGTATAACCACCCAATCGCCGGCCCGAGCGCGATTCCGTAGTAGCGAATTTTGCCTTCGCTCTTTAATTTCTCCAGCGTCTTCCAGAGCGCGTCATCGTAAACCTGTTCCATTCGGATATTGTGCAGTTGGAGCAGATCGATCCGATCGGTCTTCAAGCGCTTCAAGGCCGCGTCAGTGGCGCGCGTGATTGCGTCCGGCGAAAAATCCTGCGGAATTTCGCGCTGCCCGCGCCCGCGAGCCTCGCCGTAATGCACAAAATCGTAGCCGACCTTGGTAGCGATCACGATTTCATCGCGCTGGTTCGGGAACGCTTTCGCAATTAATTCCTCGCTCAATCCGTTCCCATACGTGTCAGCCGCATCGAACAAGGTCACGCCGAGGTCGTACGCCTTGTGCATCAGCTCGATTGCTTCGCCCTCGGTAAAATTTCCCCACCAGCCGGTCGAAATCGTCCACAAACCGAAGCCAACCTCGCTCACAGTCAGGTCAGTATTTTTGTAAGTCCGGAAACGCATGAAAGGTATTTAACCACAGAGAACGCAGAGTTCACGGAGAGAATTTGAAACCGAAGGGAACGCGGCGGATCTCTGCGGCTTATCGTTCAACGGTTTGCATGCTGCTCGCGTTTCTCTGTGGTCTCCGTGTCGTCTGTGATAAAATTCAGACGTGAACAGAAGAGCCGACACAGGATTGTTGATCGTCGCGCACGGCTCGACGGTGAACCCGGATTCGAGTGCGCCGACGCTGGCGCATGCAGCTGAGATTCGGCGCCGAAAGATCTTTGCGGACGTGGAATCCGCCTTCTGGAAAGAGGAACCAAGTTTGCGTGACGCGAAGTTTTTGTTTGATCCTGAATCGATTCAGGAGGTTTACGTGGTACCGAATTTCATCAGTGAAGGCTATTTCACGCAGACTGTGGTTCCACGCGAACTTGAACTGAGTGGCCCCACGACAAAACGACCGAGCGGTCAGAAGTGGAACTATTGTGAGCCGGTCGGAAATCATCCCATGATGACGGAGTTGCTCCTCAAACGCGCACGCGAAGTCGCACCCGAAGCAGTTCCGGCCGAAACCAGCTTGCTGATCGTAGCACACGGCACGGATTTGAATGAAAACAGCGCCGTCGCGGCAAAACGTGAAGCGGAAAAAATCCGCGCACTCGGCAAATACGCCGCCGTGCTCAACGTTTACATGGAAGAACCGCCGCTCGTGTCTGACTGGCAAAAATCAACCGAAACTCCAAACGTGGTTGTGGTGCCGTTTTTTATTTCCGACGGACTACACAGCTACGAGGACATTCCGAGATTGCTGGGGATCGCTATAGCCGCGGGCGTTGACGGCGGCCAACCGGGGTCACCGCCCCCGGCTACAGCGCGTGGCGAAATCTTCCGCCGCAATCCGTACGCCATCGATAATCGTAATCTGTTCTACGCGCCGTCCATCGGGACCGATCCCGGTTTTGCCGACATCATCCTCGAGCAGGCGGGCCTGGCTCCAAAAAGTTGAAATCCTGCTCGCGCTCGGTTTGTTTTGCGCCAGATTGCTTTCCCGCGAATGAAGGAAACCACGTGTAAGAAGCTTCAGGAGATCGGCGCCTTTGCGCTGGCCGGCGGGTGCACACGAAAACGAATGAAACAACTCGCGGAGATGATCCGCGAGGCTCGCGATTATCGCTGGGTCGGCATTTACAAGATCATTAAGAACGAATTCGTGATAATGGCCGAAACCGGCAGTGACCCCGCAGCATATGCCCGTTTTCCTATTAGTCAGGGCTTGTGCGGTGCAGCCCTGGATTCGGGCAAACCCATCATCGTGGGCGATGTGAGCAAGGATGTTCGCCATCTGCCGGCGTTTCACACTACTCGCTCGGAGATCATCGTGCCGATGCGCAACGACCACCGGCACATTCTCGGTATGCTCGATGCCGACAGCGATCGAGTAAATGCGTTCAGCGACGAAGATCTCCAGTTCCTCGAACGCGCCGCTGGGCTGATCGCCCATTGTCTGCACTAGCAGATGAGCCGGCGCGCCCGGTCGCTGCGCCCTGCCAATGCCGAATTCCATTGAGCGGATCCCCGGCGTCACGCTGACTGCTCCGTTCCGTTGCGGCCAGATTCTAATAAGACCGAGCAGCGACGGTTTTGTCCTGACGCATTACGATGACGAATTGCTGGAGGGGTTGCAGACATTTCGAGACGAGGAGGACGCGATCGAAATCGCAAAATACGATGACGCGGGACACTATCGCCCACTCAAAACGGCCCCGAACATGCGACATGGCTGGCGGCTGGATCTCGCCACGGCTGCAGAATTAAGATGCGCGCTGGACTATTTTTATCCAGGTCGGCTCGCGGTATTCGCGGCGTGGAAAAGCGGGAACCTGCAAACGACGTCGTTGCGCGATACGCTGGAGCGGCAATCCGGCATGTATCGCGTCGCGGCCAGAATCTCCGATGCACAGATCGACGACGTTGTCGCGGATTTTTGTCGATCTGATGGCAGATGCCTCCGGACGATTCTGTGGAAACGCGATCGGAGCGGAGTAATCGCTTCGACGAAGTTGCCGAAGGACAAGTTTGATCCGGCAGGTGATCAGGTTTCAGCTCTAAATCCTCAGGGGTCAACGCCCGCAGCTACAGTCCCATTGCTTTGTCAGGAGGCGTGCAATCTGTTGGTCGCGGAATGCCGGAAAATTGTAAAGGGCGAAAGCGCCTCAAACCTGTAGCGGGCGCTCTCAGAGCGCGAAGCTCCAGCGCATGGTTGACGGCCGTCACAGACCGCCGCTACAGCTGAGCAATGATCATTCGTGCGCGCACAGTCGTCACGATGGACGGACCGCCCATCGAGAATGGCGCGATCGCTCTTTCCGAAGATCGAATCGTTGATGTTGCAAAATTTGATGAGATCAAAGCGCGCCACACCGGTGAAGTCATTGACCTTGGCGAGCAAGCACTGTTTCCCGGGCTGATCAACGCGCATTGCCACCTCGATTACACCTGTTTGCGCGGCAAAATCCCGCCACAGAAATCCTTCACGGATTGGATTCGCGCGATCAATGCTGAAAAGGCAAACCTCTCGCCGGACGATTATATCGCCTCAATTAACGACGGTTTCACTGAAGCCAGGCGATTCGGCACAACCACAATTGCAAATCTCACCGCGTTTCCAGAGTTGGTCCCCGAGATCGACGCACCGATTCGCGCATGGTGGTTCGCGGAATTGATCGATATCCGAGCCGCCGAGCACGCGAAGGAACTTGTTGATCGTGCAAGTGAATCGCTTGAGAGGGCGCGACCGCCCGGCGCGCCATGGGGCCTGGCGCCGCACGCGTTGTTTACGGCGTCAAAGGATGTGTATCGGCGATGTGCGGAGATCGCGCGACGACAAAACGCTTTGCTGACGACGCATTTGGCCGAGTCGCCTGAGGAGATGCAGATGTTTCACGACGCCTCGGGGCCGCTCTATGAATTTCTTAAAAACATCGGACGACCGATAGGTGACTGCGGCAATGAGACGCCGCTAGAACTATTCCTGGATTTGATTGGTAGTGGCGGTTCACCAGACTGCCCACGGGCGATTGAGGTCAATCGCCCCTACCCTTCCTGGATCGTCGCGCACTTAAATGAACTGACGGAAAACGATTTTGAGTTGATGGAAAGATTGGCTCCAAAATTTCACGTCGTGCATTGTCCGCGAAGCCACAACTATTTTGATCAGAGCCCGTTCGCGTTCGATCGCCTGCGTTCGCTGGGATTCAATATTTGCCTTGGCACCGACAGTCTCGCGAGCAACCAGACCTTAAGCTTATTCGAAGAGATGCGAACGTTTCAAAAGAAATTCCCGAGTGTTTCTCCGGAACAAATTCTGCAAATGGTAACTGGGAATCCGGCGCGCGCATTACAGCAGGAAAGTGCGTTAGGACAGATACTCCGGGGCGCGCACGCAGATCTTCTTGCGGTCCCATCTAGCGGCGATCACGTGCTTGCGGAGATCATCGCATTTACGGGCGAGCCGTGGATGATGATAGACGGAGAAGTGCAATAGCACGTATGGCTTTCGGGACCGCGAGGAATTTTGAGGAAAGAACAAGTGATCTTGAGACGGGCGTGTTGTGCGGGTCGAGCACGGAGCAGTTCACGCGCTTGGTCCTCTTTGTCCTGTTTTTGGTGTCGGGCTTCTCCGGACTTGTTTATCAAGTCGTATGGGTGCGATTGGCCTTTGCTTCTTTCGGGATTATTACCCCGGTCCTCTCGATGGTTGTATCGGTTTTCATGCTCGGGTTGTCGCTGGGCGCGTGGGCTGGCGGTCGGTCAGTCAAATTCCTGGTGCGCAAAACGGGATTGTCGGCTCTTTGGTTTTACGCCGGAACTGAACTGATCATCGGGATTGGTGCGTTTGCCGCCCCGGCGTTATTCGCGATCAGCCAAAGAATGCTGTTGGCCGCAGGCGAAGCAGATTCCAGTCGGTATCTTCTGTTCTCAGCGCTCGCTCTGGCATTTTCGATTCTGCCGTGGTGTACCTTCATGGGCGCTACTTTCCCGTTGATGATGGCATTTGTGCGGGAGCAAGATACGGCCAGTACCGAGAGCTTCAGTTTCCTGTACGTGGCAAACGTACTTGGTGCGATGGCCGGCACGCTTGTCAGCGCGACTGTGCTCGTGGAACTGCTTGGGTTTCGCCACACGCTTTGGGTTGCAGCAGCGGGTAACTTCAGCGTCGCGATCGTTGCGGGATTGCTTGCTTTTAATCGCGCTCCGCTTCCATCTCGCAACGAAACAGCCGTTTCCAGGATTGTGCAGCCCGTATTGGGCAAAGACCGATTGGATCGTTTCGCTCTAGCCCTTTTGTTTTTGACTGGCTTTGCCGCGCTCGGAATGGAGGTGATGTGGACACGAGCGTTCACGCTGGTCCTTAAAACACAGGTGTATTCTTTTGCATTAGTTGTTTTTGCTTATCTCGGAGCGACGTTTGTCGGCTCATTCATTTATCGGTGGGATCTGGGGAAAAGCTCAGTCCGTTCAGTCGCTGTCTTGCTCTCGATTGTTTCTGTGGCGGTATTTGTTCCGATCGTATCCAATGATCTGCGGATTTTTCTTTCCTCATCGTACGACGTGGCATGGTGGAGTCGAGTTGTCGTACTTTTGAGTATTTGTCCGTTTTGCGCTGCGCTGGGTTATCTAACACCGAAGCTGATTGACAGCTATGCTCTGGGAGAGCCGAGTCAGGCTGGGCGTGCGTATGCGGTGAACGTGCTGGGCTGTATTTTGGGACCGCTCTTTGCCTCCTACCTTTTGTTACCATGGGCTGGCGAGCGCATTGGGCTTGCCATCCTCGGCGCACCATTTCTGTTGTTGTTCATCGTGATCACGAAATCTCTGCCGAAGTGGTACAGATTCGTGAGCGGAGCGATCGCGACGACGTTGCTAATTTGGTCGCTGCTCTTTTCCGTCGATTTCGCCCGATTCGTTTCGAGGAACTTCCAAGGCACTGAGATTCGTCGCGATTACGCTGCTTCAGTCGTTTCCAGCGGGAGCGGTTTAGAGAAAAGACTGTTTGTTAACGGCGTCGGCATGACGTCGCTTGTACCGGCGACGAAATTAATGGCTCACTTGCCACTTGCCCTGCATGACGGCAAACCGAACTCGGTTCTTATCATTTGTTTCGGAATGGGCACGACTTACAGGTCAGCGCTGAGGTGGGACGTTCAGACCACTGCTGTGGAATTAGTTCCCGGCGTAAAGAAGGCATTCGGCTTTTATCACTCAGACGCGGCACAGATTCTCACCAATCCCAATGGGCGAATCATCATAGATGACGGGCGGCGGTATTTGAATCGTACTCGTGAAAAATTCGACGTAATTATCATCGATCCTCCACCGCCGGTCGAGGCCGCGGGCTCAAGCCTGCTTTACTCCGAGGAATTTTATGCGTTGGCCAAAGCGCACCTGAACCAAGACGGAATAATAGCGACGTGGGTTCCCGCGGATGCACCTCCCGACTCGCGTGCAGCCGTCCTTCGATCTCTCGTGAATTCATTTTCGTTCGTACGTTGTTTTGTGTCAGTCGATAACATGGGGGTGCACATGTTGGCTTCGCAGCAACCGATCCCGAACATCTCCGCCAGAGAAATCACATCCAGAATGCCGGCTGCAGCGGCAATCGATTTGTTGGAATGGGAGCGCTCGGAGAGCGTGCTTGATTACGTTCAGCGAGTGTTAGGCAACGAAATGCCGGTCGGATGGGCATTAAATCCTCACGCGCAGATTCGTATCACCGACGACCGGCCGTACAACGAATATTTTTTGTTGCGTAGATGGCGTCACGATTTTGCCCCGTAGGCGGCATGCTGCCGCCGCAGTTACCGTCGATTCGCTTGCCCGCGACCAGCCGTGCTCGTAAACTCGGCGTATGGCCGCCCAGGGAATGCAGCAAAGGCAAAGCCTCGCCTTACACCAGGTTCTGTCGCCGCAGCTGCAACAAAGCCTGCTCATTCTCCAGACCCCATTACTCGAGCTGCGCAACCTTGTTCAACAGGAGATGGAAACAAATCCGGTGCTGGAAGAGTTGCCAGAGGATCCCGGCGCCGACGACAGCGGCGAGGTTGAAGCCTCAGCGGACGAGAATTTCAAGAATGAATTCGAGAAGCTGGCGAGTCTGGATGAGGAGTGGCGCGATTACATGGCGCAGTCGGCCAGTTCCAGTCTCGACGGCCGGCGCGGCTCGAAGGATGCGGACGAGAAACGCCAGTTCCTCTTCGATTCCATCCCGGTCCAGGAAACGCTTCAGCAAAATCTGGTCGCACAGTTGAATCAGACTGTGCTCAGCGCCGACGACCGAAAAGTTGCGGAGCTGATCATCGGCAACATCGACGACGATGGATTCCTCCGAAGCACGCCGGAGGAAATGGCGTTGAACTCAGGAATTCCACAGGCCGATTTCGAAAGGATATTGGCGTTGATTCAATCCTTTTATCCGGCGGGAGTTGGCGCTCGTGATCTGCGCGAGTGTCTGCTGATTCAACTGCTGCGCCAGGGAAAAGAACACAGCCTCGAGCACACCGTTGTTTCGGAGCACATGGAGGAACTCGCCAGGCACCGCTTTCCCGAGATTGCACGCCGGATGGCAATCAGCGTCGAAGAGGCACAAAAGGCCGCCGACAACATCGCGCGCTTGAACCCGCGGCCAGGTCAGGTTTTCGCTGCCGCGCCACAGAATTACGTACTGCCAGACGTCATCGTCGAAAAAGTGGATGGCGAATATCAAATCTCCCTCAACAACGAACAGATTCCGCATTTGCGGATCAGCAATCTCTACAAGGAAATCATCGCCTCCGGAGACGCGCAAACCAGGGACGTCAAAGACTACATCCGCGACAAAATCCGCAGCGGCAAATTCCTGATCCGCTCGATCCATCAACGCCAGCAAACAATTTTGAACATCGCGCAGCAGATCGTTTCGCGGCAGCGGGATTTCCTTGAGCATGGCGCGTCGCATTTGAAACCGATGACGATGGCAGAAGTTGCCGATGCTGTGGGGGTGCACGAGACCACGGTCAGCCGCGCCGTTTCCGGCAAATACATGGCCACGCCGCACGGCGTTTTTGAGATGAAATATTTTTTCACCTCCGGTTATCAAACTGCAACTGGTGAATCGCTGAGCAACACCAGCGTAAAACAAGCCGTTCTCGACCTCGTCAAGCATGAGAGCGGCGGCGCACCTTTGAGCGATCACGAGATCGTCGACATCCTGAGCGAGCGCGGAATCCCTATCGCGCGACGCACAGTGGCCAAGTACCGCAGCGAGTTAAATATTCTCCCGAGCCACATGCGGCGAAAATATTGAAGTGTTGTGTTGCTGCGTTGGAGTAATACCTGCTAGACCTTAAGGCGAACAATGAAACTTGAACCGCAGCATGGAAAACCGTGCTCCGGATGACTGCCGTTGAGCGTTAATGGCAAGCAAAGCTCCGATCGACCCCGTACCCGATTCGGCGACATCTGCGCTGACCGTACCGCCGGAGCGGGCCGACGAAATCTTTCTCGAAGGTCCGCGCTCGCGCTTCGCAGAGTTTTTTACATTGCTCAGAGTAATGCGCGATTTCCTCCGCGGATTTCGAACGCTTCATTTCGTGGCTCCCTGCGTAACGGTCTTTGGCTCGGCCCGCGTTAAGTCTGACGATCCACATTACGAGCTGGCCCGAAAAATGGGCGCGGCGATTGCGCAGCTGGGATTCACTGTAATGACCGGCGGAGGTCCAGGAATCATGGAAGCAGCTAACCGTGGCGCGAAAGAAGTTGGGGGGCGCTCGGTCGGATGCAACATCGAGCTGCCGTTTGAGCAAGAGTCCAATGCCTATCTCGATCTGTGCGTCCGGTTACATTATTTTTTCGTCCGCAAAGCATTGTTAATTAAGTATTCCTACGCGTTTGTTGTGATGCCCGGCGGGGCGGGCACACTCGACGAGCTGTTCGAGGCGCTCACTTTGATTCAGAACGGGAAAATCAAGAATTTTCCGATTGTGATCATGGGCACCGATTACTGGAAAGAGTTGATCGGTTTCATCCAGAAGATGGCGCAAAGGGCGATGATTGGTCCGAAGGATTCAAGCCTGATTTTCGCGACTGATTCTGTTGAAGAAGCCATCGCGCATATTCGCAGCAAGGCGATCGAGCCATTCGGACTCAAACGCGTCGCGCGAATTCGACGACCTTTTCGATGGCTCGGCGAGCGTGGTATCTCCGGAAAAGGTCCCGCAATTTGCTAGGAATCCAAGCTTCAGTCCTCTGATCGCAGCGCGGCGTTAGCGTCCTGCTAAATCGGCCATTGCCACTTTTACAGCGCGCAAAAAATGCACACCATTCCGCAAGAGCTGGGGAGCGCGGTTTCATTCGGCGGCTAAAAGTTGGACCATGAAAACCGCAACTCAACGTATCGAAACCGCGGACACCATCGAACTGGTCCCGCAGATCCTCCATCTGAAAAAAATTCTCGTCCCTACCGATTTCTCCGAGACGTCGAAAAAAGCAGTTCAGTATGCGCTGCGATTCGCGGAGCAATTCGGTTGCGAGATCGCTCTGCTATACGTCGTCGAACCCGCAACGCCCATGATTGGCGCTCCGCCCGCCTTCGAACCATTCACGGACAAAGAGGAGTTCGCGATGGCGGAAAAGAACCTGGCCGTGCTCGCAGCCCAGTCGCACACCAACGGCGCACATTCCGTTACTTCATTCGTGCGCATCGGGCATGCGCCTAACGAGATCACCAAGGCCGCCAAGGAGCTTGACGCCGATCTGATCATTATCGGCACGCACGGCTACACCAGCTGGCAGCATCTCTGCATCGGCAGCACCGCCGAGCGCGTTGTGCGCACCGCGCCGTGTCCAGTACTCGTCGTCCGCGAAAAAGAACACGAGTTCGTTTAACTAGTAAGGAGGAACCTTATGAACGCACAGATAATTAACCATGAAATACAAACCGAACCTCTCGCCACTCGTGTCGCGCTTCATCCTTTTCTTGCCGGGATGAATCATACGCAACTGGCACTACTCACGGATTGTGCGGTGGCGACACATTTCAGCGCAAACCAGGCAATCCTTCGTGAGGGCGAGTTTGCGAACGGATTTTATCTGATCGAGACCGGCAAGGTAGAACTGGAGTCAGGGACCGGCTTTGGCAAGTCGATCGCCATACAAGCGATTGTGGCGGGAGATTTACTCGGCTGGTCATGGATGTTTCCACCTTACGTCTGGCAATTTACCGCACGCGCGGTCGAACCCACCACTGCGCTCTTTTTCTACGCGGCAATTCTGCGGGAATACTGCGAGAAGGACCACTCGTTAGGCTACGAACTTTTGAAGCGGATAAGTGCCGTGATGGTGACTCGCTTACAGGCTGCACATGACCAAATACTGTGCCTCTATTCGAATCGCGGATCGCGTGAGCTATTAACTGCTCGGTCCCCGTTCATGGACCGAAACAGGAGATGAGCCGAGTTTAGGCGCAACCGGCTCGAAATGGTCGAGGGGTGAGCGATCGCGTTACTGCTTTGCTTCCGATATTCGCGCCCTGAATGGGCAAATGTCTCGATTGCAGGGCGAGGTCAACCGCCCACATGGCAGGATCAATGTCACGCATGTCCTAGTCGATCGGCTTCATCGCAAAATCCCACGCGCGCGAATTCGGATTCTTAGATCGCAAGATCGAGTGCGTTGCCGCAAACAGAGTCGGCCTGCATCGGCCGGCAGAAAGCAGCGCTGCTGTCGAATCGGATTGACGCCGTTTTTCAAGCTGGGATGATACCTTGTCGGGAGGGGCATGGTCCAAGCCGAAGTCGTCCATTCAGATTCGAATAAGCAACTGGTTGATACTCTGCGGCGCTCGAAGCTGTTTCGCAGGTACGAACAGGTCTTCAGCGAAGCGACGGGGTTGTCTTTGGCGCTTCGGGCCGTGGATTATTGGCAGTTGGAGCATGACGGCAAGAAGCATCAGAATCGGTTCTGCGCCATGCTTGCCGAACGGCCGGCCACACTGGCTGTTTGCTTACAAGCGCATCAAGACATTATCGACCACACGGGATTGATCCCGCATACCGTCACCTGTCCCTTCGGGCTAACCGAAACAGCAGTTCCAGTGAAACTTGGGGCCAAGATCATCGGGTACCTTCGGATCGGCTCGGTGCTGCGTCACACGCCGGCTAAATCGGAGAGTTCAAAAGTGAGCCGCGAACTCGAGCGGAATGGAGTGCGATTCTCCGGCGAGATTCGCAAAGCATGGGAGAAAACTCCGCTCATCCCCCCAGACAAATACAACGCAACAGTGCGGCTCCTCACGTTTTTCGCGGAACAACTTTCCGCACTGGCCAATCAACTCATGTTGGAGCAGCAGAATGCCGAGCCTCCTTTTGTCTTAAAGGCGCGCGAGTACATCGAAAAGCATAAGAACGAAGAATTATCTCTGACTGATGTGGCGAAAGTGGCCGGAGCGAGCGTATTTCATTTCTGCAAGGTTTTCCACAAGGCCACCGGACTGAAGTTCACAGATTACGTCGCGCGTGTGCGCCTGGAAGACGCGCGCAACCGGCTGCTGAATCCGAATCTCCGTGTCAGTGAGATCGCGTACGACGTCGGGTTTCAATCGCTCACGCAATTCAATCGCACATTCAAGCGCGTGTTCGGTCAATCGCCCACCGAGTTCCGAACGCGAGTCTCTTCCCGCAAGGGCTCAGGGAAAAGCACCTGATTACAAGCAACCAACAATGACCAGTCCCAACAAGGTTGGGCTGGTGATCGCCATGCTGATCGGCGGCTGGCACGTGATTTGGTCGCTTCTTGTTCTGGTCGGCGCTTTCGAGGCATGGCGCTATTCCGCGAAAAATGAATCACTCTCAGGAAGACCCGCCGCGTACGGCCCGAACAGCTGCGACCACGTAAGATAATGAATTTTATCGCCATCAAAATGTTGCTCGGCGATCGGGCGAAATACATCGGGATTATTATCGGTCTTACCTTTGCGTCGTTCCTTGTCACCTGGCCCTCCGCTCTCTTTACCGGGGTAATGAAACGCTCGTTTAGTTTCCTGACGGACGTAGGTCTGCCCGACATTTGGGTCGTCGATCCACAGGTCCAATACATCGAAGACGTCAAGCCGCTCCGGGACACGGAAGTGCTTCGGGTCCGTGGAACGGAGGGCGTCGAATGGGCAGTTGGCTTGTACAAAGGAGCTCTTCGCGCGCGGATGGATGACGGAACATTTCAAAACTGCACCGTCATCGGTCTGGATGATGCGACATTAATCGGTGGTCCGCCCCGAATGATCGCCGGACAACTGGCGGATTTGCGGCAAGCAGATTCGGTCATTGTCGACGAAACTGGCGCGCGCGGGAAACTGGCAAGGCGACTGCCGGACGGAAGGCGGATTCCGTTGAAATTGGGTGACACTCTGGAGTTGAACGATCACCGTTGTGTAGTCGTCGGTATCTGCCGGATCACGCAGACTTTTCAAAACGTCCCGGTCCTCTATACCACGTATTCGCACGCAACGACGATTGCTCCGCAGGAACGCAAGCTACTCTCCTTTGTTGTGGCAAAGGCGAAAACCGGGACCGACGTTCAGGCTCTCTGCCAGCGCATCGACGCCCTCGGTCTAAAAGCTTACACACCGGCTGAATTCAAAAAGCTGACCTTCTGGTACTTTCTAAAATATACCGGCATGCCTATCAACTTCCTGACGGTGGTCAGCCTTGGCTTCATCGTGGGAGTGGCGATCTCCGGGATGACCTTTTACAATTTCACTCTCGATAACCTGCGTTATTTCGGGACGCTCAAGGCTATGGGTACAACCAATCGCAAATTGCTGCGCATGATTTCACTTCAGGCAGCGACAGTCGGGGCAGTGGGCTATGGTCTGGGTGTGGGCGCCGCTTCCGGCTGGGGCGGGCTTCTGAGTGGGCGCACGCAAATCGCATTCAACTTGCCATGGCAGCTGCTTCTTATCAGCGCCGTGGCAGTAATGGTCATATGCGTGGGCGCAGCCGCCGTGAGTATTCGCAAGGTGATCAAGCTGGAACCCGCGATGGTCTTCCGCAGCTAGCGAAACTTATGATTGTCGATCCTGTACTCACTACGGATGTGGGAGTTGCGCCTGACAAAATCGCAAGACGAGCATCAGTGCGTTGCACTAACGTGACCAAAACTTACGGGACTGGAACCACTGCGGTCCGGGCCCTGCGCGGAATCAATCTGGAAGTGCGCGCTGGCGAATTAATGATGTTGGTCGGCCCATCGGGATGCGGAAAAACAACACTCATCTCCGTTATCGCGGGCGTACTCAGCCGCGACGGCGGCGAGTGCTCCGTTCTTGACCACGATTATGTAGGAATGTCAGCCGACGACACAACGCGTTTTCGCGGGCAAAACATCGGCTTTGTCTTTCAAGCTTGGAACCTAATTCCTGCGCTCACCGCCGTCGAGAATGTGGGCGTCCCGCTCATCATCAACGGTACGAGCCGGCGCGCGGCCATCCAACGCGCTTCGGAAATGTTGCGCAGAGTTGGCTTTGACGATCGCATGATGCAATCGTTCCCGCAGGACCTTTCCGGCGGGCAGCAACAGCGCGTCGCCATAGCACGTTCACTCGTGCACAACCCGCGGCTGATCGTCTGCGACGAACCAACCAGTGCACTCGATAGCGAGACTGGACGGAAAGTGATGGAATTGATGCGGACACTTGCCGTTGGAGAGGACCGCGCGCTTTTAGTCGTTACCCATGACGCGCGCATCTTCGATTTTGCCGATCGCATTGCGCAGATGGACGATGGAGTCATTACGCGGGTGCTCGATTCCGCAGGAGAAATCCAAAGTCAATCCTAAGACCTATGTTTCGAAAATATGTTCTACCAGTCATCGCAATTGCAGGCATTTTGCTGGCGATCTTGATCGCGTCGAGAGCGAATAAAACGCTTCCGCCGGCTCCGCCAGTATCGGCGGCGCCGCAGCCGCCTTATCGCAGCTTCGTTGCCGGCGCTGGAATTATCGAAGCGAACACGGAAAACATCGCCATCGGCACGCAGATTCCGGGGATTGTTTCGAAAATCTATGTGCAAATCGGAAGCCACGTAAAAACGGGTGATCCGCTTTTCACTATCGATGATCGGGCGCAACGCGCTTTGGTCGCGGTCAAAACCGCCGCAGTTCAAGTTGCGGAGGCGCAACTGGCGCACGCGAAATACGAACTCGGCATCGGCGAAGGTCTCACGGAAAAGCGCGTTCTTAGTTTGGAAGACCGCGAAACGCGCCGATACAACGTGCAGACGGCGGAAGCGCAGTTGGCCCAGGCCCGGGCCGATCTGGAATCGGCCAAGACCGATCTCGATCGGCTGACGGTGCACGCGCCGGTCGACGGCCAGGTGATGCAGTTGAAGATGCATCTTGGCGAATTCGCGCCGGCTGGCGTTCTGTCTCAGCCGCTTATTTTGCTCGGCGGCATCGAGCCGATGAACGTGCGAGTCAATGTCGATGAAAACGATGCCTGGCGAGTGCGCGCCAACGCGGACGCGATCGGGTTTCTTCGCGGCAACAACCAAATTAAAACGCCACTGCGATTCGTTCGCTTTGAGCCATACGTTGTGCCCAAAGTCTCGTTGACCGGCGATAGCACCGAACGCGTGGACACGAGAGTTCTGCAAGTCATCTATAGTTTCGAACGTGGGAATCTGCCGATCTACGTTGGTCAGCAGATGGACGTTTACATTGACGCGCTGCCAGCGCCTCAGAGCCGCGAGCTCTCTTCCTCTAGCCCGCCTTCATTGCCACCGCAGTGACCCTGCTATCCGCGCGTAGAAAACAAGCGGCTTTTAGCGTGCAACGACGAGTAACCGCAATGCTTCGGTGGGATGGCGCGCGCAACGAGATATTTAATGTTGCCAACTTGGGTAGAGACCCGTATGCGATTTGAATGAACGACTAAGCGGCATCCTCGGAACGGAAGCCGGTGTCGCGCATTTCATTCACTTGGGAAATACGGTTGGCGGTTACATCCATTTGCGACACTGGCGAAGTCGCAGCACTGAATTAAACGGCCGCCAATTCGGATCGTAGTTTTCCCGCAGATGATGACATCCGGTACAGGGAGAAATCACAAAGCGGACTTCGGAGGCGATGAAAGATCGACGCTCACGATTTCGCGGCCGATGTTGCTACTCGGCATTCTTGTTCTAACAGGTTTGGTAGTTTTTGTTATCATTCATGTGGGAGAAATGGAGCGGTTCGTGCTGCTCTTGTCCCACGCAGAGCCGGCTTGGCTGATTTTAGCGGTTATCCTGCAAGCTGGCACATATCTTTGCGCTGGGGTGATCTGGCACGAAGTGACACGTCCTCGTGACAACAGCGTGCCGGCCTGGTCCTTGTTCCGTCTCTCGGTCGAGCAGTTGAGTGTTAACCAAATCGTTCCGACCGGCGGCGTGGCCGGCAATCTCCTCGTCTTTCACGCCATGAGGCGACTGGGCCTGCCTGCATGGCTCGCGGCGGAAGCGTTGCTTGCGGAAGTTCTGTCAGGTTATATCGCCTACGCTACAGTAGCTATCGTAGCACTGGCTACATTGTCGGTTTTGGGAGGAGTAACACCTGGCATATTTTACATCCTGGTCGCATTTGCTGTGGCTGCTGCCGTGGTCTTATCGACCATCCTCTGGCTGCTTAAACATAAGGACCGCCAACTTGCGTCTTGGGCTAATCATTTTAAGCCGCTCTTCGATGCGCATCAGGCAATTGAGCATGTGTCGTCGCATCGCGTATTAAGCTGGCGATTGCTTACTCGAACGAGCGCGTTCAATGTAGCGATTTTTATACTCGATGGCGGTACGCTCTGGGCGATCATGCATGTGGCAGGTGCCCCAATTGGGATCCCAACGGCATTTGTAGCGATCGTCATTGCGTTCATTGCTGGAACGGTTTCGTTTTTGCCGGGAGGCATTGGGGGCTTCGAGACGGGCGCGGTCACCACTCTGACTATCCTTGGGTCCCCAATTGAGGCGGCACTGGCCGGCACATTGCTATTTCGCGGACTAACGCTCTGGCTTCCGCTGATTCCCGGGCTGATGCTGGCCCGACAAGACATCAAGATAAAGTTATAGATTGGCCGAACACTCCTTGTGATCCAAAGCGCTCATCCATTGAACTTCACGAACACAAAGACTCACGGAGAACCGCCGTGGCGCGATTGAGCGTGGTCAGGCACGGCGAACCAGGGTGTGTTCATGAGACCTAAACCAACATGCCGGCGGTTAACTCTTCTGGTTTGGTTCACGGTCGCATTTGCCGCTTCGAATTATGCTGCTAATCGCCAAGTCGGCGTCTTAGCGCCGGGAAAATTCTTTTGGGAACCCGAGCTTGCGCCAAGCGGACCGCTGGTGATGATCATCAGTTTGCCCGAGCAAACGCTGAGCGCGTATCGCAACGGGATTCGCATCGCCTATTCGAGCATCAGCAGCGGCGTAAAAGGACGCAGCACGCCGCCCGGCGTGTTCACGATTTTAGAAAAAGAGGTAACCCATTTTTCGAACAAGTATCATCACGCGCCGATGCCATATATGCAGCGGCTGACGTGGGAAGGTGTGGCTCTGCACGGCGGCGATCTCCCCGGTTATCCGGCAAGTCACGATTGTATCCGGTTACCGCGCGAGTTTGCGAAAAGACTTTATTCGGTTACGACCCGCGGCACGACAGTCATTGTCGTTGATGAAAAACATCCGCAACCGACCATTGCCGCGCACGCGGGGATTTTACTGGCCAACGCAGATTCGGAACCAGACATCTCTTGGCCACTCGACGGCGGATTCGAATGGAATCCCGAGCGAAGCGCGCAGGGGCGGATCACAATTTTGGCAAGCGGCGCAGACCGGACGATCTACGTGTATCGGAACGGTATTTCGATCGGCCGCTCAGCGTTCAATCTCGATGATCCGGTGCGACCATTGGGTGGCCACGCTTTCACCATGCTCGAAGGCGTTACCGAAACGCCGAGCTCACTTGTGCCCGGCCGACCCGCGCATCGTTGGATGGCAGTCAGAACGGAAGGAAAAACCACATTGGAAGATCTCGGGCGCCGCGTCCATGTGTCTCCAGCGTTCGCCGAGAAACTTTACGATATTGTTTCTCCGGGAACCACAGTTGTTGTGATGGACGCTCCGGCGTTGCGCCCTTCACCATCGGCTCATGCCATTTTTCTTATGGAGGCCGCAAAGCGCTGGTAGGCAAAGAGTGACTTGAACCGTGCAATGGCTGCGCAAGAAACGGATTGCCTTTCGCAAACAATGCCGTAGCCAGACAGCTGCGCGGAGTTCATGCTCTCTCCATGAAAACGCTGAACATTCAAAACATCGTCGTCCCAATCGACTTCTCGAAAATGTCGCTGCAAGCAATCCAAATCGCCAAGCGGTTGGCTCGGCGTCTTGGCGCGTCAATACATCTCGCCCATGTTCATCAATTTAATTACGCAGCAGATTTTGTGACACCAGCACCGCCGGTCGTCCCGTTTTCGTTTATGCCATATGAGCAGGAGGGAGAACGAACCCTGCTCAAAGAACTCAAAAAAGTGGCAGTCAACTGCGGTGTCCCATCCGCAAGCTGTGACGTGCTCGCTGGCGCACCGGCCTTCGATGAAGTCTGTCGATTTGCGCAGACAATTCCTGCCGATCTTGTCGTGATGCCAACGCATGGGCGCACGGGGTTAAAGCATGTCTTCCTTGGTAGCACCGCCGAAAGAATTGTGCAGCATTCGTCGTGTCCGGTTCTGGTCACGCGTGGAAAGGCGCTTCAATCGAACAATGGTTCACGCTTTAGAATTAAGACAATCCTGGTGCCACTGGATTTCTCGAAATGCTCGCAAGAAGGCCTTCGCTACGCGATTGCCTTCGCCAGCGAGTTCGGGGCGAAGATTATTTTGCTGCATGCCACGTATTTGGGATACATCTATTCGAGCGAAGGCACTGCTCTGTATGACATTTCGGGTTTGCAAAAAGCTGCTCGGGAAAAGGCTGAGCACAAGATGCGCAAACTCGTAAACGCGGTGAATTTCACAGGCGTCAAATTCGAGACGGTCTTTACGGAAGGCTCGCCTGTTCTGGATATCTGCGCTTTTGCAAAAGATCACGACGTCGATTTGATCATTACATCGACGCATGGTCTGACTGGTTTCAAACACGTGCTGATCGGGAGCATCGCGGAGCAGGTCGTGCGACACGCTCCCTGTTCGGTTTTGGTGGTGCCATCTCATCCTCACATCAGAGCTGCGAACCTGGCAAAATCGGGCGGCCGCAAAGTGCGGACGCAGCCACAGAGACCGTTAAAAGGTAATGCGCTCACGAGAAAAGATCGCAAACTTGCCGGGCACGCGTTTCCTGAAAGGCGTAAGACCAACAAGTTTCGTGAATCGCATTCCAGCCGATGAAACAGGAATTACTGACAGCTGAACCTCCAGCGACCTCGACGCGACAGGTTGTCGAGCTGCGCGATGTAGTAATGCGTTTTGGCGGTAAACAAGTGCTCGATCATGTGTCACTGGCTGTGGCTCCGCAGGAACGCCTGGTCATCATCGGACAGAGCGGCGCCGGCAAGACGACGATCCTTCGGTTGATTCTAGGAATCTTGAAACCCGATTCGGGCTCGGTCTTCTTTAAGGAACATCAGGTTTCTCGGATGAACGATCACCAGCTCGAGCAAGTCCGGATGCGGATGGGGATGGTGTATCAGGATTCGGCGCTACTGAGTTCCCTCACTGTCCGCGAAAATCTGGCCCTTCCCTTGCAGGAGCTGACGAACAAAACACCCAGCGAGATCGACAAGACGGTCGATGAAAAACTGGAAATGGTCGATCTGACTGGCGAGGACAAATTGATGCCGCACGAGCTAAGCGGCGGCATGCGCAAACGGGTCGGCCTCGCCCGCGCTTTGGTCATGGAACCGGAGCTAATCCTGTTCGATGAACCGACTCAGGGGCTTGATCCCGTGATAGGCGCGTTAATCGATGAGCTGATCATTAATCTGACTGAAAGAACAAAAGCTACATCGATCATCGTCACGCATCTGATGGACAGCGCGTTCCATGTCGCGACACGAATGGCGATGTTGTATTGCGGAAAAATTGTCGAAGAAGGAACACCGGAGCACATGCGGCAATCAAAGAACCCTGTGTTGGTGCAATTTCTGAGCGGCAGCACCGAAGGACCGATGCTAAATCGCAGCAAGTACCACATGCTCTCGCCGGAAGATTGAGACAAAAGCAAAGCACTGTGCGTCACGGCTGGATGACCTAAAAGCTCGTCTTCGAAACAAAAAACGACGAGCATTTAGCAATTGTTGGAGAGCGCTGCACTAATGGTCGCGGCAACATTGCAGCATGAAAGATCTGCTCGACCCACCAGTCTCCACACAAGTCACGCGGAGGCTGGGCCGGCACACTCGCCCCTCTCGGCCAGCGCGCTTTAATCGCATTTTAGTCCCCATCGATTTCTCGAGGCCTTCGCTAAAAGCAATGCCCTATGCGCTCGCGATCTCCCGCCAATTCGGCGCGGATGTGCATCTTCTGCACGTCACGGATATGACGCAGCAACCGCCGCCTTCCTTGCTGACACTTCCCGTAATACCGCAAACAGAATGGAACAGGCGTTTCATGAAACGGCTGCAAAGGCTTGTTTTGAAATATCGCACCGACGCCAACATCTCAGCACTGGAACCGCGCGCCGGAATCACTTACGAGGAGATTTGCGAGACAGCCCGAGAGTTAAAGGCCGATCTGATTGTCCTGGCGACCCATGGATACACCGGTTACAAGCGCATGTTCCTGGGGAGCACTGCCGAGCGGGTGATACAACATTCGCCATGCCCTGTTCTGGTTGTGCGTCACCATCTCAACCGCTGGAACGGGGCCGGTGATCTTCGCACCCGCACCGGGTTCGAACTTACGAAGGTTCTTGTGCCGATAGATTTTTCGAAATATTCGAAAACGGCGTTTAAGTACGGAATTCAACTCACTCGCGATTTCGATGCGGAACTGCGCCTGGTGCACGTGATTAACCCGCACGCGTATCCTTTCGGAGATAAGTACGCGGCGCTCGATGCGATCCGGTTGACGAACGAAGCTGCGGATGCGGCGCAAAAGTGTATGCGCTCCATGGCAGCAAGAGCGAAAACCCGATATTCCGTCCAGGTGATTCGTGGATCGCCGGCGGTCCAAATCTGCAACGCAGCAAATGAAGACGTTGATCTCATTGTCATCTGCACGCATGGGCGCACAGGGCCCTTGCATCTGCTCATCGGCAGTGTGGCGGAGCACGTAGTACGCTACGCGCATTGCCCGGTTCTGGTCATTCCGGCCCGCTCGAGTTTGAAAACAGCCAAAGGGCCTAATCACATATGAAATCACTCAGGAACATTGCGTTCATTTGCCTGTGCCTAATCGGCAGCTTAGTCGCCTCCGGAGCGACGGCGACCAAGTCGGCTAACTCCGCAATGATGCCGCTGACTTACGCCAATGCAGTTTCATTTTTTAAGGAGGCAAAGTTTCGGGCAACCGAAGTGCAACCGCGTTGCACCATCTTTTTCGAAGGCGAATGGAAGAATAAAAACCTTTACGATTATTGCGTGATCATGGTCGAGAACTCCGACCAGGACATCCAGGTCACCTTTTATCTTACCGACGCTCATGAGATGAATTGGGTAACCGAATTCCTAGACTCTCAGTTTTTCAACCGTACCGAGACCGACAAGCTCTTTCGCATGATGAATGCAGACAAGGATGTGCGCGGGCAAAATGTGGGCCGGTACCGTGTTGATTTCCATCATTGGCAGCCCCGGCATGCCGAGCTTCTGGTGTTTAGCTTCACGCCTGTCCAAGGCGGCCGTTAACTCAATTAATGGAGACCATGAAAACACAATTCTTTAATCGAAGCGAGGCCGGTCAGTTCCTGGCTGAAAATCTGAGCGCTTATGCGAATCGGGACGATGTGGTGGTTCTTGCTTTGCCGCGCGGCGGCGTCCCAGTGGCGGCAGAAGTCGCTAAACAATTGAACGCGCCGCTCGATGTGTTCGTTGTGCGCAAACTAGGCTTGCCCGGTCACCCCGAGTTGGCCATGGGCGCGATCGCCTCCGGCGGCGTACGCGTGTTTAACGGCGCGCTGGTCAACGCGCTGCGGATTCCCGATGAAGTGATCGACACCGTCAGCGCGGAGGAGTTAATCGAGCTCCAACGGCGCGAAAAAGCTTATCGAGCCGGCCGACCGCCGCTCGAGCTCGAAGGTAAAACTGTGATTGTGGTGGACGACGGCGTCGCAACAGGATCGACCATGCTCGCCGCGATTTCAGCGCTGCGGCAATTGAATGCCGCTCGAATCATAATCGCGGCACCCGTTATAGCGGCGTCCAGCTATCGCGGGATGCAACACGCGGCCGACGAAGTGGCAGCCGTGATGGTCCCAGAACATTTTTGCGCAGTCGGCCAATGGTACGAAGATTTTTCCCAGACAACCGACGACGAAGTTGCGAGCTTCTCGGGCAAGCCGCTCGCTATCACCCGGTGAAAACATGACACAGAATGTATCCACACTCCCGCTTCCGCGGGATAACCCGCTACAGTTCAAGATTGAAACAATTTTAGTGCCACTGGATTTCTCCCCCGCTTCGATGGAAGCGCTGAATTACGCCGTTTGGCTGGCGAAACAATTTCGCGCTGCCATTCATCTTGTGCATGTCTATCCGCCTGACGAAGCATCAGCGCCGGGCGGAGGACATCTCCTGTTCCAGTCGCCGAGGCGATCGAACGGCTTAACGAGGAGTTGACCGGTATTCATCGCAAACACGCACCGACATTTCGTCCGGAGAATTGCCATGTACGTGGCGGGCGACCTTACGAGGAGATTGTCCGTTTAGCCCCCGAAATCGATGCCGATTTGATCGTGCTCGCGACGCGAGGACAGAGCGGTCTGAAGCGTCTTCTCCTCGGAAGCACGGCGGAACGAGTCGTCCGTAGCGCACCGTGCCCTGTACCGTTGTGCGGAAACGCAAAGAAAGAACGAAAGCAAGCCGTGAATCATTCGTGATCCGCACCATCCTGGTCCCGACGGATTTCTCGCAATGTTCGCTCGCCGGAGCGGAGTACGCAGCCTTCCTGGCAAGGAATCTTCACGCCACGGTGCGCCTCTTCCACGCCATGTATCCATACACAAATTACGTGTTTGTCGATCGCGCCGGCGTTCGTGTCTCGGGGTTGGCCGAAGCGATGGAAGAAACAGCCCGGCAGGAAATGGATGCGCTCAAACAGATGGATTTTTTGCACGGTTTGTCCGTTCAAACTGAAGTTCTACCTGGTCACGCCATCGACGAAATCGGCACTGCAGCGGGCGATCCCGATGTTGATCTCGTCGTTACTTCTACTCATGGTCGGACAGGTTTGAAGCACGCGCTTATCGGGAGCGTCGCCGAACAGGTTGTTCGTTACGCCGAGCGCCCGGTGTTGATTGTCCCCAGCCATGACGCCAGTTCCTGATCGAGAATATTATGCCAAAATCTCTCGCCGATGTGATCAGCAAGAAAGCACGAGCGCTGGTCGGCGCGCCTGACGACTTCAATTCACTCGTCGATCTGATCGGGGACGCGCGATTTGTTTTAATCGGCGAAGCCAGCCACGGCACACACGAGTTTTATCGGATTCGCGCTCAAATCTCGAAGGTCCTGATTGCACAGCACGGCTTTAACGCCATAGCAGTGGAAGCGGATTGGCCCGATGCATATCGCGTCAATCGCTTTGTCCGCGGAGCGAGCAAAGACAGCGATAGCGTGGAGGCGTTAAGCGGATTTCAGCGTTTTCCGCAGTGGATGTGGCGAAACGCTGACGTGCTCGATTTCGTTGGCTGGCTGCGAGAACACAACGACCAGCAAATGGCCGAAGATCGCAAATGCGGATTCTACGGGCTCGACCTCTACAGCTTGCATGCTTCGATTGAAGCGGTGCTTGTTTACCTGAGTAAAGTTGATCCCGAAGCAGCAAAACGCGCGCGACATTACTACAGCTGTTTCGAACATTTCGGTAAAGACATAACGAGTTACGGTTACGTGGCTGGTTTTCGGATGGCGCCGTCCTGCGAGGACGCGGTTGTAAAGAGCCTCGTGGAGCTGCGGCGCAAAGCGATGGAATACCTGCAACGCGACGGCCAGGTTGCCATCGACGCCTATTTTTGCGCGGAACAAAACGCGTTGGTGGTGCGAAACGCCGAGGAATATTACCGCAACATGTTTCGGCGCGAAATTTCCTCGTGGAACCTGCGCGATACTCACATGATGGAATCCCTCGTGAGGCTGGCAATTCATTTTAGCAATCGCCGGCCGCCTGCCAAAATCATCGTCTGGGCGCACAATTCGCACCTGGGCGATGCGCGAGCGACACAAATGGGCGAGCGCGGCGAACTCAATCTCGGCCAACTGGTGCGCGAACACTTTGGAAAGGAAGCCGTGTCGATTGGCTTCACCACTTACAACGGCACGGTCACCGCCGCATCGGACTGGGATGGACCAGCCGAGCGGAAAAACGTGCGTCCGGCCCATCCGGACAGTTACGAAGCGCTTTTTCATGAAGTCGATGTTCCAAATTTCTTTCTGGCACTTCGAGACGACGTTGACGTCGCCGCAGCGTTGCGTAATGAACGTCTTGAGCGAGCGATAGGCGTGATCTACCGACCGGAAACGGAATTAGTCAGTCATTACTTCCACGCGCGCTTGCCAGATCAATTCGATGCCATCCTGCATTACGATCACACCCGCGCAGTGGAACCGCTGGAGCGCACAGCAGAATGGGAAGCGGGCGAAGTGGAAGAAACGTTTCCGAGTGGGCTGTGAACCCGTTGTGTCTGTGCTAAAGGATTGGTTTTTCGTTCTGGCCGTTCTTGCCACTCCAGCAGTGGCTCAAACCTCTCTCGACCAAAACAGTCCACTCCCTTCCCAAGCTAAAGAGGTGCATGGCGTCGCGGTGCCGGTGCCGAAAGAGATATTCCGTTCTCTCGATCAATTCCGGGACGCGAACTGGCGCGCCGTAAAGCGTCCCGAGGTCGCCCGCTGGAAATCGCACGGCGACCAGGCGCAAATCGCAACTCTGCTAGGAGTCGTAATAGCCGAAGGTTTCATTGCAATGGAAGCGGAAGATTCGACGGAGGTAAAAAATCTCGGCAGCAGCGTTCTGGACTTAGCCCGAGGACTCGGCATACGAGAGCACGCTCTCCGCCGCAGTCGCAGCATTATGGAGCTTGCCGATAAGAATGAATGGTCGGCGGCGCGAAAAGAGTGGGATGGAGTGTTTTCAGACCTCGAAAGCGGAATGATTGAACTCAAAAGTGCTCAACTGTCCCAGTTGGTAAGTCTTGGCGGATGGTTACGCGGTACAGAGGCTCTATCCGCGCTGGTACTTCAGAATTATTCACCCGAGCGTTCCAAGCTTATCCGCCAACCAGAGCTGATTGATCATTTGGAGGAACAACTTCGTTCGACGAGCAGTGACATCCAGGCTCGTCCCGTTGTTGTAAAACTGCTCGATGGGATGCACAAAATTCGTGCACTCATTGAAAGCGAAAAGGGTTCTCTGTCGGAAGAAACAGTCCAAAAAGTCCACGGCGTCTGTGCAGAGCTTGTGCCCCTGTCGTCACGACGACTTGATTGAATCGCCAATTTGAAGTCGCGTAAGAGACCGCACCATCAAATCGAAGTTTTTGTTGATCGAATCGAGCAATTGTTCAACTCGATGGATCCTTCGCCGTTCCACGAGAGAGACCTCGATGATGATGCGGAAGAGTTCATCGTCAGTTGGGCACAGGAATTTCCGCGCCGCGATCCAGTTTCGTCTGGTCATCCATGTAAACCAGATTCCTGCGCAGCGCGACGCGCAGCACCTGGTTGAAAGCGCTGTGCATCATTACTTTGCTTATCGGGCAAAACTGAAGATGCTTGAGTTGCGCCACTTGCTGAAAGTGGGCCGAACCAGCTTGCTCATTGGCCTGGTGTTTCTCGGCACCTGCCTGTTAACGAGCGAGTTACTGCGATGGCAGGAACCGAGAAGCCTTTTGATGGTAGCGCGCCAAGGCCTCATCATTGCTGGTTGGGTCGCTATGTGGCGCCCGATGGAAATCTTCCTCTACGAATGGTGGCCGCTTCTGCGCAAAGGCCGTCTCTATCGGAAGCTGAGCCGAATGCATGTGGAAGTGCGCAAACGAGGGTAGCCTGATTTACTTTCATTTGGTGGCGGTCTTTTTTTGGTTGGTCGGGATTCGTGCCAGATCGTCTGAATCTTGAACTTGCCGTCGGGTGACTGCCGCGTGGCGTCCAAGCAGTCGGCCTTGCCGCATTTAACCGTTTCATGAAGCAATCTCCCATCTGCCTGCCCTGCCCGGCGACGCCCGTTACCAAAGGTGGCGCACAGCCCGTCTCATTGGAGTCTCAACCGGCGTCTGTCATTGAGGACTTGTTAGGCCGTTCGAATAGCGACTGCACCGAGTGCACGTAGGATATAACAGCACTATCCAGACTAGTGCGGTTTGATGTTATGTGCTCATCGCTGTCGAGAGACATTTGAATTGTGCTTGCAGAGACTGTGCTCGGCTCGATTCCGGTCTCGCCACGGTGACTGCTCTGCGCACCAAGAGGCTCCTGTTCTTTCGCTGATTTCCTCGCCCGATCTCGACGCGATAAGAAGAATAGCTGCTTTGACCTATGCAAATTCTGCACAGCAAAAGGCAATAAGCGGGGAGCAAGTAAGACATTAACAGAGTTGGCTTAGGTCATGGAAAAAGAGGGACAGACAAACCTAAACCAAAGAAAGAGAGAAAAAGAAATGAAAACATTACCAGCAATTTTAATTGGCCTGATGGCGTGTCTCGCCATCGGGATAACAACGGCACGGGGACAAGTGATGTATAGCCTCGAGGATCTGGGAGTCGTTAAAGACATGGAATATAGCGTGCCTGCTGCGATTAATAGTCAGGGATACGTGGCCGGCACGGCGTACAAAGGCGAGGAGTCATGCGCCTTCCATTACGATTACGTTAAGAAATTGATGGAAGATGCCGGCGGCCTAAACAGCCGCGGTTTTGCTATCAACTCCACGAGCAGCGTAGCGGGAGCCAATGTCGTAGTTGGGGACGCGGTCTTCGTTATGAGCATAATGCCAATAAGTCACGCTGCCATGTTCAAAAGCGGATACGTGACGGACCTGGGAGTTTTGCCAGGCCAGGTGTACAGCCGGGCGAATGGGGTTAATGCCACCGGGCAAGTGGTTGGATTCTCCAGTCTACAGCGCGATAGCACCGACAGCCGAGCCTTTATGTGGACCAGCCAAAGCGGCATGATCGACATTGGCACGCTGGGCGGCTCATATGCGCAGGCGTATGCGATCAATGACGCTGGCTACGTCACCGGCGCATCTCAGACTCAAACCTGGGGTCCAATGGTGATTACCCACGCGTTTATCTATCAGCTGCCGACTCCGCCGTATCAACGCCATAACCGAATGATCGACCTGGGTGTACTGGGTGGCCTTTCCAGTTATGGAATGGCCATCAACCGCGAAAACCATGTCGCTGGCTATTCGACGATCCAAACAAACGACGTAAACGCCGATCGCGTTCATGGGTTCTTCCATGATGGCAAGAACATGGTCGATCTTGGATCACTCGGCTGGCCGGGGACAGATAGCGATGTCAGCGTAGCTCTGGCTATTAATAACTCCGACCAGGTTGTCGGGTACAGTTATCTCCCAACGGTCGGCGAAATGCCTCTGCAGCAAGTGGCTTTTCTCTGGCGCCGAGGTATTACGGGAAGCGGACAGATGATTAACCTGAATAAGCTGCTGTATGGGAATGGAAAAAATTATCTGCTCGTCTCCGCGACAGCAATCAATGACAACGGGCAGATTGTGGCTAGCGCGTTCGATATTCAGAATGGTGGGGTACACGCCGTTTTGCTGACTCCTACGGGCCTGCCCAGTGAGGTAAATCAGCGATGACCAATCCTCGCCAATAAGGTACGAAAAAGTAAGTGGCGTCTCTCCGACCCAGAAGGTTGTGAGAGACGCTGCGCGCGCGCGAAGCATCAAATGCGGTCAAAGAAAGATTTCACCGCGATGGCTGCGAAGCGAATTGAGCACTGATAGACGGCGTCGAGGCTGATGATAATGAATACATGCCGGCATCAGCACACCGTGATGATACGGAGTGCAGAGATAATCGGCGCTTTATTATCCTATCGCATGGAGCCTCCGCTTAAATTGATGCGAAGCGACGCGATAACTTCTGGCATCGGCAATGCTGATCATGACCACTGGCCCAGCTGGTACTTCGAGGGAAAGTTTTCCATTTTCGATTCATGTCTGCCCACCCCTGAGCTTGCACAAATTTATCGCATTCCCCGTAGCATCTGGACGTCTTTCACCACACTGTTGCCCAACGAAAACCTGCCAGCCTTTCGGTCCTTGAGAATGTAAGTCGAAGTTGGCCGCAAACGATCTCAGGTGTTGGTTAGCCGGGATGTTAGGCATCACCCTCACCAAGAGTGACTGTCTTTAGGCGACGATCCATAGAACAACAAATGGCACCAGGTTGAACAGAAGAATCCCGATCTTATACATCGACATCCCAAGATAGTGAAGAAAGTCGAACTGCTCATCAGATAGACGAAACCATCGGCTGTGAAAGCGGCGCATCCAGTCATGCGCGATCGCAAAAACCAGAAACCACATCAACAGGATTCCGTAGTTGATGACCGTGCACCACAGAAGAAAGCTGCGCGCGAATTCAATGCTCATGTTTTTCGGCGGCCCTTCGGCATCTCGAGAAGAGATAAGCCACGGGAGGGGGCGGTGGCAACCTCGCCGTAAGGACCCGCTTCGTAAGGAAAGAAAGCGATCCCGATATGACAGGACAATTTTCGATTAGTAAAACCCAAGTGACGAAGAGCAGACTTGGGGCTCAAACAAGAAATTGAATGCAAAGAAGGGACGTTTTCCATGCAACTAAACACCATTGCGGCACGATTCGCAGATACACCGGTCAAACCCGACGATTCCGAGCAGCGCAGGGTTTTGACGACGCTCAAAATGACTTATGACGGCGGCTCGCTCGATGGCAAGACCGCCAATTTCCCCACACGCGATCTCTCCTGCATCGTGGTTGGCCGCCACCGGGGTAATGTGCATTTCTTTGAGACGTATAAGCGAACGATCTGGGTCAATCTTCGCAATCGGCGGGCGATCTTTCGCTGCGCCGGCCTCACTGTAAAATTCAACAACAGCAGTTGCTGGAAAAGGCTGCTCGCGGTCCTTCGCCTCCGCAAACGGGAGGCCATCGTGATATGAAAATCTTTGCTAATATTTGCGCAGCAAAACGCGAACGGTGGCTAGTCAGCTTCCACGACAACGGGAGAGATTCAGCCAACGAAAGGCTGTTTCGCCAGTGAATTCAGTCGAAGAACGCCAGAGTTATTATCGGGATCTCAATGTCCGCGCACGAATCCGTGAATTTCTCGGACCGGCGCGCAATGGCGAGCTTTCGTGCGAATTCCTCGGCGGTAGCGACGAAAATGCATCTCCGCCGTGCGCGCCGTTTTCGCCGCGAACGCTAAACTCCCTTTTAGATGGCGGTTTCGAAATCTGCCGTTCCCTTTGGGACCGCGACGCATTAATTGCGGACTTCGATATCGAATACGTCAATTTCGATAATCCCGATGAGGCGTTTCTAAGTCCTGAACGCGTTTTTGCAATTCAGCAACCGTTGACGCGAACAATTGAGCAGCTTCTACGAGAATACGGCATTCCAGCGCTGCACGTTTTGAGTGGGCGCGGTCATCATTTTTTCTGGCGAATCGAACAAGGCTCGAGCGAGTTCCAAAAGTTATCGGCATTCGGCCGCGGTCCCCCGAGCTTGTGGCAAGCCGAGGCACAACGTCATTCGCCCAATGGTCATGCGGTTCCACCACAACTGGCTCGCGCTTTCGCAGGTCTCGGCTTGGCGATCGAATTTCTCGCGCATCGCGTGAAACAAATCGCGGCGCCGCTCATGCAGGTCCCAGTCGAATTGACAGCGGTGGAGGTTGGGCCTTCAGAACATGGCCGTGAGATGATTTCGATCGACATCTCGGAATACGGGGATCCGCTTTATTCACGCGCAGTCCGGGTACCCTTCAGCGTTTACTTGAAACCGTGGCAACAGCCCTGGGCGTTCGATTCTAATTCACTGCTCAACTTGCAGCCGATTTTTGTCCTCCCATTGCAAGGAATCCAATTGCAACAGGGAATTTCTGCGATGCGTGATCCGCATTTGGCCGGCGAACTGGCGGAGCGCACCTCAATCAAGATTCCTGATGGAACTCGCGGAACAGGAAAGCTGCTTCAGGATTACAGCAAATCAAAGCTCGCCGATTTTCATGCATTCTTCTATTCGCAAGAACAGCATCCTGCCGAGCTTTGGCCGGAAACCTACGATCGGCAGCCTTTGGAAATTCTGCCGGCCTGTGTCCGTGTCGCGCTTGAGACGCCAAATGATTTGCTGCTTCGGCCAGCATATATCCGACGGCTTGTGCGCGTGATGCTCGCGCTCGGCTGGCATCCGCGTCACGTCGCAGGATTGATCTGCTCGAAATACAGACGCGATTTTGGCTGGACGCAATTCATCAATGTCGATCCGGCGACGCGCGCTGATTTCTACACGCGCGTTTTCGCTGGTCTTTTCGCAGCCGGCACGGACGATCTGGTCGATTTCAATTGCGTTTCAGCGCAAGAACAAGGCACGTGCACATTTTCAGACTGCGGATTCAATCTGCTGAAGTTCAAAGAATCAGCGCTGGAAAGGAGAGCACATGACAAGCTGGCCCATCGGCCTTTCAACCGGCTGCTTTTATCATCAGAACATTCTTGAATGTCTGCCGCTGATTCGCGAGAGCGGCTTTAGCATGATCGAGGTCTGCTCCACGCCGGAGCATCTCAATTTCCACGACGTGAAATCGGTGCATTACGCCGCGGAACGAATCAGGGAACTTGGCGTGGAAGCGTACTCGTTTCACGCGCCGTTCGCGCCAAGGATTGACATCGCGTCTTCCGACGACGCACAGCGGGCCGCATCTGTTGCAGAGATCTTCAAAGCAGCGGAAGCGGCTGCCACTTTACAGGTGCACTATTTCGTCATGCACCCAGGACCGGAAAATCCGGCGGCGATCCCGGCCACAGAGCAGTTGCCGCGGATGCAGCATGTTGTCGAATCGCTGAATCAGATCGCGCGGCGTTGTAAAGAACTTGGGATCATGTGCGTGCTGGAAAACAAATTGCCGCATCTGCTTTTCGGAAATACGAGCGATATCTTGTGGATTCTGGATGGAATCAATTCCGCCGCAGTCGGCGCCTGTCTCGACACCGGTCATGCTTATCTCGCCAGGGACATGCACAACCTCGTCCACAAACTCGACGGCCATCTCCGAATGATTCACGCGCATGACAATGACGGCGCCGGCGATGACCACTTATCGCCTGGCGACGGAAAAATCGATTGGGATAAATTCATGCGCGACTTAATCGAGGTGCGTTTTCGCGGCGCTTTTATTCTCGAAATGGCCGGCCACGATGATCCCGCCGTCACGATGACAAATGCGCGTCGGGGGCGTGCTTACGTACGAGAAATTGCGCGGCGGATCGCCCTGGAAACCCGCTGAGTGCATCAGCTGCCCAATCAGCGCCCCTTTCGTTAAATGCGAACGGATGTCACACGACGGACGCGTGACCCAGTATTTCGTTTTGGCGGAAGCAAGAGTGGCGCGGTTACTGGCACCTTTTGATATCTCTGCTGCGAATTGTCCGCTGCAGTCCTTGTCCGCTAATCCGTACGATGAACGTTTTATCAATGAGGAATTTTTGTTAGCCACATTGAACGAATGCGAAAACTCTACGCCGAGTTTCGAGATTGGCATCAAACCATCGCCGCTATCGTTTTATTGCGTCGCGGCGAAGCTCAAGCCGGCATTTGTTTTCGGGCTTGCTGCCTGGACGCGCGCGCAAATCCACGAAAGCTTCCTCGGGCTGCATCTGCACTCAGGTGACAGACAGGATCCGAATCTGCTTACGTCGGTTGCATTTGGCTGTCCTGTCGAGCGCGCAAGTTTTGCCCAGTTAAAGACAAGCCGCGATTAACGCCAGGAAACGGAGTGGTCGTACGCTTGCATCGACAAAGAAGGCGTTATGAAAAAAGTGCTGATCATAGCCTTGGAACCAATCACGGCGACTTTATTGGTAGCTTTCGCGATCGGCTTCGGCATTGCGGTTCATCCCGTGTTCTTTCTCGCCGCCTTGCTGATCGCAATCGCCGCGATTGGTCAAACCATCGTCAATGCTGCTGGCCAGCTTATGCATCGGCATCCATGAGAGCTGATCTGAACCACCCGATGGTGACATTACTCATCGCGCAGTATTTACAATTTCGTCACATGACGCGTCGCGCGACAGGGTTTATGCAGAGCCCAATTATCAATTTTACGAGTGTGCCGCGCTTGCTGCTTTTCAAGCGGGACAAAAAAACCTTAAGTCACCAGTGAACGCACTGACGATAACTGCGCCGAGGAGCGAACGGAACCGCCAGGTGCTCGGCGTGCTTTCGAAAGAACTCCAAGCAATCCACGCCGGGATGCTGGATCTTGAAAGGGAGTTCGGGCCACGGCTGACGAATTACGGCGTCCATCAAAGGAGTGCACGCAATCTAATCCACTACCTTGCACTGCGACGTCACGATATCCGTCAGGTGCAGGAACAGCTAGCCGCGCTTGGCCTTTCGTCGCTGGGACGTACCGAATCCCATGTCCTCGCCGGGACCGAAGCGGTCTTGAAGGTGCTGCACGAGCTTGCAGACCGCGAGTGGCTTCCACCTACCCGGCGTGAGCGAAGTATCGATTTTGCGGAGGGCAATACATTACTGCGCGCCAACACAGATGCCCTTTTGGGGCCGCCAGGACCGAAGCGCAGAGTGCGTATCATGGTGACCATGCCCAGTGAAGCAGCACACGACTTCGAGTTCGTGCGTGAACTCGTAGCAGGCGGAATGGATTGCATGCGCATCAACTGCGCCCACGACGACATGAATGCATGGGCTGGCATGGTGGCCAACCTGCAGCGTGCCAATGACGAACTGCGGCGAGAATGCCGCGTAGAGATGGATTTGACTGGTCCGAAACTGCGCACCGGTTCGATTGACCCGAATTCCCAAATTGTGAAGTGGCGTCCTGAACGCGACATCCGCGGCTGGGTGACGACACCCGCGCAGATTTGGCTAACTCCAATAGAAAGTCCGGAGCCACCACCCAGTTTCGTTGGTGGTTGCCTACGTGTGCCGGCGCGCGTGCTCGCCAAAATCGGCGAGGGCGATCAGATCAAGTTTGAAGACTTGCGCGGCAAGTCCCGCGTCCTTGATGTTCGAAGCAAACAGGGACGGAGTCGCTTAGCGAGCTCCGCCCAAACCGTATATCTGAGCACCGGGAACCCATTGGCGGTCACGCACATTCCGAAAGCCGGCGTGGCTATGAATGAACACACGGAGGCGAGTGTCGCTGTTGTCTCTCCCGACAAGGCATGCATTTTCGTGAAGCCCGGTGACAGGTTGGTGGTGACACGTTCATCGACTCCCGGACAGCCCGCCCGTTACGGTGAACAAGGTCAGATCGTCCATCCGGCAAGGATTGCTTGCACACTGCCCGAAGTCTTCGCCGACGTCCGGCCAAACGAGCCCATTTGGTTCGACGACGGGAAGATTGGTGGTCTAATCGAGTCGGTCGGTCAGGAGGAAGTCACGGTACGCGTTACCGTCGCAAAACCCGGCGGCGACAAACTAAGAGCAGACAAGGGAATTAATCTACCCGAGAGCACCATACATCTACCGGCTTTGACGGAGAAGGACATGGCCGATTTGGCGTTTCTGGTCAAGCACGCTGACCTGGTGGGGCTTTCGTTTATTAGACACCCAAAGGATGTGACCACGCTCCAAGCAGAACTCGCGCGTCTGAACGCTCCGGAAATGGGCGTCGTGCTGAAGATCGAAACGCGCGGAGCCTTTGAACAATTGCCCACGATCCTGCTGGAAGCGATGCGCGGTCACCGAGTTGGAGTCATGATTGCGCGCGGCGATCTTGCTGTCGAATGCGGATGGGAACGTCTTGCGGAGGTACAGGAAGAAATTCTCTGGGTCTGCGAAGCGGCGCACATTCCGGTGATCTGGGCGACGCAAGTTCTCGAGGGCCTCGCAAAAAGAGGCGCCCCTTCACGTGCCGAAATCACCGACGCGGCGATGGGCGAACGGGCGGAATGCGTCATGTTAAACAAAGGGCCACATCTTGCGCAGGCAGTGCAGGTGTTGGATGACATCCTTTGCCGGATGGAGGCGCACCAGAGCAAAAAGAGCGCACGGTTACGCCGGTTGCGTCTGTCCACCATGTCAAACTCGCAATTTATGCGCAGTTAAAGCCAAGCCGCGATTATCGCCGGGGAATGAGTCGGACTATGCTTGGATCGACCAAAGGAGGCGTTATGAAAAAAGTACTGCTGACAGTTTTGGAACCAACGACGGCAACTTTGCTAGCGGCTTTTGCAATTGGCCTCGGTATTGCGGTGCATCCGGTATTCTTTCTTGCAGCTTTACTGATAACAATCGGTGCGTTTGTTGAAGCCATTGTTAACGCAGCCGGTCAACTGACCCATCGGCATCCGTGAAATCGACAGGAGCAAGGGATAGGGGTTGCGAACAGCGCTCGAGCGGAGTGCCTGTGTTGATGTGTACAATCGCGTTGGCCGTAGCGGTTCTATTTTCGCTCGGCGCGTCTTCGTTTCTGTACGCCATCCACGCAAAATCGGAAACCGGCGAGAAGAATCGCCCCGCCCAGAACGAGAAAATGGGAAAACTGGGCGAGGTCGATCGCGGCCCACGCGGCAAGAACGAGATCGCGCTGACGTTCGACGCGGGAGCCGAGGCGGAATGTTTCGACGATCTAATTACAGCCCTGGCAAACGCGCATGCGAGCAGCACGTTCTTCATCACGGGAAGATTTGTGAATGACCACGCAGATTGCACCGCGGAGATCACAAAATATGGTCACGAAGTGGGAAATCACACGTGGAGTCATCTGGATTTGACTCAGCAATCGGATGATGTCGTGCGCGACGAAATCCTGCGGACTGAACAAGCGATCGTTCGGGTTTCCGGCCAAAGTCCGCGACCAAGATTCCGTGCTCCCTACGGCTTGCGCGATGAACGCGTCCTGAAGATTGCGGGCAATCTCGGTTACAAATCAATCCAGTGGACGCTCGACAGTCTCGATGGAGTTGAGCCCGTAAAGAGTTCGCAGTTTCTGATCGATAGGATCACGAGTAAAAGCGATGCCGAACTCGATGGCGCAATCATTTTACTGCACGTTGGGGTTCGCAGCACCGCAGACGCGTTGCCTGCCATCATTTCGAACCTTCAAGCGCGCGGGTTCCATCTCGTCACCATCTCGAAGCTTCTCCAATGAAAACCTCATCAATTTCACGCGTCCGCGCAAAGCAAGGACTCGATTCGTAGCATTCTGGTTCCTGTCGACTTCTCGGACTGTTCCCTGGTAGGTCTGAAGTATGCGGTCAAATTCGCCAAGGAGGTTTGTGCGCGCCTCATCGTCCTGCACGTCACCGATCTCGGCCCGGTAATGATGACGACGGCCTGCGGCGATTACCATTCCCCTACTTATCTGGAAGCAGCGCGGCGCCGATGTGGCGATCGGATGCAAGCTTTCCTGAAACGCGTCGATTTCGATGGGGTTCCGGTCGATACAGTTGCCGTGGCCGGATACTGCCCAGCCGCAATCTATGAGGCTGCTGCAAAGCAAGGCGTCGATCTGATTATGATTGCGACGCATGGCCGGACTGGGTTGCGTCATGCGTTACTTGGCAGCGTTGCTGAAGGCACGGTGCGACATGCGGGATGCCCAGTGCTCGTTGTGCCGTCGTTTCCCCGCGTACGCAAAGAGCCGGTAACCAAAACCGCGCGCCGGCGACGCAAACAAACTTTGCAATCTGCACCGAAACCGAAATAGGGAGGCGGGCAAAAAATGCGCGGCAATTCGCAATTATTGCGAAGCGGGAATCCGTTTAATCATGAGACTGGAAGCATGAAGACGCCCATCATACTTCTGCTTACCAACGACAATGCTCTGGAAGACTCGGTGGCCGACGCGCTATCGGGGATCGGCGCTATCAGCCATCTCACGCGCGATGCCGGCGACGCCTTGGAAACCATCTGCGGCGTGGACGATCTCGACCTTGCCATAATCGATTTCGAACACGGCCCTCACGGAATGACGCTGCTCAGTGCGATCAGCACCTTGCGCGAGGATCTTCCCGTAATTGCGATCACTCGTGACGATGAAAAACATGTAGAAGCGTTGGCCTACGCAAACGGGGCCATGGCCTGTGTTTCAAAGCAGAGCGTGGCGACTGAGTTGGCGAACACGATTCGGGAATTGAGCGAACCAAGACCCAAACAGGTCTTTGCCTAAGCGGGAAGGATCAAAAAATGCAAACAATGAGAGCTAACGTTTTTCTCGGACCAAACAGGATCTGTATTGAAGAAGTGCCGCGACCGAGCGCCGGCCCGGGTGAGGCGGTGATTCGCATCACGCTGACCACGATCTGCGGGACCGACCTGCACATCTTACGCGGCGAATACCCGGTGAAATCGGGGCTTGTGATCGGACACGAACCAGTAGGAGTGATCGAGGAACTCGGTGAAGGTTTGTCCGGATACAAAATCGGTGATCGCGTTTTGGTCGGGGCGATCACGCCATGCGGTCAATGCCGCGCCTGTTTGTCGGGACAATGGGCGCAATGCGGACATGGCGAGGGCGTGGAAGCGATCGGAGGCTGGCGATTCGGCAACACCATCAACGGCGCACAAGCTGAATATTTGCTCGTTCCAAATGCGCAGGCGAACCTGGCGAAAATCCCAGACCAACTGAGCGACGAACAAGTGGTGTTGCTCGCGGACATCGCTTCGACGGGATTCAGCGGCGCGGAATCGGCGAACATTCGCATTGGCGATACGGTTGCGGTTTTTGCGCAGGGACCGATCGGTTTGTGCGCCACCGCGGGAGCGAAATTGATTGGCGCTTCGTTCATCATCGGTGTGGAAGGCGATCCCATTCGAATGGAAATGTCGAAACGAATGGGCGCGCATGTTGTACTCGATCCGAACCAGTGCGATGTCGTCGCGGAAATCAAGAAGCTCACCGGCGGCGGTGTGGATGTGGCGATCGAAGCGCTCGGCCTCCAGGCGACGTTTGAGAACGCGCTGCGCTCCCTGCGTCCGGGCGGCACGTTGAGCAGCCTGGGTGTTTACTCGGGAAAACTGCAGGTTCCGTACGACGCGTTTGCGGCCGGCATTGGCGATTACAAAATCGTGACCACACTTTGCCCCGGCGGCAAAGAACGGATGCGCCGGCTGATGTCGATGGTGCAATCGAAATGCTTCGATCCGCTACCGTTGCTGACGCATAGTTTCAAGCTCGACCAAATCGTCGAAGCATACGAGGTCTTCGGCTCGCGCCGCGACGGCTGTCTCAAAGTGGCGATCCGGCCGTAACGCGGCTGAAGCAGCTCGATCGAAATATTGAACTGGCGCTAAACGGAGAGATGCGGGTCCTAAGTTTGACCTCCTCTAGCGGCTAAGTCGCTGCTTCCCCAAGCTGTCGAGAACAAGATTTGCCCAGAAAAAAGCAAGGATCGGCGAGCGCGCCCGCGTTGCTGATGGTTGCATTAGCCGAAGGGGGATTAAGACAATGAATAGACAATTTGTTTCAACGGTCGTTGGTGTCTCCGTTGCCTTCCTCTCGTTCATTGGAGCTCCCGCGTATGCGGGGGACAAAGGACACGGAGGCGGAGGACACGCAGGTTCCAGTGGCAGTGCCCATGGCGGGAGTGCGGCTCGTGGCTACAGCGGAACTGGGATTAGCCGAGGTGCCGGCAGCTATGGCGGGAGGTATTATTCATCCGGAATCTCGACTGGACACTACGGGGGGTATGGACAGAGGTACTACGCACCGCGAAGCTCAACTGGAGGCCAGACTTATGGTTCCAGCGCGAGATCGCAAGGTAGAACCGCTTCCAGGCAGTTTGCTCCATCGCCAAGTCGTTCCGGTAGCTACTACGTCCCGCGAGATCAATCCGCTACTGGCTTTGCGCGCAAACCGGGCATCGAGCAACGCGCCGGCACAACCGCGAAGGGTGCAACCCGGCCCGAGAGGGCTTGGTCGCGACAGAATGCAGCCAACAGGCAACGACTCGACCCTCAAACAACGCAAAGATTGCGTAGCTGGCAAGGCAGAGCGCCTGGATACGCCAACGCAAAACGTCATCACCAGGAACACTGGCGTGATCGTCATCACCACGACCATGACTGGTGGCGTCACAATTGCGACGCTATCGTTTTTGTTGGGGGAGGTTTTTGGGGCTGGTATGACGGCTGGTGGTATCCGGCCTGGGGCTATGACCCGTATTATTCTTACTACGATTACAATGGTCCCATCTATGGGTACGATGGACTTCGACCCGACGAGGTCATTGCCGACATTCAGGCAGCGTTGCAGCAACTGGGATATTACGGTTACGCAGTTGACGGTGTGTTGGGGCCGGCAACTGAAGCAGCCATCGCGAATTACCAGCGCGACTACGGTCTTCCAGTTACAGGAGCAATCGATCAACCAACAGTGAGATCACTCGGATTGAGCAGTTAGCTGTCATCTTCAGACATAGCGGCGCCCAGTTTGAAAGGACTTGCGCCGCCAAACCCGTACCGTTAGCAAACAACGAAATTTACGATGAGAGAAGTATGAAACAAGAGGAGAAGAAAACATGAAAAACATAACTAAGGTGATCGTTGTAGCGGCAGCAGTCGCCGGACTATTGAGCGCATCCAACGTCGTCGCTCAGCGAAACTATGATCCAAAGACGGTTGAAACCGTCCAGGGCAAGGTGTTATCGACGGAAAAAACGCAGCAGCGAGGGCGTGGAGTTCATCTGATGCTGCAAACGGACGAGGAAACCATCGCGGTGCATCTTGGTCCGGCTTGGTACATCGACAAGCAAACGCCAAAGATCGAAACCAACGACACAATCACGGTGACCGGATCTCGCGTAACGATTGACGGAAAACCGACCATCATCGCCGCGCAGGTTAAGAAAGGAAATGAAGTCTTGAAGTTGCGCGACGAAAATGGCATCCCGGCATGGAGCCGCGCGGGCCGTGGTAATCAGTAACCGACCAGGAGCATGTGAAGCAGAAGAGCGATCAACGACCAATTGTATGTGGAACTGATTTTTCCGCAGCGGCTGCGGAAGCGGTGGAGATCGCCGCAGCGATGGCGAGACGACTCGGCACCGAGCTGATACTCGTACACGTCGACGAATTTTACGGACTGGCATCAGCCGATCCGAAATTGTTTGAGGCGGCACTGTCCGAAAAACGCACCATGCTCGATGATGAGGCGAAACGGTTGCGCAGCTTGGGAACTCAAGTTAGACCGAAGCTTCTTTCCGGTTCCGCCTTCGATCAATTAGTCAGTGGAGCAACAAACGCCAAGGCACAGCTCATCGTGATTGGAGCAGTAGGACACGGCCTTGGGAGACGACTGCTGGTGGGAAGCGTAGCCGAGCGTACGGCTGAGAGTTCGCCGATTCCAACATTAGTTGTGCGTCCGGGCGGAAGGCTCGCTTCCTGGATTCGGGGCAAGCATGGACTAAAAGTTCTTGTGGGTTACGATTTTTCCGCGGCTAGCAACGCCGCTTTGCGTTGGGTGAATCAGCTCACCGAGATCGGGAAATTCCAAGCCACGGTCCTCTACAGTAACTGGCCTCCGGATGAGGCACGTCGCTTGGGATATGAAGGACCACTCCCGCTGGTGACTAACCCGGACGAGATTCAAAAGAAGCTTGACGGCGATCTGAAGAAACGCATCGCAACACTCCTGCCGAAGCAAAACGTAAACGCCATCGCTGAGCCCGGCTGGGGAACTCCGGAGGGATACCTGTTCGAAATGGCCAGCCGACAACATACCGATCTGATTGTCGTCGGAACTCACCAGCGACATGGGATCGGCCGAGGTACTGTTAGGATCGGTTTCACGCGGTGTTCTGCATCATGCAATGGTGGCAGTTGCCGTAATTCCTCCCGCTGAAACCGCTGTGCGAAAAGAAAGAAAATGAGAACGAAATTGTCCAACCAAAACCGTCGTGCTCGCGTTAAACCGCGGTGCATTTTGGTCCCCGTGGATTTTTCTGATTCGTCGGCGCGCGCGCTGCGCCACGCGACAGAGCGAGCCGCAGAATCCGGCGGCTCATTGATTATTGTCCACGTCGTTCCGGCTGATTACGGATGGCTGGGAATCGGACGGGACCAATCGCGGGATCTGGATCGCTCATTGCAACGGCAGGCGGCGGATCGGTTGCGCGCTTTTGCCGATGAAAATGTCGACGCCAACCTGGCTGCGGATCTGGAAGTTCGTGTCGGTCAGCCCGCGGAGGAAATTATCGCGGCGGCACGGGATTCCAAATGTGACTCAATCGTGTTGTCAACACGCGGCCTGACCGGGCTGGATCGATACTTTATTGGCAGCGTCGCACATCGAATCGCGCAGCTTGCTCCCTGCCCCGTCGTTCTGATGCGTCCCGGTAAACGTTCGCCGGATCGAAAGCAAAAGCGCCCAGCTGTATTGCGCTTCAAACGCGAACGCAAGGGACAGCGCTGAGTTTGGGACGAGGACCCGGCCGGATGGAATCGGTCATCGCTCCCTGCTGGCATCATGCGAACGTTGACGAAGTAGTACGGCTTCTAAAGACGGATATCACGAACGGTCTTTCGCTCGATGATGCTGAATCGCGAGCAAACGAATACGGGCCAAATGAGCTGACCGAGCCGCTACCTCAACGCTGGTGGTGGAAGGTTCTGAATCAGCTTAATGAGGTCGTCATTTGGATCCTCGTTGCCGCCACGATTCTCTCAGCGATCATGGGCGACTGGCTCGAAGCTGGCGCAATTCTGGCGATCGTTATCTTGAACGCGCTCCTTGGATTTTTTCAGGAACAGAAGGCCGATAAAGCGCTTGCCTCGCTGAAAAAGCTTTCTTCTCCTGTCGCCAGTGTAGTCCGCGACGGGTCACTGCTGAGTGTTGCAGCGGCAACCCTCGTTCCGGGCGACCTCATTGAGATCAACGCCGGCGACCATATCCCGGCGGATGCACGACTGGTCACGGCGTTCGGACTAAAAACGCAGGAAGCCGCTCTGACTGGTGAATCGGATCCCATCGGCAAGAACTGCTCTGCGATCTTTCCAGAGGGCGCCAGTACCGCGGAGCGCGCCAACATGATTTTTACCGGGACGACTGCTGTCGCGGGCAAGGCTCGTGCCGTCGTCACCGCGATCGGGATGAACACTGAATTGGGCCGGATCGCTGGATTCTTGAAGACGGAAGAGCGCGAGCCGACGCCACTCCAGAAACGCCTCGCGGAGTTGGGTCGCGTGCTGATCATTGCCTGCCTGCTCCTGGTGGCGATCATTTTCGCTTTGCAGTTGCTCCGCGGGGAGAGCCTGGCGCAAACATTTCTCCTCGCCGTCAGTCTTGCGGTGGCAGCCGTGCCTGAAGGATTGCCGGCGGTAGTGACGATCGCGCTAGCGCTGGGCCTGCAGCGGATGGTGAAACGCAATGCTCTCATCCGCCGATTGGCCAGTGTGGAAACACTGGGCTCGGTGACGGTAATTTGCTCTGACAAGACAGGGACACTCACACGCAATGAAATGACGGTGACGGAAATCGTAACTGCCACCCGACATTACAGAATTACCGGAACGGGTTATGAGCCAGAGGGAGAATTCCTTGCAATTGCGACAGGACCAGGGGACACGATCGAGGGCAAGTGTGTGCCCGCGCGGGTGAAGGCGATCTCGCAGTCGCATTAAGAATCGGCATTTGGTGTAACAATGCGAGACTGCAAGCGCCAAGCGATCATGAAGGCCAATGGCGGATCCTCGGTGACCCAACTGAAGGCGCACTCATCGTTGCGGCGAAAAAAGCCGGGATCGAGCGCGAGTCGGATCGCACAATCGTTCACGAGATCCCGTTCGACTCAAATCGCAAACTGATGTCGGTCGTGGTGAAAGACTCGCAGCAACGGCTGATGATTTATACCAAAGGCGCACCGGAGTTACTTCTTGAGCGCTGCGCGTTTGAGCACCGGGACGGCAAAATCCTGCCGTTGTCTCCGGAGCGCCGGGAGCAAGTGCTGCAGCAAGGTCGCGAGATGGCCAAACGCGCGCTGCGACTGCTTGCATTTGCCTATCGAAATCTCGAGGACGATTCATCGGCGTATCGAGAGGAAGATTTGGTTTTTGCTGGCCTGGTCGGGATGATTGATCCGCCGCGCGAAGAAGCGCGCACAGCTGTCGCGAAGTGCCAGTCAGCAGGCATACGTCCAGTGATTATCACCGGCGATCATCCGGCGACCGCCCTTGCCATTGCGCAGGAGCTCAAGATCGCAAACCAGCCTTACACGAAGATCACCGGTTTGGAACTTGATACGCTTTCCGACGATCAGTTGTTAGGCAAGGTTGAAAACATCGCCGTCTATGCGCGGGTTTCGCCTGAACACAAGCTACGGGTGGTCGAAGCGCTCAAAGCAACCGGCCAGGTTGTGGCGATGACCGGCGACGGTGTGAATGATGCGCCCGCAGTGAAGATGGCCGACATCGGGATCGCCATGGGGATTACCGGCACCGACGTGACGAAGGAAGTCTCGGACATGGTGCTCACCGACGACAACTTTGCTTCCATCGTAAATGCAGTCGAAGAGGGACGCGGGATTTACAACAACATCCAGGAGTTCGTCCATTACCTGCTTTCCTGTAATATCAGCGAAGTTGCACTCGTCCTCTTTGCTGCTGTCGTGGGATGGCCTGTCCCGCTGCTTCCGATCCAGATACTTTGGATAAACTTGATCACTGACGGGTTACCCGCGCTGGCGCTGGCCATGGAAAAACCGGACCCGGACGTGATGAGTCGCCGGCCACGGCCACCAACTGAGCCATTCTTTACTCGCCAACGCGGTTCGCAAATCCTCATTCACGGCTTCATCATGGCCGTGGTGAACATCGGAGGATTTGCATACGCTTATGCTACGGAGGGTACTTCGTACGCACAGGCGGCGACTTTCTACATCACAACGTTCGCCCAGCTTTTTTTCTCGTTTGCCTGCCGCAGTCACCGTTACACGCTTCCGCAACTGGGTGTCTTCACAAATCCGTACCTCTTCGCGGCGATTGGAATGTCTGGACTTTTGCAGCTCTCTCTACTCTGGTTTCCGTTAACGCGAGACGTATTCTTCAAAACTGCGCCGCAATTCGGATTCGATTGGTTGGCGATCTTTCTGCTGGCTCTTGCTCCAGTGTCCTTGGTGGAGATGGCAAAAATTGTCCGCGCTCGATTTGCGAAGAAACACGACAATGGCCAAGTCACGATGATGGATAGGATTTGATTCTGAACAGACAACAATCACATCGAACCAATAGATCGCCTGAGAGAAAAGCGACGTGAATCATGAAGTCAGCAATCAAGCGCAGTAAGGCCGATGCCGAGGCAGTCGTATCGGAGCGTCGTCCGATCCTCAGCGCGATGCTTGCGCCGAAGTCGATTGCGCTGATTGGCGCGAGCGAAAAACCGGGCAGCGTGGGACACGCATTATTGGAAAATCTGCAATCGTTTCGCGGTCGCGTGTTTCCCATAAACCCAAATCACGTGAGGCTGCTCGGGCAAAAAGCGTTTCCGACAATCCGCGACACGCCACAGGAAGTCGATCTCGCCGTGATCGCCACGCCTGCAGCGACAGTTCCGGGAATTGTCGCTGAATGTGCGGCCGCAGATGTGAAGGGTGCTGTCATCATCTCGGCTGGATTCAAGGAATGTGGGCCTGCCGGGGCGGAACTCGAAGAGCAGATTCTCAAGTGCAGCGGAAAGATGCGGATCATTGGGCCAAACTGTGTAGGCGTGATGCTGCCGCACATCGGCTTGAACGCGACGTTTGCAAAGCCTTTGGCGTTGCCCGGCAATATTGGATTCATCAGCCAAAGCGGCGCGCTATGCACGGCGATTCTCGATTGGAGCCGCTCAATCCAACTCGGGTTCAGCGCCTTCATTTCCATCGGATCGATGGCCGATGTGAATTGGGGCGATTTGATCGATTATCTCGGCGACGATCCGCACACGCGGAGCATCCTGCTTTACATGGAATCGGTGGGTCCCGCACCTGCGGGATTTCTTTCCGCTGCGCGCGAAGTCGCGCTTACAAAACCGATCATCGTCATCAAAGTCGGGCGAACTGGAGCCGCGGCGAAAGCTGCCGCATCGCACACCGGCGCGCTTACCGGCAGCGATGACGTGCTCGATGCTGCATTTCGGCGCGTCGGGGTTTTGCGCGTTGACACAATCGAAGAGTTGTTTGGTCTCGCGGAGTTGCTCGGTAAACAGCCCCGCCCGGCAGGACCGCGTCTGGCGATTGTCACGAACGGCGGCGGCACGGGTGTTCTTGCAACCGACGCGCTGATCGAATGTGGAGGGAAGCTCGCGGAGTTATCCGCCAACAGTTTCGATGAATTAAACAAGCTTTTGCCGCCGCACTGGAGCCGCGCCAATCCGGTTGATCTTCTTGGTGACGCCAGTCCGAAGACATACGCGAAGGCAGTCGAGATCGTGGCCCGCGATGAAAATAACGACGGGTTGCTCGTTATTCTTTCGCCGCAAGCTGTAACCGAACCGAGCGAAACCGCTGAGCGACTGCGTGCCTTTGCAAAGCTAAAAACCAAGCCAATTCTGGCGAGTTGGATCGGCGGCGTCGGCGTGCGTGCTGGTGTCGAGATTCTGGGTCGCGCAGGCATTCCGACGTTTGAATATCCCGATGCGGCAGCGCGCGCGTTTTGCGCCATGTGGCGCTACTCCCATAATCTCGATGCGCTCTATGAAACGCCGGCGCTAACTGCGACCGCGGAAATCGATAGACCAGACGCCGAACAGATCATCAGTTCTGCAAGAAAAATGCAGCGCACGCTGCTAACTGAAATAGAATCCAAGCAAGTTTTGGCGGCCTACGGAATTCCAACCGTCAAAACGAAAATCGCGAAGAACGAAGAGCAAGCCGTGGAGATCGCAGGAGAAATCGGCGGTCCGGTAGTGCTCAAGATCTATTCTGAAAGCATCACGCACAAAAGTGACGTAGGCGGTGTGAAGCTGAACCTCCGCGGCGCGGCTGCTGTTCGCCGTGCGTGGCGGGAGATCAGAGACGCAGCCGAGCGCGTCTCAGAAGGTAGGGCGGGCAGTCCTCTGCACGCTGCTTCTGCCGACGCAAAAGACGGCGCGCACGGAGTGACGCGCCCTACCATGGCACACTTTCTCGGTGTGACCGTGCAGCCGATGATCGCCCATGATGGTTACGAGCTCATACTTGGCAGCAGCATCGATCCGCAATTCGGCCCGGTGCTCCTATTCGGCACTGGTGGATATTTTGTCGAAGTGTTTAAGGATCGAGCACTCGGGCTTCCGCCGCTAAATCCCACGCTGGCGCGCCGATTGATGGAGCGAACACAGATTTACAGCGCGCTGAAAAAAGGTTTTCGCGGACGCGGACCGATTGATCTCGCCGCACTGGAAGAATTGCTGGTACGCTTCAGTCAATTGGTTATCGAACAGCGATGGATCAAGGAGATCGATATCAATCCTCTTGTCGTTTCGTCCAGACACATCGTTGCGCTCGATGCGCGCGTGCTCTTGCACGATCCACAAACACGCAAAGCCGATCTGCCGCGATCGCCGATCCGGCCTTACCCGGCCGAGTACGTGACGACGCGAAAAATCGGTGGCGTCAAAGTGACCATTCGCCCAATCCGTCCCGAGGACGAGCCGCTAATGGTAAAATTCCACAAAACCCTTTCCGATCGCAGCGTGTATCTGCGCTATTTTGGCTTTGTCAGTCTTGAAAAACGGATCATGCATGAACGCCTCCGCCGGGTCTGTTTCATCGATTACGACCGGGAGATCGCGCTAGTTGCCGATCTCGCGAACCGCGATGGCACGCACCAGATTCTCGGCGTGGGACGTTTGATCAAAGAACACGAAACAGACGAAGCGGAGTTTGCCGTCCTGATCAGCGATCCGTGGCAAGGAAAGGGTTTTGGTTCGGAGCTTTTGAAACTGCTGGTGCAAATCGGACGCAAAGAACGCCTGCGTCGAATCACCGGCCGAATTTCCCCGGAGAACACGACGATGAAAACGGTGAGCGAACAGGTGGGCTTCAGCTTGCGTTTCGACAAAGCCGAAGGCGAATGGAAAGCAGAAATCAATTTGTGAGTTCGATGCCGTATGCCTCACCAGATGACACAAAATCGTGGGAAAAATGCAACGTTATCACGAGATCGGCAGAATAACGTTCACAGCACAGTTCATCGTATTTGTTGATCGATAGCAATTGTGCATCAGGCTGGTGCACAAATTCTATCACAGAAATGATTTCAGGAAGCGGCGCACTTGGTCGTGCTTGTTCTCTAGCCAGAAATCGGGTTACATCATAGTTTATTTCAATGATCGAGGTTTTACAGGACTTCTTCGGAATCACGCTGGATGTCCGGTTCCCGACGCCGCGACCGTTTTCGAACGAACGGCTGAATCGCCTGCTGACGCGTTTGATCGATTCCGAGAATGGTTTGGCGTTGCGGAGCGAACAAATGCTCGTGCGAACAACCGAACTGGGATTTGATTATGAGATCAAAGCGTTTTTTCTCGGAGCAAATGCTTTTTTAGTAAGCGATGCTGAGAAATTCTTTTTGTCGATCTCCGGGGGACGTACGCAGGCTGATGCACAACTGATCATTCAGACGGCGAAACGCTTTCTGTGGGCTGGTGAAGTGTCAGACCAAGACACAGTTATCTTTGGCGCGAACACGCACGCCCGCGCGGAATCACACGAGAAACGAGACGAATTCCTACAGCGTTTTCGAATTGCTGAACAGATCGTTGGCCCGGGTGCGGTCGGTTACATTCGCGTTCCAAATTGGACCGATGACGTTAGGTTTTCGGTAGAGCCGTCTCTCGGGATTCCGGAGGCGCTATTCCTCGCATGGAATACCCGCTTTCGGGGAGTGTCGTGGCTGGATTCTGGAGATGAATTGACCGGCATGTTAGAATCGACGGCAGCAATATTCGGAATTCAGTTTAAACCCTTTACAGCAGCATGAGTGCGGCCGCTTTACAGTCAGAGGTAACGATGACACCTTTCGGCGGTGCCGGCCTAAGCTGGCCCGATTCGCAGCGTCTGCGAATTCTGCGACAGGTGTCATCGCCTTTTCCGCGGATGATCCCGCAAATGGGAGGCCAGATTCTGTCGAAGAGGCAATCGGCTCTGGCGGATGCGGCTAACGAATGGGTGAGGACGATTTTGAAGAGTGCTCCAGCGCGTAGGTCTCAAACGAGTGTGCTCGACATGCCGCCATTGAATCTCGGTCGCGTATTGCGTCCGATGAATGGACAGGACGATCTACTGGAAGAGATGCTGGATGACACACGGTTTTGACACGAGTTTTCTCGTTGCAGCAGAGGTGCTCGGACATCCTGATCATCAGGCGTCGCGCTCGCGTCTCCAGGCGCTCCGTTCGGCGGGCGATGACTTTGCCGTTGCGCCGCAAGTACTCGCGGAATTCATTCACGTTGTTACAGACCGTCGTCGCTTTTCTCGGCCGCTGACTGTGGATGCAGCACTGTCGCGTGCTGAAGCTTGGTGGACTTCAACGGAGGTCATGCAGGTATTTCCGACATCCGCGACTCTGGACGAATTCTTCGGATGGATGAGGCGGCATCAGCTCGGCCGGAATCGAATCCTTGATACTCTGCTTGCTGCGACGTACAAGGTCGCCGGTATCGGATCAGTACTCACGACTAATGCGCGTGATTTTACGGTGTTCAATGCTTTCCAAGTAGTCGCGCCATAAAGTCGTGGATTCCGGCGCAGCGACGTTTGCAGTGCAGAGGCAAGTTCGCCGGTGATCGGCAGTTTAGTAATCCGCCGTTGGCGTATACTTCTCGGGATAGCTTCTTCGATAAAGAAAATCTCTGCCCCTCTCACGATTCGTTTCGGTAGCCGATTCTGCAGAAAGAATCCGATTTTAGGGATGTAAAATTTGATCCTTCCAGTTGGTGCTACAGCGCCTTTTGATTAGCGAGCAGAACAAAAAAACCAGCGACCACTTTTGATACTCGCGGCGCCCCGTCAGAGCGTAGAGGCGGGACGAATGTCAACAACGCCCCAGAGCATGGATCGGTCCTCGGCAGCGTGGTTCGTTCCCGTCCAGGATTGAGGTTCGTGGAAGCTACGCAGCACTACCATCGCACCAGGTGCAGCAGCGTGTTTCACCGCACCGAACAATCGCTGTGCGTACAACGGATTCGCTCCATCCAGAATATTTGAAAGCGAAAACCCGTTGAAGCTCGCAGCCGGCTGACGTTCAAGAAAATGGGCTGCATCGGCGCATCGAACTTCAATTTGCCGGAAGTCAGGATCATCCGGCGCAGAGTGCATATCTCCGACAAGCAGGGCGTGCGCATAAGGATTCCTGCGATTGGGGTGCAGGGCAAAGCAGCGTTCCATTCGGGTTCGCAATACAGTTCCGAAATTCGGCGGCAGACCCTTAAGAAATGCGGCGGAGTAAACCGACCGAAGAACGAGGCGCGAGAATAGAAAAGAAAAGGCGACACGAAACCGGCGCGTGTCCAAATGACGCCGCCAATAGAGGATTTGTTCCTTCGGATCGTCGAACTCGAGGAAAGTTCCCACCGTGCGTCTGTTCCATCCTGCGAGAGGCGCGAGGGTGCGGGCAAAGGCCAGAATGCGTTCGGCGCTGCCATTCTGAATCGTACGCCCGCCTAGGCGTTGTTGAACGTAGGCAACCTGAACGGGATTAATGTCAACAGCCACCACAGTGTGATGGGCGGCGAGTGTTATGGCGGTGCAGCCAGCAGAGGCGATGCAGAAGACGTGTCCACCAGGTTGAAACGCACGAAGCTCAATTGCGCTGTCCTCATACATGTACCCGAATAATAGTTTGCGTGGCCCGCGCGCTGGCCGGAATCGGCCATTCTTCCAAGCCGTCATAGGAACGATGGAACTCATCTCCACGCCGGGAAACTTGCAGAAACCCAAACGAGCACGAGAAAAGCGAAATTCTTGACGACCATTCCAGCCGGATCGTCAATTAACCGGCGCGCCCATAACAGTCCGCAAAGGTTAAGGGTTACAAGCAGCGCAGTCTGCGCGAGTGCGCAAACAATGGGAGCGATTCCGGTCAGGATCCAAACGGCTACCGCCGTCTCGACCGCTCCGAGCAACTTAAGCAGCGTCGGCGCAATACGCTGTCCGTAGAGCGGCATCGCACCAACAACCCGCACCTGGCGCGGTTGCCCATTTAGGATCTTGCACCATAACCCCTCGTAAAACCATACGGCCGCCACCGCGACATGGATTAGCCATAACGGGGGAAGAAGAGCTGCGATCATTGGTTGCTCTATGAAATTTCAGGGCGCCGAGATGTTGCTGCGCATTGCGGACAAAATGTGATGGTGAAATGAGTGGCAGACGGCGGCTTCAAGGCGACCGAACAACCAGCGGGGACAATTTGGACTTGCGTAGTGAGTTGCCAGGGCGACTCGGGTGCGATCCTTCGACGTCATGCGCAATGTGTAATCGCCTCCGAGGAGCTTTATCCCGCCCAACGCGAGATTTTGTTCGACAACCTCGAACGCATAACTATGCCCTCGAACTATGCGAGTCACTCGTTTGAGCAAGTGTCCGCCCACGTATCGACATTTTACTTCGCTTCCAACTTCAGATTTGCAACCCAGAGTTCCGATCGGAGTGGGAAGGAAACGGCGCAAAAGAAATGGCCGGTCTTCTGCAATCTCCTCATAAAACATCAACGCATTCCACACTGCATCGGCCGGTGCGAAGAAATCCTGGCAGGTTGTAACTGAAGCGGCTTCGTCCTGACAGCGAGACGACTCGAGTTCTACGGCTGGTTTCATTCGCCAGCATTTGTCCGGGTGCAGCGAAGATTGGCGCATACCTTGCCTAAAGACAGTTTCGCAGTTTTGTGACTCCGCTGTAAAGCGCAGGTTGTAAATTGAGATTCTGGCGTCATGAAAATCGCAATCTTTAGCGCAAAGAAATATGACCGCGAATTTCTCAGCGCGGCGAATGCCTCGCGTCATGAATTGCGTTTTTTCGAGCCGCATTTGAATGAGGAAACTGCGGGCCTCGCAGTGGGATTCGAAGCGGTGTGCGTATTTGTGAACGATCAGGTGAACGCCGCGGTGATTGCGACGCTGCGTTCGTCGGGCGTGCGGCTGATCGCGTTGCGTTGTGCGGGCTATAACAATGTCGATCTAAAAGCGGCGGCGAAACTTGGCGTGACTGTTGTGCGAGTGCCGGGCTATTCGCCATATGCGGTGGCCGAGCACACGCTGGGTCTGATGCTCGCGTTGAATCGTAAGCTGCATCGCGCCTACAACCGCGTGCGCGAGGGGAACTTCGCGCTCGATGGTCTGCTCGGATTCGATATGCATGGCAAGACAATCGGCATCATCGGCACTGGGAAGATCGGAACCGTGGTTGCCAAAGTTCTAAGCGGGTTTGGATGCCCGACCCTTGCATTTGATCCCGTCCCAAATGATGAGTGCCGCTCTCTGGGGGTACGCTACACGACGCTTGATGACCTGCTCGCGCAGTCGGACATCATCACCCTGCACTGCCCGCTCACGCCAGAAAACAAGCACATGATCGATTGGCGCGCACTGGAGAAAATGAGAACCGGCGTCATGCTCGTCAACACTAGCCGCGGGGCGTTGCTCGACACGGTCGCTGTGATCGAAGCGCTGAAGAGTGGCAAGATCGGTTATCTGGGGCTGGATGTTTACGAAGAGGAAGAAGAAATCTTTTTCGAGGATCGCTCCGGTCTGATCATACCCGACGACGTTTTCGCCCGGCTGCTGATGTTTCCAAACGTCATCGTCACTGGTCACCAAGCCTTCTTTACGCGAGAAGCTTTATTGAACATCGCCACTACGACCATCGACAACATCACCAGATTCGAAAATGGTCAGCCAGTGGAAAAGCTTACCGGCTAGCGCGGTTAATTCCGATGCGACCGAAGCAGGCGCAGGCTGTTGAAAAACTCGGACGACTTCGTTTTGGACAATCAGGTGCTCGCGCAAGTCCACTGGCCTGGCGCAGCTATTGGCGAGGTGACCTGCCAGGCGAAATACATTCGCGAGGCCTCTTCCATTAACTTTCCACCTAGCGTTCGCTACGGTTTGGTTGCCTTGGCACCGGGCGTTACCGGCTGCCACCGCGGCGGTTGACTTCGCCTCCGGTCTGAGGAACGAGAGAGCATTGTTCCGGAAACTTGCGTCCGCCATTTCCGTAGAACGAAGCGACAGATGAAAGCACCACCCAAACCCCTGATTGAGCGGCAAAGGGTTGCTCTGCCGTGCGAAGAGGAGTACAAGTCTGCGTAATGCGTCCTGAACTCGTTTCGGTCATTTTGCCCGTTTTTAACGAGGCCGAAAACCTCAAGGAGCTCTTGCCGGCTCTCTTTCGCAGCCTCGAAGCTTTCGGCCTTTCCTACGAGGTCATTGTGGTGGACGACGGCAGCATCGATCACACGGGCGAGATTGTCCGGCAACTGGCGCGGCCGCAGCTGCGCCTTGTCCAGTTGCGCCGTAATGCCGGTCAGACGGCGGCTCTCATGGCCGGGATTCGTTTTTCCAGGGGAGATATCCTCGTCTCCATGGATGGCGATTTACAGAATGATCCGGCCGATATTCCGCAGCTCTTGGCCAAACTGGATCAAGGCTACGATCTGGTCTCGGGCTGGCGGAAAGACCGCAAGGACGCGCCGATCCGGCGAAATTTGCCCAGCCGGCTGGCCAACCGGCTCATCTCGACGGCTTCAGGGGTTCATCTGCACGATTATGGATGCACCTTGAAAGCCTATCGGCGGGAGGCGCTGCAAGGCGTTCAACTTTACGGCGAGATGCATCGTTTCATTCCGATTTACGCGTATTGGAACGGAGCGCGCGTGACCGAGATTCCAGTGAGGCATCATGCGCGGCGGCATGGTGTTTCCCACTACAATTTAATACGAGTTCCGAAGGTTTTGTTCGATTTGTTAGTCGTGGTTTTCCTGCATCGCTATGGGCAACGGCCGATGTACGTTTTTGGCGGCGTCGGTGTAATCAGCATTGGCATTGGCGTGCTCGCCGGCGTCGCGGCTCTGTATTACAAATTTTTTGGGGACAAATCCCTCATCGCGACGCCGCTCCCGCTGCTCTTTGTCATGGCTTTTATCACCGGGGTAATGTGTTTTCTCATGGGGTTGCTCGCTGAACTGCTCGTGCGTACTTATTATGAATCGCAGAACAAGGCGACTTACATGATTTCCAATGCCGGCGCGGAGCAGAATGGCGACGGTCTTTCGCGCGCGTCAGAACGGCCCGCGGCGCAGGCGTTTCCTCGTTCGTGAGGACTCGCCGGGCGCGCTGATCTTATGTGTGGCATCTGCGGTTTCGTCGGTCCCGGTTCAGGCGAGACGCTGGACCGCATGTCGATCTTGCTGAGGCATCGTGGCCCGGACGATTCGGGGACCTGGATGTCCGCGGTTCCGCCAGTGCATCTTGCCAGCCGGCGGCTGGCCGTGCTCGATTTGCCGGGCGGGCATCAACCGATCCTGACGGACGACGCACAATTCGTCATCGTTTTTAACGGAGAGATTTACAATCACCGCGAGTTACGCGCTGAACTGCAAGAGCGGGGTCACAAATTTCACAGCGATCATTCCGATACTGAGGTTATCCTGCTCGGTTACCGGGAATGGGGATCAAGATTGCCCGAGCGCCTCAATGGTATGTGGGCCTTTGTGATTTACGATCGCGCGCGGGGTCAGCTTTTTTGCAGCCGGGATCGGTTTGGCAAGAAGCCATTCTTTTACACGCGCACGCGCGATGGATTTGTCTTCGCTTCCGAGCTGACTTCGCTGGCGGCGCATTCCGGTGTCACAAAAACGGCATCGCGGCTCGCGCTCCAAAAATATTTTGCCTATGGCTACATTCCGGCGCCCTGGTCCATTTTAGATGGAGTCTTCAAACTTCCGGGCGGTTGTTCGCTTCTTCTCGACATCCGGTCGCTGGATTATCGCGTGGAAAAATACTGGGACCTGGTGCTCGAGCCGTTTGAGCGTCTGCCCGCGAATCCAGAGGAGGAATGGGGGGAGCAATTGCGCGAACTGTTGGATCGGGCTGTCCACCGCCGATTGCTCGCCGACGTGCCGGTCGGCGTTTTCCTGAGTGGCGGGATCGACTCGTCGGCGGTCACCGCCTTTGCCTCGCGGCATGTTCCCGTGGGGCAACTGAAGACCTTCAGCATCGGATTTTCCGAGAAAAGTTTCGACGAGACGAGCTACGGTCAGCTCGTTAGCGCGCAATTTAAGACCGATCATAAAGTGGAAACTCTTTCCGTGGTGCGCGCCCGGCAATTGGTCGATGAATGCCTGACTCGGTTGGATGAACCAATGGGGGACAGCTCGCTCCTGCCTACCTATTTGGTGAGCGGCCTGGCCCGACAAGATGTGACGGTGGCGCTGGCGGGCGACGGCGGCGACGAATTGTTTGCCGGTTACGATCCGTTTCACGCACTCCAACGGGCGCGACTTTACAAACGCATTTTTCCACGGCCGATTCATGCCGCAATCAAGGCAATCTTCGATCGTTTGCCGGCGTCGCATGCGAACATGGCACTCGACTTTAAAATCAAGAGAGCGTTGCGCGGATTAAGCTACGACCAGCGGTTCTGGCTGCCAGTCTGGATGGCGCCGCTCGACCACGCCGGCCTGCAGGATCTTTTCGGCGAACCGATCGATCTCGAGGAACTTTACGCGGAAGCGATCGAGCAGTGGGAAAATTGTCCGCAAACAGACCTGGTCGACAAGACCCTGCAATTTTACACCAAGCTTTATTTGCAGGATGACATCCTGGTAAAAGCCGATCGCGCCAGCATGATGCACAGTCTGGAAGCGCGCGCGCCCTTTCTGGACATAGAGTTGGTCGATTTCGTTAGACGAATTCCCAGCACCTATAAATATCGCAGAGGCACCACCAAATACATTCTGAAAAAGGCGCTGCAGTCCATTTTGCCGAACGAAATCCTGTATCGGCCGAAGAAAGGATTCGGCGTGCCCGTGGCCCGGTGGTTTCGGAAAGGGGAGTTGGATCTGGTCGGGACCCCTCTTGATTCCCTGAATCCGCGGCTGGTAAACCAGAGAGCGGAAGCCCATCGTGCCGGCCGAGCGGATGAGTCGGCTTTTCTTTGGAGTTTTTACGTCTTGAAGAGATGGGCGGAAACGAATGGGGTCTCCCTGTAAGCCGTCCATTGCCCTAACGAATGCGCATTCTGGTTATCATACCGGCGTAGGAGCGGCCACCGCCATTCAGGCGATGGCGCAAAGCCCTTATCAAACTCAGTTAGCTCGACCGGGTGTGTACGAGGAGGAAGAAGAAATCTTGTTCGAAGATCGCTTGGAGATTGATTCTTAGCGACGGCGTGTTCGCGCGGCTGCTCACATTTTCCAAATGTGATCATTACCGGGCACCAGCCGTTTTTCACCCGAGAAGCTTTATTGAACACATTGCGGCAACTACTATAGAGAACATTACCCGCTTCGAGCAGGGTCAGGCACTCGGCAATCATCTAACTGGCTGATTCGGGCGCGATCGCAGCAAGCGTAAGCTATTCAGAATCACCAGCCGGTGCTGCCTTCGGGACCGGGAGTATTATGAACATGATGGTCCAGGCTAATACCGCCCAAAAGCTAAGACATCAGCCGCCAACCAGTCGGTTTTGGGAATCGGTCGCCATTCTGTACCGTCGCAGAACCACTGTCATCGCTCTGTTTTCGGCAGTGGCGATCGTGGCACATCTCGTCTTGCGTTTTGCGTTCCACGCATCTCCTGGAATTTATCGAATTCCCCTTTGGGCAACCTTTATTTTCGGCGGCATTCCTCTCGTTTACGAACTAGCCAGAAATCTTTTACGTCGGGAATTCGGCTCCGATCTGCTTGCGGGGATTTCGATCGTAACCTCGGTCCTGCTCCACGAATATCTCGCCGGCGCAATCGTGGTGTTGATGCTCTCCGGTGGCGAGGCGCTGGAGAACTACGCATTGCGCAATGCATCTTCCGTGTTACGCGCTTTGGCGAAGCGGATGCCCGCCATCGCGCATCGGAAACGAGATTCCGTTGTCAGCGATGTGGCGCTCGATGACATCGCCGTCGGTGACATTCTCGTTATTTATCCGCACGACATCTCTCCAGTGGATGGAACCGTCATCGAGGGCAACGGCGTCATGAATGAAGCATTCCTGACTGGCGAACCATTCGAGATTACAAAAGCGCCTGGTTCCGCCGTCATCTCCGGCGCGGTCAATGGCGAAGCCGCCCTCACCATCACGGCCACGCGACGCGCGGTCGATTCGCGCTACGCCAAAATCATGGAGGTCATGCGGGAGTCCGAGCAAAACCAACCGCATCTGCGGCGGCTCGGAGATCAACTTGGGGCGATCTACACTCCAGTCGCGGTCAGCCTGGCGGTACTTGCGTGGATCGTCAGCGGTGAAGCCGTCCGCTTTCTCGCTGTGCTGGTCATCGCCACGCCGTGTCCATTGCTGATTGCGATTCCGGTTGCCATCATCGGTTCTATTTCTCTGGCCGCGCGGCGTTCTATCATCGTAAAAAATCCGGCGGTGCTCGAACAAATTACGAGTTGCCGCACCGCCATCTTCGACAAAACCGGAACACTGACGTACGGCGAACCCAAGTTAACCGAACAGCTCATCGCGCCCGGCTTCGCGCAAAAAGAGGTGCTCATGCTGGCCGCCAGTCTCGAGTTGTATTCAAAGCATCCGCTCGCGCGAGCCATCCTCGCCGCGGCCAAAACGAAAGGGCTTTTTCTCCAACAAGCCTCTCGTGTGAGTGAGCCTCCCGGTCAGGGATTGCGAGGAACGGTCGGTGGTCATGAGGTTCAAATTACCAGCCGCGGGCAACTCATTACCAAAAAGATACCGGGCGCCGAGCATCTTCCGCCGACCATTGGTGGACTCGAATGCATCATCGTGATTGATGGCCGATTCGCAGCGGCGTTTCGATTGCGCGATGCGCCCCGCGTAGAAGGGCGTTCTTTCATTCAACATCTCGAACCGAAACATCAGTTCCAACACATCATGATCCTCTCAGGCGATCGCGAATCGGAAGTGCGTTATCTCGCGGAACAGGTTGGCGTCAACGAAATTCACGCCGAACAAAGCCCTGAACAGAAACTGACAATCGTCAGGCAGGAAACTGCCCGCGCGAAAACGCTCTATGTCGGCGATGGGATCAACGACGCGCCCGCAATGATGGCAGCCACGGTGGGAATGGCAATCGGACAAAACAGCGATGTTACTGCCGAAGCAGCTGACGTTGTAGCGATGGAGAATTCGCTGAAGAAAGTGGATGAATTTTTGCACATTAGCCGCCGGATGCGTTCCATCGCTGTGCAAAGCGCAATCGGCGGAATGTTGCTTAGTTTGGGAGGAATGATGTTCGCCGCCGCGGGCTTGCTCGCCCCAGTAGCCGGAGCGATTGCGCAGGAAATCATCGATGTGGTGGCCGTGCTGAATGCGTTGCGGGCGGCCTTCCCGCCAAAAGTGATTTCGGATATGGCGGACGCAGAATAGGCCAACGGGCATCGGAGTCTCTGACGACCTGTGTGATTGCTACCTATGCAAACCGTGGCACCGCCGGGTAACTCAACCAGAATCGTCGCCGCCGTATCGGCACTCGGTTGACGCGCAATCGCGCGGAACCGACCGGGCGAATAAACAATTATAGCGGCTACGCGTGCCGCAGGCAACGTGCGATGATCCAGACAAAGCTTGTCATCATCGCTACTACGCTAAATACAATCAGGTATTCCATTTTGTTATTTCACTGTTTGACCGGTGATGAAACCGGAGTCTCCGCTTTAAGTACGATATCGCGGTCGACGCACCCCGGACAGGGATGCCCCCAGCGATCGCAATTGCAGCTCGCGTGCGCCTCAGTATCGCGCACTGGTAACTCGTCAAATGCAACGTCCTTCAACGTCAGTCTGGTTGTTTCGGCTTCGTTAGTTAACAACAGAGTAGTTTTCATCGAATCACTCCTGGTGTCTTTCAACGTTACGGCTGCCGCTGTGACAGGACTGGGCGTTTGTTGGGTTTTGCTTTGCAAAAATTGCGTGGCGGTTTGCGGTGCATACGCGCTGCGGGCACTGTTTATCGAACAGCGTTAGTAAATGCAGATGAGAGTTATCACCGATCAGCCGACTTTGCGCGCGCGTGAGTTTGTGAGACGGAAGCGGTGGCGACAACACAAGTCGGTTCAGTGTGTCATTGGCATGATTGCAGTGTTTGCGCTTTGGGGCGGCGCTGTCGCCGCCGAACAGCAACACGCTCCCTTCGAAGTGTCAAAGAAAGATGCCGCCAATGCCGATGAATTAGCGAATCACCTCGCGGCGCTTTCGCCCAGAGTGGATCTGAACGAAGCGCGGCTTCTGGCAGACTGTGCCTATGCCACGGTCGCCCGGCTAAGGCACGAGTATCGAATGTTCGGCACGCCAATCTTTCACAATTTCCTTGTGTATCACGGCTGGAGGAAACGTGGCTATTGCTATCAATGGACCGAGGACCTGCTTCTTGCGCTGGACACCCTGAAACTCAAGACGCTTGAGCTTCACTGGGGCGACACGTACCGGGACACATGGCGCGAGAACAATTGCCTGGTCGTTACGGCGAAAGGACAGCCGTTTGAGCGCGGGATGATTCTTGAGTGCTGGCGTCATTTTGGACATCTCCGTTGGAACCTCGTCCCGTCAGATCAGGACCGATACTACGAGAACGCGAAATGGGCGGAAAAGGTCCGTGCACGCGCAGCGTCGAAAACGTTCTCCGGGACAATCATGATGTTGCCCTCCAAACAAGAGTCGCACCGGACGGAAAACCGGGTGATTAGAATTTGCTGCGACACGGCTGTTTCCGTGGAGCGCACGTGCGCTGCCCAGCGATGCGTGTCCTCCCGCCAGAAATTGCTTGCGTAAACCCGCCCGTAACAAGGTCGCAGGCAATGGACAGCTCAGGGCGTTCACATAACTGCGGGCGTGTTCTTGTCGCGAGCGTCCTGTTTGCGGCGTTTTCTTGGACACTTCTCATCAGTGTCTCGCCGCATTGCACGGATGCATTCACGTGACGCGAATCGCAGTGACCACGTGCGCGCGATCACGTTGATCGCGTCGGGTAGTTATGAGCACGGTGCTCAGTCGCCGATTGTTAGTGCGCCACATTTGATGTTCACTTCGCGAAAGTGCGGAGTTGGCTCCACGTGGGTCAAGCCAGTCTTCCTTAGCGGGCATGCATCTTCGAGCACGCGCCGCCTGCGCTGAACTCGTAGGGCGTTCTTCCGACTCGCCTAACGACTCGGCGTTCATAAACGCCCTACAACCTCCGGCGCTTCGCACAGCGGAAATCGCCTTTGGCGCTCCATCGCGAAGCGTTACCGCCTTCTCGTAAATCGGGAGGGCCCACGCCAACCTCAATTTTTATCGACAATTGAATTTCAATAAAAAAATCTGGATCACATTCATCGCCTTATTGGCGACGCAAAACATGGTTTTCTCCCAAAGCGCCACCATCTCTTCTCCGAGTCCGGCTACTTCGCCGCCAGACACCGGCTGAAGTGTCAGCTGTGGTCGTCCAAAGCGAGGAACTGGATGTCTCGCGCGAAGATATTGTGCCAAGCCTTGGCGCGACACGTTACACCGTTGGGCCGGACCGGCTTGACTCCCAGGCGCAGGGTGAAAACGCACAGTTTAATGAAACGCTTTTGCGTTTACCCGGCGTGGCGCAGGATTCATTCGGCCAGATACACGTCCGCGGCGAACACGCCAACTTGCAGTATCGGATCGACGACGTGCTCCTGCCCGAAAGTATTTCAGGTTTCGGCCAGGAACTCGAAACCCGTTTTGCCGATAGCATCTCTCTGATCACCGGTGCGCTTCCGGCGCAATTCGGTTTTCGCACAACAGGCGTGATCGACATCCACACCAAGAATGGCGCCGTGTTCCAACAAGGCGAAGCGACTTTGTATGGCGGAAGTTTCGACACGATCAAGGAAAGCCTGGAGTACGGTGGTGTACTTGGAAAACTGAGTGTCTTCGCCACGGAAAGTTATCTTCACAACGGCATCGGCATTGAAAATCCGACACCCAGCAGCGACCCCATTCACGACGACACCGATCAATACAAACTCTTCGGTTATCTCTCATACATCTTTGACCCGTCGAGCCGATTGACGCTCCTGATCAGCGGCGACCATAGTGATTTCCAAATTCCGAATACTCCGGGGCTGCCGCCAGTTTACACAGTTGGAACACGATCAACCTTCGATTCAGCGAAGCTGAACGAGAACCAATCGGAAGATTCGACCTATGAAATTTTGACTTACCAAAAGAAACTTGGCGACTTCAGTTTTCAGGCGTCGGTTTTCAGTCGTTACAGCGCAGTTCTTTTTCAGCCTGATGACGTGGGCGATCTCATTTTCAACGGCGTCGCTTCGCGAGTCGATCGCAGCATTCTTTCAAACGGGATCGAGTTCGATTCAAGTTACAAACTGAGCGACCAAAACACACTTCGCGCCGGCTTTCTTTTAATGGAGGGGAACGCAACGTTCGACACAGTTACCCTGGTCTTTCCGGTCGATGCCAATGGCAATCAGACCAGCACGATTCCGTTGCGCATCGTCGATAATCACGACAAATACGGATACTTTTACGGTTTGTATTTGCAGGATGAATGGAAGCCGTTCGAGCAGCTGACGATTAACTTGGGTGGGCGGATCGACTTCGTGAACGCGTTCGCCGACGAGAATCAACTCAGTCCGCGAATCAACATTGTGTATGAGCCATGGAAAGGGACCGCGTTTCACGTGGGTTACGCCCGTTATTTCACGCCGCCACCTCTGGACGCCGTGCCGCAAATCACCCTTGCCAAGTTTGCCGGCACAACGATCGAGCCTGAAATCAACAAGGATTCCGCCGTGAAATCGGAGCGCGCGTATTACTTCGATGCAGGCGCGACGCAGAAAATTGTCGAAGGTTTCACTGTCGGCATCGATGGTTTTTACAAAAGCGCCCACTCAGTGCTCGATGAGGGCCAATTTGGCGAGGCGCTCATTCTTTCGTCGTTCAACTACAAGCGCGGCGAGATTTATGGTGGCGAATTGACAGCAAACTATGATCGCGGCCCGTTTTCAGCGTATTTGAATGCCGCCTACGGGTGGGCGCGAGGCACGAGCGTCAGTTCCGCCCAATTCCTTTTCGACCGGGAAGAATTCGATTACATCCGGAAGAACTGGGTCTTTCTCGATCATGATCAACGTTTCACCGGTTCCGCCGGGATTTGTACACGTGGAAGGACTGGAGAGCGTCGGTCGACGGGCTTTATGGCAATGGATTGCGCAGCGGTTTCGCCAACACGCAAAAGAACCCTCCTTACGAGACATTCAACGTCAGCGTGTCGCGCCGGATCCAGCTTACGCAGAAGACGGCCCTCAACATCCGTCTCGATGTCGTAAACATTTTCGACAAGATCTACGAACTACGCGACGGCAGCGGCATTGGAGTCGGCGCGCCGCAATTCGGCCAGCGCCGCGGATTTTACGGCACCGTGGCCTACGAATTTTGAATAACAGAGCGCGTTGGCCGTTTTTCTGTGATCACGCTATTTTGGATCGCGATGCATCGGACTGATCATTCCCGGTTTCGTAAGAGACACGATTTCGTTCCGGACTTTTCCCACGCGGAACGGCGGACGCGGATCGTGATCGGCATTACGGCGGCGATGATGGTCGTCGAGATCGCCGCCGGCTTGATGTCACACTCGATGGCGTTGCTGGCCGATGGCTGGCACATGAGCACGCATGTGATTGCATTTTTGATAACGGCCGTAGCCTACTATTTTGCCAGAACGCAAGCCGGCGACGCGCGCTTCAGTTTCGGCACGGGAAAAATCGGGGTGCTCGGCGGGTTCACGAGCGCGGTCGTGCTCTCGATCGTGGCCTTCCTAATGGCGGGCGAATCTGTGCACCGGTTGTTTGTTCCTCTGGAAATTCACTTCAATGAAGCGATCGGCATTGCCTGCATCGGGTTGCTGGTGAATCTCGGCTGCGCACTTTTGCTGGCCGATCGTCCCCACGAACATGACGGCGGCAGCGCACACCACCACGATTTAAATCTGCGCGCGGCGTATCTGCACGTGCTGGCGGATGCATTCACTTCGGTGCTGGCGATTACGGCGCTTACGGGCGGCAAATTTTTCGGTTGGGCATGGCTCGACCCGGTTGTGGGGATCGTCGGCAGCGGCGTCGTTTTTTCATGGTCTTACACGCTGTTGCGCGACACCAGCGGTATCCTTCTCGATCGCATACCTGCGTCTTCGGATTTGCCCGACGAAATTCGTCGCGCGATCGAGAGCGACGGAGATTCCCTCGTGACCGATTTGCATGTCTGGCAAGTCGGCATCGGAAAATACGTGGCGATGGTTTCGATCGTCGCGCACGAACCGAAGAGCTGCGATTCCTATCGCGTGTTATTACGCAGGCACGAGGAACTGGTCCACGTCACGATCGAGACACACCATTGCCGCGAAGACCACGCGTCGATCGCAGGCTACTGAATGGTTGATACGCTCTGGCAGGTCGTTGCAGCTTACGTTTTCGCGCTGATCGGTGGAGGGATCAGCACCTCGCTGCAGCTGAAGCACAAGCAGCTCTGCGGTCTCATCAGTTTCGCCGCTGGGACGCTCCTTGGCGTGACGTTTTTCGCGATTTTGCCTGAAGGTCTGGGCGTAGCCCCATGGTGGGCCGTGGCAATTGCGGTCGCAAGTGGATACGCGCTGTTCTTCTTCATCAGCAAACACGTTCATCATGTTTGCCCTGCGTGCGCTGCGAGTCATTTCGATGACGACGCCGCCCGACATTTCAGCGAAATCGCCACCGGGCTAGTTATCGCATTGGCGATTCACAGTGCGACGGATGGAGTGGCGTTGGGAATTCAACGGGACGCTCCGACGATGGAAGCGACGAAATGGTCGCTATTCTCTGCTCTCTGCATCCACAAGGTTCCTGAAGGCCTTGCGCTCGGGAGCCTGCTAATCGGCGCTGGCTTGGACCGCAGCGCTGCGCTTGGATGGGTGGCGGCGGTTGAAGCGACCACCCTAGTCGGCGGCGTGATCGGTTATTTTTTCCTGACAAACATCTCCACCTTCTGGCTCGGTTTAATCATGGCGCATGTCGGCGGCGGATTTATTTATCTGGCGGTGCACGCCGTGCTTGGAGAGATGTTGAAGCACGGAAAGAAACTTGTACTGACCAGCTTTTTACTGGGAGTCGTCTTAATTGCGGTTCTCAACATCGCGTTGAGAATGATCACGTAGCGCGCGTTGCGCGTCGCACAACGAAGCGGCTACAGTAATGCGTGCATTTTTTTCGTTATCGGGACGGCAGACTGCATTGCGAGGACGTAGATCTCGCGCCCCTTGCGAACGAATTCGGCACGCCGACTTATGTTTACAGCGCGGGAACAATCCTTGATCACTACTCGCGGCTTGATGCGGCGCTCGCGCCGGTCGATCACCTGATTTGTTACGCAGTCAAAGCGAACTCGAATCGCGCGATTCTCAAGTTACTCGCTGATGCGGGCGCTGGTTTTGACATCGTTTCCGGCGGCGAACTGTTTCGTGTGCTCGCGGCTCGCGGAAATCCCGCCAAGTGCACATTCGCGGGAGTCGGCAAATCGAGCGAGGAAATCGAATATGCGCTGGAACAAGGCGTTTACAGCTTCAACGTCGAGAGCGAAGCGGAACTCGAGTGTGTTGATCGGATCGCCGGCGGAAAAAATCTGCGTGCGCCGATCGCGCTGCGTATGAATCCCGATGTCAATCCTCACACCCACGATTACATCTCCACCGGTTCGCGCGAAAGCAAGTTCGGCCTCGCACTCGATCACATCGAGGCCGTTTACGAGCGCGCCGCCGGAATGCGCAACATCGATATCGTCGGCGTCCAGATGCACATCGGGTCGCAGATTACAGAGGCGAAACCGTTCGCGAACGCGATCAAAAAGGTGGCCCGACTCGTACGCGAGCTGAAATCAAAATATGAAATCAAGTTCTTCAGCATCGGCGGCGGCATGGGAATCATTTACCAGCGCGCACTGGAGAGCGGATCAGGCAAATGGTGGCAAGACCACGGCGGCGAACCGTCCGCGTTCAGCGTTCGCGATTATGCTGATGCGATTGTGCCGCCGTTGCGCGACTTGGGCATTCGAATTCTCGTCGAGCCGGGTCGTTTTCTCATCGGAAACGCGGGCGTTTTGCTGACGCGCGTTCGTTACATCAAACAAGGTGGCGGAAAAAAATTCGTGATTGTCGATGCGGGAATGAACGATTTGATCCGGCCGACGCTTTATCAGAGCTACCACGAGATTGTGCCAGTCATTGAGCCGAACACGAGCAAGGCAGAAAAAGTCGATATTGTCGGCCCGGTGTGCGAGTCGGGCGATTTTTTTGCGCTCGACCGAGAAATGTCCGACCTGCACGAAGGCGATTTGCTCGCGATCATGAGCGTTGGAGCGTACGGATTTGTGATGGCGTCGAACTACAATTCGCGCCCGCGACCGGCAGAAGCCCTGGTCCGCGGCGATAAATTTGCCGTGATCCGGAAGCGCGAAACGTGGAAAGATCTCATTCGCGGGGAGGTCTAGGCCCTGTAGCCGGCAGCGTTGATGCCAGCCCCGCCGCATCACCGACCGCGTCTACCAGTTGCGCAATTTTGCGCCCTGCATAAATAGTCCTCCTTGGCAGAAATGATGAAACGTCTCGTACTCGTGTGCTTGTTGTCCGTGGTCGCGCTAAGTCTCGAAGCCGCGCCGCCGGTCGCAGGCGAATACATAATGCTGGTCGGCGGGCCGTCGATGTATCAGTGGGAAAAATACAAAGCTGTCCCGCACGATCATTGGTGGGCGAACTTTGTGCGCGCCGCTCGTTTGCGCACGGAGCAGTTACGCACCCAACTGGGCCCGGATGCGAAGATCACATGGCTCATTTACAGGCAGGGATATGAGGACCGCGCGAAACAAGAGCACCAGAATCTGATCAGTCTCATTGACACGGTTCGCGACAAATTTAACATCAATCTCGTCTGGTTTGGCCCGGGCCACGAGGTCATCGATTATATCAATAATGGACAGCCGCGAGACCAGATGAAGATCGTGGACTTCGAATATTTCGGACATTCGAACCGCGCGTGTTTCATGTTCGATTACAGCAACAACATCGATAGCGCGTGCAAGTCCTGGCTTCACGAAGACGATCTGAAACAAATCAGCGGCCATGCCTTCGCGCGCCGCGCTTATTGCAAGAGCTGGGGGTGCCACACCGGCGAGAGCATGTCCAAGAAATGGTATGCCGCTACCGGGACCCGCATGATTGGCGCCCTCGGCAAGACGCAATTCATGATGGAAGAACTGCCGATCCTCGTTTCCGAGGGCGGCAGGTGGGTCAACTAATTGTCGATTTGCAATTGCCGATTGCCGATTTCGCACGGTTGTCGGATGGCTGATTCTTGGTCATATCGTCATGGCGTTCGTTTTTCACCCCGTTGTGCGCTCGCTACGTTGCAACCGGCGGGGCAGGCGCCGGAGTGACGTTAGGCATTCTGGTGGGATTATGTATGCCGGACCACATTTGATCTCATTCGCAGTTCAACCGTTGACCGTTAAAATTCTTTCCGGCTGGATCGTGGGCGCTGGGCTCTGGCAATTGGGCGTTGGACGTTGAGCGTTGGGCGTTCGACGTTTGCCTCATGACGTCGGAGACTCCGTCTAGCCTCGGCTATCGCATGCCGGCGGAATGGGAACCACACACGGCCACGTGGTTGTCGTGGCCGCGACGCGAGGGGATTAGCTTTCCCGATTCATTCGATCGGGTGATGCCGGCGTTGCGCGCGATGGTCGAAGCGCTCATCGAATCGGAACAGGTTTGTATCAATGTTTCCAACGGGGCGCACGAAACAGATGCGCGATCCGTTTTGCGTGGACTGCCCATGGAACGAATCACCTTTTATCGCCTGCCAACCAACGAACCATGGTGCCGCGACCACGGACCGATTTTTCTGACACGAAAGCGCGACCCAAAATTGGTAGTCGTAGACTGGGATTACAACGCGTGGGGAAATAAATATCCGCCATTCGATTTGGATGAAGTCGTGCCGACCCGGATCGCTGAAATCCTGAAGTTGCCGGTCTTCTACCCGCGCATGATCCTCGAAGGCGGGTCCATAGATGTGAACGGTGCCGGAGCATTGCTGACCTCCGAATCGTGTTTGTTAAACGAAAATCGCAATCCAAATCTTTCGCGCAACCAAATCGAGCAACGCCTGCGCGATTATTTCGGCGTCCGGGATATTCTCTGGCTCGGCGCAGGCATAGCCGGCGACGACACTGACGGTCACATTGACGACCTCGCGCGGTTTGTATCGGAGCGGACTATCCTAACAGTCATTGAAGACAATCGCGACGACGAAAACTACGATCCGCTCCGGGAGAATCTTGCGCGCCTGCGGGAGATGAAAATCAGTGGTCGCATTGTCGATATTCTTACTCTTCCGATGCCGAAGAAGATCGTGCGCGAAGGGCTGCGGCTCCCAGCAAGCTACGCCAACTTCTACATCGCAAACAGGTGCGTACTCGTGCCCACATTCGCCGACGCGAACGATGAAGTGGCATTATCAGTTCTGCGCAAATGTTTTTCTGACCGCCGCATCATCGGGATCGATTGTCGCGAATTAATCTGGGGACTCGGCACGTTTCATTGCCTGACGCAACAGCAACCGGCAGCGTGACGCAAATCAATTGGTCGAGTAGCCGACTTTTCCAGGGTGCTGTGTTTGGAAGCTTGCCGAACTGCACGCAATCGCTGCGGTAGGGCGGGCAGTCCTCTGCACGCCGATACGAAATCAACTTCGGCGCGCACAGGAGTGACGCGCCCTACCAAAAGGCGCCCTCAATCAGCCACTGGCGCAGGCTTATAGCCGCAATTCAAAATTGCATCATGCAGATCGGGCACATGCATTTTGCGTGCATCGAACGTGACGATTACGCATTCATGCTCCAGATCGCCTTTTAGGTCGTTCACCCCGGGAACGTTCTTCAGCACCGGTCGCAGTTTTCGGTTCGATGAAGTAGCGCGAGTCTCGCGCTACTTTACCACGTCGCGCGCCAGCGGTTCGAGGACTCACCAGACGTTTTCGGCGAGGATTCGTTGGCCGGCTGCGTTTGGATGAATGCCGTCGGGCAAATTCAATGATGGGTTGCCTGCCACGCCTTCGAGCAAGTACGGCACCAACACCGCTCGATTTTTCGCCGCCAGATCGGCAAATATTTTGCCGAAAGCCGAAACGTAATCGTCAGCCGTGTAGAGCGGTAGCTGCAATCCCGCGATCACAACTCGCACATTCGGATTTCGCGCTTTCACCTTTTCGATGATCCGCTGCAGATTGTCTTCGATTTGATCGACCGGCAGTCCGCGAAACGCGTCGTTGATCCCAAGCTCGAGGACCAAAATATCGGTCCGGTCTTTCAAATGCGTGGGCAGCCGTTCCAGACCGCCGTCAGTCGTGCCGCCGGAGGCGCTTGCATTGATCACTTGAAAATTCAGCCCGGCAGCGCGCAGCTTTTTCGCGAGCAACGCCGGATAAGCTTCGCTGCGCTTGAGCATGAATCCGTCCGACAAACTGTCACCAAAAACCAGAATCGTTTTCGATTCGGCACGGACCAGCGGGGCATAGGCAAGTGCCCAGCTCATCGCAACGAGTGTAATGCACGGTTTCACCGAAACTCTCATTAACGCTCTATCGTTTTGCCGCCGTTTCACGCGCTTTGTTATTTTGAGCGAAGCGAAGAATCTCGGATTTGTCGTTTGACAGAGCGCTGTCCAATGATCAGAGATGTTTCGCTCAACATAACAGCGAGCGGGACACGCGTGAAACGCTAAGACGCCAGTTGGACGTTGAAGCTTTTCCGCGTAACGGTTTAACCCTTCAAACATCAAGTCTTTCCTATGGCCAATTTTGCTATCAACGGTTTTGGGCGCATTGGACGCAATGTCCTTCGTGCCATGTCACAAAAACAGGTGGAGCGTGTGCTCGCGATCAACGATCTCACGGATACGCATACCCTCGCGCATCTACTCAAGTGGGATTCGGTCCACGGCAAATTCGACGGAGAAATTAGTTACGATGACGAAAACATCATCGTTCGCGGTCACAAGATTAAGATTTCGAAGGATCGTGATCCAGGGAATCTCCCGTGGAAAAAACTGGACATCGATGTAGTGCTCGAATCGACCGGATTGTTCACCAGCCGGGATAAGGCCGAGCTACATTTGAAGGCGGGCGCGAAACGCGTGTTGATTAGCGCGCCAGCAAAAGATCCGGACGTAACAATTTGCATCGGGGTAAACGACGATGTTTACGATCCTAACAAGGACAAGATCGTCTCCAACGCCAGTTGCACGACGAACTGTCTCGCACCCATGGCGAAAGCATTGAATGACAGATTCGGCATTGCTCACGGATTCATGAGCACGATCCACAGTTACACCAATGACCAGCGCATTCTCGATTTTCCGCACTCAGATTTGCGGCGTGCGCGCTCTGCGGCGATCAACATCATTCCCTCTTCAACTGGCGCAGCAAAAGCGATTGGCGAAGTAATTCCATCGCTCAAAGGGAAATTAAATGGCGGCGCGTTCCGGGTGCCGACTCCAGATGGTTCAGTGACGGATTTCACTGCCGTGCTCGAAAAAGATGCGACTGTCGAGTCGATTAATTCCGCCTTTAAGGAATCGGCCTCAGATAAAAGTTACAAAGGCGTGCTTGAATTCAGTGACGAACCGCTCGTTTCGCAGGACATTGTTGGCAATCCGCACTCCTGCATCTTCGACAGCAAGCTGACGTTGATGATGGGCAACCGCTTCGTGAAAGTGGTCGGCTGGTATGATAACGAGTGGGGCTACAGCAATCGCTGCGTCGAAATGATGGAAATGCTGGCTGAGTAGTCGGTCTTGCTCATGCTCATGATCGAGTATGAAAACTTACTTCGACCACGAAAAACTGGACGTCTATCAGGAATCGATTGCTTTTTGTGGCTGGGTCGGAGAATTGCTGGCGCAAATTCCAGCTAAAGCAGCTGCCAAGGATCAACTCGATCGCGCTTCGACCAGTCTCCCGCTGAATATCGCAGAAGGAAATGGCAAGTTCTCCACGGTTGATCGTGCTCGGTTTCTGGAAATCGCTCGTGGTTCAGCGCTGGAATGTGCTGCATGCCTCGATCTGCTCGCGGTGCGAAAGTTTGTCGCTGCTGAACGGATCCTTTCGGGCAAGGAAGAGCTCGTGCGAATCGTGAACATGCTGATGGGGATGCTGAAGAGGTTTTCTGGACGAGCGGAGTTCTTGCGTGAAGACGAAGGACTTTACGCAATTGAGCATGAGCAGGAGTAAATAATGCAAAAGCTTTCCGTCCGTGATCTCGACGTACGCGGTAAACGCATCCTGGTGCGCGTGGACTTTAACGTGCCGACTGAAATCCGCGGCGGGAAGGTTCGGGTCACTGATGACACACGAATCCGGGAAAGCCTCCCGACCATTAACTACCTGCGCGAACACGGCGCGAAAACGATTTTGATGTCGCATTTCGGCCGGCCGAAGGGAAAGCCAGTAGAAAAATATTCGCTTCGCCCGATCGGCGAATACTTGCATTCACTCATCCATCATCCGGTTATTTTCAGCCACGACACCATTGGCGACGTGCCGAAGAAAATCGTTGAGCACATGGAAAACGGCGATGTCGCACTGCTCGAGAATGTTCGATTCCAACCAGGTGAAGAGGCGAATGATCCAGAGTTTGCCAAGGCGCTTTCTGAGTTGGGCGATCTTTACGTAAACGATGCATTTGGGGCAGCGCACCGGGCGCATGCGTCCACAGTAGGAATCACAAGGTTCGTGGAGAAATCGGCAATGGGTCTATTGATGGAGAAGGAACTACAACATCTCCGCGATGGACTTGAGAACCCCGCCAGGCCTTTCGTCGTGATCTTGGGCGGCGCCAAGGTCTCCGATAAAATTGGCGTTCTAAAGGCGCTGATGGAAAAGGCCAATACCATTCTCATTGGCGGCGCAATGGCGAACACGTTCTTGAAAGCGGAAGGAATTCCAGTCGGCGCGAGCCGGGTGGAATCCGATAGGGTCGATCTCGCGCGCGAGCTTCTGGAGTTGGCGAAGCAACGCGGCGTGAAGTTTTTGCTCCCGATTGATGTGGTCGAAGCGGATGAAATCCGCACGGGCGCGAACATGCGCAACACCAGCCGGCTTTCGCCTCAACACGGAATCACCGACGGATGGCAGGCGGTTGATATCGGCGCCGCGACAATCGCGCTGTATCAGGAAGAAATTGCCAAAGGAGAAACGATACTGTGGAACGGACCCATGGGGGTGTTCGAGATTCCGGAATTTGGCGAAGGCACAATTGCGATCGCAGAAGCCATGGCGCAATTGGGCGCGGTCACGATCATAGGCGGCGGTGATTCGGTGACGGCAGTCAAACAGGCCGGGCTCGCTGACAAAATGACATTCATCTCCACCGGGGGCGGCGCAACGCTAGAATTGCTCGAAGGCAAAGAGCTTCCCGGCGTCGCCGCGCTAACGGACAAACAGTGATGAGAAAGAAAATCGTCGCCGCCAATTGGAAGATGAACATGACGCAGGGCGAGTCGGAGCGGTTCGTGGAGTCATTCCTTCGAGACATAGGTGAAATCACGGATGTTGAAGTGGTCATCATTCCGCCGTTCACGGCCATTGCGAAAGTGACGGAGGCATTGGGCAGAGCACAGAACATTAAAGTCGGTGCGCAAAACATGTATTGGGAGAAGAGCGGCGCGTTTACCGGCGAGATAAGCGCATCTCTCTTGCGGGACTTGTTTGTACACTACGTCGTGCTTGGGCACAGCGAACGCCGCATGTTGTTTTGCGAGACCGACGAAGTGGTTAATCGCAAGGTACGCGCGGCGCTCGAGGCAAAACTGCGTCCGATTGTTTGCGTCGGAGAAACACTGGAGCAGCGCGACAAAGGCAATGTGGAAAAAATTTTATCGATTCAATTACGCGGCAGCCTCGCCGGTCTCAAGCCAAAGGAACTGCAGGACAGCGTTATTGCCTACGAACCGGTATGGGCAATCGGGACCGGGCGCAACGCAACGCCCCAGCAAGCGCAGGAGGCGCACGCGTTCATCCGCCGCATCTTGGGCGAAATGAGTGACGAGACCACAGCCGAGCGAGTCAGGATTCAGTACGGCGGCAGCGTGAAACCCGAGAACGCCCGCGAACTCATGCGCCAAGCCGACATCGACGGCGCCCTCGTCGGCGGAGCAAGTCTCGACCCGCGCAGCTTCGCCCAAATCGTCAAGGCCGCGCGGGAAGAGTAATGCCCTACTGCGTCTGATTGGATGGCGCGCGCGTTCTTTATCGTCGGTCCAACTGCAACCGGAAAATCCGAACTTGCGGCCGACGTCGCCGGCCGAATCGGCGCGGAAATTGTCAGTGCTGACGCGTTCCAGGTTTATCGCGGGCTCGATCTGCTGAGCGCGAAGCCGGATCCCTCGATCCTTGCAAAGGCGCCGCATCACCTGATCGGCACAACGCCACTTTCCGAAGAGACGAACGCGGAGAAATATCGTCGCGCGGCGATTTGCGCGATTAATGAAATTAATTCACGCGACAATATGGCGATTGTTGCCGGCGGAAGTGGGCTCTACATCAAGGCGCTGACCCACGGATTAGCGCCTCTGCCGGAGCGTGATCCAAAGCTGCGCGAACAATTGAATGCGGTCGGGTTGGATGAATTGAGCGCACAACTCTCAGAGCTCGATCCCGAAACAGCAAAAAAGATCGACCGAAAGAATCGCCGTCGCGTCGTGCGCGCTCTGGAGATTTGTTTGCTGACCGGCAAGCCCGCGTCAAAACTTGTAGCCGGGGGCGATGACCCCGGAAATGTGGCAGACGTTCGGCCGCGGTCAGCGCCCGCGGCTACAGAAACAGAATCGTCGATCCCGGCGGAAGGCGTTTTCGTATTCCGCGACCGAGCGGAGCTTTACGAGCGAATCAATCAGCGAGTGGAAAGCATGTTCGAGCGCGGCGTGACCGAGGAGGTGCGCAGCGCCGGGAAAACGAGCGCGACCGCTTCGAAGATGATCGGCTTGCGCGAAATTCGCGAACTGATCGCTGGAAAAAAAACGCTCCCGCAGTGCATCGCGGAAATTCAGCAAGCCACTCGTCATTATGCCAAAAGACAGTTGACCTGGTTTCGGCGGCAAACTAATTTTTTACCGCTGAACTTGTCGTTTCTTACTCACAACGAAGCAGTGAAATGGATCTCACTCCGAATGCTGTCGGAGGCTGGCAAAAGGGATGATTGAAACGCGTCCGCAAAAGAGACGGGAGCGCGCTCTGCTGATCGGCTTGGAAAAGGAAGGCGTCTCCAAGTGGGACTTGCACGATTCCCTCGACGAGTTGCGCGAGCTCGCAAACTCCGCGGGAGCCGAGGTCGTCGATACGGTGACGCAAAAATTGCAAAAGCCCACTGCGCCCTACTATATCGGCCGCGGCAAAGCTGAATCGATTAAAGAATCGTGTCAGGACCAACACGTGACCTCAGTCATTTTTGATGACGAACTTTCGCCCGCGCAGGGGCGCAACCTGGAGACTTTGTTCGCGCGCAAGGTCATTGATCGAACACAATTGATCCTCGATATCTTTGCGCAGCGCGCGCGCAGCCGGGAAGGCCGATTGCAAATTGAGCTCGCGCAGTTGCAATATCTTTTGCCGCGCCTGACCCGGATGTGGCATCACTTGTCGCGACAGACGGGCGGCATCGGCACACGCGGCCCGGGTGAAACGCAGTTGGAAGTTGATCGCCGGCGTGTGCAGGAACGAATTGCGCGATTGGAGCGCGAGCTGGAATCGGTGCGCAAAACGCGGGCCATCCAGCGACAAGGGCGCAAACGCCATCAATGGCCGGTCGCTGCGGTGGTCGGCTACACGAATGCCGGGAAATCGACACTGCTGAATCTGCTCACCGGAGCGGACGTGGTAGCGGAGGACAAACTTTTCGCCACGCTCGATCCCACGACGCGCAGCTTCGTTTTACCTAACAAGCAGCGGGTCCTGCTGACGGACACGGTTGGCTTTTTGCGAAAACTTCCGCACACGCTGATCGAATCGTTCAAGGCGACACTGGAAGAAGTGAGCGAAGCTGATCTGCTCATTCACATTGCTGATCTAAGCCACCCGCGCGTGGACGAACAAATGGAAGCAGTCGATCGAGTCATCAAAGAACTCGACGCCTATGGAAAGCAAACCGTGATCGTGTTCAACAAGATCGATAATCTGCCGAACCGCGAATTAGTTGATCCATACCTCAAGCGATTTCCGGGCAGCGTCGCGATTTCCGCGCGTACGGGAGAAGGAGTGAACAAACTCGTGGAAGCTTTGGAGCACGCACTCAGTTCATGGCGATTGCGCTCGCAGTTTCGGATTCCCGTAAACGAAAGCGCGTTGATCGCTGAAATCCATCGAGTCGGTCACGTTCTCGAATTGAGATACGAAGGCAGCGATGCGCTAATCGTTGTACACGTTCCTCCTGATCTGGCGCAAAAACTGGAACGATACGCGAACCGATAGTGACGCCGCGCTGCGGGACCCGGACATCGCACTGCGATGTCCCTACATTTCTGGCTCAGTGAGTAGTCAAGGTGCGCACTGCAGATTCCACGCTCTGCGCGATTTGTGACCAACCAGCGCGGTCATTCGCCATTGATGCAAACTGAAGTCGATCTCCGATGACTAGCTTTATTTTCACAGGCCGCGGAATTTTTCGATTTGGTGGCAGAGCTTCAAATGTTCCAATGAGGCCGCAGGGGACAACCGGCACATTTGTTTCCGCAATGAGCATCCCGAGTCCGTGTTTGAAAGGCATCATCGAACCGGTGCGCGTGCGTTCACCCTCCGGGAAGATGATGAAGATCGCTTTTTCCTCCTCTAGTTTTCGCCGCAGCTCTGCAAGCGCGTGCGGGCCGCCGTGTTTCCGCCACATCGGCAAGGCATTGAGCATGATTGCAGAGAACACACTGACTGCGGTGGTTTGAAAGAAGACGTCGCCTGCTGCGATGGGAAATGCGCGCCCGCGATGACGCGGGCTGAGCGCAGCTCCCAGAACCGGTGCGTCGAGATGGCTGGAATGGTTCGCTGCCAGCACAAACGGTCCGTGTCGCGGTAACTTTTCGCGGCCGATGATTGTGCGTCGATGCGCGATTGCGAAGTAAATTCGCAGCAGAGAAAAGCAAGCCTGCTGCGCCAGACTTTCGAGCAAACCGCTTTCGCGTCTTATGCTTCGGAAGCGCTCGGCCGGAGTCAGGCCGGTGTCACGCGCAGGTTGAAGTTGCCACGGTTCGATGGGCACTAGAACCCGGAGAAAATTCGCTGCGGCTGACTCTCAGTAATGCCGACGAAGTAATTGACGTAGTGAAACACCGCCGGCGCGACCAAAATCAGGCTATCGAAACGATCCAGTAAACCGCCATGACCCGGGATGAGCTTCGCCGTGTCTTTGATACCCAGATCCCGCTTAATCGAGGCGAGCATCAAATCGCCAAACTGGCCAACTGCGCTGACGATGATGCCCAGACCAATCAAGCAGATTGGGTTATCTAATGCGGTTTCAGTCCAGATGAAATGAGCGATTACGGCCACGAGCGGCGTTGTCAAAACCAAGGCACCGACCGCGCCTCCCGCAGTTTTATTTGGACTCGTGTTCGGAACAAATCTTCGGCGACCAAGGAGATGACCACAGATGTAAGCAAAGATATCATTGAGCTCCACGGCGAAGACGACCAGCAAAAGCATTGGCCGATAATTCCAATCGTTTGCCATGTAACCAAGGTTACCGAGCGCGCTTCCGAAAAGAGCGAATCCCAGGACACCCAGGCCAACGCGCTGGATGTATCCTTTTGGTTGATCAGGAATCAACCCGCCTATGGCAACCAAGGCGACGGTCAAGGGAAACAATGCAACAAAGAGGCGATACCAATTATCAAGTTCGGCAAAAGTGATAAGGAGAATACCGATAACCACGATGAAACTGATGGTTCGTTCCCGGAACAGCCCGGTAATGCGGGCACATTCGCGATAGCAAAGAACGCTCAGCGTACCACAGCAACGATGGTCCAAAAAGCGCCTGCCAGAATGGGAATCAGAATGCATCGCGCCAGCCAAATCCAGGAGCGATAACGATCCCAGAGTTCCTTTCTTTTTTCGGCAGTGCTGCTGGCACTTCGCGTTGTGATGAAAATCAGGATCGGCGCCGACACGAGCAAACCAACAGCTGCCATCGTCAGAACAACGGTAACGCGATCGTCGAATGCGTGACGGAACCCAAACAAGCGCTGCCACGTCGTGTTGTTCATCTCAAGGCACGTCTGATTCGTCTTAGCCTGCAAACGACTGTAATCACGCAACCGGCGATTATCACACCCAGGCCAATCGTCATCACGCCAATCGTGAAACTGCCGAAATGGAACATCTGCCACGATCGCGGAACGACTGCGGAATAAAGGCAGGCCAGAGTAATCACCAGCATCCGGTGTTGTTTTGCCATCGGTCCGCAAAACTCGTTAGGCGCGCCGGCGATTTTTCCTGCCGCGCGAACGTAAGCAGTGAAGATGGCCAGAATCGTTGGGATGTAACCGAGCACGACGTTTCCGCCCGAGGCGAATCCCGCGCCAATAAACACTGCAGCGTCCGAAACGCGATCGGGGACCTCGTTGTAAAGTTCGCCTATTTTTGAAGCGCGACCAGACACGAGCGCCACCGTGCCGTCCAGCATGTTTGCCGTCAGTCGCAGTTGGGCGCCAAGCGCCGCCACGAGCCAGAAGATTCGATAATCAGTAACTGACGTTAGCCCGAGCGCTACGCCTGCCACGATACAAGCGCACATGCCCGCGATCGAAAAGGCATCCGGCGGTACGTTTCCCGACGCCAGCCACATGGTCGCGTCCTGCGCCCATTTACGATTTCGGGTGGCGATTGGCCGCCGGTCGATTGCTTGCGCGGAAGATTCGTTCATCGCGGACGAAATCCATAGCAGGCGGAAAAGAATGACCAGAGAACAACTCGAGAGTGCGTCGCGCTGTCCTGACACCGGTAGCCGGCGATCGGAAAGGAATTCTTCCCGACGCCGGAAGCGATGCGCTCCCGTCTTGCACAACGCCCCTTCCTTCGAGATGATGGAGAAGCATGCCTGTAACCTTGGAACAGACCGGTCCGAAATTAGTCACGCCGCGTGCCGCGTTCATTCTGCGATTTATCAGCACCATCGCGCTTTGGACAGTCGCCCTCCTGATCATGTTCTCGGGTTTCGAGATCTTGTTCTGGGTATTGATCAGCGCGTTCGGAATGATCGGCCTTTGGGAATTCTATCGAATGCTCGATCACAAGGGCCTTCCGAATTTCAAGATCACCGGAATGATCTGTGGCGCCGTGATGCTCGCCGGCAGTTTTTATTATTTTTCTAAAATCGGACCGGAGGGTTCCTATGACTTCGAGGTCGCCGTTCTGCTCTTTTTTCTGTTGACGGTCTTTGGGCGACAAATGTTTGCGCGGTTGCGTCATGATGAGCCGTTGCAGACGATGGCTTACACATTGTTCGGGCTGCTTTACGTCCTCTGGCTTTATAATTTCATTACCAAAATCGTTTATCTGACGCCTCGTGCGAGCACGGGGCAACTGACCGGACAATTCTATGTCTTGTACTTGATCGTGGTCACAAAGTTTGCGGACATGGGCGCATATCTCACCGGCAGCGCCATTGGACGGCATCTGATGGTACCGCACATCAGCGCCAAGAAAACGTGGGAAGGTTTTTTCGGCGCCATAATTTTTGCGCTCCTGTCGAGCCTGGCGATGTTTAAACTCATGCCCGGCCATCTGCCGGCGCTTAACTGGACGCACGCAAGCATCCTGGGTGTGCTTCTTGGGTTCGCAGCAGTGCTCGGCGATCTCGCCGAATCCATCATCAAGCGCAGTACCGATGTAAAGGATTCGGGGAATCTGGTTCCAGGAATTGGCGGCGCGCTCGATCTTCTGGACAGCCTTCTTTTCACCGCGCCATTGTTGTTCTTTTATCTCCGGCTCGTGATTCGCGTGCTGTAGAAGACGGACAAAATGCACAGAATGAACAGAATGGTTCCGGATGCGAAACAATACGATCTGTGCGGCCAAGTAATCGGCGCCGCAATGAAGGTCCACTCAACTCTCGGGCCAGGATTTTTGGAGTCAGTGTACCAAAATGCGTTGATCTGGGAGTTGCAGAAGTTCGGATTGAAAGTTGAAGCGCAAAGACCCATTGCGGTGCATTACGATGGTCAAATCGTCGGTGTATTTAGCGCTGACTTACTGGTGAACAACTCCTTAATTGTTGAGCTGAAAGCGAACCAGTTGCTCGTCAAAGCGCACGAAGTTCAGCTTGTTAATTATCTCGTTGCAACCGGGATTGATGAAGGGCTGCTCTTAAATTTCGGTGCGGAGCGTTTAGAGTTACAAGAAGAAATTTCGACTCTCGAAACAGGAGCAAGCCTCTCTCTGAAATGATCGATTCATTTTGTTAATTCTGTTCATTCTGTCCAAATGAACCGTAAGCGTGTCGTTATTCTTGGAGCGACTGGGTCCATCGGCGAGAGCGCGTTGAAAGTGGCGCGTGATATTCCGGAGCGAATGGAGATCGTCGGGCTCGCGGCGAAAAGTAACGCACAGAAGCTCGCCGCCGCTGCGAACGAAGTCCGGCCGGACTCGGTGTGTTTGGTTGATGAGACCCAGGTCGCGGTTCTTCGAAACGCGCTCGATTACAAGCCGAGGATTTTTTCCGGCGACATTGGTTTGATCGAGATCGCCTGCCTGACAAATGCAGAGATGGTGCTGGTTGCAATCGTGGGCACCGGCGGCTTGCGGCCGGCGCTCGCGGCGATTGAAGCGGGCAAAGATCTCGCCGTGGCGAGCAAAGAAATTTTGGTGATGGCGGGCGAGATTGTGATGGGCGCGGCGCGAGAGAATAGCGTGCACGTGTTGCCGGTGGACTCTGAACACAACGCGATTTTTCAGTGTCTGGAAGGCAAGCCCCCAGCACACATCAGGCGGATCATTCTTACCGCCTCTGGTGGGCCATTTCGTAAGACGCCGCGGGCAGATTTCGATTCGATCACGCCGGAGCAGGCTTTAAAACATCCGACTTGGAACATGGGACCCAAGATCACCATCGATTCCGCGACATTGTTCAATAAGGGCTTGGAGATGATCGAGGCGCACTGGCTCTTTGGCGTAGAGATGAAGCGCGTCGAGGTCGTCATCCATCCGCAGAGCATCGTTCATTCGATGGTCGAGTTCACGGACGGTTCCACCCTCGCACAATTGAGTCATTCCAACATGTGTTTCCCGATTCAGTACGCCGTGACCTGGCCGGATCGCGTCCCGAACACGTTGCCGCCGCTCGATTTTTCGAAGCTGTCGAAGTTGGAGTTCTCCACTCCGCGCTACGACGATTTTCCGGCATTGAATCTCGCGGGCAGCGCAGGCGAGACTGGCGGCACACTGCCAGCGGTAATGAATGCTGCCAACGAAGTGGCAGTCGCAGCGTTCCTGGATCGCCAAGTCCGGTTTCCGGAAATCTGGCGAATCGTTGAACAAGTGATGAACCGGCATACCCCCGTTGCGCACCCGGATCTCGATGCAATATTGGGAGCCGATCAGTGGGCACGAGCGCAAGCGCACGGATGCGTGAACTCGGCAGAACGGTAAAAGATTTACAACGACAAACGGAATGGCGTGTCCAACGATCACTGATCATCAGCTGACCACATGATTTTGCACATCGCTCGCGTCATCTTCATCCTGCTCGAGGTCCTGATCCTGTTTAACCTGCTCATCGTGGTGCATGAGCTTGGGCACTTTCTTGCAGCAAGGTGGCGGGGCCTATACGTCGAGAAGTTCGGCATTTGGTTTGGGAAACCGATTTGGAAAAAAACAGTCAACGGCGTCCAATACTCGCTCGGATCGTTGCCATTCGGAGGCTTCGTCGCGCTGCCGCAACTTGCGCCCATGGATATTATCGAGGGGAAAGCCGACATGGACCGGGCGACGCTGCCAAAAATTTCAGCGCTCGATAAAATCATCGTCGCCGTCGCCGGCCCGGTATTCAGTCTTTTGCTGGCGTTATTTTTTGCCGCAATCGTCTGGGCTGTTGGACACCCAGTTAGCGAAGCCGATTCGACTACGGTAATCGGCTATGTCGCGCCCGGCTCGCCGGCGGAGAAGGTGGGGCTGCAACCGGGCGACAAAATCCTGGCTGTGGACGGTAAGCCGGTCAGGCGTTTTATGGGGATGAAAGACAGCATCAGCTGGGACGTGGTGCGCAGCGAGGGCGACAAGATCGCCGTGAAATTTCAGCGAGACGGAACGGTACGAACCGTATGGGTGGAACCGTATAAGGCGGAGACGCGCGGATGGCGCAGGCAAAGCGTCCGACAACTGCTCATTTATCCTGCAGAAACCCCAATCATCGCTAAAGTCGAGCCGAATACGCCGGCAGCCGCGGCCGGCCTGCGTGCCGGAGACATTATCCGAGGGTTCAATCAAACGCCCATCTACAATCCGATCGCACTGCTGGAATACATCGGCAAGCATCCAAAAGATGAGCTGGTGCTACACGTGGAACGCGGCGGCGACAAGTTGGATGTTCCGGTTAAACCCACACCTCTGCCCACGGAAGGCAAAATGAAGCCGCGAATTGGAATTGAATGGGACACCACGGGGATTGTCTCGATCCAACACCCCAGCCCAATTGAACAAGTTTACAACAGCGTCACCAGCACGTTGAAGACAATCGGCGCCGTCGCTTCGCCTAAGTCGGACGTGAAGCTCCAGCATTTAAGCGGCCCGGTGGGAATCGGTCGCATTTATTATCTGCTTTTTCAAAGCGAACGCGGCTGGCAGCTGGCGCTATGGTTCAGCGTAATTCTGAACGTGAATCTCGCGATTCTGAACTTACTCCCAATCCCGGTGCTTGATGGCGGCCACATCGTGCTGGCGCTAATCGAATCGGTCCGGCGCAAGCCGGTGAACATGCGCGTGCTCGAAGTAGTGCAGACCAGCTGTGCGGTGCTGATCATCGGGTATATGCTCTACATCACGTTCTTCGACGTGCAGGATTTGCCGTTTGTCCGCAAAAAACTCGATCAGCTCGAAGCGCAGTCGTCTGGGAAAAACTCGCAAACGCCATAAAACGGCGGCGCATTGCGAGGTCGCTCGACTGTTCTTACATTCCAGTCCTGTGAGCTATTGCAGTAATCCTTTTCATTACGAGCGCCGCAAGACGCGCGAGGTGAAGCTGGGCAACGTCGGGGTCGGCGGTGACAATCCGATTCGTGTCCAGTCGATGATCACCTGCGACACGATGGACACGAATGCGTCTATCCAACAGACCTTGGAACTGGCGCAGGCCGGCTGCGAAATCGTCCGGATTACAGCGCCGACTGTAAAAGACGCGCGCAACCTCGAACAAATCGTCAAAGGTCTGCGCGAACAGGGCTGCAACGTGCCGATCGTGGCCGACATCCATTTCAAACCCGAGGCAGCGATGGAGGCGGCAAAATGGGTGGACAAGGTGCGCATCAATCCGGGTAACTACGCCGACTCGAAGAAATTCGTCATCCGCGAATACACCGACGAACAATACGAAGCGGAATTGAACCGAATTCGCGACCGGTTTTCACCGCTGGTCGAGTTGTGCAAGGCGCGTGGTGTCGCCATGCGAATTGGGACAAATCATGGCTCGCTTTCGGATCGCATTTTGAATCGCTACGGCGACACACCGCTTGGGATGGTGGAGAGCGCGCTCGAATTCGCGCGGATCGCGCGGGACCTCGAATATCATGACTTCGTTTTCTCCATGAAGGCGAGCAATCCGAAAGTCATGATCGCTGCCTATCGACTGCTCGTAGCGCGACTAAATGAACTCGGCCCAGACTGGAATTATCCGTTGCACCTCGGCGTCACCGAGGCCGGCGAAGGTGAAGACGCGCGCATCAAGAGCGCGATCGGGATCGGCTCTCTACTGGCCGATGGAATCGGTGACACGATCCGCGTCTCGCTCACGGAAGATAGTCCTCATGAAATTCCCGTGGCGAAAGCGCTCATCAAGAACATCACGAGAACATCCGGCTCTCAACTCTCAGCTCTTAACCGCCAACTTTCTTTCGATCCATTCTCCTATCAGCGGCGCGTGACGCAAAAAATCGAGCGCGATGGAGTGAAGCTCGGTCTGGACGAATTGATTCGCGTGGTCGTGCGGCAGGCGAACTTCGACAAGATCGCGCATAAAATCGACAAAATGGGCGATTACAAACCGGAAATTGTTCGTGAGCACGCCAACGTGGTCGAGATCGATCCACGTGATGACACGGCGGTTGCGAGAATCAACGCGGAGCGAAGCGCGCAGTTCGTTACAGTTGGTGACGATGTCGATCTTCCGGTGATCGCAGCATTCCGGTTACTGGCAGCAAAGCTGCAGGCGCGCCATCCGATTTTGTTGAAAGACACTTTCAGTTGTAGGGCGTCTGTGTCAGACGCCAACCAAAACGATGGCGTTTCACAGAAACGCCCTACAGATTTTCTCGAGACCCTTCTCACCGCGTCCACTAACATAGGCTCCCTGCTGTGCGATGGAATTGGCGACGCGATTTTGGTGCAGGGCGAAGAGGCGCCGGGACAAGCGCTCCGTTTGTCTTACAACATTTTGCAAGCAGCTGGGTCGCGGATTTTCAAAACTGATTATGTGGCCTGCCCATCGTGTGGACGGACGCTATTCAACTTGCAAACCACGACGGCGAAAATCAAAGCCGCCACCTCGCACCTGAAAGGAGTGAAAATTGCGATTATGGGTTGCATCGTGAATGGCCCTGGCGAAATGGCGGACGCCGATTTTGGATACGTCGGTGGCGCACCGGGTAAAGTGAATCTCTACGTAGGCAAAACGGCCGTGAAATTCAACATTCCCGAAGCGGAAGCAGTCGATCGACTCAAAGATCTAATCCGCGAACACGGCAAATGGGCCGAACGGGTGAAATCTGTCGTTCCTGAGCCGGCTTAACCGGAGTTAAGGCTTCGGAGAATTCGGTGCTAGCAAACTGACGATCTTTTCAAAGCCGGCATCACCGCGAATTGGGTCCCAGTAGGGATGCAGGCGCAGTTGACCGTAATTGACCTCGCCGGGAATGCGTGCGGCATGTTCTAGTTGCTCGAGCGCAAGATTCTTCTCGTCCGTCCAGGCGTAAATCACGGCCAAATGTTCGAGCAAGAGCGCTCCGGTTATCGCGTCCTTGGTAACGGGAAGCAGTTCTACGGCGCGCTGGCCCTCACGGATCGCATCTTCTTTCCTTCCCAGCGCTGCATCAGTCATTCCGAGCACCGATAATTCCTCTGCATAATCTGGTTGCTCGCGCACAATTTTCTCAAGTTCTGATCGAGCTTGTGTAAACGCAGCACGCGCGCCGGCGTCGTCCCCGGTCGCGCGCGCGATCACGCCTTCGCACCAGGTGCGAGGAAAACCAACGCTTGCATCGCGAAATCCCTCGGGGGGCACTGATGTTAGAGCGCTCTCCAGCTCCGCTTTGTCACGCTCATAAAACGCCAGGATGATCCACCGGTCAGCGATCGTCGCTCCGGCATCGGAGTCTTGTGCGACAACCGATTCAATTGTAGAGCGCAACGGCCGTAAATCCGCGCGCGATTCGAGCTGCACCACTGCTCGCTGGACGCGCGTGTTAGGGTCTTTTGGCGCAATGCTGAGCACACGGTCCAGAACGGCTGCCATTTCCGCGTAACGCCGCATGAATTCGTAGCTAAAAGAGATTTGCTGAAGAATGTAGATGTTTCGCGGATCCAACTCGAGCGCGCGCTCCAATTCCTGCGTCGATTGTTCCCAGCGGCCCTGTCGCCGATTGATCAAGCCGGCCACAACAAGCACAAGCGGCTCGTTAGGCAATACGCGCCCGGCGAGCGCGAGCTCCTTCAGGGCTCCATCGTAATCGCGATAGCCCCAATAAAGATGCTGCGCCCGGGCAAGGTGCGCTTCACCGGAATCCGGCCCAAGACGAAGCGCATTCTGCACAGCGGTTTCCGCCAGAGCGAGCCGCTCCGCGGTGTGGTCTACTCCCAGAAAGTAAATCAGGTCATGGGCGCGGGCCAACTGTTGGTACGCGCGCAAGAATTTTGGATCGCGGTCAACCGCGTCATTGAGCAGTTGTGCCGCTTTAAGCAAGTTTTCCTTTCCCCGCTCGCTGAAATTAATTGCGTCGATGAGGGCCTTGGCTTGCACGTAAAGCTCATAAGCTTCAAGATCCCCCGTTGGTTGTTCTTCAATCGCGGCCTTTTCCTGAGGAGAGATTTTCGCCCGAAGCTGCGACGCGATCTGCTCAGCTATATCGCTTTGAATGGCAAAGACGTCGGCCAATTGGCGATCGTAACTTTCGGCCCACACGTGCGTATCCGTTCGCGCATCGATCAACTGCGCGTTCATGCGCACCCGGTCACCCGCTCGTTGAACGCTGCCTTCCAGCACGTACACAACGCCGAGCGCTTTTGCGATTTCTCGCAGGTTGCGCTCGACGCCACCGTTGTACTGCATGACCGATGTGCGGCTGATCACTTTCAGGTCGGCCACCTTTGCCAGATATGTCAGGATTTCATCCTGCACGCCATCGGCGAAATAGGCGTTCTGTTTCTCATCGCTCAGATTCTCGAATGGAAGCACAGCGATGCTTTTCTCGGAAATCGCAGCAACGGCCGGTACAACTGAATTGTTTCGGTGCAGAAAAATTACCGAGCTCACGGCGACAGCCAGAAACAGGCCAGCGAAGAGGCCCGCCTTCAGCAGAGGCCTTAGAGAGACCGAGCGCTGCGCGCCGTCAGCGCCTGGCTTCCATCGTTTCCCGCGCTGAAGTTTCTCCGGCCGGGCAGGGTTACCCAAGTCATCTTTGTACAGATTAAAAATGTGCAGACGCAGGCCGTGCTTCACTTCGCATTCGCCAAGATCATGGAGATAAGGCTCCCATTGTCGGTATTCCGCCAGATCTTCCGCGACGCGTTTGGATAACAGAATGTGGCCGGCGTCCCCGCAGTCCATTATGCGTTGCGCCACGTTAATTCCTGCGCCGGCTACGTTGAGAGTATCATTGACGTCTCTCACCTGATTCACCGGCCCACTGTGAATACCCATGCGCAAGCGAATCCTCGGAGCTTGCTTTAATTTGTCGCTGATCTCTCGCGCGCAACGGGCTGGCTCCTCCGGGCTGCGGAAAAAAACCAGGACCATCCCGTCTCCCGTAGGGACGCGAATCAACTCACCGCACGCCTCCGCCGCGCGAAATGCTTCGGTGCTTCGAACGATGCGATTGAGCTCTTGCACCACCTCAATTTGCTCATCCACCAGCAGCCGGGAGTAACCGACGATGTCGATTAGCAGCAGATGCGCGATCTCCAGTTGAAGATCAGATTGCGGCTCGGGAGATTGCGGAACGGTGGGCACATGCCTCATGTTCAGCACAGCATAATGCACCTGTCCTGGATTGGAGACAAATCATTTGCGCGCGCACAATCTGGCCAGACCGCATCGGGTTACGTCAATACGGGAACGGCTCTCGCCCCATGAATTTCTTCCGGTCCGGTTTGCCGTCGCCGAATCAGGCCGGGCCCAAATGCGGCCAGGTTCAAAATGATCATGATCGACGAAAAAAGATAGAGTCCCATCACAAGTGCAATGCCGACGTGCATTGCAATGATCGACACCAGCCAGATAAGCCGCGTTCTTCTCCACCAAATGAAAATTGGATAACCCGTTTCGATGAGGCACACAGCGATTCCAAGGAACGGCAGGATCCCGTGCCAGGAAAGGAGCGTGTGAACGGAAACAATATCGAATGGCGGACGTGTGATCGCCCGCCACAGGCTCACGCCCGTCCACCAGCCAGCGCCCAGACTCTTCGTTAAGCCGCCAAAAAAATAGATCACACAAAGATGAAGTTGCAGTACGCGCCGGAAAAAACCGAGAATCCGGGCATCCTTGTTCGGCGCTCTCCAAATTCTGGCGTCTAATGCGTAACCATCCGGTAGTGGCGACAGCATCAGATAGAAAAGCCCAATCGTGGTGAAGTTGTCCATTCCGTATGCCAGAAAATCACCGCTCTTGACTGTGCAAAGATGAAGGAACCACGCGCTAAAGGCAGCGATCCGCGAGAACAAACCAGCAAACAGGCAGCAACCGGCGCAAAGCAAAACCAGCCAGACCAATGAAACCGCCGCCTGCTCGGTGAGACGGAGATGACTTCCCGCAGACACCAGCCAGCCCAACCTCGGAACGAACGGGCTTTCGATATTAACAATTGCTTCGGTCAGGTCGCGGCTGACAAATCCCCTGCTCTCGCCCGCAAACAACTGGTTCCAATCGTCTTGAAGTGACAAACAAAAAAGCACGACCTGAAAACCAAGCCCAACTCTCAGTAACGCCAGCCAGCAATCGGAATCGGGCGTAAACAAAAAATCGTCTAGCCAATTCAGGATCTTCGACATCGGTTCAGCGCCCCAGCTTTTGGGTATTCATTGTCGGCGAAAACTGAAATCGTACGCGTAGAGAAAATTGTACGTTTCCTGTTTGCCTTCTGATGATTCTGCCGTGCTCGGCGTCTCCACGTAGCCGAACACCGCGCGAACGCTGATTGCTTCCGGATGCTCCTGCCAAATCGCGTAGGCTAGCATCTTGACCATCAGCTGTCGCAACGGTTCGTACGGCGTGCGCCCGATCTGATCCAGTAAGCTGCTTAAACGCAAGCCGGTCGCGACATCTTTCACATGCGGCAGATCATATTCGACGCGACCGTCATCATAATGCAGCTCGAACACGAGCTTGTAGCTGTTCGGAACGCCCGGTGCAAAAAATCCATATCCCCCTTCGATGCCCGCGCTTTGAATGTAAGAACTCTCGGTTTGCCGAAGCGGATTTACCAAACCAAACCCCTGGCCCAATGCGAGGCCAGTTACCGCTTCGGCTTTGCGCCAGTAATTTTCCAGCGAACTCGGAAGCGAAGTGTAACCGTTCGCCAGAAGCCAGAAAGTTTGCTGGCACGAAACGGTCAGGAGCAGAAAGAAGTGCAGGAGAAAGCCGGCAAGATAAAATGTCTTCGGTTTAAAGCGCCTTTTTACGTGCGAAAGCACTACGGCTATTTCCTGCTGTACTTTTGCAGAATCGGCTTGAGACGTTCGAGTAATTCTTTGGCTGCCTTCTCATCGGCTGAAGAAGGATGGCGTTGCGGGTTGGTCGAAGCCTCCGGGGATCTCTGTGGATTCGTAACCGCAGCAGCCTTCTGCGGGTTCGTGATATTGCCCCGCTGCGGATTGGTAAACTGCATCGTCTTGTTCGATTCGCCCTTTGCCTGGGCCGCAGGAAGCTCCGAGGCGATCGCCTGATCCAGGTTCACGTCGCTCAATGTTCCCTGGGTTTTTTTCAATTTACCATCCTTATACGAAGCGAGTTTATACAGCGATTTGTCGTACTTTTCGAGAATATTGTTGATCGCCTTCGTGTCTTCCGGGGCAATCTTTGTGATTGGATGCACCACGATATGTGCCTCGTCCATAGTGACGCCGCTGCCTTCCTTTTGCGCGAGCGCAGGAACGGCCATCCCTGCCGCAACAGTCCATATCAAGACGGATTTTATGACTCTTCTAGCAAACGCGTTCATGGCAGTTCTCCTTTTGACCTGAGACAGCCTGAACTTGCAAGCATTAAATTCCAATCGAGCGATTTACGTACGGAACAGTGCTGGCAGCCGGCAACGCAAATCCAGAGCCGTCGGCAGTCAGCGAATTTGTTTCTAGTCCAAATTTCCATTGATCCAATCTGCTCGCCGCACCAGCGTAACACAGCATGTCCCGGGAATACACGCTGCAACGCACTCCGGTAGCTACATCGATCCACATCGATTACGCCGCTGAGTTGAATGAACAACAGTTTGCTGCGGTGACCGCGCCGCCGGGTCCGATCCTTGTGATTGCCGGCGCAGGCTCGGGAAAAACGCGTACGCTGACTTATCGGGTGGCATACCTGCTCGAAAACGGAATCGATCCTCGAAACATTCTGCTCCTCACGTTCACGAACAAAGCTGCTCGCGAGATGCTCAATCGCGTCGCGAATTTGTTGCCGGTCGATGCCAGCGGACTCTGGGGCGGAACATTCCATTCGGTAGGAAACCGGATTTTGCGCAGGCACGGCACAGCGCTCGGCTACTCGAGTGGCTTCAGCATCATGGACCGTGAAGACCAGAAGGATTTGATCAATACAGTCGTGGCGAGCGCGGGAATTGATCCGAAGGAAATCCGGTTTCCGAAAGGTGATGTGCTCGCGGAAATCTTCAGCTTCGCCGTGAACACGGAAATGCCGCTGGAGGCGTTGCTCGCGGAAAAGTTTCCTTATTTTCTGCCGTTGCTCGACAAAATCCAAGACGTTCGGGAGCGATACGAAAAAAAGAAGAAGGCCACCAACTCGATGGATTTTGACGACCTGCTGCAAAAGACGTTATTGATGTTTCAGCAGCACGAGCGCATCGCGGAAATCTACCGGAGCCAGTTTCAATTCATTCTGGTCGACGAATACCAGGACACGAACAAAATCCAGGCGGACCTCGTGGACCTGCTCGCGCGCGACCATCACAACCTGATGGTAGTGGGCGACGACGCACAATCGATCTACTCCTGGCGCGGCGCGAATTTCCAAAACATTCTCGAATTTCCGAAGCGGTATCCGGATACGCAGGTGTTCAAAATCGAGATGAATTACCGCAGTGTGCCGGAAATTCTGGACGTGGCGAACGCAGCCATTGCCGAAAATGTTCAGCAGTTCCGGAAACACCTGAGCGCAACGCGCGAATCAAAGGCGCTGAGGCCGGCATTAGTGGCGCTCAATAATAGTGCGGATCAGGCGCAGTTTGTTGCACAGCGGATTCTCGAGTTGCGCGATGAGAATGTCGATCTCAACGACATCGCTGTCCTTTACCGCGCGCATTATCACGCACTCGAGCTGCAACTGGAGTTGTCACGCCGGGGCATTCCATACCAAATTACCAGCGGCATCCGCTTTTTCGAGCAGGCGCACATTAAAGATGTAACCTCGTTCATCCGTTTCGTAGCCAATCCGCGCGATGAAGTTGCCTTTCATCGCATGGTGAAATTGCTTCCCGGGATTGGCAATCGCACTGCCGAAAATCTCTGGCGCAAATGGGAGACCGGAGTTGTAGCCGCAGGCGTTGATCGCGATTCCGAAAATCAATCGGAACCTGTCGAGGTCATCCCGCAGTCGCGGGACTACAGGTTTGGCGAGCGCCTCCTTGCGATGAACGTGCCGGCTAAATCAGGGAAAATGTGGACGCAACTGGCGCACACGCTGGATGAGATCGCACCGGATGGGGAACCGATTCCCCCATCGGAAATGATCACATCGGTTGTGGAAGCGATCTACGATGACTACGCGAAGGTGAATTTTGCGAATTACCAACTCCGCCGCGAAGACCTCGACCAGCTCGCAGTGTTCGCCCGTCAATTCAAAGACGTACATGAATTTCTCGCGCAACTGGCATTGATCAGCAATGTCGATGCAGAGGCCGCGACGGTTCAAAACGCAGACAAAGAGGCGGTCAACCTCTCCAGCGTGCACCAGGCAAAAGGTCTGGAATTTCACACGGTATTCGTGATCTGGTTGACTGACGGCATGTTCCCAAGCAGTCGCTCGCTCGATACCCGCGCTGCGCTGGAGGAAGAGCGGCGCTTGTTTTACGTGGCAATCACGCGCGCGCGCGACGAGCTCCATCTGACTTATCCACACATGCGCCTGAGCGGCGGCTACGGCGACGTATTCCAGCGGCCCTCGCGTTTTCTACAGGAAATTCCAAATGACCTCCTGGAGGATTGGCAAGTGAAGAGGAGCTGATCGGAGCCACGGATTAACACGGATGAAACACGGATAAGCAGATGCTGGAGATTCACGAACCAAACAACAAGAAGCTCCTCCATGCGGAGACCACACAAAGGATTATCGGAGCTGCCTTCGAAGTTCATGACCAACTCGGTTACGGATTTTTAGAACGCGTTTATCAACGCGCTCTCCAAGTGGAATTACTCCGCCGCGGGGCAATCGCAGAGATCGAAAAGCGCATGCAGGTTCGTTCCAAAGGAATCGTGGTGGGTGATTACGATGCTGACGTGCTTGTAGATGGCTGTGTCGTTGTAGAAATCAAAGTCGCACCGCAATACGACAAGCGAGATGAAGCTCAGTTGCTCAACGAGCTAAAAGCAACCGGTCTCAAGGTAGGATTGCTCATCAACTTCGGACGGAAACAAAGTTGAGTACAAACGCCTGGTTTTCTGAATCCGTGTTTCATCCGTGTGCATCCGTGGCCAAGCAATGAATTTGTCTCCGGAAAAAAAGATCGCCGGGGTTCTTGTCCCACTCTTCGCGCTGCGGGCAGAGAATGATTTGGGGATCGGTGACCTCGGCGCGCTACGGGAGTTCATCGATTGGCTCGCGGACATTGGATTCCAGGTTGCCCAGCTCCTCCCCATCAATGAAACCGGAGCCGACAACAGTCCTTACAATGCGATCAGCGCGATGGCGATTGAGCCAACGACGCTGCATCTCGCACCAAATTCGCCGCCGGATTTAACGCAGCAAGATTTTGAAGGTGCACTCACCGGCATGAACCTCGCCCGCCAGCGACGTGGCCGGGTAAATTATCGGCAAGTCAAAGAACGGAAGCAGCGCATTCTCGAGAAGGCGTTTGCGAATTTCTGCGCTTACGCAGACGAAAAACGACAGTCTGAATTCCGAACATTCCGCGAAGAAGAATCTTCATGGTTGCACGATTACGCGCTTTTCCGCGTTCTCATCGACGAAAACAAAAATAGCGCGGCGTGGGACCAATGGCCGCCGCAGCATCGCACAATCGAAAGTGCGGGCAGTTGGTTGGGTGACCTTCCGCATAATAAGCAGCAAGCCCTGAGACGACGAACGGATTTCTTCTGTTATGTGCAATGGATCGCGCACCAGCAATGGCGCGACGTCAAAGCGCATGCCGAACAACGTGGCGTGGCACTAATGGGCGATATTCCCTTCGGCGTTAGCTACTACAGCGCCGACGTCTTCTCCCGCCCGGATGAGTTTGTGCTGGACTGGTTTGGCGGCGCGCCGCCCGAGCCGCATTTCAAGGAAGACGCCTTCACCCAAAAATGGGGCCAGAACTGGGGCATTCCGCTCTATCGCTGGGCCGCCATGCGCGCGAATAATTTTCAATGGTGGCGCCAACGGGTGCGCGCTGTCCGTGGGATCTTTCATTTGTTCAGGATCGATCATGTCCAGGGATTTTATCGGGTGTATGCCTTTCCCTGGCGGCCGCAAAGGAACAATGAATTCCTTCCGTTAGATCAACGTCAGATGATGGAACTTACGGGTGGTCGCGCCCCACAGTTTGTTCCGCGTAACGACGACACGTTTGAAAACGGCGAAGCGAACAAGCGCGACGGCGAAGAATTCCTGCGCGCCGTCATCGAAGAAGCAGGTACCGCGCGCGTGGTCGGAGAGGATCTCGGCGTCGTGCCCGGTTATGTGCGGCCCAATTTGCGATCGCTTGGCATAGCCGGATTCAAAATTCCGCAATGGGAAATCCGCGATGGGATGATTATCCCTGGCGATCAATACGAGCGCTTATCCGTGGCGACTTACGCAACACACGATCATGAACCGATGCGTGCTTTGTGGGACGAGACCCACCAGTATCCAGCTTCCGATACAGGACAGCAGGCGCGAGCCACACTCGAGAAGATCGCGCTTTGCGCCGGGCTGAATCCCGAAATCGGCCGACTCAACTTCGAAAAAGATTTTTATGCATCGATCATGGAAGCGCTTTTCATGTGCAACTCGTGGATCGCGATCGTCATGATCACTGATCTACTCGCGCGCAAATACCGGTTCAACGTGCCGGGGACAAAGGCGAATTTGAATTGGACACGGCGAATGCAGCGCTCGATTTCACAGCTCCGTTCCAGCCGCAAAGAACGAAAGCGAATGCAGTTGATTCACGAGCTACTGGAGAAGACCGGACGGATTTGATGCTCAGCGACGGCGCCGACAGGGGCGCGTGAGACGCGTGCGCCCCCTGAACCTTACCGCCCTGCGCTACGCGCTTTTCTCAATTGGCGCGCCGACCTTGTTGCCCCATTCCGTCCACGAACCATCGTAGTTGCGGACATTGTTCAGACCTAACAAGTAGGTGAGCACAAACCAGGTGTGACTGGAGCGTTCACCGATTCGGCAATAGACGACTGTGTTTTTGTCGGGGCTGACTCCGCACTGCTCGAAATAGATCTTTGCCAGCTCCGAGGCTGGCTTAAACGTCGCGTCATCATTTGTAGCGATCTTCCACGGCATGCTTTTTGCCCCGGGAATATGGCCGCCGCGCAGCACGCCTTCCTGCGGATACTCCGGCATGTGCGTGATCTCACCCCGGTATTCACCCGGTGAACGCACGTCGATGAGAGGTTTGCCGCTCTTGCTTTGCGCCAGCGCTTCATCGAAGAATGCGCGAATCTCTTTATCGAAGCGTTTTTTTGGCACAGGATAGCTTGTCTCCGCATATTTTGGAATCTCACGCGTCATCGGGCGTCCTTCGGCTTTCCATTTGTCGCGGCCGCCGTTGAGAATTTTCACTTTCTCATGGCCAAACAACCGGAACGCCCAAAGCGCGTAGCACGCCCACCAGTTCGCTTTGTCGCCGTAGAAAATGCAAGTGGTGTCCGGCGTAATGCCATGACGGCTGCAAAGCCGCGCAAACTTTTCCGGTGAAATATAATCGCGAATCAGCGGATCCTGAAGATCGGCGCGCCAATCAATGTGCACCGCGCCGGGAATATGCCCGGTGTCATACAACAAAATGTCCTCATTCGATTCGATGACCCGGATCCCGCCATCGTTGAGATGTTTCTCCAGCCAATCAGTTTCCACCAGCGCCTCCGGATGCGCGTATTCAGTTGGGTGCGTAGCCATGGTGAAAGTTCCGCTGGCCTTCGCACCGAGCAAGAGATTTCACTTCGTTAGTCGTGAGCACAGAAGCCTTCCCACGCGGTCACGCAAAACAAAGTTCGTTTCGGCGGGACGCCGAAACCAGCACGCGAGACGCGTGCGCTCCCCAGATACCGCGTTAGCGCAAGATCGAATCAGCCGGATAAACCACGCCGTTTTTCATCACGGTGTCGATATCAGAAGCATTCGCGATGTCGTCCAACGGATTCGAATTGAGAATCACAAGATCGGCGAAACAGCCGTTTTCGAGTTTTCCGATATGCGCACCGGTTTCGCCGCCGAAAAGTTTCGCAGCGTTCGCCGTCGCGCATTGCAGTATCTGCATCGGCGTCAACCCCGCTTGCTTTCATCAACTGAAATTCACGGAAGAGAGCGGGCCCGTGAATAGTCCCGATGTTTCCCGCATCAGTGCCGGCGGCGATAGTCACACCGGCGTCTTCGAGCTTCTTCAAATTCGGCAGCGCGACATCGTATGTCTTCTTAATCCGATCGAGAGCGGCCTTCGGATCAGCCAGGGCGTCCTTGACCCTTTGTGGCAATTTGTCCTGCGGAATCTTTGTCACGTCGAGTGACGCGATCACTTCCGGGTTGCCCCACTTCTGTTCCTCCGGAGTGAGATTCAGTTGGTGCGAAAACGTTCGGCCGTAGCGTTCAAACACCACCAGTGTCGGACACAAAATGACGTGCCGATCCTTCAATAGCTTCACAAATGCGTCATCGACCGGCTTATCAGTCACGCTGTGGACAAGCACGTCCGCCCCTTCTTCCACTGCGGCGCGCGCCGTCTCAAGCTCGGTAGCGTGCACGGCGACGCGAATTTTGTGCGCGTGACTCTCTTCAATCGTCGCGCGCACGATCGGCCGAAAACTTTCGACCGGATGATCTTTGTCCACGATGTACCAGATCTTTACCAGATCGGGTTTTTGTTCTGCCAGCTTGCGCACGAACTCGCGCGCCTGATCGGGAGTATCGATCTTCACAATCGGCGGATCGCCGAGATCGAGTTTCTCGCGCGAGACACTGGAGATTAACGGCCCGGCGACGGCGACACGCGGCGCTTTCGCTGTTGCGTTCGCCTTTTTGCGGACCTCGAAATTCCACATTGGGCCACCGACATCGACCACGCTGGTGATTCCACAGCGGATGTATCGCGCGAACGTGTCGTCGAGATGAGACTTGATCCATGCGACTTCATCCTTGTAGGGCCGAACGCTGTTGAAATCGGCGCCGTCGGGCCGCGTGAACAGATCAGCGGATTGAAAGAAGTGAACGTGCGTGTCGATGTAACCAGGCAGAATGAATTTGCCCACGCAACTGACCTGTCGTCCAAGCGTGGCGGCATCCTGTTTTCCCATTGAGACGCGCTCGATCTTGTCGCCGTTGATGACGACGGTCGCGTTCGGCAGCACTTTGCCGTCGGCGGGATTAATCACCGTGGCGCCAACGAGCGAAATCTTTTCGGCGCGAAGCCCGCCGGGGAAGAGTAATGACGCGATTACGAGCGCAACTCGAAATCTCATTCGAAAGATTCCTCGACTTCGCTCGGAATGACAATGGCTCATTCTTTGGATTCTGGAACCGCTTTCTCAGCAGCTTTGAAACCGACTTTGGAGTGTGTGCCGTCGCAAAATGGTTTCTCGGTCGATGCGCCGCAGCGACAAAGCGCCATCCGTTTCTCCACCGGAAACTTGTTGCCGTCGGCGTCGATCAATTCCACTTCGCCCGTCACGATGTAAGGGCCGTTCCTGATTATTTCAATTTTTGCGTGAGCCATGGCCGGAATATTAAAGCAGCAAATCCGAAATCCCAAGTTCGCCGCTGTGAATCCGTCCGACGGCGGACACCAGAAGACCGTCAAATCTCGAAAGTTCAAGACCGCAACGCTGCGGATTCTGTGGAGCACCTGGCCTGTGGTTCGCGGCAGCTTGCCGCGGAACACGGTGGCAAAGGTTGCGCGTATGACCACATGCGTTCGGCAAGCTGCCGAACGCTACAGGCTGGCAGCCTGTGCTCCCCCGACACAGCGCTTGCGAATCAAAAGCTTCGGACGAAAGCTTTGCGCCTGATGAGAATTTTCTTTGCACTTATTTTCGCGCTTGCCACATCGGCGCTGGCGCAAAACGCCAGACATCCCTTCACGTTCGAGGACATGATGAAACTGAAGCGCGTCGGCGCACCAGTGCCGTCGCCGGATGGGAAATGGGTCGTGTTCGACTGCGCAGATGTCGATCTTGAGGCGAACACGAAGATTTCGCATTTGTGGATCGTGCCGGCGAACGGCGGCGAATCGCGACGATTGAATCCAACGCCGAATCACGAGGAGCGGCCGCGGTTTTCGCCGGACGGCAAACGCTTGATCTGGACCTCGAAAGCAACCGATCCGACGCAAATCTGGATGTGCGATTTCGATTCCGGAGCGGGACAACTGGTTGGGAAACCGCATCAGGTGACACGTATCTCAACCGGCGCCGACGGCGCGATCTGGTCGCCGGACGGAAAGAACATCGTGTTCGTTTCGGCGGTTTATCCGGATTGCAAAGATGATGCGTGCAACAAGCAACGCGACGAAGAGCTGAAGAAGAGCAAAGTGAAAGCGAAAATTTTCACCACGCCTGTTCTACCGGCACTGGAATGCGTTCACCGAATTCAAGCGCAGCCATCTCTTTGTTGTTAGCGCTGATGCTGATGTAGGGCATGTGTCAACGTCCAGGCGCTGGCACAAGCGACTCTACAACGGCCACGAGATCTTACGCCGGGCGATCACGATGTGCCGCCGTTCTCGTTAGGCGGACAGGACATGTATGCGATTTCGCCGGACGGCCAGGAGGTCGCTTACACGAGCAACATCGACGAAGTCGAAGCGACCAGCACGAACAACGAAATTTTCATCGTGCCGATGACAGGCGGGACACCAAAGAAAATTTCCACCAGTCCCGGCGCCGACACCACGCCGCTCTATTCGCCGGACGGAAAATATCTCGCCTGGCGCTCGCAAGCGCGCGCCGGTTTCGAAGCCGATAAATGGCGGCTCCTCGTCCAAGATCGACAATCGGGAAAGATCACGCGATCTGATCGGAGAACATTTGATCGTTCCGCTGGGAGCTTCTGCTTGGAACAGGCTCGGATACGATCTGGCTGACGTTATGAAGAATCACGGCCAATCCTTCATCACAAGCGTACATCCACCGTCGGAAACTGCGATCGCAAAATCGCAGATGTGGCCACGACATGACACACATGCTGATGATTTGGTCAGCGACGGTGAGACCATCTTCTTCACGCAAATGTCTGATTACAGCGCCTAACGAGATCTGGAGCGTTCTCCCAGGCTACGATCGATTCCCGCCGGCAAGACGGTTGCAAACCGGTCACACACATGAACGACGCGCTGTTGTCGCAGATCGACATGCAGCCGTTGGAATCGTTCACGTTCAAAGGCGCAAATGACGAAGAGGTTCAGGGTTTCATGGTTAAGCCGCCGGGATTCGATCCGAATAAGAAATATCCGCTGAAGTTTTTGATCCATGGCGGGCCGCAAGGCGCGTGGGGAAATTCGACTGGACGTATCGCTGGAACGCGGAGTTGTTCGCAGCGACCGGAAATTACGTCGTGGTGATGATCAATTTCCACGGCTCGACCGGTTACGGACAGAAGTTTACCGATTCGATCAGCGGCGATTGGGGCGGCAAACCGTATGTCGATCTGATGAAGGGACTCGATTACGTGGAGAAAACATATCCGTTCATCGACAAGAACCGCGAGGCCGCGCTGGGCGCGAGCTACGGCGGTTACATGGCCAACTGGATTCTCGGTCACACGAACCGGTTCAAATGCATCGTGTCGCACGACGGCACGTTTAACGCCGAATCCGCGTATGGCACGACTGAGGAGCTGTGGTTCATGAACTGGGAATTCGGCGGTCCGCCTTGGAAAAAACGGGATGTTTATCGGAAATGGTCGCCGCACGAGTACGCGGCAAATTTCAAAACGCCGACGCTGGTCTCGCACGGGCAACTCGATTACCGCCTCGATGTGTCGCAGGGGTTCGATCTGTTCACGACGCTGCAAGTGTTGAAGGTGCCGTCGAAGATGTTGTATTTCCCCGACGAAGGTCATTGGGTACTCAAACCGCAGAACTCGCAGCTGTGGTACAAAACCGTGAACGACTGGGTGGATCAGTGGTGCAAAAGGTAGGGGCGGTTGACCTCAATCACCCACAGGCGGTTCGGGTGAACCGCACCTACCCTTGACTTTTTGCGCGTGTTGCGCATTAAAACGCCATCGAAAATTTATGAAGCGTTCCTTCCTTCTTTTGCAGGCAAGTTTATCTGTCGGTCTGGTTTTACTCGTCGCGGGTTGCGGGGAAGATCCGCGCTTTTCCGGCAATACGCAGTATCTGGGCGGCACCTACGGCGGTGCCCCGGCTGCTGGGCCCCGCGACACCGTTTCCTATTGGGACGGCGATCACGCCAGCGGAAGTCCGTCTATTAAGATCAGCCTCGGAGAACAGCGCGCCTATTTTTACAAAGGCGGCGTGCTCGTCGGGGTTTCGCAATTGTCCACCGGACGCGAGGGACTCAACACTCCCGTCGGTAATTATAAAATTATTCAAAAGGACAAGGATCACGCCTCCAGTTTGTTCGGAGATTACGTGGACTCATCCGGCAAGGTGGTGGTCCCCAACGTTGACATAAAAAAAGATCCGAAACCGCCGGGCACGCACTTCCAAGGCACGCCGATGCCCTACTTTATGCGCATCGTGTCGGGGACAGGCTTGCATGCCGGATATTTGCCGGGCTATCCAGCGTCGCACGGTTGCATTCGCATGCCTGAATTCATGGCGGAAAATTTCTTCAAGTCCGTCTCAGTGGGCACGCCGGTCACCATCACGAACTAAACTCCTCTCCACGACAAAGGGAGAGGCGACCACACAGACTCAGTCTGTCGTATCCCATATGGGCGCCACGTGATGATCAAGCAACCCCCGCCTTTGTTGGACCTTGTGTCTAAGCTTGCAGAAAATTCCTGCCCGCATCATTCTGATGATTCCGCAAGAGGTATATGATCGTCATCACACAACCCAACGCCACCGAAGAACAGATTCAGCGCATCGTCACTCGTGTGCGCGAATTTGGGCTCGAAGCGCAAATCAGCCGCGGCGCGTCACGGGTCATTATCGGTGTCATCGGGCCGGAGGCGCTGCTTCGAGAGAAGCCGATTGCAGCAATGCCCGGTGTGGAAGCAATCGTGCCCGTGCTAAAGCCGTACAAACTCGCGGCGCGCGATTCGCGCGGCGCTTCCTCGGTGCCAATTGGCGATGTTCGGCTGGGCGAACACGAAGATGTGGTTCTTATTTGCGGACCGTGCTCGGTTGAAAGCAAGGAACGGATTCTGTCAATCGCCACGATCGTGAAGGAATCCGGCGCCAAAATTCTGCGCGGCGGAGCATTTAAACCACGGACGTCCCCGTACAGTTTTCAAGGATTACGCGAAGAGGGACTTCGTTTCCTGGCAGAAGCGCGCGCAAAGAGCGGCCTGCCTGTGGTCACCGAAGTGATGGACCCGCGCGATCTTCCGATGATCGAAAAGTATGCGGACTGTCTTCAGGTCGGAACCCGTAACATGCATAACTTTTCGCTCTTGAAAGAAGTGGGCCGCAGCAGGCTTCCCGTGCTCCTGAAGCGTGGGTTCAGCGCGACAATTTATGATCTCATCATGAGCGCGGAATACATCTTGAACGAAGGAAACCCGAACGTAATCCTCTGCGAGCGCGGTATTCGCACGTTCGACAATGCCGCGCGCTACACACTCGATCTGAGTGCGGTTCCGATTTTGAAATCGAGAACGCATTTGCCGGTGATCGTCGATCCGACGCACGCGCTTGGTCTCCGCGAATTCGTGCCGCAGATGTCGCTGGCCGCAGTCGCCGCCGGCGCGGATGCGCTAATGATCGAGGTGCACGATTCGCCCGAGCAAGCCAAGAGCGATGGTAACCAGGCGCTCACGCCCGAAGTCTTTGCCGGGCTCGTTCCACGATTGCGCGCCGTCGCCGCAGCCATCGGCCGCATGCTGTAACGGCGATCGCTGATCCCGGCCGAGGCGAAGCTAGCTAACAGTCCCTGCGCCACGCATCTCGAAGCGACGCGGCTACAATTCTGTCTGATTTAGCGTAAAGTTTGCAGTGGAAAAATCAGCGGAGCTTTTGGAGCGCGTCGCTGCGAGCGAACCAATCGCTCTGAAACTGGATGCGATGCAACAGGCTCAATGGCCTGTCCGCTTTTCGCATGTGATTCAACCGGCTCAGCCTTTTCTGGCGGCAGTGATTGCACAGACCTTGCACCGGCGTCCACTCGACAATCGGCGGACTACAATTTGGATTCTCTGCCCCAACGTTCATTCTCAGGAAGTCTTTTACGAGAGCTTGCTCAATTGGCAGCCGGACGCGCAGTTCCTGGCAGAAGCCGAGCTGGCTGGGATCGAAAATGTTTTGCCCGATCCGGAGATCGCGGCTGAACGGCTGGCGTTGTTTCTGGAAATCCAGCGGGACACCGGTGCGCGCATCATCGTCGCGACACGTGGAGGCCTCGATCAAGCGGCGCCAAAGCCCGGCACGCTAGAATCTGCGATTGTCCAACTTCAGCGCGGAGCAACCGCGAAGATGGAAGAGCTGTTCGAACGACTCACGGCCAGCGGTTACGAGCGCATCGCCCAGGTCACCACGCGCGGACAGTTCGCCGTCCGCGGCGGGATCGTCGATATTTATTCGTGGCAAGCGCCGTTGCCATTGCGCTTGGAATTTTTCGGCGACGAAATCGAATCTCTGCGCGAGTTCGACATCGACACGCAAACCTCCGTGCGCGATGTGCGCTCGGTCGAGATTTTGCTGAATCAGGGAGCAGCGGATCAAAGCGGGTTCGTTCGCGATTACCTGCGCGAGAGCGATCTAATCGTCGACATTGAGCCGGCTGAAAACTTGACGGCTTTAAGCCGTCAAGTTCCAAGCGCCCAAACTCAAATCAGCGAAGGCTGGATTGAGATCGGTCCGGAGAATTTCAGCGGCGCGTTTCAAGACTGCGATATTGGAGAGTTTGGCGCTGGCGATTTCGTGCTTGCCGAGGCAAAACGCGCGCAGTTCGTCGAGCGCTTGGGGGAATGGCGCGCGAACAATGCAAGAATCATCATTTATTTTCAGACTGAAGGCGAGATTGAGCGGTTTCGGGAAATCATGGCGGGAACAGTGGAGGGGGTCGATTTTGTCGAGGGCACGCTCTCGCGGGGATTTTGTTTCCCGGCGGCCAATCTCGTGGTGCTATCGGCTGCCGAATTGTTCGGACGATTGGCAATTCACCCCCGAAGGCTTTTGCGGCTTCGACGCGCTGAACGTCATCGCGCCCAGATTGATTTCAGCGAACTCGGCGAAGGCGATTTGGTTGTCCACCTTGAGCATGGGGTCGGACGGTTCCTCGGGTTGGAGAAATTTCCAGTAGGGCAGTCGCCGCGCCTCCCTGATACCGGACACGTATCAACGGCAATTGGAGCGCTTGCCCTACAACAGCAAGGACAACCACAGGAAGTCTTAGTTCTCGAATTCGCCGATGAAGCGAAACTGTACGTACCGCTCGAGCAAGCATATCTCGTCTCCCGATATGTCGGCTCGGGAAGAAAATCGCCGCCGCTAAGCGCGCTCGGCGACGGGAAATGGGCCCGCGCAAAAATCAAAGCCGCGGCGTCGATCTTCGATTACGCGGGCAAAATGCTTGCGATCCAGGCGGAGCGACAAATGCGGCCCGGATACGCGTTCGCTCCGGACACAAAATGGCAGGCGGAATTTGAACGCTCATTCCCGTTCCGCGAAACGCCGGACCAAATGAAGGCGATCATTGACACGAAAATCGACATGGAACGGGCACGGCCCATGGATCGCCTCATATGCGGGGACGTTGGTTTCGGCAAAACCGAAGTCGCGGTGCGCGCTGCGTTCAAGGCGGTGATGGAGGGGAAACAAGTAGCCGTGCTCGCGCCAACCACTGTTCTGGCGCAGCAACACTTTGAGGTGTTCCGGCAACGCATGCTCGAGTACCCCGCGCGCATCGAAATGCTCAGCCGTTTCCGTTCGCACTCCGAACAGAAAAAGGTGCTGCAACTGCTGCGCGAAGGTGGCGTCGACATCGTTATCGGCACGCACCGGCTCATTTCCGGCGACGTCGTGTTCAAGGACCTCGGCCTGGTCGTCATCGATGAGGAACAGCGCTTCGGAGTCCTGCACAAAGAGAAATTCAAAGAGCTTTTCAAGCTGGTCGATGTGCTGACCCTTTCCGCCACGCCGATCCCACGCACTCTTTATCTGTCACTCGTGGGCGTGAAAGAAATGTCCGCAATTGAAACGCCGCCGCTAAACCGTCTTCCCGTTGAGACCGTGGTTTCGGCGTACGATGAGCGGATCATTCGCGCCGCGATTGAACGCGAACTGGAACGCCAGGGGCAGGTATTCTTTTTGCATAATCGGATCGCAAGCATTGAGCGGGTGCGCGACCGCATTGTCGATCTTTGTCCGCAAGCCGGAGTTGAAATAGGACACGGCCAGATGGATGCCGACGAACTCGAAGCAGTGATGGCGCGATTCATTGCCGGGAAAACAGATGTCCTCGTTTGCACTACCATCATAGAAAGCGGTCTCGATATTCCAAACGCAAACACCATCGTCATCGATCGCGCGGACCAATTTGGTCTCGCGGATTTGTATCAATTGCGCGGACGCGTCGGGCGCGCTGAACACAAAGCGTATGCGTACCTCCTTTTGCCGCGCGAAATGATAACAGTCGGCGCTGCGCGCAAACGGATCAGCGCGATCAAGCAATACAGCTCCTTAGGCGCGGGTTTTCGAATAGCCATGCGAGACCTGGAGATTCGCGGCGCGGGCAGCATTGTTGGCACTGCTCAGAGCGGCCACATCATGGCGGTCGGTTTCGATTTGTATTGCCAATTACTCAAGCAGGCGGTGGCGCAACTGAAAGGACAAAAACCAAAACTCCGGCTCGATGTGGACCTGCGGCTAGACTTTGTTGTCACAAACGAAGCGGAGTTCATCACGCCAGCAGCATCAAACCGCGGCTTTCCAGACGTCGAGTTAAATATGACGGCTGGAAAGCCGTCACTCCTTGAGCGCATTCCCGCCTTCATTCCGGTCGCATATGTCAGCGACCCTGCCATGCGCATACGAGCATACCGCGAGACTGCGGAGATCACGTCACGCGAGCAATTGGAACGGCTGCGCCGCGACTGGCGCGATCGTTTTGGGCCATTTCCACCTGCCGTTGACAATTTAGTCGCTTTGATCGAAATCAAACTCGCGGCAGCAGAATCAGGGGTGAGCCGCGTAGAGGTGCGCGAGCGCAAAGTGATGTTGACGCGGCATGGAGATTTTATACTTGTCGCGGGCAAATTCCCCCGTTTAGTTAGATCGAAAATCGATCAATACCTCCCGGAAATTGTCGAATTGATTAACAAGTTATGAGGCGTTTCACGCGTTCATTTATAGCCGTTGTGCTGGCAGTCGGTGCGCTTGCTCAAGTCCCGACCTGCACCATCGCGTTTGCCGAAGAGCCAACCGTCGTCGACGGCATCGCTGCTGTGGTAAATGGCGAAGTCATTACATACTCTCAAGTGCGCGCTTTGTCCGCGCCGGAGGAAAAAATGCTGCGTCAGCAGTACACCGGCCCTGAATTGGGAAAAAAATTGACGGACCTGCGACAACTGGCTCTAAAAGATCTGATCGATCGTCGGCTCATAATTCAGGCGTTTAAGAAGGAAAGCTACGAAATTCCCGATCACCTCGTGGACCAAAAAGTCCAAGAGATCATCCGGGAATCGTTTGGCGGCGACCGCAACACGTTTGTCAAAACGCTCGAGGCACAGAATTACACACTCGGCGAGTTCAAACAAAAGGAGATGGAAAAATTTATTGTGGGCGCGATGCGCAGCCACAACGTCAAGACCAACCAGATTATTTCGCCGGTTAAAATCGAAGATTACTACAGGAAACATCGCGACGAATTTACGTCCAAGGAGCAGATCAAGTTGCGAATGATCATGATTTCCGGCCATCAGGACACTGCGAGCGCGGCCGCGCAAAAGGAGCTCGCCGAAGAAGTGCTTGGCAAGCTCGCCGCTGGCGCGGAGTTCGAGCAGATGGCGCAGATGTATTCCGAGGACAGCACGAAGGACAACGGGGGCGACTGGGGCTGGATCGAACACAAGACTCTGGCCGAGCCGCTGGAAAAATTCGCTTTCAACATGCCCGTCGGCCGAATCAGCAACATCATCAACTACGCAGGCAATTATTACATTCTGAAGGTTGAGGATAAACACGGCGGGAGCACGAAATCGCTGGCCGAAGTCCGCTCGGACATCGAGAAAAAACTGGTCCAGGAAGAAGCCCAGCAAATTCAGGAACGCTGGCTCGCTAGTCTGCGCGAAAAAGCCTACATCAAAACTTTCTAAGGCCAATCCCCGCGTGTTCCTCTTTGGCTTCTTCTTCGTTGCTCCAATCCTGTTCGTGCTCGATTGAGCGAATTCGATTACGCTCACGAGCAGGAGCATGAGCAGGAAAAAACCATGTATTGGCATCACCCTCGGCGATTGCGCCGGAATTGGGCCCGAGATTATCCGGCTCGCCCTGAAAAGTGATCGACTTCCGAAATCCGCCGACTACAAGATCATCGGCAAATATCCTGACTGCTCGTTAGGCAAACCGACGGCTGAAACTTCCCGCGCCGCCGCCGCGGCGCTTGAAGAAGCGGTCACGCTCGCCCGCCGCGGCGAGCTCGATGCAATCGTGACCGGGCCAGTTCACAAGGCACGGATGTACGAAATCGGATTCAGGTTCCCCGGACAAACGGAATTTTTTGCCGAGCGCTGCGGCGTGAAGAATTTCGCGATGTGTTTGACTGGCGGAAACCTCACCGTGGCGCTGGTCACGGCGCACATTCCTCTGCGCAAAGTTCCGCGCGTACTGAACCAATCGGAGATCGTTCGAGTCGGCTCGTTGCTTCTGGATTTTGTGCAACGCCGCAGAACGCCAACGCTTGACCCTGAAACTCCGGCACCGCGAATTGCCGTGGCGGGATTGAATCCGCACGCCGGCGAGTCTGGCAAACTCGGACGCGAAGAAATTGAGATTATGGCGCCGGCTATCGAAGAGTTAAACTCGTCACTCGCCACTCGTCACTCGTCACTCGTTTTCACCGGTCCAGTTTCCCCCGACACTGTTTTCTGTCGCGCCATTGAAGGCGAATTCGACGCGGTGCTTTGCATGTACCACGATCAGGGGTTGATCCCGCTAAAGCTGCATGCATTCCACAACGGCGTGAACGTCACGCTCGGCCTCCCCTTTCCTCGCACCAGCCCCGATCACGGCACCGCGTTTGAGATCGCAGGCAAGGGAATCGCCCGAGCCGACAGCATGATCGCCGCGATTCAATCTCGCGGCGGAATTTGCAGCTCTGTCATCCTGAGCGAAGTCGAAGGATCCCGCGAAATTACCTGAAGGTTTCGCCACGAGATTCCTCGACTTCGCTCGGAATGACAGAGCTTTGCGGATCGCCGCTGCAGCCAAGCCTGCTCTTGCTCTTACTCCTGCTCATGCTCGATTGCATCAAACTCGATTAGGAGCATGAGCACGATCACGATCACGAAGTATGCTTCAGTCTTTAACATCGGCCTCCAGAATACGTTCGTGTATCGCTGGAATTATTTTCTGCGCGCGCTCTTTGGTCTGATCCCGCTCGCCGGCACCGTGTTTCTCTGGTCGGCGGTCTTCAAGGAACGCGGCGGCGGACTGCACGGCTACGATTACGGCTCGATGATTTATTACTATTTGCTCACCCTTCTGGTCAGCAACCTGGTCGTGCCTACAGAGGACGAATTTCAAATCGCCGCCGACATTCGGGAAGGCCAGATCAATTCGCTGCTCACCAAGCCGATGAGTTATCTCGCGTACCGGACCAGTATTTTTTTGAGTGCCCGTCTCGTTTACAGCTTCGTCACGTTGCCGCCGATCGCGCTGATCTTCATTTATTTCCGGGAGTACATCGTCTTGCCGACCGATCCTCTGATCTACGTGTTGACGGTCATCTCCACCGTGATGGCGGCGTTCATTCAATTCTTCATCACTTACAGTCTGGCGATGTTTGCCTTCTGGATTTTGGAAATCTCCACCATCGTGTTCATCGTTTACTCATTCGAATACTTCCTCGGCGGTCAGATGTTTCCGATCGACATCATGCCAACCGCAGTCCAAGCCGTGATGAAGTGGCTGCCGTTTTATTACGAGTTATTCTGCCCGGTCGCGATCTTTCTCGGCCGGTTAAAAGGGCCCGACCTCGTGCAAGCGCTGGCGATCCAGACCGGCTGGCTTTTGCTCACGTGGATGTGGGCACGCTTTATGTGGAAACGCGGCCTCGGCCACTACCAGGCCGTCGGCGGATAGCGCCGCGAGCGTTTCGTTTCGCGAGCTGCTACTTCATCGCTTCGCATGGTTCGGCGCGGGCGACGCGACGAGTTCTTTGAAGCGCGGGTCATTCCGAAGCGGATCGAACATAGGATCGAGCCGGAGCAGCGCAGGAGTGAGCGGGGCCGCAGCCAATGCACCATTGTACGGTATCGAGAGTAGTTTCTCTAAAGCAGTAATGGCGCGGTCAGGTTCTCCCACACGCGCTGCCACCCGGGCGAGGATCTCGATCGGAATGGGACCATCTACCGCGTCTTTCTCGATCGGATTCGCTGCCATGGCCTGCTCCGACAGAGCTAAAGCGGCACCTTTGTCACCGAGGCCCATATTGATTAGGGTGAGATCTGCAATGAGTCCGACATTTTCCGACTGTTTTTTTAGGAAAGGTTCCAGTTCGCTGCGCGCCTGTTGCCAACTTTCGTGGGCGGCCGCCTGATCGCCGGCCACCTCTTGCGCCCAGCCTAACCAAAAGCGCAGCTCGCCATTGTAAAAACCCAACGCTGGATCAGGCTTGGCAAGTATTTCCTTTAGCCGAGGGATAATTTGTGCAGGGCGACGCTCCAGGATCGCTTGGTAAGCCTGTATCTCCAGCGCACCGAAATCGTCGGTAGCAGAGTGGAGTGGAGCAAGGATCGCCGAAGCCCGCGGCAGATCGCCCTCGGCTTGCGCGATAGCCGCCTTTAGCACAAGCGTATCCCGGTCGTCGGGCGTGATATCGAGAACCTGATCAAACTTCCGCACCGCTTCCGGGAAACGACGAAGCTCCATATAGGAAATCGCGTGCTGGGTGAGTAGGGAAACGTCGCGCGGGTCGAGCCGCTCGGCTTCATTGAAATACAACTCGCTCCGGTCCCACTGGCCGCGCCTCCGCTCTACATAGGCCAGCGATTCAGGAATCCGGCTGCTATTGGGTAAGAGCTGACGTGCTTGCTCAAAGTAACGCACCGCGGCGTCGTAATCCTTTAGACAAGAGTAGTGGTAATATCCCTTAGCCAATACAGCCTCGCCAAGGTTAGGCTGAAGAGTGAGCGAAGTTTCGGCTGCCTGCCGTGCCTCTTCACGGAGCGCGACCGTTGGCTGAAGACTAAGGCTAGTGTAGCCAACGGAATCAACGTATGACAGCAGCGCCCAGCTAAGGGCGAACTTCGGGTCCAACCGCACCGCTTCTCTGAGATATTTCTGTGCGCCAAGGGCGTTGGCTGGTGTGTTACCGGTTTTCAGTGTACAAGCCAGACCGCGCAGGTAGGCATCGTATGCCTCAGGATTGTCCGTCGGTTTGGCGGTGATTGCTTGCTCTTCCTGACCGCTGAGATGCGCTCGCAACTGGTCGGCAATGGCTTTAGCCACCTCACTCTCGACCGAAAAGATGTCGGTCAGTTTGCGATCAAAGGTATCGGCCCAAAGATGGGAATCATTGGCTGCTTTGATTAGCTGCACGTTCACCCGCACAATGTCCCCGCTCTTCTGCACGCTTCCTTCCAGAATATGAGCAACCCCAAGTTGCCTTCCGATCTCATGCAGGTTTTCAGGCGCGCTCTTGTAATGCTGCGTGGATGTGCGCGAGATTACTTTTAGATCAGCGATTTTGGACAAGCGCGTCAGGATTTCATCCTGAATACCATCAGCAAAGTACGCGTTGTCGGGATCGCGGCTTCGGTTGTCAAACGGCAGCACCGCGATGCTCTTCTCGGGAACTGGTAACTCGACCGTGGCGGGCGGTCGTCTATAACGCAAAAGGAGAAAACCGATCAGGGCGATCACAGCCAGCAGACTCATCACGCCTAATGACACCCATCGAAAAGCGGCACGTTTTCTTCGTGCAGCAGCAGCGACACGCGCCGCCTTCAGCTTTTCCGGCACTGCCGGGTTCCCGAGCTCCTCAGTGTACAGATTCACCACGGAGACGCGAACGCCATGTTTGACTTCACACTCGCCAAGTTCATGCAGGTGCCGTTGCCAGTGAGGGTATTCCTCGAGATCTTCAGCAACATGCTTCGACAGCAAAATGTGTCCGGCATCGCCGCAGTCCATGACCCGCTGTGCCATATTGATGCCGGCGCCAGCCACGTTCGCTTTGCCGGTTGCGTCGATGACCCCGCTCACGGGTCCGCTGTGTATGCCCATTCGTAGCTGAAGTGCCGGATGCTTCTTGAGACCGCGGCTTATTTCCAACGCGCATTCAACCGGCGCTTCCGGGCTATGATAAAAAACCAGCGTGATGCCGTCGCCTGTGGGGATTGTAATCAAGCGCCCAGCCGATTCCGCGCCTTGGAATTCATCCGTGCCTCGGACAATCTCATTTAAGCGCTCGACTAACGCTCGTTGCTGATTGATAGGCAGCTTCGAGTAACCGACAATATCTGTGAACAACACATGCGCGATCTCAAGCTCAATTTCCTTTTTAACCTCAGCAGCCATATCAGTGTTCGCACAACGACTGCGCGAACAATATGATCTCGACTCGACTGCCGATAGTCTAGAACAAACCAAAAAAGCGCAGTTCGTCCGCTCACCACGCAATTCCGAGTCTGATGCCTGCTCGCGAATACTTTCGTAGTCAAACGTTCAGCGTTGAACGTTGGGCGTTTTCATCCGAAATAGGACGCACCCATGGCGCGTCTCCACGAATATCAAGGTAAAGCCATTCTCGCTGCGAATGGATTCAAAATCCCGCGCGGTCGGGCCGCAGCAAGCGCCGACGAAGCTGTCGCCGCAGCGAAGGAAGTAGGCGGCGAAGTTGTGGTTAAGATTCAAGCCTGGACGACCGGACGCGCCGGTATCGGTGGAGTCGCCTTCGCCAAAAAACCAGAAGATGTGCGCGCACAAGCTGAACGAATGTTGGCGATGAAAGTGGGACAGTTTCCGGTCGAAAGCTGTGCTGGTGGAGGAGAAAATCGACATCGAGCGCGAGTTTTTTCTTTCGTTCGCGATCGATGACGCCGCTCGCGCCCCGATAATTATTTTTGCCGCCGGCGGCGGCACAGGGATCGAAGAGCGCGCGGCTGCAACGCGAAGAATTCCGTGCGATGTGAATGGCGGACCTTTGGATTCAGCAGTCGATGAAGCCGCGGCGTCGTGCGGACTCGCAGCGAAGAATGCGAAGCAGCTAGATGAGTCGATCCGCAAATTATTCGTCGCCGCACGCAGCGTCGAAGCGCGTTCACTTGAGATCAATCCGCTCGTGCTGACGAAGACTGGCGAGCTCGTTGCAGCCGATTGCCGAATCACGATCGACGATTACGCCGTCGGGCGGCACCCCGAGCTTGGGATCGAGATCGCGCGCGAGTTCGATCATCCGCCGACGGCTCTCGAGCGGTCGCTTATGCCGTCGAACAAAACGATCATCGCGGCACATTCTATTTCGCACAGTTGGCAACAGAGGCACCGAAAGGATCCAAGGGACTCGTCGGATTTCACGGCGCAGGCGGCGGCGGCTCGATGATGTCTATGGACGCGATCGTCAACGCGGGATTCACCATCGCCAATTTCACTGACACGAGTGGCAACCCATCTGCATCGAAAGTCTATCGTGCTGCGCGAATCATTCTGGCCCAGCCGGATCTGGTGGGTTATTTCGGTTCCGGATCCGGCGTTGCCAGCCAGGAACAATATTGGTCCGCCTATGGACTGGCCAAGGCGTTTTGGGAACTCGATCTGGAGATTCCCGCTGTGATTCGTCTGGGCGGCAACACCGAAGATCGCGCTGTGAAGATTTTGCATCGGATGTCGAAGCTGCTGCGCGCGCCGATCGAAGGCTACCGCAAAACTGACACGCCAGCGTTCATCGCAGCGCGCTTCGCCGAACTGGTCGCCAGCGCGAGCGGAAAAAAATGGAAACCGCGCCCGCCGCGAGTGCCAAAATTTGTTAACGATCCGTCCGCCACAAAGCTCGCGGTAAAAAATGGCCGTGGTCTGGATCGACAACGCGCGCTGGCCGGAGATTCGCGCCGCAGTTGAAACGCATTCAGGCGGATTGATCATCGATCGCGACGGCGCTCCAGTAGCGGCATTGCCGAATGAAGAGTTCGCTACCAAAGATTCCGAGTTGCTCGCCTGCGATGTCGAATGCCGTCTCGCTGGCATCGAAAGCTTCTACCTGGAGCTTGAGATTCCGGGATTAGATGAATTGATCGGCCGGCCGATGGGCCCCTCAAATTGACCCCTCAGTCTTATATCGCTACCGTTTCAAATATGGGATCACTCGGATTCACATATTGGCAAGATGGGGACATGTGGTTGGGATATTTCGATCGGTATCCCGATTACGTTACCCAAGGAAATTCGCTTGAGAATTTAAAAGAACACCTCCTCGATCTCTACAAGGATCTATCTTCAGGAGCGATCCCAAACGTTCGTCAACACTCCGAGCTTGAGCTGGCGTGAAGCGACGCGAGCTGATCCAGAAGATCGAACAGGAAGGTGCAGTTCTCATTCGGCACGGTGGCAAGCACGATTGGTATCAGAATCCGGTGACAAAAGTTTGTCAGCCCGTGCCGCGACACGTCGAGATCAAAGAATATCTTGCTCGACATATCCTGCGAAAGCTTTCATCGAAACCTTAGCTGCGACTGCCCTACCACATTAAATGGCGATTTTGATCGACGAAAAGAAGCGCGTGCTGGTGCAAGGGATCACCGGACGCGAAGGCCGCGCGCGCACGCGGCTCATGCGCGAGTACGGGACGAACGTGGTTGGAGGAGTCACCCCAGGCAAAGGCGGGCAGAATGTGCTCGGCGTGCCGGTATTCAACACGCCGAAGGAAGCGGTGAACTTGTTAGGCAATGTCGATGTCTCGGTAGTCTTTGTGCCTGCGGCCGGCGTCAAGGAGGCTGCGATTTCCGCGATTGAAGCAGGCATTAAACTTACGGTTCTTGTGCCCGATCGCGTTCCTGTTTGGGACGCGATGGAGATCGCCGCGGCGGCCAAAGCAAACGGCGCGACGTTTCTCGGACCTAATACGCTCGGCGCGTTAAGCCCCGGGAAGGCCGTGGTCGGCATGATTGGCGGCCGCGCGGAAAGCGCGCGCCAGTGGTTTAAGCCCGGCGTGCCGAAAGGCGTCGGCGTGATCAGTCGGTCGGGCGGCATGGCTTCGAGCACGGGATATTATCTCGGGCAAGCAGGCGTGCGTCTCTCAACGATCGTGCACATTGGTGGCGACGCCGTCATTGGAATTCGTCTGCCCGATGCAGCGTTGATGTTCGAAGCCGATCCGCTCACCGAAGCGATCGTCATCTTTGGTGAAATTGGTTCTTCACAGGAAGAAGAACTGGCGCAGTTGATCGTGGATCGAAAAATCACAAAGCCGGTGATCGCTTACATCGGCGGCAAAGCGGCGCGCGAAGGCACGCGCTTCAGCCACGCCGGCGCAATCATCGAGGGCGGCCGCGGCACGCACGCCGGCAAAGTGAAAGCACTGCGCGAAGCCGACGCGACCGTCGTCGATGCATTCGGCGAATTGCCGGGTGCGGTCGTGAAGATTCTGGAGCAAATCAAAGGTCAAAGTCTTATGAGTGAAGCGGAGAAAAAGGCCGTGTGGCACAGCGCCATTACGCGAATCGAGCCTAACAAAGTTGCCGTGCGCGGCTACGACATCGCTGACCTCATGGGCCGTGTATCGTTTGGAGCGGCGGTCTATTTGATTTTGACTGGCAAACTGCCATCGCCGGCTGTCGCGCGTTTGATGGATGCGATTTTGGTCTCCTCGATTGATCATGGCGCGACGCCTCCCAGCGCATTGGCTGCGCGCACCGTCGCATCGACTGGAGCGACGTTGAGTGCATCTGTTGCCGCCGGGATCATGTCGATCAATCGGCATCACGGCGGCGCAATTGAAGATTGCGCAGTTCAATTGAAAGCAATCGCCGATGGCGCCGCCCGCGAGTCGATCTCATTGGACGAGGCCGCGACGCGCATGCTGGCGACGATGCGCGAAGCAGGCGAACGCATGCCGGGATTCGGTCATCGCTTGCACACCAAAGATCCGCGCACTGCGCGATTGTTCGAACTCGCGCGCGAAGCCGGTGTGGATGGCGCGCACATGCAAGCGGCGCGCGCCGTCGAGAAAGCGTTCGCTGACGCGAAGAAGTCGCTGCCCATTAATGTAGACGGCGCGATCGGCGCCATTCTCGCCGATTTGGCAATGGATCCCGCTGCGTTTAACGGGATTTTCATGATTGCGCGCACGCCGGGACTGATCGCGCATGTGATTGAAGAACAAAATCGCGAAAGACCGATGCGCCGCATCGATCCCGTCAATCATGGCTATGACGGGCCGCCGCCGAGGAACGTGTCTAACGAGCGGTCCTCGTGATTTTGCTTCACTGAATTACGCTGTGCTTTTACCCGGCGGCAACAGGCCCAATGAATGATATTGCTTGCTCCGCTAGTTGGCCTCAAGCTTGCCCTCCTTAACCATGCTCCACCATGAAAAACAAATCGACCTCCCAATCCGCCTTCCTTAACTTTCGCGTACTACTTGGTTTAGTTCTTGCCCTGGCCGCCCTCTTTTTGGCGCTGCTTGGCTTTGGTGCGTTCTCGAATGCCTCTGCCCAGGCAAACGCAAAGCCGGAAGCACAACAGTTCGGCGAAACGACTGTGATTCGCGCATCGCGCAGCGATCTGTCCCGGCCCTTGCGTGAACAGCCTTCGGCCTGGCCGCCCACCGAATCGGAGCACGAAGCGAATCTCAACCCGCAAATACCGCATCAGCACGAAGACGGACCGGACCCGGTGATTCAAAGTAGTTTCTGGCAACGCATGATAGGCGTGCCGTCGATTCCGGCCCCGATCCTCAGTTGGAATGGCATTCCGTTCCCGGGCGTCAGCCTGCAACTGCGCCCCGCCGGATCCGGATGGAGAGGTTGGAAAAACTCAGTACGTGCAGATGGTCAATGAAGGCCTCCAGGTTTCTGATAAAGTTACCGGCACATCTCTGCTTGGCCCGGTTGCGATCACTTCAATTTGGTCGGGCTTTGGCGGCACATGCCAGACTGGTGGCAACGGTGACCCTATCGTCGTGTACGATCAATTGGCCGATCGATGGATTATCAGCCAGTTCGCCACTCCAAGCGGAGCCACTGTCCCGCAAGACGAGTGCCTCGCCATTTCACAGACTGGCGACGCAACCGGCGCCTGGTATCGGTACGATTTTCATCTGACCAGCAACTTCCTCGATTATCCGAAGCTCGGGGTGTGGCCGGACGGCTATTATATGTCGGGAAACGTCTTTAACACCGCTGGCACAGTATTCCTCGGACCTCAGGCTTTCGTCTTCGATCGGGTCAAAATGTTAGCGGGCGATCCCACGGCTACGAGCCAAACTACTGGGATCACAGGCGGGGCTAGCGAAGCCGCTTTTCTACCGAGTGATCTGGATGGTATCATTCCACCGGCGGTTGGTGATCCAAACCATTTCGTATCGTTTCCGCAGGGTAGCCCGTTGATTTACAAGATACGAGCGTACCATGTGGACTTCACGAACCCGGCGAACTCAACTTTCACGCTCGAGACCAGCGTGGGTGCAGCCTCATTTACTTCGCTTTGTTCGACAACGCGCAACTGCGTACCACAAGCGGGTACCAGCTCCAGGCTCGATGGGATTGGCGACCGGTTGATGTTCCGTAACGCCTATCGCCGCTTTTCCGACGGCCATGAATCGTTGCTTGATAATTACACCGTGAGTGCCAGTGCAGTGGCGGGAATACGCTGGCTTGAACTGCGACGGACGCAGCCGGGAAACTGGGGCATCTTCCAGCAAAGCACGTATCAGCCGGATACGACCTGGCGCTGGATGGGCAGCATCGCCTCCGATAACCAAGGCAACATTGGCCTCGGCTTTAGTGCTTCCAGCAGCTCAATTAATCCGCAAATTCGTTATGCCGGCCGCCTGACGACAGACCCATTGAATACCTTGTCGGGGGAGCAACATCTTTTCGACGGGACCGGTAGCCAGAGTGCCACCTCCAATCGGTGGGGCGATTACAGCGATCTCACAGTCGACCCGGTGGACGATTGCACGTTCTACTACACAAACGAGTACTACCCGACGACGTCGAGCTTCAACTGGCGCACGCGTATCGGCTACTTCAGGTTTGTCGAGTGCACAGCGCCGCAAAAGGGCACAGGCCATTTTATTGTCACTGCTTGCACCGGGGGTGCGCCGATTTCTAACGCCTCGGTAGCAATCGATGGCAGCCCTTACGGTGCAACTTTATCCGACGGCACCTACGACGCGGTATCAACGCCCGGCTCGCACAGCTACTTGGTTTCGAAGACCGGTGTCGGAAGCCAGAACGGGAACTTCACCATCACGAACGGTCAAACCACAAACGTGCCGGTCTGCTTGGGGGCCAGTCCAAGTCCCACACCTACCGCGACGGCAACGTCTACACCTACAGCGACAGCCACAGCAACCGCGACTGCTACGGCAACTGCAACTGAAGCTCCAAGCTCAACGCCTACGGCGACAGCGACGGCTACGGCAACTGCCACAGCAACACCTACAGCAACTGAAGCTCCGAGCCCAACCCCTACAGCTACAGCTACAGCGACGCCGACGGCAACGGCAACTGCGACACCCACTGCTACTGCTACCCCAACTCCTACACCGCCCCAAATCGCGCTGACTGCGCAAGGGCGCTTGGTACACGGGCAACGGGCAGCGGATTTGTCCTGGACTGGCGCGACTTCGAATCGGGTCGACGTGTACCGCGACGGCGCGTTGATCGGTACCACCCAGAACGATGGTTTCTTCACCGATCGAATCGGTGGCAGTGGGCCCGGCACCTTTACCTATCAAGTGTGCAACGCACACACTCAGACCTGTTCTAATCAAGCGACCGTGACGTTCTGAACTGGCATGCCTAAATGCATGGAGACCTGATACGACTGAAATCTGCGACTGCTGTCTTGTGCATCGCCTTGTTGAGTGGCGCCGAAGCAGACGCTCAGGTCAATGTCACCCAGGAACACAACAGTGCTACGCGCGACGGGGTTTACATCGATGCAGGTTTTACACTATCCGGCGCTCCAAACTTGACGCGCGACCTGGACTTCAACGGCGCGATTTCCGGTAACGTTTACGCCCAGCCGCTTTACATCGAGGGTGGACTCAACGGGCCGATGGTCATTGCGGCCACGGAATCCAACAACGTTTATGCGCTCAACGCCGCTACTGGAACGGTAATCTGGCAGCGAAATCTCGGTGCGCCAGTTCCATTAAGCCGTCTCGGGTGCGGTAACATCGATCCGGTCGGGATCACCAGTACGCCAGTCGTCGATCTCGCGTCGCGGACACTCTTTATTGATGCGTTCACCACGCCAGATAACGGCGCTACGAAAAAACATCTCATTTTCTCGCTCAACGTCGATACGGGCGCGACCAATCCGGGCTGGCCCGTCGACGTCAATACCGCCGCCCGCTATAACAGCATCACGTTTGATTCCTCAGTGCAGGAAGACCGAGGGGCATTAGCTCTCGTAGGTAGCCGCGTGTACGTGGCTTACTCTGCATACGTGGGCGATTGCGGCAACTATCACGGCTGGGTTGTGGGCGTGGACATCACCAATCCTTCTAATGTGATGGCATGGGCGACAACAGGCATCGGCGGCGAAATTTGGGGACATGGCGGGATCGCCAGTGATGGCACCAACATGTTCGTGGTCACCGGCAACACCTTTAACACGGGCGGTAACTGGATGGGTGGCGAAGCAATCATCCGGTTGCAGGCCGGGCCCGTCTGGACCGGTCAACCTAGCGACTACTGGGCACCGACCAATTGGTTAAGCCTCGACAACAGCGACACCGATGTTGGCGGTGTCAGTGCGACGGTGATCGATGTGCCAGGCGCCACCCCTTCGCAGCTTGTGCTGGCCCTCGGTAAAGATTCGAATGCCTACCTGGTAAATCGCAACGATCTCGGCGGCATCACTTCACCCGTGACCCAGGCCAATGTTTCTGGGATTAACAGAGGGACGTCAGCTGTCACGTACCACACCAGCCAGGGAACGTATATTGCTTTTCATAACGACGCCGGCACGATCAGGGCCTACAAAATTACACCGACGAATCCGCCGACGATCGTGTTCGGTTGGAGCCAAAATCAGACCGGTCGCGGGTCCCCGTGGGTCACAACGACTGATGGAGTGAGCAACTTTATCGTCTGGGTGGCTGGTGTCGCAGGCGACCAGCGCTTGCACGGCTACGATGGCGATACTGGCGTTGTTGTTTATGCTGGCGGCGGCGCCAACGAGTTGATGACAGGCACCCGCCAGTGGAACACCGGAATAGTGGCTCGCGGCAGGATTTACTTCGGCGCGGATAACAAGATCTATGCCTTTAAGGTGCCGACAGCGACGCCAACGCCTACCGCCACTGCGACGCCTGGGCCAATTCAGCTCAGAGCGCAGGGGAAAAAAGTGGGGGGAATAAATACATCGCGTCTCAAATGGAGGCGGGCGACCTCGGCCAACGTCGATGTCTACCGTGATGGAGTTGTGATCGCGACAACGCCGAACGATGGTTTGTATGACGACTCCACCGGCACCACTGGCCAGGCTAGCTTCATGTACATAGTGTGTGAAGCTGCAACCCAGAACTGCTCCAACAGTGTCACAGTGAATTTCGGGCAGTAGGGGGAAAATCAAACCACTTCTCTATCAATGCAGAGCCGATAAAGAATTCGGCATCGTCACAACGCCATCTTCATTCCATCGGAGGCGATGCGCACTTGGTCATTCGCCGGCACGTGATTGCCTCTTCTTGCTCTGCAGAGCCGCGAAGGATGACGAAACGTAAGGTTTAGCGTTTCGTGATTCTTCTTCGTGTCAACATCGCGCTCAGGGTAATTCGCACTCCAAACTAAATTTGAAAAAGACGTTGACACTTTTTCAGCGTTTCGAATAGCATCCAAACTACCGTCTCGGTTCACCGCAGATAGAACCAACTCCGCATTAACCATGAAAAAGAAATCCAGTTCAAAATCCGCTTTCTTTAACCTTCGCGTTTTAATTGCGTCAGTGCTTTGCCTGTTCGGCGTTTTTGTGGCGCTCCTTGGCTCCGGGGCGTTCTCCACCGTGTTCGCCCAAACAAAAGGGACAAAGCAGGCGGGCAGCGTCGCACAACAAGATGCTCCCGGCACACAGAAGCCGAAAGTTATAGCGCTCGTCGGTCCTGTCCGTCTGGAGAACGTGAATAGCCTGCCTTACATTGCGCCCGAGCCCGAGTTGGAAACCAAAGTCATGATGCGATACCCGCACGGCGATGGCCAAACAGGAGCACAACCACGAAATAGTATTTCCGGCCTCGCATACGTCCAGCAGTTGCTCAAAAATCTGTGGCGCCCGACGCCCACGATGCCGACCCCGCTGCTGACCTTCGAGGGGGTGGCTGCAGCCCAGAGCGGGTGCGGTTGCGCGCCTCCCGACAGTGATGGAGACGTCGGTCCGAACCACTACGTCGAAGCGATCAATTCTGCATACGCGGTTTATGACAAAGCTGGCAACCTTCTGGTTGGCCCAATTACATATAATACGTTGTTTTCTCCCTTGGGTACCAGCACTCCCTGCGGTAACAACCAAAATCGCGGTGACCCGTTTGTCATGTATGATCCGGTGGCTGATCGCTGGGTGGTAAGCGACTTCGCCTTTACCTCCTTTGGCGGCAGCCCCTCCTATGAATGCATCGCCGTTTCTCAAACCCCCGATCCGGCGGCAGGCAGCTGGTTCTTATATGCCCTGGAAGTGGATCCGACGAATGCCGACGACTACCCCAAGGCGGCGGTGTGGAATAATCCGATGCCCGGCGGCGCCTATCACTACACGTTCAACCTCTTCGCCAGTTTATCGGGGCCCTTCAACGGGGTGACCGTTATGGCGCTCGATCGCGGCTCGATGCTAATCGGCGGGCCTGCCACCGCCATCTCATTTACGATTCCTCCCGCCGGATTGGGCGATTCCTACAGCCTGGTGCCGGCCGGGTTTCGCACTGGCGATTCGCCGCCTTCGGGCAGAGATGAAATGCTTCTCGCTGTGGACAGCCCGTCCACTGAAAACGTGACTTTGACTCAGGTGAAGGCATGGCTGTTTCACGTCGATTTTGTGACACCGACCAATTCGACTATCGGCATTGGTGCCAATCACACTCCCAATGCCCTGATTACGGTCAATCCATTCGTCGACGCGTTCACAAGCGCGGGGGGATTTACCATGGTGCCACAGCAGGGAACGACCCAGTTGCTCGACACACTTGGCGATAAAATCATGACGCCGTTGGTTTACCACAATTTTGGCGGCACAGAATCGTTGTGGGCTGATCAAACCGTTGTCCTGAATTTCCCGAACGGACCGACTGTCGTTCGCTGGTATCAATTTGATGTCACGGGCGGCACATTTCCCGCCACTCCTGTCCAGCAGCAGGATTGGAGCAATGGTAACGACGGGTTGTGGCGCTTCATGCCCAGCGTAGCTGTCGATCAGAGCGGCAACACGGCTATCGGTTATGCAGTCTCCAGTTCTAGCCTGTTACCAGGCATTCGTTACGCTGGGCGTCTTGTTAGCGATCCGCCTAGTAACCTCGGTCAAGGCGAAGCGACCATGTTCACCGGCACGGGCAACCAGTCGGGCCTTAACCGCTGGGGCGATTATAGCAGGACCGCCATCGACCCTTCTGATGGCACGAGCTTCTGGCACGTGAACGAATACCAGGCAGTAAACGGCAGTTTCAACTGGCATACCCGCATCGGAAAATTCAGTTTCGCCGGTGGCGGCGGAAGCCCGACACCTTCACCGAGCGCTACACCGACTGCTACGCCATCTTCTTGCAGCTGGGCTGGCGCCCCTGACATGCCGAGCACCGACGCCCGCTCTGTTGGAGTCTTTTTCCCTGGTAACGGGAAGTTTTACGTGATGGGCGGCCGTGACGTCAATAATGTGGAGCTCACTAATCCCTTGGAGTACGATCCTGGCAGCAACAGTTGGACGACCAAGTCAGCCACTTACCCCGACACCAATACGAACAACATGGCTTGTGGTGTACTTAACGACAGCGGAACGGACTATATCTATTGCGCGGGCGGTTCCAATTTCGCAACCCAGATGGGGAGCGGTCGTGTTTTCCGCTATGATCCGATTACTGACACCATCAGCCCGGTTTCTGGTAACTGGCCTCCTGGCGACTCGAGCATTCTGCCCGGTGGCTTCACTGTTTTCAACAACACACTGGTCATTCTGGGTGGCTTCGACATTCCTAACGGGATCGGGATCGACCAGATTTGGCAGTTTACGCCCAGCCCTGCGGGCTGGGTGCAGAAGAGTGCCACCCTGCCAGTGCCGCTCGGTTACCTGCCAACGACCACTATTGGCAGTCTAATCTACACAGGTGGCGGTGCTGATATCACCGGTGGCGTTCTGACTGATGAGACAAACTCATATGTCTATGACCCGGTGGCTGATTCCATCTCCACGATTGCCGACATACCCAGGCCAACAAGTAACACTCGAGCGGTGAACTTCTGTAACCAGATGTATGTCTTGGGCGGAGGATTTACCACACCTTCCAATGAGGTGGACATCTACGATCCGACCAGCAATACATGGTCGCTGGGTGTTCCCTTCCCGACTGCGGGGCGCAACTTCGCAGCCGACACCGATGGCACCAACAATATCTGGAAGGCAGGCGGTTACGCCAGTGACGGCGCCACCATCATTGCCACGGCGGAACTCTTCAACTGCCCGATGAGTCCTTGTGCGTCGGCTTCCCCTACACCCACAGCAACAGCAACAGCGACGGCGACAGCCTCAACAACGCCATCGGCAACGCCAACGGCAACGATTAGACCTACTCCAACTCCAAGAGAGCATCCCACCCCACGGCCGCGTCCCACACCGGCTCCCCGGCCATAGGCCTCGGGGCTTACCTGCAGATTTCTTCGGGGACTCGCGAAGTAATTCGCGAGTTTCCCGAAAAGCTGCGTGCTCTATGTCTCAAAGTTCAAGCAAGAGATAAAGCTCGAACCCGTTGACCTCAACGGACAGGCCGCGGGATCGTTGGTTGATCGCGCCGTGCGAAGCGCTCTCCTCCGCCGGTTGCAGGAAAGATGCTTTGTGAAAAAAGTGTTGACACTGTTGCACCATCTCAGCTAGATTTTTGGCCACTGTCTCGGGTTCACCGCAGATGGGAAACAAGTCCGCTTCAACCATGAAAAAGAAATCCACTTCAAAATCCGCTTTCTTTAACCTTCGCGTTTTAATTGCTTCCATTCTTTGCCTCTTCGGCGTCTTTGTGGCGCTGGTTGGTTCTGGCGCGTTCGCCCAGACCAAGGGCACCGGGGCTTCGCAACAACCTGCTCGCTCCAATGCGACGCAGGATGCTCCCGGTACACAGGCTCCGGACGTCAGACGAATGGTCGGACCTGTCCGCCTGGACCAGGATTTGCGAAGCCTGCCTTATGTTGCGCCAAAGAAGGAGTTCGAGGAGAGACGTTTGATGCGCTATCCGCACAACGGGACCGGAGAGACAACCGCCCAATCAAAATACGGGATTTCTAGCCTGAAGTATGTCCAGGCATTGCTCAAAAATCTGTGGCGTCCGACCCCGACGATGCCCGGGCCACTGTTCACATTCGAGGGGAATGCCGACACCTGCGGTTGTCAACCCAGTGACAGCGAGGGGGATGTCGGCCCGAATCATTACATTGAAGCCATCAACGAAACCATCCAGATCTATGACAAAAGCGGCAATACCCTATCTGGCCCGACCAGTTATAACTCATTCTTTTCGGGTTTGACTGGGACCCCTTGCACCAACGCGAACGACGGAGACCCTTATGTTCTCTACGATCCAGTGGCTGATCGCTGGCTGATAAGCGATTTCGCCTTTCCGTCATTCCCCGGCACTTCATTCTGGCAATGCATTGGTGTCTCTCAGACCAGTGACCCCGTCAGCGGAGGCTGGTTCCTTTATGCCGTGCAGGTTGACCCAGCAAACCCTACATACCTTGGCGACTATCCGAAGTTCGCGCTGTGGAACGACGGCGGGACTCAGAACGCTTATTTCTTCACGGTCAACACGTTTAGTAGCCCGACTACCTTCAACGGCGTCCATGTTTATGCTCTTGACCGCGCCAGCATGCTTACCGGCGGTCCCGCCAATACGATCAGCTTTGGACTCACCGCAACCGATGTGGGCGCTTCCTATAGCTTCGTCGCCGCTACCGCCAAAGGTAATCCGCCTCCCACAGGTAGAGACGAAATGGTGCTCGCCATCGACAGCCCGGCTAACAGCGGCGTCAGCTTAACCCAGGTTCACGCCAGGTTCTTCCATGTTGATTTTGCCAACCCGGCAAATTCCACTTTCGGCGTTGGCGCCAGTCATGCACCGAATGCAGAGATCACGGTTGATGGCTTCGTGGACGCCTTCACTAGTACGTCCGATCTTGTGCCCCAGCAAGGCACGTCGGTAAAACTGGATACCTTGGGTGATAAGATCATGACGCCCGTGGTTTATCAAAATATCGGTGGCACAGAATCGCTCTGGGCTGATGGCACTGTCTGTACCGACGCCAACTGCACCGGGCCAACCGGTGTTCGCTGGTACCAGTTCGATGTGACAGGGGGCAATTTTCCCGCTACGCCTTTGCAACAGCAGACCTGGACCAATACCAATGATGGTTTTTGGCGCTGGATGCCGAGCATAGCTGTCGATCAAAGCGGCAATACTGTCATAGGTTATTCCACGTCGAGCACCACAATATTTCCTTCCATTCGGTACGCCGGACGTCTCGCCAATGATCCACCCAGTAACATGGGGCAAGGAGAGGCCATCATGTTCGCGGGAGTCGGATTCCACAGTGGCGTCCGCTGGGGTGATTATACGAGGACAGAAGTCGATCCTTCCGATGGCATGTCCTTCTACCACATCAACCAATATGCCCAGAGCGGCCTCTGGCACACGCGTGTCGGCAAGTTCAATTTCCAGGGTGGCGGCGGAAGCCCGACACCTTCACCGAGCGCTACACCGACTGCTACGCCATCTTCTTGCAGCTGGGCTGGCGCCCCTGACATGCCGAGCACCGACGCCCGCTCTGTTGGAGTCTTTTTCCCTGGTAACGGGAAGTTTTACGTGATGGGCGGCCGTGACGTCAATAATGTCGAGCTCACTAATCCCTTGGAGTACGATCCTGGCAGCAACAGTTGGACGACCAAGTCAGCCACTTACCCCGACACCAATACGAACAACATGGCTTGTGGTGTACTTAACGACAGCGGAACGGACTATATCTATTGCGCGGGCGGTTCCAATTTCGCAACCCAGATGGGGAGCGGTCGTGTTTTCCGCTATGATCCGATTACTGACACCATCAGCCCGGTTTCTGGTAACTGGCCTCCTGGCGACTCGAGCATTCTGCCCGGTGGCTTCACTGTTTTCAACAACACACTGGTCATTCTGGGTGGCTTCGACATTCCTAACGGGATCGGGATCGACCAGATTTGGCAGTTTACGCCCAGCCCTGCGGGCTGGGTGCAGAAGAGTGCCACCCTGCCAGTGCCGCTCGGTTACCTGCCAACGACCACTATTGGCAGTCTAATCTACACAGGTGGCGGTGCTGATATCACCGGTGGCGTTCTGACTGATGAGACAAACTCATATGTCTATGACCCGGTGGCTGATTCCATCTCCACGATTGCCGACATACCCAGGCCAACAAGTAACACTCGAGCGGTGAACTTCTGTAACCAGATGTATGTCTTGGGCGGAGGATTTACCACACCTTCCAATGAGGTGGACATCTACGATCCGACCAGCAATACATGGTCGCTGGGTGTTCCCTTCCCGACTGCGGGGCGCAACTTCGCAGCCGACACCGATGGCACCAACAATATCTGGAAGGCAGGCGGTTACGCCAGTGACGGCGCCACCATCATTGCCACGGCGGAACTCTTCAACTGCCCGATGAGTCCTTGTGCGTCGGCTTCCCCTACACCCACAGCAACAGCAACAGCGACGGCGACAGCCTCAACAACGCCATCGGCAACGCCAACGGCAACGATTAGACCTACTCCAACTCCAAGAGAGCATCCCACCCCACGGCCGCGTCCCACACCGGCTCCCCGGCCATAGGCCTCGGGGCTTACCTGCAGATTTCTTCGGGGACTCGCGAAGTAATTCGCGAGTCTCTCGAAAAAGCTGTGAGCTCTTTATCCGAAAGCTCAAGCAAGAAATAAAGCTACAACGCGTTGACCAAGCCGCGGGATCGCCTTCGGGCGTTTTCCAAAACGCCAGGGTGTACTGATCACTTAAAATATTCCTGTTTCAAAATCAGGCTCGCGGAACTGGGATTGGGTGAGGCTTCGATTGCGGAATGATCCTCGCAACGTCGATTGATCGGATCGTGCGAAGGCACTCCGCCGCCGCCGGTATCTAGTAAAGAGTCCCCTGGCGAGGAAAAAAGTGTTGACCGGTTTCAGCATCTCACATAGTATCCCGATCCTCGTCTCGGATTTGCCGCAGACAGAAAACCCTCCTTCCAACCATGAAAAAGAAACTAACCTCAAAATCCTTCCTCCTTAAGCTGCGTGTTTCAACTGCTGCTGTTTTTTTGCTGACCGGAATCGCTGCGGTGCTGCTTGCGATGATCACCACGGCCCCGGCGGTCGGCAAAGTCGACTTGGTCGCTGGCGATGGAAGCTCAACGTTGACACCGATCGCGACACCGGCTGCCTGCAGTTGGTTGACCGGACAAGACCTGCCGAGCGTCGGCGCTCGTTCCGTGGGCGTCTTTTTCTCGGGTGATTTCAACCATTCTCGTACTCCTTCTCCAACCGGCTTCGCCGTGCAGGGAACAACACCAACACCAACTCCCCCGCCTCCTGCTGGAAAGTTTTACGCCATGGGTGGGCGCAGTTCCGACACCGCTGGGAGCGATTTCACGCATCCATTTCAATACACGCCAGTCCAGAACAGTTGGGCCACCAAGTCAGCCACGTATCCCGATAATCAGGTGAACAATATGGCTTGCGGCGCGCTCAGTGTTAACGGCGCGGGCTACATCTATTGCGTGGGCGGCTCTGCAGCCGGGGGAACCACTGCTACGGACCGGGTTTTTCGCTACGACCCTATTACCGATAGCATCACCACGATTGGTGCTCCATGGCCGGGAGCCATGGGAACGATTCTACCTGGGGGTTTCACGGTTTTTGACAACAAGCTCTACATTCTGGGTGGATTCAACATCAACGTGGGAGTGGTCGATACGATTTGGGAATTTACTCCCAGCCCCCCAAGCTGGGTGCAGAAGAGCGCGCACTTGCCGACGGCGCTGGGCTACATACCCACCGCCACCCTCGGCGCCCTAATCGCTACCGGTGGCGGCAGCACTTGGGACGGTACGGCCCTTCACGATAGTACCTTTTCGTTTGCTTATGACCCAGTAGCCGACACCATCCACGCCATTACTGCGATACCGCGGGCCACATCCGAAACGCGCGGGCTTAACTTCTGCGGCTCGATGTATGTGATGGGTGGCGGAAGAGACACCCCCAATCCCTCTAATGAGGTAGACATCTATGACGCAGCGAGCAATAGCTGGTCGGTGGGTCAGCCCTTCGCTCACGCTCGGCGTGATTCCGCGACCGATACGGACGGTTCTCAGCGCATCTGGGTGGCAGGCGGCTACGACGCCACTGGCGTGCCTATAAGTTCAATGGAGGTCTTCAATTGCCTCGGAAATCAATGTCCGCCCACTCCAAGTCCAACGCCAACAGTGTCGCCAACACCGACGCCAACGGCGACGGCAACCTCAACACCCAGGATAACCGCCACGCCTAGAACTACTCCCACTCCGCGCCGGACTCCGCCGCGGTCGTAAGGTCTTGGGAGCTATAACGCAGTTTTCTTCGGGAAACTCGCAACACGATTAGCGAGTTTCGGGAAAAGGTAACCCTCGTGCAGCTTCCGAAATGCGAGGAGAACGCAAAGGCGACAGATAAACGGGGACAGGGCCTGCCGCCGCGACTCTTCAATGCGTTGGCAAAGCCGTGACATCGCCGTCTGCTTTCTAATAAATCCGACGCTCTGAGAAACCCATTCTGCGCCTCGGCGGTTTTATTTGAGATTGTCCGGCCCTCGACGGGTCGGTCCACCTTTCAATCAACTACCAACCATCAATCTTTGAAAATCGGCCTCTCTCCGGGCGCGAATACGGCCCAACCAAACGATGGCTGCCGGAGCGATTCGCCGAGGCGGCGACAAAGATCAGCGCGCGATCACGAGTTACTGATTACTTTGGGCGCAGCGCTCACGGGCGCGGCCGAGGCGTCGGACGAGGTCTGGGTGTTGGCATTGATCTCGGCGTAGGTGTTGGCCGCGGTGTCGGTGTTGCTGTGGATGTCGCCGTTGCAGTGGGTGTTGCTGTTGGCGTAGATGTCGCCGTTGCAGTGGGTGTTGCCGTCGGCGTAGCCGTAGCTGTTGGCGATGCGGTCGGCGTCGGAGTTGGGCTAGCAGCGCCTGCAAGCGGATAAACATATGCGCCTCGGCTGCGAGTCCAGACTGACAGCGTAGTGCTACCGCGGTCTATTTGCATGTCCCATACCATCGCGTGCGGGATGCCGTTCTCGAAGCGCTGCCACGTTGGAGATCCTACTGTTATATCATCGGTGAAGTAAACGCCCCAGTCAGTGCCGGCGAAAACCTGCTGCGCATTGTTGGGATTGACAATGATCGAATCCACGGGGATGTCCGGCAGATCGCCGGTCTTGTCGGCCCAGGTGAATGAGCCACAACTGGCCGTGCATGTTACCTGGAACACGTGGCCGGGTGTTGTCGGCGTGTTAGGGTTAAAACCGCCGATCCCTGCATAGCCAACCGGCAGGTTGGCGGCCGACACGGAAGGATCGAGCGCGATCCCCATCACGGGGCGATTCGGCAAGACAGTGTTGTTGCCAGTAACATCTATCCAGTTGGCCTGCGATTGAGTGCCGGTGCCAAGATCGAACCCAATCCAGACATTGGCGTCGTTTGTGCCCACCATTGCGACGCTTTGAAATTTCGGTGAGTACTTGACCTGATTGATGTACGAACGGTTTCCTAATGTCTGCTTCGTCATGTTTTGGCTGGTCGGATTGTTGGTCACATACCAGTCCGAAAAACCCAATGAAGCATTCCCACCGTGAATAGTCTCCCATACGCGTGTGCTCCCAACAACGAGATGGCCGCAACCGCCGGGAACGCCGGCTGGTGGGCAGTCATCGCCTCCGGAAATACCACCGTGGAAAAGGTCGTATGGCACCACAAAGGACCTGGTGTCGCTGGTCCAGCCGCCCGTGACGCCGGGCCACGAGGCAAACTGATTGGTGCAGTTACTAACGCAACGGCTCATCGCCCCTCCGTTGTTACCTTGGAAAAATCGGAGACTTGACCCAGTACCCACGGGGTCAATACGCGAGTAAAATCCGTCACCTCCCACTCCCAGTTGCCAAAGCACTGGTCCAGTTGGCGCTCCGGTAAAAGTGATAGAACTGGAGCCGTTGTCCTGCGCGCCACCGCTTGCCTGTGGCGAAGCCGCATTGAGGAAATTGCCACTGATGTCGCCTGAGTAAAACTCGATCGTGTTAAGGCCCGTATCCATGTTAAACCATGTCGGGTCCTGCGTTTGACTTGCAATATCCGCGTTTGTCGTTCCGTGAGCGCCGCCATCGTTTCCAATCGCCAAAATGCTCGAAGAGCCCGGCAAAAATGCGAGGGCATGCTGGTCCACATGCACCGGGCCTGCACTGCCTGGATAGGAATAACCGCAGGTCGTATCGTTCCAGACAGTTCCCGTGCGTGTTGCGAACCAGACATCAAAGGTGTCGAAGAAAACGCGGTCAGGGTTGTTCGGGTCTACGGCAACTCCCTGGTCATACCAGTTTTGTGGGTAATCGCCGGCGCCGCTTTGGCAATCTCGCAGCGAACCGCCTTGAGAGCCTTCCATATAAGCCCAGCTCGTGCCGCCATCCGTGGTAGCCCATGCACCAAGCTGGCAACCGTTGGTACTACCGCAACCTCCATTGCTATTAAAAACGATGGATTGCGCCTGCGCATAGATGTAATTTGGATCACTCGGCGCGATTCCGATCTCGATGCGTCCCAACTGGTTGGTGCTGCTGCCACAAGTTCCGGTCCCACCAGTAATCGGATAATCGCAAGGGGTGCCGCTGCCGGCATTCATTGGGGCACCTGTCGTATACGGGCTGCCGGACACCTGATTACCGAAGACAAACCCGTTGGTGTTACTGGCGATTGAGGTGAAGGCAGGACAACCACTCGATCCCATTGTGGCGCTGTAAACGCCGTTTGCTCCGTTCTTGCCGAGATCATACTGCACATACGTAGGAAACCCGCGCGTACCGATTGCGGCGATGACTCGAGTGTTGCCGCCACCCACATCGCTTAGCTCCAGGCCCGTCACATCCTGCCGTTGCGTGCTGAAGTTATTCGTGAGGCACGGGCCGGTCCAGTTCGTGCCGCCGTCATACGAAAAGTAGAGACCCTGTTTCGTTCCCGCGACGACTTTGTTACCGTCGTTGGGATCGACACGCACTTTACCGACTGCGTTATATTGCGGGTACTCACCCGGAGGCTCGTTATAAATCATGCCGAACACATCCGCACCCAGCACTGTCCACGTTGCACCGGCATCAGTTGACTTGAGAACCCCCTGGCTGCCCATGGCAAAGGAACCAAAATTGAGGTCACCCGTGCCAGCATAGACCGTGTTATGATCGTTCGGATCGATGGTAATTGTGTCGATAGATGTAGTGGCTATCAAAGGATCATCGGTTACTACGTTCCAAGTTGTGGATGCGCTACAACAGTTGGTCGTTTTCCATACCCCGCCTCCGACCGACCCAAGATAAGCCACAATACTGCCATTCACTGTGGTCGTTGGATCGACTGCCATCGCATTAACTCGCCCTTCGGTCGTCGTGTAATCAAAACAGCCCGAGCAGCCGGTCATGCGTTCTGGTTGCGGGCCGAGAGCGATAAAACCAGTAGGTACTGAGAACCAGCGGACCCCACGGATTCAGCCTGGCAGGCACTCCTGCAGGGACCCCTATGGGCAGGCGTGCATGTTGCGCGGCAGCAGCACGCAACCATCTCGGATCAAAGCGGCCTGTTGGATATGTCAAACGATCGTTCCAAAATTGTTCCATTCGCCCAAGATCGGCAGCCTCTGTCTCTGGTTTATTACCGGGCACCGGCATATACCGCGCTGACCGCTCGGCGTCCTTGCTGCTGCTGAAAACGCCAGATCCAAAAAGCGCAAGTAAGGCACCAGAAAAGCTGAGAAGCAGGCTGATTATTAGACGGAGATTAAAGAATGCCGAGTGGACACGAGAATTTTTCTTCATTTTTTTTATACAGTGGAGTTTTGGGGCATATTTCTGAAAACGCCAGACGCTGCTGCCATCGCTTGCGCCCCATGAAACATTTGCTTCGGGATATCAAAATACAGAACACCTACCCCGCTTTGTAGCTGGTTCGACCTGCATCGGTCAAGCTTTTTGAACCGTGTTGAAGCGTTCAACAGTTCCAGTCGACAAAAGCAGCCTAAAAGAGTGTGTTTGGGCAGCTCCTGTCTGGATGGTGAAGAGGTCATGTCGCGGCTTTGCCATTCATGACCCGATGATACTGAACTTTCGTGCTTGGTCGCACGGGCGGACTTCAAACCAACAGCTCTACGCCGTCGGACGAGGCGCTGCTTGCGGCGTCAATAACCAATAACGACCGTACCAATGCCGGAACGTTATAAGTTCGCGGCGATACACGCGTTCGGCGAATCGTCGAAAGCAGGAAACCCGGTCCTATTGCCCTGGAACCAGTGAGCCACCCGCCTGAACAGGTCCGAGTGACGCTATGGCCTACGGACGAGGTACTGGAGTTGGGTGCGGCCGCGGTGTGGGACTCGACCTTACCCCGGGGATGCCACAATATTGCGCCCGGTCGATGCCGATGTAATTCGAGCGGGTGCCCCCCGGCCCACCATCTTCGACAAAATATCTGAAAGCGAACCGGCCTGAAGTCCCCGATGGGACACCGGTGATGTTGACCGTGAATTGCGTCCACGCTTCGGGGTATCCGCCCATTGCATAGGTCGAGTTGATATCGAGCAAGAGAGTAGTGAAATCGCCGACATCGGTCGCTGTTGTCCCTACATTAACGCTCGAGCCATTGGTACTCATCCGAACCTGTAGCCGATCCGGAAACGCAGAGAGTTCTATTGTACGCGTGTAGAACGTCAAGGTATCGCCATCCTGCAAACCCACTTCCGGCGTTAATAGCCAGTTGCTGATCGTGCCTTCGCCCCCGCAGTTATAAAAATTCGCACCTATGTATGCATCGGACAGACCATCGAAGGCGGGGAACACACCGTCATTGCCCTGGAACCAGCCATTCGGTCCTAAAGGTTCGCTGTGATTTATCAGTACCCAGCCGGGCAGATTGTCAATATCGTCAAACCCTTCGTTTACGAGGAGCCTGCAAGTCGGCATCATAACGCGCGACTGTGTTCTGCTACCATGGAGTTCGTCGGATTTTCCGCGATAGGTCCGCTGAGCTAATGCAAACGGAACGACGCAGACCGCGAGCAGCGGAAGCACAATCAATGCACTTCGAAGAAGATGCGCTTTGATGGGGGGATTAATTTGCTTTTTCATTTTGGTTTTGGTCCTTTCGAATCCTGATTTTTCGGGGGAGGGGAATTATCCTTTGTGCGTGGGACACAGTTCTTCTCACTAGAACAAAAAATGTCAATGCTTTTTTTCCTCTTTAGAAATCGGACATTCACCTCCCCATTACGACTATGAGTGAAAAGAATCAGAACTCTGCGATCGCGCGTCTCGGGAGTCGGTCGCCCTGAGACGGGGAACTCGCGAGTATCTCCCGCGAGTTCCCGCCTTAATCGTTCCAGCTACCGTTATGGGGTCGGTCTCGGCGCAGGCGTCGGACGCGGCCTTGGCGTCGGGGTAGGCCGCGGTGTTTCCGTCGCGGTTGCAGTCGGGCTCGCCGTAGCAGTTGCAGTTGCAGTCGCAGTAGCTGTTGCAGTTGCCGTAGATGTAGCCGTCGCTGTCGCTGTTGGCGTGAACGTAGCGGTAGGAGTCACGGTTGCTGTCGGCGTGAATGTGGCGGTTGGCGTCGCCGTTGGAGTCGGGCTCGCGCACCCTCCGGAAGTGACGTTGATCTCTACCGACGTAGTCGTGTTACTGCCGTCATATCCACCCACTGCCACTGCTGTCTCGCCTACGTGGGTTCCCGCAGGGAACGACCGTTGCGTGTTCAGAGACGGCCCATTGCTCCAACTGTCGCTCACCGGATCATACACCTGCAGGACGTTTGTCGTATCGGGCCGGTCAATGCTACTGCCGACTTTTGGCAACGCGCTCGAACCCGCAAAGGGATTGCCACCGCCGAATACCCACAGCTTGCCACCAATCACCGCCGAACCCGGCACATTGATCCCACTGGGCAGATTCGCCCGCTGCGTCCACGTGTCGGCCGCAATGTCGTAATCATACAACGTGCTCAGGTTCGTGTTATTGATGTCGCGCCCGCCAGCAACATACAGGTGCCCGTTGATCACCCCGAAACCTGGACCTCCCAATGTGGCCGGCATGCTCGTCCGCGATGTATTAAAGGTGTTCGCTACCGGGTCATACTCCCATACCTGTCCAAAAGACGGATCGACATTGCCTGTGTTATATCCTCCAACCAGGTAGATCTTGCCGTTGAAATAGCCCGAAGCCATGAACGCGCGCACATCGGGCATCGGCGCTCCGCTACTCCACGTGTTGGTGGCAATGTCGTAAATGCGCGTCGTATTTACCACTATGCCCGAGTTGGGACTGTCGCCACCGAACACGAAGAGCTTGTTCACATTCGGTGCATACACCGCTGAAGCCTCCGCGTTGATCACATCCGGCACCGGAGCAAGCGACGTCCAAACATTGGCCACCGGGTCGAACTTGCCAAACTCATTGGTGTTATCCCCGACGGAGAAGGAGTAACCCCCACCCTCATAGGCGAAGGTGCCGTCGCTATCCATGAACCCGCCGTAATGGTCAACCCCCACTGGAGCGGCCTGCGTCCACGGCCCTGGACTCCCCCCAGGTGTGCAGGTAGGCGTCGCTGACGGTGTTCCTGTAGGCGTAGGGGTGGGGCTCGCGCACCCTCCGGAAGTGACGTTGATCTCTACCGACGTAGTCGTGTTACTGCCGTCATACCCGCCCACTGCCACTGCTGTCTCGCCTACGTGGGTTCCCGCAGGGAACGACCGCTGCGTGTTCAGAGACGGCCCGTTGCTCCAACTGTCGCTCACCGGATCATACACCTGCAGGACGTTTGTCGTATCGGGCCGGAACAGCCGCTTCAGCCACGCTCCCAGTCCCTTCTTCGCCGACACAGGCGCTGCCCCAGAACCGTTAGCAAAGGGATTGCCACCGCCGAATACCCACAGCTTGCCACCAATCACCGCCGAACCCGGCACATTGATCCCACTGGGCAGATTCGCCCGCTGCGTCCACGTGTCGGCCGCAATGTCGTAATCATACAACGTGCTCAGGTTCGTGTTATTGATGTCGCGCCCGCCAGCAACATACAGGTGCCCGTTGATCACCCCGAAACCTGGACCTCCCAATGTGGCCGGCATGCTCGTCCGCGATGTATTAAAGGTGTTCGCTACCGGGTCATACTCCCATACCTGTCCAAAGGACGGATCGACGTTGCCTGTGTTATATCCTCCAACCAGGTAGATCTTGCCGTTGAAATAGCCCGAAGCCATGAACGCGCGCACATCAGGCATCGGCGCCCCGCTACTCCACGTGTTGGTGGCAATGTCGTAAATGCGCGTCGTATTTACCACTATGCCCGAGTTGGGACTGTCGCCACCGAACACGAAGAGCTTGTTCACATTCGGTGCATACACCGCGGAAGCCTCCGCGTTGATCACATCCGGCACCGGAGCAAGCGACGTCCAAACATTGGCCACCGGGTCGAACTTGCCAAACTCATTGGTGTTATCCCCGACGGAGAAGGAGTAACCCCCACCCTCATAGGCGAAGGTGCCATCGCTATCCATGAACCCGCCGTAATGGTCAACCCCCACCGGAGCGGCCTGCGTCCACGGCCCTGGACTGCCTCCCGCTGTGCAGGTGGGCGTGGGCGATGGCGTTCCCGTCGCCGTTGGCGAAGGTGTCCCCGTTGCCGTCGGGGTTGCGCTAGGTGTTCCCGTTGGGGTTGGGCTGGCGCCGCCACAACCGCCGTCGTTGCGATGCCATACCTCGCTGAGGAACTGGAAGGTCGCTCCGTTTATGCCGCCGACACTCCAGATTTCCCCGTTTCCGAAGAACCCGGCCTGGTTAGCCTGGCGGTTAGGCGACGGCAGAACAGGCGGTGATGAAGTCCAGGTTCCTCCAGGCCAACCTGAGACATCAAGCTCATCTACCAGATTGGTCGAGTTGAAGAAATTGCCATCATTTCCCAAGTCTCCCCCCAACGCATACAACTTGTTCGTTCCTGCATCATAGGCAAGACCGAAGTCTGCCCGTTGCGGCGTGAATACCGGCCCCACGTCCCACACCCCAGGCGCTGAACTCATATCCAGACGCGAGGTGGTTGTAAGGTTAATAGCACTCGGATCGAAGCCGCCCACTACATACAGGAATTGACCCACCTGCTGGTAACCCGCTAGCAGGAACGGCCCCGTGGGCGCCGACATTCCGACCGACCACGTGTTACTGGCTACGTCATATATCCACATGGCGTTACTGAAGGCGGTGGTGCCACCCACAACAAACACCTTGCCGTTGAAGGCGCCCGATGCAGAACCATAGTGATCCGTCACAAAGGGATCGGCTGCCAACGGCGTCCAGGTGTCAGTGGCGATGTTGTAGGAGGCAAAGCCGTTGCCGGTGTCTCCCTGTGCGCAATAAACAATGCCGGTAGATTCCATAAGCGCACAAGTAGGCGCTTCACTGGTAAAGGGCATCGGTGCACGCGATTCCCACGCCCCGGTGGCCAGATCCATGCGATTGACCGCATTCACCTGCAACCCGTCAGATACACCACCAAACACATAGAAGTGCGTGGCCGTCTGGGCAAAACCATAACGCACATCGGTCGTGGGATATGACATGCCAGCGGTCCACGGGCCAGGTGTGCCCCCCGCTGTGCAAGTGGACGACGCAGTTGCCGTCGGGGTAGGCGTGCCGCCGCCGCCGCCGCACAACCCTGTTATAGTTACAGTGTAGCCCGGACACCCTGCGTCGGGAGTCACTTCGCTTACCACCACAACAAGCGTCTGCCCGTTGTCCACATTAACCTGGAACGCTTGATCCGGATTGGGGCTTCCACCTGAGTCTCCGATCCAGTTGGTGCAGATGTTGGCTGGATCGAAGCTCCCAAGATACGCACCGGTGAAGATAAAGTTGGTGCCGGTGCACGCGGTGTTCGTGTCAATCGTCACGCATTGAGTCGCGCCAGTGGTGTTCGTGAACGTGTACGAATCGTAATGGCGCGGAAGCCCATCGCCGAACGTCGCGCACGACGTACTGGCCGGACAGGTTTGCGGAATACCACTGCGGAACAGGCGATCAGTCTGCGTCGGATCGCTAGTGGCGATGCTTCCCGTTACTACGATGGGTGTGCATGTCGGTGTCCCAGTTGGCGTCGGCGTTGGCGAGCCTCCGCCTGCACAACTGCCATTGACGTTAAACACAATGTGCATGTCCGGAAAACCAAGATCCCCGGTAGGGGTTGGATCATTGATACCGCAAGCAGCTGCACTCAGATAGCTCAGTCCAGTCTCAGGGTCGGTATTGGAACCGATGAAAAACAGGTTGCCTACAGCCGTTCCATCAGGTGTCATCACTTCCATCACCAGCTCAAGAATGCCTGCAGAAGCAGCGAAGGTCATTGGCACATTAAATATCGTGTCCGCTTGATCGGGGATATTGAGTGACCCCGAACTGGCGATCAGGTTCGACTGCCAGTCGCCCCCGGGAAAGGGCGAACCGTGATTGGCATAAAAATTGACCGTCAGGGGCTGGCCAGTGCCAGTTCCACTAGTCGCCTGTTCAATCGCAAATGAAACCGATGTGACGTCATACTCCTGGCCACCGGTAAACGTGTTCATGTTGAACGCACGCCAGTAATGGTTCTCCGTAGTACCAATCCCATTATTGCAGGCCACTGAGTTTAGGTTGACAATCGCCTGGCTGGTTGACTCGGTAATTGTAGCCGGGCAAGTGCCATTGGGTTGCCTCGGCATGGGGACAGGAACATGCAAAGTGCCAGTTCTGCTAGCCTGAGGCGCCACACCCCGCGCGTTGGTGAATCCACTGGGACCCGACCTTCGCGGCAGGTCCGGAACCCCGCGAACGTCATAGGGAAGAAGCCGCGATCCAGCCTTCTGCGATGCAGCTTTAGACTGCGCGCCGACGTTGGACTGCAAGCCGACGTTAAGCTGCGAGGCGACGTTAGAGCGAACGCCCGAGAGCCTCGTCGCCTGAGCCGCTCCGCTCGCAGCCGGCGCAACTACGAATTTCGAAGCCACGCCCTGCTTCGTAGCGTTGCGTTGCGCCAACGCGAATGGAATGGCGCACACAGCCACAAGCAGAAGCAGATAAAATGCGCCTCGGATAAGATGCGCTTTGATAGTGGGATTAATTTGCTTTTTCATTTTGGTGTTGTCCTCAGTCGAACCCTGAATGATCCCTGTGTTGGAAGAGATTTGGCTGCAACCCTGATTGCCCCTGCTGGAAAACTAGTTTTTGCCACGGGACACTTTTTTTAGGCGGAAGCGTCAAGACTTGTCAAGAGTTTTTTTTGTCGAAGATCTCAGCCGCGAATTCTGGAAAGCGCACGCACGTGGCCTCGTCCGATAACCGACGGATTCACGGTGGCGAACGTGCCGCATTGCGCGCGCTCGCGCGACGCTTCCTGTGCATCACGGCGGGTTCACCAGGTCGCGGAACGCCATTCCGGGGGTCAGTTCACCGGGCGTGTGTCTTCGGTGCGTTCGGCGGAGGCGTCGAACATAGCACGCGTACCGCGCGCGCTCCCGGGATCAGCGATCAACTATCAGCTGCCTGTCCGCCGTGGTGTTGGCGAAGGCGGATCAGCTTTCCCAAAGCTTACGGCCTCGGCGCCGGTGTGGGGCGAGCCCTGGGTGTTGGTTGAGAGCGCGGAGTAGGCGTCGGCCTCGGCGTAGCTGTAGGCGTACCAGTCGGTGTAGCGGTTGCTGTGGGCGTGGCTGTTGCCGTCGGTGTAGCCGTTGGCGTTGGAGACACCGTCGGTGTCGGCGTAGGTGTAGGTCCGCCGCTTGGTGACACACGAACAAAATAGACGTCTTGTTCGTGCTGTCCCCGGCTCGCATTAAAATTGTACGTAGCCGAGTACGCGACATCGCCTCCGGTGTTATCGGACACAACGGTGATATAATCGCCTATCTTGTCCTGTTGTGGCCAGCCTTCCAGCGGAGTGAAGGAATTACTCACAGCTACGTTAGGGGACCATGTAACACCGCCATCGGTGCTGTAAGAGTAGAACAGCTGCGAGTCGATGTTGTTCGCGGCATTTCTCGAATCAAGCCACACAGAATCGATCCGGCCGTTGGGCGCTACTCCGATGGTTCCGAACCAATGCCATTTGTTAGGGTTGACGGGGTCATCGTTAATCCGATGCGGTGCACTGAACGTTGCGCCTCCATCAGTGCTGCGAGAAAACATCACGTCCGTGCCATTGCCGCCGGAAGGGCTGACGCTGGCTACCATGTAAACGTTGTTGTTAGTGGACCCGCCGGAGCGGTCGACAGCAATGAAAATTTGGCCAGCGAGTCCGCCTGGATTCACCGTGCCGCCGAAAACGAGGCTGCCGCCCATGTTGACTGTCGTGATCTGATCGAACGTCGGCGTGACGGCCGGGTTCTGCGCGTTGCTTGAGCGGACGCACCAAAAACTGCTGCCCGAATCTCCGCCGCCGATGAAAAGATTGCCATTGCTGGCGACGTCAAGCGTACCCCACTGAGGCGCGTTAGGAATACTAATCGGAGTCTGCCACGTCGCTCCGGCGTCGGTCGAGCGACTGAATCCTCCGAATTCGCACGCGAATATCTCGGTCCAAAACTGATATTGGAAACCGTGCCCCATGCTGGTGGGCGTCCTGTCGACAGTGAACCATTCCTTATCGCCGCTGTGTGCGCCTCCGTCGGGCGACTGCTCAGTCCACGTTTGTCCGCCGCTTGTGGAGCGCCAGATGTCGCCGCAAAAGGTGTTCACTAACAGGCTAAGGTAGAAAAAATTCCCAGTCTCATCGGAGTTTGTTACCGGGTCGCTGCGGAAAACGCCGGGTTGCAACGTGCCAGGGAAATGCCACGTGAGGCCGGCATCGGTGCTGTAGCCAAAGCCGGCCTGCCGGAAATCGGAAGTGTAAGTATCGAACTGCCGCCAGCCGACTGTGATCTTATTGCCATCCGTTGGATCAACCGAAATGGACGGCTCGTTTGCAGCATCGCCGACGATGTTATTTCCATTTGCGTCAACGTTGACCTGATAGCTGACGAACGGTCCGTAATGCGAGATCATTCGCCGCGAAGTCTCAAGCCGGTAAACACGCGGAGCCGGCGCCATTTCATATTTTTCGAGCGGCTCCGGGAACCGCTCTGCGGGTGGCGTTTGGCCGTATGCACTCGCGAGCGAGGCTATTGAAGTTAGAAGAATGAAGTAGTTACGGAGTGAATCGGTAGAAGATCTCATTGCGTCTGAAGCGGTGAAGTGTTGCTGCATTCGGTCGCTGCGGCGACCTACAGCGGACCAGACAAGCGATTCACGATTCGCACCATTGGCAACCCGAAATCGCCGCGCTGGCGCGCTCCCCTTAATCCAGAACAGCAACGCTGTCGAGAAATATTCTGAACGCGTTGCGGGAAAAGATCGAAACCTGATTTTGCTGTACCGCCGGGCTGGGTCGAGGCCTAATTCCCGCCGACCACGGCGATACACCGCCGTGGCTACAACTGACACCGATCATCTTGGAATCAAGGCACCTGGTCGCGGAGCGGGCGTGGGACGGGCTCTCGGCGTTGGCACAGATCTCGGCGTCGGTGTGGGTCTGGGCGTAGGAGTTGCAGTAGATGTAGCGGTAGGCGTTGCTGTGGGAGTCACTGTTGTCGTGGCCGTTGGTGTTGGCGAAGCTGTGGGGGTCGGCGTAGGCGTAGCTCCTCCTGTTGGAGAGACGCGCACGTAGTAAACATCCTCTTCGTGTTCTCCCAAAGTGGGGTTGAAGTTGAAGGTGGCAGGATACGCCACATCGCCCCCGGTATTGTCAGACACGATCGTAATGTAATCGCCCATCTTATTCTGCACCGGATAGCCTTCGAAGGGAGTAAACGCATTGCTTACCGCGACATTGGGCGCCCATGTCACGCCGCCGTCTGTGCTCCAGGAGTAAAATAGCTGCGAATCGGTATTGTTCACGGCGTTTCGTGTGTCCAGCCATACAGAATCAATCCGTCCGTTGGGAGCGACCGCGAGCGTGCCGAACCAATGCCATTTGTTTTGATTGACGGGATCGTCAGTGATCCGTTGCGGCGCGCTAAAGGTCAGCCCGCCATCCGTGCTGCGCGTGAACATCACGTCGCTGCCGTTACTGGCGCTGAACTGCTGCACCGTGGCAATCATATAAATATTGTTGTTGGTAGCCGTGCCGGAGCGGTCTATTGCCAGGAAGATTTGGCCCGCCAAACCACCTGGGTTAATCGCGGCGCCGAATAACACGCTGCCACCGAGGTTAACCGAAACCTGCTGGTCAAAACTTGGCGTAACGGCTGGATTCTGCGCGTTACTGGATCGAACACAAAAAAACTGGCTGCCAAAGTCGCCGCCACCAATGAAGAGATTGCCATTAGTGTCCACGTCCAGCGTGCCCCATACGGGAGTGTCGGGGATATTGATGGGACTCATCCAGGTAACGCCGCCATCGGTTGACCGGCTGAACTGCCCGAAGCTGCAAGGGGCTGCCGTGCTCCAAGCCTGATATTGGAACCCGTGACCAGGTCCACTGGTCTTGTCAATCGTAAACCACTGTTTGTCCCCGCCTCCCGCGTCTCCGTCCGATTGGAGGCGCGTCCAGGTTTGACCGAAATCTAGTGAGCCATACATGTTATCGCAGAACGACTGGAGAAGGCTGAGATAGAAAACATTTCCTGCCTCATCGGAGTTCAGCACGGGGTCGCTGCGGAAAACGTTATTTTCCAACACCCCTGGGAACGTCCACGTCGTACCGCCATCGGTTGTAAATCCCCAACCGCCCTGCCGGAAATCGGACATAACACTGTTAAACTGTCTCCAGCCGATTGCCATCCTGTTATGGTTTGTTGGGTCGACTGTAATGGAAGACTCGTTCGCCGCGTCACCAAGGATGTTGTTGCCGTTCGCATCAACGTTCACCTGGAAGCTGGTGAACAGACCGAATCGCGAAATCATGCGCGGCCCGGTCTCAAGCCGGTAAATGTAAGCAGGCGGCAGCACCGCGGGTTTTTCCAGCGGCTCGTGCGCGATTGGCTTACCTTGCGGCGCTTGTCCTGAAGCGGTAGCAACGAAAGCCAGGCAGATAGCTGATACGAAGTAGTGGATGGTTTGTGTTTGTTTGGTCATGGCAAAGAGTGCTCAAGACCTTGCCGTTTTAAGAGTTGAACGATCAGGGTCTTGGCGCCGGAGTCGGACGGGCCCTCGGGGTGGGCTGAAACCTCGGCGTCGGCGTCGGTCTTGGAGTAGTTGTAGCAGTAGGCGTCGCCGTCGGTGTAGACGTAGCGGTGGCAGTTGCCGTAGGCGTAGCTGTTGCCGTAGGCGTAGCCGTTGCTGTTGGTGTAGCAGTAGGTGTCGATGTCGGAGTAAAGGTAGCGGTGGCAGTTGCCGTAGGCGTAGCTGTCACTGTCGGTGTAGCCGTAGGTGTCGCAGTAGCGGTAGGCGTCGGTGTAGGTGAAGCTGTAGGTGTCGGTGTCGGTGTACCGCCGCCACTTGGGAACACTCGCACGTAATAGACGTCTTGTTCGTGCCCGCCGACCGCATTCGGGTTGACGTTGAACGTCGCGGCATATGCCACATTCCCTCCGGTAGCGTCCGAAACAATCGTGATGTAATCGCCGATCTTTTGATTACTTGGATAGCCTGCCTGGGGACTAAATGAATTACTCACCTCGATGTTAGGCGCCCACGTCACGCCACCGTCGGTGCTGTAGGAATAGAATAACTGCATATCAATGTTATTAGCAGCATTGCGTGAATCCAGCCATACAACATCAATACGTCCATTGGGCGCCACGGAAGGTGTGCCGAAGATGTGCCACTTATTATGGTTAATTGGGTCGTCATTGATCCGTTGCGGCGCGCTAAAGGTTTGGCCGTCGTCGGTGCTGCGGGCGAACATCACGTCAGTCCCGTTGCTGGCGCCGGTCGGCAACACACTGGCGACCATGTAGATGTTATTGTTAGTAGAACCGCCGGAACGGTCCACTGCTACGAATGTCTGCCCACAGAGTCCTATTCCATTCACGCCGCCCTGAATGAGGTCGCCACCCATGTTGACCTGAGTAGTTTGGTCAAAAGTCGGTGTCTGGCCCCCGTTCTGAGCATTGCTCGAGCGAACGCACCAAAACGGGCTCCCGCCCCCGGCGAGAAAAAGATTGCCATTCGTGTCCACGTCCATCGCTCCGGTATCGGGAGAGTTGGGAATATTAATCGGACTCATCCAGGTGGCCCCGCTGTCCGTGGAACGGTTGAATTCCCCAAAGTCACAAGCAAAGAAGCCCGTCCAAAAATGATAGACGAATCCATGACCCATGCCCCCAACATTCGTATCGATGGTGAACCATTCCTTGTCACCACCATGCGCCGCTTCATCGGGCGACTGCTCGGTCCACGATTGGCCGCCGTTGGTTGAGCGCCACAGATCATCGCAAAAAAATGACTCTTGCTGAGTCGACTGAAGACTCAGATAGAAAAAATTTCCTGTCTCATCTGACTTTGTCACCGGGTCGCTGCGAAAAACGTTATTTTGCAGAACACCAGGAAATGTCCAGTGCACGCCGGCATCGGTAGTATAACCCCATCCAGACTGGCGGAAGTCGGAGTTAATTGTATTGAACTGCCGCCAGCCGATCGTCATTCTATTGGCATTCGTTGGATCGACAGCAATCGAAGGCTCATTCGCAGCGTCGCCAAGGATATTGTTGCCATTCGCATCGACGTTTGCCTGGAAACTCGTGAACACGCCGAATTGAGAAACCATGCGCGGCGAAGTCTCCATCTTCCGAGGAGGCGCCGGTGGCATGTTGTATTTTTCGAGCGGCTCATTGAAGGGCGCCTTGTGGATGGGCGCCAGCGTTTGTGCCGAAGCGGTAGCAAAACCAAACGGAAGAAGTAGTACGGTGGTTAATAGCTGATAGTTGATGGCTAATCGTTTTTTCTTCATGGCTGAGTGTGAATGGCTAATACCTGATCCCTGATGTTGATTTTCCCGTGGAGCACCGGAGGAGCGCCAATCACGGTCTTGGCCGGGGCGTAGGTCGGCCTCTTGGTGTGGGAGTACCTCTTGGAGTTGGAGTAGGTCTTGGTGTCGGCGTGGCGGTTGGTGTCGCGGTGGCCGTTGGCGTAGGAGTCGCCGTAGCGGTCGGAGTGGCCGTGGCCGTTGGCGTCACTGTAGCTGTAGGTGTGCTTGTCGCCGTGGGTGTAGCCGTCGGCGTCGGCGATGGCCCTTGACCACCGGGAAATACCCGAACGTAATAAACGTCCTCCTCGTGCTGACCGTTATTCGGGTTGAAGTTGAAGGTGGCAGCGTAAGCCACGTTACCCCCGGTCTCGTCAGATACAATCGTAATGTAATCGCCTATCTTGCTCTGGTTCGGATAACCTTCGAAAGGATTAAACGCGTTGCTAACAGCAACATTAGGTGACCAGGTCACACCGGCGTCCGTGCTACTAGAATAGAAAAGTTGTGAATCCGTGTTGTTGGCAGCGTTGCGCGTGTCATACCAGACAGCATCCAGCCGGCCATTGGGCGCTACTGAGAATGTGCCGAACCAGTGCCACTTGTTCGGGTTAACCGGATCGTCATTGACCTTGTGGGGAGCACTGAAGGTTAGTCCGCCATCTGTGCTGCGCACAAACATCACATCGGTTGTGCTTCGCCCGGGCGGTATCACGCTGGCCAACATGTAAATATTGTTGTTGGTCGCGCCACCGGAGTGATCAATTGCCAGGAACAGCATTCCGGTCAACCCTACACCATTGATTCCCCCGCTACCGAGATCGCCGCCAAGGTTAACGGGGGTTACCTGATCAAAAGTCGGTGTCTGACCTCCGACCTGTGCATTGCTCGAGCGAATGCAGTAAAAAGTGCTCCCTTCTCCGCCGACAAACACATTGCCGTTCGTGTCCACGTCGAGCGAACCATATATGGGGCCTTGAGGAATCTCGACCGGCGCCTGCCAGGTGACTCCGCCGTCAGTCGAGCGCTGGAATTCCACGAAGAAGTTATTATCACAGTTAATGCCGTCGTCTAACTGGTATTGAAAGCCATGCCCCGGGCCGCCGGTCTTATCGATAGTGAACCATTGCTTGTCGCCGCCTCCGGCGCCCTGTTCGCCCGAGAGGAGCGTCCAAGATTGAGCGCCATTCGTTGAGCGCCATAGGTCGTCGCAGAAAAATGACTGCTGTACATTCGACTGGAGACTGAGATAGAAGAAGTTGCCGAGCTCATCGGACTTTGTCACTGGGTCGCTGCGGAAAACGTTATTTTCCAAAACGCCTGGAAAGGTCCAGTGTAGACCTGCATCAGTGGTATAGCCCCAGCCGCCTTGTCGGAAGTTGGAGGTAACATCATTAAATTGCCTCCAACCGATCGTCATCCTGTTGCCATCTGTCGGGTCAACGGAAATTGGGCACTCGTTTGCCGCGTCGCCGAGGATATTCTGGCCACTTGCATCGACATTCACCTGGTAACTGACAAATGACCCGAAAATTGAGATCATTCGCGGTGACGTTTCGATTTTTCGAGGCGACGCAGGCGGGTTATCGTAAAATTCCAGCGGCTCGCCTCGAGGCGCCTTGCGCGTGGGCGCCAACTGAGCTGAAGCGCCAGAATGCGCGACTAGCAGGGACAGACCAATGAGTAGGCCGAGTGAAACTGTGGAGCGTCTCATATCAGTGGTGTGGTTAGAACGTTGAATTAATGAAGCGGATTTAAGATTCACGAATCTCGATCGACTCGCTGGCGCTCTTCGTAATCGCAAGCGGATGCCTTGTCGAGAGTTTATTTTGCGGATCTGGACGTCAAAAACGCGATTCTTCGCCGGCGGCGATTCCAGCGAGCGCCGCTCCGCGTGATCCATGATCACTGTAACCCAAGGGCCTTGGATGCGGAGTTGGGCGAGGCCTTGGGATTGGAGTACCTCTCGGAGTTGGAGTAGGTCTTGGTGTCGGCGTGGCGGTTGGTGTCGCGGTGGCCGTTGGCGTAGGAGTCGCCGTGGCGGTCGGAGTGGCCGTGGCCGTTGGCGTCACTGTAGCTGTAGGTGTGCTTGTCGCCGTGGGTGTAGCCGTCGGCGTCGGCGATGGCCCTTGACCACCGGGAAATACCCGAACGTAATAAACGTCCTCCTCGTGCTGACCGTTGTTCGGGTTGAAGTTGAATGTGGCAGAGTAAGCCACGTTACCCCCGGTTTCGTCAGATACAATCGTGATGTAATCGCCTATCTTGCTCTGGTTCGGATAACCCTGAGACGGATCAAACGAGTTGCTCACAGCAACATTAGACGACCAGGTGACGCCAGCGTCGGTGCTATAGGAATAGAACAACTGTGAGTCTCTGTTGTTGGCAGCATTCCGCGTGTCATACCAGACAGCATCCAGCCGGCCATTGGGCGCCACCGCGAACGTGCCGAACCAGTGCCATTTGCTTTGGTGGTTGGTGTCGTCATTGATCCGGAGAGGCGCGCTGAAGGTTAGTCCGTCATCGGTGCTACGTACAAACATCACTTCAGTTGTGCTTTGCCCGGGCGGCACGACACTGGCCAGCATGTAAATGTTGTTGTTGGTCGGACCGCCGGAGCGATCAACTGCCAGGAACAACATGCCATCCAGCCCTGCTGGGTTTATTCCGCCACCGGACAGCTCGCCACCCATGTCAACCTCCGTAACCTGGTCAAAAGTAGGTGTCTGATTTCCGATCTGTGCGTTGCTCGAACGCACGCAATAAAACGGACTGAACCCTTCGCCGCCGATAAAGAGGTTGCCATTAGTGTCCACGTCCAGCGTCCCGTCTGTAGGCTCCTGTGGAATAGTGATTGGAGCCTGCCAGGTGATTCCACCGTCGGTCGAACGTTGAAATTGTACGCCGCCGCCGCTGCAGTTAATTCCGTCGCTCGACTGGTATTGGAAGCCGTGTCCAGGTCCCCCAGTCTTATCGATGGTGAACCACTGCTTGTCGCCGCCACCGGCGAGTCCGTCGGCTTGCAGCTCTGTCCAGGATTGGCCGCCATTGGTTGACTGGTACATGTTCTCACAAAATGTCTCAAGAAGACTGAGGTAGAAGAAGGTGCCCGCCTCATCCGAGTTCGTTACGGGATCGCTCCGGAAGACGTTGTCTTCCAGAACACCAGGGAACGTCCATGTTGTGCCGGCATCGGTGGTGTATCCCCAGCCGCCTTGCCGAAAGTTATCTAATACGCTGTCAAATTGCCTCCATCCGATTGCCATCCTGCTGGTATTTGTCGGGTCAACCGAGATCGAACATTCGTTAGCCGCGTCACCGATGATGTTATTCCCATTTGCGTCGACGTTTACCTGGTAGCTAGTGAAAACGCCATATGGCGAGATCATTCGAGGGGAAGTCTCCAGCCGATAGATATATCCTGGCGGATTGTCGTATTTTTCCAGCGGCCTGATGGTGCGCGGGTTCCACAACGGGGCTTGCCCCCAAGCAGTTGCAACCGCAACGATAAATACTAAGAAGATCAACTGTGATAGTCGCCTCGCTGTCCTTGCCGCGCCGTAGCTCCGCAAATGCGGATTGCCGTGTCTCGGTTGCGTTGCCACGCGCCGCGGCACTATTCGCTTCGGCGTCATCTCAGAGTCAGTGCAATTCATACTCTATGACCGATCTCAATCCCGAGTTCCCTGTCACCGATCACCGGGGAACCAGCGCCTATGGGCGAGGTGCTGGTGTTGGACGAGGTCTAGGTGTCGGCATTGACCTCGGTGTAGGTGTCGGCCTCGGTGTTGCTGTTGCTGTAGGCGTCGCCGTTGCGGTGGCTGTTGCTGTTGCAGTTGCCGTGGCTGTTGCTGTGGCAGTCGCCGTAACTGTTGGCGTCGCTGTTGCGGTTGCCGTTGCTGTTGGTGAGACCGTTGGCGTGGGTGACGTACCGCCAGCCAGATTAAACGCGCCGATTCGCAATCGCCATCCAATGGAGCTTGTTGTTGGAACATACTGGTTGATGTACCAAAAAGTGGTGTCATCGACCGGATCAACCACTAGTGATGTGTAGTCGCCCCAACGGGCGCTGCCTGTCTGCGAGCCGGTGCCGTTGATCATCGATCCTTCGCCGAGGGTCATTTGTCCAGGCGGATCGCCGTCGTGGCGGGCAGTGTAGAATACGCTGGGAAATACTGACGGGTTTGTATCATTAGAGGCGCTAAAGCCAAGGGCTATGTCGCCAAGTGAATTCATGGCGATGCTGCCCATCCAGCGATGAATACCATCGGTAAGACCAGGGGCGTAAGTGCCTTCCTGGAAAATAACGGGGTTACTATTGGGACTGCGCACTTCCCACCAGCGAATGCCGGACACTACGCCGTTAGGTCCTGTGCCGGCATTCACCGACTGATTGGTGACCAGCGATTCATGGTCGCCAAAGTTACGATAGGCGAACCGAAACAGCGGACGCTGGCGATAGCCCAAATGATCAATCTTGCTCCCGGTACCCGGCTGCGGAATACATGAGCGCGATGAGGTGCAAGTTGCGCTCAGGATCGAATTAAATGGCTGAGTCGCCAACGTGTTAGTCAAAGTAAAAGTCGAATTCGCAGGAGTGACCGGGTCATAGTGAAACTTATAAATGTTCAACGCATCCGAAGGCGCGCCATAGGAGGCGTTGTCATCCTGTGAACCCACAAAGAAGTTAGGACTTCCGGGCGGCGGCGTTGCCTGTCCATCGAGGTCGCTCGGCAACAAGCCGTCGCCAACGACATATAACGGGGTTGGCGGTGCAAGGAACCCTACAACCGTCGGGTTGGGATTGCCGGCCAAAGCCTGGATACGATCGAGCGCATAGGCACCTGCGCCAACAAATGTTGAGCCATTCAAGAATTCCCGCGTACTGAAGTAGTAAGCATCCGGCCACACCCCACCTTTAGGATAGTCGGGGAAATTATTTCCAGTCGAAATGGCATATCGGAAGAACGATCCAGTTGGATCGTTCGTCTGCGAGACTGCGACACACTCGAAGAAGGTTGGTCCACTGCTGGTAAACTGCGTAAGAATCCAGCGGTCTGCCAGCTGATCGTAAAGCACGACTGGATCGCCAGCATTATCGGTCTGGCAGTCCCCGCCGAATCCCGACCAAAGGGTGTTGTTTGCTGCCGGACCAAAAAGCGAATTCCCGCTCTTGTCGAAGATTTGGAAATGCAGGTTGGCCATCGTCACCACGTTATTGGGACCGACCGCTCCATTGGGGTCTGGCGGCGAGCAACCGCACAGGTTGCTGTTCCCATCGAAACTGATAATCGGTCCCGGTATTCCAATTTTGCCGAGCACCCGTTGCACAACGGGGTCGGGCACTACCGGACCAAGGGGCGCCAGGTGCGCCAAGATATCGCGGTCTTCGTTCTCGCGCAGCGTGCATTGCTTCCACGGCAGGGGTTTCATGTCGCGCAGCGGCGGCGAGATATCGAACTTCACTACCGGCATGACTCCGCGAAATTGGGTCTGCACAATCGGATGTGAATTGCCCGATTGCGCAGAGGGCGTTCGCGGCTGCCCCAGCAGGACGATTGTGATTCCCGCAAAGCACAGCAGGACGCCCAGCAGAAGACGAAGTTTGAAGAATGCGGATTGCGAAGCGGATTTCTTTTTCATTGGATGAAGTTTGGCCTCAGTTGCATTGTCGTCGACCCGCGGTAAGGCGCAGCGACGTGATTTCTCCAGGCGTTTGTCAATTCCCCGGGTTCCAACAGTGGAACGCCTTTGTACCCAACCGGCAAAAACGTGTCAACACTATTTTGAGAAAATCGGCGTGCAGAGGACTTGCCTGCGCCTACCACCAAATAGGCGCGCACTCGCGTTTGCAGGTGGGCTCGTCACTCCGTACTAGCCGGCTCAGAGAACAAGGTCACGAGTGATCTGCCTTCGTGCCTCGCTACGGCGAGGCACGAAGGAAATTTTCACGTTGCGAGAGTTTCTATGGTCTCGGCGCAGGCGTCGGACGCGGCCTTGGCGTCGGGGTAGGCCGCGGTGTTTCCGTCGCGGTTGCAGTCGGACTCGCCGTAGCCGTAGCTGTTGCCGTAGCTGTTGCTGTTGCTGTTGCCGTTGCTGTCGCTGTCGCTGTCGCTGTTGCCGTCGCAGTTGCTGTTGGCGTGAACGTAGCGGTGGGCGTCACGGTTGCTGTCGGCGTGAATGTGGCAGTTGGCGTCGCCGTAGGAGTCGGGCTCGCGCACCCTCCGGAAGTGACGTTGATCTCTACCGACGTAGTCGTGTTACTGCCGTCATATCCACCCACTGCCACTGCTGTCTCGCCTACGTGGGTTCCCGCAGGGAACGACCGCTGCGTGTTCAGAGACGGCCCATTGCTCCAACTGTCGCTCACCGGATCATACACCTGCAGGACGTTTGTCGTATCGGGCCGGTCAATGCTACTGCCGACTTTTGGCAACGCGCTCGAACCCGCAAAGGGATTGCCACCGCCGAATACCCACAGCTTGCCACCAATCACCGCCGAACCCGGCACATTGATCCCACTGGGCAGATTCGCCCGCTGCGTCCACGTGTCGGCCGCAATGTCGTAATCATACAACGTGCTCAGGTTCGTGTTATTGATGTCGCGCCCGCCAGCAACATACAGGTGCCCGTTGATCACCCCGAAACCTGGACCTCCCAATGTGGCCGGCATGCTCGTCCGCGATGTATTAAAGGTGTTCGCTACCGGGTCATACTCCCATACCTGTCCAAAAGACGGATCGACATTGCCTGTGTTATATCCTCCAACCAGGTAGATCTTGCCGTTGAAATAGCCCGAAGCCATGAACGCGCGCACATCGGGCATCGGCGCTCCGCTACTCCACGTGTTGGTGGCAATGTCGTAAATGCGCGTCGTATTTACCACTATGCCCGAGTTGGGACTGTCGCCACCGAACACGAAGAGCTTGTTCACATTCGGTGCATACACCGCGGAAGCCTCCGCGTTGATCACATCCGGCACCGGAGCAAGCGACGTCCAAACATTGGCCACCGGGTCGAACTTGCCAAACTCATTGGTGTTATCGCCGACTGAGAAGGAGTAACCCCCACCCTCATAGGCGAAGGTGCCGTCGCTATCCATGAACCCGCCGTAATGGTCAACCCCCACTGGAGCGGCCTGCGTCCACGGCCCTGGACTCCCCCCAGGTGTGCAGGTAGGCGTCGCTGACGGTGTTCCTGTAGGCGTAGGGGTGGGGCTCGCGCACCCTCCGGAAGTGACGTTGATCTCTACCGACGTAGTCGTGTTACTGCCGTCATACCCGCCCACTGCCACTGCTGTCTCGCCTACGTGGGTTCCCGCAGGGAACGACCGCTGCGTGTTCAGAGACGGCCCGTTGCTCCAACTGTCGCTCACCGGATCATACACCTGCAGGACGTTTGTCGTATCGGGCCGGAACAGCCGCTTCAGCCACGCTCCCAGTCCCTTCTTCGCCGACACAGGCGCTGCCCCAGAACCGTTAGCAAAGGGATTGCCACCGCCGAATACCCACAGCTTGCCACCAATCACCGCCGAACCCGGCACATTGATCCCACTGGGCAGATTCGCCCGCTGCGTCCACGTGTCGGCCGCAATGTCGTAATCATACAACGTGCTCAGGTTCGTGTTATTGATGTCGCGCCCGCCAGCAACATACAGGTGCCCGTTGATCACCCCGAAACCTGGACCTCCCAATGTGGCCGGCATGCTCGTCCGCGATGTATTAAAGGTGTTCGCTACCGGGTCATACTCCCATACCTGTCCAAAAGACGGATCGACGTTGCCTGTGTTATATCCTCCAACCAGGTAGATCTTGCCGTTGAAATAGCCCGAAGCCATGAACGCGCGCACATCAGGCATCGGCGCCCCGCTACTCCACGTGTTGGTGGCAATGTCGTAAATGCGCGTCGTATTTACCACTATGCCCGAGTTGGGACTGTCGCCACCGAACACGAAGAGCTTGTTCACATTCGGTGCATACACCGCGGAAGCCTCCGCGTTGATCACATCCGGCACCGGAGCAAGCGACGTCCAAACATTGGCCACCGGGTCGAACTTGCCAAACTCATTGGTGTTATCCCCGACGGAGAAGGAGTAACCCCCACCCTCATAGGCGAAGGTGCCATCGCTATCCATGAACCCGCCGTAGTGGTCAACCCCCACCGGAGCGGCCTGCGTCCACGGCCCTGGACTGCCTCCTGCTGTGCAGGTGGGCGTGGGCGATGGCGTTCCCGTCGCTGTTGGCGTAGCCGACGCCGTCACCGTAGGCGTTGCCGTTGGAGTTGGGGTTGCCCCTCCCTGCTGGCAGAACACTTCTGTTGAGTCCAGGAGAGTTATACCGTCAGATGCGTACCCGCCCGACAGCCAGATGTGGTCGGCTCCGTTGGTGTCAGTGGGGAAATTGCGCCGCGCAGTGGTGAACGCCGAAACCGGCGAGCCAGTTGTCCAAGCGTTACTGCCTGGATCGTAAATGTCCACTTCGTTCGATGGATTGGGCGCTACCCGGCCGCCGCCCATCACTAACATCAGCCCATTGAAGCTCAAGGCTCGTGTCTCGCCTGTGGCCCTGGGTATGGCTGCTATGCTGCCAATAGTGCCGCTGGCAGGATCAAAACTGAATGAGTTGGTCGTGTCCACTACCAAGCCACCTTGGAAATCTGATGCGCCTCCCACATAGATCATGCCATTTATCGCGCAGGTGGGCGCATACATGATCGCAACCGGCGTGTTCACTTGCTGTAACCATTTGGCACCTACTGCGGCAGTCGGATCAAACTGCCAGATCTGGTTGGTAGAAGCTACGTTAATGTTGAAGCCGCCCAGTATGTATAGCTTATTGTCAACCCCTGCGAACCCACCGGGCAGGATCGTACCTCCGGCATCGCCCGGCCAGTTGTCTTGAGCGCCGAGCGTCTCAATGGTGTCGGTAGCGGGGTTGTAGCGAAACACGCGCGCAGTCGCAGTCGTCTGTCCAGCTGCCGAGCCACCCACACAGTAGATGTATGGCGTTCCTGATTGGATTAGCACACCGCAAGCCATGTTGTTGACCTGGTTGTCCGGATAAGTAGCCCCTTTGGTAGCCCAGGTATTGCTGCTGGGATCATATTCAAACGGATGAGTGAAATCGCCGCCTGCGACGTCGGAAGAGCGTCCGCCCATGGCATAAAACTTCCCGTTCCCAGGGAAATAAACTCCAACCAAGCGAACGCCGACGCTTGGCAGGTTGGCGCCTGCCGACCACCCTGGTGTGCAAGCAGGTGTCGACGTTGGTGAAGCCGTAGGAGTAGGAGTTGGAGTCCCACCGCCACCGGCCGGCTCCTGGTCGAAGAAGGTATCCTGCTGGGATGCGGCGGCGATAGTCACGCGCCCGTCATCCCATGATGTCACATGTTTGGCGAGCAACGCAGAGCCATAGTCGTAATCGCCCGCGTAGCCCGTCACGATATTCGGGTCGCTTTGTCCTGGCAGGGGTGCGACCACATCGCTGAAGGTCATGTCAGCGAGCCAGGTTGCGCCGTTGTCGGTGGACTTGCGCGACCACATTCTGTAGCATGGGACGCCCGGGTTACCCTTCGCACAACTGGTGCTCTCTCGCGCGTCATACCACGTGGCAAAAACAGTTCCACCCGGGCTGACCGAAAGGTTAGGCTGCCACTGAGGACGCGTCGTGGAATCGGTGTTCAACTTCAACGGCGCGCCAAAGGTCACACCGCTGTCAGTGGAGCGAATGTAAAAGACGTCGCCAGGATCAGTACCAGTGCCGTGCTGGGCATAGACCAGGTGAACAACGCCGTTGAGCGCCGCAGGTTCACCCCAACCCTCGTGTCGCCAGAACCCACCCTGGTCAGGAAACATGCAGGTGAAATACGGGTTGTCGCTGCAAGCTTGCACGCCCGGGCCCGCGAACGGGCTGCCGGTGTATGTATTGTTCCACGTATTGCCGCCGTCCGTAGACCTGAAAATTTTATTGGTGTCGTTGTGCGGGAAGCCACCACCACCCTCATCCATTCCAGCAATGTAGATGGTCCCGTTGCCTGACAGATCACCGGTGATCTGGACATCGCGAATAAAACCGGAATTGATCACTGTCACCGGGGCGTGCCACGTTGCGCCGTTATCAGTAGAGAAGGTGACCTGGAGAGCGCCGCTGCCAAGACTGAAGTTGTTCCATGAAACGTACATCCGCCCGAAAAACGGAGATGACGGATTGTTGTCGGCCCAGCCAGATTCCCGGTCGTCGCTGCCGTTGGTGTGCACGCAGAAATGGGTCCAGCTATTTGGATCCGAAGGATTGCTCGACTTGTACCCGCCCAATGTGCAGCTCCCGTTCCCATCCAGCCAGACCGTAAACCAAGTCTGAGTCGGCTTGTTATAAAGAATAACAGGGTCGCCAAAAGTATTCGAAAATGGGCTTTGGCCACTGGCGTTGGTGACGCGGGTGAAGGTGGTGCCACCGTCGGTGGAGCACGATACGCCAGAGAAGTTACTACCGGCTGCGCCTCGGGAGTCATTGAAAGCGACGCAAATCTGGTTGGGGTTATCCGGGTTAGCCGTACTGTAGGTCTCCGATTGAATAATGTGTGGAGAAGTTTCGGTGCCGGTGACCAGGTCAACGTCCGTGGCGCCATATGCCAGCGGGGCGGTCAGTTTATTGAGAAGCTGGGTAAAGGCAGGGTAAGGTGAAGCTGAACCACCCGTTGCCTCGCCGCAGGCAATCATGATGAGTCCAGCCCGAAGACCCTCCATCCTGTCGATGCCCTTCTCGTGAATCGTGGCACAGTCAAACCCCGGAGGAAGGCCCCGGACGTTGATAATTTTGTGGTTTTGCTGCGCTTGTGCGGAGCTGGCAGTAAGCCCTGAGAACGTTCCAAGGCTAATCAGCGCCAGAACGACGCCGGACAGGACTATGAACAGTCCGATTAAGACGCGGACATTGAAGAAGGCAGAGTGCGAAGCGGATTTCTTTTTCATTGGATGAATTTTGGACTGAGCGGTGCCGTCGTCGACACGCTGGGTTACATCTGTGGAACGCCCTTGTAGCTGAAACCGCAAAAATGTGTCAACACTATTTTGAGAAAATCGGCGTGGAGAAGACTGCCCGCCCCAGCAAATAGGCGCGCATTCACGTTTACAGATGGGCGGGTCACTCCGTGCGAGCCGACCCAGGAGCACCGTTCAGGAGCGAACCGCCTTTGCGACGCTACGGCGGGGCACGCTGGAAATTTCGCGGTTGCGAAAATTTCTATGGTCTCGGCGCCGGAGTGGGACGAACTCTTGGCGTCGGCGCACGCCTCGGCGTAGGCGTCGGTCTTGGCGTCGAAGTCGCCGTGGGGGTCGACGTTGCCGTTGGCGTGGGTGTAGGTGTCGGCGTGAATGTGGCAGTTGGTGTCGCCGTAGGGGTAGGACTCCCGCATCCTCCGGAACTGACGTTAATCTCTACTGACGTCGTTGTGTTAGCGCCGATAAGTCCACCCACTACTACTGCTGTATTTCCCACATCTGTCCCGGCAGGGAATGAACGCTGCTGGTTCAGGGACGGCCCACTGGTCCAGCTGTCGCTAACCGGATCATAGACCTGCAGAATGTTCGTGGTATCGGGAACTCGCACGCCCTTCTTCCCGGTTAAAGGCATTGCGGTCGAACCGAGGAAGGGATTGCCGCCACCGAATACCCACAGCTTACCGCCGATCACGGCCGAGCCGGGGACGTTGACCCCAGTGGGCAGATTAGCGCGCTGCGTCCACGTGTCGGTCGCAATGTCGTAGTCGTACAACGTGTCTAAGTTGGTGTTATCGATGTTGCGGCCACCAGCGACGTAGATATGTCCGTTGATAATCCCAAAACCCGCCCCTCCCAAGGTGGCCGGCATGCTTGCACGCGACGTATTAAATGTATTCGTTACCGGGTTATACACCCATATCTGGCCAAATGACGGGTCGACATTGCCTGTCGAATACCCGCCCACCAAATAGATCTTGCCGTTGAAATAGCCTGAAGCCATGAAGGCGCGCACATCAGGCATCGGCGCCCCGGTGCTCCAGGTGTTGGTGGCAATGTCGTAGATGCGCGTCGTATTAACCACTGTAGCAAAGGTGACCTCTTCACCGCCGAAGACGAAGAGCTTGTTCACATTCGGGGCATATACCGCGGAAGCCGCGCCGTTGTTCAGATCAGGGACGGCAGCAAGAGGCGTCCACGTGTTGGCGACCGGATCGAACCGGCCGAACTCGTTGATATTATCTCCGACCGAGAACGAGTAACCGCCGCCTTCATACGCGACGGTGCCATCGCTGTCGATAAACCCGCCGTCGTGATCAACCCCTACTGGAGCGGCCTTCGTCCACGGCCCAGGACTGCCTCCCGGTGTGCAGGTGGGCGTCGCAGATGGCGTTGTGGTAGCCGTAGCCGTTGGAGTTGCCGTTGCGGTAGCTGTAGCCGTTGGTGTTGCGGTAGCTGTGGGCGTGAAGGTCGCCGTGGCTGTCGGACTCGGGGGTACAGTCGCCGTTGGAGTTGCTGTCGCAGTAGCTGTAGCCGTTGGTGTTGCGGTAGCTGTGGGCGTGAAGGTCGCTGTGGCTGTCGGACTCGGGGGTACAGTCGCCGTTGGAGTTGCTGTCGCAGTAGCTGTAGCCGTTGGTGTTGCGGTAGCTGTGGGCGTGAAGGTCGCCGTGGCTGTCGGACTCGGGGGTACAGTCGCCGTTGGAGTTGCTGTCGCAGTAGCTGTAGCCGTTGGTGTTGCGGTAGCTGTGGGCGTAAAGGTCGCTGTGGCTGTCGGACTCGGGGGTACAGTCGCCGTTGGAGTTGCTGTCGCAGTAGCTGTAGCCGTTGGTGTTGCGGTAGCTGTGGGCGTGAAGGTCGCCGTGGCTGTCGGACTCGGGGGTACGGTCGGCGTAGCCGTCGCTGTCGCAGTAGCTGTAGCCGTTGGTGTTTCAGTCGCTGTAGGTGTGAAGGTCGCCGTGGCTGTCGGACTCGGAGGTACGGTCGGCGTAGCCGTCGCTGTTTCAGTAGCTGTAGGCGTTGGTGTTTCAGTCGCTGTAGGTGTGAAGGTCGCTGTGGCTGTCGGCGTTGGAGTCGGGGATGAGGATGGGGTGGGGCTTGGGCTGCCGCCGACAAAGTCGAACTTGCCGATGCGCGTGTGCCAGTCGCCGCTTTGGGCATATTGGTTGACATGCCAGAAGGTCATGCCATCAGAGGGATCGACTTCTGTCCTCGTATAAGCACCCCAGGCCGAACCCGTAGTCTGGGGTCCGACTCCCGGCCACATGATGCCTTCTCCTTGCGCAAGGTCACCCGGCGAGTCACTGGTGAGACGTCCGGCGTACCGAATGGAAGGCACGATCGTCGTGCTGGAAGTGGAATAACCTATGACAGTGTCTCCAGTTTGATCAATGGCTATGCTGGGCATCCAGCGCCACAAACCGTCGCCAGCATTATCCCAGCTCTGTTGTTGCACCGCCGTGGCGGGAAAAATGCCGCCGGTAACATCGAATTGATACCAACGGACCGCAGTCGGCCCAGTCGGATAATTCTCGATTACGGTGTGGTCCGCCCATAGCGATTCTGTGCCACCGAGATTTTGATAAACCACGGGCGTCATGATTCTATCGCCCACGGTATCCAGTTTTACCGACGTTCCCTGCTGGGGCACAAGGTCGGATGTATTAGTGAAGGCATCAACGAACCCATTAACTGTGATCTGCGCATTCGGAGAGTGGTCGATGCCAATGCCAAGAGTCGAGTTTGTCGGGGTGTTAAAATCGACATGGAACAGCCAGCCCTTAACTGTAGTCAAGGTCACGCCGCCGCTTGCCGGGCTGTCCACGGCCAGTAACATTTCATCTCTACCGATGGGCGGCAGATCTCCCGTTCGAAGATTAGCTGCAACCAGGCTATAGGAGTCACCCAAACCAGACACAAGGATGTTGATCCCGATTGCCTGCGTGGGGCCGCCGCCTAACATGCTGAAGCGGTTGAGCGCATAGACGCGAACGCCGTTGAACGTGGTCGGACTGCTAAACAGGTTCATCGTAAGGAAATAGGCGTTTTGAGCTGGGGTCCCGCCAGAATTCCACATCGCGAACTTTGGGTAGTCGCCGAGAAGGATTGGGTGCACCGGATCCACTCGCAGTGCATACAGAAACCACCCTCCGCCGACCGGATCGTTAGTTTGAGATACAGCGATGCACTCCCAGAATGAGCTGCCCGGAAACGTAGGAAAAGCGAAGTCGCTTATGAGCCAGCGATCAGCCAACGGATCATAGAGAACATAAGGGTCGCCGTTGTTCTCGGCGGTCCCGCAAGGTGTCCCCGTTAAAGGGGCAAAGAATGAGTTGTATGTGGTCGGGCCCGCCAGGCTATTGCCATCTTTATCAAAGATCTCGAACGATAGGTTGATGGCTTCGATATAATGGTTCGGGCCGACATCGCCCTCACTGTCAGAAGGCTGACAAAGACATAAATCGCCTATCCCTTCAAATGTCAACAATGGCCCCGGCATCGTCGGGGTTGGGCGCCATAGATTCTTGAGCAATGCTTGAACATACTTCAGGTCGGAGATCCCGTATTCTGACGGGATGCTTGTCTTCCCTGTATCCAAGTACGGATAGCGCGTCAGGCGTCTCTGCTCGAACTCCTTCTTTGGCGCAACATAAGGCAGGCTTCGCAAATCCTGGTCCAGGCGGACAGGACCGACCATCTGCACGACGTCCGGAGTCTGTGTGCCGGGGGCATCCTGCGCGGCATTCGACCGAGCAGGTTGTTGAGGAGCCTTGGTACCCCTTGTTTGGGCGAACGCGCCAGAGCCAATCAGCGCCACAAAGACGCCGAACAGGCAAAGCATGGATGCAATTAAAACGCGAACGTTAAAGAAGGCGGATTGCGAGGGGGGATTCTTTTTCATTGGGTGAAATCTGGCCGGAATGCTTTTGTACCAAACCGGCAAAATCGCGTCAACACTCTTGTGAGAGAATCGACGTGCAGAGGACTGCCCGCGCCCGCCAAATAGGCGTGCATTCGCCTTTCTGGGTAGGGTGCGTCACTCCGTTTGAGCAGGGCACAAAGCACGAATCATCGGTGATCCCCTTTCGTGCCGCGTTACGTCGAGACAGACTAGAAATTTCCACGTTTGTTTTTATGGTCTCGGCACCGGAGTGGGGCGAGCTCTTGGCGTCGGCACAGACCTCGGCGTAGGCGTTGGTCTCGGCGTCGAGGTAGGCGTCGATGTCGGCGTGGCCGAAGCTGTAGCTGTCGTTGTTGCCGTCGCCGTCGCTGTGGCTGTTGCAGTGGCCGTCGGACTCGGTGTATCACTAGGGGTCACTATCGCAGTTGCAGTTGGTGTTGGTGTCGTAGCGCTGCAGGGAGTAGCGCTTGACACAGGAGTGGGCGAAACGCTTGGAGTTGGTCCGGGCGTCCCTACGGCCGCCGCGATATCGACCCGCCCCCAGCCATAAACGTTGTTTGGAGGGCCAGCCGTACCGCACGCGGTGGAAGAGATAAAGACAGCCGAATTATCCAAGGCGTCGCGACTTGCCTGGATCTGGTGCTGCATACTGGGAATAGCTGACTCGCTCCGCTCGAACAATGCATCAACGCTCGCGGGCCGCCGCCGCCGGTTCGATGCGGCGGCTCCTGGCTCGACTCGTGTCGCCGTCGGCCGAGGGGACTGGATACGCTCGACGGACACGCCGTGGCCGGCACCGTGGGGTTGCCGGCGCACGGGACATCAACGCGGCGGCACCACGCCGGCCGCGAGGGCCAGACCGAACTGGGGGTACAGATGGCGCAGTCAGAGACCGAACGGCGCGGGCGTGCGCGAGTTGGACGTCGCGATCGTGGGCGCAGGGTTCGCCGGCATGTACATGCTGTACAAGCTGCGCAACCTCGGGTTCTCGGCCAAGGTCTTCGAGCGCGGCGACGGCGTCGGCGGCACGTGGTACTGGAACCGCTATCCGGGTGCCCGCTGCGACGTGGAGAGCCTCAACTACTCCTTCTCCTTCGATGCCGATCTCGAGCAGGAATGGATCTGGAGCGAGCGATACTCACCCCAGCCGGAGATCCTCAGGTACGCCAATCACGTCGCCGACCGGTTCGACCTGCGCAAGGACATCGAGTTCCAGACGAGCGTCGACCAGGCCGTGTGGGACGACGCCGAATGCCGGTGGACGATCGCGACGTCGAAAGGCGACACGGTCTCGGCCCAGTTCTACGTGATGGCCTCGGGGTGCCTGTCGCAGTCGAAGCTGCCCGAGATGCCCGGCGTCGACAGCTTCCAAGGCCCGACATATCACACGGGACACTGGCCCCACGAGGGCGTCGACTTCACGGGCATGCGTGTCGCTGTCATCGGCACTGGCTCCTCGGGCATCCAGTCCATCCCGATCATCGCCGAGCAGGCCGCCCACCTCACCGTTTTCCAGCGGACGCCGAACTTCACGATGCCCGCCGGCAATCGGCCCCTCTCGGCCGACGAGATCAACGCCATGAAGGCCATCTACCCGCCCATCGCGCGGCGGCGCGGGTATCGGGGTTCGGCGTTCCCGCCGAGGAGCCGACGAAGTCGGCGTTGGAGGCGACCAAGAAGAGCGACGCCGTGTACAAGGTGGGGTGGGAGTCCGGGAACCTCGTCGGCATGCTGCTGGCCTTCAACGACCTGCTGACCAACAAAGAAGCCAACGACACCGCCTGCGAGTACGTCCGCGAGCGCATCCGCGCGATCGTGAACGACCCGCAGACGGCAGAGGACCTCTGCCCGTTCGACCACCCGCTCGGCACCAAGCGCCCGTGCCTCGACACCGGCTACTACGAGACGTACAACCGGGACAACGTCCGGCTCGTCAACCTGCGCCGGACGCCGCTCGGTGGAGATCACGCCCACGGCATCCGCACGAGCGACGAAGAGTTCGAGTTCGACACCATCGTATTCGCCACCGGGTTCGACGCCATGACCGGTGCGCTGGTGGCGGTCGACATCGAGGGGCAGGACGGGCTCACCCTGAAGGAGAAGTGGAAGAACGGCACGCGCACCTACCTCGGACTCATGGTGCACGGCTTCCCGAACCTGTTCACCATCACCGGGCCGGCCAGCCCGTCGGTGTTCTCCAACATGATGATCTCGATCGAGCAGCACGTCGACTGGGTGGCGGACTGCGCCGTGCGCATGCGAGAGGACCACAAAGCCTCCATCGAGCCGACGCAGGAGGCCGAGGACTTCTGGGTCGAGCACAACGACGAGGTGGGCAACGGCCACGCTGTATCCGCTGGCCAACTCCTGGTACATGGGCTCGAACGTGCCCGGCAAGCCGCGGGTGTTGATGCCGTACATCGGCGGCGTCGGCGTGTATCGCCAGGAGTGCGACGAGATCGTCGCCGACAACTACCGCGGCTTCGTGATGCGCGACGAGCGGGAGCCCGCCTCGGTCTGACGGGAACGATTCGCGACGCCCTACCTACCGATTCGGTGGGTGGGGCGTCGTGGATCGCGATGGAGCAGCGGTGCGGCGACGCCGTCAGTGCGCCACGTGCAACCGGCGCAGCGCGTCCACAGTGACCGGCGACAGCCCGACCGTCGTCGTGAGATAGCGCTCGATGCCGCCGTATTCGTCGTCGATCGCATCGACGGCGGCGGCCATGGCCCAGCGGGTGCGGCCGAGCACGGCCGCGGCGGCCTCGGGGGACACACCGGAGGCCAGGATCTTGGCCAGGCTGTCCTGCTGGTGGACGATCGTGCGGTAACGGGTCGTCGCCTCGTAGTCGTCGAGCACGGTCTCGCGGTCGACGCCGAAGGCGAGCAGGAGCAGCGCCGCCACGATCCCGGTGCGGTCCTTGCCACCGTGGCAATGAAACACGGCCGGCAGCCGTTCCGCGTCGGCCAAGTCGGTGAAGAGCCGGCCGAACTTGCCGGCGCTGTGGATCAGCGTGCCGACGTACATGTCTCGCAGCATGGCTCACCGTCAGCCGCCGACATGTCGGGAGGAGGGGCGGCACGCCCTCGCCGTCCGGCCGTCCGGTGATCGCGAGATGGATCGACTCGAACGGCTCCGGGAACTCCGTGCGCTCGGCGTCGCCCCGCAAGTCGTAGACCGCGGCGCACGCCGAGAGCGTCGAAGGCGCCGAGGTCGACGGCCGTCAGCTTGTGCAGGGCGTCGGCGCGAAGAGCTGGCCCCAGCGCACGGTGCCGCCGTCGGTCGTGGCGTAGCCGCCGAGGTCGCGGAAGTTCTGGATGCCCTCGAACGGCACCCGCCGCTCGGCGGCCAGGACGACGACACTCCCATCGACCCGCATCGACACGTACTGTCGGACCGGACCGAGTCCGTCGAGACGCACGGATGCCTCGCTGACGGGCACCGAACGGAGATGGACGTGGGTGGCGGCGTCGGGTGTGGGCCCGATACCGAGATCCACTTCCGCGCCACGTCCGTCGCGACCCACGACACGATCAACGCCTCGTCGTCTCGTTCGACCTGAATGTTCGTCAGCACCGTCACGCCTCGCGACGCTAACGACAGGGTGATGACCGGGGAACGAACCGCACGTGAACGCCGGCTCGCGGTTAAGCACCTCGCGGGGAGGGAATGTGACGCCCGATCCGAACGCCCCCGTCGTCGTTGTCCGCGGCATCACGCGCCGCTTCGGCTCCCAGATGGTGCTGAACGGCATCGACCTCGACGTGCAGGCGGGCACGATCGTCGGCCTCATCGGTCCGAGTGGATGCGGCAAGACGACGCTCATCCGAGCGCTGGTCGGCATTCACGAACCGAATGCCGGCGAGATCTGCGTGCTGGGCACGGAGCCCAGCACGTTTACCGCGCAACGGGCCCGAATCGGCTACATGCCGCAGCTACCCGCCCTCTTCCCGAACCTCTCGGTCATCGACAACCTGCGCTTCGCGGCGACCTCTACGGCGTCAAAGGACGAGGACGCCGCCGGCGGCTGCGGGAGATACTCGAGTTCGTCGAGCTGACTGCCGACCGCACGAAGCTGGCGCGAAAGACGTCCGGCGGCATGCAGCGCCGGTTGGCGCTGGCTGAAACGCTTGTGCACGATCCGGAGCTGGTCTTCCTCGACGAGCCGACCGCGGGCATCGACCCGATCCTGCGGGAACGCTTCTGGCAACGCTTCCGACAGCTGCGTGACGAAGGCCGGACGCTCATCGTCTCCACGCAGTACGTCGGCGAGGCGGCCGATTGCGACGTCGTCGCCGTGATGGCCAACGGGCGCGTGGTGGCGCTCGCTCCGCCCGAGGAGCTCGACGCCGAGCGTTCGGCGGTGACATCGTCGACCTCCGCCCGGAGCGGGGCTGGTTCACGCCCGAGGAGATCGCCAAGCTCGGCACCGAGTCGTTCGCGGCGCGGGTCGACCGCACCGCCGACGGTGCTCGCGTGCGACGCCCAGGACGCGACCATGGACACCCCGCGGCTCCTCGACGTGGTGCGGGAGATGGACATCGGAGCCGTCGCGGTCGAGCAGTTGACACCGAGCTACGACGACATCTTCGTGTCGATCATGGAGGCGGCCAACGCCGCGCGGAGACCCACGCGTGACCACCCTCACCCTCCGCCGCGGTCGCCAACCGTCGGCTGTTCCGCAAAGAGAGCATCGACATCGGGACCAACCGCGCCTGATCCTCATGCTCGTGCTCGGCCCGTTCCTCATCCTGGTGGCCTTCGGGTTGGGCTACAAGAGCTCGCCCGATCCGTACCGCACCCTCTTCGTCATTCCGCCGGGGAGTCCCTTCAGGGACGGGTCGAGATGCGTACGCCGCCGACCTCGGACACTACGTGCAGTACGTCGGTTCGACGACGGATGTCAACGCCGCCGAGGCCCGTCTGCGAAAGGGCGACGTCGACGTGGTGGTCGCGTTCCCCGCTGATCCCCTCGGCACGGTGCTCTCGGGCAAGCAGGCGCCGATCACGATCATGCACACACAACTCGACCCGGTCGAGCAGACGGCCATCGATTTCGCGTCGCGTCTCGCCGTCGACGAGATCAACAGCCAGATCCTGGCCTCGATCGTGAACCAGGGGCAGCAGGCCGCCCGGCCCCTCGGCGACGTGTTCAGCACGGCCACCGATGCAGTTCACGCCGCCGACCAAGCGCTGTCCGGCTCCGACGCCACCACCGCGCGAGCGCGTGACCGACCTCACGAACGATCTCGGCGAACTTCGCTCGACGCTCGAGCGCACGGTCGGCCTCAGCCAACAGCTCGTCACCAACGTCCCGTCGACGCTGGCCGGACCGGCACAGAGCGCCACCGACGCGCTGAACGTGACTCGACCAAGAAGCCGCCAATGTGCAGGCGGCGATCACCAGCGGCAACGTCGCCAACGCCCGCCAACAGCTGGCC
>CAVZLJ010000002.1:0-1380341 GCA_963776065.1 uncultured Verrucomicrobiae bacterium | reverse complement strand
GTCTCTTTGCGTTATGATCGCTCATCTGAAACTCGACGATCGGCTTTCGATCCTGCGCGCAGGCGATTTCCTCAGAAGGTGGAATTCACTCGAAAACCAGCGCATCTGGGTCGTTTGCGGCAGAAAGTTCAAGGGCCGGCAAGTGGATATGTGTCGCTTACGTGGGAGAAGATTGAAAGTTTCGTCGTCCCACTCTGGGATGCACATCGACGCCGCATCGGCGGATGTACCTAGCGCCGCGGGCCACCCGCGGGGCTGAAACGAATTGGCGGGACGGTGTAACAAAAAAGCGGGAACGCCGCGCGCCTGACTCAACGCTGCGAGTGCAGGCCTGTCGAGTATGATTGGGTCTACTCTTGATCAGCCTGGAATCGCATCGGCTCCGGATGAAGTGTTGATGAAACATATCTCGAGCCGGCGTCACGAAGCGCTTGCTGAATTGTATGGGCGGTACAGCAAAAGACTGCGAGCCACGATAGATGGCGTCATTCATGAAGAAGGCGATGCCGATGATGTCTTGCAGGAAATTTTTCTCCAAGTCTGGGACGAAGCGGGTCGTTATTCACCCAACGCCGGAAAACCACTCGGGTGGATGGTCACTATTGCCCGGCGCGCTTATCGACCGCTTGCGCAGGCGTCAGGCTTATTCTCGTGCTCGCGAGCGCTATGAGGAACGCGTAATCCAGGAATCACAAACTCCGCGTCGCGAGGGCTCTGAAAAACTTATTCTAAACGATCTCCGAAAGTTTTTGAATAAAAGCATCCGGGCATTACCTCGGTTTCAACGCGAAGCGGTCGAGTTGGCTTTCTTCAATGGACTGAGCCATAGAGAGATTGCCGCTGTAACTCACGCTCCGCTTGGAACAGTGAAGACACGATTGGAACTGGGACTGCAAAAACTCACATCCGCACTCAGCCCGCTGCGGCACAAAGTGTGAGTCATCGGGGCCGCCGCTTGAGCCAAGATAAAAACGCGTCTTTGCTACCGCCCGTTGGGCGAAACAGAAAGGCGCGTTTGAGACGAACGGGACTAGATGATTAATCCTCGTCAACGATCACACGGTCCACGACCATGTTGTCGCCAGTTCCAGAGGAAATGCATCGGACGGGAAGACCTACTTTGATCCTGGTTTTCACAGTCTCTGTATCCAGCACGCGGCCGCTCCGCGTCACGTAGGTGACTGTTTTGCCGAAGCGATATCGGAATTCCTACCCACTGGTCTCCCTGATACGATTGCGCTGTCCGGAGTGTATTCTGTGATCGTTCCGTTGGCGTCATTCGTAGTCGTCGTAGTGGTAGTCTCCGAGACTTGTGCCCACGTAAAGGGCGCCAGAAACGCCAAAGCAATGCTCAACAGTATTTTTTTATGTTTTCTCCTTTAGTGGAATTGCGGCGATGATAATTGCCCTCTGTTCCCTAAATCGGAGAATTCAGGGCGCTTGCCGCTTTATCCCGATTTGGATTGAGTATGCCGTGGGGATGCTTGCCAGTGCGTTTTGTTTTGGTTTTGCACAACGGGTGGTTTGGCCTGAAAGCGTAATATGAAGCTCTGGATCGGCACTTCTGGTATTCCAGGACTGGAGTGGAAAGGGAACTTTTATCCCGAAGATCTGCCTACGGCGAAGATGCTGCCGTTCTACGCTGAGCGATTCGCCACGACCGAGATCAACTACACGTTTCATGAATTCCCGCGCAGAAAACGATCGAGAATTGGAAAACGCAAACGCCCGAAGAATTTCGATTCGCTCTGAAGGCTCCGCAGAAAATCACTCACTGGTGAAGCTGCGCGATTGTTCCGATACACTCGAATACTTCTGCAAAGTCATCACGGTCTTGGCGACCGACTTGGCCCGGTGCTGTTTCAGCTTCCGCCAACCTTCAAAAAAGATGTGGACGTGCTGAGTTCATTCCTGCGCGAATTTCCGGATATGCGCGGAGCGTTTGAATTCCGCCACGAGTCATGGTTCGACGATGAAATTTTCGAGTTACTGAAATCCCGAAACATCGCACTTTGCATCGCCGACACTGATACAATTGCGACTCCGAAGAAACAACCGCCGACTATGGTTATCTTCGCCTTCGCCGCGAAGATTACGGGGCATCAGATGTCGAACGCTGGACTGATTTCGTCCGCGATCAAAGGCCAACTTGGAACGACGCTTTCGTCTACTTCAAGCACGAAGAAAGCGGCATCGGACCCAAGCTCGCCAGGCAAATGATTGAATTGCTCGGCTGACCTCGGATGGTCTAACGCCCGATCAGAATAAAGATTCCCGCGAGCAATGCCAGCACACCAGTGATAATGCCGATACCAAGACCAGTGAGCGTGACAACCCCAACCGCTATGAGATAAATCGCGAGCAGAAGCATGCCGATGTTTTTAGTAATCATGTCGCGAAGATTTGGAATGTTCCCGTCCGGTGGCAATCCAAAACTCGTTGATCGGGGATTTACAGCGCAGATCGCATATAATGAAACATGCTTCAGCATCGGATGCGTGCGCGCCGCAAGATCGATATTCGTGTCGAATGATTGGTTGCAATCTCGGCGCTGTTGCGGAGCGATTGGCGAGCAAATAATACGCGACTTCAAAGAGCGTCAGTCTCCCTGGCGCGTCGTAGCCTTGGCGAAAGCGGCCAGTCCGCCACACGACATGGGGCGCAAAGTGGAAACGCCTTTCATTGATTTGGATTGGCAGGCGGAGCGCCTGCCCTACAGTCCTGCATGAATTCGATTGCCGAGAACCTCCAGCGTGTGCGCGAACAGATGGCGCAAGCGGCTGCGAAGGCTGGTCGCCCGGTCGAAGAGATCGAGCTGGTTGCAATAACAAAAACCCACCCAGCCGAGAAAGTTCGCGAGGCGATCGAGGCCGGGCAGACGATCGGGGAAAGCCGTGTGCAGGAAGCGCGCCGGAAGATTGCCGAGCTGCCTTCGAACGTCCGCTGGCATTTCGTCGGGCATCTACAAAAAAACAAAGTGCGTCACACGCTGCCGCTATTTGAAATCATACACAGCGTTGATTCGCTTGCACTGGCGGAAGAGATAAACCGGATCGCACAGGAAGAAGGATTACATCCGCGCGTCTTGCTGGAGGTCAACGTGGGAGGTGAGGGGAGTAAGTTCGGCTTTGCACCGGAAAAACTGTGTACGGAACTGGACTCGCTGCTCGCGCTGCCGCGATTGTCGATCCTCGGTCTGATGTGCATTCCACCGATCGCTCAAGAAGTGGAAGCTTCCCGGAAATACTTTGTCCAACTTCGCGAGTTTCGAGATTCCCTGCAGACGGAATTTCGGGTTGATCTTGCCCAGCTTTCAATGGGCATGACTCAAGATTACTGGATCGCCGTTGAAGAAGGCGCAACGCTGGTGCGAGTGGGGACGGCGATTTTCGGAGAACGCGAGCGCAAATCGGAAGTCAGCCATCTGGCCTGACTCGGCCGATCGGTAGATTGTTGGTCGATCTGTTTTCGTCAGGCTGGGAAGGGTGACGTCCAAGACAAGCTGAGCCTGTCTTTCATTCAGCCCTAAGTCGACGATTGAGTATCGCGGGAATTGATCTACGGGTCGGGCTCGTGAAATTTAACGCTATGCGTCTTGAACCGACAAACATTCAGCAGATTGGAAATGAGCTCGCCATTCATTGGAGCGACAGCACCGAATCCTTTGTAAAGCTCGAGATGCTGCGTCGCGCATGCCCGTGCGCTGCTTGCGGCGGCGAGCCCGATGTGCTCGGTCACATAACACGTCCGCACGTGAGCTACACCGATCAGAGCTTCGAGCTTGTCGGATTCGATCTTATCGGCGGTTATGCCCTGCAGCCCCGATGGACAGATGGGCACAACACCGGAATTTACAGCTTTACTTACCTACGGCGCTTAGGGCAGCATTCCGGCTGAAGAAAAGCGGTAGATTCGGAACCCCGTGTGAGCCGGATACTCGGGGTCGTGATCGTTATTCTCTGCTTCTCGTTATGTGGAGCCGGCACCTTCATCGTGTCCATGCCGCAGGCCGAAAAATCACCGCAGAAAATCAATGTATTGCCGGTCAAGAATCGGAGGATTATCCAGCACGATTGGATTCAGGTCTGAATATCGCGGTGCGTCTATGCCCGCCGTTAAGTTTGGCGTTCAGAGAGCGTCGCTGCAGTTCGGAATGGTGACGCGCAGCAGACTCGTTTGAGGCGCGAGTGGCTTTAGTTGCCGGTTCTCCAAATCGGCCGGCGATAGAAAAATTTCTCCTGGCGCAAAATCAACATCTGCGCAGCTAAGGTTTCCGGTGAGACAACAAATAATTGCGAATTGCCCGAACGGCGAACCCTCGCGCGGCTCATCGAGATTCCATTTTTGGATTTCAAACAGATTGTTTTTAACGAGGAGTTCCCCATCGGGTTTGATCAGCGCTGGCGCAACGTCATTGAAATCAATGCACTCTAGCGCTTGCTCGACATGCAACTCTCGCCGCTTACCGGTCACGGGATCGATGCGGTTCCAATCGAAGACACGATACGTGGTGTCGCTGTTTTGCTGGATTTCGATCAACAGATTGCCGGCACCGAGGGCGTGAAGACGTCCTGCCGGCAGAAATACGGCGTCACCGATTTTTGCTCGAATCCTATGGATGTGATCGGCCACTGTTCCGTCGCGCAAGGCGTCTTCGAACTCCTTGCGCGTGATTTGGTCACGAAATCCCAGAAACAATTCGGCGTCCTGATCGGCCTCGGCAACGTACCAGAATTCTGTTTTTGGCTCGCCGCCCAGTCGGGCGGCGGCTCGTTCAGGTGGTGCACTTGCAGAGACAGTTTCTCGTGCGCATCGAGAAGTTTGACGAGCAGCGGAAAGCGCGGCGTGGCGGCAACATCGCCGAAAATCGTTTGTCGCTGCTGCGTCCACAGTTCATGTAGGGTTTTGCCTTTGAGCGGGCCGCCTGCCACCACGCTCGATGCTTCGGGACGATCTACAATTTCCCATGACTCGCCAATTTTTGTGTTCGGCGGCAGTTGTTTTCGGTATTTCGATTCAAGCCGCCGTCCGCCCCAGATCCGCTGCATGAAAATAGGGCGGAAGGCCAGGGGGGCGCCAATTTCGGATTTGGGATTTCGGATTGCGGATTTCAGATCGCTAAATTTGTAGGGCGTTTCTGTGAAACGCCATCTATTTTCGTGGCTGATACACACGTCCCACAACCGAAATGCGACGCTTCCTTAAGTATTGGCTGCCGCTGCTGATTTGGCTCGGCGTGATGTTTGTCGGCTCGACCAGCCTCATGTCTTCCGAGCACACGTCGCGTCATATTGCTCCCTCTTTGCTCTGGTTGAACCCGGGAATGTCCCCGGACACAATGTGGATTATTCTTGTCGTCGTCCGCAAATGCGCGCACGTCACCGAATATGCGATTCTGGCGTTTCTGCTGTGGCGTGCGCTCCGCAGCTTTCCGGCTCTCCGGACGAAAGCGACCATGTGTTTTGGCGCAGTTCTGCTGGGCTGCGCACTTTTCGCCATGAGCGACGAATTTCATCAGACATTCGTTAAGTCGCGCACGCCGTCAGTCCGCGATGTCTTCCTGGATATTGCAGGAGCGTTCGTCGGATTGTTGATTGGGGCGAGTTTCACACACCGCGATCCCATAGAAAGCTCGCGAACCACCCAGCCGCGGTTCATGGATGTGCAATTATGAGGCTCGCAGGTGTGCGGGTAGCTCTTGTTGCGCCTGTTTAAAACTGAACGAAATCATCACGCGTGAATGGGGCACCGCAGTTGACAGGCAAAGTGGGTAACCGTGTGCAGCGAGAGTTGCACAACTCGTCACTGCTCGCGAACGATCGCTTAGTTTGTTCTGTGTTAGTCGCTGTTGTGGCGTCTCTAGCGATTTATTCCGGAACAGCGTCCATGCTGGGAGCCAATCTCCAACAAAATACGTCCGGCAGCAGTTTAGAGCCGGTTTCAGGTGCGCCTGTTATCTCAGCAACACCTGAGCACGTGACGCTGACTAATGGAAATGGCAGCACGCAGATTCAATGGAATACAGGCAAAGGATCGTCCGGCTTCGTATTTGTGACCGAAGATGCCGCGAAGCCTGTTCTTTTTGCCAACGGGCCCGCGAGGTAGCCACGTCGCTCCGTGGATTAGGGAGCATCGCTACATTTTCGAACTTTATGGAGACGATCAGCGGCGAACGTTACTCGCGAAGGTAATTGTTTCTGGCTCCGCCCAGAGCGTGTCGTCGCAAAGCACGGTGTTGTGGGGAGGTGTAGCGAGATGGGCACTGATTCTAGCATTAGCAGCGGTTCTGTATTTCGCGGTCTATCTCAGTTCGACGGGACGGCCGCGAACGACATTTCCAACGGAGCCAACTACGTCGCCTCGGCCGCTCCCTGTGGGACGCAATCTCTTCCTCGCAATCGCTGTCTTCGTTTGCGCGGATGGCATCATCTTTCACTCCGGATTGTATGTCTCGATCCTGGCTCCAAATTCATACGCAGGACGTGTCGCGGAAACCACGCGAGCCGCAAAGGAGCGCGTTCCATCGGGTCTGAAAGAGGTGCTGGTGTTGGGCGATTCGCGTATGGCCGAGGGTTTCTCCACTTCTTTCGCGAATGAGCTTGGTTCTCCCGCCGGGTTTCAGTTTGTTAGTTTAGCCGAACCGGCCGCTTCCGCTAACACATGGTATTACATGGTGCGCGAAGCCGATCCAACCGCCCGACGATATTCGGCGATTGTCATTCCTTACGGGGTCGGCTACGAACCAAACAGCGCCGATCCTCTGCGAATTTCGATGACAGCTTCCTTATTGCGATACGGCGACTGTTTTCATTTCGCCTCGGGTTTTCAACGATGGTCCGGGCGTTTCAGAGCGTTTACCGCATGCATACTTCGAGGGTCAGCCTATCAGGACGACGTTGTTGATCTTCTCGAACATCCCATCGCTAGATTACGAAGCCTCCAACAAGAGGGCGCGAGAATGCAATCTCGCGCCGTGTACAAAGGCCGAGATTACGATCTTGTGGGCACAACCTATGATGCGACCACAGGGCGGGTCATGTTCGCGTCAAAGCTAACAGAGGCCCAGAAACTGGCTTTTCGGAAAAGCTTGATACAGCCGTCTCAATCGGACACGGAATACTCGCTCAAACTACAACGCGAGTGGATTCCGCGAATAATGAAGCGCTATTCGAGTAGTCCTACCGCAATTGTCCTTACGCCCGTGCCTCGCGGTCCTTTTATGGAGCTTCCTGGATTTTACAGAGGATACGATTCTATTCTGCCAACCTCTGTGATTCAGGGAAGCAGTTTTTCGCTGCCGGGACATACCTTCGAGTTTCTGGAAAAACCCGAATACTACTTTGACGCTTTTCACCTTAACTCGAAAGGCCGCCAGCGATTCACGGAAACGCTGGTGTCGGAACTCATGGAGCGTGTTCGATCAGCTAATTGGAAGCGACAGTATAAATTTGAGTCTCAGGTTGCACTGAATCGAGCGAGTGGAATTGAATCGAACTAGACTTTAACACAGCCGCCTTCGTATGTTATTTAACAGCTTCCAGTATTGGATCTTCTTTCTCATAGTGGCAGTGCTGTTCTACGGCATGCCGTTTCGTTTCGGGAAAGTCCTGCTGCTACTGGCGAGCTACGTCTTCTACATGTGGTGGGACCCGCGATTTATCGTGCTGATTGTGACTTCCACCGTCGTTGATTACTACCTGGGGATCCTGCTGGAGACTGCAGCCGGCCGTCGTAAGAAGCTTTTACTCGCTGTTAGCCTCATAGTTAACCTGGGCATTTTAGGCTTCTTTAAGTATTACGACTTTTTTGCTGGCTCGTTAGCGGATTTGCTCCACATACCCCGGTCATCGGTTGTGTTACAAGTCGTTCTTCCTGTCGGAGTCAGCTTTTACACGTTTGCCAGCCTTTCTTATACGTTCGACGTCTATTGGGGAAAAATGAAGGCCGTCAGAAACTTCATCGATTACGCGCTCTTCATTGCATTTTTTCCTCATCTTATCGCGGGTCCCATCATCCGTGCCCGGCGATTCATACCTCAAATCTGGTCATGGCGGACCCCTGCGGCAACCGTGGTCCAGAGTGGAATCATTCTCGTTCTGTCGGGTTTGATAAAAAAGATGGTGTTTGCTGATCGCTTTGCTGTCGTGTCGGACTCGTAACTTCAACGATCCAATGGCGCACCCAGGGTGGCTGGCTGCATGGTCGGGTTGCATAGCCTTCTTCATGCAGGTCTTCTTCGATTTCTCTGGTTACACCGACATCGCCCGCGGTTGCGCAAAGTTGCTGGGGTTTGAGTTCCCACTCAATTTTGCGCGGCCATTCCTGGCCAGAAATCCACCCGACTTCTGGCAGAGGTGGCATATCACCCTGTCCACGTGGGTCCGGGACTATCTGTTCATGCCATTTAGTCGAGGAGGAAAAGGCCGGTTCGTATTGTACCGCAACCTCATGATTGTAATGATACTCGTGGGACTGTGGCATGGAGCGAACTGGACATTTGTCGCCTGGAAAGCGTACCATGGGGTTTTGCTAATAGGGTATCGGCTGTTTGATCGGGCAGCAACAGGGACAGCAATCGCCCATGTTATGAAGAAGCGCTACTTCGTGCCGTTTAGTATTGGACTGATGTTCCTCTCCTGCACGGTAAGTATGGCTTTCTTTCGCCCCAGGACGCTCCATGCAAGCGGGTACGTGTTAGGTGCGCTATTCGGTTTCCAGCACATGACTGGCGAATTCCTGCTGACCACTGGGACAATTGTGCTCATTTTCATCTCTCTGTTTTTGGCGGTCGCGCAAGAGCGCAATCAATTTATCGATCGCCTGGCTTTGCAGCCGGCGCAGATTCAAATCCCGGCATACGTCTGCGCATTTTTGGCGCTCGAACTCTTTCCCGCAACCAGGGCGGTGCCATTCGTTTATTTCCAATTTTGAGCTACGGCTTCGGCACTACCGTTGCAAAAACTGTAACTGGAGACGCGAAGTTGTCTCCGGCTTTTCGATTGGACGGGAAACGTTTCGTTGTGGACGCCGATGAGAAGTTGACCACGTTTTTGGAACTCGAAGCGGCACTTAAGCCGTTCAGTGCTTCTTCCTCTTTGTAACAGTGAACAGAATAGTTTTTCCGGCGACCGTATAACTGCCCGTGATAGTGGACTGAGGATTGCCAAACGGATCCATCTCTAACAAAACCTCTTTTTTTGCGCCCTTAACGGGAGCAAATCGTATCTTTCCCGTTCCCATCTGTCCGTCTCTACCCGTCAGACGAAACCTCGTTGTTTTCCCGCTCGTAGATTCGGTGATCTTGACATTGCTGGCCTCCACATGGTCGTGGTCGAACTCAAAGACGATTCTCAGGCCAGCCGCCTTCCCCTTGTAAAAGACGGTGTCGTAGGCTTTTGGCTCAGCGGAGGCGAAGGGAACGACCAGGCGAGCAGCGATAAGCGCCACAGCAACAGTCAACGTTCGATTGTTCATAAAACGAGGCACAAGCTCAGCTGCCCGGCAGGCGCAAGCAAGTTTATGAATCTTTGAAATCCGCCTTGCGCTCGTGCGTCTCGATCATGTTGCCAGCCGCATCGTAAACGCGAATCACAGCGTCCTGTGACCGGCTGTGAAACTTTGCGTGGTCGATTGCGTTTGGTTGCCATACCACAGGCGACCGAATGCCAGCGCATCGGAAATCAGATCAACGCCGCGATGATCTTTGCAAGGGGCGCACTTCGTAAAATGTGTTGTAAGCAAGTCATCATGTCGGGCCATCGGTAGGCTGAGGGAATGTGGTTTTATGGGCTATGTCGCAATGGAGTCGGTGGCTTCGTCGTCTGTTTAGATCTCTTTTGCAGAAGCAGGTTCATCGTGTCCAAATGAACGGGCAGGGAACCCTGAGGTCGTTGCCGACTTCATCGTGCATAAAATGAGACTTTGGTCATGAATGCACTCCATTTTGGACCAAGACGACCGCCATCGAGCAGGATTCTCGGGCATTTTTTGAACCCCAAATCGCGGCCGTCACTGTAACGGATCATGCGCCAGTGCATATGCGGGACAACATGATCAAGAGGGATATCATATTGACGCATCAGTCTGGCTGTAAGTTGCGCAGTGCGGTCGATGGTGCTGCCAACATTGTTGCCCCCGTTTACACACATTTCGATCCCGATGGACGACCTGTTTCCCTCGCCTTCGTAATCGGCATGCTCTCCGGTTTCGTTAGTGGGGAGGGTTTGGTAAATGGAATGATCGTCCACAGTGAAGTGCCAAGTGAGAAATCCAGTGCGATTGTGACGGGCTCGGAACCCCTTATTCATGGCGAGCGCGTGATGCAATGCGTCGGCGCTACGAGACGTATTGTCGGTCGAATGAATAGTAATAAATGTCGGACGCATCGGCCGATGCAAGGGACGTCCGCAATTCCCTGCCGCGATGATGTCCTGCGTGATTTTCAATTCGGCTGCACCGGCTGAAGGCAGGCCGCTGATGGCGGTGCGTCGGGGAGGTGCCGCACAGGAAGAAAAGAGAAGGCTCACCAGGACAACGGCAAGAAACCCAAATGTGCGAAGTTTCACCGCAACCACTCCTGCCGTTGCGAGAGGAAAGCGATTAAAGGCTGTACGGCGAGAGGTGATACTGCCTGATGATACTGCATATCTCGTCATGAAAAACGTGAGATAACGTGATTGAGTACGCTTGCAGAGCGATTTTACCTTGGTGTGAAGCGGGTTTGCGCCGATGCCAATGGAAACCTTAAAACCTGCAAAATCGTGGGCCTGACTGGGCTCGAACCAGTGACCCTGCGCTTATCAAGCGCATGCTCTAACCAACTGAGCTACAGGCCCATTCGGCGGCTGAGCCGCCGGATTGTCGATTTTCGATTTGGAAGGAGTCGCGCGCAAGCGTCGATTTTCAAAAAATCTGAAATTGGCAATCGGCAATCGGAAATCGAAAGTGAATCGTCCGCCTTCGTCCCGCAGTCGCGGGACTCCGGCGCGACAGCCCCGAAAGCTTTCGGGGCTGGAGGCAAGGGGATTCGAACCCCTGACTTCCAGCTTGCAAAGCTGGCGCTCTACCAACTGAGCTATGCCCCCCGAAGGAATTGCCGAATTTCGATTGGCGGTTTTCGATTGCAAGAGATAAAAGCAGAATGCCGGATGACGGGTCTTTCGATTTCGCCATCCGGCACTGCGATAAATGTGCAATGAAGCCTTGGTTGTGCGTTGACTCGCTTCTTCCGGGACCTGCTTGACTTAATCCTGGCGATGTCTTGGTACCGCGAGATAAGCCGTTCTCACACCGGTATTCGGATCGAGAGCTCTTCCTGTAATCTCTCCTTTGTCATTTATGTCTTTGGCAGTTTCAAGGCTGGCGGAAAAGCTCGCCTGTTTTAAGTCATTGAGATCTCGCATGACACCGTTTTCCCAAATAAAAGCGCGGCAATTTCCATCCGCGTCACAGGAGAGTCCCACTACCTGGCGCCTCTCGTTGATTCCATAGGCTTCGCTGTGGACATCTCCCGGAAGAAAACCGAGGGGCTGGATTCCATTTTCGACTGTCCAAAGGAATGCCTGAAGAAAGTTGCCATCCGGGTCGTCAGGCGCACCGGCGAAACCGACGATGTCGCCTTGTTGATTGATTGCCGTCGGCGTATTCCAATAAAGAGCGCCAAGGTTGCCAAGGTCAGTCACGCCGCCGTTTTCCCAAAGCACGGCGTGCGCCGCGGTGTATCTTCCAACAGCTTGATCGCAGATACCTGAAATGCCCACGATTTGACCGTTATCGTTGATTGCCGTGGCAGCTCCGGAGCTATCGCCGGGGAATAGAGGCAGATCGTGGATTTGGTCGGGCGGTCCAAGTTCCCAAACAGCTGGGCGAAATTGCAATACTTGTGGCGAGACGCACGTGGGATCATGAACATCATTCTCTGCCCATCCGACTACCTGATGAAGATTGTTGGCGCCTGTGGCGAAGCCATTGTCTCCACCTGGAAAATTGGGAAGTGCTCTCATTTGCCGGTCTTCCAAGACAAACGCGAGGTTGATAAAGCCAACGGCATACGGCCCGGAATAGAAGGCCGCGCTGCTCCAAGCTTCACCCAGTGGTTCCGGATCGGCAGTTTGCGAGATCCCAACAATGATTCCCTCGGTATTCTTCACGTTCCAAGTAACACTGCTGTTTGGTCCGCCGAGGGTACCAAGATCGAGTATTGAATGGTACTGTTGGCGTCGCCACAACGCAGCGTGCCTGGTTTGATCTCCAGTTAGCCTGGAATAGCCTGCAACCCAGCAGCGGTCGTTGATGCTGTTAGCCCCGCTACTCGTTCCCCCAAGACTATCGAGGTTAGATACGCGATATTGCGTTCCATGCTTTGCCGGGATCTGGTCCTGTTCCTGTGCGAATGCTAAGGCCGCTCCACAGCAGATGCTGATCGGAACGATCAAAAGCACGCGACCAGGAATTTTAGTTATGAGTTGTGTTGTCATGTTTTGTCTCCTTTGTTGAGTTTTTCATGACGACACTGTAGGGACTCGCCCTGAGTAACCACCAGAGCCACTTCGCAGGTTTCGTACGAGCCATTTCAGAGCGATCAATCGGCAACTCACAGGAGAGTGCCTCCCGATAGCTGGCGGCTTCCGATTTGCTTAATTCAATTTCGAATCGAGCGCCGCCGCGAATTTGCTGAGGCCTTCGCGGATTTGAGCGCGCGACCAGGCTGCGAATCCAAACGTAAGCGCGGGCGCCGGCTCCGCTTTCATAAAGCACGAAGACAGCGGCGATGGGCGGATCCCAATCTCAGCGCAGACGCGCGCAATCAGCGGCATCTGTTCTTTCTGCCGCACCCAGGCGACGAAGTGTAATCCGGCTTCAGGGACCTCCAAAACAAAGTAGTTACTTAGCAAATTGTTGAATTGCTGGATAAAAAATTGTCTTCGATCCGAATACAATTGTCGCATTCGTTTGATATGACTCAGGAAAAACCCCTCGGTTAGGAACCGGGCCAGTGTTGCCTGATCGATGGCGGGAGAATGCTGGTCCATCACAGCCCGGATCTTGATCATTGGTTCGATCAATTGCTCTGGCGCCACGATATAACCGAGTCGCAAGGACGGATACAGGATCTTGCTCAACGTGCCTGAGTAAATAACACGACCCACGTTATCCAAGCCCTGCAAACACGGGAGTGGGGGACCGGTGTACCGAAATTCCGAGTTATGATCGTCTTCGAAAATGTAGGCGTCATTTTTGCGCGCAAAATCGATCAAAGCCGTTCTGCGCGCGAGACTCATGGTCATGCCGAGTGGGAATTGATGGGAAGGAGTCACGTAGATGATTTTCGGCGACCGCTGTTTCGACGGCCGCGCGATTGTGATTCCTTCCGTATCAACAGGTCTTGGCACGACGATCGCCCCGGCGAAGCCGAAGGTTCGACGGGCCTGGTAAAACCCGGGATCCTCGATCCAGGCTACCTCACCCCGATTTATAAGCGCCATCGCGCTGATCATCATTGCCTGCTGCGTTCCAGCGGTGATGATGATTTGATCCGGATGGCAGCGTGCGCCTCTGTAATCGCACAAATAGGTTGCCAAGGCTTTCCTCAGATCGGGGTCGCCACGGCTTGACGCATACTGGAGCAGATGCGCTCCTTTCTTTGCAAGGACCTGCGCTCTGAGTCTTTCCCAAATCTCGATCGGAAATTCATCGAGCGCCGCGACAGCGGGAACAAAGGAAACACCGGGCGGACCTGCGATTCCGAAATCGAACTGTTTTCCGGCCCGATGATCCGGAATATTCTTTACCCGATCGGAAAGACGTGGTGGACGTTCTATGGGTCGTACTGCTTTTGTTGTTTGTGCACTCAGGAAACTTTCGGGCAACGCCTCCGCGACGAACGTGCCCGACCCAACCTTTGCTTCAAGGTACCCCTCCGCGTGCAGCCGTGAGAGCGCCAGGTTTACTGTGAATCGCGATATTCCCAAGTCAGCAGCCAGCGCCCGAGACGAGGGAAGCCGGGAGGCGCCGTTGCTAAACGTTCCCGAAACAAGTTCATCTCGAATCTGCCGGTAGAGTTGTTGATGAAGTGGTTCGGCCGCTGCGCGATCAAGCCTAACCATTTCAAAAGCCACTATCGAATGGCGACGCCGTTTCCCATGAAGATTTGAGATTGGCTGTTCGGCGTTCGGCGTTCGGCGTTTTCTTCCGATCATGAGCAAGAGAATGAGCACGACCGCGAGTAAGAGCAACTGTCCTTCGAAAGTGGCATGGCCATTTCGCTGCAAGTGGACTGTTGACACCTTACCACACGGCCAGAAGCTTCGTTCAAATGCAGACTCAAACTCCGCGCACCGATTACATTGAAACAAAGGGCCTTATTTATTTTGCTCGAATGCTGGACAAGATCCGGCTGAAGGCCGCCGGCAAATTGCCGCCCGAATATTTTACCGGTGTAGAGGATCCGACCCACTTCGACGCGCGTTGCACGAGATTTCTCGGAGTGAATTACGATGAGCTTGTAACGCGAACGCTCAAAGGCGGATCGGATGACGAAATCCTCGAATGGTGTTTTGCCCGTGGTCGGCGGCCCAGCGATGAAGAAATTTCCATCTGGAATGCATTCCTTCGAAAACGTGGTTGGCGGGATGATGCGAGCGAGGAACTAGCCGAGTCGAAGAAAGAAGCCGGCTTCGGCGATCGTACTGACATTCAAACCTGGATGGACCTGCACGATGCGGAGGAAGGAAGAACACCAGCTGTCTCCTAAGGCTGAGACGCATCATGGCCGTAGTTAGTAACGCCGGCAATGACATTATCGTTATCTGCTTTCAGTCCATGAAATTGCGTTCAATCTATTGGCTGAGCATCCTGCAATTCACGCTTACTTGTGCAATAGCAGGTAAATCGCCTGCTCCCGCGCGTGACGGAGCGCACGATTTTGATTTTCTCATCGGCAATTGGAAGGCTCACGTGCGCCGGCTTCCCGACCGCCTCGTTGGCTCCAACAATTGGATCGAGTATAACGGCATCTCGAATCATAAGAAGCTTCTCGACAGCAACGCGAACTTTGAGGAATTCGAAGTCGACAATCCCGAGAAGCACTTACACATCAAAGCCCAGACACTCAGGCTATACAATCCAGAGTCGCATCAGTGGAGTATCTATCTTCTCGACTTGGACAAAGGCCTTGTTCCCATGCCGCCAGTTGTTGGCGAATTTAATGGGAACCGCGGCGAGTTCTACGATCAGGAGCAATACAAAGGACGCGCAATTTTTGTGCGCTATATCTGGTTAAATATCTCGCCCAAATCGGCGCGGATGGAACAATCGTTCTCGGCCGATGGCGGAAAAACTTGGGAGACAAACTGGATTTGCGAACTGAGCCGATAGGCCATGTTACCAGCACTTCCTCGCGGCAGAACGAAACAGTTGTAGCCGAATACAATATGAAGACTGTGGTGCTTACTGTTTTGGTGGCTGTTTTGGCCTGCCGATCCTCCCTCGCACAAAGATCGGCCGGACAAGAAGGGCTCCAGTTCGAGCGCGATGCGTGCAAAGCATTCCTTGACGCAGACGTGTCCGCGCTGGAGCGCGTGCTCACGCCTGACTTTACGCTGACGCTCTCGAACGGTGAAGTAAGCACGCGTGCGGATGAGATCGATGAGCTACGCAATGGGAAGGTCCACTACGACGTGTTCGAGAATTACGACATGAACGCGCGAATCTACGGCGATAACGTGGCGGTTGTTCTCGGAAAGACCCGCGTGAAAGGGACCTCTGAAGGCAAGCCGTTCGATCGCGTCGTGCAGTTCACCGACACGCTCATCAAGCGCGACGGTCGCTGGCAGCTAGCAGCCGGACACGTTTCGCGGATCGAGAAGTAGATCAGGGTGCGTCCGGCCAAAAGCCATCTAACTTTGCAGATTTGAAGTTCGTTTCGGCGAGCCGCCGAAACCAGCACGCGAGCCGCGTGCGCTCCCCAGATTCAAAATCCAAGAAAACAAAATGCCGGATGTCGATTCTTACGATTCGTCATCCGGCATTGCAGTCGATGTGCAGCAAAGACTGAATTGTGCGTTACCCTGATCTCCTTTGAAGCTCTGGTTTCTTTCGATTCCAAAGTCTTCACGGCATATCCAGCAGAAATTCGAATCTCGAAATCCGAAATCCGAAACTTCTACCGGACTTAGCCGTCGACCTATGCCTATCGCAAAGTAAGAAGTGAGAATTCAGAAGTAAGAAATTTCTTCCTTCATCCTTCTGCCTTTTTACTTCCGAAGGCACTACTCCTTAGAAAGGAGGTGATCCAGCCGCAGGTTCCCCTACGGCTACCTTGTTACGACTTCATCCCAGTTACCGCTCATAGCGTAGGCGGCTGCATCCTTGCGGTTAGCGCGCCGACTTCGGCTACAAGTGACTTCCATGATGTGACGGGCGGTGTGTACAAGGCCCGGGAACGTATTCACGGCGCCGTAGCTGATGCGCCATTACTAGCGATTCCGGCTTCATGAAGTCGAGTTGCAGACTTCAATCTGAACTGGGCCCAGTTTTAGTGATTTCCTCCACCTCGCGGTCTCGGATCGTTCTGTACTGGGCATTGTAGTACGTGTGCAGCCCAGGCCGTAAGGGCCATACTGACTTGACGTCGTCCCCACCTTCCTCCCCGTTAGAGCGGGGCAGTCTGAACAGAGTGCTCGAGCCTCACGGCTCGGTGGCAACAGTTCACAGGGGTTGCGCTCGTTGCGGGACTTAACCCAACATCTCACGACACGAGCTGACGACAGCCATGCAGCACCTGTGCAAGGTCTGGATTGCTCCAGTCGCTGGCTTTCACCAACTTAGCAATGCATGTCAAGGCCTGGTAAGGTTCTTCGCGTTGCATCGAATTGAGCCACATACTCCACCGCTTGTGCGGGCCCCCGTCAATTTCTTTGAGTTTTAATCTTGCGACCGTACTCCCCAGGCGGCACGTTTAACGCGTTAGCTCCGGCGCAGAAGGGGTCGAATCCTCCCACACCAAACGTGCACCGTTTACTGCCAGGACTACCGGGGTATCTAATCCCGTTTGCTCCCCTGGCCTTCGTGCCTCAGCGTCAGGAACTGTCCAGAGACCCGCCTTCGCCACTGGTCTTCCTTACGATATCTACGCATTTCACCGCTACACCGTAAATTCCAGTCTCCTCTCCAGTCCTCAATCACGGCAGTATCGAATGCAGTTTCGGAGTTAAGCCCCGAGATTTCACACCCGACTTACCGCGCCGCCTACGCACCCTTTACGCCCAATGAATCCGAACAACGCTTGAGACCTCTGTATTACCGCGGCTGCTGGCACAGAGTTAGCCGTCTCTTCCTCTTCGGGTACTATCAATGCACACGCAGTTAACGTATGCACCTTGTTCCCCAATGACAGGAGTTTACAATCCGAAGACCTTCATCCTCCACGCGGCGTCGCTCGATCAGGGTTTCCCCCATTGTCAAAAATTCTCGACTGCTGCCACCCGTAGGTGTCTGGGCCGTGTCTCAGTCCCAGTGTGGCTGGTCGTCCTCTCAGACCAGCTACCCGTCAAAGCCTTGGTGAGCCGTTACCTCACCAACTAGCTGATAGGCCGCGGGCCCCACAAAAAGCGTCAGGTTGCCCCGACTTTAATTTCGAAAGGATGTCCTCTCTAATCACATGCGGTATTAATTCGCCTTTCGGCGAGCTATCCCCCACTTCTCGGCAGGTTGCCCACGTGTTAAGCACCCGTTCGCCACTAAACTTTCCACCGTATTGCTACAGCGAAAAGTCTCGTCCGACTTGCATGTCTTATCCACGCCGCCAGCGTTCGTTCTGAGCCAGAATCAAACTCTCCGTTAAAAACGACTCGGTCCCCGTGAGGGAAACCGAAAGTTTGTGATCTGACTTTTCATAAACCGCGTGCCCCGAAAGTTTCGGGCTTACGCGGGTTTGTCCGATCTAAATCCTTGATTTCAAAGATGATCAACAGATAACGCACAATTCAATGTTTGCTTACTTTTATGTCCATCGACGGATTCCTATATTCGGAATCCACGACCACGCTGTCAAAGATCATCAATTCTTTCGGTACAAGGCAAAACCCGATCTAGTCATCAAACCTGACCAAAAGATCGGCTCGACCCTGAGCCTGGAAGAACATCCCGCCTGTGGGATCCGCTTATCGCAGAACACGGAAAATAACGCACCCCGCGCCTTCGTCAACAAAAATGCGCCAGTTTTTGCTTTTTCCCGGAAAGCGCAAGCAAACCCTTCCGGGGAGCGCGGGCCGCTGGCCTGTTGGTTTCGGCTGCCACCCGAAATGTGATTCTCTGCAGGATCGCGGTCACGGGTACACTGAATATGACGGATGGATGTTCATCATGGTTGGGATTTGCTGATCACGTACTTCAGGTTCGTCGCGGGCGGATGATTCCCGTACGCTCTTGTAGCCGTTCCAAGTTTGATTGCGCCAATTTTTTCCATGGCCTTTTGCGAACGGAAGTTTTGCTGTCCAACGTAGAACACCACGTTCTCGACAAATTTGAACGCGTGATCCAGCAGTAACTCTTTCATTTCCCGGTTGTAACGGCCACTCCAGTATTTTCGTGCAAGGAACGTCCACCCAATTTCGATTTCCGATTTCTTCGGATCGTATCCGTAAAATCGCGTGGATCCGATGATCTGTTGAGTCTTCTTATCGATCACAACAAATGCTCCGCCGGATTCCAGTGCCTCTTTAAAGAAAACTCTGAATACTTCTTCCTTGTAGCGATCGCTCTCCGGGTGCTGCTCCCAGATAAGCGAGTCCGAGGCAACCGCAAAAAGCTCGTCCCAATCTTTAGGTGCGAGCGGGCGTAGCCCGACGAGGTCGCCTCTCAGATGTGGTTGGAGATCAAATGCCACTGCATTTGTCGCTTCGCCTGGAGCGCTCTGAGGTTGCGGCTTTACGGTGCAAATTGCCAGGTGTCGTTCAGCGGCGTCCCGCTGTTTTGTCCACCAAAGACAATCACACGGCCTAACGCAGGCAAATAAGCCATACCTGCACCTTCGCGCGGTGGAGGCGATTGCGTCGTAGCCACTAGTTGCCAGTTCCAGGTGCCCCCAGCCACAAACCATTGCCATGTGGTGCTCTGGTCCACGCCACCACTTCCGCCGCCGAAAAGAATCACTGCATTGATGTTCGGCTCGAAAGCGGCCGAGGCTGCGTACACCAGGAGAGGTTGATTTACCGGAGACCTCAAAGTCCATGTCGTGCCATCATAGGTCCAGGTGTTGTTTGGATTGACGTCAGCGAGACCGCCAAACAAAACTACCTGGTCGATGGTAGGATTTGTCGCGACCGCTGCTGAGGAGCGCGCAAACGGGACTGTTGCAGGAAATAGCTGCGTCCAGTCGGAGCCGCTCCATTGCCACATCGTGAGCTGGTAGAAGCGTCCGTCAAATCCGCCAAAAAGATCGACCCTCCCATTTGGGTCCGGAAATAGCATCGGACCAGTGACAGGTTTGGGATGATGCGCAGTTCTGACACGTGTCCACCGAGAAGTTGTCCCATCCCACAACCACGTGTCTCCCTTGTAATTTGTTCCATTGTATCCGCCGAAGAGCACCACTTTGTGAGTGACACTATCGTACGCCATCTGGGCGGCAGCTCGGGGAGGAGGCGCGGGCTGTGTCGTGACATCGAGTCCACGTAACACCGTCGAATGTCCACGTGTCGTTCAGATAACTCGTGCCATCGAATCCACCAAACATGATTATGTTGCCGCTGTCTGGGTCGTAAGTCATCGTCAGATACGAGCGCGCTGGAGGAGAACTGGCGGGCGAAAGCTGAACCCAACTGGCAGTGTCCGGCACACCTGGGGTTGCACCCGATCCGAATGCGATTGCACCGCAGCAGCAGATAAGAATCACAAACACACGCGGAAAATGCCGCACCCAATTGAATTTCATCGGCGGGAGTTAAGATGCTCAACCGGTATTCTGTCAAATCGCGCCGAATCAATACGAGTCCCGCTTCTGCGTGGATGAATTCAAATATTCCGGGTAACGATCTGGGGAGCGCACGCGGCTCGCGTGCTGGTCTCGGCGTCCCCGCCGAGACGAACTTTTCTTAGCTCATCTCGGCTATGGATTGAAACTCGGTCATTCCTCATCTCCCTGGCCGCTCATTCTCGCGACTTTTCCTTCCGTGCTATCCGTGAATGGAGCTGAAGGGATCAGCGACATAGAAGGCAAAGTCGCGAGGGTAAGCGGCGAAGGAGTTGGGCAACGAATGAGTTTCAAATCAGTGGTTAGGCTTCTTGTTCGGAACTGTCGGGAACGACGGGATCGATTCGTCGATCATCACCCAGGGCAATTTATCTTCGAGGAAGATCACTTTCGTCGGAGCAAACGACGCCGGATCGTCAAGCGACGCAATCGTGACATCGATGTTGTCCGAGTCTTTGCTGTCTTCGAAAAACAAATGCGTGCCGCAACATGCGGCAAACGAGCGAATCCGATCTGCGTGCGGAATCTTGCGCGCTTTGCCTTTCGTCAGGACCAAATCTTTGCGCGGCATTGTTCCCCAGGTCAGATACGGCGCACCGGCGCTTTTCTGACAATCAATGCAATGGCAATCGACCACGCCCAGGGGCCGACTCTTCAACACATATCGTGTCCCGCCGCAAACGCATCCACCCGTGAACTCCATAAATTTGTCTAGCGCATTCTAACCACGAATTAACCCTTCTTCGCAAGCTACGGCGCGGCAGCACGAAGGAAGACGAATTCTAATGCAGGAGCAGCCGCCGCGGCGACTGCGTTTTGGCCAGCGGAAACAGCCTTGGCGGAACCGGGGCGCCATGGATTTGAAACTCGGTCGTCTCCCATCCCTTGTCGCTTACTCTCGCGACTTTGCCGGACCGGCGCTCAGTAAACGAAGACGCGAATGAGATGGAATTTCCCACGCTTTCTTCGGTCGTCTGACAATCCAACCTTTTCAGCCGCCCACTGGAGCCATGACACTCGGCCTGCGCGTCGCTGCAGAAAGGCTCAACCGCGAGATACCGCTAAAGATGAGGCTGATGCCAACCAGCATTCCAAGCACCCATGCGGAACTGGAGGGCCACTGGGACCAGATCATAATTGCAAGCACCAGCGTGACGATCGCGTCGAACAAAACCCAGCCCGCATTTGTCTTCCGGCGAATTGTGAAATAGAGCGCCGTCTCCAGCCCGGCTTCGATCAGCAGGAAAATCGCAATCACGAGTGTAAGAGTGACGAGTCCGAGCAGTGGATGCATCAGCATGTAAACCCCGGCGAACCCGTAAACGACAGCCAGGAGCAGTTGCCACAGAACACCGCCGAAACTGCGCGCGTGGAAAACGAAAATTAAATGCCAGACACCGACCAGCAGAATCAGCCAGCCGACCACAAGGACAACTCCAATCGACGAAGCCAGTGGCAGCGCAATGGCGAGGATCCCGCAGATCACCATGAGAATTCCCAAAGCCATCGACCATCCGCTCCCGCTTCGACCAGTGCCGACTAAGGTATCGTTACTCATTTCGAGTAGATCGCACCCCGGCGATGGTTTGCCCCATCGGATTTATCTTATGCATGCGGAGCATCTTAACCACGAATCGTTAGGAAGAAACACAAATCGTTGCCCGGCCGGCTCGAACCACATGAGCTAATCCTCTTCTCGTTCGAGAAAAGTCTGGTCAATTGTGGAACGCCTTGCCATACTCAGCAACTGTCTGCAGGGAAACGAGGAGGAAAAAAATGATTCACTTAATCTGGTACATTGTTGTGGGTTTGATCGCGGGGGTTATCGCGAAATCAGTGATGCACGTTCACATGACGATTTTCTGGACAATCGTGCTCGGCATCATCGGGTCGATCATCGGGGGCGGGGTTACCCACATGTTTTCGCACCCTGCAAACGAACGATTTCATCCCGCCGGCATCATTTTTTCCACAGTTGGCGCGATCCTGGTTCTCTACCTTTGCATCAAGCTGCATATCCGCTTCCCGCGTGTTCTCTGATCGGGAAAGAGGAAAACTATGGTCGTTGACCGCGGCTTCTCGACACTCTCGACTTTTTCTCGTCGTCAGGGAGCGCTCACCGTGGCGGTGACGCTTTCCCATTCCGCCGTCAGGCGGGCCAGATCGTGGGTCAAAGCGGAGAGATCGCGATTGATTGTAGTGGCGCTGCCGCCCGGTTGGTAAGCTGCTGGATCTTCCAGCGCCGCGGCTAGTTCTTTCTGTTGTCCTTCCAAGGCTGCAATTTTCGTCTCCAGTTCGCGCACGTGCTTTTCTTTTTCGCGCCTCGCTTTGGAAATCGCATTACGCGATTCCGCTTCCAAACGCTTCTGCGCCTTTTGTTTTCTTAAACCGGGGCCGGTTTGCTTTCTGATATCCGGCAGGAGTTTACTCGCCGTGGCAGAACCGTTGACTTCTGGCGCATCGCGGCCCGCGGTCAGGGCGGTACGCGCCGAAGTCGCTTTTGATTTCTCCAGATAGTAATCGTAATCGCCGGGATAAAATGTCAGCCGGCCTCCCATTCCATCTGGACTCGCTGTTACATGCAAAACGCTCGTGGCGATAGCGCGGATAAAATGAACGTCGTGACTGATAAAGATGAGTGTCCCGTGATATTGCTTGAGCGCGCCGATGAGGGCGTCGATCGAGCCGACGTCGAGATGTGTCGTCGGCTCGTCCATGAGCAGAAGGTTCGGCGGATCGAGCAATAACCTGACAAGGGCCAGTCGCGATTTTTCGCCACCGCTCAAAACCGCCACCGTCTTGAAAACATCGTCGCCGCGAAACAAAAAAGAACCGAGCACAGTGCGCGCGGTTTGTTCGGACACGGGATTGGGCATGTCGCGGGCGCTCTCGAGAACCGTATGGCTCGCGTTGAGCACGTCGATTCGGTTCTGCGAGAAATAACCTGTGCGGACATTATGTCCGAGCTCGCGCGCGCCATGCTGCACGGGCAACACGCCGGCGAGCAACTTGAGAAGAGTCGATTTCCCCGCGCCATTCGGCCCGACAAGCACCGTGCGTTGACCGCGCTCCGCGTGAAATTGCAGGCCGCGATAAACAACGAGGTCGCCATAGGCATGATCGACATCTTTAAGCGTGATCACGCGCAAACCGCTGCGCACCGGTTGCGGGAAATGGAACTTGATCGTCTTTCCGCGCGCGACCGGAGCCGCGATTTTTTTCATGCGATCGATCTGTTTCAGCTTGCTCTGTGCTTGCGAAGCTTTGCTCGCCTTGGCGCGAAATCGATCGGCAAACAATTGCAGCGCCGCGATTTCTTTCTGCTGATTTTTGTAAGCGGCGAGCTGTTGTTCTTCGCGCGCCGCTCTCTGCTCGACATAACTGTCCCAGTTGCCCCGATAACGCACCAGTTTCGAGTGCGCGATCTCGACGATGCCGCCGACCAGCTGATTCAAAAATTCGCGATCGTGCGAGATCATGACAATCGCGCCCGGATAAGTTCGCAGATATTCCTGGAACCATTGAAGCGATTCGAGATCGAGATGATTCGTCGGTTCGTCGAGCAGAAGGAGGTCGGGCTCCATCACGAGCAACCGCGCGAGATGCGCGCGCATGATCCAGCCGCCACTTAAAGCGCGCGCCGGGCGATCGAAATCAGTTTCGCGAAAAGCGAGTCCGGCCAGGACCCGTTTTGCTTTTGGTTCGAGCTCCCACCCGCCGTGCTCGTCAAAAACATGGAGCGCATTGTGATAAGCCGCGTCATCAGTCTCGTGGTCATGCTCATGCTCGTGCTACGCTGCTTCGTGCTCCTTGATCACTTTCTGTGCGTGCACAAGGTCGGGCGAAACCGCGAGGGCAAGTTCGAGCACCGTTTCGTCTCCAGCGGCGGCGGTTTCCTGCGGAAGAAATCCGATCGTCGCGTTCTTCTCGATCGCGATCGTTCCCTTATCGGGCGACGTATCGGCGAGGATCAACGAGAACAAGGTTGATTTGCCAGCGCCATTGGGGCCGACCAATCCGATCCGATCGCCCCGATTGACCTGGAGCGACACGTCGTCAAAGAGCGGACGGCCGGCGAAAGATTTTGAAAGTTGTGAAACGGTGAGCATTGCGGAAGCGCGCAGTGTTCCCTCGTTCGATGGCCAGCGCAACTCGTGTTGCGCGACCAGAGATCGCCTTATGCCAGGATCGACATGTTTATTCCGGAACACGGCGCTCCGGTAGTTGCCGGCGCAACAACGCCCGACCACACTAGAAATCGAGCGGACAGATAAACTAGCAGGAAGCCAATAAAAAGCGCAGCGTAAGTGACCGCGCGAACAAGAACGAACATGTTTTACCTCTGACGCCTACCGTCACCTTGAGGCTGTAGCCAGATCGGGGTCTTCTTCCAGGTAATGTTGGTAACCCAGGCGGCCTCGGGTCAGAGCGATCACCAACAACGCCACCGCACCTAAGCCAATCAGGACTGGCACAGTACTGCCGTAGTCAGTCACGATAGGGGCGGTAAAGAGCAGATTCAGGATCGCAAAACTTATGTCAAAAGCCCAGTGCACCAGGATGGCGATGAGGAGGCTGCCCTTCGTGTTATTGAAGACCCACGTCATAACGATCGTCAAGGGGATGGCCGCAATGACAAACAGCACGATGTTGAGAAGGGTGGGCGTGAAATTCCAAGCCGGAACCCAGAACATGGGCAGGTGCCACAATGCCCAAAGTGGCCCCAGGATTAGGCTCCCGACCAAAGGACCATGCAGCCGCTGCAGACGGGGCAGCGCGAAGCCGCGCCAGCCGGGCTCTTCGCCCAACGGACCATGGAACAATACATAAACGATGAGGCTGAGCCATGGCATAGGGAGGACCAGGGAAGCGAGTCCTTTAAACGATGACAGGGCTCCCGGCAGGACAATGATGCCGAGTACTAAGATCATGGGAATGCCGATCAGGGCGAACAGGTACCACCCAAGCCCCACCCGCCATTGCACGACCCGGCGCAGCAAGCGGCCTATGCCTGCCCTCCCTTCGGTTATGCCCGTCATGATGAACGCCGCTAGGGATGGGCCCGCAAAGGAAGCGATAACGATAGACGCAGAGACCCCTATCGGACTACGGAACGACAGGAGGCCAGAACCATCTTCGGAAAGCGCAAGGGGTACCCACACCAGCCATGAGAGAGCGTAGGCGATAATGAAGTAGAAGGTCAGCGGATGACGGGCGAGCAGGCCTTCTCGAGCAGCGCCCTGCCGTTGGGCAGCGTTATCAGCGGTCGTCATGTTAAGCCTTCCGTCCCTTACGCGCGAGATTGTGACAAATCATTCTCTATTTGGGAAGCGGGATAATTCGACGAGAAAAAGTTAATTGCATACCTGACGATTCTCCATGCTGAGCGAATCCGAGCTGCGAGTCCGCGTGAGTCACATTTTCCAAGTCGGTTCAAATTCGCTCGGTGACGGCAGCGGACATTACGTTCGAAATGCGTTTTCGTTCCGTCCGGGTTCAGCTTCTCCCACTTTTTGCTCACACGATCGCGATCTTTAAAAGAGAGCTCGAGACCATTGATGTGTTCCGTTCCTTTTTCCAGTTAGTGATGTCTTGGAACACGAATGTGATCGACGCGGGATTTTCTACAAACCCTTTCACGCGCAACCTCGGTTTATTCCCATCGCGTGTAGAGCGTCATCAGCACGGAATGAATACCATCAGGATGATAAACGGCGATAAACCCCGAATTAAAATCTTTTTAGATATTGACCGCTTCGGCTGCGAGCGTAGGGGCGTAATGAGAATTGCGGAATAATGCCGGCTAAAATGAAAACTAAACTCAAGGTCGTTGCCGTCGCTCTTATGACGGGCGTTGCACTGGTAGGGCTCTCGTCGTGCCAAAGACAACAAGAGTCGGCGACTCAAGCCAATCGACAAGGCTGCGCTGCAGACAATGGTGGACACGACCGCCAAGGAACTCCTGATCCCGGGCGTCGTGGTTGTCTTGCGTACACCCCGGGGCGAGTTCACGGTCAGCTATGGCACCACGCTGCTAGGCGCTACAAGTCCACCGGGCGCCGATACCCACTTCCGGATCGCTTCCAATACCAAGACGATGACGGCTGCAGTGATTGTGCTGCTTGCCCAGGAAGGCAAGCTCAGTCTCGACGATCCAGTCTCGAAGTACGTCCCGAGCGTGCCCAACGGCGACAACATCACCATCGCCCAGCTACTGGAAATGCGCAGCGGCCTCTACAACTACACGAACGACCCCATAATCTCGAAGACCATAGACACAGACCCGGCCAAGGTTTGGACTCCCGCCGAGTTACTGGCAATTGCATTCGCGCATCCGCCCAATTTCCTTCCGGGTAAAGAGTACGAGTACAACAACACCAACTATGCGCTTCTCGGTCTCGTCGCTGAAAAACTCGACGGCAAGCAGCTGGCCAATTGTTTCCAGGACCGTTTATTCGGGCCACTGGGCATGAAGGACACCCTGCTTCCCGCCAGCACCTCGAACACTCTTCCGGATCCGTACTCGCACGGCTACCTGTACGGCAGCTCCTCCGTCGCATTGGTGGGTGAACCGCCTTACTCGCCGGAGGTTCAGGCTGCGGCACGAGCTGGCACCCTCCTGCCGAAGGACTATACGGGAGTGAACCATTCCAACGCCGCGGCCGCTGGTGGTGTCATTTCCACCGCCGACGATCTCGCCACTTGGATCAAGGCACTGGTTGGCGGCAGGGTGTTCAACGCGAACTATCAGCACCGCTGGTTCGACAGCTTGCAACCCGAGGATCCGAGCAAGCCTAAGGGCCAAAAGTACGGGTACGGCATCGCCCAACTTAGCTGGGGACCTAACACGATTTATTTTCACGGCGGCGAGACCCCTGGCTATAACTCGAAAATCAGCTACGATCCGGCCAACGACATGACGCTCATCGTGTGGACCAATCTGCCTGTATCGCTCGACGGCCAGCAGACCGCCAATACCCTCTGGGTGAAGGTGCTCGATCAGATCTACGTGCAGTCACCGCTTCGATAAACGCAGGGCTCAACGCCCGTGCGAATTCGGCGGTGGCGCGGATCTTGGAAAGGAGGAAGTAAAAAGGAAAAGTGAGAATTACGAAAGTTGCGATCACCTGGAAGCACGGATTCTGGAAAGTTGGAAGTAAGAAGTAAGAATGGAGAGAATGGGTTCGCGGCTCACCCCGTCTCACAGAGACAAGGCTACAGGGCGAGGGCACTAACGTGTCGACTTCGCGCCTGGTGAATACGCAGCCTTAGAGATTTAGTGGAATTACCACGCGGCAAAGCGCGCGGGTGCCTTGTCGGCAAGCTTGTTTCCCGGGCGGCGACGGCTAGATTGTGGATGTGAAAACGCTCACGGTTCAGGAAGCACAGTCGCAACTTGGCGAACTTATCACAGAGGCCAACAAGGGAAATGTCATTGTGCTGACCGACGGCCGGGAAAGGGTTACGCTCCAGCCCGGGGTGGCGCTTAACCTCGAGGAAGACAGTCCTGAACTCGAGCGAGAATTGCTCAAAGCGATTGACGGCCCATACACGCCCTACTCCGCAGAGGAGATGCGCAATGTTGTTGAGCGCATCATCCGCGAGGAGAAACGGGGATGAGTCTTCCGCTGCAAAAAGCAGACGCGTTTCTCGAAGATTTTGCGTTGCAGGCGCTGTGGTACGTGCGTCAGGCGGGAGATGAAGTAGCTCGCAGATTTCAGCAAGCGATCGATTCCCGGTTGCGATCGCTTTGTGAACAGCCTGGATTGGGACGTCTTCGCCGTTTTAATCATCCCAAGCTGCAGGGGGTGCGCTCGTTTGCGTTGGAGCGGCCGTTCCAAAACGTTCTGATCTTTTATCGGGAAGACGCTGTCACACTTCAAGCCTTGCGTCTGATGCACGGAGCACGCGATCTGCCAAGGCGTCTGACCGAGCCACCACCGTCCTGAGCTAAGTGCCACCCGAGATTCCATGAGGAATCGGCAGTGTACCGAGAGCTCGGTCCTCAATGGCCTGACGTAGTCGATGACAGGGAAGCGGCTTCTCCCGCAACCGGCTTATTGCCGTTCAGCCGACCGCAGTAAAGCTTCGCTCACGCGAATCACTTTCACGGAACTGCGTCCCCGCGCTCATTCACGTTTCCAAGCCAGCATCATTCCATCGCGTACTGTTAAACAAACATTCTCAACGCGAGAGTCGGATTGGACGAGACGGTCAAAGGCGACGATGGCGCGATCATCAGCATCCTTGGGATCTACCACTTTGCCGCTCCAGAGAACATTGTCGGCCACGATCAACCCGCCGGGTTTGAGTAAGGGCAGGCATGCTTCGTAATAGTTTGAGTAGTTGGCCTTGTCCGCGTCGATAAATATGAGATCCAGCGGGCCGGTCAGCGTCTTGATTGTGTCCAACGCAGGTCCCATTCGGATGGTAATTTTGTGTCCGTGAGGGGTCTCAGCGAAGTAGCGTCGCGCGATCGTCTCGGCTTTCGGATCGATTTCGCACGTGATCAGGCAGCCATCGTCTGGCAAGGCTTCGGCCATCATCAGCGCACTGTATCCGGTGAACATGCCGAGCTCGAGAACGCTTCGGGCGCCGGTCAGCCGGACCAGCATTTTAAGAAAGCGACCCTCGATGGCATCGACCTGCATCTCCGGCCACTTCATCACTCGATAGGTTTCTTCCCGAAGACGGACATACAAGTCCGTTTCCGGCTCAGTGTGATCACGAGCGAATTGCTCGACCGCAACGTCGATGAAGCGCTCCATATCGGTCGTCAGGGTTGCGGTGTCGCGGCAAACTTCCTGTCAAAAAAATCAGCCGTTGCTTTGTAGGCGCGCACCCAATCGCTCCAGCGGAGCAATTCGTGAATTTCGTCGGAGATGATTAGCTCCTCGAACGCGACGTTCTGGGCGCGCAGTTTTTCGACCAGATCAGTGGTTTGCTGGAACGGCACGTTGCGATCGTCGTCGCGATGTATGATGAGCACAGGGAGTGACAGTTTCAGGAGAGAGCGGCCTATGCTGGCACCAATTCGATCTTGACCTTGCGACCGAGCGATCTCGCGGCGCGATTAAGCGTCGCGAGAGTGACTGACGTGTTCTCGGGATCGAGCAATCGATGAATCGCCGCGCGCGATGTACGCATCTTCGCGGCCATCGGTACTTTTGTTGACCCGTTTTTGTCTCATCAAGTCGTCAAGCTTCATTGCGATCGCGCGCTTCAGAGCCGCCGCATGCACTTCCTCGTACAAGCCTTCTTTCTTGAGAAAGCTCCCGAAGCTGCTGCCGCGATGTTTGTTCTTAGTTTTTGCTGCTTTTGATGTAGGCATTCTTCCGTTTCAGAGCTAAGGCCCTGTCCTCCTGTGGAGTTTTCTGCGTTTTCTTGATGAATCCGTGCAGTAGAACGATTTCGCCTTCGTGCACGAAAAACAGTGTTCGCGCGATCCGTGTAGGGAGCTTGCTGCGGACTTCCCAGATACCTGACCCCACATGGGCGACCAGCGGCATACCGAGTGGCCAGCGGAATTGTACAGTCATAATATCCTCTCCAATTATCCTTCGTTCGTTTTTCGGTAAATCTTTCAGCCACTCGCGCACCGGTTCCCGCCCACTTTCACTGCGGAAGAAAACGGCAGGCAACGGTCAACGCACTGCATCACTGTATCATTTCTGATACGGATGCCAATTGATTTTCGAGAAAGGATTCCGCGGCCGAGGACGCCAAGCGATAACTGAACATCTCCCGCTTAGCTATTGCCGTTTGCCCGGCGCCGCCAATTTGCGGTCGAAGAATTCGGCGGTGGCACGGTAGGCGCGGACCCAATCGCTCCAGCGGAGCAATTCGTGAATTTCGTCGGGGATGATTAGCTCCTCGAACGCGACGTCCTGAGCGCGCAGTTTTTCGACCAGGTCGGTGGTTTGCTGGAACGGCACGTTGCGATCGTCGTCGCCATGAACAAAGAGCACAGGGGAGCGCCAGTTTGCGATGCTTGCAACTGGCGATGATTTGAAGGCAAGCTCGCGGGCTTCTTTGATGTCGGGCGCGACCTCGGCGTTTTGGGCATCAACCTCCGCAACCCACGTCGGCAGGAAAGTCGCCCAGTCGTGGACGCCGTGAAAATCGACGCCGGCTTTGAAAATGTCTGAGTTGCGCGCCAAACCCATGGCGGTGAGAAATCCGCCATAGGATCCGCCCCACAATCCAATCCGCTGCGGATCGACTAGCGTTTGCAAAAATTTCGCGCCTGCGAGCACGTCCTGGTATTCGGATGCGCCGCGCCACACCGAATGTGCCGGCTCGCGAAATGCACGCCCGTACATGATACCGAGGCGGTAATTCACCGAGAGGACGGTGTAACCCTTGCTCGCCAGATACTGATTCATCGCGTAGGCGTTGGAGTAATACTGCATGTAATGCCATCCGAGCAGCATCTGCCGGATCGGTCCGCCGTGCGTGAAGATGAGACCGGGGCCGCGCGGCGCTTTTTCACTTGGCGTGAACAACTGGCCATGAATCTCAACGCCGTCCGCGCTTTTAAACACTACCTGCTTGGGCGTGACTAACTGCGCCTCCGGGAACTCAGCCGGAATCATATTCCTGGCAATCAACTCGCGCCCGCTGCTCGTTAGGCGATACGGCATTGCCGGCGAAGTCGCAGTTGAGCCGAGGCAGAGTACGTTTTTGCTGTCGCTCGTTTCGACCGGGTTCCATTCGATCGTTTCGCCACTCGTTAGGGCCTTCGGCTCGCCGCCCGTCGCGGCGACGCGCCAGATGTGGCGGCGATCGATGTCGTTCTGATTCGAAGTGTAAAGAATGCTGCGTTTGTCAGCGCTTAGCGCCACCTCTTCCACATCAAAATCGCCCGGCGTGAGCAGCTGAGGAGCTCCACCGGTGGCGGCGATGGAGTAGAGATGGTTCCAGCCGTCTTGCTCACTTCCGAAAATGATGCGGCCTGCATTCGTGAATTGCAGCGACTGAGACGCGAGCAGGGGCAGCGAATCTTCGATCGCGTTGCCGCTGTGAAACAACTCGCGGCCTTCGCCGCTCTGTCTGTCTGCAATCCAAAGCGACCACGGCCGTGGGAACTCGGGAATGAGCGGCCGTTTGAATTCGCGTCCAGGCTGACGAATAAACGCCACCTGCTTACTGTCCGGCGACCAAACAGGAGCGGCATCGCGATTCGTCGTCGGCGCGAGGTAAGCGATCTTTTTCGTCGCCGGATCGAGCACCGCAATGAACGAGTGATCTTTGCGGTTCGAGCAAAACGCGATCCGTTTTCCGTCTGGCGACCAGCGCGGTGTATCGCTTTCCCCGAGTAATTCCTCGAGCTGCTCTGCTTTTTTCCTGCCGTCGATCGACGCGATCCAGAGATGTTTCTTCCCCGGCCAGACGACGTTCTTCCCGTCCGGCGAAACCTGGAGATCCTCGCACCCCTCCTCGTTGCACCCAATGTCACCGAGCAACCGCGGCTCGCCACCGCTCACATTCACCGCCCACGCTTGCTGCTTCGGCATCTTCGCAAGACTCTGCGGGTTTGCCGACGTGCCTTGTTTGTTCACCTCGCTGCCTCGCGCGTACACGACCGTTTTGCCGTCGGGCGTCAGCCGGACGCTCGCGATTTGCTGGCCATCGTCGCCTTTGTAATGCGTCACCTGGCGCGGCGCGAAATCCGGCGAGCTTGCGACCCAGATGTTGCGCTCGCCTTTGTTATCGAACACCCACGCCACGCACGGCGCACGGGAAGCGTTCGTTAGGCCGTAGGGGAATGGCGCGCTCAGCACTTGCTCAATGGTGAAGGTTCCACCAAGACAGACCACCGACAGCAACATGCTGCCGAGACTAACGACAAGAAAGTAGGATAATTTTTTCAACGGGTTGCGCATTATCATGGCCGAACGATGATGCGTCGAATGGATTCGGCGACGCGGAATTTAAGCATGGCATTGCTGAATGAGTTTTGCATTTTGATGCATGAATGGGAATGATTCGCCGTCGCGAGCGGATTAAACAGTTGCCCTATTTCGATTGGATCCGCGCGATTCGAGTCATTTCCGATTCGAACTCCGTTTCTCATTTCGATCAGGTGATGGCGATGCTTCGGTGACAAGTTCCTGAGCCCGCGGAATTGAATTTCAAAAGTGATCGACAAGTGGTCCATCGGATACAGGATACAACTCCGTGGACGAGTTTGGGTATCTCTCGGTCATCATCTCCGTTATTCTCGGACTGAGCATTACGCAGCTGCTGCAAGGGATCAGTCAGGTCATAAACGCACGCGATCGGGTCCGCATTTATTGGCCCAGCATCGGGTGGGCGTTGTTCCTTTTGCTCGTCGATGTCCAGGCGTGGTGGGCCATGTTTGGTTATCGCAACCGGCATGCGTGGACGTTCGTGCAATTCACCGTGGTCTTGCTCGAGGCAATCATGCTCTATCTGCTCGCGGCGCTTGCGCTTCCCAGTATCGCGAACGAAGGGGAAATCGATCTGCGCACCAACTATTTCCGGCACGCCGGATGGTTCTTCGGCTCGCTCGTAGTTCTGCTTTTGGACAGCCTGCTAAAGAGCGTTGTTGTCTCCGGCGGTTTACCTGGAAAAACGGATCTCGGGTTTCATGTGTTTTGGATTACAACCGCTTTCATCGCTGCGTTCACGCGCAACGAACGTTATCACAAAGCTTTTATCTGTCTCAGCTTTGGTTTGTTCGTCGCATACATCGCGTTGCTTTTTTCCTCCCTCCGCTGACGTCGCGACTGGCTTGTCTCCAATCATCTCGATCCGGGCGTTCCGCTGGAATCGAGCCTCGCCCGCTAAACTTTAAAACCACGTCCGGACGAAGCTGGCAAAATTGGGCAGGAGATCGCCTGCCGCATGGATGAGCATGAGCGCGAACAGATTTTTCGTTCGCGCCCAGATTACGCCGAAGGTGATTCCGCTCACTGCCAGGACGACGATCGAATAGGCAATCGCGTCGAGCGCATTGGGATTTGAGCCGAGTCCTTCAACTTCGCCGGCATGGCGAAAAATAAAACCGGGAGCATGCGCCAAACCAAAAATCAGGGACATCAGCACAATGCCGCTCACTTCGGATTTGAACGCAGCGGCCAGTTGCGACTGAACTAGAGCGCGAAAGAAAAATTCCTCCACTAGTCCCGCCTCGATCGAAAGCCATATAAAACAAAGCGGCAAACCAAGGATTAGTTGAAAGGCCGTGAAGTGTTCGCTCCGAAACGCAGCGCCGCCGCCACTGACAAAATATTGGAAAGCCAGAAAGGCTCCGCCTACCACAAGAACGACCGGCAGATGACTGCGGCAGAGCGCATGCAATCCTTCGCGCTGGATTCCGAAATCGCGAATGCGATAACCGAAACCGAATCGAAAGATCGCGAAAGGAATGGCAACGAAAACGAGGAGCTTTTTTGTGAGCGTGATGAAGAACTTGATCCGCTCGGAATTGATCCAGAAAGAAGGAAGATGCCGGTCGATCCATTGTGGACCGCCGATCAGGTAAACTGACAGGACAACAATGTACCCGATTAGAATGATTAATTGGTAATTGCTGCCCCGCACAGAGATCGCGAGCGGAACAGCGCGCCGAGTCGCGATCCATGCGAAAAGCGGGAATGCAATTCCAAAGACGATGAGTACCACCACGGCGCCGGTAACGTCGAAGCTCTTGTTCCGCAAAAGGACGGCGAAAGCGGCACAATAAAGGAGCAAGCCGGCAGTCAGAATTAAATTTCGCGAGGAAGTCTGCGAGCTGGTAGCAGCGTCTTGCATTTGTTTGTTGGATGCAACGAAAACTGCCCGTGGATTCAGATGATCGCGTTATCTTTTAATTTTTGCTCTTGGCGCGTGTCTCACGTGGCGAAAGTGGCGACGGTATTGGCCAGGTGCGATTTTTAGCGTCCGCTGAAAAACGTTGCGCATCGAGTTCACGTTCCCGAAGCCGCATTCGGCTGCGATCATTTCCATGCTGTTCTGACTTTCTTCCAAGCGCCGGCGAGCCGCTTCGACGCGCAGGCGCTCCACAAATTTTGCCGGCGTGGTCTTCATTTCCTTTGTGAAGACGCGCGCGAAATTGCGTGGACTCATCGCGACGCGCTGTGCCAGCAGGGGAACGGTGAGCGGTTTGTGCAGGTTATCGAGCGCCCATGCTTCCAAATCGCGCAACGGCTTCCGATCGGTCAACTGCAACGACAACGCGGCGCTGAACTGCGACTGCCCGCCAGGCCGTCGCAAATAGAGCACCAGATTGCGCGCAACCTGCAGCGCCAGATGCGAACCGTGGTCTTCTTCCACCAACGCCAGCGCCAGATCCATCCCAGCCGTGACACCGGCGGACGTATAAACATTTTCGTCGCGGACAAATATTGGATCGGATTCGACGCTTGCCCGCGGGGCGCGTTTGATCAGCGTGTGACACCAGTTCCAATGAGTGGTGGCGCGCCGGCCGTCGAGCAAGCCGGCCCGGGCCAATAGCATTGCACCAGTGCAGACTGAGCCGATCCGACGGACCCGCGGAGAGATTCTCTTTAACCAGCGGACCGCGTCCGAATTGATTTCATTCTGCTCGATCGCGTTGCCGCCGGCGACGAGCAGCGTGTCGATCCTTCCGCGCACTTCGCGAAACGTTTTATGCGCGGTGATCGGCAGACCACAGTTGGCCATCAGCGATCGGCGCGAAGAAATGGTCACCACTTCGACCGAATAAATCGGAGGCGACCCAGAATTTTCACGGGAATGCGTTTCGGATGCGCGGGCGAAAACTTGAAGCGGGCCTACCAGATCGAGAATCTCAACGCCAGGCGCCGCGACGAACACGATGCGCCGTGTCCGCGAATCGAGTGGTGGGTTAGTGTTGTTAGGTCGGTGTTTCAGTTTCAATTTCAGAAAGCTCCTGCCGCCGACGCAGGCGCGGTCGCTGTGATGAATTTTTCCGGAGCCGCGTCAAAGGTTTTCTTGTCGGCTTCCGAGCAGAAATAATAAGTGGCGCCCTTGAAGACAGATTTGGGTGCGATCTTTGGATCGACGTCCATTCCACAAACTGCGCAAAGCGGATGCTCAGTGGTTGAAACAGGTGAGGTGGCGTACAACTGATTTGAATCGGCACTCATCCAGCCTTGTCCCTGATATTCCAAGTCATAAGCGGTCTTCTCAGCTACGTGACGGCCGTAATAGCGTTCCACCACACGCAACGCGAGATCGATTCCGGAAGAAAGACCGCCCGCTGTTGCGAGGTTGCCGTTCTCGACAAAGCGCGCGCCGCGCTTGAGCTGAACGTCTGGAAATTTCATGGCGAAGCGTTCAAACGCGCCGTGATACGTCGTCGCGGATTTGCCGTTTAGCAGTCCGGTTTTCGCCAGAACAAATGCGCCTGTGCAAACCGACATCGTAACGTCGGTCGTCTTAGAAGCGTTCCTGATCCATTCCAATACGGCCGGGCTTGGGTCACTTTGCGCGGGAATAACAATCACCTTTGGCGGTGGCGCGTTTTGAATCGTGTAATCGGGGACGATCTGCATTCCGCCGCTGGTGCGGATTGGTTTCTTGGTTTCGGCTACTGTGTACAGGCGGAACGGCATTTCCCGGCTGCCCGGTATCATGACGTCCTGAAATACTTCCCACGGCCCGCAAAAATCGATGACCACCGCGCCGTCGGAAATCAGAAAGGCCACCGGAATCTGGCCTTTGTCCGGCGGTTTTAACGACGTTGTTGCGGTCGCGACTTCATTCGAGTTCGAACGATCGCCGGTTGTGCTCGGAGCTGCGGTCGCGAACAGCGCACGGAGCGCTAACACACCGAGTACTAGCAGCAAGGCGAATCGTGCGAGCCGATGAACGGACTCCATCTTATTCAGCGTATGTAATCGTGCATTCATGGTCTGATTTTCGGATGACAGGAGTCTGGCAGCAATGACAACAATCACCATATTGCTGCCAAAAACAGGGCATTTATTCAAGCGCATTCTGATTTAGGGGCATCCGATTCGAAGTCTTGTGTTGCGCGCAGCGCGACTTGCTCAGCAACAAGTCCAAACTACGGAATGCCTATCTGGGTCGAGAGAGGTGGGTGGGCCCGCATCAGATCATCTCTTGGTTACTCAAGAAAAAATATCTTGAGTATTGAAAAAACCAATGCCATCATCGAAAAAACGTATGTATCTATTCAGTTCAACTGGGAGCCTCCAGTGTAATGATTCACGACCCGGTTGATATTCGCCAGTTGCGTTATTTCCTGGCCATTGCCGAGGCTGGCAGCTTCAGCCGCGCGGCAGATCATCTCGGCATTTCGCAACCGAGCATCTCCCAACAAATGCGCGACGTAGAGGCGCGGCTTCGGGTGACCTTATTTCAGCGTCGCGGAAAACGCATTCTTCTCACCGCCGCTGGCCGAGTTCTTCAAGAGCACGCCCGTTCGCTTCTTCGCCAGTATGAGATTTTTCTCCAAGAGGTCAGTAGTGGGCCAGAGCAACTACATGGCACATTGTGCCTGGGAGTCGTGCCTATCCTCGACACAGCCCTGGTGCCTACGTTGCTGGGCGAATTCGCGGCTCGCAATCCGAGTATCAGCGTGAGTGTTGAAGAAGTCTCTTCCACCGAGATTGAGACCGCATTGGAAGAAGGCCGAATGGACATCGGCCTTGGCTTCATTACGCGCCACTCGCCAAATTTACGTTACGAACGTCTTTGCGGTGACGAATTTGCTCTGATCGTTCCTAAAGGTCATCCGTGGTGGAACCGGCAGGTTATTGACTTATCCGAAATCCATCAGCAGAGACTCGTCCAATTGCCGGATAGCTTCGTGACGCGCCGAATGACAGATGAACTCTGTCGAAATCATCAGGTCCGTCCGAAAACGATCGCAGAGGTCAGCGCAATTGGGACACTTCTCCGATCATTAACACCTTTGAAGGCTGCTGCCCTAATGCCGAAAATTGCGTTGCTGGGAACGCACGGCCTTAAGCTGAAAGCGATTCGTCTTCGCGGCAAAAACCTGAAGCTCCAAATCGGACTGCTGCGCCTCAAGGGCTCGACAGGTAACAGCACGGTACAAGCTTTCGACCGTCTCGCACGTGCGGTTATTCCAAAACTAATCAAGCCAAATAGCACTACCAAACTATGAAACGTAAAGCACAGTTGTATCTCATTGTTGTCAGCGTCGCCGGCCTGGCCATTTTCTTCATCCTGCAGGCGGGCACTCGCCTCGCGCCGCCCGTGGCCGCTGCGGGGACGGCCGCGCCTGCACAGGTCGAGCATGCCGCTCCAGCGGCCACGGACTTCCTTAGCGCCGCAAAGACCAACCTTTGGCAAAACGGCACGAGCCCGCTTAGTCGTCTGTTGCTCCAAATCTTCATCATCATCACCGCAGCGGGACTGGCCGGCAGAATAGCGCGACGGCTAGGGCAGCCAGCCGTCGTGGGAGAAATGGTTGCTGGTATTCTACTCGGGCCGTCGCTCTTTGGGTGGATCGCTCCCGCGGCGTTTCAATTTGTTTTTCCCACCTCCTCTTTCGAGCCGCTCAGGTTGTTTAGTCAGATCGGTGTCTGCCTTTTTATGTTTGCTGTTGGGATGGAACTCGACGTTCTCCAACTGAAGCAAAAGGTGCCGACTGCGATCGTGGTGAGTCACTCGAGCATTGTTATTCCTTATCTGCTCGGTGTTGCTCTGGCGTGGTTTCTTTATCATGAGCTGGCGCAACCCGGCGCCAGCTTTATCGCGTTCGCTTTGTTCATGGGGATTAGCATGAGCATTACTGCCTTCCCCGTGCTGGTGCGAATTTTGAAGGACCGTAACATCTTTAAGACGGCGCTCGGCAGCACCGCGACGGCGTGCGCAGCGGTGGATGATGTTACCGCCTGGACCATTCTCGCCTTTGTCATCGCAATTGCGCGCGCGACGAGCGTTGGCGGCGGCGTTTTTACTTTCCTGTTGGTCATAGTTTTCGTGGGCCTGATGCTATTTGTTATCCGGCCAGGTCTGCCGACTTGGATGGGCCGGGAAGCGCTGGAGCGTGAAGAACCGAGCGCTGGCCTCTTAACGATCGTCTTTGGCCTGGTCCTTATCTCTGCCTTCTGCACCGAGTTGATCGGTATTCACGCGCTCTTCGGAGCGTTTTTGGCCGGGACAGTAATGCCGTCGATCGGTAGCTTCCGCGACAAATTGGGTATTCGTGTCGAGCACCTCAGCTCAGTTCTACTGTTGCCGGTCTTCTTCGCCTTTACCGGGCTGCGGACTCAGGTTGGCCTTGTCTCTGGCGGCCACGAATGGATGATTTGCCTTGTTATTATCGGCGTCGCTACCCTCGGCAAGCTGGGTGGCAGCGCCGTGGCCGCAAAGCTGACCGGGCTAAACTGGCGCGAATCGATGCAGCTTGGCGCGTTAATGAACACACGCGGCCTGATGGAACTGATCGCGCTGAATATCGGCTATGACATGGGCATCCTTTCACAGCGCATTTTTACCATGCTCGTGATTATGGCGTTAGTAACGACGATCATGACCGGACCATTGCTCGTGCTTTTAGCCAGGCGGAGAGAAATGGGGGACTCCTTGACTCCGCAACCGATCTTATCCGGCAGTTAGACTTAGGCACGGTAAGACTGAAGGTAAAATGAAAACGTGTACCGAAGACTGACGGCAAAAAGTACGTTGACCTCAGACGACGTTTGCTGTGCGTGCATTCCAATCGAGAGCTGGACTTCCCCCGACCGGCCGCCTCGATGTTCAAACACTCGATGCGCTCGGGTCATCAAATGCGGACGTCGCGTATTCGGCGCCAGCATCTCGCCTCTATGAAACCTGGATTCCGGTGACTAAGTTCAAACACGGTGAGTGGAATACGAAATGGAAGAAGTATCGTCGCCCGTGGGGCGGCGAGCACGAAGACGAAGATCAACAGGCGAATGGTGTTTACGGTCGCGCGCGATTATTAGCCCGGACGCACAGCCGCTGTTTGTCCTGTAGCCGGGGGCGGTGACCCCGGAGAGCTGGCCTCAACGCGGCCGGCTACAAAGCACGTTTACTGCTTCTCGTAAACAGCGATGCTCTTAAAGTCGTTGCCTTTTGCGTCCGATCCGCTCGAAGTGATAACGCGGCTTTTGCCATCGGCAGAAACCACAATTCGACCGGTGCCCGTGACTCTTCCGTGATTCCAATTGGTCAACTCCAGTGTGCGGTCGTCGATTTTTTTGTACGACCGCGTGTCTGAGTTCGGATCGCCAATGACAGGATAATTTTTCCCGTCAAACCTGCCGATCCATTGATTGTGAGTGGACTTACCCTTCGCATTTACGCCGCTCACCGTCACTTTCACCTTGTCACCGGCTTCCTCGTAAACAACCATGGTGTTCTTTGTTGCCCCCGATGAGAATCTTGATTTGGCTGGGTTAAGTTTCCAGGTGCCCATTTGCGGATTCGCCGCAAAACAGGCTGCGCCCGCCAGGAAACAAACTGCGAGAGTTAATCCGATCGTCTTCGTTTTCATGGGCGCCATGGAATCCGGATTTTTAGTTCGCGTCAATGCTTTTTCCGATATAAACCCTGCGAGGCGAAATCTTCCACGCGGACCGGCCATGATTGTTCCGATCCCCGACAGGACGAGATTGTGTGAAGGCGTGCTAGAGATCATAGTTCGAAAATGACTGACGAACGCATCCAGAAAATCAAATCAGCCGTTGAAGCGGCCGATCACATCTCGCCCGAGAAGAAGGCCGAGCTTTTGGCCGTGCTTGCCAGGCTCCAACCCGCGATTGCGAAGGTTGCGCAAACACACGAGGAGGAGGCTGAGAGCATCAGCCGGTTCGTCGAAGCTTCCGCGCACGAAGCCGCTAAAAAGAAGAAACATCCGGAAGGTCTTGAGAGAATTTTGCACGGATTAAAACAGTCGGTCCAAAAATTCGAGGCTTCTCATCCCGAGCTGAGCGCGTTCGTTAATGAATATTCAGCCGTGCTTTCCGGCCTCGGCATTTAACCGGGAAGATCGCCGCTGCGCGAACGTTACCACCCCTTCGGATCAAGCAGCCGCGACTTCCTCAGCGCGTATTACTCAGCCTCGACGTTAATCTTATCAACGATGCGCTCCCCATCGTGGGATCAAGTGCACCGCAGCTTCTGTGGTGGCAGCCGTGTCGGCTGCGGTTCTCCAATACATGCAGGCGGCACGCCTGCCGCTACAGGATTGCCGTTGCCGAACGCTGCCGCGAGGCATTCGCGAACTAAAAGCCGGGCGATTTTCCCGTAAAACCTCCAAATTCGCCACCGGGTTGCACCTTCTCTGATGGCAAGACTCTGGGGCGAGATTCGACTTTGCCCATAAAAACGTTCAAGACGCTAACGGCCTTCCAACGGCAATTTCTGCTACACATCTGACAAGATACGGTGTGCGCCCCTTGCGGGTGAGCAGTAGGGTGCAATCGTGAAAACTGAGCTACCCTCATCTTTGAGATCTCCTAATTGCCTCTGGCGCGTCCGACACGGACGAAAATACGGAAAATTACATTTCTATCCGAATCCGCCATTTCTTGCTTGATTTCATTTTCGGAGCCGTCAGCATCGGCCCTCACAGCAGAAGTTCTGCTGAACACCAACACAAACAACACCAAACAACCAAACAAAACAGTAAGCAGTAAAAGCAAAATATTATGAAAAAATTCATTACTACAATAACCTGCTCTATGTGTGATCGCGGCCTGCGGAACGGCCTTCGCACAGCAGGGCAAAATGATGTCTGGGCCTTATAAAGGTCCTATGGGACCCGTAACGGCGGCGTCGTCTCCGGACGCTCCAGACGCCATATTCTTTAGTAACCTCGTGGCCAACGCCTGTGTGCCCGGTCAAAAGTACGACACCAATAACGGTTTCCTCGTTCTGGGACCGAACAATTGTTTCGCGGCGGGATCAACGCAATGGCTCGCTGCTCCGTTCACCGCGAAGGGGACCGGTGCCGTGACTAAGGTGACGCTGGCGATCACTCAGGGTCTCTGCACAGCCACTTCGAACAAGTTTACGGTGCAAATCTATGATGATGGTAATCCAAATTGCACGGGGTTCCTAACAATCCGCTTGGCTCACCCGTAGTTGCAACTGCTCCTGCTGCACCCCCTGCGTTGGCGAACGCCAATTTCGGTACGACAGGGCCTTTGCTCGCGAACGGAAATCACGTACTGGGTGGTAGTCACGACCTCAAGCGCACCGTCCCAGATGGGGACAACCGCAGTATGGTGGGAGGCCACTAATGCCATCGAGCCCTTCAACAGTGGGACCGGCTGGAACGCTGGCCCTCTCGGCGGCGTGGGCGGTTTCCAAGTCCAATAACCAACGACACAAATCGAATATTGAATCGAGCTCGCGTAGATATTCTGCGCGAGCTCGTTCTTTTTTGCGCCATCACGGCCCACGCGCGTCTCAAGCTTTGACGATTCTCACGCGCAGTGCCGTGACTTCATTCGCCCACTGCTTCTCTCCGTACAAGGATGCCTAGGCATTCCGCGTCGCCTCGGCTCCTGCAGGGAAAGGATAGAGGTGAGGGGACCGTCGATCCGGCTTGCTTCGGTCCCGATTTTCGGGCCGATGCAGCGGCGCTAACCCGGACTGCCCTCGGTTTTATCTGAGATTTTTTACGATTCTGAAAGATTTTCGGAAACTTCTCCCGTCAAATCTCGGAGAATAAGGCGAGCGAAATGTAGCTCGGCCTGGCATGAAATCATGCGCGAGAACTCGGGCGGGCATACAACCATGTGGGGTCGTGGTGGTTGGAGACCCGTGTGTTAGCGAACAGGCACGGCCCCCATCGTCGGACGCGATAAGAGATATCGTGTTTGGGCGATGGCGCGATGGTTTCCATGGGCGCGCGAAACCTCGGGCTAAATGAACCACAAATTACCACAGTCAGACGAAGGCATCCGATGAGTTGGATCACCGTTGTCTGGTCGATGAACGCCGCTGCGTGTTTGACGCTGGCCGGGATATATCTCCTCGTCTGGTGCAAGCAGCGCGAAGACTGGGCACACCTCCTATTTTCGCTGAGTGCTGTGGCGGCGGCGACGATCGCCGCCTTCGAGTTAGCGATGATGCATAGTGAGACAGTCGGGCAATACGAAGCGCTGGTACGCTGGATACATTTGCCCACGTGGGTCCTTGTTCTCTCGTTCGTAGGTTTTGTGCGACTCTATCTTCACGCCGGACGGCCATGGCTGGCGTGGAGTATCTGCGGCTTGCGCACGCTGGTGTTGATTCTCAATTTCATTCTTACGCCGAATCTTAACTTCCGGCGAATCACTGGCCTCCGCCAGTTCTCGTGGTGGGGCGGTGAGACGATCTCCGTGCCGGTCGGCGTGGCAAGTCCGTGGGGTCTGCTTAGTTCAGTGAGCCTGCTGTTGCTGCTTATCTTTTTCGTCGATGCCACGATTACGGTGTGGCGGCGGGGCGACCGCCGACGCGCCTTAGTTGTGGGCGGCAGCATGATTTTCGGCGCGATTCTGGCATGGCACATCCCACTCGTGATCTGGGGATTCATCAACGTTCCGTTTTTCCTCTGTTTCGCATATTCGGGAACTGTCGCGGCGATGGCCTACGAATTGAGCTACGATCTACTCCATGCTGCACAGCTCGCGCGGCGGTTGCAGGCAAGCGAGGCTGAATTGCGCGAGACGGAGGAACGCATGGAGCTCGCGGCGAGTGCCGCCAAACTCGGCATGTGGATGTGGGATATCCCGCGTGATGAAATTTGGATAACGGACAAAGGCCGGAGCCTGTGGGGCTTCACACCGTCGGAAAAGCTCGACTTCGATCGCTTCAGAAATGTGATACATCCTGAGGATCGTCAATTCGTGCTCAAGGCTGTAGAGAACTCTTTGCACACTGGCGAAGAATACGAAGCTGAGTTCAGGGTGCTGCTACCCGATGGGCGGGTGCGCTGGATCGGCGGGCGCGGCCTCGTCGAGTTCAACGATGCCGGTCAGCCGGCTCGAATGCGCGGCGTTTCACTCGACATCACCAAGCGCAAGCAGGCCGAAGAGCGGTTTCGTCTGGTGGTCGAAGCGGCACCCAATGCTATGATCATGGTTAACACAGAAGACCGTATCACCTTGGTTAACATGCAGGCAGAGGCCGTCTTCGGTTACGCTCGCGAGGAACTCATTGGACACCCGATCGAGATGCTTGTTCCCGAAGCGATTCACGTCTCATCACGTCGGTGATCGGAAGGGTTACTTTGACGATGCGGAGGCTCGCCCCATGGGCGCCGGACGCGAACTCTTTGGGCGGCGCAAAGACGGTAGCGAGGTTCCGGTCGAAATCGGTCTCAATCCAATTCACACCGATGAAGGATTGTTCGTGTTAGCGTCTATCATTGATATCAGCGAGCGAAAACGGGCAGAACTGGAGGCGGCGCGTCAGCGCAACGAGATGGCGCACCTCTCGCGCGTGACGACGTTGGGCGAGCTTTCTGGCTCGATTGCGCACGAACTTAGCATGCCGCTCAGCGCCATCCTCAGTAATGCGCAGGCTGCACAGCGCATCATGGCGAATGGCGAAGTTGACCTTTCCGAGGTGCGCCAAATTCTTCAAGGAAATCGTAAGCGAAGACAGGCGTGCCGGCAAAGTAATACAGCGGCTGGGCCTGTTATTGAAGAAAGGCGAGGTGCAACAGCGTTCGCTCGGTATGAACAACGTTGTGAATGATGTCTTAAAGCTGATTCGTAGCGATCTGATAAATCAGAAAATCACGGTGGATACTCAGTTCGACCAGAGGTTGCCCAACGTCATTGGTGACCCGGTGCAGTTGCAGCAGGTCTTACTCAACCTGGTAATGAATGCTTGTGACGCGATGGCTCGATTGCGACCGTCCGGAGCGCCGACTGCTCATTCGCGCAGGAATCGAGAACGGCAGCAGCGCAGTGATTGTATCGGTCACCGACGGGGGCGACAGCATTCCGGAGGAAAAGATGGAACAAATCTTCGAGCCTTTCTTCACCACGAAAGCGAAGGGAATGGGCCTGGGTCTTTCGGTCAGTCGTACCATCGTTGCCGCGCATCGAGGAAAACTCTGGGCCACAAACAATGCCGACCGTGGCGCGACCTTCCACTTGAGCCTGCCCATAGGTGGATCAGAGGTAACCAGTAACTAATCACTAATCTAATAACCAAAGACTCATGGGCCAATGACTGCTCCTACCGCTCCAACCGTGTTTGTTGTGGACGATTACGCGCCGCTACGAAAATCCATCGCGCGTCTGTTGCGCGCGGCCGGCTTCCTTGTAGTGGTGTTTGCGTCGGCAGAGGAATTTCTAGCGCAGTACGATCCCAGCACATGTGGCTGTCTCGTGCTCGATCTTGCCATGCCGTCCCTGGGCGGTCTGGACCTCCAACATATCCTCGCAACGATGGGCAGCCTCCTGCCCATTATTTTTCTAACCGGTTACGGTAACATTCCGAAGAGCGTCCAGGCGATGAAACACGGCGCGAGCGATTTTCTCACCAAGCCCGTGAACGACGAAGACCTGCTTGCAGCCGTCCGTATGGCGATTGAGAAAGACCGCGTCCTTTGGCGGGAGCGCGCCGAACTTTCCGAAGTTCGTGCGCGCCTGGCTATGCTAACACCGCGTGAGCTGGAAGTGCTCGAACATGTCGTCGCTGGCAAGTTGAACAAGCAAATTGCCGGCGACCTCGGCATCGTCGAGCAGACAGTCAAAGTCCATCGTGCCCACGTGATGCAGAAGATGAGAGTGCACTCCGTGGCCGAATTGGTTCGATTGGCGGAACGTTGCGGAATCGGGAAAGGCAAGTGATCAAGCGCTAGTAATTCACCAGACTGAGTCTGCTGCGCCTGACGCTTGCTTAAGACTTGTTTAGGGCCAAGGGTGCAGGATTTCACTGTCAGTTGCTACAGGACGGATTCGCTGTGGCGAACCTGGGCAGCGCCCCGGGTTTTACGGAATGCCAAAAGCGGCAGCGCTGAAAGCGCGATTCACTTCCGGCCGCTGTCTTCTGGTCTAAGACCCCTGCTTGCCCCGCCCTAGCCTCGGCGAAGGCGAGTCCCGTATTAACCTAAAGTTTAATAAACTAAGGTACAATACCGTGCGGCCGGTCTCGTTACTACAATAAGTCTTTCCCCCCAGCCCATTAGTGAACAAGACCGAATTATCCTTAGACACATGAGGGCTGTTCTTATCCCGGAATGGCTGCGTCGCTTCAGCATAAGCAGAATCGGACTCGCTCTTTGTGCCTGCTGTTTAACCGCGCCAGTGTTTGCGCAGGAGAATGGGCCGCCCAATATCGTGATTATCCTCGCCGATGACCTCGGTTACGGCGATGTCGGCTTCAACGGCTGTTCGGATATCCCCACACCCAATATCGACGCGCTGGCGGCGAACGGTGTTTCGTGTACCGATGGATACGTAACGCACCCATTCTGTGCCCCGTCGCGAGCCGCCCTTCTCACTGGAAGACACCAAGCGCGCTACGGATTCGATAGCGGTCCACCAGAGGATAATGACAATCCGGGCCTGGGGCTGCCGTTTAGTGAAATCATCCTGCCGCAACTGCTCAAGCCGGCTGGGTATGTGTCTGCCGCGATTGGGAAATGGCATCTTGGATTCGCTCAGGACATGCTCCCATTGCAGCGTGGCTTTGACCATTTTGTCGGTTTTCCTGTCGCCGCTTCTCACTATTACAATGTTTTCCTTTACAATGACAACACGCGGTTTTTCGATACGCAGTACCTGACCGATGAATTCACGCAGGAGGCGGTCTCCTTCATCAATGCTCATGTGAGTCAGCCATTCTTTCTTTACCTGGCTTATAACGCGGTCCACAACCCATATGACACACCCCCTGATCAATACATGCAGCGAGTTTCCTATATCACGGATCCGGATCGTCGCCTCTATGCCGCCATGGTCGTTGCGCTGGATGATGGCGTCGGGCAGGTCGTGCAAACGCTTGCGGCAAACAATATTCTTAACAATACGCTCATCATTTTCTTGAGCGATAACGGAGCGCCGGAGTCGGCTTTCACGGGCACAAGGCAGAGTAATCTGCCATTGCGCGGCTATAAATTGGATATGCTGGAAGGTGGAATTCGTGTTCCTTTTGCGGTGCAATGGCCTGCGCGGCTCAACGGGCAGAGCAGCTATCATGGGATGGTTTCTTCGCTCGATATTGTGCCTACTGTCGCCGCCGCCGCGGGTGTAGCGTTGCCAACCGATCGCGATTACGACGGGATGGACATCATGCCGTATCTGACTGGGCAGCAGATAAGTCCTGATAGAACCTTTTACTGGCGGTGGTTTGGCCTCGGCTCGACCGGGCCCCCGGGCGCGTTAAACACCATCTGGGCGGTGCGCAACGACTCTTTGAAACTTGTGGTTGATAGAGCCATGGATACTCAGCCCCCAGCTCTTTATGACCTTTCAACGGACATTGGAGAGACAACAGATTTATCCCTGCAACAGCCAGCCCAGGTAGCCGCGCTCCAAACTCTGTATAACCAATGGCAGCGTATCGCGGTGCCTGCCCTTTGGCAGAAAGATTCGGATAAACGGTTGTTGCCTCTGGTCCTCGCTGGTGACTGGAATGGATTCAACATAACAGACCACGGTCCACCTTGGTCTTTCACCAGAATCACGGCGCCTGATCCGATTGGAACGCCGGACGGCTATGACTGGCTGACAACTACAATCCATGTCGCAACGAATGGCGGCGATGCCACGCCTGGAACGCACCAATTCGTGCTAGTTGGCAATGAGAGTTATGCCAACCAATGGGGGGGTGCGACGATCGGGATCGACGGGCTCACACAAATCCCTTCTTTTTCAGGAAGTCAGCTGGGGCCGACAAATACCATTACCCTGGAGAACAACTTTTATTATTCAATGCGAGTCGTCGATGCGAAGGGTCAGCCTAACCCTCACATAGGTATGTCTCTGGCAGTGATGAAAACGTCCGCTCCGCCTGTGACGATCAGCCGCACCGGACAAGCCCCGGAGTATCCAACATCCAGCGATCCGATCACCGTCGCCATGACCACGAACCAAACCAAGTCTGGCGAAGAGCGAGTTTATTTACGTTGGTCGAACGACTGGTTTATCACCTCTCACATTATTGAAGCATCGCCAGGCGGTGACGGCCTGACGTACACAGCAACCATCCCGCCGCAACCGGACAACAACTCCTGCTTCTACACTGTTCTTACTTCGACCGCTGATCTTACCGGATACACTGGCTCCGGAATCATCGACGACTTAACTCTCGCACTAAACGGGATCTTCAACGCTCTGCCAACGCCGCCTACAGCTTCGCCAACACCGACATCTACTCCGACTGCGACTCCAACGGCGACTCCAACACCGACCCCGATACCGCCGTCGATTACGACTCAGCCTGCAAACAAGACGGTTACCGTAGGGCAGACAGCCAAGTTTAGCGTGACCGCGACGGGCACAACGCCGTTGCACTATCACTGGATGAAAAACGGCGTTAATATACCCGGAGCGACTAATGCGTCATATACTACCCCACCGACAACAGCGGCGGACAACGGTTCGCTCTTCGCCGTCGTTGTAGGTAATATCGCTGGAAGCGTGACCAGCAACAACGCGATACTAACGGTTACCTCAGGTACGCCTACGCCTACACCGACCACAACAGCTACAGCAACGCCTACGGCCACGGCCACTGCTACTGCGACTCCAACTGCAACTGCAACTTCAACGCTTACGCCTACTCCAACCCCCTCCCTAACGGCGACCCCCACCGCCACTCCGAGTGCAACGCCGACCGATACGCCAACAGCGACGCCGACCGATACACCAAGCCCGAGTCCGAGTGCGACCCCGACCGATACGCCAACAGCGACGCCGACCGATACACCAAGCCCGAGTCCGAGTGCAACCCCGACCGATACGCCAACAGCGACGCCGACCGATACACCAAGCCCGAGTCCGAGTGCGACCCCGACCGATACGCCAACAGCGACGCCGACCGATACACCAAGCCCGAGTCCGAGTGCGACGCCGACCGATACGCCAACAGCGACGCCGACCGATACACCAAGCCCCAGTCCGAGTGCGACGCCGACCGATACGCCAACAGCGACGCCGACCGATACACCAAGCCCGAGTCCGAGTGCAACCCCGACCGATACGCCAACAGCGACGCCGACCGATACACCAAGCCCGAGTCCGAGTGCGACCCCGACCGATACGCCAACGGCGACGCCGACCGATACACCAAGCCCCAGTCCGAGTGCGACCGCCGACCGATACGCCAACAGCGACGCCGACCGATACACCAAGCCCGAGTCCGAGTGCGACCCCGACCGATACGCCAACAGCGACGCCGACCGATACACCAAGCCCGAGTCCGAGTGCGACCCCGACCGATACGCCAACAGCGACGCCGACCGATACACCAAGCCCGAGTCCGAGTGCGACCCCGACCGATACGCCAACAGCGACGCCGACTCGTACACCAGCCCAGTCCAGCCACCGCGACCGCTACGCTACCGCTACATTCCCCCCTACGCCTACTCCAACGGCTACCTACACTCCCACGCCTACACCGATCGCCACTGCAACTGCTACCGCAACCGCGACGGTGACAGCAACAGCAACAGCGACAGCAACAGCAACACCTAGCGTCCAGGTAACAGTTCAACACAAATTCGGCAGACGCGCGTTCACCGTTGACGGACTAGTTACAGCCTTCAACACAGACGTTTTCCTGGGCATCCGGTTAAGCCAACTTTAGCCTGACTTCGCCGCGACGGGCACAAGCCGTTCACTATCACGGATGGAACGACAACGGCGTTAACCTACCCGGAGTGACTGATGCGTCATATACTACCCCACCGACGACAGTCGGTGGACAACGGTTCTACGATGACTTCGCCGTCGTTGTAGGTAAGTATCGCTGGTAGCGTGGAACACAGCAACAACGTCTCGATTACTGCCAGGCCGGCTAACGGTTACAGTTCGTCGGCTGGAGTGGTACGGCACCGGCCTACACCGACACAAACAATCCAGCTCCAATCGCAATGAACGGACCTAACGGAGACCTACCCCCACGGCGACTCCAACCGTTCAGGTGACGGTTCAAACAACTCCTGCGGGCGTCTCGTTCACGGTTGACGACACTAGCTTACAGTTCAACCCAGACTTTTTCCTGGGCGTCCGGTTCGAAGTCACACCATAGCGACAACTTCGCCGCAGAGCGGTGGCATAGGCGTTCAATACCGTATGGACGAAGTGGAGCGACAACGGTGCGATCTCGCACAGTATTGCTCCGGCCACGAACAACACCTATACGGCGACATTCAGTACGCAATATTACCTGACGATGACCCATGGAACCGGTGGCACGGTTGGTCCCCCTAGTGGCTGGCGAAACAGTGGAGCAGTCGGTTCGCTTACTGCCACGCCGGCTAACGGTTACAGTTTCGCTGGCTGGAGTGGTAGCGGCACAGGTTCGTACTCGGGCACGAACAATCCGGTCTCAATCACAATGAGTGGCCCGATTACGGAGACGGCCACATTTACGCATAACTGATATAGCCCAGTCGAATCATCACAAAACAACAGTAGTTCATTGCCGCCGGCTACACGAATATTCGGCCGTCTCGTCAAACGCGGGAATTAATAATCAGGCTTACCTCTTCCACCGGCGGATTCCGTCAGCGTCGCCCGGCGGTCGCTTAAGCCGGCGGAATTATCGTTGATCACGAATGTGTTGTTTTCTCCATGCGTCGCCCACGGACCGCGTGGCACTTCATTGAAATCCACGAACCTCCAGTCGGTGACGTCGGTTGGTTTAATCCGAGATAATCACGGACAGCAGGCGAAACATCGAGGCCCGCGTCCACTGTTTCTCTGGAGAGAGGATTACCCGAACCGCCAACGGTCTTATCAAAGAGATTGTTTTCTGATTGTCGAAAGAATTTTCGAAAACTTCGCCTTGCAATTCCCGCAGAAGAAGAGTAGAGGGGAATAGTTCTCAAATCGATTTCCCCCGGAACAGGCCTCAGAACCCCTCTGATTTCCCAAATTTTTGGGAACTGCACGCCGGAGATTTCGGAGAACAATGAATAAAAACAGCTGAATCGCGCTACAAAATGCTACCCAGAAAGAAGAACGAGAGAATTTCAACCAAGCCGCTTTTTGTTTCTCATTTTTCTCTCGGCGACAAGAGTGAGAATTGCTCGGCGCAATTTCTCGCGGTCTGCCGGTTTGTCCGCGTCAATTTTAAGGTTCATCGCCTCCGCAACCGTTTTCGCGTAAGCGATGCCTTGTTGCTCGACCAATCGCTCCCAGCGTTCATTGGCCATAACCTCGATAAGATTGGAGACGGAACGGTTCTCTAAAGATGCCATTTGTTCCAGTTTATTTCGTTGCTCCTCACGCACCGTCAGGTTGAGCTTCGATTTGGTCTTGTTCTTTTTAGATTTTGCCATTCGCAATGTTTTACACCTCGTTCTTCAAAGCCGATACCCTAAAAACACTTCGTTGTAAAATTTGTCGCTTGACGTGCGCAATAGATGCGTATAAAGGGCGCCTGCAAATCCAAACCAAAAAATGAAAATCAAGAACGCTTTATCCAATATCCTTATTCTGCTCCTGGCCGGGACGACCGAATTCATTTTCAATTCGAACGCACTTGCCACGCCGGGCGATCTTTACACCAGCGACCTGGCAACCAACTCGATCGTGGTTTACGCACTGGACGGAACAACGAGGACGTTCGCGACCGGACTCAACACTCCCCAGGGCCTCGCTTTCGATTTCTCAGGGAATCTGTATGTAGCTGACGCTGGCAGCGGCAACGTCTATAAATTCACCAGGGGCGGCGGTCGGACCACTTTTGCCTCAGGTTTGATGAATCCAATCGGTCTGGTCATCGATGGACCTGACCTGCTTGTGGCAGAGAATAGTGGCAATGTCGTGTCGAGCTTTCCTCTGGCGGGAGGACCCAAGAATGTTTCTATTCCGGGTGTTACCGGTCCGCTGGGGATCGGCTTCGATGGAATCAACCGTTACGTTGCTAATACCGCTTCGGTGTTCAAAGTAGCCCCAGACGGGACGATGACCGATATCGATCCCGGTGATGGCAGCCGAAATCTGACACTGGACGGATTGGGTGACGTTCTTGTTAGCACTGACTCCGGCGGAGTTACCAAGATCAATCCAAACGGGGCGATAATACCTTTCGCATCGGGGCTTATCGATCCGCACGGGCTGGCATTTCGGCCCAAAAGGTACAGCCATGACGTGGATGGTGTTGGGAATCTCTTAGTAGCCGATACTGGCGCAGGGCAAATCTACGAGTATACGACCGATGGAAATAGAACGCCCTTCGGCACAGCGGGAGGAAGTCCGAATTTTCTAGCCTTCGAGAGAATCTTTCCGGCAAAGACGGATTTTAACGGCGACGGCAAATCGGATATTCTTTGGCAAAATAACGCTAACGGCGTGCGAGTCATCGTGTTCATGGACGGCACGAGCTCTCTTGGGGTTGCGATCCTGCCAATCGTGCCGACAGAGTGGAACATCGTGGGCTCAGACGATTTCAATGGCGACCTGAACTCGGACATTCTTTGGCAAAATAGCGTCACCGGCCAGCGGGTGGTTTGGCTCATGAACGGCGCAACCTTGAGCAGCGCTGTCGACCTGGGAACCGTCCCGACTTCATGGAACATTGCGGGCTCGGGCGATTTCAATGCGGATGGCAGGCCGGACATTCTTTGGGAAAACAGCTCTACTGGCCAGCACGCCATCTTGTTCATGAACGGCACGAACCCTGTTGGGGGTGTGGCCCTGGCAACATTGCCGACATCGTGGAAGATCGTGGGCTCGGGCGACTTTAATGGCGACGGTCAGCCAGACATTCTTTGGCAAAACAACGTCACCGGCCAGCGCGTGATTTGGCTCATGAACGGCGCAACCTATAGCAGCTTTGTCGACCTGGGAACCCTTTCGACAACATGGAACATCGCGGGCGCGGCTGATTTCAATGGCGACGGCCAGCCAGACATTCTTTGGCAAAACAGCGTCACCGGCCAGCGCGTGATTTGGCTCATGAACGGCACAAGTTATAGCAGCCTTGTCGACCTGGGAATCGTCCCGACAGCGTGGGACATCAGGAATTATTAGACAGAAGAGATCCAGCTCCAGCGCTCACTGAATGACTTCGGTGAGCGCGCCTCAACGCGGTTTGCGACGGCGTGCGCCGGTTGCTAGACACGGTTAAAGGCAGTTCGATCTCCCTGCCTGCAGCAATACTTCGACACACAAAATGCGTAATGCACGCGAAGCGCATGAACAATGGGAAGGGACGGAAACCCAAGCGCCCGCTTGGAACTTTGCTCCGGAAACTCCGATGAGGAGTGGCGAAACAATCAACAAAATTTAGACAGACTGGGGATTTGCCTAGCGGGCGATGGTGCCCAGCCTTTCCACCAGCGCTTTGCCTTTGCTGCGATCGTTAATCACGAATGTGTTGTTTTCTCCATGCGTTGCCCACGGACCGCGTGGCACTTCATTGAAATCCACGAATCTCCAGTCGGTGACGTCGGTTGGTTTTAATCCGAGATAATCACGGACAGCAGGCGAAACATCGAGGCCTGCGCCTTTGTTCAAATTAGGCTTGGGCCTGTCGTTCCCGAAAACGTATTGCCAATGGTCCGTGCGGAATGGCCCGGCGTCTTCCCATTGCGCATACGCAGTTCGATTGCCTTTGCGGATTGCAACCCATCGGTCTTTGCAGGTCGAGATTCCCGGTCCCTGATACGTTTCTTTAAACCAGGGAACAACACGCGGCGCTTCAGGCCGGTGGCCATCCCTCGCTTTGTCATTGTACGGAAGCGCACAATAAAACGGGTTGAGCCCTGGCGTGAAATTTACCGGAATGTAATTGCTGCGGTGAGCCGGATCAGGGTCGTCGGTCCCTCCGTAATTTTTGGCCCATTGGTTGTCCCAGGAGCTCACCCGATTTGGAACAGGGTTGTTGCCACCGGGTTTCTCGCCGATCCAGAAAACAGTAGTCACAATTTCGCTTTTCCACGGGTAACGCTGTCCTGGATGATCGCCAGCAAGCCGTCTGGGAGCGAACGCGATTGAACTGATGTCGAACACACGATCGTCTGCTGTCTTCTCAGATTTTTTGCTGATCTTCGTTTTCGCCGGTTCCGCGTTCGAATCCGCGTCGTGCGCGAAAACAGATGCGATGGACGAAAGCAGAACCGCAATCGCGTGAGTAAATTTTCCGATTTTCATTTTGTTCTTTCGTTAGGCGGCGCAGAACAAGACGTCATGCGTCTTTATTACTTGTTCGTTCACGAGGACGCGGATGCGCGTCAGTCGCGGCAAGTTCAGATGCGCCGGGAAAAGTAGTGGCGCACTGTCGATGCTGCTTCGGAATAGTCAAGCAAAAAAACATGTCGCGCTACAGGCCGTATCTCTTGTGTCGCCGCGATGCGCGGCTGCAACGAAAAGCCTCGACATCGCCGGGAGCGCTCTGGAATTGAGAACAATGGGTTCGCTCTCAACAGGGCGCGTCGTTGCTTTCAAACTTGAAGCGGACGGCGCTCTTCACATCGCGTCTGATCCAAGCCCTTGAGCAGGGGTCCTGTTTCCTGGAAAGGAGTCGCTATGCGAAAGCTGGGCAGTGCTGGCCTGGATTCGCGATCACATCGTATGGTGAGCAGGAGTCCGAGCGATTTCGCTGGTGGCAGACACTTCCGCTTCGCATAGAGCACGGCAAAATGCAGAAATCGCTGCGTGAAAGGATTCTGCGCACGTTGGATTAAGACTTAAGGACGCAAGTCGCGTCCGCGTCCTCTGAATAGGATCGCCAGCCCAAGAAGAATTACAGCGATGGGCAGGAGCGGCGCAGTGGCGATGTAGGAGATGATCACGAAGACGATCGCGATAACGGCGAGGATGGTAGTTATATCAAGATTCATAGTTTGTCGCGGGTTTGCCGACATTTAATTACGCAAGACCAATTGAAGCAAGACTTCAGATAACTCGAATCAGAAGTGCGAATTTCCTTTTTCCGGCCGTTTTGAACATCCAGCGCTGATGGCGGCAGCGATTTCTTTTCACTATGAAACTTGAAAGTTTAAAAGATCTCTACATTCACGAACTCAAAGATCTGCACAGCGCTGAAAAACAAATTACTAAAGCGCTGCCCAAAATGGCGAAGGCCGCAGGCAGTGACGAGCTAGCTACTGCTTTCCGTGAACATCTCGACCAAACTCACGAGCATGTTTGGCGGCTGGAGAAAATCTTAGGAAGGCATGGTGAAAGCTTGCGTGGTCCAAAATGCAAAGGCATGGAAGGATTACTCAAAGAGGGCGCCGAAATGATCGAAACAGACGGCGAGGATGAAGTGCGCGATGCCGGCCTTATCTCCACGGCTCAACGGGTAGAGCACTACGAAATCGCTGCCTATGGTTGCGCCCGGACCTATGCGGAGTTGCTCGGTGATGAAGAAGGAGTGTGTCTGCTAAAAGGAACTCTGACTGAAGAGAAAGTAACCGACGAAAAACTGACCGACTTAGCGCGCTCGATAAACGTTGATGCCGAAGTCGCCGCGGCCGAAGGAGAATGAGTTATGCCAAGAGGAGATAAATCCAGTTACAGTTCAAAGCAAAAACGGCAGGCTGAACATATTGAAGAAGGCTACGAAAAGCGTGGGACGTCCAAAAAGGAAGCTGAGCGCCGCGCGTGGGCGACTGTTAACAAGCAGGACAAAGGGGGCAAAAAGAGCGGCAGCGGACGGGGGAAAAAATCCAGCCATGCAAGTTCGCGCAAAGGTGGACGCAAAGGCGGCAAAGCGAAGAAAAAATAGGCATAGATGCTCCGAGGAGCATTTGCCATTGGCCTGAATTTCGTTTAGTAACGATTGTTCTGGGGGGAACAGCCGCCTCTTATACCTGCTCTGGTATCGGGGGCGGCACTTTTTTGACCAAGAAGTCGGGTGGTAAGTTCAGCCGGGAGTTTCAAAAGCAAAGGACGGCGGTATTCTCGGGATCATTGCGGCCCCAGAACACCGCACACGCTCCGCAACAGCTTGGGTGGCCGAAGTGTTAATCCGGTGCAATCCATAGGAAAAACGGAGTCTATGAGTCAGGAAACGAAGTCGCGTGTATGAAAAGGCGCTAAAAACAAGACGGGCGGCGTTGATTTATGCCCCCCGGCATCCAAACCGACACCGCCCGCACTTGCTTGGTAAATCTCACGAAAGGTGGGACGGGCGGCGTGCATCGGCTTTGCGCCATCCCACGCCGCCCTTCAGCACTTCGGTCCTCTCTTCCGGGGGGCGTGGGTGAAGTGTTGTCCCGATCACATTTTTTATGATATTTTGCTTAATTATGTCAATCATAATCGTGAAAATTGCACGATTTTACTTTATCGATTGCCGCGAGCAGCGGATCCAGAACAACGCGAGTGCTTTGGGCCGCCTTCGAGAATAGCCCTGAACTGGATACTTTTACACCGCGGGCATCTGTCTGCGGTTTCTAAAAGAATGTACTCCCTGGAAAGAGATTACGTGGCAGACACTAGAGCCCCGGGGCCTGAGGAGTCCAGCCGCGTAATTCTCTTCCACCTATGTTTCGGATGCGGTGTACAAATTGAACGTGTGCAGGGCAAATTTAGGCAGCAACCTGCCCCAACACTGCGTTTCTGGATGAGCTGGCACGGTGACGGAGACACACGAGCACGCGGGCGATTTCAAAGAGTGGTGAGCATTACGAACATCCGGAAGCTGTAACGCACAGGCGACAGCGTGCGGGTAAAAAGGACTATCAAAAGTCCACGATTTTAGGTATTACCGTAAGCCATGAACGAAGCACAATTGATAGACGTCCTACGAACACTTGCTCACCAGTTCGTTAGGAACGAAATTTTGTGTGAGCATTTCCTGGAGTCGCTAGGAGTTTCACGAGAGAACATTTGGCACAAGGCGCGTGACATAGACCACTATCTCAAAGAACATACCGACTGGCAGAATCGGTTTCCGGGACTGTTCGATTGAGAGGCAGCCCGGCAGTGTGCCGTCGCTGACATCAAAACGTTTCTAACGCTCTTTACGGCGCGGGGGAAGGACCGTGTTTGCCAATTCTCTTGCAAGCAAAGCCAACGTCGTGCGCTCGGGACACAGGTCACGGCAAGATTGCCTCAAGAACGCAAATGAACATTAGGCGACCGCTGATTGTCAAAGAATTGTTATGAGAGTGCCGAACTCAATCGTCGAGTTGCAGCAACAGATTCACGACGACCTGCGGATCCAACATCCCGAATGGATCGAGCCAAATGGCGATTGCCCCGAATGTGACTTCTATGAAGCACGCCTAGTAGAAGAGCTTGATACCTTGACGCGAAACGGATCCCCGACGGCCCATCGCCGCGATTCACGGCCGTTGAACAGGGAGTAGATTGAACTAGCAACGCTCTAGTCACATCTGCCGGGATTCTGGTCCTCAAGAAATTTGCCCGGATTTAGAATATTGTCCGGGTCCAGCGCTTGCTTGAGCCGGCGATGGAGGTCACGCGCGACCTCGCTCGCTGCTTCCGGCCACCAGCGTTTTTTTGCCAGACCGATTCCGTGTTCGCCTGTGATCACACCGCCCCATGCCAGCACCTGGGCAAACAGATCGTCGAGCGCGCGCTCGACCTTTTCGCGCACAGCCGCGTCGCGATTGTAGCGGTCTGCCATGATGTTGACGTGAATGTTGCCGTCCCCGGCGTGACCGAAGCAGGCGATCGGGAATCCGTGCTTTGCCTGCAGGCGGTCGGCGAATTCCATCAGGTCGACGAGATGACTACGCGGAACAACAACGTCCTCGTTCAACTTCGTTAGGCCGGTTGCGCGCAGCGAGTTGCTGAACTCACGTCGCAACCCCCAGAGCTTCTCGCAATCGGCCTCACCGTTCGCGATTTCGACCGCGTTTGGTTTTTTCTTCTCAATCAATTGGCAGATAGCCGCGGACTCGCTGCGAACGCTCTCCTGTTGTCCATCCAGATCAACAAGCAGATGCGCGTTTCCCTCGGGCACGATTTTCTCGCCCAAGTCGCGCCGCGCCGCCTCGAGCGTGAAATGATCGGCGATTTCCAGCGCCGCCGGCAGAAACCCCGCGGCAAAAATTCCCTGCACGGCTTCGGCAGCTTGCGTCGCAGTGCCGAACGCGGCCGACAATGTTGCGCGTGCGGGTGGAAGCGGGAGCAGACGGAGTGTGATCTCGGTAACAACCCCGAGCATTCCTTCTGAGCCAACAAAAAGACCGATCAAGTCGAAGCCGGTCTTATTTTTGTGCACGCGTCCCCCGGTCCGCAGAGTGTCGCCATTGGCGAGCACCGCTTCGAGGCCGATCACGTAGTTACGCGTTACGCCGTATTTCAAGCAGCGTGGCCCACCCGCATTCGTGGCGACGTTTCCGCCGATTGTGCAATCCTTCATGCTCGCTGGGTCGGGCGGATAAAATAATTTCTCTGAGCGCGCCGCAGCTTTCAGATCAGCGGTGAAGACGCCCGGTTCAACGATGCCAACGGCGTCGGTAAAATTGATTTCCTTGATGCGTTTCATGCGCATAAGCGAGAGCGCGATGCCGCCACGCGCGGGCACACATCCGCCCACGTACCCAAATCCGCCTCCGCGCGGCGTTACGGGGATTTTTTCTCGTGAGGCGAACTGAAGGAGCCTGCTCACATCGTCCGTCGATCTCGCGAACACGACAACTTCCGGCGGATGCGCCGCAAACCACTTATCGCCGGCGTGCGCAGCAAGCGTTTCCGCGTCATCGGCGACAATGTCGTTGCCGAGGAGTGTTCGGAGCTGTGAAGCCATGTTCATTCCGACAACGTCGCGCACGTCGCCTGTAGGGCAAGCGCTGCGCCTGACGGGGGAAAGGATGGCAGGCGATGCGCCTGCCCTACAGTCATCTGCCGATCGCCACTCGGTAATGCCGGGCCTGCTCCATGCGCGTGATTAGCGGTTCTGCTTTCGGAAAAATCACCGGCCTGCTGGCATCCTCGCCGGCGAATTGCTTCACGCCATCCATGGAATCGAACCGAAGCAGCGTAACGAATTCCACTTCATCGTTATCTTCACGAATGAATAATTCCGCGCCGCGATAGCCGCTAATTTTTCGAGCGGCAATGCCCGGAAAAATCTCGTCGCGAAGCATTTTTTCATATGCCTTGGCGTCTGCCCGTTTAGTCCACCCGCGCCAAATGCGAGCGATCATATGTCATTACGAGCTTGAATGGCCGAGCGCGCCCGAAGCTTGCCCGCTGTGGCGGGTGCGCGCCGTTCCCGTCTCTTGATTACGAAAAAGAGCATGAACAAGAGAACCGAAACAAACGGTCACATACCCATTATTTGATAGCCACCATCGACGTAAATGACTTGTCCGGTTATCGCCGCAGCGGCGTCGCTTGCGAGGAAAACTCCGGTTGCACCTAACTCGGCAGGATCGCAGCTGCGCTTTAGCGGTGCGCGTTCCTGATAATGCTTTAGCATGGATGTGAACCCGCTGATGCCACGGGCTGCCAGCGTTTGCACCGGCCCGGCTGAAATGCAGTTCACGCGGATTTGCTTCTCGCCAAGATCGTAGGCGAGATAACGCGTGCTGGCTTCCAGGCTGGCTTTGGCAACGCCCATCACGTTGTAATGCGGCACGACTTTCTCGGAGCCGTAATAAGTCATCGCCACGATGCTGCCGCCCTTTGTCATCAACGGGGCCACTTCACGCGCGAGCGCCACCAGTGAGTAGGCGCTGACATCCTGCGCGACGCGAAAGGCTTCGCGCGTCGTACTGACAAAATCGCCTTCCAAGGCTTCGCGCGGCGCATACGCCAGCGAATGCAACATCAGATCAACGCGATCCGTTTCTTTCCGCACATTTTCGAAAAATCGTTTGATCTCGTCGTCGCTCGAAACGTCGCAGGGGAACAGCGATGTCTTTTCGCCAAATTCGCCGACGAGTTCCTCCACATTTTCCTTAAGCCGTTCGCCCTGATAATTAAAAATCAGGCGCGCACCAGCTGCGGCCCATGCTTTTGCGATTGCCCAGGCGATGCTGCGCTTATTCGCCACGCCAAAGACGAGGCCCGTTTTTCCTGCCAAAACTTGTTCGGTCATAAGAAAGTTTAAAAGTTACAGCGGTTACAACGTTACAACGGTTCGGCGGATCGCAAATTGGGGAGCGCAGCGCTCGCCTGCCGCGTTGGCGGCCTCGTCAATCGCATGCGATCGGTGGACCAAACATGTGTGCCATCACCAGCTTCGTGATGTCACACGCCCAAAAAGAGGTTCGTTGGGATTTCAGTCCTGGAGTAGTTGATGGTTCCGCGCGGAGTGACGCGGCCGACTTTGCTGCTATTGGAAAGCGTGAAGTAGAAGTTGCCATCTTCGCCCATTGTAATCGCGAACGGCTGGCTGCCTCCACGGATCGGCAGGCTTTTGCCCGGCGTCGTCTGGGCGACAGCGCTGCCAGTCGAGAGGGCGAGAGCGGCGAGGCCGCAGGTGAATTTGAAACGGAGTCGACGCCGCGCGACCGCGAAACCTGCCACGACGGATTTGACGAAATGACGATAGGTTCTCATGAGGCGCAGACTTTGCGGGGTGGTTTGCCAATCGCAAAGTGCAATAAGGTAACGCCGCGTTTACCTTTGAAGCGGGTCGCCGCGCCATAGCTAATGCAAGATTGCTCGTCAGGTCTCTGCCGACTTCGTTGGCATTGGCGACGCGCCGAATTGTGCACGCGAGGCGCGCTCTCTCCGCAGAGCAAGCGAGGCGCTTGCCCTACAATCATGAAACGCGATGATATGACCTCATGAGTACTCGAGCCTTATTCAACTCCGCTTTACCGTTTCTGATTCTCCATTCTCTATTCGCTCAAGAAATGTCTTCGCCTTCTCCTGCGACTGCTGCATCGCCAATCGCATCGCCTTCCGTAACTGCGACACCTTCGCCTGTCGCGCCGCCACTCACAGACACGCTTTTCAAGAATCTCAAGGCGCGTTCGATTGGACCTGCTGTAATGGGCGGTCGCCTGACCGACATCGCAATTGACCCGCGTAATCCGTTTGTTTTTTACGTCGGCCTTGGCCATGGCGGCGTTTTCAAAAGTAACGACAACGGCGTGACCTTTCAGCCGATCTTCGATAAGCAACCAATGCTCTCCATCGGCGCGCTCGCGGTTGCGCCGTCTAATTCCGATGTCGTTTGGGTAGGCACCGGCGAAGCCAACGATCGCAATTCATCGGATTGGGGCGACGGCGTGTATCGATCCAGTGATGGAGGCGAAACATGGCAGAACGTCGGTTTGAAAGAGAGCCGCACCATCGCGCGCGTCGTTGTCGATCCGAAGAAGCCGGAGGTCGCCTACGTCGCAGCCATGGGGAATCTGTGGAAAGACGGCGGCGAACGCGGGTTATTTAAAACAACTGATGCGGGCAAGACGTGGAAATTGATCCTGCACGCACCGTCTCCGCATGACGCGCATACGGGCTGTGGCGATGTCGCGCTTGATCCGGCGAATCCGCAGATTGTTTACGCCGCGCTGTACGCGCGCCAGCGAACACCGTGGAGTTTCACTTCCGGTCCAAGCGTGACAGGTGGCGAAGATGTCGCAGGAATTTTCAAAAGCACCGACGGCGGCGGAACCTGGAAAAAGCTGGGCGTCGGTCTTCCCGGGCAAACTGGCCGGATTGGCCTGGCAGTCAGCGCAAGCGATCCAAAAGTCGTCATGGCAGTTGTGCAGAGTTACGAAGGAGGATTCGGTCCGCTCGACGATTTGCGCAGCAAGAGTGGGGGAGTTTTTCGCTCGGAGAATGGCGGTGAAACATGGACGCGCATGAGCGCGATGGATCCCCGCCCGTTTTATTTCAGCCAGATTCGTGTCGATCCGGCCAACAACCAGCGCGTCTATATTCTCGGGTTCGCGTTGCTGGTATCGGATGATGGTGGAAAGAATTTTCGTGAAGACTTAACTGAAAAAACTCATCCCGATGATCACGCGATGGCGATTCAGCCCGGAACTGTACCGCCGCCGAAGCCGCCCAAGCCGGAAGACAAAAACAAGCCGCCAAAGCCTCAAGTTTGTCAGCGTTTATTGCTCGGCACCGATGGCGGCTTGTATCAAAGCTTTGCCGGCGGAAAAAATTGGGACCACTTGAACAGGTTTCCCGCGGGCGAATTTTATCGGATCTCGCTCGACGACGCCAAACCATATTTCCGAATCGCCGGGGGCCTTCAAGACAATGAAAACTGGGTGGGGCCCAGCGGCGTGCAAAGCAAGGAAGGGATTCGCAATTGCGACTGGACTGCGCTCGCGGGCGGCGACGGGTTTTATGTGCTGTTCGATCCGGCCGATCGCGACACGTTTTACGCCGAGAGCCAGCAGGGCGAAGTGCATCGGATCAATTTGGCAAACGGCGAGATACGGCGTTTGCGACCCGAACCGGCCGAGGGTCAGCCGCGTTATCGCTTCAACTGGAATTCGCCGATGATCATGAGCAGGCATAAACCGGGCGTGATCTATTTGGGTGGCAACTGCGTCTTCCGCCTGACCGATCGCATGGAAAAATATTCTGTGATCAGTCCCGATCTGACTCGTAACGAACCCGGCCGCACCACTGCCGCGGGGAGCGGCGCAGAAAATTACGGGACCGTTTTTTCGCTGGCCGAATCGCCCAAGCGCGCGGGACTGCTATGGGCTGGCACCGATGATGGCCGGCTTTGGATCACAGAAAATGACGGCGGCAAGTGGACGGAACTAACGAATAATTTGCCTGAGCCGGCGCGCGGCCAATGGATAGCACGCATCGAACCTTCTAATCTCGATGCAAATGTGGCGTACGTCGCCATCAACGGTTACCGCCAGGGTGACGATCGTCCCTCGATCTTGCGTACGGCCGATCTGGGTAAAACGTGGCAATCGGTTACCGGCGACCTTCCAGCGGGCGATCCGGTCGAGGTGGTGCGCGAAGACCCGGTGAACGCGAAACTGCTTTACGCGGGCACGCACTTCGGAGCGTTTGCCTCGTTTGATCAAGGCGGTCATTGGGTGCGCATTGGCGACCTTCCTTCGGTGCGCGTGGATGATATTCAGATTCATCCGCGCACATCGGACCTGGTCATTGCCACCCACGGCCGGAGCATTGCCATTCTTGATGACAGCGTTCCATTTCGGGAGCTCACTCCGGAGATTGCTGCGAAGCCAGCTCACTTGTTTACTGTGCGTTCTGTTACAGCCAGATATCTGCAACCTGGATTTGTCGACTCGAACGGCAAAGGCGTTTATCGCGGTGAAAATCCGGCCGAGGGCGCGTTGTTCACAGTTTGGATACGCGAATTCACGAGCGACGAAATCAAAATCGCTGTTACTAACTCAACCGGCCAACCGGTGGCGAATCTAAAGGCGCCGGGCACGCCAGGGTTTACTCGTTTGAATTGGGATCTACGACCGACCAAAGACGTGAGGGTAGAGTATGGTGGTGAGAAGGGAGACCGCTTTGTCCCCGCAGGTGATTACACCGCCGAGCTAACCTTCGGCACCACGAAAGTGAAACAAACTTTCCATGTCGATCTCGCCGAGGGCATCACGCCACGGTGAAGCTCATAATGCCAGTCATCTGCAGCTCGCGGTTTAAAGCGAATCGACCAGTTACGTTACGATCAAGCTACTTCCTGCTTATCGTGTTTCACTTCCGACCAGATACTTCGCGGCGCACGGAATGCCGTTAGTAAAGACAGTCACCAGGGCCCGGCCGAAAGGGAAGTCTGTGACGGGACGAGAAATGAAGCTTGTGTCCGACCAGCCGCCGACCGGATCGGCCAGGATCAAGACAACCTGGCTATTATCGAGACTGCGCAACTGCACGATCGGGTAATTGCTCGATGAATCCTGGAAGTGGCATCTCGATGGCCAAGACCCTGGCGACTTCCGTACGGGCAAGTGTTGTTCTGCCAATCTTTTATTCCTAACGACGTTGGTCCAGGCTACTGCGGGCGTGAGCTGACGTTGGATAGTTCCTTACGCCTTCTCACTGGACTTGACCACGATCAATCTGCGACAATGCCGGGTGATATGAAAATGCCCGTTTTTATACTCCTTATCGCCATGGCTCTGGTGACCTCGCTTGGCTGGGCGCTTTCGTGGAAGGCAGGAAGACTTAAAGATGAAGAGTTGAAAAGATACCAAGTGGAAGCGAAACAAGCGATTGCGGAGGCCAACAAAGCCACGGCAATCGCCAATCAGCAAGCAGCTGCAGCAAACCTCGAGCTCGCTCGGCTCCAGGCCAAGATGCTGCCGCGAAGACTCACCAAAACGCAACAGGGGACATTGGCTTCAGGAGTAAGCTCCTTAGCTCCGCAGTCAGCCAGCATATGGTATGGCGCGGGAGACAAGGAGAGCGAAAGTTTTGCATGGGATATCGCGTCTGCCTTGAATGCTGCCGGGTGGAAAGTGTTTTCTCCTGCCAGCACGGCGACGTTGGCTCAAAGCGGAAAGCCCTTTGATTCGATACCTCGCCTTCAGACCGGCGTGGTTATAAGTACAAACAAAGACGCAGCCAGCATGACGGCCGCAAATGCTCTTGCCCAGGAACTATCAGCACTTGGTTTCGATACAAGGAAGGCGGAAAACATCGGGAACGGGCCTGAGCCTATAGTTGTCGTAACGGTGCAAGCGAGGCCAGAGGGTGCGCAGGGAGAGATGAAGCTCAATGCTGGTGGAAAATAGAGTTTGGCTAAAGGTGTGTGGACCCATCCCCTGGCCCTGAAGGATCTCCTTCCCGGATCTAGCCGGCTTTCAGATGCAGACCCGGACCGCTTCCAAGAGACTTAAGGTTAAAGCGTTGTTCACCACCAAAAGGCCAGGTTACTGGCCGAGGCTGAGCGCATCTTGGAATGACGACAGCATTTTTGCTTTGACAGGTGGCTTCTCTTTCCAGTAACGAGAATCACTAACTAGAGAAAGGTTTTTATGGTGGTTTATCGCATACTTATGTGTTTGGTGTTGGGAATAATGGGGTCGACAGTCTTGGCTGATAGTTGGTCGCCAATTTCAGCTGTGGATGCTCCTACCGCGCGGGCCGCGCACTCGGTCGTGTTTACGCGCATCGACGGGACTGACCAGATGATTGTTTGGGGCGGACAGGATTCGCCAATGGTTCCCTTCGCCGATACGGGAGCTCGGTGGAAGCGCTCCACCAATATCTGGGCGGCCACCACAACAACCAACGCACCGTCCGGGCGTGAAGGTCAGCCGGCGGTTTGGACAGGACATGAAATGCTCATCTGGGGCGGAGATGACGGGCTAAACTTTCTTAACACAGGCGGCCGTTACGATCCTGTGACCGATACCTGGCGGCCGACCTCTCTCACCGGAGCACCTGCGGGACGTTTTGGACATTCGTTCATCTGGAGTGGTGATCGGCTGATCGTGTGGGGTGGTGCGGTCGGGTTCGGCGGCGACGTTAACACGGGCGCAATCTACGATCCCGTTGCTGATAGCTGGTCGCCGACCACAATAGTCGGCGCCCCATCTGCCCGAGACGGCCAGGCCTCGATCTGGACTGGATCGCAGATGCTGGTCTGGGGTGGCATCAGCCTCGGTAATTATGTGAATGACGGCGCGCTTTACGATCCTCGCACTAACACGTGGACTCCCATCTCAACCACTAATGCTCCTTCGCCTCGTCTCTTCTTTGCGGCGGGCTGGGATAGCACCAACTTGTTTATCTGGGGCGGTGTTGACTCGCGCTTCCGCCCATTGGGGAATGGGAAGCTTTACAACACGCTGACCGGTGTGTGGAGAACAATCACAACGACTAACGCGCCGACGCCACGACTTGGCGCGACCGTTGTCTGGTCGGGCAAAGAGTTCATCGTTTGGGGTGGCTCTGATGCGAACGGAAACCCGATCGGCACCGGAGCTAAATACAACCCTGCCACCAATCAGTGGACGGCGATAACGACCGCCGGCGCTCCCGCGCCGCGCTCGAGTCACACTGCGATCTGGGATGGCTCGCGCATGGTTATCTGGGGTGGCTCGGGTGAGTGTTGCAATAACTGGTTTAACGATGGCTTCGCCTATAAGCCGTGAGACCCGGAATTAAAGCCAGGCTTACATCAATTACAGGAAGAGGATCGAGATTTTCGAAAATCCTTTCTCAGCCTGTACCGTAGGCAAATTCGGCCCCTCAAGCATTTTCAGCTCCAGGATCGAGTCTGCTGCTGCGCAAGCCGGAAAAAGGACGAATCCACAATCTCAGCTGTCAAATTGGCGTACGCTTTTTAAGATCGACGATGCCTTTATTATCATTGGCGCTTCTGGTGTCGTTGGTTGGATCTTACCCGTTGTGGACAACCTGCAGTCATTGGGGAGATGGTGGCGGGCATCGTTCCAGGCCCCTCGCTTTTCGGCCTGTTGACACCCAACGTATTTAATTTCATTTTCGCTGCATCGTTTTTGGATACACTAAGGCTGCCTCATTTCTTGCCTTTGCCCTGTTCACGGGGATCTCCATGAGCATCACCGCTTTCCCCGTGCTGGTTCGTATCTTGCAGGACCGCGGTATTTTAAGACGTCGCTCGGAAGCACCGCCACGTTGCAACTGGGGGCATTGATGAATACTCGCGAATTAATGGAACTCATCGCCCTAAATATCGGCTATGATATGGGTATCCTCTCCCAACGGATTTTCACCTTGCTTGTAATTATGGCCCTGGTTATTACGGTGACGACTGGCCCGCTCGTCACGCTTTTCGGAAAACGCGTCAGGTTAATCGAGCGTGATCGAACGGAGGCGAATGCCGATCATGCGTAACTTGCCGGAGGTCGACTTTTCGGCGTTTAAAGAAACAGCGTGGCTTTATGTCATCGTTGTTAGTGTAGTTGGAGCCGGAATTCTCTTCTCGCTGTACGCGGGGGCGCATCTTTCGGCACCGGCAACTGCTTTGCCCCACGTTGCGGTCGCGCAGGAAGGTGTCCACCGCGCGGATGCGATCCGTTCTTCATCCCCTACAGTTATCGCCGGCCTCATACACAATGCCAGCACTGGACTTAGCCGTCTCATCCTCCAACTCGTTATCATCCTTAGCGTCTCCTCCGCGGTGGGCTGGGCTTTTACGCGTGGCGGACAGCCTGCGGTGCTGGGCGAAATGATGGCTGGCATTTTGTTAGGTCCATCTCTCTTCGGCCTGGTAGCTCACCAAGCGTTTCTTTTTGTGTTTGCGCCCGAGTCCCTCGATGCGCTCAGGCTTTTTAGCCAGATCGGGGTTTGCATTTTCATGTTTGCTATCGGGATGGAACTGGACCTGTCGCAGCTCCGGCATAGCGCGCATCGCTTTTTAGTGATTGGTCACGCCAGTATTCTCATACCTTATCTTTTCGGAGTCGTCCTGGCGTTATCTCTCTACAACAATTATGCGCAGCCGGGCGTATCCTTTAGCTCCTTCGCGCTCGTTATGGGCATTTCCATGAGCATCACCGCCTTTCCGGTGCTCGTCCGCATTTTGCAGGATCGCAAACTTTTCCATTCGAAACTAGGTCAGATTGCGACGCTGTGCGCCGCAATCGGGGATGTGACGGCATGGTGCATTCTAGCCTTTGTCGTGGCAATCGCGGGCGCGGCGAACGTTAGGACGGCCGCCTTGAGCCTCATGCTGGTGGGAGTCTATGTGGCGGTCATGATCTTAATCGTCAGACCGCTCTTGCGTCGCTTGCTTGAAGAATCTCTTTTGCACGAATCGGAGCCAACTAAAGGAGTTCTCGCTCTGGTTTTTGGGACTGTCCTCCTTTCAGCATTGAGCACGGAAATCATCGGCATCCATGCGCTGTTCGGCGCTTTTCTGGCCGGCATCATGATGCCCGCCGGAGGCGGTTTTCGCAGAAAACTGGTGTTACGAGTCGAACATTTTAGTTCCGTTCTGCTGCTGCCACTCTTCTTCGCCTTCATCGGCCTGCGCACGCAGATTGGTCTGCTGAATAGCTCATGGGACTGGCTGGTGTGCCTTGTGATCATCGCTGTAGCTACTATAGGCAAGCTGGGAGGGACATCACTTGTTAGTCGAATGATGAAGATGTCCTGGCGCGAATCACTGCAGCTTGGCGCGTTGATGAACACGCGTGGCCTTATGGAGCTGATCGTGCTGAATATCGGCTACGACCTGGGTATACTTTCCCTGCGCATCTTCACAATGTTGGTTCTGATGGCGATTATCACCACTTTGATGACGGGGCCTTTGGTCACTGTTTTCGGAAAGGTACGAGGGATGGCTGCGGCGTGATCCGGGTCATCGCTTGAAAACCTTCGACAGGGTGTGAAAATGCGTTTTGGTTGAGCTCCGAGCAGGACCCCTTTGCAAAAGGGATGGCTCGCTTTGTCATATGGACGCGTCGTTGTAGGATCAACTCTTTCAAACGAACAGGCTTTCGCGACGATGAAGCAGACAGCGCTTTATTACTTCTTTATGGTGACTGCCCTGGGCCTGGGTATCTTCTTCATCCTGCGAGCGGGAAATCAACTGCCCACGCCGGCTCCTCAACCCTCCACACAATCTAGATCGCAAATCACTCCGCACCTTACTGGCGCTGGCGACTATTCATTTTCCTCTGCGGTGGAGTCCACCCTGCGGGACAATGCCAACGATCCGTTAACTAGGCTCTTTCTGCAGCTCTTCGTTGTTACCTCCGTTTCTTTTCTTGTAGGCCTGATCTTTACGCGTTTTGGACAACCTGCAGTGGTAGGGGAGATGATGGCGGGCGTTCTTCTCGGTCCGTCCGTTTTCGGTCTTCTGTCGCCCGCTGCATTTCAGTTTGTTTTTGCTACCTCGTCCCTTGGGGCCCTGAGGCTCTTAAGCCAAATTGGGGTCTGTCTGTTCATGTTTACCGTCGGTATGGAAATGGATGTGACAGAGCTGCGCCGCAAAGCGCGTACAGCAGTCGTAGTCAGCCATGCCAGCATTATCGCTCCCTATTTTCTTGGCGTGCTGCTGGCGCTGTTCCTCTATGGCCGCCTCGCTCAACCTGGGGCGTCTTTCACTGGCTTTGCCCTGTTTATGGGGATTTCCATGAGTGTCACCGCTTTTCCTGTGCTCCTCAGGATCTTGCAGGACCGGGCTATCCTCAGGACTTCGCTTGGTCGCACTGCAGCTGCGTGCGCCGCGGTGGGAGACGTAACTGCATGGGGCGTGCTTGCATTTGTGGTAGCCATTGCGCGGGCAACCAATGTTGGTGCTGTGTCCCTTAGTCTTGGCTTGGTGTTGATCTTTGTCCTGCTCATGCTCTTCGTCATCAAACCAAACCTGCCGAACTGGATTGGGCAGCCGGCGCTAGAGCGTCCCAACCCAAGTAAAGCGGTGCTGGCTGTCGTTTTTGGCATCGTGCTTGCCTCCGCAGTGAGCACGCAACTTATCGGGAGCCGGGCGCTTTTCGGGGCCTTCCTGGCAGGAATAGTAATGCCAACAGGAGGAGGTTTTCGCGACAAGCTTGTGGTACGGGTTGAAAACTTGAGTTCCGTTTTGCTCTTGCCGGTGTTCTTCGCTTTCAGCGGTCTGCGCACCCAAATTGGCCTCCTCAACGATGCTCAGGATTGGCTAATCTGCCTGGTCATTATAGCCGTAGCCACTGCCGGAAAGCTTGGCGGAAGCGCTCTGGCTGCTCGCTTTACCGGAATGAAATGGCGCGAGTCGCTTGAACTCGGCGCATTGATGAACACGCGAGGACTAATGGAGCTTATCGCGCTTAATATCGGCTATGACATGGGCATCCTTTCACAACGCATCTTCACCATGCTCGTGATCATGGCTCTCGTTACTACGGTCATGACGGGACCGCTGGTCACCTTTTTTGGAAAAGTACAGCGAAGAACGTGAGCGTGAGGAGCGTTTTTTTTCTGTTTGCTCTATGCCGCGTGCTTCTCACGTTGTATCCCCAAGCATACCCTTGGATTCGGGAGCGGACGAAGCGCGGGAATCTGTACCCACCCGCGAGGCAAGAACCATCTGGGCCCGGTTAAAGTCGTCCGGTATTCCGATGTCGATGAAGAGTCCCGTGCAAACCAGGCCATACACTCCGCGATCAAGAAGGCGGGGAAAAACCTCTCTCTCCAGTGAGATAGCAGAGCCCGCCGTCAGGTCGCGGACGATTTGCTTTCGAAGCAAATAAACGCCGGCGTTGATCAGACCGGGGCCGGCCCGTGTACCCTTTTCGATGAACTCGGTCACGCGGCCGTCTTGGTTGAGCGCCACACTTCCATAGCGAGCGACATCAGCGACTGCTTGCAGCACAATCACGAGATCGGCATCCTTGGCGGTGAATAGTTCCAGCAGTGGAACAAGCTTCCACTCCAAGTAGCTGTCGCCGTTAAGAACAAGAACTGGGTCGCTGATGAGTGGTTCGGCGAGCTTGAGTGCTCCGCCCGTGCCCAAAGGCTCATTCTCTCTGGAGTAACGGATGCGCATGGCGAACTTGTTTCCAGAGCCGAAGTAGCGTTCAATTTTCTCGGCCATGTAGCCCGTTCCCAGAATCACGTCACTCACTCCCTGAGACTTGAGTCTATCGAGCAACAATTGGAGAAAAGGCGTTTCGGAGATTAGGGCCATCGACTTTGGGCGGTCAGCGAGCACCGGGCGGAGTCGAGTGCCAAGCCCCCCGCAGAGTATGAAAGCGCTAACGGCGGCGCTCGGAATCTGTGGATTGCCTTCCATTGTGTTCATATTGCGCAAAAGAATACGTTAGCGCAGTGCGTTTCGGACTCCACTCGGAAATCCATCGAGTTAGGAGAACAAACATTACCGGCTAGTCAAATTCCCTGAGAGCAGCCGGCGAAATGTTTCAAGCGCGTGGACAGTCTTTAGATCCAGCACTGAACGAGCGATCATTGAATGATATGACGGCCATTTCGGCGAATCGCAACGGACCGCTTACCAATCATGATGGACGCACACAACGTAACAAGCGTGTTACTTTTGTCGTGGTTGTCAAAACTGCTCCTCAATGTCCCGTTGACGAATGCTTATCACGCACGAACGAACGGCGGACCAACGCTTTTTTCTGACCAAGACTGAACAGACGAGTAGTCGGGATAGCACGTGGAAATTGGTAAATCGGGTCAAAGATTGGACCGAACAAATCTTTCCCAAATGGATGCACCGGAGACATCGCCATGCATGGGAACGCAAGTGGGCGAACCCGGAGTTCAGGCCCCTATGGAAAATTGACCAGCCGCCAAGAGAACTCGTCGATGCCGTTGAATCTGGCTGGTTTCCGAAAGATCAGCGCGTCATCGACGTGGGCTGTGGGAACGGCGAGGTTAGCCGTTGGCTGGCTGACCAGGGTTTGACCGTTCGTGGGCTTGATTACAGTACCGCAGCTATCGAGAACTGTCGCCGTCTCTCTGCGGGACAGTCAAATGCACCTGCCTTCCAATTTGCCGACCTTTGCCAAAAGAACCTGCGATTGGAACCGGCCTTCAGTCTGATCGACCGCGGCTGCTTTCACCGCATCGTCGGAAAGTTACGCTCGATCTTTGCCCAGAATATCGCTCGCATCACCGTTAAGGACGGCCACTTCCTCCTGATTGCCGGCACGTTCCAAGATCCCCGAGTCGTGCACTACGACGGTCTCCGCTCCGATCGACAACTTCGGGAACACGTCGAAGAGATTTTCGGTAACTACTTTACCATCAAGCGAACCGAAACGACTGTGATCAAAGCTGTCACGGGCCAGGAGGGCAGGCCAGCCGTAGCCTTTTGGATGATCCGCAAGTCTGCCTGGCCCAACCGTGGCAATGGCGACAGATGAAGGTCAGCCTGGGTGGGCTTGAGAGAACAACTAGAGCCTCTGCTAGGAAGCCGAACTCGGTTTTTCTGATTCGCGCTTTACCGAAAACGTAGGAATAGCCTCCGGGGTCCCAGCTTTCGCTTCTGCTGTCGGCCCGGTCGGCGTTTTTGTGGCAAGCAACTCTCCCAGCGCACGCAAGGTCGCGAAATTTTCTGCTATGAGCTCTTCGTCCTCAACCCGGTAGCCGAAGTCACTTTCCAAAAATGCGACCAGGCGGATCAGGCCGAGCGAGTCAATCTGCAGCGGCTCGTCAGGATCAGATACTGGTGGCAAAGAACCACGATTGTTATCTATGTACTCTTTAAGTTTCGGGGGTATTTCCATGATATTGGTAGCCGTTTACAATAGATTAGCGTGCCCCCAGCCACTGCTCGGTCGTGCCAACGGGAGAATTAGGTTCCCAGATTGCCGCCCGCTCGGGGTGATAGCGGGAACCGATTGGCACAGAGTAGTCATCTTTATCATACTCGCGCGTGCGTTTGAGCAACTTCCTGAAGGCGATAATGGCCGGTGAAGGCTGGCGCTCCGTTGGATAAATCCGCGAGGAAAAGGCGTCTGTCAATTCGTCGGGATAACGATGGTACACGAAAGTCGCGAAGGCGAAGGGCTGTTCCCAGAACAGATCGATCATGTCTTCCAGATTATCGATTGCCCTTTCGCAGAAAACCTGGTGGTCGGCAAACGGGTTTTCCGCGTCTCGCCTCTTGCCCTCGAGATACTCGCGGACAAGCGGCGCGGCGAACTCCGCTTCGCGCATGGTTACCGATACTCCAAAGGAAAATATCGGATCGATGAAACGATGCGCATCACCGATGCAGATAAAGCCTTTCCCGCAGAAGCCGCGCACCTGAAACGAGTAATTTGGGATAACATGCACCTTTTCAACCAGGTTCATCTCAGGTATGCGATTCCGAAGCTCCGGGTTGATATCGTAGAGCTCGTTCCGGAAAAACTCTTCGGGAGTTTGTTTTTTGGCTAGAAAGTCTGCGTTGGGCGTGACCATTCCGACACTGACAACGTCCTTGTCGAGCGGAATGAACCACGACCAGTGAAACTTTTTCGCGTAGAAAATAACCGTGTTGTCTTTCGCATTTTCGCCCGAAGTGTCGGAGCCACGGACGGCGCCGGTCACCTGAGAGAAGAAGGCGACCTGCTTGTCGTAGTTACCAAGATATTTTGGACCGGTGGCACGCTGGTTGGCGAGAAAGGTTGCCTGACCCGAGCAATCGAGCACGATCTGGGTTTCGATGTCCTCGCTCTTGCCGTCAGGCCAGCGGACCGTTACGCCTCGCACCGCACCGTCATCGGCCAGCAGCGGCTTTGTGGCCGTGCCTCGCATAACCGTCGCCCCGCGCTTCTCGGCTTCCTTGAGCAGCATCGAATCAAAATCGCTCCGCCGCACCTGCCACGTGTTTGAGAATGAGAGATTCCAGTCCTTATCGCGGGCCGAAACGGGGACGAACCAGGAATTCTCGCCGGTCGTGCCGTAGACCTTGACGCCGTGCTTGACGGGGTATTCCTTTTTTGTCATCTCATCCGCAAAGCCAAGTCTCCGAAGCACCTGGCCGGCTTCGCCCGTCAGCGATTCGCCAATGTGAAACCGCGGGAACTCTTCCTGTTCCAGAATGACTGGCTTAATTCCTTCCCGCAAGAGGAACATTGCCATCGCGGACCCCCCGGGCCCGCCGCCGATTATTAACACATCAGTTTTCATTATTTATTAAAGCAATGGAGCAAAGAGGGAGCGAATTTGTCTCAGATCAATACGCTGTCAAGCCCCGCCTGGCCTTTCGAGCAGGATTCTTCTCAACGGGGAACCTCCAATGGATGGACTCGCAGTTGAGTTCGCACAAGATGCGCCCAATCGCGCGCAAATGCAAATCCAGCGTCCCATATCCGCGAGGCCTGTCGCTGAGAATCTGAATCTGATCGCCGGTGGAGTGCCGAAGCGAGCTTACTATGCGAGTCAGGCCGGATTGTGTTTGTTCTGTGAGCTGCGAGAAATCGTGGCGTTCGATTCTGACGAAGTTATAACCTAAACGCGGGTGAGGGGAATCGTCCCCTGCAATAAGTCCACTCTTGGGCAGCCTAATATCCGGATCACGCCTCTGGGTTCCTTCATTTGAGAAGCCTCAGGAATGAGTAACAGGCCAGGGATGCGTGGGGGGCATTGGGCAGCCGAAGAAAAACGCCATGGAAGGGTGCAAGCGCACTAAATCTTTTCTTCCTAATAAAATCTTCTGACACCACGAGTCAGAATTTCCGTATTCGTTTTTAGACCCGTGAAGATTGCTCTCATCCCGGAATGGCTGCGTCGCTTAAGCGTAAGCAGAATCGGACTCGCTCTTAGTATCTGCTGTTTGACCGCGCCACTGTTTGCGCAGGAGAATGGGCCGCCCAATATTGTGATCATCCTCGCCGATGACCTCGGTTACGATGATGTCGGATTCAACGGCTGTCCGGATATCCCGACACCGAATATCGACGCGCTGGTGGCGAACGGTGTCTCGTGTACCGATGGGTATGTAACGGAGCCATTCTGTGCCCCGTCGCGTGCCGCCATTCTCACTGGAAGATACCAGGAGCGCTACGGATTCGATCAAAATGTAGAGATGAAGACAAAGCTGACAATACGACCTTGGGGCTGTCGCTCAGTGAAATCATCCTGCCGCAACTGCTAAAGCCGGCTGGGTATGTTTCCGCCGCGATTGGGAAATGGCATCTTGGATTCGCTCCGGACATGTTCCCACTGCAGCGCGGCTTTGACCATTTTGTCGGTTTTCTTGCTGACCATCTCCAGCTACTACAATGTTTTGCTCTACAACGACAACACACGTTTTTTGATACACAGTATCTAACCGATGAATTCACACAGGAGGCGGTCTCCTTCATCAATGCTCACGCCAGTCAGCCATTCTTTCTTTACCTGGCTTATAACGCGATGCACACCCCACATGATACACCCCCTGCTCAATACATGCAGCGAGTTTCCTATATCCCGAATCCGGCACGTCGCGTCTATGCTGCCATGGTCGTTGCGCTGGATGATGGCGTCGGGCAGGTCGTGCAAACGCTTGCGGCAAACAATATTCTTAACAATACGCTCATCATTTTCTTGAGCGATAACGGAGCGCCGTTCGCGAGTGCCACAAGAAACAGTAATCTGCCGCTGCGCGGATATAAATTGGATATGCTGGAAGGTGGAATTCGTGTTCCCTATGCGGTGCAATGGCCTGCGCAACTCAACGGGCAGAGCAGCTATCATGGGATGGTTTCTTCGCTCGATATTGTGCCGACCGTCGCCGCCGCCGCGGGTGTAGCGTTGCCAACCGATCGCGATTACGACGGGATGGACATTATGCCGTATTTGACCGGCCAGCAGATAAGTCCTGATAGAACATTTTACTGGAGGTGGTTCGGCCTCGGCCCCGATGGCCCCCTCGGCGCGCAAAACACCATCTGGGGAGTGCGTAACGGACCTTTGAAACTTGTAGTCGAAAGAGCCATGGATACTCAGCCCCCGGCTCTTTATGACCTTTCGACAGACATTGGAGAGACAACAGATTTATCTCAGCAACAGCCAGACCAGGTAGCCGCGCTCCAAACCCTGTATAACCAATGGCAGAATATCGCGGTGCCTGCCCTTTGGCAGAGACATTTGGATGCATCGTTGTTGCCTCTCGTCCTCGCTGGCGACTGGAATGGATTCAATATACAAGACCTCGGTGCCACCTTGGACTTTCACCCGAATCAGAGCGCCTGATCCAGTCGGAACGCCGGACGGCTATAACTGGCTTACAACCACAATCCATGTCGCAACAAGCGGTGGCGATACCACGCCAGGAACGCACCAGTTCGTGCTCGTTGGCCATGAGAATTATGCCACCCAATGGGGGGGTGTGACGATCGGGATCGACGGGGTCACACAAATCCCTTCTTCTTCAGGAACTCAGCTTGGGCCGACAAATACCATTACCCTGGAGAACAACTTTTATTATTCAATGCGAGTGATCGATACAAATGATCAATCTCAACCTGGCGTAGGTATGTCGCTGGCAGTGATGAAAACGTCCGCTCCACCCGTGACGATCAGCCGCACCGGACAAGTCCCGGCGTACCCAACATCCACCGATCCGATCACCGTCACCATGACCACGAACCAGGCCAAATCGGTCGAAGAGCGAGTTTATTTACGCTGGTCGAACGACTGGTTTATTACCTCTCACATTATTGAAGCATCACCTGGCGGTGACGGTCTGACGTACACAGCAACCATCCCGCCGCAACCGGATGGCAACTCCTGCTTCTACACTGTTCTTACTTCGACAGTTGATCTTACCGGATACACTGGCTCCGGAATCATCGATGACTTAACTCTCGCACTAAACGGGACCTTCAACGCTCTGCCAACGCCACCTACGCCCTCGCCAACACCGACGCCCACCGCTACAGCTACTCCGACAGTAACAGCTACGCCAACGCCGACGGCGACGGCCACCGCTACGCCGACCGCAACAGTTTCTCCTACGCCCACCGCAGCCCCGACGCCCCGCCCGCCGCGGGCCTTGAGCGCAACCAATGGGGCTCCAACGAGCTTCACTGCGAACTGGGGCGGCGTTAACCATGCGACTGGTTACCGGTTAGATGTGGCTACAGACAGCTCGTGTACCAATTATGTACCGGGGTACCAAGACCTGGATGTTGGCAATGCAACTAGTCGCAACGTTACCGGCTTGACTGCCAATCGGTTTTATTATTATCGGGTACGCGCCTACAACGGCAACGGCACCAGCCTAAATTCCAACGTCATCAAAGCAAAGACGAGAAGCCAGTGACAATTGAAAAACGTAGCGGATAGTCCTGATCCCTTTTTGGAGGGGATCAGGGTCGTATCTAAAGTCTGGTATGTGAGCCGGACTCAGATCGATCACGCAATCACCGCTGATCTTATAGGATACACTGGCTCCGTAATCATGGATGACATAACTCTCGCGGTAAACAGGATCTTCAACGCTCTTCCAACGCCGCCTACAGCTTCGCCAACGCTGACCCCCACCGCTAGAGTACTGCGACAGCACACTCACTCCTACACCGACAGTAACAGCTACGCCTTTTGCAGTTTCATCGTCCCCTGGCCGCTCCGCGTGAGACATTAGACCGTCCTCGAGAGATGGTTCGGAGGCAAACGCTGGATCGTTAAAATATCTATTTTCTCTTGCAGACTTGCGAAAGCGTGACACTCTCTCAGCGTTTGTAACTTAAGGAAAATAAGGAAAATAAGGAAAAATATGGCAAACTCCACCCTCAGAGCAATTCTAACCGCGCTGCTGATTTGCGGCAGCTCACTTTTGGTTCCACATCATCTGCATGCTCAAACGTCCGGCTGGGGCGCGGCAAATTTGATTGGGCCTACGTTTGTACCGAAGGCGCAACTACCCAAAATAGCTATGGATCCCCAAGGGAATGCGATGGCGGTCTGGGCGCAGGGTGATAGCGCCGGCGTGTTAAGTATCTGGTGGAACCGGTATGATGTGGGTTCAGGCAGCTGGGGCACGGCCACGCTGCTTGAGAACAATTCAGGGGCTGCCACCCTCCCTCAAGTAGGGATGGACAGCAATGGCAATGCGGTGGCGGTTTGGGTGCAGAATGACGGCACGTTCAACAGGATGAGGGCAAGTCGATACATCGTGGGGCAAGGCTGGGGTACGTCTCAGGCAATCGAGAACAATCCAGGGGATGCGGATTTTGCAAGGGTGGCTGTGAATGGCAGTGGAAATGCAATGGCCCTGTGGAAGCAGTTCAACGGAGTGAATTACGACATCTGGGCGAATCAGTATGTCGTGGGACAAGGCTGGGGCACGGCTACCCTGATCGAGACCAGTTCCCAGGATGCCAGTGAAACCTGGGTGGCGATGGACAATAGCGGGAATGCAATGGCGGTGTGGAGACAGTCCGATGGGGTAGACCCTAACCCTAGCATCTGGGCGAACCGGTATGATGTGGGGGCAGGCAGCTGGGGCACGGCGACCTTGATCGAACTCAATCCAGGGTTCGCTTCGTTTCCACATGTGGGGTTCGATAACAGCGGGAACGCGATCGTAGCATGGTACCAGGCATTTGGTGAGGCTAATAGTTCAAGACACATCTGGGCGAATCGATATGTCGTGGGGTCAGGCTGGGGCACGGCCACTCGAGTTGATTCTTCTGCCTTGGATGCCCAGGGCCCTGGTTTGTCTGTGAACGGCAGCGGGAATGCAATGGCGGTGTGGAGGCAGTGGGATGACCAGGGGATAGCCAACAGCGTCTGGGCGAACCGGTATGATGTGGGGTCAGGCTGGGGCACGGCTACCCTCATTGAGACCGGCTCCGGCGCTGCTGACAACCCTGATGTGGCAATGGACAGCGGCGGGAACGCAATTGCGGTTTGGAAACAGTCTGATGGCACCTTCGACAGCATCTACGCAAACCGATATGTTGTGGGGCAGGGCTGGGGCACGGCTACCCTGATTGAAACTCAGAACGGCAATACTGACTTTCCCAAGGTGGCGACGGACGGTAGCGGGAATGCGATTGCAGTGTGGCAGCAGAAAAACAGTGTCGGGGCGAACCGATTCGCAAGCTCGCCTGCAACGGTCACAACATTCACGGATGTAACCACACAAGCCGGCTTTTCTGGATGTCCTACATGCCAACTCAACTCGAGTTGGGCTCATGCCTGGGGGGATTACGACGGGGATGGATTTATAGATATAATCACGCTAGGGCATGTTCAGAACCTTACTGGTTCGATTTCCCAGCTCTGGCGCAATAACGGCGATGGGACCTTCACAGACGTGACCTCCCAGGCTGGTCTGGACCCTCACAATGGCGATGCCCATGGTGCAGTCTGGGCTGATTTTGATAATGATGGCCGTCTGGATCTTTTTGTTTCCAAGGGCACTCTGAAGACCGACCCGGTCGACTACGATGACTTATGGCACAATAACGGCGATGGGACGTTCACTAACATAGCACATCCCGCTCGCGTGGGGTCAATTGGTCATCGTAATCGGGGAGCTGGCGCAGTGGATTACGATAATGACTCTTTCCTGGATATCTTCGCTACAAGTTATATAAGGCCTACCGGCCCGGGGTTGCCGAATCTTCTTTACCACAATAATGGCGACCTGACATTTACCGATGTGGCTGCTGCAGCCGGAGTGGACAGAGCTGGTATACCAAACCGGACCGCCGCCTGGGCGGATTTTGACGGGGATGGATTACTCGATGCATTTATCACCCAGATTGACGCATTATATAAAAATAACGGAGACGGCACTTTTACCGATGTGACAGTTGCTGCCGGCATCGTATCTGGGTCAGTTAACGTCCAGGCTGGAGCGTGGGGAGACTATGACAATGACGGTCACCCCGATCTCTATGTTGCCCTTGGGGTGGACAATGGAGGGCAGGCAGCCCTCTGCGAAGACCTGCAAGATATCGCGGAAATACCGCTTACAGTCCAACTTCCGAATATCCTGTACCATAACAATGGGGATGGCACTTTTACTGATGTGACCACACAAAGCGGAACCACCAATATAGCCGGCGCCCTTGGAGTAACATGGGAAGATTATGACAATGACGGCAATTTAGATTTGTATATTGTAAATAGTGGGGGTGAGGGCCAACCCAACAGGCTTTTTCGGAACAATGGAGATGGCACTTTCACTGACATTGCTGCCGCAGCGGGGGTAGGAGCCAAACTCCCAGGAAACGGAAGGGGCTCTGACGCCTCCTTTGCTGATTATGATAATGACGGATTTCCCGATCTTTTTATCTGCAATGGAGGGGGTAGTACAGTCGGGAGTTACATTCTCTATCATAATAATGGGAACAGCAACGGCTGGCTTAAAGTAGTGCTCAGAGGAACGGAGAGCAATCTATGCGGGATTGGTGCCAAACTTCGTCTGGTAGCAGGAGGCAAAACGCAATTTAGAGAATACACTGGCGAGCACTATATGTCGCAGAACTATATTCCGGTCCATTTTGGATTAGGTCAGGCAGCTATCGTAGATTCCCTGACCATCACGTGGCCAAGCGGGACTACTCAAACATTGACTAATATCGCCACTGATCAGACGATCACTGTAGTAGAACCGTAAAATCTGATAAGGACGCGCGGCTGGACGGGACAAAGGGGTTCCAGTTCATCTGAATCTCGTCAAACAACAGCGCAACTGCTACAGATATGCTGCGAGGAATGTCCGTCTCAATGAAATGGGCGTCACTGGTCCCTCCGTTTCTGGATGAAGATACATCAAGTGTCCATTGAGTTGGTTTGGTTTGAGCTACGAGCCCCATCGCGAATGGCATAGCAGTCTCGGTATTCGCAAACTTCAGGCGATCGACATAATCGCCGCTGCATGGCGAGTCACGGCGCACGGCTCTTCAGTGAAGAGCCAATCCCACAACGAGTGAGTTGCCAGGAAGCCGACCCGGAGCGGTCATTCAATGTAGCCCAGCGCTTTGAGCCGTTCTTCAACCTGGGCTGCTTCTTCCTCGGAGTAATCGCCACCGGGTGCCGGCGTCTGCAGTTCTTCCTTCTCGTCATCGTAAACGACCGGATGAGACTGGAGATATTCAGGCTTGAACAGACCTGAAAGCACCTTCCCATCCATATCGCGCGGCACAGGCTGTCCCAGCAAATAAAGAAGCGTCGGCGCAAAATCGATCAAGCGAGCACCAGAGATTTCAGCATTCTTTTTGAAATGTGGACCCCTGGCTACGAGGATGCCATGCAATCGATGAGTACCTCCCCATTCCGAACCCTTGGTCGGGCGTTTCTCGGTCACAATCACGGCTGGTTCATGTGTCTGATCGGGAAAACTCGGGCTGGTAGAAAACTCACTTGTTTCCCACCAGTCTAAGATCAGGTCAGCGGCTTCGGAAGCATAGGGTCCGTGGACAGCCTCTTCGCGTTTCAGCACGCGCTTGATCACGGGCTCACCCGTTCGGGGGTCCTTTAACTCACCTAGCTTGGTGATAACTTCATTGCGCACCTTCTCGTAGTCAGCAGGTTCGACAATACCCTGTGGTCTTTGCCCTTTAAGATTGATCCAAACACTCGGCGGTGAGGCCAGAACCTCACTGCAGAAAGCCTTGGTTCGAGTCCAATCAATTTCTGTAAAGGAAGTATAGGATCTTTCGGCCTTGTCCCGGAGTGCCGGCATAAGATCCGCAAGCCAGATTTTCTGCCGGGAGCTTAGATTATCCAGCAGGACTCTATAGATCTTTCGGATCACCGTTCGGGCGGCTTTTTGCAAAACATTGTCCGTGTTCTTGCAGTAAGAAAGCAATCCAATCTGGGCCAAATACCTATTCAAATAAATGGTCCGATCAGACACTGGGCCGGCGCCATGGTCCGAAACGACAAAGACCGATGTGTCAGGTCCTGCGTACTCCAGGAACTTACCGAGCGTCGCGTCGAGCCGGCAATAAACGTCACGAATCGCGTTGCCAAACTTGGACTTCGCTTCCGGATCGTGAAGAAAATGTGTGTCATCCATGAACTGCCAGAAGTAATGTTGCACCGTATCGATCGACATGAAGACGAACATCATGACGTCCTGGACCCGATGCTGGAGGAGATGGAGTCCTACGTTGGTCCATTGGTCGTCCAATTGACGCATTTCTTCGAGCACACTGTAACGACGTTGGTCGTTGGTCATGAATCCCAGAAAGCGAGTATCGAGTTGCAACGGACGGCCAGCTGCCTTCTCGAGCTCGTCTCGAAGCTCCGGTGGATAAACAAAGGGGCTTTTCTCGGAAGGCGTATCCATGCCCGAGCTTTGGTACCCCTTCAAATGTTCCGGCGGATAGGTAAACGGGATATTTGTTATGCCAGTCGTAAGACCCGCGTCATTGAGAATCTTCCAAACCGTCCGGCTCCGGCGGGAGCTGGCATTTGCATAGCTAAGTGCATAGCTATCCGGCTTGGCTTCCATGAAATGGAAAATGCCATGTTTCCCGGGATTCTTCCCGGTGGTGAAAGAAGTCCAGGCTGGAGGTGTTATGGGGGGAAAGACGGATTGGAATTTACCGGAGGTTCCTTCGCTCATTAATCGAGCCAGGTTGGGCATGTGCCCCTCTGCCAACCATGGCCTTATCAAATCCCATGTGGCAGCGTCCAAGCCGACGATCATGACTCTCGGATTTTTCATTCGTTCCTAGCGATTTGATCTCACCAAATAATCAACTCTCGCTTTCGTCTGAGAGGGCAAGCTAATGTTTGGCTTGCCTGAATCAGTGCGACGGCGATTGGCCGCGGATTTCGGAATCAGGCTGCCATAGATCCCTTCCAGTTTCGCAGCAATACTTGGCCAATCAAAGCGCCCCATCACAAAGCTCTTCACATTGGCACGAAGCCGCCGCGCCAGTGCTGGGTCGTCGAGAACAGTTAAAATACCCTTCGCGAAGTCTTCAGCAGTCACGGAATCAACCAGAAACGCTGTTTCCGCGTGCTGGAGGATCGTCGCCGACTGCTTAAAGCTTACGATGGCGTTTCCCGCCGCCATGTAGTTCAAGAGTTTTGTTGGAATACCGGGCGAGTCTGGCTTGGGGACAACGGCCACGTCGGCTGCTGCGAGAAACCCAGGCAGCTCATCCAAGCTGCAGGATGTGATTGCGAACTGTGAGGCAAACCCAAGATCAACAGCCATTCTCTCGTAATTCGCGCGGTGAGCAGGGTTGATTGTGCTAGCAACGAGCAGCAGGCGCGCTGCTGGCTTGCGTGCATGAACAATTTTGAAAGCCGCCATCAGGTGGTCGATACCTTGAACATCGTCGAACGTGCCTGTGTAGACGACCAATGGACCACCCTCGGCCGCGAAGCGATCCCGGACCTGTGAACCATCAGCGCCGTCGAACATTTCCGGCCGGACCCCGGAATGGATCGTAACCACACGCTCCGGATCGATGCCCTTGCTCAAAAGAAACGACCGCAATTCCTCGGTATCCGCAATGATCCTGTCGGCCAATCTGGGAACAACGTAGTCCAGAACCCGGGCTAGCCCGATGGCCAACGCTCGCGGACGGATACAATTATATGAGGCCAATTCACCAATCATGGTGTTGATTGCGTTGTAAATCACTGGGATCCCAGTGATTTTGCCAACAAAGCTCCCTATCAGCGCACCCTCGTAGTTATGGGCGTGAATTATATCGATCTTATGCCTGCGTACAACTTGAAAGAGCTTGAACACCATGAGCGCGTCAAAGGCCAGCCGCTGAAAACTTGGGCCGACACTGATTTCGCGATTCGAACCGACCTGAGCCACCCGGTCGATTTCAACGCCTGTTATTGGAATTGCATGGCTGAGCGGGTAGGTAACAACACGAATCGAATGTCCGCGCCGGGCAAGTTCCTCCGACATTTCCCTGATCGCCGCCGGAGTGCCGAAATTTGCCGGGAACGGGCAGGCGGCAACCATCGCGATGGAAAAATTCATGATCCCTTAAAGCGACCGCACCGCCTTGTCGAGGGAATCCACAACGTACTCGATCTGGTCGTCCGTCAGATCGAAGTAAAGTGGCAAACAGATGTGGTTTGAGACGACGTAATCCGTCTCGCGGAAGGTTTCTTCCGGTTGCCGAACGATCAGCTCGGGATGTTTGGTAAATACAGGCTGCCTATGACAACTGCGATTGTAAAGTTCGCCTGGCAAAGAGACACCGTAGTCCTGCTTCATCTTCTGCTTAAGCTTCTCTCTTTCAATCGGTGCCTCGAAATACAAGACATACTTGTAATAGGACGATTGAATGTTCGAGGGTATCTCAATCAATTTGATCCCGGGAATCTCCCTCTCTTTTAGCTTCTTATCGTAGCTGTGGGCGATGTGGCGGCGCTTCTGCAGGAGTTTCTCTACGTGCCGCATTTGCCCCAGACCAAGGACAGCGTTGAATTCGCCTGGCCTCCAGTTGTTACCGATTTCGTCGTGCACATTTGGCTCGGGGCCAAATCGGCCATGGTCACGGAGCGCCCGAGCAGTCTCGTAGAGCTTGTCGTCGTCTGTGGTAATCATTCCCCCCTCGCCAGTGGTGAGGACCTTGGTAGAGAAGAATGAAAACGAAGCCGCCCGCCCAAGCGAACCCGCCTTCTTACCATCGATGGTCGCGCCATGCGCGTGCGCAGCGTCTTCGATCAAAGCAACGTCATGCTCCCGGCAGATATCGCGGATTTCTTCGAGATGGGGAGAAATGATTCCGCTCATATGGACCAACAATACCGCCCTGGTGTCGGGCCGGATTTTGCGGCGCAAGTCTTTGGGATTCATTTGAAACGTCTCCCGCAGGCAGTCGACAAAAATGACCCTCGCTCCTGCATGGATTGAGGCCGCCGCGCTGGCGATGAACGTATGGCTTGGAACCACAATCGTTCCGCCCTGAACGCCTATGGATCGGAGAATCAATTCGATTGAACAAGTGCCGTTGCTGGTACCTAAAGCGTACTTTGTTCCACAGTACTCTGCCCATTCTTTTTCGAACTGCTCTACATTGCGCCCCATACTGATGAATCCCGTTCGAAGGATTTTTTCAAACCCGGCCATGATTGACCGGACTTCTTCGTCGGAATACTTCAGATCGAAGCCCGCTACTCGCATCGCTTGTTTGACAGGCGCGCTCACTGAGACACCCCCGTGCTTTGAAGATACCAATTCATCGTTTTTTTAAGTCCTTCCTCCATTCTTACTTTCGGTTGATATCCAATCAGGCGTTCAGCTTTCGAAATGTTGGGACAACGTCTGTCCGCGCCTGACGGTTTGGTGCTATCAAAATCTATCTGAATCTTCTTGCCTGACAACCGGACAATCAGGTGAACGAGATCCTTGATCTTAATTTCCTCGCTCGTCCCGATGTTTAGAGCATCCGCCTCCGGGTACTTCTCGACGGCAAGCATCATCCCATCGACTTCGTCGGAAACGTAAGTAAACGATCGAGTCTGCTCTCCGCTACCCCATACCGTGATCCTGTCTTTGGCCTCGAGCACCTTTCTGATCTGGGATGGAACGACCGGAGCAGTCTCGGGGTTAAAATCCATGCGAGGACCGTAAACATTATACGGCCGGACGATCGCAATCTTCATTCCGTACTCGTCCTTGTAGCATCGGGCTTGGACTTCAGCCAAACGCTTTGACCAGCCATATCCAAATCCGCTGGCCTCGGGTTCCCCTTTGAAACCGTCCTCCTCGGGCGTCGGCACTTCACAATCCTTGGGATACACCCCGACGGTACTGATACACAGGAAGCGATCAACGGACGCCAGGCGTGCAGCTTCCATCATGTGCAAATTCATAAGGGCGTTCGAGAAAAACATTTCCCCGTGATGCTTCACGTTGTAGCCGACACCTCGAATTTTCGCTGCGAGATGCATTACGACGTCGGTCCCGCGGCAGATTTTGGCGCAGGCCTGCGGATCGGCCAAATCAGCCTCCTGAAACTCAATCTCGTGCTCGACAGCTTCCAAGTTGCTCTTTGAGCGTTCGCTTGGAGTGAAATCGGCAACCTTCACGTCGGCACCTGCGTCGAGCAGCCGTTCTACAAGGTGAGAGCCGATAAATCCGTACCCCCCTGTCACTACAACCTTTTTTTGCTTCCAGAAAGACACGATAACGCGATTGCTATATTACTGATTTGTAATGTTACTGATTTGTGGGCGCCCCTTTACCAGTTAGAAAAAGGAACGCAAGAAAAAAATATGTAACTTTTTTGAAACCGATATGCTGGAGGGTGAACTTTCGGCGAGATGATGCATGAAAGCGTCCGCTGCCTGTCAGATTCCTACAGCAGATCTGTGGGTCGGTCAAATCCAAGATGCTCCGAGATAGAAGAGTCGGAGGTCCCGGAGGGAGATTTCGGTCCCGCGCACTTTCGTATTTACGTGACTGACGTAGTCCTTTCGCGAAGCAACTGTTGTCGATCAATCTTCCCCGTGCCTGTTCTGGGCAGAGTGTCACAAAACTCGACCTCCTCGGGCACCATGTAAGGCGGCAGTTTCTCCGCACAGTGGCGTTTCAATTCAAGCGACGTTAGCGAACGGCTATCACCAAGGGTCACAACCGCACGGATTGTGTTGCCGACTTCGTCGTCCGGGATTGCCAATGCAATTGCTTCCTCGACGGCAGGATGCGATACCATGACAGTCTCTATCTCGCCTAACTCAACCCGGTAGCCGCGCGTCTTAATCATGTGGTCTTTCCGCCCGACAAACAGATAGTTGCCTTTCTCATCAAGGGTCACCCAGTCGCCAGTGCAATAGAGTCTTTCTTCTCGGCCCGCAGCAAACGGATTGCGGATAAAGCAGGCTGCACTTTCTTTCGGCCGTCCGTAGTAGCCTTGCATTACTATGGAACCTCGAGCGTAGAGAAGTCCCTCCTTGCCGGGCTCCATGATTCTTTGGCCGTCCGCATCGATAGCGACCAAGTCGGTATTGGCACAAGCTTTCCCGATCGGAATGGGCGCAGACTGTTCTGGTGCGATCGGCTCAACCTCGTAGTACGCGCATACATTCGTCTCCGTAGGTCCGTAAAGGTTTGCATACCGCGGATGAGGAAGTTTTTGCATCAGCGCCCGGAGATGTTTGGTCGGAAAGACCTCCCCGGCGAAAAGAACCAATCGAAGCGCGCTCAGGTCGCGCTCCTCCAGTTTTCCCCGCGACTGCAAGAGTCTCAGCACCATAGGGACAGAATACCAAACCGTGATTCGCTGATCCTGGATAAACGAGGAGAGTTGCACCGGAAAAACTGAGAGTCCTTCGGGCACGAGCGAAAGCGCCGCGCCGGCCTTAACGGCAACAAAGATGTCAAAGACCGAGAGATCGAAGTTAAACGGAGCGTGATTCGAGAGACGATCCTGGGCCGTTATGGCAAACGTCTCGAACCCCCAGTTCACAAAGGTGAGCGCATTGAGGTGCGAAAGCATCACTCCCTTGGGAGTGCCCGTCGATCCCGAAGTAAATAGAATATAGGCGAGATCGTGGCTGATGACCTTGACTGAGGGTGGTGTAACGGGTTGGCTCGGAAGCGCATCGGCAAAACTGAAGGCTTGGGGTGCCAACGCTGCGAGGTCGGCTAGTTTATCCACAAAAAAGATGGCCGACATGGGCCACTCTTCCCTTGATGTGCTGCGCAGCTTCCCGGATAACGTACAGCTCGTGATCAACGCACGGAATTCGCATTGGCGCGCAATTTCCAGCAGGCGTGGTCCCGGTGCGTTTGCATCGACTGGAACATAGCAGGCGCCCGTTTTGAGCACTCCAAATATGCTGACGATGGCAGCTGGTGACTTCTGAAGATAAATTCCTATCCGATCACCCGGTGTCACGCCGCTCTTGATCAATGCATGCGCCAGTTGGTTGCTGCGTGCTTCAAGTTCGCGATACGTGATCGCCTCGTTCAGAAGCCGAACCGCTTCCGCTTCCGGACGACGCGCCGCGCTCTCGGTGAGAAGCTGATGTAATACGTACGGCATCGGAGTTACAAATCTGCGTGACCGGCGAGCCTGATCCTGTTTACTCGGGTCGTTGTTTGGCCGGTCCTATCTCTCTCTTTGGCTCCTCGATTCAATGCCGGACGCGCGAGATCGTACGCCGAATGGCGAAGCGCAATCTGCTCCCAAGTTCCTGAAAAATCCATAGAGCTGCATCTGAGCGAACTCGCGTAATTAGTCAAGTCTGTCCGAGCTGTGCGCTTGCTTGACCGCTTCGCCGCTCGCCTGTAGAGTCGCCGCCTTAGCGCGTCTCTCGCAAGACGCCCGCGGCATGCGGCAACGGCCTTGCCAAAGCCAGTCGGGGCGGGACAAGCGATACAAAGGCCGCCTGAGAACTCAACGCGATGGACTTTGCTTGGTCGGATCAACAACGAGAGCTACTGGACGCAGTCGGCCGTTTTGCCAGCCAGCAACTTAATTACGACGTGGTCGGGAACGATCGCGAGGGCGTTTTCAATCACGAGGCCTGGAAAAAATGCGGCGAATTTGGCATCCAAGGCTTGCTCGTTCCCCCCGACTACGGCGGGCTCGGCACAGACCCACTTACGACTGTGGCAGCCCTAGAGCGACTCGGGTACGCCTGCAAGGATAACGGCCTGCTCTTCTCTATCAACGCCCACATGTGGACGGCGATCATTCCGCTCGTCTACAACGGCTCGGAAGCACAAAAGAAAAAATATTTACACGGCCTTTCTAACGGAACGCTCATTGGAGGCAACGCAATGAGCGAACCAAACAGCGGCTCGGATGCATTCAGCCTCGCCACGACTGCCACCAAGAAAAACTCCAGGTACATCCTTAATGGTAGCAAGATCTTCGTTACCAATGGTCCCATTGCCGACCTCCTTGTTGTTTTTGCAACGGTGGACAAGACCCGCGGCCCGGCTGGAATCAGCGCTTTTCTGGTTGAGAAAAACTCGCCCGGAATGGACGTCGCGCACAAGCTCGAAAAGATGGGCCTGCGCACATCGCCGATGGCGGAAGTGTTTTTTGAAAATTGCGAAGTGCCGGAAGAAAATCTGCTGGGCAAAGAGGGCGGTGGCGCTTTTCTGTTCACGCGGTCGATGACTTGGGAGCGCGGCTGTATCCTGGCCAGCGCGGTCGGATCGATGCAACGACTGTTGGAAACGTGCATCCGTTATGCAAACGAGCGTAAGCAAGGAGGCCAGTCGATCGGCAAATTTCAGCTAGTCGCCAGTAAAATTGTCGATATGAAAGTGCGGGTCGAGAGCTCCCGCCACATGCTTTACCATTACGCGTGGTTGAGCGGCCACCGCAAGAGCCTCTATCTGGAGGCCTCGATGACCAAGCTGCACATCAGCGATTGCTGGGTGAAATGCTGCGAGGACGCAATCCAGATCCACGGCGGCTACGGCTACATGACCGAGTACGAAGTGGAGCGGGAATTGCGCGATGCAATCGCCAGTAAGCTCTACTCCGGCACCAGCGAAATCCAGCGTAATATTATTGCTTCGATGTTGGGACTGTGACAACGCCTGCCGGTCGATGAAGATCCTGGTTTCGTTCAAGAGCGTACCCGACCCTAACGACGCTACGGTCGCTGGCGCAGCGGTTTCGACTCCCAAGTCGGTGATCAACCCATTCGACGAGATCGCCATCGAGGAAGCGTTGCGGATTCGCGAACGTGGCGAAGCGACGGAAATCGTGGGCGTCACCATCGGAGCGTCGGCGATCGACGAACAAATCCGCGCCGCGCTGGCAATGGGTGTCGATCGCGCCATTCGCATCGACGATCCCCGCGCCCTTGATCCCTACGCCGTGGCGCGCATTCTCGATGCGGTGGTCGAGAAGGAAGCGCCACATGTCGTGATTATGGGCAAGCAAGCTGTGGACGATGACTCAAATCAGGTCGGTCAGATGCTGGCCGGTTTGTTAGGCTGGCCGCAGGCCACGTTCGTCTCGAAGATTGAGTTTCTGGACAACAAGAGGCGCGCCCGTTGCACGCGTGAGACGGACGCCGGCCTTGAGATCGTCGAAGTCGATCTGCCGGCCATTATTACCACCGACCTTCGCCTCAACGAACCGCGCTACGTGTCCCTGCCCGGTCTAATGAAGGCACGTCGTAAACCGATTGAAATTCTAACTTGCGATCAACTGAAAATAACCGTGCGCCCGCTTACAACGGTGCTCTCCGTTGCGTTTCCGCCAAAGCGCGCCGCTGGCACGCGTGTCGAGTCGGTCGAGGAGTTAATTACGAAACTAAAGCAGGAGGCGAAAGTGCTTTAGTATGGCCGAATCGCTCATATTGATCGAACACGATCGCCAACAGGTGAAGCTTACCTCGTTGCACGCGATCACGCTGGCCCGACAACTCGGTGGCGAGTACGCGCTACTCGTGCTCGGCCACGGCCTGGACGGGATCGCTGCGTCTCTTGTTTCCTACGGCGCTTCTGCGGTAGTTGTTGCCGACGACCCAGCATTAACGGAACCGTTGGCCGACCGTTACGCGACAGTGATCGCGGAAGCAGCGCGAAAGTGCGGCGCCAAGACCATCTTGGGAACTTCCTCGACATTTAGCAAAGACGTTTTGCCGCGCGCGGCTGCGTTGCTAGATGCACCAATGGTTACCGACGTGCTTGCAATCGAAGAGAAGGCAGGCTCGATTTCCTACCGGCGTCCCATTAACGCCGGCAGCATGCTCGCCATGGTCAAGGTGGAAGGCGATCGCCGCGTGCTCACAGTCCGTGCCACGGCTTTCGAAGCCCCTGCGCCGGAGGCGACGGTCAGTCCCATCAACCGCTTCGACGTCGACCCCGCTTCGCTTCCCAACGGCATACAATTTATTTCCCGTGAAGAGCGCAAGTCCGATCGGCCGGACCTAACCGAAGCTCGCGTGGTCGTATCTGGCGGCAGGCCGCTAAAGGACAAGGAAACATTCGAGCATCTGGTCGGCGGATTGGCGGACGCTTTAGGCGGCGCAATCGGCGCCACTCGCGCTGCAGTCGATGCAGGAATGGCGCCTAACGACTATCAAATCGGACAGACGGGCAAGGTCATCGCACCGGAGTTGTACATCGCGCTAGGAATCTCCGGCGCGATTCAGCATCTGGCCGGCATCAAGGATTCGCGGATCATCGTCGCGATTAACAAAGACCCTGACGCGCCCATCTTTCAGATGGCAACCTATGGTCTGGTGGGAGACGTGCATCAGATCGTCCCGCAACTCATCGAATCGATTCGGCGAGCCTGAGCCAGAATACGATGACGGATATAAATAACGCTACGCGCGAAGTATTCGGCAACATCGCGCCGTGGATGCGCGTGGTGTTCTTCATTATGATCGCGGCGAGTCTCGCCGTGCTCGCGTGGCAAGTCGCGGCTCGCGTTTGGCTTTGGCGGAAGGGTCAAAGGGGCGGATTTGAGCGTGACTGGCGTGTGTGGAGTTGGCGGCTCCTCGAGTATGCGGTGGCGCAAAAACGTGTTCATCGCAAGTCGCTCGGCGCGTTCCTACACCTGCTGCTCTTCAGTGGCTTCGTTGTGCTGACAATCGGCACCACGCTGTTGGCGATCGCCTACGATGGGCCATACGACTTTCACCACGGCTGGTACTACCTCATCTATGAACTGACGATGGACGTATTCGGCGTGGCATTCATCATCGGTTGTCTGTTGGCCATGTATCGCCGCGCCTTTCGACGGCCTCGAAGCCTGGGTCACAATTCGCGTGACTGGTGGCTGCTTGGGCTGCTGCTTTCTCTCGGTTTCACCGGGTTCATGGTGGAAGCGCTTCGCCTTCATTATACCCAGGTACAGCCGGATCTGGCGCACTGGTCGATCATCGGCTGGTTGATCGAGGTAAGCTTGTTGCGTGGTATCGACGTGGGCAGCGCACAAACGATGCACCTGGCGGCCTGGTGGCTGCATGCGATTCTGGTGGCGGTATTTCTTGCCACCATTCCGGTGGATCGGTTCCTGCACGTGATCACTGGCCCGCTCAACATCGCCGGTCGTCCAGAGCGGCCCATGGGCGCGCTTGTGCCATTGAAAATGGAAGAGGTCGAGCGGACCGGGCGCACGGGAGTCCACGAACTTGCAGATTTCAACCGTCAACAACTGCTCAGCCTTGATTCCTGCATGGAATGCGGTCGTTGCGAAGACGCGTGTCCGGCGACGGCCACCGGCAAACCGCTTTCGCCAAAAGCGGTCGTGATCGATCTGCGAAATTTGATGTCTGTAGGCGGCGAAGATGTGCATCGAACAATCCATGATGAAACGCTTTGGGCCTGCACCATGTGCCAGGCGTGCGTCCAAGAGTGTCCGGTGTTGATCGGGCACGTCGATTTGATCAGCGACATGCGTCGTGATCTGATCGGCGAAGGCAAACTCTCCGGGCCGCCTGCGAAAGCGCTGCAATGGATCGGCAACCAATCCAATCCCTATGGCCGTCCGAACTCCGAACGTCTGGCCTGGGCGGATGGCCTCGACGTGCCGACGGTGGAATCAAATCCTGGCTTCGATTATTTGCTTTGGGTAGGCTGTGCTGCGTCATTCGATCCGCGCGCGCAAAAGGTCGCGCGTGCAACGGTGCAGTTGCTCAAGAACGCGGGAGTGAACTTCGCGGTGCTTGGTAAAGAGGAGACTTGCACCGGCGACCCCGCGCGCCGGATCGGCGATGAGTTCCTTTTCCAACAGCGCGCCCAGACTAATGTCGAAACGCTCACCCGCCGCAAGGTGAAGAAGATCGTGACGCCGTGCCCGCATTGTTACAACACGCTCAAGAATGAATACCCGCAGTTCGGCGGACACTACGAAGTGCGACACCACTCGACGCTACTCGCGGAACTGGTCGGGGCGGGACGATTGAGCGAGGGCAGCGGCAATGGTGAGCCGATCACCCTGCACGACCCCTGTTACCTGGCGCGCGTGAACGGGGAAGTTGATGCGACACGAGCGGTCATCGGCGCTGCCAACGACACAGAGTATCGCGAGATGCCCCGCTGCGGGAAGAAAACGTTCTGCTGCGGTGCCGGCGGCGGTCGGATGTGGTTTGACGAGGTGCCAGAGCAACGCGTCTCGCGTCTGCGCGCGCAGGAAGCGCTCGTAACCGGAGCGCGCACTCTCGCAACGGCCTGCCCGTTTTGTTTGAACATGATGACTGACGGGATGGCGGGCGTGCGGGGAGGGGAAAACGTGAAGGTGCTCGACATCGCCGAACTACTCCTTAGTCGCCGAATGCCAAGTCAATCCGGCGGTATCCCTCAATCCGGCGACGTCCCTACAAGACCGAATCTCGCATAGCGCGGTTAAGGTGTAAGCGAAATTCAGCGTTCTCAGACCGAGTTCGTAGAACTCGGTGGTCTGGCTGGCAGGTCTCGAACTTGCTGACGTCCCGACAAAATTGCTGAGGCTTCCGGCGTTGCCAAGCGTCATGTGCTGGCCGGCCCAGACGATTTTTATTCCATCGTTTTTTGCTTGACTGAGAGTCGGATAATAAAAGATATTAAATTTTATGACTTTTTATGTGCGCCCATTCATTCTTCATATCTCGCCACGCCTTTGCCTTGTGATGATCGGTTTCATTTCGATTGCAAACGCTACCGTTGCGCCGATTCCTAAAGGCATCTTTTGCATGCCTGTTCAGGGAGCGAATGGATTTCCAGATCAAATCCTCAACGATACGCGTATCGCGGGACTCGATCTCGGAGACCAGTGGCAAGATATTGAAACATCAGAAGGCGTGTATGATTGGTCGACGCTGGACACTCAACTTGCCCAAGCGGAGGCTCATGGGAAGAAGGTTGCTCTCGGAATAACCTCAGGAGGTCTGAACATCCCTGATTGGCTTCTGGCGAATTATCCAGACATACAAACCTTCACATTTATCGATACCAACCCATACCATGGGACCTACGGACAGCCACTTACGATACCTATCTTCTGGGATCCGATCTTTCTGGCTAAGAAAATAGCTTTCATTCAGGCTGCGGCCGCTCATTATGCCTCTCATTCCAGCATTGCGGTTGTGTCTTGCGCATTTGCAAACTCTGCGACAGCTGATTGGAACATACCCGATGCCCCGGAGGATATTGCGCATTGGGAGGCGGCCGGATACACCACCGAGCTAATGGTTTACGCAGGCGAGACGCTCATCGACGCCACGATGGCTGCTTTTCCAAACCAGAACGTCGTTATGGCCATCGGACGCAACACTACCGGTCTCGACCCGAGCGTAGATTACCTGTCAGAAACGGTCGTTGATTACGCGGCCACGACATACGGGCGATTTATTACCACAAGGTTCTCACTCTCTGCAACCACGGCGGATCCGGCTGTGGATACTTCCTTGGATAACTGGGGGGTCGTATTCGATCAGTGTCCGAATGTGGCTGGTCAAATGCTCTGGAACGTGAGCGGGGACAATACTTATCGGATGAACGGCGGGGTTCCCGGCGATCCGGTGACGATCCTGCTTAACGCCGTCACCATCGGCGCGCATTATGGAATGCAGTATCAGGAAATCTATTTAGTAGACCTGGAGGATCCAACCCTGAGTTCTGTAATCGACACTGCGAAAACTCTTCTCACAGTAACTCCGCCTCCTCCAAGGGCACCCAGTAGCTTAAGTGGGACAGCAAACGGCGCAACGTCCCTGAACCTTACCTGGCATGACAATGCCAGTAACGAACTGGGTTACAGAATCGAGTCCAAGATTGGAGCGACTGGAACTTATGAAGTACTAACCACGCTCGGGCCGAACACAACAAGCGCAACCATTACCAATCTCATCGAGGGAACTCAATACTATTATCGGCTGCAAGGAGTTAACGCAGGCGGGCGTTCAGCTTACTCTAGTGAAAAATCTGTGACGACTGTTCTGATTTCTCCCGGAAGTTTAAGTTTACAGGCGTTATCCTCGTCCCAAGCGCTTTTGACCTGGAGTGATAGATCTGCGACTGAAACCGGATTTACAATTGAGCGAAGTCCGCTCACAGATACAAATTTTACTCAAATTGCGACGGTTGCCGCCAACACAAGCTCTTTCACTGATACAGGTCTTAGCGAAGCAACCAAGTACTACTATAGAGTGCAAGCTTATAATACGAACACAACGTCTGCCTATTCGAGTGAAAAGCACGTTACGACCTTGTACAACATCCCAGCAGCGCCATCCGGGCTTACCATTACATCTCTCCTGACAAACAAGGTCAGTCTCTCCTGGACTGATAACTCTGGAGATGAATCAGGTTTCAAGATTCAGCGGAAAACAGGGATTACAGGAACGTATGTTCAAATAAAACAGACGGGAGCTAACGTAACAACCTACACCGATAAGGATACCGCTCTTAGAGATGGTACTTTGTATTACTACCGAGTTAGTGCTACCAACGCGGCTGGAGACTCTGCTTTTTCCAATGAAGCGAGTGGAACTACACCTCTGGCAAAGCCAACCTCTGCTGCTGCGACGGCAGTGTCCTCAAGCCAAATCAACCTTACCTGGGTTGATAATTCGGCCTCTGAAACAGGGTACAAGATTGAACGCAAGACAACGGCGGCTGGCACTTATGCGCAGATCGCTCAGGTGGGTGCAAATGTGCAAAGCTATCACGATACAAATGGACTTGCCGCTAACACAAGATATTATTACAGAATCCGAGCTACCAATGGGACGATTGATTCCGATTACTCGAACGAACCGTTCGCTGTGACTTTCAGGTAAACAATTCAATTATCGCTTTCTGTTGACAGTACGTCTTCGATTAGCTTGGAATGTCGAACCAGCGCGGACTCTCAAGACGGGCACGACGGGCAATACTCCGCTGATAGAAGCTGCCATAATCAAGGAACGGCTCGACGCCCTGGTTGGCCTCGAATTACCTGCCCGAACAGGATTCGTGGCAAATTGACTCTTGACGGGATTAGCGCGGGTTTGGGTAGGGCCGAGCGAATACGCATAGATCGGCCCCTGTGGGATTAACCTTGTCGGTTGTGTCATTGCCCCTTTTGGCCGCATAAAGGAGTGGTGGCGAACACGCCCAGGTCAGTCCCGCCCGGGGGCAAACCTCTCCAGTCCTCTCGCTGTCCTGTCTGACACGTAGAGGTTTCCGGCGAGGTCAAATGCGAGTCCAACCGCGGGTAAAAGGCGTTGTCGGCGAACACTGATCTTACTCCATCAGCGTGAACTTAAGGACGCTGCCGCTGCTTACCGGTCTACCACGGCGGTTTGACATATATAGATTGCCTTCAGCGTCAAAGGCCAAATCAAATGGTTGCGTTAAACCAAGGTGTGGTCTGCAAAAAACAGTGCTGACCCCATTTGCTGTCACACTGTGAGCAACGGCGCCCACGCCTATTGCAAGAGAAATTATCGGCGTTCCAAGCGTGCAAGACTCGGTCATCACTGTCGGAGTGAGAGGTGGGATACGAGGTTCTCTATGAGGAACTTGTTTGATCAGGAACCAGCGCCGATACCCAATCCCGCTGCGACCGATTTTATGATCGCTCGTTGCGCTCTCAATGTCTTCGACCACTCTTGGGGTAGCCAAACCCAACGCGAGGTTTCGGTCAGCCAGCGTCGGTACCCGGAATAACTCGTCTCCGACCGCCCAATAAAAAACATCGTTCAATGTTTTTAGTGTGACTATGCGCGGATGCATAAAGCGCGTGTGGTCTGGTAAGGCGGGCATCGTCTTATAAAGCCATCGAACAACACTGCAGCCCGGCATCTGCGGCCGCCTCGTGCAGACCAACGAAATCCCTAGGGGAAGTTTATTTGAAACTTAAGGGGCGTCCCCTGATAGACAGAACGTATTAATATTTAATAAAAGCTATCATATGAACATATATTTTAATATTCGGAAGAGTCTTGGCGTCGTGATGATATGTTTCATTTCCGTCGCAGAGGCTACCGTTCCTCCCATTCCGAAAGGTATTTTTTGCATGCCCGTTACGGGACCGAATGGATTTCCAGATCAAATCCTCAACGATTCGCGCATTGTGGGCCTCGATGTCGGCGACCAGTGGCAAGATATTGAAACAACAGAAGGTGTGTACGATTGGTCCTCTATAGACTTTGAACTTGCCCAAGCGGAGGCTCACGGAAAGCAAGTTGCTCTCGGACTAATCTCAGGAGGTATTAATGTTCCTGATTGGCTTCTCACAAATCATCCAGATATACAGACCTTCACATTTATCGATGATAACCCAAACCATCCGACCTATGGGCAGCCACTTACGATACCTGTTTTCTGGGATCCGATCTTTCTGGCTAAGAAAATAGCGTTCATTCAGGCTGCGGGCGCTCATTATGCCGGTCACTCCAGTATTGCAGTTGTGACTTGCCAATTTGCAAACTCTACGACGGCTGATTGGAACATACCCGATGCCCCGGAGGACATTGTGAATTGGCTGGCGGCCGGATATACCACCGAGCTCATGCTTAACGCAGGCGAGACGATCATCGATGCGACGATGGCCGCTTTTCCAAACCAGAACGTCACCATGGCCATCAACCGCGGCGCGGGCGATCTCGACCCAACACCAGATTACCTGTCAGAAACGGTCGTTGATTATGCGGCCACGACGTATGGGCGATTTATTACTTCAAAGTACTCACTCTCTGCAACCACCCAGGATCCGGCTGTCGATGCTTCTGCCCTGATGAACTGGCAGGTCCTCTTCGATCAATGTCCGAATGTGGCTGGGCAAATGCTGTGGAACGTGAGCGGAGATGATACCTACCGGATGAACGGCGGGATCCCCGGGGATAAGGAGACCATCCTGCTTGACGCTATCACGATCGGCGCGGATTATGGAACCCAGTATCAGGAGATTTATGCAGACGACCTAGTAGATCCAGATATGAGTCCCGTAATCAACTATGGGAATTATGTTCTGACAGTAACCCCGCCCCCTCCAGCTGCCCCAAGTAACTTAAGTGCGACATCAAGCGGCGCGTACGTAGTAAACCTTACCTGGGCGGACAATGCTAGTAACGAACTGGGTTACCGAATCGAGTCCAAGATTGGGGCGACTGGAAGCTATGGAGTGCTAACCACCCTCGGGCCGAACGCGACAGCCGCTACCATTAACAACCTCATCGAGGGGACTCAATATTACTATCGAGTCCAGGGAGTGAATGCAGGAGGGGTTTCAGATTACTCTAACGAAACATCTGTCGCGACCGTTTTGACTTCGCCCGGAAGTTTAAGTGCGCAAGCTTTATCCTCGTCCCAAGTGTTTTTGAACTGGACCGATAGATCGGCGACCGAAAGCGGCTTTAGAATTGAGCGAAGTCCAATCACGGATACGAATTTTGCCGAAATTGCGACGGTCGGTGCCAACACAACCTCTTTTACTGATTCCGGTCTTAACGAAGCAACTAAATATTGGTATAGAGTGCGAGCTTACGACGCAGATACAACATCTGCCTATTCGAATGAGCAACAAGCGACGACCCTCTACAATATTCCAGCGGCGCCAGCCGGACTTACGATTACGTCTCTCTTGACAAACCGTGTCGGTCTCTCGTGGACTGACAACTCCGGTGATGAATCAGGCTTTAAAATTTATCGAAAAACAGGGCTCACAGGAACATATGTTCTTATTAAAACAACAGTAGCTAACGTAATATCCTACACAGATAACGATACCGCCCTTAGAGATGGCATTTTGTATTACTATCAGGTTAGTGCGAGCAACGCCGCTGGAGACTCCGCATTTTCCAATGAAGCTAGTGGCATGACACCGTTGTTAAAACCAACTTCTGCTACTGCGACGGCGATGTCTTCGAGTCAAATCTGTCTTACCTGGGTCGATAATTCGGCCTCTGAGACAGGGTACAAGATTGAGCGTAAGACGACGCTGAATGGCACTTATGTGCAGATTGATCAGGTGGGTGCAAATGTGCAAAGCTATTGCGACACAAATGGGCTTTCGCCCAACACGAAATATTACTACAGAATCCGGGCAACGAACGGGACGATTGATTCCCCATACTCGAACGAGCCGTTCGCCACGACATTGTTGGACGCTCCATCAGCTCCATCGAATCTTACAATTACATCGCTTTTGACAAACCGGGTGAGTCTCTCCTGGAGCGACAACTCTAACAATGAAACAGGCTTCAAAATCCAGCGGAAAACAGGGGTTACGGGGACGTATGCGGATATTGGGACAACGGCAGCTAACGCAACATCGTACACTGATAACGATACCGCGCTTAGCGATGGCACGTTGTATTACTATCAAGTTAGCGCGACCAACGCGACTGGAGACTCCGCGTTTTCCAATGAAGCGAGTGGCACTACGCCTCTGGCGGCACCGACCTCTGCTACGGCGACGGCGGTTTCGTCAACTCAAATCAACCTTACCTGGATCGATAATTCGGCCTCTGAGACGGGATACAAGATTGAACGCAAAACGGGATCAGGTGGCACGTATGCGCAGATCGACCAAGTTGGTCCAAATATGCAAAGTTATACCGACAGTGGACTTGCCCCGAACACAAAATATTTTTACAGGATCCGAGCCACCAACGGAACGATTGACTCCGCTTACTCGAATACACCGTCTGCTACGACGCTGTTGAATGCGCCGGCAGCGCCATCGAATCTTACTATTACGTCCGTTTTATCGAATCAGATCAGTCTTTCCTGGAGCGACAACTCTAACAATGAAACAGGCTTCAAGATCCAACGGAAAACAGGGGTTGAAGGAACGTATGCGGATATCAGAACGACGGCAGCTAACGCGACAACTTACGCCGATAGCGGCCTTACCGATGGCACATTGTATTACTACCGGGTTAGCGCGACCAACGCGACTGGAGACTCCGCGTTTTCCAATGAAGCGAGTGGCACTACGCCTCTGGCGGCACCGACCTCTGCTACGGCGACGGCGGTTTCGTCAACTCAAATCAACCTTACCTGGATCGATAATTCGGCCTCTGAGACGGGATACAAGATTGAACGCAAAACGGGATCAGGTGGCACGTATGCGCAGATCGACCAAGTTGGTCCAAATATGCAAAGTTATACCGACAGTGGACTTGCCCCGAACACAAAATATTTTTACAGGATCCGAGCCACCAACGGAACGATTGACTCCGCTTACTCGAATACACCGTCTGCTACGACGCTGTTGAATGCGCCGGCAGCGCCATCGAATCTTACTATTACGTCCGTTTTATCGAATCAGATCAGTCTTTCCTGGAGCGACAACTCTAACAATGAAACAGGCTTCAAGATCCAACGGAAAACAGGAGTTGAAGGGACGTATGCCGACATCAGAACGACGGCAGCTAACGTAAGGACCTACGCCGATAGCGGCCTTACCGATGGCACATTGTATTACTACCGGGTTAGTGCGACCAACGCGACTGGAGACTCCGCGTTTTCCAATGAAGCGAGTGGCACTACGCCTCTGGCGAAACCAACTTCTGCTACTGCGACGGCAGTGTCCTCGAGTCAAATCAACCTTACGTGGGTTGATAATTCGGCCTCTGAGACAGGGTACAAGATTGAGCGCAAGACGACGTTGAATGGCACTTACGTGCAGATCGACCAGGTCGACGCAAATGTGCAAAGCTACAGCGACACAAATGGGCTTTCTCCTAACACGAAATATTATTACAGAATCCGAGCCACCAACGGGACGATCGATTCCGATTACTCAAACGAACCGTTCGCGACTACATTGTTGGATGCTCCAGCACCGCCATCGAACCTTACAATTACGTCTCTTCTAACGAACCGAGTGAGTCTTTCCTGGAGCGACAACTCTAGCAATGAAATAGGCTTCAAGATCCAGCGGAAAACGGGAATTACAGGGACGTATGTCGATATCAGAACAACGGCAGCTAACGCAACGTCGTACACCGATAACGACACCGCGCTTAGAGATGGTACGGTGTATTACTATCGGGTTTGCGCTACGAACGCCACTGGAGACTCAGCATTTTCCAATGAAGCGAGTGGCACTACGCCTCTGGCAAAACCAACCTCCGCGGCTGCAACCGCAGTTTCTTCGAGTCAAATCAACCTTACCTGGGTTGATAATTCGGCCTCTGAGACAGGGTACAAGATTGAGCGCAAGACCACGGTAACTGGCACCTATGCGCAGATCGACCAGGTGGGTGCAAATGTGCAAAGCTACAGCGATACGAATGGACTTGCCCCGAACACAAGATATTTTTACAGAATTCGAGCTACCAATGAGACGATTGATTCGGATTACTCAAACGAAACGTCGGCTCTGACTCTCAGGTAAATAATTGAGTCTCGCGGTGCCCATGCTTGATTCGTAAGAGAAATTAGCGCCTCACGATCCAAATGCTTCTTTAGGAGACTTAAGTGCGGCAAGCCCCATGGCTCCGGGGTTCGTTCGCAGCTCACTTTACAGTGGAACCCGACGGGACGTGTCAAAGATCTCGCGCAGTCGACCGCTCTCGTACATAACCTGGATGACATTGTGAGTAGTGCCCGGCTGCGGGTAAAGCTCTACGCCGGGTAAGTTCTGCAGATGTTTGGCGTAGGCGTGGTCTCGGCGATGCCAGTCGCAATAGAATATTTTGTAACGGGTTCGGCCATTGTGCTTCGCCAGAAGACGCGCCAAGTCGCGGTGCTGCTCTGTGATGCGCCAGACCTCCTTGCGGCCGCCGTACTTCTTCAGATCGTCAAGGTTGATGAGCGTCACGGGTGCGAATGCATACACGACGTCCACTTGCAGGTAGTGGCCGAACAGGATCGCTGCGTAACCTCCGGACGACGGCCCGGAACAGAATGTCTGCCGGACATGAGGTAACTCTTCACGGCATCGCCGGAGGCGCCCGATGATGGCGTCAACGTTCGTGATCTCCCGGTTCAAACCTGCCTGGTAAAAAAAGCGATAATAATCCTTGAGCAGAATCAAATTGTTATGGATTAACCCGGTCTCGCGGAGGACCGTCAAAGGCTGGATGCCCAGGCCCCCCGCCATTCCGTGGAAGACGTAATACAGTTGGCTCGAGTTCTCTCGCTCCCATACGATGAGGGCCCCATCGGGATGCTCTTCGATCTGCCTACGCAGTTGTCGGTTGAACATCTGCGCGCGATACGAAGTTGGCACGAGCTGGAATAGAAGGCTTTTGATGCTAGTCACCTTGGGAGGGAAATAGACATCGATCCCGTCCTTGTCGCCGCGACGGAATAGGGGGCTTTTGATGCTCATCCTAAGAGATCGGGTGGGCCTGCGCCGCGGAGCGCAAGGAACTGCGGGTCTTACTTTGCAGGCGCTCGCGCATCGATTGACCCCAAGGGCTCACGTAGCCGCTGGATTGCATCTGGTTGGCCAGCAGTTCCTCGTCACCATGTTTTTCAAGCGCGAGCAGCTCGAGCGTGCGCGTATGGAAAGTCTCGTCCAGGTGACGCAGCACCCAAGCGACGGCATCCATGACATTGTGGGTCTCCACGATCCGCAGCAGCTCACCGTTAGTCAGTTCGTCGCGATTTCGATCAATCAGGCGAATCACATCCCCGAACTTCATTAAACCGACGTCGTTACCGAAGTCGACGAACTTCTGCAGCCACGCTTCGCGGAACAAGTGGAGGACGGTGAAGAGGAACTGATAAATGGGGCGGAAACAGGGAAGGTCCACCCCGGGCATGTCAGGAACGGGTTGTTCGATAAAATCCGCTATCGCTTCCTCGACGGGGACGTCGAAGGGACTTTTTGTCCAGGTTAGGCTGTTGGCGACATCGACCTGGACCGTCCGATTCCCAGGCTCATTGATGGGGCGCGCGAGCTTAGGCAAATGGTCGCGATTCAGCCGGCTGCTGATTTCTTCCCGGCGGGCATCCTTTGCCCAATCGAAGAACGGGCGGAAGCCGAGCCCGTGCATCACACTCAACACGGCTTCGCGGTCTCGCGGCGCTATCATGAAGTCGATGTCATTCATGTATCTCGTGCCAAGGCCGTGGTAGAGCGTCGATTCGAATGCGATCCCTTTGGTAACCACAAAGTGAATACCGCGGCCGGCGAGCCCGTGTGCCACCCGTACTGCCTCGCGTCGAAACACCTCGATCTGCCAGCGATTCCAATCCAAGGCAGACTCCAAGTGCTGGTAGATGCTCGTCGGTACGTCAAATCTGAGGTCGGCCGAGATGATGTGGTGGGCCAACATTGGAACCATTTTGTGCCGCAGCGCCTGCTCCAGCAGCTCACCCCAATCCAAGGTGTCCGCTAATAGGAGATCGCGAGCCATCTGCCGCTCCGGGTCATCGGCGATGCCCCGGGCCATTAGTTCCAGTATCGTCCATTCGGGTCCCAATGATTGGTCGGGCAATGGTTCGGTCATAATCCTTGGCGCTCTCGAAGCATCTGGACCGCTTCTTTCAGGTTTCCAGCGGTACGGAAGGTACCTTCAACGAGCATGTCATCCGGAAAACGAATTTTAAACGTCTTCTCCATGTCGAGGAGCACAGCGACCGCAGTCATGGAATCCAGACCGAGTTGTGCCAACTCCATGTTGTAATTGATGGAGTTGGGTTTCGTCAGCCGGAGGTGCCGGCGCAGGCACTCCTCGAATTGAGTGGTTATATCATCCATCTTATCACTTACTCTAACCTTGAGATTCGCTTATGGCCCGTGCGCAGGCGATACGCGGCAACGACCGAGTCCCCGTGGCAACAAACCTCCGCGGGTGGTTGGAGGCCTGCAAAGGCGACCAGACTGGCGGTGAGACCGTAGGCGCCGACGTTCGGTATTGCCACAACGTCGCCCGCTTTCAAAGGTGGAACAGACGTATCGCGCGCGACGTAGTCCAGAGCATAATCCGTCGGACCCACCACGTCGATGGACTGAAGAAGTTCGCCGTCAGACCCAGCCAGCGGCTCGATCGAGGCAACCGCGCGATAAATCCGGCCGAGGCCCGCCAGTCCACCCAGATGAACCATTCCGGTATCGAGGATGACGTGAGTCTTGCCGCCGAGCGCGACTTTCACGTCGAGCACTGTCGAGAGGAGAGTCCCGCAAGAAGCGACGAGATAACGCCCCGACTCGAACCAAAGCTGTGCGTCGGCAGTTAACCTGCGCTGCGTGTTCACATTCTGTAGTTTTTCCCTCAAGGCTGAGATATCTGCGGCAGGATCCGCGGTTCCAAATGGCCATGGGAACCCGCCGCCAAGATCGAGCAGACGTAGATGTATTCCAGCCTGAACGATTTGTTCGGCGAGATTAATCGCGTGTTCGAAAGTGCCTGCCAGCTTGTCGGCGCTCTGGATTTGTCCCCCCGAATAAATATGAATCCCTGCCAATTCGGCGCCCCGCAGTGCGCGCACTCGGGCGGCCCCGCCATCGAGTAAGTCCGCCGGGTCTGCGCCGAAGTGGCTTTGCATCGCGCCGACGCCGACGCTTCCTGACGGTAAGCCTGAAACCTGAAGTCTTAACAAGGCGTTCGCACGCTTCTTTGTTTCTCGAGCGACGGTGGAGAGGCGTTCCAGGTCATACCACGAGTCGCATGAGAAATGACTCACGCCGCCGAGTAACATCTCGCGAACGACCGAAGCAGTCTTCCCCGGACCCGAGCAGAGAATTTGATCGGGTGCGAAACCAGCTTCCCGCACGACTTTTAGTTCCGACGGCGCTGCAATTTCGACGCGGCAACCCGCGGTTCTCAAAGCCGCGCACAACTCTGGGATCGGATTCGCCTTGACCGAATACAAAATCTGCGAGGACTTCGGAAGCAGTCCGAAGAGTGCCTTGGCTTGCCGCGCTGCTTCCTCAAGATCGTAGACGTAGAGGGGCGAGCCGTATTTCTCGAGGAGTTCACGGCCGAAACTACGTGCGATCATGATAGTCTCCATTAAGGGTGAAGAGCTTTTCCATAGATAACCGGCAGGCCAGGACGCGATCCACTTTTCCTCCACTGCCGGTTGCGGGGAATGCCTCCAAGTGGACGAACCAGCGAGGCACCATGTAATGAGGCATACCAGCGCGAAAGTGATCAGTCAGTGTATCGGATGCGAGCTGAGTTCGGTCCGTCGTGGTGTAGGTCACCGCAATGTCTTGCCCGATTTCTGGATTGTCGATGCCAAAGGCCACAGCGTCGAACAGGCCATCGAATCGACGCGCGTGCTCTTCAATTTCCGTCGGACTGACGCGGAATCCGTGCGTCTTGATCATCGAGTCCATGCGTCCCAGGAAGTAGAGGTAACCTTCCTCGTCCCGACGCACGAGGTCGCCGGAAAAAACAACCGTTTCGTTAGGGAAACGATCAATCTGCCGAAACCGTTCCGCTGTGGCCTCAGGCGCGTTCCAATATCCATTGGCTACACAACCACCGCGGTGCACAAGCTGTCCAGGAACATGCGGCGCGCAATCCTGTCCTTTCTCATCTAGGACGTAGAGCTCAACTTCCGGAATCGCTTTGCCGATCGAAGTCGGCCGGATGGCGACCTGGTCAGGCGGCAGCCACGATGACCGAAAAGCTTCGGTCAATCCGTACATCAGCACGATATCGGTGACTGGAAACGTTTTCCGGAGTTGATCAAGGATCCTTGCCGTGACGGGTCCGCCCGTTGTGCTCACATAGCGCAGCGCGGAGAAATCCAGATCAGCGTCAGGGCTTGGAAGCTGCGGATCAAACATGCGACTGATGATTACCGGCATGACCGGCAAGGCCGTGAGTCGCTCGCGGGCGATCAGCCGAAACAAGTCGCGGGGAAACATCAGATCGTGCAGGTAGAGCGACGATCCCACATAGAGGGTCTGCCAAAGCTGGTTCAAGCCGTGATCGAAATTCAGCGAGAGCACACCGGCAATCCGATCGGTGGCCTTCGTCCCGAGATAGCCCGCGACGATCCGAGCGCCGTCGGCGAGGTTCTTGTGCGAGATGATGATGCCTTTAGGCCGGCCGGTGGATCCTGACGAGTAAATGATTGCTGCCGTGTCGCCGGGCTTGCCCTGAAAGATAGGGTCGCTGCCCTGATATTCCCGCCGAAGTTGCACGAGGGAGTCAATCCCTTCTTCAGCGGGACCATGCCCGATCAGAATGCGCCCATGTGCTGTGTCACGCACTTCCTCAATGCGGGTCGAGTCCGTGATCAGAAGCTTCATATCACAGTCGTCGACTATGTGTCCGATCTGCTCGGCATGAAGCACAGGGTGAATAGGAACAAAAATCGCGTTGGCCCAAAGCACGCCCAGGATCGCAACCACCTGGTCGAGGTTCTTCTGCATGCAGATGCCGACGCGGTCACCCGATGACACTCCCAGCGAGGCAATGGCCTGCGCGGCCGCCGCGGCCTCAGCGTGCAGTTGGCGGAAGGTCAGCGATTCGCTCCCGCTGAAAACAGCGGCCTTGTCAGGGACCGTCGACAGCGTTTGCTCCAATTGTGCGAATATCGTTTTCAATGTCTGGCCGCAGCCATTAGCACTGATTGGTCTCTTGATAAGTGCGAGTTTGTAGAGGCTTTTTCCCATAATAACCAATACTGCGGCAACAAGAAAAACGTGATTTCTCTCTCCACTGAGAATGTCGGCGGTTCATTGACTTCGAGGATTTCGCCATCCAATAACGAAACATTTTGGCCGTAAGCTCTCGACTGTTTCAACGACTGCTTGAAATCGTTTGTTAAAAGAGTTCCCAGCATTCGAGAAGATGTTAGTCTCTACCAGCGACACGAAAGCGACGATGAACACCCTCTGGGAGGAACTGACTGCCGGATTAACGAATCACGATCAGCTGCTGCGGGTCTTCATCCGCCTGTTCGCGGCGATTTTGCTCGGCGGACTCATCGGCGTTCAACGGGTGAGCGCGCGGAAGCCGTCCGGGCTGCGCACTCACACCCTGATCTGCCTCGGGACGACTCTCGTTCTGTTGTCTTGCTCGGCCGCGGGGATTTCGCTCGAAGGTGCCTCGCGGGTAATTCAAGGAATCGTGACTGGAATTGGTTTTATCGGCGCCGGTTCCATTCTGAAATTGAGTGAAGATCATCTGGTTTCCGGCTTAACGGTTTCGACAAGGATCTGGGCTACGGCCGCAGTTGGAATTGCAATCGGTCTCGGCCGGATCGGGATCGCGCTGATCGCGGCTGTTCTTATCATCCTGGTCCTCGCAGTCCTTCGTGCCTTGGAACGCCAAATCGAAAGGCGCTGGCGCGTCATACCTGGAGGCTCGCCTTACGACTCAAGGCCGTGAGCAGCCGGAGATTGGCGGCTATTTCACCGTCCTGTGGAGATGACAGCATGATGAAAACCGATGTCGCGATTATTGGTGGCGGTCCCGGCGGAAGCGCTGCCGCCATGTTTCTCTCTCAAACCGGCCTGCGCGTAACGATGATCGAGAAAGCACAATCGCCTCGTTACCATATCGGCGAATCCCTCACAGGCGAGTGTGGTAATTGCCTGCGAACTCTCGGGCTCGAGCAAGAAATGATTGCGCGCCGGCACCCTGTGAAGTACGGCGTGACGGTCTATGGGCCGCGCGGCAAAAATGCCTTTTGGGTTCCCGTCAAAGGATGGCATCCGGAGTCGGGCCTTTTCGATACGCATACATGGTCGGTGCGGCGGAGTGATTTTGACCACATGCTTTTCACGGAGGCCGCGGCGCGTGGTGTCTCGATGATGCAAGCAGAGGCCGTCGCGCCGCTTTTGAACGGCGATGCGGTTCGCGGAGTCCGTGTCCGAACAAACGGCGGCACGGTCGAGGACATCTCATCGGAAGTGTTGGTCGATGCTTCAGGGCAGGGTGCTTTTCTCTCTAATGCCGGAGTGACTGGCAAAAAAGTTCGCGGCAATTACGATCGGCAAGTGGCGGTTTTCTCGCAGGTCGCCGGAGCGATCCGCGATCCTGGTCCGGCGACCGGGAACACGCTGATCTTTTATCGAGAAAAGCATCATTGGGCCTGGTTTATTCCACTGGACGACCAAGTGGTCAGTGTCGGAGTCGTGGTGCCCGCCGATTACTACCGCGCGAAAAATGAGAGCAAACATCAGTTTCTGTTGCGCGAGCTTCAGCAGCTGAACCCGGAATTAATGCGTCGCCTTCCGCAAATTCACTTTGTCGAGGAGGTGCGCGGTATTTCCAACTACTCGTACCGTATCTTGAATTTCACCGGAAAGGGATTTCTCTGCGTGGGCGATTCCCATCGCTTCATTGATCCGGTCTTTTCGTTTGGAGTCTTTTTCGCCATGAAAGAAGCCGAGTATGCCGCTTCTTCTATTGCATCGTTTTTCGCTGAATCAAAGACAGAAGAGCCAAACCCGTTTGGCGACTACCAACGACTTTGTGATCGTGGTCAGGACAACATTCAGGAACTTATCGATGCATTTTGGGAACATCCCTATGCCTTTTCCATGCTCGCGCACCATCGATATCCGGAAGACATCATTCATATGTTTGCCGGCAGAGTGTACGATGAAAATCCTTTATCCGGTCTTGTGGCGATGCGCGACATTAATGAGCAGGGCCGAAAAGGAACGAGTAGCTCATGAATGTGTCTAAAGTATTAACCGACTACATGAAAGAGGTCGTTGCTAAGAGTGGTCAGCCATTGCCAACCCTGGACCAACCGCTACTCGACTCCGAAGGCGGAGTCATTGACTCGATGAGCTTGTGGCCGTTGATCGTTTTCGTCGAGGAGCGTTTTGGTATCAAGGTGGAGGATACCGACCTTATGCAGGAAAATTTCCGAACGCTAGGAACGTTGACAAGGTTTATCGAGACCAAACATTCCGAGTTACATTCATAGGAGGAACGTCATGCCCGTACAACACGCTTACACAATGAAGGCTGGAACAAAGTCTAAGCTGCTTCTCGTTTATGTCACGTCGGCAGACAGCACATCTGGAAAGAAGGGGCTGACCAGGAATCTTTCCGCCGGCACCGTGGCCTACATTCGCGAGGGGGACTCGACGGCTCGCCGGGTGCCGATCGTACAAGGTCGCGTCGGCGAATGGCGATCGGGCGCCCTGGCTGAAGTCGATCCCAACTTGCTGCCTGGGTTGTATCAATTCGGCGCGCCGGATGAAATGCTGGCCGAAGGTTCGGCGCGTGCTGTTCTCTTGATTCGCTTTCCCGACACGGTGACCAAGCCCGTCGAAATTAACCTTGTCGCATACGACCCCCAGGATGCAGAGCGTATTGGCGTGTGGAGCCTGGCGGGTCATAAGCGGCATGAATTCCTTCGGCAGGCATTACCTCGGTTTACGGAGATGGAACTGGAGCTGGGCGAGCAAGCGGAGAAGGAACTCAAAGCAAAGCTTAACACGGAGAAAGGATCGTAAGAACATGTCCTATGCACTGAAGAAAGGAACCACGTCGAAGATACTGCTCGTGTACGCCCTTGACGCGACCGACATGCGTTCAGGCAAGGCGGGGTTGAACCCACGGACTGCGGACTCTAACGCCGCCTACATTCGCGAAGGACAAGCCCAGGTGCAGCGAATAGCTCTCGTCGAAGGCAAGCTGGGCGAACATCGAGCCGGAAGCTTTGTTGAAATCGACAGTAAATTGTTACCTGGCGTTTACCAGTTCGGTGTTCCTGACGAGATGCTTGCCGTCGGCGCGGAGACCGTTACGCTAATGTTGAGATTTCCAGGAACGGTCATTGAACCGATTTCCATTCATCTTGTTGCTTACGACCCGCAGGACTCGGACCGCCTTGGGATGTCGGCGCTCGGACCGGAAGGGCGAAGGGCTGCGCTTCGTGGCGCTTTCCCGCGGTTGACCGCGAAAGAATTGGGCGATGCTCGATGAAGTTAAGCAAGCCGGTAACATGGCGCGCGCGGCCGCAAGATCCGCGCAGCCATATCGCCGGCATATCATCGGCTTACCGTTGCAGCGCTCGCTGTTCGACCTGACAGCCCGGGCCGCGGCGACGATTGGTTTGCCCGGCTTATTGTCCGAGCAGGATTTTCCAGCGCAGCTGGATGAAAACGGTGACCTATTTCTGGATCGATCGCAGGTCGCTGCGCTGACTAAAGCCTTACTCTCGTGGTTCACGCCGACGACTCTCGAACGTATGCGCTCAACGCACACCGCGGCTTGCGATGCCTTGGTTGGTGCGAGCGAGAATGCCGCGCGTGTAGCCGCCTCGCTTGACGTCGAGGCCAGGAAATTGTGCGAAGATCTCGCGAATAGAATGGCCCTGGTGTTGGCCTATGGAATCTTGAGCAAATTTGTACCGGATGTCCTTTGGCGCGCTCTCGCCGACGCCGGAGACGTTGAGCCGCCGCCTTTTCCCAAAAAGAGTGCCGGCGCCGAGCTCGTGCAAAACACGTTCGGGTTGTATCAGGCTTGCTTCGACCTAAACTACACGCCGCAACGATTGCAACGCGAGTGGCCCCGTGTGTCGCCGGAAGTCTTTCACCTCGTTAGCGAGTTCTGCAATCGTCAAACCGGTTTTGGTCCGCTGGCATGGGACTCGCCCGGGTATGAAGATCCGAATTATATTGTCCGGTTACTCCATTCGGCCTTTAATGAGGTCGATGCAGAACAAGTTTGCCGAGGTTTGTCTTTCGGCAAAAGACCCGCAGTCGCTGGCTCTACTATCGATGTGCCAACGAAAATCGCTGCCCTCAGGCGTGTGCTTGAGTTTTGGCTGGATTTCCTGGAACGGGAGACCTGGTATGTGCGCCGCGCCTTTTACGTCGGCATGATCCCGCTTTTACGGCAGCTGGCGGTGGGATACAGCAAGAAAATCCCTGCGTTCCAACTTTCGGATCTGTTGTTCTTCGACATTCGCGAACTGGCTGTGGGAATCGCCGATCCCGCGGTCATCCACACGCGCCGTCGTCGTTACATGGAAAACAGTGAGTACTTGTCATCGCGTGGCGTCGACCCGGACCGGCTCGCAACCATGCTGCGGAGTTCATGAGCGCGGAAAACTCGACGACAGTTTACTCCGGCGTGGGTGCCTCGCCGGGACGCGCCAGCGGGAAGGCGTACGTAATACGCAACACCGCGGACATTATGGCCGTTCCGCGAGGTTGTATTCTTGTGCTACGCATCCTCCATCCACATCTTGCGCCCTTGCTTCCGCGAGTCGCCGGACTCGTTGTAGAGGAAGGCGCGATTCTTCAGCACGCTACCACGCTCGCTCGCGAATGCGGCATACCTGCCGCGGTGGGCATTCGAGATGCCCGCAGTCTTTTTCAAAACGGTGAATTGGTGGAGGTGGACGGTTACACCGGCAAGGTGATCGAGAGGCACGTCGATTGATCGGTATTCCTCTCACCGATCTTGGATCAGCCCAATATCTCAGCTTTGCAGGCGGGCTCTACCCGCATGGAAAAAACTCACCGCCCTCCGCTTACGCGGAGGCCGGAGTGACGCTTGGCGCAACAGTGCAACCGGTGGACAGAGAGGGCAATCCGTCGAGCTCCGGAAAAATCGTCATGATCTCCATAGGCATGTCGAATACCTCTTGCGAGTTTTCGGAGTTTATTCGATTGGCCGACGCCGAGGTGCACAAAAGCCGCAACCTCGTTTTGGTCGATGCTGCTCAGCATGGAGCGGCTGCAACAGACATCGCCGTCCCGTTCGGTGAGTATTGGATAGAAGTGGACCGCCGGCTTCAACACCGCGAGATATCCACTGCACAGGTTCAGGTAGTATGGCTCAAAACTGCCCTCGCCCGTGAGTCTCGCGCTTTTCCGGAAAACGCTTTGCTTTTGCAGCGGGCGCTGCGCTCGATCGTGGGGATTCTCAGGACGAGGTTTCCGCAGCTGAAACTTGTCTACATCTCCAGCCGCATCTATGGCGGGTATTCGGAAACGGACTTGAGTCCGGAACCCATCGCGTATGAATCCGGATTTGCGGTGAAGTGGTTGATCGAGAAGCGCATCAACAATCCGAGTTTCGACAGGTCGATACCTTGGGTTTCATGGGGGCCCTACCTATGGGCCGATGGCTCGAGGCCGCGTAGCGACGGCCTTGTGTGGGAGCGCAGCGATTTTGAGCCAGACGGCGTCCACACCTCCGAGCAGGGCGCGTTGAAAGTGGCAACGATGTTACTTGAATTCTTTCAGCAAGACGCCGCAGCCAAACCTTGGTTCTTTTTTCACCCATGATGTGACATTCGGTAGTCGGCGCTGACAAGTGAGCTTTTCAACAGCGCAGTGATCGCGCGTGCCATTTCCTGTGGTTCGAACCAGCCTTGCTTGACGGCGATTCGGCCGCCGGGACGGACCAGTATCGCAACGTTTGGGGCGCTGCCGAACGCGCGCCAGGCGCGGTTATCCATAGCGTCGATCAGCATAGAAGTGGACAGCCGAAACCGGCGCCTCAATTGGTGTGCCAGTTCAATGCGCTCTTCAAGGGTTCGGGGCTGAGCACCGCGAATGCCGGCTATCTCGTTCCTGGTCGTCACCCATATCCTGTCTGCATAGGGTGAAGGCGCATCAACCGGATGCGCTTCGACTACGTAGATGATTACCGTGTTGATGTATCGTTCAAAGCGCCGCGACAGCCGTTGCAGGGCCCGGGCATGTCGCCGGGTCCGACCGCAACTTAGCGACATCGTCACCAGCAGCGCCGGTCGTTTATCCCAGCAGCAGCTGAGTTGCTGATGCTTGCCTTCGATATCAAGGAGTATTAACTCCGGCACGCGTTCGCCGGGTTTGCCGGATTGCAGGGCACGCTCGCCTAGGCTCCGGTACAGATCGTTGTACCATCCAGTCCGCGCGTCGGTCTTACGCACCCCGAGAGAGCGGAACTCCCGCAGCAATTGCCGGCCTCTGTCGCGGAGCCAGCGGAGCGCGGCCGAGGCACGCTCCAACCAAGACACTAACACGCGCAAGACTGTAGCGGGAAACATGCGTGGCACCTTACTATGAATTCCAGGTCACCGGCAATGCATCGCAACCAAGGGGCGGTCGAATGCCTGCCGCTACCAGTTGAGCTTGGGCGCTAACAACGACCAAGCAGAGTTGCACATTTCTTCGGGCGAGAGGTTCGAGGTATCCAGCTCCACGATGGAGCCTAGTCTCATCGACAAGCGGCGACAAGCATTTTGCCTCTTATGAAAAAACTCTTCCGATTCGATTATCTTTCGCGCAACCGGTGTTAGCGTGCCTGACTTGAGGGAACGGTTGTTAATCCTTACGCTGACCGCGGCGTGCTCGGCGGTCAGCAGGAGAGTCAGATCGGGCATGCACAGGTAGGATAGGAACGGTTCTGTAAGGTCGCGAGCGTCAGTTTCTTTAATCGCCGATTCGGCGATCATGAGCGAAAGGGGACTGGCCAGATAACGATCGCAAATGACGTGACTCTGTGCGAGTTGAGCGCGCACGAGGTCCGAGAGATGCAGTGTTGCCGCCAGATAGTAAACAAGCCGGGGACGCGGTGCCAACTCATCCAGGTGCACGTCGCGGCGAAAGGTCACGAACTCGGGCGGGTAGTGAAACGATGAAGCCCTGACGCGGGCGCTCAGGTATTCCGTGATGGTACTCTTGCCGACACCGTTACAACCTTCAATTACGAGGAACTTGTTAGGCATCAGTAGTAATCGTCTTCAGGTGTCGCCGGCTCCGCATCCGAACCGACAAGCCGCGCTTCGATGAAGTAGCCTCTTCGCCGGTTTTTCACCTTCGACACGAGATCCACTGGCAAGGGCGCCGGGAGATTCCTCGAGGCTTCAATGAGCTCCGGAGCTTGTAGGAAAAAGACATCGCCCTTATCGAGATTGCCGGCCGCAATCAGGCGCCGCTCGATCTCGACCACAAGCTGTCGCAGCGGGTACGAGTACTTCAGCCAGAGGACGTGGTGATTCTCCCTTTCGACATTCAGGTCGTGAATGAAACGCGCGGCGTGATTGAGGCCCAGCGCGCGGCCACTGCTGTGGGTTAGATCGAAATGGAAACTCAGGGCAAGCATATTGCGTTGCCGATTAAGGTCGTAAGGCATGACTGCATGCGGCTCGGTTTTGAGCGCGGTCTCGATGACACGGTCGCGCGTATCCCACGGCTCGAAGAGCAGGTCGCGATCACGCATCCAGTGCCATTTTCGGAGGTGCTTGGCCAGGTCCTGCGCGATGACGCGATGTTTTCCGGCATCCAAAGCTGACTCGGCCTCTTCTGTCACGCGCAGCCCGGCCGCGAGCAGTGTTTCTCGCAGTCTCGCAACGTCTGCCATATACGTGCCGCTCAGAACGGGAGTAGTCGGCGCGATGAAATCAGCGGGGCCAGGCCACGCCCGATCGGCGGGAGGGGAGCCGAGATAACTCAGATTGTGATTCACCGTCTCCTCGATGAAAGGGAACAGAATGTCATCTCCCTGGGCTTGAATAAACCAGCAGAGCGCAAAGAACTCTACCCAGCGAGGCCACCAGGACGTGATCAATGCGACCATCTGATCTCCGGAGATGGCGTTCAACTCCGCGTCTGTTGCTGGAAATAGAGCCAGAACTTCAGCCAGCCGATCGTAGGAAGCACGGACACGGCGCATCAAATCAACCATGAACGCTTGGTTCCATGTCGCGTGGACAATGGATTGCCACACCAGAGCAAAAGTGTCGGAGCGAAAGTGGTAGCGGCATTTCAGCCACTTGATGTGTAGCGGTGGAACGTTTCGGAACCCGAGAACACGCGGGACCATTTCGAAGCCGGGTTGAACCAGAGACTTCAACAGAGCAGAGATCACGAGCTCGGGACGCACTTCCAGCCACTCGAACTCGCCTGTCGTCGACGCCGTTGCAAACTCCTGGTGGAAGCGTGCGTACTCCGGAAGAACGTCCCACCACGTTGCCCGCGACTGCGGTGCCGGCATGTTCGTAATTTTAATTCCGGGTTTGTGACCAAAGAATTTGATCGTGTCGAGTGCCGCGGATTCCGCTTCGTCCATTCCGCCCATTTTTTTCCGCGTTGTTGCTGTGCCAGTGCGCATGGCACACGCGTAACCGAGCGGAACAGCGGCGGCTCCGTCCGGCCAGGCTATTCCCGGATCGAAGACCAACGGAAAAGCGGCTCGGTCGTTGTCGTAAAGCGCGATGGCTGGATTTGCTATTCGCGCGATAGCCTCACTGAGCTCGTCACTAGGCAGACTACCCAACGAGTATAAGTATAACGTCAAGTTACCTCGTTCCGAAATGATCCCGGTAACAACCGTGATATAGTCGTCGAGTGCGGCCTTGCGAGCATTAGCTGGCTGCGCTTCGAAGTCGTTCCAAAGACCTTGCCTGTTTGTTCTCAGGTCAAGATCGGGCACGAGAACAACGCTGGCGACACCAAAAGGCACTGCTTTCAAAGCCTCCGCAGTAGAGACGATTGGTACGAGTTTGGGTCTCTCCCGTGTCGTCTCCGTCCAAGCGGACCAGATATCTGACCACTGCAAGTGACTTAACGACTTTTCCCCATGTTCCATCTCAATGCGGCCTCGATAGATGCGGCCAGTCGATCCATTCACCGTGATGAGTTCTCCGCTTGCAAGCGTCGCCGTCGCGGTTTCGGTTCCGACGACGCACGGCAGACCGAGTTCGCGCGACACGATTCCGGCGTGGCAAATAATCCCGCCCACGTCCGTAACGATGGCCGCGGAGTTTCGCATCGCGACCACCATGTCGGGATTTGTCATTGGCGTTACGAGCACCGATCCGGACCGGAGTTGAAGCGCTTGTTCAATGTTGAACACGAGATGGACGGGACCCGATCCGGTGCCGGCGCTCGCAGGTACTCCCGTCAGAATCGCGGCATCGCTGCAGGACGATGGCGGACCGGCATTCGCGTTACCGGAGAACGCAGCAGTGATCGGCCTGGATTGGACGATGTGCAGCGCGTCGTCATGGATGACCCATTCGACATCTTGCGGTGTTCCGAGAGTCTCCTCCAGGCGCTTAGCGACCTGAGCCAACGCACGGGCATGCTTAGCTCGCAGTGGTCCTTCGAGCGAATCGGGAACGTCGTCGTTCAGCCACAACCGCTCGGGCGTCACTTCACCCTTCACCAGCTTTTCGCAATCTCCCTCGACGTGCTCAACTAGGATCGACTGCCTTCCATCAGGTCCGGCAAAGCGCGTGAACATGACGCCCGATCGCTCGGCGCGCAGGAAGCGTTGAACGACGACCGCCATAGCCGGTACCTGCTGAACCCCAATCTCCCGGAAGTAGGTGAGAGCGCGCGGCGAGAAAACGGATGCCCAAATCTGACGAACCGTCGGTTCAAATTCTTCCGGAGTGCTGATCGGTATCGATTCAAAAATACCGGCGAAGGAATGAGCGCTGCCATCCTCGATTGTAGCAGAAGACCGAATGATCACGCCTTCGCAAGACTGCTCCCAAAGCAGTAAGGCGTCGACCGTTTGCATGATCGGCTCGAGGATTCGCGAGGGAATCCGTCGGGAAAGAATGCTCTGACAAATTTGTCTGGCAGTTGCAGTCGTGTCTTTGGACCCGGCGAGCAGCGAATCGAGGGTGGCGAGCGCGGGAGCAAGCCCGAGGTCTCCCAGAGCGCTCTGAAAAGCGTCGCGCGTGATGACGAAACCGGCCGGAACACGATGTCCCAGATTCACGAGGCGACATAGAGACGCTCCTTTGCCACCCAGCAGACCCGGATCTGCTGCTACGCCTGCGCCGAGCATCTCAATGTACTGCGTGTGACTCATCATTACCGCTGCTGTCGGGCACCACTGGCAAAAGGCTTGCACCGGTGCTTACCCTGAAGCCGATGAGGCATTGTGCCCTTCCACTGGCGCAAGACGCAAGCTGGAATTACAGCGGGCTACGTCGTGAACCTAGAGAAATTACGGTTTTTGTTCGTGAATTAGTCCGGGATACCATGAGAAAAAGCCTCTGAAATGGGCAGCCCGCTGCAGGCTCATAAGAAGTCCTGCACCGGAAAGAGGACCCTATCAGAAAGGCATTGACCAGGCTGCAGCCATTTTCTGTCAGCAGTTGGTGAAGAGTGAAAGCCATCCCGCAAGCTTGACACAGGACCGGCTTGCTTTGCCAGTCGCTTCGTTTGGGTGCCGAAAAAAGCTCGTCTTTCCAGTCTCGTCAGACGCAAACTGAGATGATTATGAGCAGGGAACAGGCAATGGCGCCGATCGCAATCGAAACGAGAACGATTCGGAAGCTGAAGATCAGGATTCTTCCCTTCATCTTGCTTCTCTACATTGTTTCGTTCCTCGATCGCATTAACATTTCGTTTGCGAAACTCACGATGGACCAGGATCTGGCCATCACCAGCCACCAGTTCGGACTCGCGGTTGGGATTTTCTTTATCGGCTATTCTCTCTTCGAGATTCCGAGCAATCTCCTCTTGCACAAAATCGGCGCCCGCATCTGGCTGGCGCGCATCCTGATTATCTGGGGAATTATTTCTACGCTAACCGGGTTGGTGCAAAACGTGCAACAACTTTACCTGGCGCGCTTTTTACTTGGATGGGCAGAAGCAGGCTATTTTCCAGGCATTATCTTATACTTAACCTACTGGTTTCGTCGACGCGAGCAGGCCCAGGTGCTCGCGTTGTTGTTAATCGGGATACCTATTACCAGCATCCTGGGGGCTCCTCTTTCCGGCCTTATCCTCGACCACGCACACTGGCTGGGACTCGGCAGTTGGCGCTGGCTCCTGATTCTGGAAGGAATTCCGGCTTTGGTCGGTGGCGTGGTTACCTTCTACTTGCTCCCAAGTCGTCCGGCGGAAGCCAGATTCCTTGCCGAGGACGAAAAAGTTTGGATCATTCAGGAACTAGAACGGGAAGGAAAAGAGAAGCGGAGAGCTCATTCGGTTTCGGCGGCAGGGACGCTGGTCCACGGTCGCGTCTGGTATCTCGCATGCATCGCTTTTGCCTTGGGCACCGCGTTGTACATAGCCAGCTTCTGGTTGCCTCAGATTGTGAAGGCATTATCGACTGGGTATTCCAATACCGCAGTCGGACTTCTGGTGATGGTGCCGAATGTTGCAGGGTTGATGTTTATGATTGTCATTTCCCGGAGTTCCGACCGAAGGCAGGAGCGGAGATGGCACGCCGCAATTCCCGCATATGCCGGTGGAATTGCCTGCCTGCTGTTCGGCGCAACTCATTCCGCCTTTCTCTCTATTGCGCTCCTGTGTCTAATATCAGTTGGTATTTACGGTGCAGTCGGGCCATTCTGGGCCCTTCCTTGCGAGTTCCTGACTGGTTTCTCGGCAGCTTCTGGGATTGCGTTAGTTACCTCGATAGCAAATCTCGGTGGATTTGTCGGACCGTACGCAGTCGGTCTGATTCAGCAAAGAACCGGTAACTTGCAAGGTAGCCTGGTTGTGGCGGGCGTTGCCTTGTTAGTATTTGCGACGCTCTTGTTGCTCCTTCCGGAAAAAAGAGATGCTCAAGGGCGCTAATGGGGAGTAAGTCCCGCCAATTGTCATTAGACGAAACCGGATCATTGTTCGACTCCCGTTCGGGACCCTGGTCATTCGCGTTGAATGTTCTTGCGCGATCCACGTCCGGTTTCTAGTCTAGAGGGCGATGAAACCGACCCCAGGCACGCTGCGGGACGGCGGAGCGGCCTTTGGCACGACGCACTGGAGTGTTGTCGGCGCTTGCCGGGACGACGGAGCGATGGCCGCGAGCGTATCGCACGCTGCTCTTACGCGGCTTTGTCGTGATTACTGGCCGCCTCTCTACAGCTTCGTCCGTCGTCGCGGTTTTGCCCCGGCCGACGCGCAGGATCTCGTCCAGGGCTTTTTCGCCTGTTTCCTTAGAAGCAAGGCTTACATGCACGCCGAGCGTGCCAAGGGCAAGTTCCGATCTTTTCTCCTGGCTTCAATCAAGCACTACATGGCGAACGTTTGGGATCGTGAGCATGCCCTTAAGCGTGGCGGCGATTGCGAATTCGTCCTTCTCGACACGGATGTTCAAGCCGTCGAGGCGAGTCACATGTGTGAACCCGTAACCGCCTCGGACGAAGAACAAGCTTATCAGCAGCGCTGGGCGCATGCGCTTGTAGGCTGCGCGCTCATGCACTTGAGCGAAGAATTTCCCGACGGAGCGAAGGCCCGCCTTTTCAGCGAACTAAAACCGTTTCTTTGCGGCGGCGCAGACTTGCCCAGTCAGACGGAGGTTGCTTCACGGCTGGAGATGCCTATCGGAACCTTGCGGAGTCACCTCTTACGGCTCCGTGTCCGTTATGCGGAGTTGCTGCGCGAGGAAGTGGCCCGCACCATTGGGAGTGCCGACGACGTGGATGAGGAGCTGCGTCATTTTCGCAAGATTCTCATCGGATAGGAGCCCTTCTGCGTGGACTTTTCACCAATGCCACCAATCGAACAAGACCTGTTGCATTGCGAAGAATGCGGCGCATCGCTCGAAAATAAGACGAGCGAACTGGGTTGTCTCAATTGCCTGCTCCTGGGTGGACCAAATGAGCCTCACCCGGAGAATCGTCGCTTTCAAGACTATGAGATTTGCTGCCGCGAGGATGGAGTTATTCTTGACGAGCTAGGCCGCGGGGCGATGGGAATTACTTACCGTGCCCAGGATCTCACGCTCGGATCGCTTGTTGCGCTCAAGGTCATAGGCGCCCGCTACTCTGAAGACCCCGAATCGCGAGAGCGGTTTCGTCGCGAAGCGCGCGCGGCCGCACAACTGCGGCATCCTAATGTTGCTGGTGTCTTTCATTTTGGCGAAACCGACACCGGCCGATGTTTCTATGCGATGGAACTGATTGAAGGCGAAACCGTCGAGGCATATGTTCGCCGCAATCGCCTCATTCCGCCTTATTTTGCCTTGGAGGTAGCCGTCCAAGTGGCCCGCGCCCTCATCGCCGCAGAGGCGCATGGGCTGGTGCATCGGGATCTCAAGCCCAGCAATTTGATGATCGTTCGTAACGATTCCGGCGACCCTGACGCACTGGTTGTCAAAGTGATCGATTTTGGTCTGGCCAAGTCCGTCGCCATGACTCTGCCTGACGACAATCAGACTCGCGTTGGATTTTCCGGCACACCCGACTTCGCCAGCCCGGAGCAACTCCGCGCGGGACAGGCCTTGCTCGACACGCGCTCGGACATTTATTCCCTAGGCGCGACCCTTTGGTATTTGCTCTGTGGCCGGGCGCCTTTTCGGGGCAGTTCGGTTGGAGAGGTCCGCCATGAACGGCTTCCGCTGGAGCAATTAGCCCTGGCACACGTCCCCGAGCCGGTTGTCACTCTGCTTCGCTCAATGCTGGCGGTTGAACCGGAAGGGCGACCGGCCTCGGCCCGGGCGCTTTTAGCCGCGCTGCAGCGCTGCCAACAAGTCATCGCCAACCCCTCATTCTCATTTACTTGATCCTCGCGGCTTTCGGTAGCTTCTGAACAGCCATTCCGCGCTGCGTCAAAGCGCAGAAACAACAGCTCGTCCCAGTTTTATTCGAGCTCTCGCACTTTTTTTGCAATTCCGGGTCCTTTTTTCTTTTGGAAGAAGTTGAAAGCAAATCTGTTCAGTTCTGAAAGGGGCAAACATGCAAATCAAAACCCGATTTTCGAGCAACATGAATGACGACGGCTTCACGGACCTAATCGCCCCGACGCATGAAATGGAAGCGTCGGTCTGGGCGTTTAAGACCAAAGAATACGATCTCCGTCCAAATCGCACCATTCAGAGCAGAATACATTTACTCGTCCAGGAAATGCTGTGCGTAATCCACGGAACCTGCCTATGCATGGCTGTTGCTGTCCTGCTCCTGGTTGTCGGCGCGGTGGTGCTGGCGGTGCAGATTGGAACAAAGGTTGTGGAGGGATTTGAACTGATGTTTGCAGAGAGATGAAAGCCCTCACCACCATGGAAGCCAGGGTACGCAACAGAACAGCATTAGGCGTCATTTGGGAACTGACTGGGCGAGTCGCGCCGAGTTTTCGTTGTGACGAAGTCGATTCCAAAATGGGCTTCTCACGCCAGTCCCGGCGTGTTACGAATAAGGCACATCACGGCCTTCTTGTGAACCGAAACGATCACGCTTGGGCGGCCGGTCTCTCTGTATCGAGGGCGCCGCTGGCTAGCGCTGCGACGGGGGTAGCGTCAAAGCCGTTCTTTCTAATCGTCGCAGCAGTTTCGGGTATCCGGTTCCTCTGTGCCGCGAACGCCGCGCCGTGGTGGGCGACGAACGACCTAACGACAGGAAATGTCCAAGAGAAAATTGGCACATTCAGCTGTGTCACTGCTCCGAACAACGCGGCCACAGCATCGAACAATCTCACGGCTGCATCATCCCGGTGGTCGCTCGCCGAATTGGACAAAGTGCTTGGCATCAAGGGCTGGAACTATGCCCCCCCGTCGTTCACCGAGTCGGTCACGCAGGACTATGGCGGCTGGCGCTCGAGCCTGGCATCAGTGGGCATCGGCCTGATCGAAGCCGACATCACCCGCTTCCAAGCTAATATGTTGGACACGCCGCGGGAAGGGCCGCGATACAATCCATTCTTTGAAAGCACGCAGACTTATTGGGGGCAGAAGCCTTCGTTCTACGACCTCAGCGTCATGGTCCTGACCTATGACTTGAGCCGCTTCGGCATTCCAGATGGCCAACTGCAGCTAGCCGGCGACTTCAACTACGCGACGTATGAAGCCTTCAATCCCGATTGCGCGACCTTTCACTATCTGTGCCTCTACCAGACGTTATTTGATCGACAGCTGGAAATTAAGTTCGGCCTGCTGGGCAACCAGAATGAATTTGTCGGCCAAAACATTGGCGGTGCCTTCGCGTCAACCGGAGGCCCGGCAAACTCGATCATCACGTTGCTTGGAATGTCAGTCAGCCCGGTCTCGACGTGGTCGTTTCGCGTGACCGGCCATTTGGGCAAGTTCTACAATGAAACGGGGGTGATGCGCAGCCTGGTGGTGGACGGACCGACAGGCAATGCCCTCTTTGATACCAATGAGCTTAATCCGACTCGCCTGCAGTGGAATGTAAATACTTCGGACTACAGCCCGACCGCTGAGGTGGGGGCGCCTGGAACGGGTGCGCTGTTCGTCGACGAATTTGGCTACAAGCAGGACGCGACGCCGAGCTCGCTCTACACATGGGCACGCCTTGGCGTAATGTATAACAACTCCACGTTCCACGACTTCACGAAATCCGTCGCAGAGGGTGGATTAACGCTGGGCGCGATCGGTCCGACGAAAGACGGAAACGCCGGCTTCTACTTGCTGGCCGATCAGCAAATCTGGCAATTGGCTCCAGACTCACCCACAACGGCTTCGCGCGGACTCTACGCTGGCGGAACGATCATGTATGCGCGTGCAGACAGGACGCCTATCACTCAGTATTATGAGGGACGTCTGTACATCAAGGCTCCCTTTGAGTCCCGGCCGAAAGATCTGGTGTCGCTGGTTGCTTTCTATCAAGTCAACAGCCCTTATCTGGTCGATAACCTCAACACACTTAATGCCGTCGGAACATACGGGAAGCCCGAAACATGGTCGGCAACCGTGGGTTACTTGGCGCGTCTTCGACCCGGAGTTTCCCTCTCCCTTGGCTTCAACTACACGGCAAATCCTGCACAGGCATTTTACTTTGGTCCTTCGAAGGCAAACCCCTCGCAGCGCTTCGAAGGGAATGCATTAAACTTCCAGGCAAGTCTTTTCACAACGTTCTAAGAGAAAATGGACGAGCACATCGACAAGACTTGGTGATCCAAAGCATCAATAATGATCCGATCCTGCTCACAGCCGGACAAAGCTACCAGCAAACGACGTTCGCGCCCTCTGAGTGGTCTGTGCGGTTTCATTGGTGCATGGGTTTGTAGGACGGGCAGGATGCCTTTTTCGCAGTCATTTAGCTTTTCAGCCTTTCGATCTCCCCTTCGTTCGTGCGTCTGTTTCCTGCTAAGTGAGTTTCAAAGACCCGTCCTAAGCATCCTAAGAGACCTGTTTTGAGCGGTGCGCCCGCCGGACAACCTTTGTTTTGATCGATTTGTGGCGAGTCCCAACCAAGACACTATGCTTGCTCTGGATTATGTCGCGCACGCGTGTGTGCGTGGGATGAATCGGGGAGCCTAAAGATCGTGTCGTTCAGTGCCAGGCTTTGGTCTGAACGTAGTGGTTGGGAGAATGACGCGAAGTTCCCGCCGCAAACCACGGCGCAGTCAATCGGTAGGTGAAAACGGGACTCAAACCTTTATCCCCCGTTTCGGAGCCGATCACCTCAAGAAAAACGGGCTTTCTCCCGTGGTTCGTGCTTTTTCTGCAATGTGAGACGCTTTTCGCTTTTGTAAGAAGTAAAGACAAGAATTCGCTCAGCCGAAGGAAGAATCCGTGAAAGAAACAATACCGCCAGTGATACGTTTTGTAGTTAACGGGACTTCAGTTACACACTCCTTCTCTCCGTCTCTGCAAGGCTGCGCGGATCGTCCCCCCATTTTCCTCTCCAATCATCCGGCTTTTTCGATATGCGAAGAGTCCACATTCTCACGAAAGGGCGACTATTGGATTATCGGCTATCAGAGACACTTTGCATTCCTTAAAGCCACGCGGGGCTTGCACGACCTGGCGTTGCTGCTATGCAATCCCGGGCGTGAGTTCCACGTTTGCGACTTAGTTGGGCAAACTGTCGGAAGCCCCCTGGTATTGGGAAAAGGCGGGTATGCCGCTGGTGCCTGGCAGGACGGACTCCTGTCCGATGCTGGTCCGATCCTGGACGCGCAGGCCAAGGCCGAATACAGGCACCGCTTGGACGATCTCCGAAGAGACTTGGAAGAGGCCGAGCGATTTAACGACCTCACTCGCGCCGAGCGAGCCCGAGACGAGATGGATGCCCTTGCTGAGCAGCTCGCTTCGGCCGTCGGATTCGGCGGACGGAATCGAACGATCGGTTCAGCAGCGGAACGCGCGCGTTGTGCAGTGACCAAGCGAATCAAAAGCTCAATCACGAGAATCGGTGAAGCCATTCCCTCGCTCGGTAGCCATCTTGCCGCCCGGGTCAAGACTGGATACTTCTGCTCATACAACCCGCCATCGGAGCGCCTGGTCACGTGGAAATTTTAATTCTTTCTCACGTTGTTTGTGAACACGAAAAGTCACACTGTGACCTAAAAAGTTACGCCTATAATGATATGAACACACATACATCGAATCAACTAACAACTGCGATAAATCCAACAAGCCGGTCGCCTTTGCGGCACGGTTTCGTTCTCATAACGCTCGCGCTCGCCGCTCTTGCGCTTTTGCCGGCGGCTCGGGCACAAAGCAGCGAAATAGAATCGGACTCGCTCGGCCAGTGCGGCCCGGGCACCCTGAAGGGTACCTATATGTCCGAACAGAGGGGGGATCTGAACGGCTTGCCTATGACGCAAGTGAATCGGATCGTCTCCGACGGGCTTGGGGGGATCACCGGTAACGGGACCGTCGTCGTCAACGGCGTCCCTACGATCATCCCGCTCATTACGGCAACGTATACCGTCAACTCCGATTGCACCGGTACGCTGGCCTCGGTGCCGGCGGGCTTATCCCAGAACTTCGTTATCAAGGAGAATGGGTGCCAAGTCTTCTTCATCGTGACGGCTCACCCGGCCGGGGTTGCCACGATCTCTGGAGAAGCGGTGAGAGTATCGAAGAAATAACACGCACCGGCCCCCGAGACGAATGATCTCGAGCGGCGATGCAGGGAGAACCGAATGCGAAGCGGGCCTCAGAGGGGGCCCGCTTTCTCGTTCAAGGCCCGTAGAAGAGCCAATCTCGATTTTTCGAACCTGGCGATTACTTGACACTTCATCCCTTTCCCGAGGGGAAACCACGAACGTGACGCTCGTGCGCACGACCTAAGTTGGTGGCTGGGAGAATCGCGCGAAGTCTTCGCGGTTCGCTTCTGGCGGCATCCGCGGCGCACCCAATCGGTGGTTGAAAAGGTAGGTGTCACCTTTACGCCACGCTCCGTAGTCGATGACCGCTGGCAGGAGGGATTTTCCTCTTGGTCCACACTTCTTTTGCAATTTCGGCCGCATTTTTCTTTTGGAAGGAGTGAAGACAAAAGTCGTTCAATCCCGAACGAACAACCCTAGACAGCAAAATATGATATGAAGACCCTCATTACCAAACCCGATCCGATTCGGGTAACAAATACAGTTCTACCTGAACTGATACACCACAACCGGTCGCCGTGGCATGCCGGTTTCCTCGTCATAAGCAGAATCGGACTCGCTCTTTGTACCTGTTGTTTAACCGCGCCAGTATTCGCGCAGGGGCCGCCCAATATTGTGATCATACTCGCCGATGATCTCGGTTATGACGACGTCGGATTCAACGGCTGTCCGGATATCCCCACACCTAATATCGACGCACTGGCGGCGAACGGTGCCTTGTGTACCGATGGGTACGTGACAGAACCGTTCTGTTCCCCGTCGCGTGCCGCCATTCTCACGGGAAGATACCAGGAGCGCTACGGATTCGATAACAATCTAGAGGATTATGATGATAATGGTGACAATCCAGCCTTAGGGCTGGCGCTTAGTGAAATCATCCTGCCGCAACTGCTAAAGCCGGCTGGGTATGTTTCCGCCGCGATTGGGAAATGGCATCTTGGATCCGCTCCAGACATGTTCCCATTGCAGCGCGGCTTTGACCATTTTGTCGGCTTTCTTGGTAGCCAGTCTAACTACTACAATGTTTGGCTCTACAATGACAACACGTGGTTTTTCAATGTACAGTACCTGACCGATGAATTCACGCAGGAGGCGGTCTCCTTCATCAATGCACATGCGAGTCAGCCATTTTTTCTCTACCTGGCTTATAACGCGGTCCATGTCCCATATGACACTCCCCCTGATCAATACATTCAGCGAGTTTCCTATATCACGGATCCGGCGCGTCGCGTCTATGCCGCGATGGCCGTCGCGTTGGATGACGGCGTCGGGCAGGTTGTGCAAACGCTTGCGGCAAATAATATTCTTAACAATACGCTCATCATTTTCTTGAGCGATAACGGAGCGCCACCCGGAACAAGGACAAGGCAGAGTAATCTACCACTGCGCGGCTATAAATCGGATATGCTGGAAGGTGGAATTCGTGTTCCTTTTGCGATGCAATGGCCTGCACAGCTCAACGCGCAGAACAGCTATCATGGGATGATTTCTTCGCTGGACATTGTGCCGACGGTCGCTGCCGCCGCGGGTTTGGCGTTGCCAACCGATCGGGATTACGACGGGACGGACGTTATGCCGTATTTGACTGGGCAGCAGATAAGTCCTGATAGAACATTTTACTGGAGGTGGTTTGGACTCGGCTCGGACGGGCCCAGCGCGCAAAACACCATCTGGGGGTTACGCAACGGATCTTTGAAACTTGTGGTCGAGAGAGCACGGGATACTCAGTCGCCAGCTCTTTATGACCTTTCGACAGATATTGGAGAGACAACCGATTTATCTCAGCAACAGCCAGACCAGGTAGCCGCGCTCCAAACCCTGTATAACCAATGGCAACGCATCGCGGTGCCCACCCTTTGGCAAGAAAATAACGATCAACAGATGTTGCCTCTGGTCCTTGCTGGCGACTGGAATGGATTCAATATAGGAGACGACGTTCCGCCTTGGCGTTTCACCAGAATCACTGCACCTGACCCGGTCGGAACGCCGGACGGCTATAACTGGCTTACAACTACAATCCATGTCGCAACGAATGGTGGCGATACCACGCCTGGGGCACACCAATTCGTGCTCGTTGGCCATGAGAGTTATGGTACGCAGTGGGGGGGTGCGACGATCGGGATCGACGACGCCACAAAAATCCCTTCTTTTTCAGGAACTCAACTTGGGCCGACAAATACCATTACTCTTGAGAACGGCTTTTATTACTCTATGCGAGTGGTCGATGCGAAGGGCCAGCCTAACCCTGGCATAGCTATGTCTCTGGCAGTGATGAAAACGTCCGCTCCGCCTGTGACCATCAGCCGCACCGGACAAGCCCCGGTGTACCCAACATCCAGCGAGCCCATCACCGTCACCATGACAACGAACCAACCCAAGTCGGTCGAAGAGCGAGTTTATTTACGCTGGTCGAACGACTGGTTTATTACCTCTCACATCATAGAAGCATCGCCTGGCGGTGACGGTGTAACGTACATAGCAACCATCCCGCCGCAGCCGTATGGCAATTCCTGCTTCTACACTGTTCTGACTTCGACCGCTGATCTTACCATATACACTGGCTCCGGAATCATCGATGACCTAACTCTCGCAGTAAACGGGACCTTCAACGCTCTGCCAACGCCGCCTAAGCCTCATGCAGTTTCATCGCCTCCTGGCGGCCGTCGCGTGAGATAAGGGTTTCACGGAAAATGGTCGCCATTTTCCGTAGAGTGTCATGACCTTCATCACCCTTCTTCAAAGTGGATCTATTATCGATCTAAATAGCGTCTCATCTGTCACTAGAATCCAGAGTAAAACTGCAGGCCGTGGAATCAGAATTACAATCATTGTGGGCTGGATCGTGATATTCAGCGCGCTAACCGTCGGCGCAATGATGTTGCTCGTCCTTCTGCTCCCGATACTTACCCCATATTTCATCTGGCGCGGATTACGGTTCGCGAGCATATCGCTTTCGCGCAATCTGCCGCCCGCTCTAGTCCTGCGCTATCGTTCGTGGCCGTTTCGCAGGATTAAAATCCAATATGAAAACCCAGATCTTACTGCCAGCGATGTCTCTGACAGCAAATGCAATTACAATTGCATTTGGAAACGAGCCTCAAAACCCCCAGATCATGAGAGCTGACTTTGCGGTGGGTCAGGTGCGTGTTGAAGCGATTCCAGTCGCCCCAAAGACTACCGGGAAGTTAAACAACTTAGGATATTCGGTATGAAAAACATTCGACCTTTTAGGAGCTCTCTAATGCGCTTACAGACACGGCTTTTCCTGGCCGCGTCTATGATCCTGCTCTTGCTCACAACGCGGGATATGGTCGTTGCCCAAAGTGCGATGCGGAATCGTAGCAGCGATTTGGATACCGCCGACCGCATCTTACCAAGCACCGACACAATCTATGTATCAAATTATCGCAGCAACACGATCGAGGTATTTTCCCTCACGGGGTCGTTTCTCGGGGTGTTCGGCATGCCAACTAACCCGACGGGCCTCGTCTTCGATATTGCTGGAAATCTTTACGTGTCGAGCGACGACATTCCTAATGGCGTACACTCGGTGTTGAAGTTCGCGCCCGACGGGTCCTTCTCGGTATTCGCGAATAGCGGCCTGCAGAATCCGCACGCTCTCGTCTTCGACACAGCCGGTAATCTCTATCTGGCAAATGCGGGCCGTAGTACGATCATGAAGTTTACTCCTGACGGTATCGGTACTGTTTTTGCGGATGCAAGTGATGGTTTGGTCCTTCCGATTGATTTGGCCTTTGACAGCGCAGGCAACCTTTATGTGTCAGACGCCTATGGCGGGCCGGAGGGTAACGGCAGCGTCCTGAAGTTCACGCCTGACGGGGTAGGGTCAGTGTTTGCCGAGAACGGCTTCCAGCTCGCGTGGGGACTCGCATTTGACCGTGCAGGCAATCTCTATGTGTCAAACTATAATAGCAGCACGATCGAGAAGTTTTCCCCCGACGGCATCGATCTGGGTGTATTCGCCGGCAGCCCCGCAGTAAACCGTCCCCACGGAATGGTATTCGACAGGGCGGGCAACCTTTATGTGGCCAACAATGGCAATAGCACGATCGAGAAGTTTTCTTCCACAGGGGCCGATCTAGGTGTGTTCGCGAGTAATGGATTGAGCGGGCCGCACTTTCTTGCGATGTTTCGGCCGAGCCACCTGCACTTTGAAGGTGAGGCACTGAGAGTGCAGGCATTGTCAGCGGCCTACAAGATTTTACATGATCCAAACGCGAGCGGGGGCGCTTATACGCTCCTCAAGGCTACCGTGTCGGGCGACTTTGTTACCTATAGGGTGCCCATTGTTGCGGACGGCATTTATGATGTAAAGGTGGGAATCCAAACCCAAAAGGACAAGGGTATCTTCCAGCTTGCAATTGCTGGAGTAAACCAGGGGATGCCTCAGGATGAATACTCTCCGACGATTGGCTATGAGGTTCGCGACCTGGGGACAGTTACGTGCATCGGTGCCAGCAACGAAGCGTTCCAGTTCGTCGTTACCGGACATAATCCGAGTAGTATTGGTTACACGCTGGCTTTTGATTATATCGATCTAGATTTAGTCCCGTGACTCCATTTACGCACCCAGAAAAGTACTCTAATTCCGGGCGACCCCTCTGAACCAAGCGCCAACGCGAAGGTCGGCTAGGTATCTCCAGCCGGACGTCTCACTCTGTTCCGCGGGGAAACCGCGAGACTATGGGTTCTTCAACAACATCAGGTCATCGCCACTTGAGGTAGCTGCTTAAGAGGCACGTGCGAAATACTTCCAGCTCGCGTCTGCCTGCGACCCCGGCGCCAGTTCAAATCGGTGGTTGAAAACGTAGGCGCCACCTTTACGCCACGCCCCGTAGTCGATGACCGCTGGCAGGAGGGATTTTCCTCTCTAGTCCACACTTCTTTGCAATTTCGGTCGCATTTTTCTTTTGGAAGGAGTGAAGACAAATCCGCTCAATCCCGAGAGGAAAAACCTAGAAAGCAAAATCCAATATGAAAACCAAGTTCCGAATGGCGCCAATGTTTCTAGCAGCAGATGCTATCTCATTGTTTAAGCGTCATCTGCTCTTACTGCTCGCAAGTTGCGTCTTAATCCCATCCGCCCAGGCTCAGACCTTATTTGTCACAGCACAAGATTCCAATACTGTTGCCGTGATCGATTCCTCGACCGATGAAGTTACCACACAGATCCAGGTTGGCGCCAATCCAATTCGCATCTGCGTGTCACCGGATCGACGCAAGGCCTACGTTTCCAACTCAGGTAGCGGCAGCGTGTCGGTTATTGATACGGTCCGGTTAACAGTTACCGCTACGATCCCGGTGGGTAGCGCTCCAGGAGAGAGCGCGGTCACACCGGATGGCACACGGCTTTTCGTTGTCCATCAATCGAGCGCTCCGGTTACCGTCATCGATACAACAACTAATTTGGTCATCGCCAGTATTCCTATTGGGGGAAACGAGGCCAAAGATATCTTGTTCACCCGAAACGGACGCTGCGCATACATCGCAAACTATTCCGAAGGAACGGTCAATGTAATCGATACCGTCACCTACCGGGTAAAGACGATCCCCACTGGAGCCGGCTCCCGTCGCCTTGCCCTGTCTCCCGCGGGCGACCGCGTGTTCGTTACCAACTACCTGGACAATTCCGTGTCCGTCATTGACACCCGAACGCGAGAGTTGATCACAACATTTCCTGTCGGCATCCACCCGAGGGGAATTGCCATCACGCCCAGTGGCGACGCGATTTACGTGACCAACGTGCAAGATGGGACTGTCTCTATCATCAACTCTGCCACGTTGACGAGCAACCCAATTACGGTAGGAGGGGTAGGATCTTGGCCGTGGCAGATACTGATTACAAAGGATGGAACAAGGGCATTTGTATCCAACTCTGGAAGTGGAACGGTTTCGGTAATCGACACCGGGACGCAACAGGTCATCCAGACGCTCACCACCGGACTAGGCCCGTTCTGGTCGGTGACCAATCCGGAGCAGAATAAACTTTACGTGTCCGATAGCCTTGGCACGAGCGTGATGGTTTTTGACATTTCCTCATTGAGTACCTTGGCGGAGATTCTTAACGTAGGGTCATCTCCCTTTGATTTGGCTTTCGGTCGATAGCCAGGAGGATGTATGTCTAGAACTCAGAGAATTGAGCGCCGCGAAATTGACGATCTCATGATCATGCAGACCGCGCTCGGTTTGCTGAATGAGCTGAACGAAGAAGACGTTGACTGGATTTTTCGCACTGGCTTCGAACGCCAGGTCATTGCAAACACCGTGATTGTGCGTGAGGGCGAACCACTCGCTTATCTCTACATCGTCCTTGAGGGTTTGTTCGGCGTTGGGGTTGCTTCGGTTCCAGATGCGGAGATTGGCCGCTTGGGCCCGGGGGAGATCATTGGCGAAATCTCCTTCCTTGAAAACATGCTCCCGTCCGCAACGGTGACGGCGATCGAAAGCTCGCTCTTGCTTGAGATTCCCAGTGTTTTGCTTGCGGAAAGATTAGAAGCGATTCCGTCGTTTGGAGCGCAGTTTTACAGGGCGCTCGCAATCCTCAATTCTCGGCGTGTGCGAGAACGAGTCAGTTCATTGACGACGTCGTTCCTCGCGAAGCTGGACGCAACAAGCTTGAGCGGCGAAGTGTCGAAAACGTTTTTCTCGGCGATCGAGCGGTTCAAGTCCTTCCTTCTCGAGACTGATGCGGAGGCCCTCAAGAGCGGTGGCCAGGTAACGGAAGCAACCGCAGTGACTGCCGAAAAAGCTTTTCTGGATTTCTGCCGACTGATTCATGCTACAATTGGCGGTTCCTCGGCCGAGAATTCGTCGGTCAAGGCTGAATTGGGCGCGCGATTGCAGCGTGAGATCCTACCTTTCATCTTGCTGACGCAAACGCCCGATCGCTTCTACTCGAAACCCAGAGGAAATGCCGGGGACTTTCTCACGATCGAAATGATTTACCGGAATCGACCGACCGGCACGGGACGAATTGGACCGTTACTCGATCGGTGTTTTTTGAATTCGCCGATAGCCAACGCCATTAGGAACCGACGTGTGTTTCTGGCCAAAGAAATCATGAGGACAGTGGAGGCAAAGGCTGGCGCGGCCCATGTTACCAGCCTCGCTTGCGGTCCAGCTCAGGCACTATTCGATGTCTTCGAGCAACTTGGCGACCATCGGCAACTATACGCATCTTTGGTAGATATCGATTTGCAGGCTCTGGCGCATGTTGCCGATCGGCGCGACAAAGCAGGGCTACAGAATCGGATGAATCTGATAAACGCAAATCTGGTGTATCTCGCGCTCGGCCGGCAGAAGCTGGAGCTTAACGACCAGGACTTGATTTACAGCCTTGGGCTAACCGACTACTTCAATGACAAGTTTGTCGTTAAGTTATTGAACTGGATCCACGGTCGATTGCGCCTGGGCGGGAAAGTAATACTTTGTAACTTTCACCCGAATAACTATTGCAAAGAGCTGATGGATTACGTTCTGGAGTGGAGGCTGATTCACAGATCCGAGGAAGACATGCATCGACTGATTACGTCCTCGGCTTTTGGCCGTTCGTGCACTTTAACCCAATTTGAGAACGAAGGGATAATTTTGATCTCGGAATGCGTTAAGGACTAACCTTGTCGATCCTTGCCATCAATGCCAGTGCGATTGATTCTTCGCGTTCCAACTGACACTCGCGCGCCATAGCTTGGGCCTGCGTCAGTGTCTTGGCGGCCTCGGCCCGGTTGTCACATGCGAGGAGCGCTTCGCCCTTGGCCAGCAGGCCGCGCACGATTTCGAACCTAGCGCCGATGTTCTCACAAATTTCCAGACTCTTTTTGATATGTGGTAGAGCTTCCGCCTGGTTTTCGCCGCTGGCCGCAATGGCGCGACCGATTGCTCGTTCGGCCAGGGCTTCCCCGATAACGCTTTCAGTCTCTTGCGAGAGCGCCAATGCTTCCTGTGCTCGGCGCAGCCCGGTTGCTGGATCAACCGCCTCAATCAGGGATTCGGCCTCCAAAGCGGCAAACCATTCGCCGAGAAGAAGCCGTCCGCCGAAGGCCTTGACCGCTTGTCTGGCTGCCTCCCAGTAAGGCAACGATTCACGGGCCCTTCCCAACCCAAATGTGCCCCACGCGATGAAAGCATTGAGGGCGTAGCGGAAAAAGATATCGCCGCTTTTTTCGGCGACCACCAGGGATTCATGCGCACTGGCTATCCCGTCCGCATACTCTCCGGCCAATACATGAATAATTGTGAGACCGGTCCGCGCCATGACTTCGGCGTTTTGGTCTCGACTGGAGCACGCGATTTCCAGCGCCCGGTTGACATCAGAGAGGCCGGCCGGGTAGTTGCCAAGCCATGTCTGAGCCATCCCGCGATGGACATAGGCAAAAAGCGTTTCGTGTTGGCTCTTTTCGCGTTCCAGAAGTGGTATCGCTTGACTGAGCATTTGCAAGGATTCCTTGAAGCGGCCTTGCATGAGCAGCACTCGGCCATAGACCGCTCCAGGCAAAGTTGTAAGTTGGGGATCCCCCAGTTGCTCGGCTAAAGCGAGAGCTTTTAGATAATAACCGGCGGCTTCCTTTAGCCTGCCTCCGATATAATGCACACGCCCAATCCATAACCGGACACGCGCGATTAGGACCGCATCGTTGAGTGATTCAGCAATTCTTTCCGCTTCGCCGAGCATGGCAAGGCTCTCTTCTGGTATCCCGGCGTGAAGCGAGGCGCCGACCAACTGAACGGTTACCTCGACTTTCTGACGAAGATGCTCCCGGTCCGTTTCAAAATGTTTCAGGCATTCCAAAGCGCGACCATAATGGCCGCGCGCCTCAGGATAAGCGCTAACCCTGAAAGCAGCGTCTCCAGACCGGATGGAATACTCGAGCGCTTTCTGCCACGACTCGGCCGAGAAGAAATGATAAGCGAGCACGCCAGCGAACTCTTCGGCGCGATCTCGGAAGAGCGATTCCAAGGCCTCACCCACTTTGCGATGTAACACCTTACGCGCAGGTGTAAGAAGAGTTTGGTAAGCAACTTCCTGCGTTAGAGCGTGCTTAAAGATGAATTCGAGCTCCGGTATCCGGCAGCGTTCGCGCACCAGGCCTGATAACTCGAGAGTGGCTAGTTGCTCGTGCAGTAAATTATCCGCGCTCGCTATTTGCTCCAGTATTCGGTACCTGAAACACCCGGCCAATCACCGCAGCTTTTTGCGTTAGTTGCTTTAGCTCTTCCGAAAGTCGATCCAAACGTGAAAGCAAGACTCCTTGCAGGGTATCGGGCACCTGCATAACGTCGCCGCGTGTCGTTAGCGTCCACTTTCCACTATCGAAGGCCAGTCCGCCGCTTTCGATAAGAGAGCGCAGAACTTCCTCGAGAAAGAAAGGGTTACCTTCCGACTTATCGAGAATTTTCGCTGCTAGTGGTTCAGGTAAGTAATCCCCACCCAGTAAACTCTTCATTAAGGTTCGGCTTTCGTCGTTGGAAAGCGATTGCAGCGGTATTTCCACCAAATGCTCCCGACATTCCTCCAAGGCAGGGCCAAGTTTACTCCAAAGGCTGGTCGGCGTCTGGCGCGAACGGGTAACAGCGATGAAGGTTAGTTTGATTTGTTTGAGTAACGGCAAGATGGACGCTAACAAATCAACGCAACTTGCGTCCGCCCAGTGCAGGTCGTCAATCATCACAACGACAGGCTGTTGCTTAGCAAGCGAGATCAGTCCCTGCTCCACGATAGCAAAGAAACGCGCCCGAAATTCTTCTCCCTCGAGTCCTTTTAGAAACTCCTCGTCAGCGTTGGTTAGTGACAGAGTAAGCAATTGCGCGAGCACCGCATACACCTGCGCATCGGCCGAAAAGTCAGTCTCAACGTAACGACGCAGCGTGGCTTGTTGCTCCTCGATCTTTTGTTTATCCGTGATGCCGATATGTCTTCGGAGAAGGTCGAGGATCGGAGCATAGCTCAGGGTTTGGGTAGAGGCGAAGCAGCGTCCCTCGAGCCAGGTAACGCCTTCGGATTCGCAAGATCGCATTTCCTCCAGGAGCCGGCTTTTTCCCACCCCGGCATCTCCGTAAACGAGAATAAGTGCGCTGCGGCCGAGCTTGGTCGCGGCGATAGCTGTTCTCATTACTTTGCGCTCCCACTCGCGGCCTACGAGCGGCGAGATAAGTCCCTCGAGGCCACGCTTGGTGTCGCGCTCTGTTTTTGGTTCAAGCAACTCGAAAACCGCGAGAGCATCCTTTTTTCCCTGCACGCGGACCGGCTCCAATGGCCGAAACTCGAAAATGCCATGGGTTAACCGATAAGTGCTTTGTGTAACCAAAATCTGACCACGAGTAGCCACACCCTCGAGTCGAGACGCCACATTTACAGTGTCGCCCATCACGCTGTAACTCAACCTCGCGTCGGTGCCGACATTACCTGTGATAACTGTGCCGGAGCTTATCCCTATGTGTAGGGCCAAAGGCTCCTCGAGCTTCTCGACCCAGCGTTTGTTAAAACCTTCCAAGCGCTTCCTCATTGCTAGCGCCGCATGTAAGGCGCGTTCCGCGTCATCCTCCAAAGCAATCGGCGCACCGAAAACGGCCATGACACAGTCACCGATGATCTGGTGCACCATGCCTTCGTATTGATACACAGCTTCGATCAACTCCTTCATGCAGTCGTTTACGACCGAAGTGACTTCTTCGGGATCGAGGCGTTCGGCCAGCGGGGTGAATCCAGAGAGATCAGCGAAGACCACCGTCACCTGACGCCGCTCGCCTTCGATACGTCCGCTGGCCCGAATCTTATCGGTCAGTTGTTTGGGCATGTATCTTTGCAATTCAGCGAGCAAAGCTTGATCGCGCGGGGTCGATTCGCGGTCGGGAGGCAGGGATTCCTGCGCGAGCAGAGATTCGAGCAGGCTGCGGAGAGGTTTGAGGCTCAGCTCAAGCGTCGCGTCGCCCAGCACGGAGCGCATGCTTTCCTGCGCGGCGATCGCAGCGCGTAATTGAGCAATCTGTTCCTGCCGAGAGCTCACGAGGGCCGCTTTTACCAAATAGAGCGGATTGGAACAAGTCAAAATATGGATTGGTTTCACGAATGTCAACGGCGCCTTGCTCTTCGTCCGCGGGCGCATCTGCGCATCTTCCACCCCCCACGGCCGATGCAGTTCTGTTTTTCCGACCAAGTTTGCCTCGCGATATTTAAGATCGACAAAGCAGATCGGAGCCTATCTAATTCCGGCCGGGGCGCGCAATGTCAGTCAGACTCCTCCGTGTCTTCCTCTTCATCAGTTTTGGCGTGAGTTATCCTTATGCCAACGGCGGTGAAGCCCGACCTCCCTACAAATTCCTCCGCTACGACGAAGACTACAGTTTTCTCTCCGACCTGACGCAAAGGACCGATTTGTTTGACTGCGTTAAATACATCGCACTTGATGGCGCTGGATATCTCTCCTTCGGCGGCGAGGTGCGCGAACGTTTCGAGACTTATAAGAATGAAGAATTCAGCCCCAATCCGAATGCCGACAATGCCTACTTGTTACAGCGTTACCTTTTCCACGCCGATTACCATCCGGCCGAGTGGCTGCGGTTTTTCTGGGAATTGCAAAGTTCACTCGAAGGCGGCAGGCCGGGTGGGCCACGGCCGACGGATCGTGATGCCATAGACATTCACCAACTGTTTGCCGATTTGGTTGGAAAGGTAAGCCAGGACGGACAACTCACTCTCCGAGTCGGGCGGCAGGAGATGTCCTACGGCTGGGAGCGATTGATCGCCGCGCGCGAAGGCCCTAACAGCCGTCGCGCCTTCGATGAGGTGCGGTTGTTATACAAACAAAACGTGGTAAGCCTAGATGCGTTCTTCTCGAGCCCCGGTGGAGGTGGACCCGGGACAATTCGATGACCAAAATGTTCGCGACGTGTGGTTCTGGGGAGTCTACGCGACTGTGCCGTGTCCGTCGCTGTCCGGAATGCAATTAGACCTCTACTATCGGGGCCTGAGTAACCCGCACGCCGTTTTCAATCAGGGAACAGGCCGTGAGGAGGCGCATACCGTCGGCACGCGCTTCTTTGGCACCCTCGGTCATTGGGATGTTAATGATGAAGCGATTTATCAGTTTGGACAATTCGGGTCTGGCGCTGTTAATGCATGGTCAGTGGCTATCGACCACGGCTTCACGCTAGAGAAGTTGTGGAGCCAGCCACGTCTCGGTTTAAGGGCTACTATCGCAAGCGGCGATAGCAGCGCTAGCGATGCGGACCTACAGACCTTCAACCCGCTTTTCGTGCGCGGCAATTACTTTAGCGAAGCGGGGTTTCTAAGTCCGCAAAACTTTATTGATCTGTTTCCGTCTCTCCGGATCAAACCTGGCCCAACTAACGGCCGAGTTGGGGCTCGACATTCATTGGCGAGAAAATCTTGGCGACGGAATCTATCAACCTGGCGGTTCAGTTATTTTTCGAGGGAATCCAAATTTTGCCCGTTTCGTCGGGAGCGAGTTAGTTTTGGGCATTGCCTTGGCAAGTCAACCGGCATATTAGCTTTTCCGGCGCCTATCTCATTTCTTCGCCGGGCAATTTATCCACCGGAGCAACGGGGAAGACGCTGACTTCGGGGCGCTGTGGCTTACTTTCAAGTTTTAGCAGCTAGTTGAACGTGCGCGGAGCCAACGCTATAATCGCGTCCGATGGATAGCGAGGCGCTAATTTTCCTTCACATTCCCAAGACAGCGTGGACGACCCTTAACCGGATTATAGAGAAGGCTTGACGAATCTACGTGCTATTCCGAGGCGGGGGATATTGAAAGGCTCTTGCCGATCAAGCATGCGCGCCGCAAGGTTCTTATTGAACAAGATCGTATCTGCAATATGACACCACAATATCGAACTGGAAATCGCCAATGGACGAGGGCACGCGGTTGGAGGTCCCGCGGTCGATCCTCTTATCAAATCATTTTTTACAAAAACCTCAAGCAAGGGGCGAGCAGATGACTAAAAGCCGTCACCTAGATCACATGCGACCGTTAAACTGCTTCCGCCTCATTCCCGTGCTGATATGCGGACTCGTTGTTGCGGTTGGGGGTCAGAGTCCAATCCTCGCTGCCAAGCAGGGGGCACCGATCCGGACAGGTTTGTGGGTTATGCAACCACTGCCTAAAAATGACCGTGAGTTGAGCGCCTTCGAGGCCGGGGTACGCGCGAACCGGGAACTGGCCGGCGTATGCGTTTACGTTCATTGGAAGGACGTCGAAAAGGAATCTGGTAAGGTGGATTTTGGCGCGATCGACAAAACCGTGTCCGTGCTCCGGGGCTTAGGAATGAAATATCAGCTCGGCTTCGGCGCTGGCATTCACACACCGGCTTATGTCTTCCAAGAGGGCGCGCAGCCTTTTACAACACGTGCGATGAATCCGCATCGGGCCAATTTTGGCCAGGGAGTCGAAATTCCGGTCCCATGGGATCCGATTTATCAGCGAGAGTTTTCCCGGATGATCAAGCAACTCGGAGAACGATATGCCAGCGATCCCTTGTGCGTAAGCGTCGTGCTTACGTGCGCCAATTTCATGGGTTCAGAAATGCACCTGCCAAAGACGCCTGAGGATCGTGCGAAATGGAGAGCGTTGGGAAACTACGAAGAGAAGCTACTCGAAGTCTACAAAAAATATACCGATGAATGGGCAGAGGCCTTTCCACGGCAGGAGATATCCCTGAGCGTATCGAAGGTGCTGGACCTGCCTCCGCAGTTCTGTGAACGCATCATCGATTATGGGTTGAGCAAATACCCGTCGCGGTTCACGATTCAAAACTGCCAGCTATCAGGCCGCTGGGAAAACACCGGCCTGATGACCTATGATCTTATACAAAAGTATCGCGATCGCGCGCATCACGGCTTTCAAAGTCTCGCGCGTTTGACTTACCCGAATGAGAGGATGGGTTCAATCGAGATGGCCGTTCTCAATGTGGTCCACGCAGATGGCGAATACTGGGAACTGTGGCATGACGACGGTATGAACGTGGAAACTTCCACTGCCGTCGCCAGAGCCTGGGAAGAGGCCAGACGAATTGGTTACGACGCTTACAAGAAGAAACTGATGTCCGAAGGCAAATACCGCGAACGATTTTGACTGTTGTTCAATTTGGATCTGATGGAGGAGCAATCTTTCTTAAGTTTGAGGACTGATGGAGAATTTGACGATGACCCGAGCCGCTGCTGCTGAAGAGGCGGTTATATTTCTGCACGTGCCGAAAACGGCAGGCACCACGCTCAATCGGCTAATCGAATGGGAATATCCTCTTTTCCAGATGTACTCAGTCGATCCCGTTTTCTTTACATGGTCCGCTTCCCATCTGAGGCGGCTCTCTCCGCGGCGTCTGAAGAAAACTCGTATGTTCAAGGGTCATATGCTGTTTGGCCTTCATGAGATCCTTCCGCAACCAGCAACCTACATTACCGTGCTGCGCGACCCCATCGACCGTGTGATATCTGCCTTCTACTTCGCGCACACCTATAAGTTGCATCCCTTGTATCGGAAATTCCGGCGAGAGAAATGGACACTCGAGGATTTCGTTCGACGTTTACCAAGGGATAACGTTCAGTGCAAGATTGTCGCGGGAGCCGAGTATAACTCCCCGTGCACAGAGGAGATTTTCGAACAGGCGAAGGAGAACCTCTTGAAGCACTTTAGCGTGGTCGGTCTGTCCGAGCGTTTTGAGGAAAGTCTTGCATTGATGAAACTGCGGTTCGGCTGGAAGCTGTGGCGTTATTCGAGTTTCAATGTAACGCGTGCTCGACCAAAGAAAGCAGATCTTTCCCAAGCTACACTCGATCTCATCGCCACGAAGAATTCTTTTGATCTCGCGCTCTACGAGTGCGCCGCAAACATATTTCAGACTGCCATCAACACACACGCAGCCGAAGTCGGTCAGATCACGCGTGAGTTGGAAGCGGCGCGAGCGAGAACTCAGACGCCGCTCAGTTCGGCCTTATTTTCGATCCGTGCTGCTAGCCGGAAAGCTATTAACAGGGTTTACTCCAGTATTTAGGTCTAAGGTGTCTTGGCGACACCCTTTGGTTGGTCTGCACGCTCAACCAACATTACCTTTGCACGATAGGTTTCAAATTCGACCTTACTCGTTTGGTTGAGATAATCTATCACACTCGGATCACTCAATTGTTCGAAGTCAGCATAAGGCGCGAAAACAACCCAAGTGCGCGGCGCCGAAGAAACGACCTCTCGCAGCTCGGTCAGATTCCGCACCACGGGCACGCCACCAAACTTGTCCACGAGTCTCGGCTCGGCGAGTAACTGATTGTAACCGGCCTTCGATCCGAAAAGAGTATCCAACACATAATCGCCGGGTTTTCCCGTGTAGTACTCGAACACGTGTGCAATCCCTGGCACAATCCGGTCTCCTGGCCGGAAGTGATTCTTTACGTACTCCGCCACGCCGCGGTAGTCGTATTTGTATGTATTCATGCGAGTCATCAGTGTCGGCAGATCGCCCTTGCTGGAAAGGGTGTACTCCTTCATTACCGATTCGTTGCTTTGCAGAAAAAGCAAAGTTAGCACCGCGAGTCCGGTGGCATGCGCAGAAGCACGGGCAACCAGCGAATTACCGGCGCGGTGAGCTAGAGAAACGACGCGATCATAAAGCATCATTGCAGCGGCTGTGCCGGCAAGTATCACAAGAGGCTGATAGTAGTAACAATAGCGTGGAGACAAAGCGGCTAGGAAGTTCGTGTGGAGGAACCATAGCATCACAAGTACAGTGAGAAGATAACGAAATCCACGGTTGGACCAGCAGAACGGAAGACCGAGGAAAATCATGATTGTGAAGAAGACGTGGTTTTCGACCAGCCATAACTTGTCAATATAAAATTCGGGAGTATAGCCGGGCGTCAGGAAAAAGAGGGACGGGCCGGCAACAGCCGAAAGCCCAGAGCCTACCATAAGATATGGGTTGCCGGCGATCGTGCGTGAGCAGTACCTGAGCGATGACCACAACAGCCATGAAGAAGAGGCAGCGATAGAGATGAAACTCCTTTAACCACCACCATTCGCCCGGGCGAACAACCATCAACGCAATCAAAAGAGCGGGCAGAAGAAAGCCGGTTCCCTCCCAGGAAAGATAAGTCAAACAAAACCCGACCGAAGCGGCGGTTAGATACCTGTGGCTTAGCGGACGAACCCGTATTGCCTCGTAAAACAACCAAATAGTCAGTATCGACATGAACTGACATTGCGACGGATAAAAGGCATTTTGCGCCCACCGGATATCGAGCGGCATGCAAGCGTAAACAAAAGCGGCGAACAGTCCGACGCGCCAGTTGAACAAACGACGGCCCATCAGGGCGATGATCCCGATGGAGAGCGTCCCGAAGAGGCAGGCGGGCAACCGCTCTGACCACTCCGAATAGCCAAAGATCCAGCCGGACAGAGCTAGCGGGTAAGGCACTGCCTCATAGGTAGTGAGCCAGCGGATTTGTCCCACAGAGATGGTATACGGGAAACCAAGTGTCAGGATACCTTTTGATGGCTTCACGAGGCTCATCTCATCGTGGTCGAAAGACATGTAACCGAGATTGTAATAGCGCAGACCTAACCCGAGCAGCATAATGACCGCGAGTAGCAGATAGGGCAGGGCCGCACGGAAATCCGTCTTCTGGAGTTGCGGGATCCGGCTCTTCAAGCCAAAGGCTGTTCGGCCGTTCGTCCAGAAGTGAAGCAAGCGAATAGCTAACAGGGCCAGGATTGCGCCAATTAGAATTTTCGGCTGAAATGACCAGCCCGCTGGGAATCGCAGGTCGTAGTTTGGAAGGATTAATAAAACCAAGCCCGCCGCGATTGGGCCATGAAAGAGCGCGTCGCGAGCCATGGCGCGGGCGAGTGGTTCTCGCCGTCGAGCAGCAGCAAGTGCGGATACCAGGAGCCAAACAGCGACGACCGCGATGGTGGTTAACAAAATCACGATGCAATACTTGGCTAAGGTCGCGAAGTCGGTATGATCAACTGGTCTTGCTAAGTATTGCTTAAGATACCCCCACGGCGCCGATCCGTCCTTCCCGAATTCGATAGGGCGCTGACTCCTCGCGGGTTGGTTGCCGGCCGATTGATCTCCTATCTGCCAGGCTGAGCTGGTTTCAAATCGCGCTGTGGTGCCATCCTTGCGTACGAGGAAACCGTTAGCAAAAAGACAGGCCGGAGGATAATCAGCACGAACGGTCGCAACAATGGTGTTCGGGCCCTTTTGTATCCAATGACTAATATCGTAGGCATACAGGCCAGCCGGTTCAAAAGGAGCAGGGGTCGTCTTACCTGGAGGCTCAGTCTCTTTGGTGCTGACCTCTGGTTGCATTTCCTCGAGCGGAGTTGACGAAGCTGTCGGCGTCGTTTTGGCTGGCTCAATCGATGTAGCGCTGGCGCCTGATTGCGTTCCCTCAGGGCTTTGACTTGGCGAAGCGCTCGCGGCTGGAACGGCGAGATGGGGAAGCTGGTTCCCTTGAGTTGAAGAGGGGATTGCGGGGGTGATGAGGTGTCCGTTGACAAGAAGATCGACATCTCCCGAACTTGCCACCTGAATCCACGCCTCCTGCCGGGCGTGGTCAGCGTTAATCGAAGTCGAGAAGACGGCCTCGGTTCCGGCGTTCTCGGCCATAATCCATGAACCGGAAGCGGGCAGTTGCAGCAGAAGCGGATTGGTGTCGACCCATGCGATCGGAACCGGCTTTCCGTTAATCACGGACCGCCGCGCGTGTGGCCAAAGCTGTTCGTCCACCAACGGAGAGGTCCACTCCTCCGAGCCTTCTACAATACCTTTGTTCGCGGTGACTCTCCAGTGCTCGTCCGATAACAATGAAGTTACTCTACCACCCGGCTCTTTGATAAGTCCGCGAACGAGAAGCTGCGCCGAGTCCGGGTAAGATATGCGCGAAATCGTAACCGCGATGACGTTGGTTCCAGCCTTCAAACGCCTTTTGATGTCATAGATCCCAGCTACCCGTGTCTTCACATCGGATGCTTTTCCGACGATGTGACCGTTAACGAAAAGTCCGTAGTTATCAGTTGCTGCAACCTCCAGCCAGGCCTGTTCAGGTGGAGCGCTAAGAAATACCTCCTTCCTGAAATAAGCGGTCGGAGCAACCTCGGGAGGTTCGATCCACTGAGCATTACCGAAATCCAGTTGATACTGGCGTTGCTTTGGGCTGAAATAGGTCTGCTGTACGTAGTAGCCGAGCATGAGCCCGCAAGCCAGGACCAGGGCCCACGACCATCGCCGCGCACGTGAAGGTAAATGCGTGGATGGAGTCGATAGAATTTGCATGAGTTATTGGCCGGCCAGCCGACTTGTTGCCCAGTCATTTACGATCCAATCCAGGGAATAAGAAAGGGCGTAATAGCGGCGGGCATCGGCGTCGCGGCCGAGCTTGGCATAACAATCGCCTCCAAGTGAGTAGACATCGGCCAGCATGGAACCATGACCCGCTATAACTTTCACGAGACGATCGACCGTCTGGAGCGCAGTTTCATAACGCCCAAGATCAAAATAGCCGCGGGCGAGATATGGCAGGACATAGACTTCCTGTGTGGGATCATCAGCGAGCGCAAGCTGCCAGCTGGTCACAGCACCGCCGATGCCGCCCGCTTGATACAGGGCTAGACCCAGCGCTATACGAGTCTTCGCCGACTCGCGCCGCACGGCCGCTGCGAGGGCGCCGCCCGCTTCGACTGCCCGGCTAAACTCAAAGATCGCTGGTTCGTACTCATTTACCTTTTGCAACTCCATCGCTCGGTTGATGTGTCGCTCCGGTGAATTATTTTCGATACCGCTCTTCTTCTGGAGATCGCCAATTGTTGCGTAGAGATCAATATCCTGCGCATGCCATGCATCCCATTTCATCGCCCTTCGGTAGTTAGCGATTGCCTCTTGATTGTAGCCTCGCGCCTTGGCTATCGAGCCACGATTGAAGTAATGCTGCCCGATTATTGGCGGCGTGCTTACGATCGCGAGCGTGCTGACTGGAAGACAGACCAGCACCAGTCCAATCGCCATTTTTCCGTCCGGCAGACAGCGGATTGCATATACAGCAACCAACAGCGAGCCGAGCCCAAAACAGGTCCAGCCGAGCCGAAGGAAAGAAAAGGCAGCGAGAAGGCGCCCGCTCGCGGTGTAAAGGATGAGCTGATTCGGGAGCACCTCAAGAGAGCCGTAATTCGGGGGAAGGTAGTGCTTTCTAAAAACGTTATGCCATGGTGTCGCCTGGAGTTCATCAGTCAGATGGCGGAGCATCATCGGCTGTTGAAAGGCAATGTGGGCCGGCGTCAGCACGCAGAGTGTGATGAGGACGCCTGCGGCAAGGACGAGGGCCGAAGGAAAAAATCGACGCAAAACAACTCCGGCAATCAAAACAACAACCCCAAGAGCGCCGAAAGAGAGAAGAGTAACGCGCGGGATAATTCCTGAGTCATGGAACAAAGGCAGCTTCAGACCGGACAGGTTCGAACTTATAGGAAATTGAACCCACTTAAGAAAAGCGGAACCAAGAATCAGAAAGCTGCCAAGGATGAGCAGCCAATAAGCCGCCCAGAACTTGGCCAAAAACTCCGCCCAAGATTCGAAGCGCTTCTTCCATTTTAAGTATAAGGCGATCCACGCGGCGGCAGCCTCGGCCCGCGCCGACATCGGCGACGTCTCGATGCGATTCGGAGTGGTCATGTGTTGCGTTTAAGTTTCTTCACCCAGGACTCGACAAAAGGTGAAACAAAAGCGATGCCCTCTCGGGCCTGATGAATCTCTTCCCTGGAGAAGGTGCGCACAGCAAAGAGCACCGCGCCGTAGCTGAGAATTGAGAGAACTGCTCCGGTCAACTGCCAGATCAGTGACGAATTAAGAAATGAAACAAGCACCAGGGCCATGACAGCACCAGCTACGATCGGACGCCAAAGCATGTTGAGCAGATGTGCCGGGTAACCCAGTTTTTGCACCTGGTAGATCCACATCCCTACTGTTACAACCTCGGCACAGACAAAGGCGATAGCAGGGCCGACAAAGTTATACTTCGGGATCAGAGCGACAAGAAGAATTACTCGCAGCGCGGAACCGATCAGTGTGCTTACGAAAAAGCTTTTCTGGGCATCGAGCGCGTTGAAGACGTATTGAAAGATCGTCGATATAAAGAATGGGATCAATCCCAGACCAAGCAGTTGCATGGCGGGAAGAGCAGGAAGAAACCTTGTTCCAAGGGCGAGGGTCAGAAGCGGTTTCGACCAGGCCATAAAGAAGGCGGCTACCGGGACACTAATAAGCGTAAAGAACTTCAGGCTCTGACGATAAACGTCACCAAAGCGAGCGGGGGAAAAATGGGCGGTGCGGGAATAAAGCGGATAAAGCGGAAGGGCAAGAGTTTGGGGGATCATGCGCAGCGACCAACTGAGGCGATAGGGCCCGCCGAACAGACCTACGGTGGTCATGTTCTTGGTCATTAAGCCCAAGATAAAGATGTCAATGTTTAATGACAGTTGTCGAAGCATGACTCCGCCTCCCGTCGGGAGGGCGGTCAGAAGCAGTTCTTTCCAAAGCGCCAAATCCACCTGCAGCTTCACTTTGGTGTAAAAACGGGAGACAAGGATGTGATAGAAGTTCCACAGTATGACATTTGAAAGCAGGTGGGCGACAACAAAGCCGATCAGTCCCGTCCTGAAATGAAGCATGACTAGAATGAAGGAGAAGAGCAGGATCTTCTGCAGAATAAACCCGAGGTAGTTCAGCTCATTGTCCTCGAAGGCGCGGAGAACGGCACTGTAGCCGGCCGCGTGAAAGACGGAAAGGGTCGCGAAAGTCATCAGGAGGAGGGCAATCTTGACATCCGCGTGATAGGGCAGGAAAAAAGCAACAATTCCAACCAAGAGGCACATGACGACTGAGATCACCCAGATCAAAGCCGCCGCGACCCCAACTATCTTGCCGACACACTCCGGGTCCTTAGCGAGCTCACGTATCATCATTTGTGGCAAACCGGAGTCAGCCACCAGCTGGGCGATCATGGCAAACGCGAGAACCCACTGATATTCTCCGAACGCGGCAATGCTGACGTGAGGGTTGCGCGCGATGGCCACCGTGGTGGCCAGGTAGACCAGCCCCCCGATGACCCCCGCAGCAACGCCGATGATCGAGTTTTTGACGATCCGCTGCGACTGCTTCATGGAATCCACTTCCACGCGCCACCTGCTGCTCTCTGCAGGCGCGCGTAGTTGGTGAGGAGTCGCAGTTTAAGCCCCTGGAGCTCGTCTTGCTTGGCGATGAGATTCAGCTCCTTTTGAATCGCGGTTAGCGGCTCAGCAATACCCTGCTGTTGCTGAGCCTGGATTACTTGGAAATTCCTCTCGCCCTCAGCGACCTCTCCCTGAACGCCCAGGATATCGTGAGTTAGCAAGTAGATCACTTGATAGATCTGGACAACCTCGTAGTTCACGTCATCGGCTGTTGAGAAAAGCCTGGCCTGTTCGGCCTTGTATGTCATCAACTTCGATCGGGTGGTAGCGAGCTGTGCCCCGAAGTCGAAAATAGGCACTTTGACCGCAATCGCCGCACTAAAGAAGCTTTGGTTGTTAGAGGGATTAAAATCGTCAATATAGTTAATGTTGCCATCCAGATAAACTGACGGATACAACCGGAATCGTTCGAGCCGGTAATTCTGCTTTGCCTGATCGATAATCGCCCGCTGTTTCTCAAGCGATGGGTGGTGATTGAGGCATGCGCCGATCAGCTGCTCGGTGGTCGGTGGCGGATCAGGTGGATCAGGGAGTATGTTCGATAAGGAAAGATTGGATGACGAGGACAGACCAAGAGTTTTTGACAGCGCCATCGACCCTGCTGTGGCTTGCTCGTGAAGAAGCCTCAGAAGCGTCTGCGCTTCGCGGAACTGTTCCTTTGCAACCCTGACGTCGATCGGTAACTTGATCCCCTGATTTTGCTGTTCCTGGGTGACACTGAGATCCTGGTCGAGCAGCTTTACTCGGCGTTCGGCTAACGCCATTCGGTTTCGCGCCGAAACAGTCGTGACATACTCAGCGATGACGCGGGCGATTACTTCCTCACGCGTCAGATTGACAGTCCATGCAAGAGCCTGTTTCTTTGCCTTCTTTTCCGCGATCGCAGGCGCATTATTTAAACCGAGAATACTTCCATCGTTAAAGAGCGGGTAGCTCAAACCAAGCCCGTATAACTCGACTCCAGTCCAACCCACCGTGTTCGCGGTAACTACGTTTCCACCGGCAGTCACATTACCCAGGTTAAGGACCCCGAATTTACTAACCTGGCTGCCCGAGAAAAGCTGGTACTGTGCCGATCCGGTCACTAGCGGCAACGCCATTCCCTGTGCGGCGCGGACTTCCTGCACCGCAGACAACACATCGAACCGGCTACCCTCTAAAGCCGGACTTTCGCCTAATGCGATAGCAATGCAGTCGCGAAGCGTCAGCGGGTGATCTGGAGGAGCTCGCAAAGCCTCTCTCGCGTCCGACATACATGGCAGGATGAACAGCAGTGCCGCCAGATATGCTGCGCCACTAATTGGAGATCGATCTGAATGTAGTACGGACTTTGTCATTATCCTTTAGATAAAACTGCCCAACAGTTACGACTTTCTCTCCCTCTTTGAGCCCATCAGTAATCTCCGTCATGGCGTCGACCACGATGCCGGGGCGGACGTTACGCAGCTTCGCATGGTTCGTGCCATCGACGACAAAAACCTGGCTTTGCTCGCCTGAAGGATTCATGACCGCAATGCTAGGCACCGCCAGCACATCCTTGGCAGTCCGGCGGATGCGTGCAAAGCCCGATAGACCCGGCTTTAGGCGAAAATCTGGATTTTCAATTTTTATATACGCAGTGAAGGCCCGCGTGACCGGGTCGATGTTCGGATCTATCTTCGCAACCGTGCCCTTAAAAACTTCGCTAGGGAATGCCGGAAAAGTCGTATCGGCAGGGAGTCCTAATTGCACAGAATGCATTTTTTCTTCGGTGATCTGGGCTGCCATCAACACCGTATTCAGAACACCAAGCTGCAAGACGACCTGAGCGGGTTTAGTGAACTCGTTCGGATTGACAAATCGCGCGAGGACGATTCCATCGATCGGAGAGGTCTGCTTCACGTGTTCAAGATCGATCTCAGCCTGCTTGAGTGACACTGTAGATTTGGCGAGGTCTATTTTTGCGTCGGCCAGGGACATCTCGTACTTCTCCAAGTCCACCGCCGATCCCATACTCTGGTTCTGTAGCGTAGAGTAGCGCTCGACCTGCCGCGTTTCGTTCCGGATCTTAATGTTATCGGCCTCCACGTATTCGCGGTTAGCGTCAACGGTCGCCTTGATGAGCCGGTCGTCCCAACGAACGAGCAAATCGCCTTTTTTGATTAGATCACCAATCTTCACTGGAACCTCAAGGACCTGTGCCGTGAGCTGAGTAATCAGGTTTACGGTCTCAGCTTGCTGGACTGCACCGCTGCCCCCGATGACTTCTTCAAGCGTCTGCCGACGGACCGGCACCGTCTCCACTGGCGACGGTGCATGCATGACGCGAGCTATGCTGGTAGTCGTGTTGATCATGTGAAGAATTGTGTAGAGGACGAGAAATCCTAAGAGAAAAGAGATAACAACAAAGATTACCCAGTGCGAGCGTCTCATTTTTGGTCCTGCAGTTTGGACAGAAGATGTGTCGGCGCTTCCGACGTCGGACGGTTTATCCGCGACTTGAGTTTTCGTTTCTTTAATGTCCGCGATTTCAGTTTTCGTTTCCATAAAACACCTGCTACTACCGTAATTACACTACGGGTCAGCAATTGACTGCAGGTTGGAAAGAAGACGTGCTGGCGCTTCCGATGTCGGGCGGTTTGTCCGCGGCTTGAGTTTTCGTTTCCATAATAAACCCGCTGCTAGCGTAATTACAGTGCAGGTCAGCAATTCATAAGTGCACGCCCAAACGTTGTCGAGGCTAAATAATGCGGCAAAGTCTTTGTGGTGGATACCAAGAAAGAATATCAACGGCGAGCTGAAAGTTTTGCCCCACGGCCAGAACAGCGGCATACCAAATCCACTATTAGTCCACCCGATCTTAGTTCCGGTAAAGAAGTCGATCAGGAGATGTGAACTGTACGCCGTGAAGTAGAGAACGGTACTTCGCCAAAAGCCTGGCACGATTCGCCACGCGCAGCTTAAAGCCAGCGATATCAAAATAGCGACTGTCAGGCTGTGCGTAAAACCGCGATGCAGCGCGGTTTCAGGGAAGCCAGGCGTTATGAACAAGTCCAGATCAGGAGCATTGGCGAGCAGTATCAGCACTCCGAGACGGGGGAGATATTGCCGCCAGTGCGCCGTCGGTCGAGTTTTGACGCGCCTTCTCAGGACAAGAGAAGTCCAGAACCCAGCGAATCCGTGTGCAATTGGCGATGCCATGGGGGTAAAATGTTAGTGCGTTAGATACCGGAGGCTTCTCACACGTTCAGCGCCGAGTCGAGATTAGTGAGAAATTGAGACGCGGCGACCACGGTATAGAACAGCGGTTCGGCCCCGTTCCTTGCATTACAGTCCGGCTCCGCTCACTCTGTCGCAACGAATTTCAAATATGCACTGGCGGGTTGGCGTGATATAATTCGAGCGGGTACACCCATCACCGTGCAGTTGCTCGGCACATCCGAAACGACCAAGGAATTCGCACTTACTACGACGTTATCGCCTATGGTCACGCCGCCCATTACCTTACATCCGGCAGCGAGAAAAACATTGTTACCGATGGTAGGCCATCCGGTGCCGCGGACGCTAGCGACGCTGACATCTTGATTAACCGTGCAACTGTGCCCGATTCGCGTGGCGAGAAGAAAGATACCACAGCAATTGTGGACAACCAGCCCTGGTCCGATATCGCTTTCCCGGTGGATGTGAATGCCGGTGAGCATCAGGCAAACCGTGTTAATAACGAGATAAATCCCGATCATCAACTGACGGAACACAGGAATCTTGAGGCTGTAAACCCAGCGGCCGAACCGATACACGACCACTGCTGCTGTTCCCAGTTCGAGCAGTGGCGTGATACGCTTACGAAAAAACGTCTGATCCTTTGCCCGCACGCCGTACGCGCGGATTTTGCGGTCGATATCGGCGCGAATCGTTTCGAACATAGCAATTAATTCACTTCAAAAGCGTTACCCGAAAGCAATGAGACCTCGTTGCGACACAGAGACAGCAGCTTGGATGTCATGTAATGTCCATAAGTTTTTGGTTAACAGCTGAATCGAACTAGATTACCGATACACGCGCCACGTCTGCATTCCGCTAGGGTCGAACCGAAAATCAGTGACCCGTGTGCCCATAGCACTGAGCCGCTCGCTAACAATGTGCCGCTTGTTAAACGGGCAGTAGAGTAACAGGTGACCACCACCGCCGGCCCCGGTGATCTTGCCGCCGATCGCGCCGGACTTCTGGGCTTCCGCGTAAAGTTCGTCGATCCGTGCCGTGGTGATGCCCGGGGCCGTCTTTTTCTTGTGCACCCAGCCTTCGTGGAGCATTTCACCGAAACGATCGAGATCTCCTCCCAGCAGGGCATCTTTCATCTCGATGGCGATTTCCTTTGACTTGTCCATGGCCGCAAGCGGCGCAGCATTCTCCTGTTTCGTACTTTCCATCTGGTCCTCAATGATTGGCTGGGTCTCGCGGCTTCCGATGTAGCAGAGGAGCAGGTTATATTCGAGTTCATTGATGACGAATTCACTGAGCCGCAGCGGCGTGACGATCACCTCTTCACCATGGAACTCCATGAAATTGAAGCCGCCAAAAGCCGCGGCATACTGGTCCTGCCTGCCACCTTTAATTCCCACATCATTGCGCTCAATGTCGTAGGCCAGTTTAGCCATCCCGCCGGATGTAATGGGCAACCCGAGCAACTCGCGAAACAGGCCAATGAGCGCCACAGTGAACGTTGAGGAACTGCCGAGGCCCGAGTTCGGCGGAGCGTCCGCATGGACGAAGAGATCGAATCCCGTGGTCCGGAACTTATCGAGTTCCAAGCGTTTCAGCACTGCTTTGGCCAAGTCCATTTGACCGTCGAACCGAAAGTGCGCCTCTTCGGTCCAGTAAACCAGCGTCCCGTAATCGAACGAGCGGAAGCCGATCGAACGTTCCGATTTTGGCACCAACGTCCCATAAACATAGCGCGAGATCGTGGCGTTGAGCACACAGCCGCCGCGCGTATCTGCATAGGGAGAAACATCAGTCCCGCCCCCGCCAAAGCTTAGTCGGAGCGGCGCCCTAGCGCGCACCATTCTTATTTGCTTCAGGAAATTCCGACGGCGCGTAGTCATGATAAGTCGGCGGAGGCAAATGTTTTTCCCTCCATATCGGGTGGAACCGCCAACCCAAACAACTGTAAAATCATTGGTGCAACATCGATTATACGGAGCCCGTCAATTCGCCGTCCATTCCCGAGGCCACCGTTAGCTGGTCGGAAAAGAAAAATGCCGTTCTCCGCATGGTTGGCGCCGTCTGGCCCCGTGTCATTTTCGAAAGTGTGTATTTTTCCGCCGCCAACGGTGCCAACGGAGCGCCAGTAGAGACTTCCGAAATAAACGATCAGATCTGGCGCTACGCCGCGCACCGCCGGGTACAGTTCCTCCGGCCGAAAGACCAGGGTGCCGATTTTGTTTCCTTTTTCATCCGGAATTGCTTTCAGTCCGGCAGTTAGTTCATCACGCACCTTTTCGTAATCACCGGGTGCGATTGTTCCGTTTGGTTCGCGGCCCGCGACGTTGAGAAAGACACGCGCGTAATATCCACCGTCGCCCCATGCCTTCGTCCGGGACCAATCGATTTTGACTTTAGAGAGCGGTGTCGCGCGTGCGGGGTTTTCGGCGAGCGTCAGGTAACCATTTGCAATCAGCCATTCGTTAACGCAGATGCCTCCATCCATCCGCTTGGCGCCGTGATCAGAGACCACCAGCACAGACGTCCCTTCATCGGCAAATTTCAGGAGCTCGCCGATTTCGCGATCGACTTCCTGGTAGTAATCGTGAATTGCGTTCTCAAATTTGTTGCCGGGCAGATAACAGCGATGAGCCGGATCCATATCGTCCCAGAACGCATGATGGATACGATCCACACCCATTTCAACCATCATAAAATAATCCCACTCTTCCTTCGCAAGCAGATGCCGCGCGAGCTGGAAGCGCTTCCGGGTCATCTCGTAAATATCGGCCAGAATCTTCTCCTTGTTGCCGGATCGAAAATCACGCACATCCAAAATATATTCCCCAACCACCCGCTCGATCTCCTGTTTGAGTTCAGGCGGATATGTGTACTCGCAGGTCGTGTCCGGAGTTAGGAAGTCGGTCACCATCAAGCCATTCAGGGGGCGTGGCGGGTAAGTTCCCGGTACGCCTATGACGATGGAGCGTTTTCCACTGCGCGATAGGATGTCCCAGAGGCGGTCTTCTTTAATCGCAAGCGAGTTGGCGATGGAATACCTATCGTATGAATGATCCGCACGGTTTCGGAACCCGTAAACTCCAAGCCGGCCGGGACTCTTGGAGGACATCATCACCGACCATGCCGGCACCGTGATGGGCGGATCGCACGAGCGGAGCAGCCCGTGCAGTCCGCTTCGATAGAGCGATTTCAAGTTTGGCAAATCCTCAAGCCAGCGATCAAAGATCAACTCAGGCGCTGCGCAGTCCAGTCCAATGACCATGACTCGCCTCCGCGCTTTTTCCGGACCGCTCTCTAGGACTCTGTCCTCCGCATCGGCCGCGGATTGAGGTGAAGATATCGTTTTCAACACGATGTTTTGTGGTGCACCGCTGCCGCCGACGCATAGATGCGCGCGTCCTCCGACAAGATTCTCAAAATCAACTGCGCTTCGCGTTCAGGCAAGTTCTTCATTAACTCCGATGAAGCCTTCCCGCTCTAAATGTAGGATGATTTCCTGCGCAGCTTCTTCAGGTGTGAACTCGGACGTATTGATGACCACTTCTGCATCGTTAGGCTCCTCGTAGGGATCCGAAATGCCGGTGAATTCCTTGATAATTCCAGCCCGCGCCTTCGCGTAGAGGCCTTTGCGATCGCGTTGTTCGCATACGTCCACCGGCGTGGAAAGATGCACCATGATAAATCCACCAAGCGGCTCGATCATGGCGCGCACATGTTTTCGAGTAGAGTCATACGGCGCGATCGGAGCACAAATTGCGATGCCGCCATTTTTGGTGATCTCGGAAGCGACGTATCCGATGCGGTGAATGTTAAGATCTCTGTGTTCCCTGGAAAAGCCAAGTTCTGAAGAAAGATGCTTGCGAACCAAATCGCCATCCAACAGCGTCACCGGTCTACCGCCTACTTCTAGAAATTTACTGACCAAAACACTGGCAATCGTCGATTTCCCGGCGCCGGAGAGGCCTGTGAAAAAGACTGTGAGTCCTTGTTTGTGTCGTGGTGGAAAACTGCGCCGTAGTTCCTGTACGACCTCGGGATAGGTAAACCATGCAGGAATGTCGCGCCCTTCATTTAGTCGCTGACGCAATTCTGTGCCAGAGAGGTGTAAAACGTGTTTACCCTTGGGAACTTCGTCCTCCGGAAAATACTTATCTTCATCTTCCACATAGACCATCATGTTAAACGGAACCATGCTTACACCGATATCAGCTTCGTGTTTCGTGAATAATTCTTGAGCTTCATACGGCCCATAAAACGGTTTTCCGTCCGCGTCTTTGCCGGGGCCTGCGTGATCGCGTCCCACGATTTGGTGTGTGCAGCCGTGATTCTTGCGAATCAAGGCGTGCCAAATCGCTTCCCGTGGTCCGCCCATGCGCATCGCGAGCGGCAACAAGGAAAGTTTTGCCGTCCCATGTGGATACTTTGCGAGCAAGAGTTGATAGCACCGGACCCGCGTGAAGTAATCGACGTCGCCAAACTTGGTGACGCCAACCGAGGGATGGATCAGCAGGTTGGCTTCAACCTGTTTCGCAGCGCGTAGAGTCAATTCCACGTGAGCGCGATGCATGGGATTACGTGTCTGGAATGCCGCCACACGCCGCCACCCAAGCCGTGCGAATTCGACTCGCAATTCAGCCGGAGTTAGCCGGAGGTCCTTGAAATCGTAATGTGCCGGCGACTGGAAACCTTCGATACGCCCGCCCACATACCATGGGTTTTCTTTGTTCAGCAGGTAATTTACCCCGGGGTGAACCGGGCTGGTGCTGTTAAAAACCGCCTTCGCTTCGGCTCTACGATCCGGTTGCCACACGTCTTCCACGTGCAGTACCGCAAGCATTACTCCTTCTGCATCCCGCAGCGCGATTTTACTGCTCCCTGGTTTCAGCGTTTTAGCGAAAGATTCGGTGACATCGAGGGTGATCGGCATCGGCCAGAGAACGCCGCTCGTAAGCTTCATGTTGTGGCAGACGCCTTCGTAATCTGCCTTATTCATAAAGCCGCGTAGGGGAGAGAAACCCCCGTTCAGCAACAGTTCAAGATCGCGGATGTGGCGGGCCGTCAAATCCCAAGAAGGGAAGTCCCTCGATTCGGTCTTTAGTTCCGCCGCTCTTTCGGCGTCTACAATGAGATTGATAAGTTCGCCCCCGTGTGGAGGGATGAGGTGACTGTGGGTTGTTGAAGCGTCCAATTTTTAAATCTCCTGGGTTTTAGGTAATATCTTGCGATGTCATCTGCTTGATAAGACTGACGGAAGAAAACGATTGCTATGGTGAATGCAGCAATTCGAATTCCGTCAGAACTTTTCGCAGCAAAACTCCGTGCCTGTGCTGCCGAGCGATGAACATCGCTGTCTCATCCAGTTATATCATGGAATAAGAATCGCGTGTGCATTGCTGGTATTGGGGCCGAAGTTGAGAAGCACATATTTTACATCGAAACTGTGATATGCAAATGAATTTACTCCACGAGTAGCGGCCACGCTTTTGATGACGTTCGCTCCCGGGAAACATGGACTGAAAATCCATATAGTCGCCGGTTCGATTTCTCCCCGGCAATTGACATCTATGAGATCGTTTGAATCCGTCGGGAGCAGATGAAATACGATTGGAAAGAGGCAGGCGAGGAATGGTCGGAACCGTGGGGCACCTCGCATGCGCAGTGGAACGGCACAATTTTTCCGCGCATTCGCGATTGTCTGCCGACTGGCACGATTTTGGAAATTGCGCCCGGCTTCGGACGGTGGACGTATTTTTTGAAGGATTACTGCGAGGAGCTGTGGGTCGTTGATAAATCGAGTGAATGCATCGAGGCGTGTCGCCGCCGTTTCGCGGAGGATTCGCACGTGCGTTGCTACTTGAATGATGGCCGCTCGCTGTCGATGATCGCCGACGGATCAGTCGATTTCATTTTCAGTTTCGATTCCTTTGTGCATCCAGACCGGGAGGTGGTGGACGCCTATGTGCGCCAACTGGGGGCAAAATTGAAGATCGGCGCGAGAGGTTTCATCCATCATTCGAATTTTGGCGAATACGCTAATTCACTACGCGAACGGCTTCCGGAGATTCTGACGAAGCCGTTGATCAAGGCAAACATTCTCGATTGGGCGCATCATCGGAATCCCGGTATGACCGCAGAGTTGTTTCGAGTGCTGTGCGAGCAGAACGGGCTGCATTGCGTTAGTCAGGAGCTCGTGAACTGGCGCGGCAGACGCTTGATCGATTGCTTGTCGCTATTCGTCCGAAGCGACTCAGCTCCGCAACATTCCACGAAGATAATCCGAAACCCAAACTTCATGCGCGAAGCCGCGCGAATCCGCCGGCAGTTGCTGTTGTAGCGTCGGCCCTTTGTCAGCGCAAACCGTGCCGCGACGCCCGCAACGTATTTCGTCGGTTGCGCTGAGGACAGCACACGCCACAACGCGTGAAGGGTATTGCATAATCCGTTTCGTTGGTTCAAGTCGGTGGCATGCCTGAAGTTCAAGCGCCTCCACCGTTGGCAAAATTGTAGCCGTTCTTTGGACGGCGCCATTGCACGATTCTCAAATTGCTCGGAGTCGGCGCGCTCGTCCTGGTATTATTGATTCCGCTGGGATGATCACTGGGTTTTGAGCGAGCGCTTGGGGCGGCGGACTGCGGCGGTGGCTGACATCACCATCGTGGGGCAGGGAACACAATGTGATCGGGCCTATGCTCGGGAATCCGTATCAATACAAGTTTGAAACCGTCAAAGAGGTTCCAGCACTGGATGGCAAAGTCGAGCGACGCGAGGTGGAAGAGACTGCTACTGCGAACGCGCATTTTTTGCCCAAACACTGAATGTTTCCGGCAAAGGAGTTCGTCCGCCAGTCGCCGGATTTGAAAGAAGTTTTTCCGACGCAGTCCGGCGGCGAAAACGTTGGCGAAAGAGCAAGCAGTGCCCCCTCCGCGGGGGAAAACGCATCAGGCAAAAATCGAGTCGCAACTGGCAGCTTTTCGGGTCAAATAATGCGAATCCGCAGCGGATTCGATCCTGATGTTGTACCGTTGCGGCGCGTGTGACGATTACACTTCGTGGAGTATTCATTGGCGGAACCGCATTGCTGCTTGCTGTGGGCGTATATTTGTTCTGGCTTTGGCGGCCTGAGCATCAGGTGCGGCTGCACACAGAAAATTTCTTTCACGCAATTGATGGGAGAAACTGGGAAACTGTGGCCGATTTCATCGCCGGTGATTATCACGATCAATGGGGTAACGATCGGGCCCGTCTCCTTGAGCGTATGCGGGAAGGTTTTCGATGGGTGCGCGGGTCAAGAATCACCGCGGCGGACCCCTTTGTGCAGGTTGAGACGCCGCGTGCGATCTGGATTGGCAAAATCGTAGTCTATAGTAGCGACGATGGGGTAATGGAAGTGCTCGACGAACGCATTAACAAAGTGCCAGCGCCATTCAAGTTCGAATGGCGGCAGGCCTCAGGTAAACCGTGGGATTGGAAGCTCGTGCGCGTGAGCAATCCGGAGTTTCAAATCCCGGCTGACATGTCTTACTGATTGCGAAACTTTCCAGGAACTGGGCTTGGGCAGCCGTTGATCTCGCACATCACGAGGGCTGGGAAGCCGTCGTTCCGTATTTATTTGCCCTGAGCCTGCCTCAACTGGTTCTTGGCTGCGTCGACTTCGCGAGCGGTTTGCTGGCAAAGAAGAATCCCGCGTAGCTTATCCCCCTGATAGTATCGGGCGATAAACTTTTTCTTCGGGTACGTTCCATGAAGATTCACGCGGGTAGGCGGCAGCGTGAAATCGCCCACAAAATCCATCCGCAAATCAAACATCTCCGTCCAAAAATAAGGGACTTGCTCGTAACGGATGCGCTTCTTGCCCGTCATATTGGCCCCTGCTACCAGACCTTGCTCGCGGGCGTTTTCCCAATGGGTCTGACGCCGCATGCCGCCCATGATTCTGTCCGGATAGAAGGCGAGATCGCCGATGGCGTAAATTCCTTTTTCCTCGGTCTCGAGATATTCGGTGACCGGCGACCCGTGCGGCCCTGCCAATGGCGTGTTGCGGACAAGGTCGAGATTCGGATCTGCGCCGCATGCAACGACTGCAAGGCCGACTGGGAAACGGTTACCGCTCTTGGTTTGAATGTTGCGCAGGACGGTTTTGCCTTCGAATCCGTTGAGGGCTTCTCCCATCGACAGCACTACGCCGTGCTTTGCAAAATAATCAGTTAGCCAACTGCCGGTGTCGGGATCGACGTATCGATTCAACAAGTACTGGTCACGATGCATGAGGCCGACTTTCATTTTCATCATGCGAAGGCTCGCTGCTGCCTCACAAGCAAGCAATCCGCCTCCGACGACCATGACGGTTTTTTCCAAATTCGACATCTCCCGCAACGCGAGCGCGTCGCGAACGGTTCGAAGGTAAATGACATTGCCAAGGCTTGTTCCTGCGACCGGCGGGCGCACCGGGCGGCTGCCCGTCGCCAGACATGCTTTGGTGAATTCGATGCTTTCGCCGTTGGCCAGCACAGCAAAGCGGCGCTCGATGTTAAATTGCGTCACCACTGTGCCGAAGCGAGTCTCGATTTTATGGGCGTCGAACCAGCGCTCATCGAATTCCTGGAGTTTTTTCAGATTCGCTTCCTTCTCACGCAAAAACGCCTTCGAGAGGATCCAACGCTTGTAAGGCGGGAAGACTTCCGCGCCGACCAGAGTGACAGAGCTGCGTTTGTCGTATTTGCGAATTCCTTCGCATACGCTTGCTCCGCCGATGCCCGCACCAACGACAAAATAATCGCGCCGAATCATATGGAAACCTTTGACCATAATTTCAGCAGACGTGCGCCGACAAGCGAAATCGTTAACACATTACATTTTGGATTGTGATCGATGTTCCTTACCGGATCTCAGGCTGCCAGCCTGACCCGGTGAGCGAGCTGCGAGTTTGCTTGGTCTGGCAGGTTTTACGGGGCAGGCAGTCTGTTGCCCGGGCGGCAAGGTTCATTACGGCGAATCCTTCCCGAGCGGGACTGGCTGACATCCAAGTATCAAAGTTGCAGCTTTGGGCAGCCGATATTGTGGTTGCGTTATCGATCTTTGTTTCGGCAAACTGGCGGTCACCATGAATGAATCCCTCACTCAAATCAAGGACACGACAGCGAATCCAGCGCCGCTTGGGCTACTGGGCTTCGGCATGACCACAGTCATGCTCAACCTGCACAATGCCGGGTTCTACGAACTCAACAGTATGATTCTGGCGATGGGAATTTGCTATGGCGGCGCGGCGCAGATTATCGCCGGGATCATGGAATGGCGGAAAGGCAACACGTTCGCTACAACTGCATTCCTTTCCTATGGATTGTTCTGGTTCTCGCTCGTGGCGCTGATTGTACTTCCGAAGTTAGGGTGGGCAACGCCTTCCAATGACATGGCCATGGCCGCTTATCTTTTCGTATGGGGTTTATTTACCGCAGTAATGTTCGTCGGCACGTTGCGATTGCATGTGGCCGGGCAAGTCGTTTTCGGTTCACTGACTATTCTTTTTTTTCTACTCGCAATCGGAGATTTCATCAACGCGGGACCGGATTTCCGACATTTCACCGGATACGAAGGAATCTTCTGCGGGTTTTCTGCGATCTACGCCGGCCTCGCACAAGTGCTCAATGAAGTTTACGGCAAAGTCATCCTACCGCTCGGCGCAGTGATGAAGTAAATCGGAGTCGAATTCAGGTATGGGCGATTGACTTCAATCGCCCCGGCGGTTCGGGTGAATCTCCCTACCTCGCGTCATGTCCATTATGCTTTCAACAAGGTGGACGCGAGCTTCAGCGCCGATTCACTTTTGCCGCCTAACATCCGCGCGATCTCTTCCTGCCGCGCTTTCCCTGTGACTTCGCGCAGATTGGAAAAGGTGCGACCGCGTGATACGTCCTTTGTCACAACAAAATGCGACGAAGCGGTCGCGGCAACCTGCGGCAGGTGCGTAATGCAAATCACCTGATGATCGCGCCCCAATGTTTGCATCTTTGCGCCGACGGCACGTGCGATCTCGCCGCCAACATTTGTGTCGATCTCATCAAACACGAGTAGTGGAACTGCGTCATGCGCAGCCAGCGCGGATTTGATCGCCAACATTAGACGCGAGATTTCGCCGCTCGAAGCGATCGCTCGCAGGGGTTTGAGCGGTTCGCCTGGGTTCGGCGAGAAAAGCAATTCCACAAAATCGAATCCGCTCGGGCGTGGCTCATCGAGCGCGCTGAGGTTCACCTCGAATTCCGACTGGCGAAACCCGAGATCGCGAAGGTTGTGCCGAATCCTTTCAGAAAGCTTCGGAGCAGCCTTTGCCCGACGCTTGCGCAACGCTTCACCTGCGCGGTTCATTTCGGCGCGAACGTTCTCGATCTCTTTTGCGAGACGCTCCAGCTCCGCATCACGGCCTTCAATTTTTTGCATCCGTTCCACGGCGTGGTCGCCAAATGCAATTACTTCGGCGATCGATCCCCCATATTTGCGCTTCAGACTTTCAAAATCCGATACGCGCTGCTCGATCGCTGCGAGTTGCTGCGGATCGAGATCGAGTTTCTCCGCGTAATCGGACAGGGTGCGCGCGATCTCGGAAAGTTCGACGATCGCAGCAGCATGGGTCGATGAAAATTGCGCGATCGAGTTGTCGATCTTTTCCAGTTCACGCAACAGCCGCTGCGTTTCCCCTAGTTGGGAGAGTACGCAACCATCTGCCTCTGAAATTTTGTTCGTGATCGCGCCCGCAAGCTCAACCAGTCGTTTGCTGTTGCTTGCCAGTTTGTATCGGTTTTCGATCTCTTCTTCCTCGCCCTCGACTAGATTCGCCGATTTGATCTCGGCAATCTGGTGGCGCAAGAGATCGAGCTCATTTTCGCGTGCTATTTCGGCTGTGTTCAGAACCGCATGCTCAGTGAGGAGCGTCTGCAACTGCCGGTAATGCTTTCGATACCGTTCGAGCTGTTCGTCAGCGCGCGCGAACGAATCAAGCAGCCTCAACTGCATCTCCGGCGAGAGCAAAGATTGGTGATCGTGCGGGCCGTGGAGATCAACAAGTTCATCGCCGAGACTTTTCAAGATCGACACCGTCGTCGGCGAACCGTTGATGAATTGGCGCGTTCCACCAGCAGTCGAGAAACTTCTCTTGATGATGAGATTGTCCTCACACGGTTCGATTCCTCCCTGCACAAGTTGCCCGTTTAGTTTTTGCAAATCGTTTCCGCTGAAGACTGCTTCGACTGTACAAAAATCCGCCCCCGTTCGAATGAGCGACTTATCCGCACGTTCGCCAAGCAAAAGCTGCAGCGCGCCAATGATGATCGATTTCCCGGCACCAGTTTCGCCAGTGACCGCAATAAACCCGCCTTCCATTTGCCACTCCAGTTCCTCTACGAGCGCGAGATTTTTGATCCGCAACAGAGTGAGAATGGTTGGCATTCGCGGAAAAGAGTGATGGTCGAGGGGAATCAGGAATTATGCTCTCAGGATTTCAACCCTTCGCCAACCAACTTTCAACTCTTGAAAACATGGCGGGGCCAGCTACTGAATCGTGCAGGCGATTGCGGTCGATTACCAAGGACTATTTCAGAAAGTCTTCGATCAATTTCAGGGTTTTAGCCGGCGCTTCGACCATGGGTGAATGGCCAGCGCCTTCAATCATTGCGATTTTTGCTCCGGGAACCCGTTCGAAGAAATTTGCCTGTTCGGGTGGGACGATGGCATCGAGAGTACCGAAGATTACTAATAAAGGTGGACTCGGCTTCATCGCGGCAAGTCGATCGTAAGGGGGTCTGTTGGTTCGATAAGCAATGCTCTCATTGTGTGCTTTCCGGAAAGCGCAATACGTCAATTGTCTGAAATCAGCTACGAACCTCTCCGGAATGGTGAAGTTTGGTGCGAATCCCTGCGACAGACCTCTCCGGATCGCCGCATCGCTTTGGAAATGAGAGAGCATTTCGCCGATGATTGGCGTGAGATAGATTTTGGTCATTATCGTAAAAGCCGTGTCCGCCGTGGGCGGGCTGTCGATCAGGATCATGCGATCGATCCGTGCTGGCCGAAGCTCGGCAAGCGCAATCGCAACTTCGCCGCCCATGGAATGGCCGATGACTGTGACATGACCGATGTCGAGCGTGTCGAGCACGGCGACCGCAAGCTGAGCCTGCCGCGGGATAGAGTAGCCACGCGTGGGCGCGGCGGTACCGCCATGCCCAATCAAATCAAGACGAATCACGCGGTGATGGATGGCCAAGGCCGGAGCAACATCGTCCCACCAGTCGATCGCAGCGCCGAAGCCGTGAAGTAGAAGGATGGGCGGCCCGTCTCCATCCATCCTGACGTTTGCTGGCTCAATATCGGTATTGATAATCTTCCCGCCCTCACGTGGCGATGCCGCCCGCGTGCGAGAATCGACCCAAATCATATTTCCTTCCAGCGCTGCGACCAGGGCAGTGATCACCCCCAATGACCAGATCTCCCAGTGCCATTGCCCCTTAACAGCCGTCCTCTCGCTGTCAGACATGTCTCTGATCAGCGCTCTTGAGAGGTCTCCTCCTTAAAACACGGAGAGCTTTTGTTGGGATTCATGCGTTAGAATTGAAGCTGATCTCGCGTCCGACGCCGCGAGATCTCACCGAATAATTCCGCGCTCACTTTGTTCGATGAATTGGATGATTCCGGTGATTTCTTCAGTCTGAGGTAATTCTTTTTGCATCGCTTCGAGCGCCTGCCGGGTGTTGTACTTTGAGCGATAAATCAAGCGGAAGGCTTCTTTGATCAGCTTTACGCTTTCGGGTGAATAATTTTTGCGTTCCAAGCCGATCATGTTAATTCCGCGAATTTCGGCCGGGTTGCCGTCTGCGATCATGAACGGTGGAACGTCCTGTACAATTTTCGAGCAGCCGCCGGTGATGGCGAATCTTCCTATCCGGCAAAATTGATGCACGGCAGTAAGACCGCCGATTACCGCGTGGTCTCCCACCTGAACGTGGCCGGCTAGTGTGCCGTTATTGGAAAATACGACGTGGTCGCCAACGCTGCAATCGTGGCCGATATGACTGTAGGCGAGAAAATTTCCGCAATGGCCGATTCGCGTTTTGCCTTCGCTCGTTGTGCTCCGATTTACAGTAACGAATTCGCGAAACGTGTTTTCGTCACCGATTTCCAAATACGTCGGTTCACCGCGATATTTTAGGTCCTGCGTTTGCTGGCCAATGGAGCAGTACGCGTAAAACCTGTTCTTCGCTCCCGCCTTCATTGGCCCGCAAAGCGTGACATGATGTTGCAGCCAACAGTTAGGGCCGAGCACGATATCGGGTCCGATCACACAATACGGTCCGACAGTTGTTCCTGCTCCAATTTTAGCGCCTGGATCGATAATCGCGGTTGAATGAATTTGCACGTCGCTCATTTATCGAGAAACGTGAACATCAGTTCGGCCTCAGAAACGATCGCGTCGTTGACTACGCAGTGGCACTTCGTTTTCGCCATGCGATTGCCACGCGCTCTGGTCAGTTCAGCGTGGATGAAAATCGTGTCGCCCGGAAAAACCGGTTTGCGAAATTTCACCTGGTCCGCACTCATAAAATAACCGACACGACTCGATGTCTTCGTCAATTTGAATAAAAGAATACTGGCCGCCTGCGCCATCGCTTCAACTTGCATTACCCCGGGCAACACTGGATGACCGGGGAAGTGCCCCTGAAAAAACGGCTCGTTAATCGTGATGGATTTTATGGCCGTAATTTTATTTTCGCCTTCGAAGCCGATGACCCGGTCCACCATCAAAAAAGGATAGCGGTGCGGAAGAATCTTCATCACTTCGCCAGTGTCCAGCCCGGAATCGCCTATCGGGATCGCGCGCGGTACGCTCATTGCGCTTCTCTGGTTCTGCTCGCGGGCGATTGCGCGGGCCAGTTCCGCATTCGCGGCATGGCCGGGCTTTACCGCCACCACGTGACCCCGGATACGGCGCCCGACCAGCGCGAGATCGCCGATGATGTCGAGAATTTTGTGTCGGACGAATTCGTCGGCAAAACGCAATGGCTCCTTGCTGAGAACCGCCTCGCCGCGCACCACAATCGCATTTTCGAGGCTGCCGCCCTTAATGAGGTTTTTGTCCATGAGCGGCCTGACGTCTTCGTAGTAAACAAATGTCCGCGCCCGAGCGATTTCGCGTTCGAAGGCTGCCGGCGTAACTTCCATTGACAAGAACTGCGTGAATTTGTTGTTTGGTCCGGCTTGCGTGCACGAGATGCGAAACTCGTTGTCCGGCAGCAAAATCAGTAGCGCGCCGGTTTTCGATTCCACGTGTATGGTGTCGCGGGCGTCGAAGAATTTTCTCGGCTCCTCCTGGGCGGTGACACCGGCCTTCCGGATGAGGTCGACGTACGCTTGCGCGCTGCCATCACCGATCGGCGGCTCGTTTGCGTCCATTTCCACGAGGGCGTTGTCCACGCCCATTGCCCAAAGCGCTGCGAGGACGTGCTCAACCGTATGCACGCGCACCGAGCCTTCGCCAATCGTCGTGGCGCGTTCGACCGTCTTTAGATTGTCGATTTTGGCGTCAATTGTCGGCTCATCCTGCAAATCCTTGCGCTTAAATTTGATTCCGTGATCCACCGGCGCAGGGTGTAGCGTGAGCGTAACTTTCTCGCCGGTGTGCAGGGCGGTTCCAGTAAAACCGGCAACCTTGCCAAGCGTCTGCTGAAATTCAGGAGCGGCCATCGGGCGCTTAAATAACAGAAATTTGGGTTCGTGACCAGCGGTGTTCTGGAAACCGCGCATATGCTCGCAGGTTTCATTAACACTCCGCGTTGGTATGGCAGCTCTAAAACCGCTTCGGCAGTTTTCGTTTCAGTGTAAAGAAACCGCTAAGCCGGTCTGCGTCGTGCGGTGCTATGAAATATCTTGCTGAAGCGAAGTCTTAATGAGGGGCATTCATCTCAATACAAATTGGCCGCAATCGAAGGCCATCATCTGATCAAGATTCGAAATTCGGAATTGATGCACAGTTGTCCCATCGTCCTGCCAGACATCGACGGCATTTTTGCTTTCCTTTGCAATCCATGCACGACTCAAATTTGGTGCTTCGCTTACCGTGAAAAGCGGGAGCTTGTCACTTGTTTGCAGGTAACTGCCGTTGGTATCGAACGCGACGCGAAGTTCGACAACCGGGCTCGTGTCTTTTCGCAACGGATTGGCGACAAGTCGCAGTTTGAGCATGGAATCAGCATTATTTTCCACCGCAGGCGGCGAACTCTCGCCTAGATCTTGCAGTTTGAGCGAGCCAATCAGGTACCCCCGTGCATGATATTTTCCGGCGGGCAAATCCTGCTCCGCGTCATTCTTGCCGTCCCACTCCGTTACAAGTCCGTCCGCGCCAATCGCAAATTCGTTCAGTTGGGCTTGCTGATATAGAACGCGAACGAGTTTGCCGTTCCCGTCGTAAATTCCGAGGCTGATCGTGCCTTCCAAGGGCGGCGGAACGAAACTGATACGGACGCTCCTGGAAGTGGCGGGTGAAGGAGTTTGCGCGGGAGTGGGGGACGGAGGCACTCCAGAGGCGGATTCTTCCGCCGTCGTCGAAGGAACTGGGCTGGGTGATTCTTGCGCGACAGCGATTTGAACGACAGCGATCGAAGCGACGCAAGTTAGAATCTTCAATCCGCGATCAGCAATCAGCAATCTAAGCATAGTACCGCCAGTTCACCTTTGGAAAAATGTTGTCGCGCCATTCGCAGTCGTCCAAAAACTCTTTATCGATGTTGTTTGCGATACACTGATCGTGTAAGCGGTTGAAGCGAGCAAGATGATCGATTGTCCGTTTCGTGGCGTATTCGCACGCGGTTCCGGTTTTCATCAGAAACGCCCAATCACTCGATTGCGCCAGCAAAAGTTCGCGTGCGAGTTGTTTCAACACACGATCAGTGACTTGTAGGGCAGGCTCTTCGCTCGGCGATGCAGTGCCCGGCAAATCCGAACGCTTTCGAGGTTGTCCTGCAATTTGGCACCCATATTTTCGTGCTAGTTCGCTCATTTTTTTTGCTGCTGCTTGCAGATGTGGATAGAGCCAGGCGTTACTGGGATCCAGCCAAACGCCAAGATGGCCGTTCTCACCCCATGTCGAGGCAGCCGGCTCGATGATCTGTTGCGTGGGGTGCGCAGCCAGATATTCACTTGGCGTGGTGAACTGGAAATCTGGTTCGTTTACGACATGACGAATGAATTGTTCCAGAAAAATTGGTCCTTCGAACCACCAATGCCCGAACAGTTCCGCATCGAACGGAACGACAACGATCGGGTCAAAACCGAGTTCGCCGATTTTCCGAATCTGTTGTCGGCATTGTCCGAAAAAATGACTCGCATGTTTGGCGGCCACATTTGCGGCCGCCACTCTGTCATACAATTGTTTGTCGTCGCATTGTCCGGTGATGCGGTGATATTTGACTCCGGAAAATTTTCTCATTCCGCGCGCGGTCGGTCCCAAGTGTTCCATTGGAAGATCGAAACCGATGTCGCGGTAAAATTCGCGGTAAGCGGGATCTCCCGGGTACCCTTCGTGAGCACTCCAGACTTGGCGGCTCGCGTCGGGTTCTCGGGCGAAGGCCGCCGGTCCTGCTTGCGTATAACAGGGCGCGTAAATCGAGCGGCACGGGAGCGGTTTTCCAGAGAGCAAACCATGAGCGTCGATAACGAACCAGCGAAGATTCGCTTCTTGTAAAATCGTTTCCAGACCAGAAACGTAAGCGCATTCGGGCAACCAGAATCCCGTGGGCTCTTCGCTGAACACTTCGACATAGGCGTCGCGTCCGATCAAAACCTGTGCGCGCGCTGCCTGATACGATTGCTGTTGAAGAATTGGCAGCAGACCATGCGTGGCGGCGCTGGCGACGATTTCGAGCGCGCCCTTTTGTCGCAGTTCACGAAAGATCGTAAGTAGATCGCATTTCCATTCCTCGATGAAAAGCCGACGATTTTCTGAAAAGAACTCGAAATAAAAATCCGCCAATTCGCGGAGCTGCGGATGCTTACAATTTCGCCTTTGTTCGCGTGCAGCGAGATCAATCGAAAGGTCGAGATGCCGTACGTATCGCTCGCGTAACAGTTCATCTTGTAACATCGCGGACAGGGTCGGCGAAATCGACATCGTGACTTTGAACTGCACAGCATCGTCTACGAGTCGCTGCATCATGCGTAGTAGCGGAATGTACGTTTCGGTGATCGCCTCAAAGAACCACTCTTCCTCAAGGAAATGCTCGTGCTCGGGGTGGCGAACGAACGGGAGATGCGCGTGAAGAATGAGGGCGAGATGACCAGGCCGCATTTCGGACGATTACACCGTCATTCCGGGCGAAGTCGAGGAATCCCGGTATGATGCTTTTAGATGTGCGCTACGAGGTCCCTCGACTGCGCTTCGCTTTGCTCGGGATGACGGCTACAGCGTCCGGCAAAAATCCTGGAAACGGTCCAAGCCCTTTTTGATCACGTCGAGGCTCGTCGCGTAACTCAAGCGAACGGTGCGATCGTCCCCGAACGCGGCGCCCGGTACGACCGCTACATTGGCTTTGCTGAGCAACCGGTCGGCGAAATTTTGGGACGTTAGGCCAAGCTGGCTGATGTTTACCAAGATATAAAATGCCCCTTGCGGTTTGACGGCAGTGATATTGGAAATCTTTGAGATGCGATCAAACATGTAGTTGCGACGCATATCGAACTCCTCGCGCATATCGGCCAGCGGTTGTTGATCGCCTTTGAGCGCGGCAAGCGCGCCGTGTTGCGAAAAAGAAGACGGATTCGAAGAGGTATGGCTTTGGATCGAATCCACCGCTTTCGCCACTGGATCCGGCGCGGCGAGATATCCAAGCCGCCATCCTGTCATGGCGTAGGACTTGCTGAATCCGTTGATGGTGATCGTCAGATCGTATGCCTCTTTGGACAGCGACGCGATGCTCACATGTTTGGCGTCGTCGTAAACGAGTTTCTCGTAAATCTCATCGGACAAAATGTAAATGTCTTCTTCGGCGGCAACATTGACAATCGCCTCCAATTCCTCGCGCGTGTAAATCGAACCTGTCGGATTGTTTGGGCTGTTCATGATCAGCATCTTCGTGCGCGGGGTCATTGCATTTTCGAAGTCTTCGGCGCGCATTTTCCAGGAGTTGCGTTCGCTGGTGGGCACGATCACCGACTCGGCCCCAACTAGCCGAACCATATCGGGATAGCTGACCCAATAAGGCGCCGGGATGATAACTTCATCACCGGGTTGACACGTCGCCAGGATCGCGTTGTAGCATGCATGCTTTGCGCCGTTACTCACGATCACTTGAGCGCCCCGGTAATTCAGCCCGTTATCGGCAGCTAATTTGTCTGCGATCGCCTGGCGAAGTTCCGGGATGCCAGCGCTCGGCGTGTATTTCGTGAACCCGGCTTCCAACGCCTCAATTGCAGCCCTTTTTATGTGTTCGGGTGTATCGAAATCCGGTTCGCCTGCACCGAAGCCGCAGACGTCGATGCCTTCGGCTTTCATGGCCTTCGCCTTGCTATCGATGGAGAGAGTGAGCGAGGGAGTCAGTTGAGCAGCGCGTTCGGAAATTTCCATGGGCATGATGTGATTCAAAATGGGAGCGCAAGCTATTGGCGACGATAGAAGTTTTCAATCAGAGGTTTGAAATTATTTTCTTCGACCTGGATGATGGCCATCTCGCGCTTCGCATTCTCGACGGAATCCGATGCATGCGCGGCATTAATCATGATGGTTTGTCCGAACTCCTTTCGAATAGAGCCCGGCGGCGCCTTTGCCGGATCAGTGGGACCGAGTACTTCCCGGATTTTGCGCACGGCATTCACGCCCTGGTAAACAATGGCGATTGATTTTTCGGTACCTGGAGCATCGCGTTCGTCGGGAGGACATTCGCTCGGCTTTTTGCCGGCCATGAACTCGATGATGCTCTCCCAGTTTTCGCGGCCTGTTTTCGGACCAAGTTTTTTCTCAAGCACGGACAGGACTGGTCCGTAGAACTCCTCCGCCTGCGCCACGCTCATCCGGTGAACTTTGAAGCCGATAATGGAGAGGCCGGAGCGTGAAAAGACTTCAATCACACCGCCGGGACGCAAGTTCGGAAAACGAAAGTTGTCCGGCTTAATCAGGACGAGTGTCGTTTCGATTTGCGTGTCGGATGGGAAAGGCACGGCGTAATCCACGATGCCGCCGTCGGAATCAGAAAACTCTGCCCAAAGTTGTAAGTCGTGCTCAACTGCGCCGGGTTTGAATGCGGTGACCACTCCCGGCTCGAAGTACAACAACTTTACCCGAATCATCGGTGATATAATCGCCGTAGGTGTCGCGGATCGTTTCACCGCTAGTCCGCTCGTGCACGATGTGGCCCACCACCTGATGGACCTTTTCCACCGCATCCGGTCCGCGAAAAATCAGAAACAAGACGCGCGGCCGCTGGCCATTTTTGTCTCCTGTGAAATTTTTCAGGACGTATTCGCGAATCAGTTGCTGCGTAGCGCGATGCCGCGCATCCGTTTCGGTGACGATCGTGTCGCCATAGCGCCGGGTTAATTCCCCATCGGGAGCAAACATTCGTCCGCCAACCAAATCGAGTCCGGTGCGGGAAATTAACCGGCCAACAATGCCGCCAGTGCGCGATTTCTGCATCGAATACGGCGTGACGATGGCATAGGCAAGCTGTTCAGTTTGCATTGGTTTCTACTGTAGCGGCGGTCGGTGACCGCCGCAAAACTTTGCCGTCTGCAAGTTCCGGCGGTCGCATACCGCCGCTACAACGAGCCAGGATTGCGATCCATTTTCCGCGACGCTTAATGCTGATTATCTCGACCTTGTTTCGCAAAAGGGCGCAGAGGAACTCGATTTCCTGGCTGCGCAAGATTCCGGAGAGAATCAGCCAGTCGCTGCGTTTCAATTTCGGTAGGATACCTATCAACAGACCGCTGTATAAGTTTGCGATGATGGTGTGGGTCTTTTGCGCCGGTTTCCATTTGCGCACATCGGCCAATTGAAAAGTGGCGCCACGAATTTTGTTCAGTCGTGCGTTTGATTCAGCCATCGAAATCGCCGTGGGATCGATATCAATGCCCACGACGCGTCCGGCGCCGAAGCATTTCGCAGCCAGAGCAAGAATTCCGCTGCCGGTGCCAAGATCTATAAGCGACCAGCCGCGCCTCCAATGCCGCGTCAGTTCTTCCAAAAGACGAAGCGCCATTGTGGTTGTAGCATGCTCGCCGGTTCCGAAGGCCATCGAAGCGGGAATGATGAGGGACGGTGCTTCGCCGATCGGTGCCGCAGCGTGTGCTTTCTTTAGCTCATCAGGTCTGGCGCGGCGAACCGAATTTCGCTGACGACGGCGGCGCCTAGAGCCTCGCCGCTCGTTTATGGGTTTCGCCACGATCAAGCGCTTTCCAATCTTAATCGGCTTCGATTCACGCGCGCGCGCAAATCGCTCGAGCCAATTGCGCGGCAATTCCTCGACGCGCCCGCCAAACTGTTCGAGCAGCACTTGCGATCTGGCTCGTGCGTTGCATGCAATTTCAAGCTGGAATCGTTTGTGTCCCGGTCGTTTTACGATCACCAGCGCTCCTTGTGCAGCCGTCTGAAGAATTTTTCTGTATGTTTCAACCCAGGCGCGGTCTGCAGATTTTCGCCAGAGGAACATAGACTAGACATCGGGCTACGCAGCCAATCAGGCCTGCGACGACTCACAGCCAAGATTGGAGCGGGTGACGAGGCTCGAACTCGCGACGTCCACCTTGGCAAGGTGGTGCTCTACCAACTGAGCTACACCCGCAGTTTTGAGAGGGAGCAATAATGTCCATCGAACCGCGCCACGCAACCTTTAATTGCCTCGGGGCATGCAAAGTCGTTGAATCCAAATGGGACACTTGCTGCATCCTATGGTCAAACACTCTATGAAAAGATTATTCCTCCTCTGCACTTGCTCACTGGCGCTGGCTGGCAGCTTATTTGGGCAGGCTCCAACCGAAACGCCGATTGCCAGCCCGACAATAACGGCAGCAGTAACAGCGGCCACTACAGCAACTTCAATCGCGGCGCCAGCATTAACGTCAACGGCTACCCCATCACCCAAGGCCACCGCGAGTTCCGGTTCATCAGAGATCGCCGACAAAATTCACCAGAAGCTTGAGAAAAAGCTTCATGGCAAGCATGGAATCATCATTGATACCGGCGATAAAGATGACGATGCCGATCTTGAAAAAATGCGCGATTTTATCGCCATTCCAATCGTGGCGATTGTTTTCCTGTCGATATTCGGCGCGCCCGTGCTGATCGTTCTCACGATAGGGATATTTGCCCTTATAGGGAACCGCATGCGACAGCGGACAATCCGGATGATGGTGGAGAAAGGCCAGCCGGTTCCCGCAGAACTGCTGGCACCTGAGGTGCGCCGCGTACGCCGGCGCTCGGATGTGCGGCGCGGGGTTATTTGGACGATGGTAGGCTTGGGTTTAATGGTTTGGCTTGCGGCCGTTAATGACTGGGAAGGCGGCGTATGGTCCTTCGGGTTGATTCCCTTTTTGATCGGACTTGGCTATTTAATTGTATGGAAATTAGAAGGCAAAAAGGACATTCCTCCTCCGCCACCGAGACCGTAATATTACGGCTGTGGAGCTTACTGATGCCGACCTCATTGCGCGAGTCCTTGCCGATGACGATCAGCACGCCTTCGGCGAACTGGTTCGACGGCATCAGTCCAGTGTGCGCGGTCTGCTGCGGCAGCTCACTCGCACAGACGTTGCTTTGGCCGACGATCTTGCACAGGAGACTTTTCTTCGCGCTTACAAGAACATCCGCGGCTTTCGCGGCGAAGCGCGATTTTCCACATGGCTCTATCGAATCGCGTACAACTGCTTTCGCGAGGACGCGCGCCGCCGGAAGGAACTTGTCGGTCTCGATGAGGAGCAGTGGCAGGCAGAGCAGGATCCGCAAACTGTTGATCCTGGTTTAAGACACGACCTTATGCACGCGCTCAGTTTGCTTCCGTTACATGAACGCACCGCAATTGTGCTTTGCTGCCAAAACGGCCTGTCGCATGATGAAGCCGCGCGCGTTCTCGACATTCCCCTTGGCACGGTGAAGACGAACGTTCTGCGCGGCCGCGAAAAATTGAAACGCACACTGGCAGCGTGGGCCCCGAATTGATCCAATGAACCCAATGATCGACGACGAAACCCTCGACCGACAGTTGCGGGAAGCGTCGCCGTATGTAGACGACGACGGATTCACCGCGCGGGTTATGGCCAGGCTGCCAGCAGCGCCGCGCGAGCCGCGATGGCTTCGGACAATGATCGGTACTAGGCCTGGCATTACTCGGGAGCGGAGTCGCCTACTTGCTTTCCGGCGGCGCTCGCGTTGTTCGTGAAGGCGTGATCCAAATGGCTGATTTTCCGATTTGGCTGTTGCTGGTGTTCGCGTTTGGTTGCGGGCTTGTGGTTGGCGCTTTCGCTGTCATTTTCGCGATCCGCAAGACACCCGAAATACGGGATCTGACTCGCCTGGATTTTTAGAGGTGCTTGGCAATTTAAAGCGCGGCCAGGTCTCGCGCTTGTTGCACATCTCGTTGGATCTGCTGCACTAGCGCATCAACATTTTCGAATTTCTTCTCGGGCCTGAGGTAACGAACGAAACGCAACTGCAAATCTTTGCCATAAATGTCGCGCTCAAAATCGAGCAGGTGAATTTCAAGCACCCGGTCTGATTTGCCGCTGCTCATGGTCGGGCGAAGACCGAGGTTCACTACGCCTGGAAGTCTTTCGCCATTAAGAATCGCTTCAGCGAAATACACGCCGTTTGGCGGAAATTGTTCGCTATGGGCGCTCAGGTTTGCAGTAGGAAACCCGATTTTTTTTCCCAGGTCGTCGCCGTGCACAACCGTCCCCAAAATCGTGTATTCGCGGCCAAGCATCGCTGCGGCTTTTTTAAAATCGCCGGTTTCCACTGCCCGGCGGATCGTTGTGCTGCTCACGATCTCGCCATTGACCGTCACCGGAGGAAATCCCACCACATTGAAGTCGAACTTGGCACCCAACCGCGTCAACAATTCAAGATTACCGCGCCGATTCTTCCCAAATGACCACTCGTGTCCGACACAAATTTCACGCAGCGGTTTCGAATGCTGGACCAACCATTGCACGAAATCCTCCGGTTCGGTTGCGGCAAACTGTCTATCGAACGTAATGATTAAAAGATGCCTCACGCCAAGGGTCCGGATCAGAGCGATCTTGTGCGGGGTGGCCGTAAGCAAATGCGGCGCTTTTTCCGGTCGGAGTATTTTCTCCGGGTGGGGATCAAACGTGACCACGACAGGAGTACCCATTGAGACCCGCGCGTGCTCCGCAGAAGTGGAGATAACTGCCTGGTGACCGAGGTGAACACCGTCGAAGACGCCAATAGCCAAAAAGAGCGGGCCGGGCAAATGCGATAGCTCCGGAATCGAGCGTAGGATTTCCATCATAAGCATCGCAAATGGCTTCGCCGCGTTGAATCGTTAGACCCTTGAATCCTTGCAGCGTGACAACCGTTACCGCGGGGATCCGATGTAACGATGTAATGATATAGCGAATCATCCGGACAAGTACGGGTTATCATTGTCACGCTCCGCGCATCCTCGAGACGTCCGGCAGAGTCAACATCCGGTTCACAATCTCCTCCCGCGTCGTATTTTTCATTTTCTCGAGAGTCATCGCGTTCGCGACATCGAAGCGGCCGGATTTTGTCCTGCGGAGCGATGTTAAATGCGCGCCGCAACCGAGCGCTTCGCCGATATCGTGAACATATGTGCGGACATAAAAGCCTTTGCTGCACAGCACGCTGAAATCGATTTCAGGCAAAGAGATCCGGTCGATCGTATAGCGATACACGTGAACGAGGCGCGGCTCGCGCTCCACGACCTTTCCCTGTCGCGCTAGTTTGTATAATGGCACGCCGCCATGCTTTTTTGCAGAGACCATAGGCGGCATCTGGTAAAAATCGCCCTGCAACTTTTCGAACGCCGCTCGGATCTGATTTTCACTCAACGGAGGAACTGGGCGCTGCTGAATCACTTCACCTTCCCGGTCCTGCGTGTCAGTGGTTACGCCGAGCATAAACGTGCCCACGTATTCTTTGTCCTCACTCATGAGCAAATCCTGAACCTTTGTGCCGCGCCCGATGGTGAGCAGAAGTAGCCCGGTGGCGATCGGGTCGAGCGTGCCGCAATGGCCGATCTTTTTTGTTCCAAGCTTTTGTCGCGCCACTGCCACGACGTCGTGCGACGTCATCCCCTCAGCTTTATCCACCAGCAGAACGCCGTCAGGAGACGCAGGCGCGCTTAACGGCTTCACCAGTTTCCTCCAGAACTTTTTGTTCGACTTCGGCGAGGGTACCGCGAACGCGCGCACCGGCAGCGAGCGTATGGCCGCCGCCGCCAAATTTCTGGCAGATCGCGCAGACATCAACCCTCGCGTCTTTCGAACGCATACTCACGCGTACTTTACCGTCGGAAAGTTCCTCGAAAAAAACAGCGACGATCACGCCACGGACTGCCCGGAGATGATCGATCAAGCCTTCATTGTCTTCAGGAATAACATCGAGCTCCGCGGCGGTCTTCAAGCTCAGGCTGAACGTTGCGACATGGCCGCACTCCATAAAGCGCATTGTTCGCAACAACTCGCGCAATAATTCAAGCCTCCGCCGAGGATAACTTTCGTACAATTGCTGGCTTATTTCTCCAACTTTGAGATGGCCATTTCGCACGAGTTCTGCGGCAATCTCAAGAGTGCGCGCAGTGGTTTGTGGATATTGGAAGGAGCCGGTATCGGTCGAGATTGCCGCATAAAGATTTTCGGCAATATCATGATCGAAAGGCAGGCCCTGGCTCTTGATAAGGTTGAAAAGAATTTCTCCCGTTGCAGGCGCGCTTGGATCGATGATCACCAAATTCCCATAACCGGGATTGCTGAGATGATGGTCGATGTTGATCCAGATGTTCGCCGAATCTATCGCGGCGAGCGTCGTACCCAGCCGGTTTTGAATTGCGGTATCGAGAGCGATCGCAACTTCGACGTGCTCGGCCGTCGAGGGTGGTTTCGTTAGCAATTCTGCACGCGGCAGGAAGGAATATTTTTCCAGCATTCCTTCTTCGTTCCAGATGCGTACGTCCTTTCCAAGTTGCTGGAGCGACAATCCGAGCGCGAGCTGGCTGCCAAGCGCATCGCCATCAGGACGAACGTGGCTGAGCACAACGAACTGCTGATGTTCGCGAAGCACCTTGCCAATTTGGTCAAATGTTGAAGCAATCATGTTGTAGCTGCAGCCCTGTGAGCGACCCCAAAACGGAGGAAAGCCTCATTACGATAGATGGCCCGCAGGGCCGTGGCTACAGGATTCACTCGTTCTTGCCTTCGTGTTTTCCAAGATCGTCTAAAATTTCAAGCACACGCGCACCGCGTTTGATGGACTCGTCGAGATGAAAGATCAGATGGGGGGTATATTTCAGTACGTACATGCCGCGAGAGTTCAGTCTGGAGCGCTGGGCGATGCGCTTCCAGTTTGTCTATCACCCTGGCGCCGGTTTCGGCGCCAAGAGTGCTGACGAAAACGTGCGCGCTCTTGAAATCCGGTGCGACATCGACAGCGTTAATGCTGACCAGCGCGGATTCGAAGTTTATTTCCCGCCCGATGATTCCGCTTAACTCACGTTTGACGAGTTCGTTCACGCGTAGTTGTCGATGTTTCATTTCCCGTTTTGTCGTTCTTGTCCCTTGCGTCCGAAGTAATCAAACGGACTGAAGGGACGAATGCCTAACGAATCACAGCTTCTGCGCGATTTGCTCGAGCTGATAGCACTCGATTACGTCGGCAACTTGATATTCGCTAAAATCACCCAGCCTGATTCCGCACTCCAACCCGGAACGCACCTCTTTTACGTCGTCCTGAAAACGGCGCAGCGTCGAAATCCCGCCGTCATAAACCGGTTGACGCTTTCGCAAAATACGAGCGCGCGCCACGCGAGCAATCCGACCATCGGTCACCAGGCAACCAGCGACAATGCCTCTGCTCAATTGGAAAATCTGTTTTACCTCCGCGTGTCCGATCACTGTCTCGCGCAACTCCGGGTCGAGCAGACCGGCCATGGCGTCTTTGATCTGATCAAGCAATTCGTAAATGATGCTGTAAAGCTTGATTTGCACGCCTTCGCGTTTCGCGGCCGAAACAGCCATTGTCTCAACCTTCACGTTAAAACCGACGACCACGGCATTGGACGCGCTCGCCAGCAGAATGTCCGATTCGGAAATCGGTCCCACGGCAGAATGAATCGTCTCCAGATCAATTTTTTTGCTTTCGATCTGTTTCAACGCGTTCACGATTGCTTCAACCGAGCCTTGCGTGTCGGCTTTCAAAACAATCCGTAACACTTTTTTGCCTTCGTCCGTTTCGAGCAGAGTCTCGAGCGTGGCGCGTTGCGGAACGAAAAGTTTGTTAGTGCGTTTTGCCTCGAGCCGCTCGTCACTCAATTGTTTCGCGGCGCGCTCCGATTCCATCACCAAAAATTCATCACCCGCATTGGGCAGACCAGTAAACCCAAGAACTTTCACCGGCGTCGAAGGCCCGGCTTGCTTGACCGTTTGGCCGCGATCATCGAGGAGGGATTTCACCTTGCCGTTGTAATCGCCGCAGATAAACGGATCGCCGATTTCCAATGTGCCCATCTGCACAATCACCGTGGCCGTGGGACCTCGACCGGCTTCTACCTGCGCTTCAATGACGGTGCCGCGTGGCCTGGCCGTTGGGGAAGCCTTGAGTTCCATCACCTCCGCCTGCAACGCCATCATCTCGAGCAGCTGATCGATTCCACTCCCTCTGGTTGCCGATACTGGACAAAGAATCGTTTCTCCTCCCCAATCTTCCGGAGTAAGACCGTGTTCTTGCAGTTGTTTTTTCACCCGGTCGAGGTTGGCACCGGGAAGATCTATCTTGTTCACGGCTACCATGATTTTCACGTGCGGCGCGGCCTTGGCATGATTAATCGCTTCGACTGTCTGCGGCATAATGCCATCGTCCGCAGCGACCACCAGCACGACGATGTCCGTGACATTCGCTCCACGCGCACGCATTGCGGTGAACGCGGCGTGCCCTGGAGTATCGATGAACGTAATCTTATGCCCGTTGTGCTCGACGCTATACGCGCCGATGTGCTGCGTGATCCCGCCGGCTTCGCCGGCCGCGACCCGCGTCTTGCGGATCGCATCCAACAACGTCGTTTTGCCGTGATCGACGTGCCCCATGAAAGTGATGATGGGGGCGCGAAGCTTTAAGTTCCTCTTCCTTTTCAATCACCGGCGGCGGTGGCGCGACTACGGGCTGTTCGACCTTGTGAACGCCCGCGCCTTTTTCCCGCCGCTCTTTTTCGAGAATAAACCCGTGGCTTTCCGCAATCTTTGAAGCGATGTCAGGCTCGATCGTCTGATTGATGTTGGCGAACACATTGTGTGTCATCAACTCCGCGATCAGCTGATGCGGCTTTAATCCGAGCTCATTTGCGAACTGTTTAACGACAATGGGAGGTTTGATGAGAAGAACCTTCTGCTCCGGCGCAGCTTCCACTTCAGCAGGAATCGAAGCCACTTCGCCAGGCGGTTTCTCTGCCGGTTCAGTAAAAGGGGCTTGAGGCGGAGGCGCTTGCTCGGCTGGAGCTGGCGGAGCCTTTTGGGAAATAGAAGTCGCCTCGAGCGACGCACGGATGCGCGAGATCGGCGGTAAAACGGTCCGTTTCGGTTTTATTTCGCCGTCTGGCAATTTTTTTGCCGGTTTTTTTCGATCGATGAGTGAGACGCTCTCCGAGTGGGGGCTCGCCTGTCCGGAAATGCCGGGTTTTTGCGGCTGGGTCGTGCGCTGTTTAACCGGTGGTTGGGCGGCCGCCGGGGCAACGTCCGTGTTTAGCCCTTTCTTAGCTTTTGACGCGACGTCGGCTGGCTTCTCAGGAGCAATGGTCTTGCGTCCGGCCCCGAAAGCTTTCGAGGCTGGCTTACGCGTTGCAGTTTTGCTGCTCGTCTTCGTTGCCATTGTTGTTCCTTTAAAATCTCGCTCATGGCTCAAGCGTCCTCAAACGGAGCCATGCTAGTGTACGACTTCTTCCCGATGCACTGCATCGTAAATTTCGCGCGCCTTTATTTCATCCACATCGAGAATATCCACCAAATCCTGCACGTCCGCATCGCGCAATCCTTCCAAGTTGGTAAACCCGGATTTCACCAGAGTCAGCGCCTGTTCGTTGGTAACTGGAAGAGCACCGGCGAGAGCCTGTGCGGCTTGCGCCACCTTCTGTTCCACTACCGTGGTCGCCGACATGTCCTTGCCGATATTGATTTCCCAGCCGGTGAGGCGCGAAGTGAGTCGTGCGTTCTGTCCTTTTTTCCCGATGGCGAGCGAAAGCTGATCCTCATCGACGGAGATTTGGACGCTCTTTTTCTCTGTATCGAACACCAGATTCTTAATTTTCGCCGGCTTGAGCGCCTCTAAGATATAGTCCTTGGGATCGGAGCTCCAGCGAATGATATCGACCTTTTCGTTGTTCAGTTCGCGAACAATGTTTTTCACGCGCGACCCGCGCATGCCGACGCATGCCCCCACCGGGTCGACTTTTTCGTTCGCACTCCAGACAGCAATCTTAGTGCGATAACCGGCTTCTCGCGCAATACCTCGAATCTCCACAGTGCCGTCCGCGATCTCGCTTACTTCCAGTTCAAACAAGCGGCGCACGAAATTGGGATGACTGCGCGAGACGATAATCTCCGGACCGCGCACGCCATTTTCCACCGCGACGACGTACGCGCGGAGACGGTCGCCGACGTTGTAATCTTCCACCGCGACTCGTTCGCGCTGGGGCATGACGGCTTCAAATTTCCCAAGATCGAGAATGACGTCGGAACGATCGAACCGTCGCACAGTGCCACTGACGATTTCGCCGGCGCGATCTTTGAATTCCTCGTAAATCATTTCCTTTTCAGCCTGACGAATCCGCTGCATCATGGCTTGCTTTGCCGTCTGCGCCGCGATGCGTCCAAAGTTTTTGGGAGTGACTTCTACTTCCACAGTGTCACCGATGTTAGCGTCCGGTTTGATTTTGCGCGCCTTCGACAGCTCAATCTCATCCTGCGGATTCTCGACCTGATCGACTACGAGCAAGTTTGCAAGTGCGCGGATTTCGCCCGTCTTGCGGTTGATATCGATGTGCAAATCGCGTGACGCTCCAACGCTCTTTTTCGAGGCCGAGAGCAGAGCGTTCGAAACCGCCTCGAGCAGGATTTCGCGTTTAATCCCGCGCTCCCGCTCCAGGTAATCGAGCATGGCAATGAATTCGGCGTTCATAAAAAACATGCAGCCCGCAGACTAAAAAGAGTGGGACGCCAGTTCCCACTCTAATCAGCGCGCGGACTAGGCCTCTAAGTTATCTTCGCGAAGGCTTTCCGTCAAGCTGCGGTTCAGTTTCATTTGACGTTCAGTGCTCAGTTTCGGATAAGTCGCGAGCGTGCCATTGACCTTTCAAACTCTGGTGAATTCGCGGCAGCGAGCGGTCGCGGTCGTTGTTCTGGTGTGGGCGATAATCTATTTACCGGCGCTCGGCTCGATTGCGATCAAAGGCGAAGAAGGCCGCCGAATTTTGCCGGCAATCCGGATGCTCCAGACGGGTAACTACGTAGTCCCGCAAGTGGGGAGTTATCCGTATTACGGCAAGCCGCCCCTCGTGAACTGGCTGGTGGCTGCATCGTTCAAAATCTTTGGAGCGCGTAATGAATGGACAGCACGGCTGCCCTCCGCGTTATTGGTGCTCGCCGTCGCCATTGCGTTTGTCACCGTCGCGCGAGCCACTCTGCGCCCGAAAGGCTCGCTCCTTGCTGCGTTGATTTGGATGACCAACATCGGGATGATAGAAAAAGGACGTTTGATTGAGATCGAAGCGCTGTATGTCTCGCTTTGCGGCCTGGCGATTATTTTTTGGCTGAGCTTTTTTCTCCAAAAGAAATCGCCGTGGCTCATCTGGATTCCGGCATCCGTTTTTCTCGGGTTGGGTTTGCTGGCTAAAGGCCCCACGCACCTTCTGTTTTTCTATGGAGTCGTGCTTGCTGCTATTGCCTTCGCGAAAGATTGGCGGCTTCTTTTTCATCCCGCGCACTTGATCGCCCTCGTTATCATGCTCGGCATCGCTGCCGCATGGGCGATTCCCTTTGTCCACATGATGACGACGCAGGTCGCCATCGACAAGTGGTCGGGTCAGTACACCGGTCGATTAAAAGGCATTGATTTCAAATTCTTCAGCTGGATTCAAAACATCCCACGCAGTCTCGTCTATTTTCTTCCGTGGGTTGTCCTGTTTCTGTTCGCGCGTTTTTCAAAATTTCCGGACGAATCAAAACGACGTCTCGCGCGCACCATGAGTTGGGGAATAGCTGTCCCTTTTGTGGCGATCAATCTCGTTCCCGGCGGGGTTGCCCGCTACAGTATGCCGGCAATAGTTCCAGCCTCGTGGTTGCTGGCGATGATTTGCGCGGACCACGCATTGCAGTGGCCCCAGGCGTGGATGAGGAACGATCGAGAATGGACGAAAGTCGTGGCGGCTTTCGTCGGGCTGGGTCTCGCTATTGGAGCCATTGGTTATCCGGTTACCGCCATGATTTTGAGAGACAGGCAACAGGTGAAAAAGGCCGCCGCAGAGATTAATTCGCTCGTGCCCGCGACCGAGACGCTTTACGCGGTGGATCCAGATTATCAGCCGGTCTTCTTCTATGTGAAGGAGCACGTGGAGTACGTGAGCTACATCGAGAATCTGCCGCGGGACACGCAGTATTTTCTCGTTCGAACCCAGAAGGAACCCGAAGCGTTAGCCGCACAAAAATGGGCGCCGCTCCGGGCACAGCCAATTGCTCGCGTGCATGATTACAGCAAACGCGAAATGGTTCTTTTCAAAGTGGCGCCCTGAACAATCATTGACAGGCTGTCACATTGGGAATTGGTTAGCATACTAACTAATTTTATCCCTATAATATGTCCGCAGGCGATACAGCTGAAACCTTGGGTCATTTACTCCACGGTACCGCTCGCGCGTGGCGGCAAAAGCTCGACCAACGTCTTAAGCCCATGGGTCTGAGCCAAGCCAAATGGCGCACGCTAATGCATCTTTCTATTGCACAGGAAGCTCTCACACAGGCGGAAATTGCAGCGCGGTTGGGCGTGGAAGAGCCAACAGTCGTGACATTGTTGCATCGCTTGGAACGGGAAGCTTGGATTACGCGCACAAATTCTTCACATGATCGACGCTGCAAGATGGTGCTGCTCGGCCGGCGCGCCCAGCGTGTGATCACGCAAATCAACGGAACAGCCGAGAAACTTCGGCACGAACTGTTAGCTGACATCGCGCAGTCCGATCTCCGAACCTGCATGAGAGTGCTGGAGCGCATTCGAGGCCGGGCAGAGAAAGGCGACCGACGGGAGTCCAGCGGACGCCATCTGTCAGGTCGCGTTTTATCCGAACATAACGGCCAGACCAAACAGGCACATTCGAATCCAAGAAGAAGGGCACATCGCGGTGCAAACGGAGGGCTTAAATGAAACTTAATACGGAGACGAGCGATGTTCAGACGTTGCATCGCAGCGATGCCCGGCGCTCAACAAGGTCTCAAATGGGACGCAGCCGTGCTGCGAGTCAGAAGCTGCCCAAATGGGCGTATTTGCTTTTCATCGCCCTGGCAGTGTTTGTCTCCTCCCGAATTCTTCAACACAGGGCCGCGGAAGTTAAGGCTGCTCAACCGCCGGCCCGCCCCGCAGCTGTCGCCAAGGTAGTTACAAAGAACGTGCCGCTTTACCTGGATGAGATCGGCACATGTGCGGCATACGAGACGGTGCAGGTGCAGGCGCAGGTGAACGGCGTGATCATGGCGCGGCACTTCCAGGACGGTTCCGACGTGAAGAAAGGCGATTTGCTTTTCACGATCGATCCTCGGCCGTATCAAGCGGCGTTCGATCAGGCCAAGGCGCAAAATGCTCTAGATCAGGTGACGCTGAAAAGGCAAGAGGACCTGCGTGCGAGAAAGGTCATAGCGCAGCAGGACTACGACATCGCGGTGGCGAACGCCCAAAAGTCGCAAGCGGCGGCGGAAGCTGCGCAGGTGAACCTGGATTATTGCTTCATCAAATCTCCGATCAACGGACGAATCGGCCTGCGCAATGTTGATGTTGGTAACTTGGTTGGGCCTTCCAGTTCGGCGCTCGTAACGATCCAGGGGTTGGACCCTATCTACACCGATTTCACCGTGGCCGAGAACGATCTGCCGCTCGTGCGAAAATATCTCGGCGGCCCGAACGTGAAAGTGGAAACGTATCTCGCCGATGGCTCGATCACGCCGCGTATGGGTGATTTGTATTTCATCGATAACGCGGTGCAACCCGGGTCCGGAACGGTCAGAGCTCGTGGGGTCTCGCCGAATCCGGATCGCGCGCTCTGGCCGTCGGAGTTTGTGCGTGTTCGATTCATTCTGGACATTCTCAAGGACGCCAATCTTGTGCCATCACAGGCCGTGCAGGTGAGCCAGAGCGGGCCTTTCGTTTTCGTGGTGAAAACGGACAACACGGTCGAGCTTCGTGCTGTAACACCTGGGCAACGCCAGCAGGGCGACCTCACGGTTATCGAGAACGGTGTCAAACCCGACGAGACCGTCGTTGTCACGGGCCAGCTTGCGCTTTCCCCGGGAGCAAGAATAGCGCCGCAACCTTACGCGGCTCAAAACACAGCCACACCCGATCGCTCTGCCGGCTCAAAGAGCGGGATGTCGTATGAATGACGCCGAGGAACATGACGGCGAACGCGAAGTAAAGGATCACGACGGCCGCAGGTCGAAATCGTTTCGCCCGGACGCTCCGGATCCGACTGCAAAATTAGTTCCAGTCAAAGGCTCGGGACTTTCCGGACCGTTTATTCGCCGGCCGGTCATGACGGTATTGCTAACCTTATCCGTTATCGTTGCTGGGATCGCGACTTACGGAAAACTTGCCGTCAACGATCTGCCCGCAGTGGACTATCCGGTCATTCAAGTTACGTGCTCGTATCCCGGCGCAGATCCGACAACGATGGCCAACAACATTGCAACGCCGTTGGAGAAACAATTTTTGCAAATTCCCGGCTTGGACATCATCACCAGCACGAGCACTCAGAGTAACACTTCGCTGACCTTGCAGTTCGTGCTCAGCAAAAGCATCACAGATGCTGCAACCGACGTGCAGGCTGCGATCCAACGTGCCACGGGGAAACTACCAATCGATCTGCCAAGTCCGCCCACGTTCACAAAAACAAACCCCAATGACCAGGCCGTTTACTTGTTAGGCCTGTTGTCAGACACGCTGACCGATTGGGACCTGTACAAGTACGCGTCCACCGTTGTCGCGCAGCGTATCAACATCTTGCCGGGCGTGTCGCAGGTGAATATCTACGGTGTGCAGGGAGCGATTCGAGTCAAGGCCGACCCGTCGGCGCTGGCTGCGCGCGGGTTGACGATGGATGATCTGGCCAGCGCTATCAAAGCGGGAACGGTCTATTCTGGCGCAGGGCAATTCGACGGCGCGCATCGCACCTTTGTTCTGCAACCGAATGGACAAATCGACCAGGCGGAGGGATACCGGAACCTGATCGTGGCGCGCAACCCGAACGGTTTGCCGGTCTACTTGCGCGACGTAGCTGATGTGCGCCAGAGCGTCCAGGACGAGCGTATCTCGCGGTTCTTCTGGATGCGCGGTTTTAATCCGCCCGGTTCGGTTGTTGTGCTTGCGGTTTCGCGACAAGCAGGCGCAAACGCGGTCGAAGTGGCCAACTCCGTCAGAGCGCTTTTCCCTGAACTGCGCGCGAGTTTGCCCGGATCGATCATGTTCACGCCAATTTTTGACCGGTCACAAACGATTGTGAATTCCGCCGACGAAGTGAAATGGACGCTGTTGATCGCCTTCGTGCTGGTAGTGATCGTCATCTACGTGTTTCTCGGCCGCGCGACTGACACGCTGATTCCGGCTGTGGCACTGCCAATGTCCTTACTGCTCACGGTGGCGGTGATGTACATGCTCAATTTTTCCATCAATAATCTCACCTTGATGGCATTGACCCTGGCCATTGGTTTTCTCGTTGACGATGCCATCGTGTTTTTGGAAAACGTGGTGCGCCGGGCGGAGCACGGGGAGTCGATTCTAAAAGCGACGTTCAACAGTGCTGGTGAAATTTCCTTCACGATCCTGTCGATGACGCTCTCACTCGCCGCGGTTTTCATTCCGCTGGTGTTCATCCCCGGACTGCTCGGCCGCATTTTTCGCGAATTCTCCGTCACGATCATCGTGGCCATTCTGGCCTCCGGACTTGTGTCGCTAACGCTTACGCCGTTGATGTGTGCGCGCATTTTGGGTGAGCGTAGAGCCGGCCATAAGCGGGCCTGGATGGAACGGTACACCGGTAATTTCATCAAACGTGTAATCGCTGTCTATGGCCGCGTACTTGACAAGTTTCTTGATCGGGCCTGGCTGACTTTGCCGATTCTGATCGCTTGCATTCTCGGTCTCTGGTTTTTCTTCACGCACATCCCTTTCACATTACTGCCGCCGGGCGACAGCGGCTTCATACGTGGCGTGTTCATTGCGCAGGAGGGGTCGTCACCTGCACAGATGCATGCCTTTCAAGCGCAGGTGAATCAAAAAATTCAGGAGGATCCAGCCGTCGGGCAGTTTTTCACGCTAGCTGGTTTTGCTTCGCGTAGCGCGTTGTCGCAGGGACTGATGTTCCTTTTTCTCAAGCCGCGCAGCGAGCGTCCGCCGATCGATCAAATCATCTTGCGGCTGCAAAAATCCATCGGCACCATTCCCGGTATTACCGCAGTGCTAACCCCGACTCCTGTGCTGCAAATCAGCGTCGGAGCGACTAGCCAGACGCAGGGCCAATATGCCTACACCATTAGCGGCATCGTGCCTCAGGACGTTTACGCGACCGCCGATGAATTATTGAAAAAGCTGCAACAGTTCAAAGGATTCGCCAGTGTCCGCTCCGATTACTACCACGACACGCCTAATCTTAGGATCGATATCAACCGTGATCGCGCCGCGACTTACGGGGTTTCTACTTCAGCAATCCAAAGTCTGTTGCGCAACGCCTACTCCCAAAACTACGTCTATCTCATCAAGCAACCGGACGATCAATACCAGGTCATTCTCGAAGTCAAAGACAAGGAGCGTGCCCATCCTGGCGACCTCGACGATCTTTACGTCCGCGCCAGTACCAGCGGGAATTTCAGCGCGAGCGGCTCGGGCGGGGGAACAATCGCTACGACTACAGGTAACATGGCCAGCCTCGTCCCGATGCGTGTTGTAACATCAACAAAGGAAGTTATCGGTCCGCAGGCCGTGAACCATCTTAACCAATTCACGAGTGTCACGTTTAATTTCAACCTGTTACCAAACGTCGCGATCGGCGATGCCACGAAATACATCGAGGATGCGTTTGCGGAACTCCAGCCCCATCACCCGACCGTGCAGGGCATTTTCCAAGGTGAAACGCTCGTCTTCAGGCAATTATTCCAATCATTACCATTGTTGCTGCTTGCCGCGGTCTTCGTCATGTACGTGATCCTCGGAATTCTTTACGAAAGCTATGTGCACCCGTTCACGGTTTTGTTTCCAGCCATAGTTCCCGCGCTGGTCGGCGGCCTGGCGACATTGTATCTCTTCCACTCGGTACTGTCGCTCTACAGCGTGATCGGACTCTTCCTCTTGTTAGGCATCGTAAAGAAGAACGGAATCATGGTCGTCGATTTTGCATTGCAACGAATCGACGAAGGCTGGGATCTCCGCTCGGCCATTCACGAAGCCAGTGTCGAACGGTTTCGGCCGATCATGATGACCACGCTTGCTGCGCTCATGGGCGCAATGCCGATTGCTCTGGGGTTCGGTCAGGATGCTGCTTCGCGTCGGCCCCTCGGTCTCGTGATCGTTGGCGGCCTGATTTTCTCGCAATTGGTGACGTTATTCGTTACACCAGTAATTTATTTATGGCTTGAATGGTTCCAGGAGCACGTGCTCGACAAGGTCCCATTTCTGCGCAGCGCGCACTATCATGAGCACGAAGGTGAGCCTGCGCGGGGAGACATGCGACCTGAGCCAGCCGGCGTGCGTTGATCATCCCTTTCGCCAACGCTGTAGGGTGTGCTGTCCTCAGTGCATAATTTCTTCTGCTAGCACGTCCTCTGAGACAGGAGACATTACAGCTGCGGCGCTATTGTCATTGATCATCTATGACGCATCATAAGGTTGTCTTATGCGCGCCATGGTTCTCGACAAGCCGAAGCAACCATTGCAACTGCGCAACGTTCTTAAGCCAAAGCCGGGCAGGGGACAATTGCTGGTGCGCATCAGCACGTGCGCCGTTTGTCGGACTGACCTTCATGTGGTCGACGGTGAATTACCGCAGCCGAAGCTCCCATTAATTTTGGGTCACCAGATTGTCGGCCGCGTGGAAGAGATCGGTGAAGAAAATTCGAAATTTGCCATCGGAGATCGCGTGGGGATCCCGTGGCTCGGCTGGACGGATGGTGACTGCCCGTATTGCCGATCGGGCAGAGAAAATCTCTGCGATAACGCGCGTTTCACCGGCTACACAATTGATGGTGGTTATGCCGAGTTCGCCGTTGCCGACGCGCGATACTGTTTTCATCTGCCTGATCGTTACAATGATGTTGAGGTCGCGCCCCTGCTTTGCGCCGGACTGATCGGTTATCGGTCGTATCGCAAAACAGGCGACGCGCGTCGCCTCGGTATTTACGGGTTTGGCAACGCTGCACATCTGATCGCGCAGATTGCGCTCTACGAAGGACGCCAACTCTTCGTGTTTACGCGTCCCGGCGACAAGGCAACACAGCAGGCCGCAAAAGAACTGGGCGCGGTATGGGCCGGCGGTTCTGACGAGATGCCGCCGGAAAAACTCGATGCCGCAATTGTTTTCGCATCCGTCGGTCCGCTCGTACCAATGGCGCTGCACGCACTCGCGAAAGGCGGCGTCGTGGTGTGCGGCGGAATTCACATGACCGACATTCCGCCATTTCCGTATGCCGACTTGTGGGAAGAACGCATCATCACGTCAGTGGCAAACCTTACCCGACGCGACGGCGACGAGTTCTTCGCAATCGCGCCGCGCGTCCCTGTTCGAACACACACGGAAACATTCCCGTTGGAGGAAGCCAACACCGCGCTTGAGGGATTTCGCGCCGGCGAATTGAAAGGTACCGCCGTCCTGGTTGTGAATCAGTAGGTGGGGGTTTCCGCGAGGGACACGCGTCACTCTACCTGGGCGCACATTGCACGCGCTCAGGGTTTATGGAGTGTCCGAAAAGGTTGAGGCAACTTGTCCAAAACAAGTTGTGATCGTCGAGAGTTGCTTGGAGCTATCGTGTCCCAGCCCCTGCACCAGTAGCAAACTGTTTCACGAGATTGCCGGGAGGCCTTCTTTCGTCATTACGGATGGATCCAGCAGCATCGGCAAGTGCTTCCTCTTCGGGCGAAAGAAACGGTTTGAAGCGGCTTTTGTCGATCGCCTTCATGAACGCTTCGTGCGCAGAGACGATGCCCTTTTCCAGTAGCGACCAAATGGCGTCATCCATGAATTGCATGCCCTGGGCTCTGCCGGAGACGATCACGTCCTGGAGTTTGTGTGTGGCACCTTCGCGAATGATTGCGGCGACCGCTGCGTTAGAGATCAGAATTTCGTTCACAGCGATCCGCCCGGGCCGATCCGACCTTTTCAGAAGCAACTGCGCTACCACGCCACGAAGTGAGTTCGCCAGCATGGCGCGCGCCTGTGGCTGCCGGTCCGCGGGGAAAGCGTCCACCATCCGGTCCACGGTCTTGCGCGCGTTGTTTGTGTGCAGCGTGCCAAACACCAGGAGACCGGTTTCGGCTGCGGTCAAAGCGAGTGAGATCGTTTCCAAGTCACGCATCTCGCCGACCAGTACAATGTCGGTGTCTTCACGCAAGGCGGCCTTAAGCCCGGCGGCGAATGAAATCGAATTGGTGGGAACCTCCCGCTGAGTGATGATGCTGCGCTTATTGCCATGCACGAATTCGATCGGTTCTTCGATCGTAATAACGTGCTTGGAAAAATTCTCATTGATGAAGTCGATTAGCGCAGCCTGCGTAGTTGTTTTGCCTGAACCTGTTGGACCGGTGACCAGGACAAGTCCGCCGCGCAAGTAGGCAAGGTCTTTAACCACTATCGGAATACCCAGTTCTTCGAGTGTCGAGATTTTGGTCGGAATTAGGCGGAATGCTGCGGCATAACCTTCCGACTGCTTAAAGTAGTTGCTGCGAAATCGCGAGTGCTCATCCATCTGGTAGGCAAAATCAAGATCGCCGTGCTGCTCGAACATTTCCCAGTTACGCGTGCCGCAAACTTCGCTCAACATTCGCGTGGCTTCTTCATGCGACGTCGGCTCCGATCGGATCGGCATGATGTCGCCGTGCGTGCGTATCTTTGGTGGTTGCCCTTCGGCGATATGTAAATCCGATGCGCCCTGGCGGACGACGATTTGCAGGAATTGGTCAAGGTCAGCCATTGTGTGTTCGCTTACATTTTCAGGTGCTGCTGCAGGACATGTTTTTGGTCGGCGCGGACATAGGCGTCTTCTGCGCTGATCAAACCACGGTCGTAGAGATCGATCAACGCATCGTCCATCAAACGCATGCCTTGTTTCTTTCCGGTCTGAATAATTCCCGGCAACAGGTATGTTTTGTTTTCGCGAATGACGTTCGCTACAGCCGACGTATTAGTGAGAATCTCCAATGCGAGCACGCGGCCGGTTCCATCCTTTCGCGGTATTAGTTGGTGACTGATGACGCCGCGCAGTGATTCGGCGACCATCACACGGACGTGTTCCTGCTGCTCCGGCGGAAACACGTCCAGTACCCGGGCCAGGGTGCGCGACGCATTTGCCGTGTGCAGTGTTGCCAGAACAAGGTGCCCGGTCTCGGCCGCAGTGATGGCGAGTGAAATCGTTTCTAGGTCGCGCATTTCACCCACCATGATCACGTCCGGATCCTCGCGCAGCGCAGCGCGAAGCGCCGCGGAGAACGACTTTGTGTGCGTGAACACTTCGCGTTGGCTCACGTGACAATTCTTTGAGTGAATAACGTATTCGATGGGGTCTTCCAACGTGATGATATGATCGTGCCGCTCCATGTTTATCTGCTGGATCATGGCAGCGAGCGTCGTTGATTTGCCGGAGCCCACCGAACCGGTGACAAGGATCAGCCCGTTCTGATAACGGGTGAGTAACTTCAGGTACTGGGGCAATTCGAGTTCGTCCATTGTGCGGACGTGTGTGTTGACAAGACGAAAGACAATGTCGATGCCTAATCGCTGTCGGACCACGCTGACCCGATAACGACCGTAATCGTTTTCATAGGCAAAGTCAGAATCACCGCGTACGTTGAGTTCCTCTTTGTTTCCTTCGGGCATGAACGTCTCCGCCAGCGACACGGTTTGTTCCCCGGTTAGGATCGGGGCGTCCGGCCACATTGCCTCCAGTGTTCCGTGCACTCGCCAGGTGGGTGGTGCGGCGACGCCGAGGTGAACGTCCGAAGCGCCCGCTTTTTGCCCGACTTGGAGATAATTATCGACGTGCGGAAGCGGATGCGAGTCGATTCCAGGGGCTGAAACCTGTGACATCATGCGGCAAAAAACTCATCCATCTCATGGGCCCACGTAGGATCCACGGACAGACGCGCATTATTTCTTGCCGCGCGACGGTTCGCCAGAATAAAAAAACCGGTTTTTGACAAACTCCACAATCACCGGCCGGGCCAGGTTTGTTACCAGTTTCATAGCCGCCAGCGCAACGCCTGTTTCCATCAGCTTTTTGCCGCTCCTGCGCTGGCCCCTTGCATCGACATAGATTTTCTTCTTCCGCATTGGCGCTAACGCAATGAGCGCCCCGACTGCGGCTGCCGCAGAGAGCCAGGAACCCGTCTGTTTTCGGAACGACCTGCGGAATTTCGCCGGGAAATCCAATTCATAGCGGAGGCCACGCAAATCGCAGGTCAGGCGTTCACGGGAATGCGCAATCTCCGTTTTCAACGCGTCGATTGATTCAGATTCTTCAGCCATTCGCGATCCTTCTTTAATTCGTCAAGCGTTGCGCGAAATAACGGTTTGGTGATGCGGTTGCGCGCAATCAGCAAACACAGCAGCGCAATGATGAAATGCAGCACAGCTACCATCAGCGCTACCCAAGGCCACGATGTCCCGAGCAGATAGGCAAGGCCGACAATTGCACTGACAACCAGGAAAACATAGCCCATTACAGAGAGCGCCATAGCTACGACCAGGGAAGCGATCAATATCAACATCTGCACCGCAGCCGACTTGGATTCCTTGGCAAGGAGCGCAAACCGGGTCTCGAAAAACTCCACAGCTGCGCTTAACAACGCGAGCGCGTTCTCGAGCAAACCGGAATGCCCCGCAGGATTGCGAGATCCAGGGCTCTCGCTACTCATCGTCGAGCGCTTTCCGACTCAGCGCCGGAAGATCAGACCCAGTGCGAATCCGATTCCGAGTGCCGTGAATACCGCTTTTGTCGGATTTTCGCGCACGTAATGCTCCGCATCTTCCTGAAACGTGCGAACGCGGCTCGTGGCATCTCCCCAAGCTTGTCCCGCTTTGCCACGTGCTTCACCCCAGGCCTGTTCCGCTTTCCCGCGGTATTCTTCCGCAAAAGCGCCGGCGGCTGATTTCAAGTCTTCCGCTGCCTTACGGGCATGGTCCCTACTGCTGTGCAATTTATTCTGCGCATCGCCGGTGGCCGATGGTGTCTGTTCTCCTGTTTTATTTTCTTCTGCCATTGGTAATCTCCCGTTGTTTTGTTAGTTACGACTATCCGCGTGCTTTGGTAAATCGGCAAACATTCAGTTGTCGCTAAAAGGGTAAACGCGTTTCGCCGTTAAAGCGGTCTTGTTCCCGCGAATATTCGGCCGTTCAAGCTCTTTCCAAACCGAAGAAACGGACAATCACTGTTCGCGGAAAATAATTCGCGCCTTTGTCAGATCGTACGGCGAAAGCTCCACTGAAACTTTGTCGCCGGGCACGATTCGGATGAAGTGCTTGCGCATTTTACCCGAGATATGGGCAAGAACGTTGCGTTGGCCGGGAAGATCGACACGAAACATGGTGCCGGGCAACACCTGGGTCACAGTGCCTTCGGTGACGATCTGTTCTTCCTTCGCCATCGGGAGGCGAATATACGCGGCAACGCGTGCCTCTCAAGGCTGGCGCCGTTTTCACCGAAACTGGTCCACCGAGAGTGTTGGCAAATATTCGCGACGCTCCTGACGTTTCCACCACGCGCCGGTCTGGCGAAGCTCGTCCAATGTTGTAAAGCGGTATCGATAAAACATCGCTCGGACGTAGCGCGGCGGTTTATCGGGGAATGGGTCGCGTGCCAGCAAGCGGGTCACATCATGCGAGCCCTGGAGTAATCGGAAGACAAGGGCGATGAACCACGGATTTTCCCGCGGTGTTTCCAATGCGGCGAACCACATCTGCCAATCGAGCCTAGGTTGGTGTGGCGCGCACCAGCCAGGGGCGCGCTTTATGTCGCCCGGTTTCCACTTGAATTCATACGGCAGCCAATCGATGCCGTTGGCGCTGCCTTCGATCACTATCTCGCTGCGGTCCTTTGTCATCACGCGAAACAGGCCATATCCATTCACAATTCGAAACGCTTCCAAGCGGTCGTAGAGAATCGTCAACGCACTTGGCGGGTGGGCCAGCGGTCTAAACGCACTGAAAATCAACCACCCATTGACGGGCAGCGTCACGATTATCACAGCAATAGCCGCATACGTGCACACCCGATCTGATAGGGCGCGACCGCCGGGCGCGCTGCTGCAGGCACGGCGCTGCGTCGCCGTGATCGGAACGCGGTGCGGAAAAACGCCTCGACACAGCGAGGCGGCTACAGAATCATCGATGAGCAATAAGCACAACGCGATCGTGAGCAGATTGAAAAAGCAGTAATTGCCCGTAATCGCGATCGCAAGTTGGAGAAAAATCAGCAGTCCGGCAGCAATCAGCCTCAGCCGTCGCGGTGCCCAGATGAAGAACGGCACGATGATTTCCACTACGAGACAAAACGCCACGGAAAAATGCTTGAGCCATTCCGGACTTTTGTCTGCCCACCAGCCGAAGACTGTTGGCAACGGTTGGGACCAGTAATGATAATCCAGCGCCGTGAGGTTCCACCAGCTATCATCGCCGCTGGTTAATTTCACTATGCCGGACATCAGCATCAGTTTGAACAGAAGAAGCTTGAGCAAAAACAAACCTGCGCGGGAGACCGGCGAAGCTGTAGCCCGGGGCGGCTTGTCACGCCGTAGCTGCGCGAAGCCGAATGACCCCGGCCACCACTTCAATTCCCGTGGCCACAGTCGCCACGGTGCGAAGAAGATCGATAGAAAGCCGGTTTCCAAGAGCAGCACGTCCCATTGGAAATTGAAAAAAATTTGTCCCGCGATCGTGAGCGACAGGTAAAGGACGAAAAGCGCGAGAAGCGAAAGCGCCGGTGCGATTCCGAAGATCAAAAGCAATGAAAAAAGAACGCCGCTGCCACAAAGCAAATGAAGGAAGGCATTGCTCGAATTAAACCAGCAAAGCGTCGGCAACAGAGCGTAAGCGTCTCGCCCGATTTGTGCGTGAGCTGCCGGTAGAAACTGATTGACGGGCGACATGCCGTCGCTGCCAACAAGGCCGTCCACTTGAACCCAAAACGACACGAACGCGATCAGATAGATTGCGCCCAGAGCCCGCAGAAACCAGCGGCGTGCCCAAAAGTAAGTCGGCTGGCGCACGTCTTTGCCCCAGAAGAATCCCGTAAACGCCGACGCAAAGGTTCTGTGGTGAGCGATGAAGCGGTAGCCGGTTTCGGAAACAGTGGCGAATCCGGGCAGGTGATCGTAGCTCCACGCCAGCCATTCTCGCGAACGCTGAGAGGCTAGCGAGCGATACACCGCTTCCGCTGCGAAGAACACTTGGCCGTCCGGCTCGATGAAAACAATGGCATGCTGAAATTGATCGACTGAAACTTCTGGAAAACGCGCAGCCGCTTCCTGGTAAGTGGCATACTCGACCTTACCCGCCGTGATTTCGCGCCAGCGCTCGATCCATAACCGGCAAAAATGACATTCGCCATCCCAGATCAAAAGCGGCTTCGGCGGCAGATTCGAAACGCGAAGGTGTTTAGTTCGGTTCACAAACGTTCAATTTAAATAACCGTCATTCTGAGCGAGCGAGCGAGTAAGAATCCCGTAATTGTAGCTGGAGATAATGCCACGGGATCCCTCGACTCCGCTTGGGATGACGGAGTCATGACGAAAACTCCGCCCAGACGGGCGCGTGATCGGAAGGATCTTTCCCGCCCCGCATTTCGCGATCAATCCTCGACGCGACGCAGTTTTCTACCAAACTTTCGCTGGCCAGAATTGCGTCGATCCGCAGTCCGCGATTTTTTTCGAAGCCTCGCATCTGATAATCCCACCAACTGAACAGATCGCTTTCTTTGTGATGGATTCGAAGCGTGTCACGCAGGCCAAGACTGCATAATTCTCGAAACGCAGTACGTTCGCCATTAGAAGCCATAATGGCTCCTCGCCAGAGATTCGCGTCGTAAACGTCAATGTCTTCCGGGGCGACGTTAAAATCCCCGCACACGATCACATCGACGGATTTTTCTTTCGCCACGCAGTCTCGGAGCCGCCGATACCATTGCAGTTTGTATTCATAGGCCGGTGAGCCAACGGCTTGTCCGTTCGGTGCGTAAATCGAGAACACGCGAAGCTGACCGATGGTCGCCGCGATCACGCGCGCCTGCGGATCGACCACCTCATCGCAAAGCGACGGTCGGATCTCACACAGCTCGGTCTTCGCAAGAATCGCCACACCGTTGTACGATTTCTCGCCGTGATACGCCGACCGATAACCTGCTACTTGCAACGCGAGCGCCGGGAATTGGTCATCCGGGCATTTCGTCTCTTGCAGGCAGACAACGTCCGGTTCAGTTGCTTCAAGCCATGCGAACAAGCGGTCCTGGCGTTTGCGCAGCGAGTTGATGTTCCAGCTCGCGATTTTCATTCAGTAGATCTCAGATGTGAAAGGTGGCCTTCAAGTTAAGCTGGCTCACTCACCTCTCACAATTCCAGGTCAACACCTGGCGTAGGCACAATTACCTCCGAACTGGGAAGCTCCTTCGATAGTATCCCGCGCATCCACTCGACTGCCGGCAGGTCGCCGTGCACGAGCAGAATTTTCTTTGCTGAAATCTTTTTTGCATACGCTACCAGCGACTCGCGTGTCGCATGCGCGCTGAACTGAAACTGTTCGATGCGACACCGGATACGTTGTGGCGGTTTATCGAGATTGAGCGCCACCTCGCCACCGGTCCCCGCATCCCTCAGCAGGCCGGCGGGTGACTCCGGATTGGCGTAACCGACAAAGAAGATGGAGTGCTGCGGATTCTCAATAATTCGTCTGGCAAAAACATTCGAGAGCGTTTTCGGAATCATCATGCCGCTGGAGAGAACGTACACGCGTCCGCCGCGCACGGGCGCATCGCGTACCGTTTCATCGTTTAGAATGAACGGCGCCACTTCCCTCATCAGTTTCAGGCCGGGCAATTGCCGACGCGTCGTCTGCGCGCGGCGATCATAGATGTCGGTGAATTTCGAACTGAGACCGCCAATATAAATCGGAAATTCGGGGAGGAGCCGTTGACGCCTAAACTTGTAGAGCATCGCGAGAATCTCCTGTGTTTTGCCCAACGCGAACACCGGTATCAGTACGCAGGCGTCGCGCTCGAAAGCGACACAAAGCGCTTCCGCCAGGCGTTGCTCTTCACTGGTGCGGTTCCAGCCGTCGGGTGTTGCGTGATCTCCCCGGGTGCATTCCATGATCAAGACATCGATCTTATCCTCGGGGAAACCCGCCGCCTGCATGATCGTTTGATCATCGAAATTGACATCGCCGGTGTAAAAAACCGTTTGCCCCTCGGCGCGCAGCATTACTCCGGTCGAGCCAAGCACGTGTCCTGCGTCAAAAAATTCAAACGTCAACGCGTCTTTGTCGCGACGCGGCGCGCGTTCGCCGGCAATGGAGATTTGCTGGCGCAAGGGACACGATCGCCAGCGCCCTGAAGCGCGATCGATTTCCCGATGCGTGAAAAGGGGATATGACATTTCTCCGATTTCTTCCCGTTGTCGCGTCATCACATTCACCGAATTGTGCAAAAGGACGCTGCCGACCTCGGCCGTGGTGTCGGTCATAAAGACTTGTGCGCCTGGAAAGCGTCGCATGGCCAAAGCCAACGTGCCGATGTGATCTTGATGCGAGTGCGAAATTAGTATCGCCTCGATCTCGTGGTCGGCGATTGCCTTGAAAAGCGGCAACGCATCCTCGCCCGTGTTTTTCGGATGCATCCCGGAATCAAGCACGATCCGATGACGGCCCATCTCAAGATAGTACGAATTCGCGCCGATCTCCGTGCGCCTGGTCAGATTAATGAATTTCAAGGCAAGCTGAAGGTTAAAGCGTTAAAGCGTTAAAGCGTCGAAGCGGGCACATGCAAGAACAAACCGCGCCAGAGCCCTCAGTGCGGTTTGTGGGTGTTCTACACTACTTGAGCAGCAGCCGTCTTTTGCGCTTCAACGGTTTAACCGTTCAACGTTTCTTCGAAAATACGCAGCCAGTTTCCGCGCAGAATCTTTTCTATGTCAGTGTCACTGAATCCCCGCTCAATCAACCGCCAGGTGAGGTTGCGCGCATGCGAATGGTTTGTTAGGTCGCGAATGAAATGCGGCGTCGTTAATTTTGCGGCGAGCTCTTTCTGCCGCGAGTCTGGCCATTGCCTGTAGATGAACTCGAAGAAATCAAAGCCAATCCCAACGCCATCGATGCCGATCAAATTCGCGATGTGCTCGATGTGATCGACGTACCGATCAAGGGTGCTTTCTTCTGCTTGCGGGCTCACGAGGATGGAATTCACGCCGATCACCCCGCGGTGTTCCCCAATCATCTTGATCTGTTCATCACTGATATTACGCTCGATGTTGTAGTAACAGCGGGCGTTCGTGTGCGAGACGATGGGCGGCTTTGTTGTCATCGACAGAATTTCTTCAAACCCGGCTGGATTGATATGCGCAAGATCAACGATTATCCCGAGTATCTCGCATTCACGCACCACGTCATGACCAAACGCAGTGAGACCTTCTTGTGGTGAACCGCTCGCTGCGAACATTCCGCCGTGTCCTGCCGCATTAGTTCGCGCGTGAGTAAGGCCCATTGAGCGCACGCCGAGCTCATAAAACACACGCAATTGATTCAAGTCTGTACCTAGCGGCTCAACTCCCTCCATCGTGATGACTAGCGCGATTCGACCTGTTCTGTGCGCTTCCTGGATTTCGCCATAGCTTTTGCAAATCGCGAACCGCTGCGACGCTGCTGTTTCGGCATACAATCGAGCGATTTGATCAAGCGCCACGCGTAAGCTGGTATCCGGAAGGTAACGATCCTCAATATAAATCGCCGCGCCGATAACAGAGATGTTTCCCGTTTCGAGCGTCGGTAAAAAATCTGTTTCCAGAACATCCTTGCGCTCCCGTTTTTCGTACAAATCCATCGGCAAATCGAAATGCATGTCGATGATGCCGCCTGAATGCAGTCGCGCGATTCGCTTTTCGATGGATTCATTTGTCTCGATCATCTTGGTGTCAGGAAAGCCGCGGATTGCCCGGATGTCACGGATTGCAATTCCGGAAAGCGCACGCGTCTCGCGTGGTGGTTTCAGGGTCGCGCCGAAACAGGCTTCGCATTTGGTTCGAACCGGAGGAGCAGTTCGGGGCACAAGAGAAGTTCACGACAAAGCCCGGATCGAGAAACGCATGCCTGGTTTTTCGATGAACTTGCGTAGCAAAGCGATTTCTTCAACGTGTGTCTCTGAGCGCGAAAGATTCGGTACCCAGACCGATTATTAGTGGTCGAAATTTCCCGTCTGATTACTTTGCCGCAAAACCACTTGCGATGAATCTTTGATGTCTGTAACGACTAAAAACCGTTGAGGTGTGGAAGAGTTTGAATCCTTGCCTCCCACGAACTTCAATGGTCCGATTGCCTGAACAATACCTGCGCCATCTGGATTTGTTTTGAGAACAGCAAGTGGCTCAAGTTTACCGAAGGGCGACTGATTAGATTCGGCCAGATAGACCTGATACCCCGTCCGCGGCAAAAGTCCTCTCGCCGCAATTTGAATAAGATCCAATAGGCCGAGTGAATTTACCGCTACTGATGCCTGGGCATCTGGCAATACGGTTCCGCTGGCCTCCAAGTGCAGTCGCGCTGTGTTCGCAGCGACACCAAGCGGCACCAAATTTTCTGTACCGGAACCGGTTGGGACAGCGTTGGGCACATAGACTAAGGCTTGCGTCGTTTGTCCAATCGGGATATTAGCGATGACTTTGTTGGTTACGGTATCGATCGCAACGCAGTGTTCGCCGTTTTCTAACGCGACGTAAACTCGCGAGCCATCGCCTGACGGCCAGATCCCATGCGGAAGTTCTCCTACCGGAATAGTCGCAACCAATTCCGGCATGGCGCCTCTTCGGAACGCTTTAACTTCGTTCGCCCCTCCAATGGTCACATATGCGAATTTCCCGTTGCGATTGTTCGCAAAGTTCACGTGATTTGTGATCGACCCGGTATCCAACACCGCTTTCTGGTCGAACGGTGGCTTCGCGCTGTAGATCTGCACTTTGCCGACGTCTTTCAACGTGATCCAGACTTCGTCATTTTCCGGAGTGACTGCGATGTTTGGCGAAAACGGACTGACTTGCGGTAATCGCTTGACGATCTTATGCGACGCTACATCGATGACGGCGAGTTCCGGGGTGAAGCTGGAGCAGACGAAGGCATACCTACCATCAGGCCCAAACATGGTCATGCCCGGCCCATTCGCTAGTTCGATGCGGCGCATCTCCTTCATCTGAGCGGGATCATCAGCGACACGTAATTCTCACCGCGCACCGTCACCCACAACTCACGTCCGTTCGGAGTGAAGAAGCCTTCATGGGGCGAACGGCCGACGTAAACAGTGCCTTTAACTTTGTTCGTAGCAGTGTCGATCAGCGTTACGGAATTTGATCCGACTGAAACGACAGCCAAGGTTTTGCTATCGGACGAATAACCGACTCCGTGAACGAGAAGCTGTCCTTTGTAAAGCGGACTCAGCGCTCCAGGCACGGGGTCGCCCAGCCTGATCACACCAAGCAATTTGTTTTCGCCTGGATCGATCACCGAAATCGTGTTCGAAGTTTGGTCGGCCGTATAAACGCGATCATGAGTGGAAGCCGGAATGTTTTGCCGTGCCCACGGAGCCTGTTGTGCCATCGCCGGCATCCATAGACTAAGAAGCAAGAACCAACGGATTGTTCTCACATTAATTTGTATGTTGTTGTTTCAGCCAACGCTGCATCAATTCAATTTCGAGTTGTTGGTCGGTAATGATTTCCTGCGCCAGTCTCCGCATTTCCGGATCCTTGCCGTACAAGAGTTCTGTTTTCGCCATATCGATCGCCGCCTGATGATGCGGCAGCATCAATCTAACAAAATCGACATCGCTGTTGCCGGATCGCCTAATCGCTCCCATGGCCATGTGCATCTTGTCCATGCTTGCAATCAGTTCCGACCAGTCGGCATCGGCGGTTGTTTGACTGCTGTTGGCGGGGATTTCTGACTCAACACTAGCGCAAAGCACTCTAATCCCGAGAATCGTTAAGACGACGGCAAGCGCAACGATCAAGTAAATCGAGCCATCGACTCTCTTGGTGAGAAATTGCCCAGTCATTTGCAGTGTTTCTCTTTCTTCAATCATAGGCAGTTCCCTCTGTCAGTCAGCGCCTGCCGCCTTTCTCGATATCGCACCGAATAGGTCGGCCATTTTAGTTACAACTGGTTGTGCGTCGGATACGCCGTGTCGTTGCGCAATCCAGCCAGGTTCGTTATAGGAAATCCACGTTTTGCCTGCTGCGTCCTCCCAGACGAGTGCCTTCAACGGCAAATCGATTCCAATTGTCTGAACCGACTGCATCAGCGGCGTGCCGCCGCGCGCGGTCCCGAAAATAATGAGTTCAGTTGGTCGCATGGTCAGTCCTACTTTCGCAGCGCCGACGGCGTGATCGACGCGCACAAACACATCCATTCCATTCGAGCGAACCTCGTTTTCCAGTCGATCCATCGTTTCCTTCGGACCGAAACAGCTTGGGACAGTTGTTAACCCTTCGACAACAGGTGAAGAATGAGACGCCGGCATAGACGGGTTTGGTAAAGAAAATCGCCGTTAATAACGAAGCGCGACCTACTCCTTGACTTGCTCACAAGGCAGAAGGGACATACGGGAACACCTTCGACGGTTTCGAGGTGACCGACTCTTTGCCAATGCCCAGACGGACAGGAGTGTTCGAGGCGAACGACAACATGACGTTCGGCGCGTTGTCTGTCAGGGAACGACGGTTCTACTCGGCAAAGCTGAAGGCGGCCCGGTGCCGATGGTATACGGGAGCATGTTCGGACATAAACGGTGGGCGACCTTCTCCGCATAGGCGCGCGGGTCCTCGGCGGTTCCATAGGCAGCGACGACGCCAGCGACCGCATTGAAAGCGCGGCTGTATTGGAGGGCATTGTGGGTCTGTCGCTCAAGCTCCGCATAGCTGCAAACTTCAGACGCGTGTGGACACCCGTCGACTTTCATGAATATCAAACTACGATTTGATGAACGCGAGCAGGTCGGCATTGATGACGTCGGCTTGCGTGGTGATCATGCCGTGCGGGTAGTCCTCGTACGTCTTCAGCGTGCCGTTTTTCAGGAGCTTGGCTGAGAGTGGACCCGCAGCCTGATAGGGCACGATCTGGTCGTCCTCGCTATGCATGACCAGAACCGGCACCGAGATTTTCTTCAGGTCTTCGGTGAAATCGGTCTGTGAGAACGCGACGATGCCGTCATAATGAGCCTTGGCGCCGCCCATCATGCTTTGGCGCCACCAGTTCCAAACGACAGGCTCGATCGTTTTCACGCCGGGACGGTTGAACCCGTAGAACGGGCCGGCCGGCAGGTCGTAACAAAACTTGGCGCGGTTGGCCGCGAGCTGTGCCTGGAGATCGTCGAAAACCGATTTGGGAAGGCCTAGCGGATTGGCCGGAGTCTTCAGCATTAGCGGCGGCACGGCGCTGATGATCGCCGCCTTCGCCACGTTCTTGTCGCCATGACGGCCGAGATAACGCACCACCTGGCCGCCACCGGTCGAATGGCCGACGTGAATCGCATCCTTCAGGTTGAGATGATCGATGACGGCCTTCAGATCGTCGGCATAATGGTCCATGTCGTGTCCGCCGCCGGTTTGAGTCGAGCGACCGTGTCCGCGCCGATCGGTCGCAATGACGCGGAAACCTTTGCTGATGAAAAAAAGCATCTGCGGGTCCCAATCATCCGCCGAGAGAGGCCAGCCGTGGCTGAACACAATCGGCTGACCGCTGCCCCAGTCTTTGTAATAGATCTCGACGTTAGCTCCGTTTTCTTCTTCAACTGTTACATATGGCATGGGTCTTCCTCCTGGATGTTTGTTTCGTTCCGGATCAATTCATCCGACGCGTGGCTTCAAAGAGAAACCATGTTCGACGCTCGGTTTCATCGATCCAAACTTCGATCAGACTCGCGGTGGCAACGTCGCGATGCTCGTCGCACATGTTGTGAGCCTCACGAAGGCGCGCGGCCAGGGTCTTGTTGTCGTCAGCCAGCTCCGCGAGCATGTCCAAAGGCTCGACGTAATCGGCATCGTTATCGAGGATCCGCTGAGTGCGAGAGATCTCTCCGATAGAATGCAATGTGAGCCCCCCGAGCTTACGAACGCGTTCCGCGATTGGATCTGTCATCGCAAAAAGTTGATCGGCGTGCTCGTCCAAAAGCAAATGATAGTCGCGAAAATGTGGGCCGCTCATGTGCCAGTGGAAATTTTTCGTCTTCACGTAGAGCGCGAACACATCGGCTAGAATGGCATTCATCGCTCCGCTTATGTCTTTGGTGGCCGCATGCGACAGATCTGTTCGGGTGGCGAGCGGAGCATCGCGTCTCTGCAATAGCTCCGCTGTTTTTTTCGAATTGGGTTTGTTCATTTTATCCTCCGTTGTTCTCTGATCGTCGAGCCTACTCCCGCCTGCCGCCTGATTCCACAAGTTCAGACCATCTTTGTCACGTGTCATTTGTGTGACGTTTTTAATTAGTGGAGACCGCCCGAAATGACTAGCGTTTCGCCCGTGATCCATTTCGAATCATCTGACGCGAAAAACACCGCGGCAGGCGCGATGTCGTCGGTCTGACCAATACGCCCGAGTGGTGTCTGTGATTCGAGAACTTTCCGAAAGTCGCTTTCATGGAATCCGGCGGAGACGACCCCATCCGTTATCACCATGCCGGGATTGATGGAATTGACGCGAATCTTGCGCGGCCCAAGCTCTTTCGCCAGCGTCCCCGTGATCGCGTCGACCGCACCCTTGGTAGCGTTATAAACCACCGCCGTTGGCGGAGTCAGTGAACTGGCGAGGGAACCGATGTTGATAATGCTTCCGCCCGAGGGATTGAAGTACTTGAGTGCCGTTTGAGTCACGAGAAGCATCCCAAGAACATTTGTATCGAAATGTCTGTGGAAATGTTGCTCGTTTACTTCCTCCAGCGGCAAGAATTCGTAGACACCAGCGTTGTTCACGAGGATGTCGATCTTGCCAAACGCTTTTTCCGCGGCGGTGAAAAGTTTCTCGACGTCGGCTTTTTTCGTAACGCTGCCTTGAACGGCGAGAGCCTTTCCGCCGCCTTTTGCGATTTCATCGACAACTTTGTCCGCGTCCGATTTTGATGACGCGTAATTGACCACCACCGCGGCGCCCTCGGCCGCCAACTGTTTCGCGATTCCAGCGCCAATTCCTTTCGACGCACCTGTTACCACCGCAACTTTTCCATTTAGTTTTTTCATTATCTTCCTTTCGTTTGTCGTGTTTTAGAAGTTTGACGGGATGAAACGCTGTTTGTGCCTAGCCCGCGGTCTGAGGTAATCCGAGTGATTGAAGCGTCGCCGCCGTAAGCGTGCCTGTTACGCTTAGGTCGTGGTTCTGTTGATAACGCGCGAGAGCATCCTCGGTTTGATCGCCTAGAATCCCGTCGATCGCTCCACGGTAATAACCGAGCTGCGCAAGGTCCGACTGGACTTCGCTCACCATCGCACGGTTGGCATACGGATAATCATAAGCGGAGTAGTCGTATGGGTAATAGCCGGAGTAGTAGTCGTACGGATAGCTGTAGTAATCGTACGGGTATCCGTAAGCGTAGTAGGGATAGAACCACGGATCCACTCCCCACCAAAAGCCATTGATGAAGACAAAGACCTTTCCGTTGTGAAATGCGCATGGTGCCGATCCCAGTTGCGGTGCCAGTTCGGATCATGACGCACGGATGCGTGATTCTTGATGAATGACTTGCGATTTGCCGCGATCAACCGGTTTGCGGTGGTCGAAGTCCGTGGATTTGAAACCCGACTCGGGCCTGCTATCGAGCTCGTGCGATTTTGTTCACGAGTTATGGTTGCCCTGCTGCCAGCATGTGGAGTTGTGGATCGATCGGGCGCGTGTTGGACAAACGCGTGTTGTGTGAGTCCAGACGTGCGAGCGCCACTGTAGTAATAGAACTGCTGAGGTGTTCGAGTTACTGCACCGACACTTCGACCGCTAAAGCGTGCGCTACCGCCGGAGAACGCCGGCGCCGCGCGAATGCCACCAGCGTAGTTGCTGACATGGCCGCCGCTAAAGTGAGCGCTGCCGGAAAAACCGCCGACGTGACCGCCGCCGCCGATTCCGCCTCCGCCGCCTCGAGGTCCCGCCCACACCAGCTGACTAAGCCCTACGAGAGTAGTGCCTGCTAACGTGATTAATTTAATCTTTTTCATGGCTACAATTTCCTACCCGATCCGCTCCGCGGCCATTACGCGTCCGTAAGATTTTATCGTGCTACCTAAGTAGCGCCCTTTGATCTCCCTTTCGGGAGACGAATGTCAGATGTCTGCTCACACAATCAGTTTTTGGTGTCGTGCCTACGTCGTCATCCAGGTAACGAACCATGCGCCGAGCAGACCGAATATGAATCCAATTAATGGGCTGGAAATAGCAAACCAGAATGGAGCGGCCTCCCGCAAACGCCAGGAGCCGTGTTGTGTGCCACTCATGATTTTTTCGTCGTATTTAATCAGGCGATCAATCGATCCGTGTTCGGCGAGGCGAGTCCGAGCAACTCAGCAAGGCGCGATTCGTAAGAGTCGCACGTAGGGCAATCACCGTTGGACTTCACCCATTCCGGATGTTCGACGCGTAACGCGTCGTGTATCTGCCGCTGAAGTTGCATGTAAGAACGGATCTGCTCAGTCGCTCTCGGAAGAGTGTTTGTTTTCATCGCCTGCAACGTCGTCAGCGCCCGTAGCGCTGCCATTTCGCGTACGCAGGATTTTGCAATCCCACTTCGGTGTTGATTCGCGATCTCTCTTTCGAGGGAGCGAATTAAATCCGAAACAACGCAGTCCGACTGTAGCAAAAGCGCAGCGGCGACAAATTGATTGATCTGGCGGGCGTCAGGCTTTTCCGCTACGAATCTGGGAGTCGTCACTGAAAGTGTGTGAAAATATGGCGGAGCCAATCGCAGAACGAGTCGCAGAAGTGGTCTCGCCGAGAATTCCGCGGGGGATGGACCTTCTCGACACTCCATTGCTGAACAAGGGTACAGCGTTCACCGAAGAAGAGCGCAGCCAGTTTGGTCTGCACGGACTGCTCCCGCCGCTCGTAGAGACGTTGGAAGAGCAAGTCGTCCGTGCCTATGAAGCTTACCAGCGAAAAGACGACGATCTGGAGCGACACATCTATCTGCGCGCGCTGCAGGACAACAACGAGGTCCTCTTCTATCGCCTTCTTCTCGATCACATCGAGGAAATGACGCCAATTGTTTACACGCCAACTGTTGCATTGGCTTGTCAGCAATTCAGTCACATCTATCGCAGGCCGCGAGGCATGTTCATTTCCTACCCTCAGCGTGATTTTATCGTTCACCTCTTGCGGAACCGGCCGAATCCGAACGTTGACGTGATTGTCGTGACCGACGGGGAGCGCATTCTTGGTATTGGTGATCAGGGTGTTGGCGGACTGGGTATCCCGATCGGCAAGCTGTCCCTTTACACGCTGATTGGCGGAATTCGTCCGGAACGAACGTTGCCGATCGTGTTGGACGTAGGAACGAACAACACGGAGCGGCTCAACGATCCTGAGTACCTCGGCTGGCGTCATGAGCGGATCACTGGCGACGATTACTTCGCCTTTATCGAGCAATTCGTGGAAGCAGTGAAACAGGAACTCCCGGATACATGTCTGCAATGGGAGGATTTCGCGAATCCGCACGCGCGGCCGATTCTCGAACGCTATCGCGACCGACTCTTGACCTTTAACGACGATATCCAGGGAACTGCGGCTGTCGCCCTCGGCGCGATTTTGAGCGCGATCAAAGTCACTGGAAAGAATTTAAAGGACCAACAGATCGTCATTTTCGGTGCAGGCTCGGCCGCCATTGGGGTTGCTGATGGATTGCGCGAAGCAATGAAAGAAGAAGGACTAAGTGATGAGGAAGCGCGCAACCGGTTCTGGCTCGTTAACAGCAAAGGCGTTCTGTATACGGGCCGGAAAGATCTCACTCCAGACCAAATGGTTTATGCGCAACCTGAGAACCGCGTCGCCGGCTGGCCTGGAACGTGCAACGGAAAGGTCGGTCTGGCTGACGTGATCGGACAAATTCATGCAACAATTCTCATCGGTCTTTCAACCGTCGGCGGCGCTTTTTCGGAAGCGACCGTCCGCGAAATGGCTCGTAAGGTGGGACGCCCAATCATTTTTCCGCTCTCCAATCCCACGACAAAATCTGAAGCGACAGCGGAAGATTTGATTCGTTGGACCGATGGACGCGCGCTTGTGGCGACAGGTTCTCCCTTCGCACCCGTTAATTACGGTGGGCGCAAGATCCCGATCGCGCAATGCAACAATGTTTACATTTTTCCGGCGATTGGACTCGGTGTCATTGCGTCACGCGCCAACCGTGTCACGGATCCAACGATGCTTGCGGCAGCCCGAGCGCTAGCGCAAAATTCGCCTGCTCTAAAGAATTCCTCCGCGCCGCTATTGCCTCCACTGACTGAACTGCGGCGAGTAGCTGCCGAAATTGCCGTTGCCGTCGGGATCCAGGCGCAAAAGGAAGGTGTTGCCGCAGAGTTGGCCGAGGACGAACTTCGCCGGCAAGTCATCGCCACTCAATGGACCCCTGCCTACCCATCCTATTCGAATTAGCGTGATTCTCCGCCAGCGCGCGATTCAAAACTAAAGTTGAATCAGGCCGCGGCGGGTGGCAGTAGCAACGGCTTCGGTGCGGCTTACGACGTTCATCTTCGCGAAGATGGCTTTGACATGGGACTTCACTGTGCCTTCGCTGATGAAAAGTGCCGAGCCGATCTCTTTGTTGCTTTTTCCTTGGGCCATCAACTTGAGCACGTCGATTTCACGCGTGCTTAACGTTTCGCCGCTGACGCGTTCGGCGAGCTTGGCAGCGAGATGTAGCGGAACACATGTCTCACCGGCGTGCACCCGGCGGATGCAATCCATCAATGCCTCGCGCGGCACGTCTTTGAGCAGATAGCCTTTGGCGCCTGCTTGAATCGCGCGATAGATATCTTCGTCGCCATCGAACGTTGTCAGGACAATGATGCGCGCATTCTCATCGTGCTCTCGGACTTGTTTGATGGTGGCGACCCCGTCGAGTTCAGGCATTCGCAGGTCGAGAAGCGTCACATCGGGACGATGCTCTTTCCAAAGATCTACCGCCTCGCGACCGTTACTGGCTTCGCCAACAACTGTCATATCCGGTTTACGTTCGATCAGCGAAACCAAACCTTCGCGCACAACGCTGTGATCGTCGGCAATCAGAACTCCGATGCGTCGTTTTCGAGAATCCGCTCTGGCTGGTAGACGATCCGCGCGTTTTCGCGCCGTTTGGCGAGCAGGTTTCGTTTTCACGACATCGAGTCGCCGTTGTACGGGAGAGTGACGACAACGTCCGTGCCTTTGCCGCGCGCGCTGGTGATCTTTAGTGTCCCGCCCATTTGTTCAACTCGTTCACGCATACCGGCCAATCCGAGTCCATCGTGCCGCTCCTTGACTTTGAATCCATCACCGTCATCCCGAAGTTCAAGGCGAAGTTCTTTTGTGTTGAAGGTCAACCTGGTTTCAAAATTCCGCGGACGCGCATATTTGAGGGCGTTGGTCAGCGCTTCCTGTCCGATGTGCATAAGGTTTTGCTGCCAAACCAACGGCAGATGCCGCATTTTGCCGCGGAGACTAAAAGTTGTGTGAAGCGCAGTTCCCGCCGTTGTGTTCTTAATGATTCCTTTTAACGCATCCCAAAAGTTGCCGCCTTGCAAAGCTTGCGGCCGCAACGCGTGAACGGATCGCCGTGCCTCATTCAAACTTTGACGCGCCAATTGACCGGCACGCTGCAAATGCCGGTTCGCTTCCTTACGACGACAACAGGCGATTGCATCCTCCAAAGCTTCCAATTGCACGATTACGCCGGTGAACCCTTGCGCCAGCGTATCGTGGATGTCTCGCGCCATCCGATTTCTCTCTTCTAAAACGGCTGCCTGCCGACTGCGCTCGGCAAACTCATTGAGCTGAATCGCCAGCATTGCCTGATGAGCCAGAGCTTGTGCCAATTCGATCTCTTCCGGCCGATACGGCCGCCGGTCGCCGTGACGAATTCCGATGAAGCCTTTTACCTGGCCGCCGACCAGAGTTGGAATTCTTAGGAACCTCTTCGTTCCCCCAGATTTCAAATATTCGCGAAGCTCTTCTGAAATGTCAGGATCACGGTCGATGTCTTCGCAAGCCACAGGCGCGCCGGAAAAAAACATCTCACGAAGTCCCGGGTCCTCCTTCCACGATGAAGGATTTTTTATGAATGGGTGCTCCGCATCGAGCTTGACAAAATTTGTCCCCTCGGCCCATGCACGTAAGACCAGCGAATCATTCGAGTGGTCCAGTAACCAAAGGATCACGCTTTGTGCATCGAGCAGGCGGCCGATCGTACTCAGCATTTGTCCGAGGAACTTGTCTGGTGCCGGCGCAGTAGCGAGAACATCCAGGCTATAAGTCAATGCCTCGACTTGGCCGCGGGCGACTTGCTCCGAAGCGCGCAACGCTTCCTGGGCGCGATCGCGTTCAATCGCAACGCGAACCAGGTGCGTCGCCAACTCGATTAACTCCAGGTCTTGTGAGGTGGGAGTTCGTGGCTCGCGATAGTACATGCAAAAAGTGCCCAGGACTTTTCCTTTCGAAGAGACTACCGGATTTGACCAAGAGGCTTGCAGTCCATGCTTCAACGCCGCACTTCGATGCTCCGGAACGTCCCAGAGCGGGTCCGTCATGATGTCGGAGACGATAACCGGACATCCCCGATACGCCGCCGTGCCACATGAGCCGGCACAGGGTCCAATCGGTAGAGCTTCCATCTGCTGCGTCCATTCTTTGGGGAGACTTGGTCCTGCGATGCAATCCAGATGAACACCATCGGGATTCAGCAGCAATACCGAAGCAAGCGTGTGGCTCCGCTGCTCTTCGATAAACAGGCACAATGCGTTTAGAATCTGTTTCAGCGGAACACCGGTCGCGATCATCTCGAGCACGCGCTTCTCTGCAGTCAGCAGCGCTTCCGCTTTCTTCCGCTCGCTCACATCGCGCAGTATCGCCTGGAAGTGTCTGCCCCGTATCGCGGAGACGGAGACTTCCACGGGAACGATTTCGCCGTTTTTGCGCACAAATTTTCTCTCGAATCGTACGATGCTTCCCATCTTTAACTTCGTGAGCCTCTCCCGAAACAAGTGGCGTGCTTCGGGCAGATAGGTATTCGAGATAGGCGTGCCGATTAACTCATCCTCTGGAATTCCAGCTAGCTCAGCGCCCGCACGGTTACCTAGAACACAGTTACCGTTGGCATCGACGACGTAGATTGCGTCCGGTGAGATCTCAATCAGGTCCCGATATTTCTCTTCGCTTTTGCGCAGTTTTTCTTCCGCCGATTTGCGCTCGGTCACATCCCGCAAGGTGCAAAGGGTAGACAAAAATTGTCCGCTATCTGAGAGAAGGGGAACCGATGCGCCATCGAAATGGACAATGGCATTATCTTTGGTTCTCCAGCGGACCTGATATTGCCGCGCTCTGCCCTCCAGCAGGTCCGCGAGCAGTCCACGAGCAAGCTCCCGGTCCGCGGGAAGGAGCAGGAGTTCAAAGATGTTCGCTCCGCGCAAATCTGATTCTGAATAACCGCTCAGTTCGACACCGCGCTGGTTAATACAAAGGATGTTCCCGATTCGATCCAGGGAAAGGATCACATCACGGGACAATTTAAACAGATGTTTTGCAGCGCTTTCGTCGCCCACGGGTGCACGACGAGCCACCTGCTGACCTCGCACTGCTGGTTGTAAATTGCGGATGGGTTCTGGATGAACCGGCTGAACTAGTGCGCGGGCGCGCATGGCAGAAGTCTAACAATGCAGCGCTCCCGCGCCACTTTTGTTTCCTCCCTCAAAAGAGGTGTTAGCGGTTCTCCCTTGAGAAGCATCGAAAAATCCTCCAACAGCTTCGTGGTCGAAAGCCCGTAGGAGCCTAACTTTGGGCAAAACAAACTATCAGAAATGAAAACCAAACAACCTCAAAGCAGGTCGAGTCGGGCTCAGGCGAGGATTTTTCGGTGCTCCTTGCGGCGTCACGACCGGATGCTCGTGCTGAATATGACTTTGTTTAATTTCACTGACGGATGGAGCCGGGTTTTTTCGAGGGATCAATATGCACGGTTCTCTGTCTGAAAATTCCATGGAGGCGATGAATCACGCGCCGGCCATACTGCCGGCAACAAACGCCGCGCAACAGTTCGTGGTTGTAAAGGCGCCCATCGCCCGCGTGTATGAACAGTGGTCGCGCATTGAGGACTTGCCCAAATTCATCACGTCGCTTCGGGAGGTGCGACGGATTGATGAGACGCATTTTTCTTACGTCTGGCATCCAAACGGTGAAGACAAAAAAGGGATCTTTCACATTGTGCTTCAAATCCCCGATCGCCGCATCGCGTGGCGCACCATCTCAAATGGGTTCATGTCGGGCGTGGTCTCCTTTGAGCCTTGTTCCGAACAGGAAACCGAAGTCATGCTGAAGATTCGTTCGGTCTTCGACCCGCCCAATCTCTCGCGCAGAATCGAAGAATATCTTGGAAATTTCAAACGGCTGGTGGAAGGACAGGAGGGCAGGGCATGAGAAGGTTTCCGACTTCAGAGCAGCTCGTAGCAAGCTACTGGGAAAGACTGGCGCGGTCTATTGAAAGACCGGCTATCAGAAAAAGCCGCGCAGCGTCGCCGCTTCGCCGACGAAACTCCGAAAGGTTGCGGCGTCGAATCCACGGACGCCTGGCGTCGTGAACCAACAACCGTGAAAGAAAGAGAGATATGCACAAAGACCTTGAAAAAGTGAAGTTACTGGGTCGCGATCTACGCGATGGTAAAGAGTTCCCGCGCAGCCCTCGTGCTACGCTGGCAGGGTATGTATTGGCGGCGCGTGCCGTGGACAAATGCCGCGCAGTGCTTCTGGGCTTGCAAGGCGAGTACCATTCGAATTGCCCGCTCGATCAACGCTGGTTGAATTTTGCCGAAATTGATTACAACGATTTTCGATCGTCTGTCGCGACCGGCGCCACTGATGCTGAGATTGCAGAGTGGATCGGCGAGCATGCTAAAAAGCGTCCGCGCGTCGAGATCGTTGCCTGGAACAACAAAGAACGCGACTTGCGCCTGAGCGATTTGCCTCCGGAGACCCAGGAATTCATGGAAAACTACATCCAACGATACGTTCCACGTAACCGAGTGGTATATCACTGGTTCGACGTGTACGATCTGGAAGAACAACGGATCTGAAACAGGTAGGGGCGGCGCAGCGCGCCGACCCTACCGCAGGGATTTCTCGGCAGATCGCAGTCTGATGTTGATCTCGGACGTGAGCGTCCTATGAACAGGACACCTGGCCGCGACATCCATCAATTTCGCGTGCTGTTCTGCGGATAACGCCCCGGTTAATTCCACTTCAACATCGATTCTATCGACCATGCCACCCTTCGTTTCGCACGCCTCGCAATCCGTTGCATGAATGCGCGAGTGCCAGAGCGAAACGGAGATGTTTTCCAGAGGCAAATGATTTCGCCGGGCGTAAAAGCCGATTGTCATTGAGGTGCAAACGCCAAGTGCTGCGAGCAAATAATCGTAGGGATCAGGCCCAGCGTCACCTCCGCCGACACTTATTGGCTCATCCGCGACGAGGTGATGTTTACCGGCAGTGATTTCCTGCTGAAAATTGTCCGCGACGCCGCGGACGATGATGTGAGGCGCCTGGTTATCCGCTTCTGTAGCCATAAACTGGATCAGGGCCGCAGGATTCCCACAAACGCGTTGCGGTATTGCCACACCAGAAACAATTCGAGAACCGTAACAACAATCGCGGGCTCGAAATTCGCCGGCGCGACCAGGATGTGAAATAACCAGATGTTAAAAATGATTGCGGCCAAGATGGTCAGTGCCAGCGGAACAAATCGTCCAATCAACAGCAAAATGCCACTGATCGCCTGAAGCGCCCCGATCACGTAAACGTGCCCACTGGCGACAAAGACATGTAAATATTCACCCGGCAAACCCTGTGGGAGCGGTCCCATCGGAATGAAATGCAGAAATGCGTTCGAACCGAAGACGACAAAAACGAGCCCTAGAAGAACGCGGGCAATGATGGTGAAAATCTTCATGCGGGCGATGGTAATTTGATTTAGCACGAATTCCAATGACGAGGTTCTGGAACGATGCAGATTTGTCGGGTAATGCGCTTGGTCTTTCGCTAACCGTAAGGAATGGCGGAATACCAACCGACGTCGCACCGGCCGATCGCGGAGATATTCCGTCGCACTGGGGATGGCGCGACCAATTTATGCGTGCGGCTTGGCATCCCTCCCGATGCGATTTCGTACTTGTCGATTCTGGCCGCGCTCGCTGCGGCGCTGTGTTTTTGGAAATCAGGCAGAAATACGTGGCTGCTGATTATTGCGCCGCTGTTTTGTTATCTCCGGCTTTGGTTCAACATGCTCGACGGCATGGTGGCGGTCGCAGCAGGAAAAGCGAGTGCGCGCGGAGAGATTGTGAACGACCTCCCGGATCGAGTCTCTGATGTAATTATTTTCGTTGGCGTTGCGCACAGCGATCTAATGATTCCTTTAATTGGATATTGGACGGCGATCGTTTCCGTGCTCACCGCTTATGTGGGACTTTTCGGCCAAGCGATCGGAGGGCGGCGCGAATTTGGCGGAGTCATGTCAAAGCCGTGGCGGATGGTTGCGCTGAGCCTCGGAGCTTGGGCGATGTTTGTATTTAGATCTTGCCAAGCCGGGTTACACGATTTTGGCAGGCTAACCACTCTCGATTGGACTTGTCTGGTGATAATCGCGGGCTGTTTGCAAACGATAATCGTTCGCTTGAAACGAATCATGACCATGCTTCAAGATGGGACGCGATGATTTCGCCGCAGACCGCGCTGCACGACCCGGTGTTTCGCGCGTACCTCGTGATCGTTCCCGTTTCGCTCGCGCTTGGTGGCGCGATTCTCAGTTTCCTTCGTTGGGGATTAAAGAAGGAGCTGGGCTCGATCTGGAAGACTTATCGATCGTGGCTGGTGATGGCGTCGATTGGGCTGCTGGTTGTTTTTGCGGGACGTGTCCCGGTCATTGCTGGAGTGACATTGCTTTCGATTTTTGGATTCAAAGAATTTGCACGCTCGTCTGGATTGTACCGCGACTGGTGGATGACGGGCGCCGTTTACGCGGGCATCGTTGCGGTCGGCGTTGCATCCTGGCTGCCGCATCCGCCCGGCGAAGAGCCAGGGCCAGGCTGGTATGGATTTTTTATGGCCGTGCCGGTTTTCGCTATCGCATTGATTATGCTCATTCCGATCCTGCGCAATCGCGCCCGGGGCGAACTGCAAAAGATGTCGTTGAGCACCGTTGGCTTTATCTACGTCGGCTGGATGTTCGGACATCTGGGTTTTCTGGCGAACGCGACGAATGCCTACGGATTTCTTTGTTACGTCGTCTTCGCGACCGAATTGAATGACGTCAGCGCGTTTACATTTGGCAGATTGTTTGGGCGGCATCCGCTTCGCAGCGCAATCAGCCCGAACAAAACTTTGGAAGGCGCGCTCGGCGCGATCGCCGTTTCGATGGTTTTGCCCTGGTTGCTGCGATTCTCATTTCCATTTTTCGGGCCGACGCAGCTGATTCTTACCGGTCTGATCGTCGGAATCGGTGGGTTGCTCGGCGATCTCTCCATCAGCTTGATCAAACGAGACATCGGAACCAAGGACATGGGCGCGGCGATTCCGGGGCATGGCGGAATCTTGGATCGGATCGACAGCTTGATTTACGTTGCGCCGCTGTTCATGCACATGGCGGGATATTATTACCGCTTACGATGAAGACTTGGCATTACGACTCCGCCTGCGATATCGATCAACCCGTGGTCGATCGTTTGCGCCGATTTCCGCGCGAGCCTGACATTTTGGTGCATGGAGTGCGTGCGCTGGTCGCATTGATCATCCGCGGATGGCTGCGCATCTATCACAGGTTTGAAATTGTCGGGCATGAAAATCTTCGGACGAACCGATCGCTTGTCATCGTAGCAAATCATTCCAGTCATCTTGATACGCTCTGCCTTCTCGCCGCTCTGCCCTTGCGCAAATTGCATCGCGCTTTCCCGGCTGCTGCTGCGGATTATTTTTTTCAAAGCGTGCCGCGCACTTTCGTCGCCGCCGTGGTTACCAATGCGCTGCCCTTTGCACGGCAGGTTCACGTGCGCCGAAGCCTCTCGATCTGCTCAGAGCTTCTCAGCGATCCTGAAAATATTCTGATCATTTTCCCGGAGGGCACGCGATCGAAAACAGGCGAGACTCGGGAATTCAAATCAGGAATCGGCGTGCTTGTTGCCGGGCGGGATGTCACGGTTCTGCCGTGCTATTTGCAGGGAGCTTTCCGTGCGTGGCCGAAGGGCCGACGGCTGCCGCGTCCCCAAAAAGTTCGACTCATTGTTGGCGCGCCTCGCAATTATTCGTCGCGCAACGCAAACAAGATCGGCATCGGCATGATCGCAGCGGAATTGCATCGCGCGGTGAAGGAATTGGGAGAAAGCAATGCACGCGACTGAGTGTGCGATGAAAAGTTGGGACGGCGCCGAGCTGTTCTATCGCGCGTGGATTCCTCGCGAATCGACCAACCGGGCTATTTTACTCTTCCATCGCGGCCACGAGCACTCTGGTCGGTGGCAACAAACAGTCGAGTCACTCGGGCTTCAGGACATTGCCGTTTTCGCCTGGGACGCGCGCGGGCATGGGCGATCGCCGGGTGAACGCGGGGCCGCGAATAATTTTTCCGACTTGATCAGAGATGTGGATGCTTTTGCACGCCACATTTCCGGGCGCTACGAAATACCGTTCGAGAACATCATCCTTCTCGCCCACAGCCTTGCCGCGGTCAGCGTTGTGGCTTGGGTGCACGATTACGCACCGCCAATTCGCGCAATGATTCTGGCTACGGCTGCGTTTCACGTGAAACTTTACGTTCCCGCCGCGATTCCGCTTCTGCGAATGAAAGAAAAGCTGTTCGGCCCGGGCCAGGTGAAGAGTTACGTCAAATCGAAGCTCCTGACTCGGGACCAGGAGCAGGCTGCGCGGTACGACGCCGACCCGCTTATCTTCCGGCAGATTGCGGTCAATGTTTTACTTGAACTCAAAGATACAGCAGACCGGTTGGTCGCGGACGCAGGCGCAATCCAAACACAGACATTGATGATCGGAGCCGGCCACGATTGGGTCGTTAGCCTGAAGGCGCAGCGTGAATTTTTTAACCGGCTTTCATCGCCGTTAAAAGAAATGGAGATTTATCCCGCGGCTTATCACGCCATTTTTCATGATCAAGATCGACATCTGGTGGTGCACCGGGTGCGTAAGTTTGTTCGGGAGCGCTTCGCGGAGTCGATGACTCAGCCTTCGCTTTTGAACGCGGATCGGGCTGGCTACACACGGGACGAATATGAGCGGCTGAAGTCGCGCGGCGGAATGAAGTTTGCCGTGGCACGCGCCGGACTAAGAGCCGCCGGCCGCTTGAGTCATGGCGTAGAAGTCGGCTGGCGAAACGGTTTCGATTCGGGACTTTCGCTCGATTACGTTTACGAAAATAAACCCCGCGGCTCGTTAGGCGTCGGCCGTTTGATCGACAAATCGTATCTCAACAGTATTGGCTGGCGTGGCATTCGGCAGCGGAAAGCGAACCTTAAGGATGCGTTGAGAAACGTAATCGAAAAGCTTCATAGGGAAGGGCGGCTTGTTCGCATTTTGGACGTAGCCGCCGGCGCAGGACGATACGTTATGGAAACGGTGCACGAGCTTCAAGATATTTCGACAAGCGCCACCCTGCGCGATTACAAACAGGAGAATGTCGATGCGGCACGGGCGCTGGCACAGGAATTCGGACTGGAAAATGTGGCCGTGGAGCGAGGCGACGCATTCGATGGCGAATCGATTGTCGCAATCACGCCGCGCGCAACGATCGGGATCGTGTCCGGGCTTTACGAATTATTTCCCATGAATGAACCGGTCTTGAATTCACTCCGGGGGCTTGCCGGAGCGATCGAGCCGGGCGGTTATTTGATTTACACGAATCAACCCTGGCATCCCCAGGTCGAGTTCATTGCGCGTGTGTTACGTAATCGGGAAGGGGAACCCTGGATCATGCGCCGCCGGACGACGGCTGAAATCGATGAATTGGTGTGTGCGGCGGGTTTCCGGAAGATGGCGATGGAAGTAGATCAGTGGGGCATGTTCACCGTCTCAATCGCACAACGCTCTGAGCGTTAGCCATCGCGTGCACGTCTCTCGCCTTAAAGCGTTCACAGTTTCTGCCGGATTGTCGGTCCTTTTCCTGATCGTTTACATCGGTTGCAATTGGATCACTGGGCAACGCGGTCACGTCGGCTCGCTTTATTTTCGATGGGAGCGCGCCATCCCATTCGTTCCTTTCATGATTCTTCCCTACATGTCGATCGATCTATTCTTCATCGCGGCCCCGTTCTTTTGTCGAACGGACGAGGAGTTGCGAGTCCTTTCGCGGCGGGTCGTAGCCGCAATTCTCATTGCCGGACTTTGCTTTTTGCTTTTTCCACTGCGCTTTGCTTTCCCGCGCCCTCATGCCGGCGGATGGCTCGGCGCGATCTTTGATTGGTTTCGCGGAATGGATTCGCCCTTTAATCTTCTCCCGTCGTTGCACGCCGCGCTGCTGTTGCTTCTGGTCGATCTCTACGCAAGAAATCTTCGCGGCGTTTTCTTATTCGCGGCAATGCTTTGGTTCCTTCTCATTGGTCTTTCTCCGTTGCTTACTTACCAGCACCACGTCATCGACATCGTCGGTGGTTTTGTTCTCGCCGCATATTGCTTCTACTTCTTTCGCGAGCCTTCGCTAGCGATGCCAGTTGTCGTGAATCGGCGTATCGGTTCGTATTACGCAGCGGGAGCAACGGTATTCTTGCTTATGGGCGCGATCTTCTGGCCATGGGGTATCCTGCTTCTTTGGCCGGCCGTCGCGCTCGGCATTGTGGCGATCGCGTACTTCGGAGCGGGCCCAGTCGTTTTTCACAAGACGAACGGAAAGTTGCCGTGGAGCACGCGGTTTGTGTTGGCGCCTTGTTTGCTCGGTCAATATTTCTCGCTGCTGTATTACCGCAGCCAGTGTCGACCCTGGGATGCGGTCACGCCGCGACTCTGGATTGGCGGCCAACTGGGGTCTCGTTCCGCGAACAAGGCTTTGTGCTCCGGGGTGGTCTCTGTGCTCGATTTAAGCACTGAGTTTTCCGAAGCGAAACCGTTCCGCAAAACCAATTATCAAAACATCCCCGTCCTGGATTTAACTGCTCCGACCCAGGAGCAGCTCGCGGAGATGGGGAAATTCATCGTCAATCACTCTCTGAAAGGTGTCGTCTATGTTCACTGTAAGATCGGTTACTCGCGAAGTGCGGCCGCGGTCGCTGCGTATTTAATAATGAGTGGGAAAGCGAAGACCGCGGGGGAAGCGTTGACCATCATTCGCCGGGTTCGACCGTCCATTGTTATTCGACCCGACGTGATCTCCGCTGTGGCCGACTTTGTTCTTCGACTTCGTCCTTCTTCCGATGGCACAGACTCTTTTCTCCTCGCCTTGGATCGCAGCGAGCATTCATAATCGCGAGAATCTCATGAACTATAGCGAACTGATTCAGCTTTACTTCGAGCGCTCGAACGCGATGCAGCAATACTGGAACCTCTACGTCGTCATCGTCGGCGGTGTTCTCGCGTTTTCCTCGCTGCGTAAACAGCCAGCTGCCATTACTACTGCACTCGTTTGCATTTTATTCGCTTTGTTTGCCTATGAAAATCTCGATGCGATGAAAGACACAACCGCGCAACGCTTCGCCACGCTTGAAGCAATCAAGCAATTTGATCATGGCGATGTCAGCGCCACTGCCTCGAAGCAAGTGCGCGATCTGCTCGAGCCGACTTTCACGCCCGCCACATTTGGAAGCGTCAAGGTTACTCACATCACCAGCGACCTGCTTACAATCGCGGCACTTTGCGCGATGGAGCTTCGAAGAAGGAGGCTCAAAGCGACACCGAGCGTGTCTTGAAGCGCTCGATCCCGAGATCGCACGCGAAATTCAACGGCAAAAATTTGCTGAAAGCAGCGCCATCGGCCAGAAAGCTCTGGCTTTCATGAATTAGCTTTCGTCAAGCAGGCATCGTCCCTCGATTGATTCGAGATTCCAATCTTGAATTTCTGAAAGCTCGACCTCAGCTTGACGGTAAATAATCCGACAGCGCACGAGCTTTTAGAAGAGGCACTCGAGTAACCTTGGCGGCGAAAAATAATCGAGCAACTTTGGTTGAAGTGATATGAGGGTTACTCAATCGAAGGTGATAGTCGGCAACATCGGAATGATGGTGATAGGATTCCTTGTCGCGGGTGCGGTGGCCACTTCTGCTGCACACCTATGGCCCGCTATGCAAGTGCCTACGCTTCTGGCCGCGTTGTTGGGCTGGATCTTTGGGGGAACTGCTGTAATGCTGCGCGACCGCGGTCAGCGGGAGATTGAGCCGCCATCGTTGTCAGGAGGGCGTGAATGCACCTACTTTTCGCGTACCAATACTGTCCTAGTTGCTGTCTCCGGCACGTTGCTCGGATTTGTGGTTGCATCGCTGCTGGCAGGACTAGCTGGCTTGCTCTTCCCTGAAGTAAGGTGGCCTGTGTTGCTCGTGGTCTTAGGGGTATCGATTACCGCTGGATCAATATTGATCTTGCGGGGCGTGTTTGGTATTGATCTTCGAGACAAAATTTGGTAATCTCCGCGGACAGAAGGGGTAGGGTGGGATTGCCTTGATTTTTCGGACTGGAGGGATCAGAGTCTGTAGTCGACCTCAAAGACTGGCTCGATCGAGAATTGACTTGAGCACAGTTTCGGCTTCGAAGACTTCGCGTGCGATGGCGTAAGCGGCGCGGGAGTGTTTTGCATAATCCGCCTTAATCTTTTTCACGGCATCGGCGATTTCATCCAGCGTCCGAAAAGATAAAAGGCCCTCCTTGCCACCGTAATTTTTTGTGAAGCCGGTTTCCTGAGTGATGACCGGGCGGCCTGCTGCGAGATAGCACGCACTGCGGTCGCTGAACCAGCCGGTGTTGAGTCGGACGTATTGATCCTTGGCAACAGTGAATTCACCTTTCGAACGCTGGATGTAATCGCGATATAGCCAGTAATCGACGCTCATTTGCAGCGGCGAAGTCAAACGCCAGTGGTTTTGCTCGAATTTCTTACGCGTTTTTGAATCCTCGATGTTCGTTGCCATTTCGAATGTTTCGCCCGCCTTTTGCGGTGCGCCGATGAATCGGAGAAATTCGCGTGACTTGCTCCATAGATATTTTTTTCCGCGCCAGGTAATGTCTTTCAAACCGCTCGTGGACCAGTTGGCGATTGTGGTTAACACTGCGGCGCGAGAAGGGGAGCGCGCCGTTTTCCAAAGATCGGTCACAACTGGTTGTCGCGTGGGCAGCCATTTGAGGCCATGCAGTGGCACTGGAAAATCTCTCGCCCCGATGTTTTCTCCGAATGTGAAAAGCGCGTGATGCCGCTGCAGATACTCGACCGTCGCTTTCACTCCTTTGTCGATCTTGATTTGCTCAACGCCGGGGTCGCTCTCGATGTAAAGAATGCGATCGGAAACGAGCAGGTCGTCATTGAATTCCTGCGTACCGCACACGTTCAGGATCGCGTCAGCCTCGCGATACAATTGCCGGATCTTTTTTAACGGGAGACCGGCAGTGGGCTTTCCGGGCAAATACCGCGCGCAATATGCCCAACTGTGCTTAAAGTCGAATTCGTGCGCCAGTCGGGCGAGAACTCTTGTCGCGTAGTCGAACTCGTCAGTTACTTCAAATGTTTCCGGGTTGTACGGAAGACGCGCCGAATCTTCGATGAAATAGACGTCGTGCCCGAGCCGTTGCAATCCCACGATGTAATGAACATGTTGCCAAATCACGCCCGCGATCGGCATCGAGCCCATAAAGCCCATCACGACGATGCGCTTGCGCTTCATTGTTTACCGCCGAGAGCGCAGAGGCTGACGAAAATTAAAAAGCAAGAATTCACCTTTTGCGAGTTCAGCGATCTCTGCGGTCAAATCTTTTGACGACTGTCGCTGGATTGCCGGCCACTACGGCATTTGATTCGACTGATTTCGTCACGACGGAACCCGCTGCGACGACCGAGTTTTCGCCGATGGTGACGCCTTTCAAAATCACAGCGTTCATTCCGATCCAGACGTTGTCGCCGATTTTGACCGGAGCGGTCTTCAGTTTGGGACGGGGAGGGCGGTGTTTGAAATAGGGCGCCAGCGCTTGCGCGTCGATCAGACGCTGCGCTGGCTCGAGCGGATGAAAATCGGAATCGGCAATGCCGACGTTCCATGAAACAAGGCAATACGATCCGATTTCAATTTTTTCCTCGGCCATGATCAGCGCGCCGTTGAGCAGCGTGAAATCGCCGATCGTGCACTGGCCGTTCTCGCCGATGGCAAATGAGCACCCCGCGTAACAGGAAACATGTTTGCCAATGACAACTGCGCGCGGCTCTTTGCTGCGTAGCTTTCGAAAAATTTGTGCGCTTTCGCAATAAAATCCCTCGCCGAATTCGACGTTAGGCGGAATCGGCTCTTGCCACCAATCAGCTTCGACGTGTCGATTTTCTCTAACATTACTCATGTTCGTTCTTGTCATTCTGAGCGAGGTGAAGAATCTCGGATTTGTTCCCTGAACGCAGGCCAACATATCAGCCAGAGATGTTTCGCTTCGCTCAACATGACATCAATATCACGTCGGGAATTTTCCCGATGTAAAAAGTTTCGCGTAGATACCGCGGCGGGTCAGGAGTTCGGGGCCGCGACCTTGTTCGATGATACGTCCGTGATCGAGCACGATGATCTGATCAAGATTGTGAATGGTCGCCAGTCGATGCGTGGCAATCAACGTCGTGCGACCGCGCATTAATTCTTTGATTGTTTCCATGATGGCAGCTTCGGTCGCTGGATCGAGCGCAGACGTCGGCTCGTCCAGCAACAGAATCGGCGCATTCTTCAGAAATGCCCGTGCTATCCCGATGCGCTGCCGTTGGCCGACGCTCAAATGTCCGCCGCGTTCGCCGACGAGGTTATCGTATCCCTGCGGCATTTGCCGAATAAATTCGTCGGCTTGTGCGCGATGCGCCGCCTCAACAATTTCCTCCTCCGTCGCATCCGGGCGGCCGTATGCGATGTTTTCGCGCACCGTCGTGGAGAAAAGTAGCGTGTCCTGCAAGACGATCGCGATCTGCGCGCGCAAGGATTTCTTCGTGATCTCGCGGACATCACGGCCGTCGAGCATGATCGAGCCGGTTGTCGGATCGTAAAAGCGCGGTGCCAGACTGAGCAACGTGCTTTTGCCGGCACCGGTGCCGCCTGCCAGTCCGACAATTTGATTCGGCTCGATCCGCAGATTGATGTCGCGCAAAACGTTTCGCTCTTCGGCATAGCCGAAATTGACCGACCGAAATTCGATGGCGCCGTTGGCCGATGAAATAACTACGGCATTTGGTGAGTCCCGCACGTCGTCCTGTCGATCAAGGACCTCGAAGCAGCGCTTCGCGCCTGCGGTAGCGCCTTCCATGGCCCAGGCCGTGTATGTGAGCGATTCGAGTGGTTGATAGAGCATCAGCAGGTACGCGCTGAAAACGAGCAGCGAGCCGAGGCTGAGAGTTCCGGCAAGCACATGCAAAGTTCCCACGTAATACATTGCCGCCGTTCCGATGACCATGAGGGTGCTGATCACCAGCGCGCTATTCACGTTCGTTAGTGTCAGCCGGAGGTTTGCCTGCAAACTCTGGCTCGCCCGTTGATGAAATTGCCGCACCTCGAAGTCCTCGCGCCCGAATGCGTGCACCATTCGGATCGAGCTTAATCCCTCCTGCGCTTGCGCCAGCACGGCGCTTTCCTCTTCCTGAATCGAGGTTGATTCGCGACGGATACGGCTTGCGAAGATATAAATCGCTCCGATGATCAACGGTACAATTGCCAGGGAAAGCAGCGTCAACACCCAGTCGAGTCTCATCATTACGAGGAATGTTCCGATCAGCGCAATCACCGAGGTGAAAATGTTCGTGAACCCCTTGTTGTAGATCGTTTGGATCGCTTGCGAATCGTAGGCGACACGAAAGCTGGAGTCGGCAGAGCGCCGGGCGTCGTGATACTTCAGCGAAAGCGACTGCAGGTATGCGTAAAGATCGGTGCGCAGTTTCAGTAGCGCTTGGAGACCGATCTTCACGAATAAGTAATTCGTGATCCAGTTGATGATTCCCCATGCAAACTGAATTATGACCAACGCGAGACACAGCAGGGGAACCCACGTGTGCCAATCGGGGTGCACGGAAGGTGTCGGTCGCAGGAAATCGTCCACAATGATTTTGAACGGCCACGGCTTGAGCAGATTGAGGCCAATTCCGACGAGCGACAGAAACAGCCCGAGAAGCGTTTGTCCCCAGAACGGCTGATAGTACCGAAGGACGCGCCGGTAAATGGACATCTCAATTTTTAGATTGCGGATTTTAGTTTTTGGACCGAACTAGGGCGAATTCATTCGACCTGAATCGAGAGATTCCTCGACTTCGCTCGGAATAACAATATGCATCAATTACTTGAAATCTGGTTTGGTTGGGTTCTGCACGGTGGTTATTGGGGCATTATCGCCCTCATGGCGATGGAAAGTTCCATCATCCCGATTCCGAGCGAGATCGTCATTCCGCCGGCGGCGTTTCTCGCGGCTCAAGGCAATCTCAGCATGCCCGGCGTCATCCTCGCGGGGACCATCGGATCGTATCTGGGAGCGGCGATAGGTTACTGGATCTGTCTCCTCATCGGGCGCCCTCTGCTTTATCGCTTCGGCGTATATTTCCTCATCACGCACGACAAACTGGAGCGCACTGAGCTCTGGTTGGAGCGTTACGAAACCGGCGGCGTTTTTTTTGCCCGACTGTTGCCGGTTATTCGCCATCTGATTTCGTATCCGGCGGGACTCGTGCGGATGAATTTTTGGAAATTTAGCCTCGCAACGATTGCCGGCTCGGCGCTTTGGTGCAGCGTCTTGGCATGGCTGGGCGCGAAAGCTTACCAAGTGCAGCCGGACTTGATCTCCAACGTTGATGGCTGGCTAACGTTCGTGAAGACTAATACGCACTGGATCATTCTCTTCGTGGCGGTATTGGCGGTCTTGTATTTCATCGTTCTGCGTCTTACAAAGCGTAGCGCATCGAGCCAGAGCTTTTGACCCGCCCTTAAGCACTGGAACATTTCATCCGTCCGCAGTCGGAAGGCATTCTCGTGGTAATCGCGATGTTCGCCGCTTTGTAACATTCTCACTCTGCGATTGATGAAGCCCCGGTCACGCACGTAAACGGGCGCAGTTCTCGCGGTCCACTCGATGTCGGCGCTGCCTGGCCACGCCATAGCGCTAAGCGGATGCGGGTGTTTTAAAATTGAACAAAAGTGTCGCTGAGCGGTCAGTTCTAATGTGGATAAGGACTGAATAACTACACCTACGACAATGGAAAAAATATTCACAGGCACTCCTGGCATTGGACCTGCTCACAGCAGAAATGGCCAACATATGAAACAGAATCGCCAATTTCGACAGATCCTAAAACCGCGCACTCGGCTTTCGCTGGGTGATTTAATCCTGGCAGTCGGTTCGTGCACGCATAGCAGCCGAGAAATGGTGGCTGCCGTGGCGGATCTTCTGGCCAGCGGTCAGGTGCGCGTGCAAGACAATGGGCGCTTCCTGCGTGCCCGCGTTTGCTAAGGGAGCTTTAACTCTCATTGCCTAAAACAGCGCCCGCATTCCAAGACGCAAGCGCGAAGTGAAGCGTCGAAGTTGCAGCATTGTTTTAATAGCGTGAGCTGCTTCTGATTCTGTAGCGCGACGCATTACTTTTTATTAAAGCCTCGCTTCAGTGAGGTGCTTCACGCTGCCTCCAGCGTCGTTTGCAAATTAGCGCCGTAGGATAAACAGCGGGCTTAAGCACGGTGTTAATGAAAAAGCAAAGGGTGAACAGTGATCCAGAGCGCGGTGGTAGGGGACGCAAAAACACTTTTCGCGAGCCCGCCTCCCTTTTATGTTGCCGGCGTGATTGACCGTTATTCCAGGCCACAGATGACCAAAATCTGGTCGGACCAACGCAAGTTTGAGGTTTGGCTGGAAATTGAAGTGCTCGCTTGCGAGGCCATGGCTGAGCTTTGCCAAATTCCGAAACAGGATGCGGCGGAGATTCGGAAACGGGCACGCTTTTCGATTCCGAGAATTCTCGAGATCGAACAGCGAACCAATCATGACGTCATCGCTTTTCTCGAAAATGTGGCCGAATCAGTCGGGCCTGCGTCGCGTTGGATTCACCAGGGACTGACCTCATCGGATATCCTGGACACGACGCTTGCGGTGCAACTCAACGAGTCGTGCAAGATTCTGCTGGACGAACTCGTGGCATTGCGAACCGTGATCGCCGACCAGGCGCGTCGGTACAAAATGACGCCTATGATCGGGCGGAGTCACGGCGTCCATGCCGAACCGATCACCTTCGGGCTAAAACTTGCATTGATGTATGACGAGTTTGGGCGCGCCATCGAGCGGCTCACCCAAACACGTGAGCGAATCCGAGTCGGCAAAATCAGTGGAGCAGTCGGCACGCACGCGCACATCGATCCAGGGATCGAGCGCGCAGTATGCGAGAAGCTTGGATTAAAAGCGGCGACCCTCTCGACCCAGATCGTCCAACGCGACCGGCACGCGGAGTTTATGACCACGCTCGCGGTCATCGCGTCGAGCATCGATCGTTGGGCAACGGAATTTCGACATCTTCAGCGGACTGAGGTGCTCGAAGTAGAGGAATTTTTCGGCGAAGGCCAGAAAGGCAGCTCGGCCATGCCACACAAACGCAACCCGATCACAAACGAGCGCCTGAGCGGCCTGGCGCGTGTCATTCGCGGTAACGCAGTCGTCGCACTTGAAAACGTGGCGCTGTGGCACGAGCGCGACATCAGTCACTCGAGCGCCGAGCGAATTATTCTGCCTGATTCATGTATCCTGCTCGACTACATGCTCGCGAAACTACGCGATGTCGTAGAAAAATTGCAGGTCTATCCAGAGCGCATGGCGGAAAATCTCGCGCTAACGAAAGGTCTGTATTTCAGCCAGTCGATCTTGCTCGCTCTCACGCGCGCCGGGGCCGAGCGCAAAACCGCATATGAAGCGGTGCAACGGGCTGCGATGAAAACGTGGAAAGGCGAGGGGACGTTTGCTGAGAATGCAAAACGCGAACCCGAAATAGCCGCGCTCGTTTCAGCAGAGGAAATCGATCGCCTCTGCTCGCTCGACGCTCATTTCAAACACGTTGATGCGACATTCACAGCATTGGGTCTGCAATAGTTGCGGCGACTGGTCGTTCAGAATTCTGTTTGGTTCTCTATGCCGGCGGCCTGTGCTCCGATTGGAAGTTACGCGTGATCAAGCGTGCGCCCTTGTCGAAAGTCAAATACGCCCATGCCCATTGAACGAGCACGAGCAAGCGGTTGCGGAAGCCGACGAGGAAAATGATGTGCACAAACAGCCACGCCAGCCACGCCGGAAAGCCGCTGAGATGAAAAAACTTTAGATCCGCAACGGCTTTGTTGCGGCCGATTGTGGCCATGGTTCCCTTATCGAAATACCGAAATCTCTGCGGCTGTTGACCTCGAATCATTCGCAGAATGTTGCGAGCTGCGTGACGGCCCTGCTGCATCGCTACTGGCGAGATTCCCGGCAAGGGGGCTCCATTTTGATGGGAAAAATTCGCCAGGTCACCAATCACCTGCACTTCCGGATGGTCCGGGATGGTAAGGTCGTCGTTCACAATCACCCGGCCAACGCGGTCAGCGGGTGCCTCTAGCGTTTTCCCGACGAAGGATGCGTTGTTGCCGGCCGCCCAAATCTTCACCCGGCAGGGGATGAATTCGCCGTCAATTTGGACGCCCGCCTCCGTGATATTTGTTACTCGTGCGTTGGTGCGCACTTGCACCCCCAACTGGACCAGTTGCTTTCGCGCGCTCTCGGACAAATCCTCGGGGTACGCGGCGAGCAGACGGGGCGCGCCTTCGATCAGGATCACCAGTGCCTGCGAGGGATCGATACGGCGAAAATCTTTGGCCAGTGTGTGACGAGAGATTTCTGCGATCGCACCAGCCATTTCAACACCGGTTGGTCCGCCGCCGATGATGACGAAGGTCATCGCCGCCTTGCGCGCTGCTTCGTCTGTTGTTTTCTCGGCGAACTCGAACGCCAAAAGAATCCGTCGCCGGAGCTCAACCGCGTCCTCAAGGCTCTTCAATCCCGGTGCGAGCTTTTCCCACTCATCATGGCCAAAATAAGAATGACGTGCCCCGGTGGCGAGGATGAGAAAGTCGTAATCAAATACCATGTCGTTCGTCTTTACTTTTCTGCTTTCGACGTCCACCGATTCCACCTCGGCGAGGATGACTTCCACGTTCCTGCATTTGCTCAAGATTGCGCGCACCGGAGCAGCAATGTCGGCTGGTGAGAGCGCGGCTGTTGCCACCTGATAAAGCAGAGGTTGAAACAGGTGGTAATTGGTGCGGTCGATTACCGTGAGGCTCACATCCTTGCAGGCAAGCTTCTTTGCCGCCTCGAGCCCGCCAAACCCTGCTCCGATAATTATGACCTGCGGCTTCTTTTCTGCGGGAGATCGCATCCGGCAATTTTGCAGCAAAGCTTCAAGTTCCAAACTCCTAAGAAGCCTGAAGCTTCAATACTTAAATGAAGATCAGCCGATTCTACGCCTGATGATTGGAGTTGTTTGCAGCGTGGTGCTTGGAATTTGGTCCTTCTGTCGGCGGTCTCAAACTGGTGAAAGAATTTGTTATCCCTGCGACTGCGACTATGTTTCTTGCCCTATGCCGAAGCCCATTGCACGCAGCAAAACGCGCAAATCAGTGGCGAAGCGCTTCAAGATCACCGCACGTGGCAAGGTTTTGAGGTCGCGTTCTTCGCGACGCCATTTGTTGTCGACGAAAAGCGCAAAGCGCAAACGCCGGCTTGGCAAAGCGGCGCGCGTGGACAAGACCGATGTGGCGCGAGTAAAGGCAAACCTGCCGTTCGGTTGAAAGGCGGGGATGGCGCGCGTGCGTTGTCCCCCTGAAAGCGTTCGGGACAGCGCGGCGTCCCTAATAGCGAAACTCCGGAGGCGGCGACACTTCTACACCTGACTGCCTTGTTGTAGTCATCGTCGTACTTGTCGTAGTGACTCCGTACCATTGCCGGGCCGCCTCTAACGAATCGGGGCTGGGCTCGGGACTGTAAAGATCGCGCCGGTTAACAAGCGTTGTGCAGGAGTTACCAGCGGCAAAAGCACAAATGAGCAACAACAACGCCGACCATTTCACGCGCTCGATGCAAACAGAAACGAAATGAGCTGTCAATACGCTGATTTGTTTCCTAATGAAGCGCGCCGCCGTCCAGACTCTGGCGCTTTGGACTTGCGCGCTATGCTTCGTGCGGGGAGATTTCGCTTCCGTCAGGGACTATGGATTGAGGACTTGCGAACCCCGCCAGGGCAGGAATGCAGCAACGGTAGTATGATCCTCCTTGCCGTAGTTCTCTGGCGGGCTTTTTCTTCCTGCGTAGGGCGCGTCACGCAGCCTGCTTGCCGTGGCGAGTGCGCGCCGGTCCGGGCGATCCACAATGAAACTTCTTAAAACTAAAACAGCCCGGTTCTCGAAGGTGGTTGAAAAGTGCGGGAAACCGCAGGTTTACACGCTTTGGCAGAAGCCCTCCGCTGATCGCCGCTTCCAATCCCAAATGAAGAAAAACCACGTGATGACAATCCTGAAGAGCGAACCCGGGACCGATTTCGGCATCATCGGTTTGAAGGAAAGTAAGGAAGCGCGATATCTGATTTTTCCGAAATCGCTGAAAGCTTTCGCCGCGAACCGCATCATTGGAATTGATTGGATGCTTGTACGCGACTAGCGCCAGTCTCTTCAGATCGTTCTGCCGCTTTACGCTTCAACCGTTTAACGTGGCAAAGCGACTATCCCGGCGGCCACGCCAGCGCGCGTTTGCCCAGTAAATGCACATGCAGATGCGGCACGCTTTCGCCCGCATCAGGTCCGCAGTTGATCACAACTCGATAGCCGCTGGAAAGGTTCAACTCCTTCGCCACGTCGCGCGCGACCAGAAGCAGTTTACCCAGGAGCGCCCGATCATCATCCGTCGCGTCGGTTAGCCGCGGAACGGCTTTTTTCGGCACGATCAGCACATGCACTGGCGCTTGCGGGTCAACGTCGTGAAAAGCAATCGCGTCCTCATCTTCCCAGATGATTTTGGCCGGAATTTCGCGGGCAATGATTTTCTCGAAAATCGTCATGAGACTAGCGTTTCATTACCGCACCGAACAATCAAGCCGCGCCCGATCGGAGACGCAGGCCAGTTTCTCGCGAACAAAGCAGACGATTTCCTCGCGCAACGCGTCGCAGCCGCGCGTCCATGTTTTGGTGCCGCGGAGATGCTTCACACAAAGATGTAACGAAGAAAGCCGAAGGTTGTCTGCGCCCGCTTCGATCAATGCGGTGATTCGCTTTTCCAAAAGGACAAAAAATGCCAACTCGTAGCCCGCCCCCGCGCAATGAGCGATGTCCACCAGCGAAATAGAAATGGGTGGGGGCGCCGGTGTAAAATGCCGGCAAATCTCTTTGTAACCAATCGCCTCAAGGACGTTGCGCACCGTCTGCGAGAGCTGATTGAAGGCGACAACGTTCTCGTCGTTCCGCAGGTGCAAATAAAAAGCAATGCTTTCCGTCACGTGTTCGGTAAGCCACCAACCTGGGTAACCAGCTTCGGCGGCTGCCCGTGTGATCGCTGTGTGCAGCCAATCTCGGTCGAACTCAAACAGTTGTCCCGAGTTCGTCCGTAGATACGGAAATTCTTCCTTAAACGCGACCATGATTGTTACCTGCGGTCTCACGCGATCGAACGCCGGCGTTGGAGCTCTTTTGCGTTGTCTCGGGAGGAAACAATTCCCGCTGAAGCGTATTCGGCTTTATACGGCGCCCGAGCGTGTGGATGGCATCCACAAATTGATCAACATCCTCAAAACGCTGATAAACCGACGCGTACCGCAAATAGGCTACCTCATCGATCTCGCGCAGTTTTTCGAGCACCTTGGTGCCGATTGCCGAGGAAAGAACTTCACGTCCGCTGGTCTCGAGTTCGTGCACAATTTCATCCACCATATCCTCCAGGGTAAGCAGACTGGCGGAACGCTTTTCAAATGCTTTGGCGATGCTGCCAGCGAGTTTGCGCCGATCGAACGGCTCATGTTCTCTGTTGCGTTTGATCACGCGTAGGTCGGAGCGCTCCACCTCCTCGTAGGTCGTGTAGCGGTATCTGCACTTCAGACACTGCCGGCGACGACGGATGCTCGAGCCGTCACGCGATTGACGGGAATCAATGACCTTATCGTCACGCGACCCGCATTTGGGGCAACGCATAGTATGGAAATTCCAATTACCATACCATTCGTTGTGGCGTCAATACATCTTTGATCTTTCTAACGGACCATAGCTATCTTGGCTGTGCCGCCGACGGACATCTTGCCTGTCAGTTTTGGTTGATCATCACCGGCGCAGCGATGGTCTCCCGTGCGCCACGGCTGCTTTCCAACTTGAAGGAAGGTGAACATTCGGCAGCCATCCGATTCGCTGGCTCTGAAATCACGCGCATTAAGATTGTAATGAAAAGCCGTTTAAAACATTGTTGACACGTTTTCGACGCTTCTCCTAAACGCGAAATGCCAATTTACAGAAAGGCTTTACCCCGCAAAGGGGTTACGGACTCTCGGGAGAGGGCTTCTCAGCCACACAACTCCCATGAAGAAGAAACACAATAATTTGATCCGCGCTTCAGCGGTACAAGTCACATTCATCTCGGTCTCGGCGGTGTTGCTGACGCTGGGCGCGGCGCCTGCGAGAAATCAATTCGAGCGAGAGCCGGCCGGCACGAGTGTGACTCTTCAAGATCAGCACCACCGCGCATCTTTGTCAGAGGAAGACTTGATACCGCCTGCGGGACTCAAGCCGGTAGAGCAGGAAGCCTGGCTGGCGATGGCGCGCCGGCAGAGGGAGAGCGAGGGCATGGGCGATCCAAGCTGGGTGAACTCCGCCAGTATGGGCACTGTACGTCAATATCACACGGCGACGCTGCTGCAGTCAGGCAAGGTGCTGGTGGCAGGAGGAGTCGGTAGCAGTGGTTATTTAAGCAGCGCGGAGCTGTTTGATCCGGCGAGTGGGACGTGGATTGCGACCGGCAGCATGGGCACTGCACGCTACTTGCACACGGCAATGCTGATGCCCTCAGGCAAGGTGCTGGTAGCGGGAGGACACAATGATACTAACGGTGACTTGAACAGCGCGGAGTTGTATGATCCGGCGAGTGGGACGTGGACGGCGACCGGCAGCCTGCGGACCGGACGCAGATTTCACACGGCGACGCTGCTGTCCTCAGGGAAGGTGCTGGTGGCGGGGGGAGTCGGCAGCAGTGGTGCCTTGAGCAGCGCGGAGGTGTATGATCCGGCGAGTGGAAGTTGGACGGCGACCGGCAGCATGAGCACCGCACGGTATACTCACACTGCGACGCTGCTGTCCTCAGGCAAGATGCTGGTGGCGGGCGGACTTAGTACCGGTGGTTACTTGAGCAGCGCGGAGTTGTATAATCCGGCGAGTGGGACGTGGGCTGCGACCGGCAGCATGACGACCGCGCGCTACACTCACACTGCGACGCTGCTGCCCTCCGGCCAGGTGCTGGTGGCGGGGGGATTCACTAGCAGCGCGGAGCTGTATGATCCGCCGAGTGGGATGTGGACCACCACCGGCGACTTAAACACTGCACGCGAAGGTCATACCGCGACGCTGCTCCTCTCCGGCCAGGTGCTGGTGACAGGTGGAAAGAATAATTTTCATGTTTACCTCGGCAGCGCGGAGCTGTACGACTCGGCGGCAGGGACGTGGACGGCGACCGGCAGCACGTTCAACAGGCGCAGCGGTCACACGGCGACGCTTCTGCCCTCAGGCCAGGTTCTGGTGGCGGGTGGATTCGATGGTCTTCGTATCTTGAGCAGCGCTGAGCTATATGATCCAGCGAGTGGGACATGGACCGCAACGGGCAGCATGGGCACCGCACGCGAGGATCACACTGCGACGCTGCTGTCTTCAGGGAAGGTGCTGGTGGCTGGAACATACGTTGACGTGGGCAACAGTGCGGGGCTGTTTGATCCGACGGCTGGAGCGTGGACGCCGACCGGATCATTCACCGCGGAGCTGTATGATCCGCGACTGGGACCTGGATGCCGACCGGCAATATGACCCTCGGCCGCTCCAATCACACTGCGACGCTGCTGCCCTCAGGTCAAGTGCTAGTGGCGGGAGGAGACGTTCCCTTTGTTTCCTTGAGCAGCGCTGAGCTATATGATCCAGCGAGTGGGACGTGGACTGCGACCGGCAGCATGGGCAGCGCACGTACAGTTCACACTGCGACGCTGCTGCCGTCAGGCCAGGTGCTGGTGGCGGGCGGACAGGGTAACAGTGGCTATTTAAGCAGCGCGGAGCTGTATGATCCGGCGACAGGGTTGTGGACAAGAATCGGCGACATGAGTAGCGCACGCGTATTTCACACGGCGACGCTACTGCCTTCAGGGGAGCTGCTGGTGGTGGGAGGCGGTGGGAAAAGCGAGGAGTTGTATGATCCGGGCCTCGGTTTTGATCCCAACTGGCAACCCTTACTCACTAGGGTCCTACCATCAATCTTGCAGAATGGCAGCGGGCTGACGGCTTCCGGTTCACGTTTTCGAGGCATCTCCGAAGCTTCCGGTGGTAACAGCGTCCAGAATTCTTCCTCTAACTATCCGCTGATCCAATTGCTTAGCCTAGCTAACGAGCAAATGCTTTTCCTGCCGGTGGGTGCGATGGCAGGCTGGTCTGACACCTCTTTCACTTCCACGCCGATCACTCTGATGACCGCCAGTTCGAGTGGTTTCCCCATTGGCTACGCGCTAGTGACTGTTTTCACCAACGGCATTCCCAGCCAATCGCAGTTCGTACTCGCCGCAACGTCAACGCCAAGTCCCACGCCTACAGCTACACCGACACCGAGACCGACGCCCATGCCGAGATCAGCACCTACACCCAGGCCTCGTCGCACTCCGGTGCCACGCCTGTAGGCTCCATCGGCGTGCAGAGGACTGCCCGCCCTACCAGGTCGCGGGCATTTTGGTTGGTCGGGCGCGTCACAGCTTTGCATTGAGCGAAGTCGAATAGGTGCGTGCCGCGCGGGAGCGCAGTGCACTTGGAGCTTGAGGAGGGCAAAAGCGGAGCGGTGCGGCGGTTGCGGCTGGTGGTGGAGGAAGGGCTGCAACCGGCAACACGGGCGCCGCAGGGAACCTCCGAAATGCGCGTAAGAACTGCATCGTTTGTGGCAAAGGTGCGCAACCCGCGCTAGCAGAACCCGTTGAGATCTTCGAGAAAACCCCCGGCTGTGACCCGATTACGCCAAGTAATTTCAGTTTTCGAAAGATTTTCGAGAACTTCGGTCAAAAAATTCCGTGGAAGAATAGTGAAAGGAAGAAACACATTACATAGCGGTTCTACATATTGCCTACAGTTCTACCTTTGCTACTTCTCCGGGAGCTTTCCGTGATCCAGCAAACTCCCGAGATGTGGACATTGTGTGGCAACGCGCAACAAAGCTTTCAGAAATCAGAAGTTCCCCTGGATTTCACAACCTCTAAACTCAGTTTTTGTTTTTTTAGCAGAAGGCACTTATGCAAAAGATTCTAAGCAGAACCACCACTCTCACCGTTGGCACTTACAATATCGCCGCGTTCACTTCTTTTATGAGACGAACAACACCTGGAGCTAAGAGAGTTGTGCTGTTGCTGTTTTCTGTTGCCATGTTGCTGGCGGGTGGCGCGGCGGCCCTGCACGCACAATCCTTGCTCGATGGTTTCGATCCGAACGCAAATCTCCAGCTTCGCATCGTCCAATCGGATAGCGAGACTCGCCCCGCAGGTCCCGACGCCACCATCAACGCGAATTGGAACGGCGGCACAGGCAATTGGAGCATCGCCGGCGATTGGAGTCCGAACGGAGTTCCCAACAATGGCGGCGGAAACGTCTATAACGTCACCATCGATTCGGGCGGCACCGACAACGTTTCTCTGGACATCAACGCTACCATTGCCTCGTTGGTCCTCGGTGGCTCCGCCGGCAGTTCCACACTGGCGAATATGGCGGGGACGGCTGAAACGCTCACCATCACTGGGGGGCTTACTGTCAACACCACGGGAACGCTTGTGTTCTCAAACGCCAGCACGCTAAGTGCGGGCGCAAATTCCACCAATTTCGGCGTGCTCGATGTGGAATCGGGTAGCACACTATCGATTACCGGAAATCTGTCCAACTCCGGCACGGTCGAGACGAACCGCTTTAATGGAGTGACGGCTCCCAATCATCTCACCGTTAGCGGCACGTTCACCAATAACGCTACCGGCCAGTTCATTGTGGGCAATAACAACGATACACTAGACGTGGCTAATGTGGGCACACTGAGCAATAGCGGCTACGTTTATATCGGCACGGGAGCGACGTTGAACCTGACCAATCAGGCCAGCGGCATTACTGATGTTCTGTCAGGATCGAGACTGCAGGTGGCGGGAACGTTCAAGGCTGGCGCTAACAGTGCGCTGGCCCACTTGAACAGTATCGAGGGTGAACTGGATCTTCAGAACGCTCAGAGCACCACCGTTACGCCGGGTTCGGGCACGTTGACGGTGAGCAGCAGCGGTATCCTGGACGTGGAGGGTCCTCCCGTAGGGAGCGGCCATACCATGTTGACCATTTCTGGCAATTTAAGCAACAGCGGTCTGGTTGAGACCAATCGTTTCAACAGCACCAATAGCAACAATAATACGACCAACTCCAGCACCTTTACGCTGAGTGGGACGTTCACCAATAACGCCGGCGGCCAGTTCTTTGTGGGTAATAACAACGATACACTAGACGTGGCCAATGTGGGTACACTGAGTAATAGTGGCTACGTTTATATCGGCACGGGAGCTACGTTGAACCTGACCAATCAAGCCAGCGGGATTACTGATGTTCTGTCAGGATCGAGACTGCAGGTGGCGGGAACGTTCAAGGCTGGCGCCAACAGTGCGCTGGCCAATTTGAACAGTATCGAGGGTGAACTGGATCTCCAGAACGCTCAGAGCACCACCATTACACCGGGTTCGGGCACGTTGACGGTGAGCAGCAGCGGTATCCTGGACGTGGAGGGCCCGCCCGTAGGGACGGGCCATACCATGTTGACCATTTCTGGCAACCTGAGCAACAGCGGTCTGGTTGAGACCAATCGTTTCAACAGCACCAATAGCAACAATAATACGACCAACTCCAGCACCTTTACGCTGAGTGGGACGTTCACCAATAACGCCGGCGGCCAGTTCTTTGTGGGCAATAATAACGATACACTAGACGTGGCTAATGTGGGCACACTGAGCAATAGCGGCTACGTTTATATTGGCACGGGAGCGACGTTGAACCTGACCAATCAAGCCAGCGGCATTACTGATGTTCTGTCAGGATCGAGACTGCAGGTGGCGGGAACATTCAAGGCTGGCGCCAACAGTGCCCTGGCCAATTTGAACAGTATCGAGGGTGAACTGGATCTCCAGAACGCTCAGAGCACCACCGTTACACCGGGTTCGGGGACGTTGACGGTGAGCGGCAGCGGCGTTCTCGACGTGGAGGGCCCTCCTGTAGGGACGGGCCATACCATGTTGACGATCTCTGGCAACCTGAGCAACTCCGGTATTGTCGAAACCAATCGCTTGAATAGCACCAATAATACGAACAACACGACCAACTTCAGCACCTTTACGCTGAGTGGCACGTTCACCAATAGCGCTACCGGCCAATTCATTGTGGGCAATAATAACGATACACTAGACGTGGCTAATGTGGGCACACTGAGTAATAGCGGCTACGTTTATATCGGCACGGGAGCGACGTTGAACCTGACCAATCAAGCCAGCGGCATTACTGACGTTCTGTCAGGATCGAGACTGCAGGTGGCGGGAACATTCAAGGCCGGCGCCAACAGTGCGCTGGCCCACTTGAACAGTATCGAGGGTGAACTGGATCTCCAGAACGCTCAGAGCACCACTGTTACACCGGGTTCGGGGACGCTGACGGTCAGCAGCAGCGGTATCCTGGACGTGGAGGGTCCTCCCGTAGGGACCGGCCATACCATGTTGACCATTTCTGGCAACCTGAGCAACTCCGGTATTGTCGAAACCAATCGCTTGAATAGCACCACTAATGCGAACAACACAACCAACTCCAGCACTTTCACGCTGAGTGGCACGTTCACCAATAGCGCTACCGGCCAGTTCATTGTGGGCAATAACAGCGACACACTAGACGTGGCCAATGTGGGCACACTGAGCAACAGTGGAACTGTGACGGTCGGTACGGGAGCTACGCTAACCATTACGAAGGCCGGAACCTCGACGAATTCCGGTGCCATTAACATCGGTTCGACGTTGGGCGGTGCAACTCTAAAAATCAATCGGAACGTTACTCTTGCCGGGAACGGCACCGTGACGCTGTCAAACGCCGCCGGCAACCTCATTACTGGCAGCTCCGGCGCCGTGCTTACCAACGCCAATACTATTCAGGGCGCCGGAAATATTGGCAACGGCTTGATTAGCCTGGTGAACAACGGAACGATTAGCGCTAACCAGAGCACCACGCTGTTCATTGATACGAACGCCACCGGCTTGACCAACAGCGGCACTCTTAGCGTGAGCAGCAACGATATGCTGGACATCGAGGGCGGCTTACTCACGAACTTCAACAGCGGCACCAGCACCCTGACCGGCGGCACGTATTCAGTTAACGGCGGGACTCTTCAGCTCCTGAACACCACCGGTAACATTACCACCATCGGGAACGGGACGACAGCCACAAGCGTTATTATGACAGGCTCGACAGCCAAATTCCTGAATTCGAGCAATGCGAACATGCTGACCAACCTGAACACGATCGCAGCCGCAGGCACCTTCGGCATCGCGAGCGGTTTCAATTTTACCACCGCGGGCAACTTCACCAACAACGGCACCCTCAGCATTGGCTCGGGCACAAGGTTCATGGTGAACCTGGCCGATAGTTTAACAAACTTCAACAGCGGAACGAGTACGCTTACCGGCGGCGCCTATATCGTGGGCGGCACGCTGCAATTCGCCAACGCTAGAATCGTCACCAACAATGCGAGCATAACGCTGAGCGGCGCCAATTCCAAAATCGTGAACCAATCGAACGTAGACGCGCTGGCTACCACGTTCGCCACCAACGGCCCAGGCGCCGTTTTTGCGATCGCCGGCGGCCGCAACTTCACCACTGCGGGCAACTTCACCAACAACGGCACCCTGACGGTGGGGAGTAGCAATAGTACGTTCGATGTGAACGGTAATTTGACCAACTTCTCCGGCACCACGCTGACCGGCGGCACCTACAACGTCACAGGAACCCTGCAGTTCAATAACGCCAACATCGTGACCAATTCGGCCAATATCACCCTTACCGGGACCTCCTCCCGAATTATCGACCAGTCGAGCACCAACGCCTTGGCGAACTTTGCTACTAATAACGGCAGCTTCACTCTCGCGGGAAACCGTTCGTTTACTACGGCAGGGAACTTTGCCAACGCCGGCGCTTTTACTATCAATACGGGGAGCACGTTCACGTTGGGTGGAACGGGTATGTTCACGCAGTTGGGTGGCACGACGATAGACGATGGATCGCTATCGGCTCCCGGCGCGGTCAATTTCCAAGGCGGTTCGCTGTTCGGAAGAGGGTTGATTACAGGTGCCCTCACTTTGAGCAGTGCCGGCATCATTAGTCCAGGCGACTCTGTAACAGCGACAGGTATCCTGACGGACACCGGCGCCTACAACCAGAACTCGGGTATCCTCGACATCGCGATTAGCGGAACCACGGCGGGCACCAAATACGATCAGTTAAATCCGACCACGGCAAATCTGAGCGGGACTCTGAATATCAGCCGACCTACCGGCTTTGTGCCCACGATCGGCAGCACGTTCAAAATCATGAATTTCACTTCGGAGACCGGGACATTTGCGACGGTGACTGGCTTGGCGATTAACTCTTCGGAGCATTTCACCCTCACGTATGAACCCACCGATGTCCTTCTTACTGTAGTTCCTGGCCCTGTGTCCGGCCCTGTTTCTACCCCTTTATGGGCAGGCCGCCGTGCCTTCAATATCGATTTTGCTGGCGCCGATGAGAACAAGCCGCAACGCTTCTCAAGGATGCCGCGCTTTGATAGTTCTCGGCCTGAGAACCCCACGATCGGGAAGCGGACCAGGACAGTAATCAACATCAGGGACAGCGGCCAGCTGCTTTCGATGCTCGATCATGCTGTTCCCGGCTCCAACGGAAGGCTAACGGTTTCGCATCGCAACCACGTTGACCACGCGGTAAATGCTGATCGGACGATGAGAGCAGATCGTGGCATGGCGGATATCCGCCGTATGAGCGAGCGCGAAATGGCCAACTCGCGTCATGGTGGTGGCAAGAAGGCTTTCTAATTAAGAGGCGGCTGCCAACTTGAGCGTTACAAGGTCTTACATAATAGGCGGCTCATTAAAATCCAGTTGTGCGTATCCAACAGTTTACGCGCGAGTGTTGGTCCTTGGTTAGCTTGCCAAACGAGATCACTCTCCTTGATTCCATTAAACTGGTTCGGCGTCGGCTTTGATTGAGATTCGATTTCATCGCCCAAAGCAGATAGCGCAGGACGGCGACGCTCGTTGACGATAATATCCTGCCACACCAGCTCTCCAGGTAGTTCCGGCAGGAGCGAAGGCAAGCCGACCAGGTGATCGCCAACGGGGTGACAATCCTGAGCGGAGCGCAGTTTAGCTTCCAATCGCTCGGGAACAGGAGCCTGCCCATGGGCACCATCTTCACTGCCATCAGCAACACTTCGGCAAACCCAATTAGTGGCACCTTTGCCAACCTGGCCAACGGCTTTCCTTTCACCGCCGGCCGCAACAACTTCCAGGTCAGTTACTCAGGCGGCGATGGCAACGATCTCACCTTCACAGTCGTGCCATAAGCAGTTGTGCCGTAGAAATCGCTCGATTGCCAGCCGAGCAAAAACGGCAGGATTTTTCGGTAGCTCCACTCAGACCATTCCACGACTGCGCGCAAAGGCCTGCGCTACGGTCTTTGCCGGTTGTTGTCTTCTCAATCCCTCCGCTCCGACTGCTCTTTAACGCAGTGTGCGTCCAATAATTCGATTGGATCACTGCCATGCGCGGATTCCGATTGGCTGGTCCGCGTCAAGTCAGACAATGCGAGAATCTCCCGCAGGATTTCCGCGAGCCGTTCCGGTGGCTCCGGTGACACGCTCATCAATATTATAGACGCTGCCGACTTAAAATTGTGTCTGCTCGTACGCTTTTTTTTGCGGCCGAGGAGCCGGACTTGATTTTCACGGTCTCTTCTACGGTCGAACAGATTTTGCCGCGAAACCATGCAATTCTGCGTAATACAGCGTGAAACGGATCATCACGTTGACGCAGCAACGCGCGAACGTTACACCGTGTTCGATGCAAAACCGCAGAACGCGCACCGCACGTTACGGACCGTGGCTGGTTGGCCTCGGCGCGGCTCTTTGGGGCACAGAAAGCGCGTGGCGGATCCCGCTCAACGAATTGTTCGACGCCAAAGTCATTGTCTTCTGGGAGCACGTTTTCATCCTGATCATGTTCCTGCCGGTCTTGATCCCACGTCTGCGTGAGATCCCGAAAGTGCACGCGCGCACGTGGGGATTTCTGATTTTCTCCGGGTTCGCCGGTTCCGCTGTTGGCACGATCTTTTTCACGCTGGCACTGAAACACGGCAACCCGACGGTGGTAAACGTGATCCTGAACATCCAGCCTGTTATCTCAACGATTGGCGCATTTCTGCTTTTCGGTGATCGGCTTGCGCGGCGCTTTTTTTTGTACGCCGGAATCGCAATCGCTGCGGGCATCTTTGTCTCTGTCGCGCATCCGACTCAGATCGGAATTTCTTTCGAGCGCGCGGGCTTAAACCTGGGCACTGGCTACGCGCTGATTTGTGCGCTCTTCTGGGGGCTTTCAACTGTTGCCGGGCGCGGCGTGATGGTTGACATGTCGTTGCGACTTGCTTCCAGCATGCGAATCGTCGTTGGGCTCGCGTGCATGACCCTCATTCTTTTGGCGTACGGCAAGTTGAATGGCACGGCGCTCTGGCCGGCGCCTGCACAAGCGCACCCAGGAAAGGCGATCCTGTTGCTGTTTTTCCTTGCCTCAATCTCAGGCGGCATTCCGCTCCTGATTTACTTTCAAGGGCTGCAGCTCACGCGCGCATCCACAGCGGGTTATTTTGAAATGATGCAAACGCTGGCCGCGGTATGCATCACTTGGGGATTCTTTCATGCCAGCCTTCACGCGCATCAGGTAATTGCGGCCATCATCCTGATCGCTGCCGTGGCGATGGTGCACTTCGTGCAACAGCAGGTCGAGCCCGTAGAGGTTACTCGTTAGGACATCCCACTTGGTCACGCTCGCGGAAACAGGAAACGTGGATCGGATTAACCCCCCACGCATTCGTGTCTAGGCTTGTCAAAAACCGCAGAAAAACGTCGGCATCTTATCGGGACGAGGTAGCATCGCGGCGCTTAATCCGACTGACACATGAATTCGAAAGAAAGAGAAAGGAACCGTGCGCATTAATCAGCCTATTCGCGGGCTGATGCGCGGTCACTTGGATTCGGCGGGCGCCGGTTTCTCCGGAAACTCGAAGCCAACTTTGCCGTCGTCCAATTTCAAATAAGCGGAGAACGGGCGTCCGCGTTTTGAGATGAAGCCTTCGAGGAGATCGGTTTTTCCGTTGGTGAGAAGTTTTTGCGCCTGCTCTTTTGGAATATCGCGGCCCAGGATCGTTTTGCTCAGCTTGAATTTGCACGGCTTGCGGTCGGCTTGTGAATGTTCGCAAATGTAACTGGTGTCCGTTTCAAAGATTTTTCCACCGCACACTGGACATTCGCCCAGCGGTTCTTTGCCTGTGAAATCAATTTTCGCGACCGGCTCTTTCGGTTTGCGTTCCTTCTTCGTTTTCGGGTCCCGTTTCTCGAATTCAAACCCGACATCTTTCTTGTCGTTCAACACGAGAAACGCTTTGAACGGCCTGCCCTTGCGGGAAATAAAGCGTTCAAGCAGATCTGTCTTGCCGGTCGCCAACAATTTCTTCATCTGTTCGCCCTCGATCGGCCGTTGCAAAATCACTTTTCCCGACCGGAAATCGCACGTCTTGTTCGGGCCGACGGAATTTTCGCAGACGTAGCTCATTCCAGATTCGAAAATGCGCCCGCCGCATTTCGGACATGTTCCCAGCGGTTCCTGCCCTGAAAAATCCACTTGCTGGGCAGCGCCGTTCTCCTGGCCATTCGGTCCGAAATCAAATTCGGTCTTGAAATCGTCGCTCAATTTGAGCGCGGCATGAAACCGTTTGCCTTTCCGGCTGCGAAAGCCGCCCAGCGGTTCTGTTTGTCTGTCGCGGACGAGCGTCTCGAATTCCTCGCGGCTGAGCAACCGGCCGGCGATCGTTTTCCAGATGGTAAAGTCGCACTCCTCATTTGTGCAGGTGAAACTTTTGAAGCGCTCGACGATCGGTGACCCGCACTTCGGGCATTGGCCGAACGGCTCGGTGTTGGGCATGTGCTCGTCGGGATGAAAGTGCTTGGCTTTGCCGACGATGTTCTTAGTCAGGTCGCGAATATCGCGCATGAACGCGTCACGCGTGAGCTTGCGATGCTCGATTTCACGAAGACGAAATTCCCATTCGCCGGTCAGCTCAGGGCTGGTCAATTCCGGCACCGCACTTTTGAGAAGCATGATGGTCTGAATTGCCTTCGCGGTGGGCTGCAATTCCTTGCCCTGTCGGGTCAAATAATGAGCTGAAATGAGCGTCTCGATGATTGAGGCGCGCGTCGCTGGCGTGCCGAGGCCTTTCTCCTTCATCGCGTCGCGAAGTTCTTCGTCGTCGATAAGCTTGCCCGCTGATTCCATTGCGCTGAGGATGGTCCCCTCATTATAACGAACAGGCGGGCGGGTCTGTTCCGTATTGATTTCCACGCGCACTGTTTGGACGCGTTCGCCTTGCTGCACCGCGGGCAGGTTTTCCTCAGGTTTGTCGCCTGCGGTTTCGCGTCCATAGACCTCGAGCCATCCGGGCGCGACCATGATTTTCCCTTCGGTCTTGAAAGGCTCGCCCTCTACGCGCGTGATTCGAGTTGTGTTCTCGTATTGTGCCGGTGGAAAAAACACGGCCACAAAACGCTTTGTCACCATATCAAAGATTGCCTGCTCGTTGTTATCGAGCGAACCCGGAACAGTGCCGGTTGGAATGATTGCGAAATGGTCGCTTACCTTTGCATCATTAAAGATCCGTTTGTTCGGCTTGACCCATTTATTGTCGAGCACTTTGCGCGCGAATGGATTTTCGACTTTGGCCAGTGTTGATTTTACCGTCGGCATGTAATCCTCAGGCAGCGCGCGCGAATCTGTCCGCGGGTAGGTAATGGCCTTATGTCTCTCATAGAGCGCCTGCGCGATCTGCAAAGTGCGCTTGGCGGAGAAACCGAAGCGGCTGTTCGCTTCGCGTTGCAAACTTGTGAGATCGTACAATTGCGGCGCAATTTGCGTGGTCGGCTTTTTCTCTTCCAGTTCGACCACGCCCTCTTTGCCAGTGCATTTGCGCTGAATGGTCTCGGCGATCTCCCGATGCCACAACCGCGGCGCTGCGCGATGCTCGTCCCAGAGCGAACCGTTCCCAGGATCAATCTGCTGCTCCGCATCCGGCAGATTCAACTGAAGCCGGGTGAGTAACCTTCTTGTTCGCTCGATTTCGCTCTCTTCTTTGTTGAACGACTCGTCGAACCATCGTCCTGGATATTCGCCGGTCGTCGCGCGGAATGTGCCGATGATTTCATTCAGTTCGCGCGCCCTGAATTCATTAATTTTGTTCTCGCGATCGACAATGATGGTAAGCGTCGGTGTCTGCACGCGTCCCAGGGAAGTGACGGTGCTGCCGCGACCGCCGCTGAGTCGCAACGTAAACGCGCGCGTGGCGTTGATGCCGACCAGCCAATCAGCTTCGTTGCGGCTTCGCGCCGCGCTGGCCAGTGGTTGCATCTCGGCGTCGCTGCGCAATCGAGCGAACCCGTCGCGGATGGCCTCTGGCGTCATCGATTGCAGCCAGAGACGCTTGATTGTTTTTTTCGTGCCGGCGTATTGGACAATGTATCGAAAGATCAGTTCGCCCTCGCGGCCGGCGTCGCAGGCATTGATTATCTCCGAAACGTTTTTGTCTTTTATGAGCTTTCGCAGCGCACTGACGCGACCGCCCATTTTCTCCGCCGGCTCGAGTTCAAACTCGGGCGGCATAATAGGCAGCTTTTTCATGTCCCATTTGTCCTGCTCTTTCATGGAAGCAGGCACGGCAATCTCGAAAAGATGGCCGACCGCCCACGAAATCAGGTACCTGTCGTTCTCGTAGTAATCCTTGCCTTTTTTGAAGCCGCCGAGCGCCTTGGCGATGTCGCCGGCGACGGAAGGCTTCTCAGTAATGATCAGGGACTTGGACATGGGGCAGGAATCGAACTCAGTTGCACGGTCTTTGCAAGTCAGGCCAGTAAGCGGCCACACCTGGCACCGCAGTAACTATCTGGTTAGCCGAGCTTAACGAAATATTTTCCAGGCAACTGCTTGACCAGACGCTTCAATTCTAACTGTAACAGTGTAGATGAAACGGTTGCGCTTGGCAATTCGCTGCGCGCGGCGATGTCATCGATGGAGGTTTCGTTCGCATCAATCGCGTCGAATACGCGGCGCTCCTCGTTTGAAAGCGGCGGCAGCGGACGCGCTGCGGTTTCCGGCGAAGGTTTCGCCTCCGGCAACAGGATCTCCAAATCCTCCAGAATGTCCGATGCGTCCATGACCAGCTTCGCGCCCTGCTGAATCAGGCGGTTCGATCCCATCGCGCTCGGCGCGTTGATGTGGCCGGGCACGGCGTAAACCGAGCGGCCTTGTTCCAACGCCTGCGCCGCCGTGATGAGCGCGCCGCTGTTTAATCCTGCTTCCACCACCAGAACGCCGTGGCTCCAGCCTGAGATAATGCGGTTACGCATCGGAAAGGTTTGTCGATCTGGTTCAATATCCATCGAGAACTCGGAGACGATCGCGCCATTTCCGCTGCGGATTTTTTCTGCCAGAGGCCTGTTCTCCGGAGGGTAGAGTCTGGCGAGTCCTGAGCCGATGACCGCGATTGTGCGCCCCTTCGCCGCGAGCGCGCCTTGATGAGCAGCTGTATCGATGCCGCGCGCCAATCCGCTGATCACAGTCAAGCCTGCATAAGCAAGTTGGTAAGAAAGCTTTTTGGCTGATTCGGTGCCGTAATGGGTGGTGCGTCGAGCGCCGATCACGCCAATGGCGTGATGATCACGCTCCTGAAGTTCGCCCCACACGTAGAGCACTATTGGCGGCGCATGAATCTCGCGTAATGGCTTGGGATACGACAGCGACTCCTGCGTGATCACAGTGGCGCCGAAATCGCGGACCCGCTGAAGCTCCGCGGAAAGATCAATCGTTGATTCCCAATTGGAAATTTGATCGGCAACTTCGTTACCGATGCCTTCCACCTTGCGAAGCTCGCCGCGTTTTGCTGCGAGGATTTGTTGGGGTTCATGAAAAACCTCGAGCAGTTTGCGTAGTCGCACTGGCCCGACGGTGGGCAACATGTTGAGCGCGATGCAAGCTTCGGTCGCGTTCATTTCCAATCAGACAATGGGTAGGCGCGATTGACAATCGCCCGAGGGGGTTCGGTGAACCGCCGCTACCTCAAAACGGAATCTCGTCTTCGTCCGGTTCGGATGTCGCAGAGGATTTAGGCGGCGCCCCGGTTTGCCGGCTTTCCCCGGTCGCGTCGGCAGCCGCGCCAGGAGGACGACCTCCGAGCATTTGCATGTTCTCGGCCACGACCCTAAGTCTTGAGCGTTTCTGCCCGGTCTGCTTGTCGTCCCAAGTGTCCATTTGCAGCCGTCCTTCAATCAAAACGGGTCTGCCCTTTTTCAAGTACTCGCTGGCCACCTCTGCCGTCCGTCCCCAGAGGGTGACATCGACAAACGTCACTTCTTCGCGCTTCTCGCCACTGTCAGTGGTATAAGCACGATTTACTGCAATTCCGAGATCGCACACGGCGCTGCCTTTGGGAGTGTAACGCACTTCGGGATCGCGCGTGACATTCCCGAGCAAAAGAACTTTGTTGAGGTTGGCCATGTCGCGGTTATAGCGAAATCACTTCGGTTTTGCCACCTTTTTTGGCGTTCTCTCCTCCTTCTTTTCGACGCGCTGGTAATGCTGCCGGTAAACGTCGGGGTCCAGTTTAAACTTCGAGCGCAGCCGCACGATCGACTGAGGATCGGCGTTCAAGATGAAGTTTACGTAATAACCGGAATCGAGCGCCCCGGCCATGTATGAGAAGTGTCGCTTGTCCATCTTTTGGACCTGCTCGACGTGGGCGCCCTCCTTCTCAAACTCGGATTCCAGACGCTCAATCGTCTCTTTGACGTTCTCTTCTTTGGCCTGCGTGTTCAACACCAGCAGAGCTTCATAATGGCGATTCATATTTCTTCGGATTTGTTAAACCTGTTCATGGCTGAAACGAGACCGTTGTCAATTGCGCATTTTAACGCCTCCACTGCGCGATCGATCATCGCGCGTACGATTGGCTTTTCGTCGTCGAAAAAGCGGCTCAATACATAATCCACTGATCCTTCGCATGGCGCGGCGCCGATGCCGATGCGCAAACGTGGGATCTCCTCCGTTCCGAATTGGGCTATGACAGAGTCAAGTCCGTTATGCCCACCCGATCCGCCACGCGCACGCAATCGAACACGACCAACGGGCAGAGTAAAATCGTCGAGCACGACCAGGACTTGCTGCGGCTCGATTTTGTAAAACTGCGCAACCGCGAGCAATGGGTACCCGCTGCGATTCATGAAGCTCAACGGCTTGATCAAAAGCACAGCCCCACATTTTGCTGAGAGCGCCTCCCATTTTGAAGATTTTTCCCAAGCAGACCCGGACTGTGCAGCCAGCTGATCGATCACCATGAATCCGATGTTGTGGCGCGTGGCCGCGTACTCCGGGCCGGGATTTCCGAGACCAGCGACGAGCCGGATTCGTGGTTCTTCCACTGGAATCATGCCGTCGTCATTCTAAGCGGAATGAAGCGCAGCGAAACGCAGCCGAAGAATCCCGATGAACTACACAAAAGCAATTCCGCGGGCTCCCTCGACCCTGAACGCCTTCGGGGCTCGGGATGACGAAAATTACTTCTTCTCTTTCTCCTTTGGAGCTTTTTCTTTCGCAGCCGGAGCAGAGGCGGCAGCAGCAGTTTCGCCCTCTTCTTTTTTCTCGGTGATAACTTCCGGTCCGGTTGCTGCACCTTCGGTTTCGGCGGCAGCTCGTTCTTCCTCAACCACAGGGGCGACGACGGAGAAGGCCGTCAAATCAAGCTGCACTTTTGGTGTTACACCGCGTGGCAGTTGAATGTCGCGGACGTGAATGGCATCGCCAATATTTAGTTGCGAAACATCCACCGTGATCCGGTCCGGCAAATCGCCCGGTAAACATTCGATCGCCAATGCGCGCAAGCTTTGCTCGAGTAATCCGCCGAAAGTTTTCACACCAACGGCTGTGCCGACAGGTTCGAGCGGCACCTCAGCTTGAATCATCTCGTCCATGGATATGGCGTGAAAGTCCACGTGGCGAATGTCCCCGTTGACCGGCCAGTGTTGCACTTCCTGCACAAGTGCGGTCCGGCTTGGCCCCCCGCCGGCGATTTCGAGTTCGACTAGGACGTTTTCCCCTGAGGCCTGGCTCATCATGGCGTTGATGTCCCGCGCGGTGAGTTGAAGTGGTTGCGGCTTATTACTGCCTCCGTAAATGACCGCCGGAATCAATCCGCGCGCTCTCAGTTTGCGCACAGCGGACCGACCCACGTCCGGGCGCGGTTCTGCTTTAAGCTTAACTTGTTTTGCCATTTTTTTCGTTCTCGATGTTGAACAGCGACGACACCGACTCGTCGTTGTGAATCCGTTTGATGCCTTCTCCGAGAAGCTCGGAGACGCAAAGCACCGCTACGTTAAATCCTTCCACGGCGCGCACCGGCGTGCTGTTGGTCGTTACTAATTCCGTAATCTGAGATTTTTGCAACCGCTGAATGGCTACGTCCACCAGCACGGCGTGCGCCACTCCGGCGTAAATGTCGCGCGCGCCATGCTTTTTTACGATCGAAGCCGCGGAGGTAAGTGTCCCAGCCGTTTCAGTAAGATCATCAACCATCAGGACATCACGATTTTCCACGTCGCCGATGAGGTAAAGCGCCTCTGTCTCGGTAGCACTTTTGCGCTCCTTAGCTACAATCGCCAGGTTCGCGCCAAGCGCTTCGGCATAAGCCGATGCCATTTTTAGTCCGCCCAAATCAGGAGAAACCACAGTGGTTTTGCCAGTGAGCTTTTTGCGCAAATACTTGATGAGCACCGGTGCCGAATAAAGGTGGTCCACCGGGATATCAAAAAAGCCCTGCACCTGTTGCGCGTGCAGGTCCATCGTGAGCACGCGATTCACTCCCGCAGCGTACAGCAAATTCGCCACAAGTTTGGCCGTGATCGGCACTCGCGGTTGGTCTTTGCGGTCCTGCCGCGCATAGCCAAAAAACGGAATGACCGCAGTGATCCGGTCCGCGCTGGCGCGCCGCGCCGCGTCAACCATGATCAGCAATTCCATCAAGTGCTGATTGGTTGGCGGCGAAGTCGGCTGAACGATGAAGACGTCGTGCCCGCGAATGTTTTCTTCGATCCTGACGTAAGTTTCGCCATCGGGAAAGGAGCTGATCGTTGCCTTCCCCAGCGGCACGCCAACGTATTTACAAATCCGCTCCGCCAAATCGCGATTGGCTGAGCCGCTGAAAATTTTTAATTCTGGCTGAAGCGCGAACATGACCAGCCGCTACACTAGCCGCGCAAGATCAATATTGGCAATCCCAGATTTACCACGAACTCACGCGAATTGACACCAATCGATAGAATGACGAAATCCAAATGACGAATGACGAATCAACGCCGAAACCCGAATGCCGAGACGGTTAGCGTCGGGATAACGCAATGGCGTTTAGTTTGCCGGTTTGAGCCTTATCGTAACCCGTGCGCGAGAAAGGCGAACCCTTAGAAGGCCGGTAAGCTACGCGCGCCGTGCCAGAAGTGAAGAATGTTCACGCCGCCGCCGGCCTCGTTACATGTGTAGAAAACCAGAAAAGGCGGCACAGGCATTTTGCGAATGCCGCGGCGACGATCGTGAAAAGGGAAGCGTTCCGGCATTGTGGTCAACCCTAACGCGCGATCCAACAGCTTTTCGCCCAAACGCAATGCCGCATGGGGATTATCGTGTGCGACGAACTCTACGATCTCCTTGAGGTCAGCAATCGCGCTGTCCGCGATTAAGACTTTGAAATCCATTGCGGAATCATTGCCTTGACTTCCTCAACCGGGCGAACCCGGCCGGCCGCGACATCTTCCAGACCTCGCTGCAAAGCGGCTTCCAATTCTGCGTCATCGACGGCATCATTCGCCGCAAAAAGTTCTGCGGCAAGCAGCGCCTTGTCGCGCAGATTCAACTTAGCGATAGCCATTTTGATTTCCTGAATAGTGCTCATAAGACCGGCCTACAGAAAGCTTGGCTCAAAATGGCAACTCCTTCAAGGCGCGCATGACCGGCAGTGGCAAATCAAGAATGCGTTGGCTAATGCTATCTTCCAGACCGTGATTACACTCCACCGCGATACTCTCACGTTTGCGTTTCCTGAAATCGCTCAGGAAGTGCGCTCGCTCGTCCAGCACAAGATCAAAGAGGTTGCGGCAGAACTTCCACCGATTTGGGATCGTGACGAGTTGGTCTCGCAAATCGAATCATCTCGGTGTTTCGATGAACTCAGCCAAGAGGCGCAAGAACGCGCACGCAGCCGGATGCGAACATGGATTCCGGCCGACGTTGAGGGGAGGTTGGAGGAGTTCGCTTTCAATCTAGCGGGTGTAGGTAGGGATTCGTTGACGGCTTTGGACGTCAAGTTCCAACGAACAATGCGAATTCCGGACGATGGGGAAACGTACGCGCTCCCGATTGGACTTGGTCAGCTCCCGCTTCGCTCCGTGGATGACTTTCCTGAAACAGCGCCGGCGAGGTGGTTGAAAGAAGGAGGAGTGATTCTCCCGTTGGCACGAAGTGAGGCGCTTTGGATTTGGTTTTCGTCAACGTACCATTTCGCGATAAAGATCGAAGTTGGAAATGTCGATGGCCTTGTCCCAACCGGGATTGCAGAAAGAACCTCAAAATTATTCTACTGTGCCTGCCTCTTTCAGAGAAGGCTCTGAAGTCGTTCGCCGATTCGTCGCGATGCCTTTGAGCCGAGCGGATGCCGAAAAAGCGCACGCGGCGAAAGCATCAGAACACAACGCGATAAACCTCCAAGTCATCCCAATGTTTGGTCAATGCCACTACGAGAATGAGGCAGCCTTCGGAATCGCACCCAGCATTAGACACTTCTTTGATAGGTTATTTTTTGCAGCAATTGTTTTGAAAAAGCTCGAAGAGAGCGAACGCTGGCGCAGTCAGTTGCCCTTTCAGCCTCCTCCGATTGAAGAATGGAAGCGCACGACGCTCGACCAGACAATGCGCGGACAAATCCCTGAAGACCTATACGAGTTCAAGGAGTGGGATCAGAGTCGCAGCGTGCGTTGTCTTGTCCATCTCTGCAATGCTTTGATGTGGCAGCGAATCACAGGCACAAACTCTCCCTATTCTCCGTTGACCGCGAGCGAATATCGAGAGGCTGGTATTCCATGGTTCGATGAATATGGTGACAACTGGAAAATGCCTCCCGACAATCAATCCAAAGAGGCGGAGCAAATCGCTCAACGCGTGAATGTGCGCCGGCACACAGACATTCGTGGATTCCGTGAGAGTCCGCAAAAAGGAGGTATGCGCGACTCGCTCTAGTTATCGCTTCAATGGCTTTTTTCAAAAGCGCGAGAGATCAGGTAAAGGTGCAGACTTTCGTAACGTACCTCGAACGCGCCGAGCAACTATTCGATCCGAGGGATTACGTCCTGAGCGCGCGTTATCTCAACTTGGCGGCGCAGCGGATGGAGAAGATAAAGAAGGCGGAGGCAGAATATTTCTTTTCACGAGAAGGCTGGTTGCACGTAATGGTACTCTGCGAAGGTCTGGGTAAAGCCTTGAAGCAAGCTGGACTGGACGCTCTCGCGGAACAGTGCCTTTCGATATACCGGTGGGCGATTAAGAGTGAAGACGCCATCGAAGGCGGAGGGATGCTCTCTACTGCAGCTCAGGACCCGCGCAAGATGGTTGCCGCTCTCGCGAGCGCGGCTGCGGAGGGCGACGTGGAAGCTCAGATGCTCTTAGCTGACATGTATGCCGACGGTGACATGATCGAGAAGGATGAGCAAAAAGCGGCTGAGTCATACGCGAAAGCAGCCGCGCAAGGAAACAAGGAAGCCCAGTTTCAATTGGGAGTAATGTACGAACGCGGCAGAGGCGTTCCAAAGGATGAACGTTTAGCCGCCGACTGGTTTGCGAGAGCTGCCGCTCAGCAACACGCCGCCGCTCAATACAATCTGGGCGTGATGTACATGAACGGGCTAGGCGTCCCTAAGGATAGCAGCAGAGCCTTCGAGCTATTCCAGAAAGCAGCAACTCAAGGAGATGCTGGTGCACAGTACAATCTCGGGGTTATGTTTTGGAGAGGTGAAGGCGTTCCCAAGGATGAATGCAAAAGCCTTGAGCTGATTGGGAGTGCCGCTGCGCACGGACTGGCGCAAGCACAGTTCAATCTCGGTTCAAGATATGAGCGCGGCGAAGGCGTACCGAAGAATGAACAGAAGGCATTTGATTGGTATACGAAAGCTGCTGCTCAAGGACTAGCGGGCGCGCAATCGGCGCTGGGTTACATGTATGCCAACGGACGCGGCGTGCCCAAAGACGACGGTAAGGCGGTCGAGTGGTACGAGAAAGCTGCCGCGCAAGATCATGCTTGGGCGCAAGTCGCGCTAGGCTTTATGTATGCCAATGGACGCGGTGTGTCCAAAGACGAGAGCAAAGCTGTCGAGTGGTACCAAAGAGCCGCGGCACATGGATATGCCGAGGCATTTCATAATCTGGGGTGGATGTACGCAGAAGGGAGCGTCGCTCTTCAAGACGATATTAAGGCCTACGCACACTTTAGCGTCGCGGTCGCTCTCGGCCATCGCGCAGCGGCCAAAAATGTTGCGCAAATTGAAAATATTCTGGCACCTTCTGTCACAGGGGAAGGCAAGCGGGCTGCTGCCCAAATGATGGATTTATTCAACGTTTCCGCGAAAAATGAGATTTGATCCCGATATTATTCGAAGCGTCCTTTTGGCTGTTGCCAAACGGGATCCGTTGGGCCTTGGCTCAGCTTAATCAGGATGAGATTAATCGGCACAAAAAACTTCTCCTTGAGTATGAATTCGCTTCGGGGGATGAAACTCGTGATGATAATTTGTCGAAGTGTACCACCGTTTCGTCCTGCTCTATTGACGGCCTCACCGTTGATGGTGAGAGCCTCCTCGACCTGTCATGGGACGAAGCAGCTTGGGAACGAACTAAGCGAGCATACGCCGAAGAGAGGTGTTCCTGGTCACTGCCCGAGTTCCACGCATTCTTGAAAAATCAGACGAGCCGAGAAAATCCAACCGTGCCTTCGTGATCATTCTCCTTAGGCAAGCAAATCGAAAGTCTCGAGGCGGAGATTACAGAATTGCGAACTGAAGCGAACTAGTTAGCAGAGAAGATTGAGCACCTGGCGGGTCAGGTCGCACCGAATTTGTAGAGACGGCGCCGTTTTAAGTCCCATCCAAAAAATTGGAAAAGACACTGAGCGGAAATCGAATCTTAGATTCAAATTTGACACTCGAAGCTGGGCGGCGGCGCTTGCCAAAGCTCGCACTTCCGACAAACGTATATGGTTGCTGAGTTCTCCATGACCACTGCCGACGCGATCCGAATAGAACGGCCGACGACCAATTCGAAACTGTTCGCGCATACGCGCTGGGATGTGCTCCCTGCTGCGGCGGGGCTTTTTTGTTTCGCGTATTTTCTTGGCCTCTACTTTCTGTTTCCGCACCTCCCGCTGTGGGTGATGCTGATCCTCGGGTTCATTTACTCACTGATGGTGAACGCGAACATCAACGGGGTAGGACACAATTTCATTCACAATCCTTTTTTCCGTTCACAGCTTCTGAACCGGGTATTTGGACTCACCCAATCCGTTGCGTGTTGCTTCTCGCAGACGATGTATGACGCCGTCCACATGCAGCATCACAAGGGGAACTCGGATCGACAGGATGCAAAAGGTGACACGACTGATTGGTTGTCGATCTACCGCCATGGCCACGATGACGAAGCGGAAAATCCGTGGAGCTATGTTTTTTTGAGTTTTTTCCGAGACGATGTCGGAGCGATCCGCAAGGAGTTGCGAAAACGCGATAACGGCGATCATTTGTGGGGCAATATCGAATTGGCTGCATTCGCGACGACGCTCTTCATGATGGCGATCATAGTCCCGACCCATCCGATTCACTTTATCAACTGGCACTTTATCGTGTATTTCTTGCCCTTCTGGTACCTTGGCCACTGCTTCAGTTATTTGAATGGCTACTATCGGCATTATGGGGCCAACCCGGACAAACCAATTGCCTGGGGCGTGAGCAGCTACGGAAAGCTGTATAATTGGCTGTTCTTCTATAACGGCTTTCACGCAGAGCACCATTTCCGTCCAAAAGTGCATTGGACGAAAATGGAGCAATTTCACCGCAGCATCGAGCGCCTGCAGGAGCAGGAAGGCGTCCGCACGATCAGGCACGCGCATATGTTTGGTTTTCTCGATCCCAATTTGCCAAAACGCGGTCATCGCGAGCCCGTGGAGGTAGGACCGATTGACCTCAATCGCCCGCGGCCGGTTCGGTGAACCGCCGTGATTAGCTGGCAAAGCTCGAGCGCAACTTTCCTTTTTTATCTTCGCACTCGTCGTATAACCGTCGAATCTCTGAGGCGAGTTGCTTCTGTAATGACTCGACATCGTCGAACTTGCCCTCGGCTTGCGCTTTGCCAATTTGCTCCTTTAGGAAGAGCTCTTTCTCGGCAATCTTCGCGCGATATTTTGAATCGACATCGGCGAGCTCCGTCTTCTGTTCGTCAGTGAGCGTAAGCGACGGCGATGCCTTTTGAAGCCGTTCCATCGCCAGTTCGTAAGCCGATTTCATATCGATTTTGCAGACGTAGATCAATCGACGTATTGCGCAGCGAAAATCAATTCCTAAATTGCTTTTGAATGCATTCACGAATTCAACTGCTCAGTATCGATTTTGACGGGACGCTTGTTTCGCGCGCCAGCGAGCCGGTCTTCGACGAGCAGTGTATGGAGTTGATTCGCAAGTTGCAGGATGCCGGTGCAGTCTGGGCGATAAATACGGGGCGGTCCGTCGATTTGCTGGAAACCGGTCTGGCCGAGTTCGCGCTACCGATTCGTCCGGACTTCATTCTCACCACCGAACGCGACGTTTTTCGCCCGGCTCGGAATGGCGAGAATTGGGAGCCGTTCGGTGAATGGAACGGGCGTTGCGCGCGCGATCACGCCGAATTGTTTTCCTCTGCTGAAACCGTGCTCGCTGAATTCGTGAATTTCGCCACGAATGAAACGAAAGCGCGTCTCATCTACAATTCCGAGGGATTGGAAGGTGTTGCTGCCGAAAGCGAGGACGAGATGGACCGCATTACGGATTTTATTCGGCGGGCCCGCGCCGGGCACGCGAAGCTGGATTTTCAACGGAATGGAATTTACCTCCGTTTTTGTCACGCTGATTATCACAAGGGTGCGGCGCTGGCCGAGTTGGCGCGTTTATTGGAGGTGTCGCGCGAAAGGATCTTCGCGGCGGGCGATCATCACAACGACGTCTCGATGCTGGACGGAAGGTTCGCAGCAATGCCGTCCTGTCCGGCCAATGCCATTCCCGAAGTGCAAAATGCCGTGCGCAACGCCGGCGGTTACATCGCGCAGAAATACCATGGCGCCGGTGTACACGAAGCGTTGCTGCATTTCGTGAACGGAAACTCCGTTGAAGCGTTGAAGGGTTAAAGCGGGATCAAGCCGCGATTCTTCGCTTCAACCTTTCAACTCCGAAAGCCTTCGGGGCTTCGACGTCGCTGTCACCAATGCACGCTGCTGGATCCCATCGGTCCGGGAGCGTAACGTCCCTCGTCGGACATTTTTTCACCGGGGACAGGCGCGGCAGACTGCGAGGACGAGGGGCTCGACGTCGTTTCGTCAGTCGGTGGTGACGTGCAGGCGGCGAGCAAAAACGCAATCGATAAAACCACGATCCCAGTCAGTGCGGCCCGTTTAATCACGTGCCGGCAAACCTATCCATGGGTACGTATGGTGCAACCAGCTTCACTCCTTAGCGTCCGATTCATATATTCACAGTCCCGAAGAGAAAGGACAAACGATCGGCGACCGCCTACGGCTCTTAAGTTGTCGGGTTCAGATCAGAAGTGTCCAGAAGTACTTCCACCCTCGCCATTCGGAGCAAATGTTGGAGGCGCGAAGTGTGCCTCAGGAGAATACGTCCCTTGTTGAGTCGATTCGGTTACGACGCCTTCCTGGTTAGATGAAGCACAAGCGGAAAGCAGGCACCCGATCAGCAAAGAAATCACTCCGCACAAGGCAGCATGTTTTTTCACGAAGGCGAACGTAGCGATCACACAGCCCGATGCAACTCCGTCGAGTTGAGGAGCGATTAGGAAACAGCGAAGCGGTCACGAAAAGATTTTGCGCGCAAAGCCAAGCTCGCGTTTAGTTGCTCATGGCCGGCGATTGGGGCAAGCCTGAACGCATGTGGGACGAATACGATTGGGAGCGTTTTCTTCAGCAACAGGACGGCAAAACTGAAAAGTACATGCAGTTGCTGGAGACATACCTTGATGATCCTCGTCGCGACGAAATTATCGCGCGTGAAATGGGCTGGACACAATTGCTGGATGCGAAGGATTGGAGCGCGGAGGTTGATGCTCTTCTGGACGAAAACGCCGCCGAAAACGACGACAACGAGGTCGATCACGCAACGGCGTCAGCCGAAACATTCCAGGAGCACGGTCTTTATCGCGCTGCATTCGACCTTACCCTTTGGATCGATCAATTGTTCGATCAGAATGCTACGCTTCAGAACGAGCCAGCAGCCGTCAAGCTGGCCACGCACGCCGCGCTGGCCAGCGCGAAACTGGCAGCAGCATTGAGCGGTGATCACCTCGATGAAATCGGGATGACCATTGCGTATTTGAAGCGAGCCTTGAAGGCGATCACGACTTCGATGAATGCGGCGGCGGAGTTGCGAAAGGCCGCCGGACTGATCAGCCGCTCGCAATACTTGGTATTGCAGCAGCGATTATTCGAAGTGCGCGACGGCATCGTAAGCTTGATGGGCGAGTATCGCGCCGAGTGGCGTCGTCGTTTCGGGCCCGACAGCTTCCGGCGTTGAATGAAATAGGGACGCGCTCCGTCCAACCATGCAAACGGAAGCGACTCTGGCGCAGTCCGATGTGTCGGAACTGGACTTGGTGAAACGATGCCAGGCCGGTGAGACCGAGGCATTCGACGAGCTGATAACTCGCTACCGGACACGCGTATTCGGCATGATTTACAACATGGTCCATAGCGAACAGGACGCCTGGGATTTGGCTCAGGACAGCTTCGTGAAAGCATGGAAGTCGATCGGACGCTTTCGTGGTCATTCGTCCTTCTACACCTGGATCTATCGCATCGTTATGAATGTCACCATTGATTGGCTGCGGAAAAAACAGGTTAAGGGCGGAGGCGCGGAGTTCGATGATGCGATTCAATTGACCGAGGTTGATCCGGCCTCCCAAACCGTTCCGAAAACGGAAGCGTTGCCGCACGAAGCAATGGAACGAGGCGAGATCCGCGGCCGGATAGAAAAAGCAATTGCCCAGCTTTCCCCCGAGCAGCGCGCGGTGATTTTGATGAAGGAAATCGAAGAGATGCAATATCACGAAATCGCAGAAGCGCTGGGATGCTCCATCGGCACGGTGATGTCGCGCTTGTTTTATGCGCGCAAGAAATTGCAAAATCTACTGAGAGACGTTTATGAAAACGTTTGAGGAAAAATGGACAGCATGGCTGGACGACCAGCTCAGAGGGCGAGAACTATCAGAGTTCAAAGCGTCGCTGCCTGACAAAGCCGCCGCTGAAGCCGAAAAAGCTGAGGCAAAAAAACTCGGGGACCTGTTGAAACGCGAGCTAAGCGCCCCGTCACTGGCGAACGAAGAATTTTTTAGTCACCAACTGCGAGAAAAAATTACACGGGAAAGTCGCAAGCCGGCTCGCGCGGGCGATCGCCAGACCGCGACCTCCAGATGGTGGACTATTCCTCGGCTGTTATGGGCAGGCGCTGCGTCGCTCGCTATCTTCTTAATCTTTACCGTTGCCGTAATGCACGAGAAGAATCCCGCTGAGGAATCGCAATACTTGACTCAGATTCTCAATGCGCGTGTTGATCCCGTCGTCAGTCCGAATGCGACGGTCTCGATATTCGAAGTGAAACAAGACCGGGTGACGGTACTTTGGACCGAGGGCCTGCAAAGTTTGCCGGCGGATTACGCGGCGAAATAAGTGCTCATGCATCGTTCGCTAGCGTTCGCAATGGCTGTTATTGCCTTGGTCATCGGCGTGGTGCCTGCGTCGCAAGCTGCGGAAACAGTCTGGAGCGGGCTTGTGATGGCGGAAAACGTGGCGCGGCCGCAACCGATTCCGTCCGAATTGACTCGCATCGAGCAATCGCTGAAACGGTTTTTCGGCTATAACCAGTTTCAGGTGATAGGGCAATCGCAGAAGGTCCTTAAAACCGGCCAGGAAGACTGGCTCGCAACCAGCAAATTCTTTGGGCTGCATGTGGACGCGCGCGGTGAAAGCCAGAGCGGCTATGTCCTGAATTTGAAACTCTACAAAGAGAAAGAGCTGTTGCTTGAAACCGAAGCCAAACTGAGCAAACGGAGCCCGCTGGTGATCAAAGGGCCGCAGGTGGGCGGGGGACAATTGCTGTTGGTTTTAGTTGTCCAGTAGGTGGTTGGGCGCAACCGTTGGTCGCGCCGTTCTTACCGTTGAAATGCCAAAGGTAAATGCCCGTTGTTTACTGCCGGAGCTGCGCGTTTGGCTTCTATCATTTCTGTTTTTATTTTTCGTAGCATCATTATCTGGAGCTGTGGAAAAGCCGTTTAACTTCAACGAGACGCCGGGCAAACTTCCCAAACAGGTTGCCCCGACCGAATACTCAATTCGCATTGTTCCGAACATCGACAATTTCACGTTTTCCGGAAGTGAAACGGTGAAGCTGAGCGCGCGTAGTCCAGTTCGTCAGCTCGTGTTGAACGCGCTCGAACTCAAGATCGAAGCAGCGTCTGTCGATCGAAAGGAATTGCCAATTTCCGCAATCAAGATCGACAGGGAAAACGAACTGCTGACGCTTACCTTGCCGTCAGAGCTCGCAGTTGGCGATCACACGCTGGCGCTTCGTTTCACCGGCAGGATTAATCAGCAAGGCCAGGGGCTGTTCTACATGTATTACCAGGAACAGGGCAGCGGTGCGCGCAAGGTCATGCTCGGCACACAATTCGAAGCGACCGATGCGCGTCGATTTTTCCCTTGCTGGGATGAACCGGCGTTCCGCGCGCGCTTTCAATTGAGCGTTGTGGTGCGGGAGAACTGGCTCGCTGTCTCCAACATGCCCATTGAGAGCGAGGAAAAAATCGCTGGCGGAAAAGAAGTACGCTTTGCACCGAGTCCGCCGATGTCCAGCTACTTGAATGTGTTCGTAGCCGGCGAGCTCGATGTCATCGAATCGCGGGTCGGCCCGACGCAAATACGTGTGATTGCAACAAAAGGAAAAGCGGAACTGGGCCGGTACGCGCTTGAAGCCTCAGCCCAGATTTTAGAATACTACAACGATTATTTCGGCGTGCCGTATCCGTTGCCGAAACTCGACCAAATTGCCATTCCCGGCGGCTTCGGCGGAGCGATGGAAAACTGGGGTGGCATCACGTATTACGAATCGACGCTTCTATTCGATCCGAAAAATTCCTCCGGAGAGACCAAACAAAACGTCTATGAAGTGTTGGCCCATGAGATGGCGCATATGTGGTTCGGCGACCTGGTGACGATGGCGTGGTGGGACAACCTGTGGCTTAACGAAGGGTTCGCCTCCTGGATGGGCAGCAAATGCACCGCGCATTTCAACCCCCAATGGGAGGTCTGGCTGGCGCGAGAATTACCGCGAGATCCCACGCGGCGCACCGGAATCGCCCGGGAAGCGGCCATGGAAGGCGACGCGCGTTCAACCACGCATCCGATTCAGCAGTCCATCGCGACTGAGACCGAAGCGAACAGCGCGTTTGATGATATCACCTACAAAAAAGGACAATCATTTCTGCGAATGCTGGAAAGTTTTCTCCACGAGGACATTTTTCGGGACGGGATTCGCCGATACGTCGCCGCGCATAAATATTCGAACACCACAACTGCCGATTTGTGGAGCGCGCTTTCGGAGGTGTCGAAGAAACCGGTTGGTGAAATTGCCGCCGGCTGGACGGAGCAACCGGGATTTCCAGTGGTGAAAGTCAAACGCGAGCCAGACGAAAAGGTCCGGCTTACCCAGGAGCGCTTCACCGTCAATTTCAAGAGCGCCCCTCCACTACTCTGGAAAATCCCGCTTACGTATTCGGTCGTTGGCGAAGCACCTGCGAGTTTGCTAATGGCCGGCAAGACGACTGAGCTGGATAACATTCCCGCAGATCGCGCGCTCAAATTGAATGTAAACGGCGCTGGAAATTATCGCGTCGAATACGATGTGCCATCTTGGAATCTGCTCCTCGACAATTTGCCGAAGCTGAGCGTCGACGATCGCGTTAATCTTCTGAGCGATTCGTGGGCGCTTGCGGAAGCCGGTCGCGCACCAGTCTCGCTCTATTTTGGTTTGGTTGAAAAATTGCCCGCTTCCACCGATCTGGCCGAGCGCGAGCAGATCATCGAGGTGACGGATTTCATTAACCGTCTGCTGATCGGCAGTCCGCAAAGGGAAAAATTTCAGGGCTATGCCCGATCGCTTTTGCGCGTAACGTTTGGGACGCTGGGATGGGAACCTACAGCAGCCGAACCGCCGAGCGCTGCAACCTTGCGCGCGAGCTTAATCCGCACGCTCGGAGATTTGAACGATCCGGAAATCATTGCCGGATGCCGCGAGCGTTTTGAGAAATATCTAGCAGACCCGACGTCTCTGGCCGCGGATCTGCGTCCTGCAGTTTTGGCAGTGGTCGGCCGCTATGGTGACGAGAAGACCTGGAACAAACTGCACGAGCTCGGGTTGAAAACGACCAGTATTGAAGAAAAACAAAATTACTATAACGCGCTGGCCGGAGCCGGCGATCCGAAGCTGGTGAGAAAGACGCTTTCGATTGCGCTTACTGATGAATTGCCAACCAGTCGCGCCGTGTTTCTGGTTCCCCGCGTCGCGCGTTGCAGCGCTCGTCCCGATCTCGTGTGGGAGTTCGCCGCGGCAAATATGAAAGCGTTGCTCGCCAAAACCGACGCGGCTGGAATGAATCGATATGCGCCGGGCTTGTTCACATTTTTTTCGGATGAGTCGCGCGTCGTTGAATTAAAAACTTATGCGAGAAAAAACCTACCGGCTGCGAGTGCGCCCGAAGTAGCCAAAGCGGTTGATGAAGTCCAGTTTCGCGCCGAATTCAGAAAACGTCTCGCAAGTCAAATGAGTGCCTGGATCGATGGCAAGAACGTGGCGAACGCTCGATGATCGCTGATCACGAATTACTGCTCACTGCTTTGCGGCGTCGCGATCCACAAGCGCATCGGAATCATCGAGGAATCAACGAAGCCGTGTTTGCGGAAAAACGCCTGCGCCACATTTTCCGGCCGATCTGTCAGCAGCGTGATTCTGAGAAAGTTTTTCTTCTTTGCGAAGTCGATCGCATGTTCGAGGAGCTTGTTGCCATAACCCTTGCCTTGATACTGTTTGTGGATCACCAGGTCCTCTAAAAGAATAACGAACCCGCCTTCGGCCGTGCTGATAGTGAAAAGCAAATTGATCATCCCAACAATCGCGCCGTTGCGACGCAACACAAAAACGCGGCCCCGGCTGGGCTGTTCAAAAATAAGCCGCAACCCGCGGAGCTGCCTGTCTCTATCCGGGCGGAAATCGCTCTCCTGAGAGAACAACTCTCCGAGCATTTCCGACAGCTCGTCCAAGTCGGCTTCAGTCGCCGGTTCGATCACGACATTTTCTTTTTCGCCCATTGGCTGCAGCTCGTTATTTCAAAAATGCGCCGTGTTGGCAACTTTGTAAATCACACCTCCTCTTTGCCGAATCCGTAGCATTACCGAAAGATTCGAGCTTCTAGTCGGCCTCTGCCGCCGAACGCCTGGAGGTGAGATCGTCGCGTTGACAATGCCGGGCGCGTCCCTACTATAACCGCTCCGGCCGATTATGAAACGCACCTATCAACCATCCAAGCGAACGCGGAAACGCCAGCACGGTTTCCGTGCCCGGATGCGGACCAAAGGCGGTCGCGCCACTCTCGCGCGACGCCGCCAACGCGGCCGCAAACGCCTGCTCCCAAAGGGCGTTGACAGACACTACGCGCGTCACACGCAGGCGTAATCTTTCGAAGTTTGAATTCTGATTTCGGCTCTAGATCCCGTCCCCTTTAGCTCGACCCCGGAGCAACTGACTCAACATACCCGCACGGAAAAGATCCTCTCGGGGCAGTGGCGGCGAAATAACGAGCACGCCAACAGCCGAACGTAACTGCTGCGCGTTCGGAAAGTGTTCGTGCTTGCCGCGAAATCGTTCGGCTGACTGCACAACTTTTGAATCCAAAATCCAGGGGAGCCGCATCTCAATGAAAACGAAGAAGGATCATTATGATACAGGATTTCAGATTTGCTTTGCGGCAGCTTCTGAAGACGCCGGGATTCACGACGGTAGCGGTACTGACGCTTGCCTTGGCGATCGGTGTTAACTCGGCCACTTTCGCCCTGATCAATGGAGTGGTGCTGAAGCCGGTGGTGCCGGTCCGGCCCAACGAAGTGGTCAATGTGTTCACGGCCCGCCAGAATGCCAGCCATGATTATCGGCAGTTCTCTTACAACGAGTATCGCGAACTGCGCGCGAACGGCGGCGACCTGTTCGTCGATGTCGCCGCGTTGGAGTTCGCGGTCGCCGGTATCGGACGCGATCACGAGATGCGGCGCAGCTTCGCTTTCCTGACTTCGGAGAATTATTTCCAAATGATGGGCGTCCAGCCGTTTCGCGGTCGGTTTTACAACACTGAGGAATGTAAACCGAATGCGAACATGGCTGTGGTTGTGACAAGCTATGGTTTTTGGAAGCGAAACGGTGGCCGCAACGATTTTGTTGGTAGCACGCTTTACATCAACGGGCAGCCTTACACCGTGATCGGCATCGCGCCGGACGGATTCAGCGGTGCGAACGCGTTGATCGCGCCGGATATTTGGGTGCCGCTCGGCGTTCGGTCGCAGCTCGGCTCGGCCTTCGGCGATTCCGAAACGATGCACGACCTGTTAAACCCGAAGAATTACACCTTCAATCTCACGGGGCGGCTGCGTTCGGGGCTAACGATCGCTGCTGCAAAAGCGCGTTTGCCAGTGCTGGCGCAACGGTTGAATGCCATCCAGCCGGAGGGCAGCGAAGGGGCACGGGAATTACAGATTCAAACTCCGTCGCGATTTAGCCTCAGCACGCAACCGGAGGACGACGGCCCGATCACACTGATCGCGACATTGCTTATGGCGATGGCCGGCGCGGTCTTGCTCATCGCCTGTTTGAATCTCGCGAACATGCTGCTCGCGCGCGGCACGTCGCGTTCGAAAGAAATCGCGATCCGGCTGGCCGTTGGCGCCTCACGCTGGCAGATTGTCAGGCAGCTATTGTGCGAAGGATTTCTCCTGGCCGTATGGGGCGGTCTAATCGGCCTGATTCTCAGCGCCTGGTGTAACGACCTTTTACTTCAACAGCTGCGCAGTCTGCTCGCATCTGTGAATTTCTCTTTCGTCGTCAAGTTACGACCCGACCTGGCGGTGCTTGCAGTCACATTTTTCCTTTGCCTCATCGCGACAATGCTTTTCAGTCTCGGGCCGGCGTTAAAAGCAACAAAGGTCGATCTGGTTAATGACCTGAAACAACAAGTCGGCGAGCCGGCGCGGATCGGTCGTTTAAGTCGTTTCTTTGCGCCGCGTCACATTTCGGTGATGCTGCAAATCGCACTCTCCCTCATGTTGCTTTTCGCCGCAGGGTTATTTTTCCGAGGCGCCCTGAAGGCGGCCAGCCTTAATCCAGGTTTCATCGCGAGTGGCGATCTCATCAGTGAGTTCGACTTCACCTTGATTAAGAAAACGCCGACCGATTCGCGTCGGCTAATGTTTGACATGGTGCAACGCGTACGAGAGTTGCCCGGCGTAACGGCGTCGGCGATCGGCACGATGCTGCCGTATGCCGATTTCACCACGGCGCGCCGAGTTCTGCGCACAAAAGACACGATGCCTAACGACCCGAAGGCACCGGACCCAAGCGTCAACTCGCTGTACACCGCCATCACACCTGGTTACTGCGAAGCGCTTGGAATAAAACTGTTACGGGGCCGCGATTTCACTCAGAATGAATGCAAAAACAAAGATGCACGCCCAGCGGCTATCATCGACGAAGAAATGGCGAAAAAGCTTTTCCCGAACGAGGATCCGATTGGTCAACATATTCGCTATACCCAACCGCCCAAGGACGGGTCGCCTAACGACATGGAAATCGTCGGCGTCGTGAGCAGACACCGGCATAATGTTCAGAACGATTCCCTCACATGCCGCTTGTTTGTGCCGATGGTGCAGGGATACAGCGGGCAGACTTATCTGCATGTGCGACTTAATACGCAAGATCGACATGCCGTCGCCGCGTTCATGCCGACGCTGCGTCAAACGCTGCGCGAGATTGATCCCGATCTGCCGCTGCTGCAGATGACCCCGTTTGTCGATCTACTGGAAAAGTCGCCCGATCTTTGGATTATCAAGCTCGGGGCAACTCTCTTCGGCGCTTTCGGTGCAATCGCGCTGATGTTAGCTGTCGTCGGTGTTTACGGGGTGAAAGCCTACGCCGTAGCTTGCCGGACCCGCGAAATCGGAATCCGTATGGCATTAGGTGCGCATCGACGGGAAGTGTTCGCGCTCATTATGCGACAGGGCGCGATGCAAACAGCTCTCGCGGTGGGTGCAGGGCTGGTTCTTTCTCTGGGGGCAGGCCGCGTCCTGGCCAAAATTTTGTATCAAGTAAGTCCCACCGATCCGTTGGCGCTGGTCAGCGCAAGTGTGATGCTCGCCGTTGCGGCGCTTCTCGCTTGTTTCTTTCCGGCCAGCCGCGCCACGCGCGTCAATCCGATGACGGCGCTGCGAACCGAATAGTAAAAACGAATCTCGATCAGGTATCGCCTGGCCTCATTGGCCCGTGACAGTGTGGCTTGATCTATCTCGCTGCTGAAGGAACTTCTGCTACAATCAGCAATCGAAAATTGCCAATCTTAAATTCCTTTCGCACCGTTAGCTCAATTGGCAGAGCAAGTGACTCTTAATCACTGGGTTGCAGGTTCGATTCCTGCACGGTGCAACTTTTTCAGGTGTTGAGCGAGTTAACGCGCGTGTGGTCTTCGAAACGTAGCTGCATCCGTAGCTGTCAGAAGGATTTTACAGTCCTCAGATATTTTTGGATAATGGGCTTTGGCGTTGCGAAAGCCATCGGGAAAATACGAGATAAAGTTGGGCCGGTTAATGTGTCTGCGCCGACGGCCAGCAAAGTAGCGACCGGACTCGCATTCGTCACTCAATTGCTGTCAAAGGGAAACACTACTCTTTAGCGCTGCATCCATGAAGACGTTGAATCACCCCAAGCCCGAAACTGCGCACATTCTTTTCCTGGATGCCGTCGGTTATTCTATCCTTTCGCTCGATCGGCAGACCGCCGTTTTCCGCGGCTTGCAGGACATCGTCAACCACAGTCCTACCGTAGCCGACGCTGCTTCCCGCGACCAAGTCATACGCACGCCTACCGGCGACGGTATGGCGCTGGCATTCTTCGATCACTGCTCGAGCGCGCTCCGTTGCGCCCGCGAGTTGGCCGAACAGATCGAAGGAGGCTTCGCCGTGCGGATGGGACTTCACACCGGCGAAGTCGTGCGGCAGGTCGACGTGAATGGGAACATGAACCTGAGTGGCGATGGCATCAACGTCGCGCAACGCGTGATGGATTTCGGCGATGGCGGCCACATTCTCATGTCGCTCGCCTACGCCACCGAGCTTCAGCGCGCGGGCGACCCTGCCGCCGCGGATTGCCATGACATTGGCGTCGCCTCGGCCAAGCACGGAGTGCAGATTCATCTTTATAATTATCACCGGCCCGCCGTCGGTACCGCAGACGTGCCTGCTCGCGTGCGGATGGACGATGGCTGGATCCGCCCGCGCGAATTACGCCTCGGCACGGCAGGCCGCAGCCTTATCGTTGCCACCCTACAGATACTTGGCTGGCTTCTTACCCGGCCTTTGCAATGGCGAACTCACGTCACCCAGATCGATCCCCGCCTTTCGCCCAACTTTAGCGTTATCGACCTGACTGGTCCCCAGATCCGGCGCAACCGGGACCTGCGCGCTCTGCTCCTCCAGGTTTATGTCGTTTGTCCCGCACTCCTCAGCCTTGTCGTGCTGGCCGTCCTGCTTCCCTTCCCCAGGGGGCACGGAGTTAGCGCGACCGCGGCCGTTTTCACCATGATTATCATGGGCTACCTGGTTTCGATTCTGCTTGGTATCGGCGCGGCCTTTGTCGGGTACGTCATCCTTGCTTTCCAAGCCATCGTGGAAGGCCCAGCCGTTCGCATCTTCGGCCAATACTCGTTAGGCAACGCCATCACCCTCGCTGCGGTCTGTGCATGGGCATTCGTTACTCTGTGCGCTGTGTTCCCACGACACCGACGTCTGCCGGTCTGGCGCGAAGTGACCGTCGCGATCCTGAGCGCCGCACTCACGATCGCAACCTACGAGATTCCCGTCGCCCTCACAGCCAAACAACCGCATCTCTATCGAGCCGTTGTGGTCGGGCTTATCTGTTTTCTGTTCGTCACCCTTATCAACGGGATGCGCTGGCGCCGGTGGGCGCGCGGGTTTGTCTTCGGCCAGGTCACCGGAGTCCTCATGGCCGTCGGCTTTTTCGAGTATCTCGGATTCGAAAAAGCTCCGCCATCCTTCACCGGCGACGTTATCGAGGGCACAACGAGCGGACTTTTCAGCGCTGTCATCTGGGCCATGGCTTTCGCCCTCGCAGAACGCTTCGGTGACTCGCGCTCGGCGATCGCGTCCGGCCTGTTAGCCACAATCTTCTTCAACAACCCCGGCAAGACCTGGCTCATTCCCTTCGCCGTCCTTTGGATCACGTACGGCTGGATGCGCCACAGGTCCCAACCCGTGGGATAACTGATAATCACTGGGTTGCAGGTTCGACTCCTGCACGGTGCAGAGTTTCTAGTCTACATACTTTTGCGCGATGGGCATTTTGCGGCCGATGCCGAAGGCGCGGCTGGTGACTTTCAATCCGGGCGCGGCCTGTTCGCGTTTGTATTCGTTAAGATCAACCCGACGCTGCACCCAGCGAACCGTTTTCTCGTCGAACCCGCGCGCGATGATGTCGCGCGCACTCAGGTTTTCTTCCACGTAAAGGTGCAGGATCTGATCGAGAATTTCGTACGGCGGCAGCGTGTCCTGGTCTTTTTGATTTGGCTTTAACTCTGCGCTGGGCGCTTTTTCTATCGTGGATTTTGGAATGATCTCTCCCAGAGGCGGTTCAGGTGAACCGCCCCTACCTGGAGAATGGTAGGGGCGATTGACCTCAATCGTCCATCGTGCGTAATCGGAGTTAATCCAGCGGGCCAGCTCGTAAATCATTGTCTTCGGCACATCGCTGATCACCGCAAGGCCGCCAGCCATGTCGCCGTAAAGCGTGCAGTAGCCGACGGAAAGTTCGCTCTTGTTTCCGGTGCTAAGAACGAGATGACCGAATTTGTTCGAGAGCGCCATCAACGTCATCGCGCGAAGACGCGGCTGCATGTTTTCTTCTGTCTCATTTTCAGGCAGACCTTTGAAAATTTCTTTGAACTGCGCCCTGAAAACTTCGAACGCTTCGGTGATCGGAATCTCGAGAAATTTCATTCCGAGGTTCCGCGCGAGCGCGCGCGCGTCCTCGATGCTCCCGCGCGACGAGTAAGGGCTCGGCATCGAAACGCCGGTGACATTCTCCGCCCGCAATGCATCGGTCGCGATGATTGCCGTGACTGCCGAATCGACTCCACCGCTCAGACCGACTACTGCAGAATGGAAATTGCATTTGCGGCAGTAATCGCGGAGCCCGAGAGAAAGCGCGGCGAAAATTTCCTCCGGAGTTTTGCCCTCGTGAAATTCAATTATGGAAGTCGAATCTGTATCGACCACTCGCTCGTCTTCGCGAAATGCCGCGAGTTGCGCAATGACGTTTCCCTCTGAATTCACCGCGAAGGAATTGCCGTCAAAGACTATTTGGTCGTTGCCGCCCATAAGATTGCAGTAGCAGATGGGGCGTTGGTGCGCTCGCGCGAGGGCTGCCACCATCTCGTAGCGGATCGCCGGCTTGTGCAGGCTGAATGGTGAAGAGCTAAGATTGACGACGATCTCCGCGCCTTGGTCCACTAAACTGCGGACCGGCTCGCAATCGTAGAGCGGTCGCGGCAGGTAATGTTCCGTCCAAATGTCCTCGCAAATGGTTACGCCGATTTTTTTCCCGTGAACAACCAAAGGTTCGACGGAGTCGGCCGGTTCGAAATAGCGCTCCTCGTCAAAAACGTCATAGGTCGGCAAAAGGGATTTGTACGTTTTACGGATCGGCTTGCCGCGTTCGAGCAAAGCGGCGGCGTTGCGAAACGGTTTGCCGCGTCCCTCGTTGCGGTCAACGAAGCCTACGAGCAAGCCGGCTTCTCCAACACGGGCGTGGAGTTGTTGCAGTAATTCCAAATTTTCCGGAACAAAGCGCGATTTGAGAACCAAATCCTGCGGCGGATATCCGGGGATCGCCAACTCCGGTGTCAGGACGAGTTCTGCGCCCGCTGCGGCGAGCCGTTCATAGGCACGCGTGATCAGTTCGCAGTTTCCCCTCAAATCTCCCACAGTCAGGTTAATTTGAGCGAAACCAATCTTCATGTTGTGCTCAGATTATGCGCATTGGCGCGACCGGCAATTTTGTTCTCTGCGTTAGGGGTGCGTGCCGTTTAGTCTGCCCAGGTGTGAAGGGCGCGTACAGGACTGCGCGTCTTACCGGCGCCGCTTTTGTTCGCCGAGAACATCAAGGAATTAGGGCTTCCCAGCCGTCACGTTTAAAATCGACGGCCGCCCAAGCCGTGGTTCCTTATAGTCATCTTTTGTACCTTACGCGCCAAATGGTGCGGTTACTGCCGTCCCGATAAGCAGACTGCCGTCAGATTTTACAGCAAAGTTCGCGATCGCGAGGTCGCGTTCGCCAGCACGCGAGCCGCGTGCGCTCCTCAGAAATGTGCAATGTAGGAGCGAGACACAGCAGCATTGCAACGCTTGTATTTCTCAATAAGCGGAGCGATGAAATATGATGGCCAAGAAAATGCGTGTCGTCCAAGTCCCGCGAGCTGGCGGACCGTTTGAGTTGGTGGAACGAGACATTCCCGAGCCGCAGCATGGGTGGGTACGAATCAAAGTCGAAGCGTGCGGTATCTGTCACAGCGATACCTTAGTCAAAGAAGGACTTTGGCCTGGTATCCAGTATCCGCGTGTGCCGGGACATGAGGTAATTGGAATCGTTGATGCTGTCGGTGAAGGAGTGAAGCCTTGGAGGAGTGGCCAGCGTGTCGGCGTCGGCTGGCACGGCGGAAACTGCGGCTACTGCGATCATTGTCGACGTGGCGAATTCTTTGCCTGCGAAGTGGCGCTGTTGACGACCGGCATTTCTTTCGACGGCGGTTATGCCGAATACATGGTTGCTCCAGCTGAAGCGCTGGCGCTGGTGCCTGATGAACTGTCTGCTGTCGATAGTGCGCCGCTGATGTGCGCCGGCGTAACGACTTTCAACGCGCTTCGAAACAGCGGCGCCACAGGCGGCGATGTCGTTGCGGTGCTCGGGATTGGCGGCCTCGGTCATCTAGGCGTCCAGTGCGCAGCGAAAATGGGATTCAAAACCGTCGCGATCGCGCGCGGAAAAGACAAGGAAGCATTCGCCAAAAAACTCGGCGCATACCATTACATCGATAGCCAGGCATCCGATCCGGCGGTGGAACTGAACAAGCTTGGCGGCGCGAAAGTTGTGATCGCGACTGTGACGAACGCCGAGGCCATGGCTGCAACGCTCGGAGGACTGGCTCCGAATGGTCTGCTGATGGTGATCGGCGCGGCCGGCCCGATTTCTATCGATCCAATTCTGCTCATTACCGGATGCCGGTCGGTCAAAGGCTGGTACTCCGGAACGTCCATCGACTCACAGGACACCCTTAAATTCTGCGCGTCGGCCGGCGTGCAATCGATGAATGAAGTTTTTCTGTTGGAACGGGCCGCCGAAGCGTATGGGCGGATGATGAGCGGCAAAGCGCGATTCCGCGTCGTGCTGGAAATCAGTCCGAAAGGCCGAAACTAGGAATTAACAACAGGCCGTTTAAAGAGTGCAGACTTACACCAGTGTCTGGAAAAGGACGAAGCTGACCACGATCGTTTGGACGAGAAAGAAAATGGCATAGAACTGGTGATACCGTTCGTTTTGCGTGATAGCAGCCGTCACCATCCCCGTGAAATAGAGCATGCTGCTGATGACGTATGGTTTTCCTAACGCGAGAAAGTGCGGGATCCCTTTCAGCAAAGTGTCAGCGATGTCAACGATCGTAAACATGCTGAAGATCGCAAAGAAAGCCCGATGGTTTGCATAGTAGTGGGTTTTGTAATCGACTGATTCATCCGCGGTGCTGTCCCGTGGAAAAAGAAGCATTGAAGCGAGATACAAGACGGTGGGTGAGATGAGAACGAAGACAAAGAGCAAAAAAGTCCATTCTTGCTGGTTGCGCCAGCGATAGAAAATCCACCACGCTACAATGAGATAAATAAAAAGGTTGAGAGTCCAAATCACATGCACCCAGTAGATGCGTCGGTGTATCCGAGCCTGCAGCATTTCTCCGACGCCAGCCAGCACACGTGTCATCCCTAACGCCAGAACGATTGAAATAAGTACGGAGAGATATTCGAATGCGCTCACGACTGGGGGTTGATTTAGAAGGTTTGATGTTTCATGTGAAGCCAATACCATGAGCATCCGCGAGAGATAATCGATCACGATCAAGAGCATGAGCGCGACCAAGAGCAAATATGACGTTGTGATTTTGGGTGCGGGTCACAATGGGCTTGTCGCGGCGGCTTATCTCGGGTGCGCCGGCTTGAGCGTGCTCCTGCTGGAAAAGAATGATTACATCGGTGGGGCGACGACTTCGCAGCGAATCTTTCCCGATTACGACGCGCGCTTGTCGCGCTACTCGTATCTGGTCAGCCTGTTTCCTCAGAAGATCATTCACGATCTCGACTTGAAGCTCGAACTGCGCCGTCGCGCCGTCGCATCCTGCACGCCGTACGTAAATCACGGACATAATGGCGCGTTACTCTTGAGCAATGTGGATGAAGAGGTGAACCGCCGTTCCATGTTTGAACTGACCGGAAACGCTACTGAGTACGAGCAACTGAAACGTTTTTACACGCTGCCGAGCGTATTTGCCGAGCGCGTATGGGACTCGATGCTCGAGCCGCTTGTTTCCAAAGAGGACATGGCGCGCCGGTTCAAAGTTAACGAAACCTCGCGCGAATCGTGGCACAGCCTGGTCGAGGAACCGCTAGGCAATGCGATCGAGCGCTACCTGAGAGATGATCTGGTGCGCGGTCTCGTGTTTACGGATGCAAAAATCGGCGTGTTGACGCACCCGCACGATCCATCGCTTTTGCAGAACCGCTGTTTTCTTTATCACCTCATCGGCGACAAAACAGGGGAATGGAAGGTGCCGGTCGGCGGAATGGGTGCCGTCTCGTTCGAACTGGAACGCGCAGCGCGCAAGGCAGGCGCCACAATGCTAACCGATGTTCACGTCCAGGCCCTGAACGTCACCGGCAAAACGCGCACCGTTGAGTTTCGCGCGAATGAAAAAGAGGAGACCGTTCAGGCGCGATTTTTCCTGGTCAACTTTGGTCGCAATGTGCTGGCAAAGTATACCGGTCGGTTCTTTCAGCCGGATCGGACAGACGAAGGTTCCGTTTTCAAGATCAACATGCTGTTGAGCCGTTTACCGAAGTTGAAGGCAAGAAAGCTTCAAGCGAGTGAAGCGTTTTGCGGGACATTCCACAGCGATGAAGGCTACGAACAAATGAATGTCAGCTATGACCAGGCGTTAGACGGCCGGCTGCCGGGAAAAACACCATGCGAGATCTATTGCCACACTCTCACTGACAGCAGCATTCTCGCACCGGAGTTACGCGACCAAGGCTTTCACACCATGACACTCTTCGGACTGGACGCGCCATGGACCTTGTTTGTTCGAGACAATGAGGCTATGCGGCGGGAAGCAGAGAAGAGGTATCTGACAAGCGTCAACCAATGGTTAGAAGAGCCGATCGAAAGTTACCTGGCGGTGTCGCGTGACGGGAGACCTTGCATCGAAAGCAAAAGCCCGGTCGATATTGAGGACGCGCTTGGAATGTATCATGGAAACATCTTTCAGAACGCGCTAACATTTCCTTTCGCTGAGCGCAAAGAGCAGGTCGGCGCCTGGGGGGTAGAAACTGAATTCGAAAATGTCTTTTTTTGCGGTTCGAGCGCGCTGCGTGGCGGCGCCGTTAGCGGGATTCCCGGACACAACGCAGCGATGAAGGTGCTTGAACTCTGTCGCTCCACTTCAACATTCAATCCTCCAAAGCTCAATGTCGCAGCCAGTTGATCCCCGCGATGTAGGATCAATCGACGCAATCATCGCGGCCGCGTACGATGTGATTTCCGGTCCCGCTGAAAAAAGACGCGATTGGGACCGGGAACGATCGTTGTTTTATCCCGGCGCGCGTTTAATTCCAACCGCGAGCGTCCCTGGGCGAAACGACGTCGCTCTTGAGCCGCAAGTTTTGAATGTCGAAGATTACATCGCACGGGCAGAACCGCTTTTGCAGAAAGGCTTTTACGAAAGGGAAGTCGCGCGGCGAACAGAACAATTTGGCCGGATCGCTCACGTTTGGAGCACGTACGAGTCGCGTCATAATCCCGGCGAGTCCGCGCCGTTCATGCGCGGCATTAACAGCTTCCAATTGTTCAACGACGGCCAGCGCTGGTGGATCTTGTCGATCTATTGGCAGCACGAGACCACGGAGCACGTGATTCCGGAAAAATATCTTTAGCGCTGAACCTTGGGGCCGGCGAAATGCCTTTTCTCAATGGGCGTCGGCATTTGCGGATGGGCGGCACGATAACATTTCGTCACTAACCCAAGCACGAACGCAGCGATTATGAATATGGCTACTCGTCTCTCTGTGGGCGTGAGGCGAAATCTTTGCCTCACTTCATCGAATTTAAAACGCCGGCTTTTGTTAACCAAATCGCAAATCCCGTCCAAAGGCTCGTGGCCAAACAATTGGTTACGCAGATGATCCGTTAGGCGGTTACTTTAGCAACAGGTCTCATTCGTATCGCAGCGCTTCGATAGGATCGAGGTTGGCAGCGCGGTAGGCAGGATATAGCCCAAAGCCGATGCCGATGGCGGAACAAACAAGGAGACCGGCGATCGCCCAGCCAAACGGGAAGATCACGTCCACCTTCAGCCAAATGGCGAGTAAGTCACCGGCGACGATTCCAAGAACGATCCCCAGAATTCCACCCGCCTCCGAAATGAATACTGCCTCGGTAAGAAATTGACGCAAAACGTCGCGACTACGTGCGCCGATTGATTTGCGCACGCCGATTTCCTTTGTCCGTTCGGTAACACTCACAAGCATGATGTTCATGATGCCGATTCCGGCAGCTACAAGCGCGATAAAGCTGACGACGAACGCACCGACGCGCACGATGCCGGCGACCGACGTGAACGCGCTTTTGAGTGAGTCATTCGAGTAAATCTCGAAATCATTTTCCTGGTCGGCGCGTAATCCACGCGCAATGCGCATAGCGCTTATCCCTTTGTCCAGCGTCTGATTGTAAGTCTCCGTGGAGAAGGCTTGTGTCGCAATGTTGACGGTGCGCCTGGCTTCGCCGTAATCCTCGAAAAATCGGGTGATCGGCATGATGCAAACATCGTCCTGGCTCTGGCCGAAAGAGGTGCCTTTCTCCGCAAGCACACCGACGATCGTGTACGTGTGGCCGCTTATTCTCACCACTTTGCCGATCGGCGTTTCGTGCGGGAACAACCGTTTTTCTATCATTTTTCCGACGACGATCGCCCGGCGCGAAAGCTCGACGTCTTCGTCGTTCAAATTGCGGCCGTAGCCGAGCGTGTACGCGTTGGCAGCCAAAAAGCTTCGATTGGTGCCGACGATGAGAAGACTCGGCGTCGTCTTTACGCCGTTGTAAACCGCTTGTCCTTTCACCTCGTAGCCAAAACTTTTGAGACAGATCTCGCGGGCGTGGCCTTCCATCAACTTCGCGTAATGGAGAGCCTCGCGATACGTGACGTTGGGGCGGTTCTGATATTTTTTCTTGATCTCGCCGCCGACGTTTACGTTGGCGGGGTATTTGGCGAACTGAAAAATATTAGAACCGAGAAAGCTGATACCGCTTTCGATAGACGATTGCAGCGCGCCGATGGCAGTCATCACTGAAATCACCGAGAAGACGCCGATAGTAATGCCGATCATTGTGAGCGCAGCGCGCAGTTTATTCGCACCGAGGGAGGCGAGCGCCATCTTGATGATCTCGCTGAATAGCATGTGTAAAAATCCAAATATCGAATACCGAAATCCGAAACAAACCCGAAATTCAAAAGCTCAAAATTAGTGCTCCGATTTACGCACGATTGCGCCGAAAATCTTCATCAGTTCTTGGAGCTTCGGTCAACAGCTTCGCTCTCGCTGACTCGAGTTCGCTGTCACAATCGAGCAATCGCAGCCAATAGCCGCTCTCTTTGGCTTCGCGCCGACACGTTTTGATTTTTATCACAAAGTCTTTCTTCCCGATCGCCTCGTTTGCCTCAATGTAGTTCGCCCCAACCGACCCGGATGCGCGGATAAACTGTTTGCATCCTCAATGTTCGCGATCGTCCACGCCAATCGCTTTACAAACGCGCGAGCTGCCTTCGCAAACTCAAATGTCCGCTCCTCGAGGTCGTACCGTTTGGAAGCATCTTTTTGCATTGATGCTATAGCGTTTGGATTTTGGTCATTCGAATTTGTTTCGGATTTCGATATTCGGATTTCGAATTTGCTTATTCATATCTGAGCGCCGTGACTGGATCGAGCCGCGACGCTGACCAGGCGGGGGCGAATCCAGAGAACAAACCGGTAAGGATTGAGACGGCCATGCTTACCAGCACAAGGCCGAGTGAAAATCGGATCGGAAAAGTGGGGAACGCCTTGCCGATGCCGGTGCACATCACGTACGCAATGCCCAATCCGACCAGGCCGCCGAGTAAACAGAGCGAAGTGGATTCGATCAGGAATTGAAGAAGAATCGTGCGTCTCCGCGCGCCCAAAGCTTTGCGCGTTCCGATTTCACGGGTGCGCTCTTTGACGCTTACAAAGGTGATGTTCATGATTCCAATTGCACCGACAAAAAGCGACAGGCCAGTAATGAAAAGCCCGGCGATGGCGATGGAATTTTTGATCGGGTCCAATGTGCTTTTGAGCGCCTGCTGTTCGTTAATGCTGAAGTCGTCCTTTTTCTCCGGCGGCAAGCCGCGGACGCGCCGCATGACTCCAGTAAGCTCGTCTTTCGCATCGGCCAGCCTGGTTTTGTCCTTCACTTTCACAAGAATGTCCGAGTCGCTTTTGGCGCTGAAATATTTTTGGAACGCCGGGAGTGGCATTACGACGATGGAGTCCAGACTGAACAGGCCGAGAAATGTGCCCTGCGGTGAGATTACACCGAGTACTCTGAAAGGTTGCCCATTGATCAGCACCGATTTCTCGATCGGACTTTCAGAAGGAAAGAGCGCGTCGGCGACATCGTAGCCGATCACGCAGACGTTGGTGCCACCGCGAGATTCGACGTCGTTGAAGAAGCGGCCTTCCTTGAAATCAAAGGTCGAAGTGATGAGGTATTCCGAAACTGTCCCTCTGATCAGAACATTGCTGACTTCACTCTGTCCGTATTTCACGCTCCGCAACAGACTGGAAGTCGGCACCGCAATCACGAGATTTGAATTCGGGGTGGCAGCAATGATGCGGTTGATCGGCTCCGCATACTCGGTTTTGATTTTTTTCCGGTCGCGATAATTCCACCAATCATCCACCGGTTTCCACGGCCATTGCGAGACGTAGAGCACGTCATCTCCGAAAATCGCCATACTTTTGTCGAATCCGACCTGGATTCCGGTGATCGCAGTGCCCATGAGGGTGACGGCGACAATCCCGATGATAACGCCGAGCGCCGTCAGAATTGAACGCGTCTTGTTGGAACGCATTTGGGCCACAGCGATCTTCCAGCTTTCATTCAGCTCGTAGGCGAACCGTTTCATCTGTAAGCAGTGGCGTCGGCTTCAAGCGGACCTTCGATCGGCACTATCCCGACGCCACCAAAGTCGCCATCGTCGCTTTCGATCAGCCCGTCGCGCAAACGCACGGTGCGCCGTGCATGACACGCGATATCCGCTTCGTGTGTGACGAGAATAATAGTGTGCCCGCGGCGATAAAGATCTTCGAAGAGTCCCATAATTTCTTCGCCGGTTTTGGAATCGAGATTGCCGGTCGGTTCGTCAGCCAAAATAATTGATGGATCGTTGACCAAAGCCCGGGCGATTGCGACGCGTTGGCGTTGGCCGCCGGAAAGCTCGTTAGGTCTGTGATGCAAACGATCTCCCAGTCCTACCTCACGCAACACAGAGGTGGCGCGCTCCTGGCGCGTTTCAGGATCGATCCCGGCGTAAACAAGCGGAAGCTCGACATTCCGGAGGCTGTCGGCACGCGGAAGAAGATTGAAGGTTTGAAAAACAAACCCGATCTCGCGATTGCGAATAGCTGCAAGTTCGTCGTCGCTCATGGCCGAAACGTCGCGGCCGTTGAATTCATAGCGTCCGGAGCTGGGCGTATCGAGGCAGCCGAGCATGTTCATCAGCGTCGATTTGCCGCTGCCACTGGGTCCCATGATGGCGAGATATTCGTTGCTGCGAATTTGCACCGACACGCCGCGCAGTGCGTGAACGATCTCTTCGCCCATCACGTAGTCTTTCGTGATGTTCTCGATGTCGATGATGATCGGCTCCGCCGATCGAGTGACGAGTGACATGTGACAAGTGATCAAACAGGAGTGACGAGTGACAAGTGATGAGTTATTCGCGTCCGGCGAGTTTTCGTCGCAGCGCGTTCAGCATGCGCCGAAGTTCTCCGATCAGTTCGAATGCCGGATTTGCGGCAGAGGCGGTGCAGAACTTCAACTCAATGCTCAGAATAAGTTGCGTGTCCAGCTCAGCCAGCGACCCTTCCGCGTGTGAAATGAATTGAATGAATTCACCGGTGGTATGGCGTGCTTGCCCCTCGGCAATATTCGACGGAATCGATACTGCTGCGCGTCGCATTTGAGCGACGATTCCAAACCTTTCCTCCGCTGGAAAACTTCGCGTCAACGCGTACACCAGTTTGGCAAGAGAAATGCCTTTCTGCCAAACAAGGAGGTCTTTGTAGCTTCGAGTTTTGTTTGCTTTCATATCAAGTGTTGTAACGCAGCAACTTGTCACTCATCACTTGTCACTTGTCATTGGTGCTCGTCACTTGTCACTTCGCCGCTTCCTTGTCGTAGGTAACCTTGGCGCCCTCTTTTAGTTTTCGGCTGATCGCGCTGTAACTGCCCGAAATCACTTCGTCGCCCGGTTTGATGCCGCTTTTGATTTCCATGTAGGAATCGTCGGCAATCCCTGCGTTCACCTTCACCAGGTGCGCTTTGCCGCCGTTCTTGACGAACACAACTTTGGCCAGCTTTTCGCGTTCTTCTTTCTGTGTCTGTTTCTCGAGACGCTCATTGCTCAGTTCGGCCTTGTTATCGTCCTTGTCGCGTGCGGCGACCTTTACCTTCTGTCTTTCGATCTCTTCGGGACTAAGGTTGCTGTCACCTGTGCGAATCGTCACGCTTTGCATCGGCACGGCGACGGCGTCTTTGACCATGTTTGTCTCGATGTCGGCCGTGCAGCTTAGAGCAGGTCGCAATGCCACGTCGTGATCGTCGATGCGAATTTTCACTTCGAAATTGGTGACTTCCTCCTGTGTCCCGGCGCCAGTGGTCTTTCCGGTATTGGCGATTTGCTGCACGACACCCTGGAATTTGCGATCCGCGTACGCATCGATTTTCACGTCGGCTTTATCGCCCACCTTGACGTTGACGACATCATTCTCGTTAACGTCAACGACGGCCTGCATGTGACTGAGGTCGGCTACACGCAGGACTTCCGTTCCCGCAAATTGATTGGTTGCGACGAGGCGTTCGCCCAGTTTGCTGTTCAAAACCGTTACCGTTCCGTCCATTGGCGAATAGATCGTCGTTTTCTCGAGTTGATCGCGCGCCTGGCTCGAGCTGGCCTGTGCCCGCTCGATTTCGTGCAATGAACCCTCGTAGGTATTTTTCGCCACGTCGTATGCTGCGTCGGCCGCGTTGTATTCCTGCTCTGAAATCAGTTTTTTCCCGAACAAATCTTTGGAGCGCTGGAAGTCGTGCTCGGTCTTCAGCATGGTCGCTTTTTGCTGAAGGTTGTTTGCCTTCGCGGCGCTAATCGCTGCTTCCTGCTGTTCCAGTAGCGCCCTGTACGAATCCGGTTTAATTTTTACAAGCAGGTTGCCTTTTTTTACTCGCATACCATCCTCGATTGGCAGTTCGATAATCTCGCCCGCGACTTCCGGCGAAATTTTTACTTCGGTTTCGGGCTGTACTTTACCGGTCGCGGAGACAGTCTGTAGAATCGTTCGGCGCACCGCTTTCTCGGTCGTCACTGGAATTGGCTTCTCGCGTTTTCCCGCGACGATGAGACCGACGATCAAAAACAGGGCTGCGCCAGCGCAGCTGAAAATAATCATGCGCCTGCGACGCAGGCGTCGCTTCTTCGCGGCGTCATGGGCGAGTGGGGGACTGGTCAATGCTTGATGCATGGCATGCTCGCTTTTGCGGACTGAAGTTATCTCTCTTTAGACTTTCGCCAACCACACACGTTCACAGCCGTCAAATCGTGAGATGCGGCCCGTGCCTTGTCTGGATTTAAGAAACTTCCAGCAGCGCCTTTTTTTGCCGGTCGTGAATCTGGGTCATCGCCCACGTCGCGTGCTCCGCGATCACTGGCTCCGGGTCGGCTGCCGCGCGTTCGAGCGCCGGAAGGTCGGATGGATCGCCGACATTACCCAGCGCGACACAAACATTTCGTAGAAAACCGCGCCGCTTGATTCGCTTGATTGGCGAATTTTTGAACAGCCTCCGGAACTGGTCGTCGTTCAGCTCCAAATATTCGCGCAGCGACATGCCAGTCGTTGATCGGCGGGCAGAGAACGCGCTTTCCCGGGATTCCTGAGCGAAGCGGTTCCATGGACAGGCATCCAGACAATCATCGCAGCCAAAAATTCGATCACCGATGAGCGGACGAAGCTCCAGTGGGATGGCGCCTTTCAGTTCGATGGTTAAATAAGAAATGCATCGGCGCGCATCGAGTTGATGTGGCCCGGTGATTGCGCCTGTCGGGCACGCTGTGATGCAACGCTCGCACGTTCCACAACGATTTGGCACCGGTTCATCCGGGGGCAAGTCCAGTGTGGTCAAAGTTTCTGCTAGAAAAAACCAGGTCCCAAGCCGTTGATCGATCAGCATTGTGCTTTTGCCATGCCAACCGATGCCGGCTTGCGCAGCATGATCGCGCTCCAACACTGGCCCGGTATCGACATAACATCTTTGCTGTCCGCCAAAACTCCGGAGAAACTCGTCGATTTTATGTAGCTTGTTGGCAATTACGTCGTGATAATCGTCTCCCCAGGCGTAGCGCGCGATTTTTCCTGTTGCCGCGCCGGAGCTGTGCGTAGGCGGGTGGGCTGCATTTCCCTGAAAATAATTTAGCGCCAAAACCACGATCGACTTTGCCCCCGGCAAGACCTTCTCCGGATCGCAACGTTTCTCTTCGCCGCGTCGCATATAATTCATTTCGCCGTGAGCCCCTTGGCGTAACCATTCACGAAACTCAGTGGCGTGCACCGGCGGATTGCATGCCGCAACGCGACAAGAATCAAAACCGACCGTCTCTGGCGAAGGAGACAAGCCGCGCCTTCAGTTCTTCTCGGGAAATCTGCATCATGTTGTTGCAGCCGGGCATCGTTGATCCCGGTTTTCGATTGAGCCTTCTAAGCTTACTCAGAATCGCCGTGGCGACTTCTTCGGCTGTAAGCTGCGATGTATCGACACGGATATCCGCAATTTGTGCGTACAGAGGCTTGCGCGCATGGAAGATTTGCGAGAACGCCTCGCTCGGGTTTTTCGTTTTCAGCAATGGCCGATCTGATTGTTCGCGAGGCTCTTGCAAAAAGCGCTTCCTCGTCGCCGTCGAGCCACACGATCAGACCCAGGTGCTTTAAAATTTCGACATTTCCTTTCCGCAATACTATCCCGCCCCCTGTGACGATGATTGCCGGTTTCGTCCTGGAGATGGTCTGAAGTGCTTCCGTTTCCGCCTTGCGAAATTTCTTTTCGCCGTGTGTGGAAAAAATTTGTGGAATCGACATTCCGAAGTTCGAAGCAACAATCTCGTCGGTCGCTAGGAAAGCCATACCCGTTCGTCGGTGGAGAGAGCGTCCAACGGAAGATTTGCCCGCGCCCATCATGCCAATCAGAACGATCGGTCGGCCGACTTCATTCACGTTTCAATATCTCATTAACACCTGGCTTCAGCCACATTCAGTTCCTGTCATGTCGCACGAAGCGAAACATCTCTGGGTTTCTCTTTCGCCGCCAACAGATGATTAGTGGGTTTGGCGTTTCACAGAAACGCCCTACAATTCGTCCATGCCTGAATCGAAGCCTTTGGTCGCCGTTATCATGGGAAGCAAATCGGACTGGGACACCATGCGGCATGCTACGGAAACTCTTGATGCACTTGGTGTCCCCAACGAAGCGAGAGTGCTGTCGGCTCATCGCACTCCAGACGCGACAGCAGATTTCGCGCGAAAAGCAGCGGATCGCGGACTGCGAGTCATCATCGCCGGCGCGGGCGGCGCGGCGCACTTGGCTGGAGTCATTGCGGCTCACACGTGGCTCCCGGTTCTGGGCGTACCGATTCAATCGAAGCTTCAGGGCCTCGACTCGCTTTTGTCGATAGCGCAAATGCCGGGCGGCATTCCAGTCGGAACCCTGGCAATCGGCGAAGCTGGCGCAAAAAACGCCGCCCTTCTTGCGGTGGCGATCCTCGCGCTTTCGGACGAGAAGGTCCGCAGTAATCTCGAAGCTTTTCGCAGGAAACAGGCCGAGAACGTCCTCGCTGCGAAACTGCCAACATAAAGACTGCATTCGCAGCGAAGTCGAGGATCCGCGGAATGAACCGGCTACGCTGCAGCCCCGTCGCTCGACGCAATTGATGCGAACCGATCTTCTCCCAGCGTCAACCGCGACCGAACGCGAGAAAGCAATCGCACATGCAGTTAAATTGCTGCGCAAGGGCGAGACCGTTGCGCTTCCCACTGAAACCGTTTACGGACTCGCTGCGGACGCTCTGGATCCAATTGCTGTTGCGAAAATTTTTGAAGCGAAAGAGCGGCCGCGCTTTGATCCACTTATTGTTCATCTGCCAAATCGCGAGTGGCTTGAGAGAGTTGCCCATCTGGCCTCGCACGATCGAGAAATGAGCTTCACGTTGGCCGACAAATTTTGGCCGGGCCCGTTCACGATGGTTTTGCCTAAACGCGAAGTCATTCCAGACATTGTGACTGCAGGTCTTGACACAGTCGCAGTTCGAACGAGCGCGCATCCAGTTTTTTCTGATATCGTGTGCGCGTTTGGGAAACCGCTTGCTGCACCAAGCGCAAATCGCTTCGGTCAAGTCAGTCCGACGACAGCGAAGCATGTGTTCGATGAACTCGAAGGACGCATCCCGCTGATTATTGACGCTGGACAGACAGAGCACGGACTGGAGTCGACAATCATTACCGTTCAGAACGGCAGAATCCAGATCTTGCGACGCGGTCCGATCACAGCCGAACAGTTATCAGAATTTGGGAACGTCGACGCCATGCCGCCGACAAAAGAAATTTCCTCGCCGGGTCAATTGACGTCGCATTATGCGCCTAAAACGCCGTTGGAGCTGATCGACACTGCCGAAAATTATTCCCTGAAGCGGCATGAGCGCGTCGGGTTGCTGGCATGGCGTCCCATTGAATCATTTCAAAGATTCGCAGCCATTCGCCAGTTAAGCCAGGAACAAGATCCTCGCGAAGCAGCTGCCAATCTCTTCCGGTATTTGCGCGAACTCGATGCGCTTGGACTCGATTGTATCATTGCGGAGCGCGTCCCTTCTCGAGGGCTCGGTGCAGCGATCATGGACCGGCTAGAGCGAGCATCGCATAGATAAAACGGGGGGAACTGGGTCCTTGAAAGCGGTGCCAAGACTCGCGTTTCGAGGCCTCTGCGTAAGCCTCCCCCCATCACTTTGAACGCCTAGTGTTGAAGCGCTAACTCTTTCTCGGGCACGTGGCGCGGCGATTCTTCGATAGCGGCGTTGGGTTGCGCGCCTCGCGATTGATGCGCGACTGCCGCCGCAATGAAGCTCTTGAAGAGTGGGTGCGGCTTATTTGGCTTGCTTTGAAATTCGGGGTGATATTGGCAGCCGACAAAATATGGGTGATCGCGCAGCTCAATCAATTCGGCGAGTGCGCCGTCAGGCGATGTTCCTGAAATCACAAAGCCTTTCGCATTCATCCGCTCGCGATATTTCATGTTGAATTCATACCGGTGCCGGTGGCGCTCCATCACTTCGGTGTCGCCGTAGATTTTTTCCGCGAGCGTGCCCGGAACAATTTTTGTCGGCCATGTGCCCAGCCGCATGCTCGCGCCTTTGTTTTGTACACCGTGCTGCTCTTCCAAAAGCGAGATCACCGGGGTCTGAGTGTCCTTGTCGAACTCGGTGCTGTTGGCGTCTTTAATTCCACAGACGTTTCTCGCGAATTCAATCGTGGCCACCTGCATTCCGAGACAGAGACCGAGATACGGAATCTTGTGCTCGCGTGCATAACGCGCTGCATTGATCTTTCCTTCAACGCCGCGCCCGCCAAAGCCGCCAGGAACCAAGACACCGGCCACGTCTCTGAGTTGCCCATCCACACCGTGCTCCAGCGATTCAGCATCGATTAGCTTGGGATCGATGCCGCAATCTTCGCTCGCCGCGGCGTGAGTCAGCGATTCATAGATGCTCTTGTAAGCATCCCGGACATCGATGTATTTGCCAATGACCGCGATCTTGAGACGTTTGCTTGGACTAACGACGCGCTCAACGAATTTTTGCCAGTCTTTCAGATCGGGTTTGGGCGTTTTGAGATGCAGGAGATCGCATACCAATTGGTCGAGTCCTTCAGCGTGCAGTGTCAAAGGCACTTCGTAGATCGTGTGCTCGACGTCGCGCTCTTCAATAACTGCCTTTTCCGACAACGCTGCAAAACATCGACAGTTTCCGACGCACATCGCGATCGAGCGGTTTTTCGGTGCGGCAAATCAACACCTGCGGCTGTAACCCGATCTCGCGCAACTTGGCCACGCTTTGCTGCGTTGGTTTTGTTTTTAATTCGTGCGCAGCCTTGATGTAGGGAACAAGCGTGACGTGCATATTCACGACATTTTGCGGTCCGACTTCGAGAATGAATTGACGAATCGCTTCGAGAAATGGCAGACCTTCAATGTCTCCAGTAGTGCCTCCAATCTCCGTGATAACGACGTCGTATTTGCTCGCGTTCGAAAGTTCGCGGATCCGATCTTTGATGATATCTGTGACGTGCGGAATCACCTGGACCGTTTTCCCCAGATAATCGCCACGGCGCTCCTTTAGAATCACGCGTCTCGTAAACCTGGCCGCTGGTGAGATTGTTGTCTCGCCTGAGAACGCAATTCGTGAATCGCTCGTAGTGACCAAGGTCAAGATCGGTCTCAGCCCCGTCGTTCAAGACGTAAACTTCGCCGTGCTGGAACGGATTCATCGTTCCGGGATCGACATTAAGATATGGGTCAAATTTTTGGAGAACAACGCGCAACCCGCGCGCTTCAAGCAACGTGCCAAGCGAGGCTGCAGTAAGACCTTTGCCTAACGAACTGACGACGCCTCCGGTGACGAAAATGTATTTCATCGCAAAACGACCTTCCGCCTCGTGCGAGCAAGCTTTTGCTCCAGCGCTTTTGCATCGGCCGGCGTATCTACGCCGGGAAATCCCTTGGCAGTGATGAGCACATGAACCTTTACACCATTTTCCAATGCGCGCAATTGCTCCAGCGACTCTACGCGCTCCAAAGGACTCGGTTTCCACTTAACAAACTGCAGGAGCGCGTCGCGCCGAAAACCGTAGATGCCCTGATGGCGGAGATAACGAACACCTGACGAGTTGGCGGCGTAAGGGATCATGCTTCTCGAGAAGTAGAGAGCGCAATTATTTCGATCCAGGACAACTTTGGTCTGGTGGGGCGATTTTGCTTCGGCTGGATCGGCGAATGGATGCGCAGCAGTGACGATGTCGATGTTGCTATGCGAGCGGAGTTTTTTGACAAGCTGATCAATCAGGCGCGGATCGATCAACGGCTCATCGCCTTGAATGTTCACGACGAATGCGAAGTCTTTCGCGTGGCGTGCAACTTCGGCCACCCGATCGGTCCCGCTGCGATGGCTTGGCGAAGTCAGTGCGACCTCGGCACCCCAATTAAACGCGTTCTCGGCGATCCGCATATCGTCGGTCGCGATGATGACCAAGTCCAAATTTTTGGCTCGCCTTGATTGCTCCCATACGCGTCGCAGAAGAGGTTTGCCAGCAATTAGATGCAACGGTTTTCCCGGAAAACGGGTAGAACTCCAGCGCGCTGGAATAACGCCCACAGCCCTGTTCATGACGATCGTCTCGGAGGGAGCGCAGCGAAATCGAAGAGAGCGGTGGGATTGGCCTTTCGGGGCGCCACGGGATTCAAAGGCTGGCCTTGCCGCCTGCGGCCGCATTGAAGCTTCGACTTTGCTCGGCGTGGCGGTGATATCATGCTTTCGTCCCCAAAATTATCTCTACCGCTGCCGGCAAGTGGTCGGCCTGCCAATCCGCCAGGCTTCCTGTGGTGTCGCGTTGAAGTCCGGTTCTCACTCGGATGGCGCGCACGCCTGCATTGTGAGCGCACTCGACGTCGATCTCCTTATCTCCAATTAGAAACGAGCGGGAAAGATCGATTTGGTGTTCTCGTGTGGCCTCGATGACCATGCCGGGCGCGGGCTTGCGACGAGTGGAATGTTGGCCGGGAACATCCGGGCAAAAGTAAGTCGCCTCGATCAAACCATCCCCAAGCTGGCGCAAAACCTCCGCTTCAACTGCGAAATATTGCTCGAGTGTAATCAGCCCGCGGCCGATGCCGCTCTGGTTCGTGATGATGATCACCTTGAATCCATTGGATTTCAGGCGCCGCAGTGCCTCCGGAACGCCCGCAAAAATCTTTACCTTCCCCGGATTGGAACAGTAAACGCAATCTTCCATGATCGTGTCGTCGCGATCGATGAACACGGCGGGCGACAACGCATCACTCACGTTCGGTGTCCTCGCGGAGACTGGCAATGAGTTCATCTCGCGTCACTGTTGCTGTCCCAAGTTTACTTATCACGACGGCGCTCGCGTGGTTGGCAATCTCCGCCGCTTCACTGGGAGTCGCGCCGCAGACGAGCCCTAATGTGAATAGCGCGATCGCGGTGTCACCCGCGCCGGAGACGTCAAAAACCTGACGCGCCTTTGCTGGGATGTAATGTGGCGCGTCGTTCTGCTGGAAAAGCATCATGCCATGTTCGCCGAGCGTGACCAGGACGTAGTTTGTTTCCCACTTCTTCAGTAGTGCTTCACCCGCACGCTTAAGATTAACGTCTTTTGCCGGGGCTTCATCCGGGTCACACCAGGGAACACCGGCCGCGAGAAACGCTTCGACGCGGTTTGGTTTGATGGCTGTGACGCCGCGCCAGTCAACAGAGTGTCGCGGATTGGGATCAGCTGCCACGATCTTACGAGCCGTGCGCGTTTCGTGTGTAATTTGCGCAACCAGTTCGGATGTCACAAAACCTTTCCCGTAATCTTCAAAAATGATTGCGTCGGTTTCTCGGATATGGTTTCGAACCGAAGCGGCTATCTTCGGAATCTGCGCTGCTGGCAGGGCGACGATCTTTTCTCGATCTACCCGAACCACCTGTTGGTGGAGCGCAATGATGCGAGTTTTGACGATTGTGCAAAAGTTTTCATCCTCGATTGCGTCGGAAGTATCGATGTTTTGTGCCGTCAGCAGTTCTCGCAATTGACGGCCGTTGCGATCGTTCCCGAGCATTCCGATTACAGAAACGTGATCGATAAACTCACGCAAGTTGCGAGCGACGTTGGCCGCGCCTCCGGGATAGAAGGATTCTCCCGTAACCTCAACCACCGGGACCGGTGCTTCCGGCGAGATACGGCCGACCTTTCCCCAGACAAATTCGTCCAACATCAGATCGCCGATTACGGTGATCCGCTTCGAAGCCGCGTGGTCAAGAATCTGCTCGAGACGTTTCAAATTCACGGAAATTTGATCCTTGGAGTTCCCGGCCTCAAATCGTCTGCGGATTTGCGATTTGAACCGGTCAATGAATCAGACGATTGCATGAGTTGTGTAACGAGTCAGTTCCGGTTAAGGTTTGCACCATTAAATCCCGAATGCGAAGCCGAAATCAACAGTCGAAACTGCCAATGATGCCGTTTAAGAGACATTTGAAGTTAAGCATAGGTGTGCTCTGTGGGCTTGCAGTCTACGCACATGGCACCCAGGTGCCTCAGCACATCAATGTTAAACAACTGTCCACAACTGTGGAAGACGTAGTCGTGCCGTTGCCGAACGAGATCTTCGGGGCGTTAAACAAACTGGGTACCGTCAACTGGAGGGCACACGTCCGAAGTGACAAGGGGCCAAACTTTACGGAGCGTCCGCGTATCGCCCTCTTGCTCGGGGCTGTCATCGCGGACGGTTTTATCGCCGTTCAAGCGGAGGACGCCGAGGCCGTAAAGGATATTGGTCAGCGTGTTCTGACGCTGGCAAAGGGCATTGGCGTGGGAAATTCGATCACACCGCATGCCAAGGCGATTATCGAAGCGGCTGACAAACGTAACTGGAATAATGTCCGACGGGAATTAGACCGCACCCAAAACAGCGTGCAACAGGCGATGAACGAGGTGCACGATGAAAAACTGTCGCAACTCGTCAGCCTGGGCGGATGGCTACGCGGGACGGAAGTATTGACCTCGGTGGTGAGTGACCACTTTTCGACTGATGGTGCGGAGTTGTTGCACCAGCCCGATTTGCTTTCTTATTTCCAGAAAAGACTCCAGGCAATGCCGGAATTTGATCTTCCAATTATTCGCCAAATCCAGGATGCTCTGGTCGAAGTGAAACCTTTGATTGACGTCGGTGATCGCGGTATTCCTCCCGAAACAGTGAAGAAGGTGATGGAGATTACCACGCGGCTTGACCAAGGAATCGTCACTAGGGATTAGAGACGTTTCATGAACGGCTACGTGAAGATTTTTTTCCGCGCGAGCTCTCTGTTGTTGGTGCTGACGGCACTACGGCCCGCAATTTTCGCCTCGGTGGACGACGCCCAATCATTTGCTCTTCAGGCGGCCGAACCATATGTGAAACAAGGCTTCCAAGTCCGCGAGGATTATTGGGGAGGTGACCTCGGTTCCGGAGAAAAGAAAGCCGTGCGGCAGCAGTTGTTCAAAGGAAACGAATATTGGTTCTGGATGGGAACGGAGGTCGATCGAGCCAAGGTTTCTGTTCACGTTTATGATTCAGACGGCAAACTTGCGGAAGAACCCGACAGCTGGGAGAAAGGCCATTTCGCGGCTGCACACGTTGTTCCCAAAACGACTGGCAGTTATTTCATCATTGTGAGCGTGGAACAATCGCCAGAGGAACGCACCCATTGGGCGCTGGTGTATGGTTTCCGCTAGATTTACAATGGCAGGATTGGCGCCCGGCCGGCGGCACATTGGCATGGGCCGACGCCAGGATTATGACTGAATCGCGGACTTTGCAGTTTGAGAGTCCACGCGCTTTGCAGTCGCTCTACGCGAATGACATCAGGCTTTTGAAGAATCTCGAGCACTCGCTAGGCGTCAAAGTGACGACACGCGAAGGTTGGGTGAAACTCGAAGGCGATGCCAATCGCATCGATAAAGCGCAGCAGGTGTTTCAACAGCTTGAGCAAGCACGGCAACAAGGCGTCGATATTCAGAAACACGAATTCAATTACGCGCTTAAGGCCGTGACTGAAGAGCGCGACGAGACTCTCGGCGATATTGTTTCGATCAAAATCGTAACATCTTCGCGCAAGCCTCCGGTGGTAGCGCGCAGCGCGAACCAGCGGGCATACGTGGAGGCAATTCAGAAGCATGACGTCGTTTTTGGCATTGGACCGGCTGGCACTGGCAAGACCTATCTCGCAGTTGCGATGGCAGTGGCGGCGTTAAAAAAAGAACAGGTTTCACGCATTATTCTGACCCGGCCCGCGGTAGAAGCGGGCGAAGCGCTCGGTTTTTTGCCCGGCGACCTCGAACAAAAGATTTTTCCTTATCTCCGTCCACTCTACGATGCATTGCGTGAAATGCTTGAGCCGGACGAAATGGAGCGGGCGATCGCGCGGCAAACCATCGAGGTCGCTCCGTTGGCATATATGCGCGGCCGCACTCTGAACAACGCCTTTGTCATTCTCGATGAGGCCCAAAACACTACGAGTGAACAGATGTTTATGTTGTTGACGCGCATAGGCTTGAATTCCAAATGTGTGGTGACGGGCGACGTTACACAGATTGATTTGCCAGCCAACAAACGCTCCGGCGTGCTGGAGGCGCTGCAGGCGTTGAAGAACGTGTCGGGAATCGCCACCGTATATTTTACCGAGCGCGACGTTGTCCGACATGAACTGGTACGCGCTATCATCGGCGCGTATCAGGCACACCGCACACCCGCGCCCGGGGCGCGCAAGTAAGGACTGAGTATGTTCGATTTTTTAAAACGTGGTCGCCTGATCAAACGCGGCCTCGCCTCTCGCAAACGGCGACGCCGCCGGTCACGCAGCGAACTGAGGCGCAACCTGCAAAGCTCGCCTTACATAAAGGTCCTGATATTTGCGCTGTTTGCCGGCGGTCTGGCGTTTCTTGTCTTTAGCGGGCAACAACCGGAGCTAACGAAGAACTATGTCATAGCACTCCTGGTCCTGGCTACTGCGATCACGCAGCTTTGGATCAACCAGCCCAAAAGCTTCGAGCAAAACTCGCGAATTCTCCTTGTCTTTTCTGTTATTTTTGTCCAGTTAGCCGTCACCAAGTTGTTGCTCATTGTTTGCAACAGCGGCAATTATTGGTTCCTGAAACCGGAAATGGGCGGATTGATCACGCCTTACGCTTTTGCGCCGCTAATGCTTAGCGTGTTGTTGGGGAGACAGCACGGTCTTTACGCTGCATTCTTCGTCAGCCTATGGAGCAGCATGTTGTTTGGTCCCATCGATGCCCCGCTTTTGATAACGAGTTTGATCAGCGGTTTTACCGCCGTTTCTCTGACGTTACAGGTGCGACGGCGCAGTAAATTGATTCGAGCCGGCTTGTGGGTTGGGCTCGCCATTTGGTTCTTGTCGCTCACGTTTGGGTTGATCGGACCGATCAACTGGTTCTATCCGACGGCCAATGACTGGGGGATGCTCGGGGTGCAAAGCGCGCTCGCCATCGGCAACGGCATCGTTATCGCGACCATAGTGGGCGGCGCACTGCCGATGTTCGAGAACCTGTTTGGAATCACGACGGATATTTCCTGGCTGGAAGCATCGGATCTCAATCATCCGCTGTTACGACGCATGACCATTGAAGCGCCGGGAACCTATCACCACAGCCTCGTCGTGGCCAATCTCGCCGAAGCCGGCGCGGAAGCCGTTGGCGCAAACGCGACGCTCTGCCGCGTCTGCTCTTACTTTCACGACGTCGGTAAACTCGTGAAACCGGAATACTTCACGGAGAACATGAGCTTCGAACGTAATCCGCACGATGATCTCGCGCCAACGATGAGTGCATTGATCATCATCTCGCATGTGAAGGAAGGTGTAGATCTTGCGCTCAAGCACCGGCTAAACCAGCGCATCATCGACATCGTCCAGGAGCACCACGGCACATCGCTTGTGCGTTATTTTTATCAACGGGCGTTGCAGCAACATGAGGACGCGCTCGCCGGCGGCAAGATCATGAGGCTGCGCGAGGACGACGTCCCCGAAGTCCACGAAGAAAGTTTTCGTTACAGCGGGCCAAAACCGCAGAGCAAAGAGAGCGCCATCGTCAGTTTGGCTGATGCCATCGAAAGCGCCTCGCGCAGTCTGGAGAAACCAACGCCCCAGAAAATTGAGACACTGGTGAACGAGATCATCGATGAGCGAATTAGCGACCGGCAATTGGACGAGTGCGATCTCACCCTTGGCGAACTGAAAACAATCGCCGAACGCTTGCGATTCACGCTGTCGTCGATGTTACACACCCGGATCGCGTATCCGAAATCGGGACATAAACCCGCGGCGCCACGTGACGAGACCCTGCGACCAGACGTAATGACCGCGACTGGCAAACCCGAAACTGCGCCGCCGGTGTCAGCTGCGTAATGGTCGGGCGACCACGGGGGCCCGCCGATGCGCCGGCAAGCACTTGTGAGGTGTGTGCAATCGAGAGAGAGGTTTCGAATGGCCGGCCTACAATTCAGGCGGGCGTGCGCGTGGTTCACGATCTTTTGAGCCCGCGGTGGTCGGAATTGTGACGAAGGGACCACCTTCGAGCGGTGTGATCTTGGTAAAGGCTACGTCGGGCATTTCGCTCGGCAAACCTTCGAGCGGGAAATCTTTTCGTAGTGGGAAGTACGGGTAGCCATCCCACATCAGAATGCGACGCAGGTCGAGATGGCCGTTGAACTTGATTCCCATCATGTCGTAAATTTCACGTTCATGCCAGTTCGCCGTCGGCCAGATATCCGAAACCGTATCGATGACGCAGCCTTCCTCCGACACTTTCAGTTTCAATCGCAGGTGGGCACTATGCGGCATAGAGTAAAGGTGATACACCATTTCGAAGCGCGGTTCTTCGCCGTAGTTGTCGATGCTGGTGATGTCGAGCAGGTAATCGAACGACAGTTCGTTTCGGCAAGACTTCGCGATTTCGCGGAGATCGCCTGCCAAAATCATAAAACTCGTCTCACCGCGAAATTCGGTCTTGCCCTGAAGTTTCTCGCCTGCAGCCTTGTTAAACGAGTCGAGTAGTGCCTGTGGAGTCATGCCTGCAACGTCATCCTGAGCGAAGCGAAGCGGAGTCGAAGAATCCTGGGGCAAAACGCTGTGCTTGTGCGGTGTGATCCCTCGATTTTGCTCGGGATGACAACGTGGTCATGCCAGTGCCTCCTCAAGTTTTTCGGCCAGCTCCGGATTCTGGTTTCGCAACGAACGTTCGCGCGAAATCTTCTCCTGCAATTTCATCAAGCCGGCGAGCAACGCCTCGGGACGCGGCGGGCAACCGGAGATATAGACATCAACCGGCAAAAGCTGATCGATGCCTTGCAAGACGGCGTATGAGCGATACATCCCGCCGGTGGACGCGCACGCGCCCATGGCGATGACCCATTTTGGTTCCGGCATCTGCTCATAAATTCGTTTCACCGCCAGCGCCATTTTGTAGGTGACAGTGCCTGCTACGATCATCACGTCGCATTGCCGCGGCGAAAAACGCATCACCTCCGCTCCGAACCGGGCGATATCGAATCGCGACGCAGCGGTGGCCATCAACTCAATTGCGCAACAGGCCAACCCCATAGGCATCGGCCAAAGAGAATTCTTGCGCACCCAGTTGAGCGCCGCATCCAAGCGCGTAAAAATAACGTTGCCTTCGATTTTGGAGTCGTACGCTGCGGCTTGTGTTTCTGCCATGTAACAAAGACTAGGATTGCGTTGCGTAGGCGCAACAGAAAAACAGGCTACAGATTAACACGGATGAAGCGCAGACTACGAAAAGTCGTGAACACGGACAAGCAGATGGTCGACGAATTAGTTGCCACAATTCTCGAACAATTGTTGCCGCTCTTGCGGGATTACGGAGCGAAGGATTGAGCCGCAGAGTGTTTACAATTCGCGAGGCCAAATTGACCGATGCGCCGGCACTCGCCGCGCTCATGCGCGAACTCGGCTACGAGACAACTCCCGCCGAAATGTGTCGGCGCTTGAAATCGATTTTATGCGATGTCAGCTATCGTACGTTTCTTGCAGAGGTCGATGGGAAAGTTTGCGGGATGGTCGGAACGCTCGCCTATTACAGCTTTGTGCACAACGATCCTTGCGGGAGAATTGTGGCTCTGGTTGTGAGGAAGGATTCGCGCCGGCTGGGCATTGGGCGGCGTTTGGTCGCGGCAGTGGAAAATGACTTTGTCCGACGAGGCATCAAGCGCGTCGGACTGGATACTAGGCTTACGCGAAAAGATGCCCACAAGTTTTACGAGTCGTTTGGTTATGAGCGAAACGGATGGCGATTTGTGAAACAACTGCCGGTGAGCGATTGATGGAACTTGATGTGGCGACCTGGAAGGTGGTTTCGGTCACAGCGGTTGCATTCATCGCGATTCAAACCGCGCGGGCGGCCGACACTTCAAATAACCCGACGCAAACCGAGGCAGTGACAGTCACAGCAGAAGCGATAGGGTCGCTTACTTCGACGTCGCCCGAGGAATCCACGAAGCAGAAGACGCAGGTTCCTGGCGCCTTCACAATAAAGATGGCCGATGACATGAAACTAGGCCGCGCGTCAAACTTGGAAGACTTGCTGCAACGAACACCGGGTGTTTTCCTTCAATCGGAAAACGGCTCTGAGGTTTCCAAGATTTCAATTCGAGGGTCCGGGATCACATCTGAAGACGAGCCACTGGGTGTGATGTTTTTACTGGACGGCTTGAACTTCAACCAGGGGGATGGCGAGACAACTCTCGAGGATTTTGATGTTGCCGCGCTCAGTCACGCGGAAGTCTTTCGTGGCGCCGACGCATTTAAATACGGCGCACTGACCCTTGGCGGGGCGATCAATCTCGTGCCTTTTACCGGGTACGATGCGGTGCCATTTCAAGTTCGGCTTGAAGGGGGAAGTTATGGCTTCTTCCGTGGCGACATGAGCGGCGGCGCGGTGGTAGGGAAGTTCGATGAATTTGGTGCGATTGGTTTGCGGGAGCGCGATGGCTTTCGTGAGCATAGCCGTGAGGACACAGAAATCTTTTTTGCTGATCTCGGTTACAAGTTCAGCGAGCAAGCCGAGAATCGATTTTATCTTACACTGGACCAAACCAATCGGAATCTGCCTGGCGGTCTGACCAAGTCACAAATGGAAGACGATCCCTCGCAGGCGAATGCACTCGCGAAAGCCCAGGATTGGAACAAGGAGTTATCGAACGTTCGCCTGGCGGACAAGCTAAGCATTCGAACTGAAGAGATTCAGCTCGATGTCGGTGCGTTCTGGTTCCATCACGATCTTGAGAACCGTGGATTCTTTTCGCCGGATTTTCGGGAAGGAATCGAGGAGTTTTATTCGGACAACTTTGGCGGGAGCCTGAATTTCGTCAGTCGTCACGAACTCTTTGGCCAACGAAATATCCTTACAATTGGTCTGAGCCCACAGTACGAAGACGAACCCACCCAAAATTACGAAAATATCTTCGGACACACAGGAACAACGACTGCGCGAGGCATAGGCAGTTCGATAAATATTCCAGCCTATCTCGAGGACCAGTTGTACCTCACACCGCGGTTATCGATGATCGCCGGAGCGCAGGCGATTTTCGCGGAGCGTCATTTTCAGGACGAGTTCTTCACCGACGAGGCAGGAAATCAATCAAATCGGCAAAACTTTTGGGGATTCAATCCCAAGCTGGGCGCGATTTACGAGATCAATCAACAGACACAGGCATTTATGAATTTCAGTCGCAGTTGGCAACCGCCTTCGATCGATAATTTGGTCGATTTTGATGAAGGTCCAAATTCGAGCGTCGTTTACACGCCGTTGCAGCCGCAACATGCCTGGACTATCGAAGTCGGAACTCGCGGAGAGTATTCGCGGTGTCAATGGGAGTTGGCGCTTTATCGCTCATGGTTTCGTAATGAATTGCTCGAGGTCAATGACGCCTTCGGGAATGATATTGGTACAAGAAACATCCCGCGCACAAACCATCAAGGAATCGAGGCAAGTCTGGAAGTTGAATTGCTTCAGGAAATCCTCGTGGCAAAGCGGTCGAATCGCTCAGGCGATCGTTTGTCATTCGATCAGAGTTACATGCTTAACGATTTTCATTTCGATCAGAACTCTGTTTACGGCGACAATCGCATCGCTGGAATTCCGATTCATGTCTACGAAGTGCAATTGCTTTATGAAAGTCCCTTTGGTTTCTATGCGGGTCCAAGCCTTCAGTGTAATCTCTCGCGTTATCCAGTTGATGAGGCGAACACGCTCTTTGCGGATAGTTACGTGCTGCTTGGTTTCCGTGCGGGATTTCGACGGAGCAATGGGTTCTCAGTCTTTATCGATTGCAGGAACCTGACAAATCAGCGCTATGCAGCCTCTATCGATGTGATCGCCGACGCACGGACGGAACCGAATCCTGAGATTTTCCACCCCGGCGACGGTCGCTCCTTTTACGGTGGAGTTTCCTGGAGTTGGTAAGTCATTCAGCCCGACGGTCTCAGGAAATCCAAATCGTCTTCGTGTTCGTAAATTCGCGAATGCCGGCGGCGCCGAGTTCTCGGCCAAAGCCGGAACGTTTCACACCGCCGAATGGCAGACGCGGATCGGATGCGACCATGGCGTTGATAAAGACCATTCCGGCGTCCAGCTCGGACACGAAGAGTTTCCTTTCTTTGCGATCGTTAGTCCAGGCGCTCGCCCCAAGGCCGAATGCGGTGTCGTTCGCGAGGTTGATTGCCTCGTGAACATCGCCTACGCGGAAAACAGCTGCGACCGGGCCGAAGAGTTCTTCGCGGTACGCGGGCGAATCTTTGGGCACATCGACGAGAACGGTGGGCTCATAGAAGAATCCCGGGCCCTGAACACGATTTCCGCCGGTCAACAATTTTGCGCCTGCGGCGATCGATTTCTCCACTTGATCGTGCACGCCTCGCAGAATTTGTTCCGTTGCGAGTGGACCGAGGTCAGTCTCCGGATCCATTGGGTCGCCAAGCCTGAGCGTGCGCATGCGATCGACGAACTGTTCAAGAAAACGCTCGTAGATCTGATCGGCGATGATGAATCGCTTCGCTGCGATACAGGACTGGCCGGTGTTGATCGTACGCGCTTTCACAGCCGTGTTCACTGCACGTTCGAACTCAGCGCTCGGCATTACAATGAACGCGTCGTTGCCGCCGAGCTCGAGCACACTTTTCTTGATCTCACGCGCGGCCGCGCTCGCTACGGCACTGCCGGCCTTTTCGCTGCCCGTCAGCGTTACCGCTTTCACGCGCGTATCGACAATCAGCTTTTCGACTTGCTCGGGCTCAATCAACAGTGTTTGGAAAACGCCGTCTTCAAATCCGGCACGGCAAAAGATATTTTCAATCGCGAGCGCGCACTGCGGGACATTCGAGGCGTGCTTAAGCAAACCGACGTTGCCCGCCATCAGTGCAGGCGCGGCAAATCGAAACACCTGCCAGAAAGGAAAATTCCACGGCATGATCGCCAGTACCGGCCCGAGCGGTTGATAATCGACGTAACTTTCAGCAGCATCCGTCTGTGCCGGTTCCTGCTCCAAAAATCGTGCGCCGTTCTCGGCGTAAAACCGGCAACCGCGCGCGCATTTCTCGATCTCGGCGACCGAATCGTGAAACAGTTTCCCCATCTCGAGCGTGATGGTTTCTGCCAAGCTGTTCTTTTCCTGGAACAACAACTCGGCCACCGCATGTAGAAAGTCGGAGCGTTTGGTGGAATTGGTTCGTCGATATTCTCTGAATGCTTGTTCGGCCCGTGCCAGCCGTTTTTCGATTTCAGCACCATCGAAGGGAGAGAACTCCTTCAGTTTCTCGCCGGTAGCGGGGTTGATAGAAGCGATTGGCATTAATCAAGTGTAGCGCAAGCTTCCCGGCTTGCGACAAAGCACCGGACGCAGGCGACGACGAGCGCGCCCCTTTACAGACGAAGTCCTTTTGGAATCAGCACGCGATCGAGCAAATCGAAAAGCCATTGCACGAGCAGCGCAAGCACCGCGGCGGGAATAGCGCCTTCCAGGATCGTGATGTGATCGTTCAAGTTAAGACCGCTCAAAATCGGTTCGCCTAAACCGCCGGCGCCGATCAATGCTGCCAACGTGGCAGTTCCAATGTTAATCACGGCGCTGGTTTTAATCCCGGAGAGAATGGAGCGCGACGCCATGGGCAGATAAATCTGCCAGAGCCGGGCCATCGGGCTTAGGCCCAACGCGACCGCGGATTCGCGCAACGATCGCGGGATGTCCTGAAGCCCGGTGGCAGTGTTGCGGATAATCGGCAGCAAACCATAAAGAAACAGCGCTGCGATCGCAGTGCGCACGCTGATTCCAAAAAAGGGCAGAGGAACAAGCAAAGCCAGCAACGCGAGGGAGGGAATCGTTTGCACAACGCTGGCAAAACCAAGAATCGTATGGCCGACCGCGCCGCCGCGGCTCGCGAGGATGCCAAGCGGAATCCCGACTAACACCGAGAGCAGCAGCGAAAATCCAGCCAGTTGGAGATGACGAAGCGTCCAGCGCGCAAGCTTGTGTGGAAATGATTCACCCGTCGGCTTTGCCGACCCTGTGCGTTGCCCGAAAAATAAGTCTGCCGCTCGCGTGTAATTTTTTGTGCGCTCCGCTTCAGCGTTGAGGCGAATCATGCGCTTTTCGTCGAGCGTGCCCTCCAAGCGGCGCAATGCAGCAATCCCGTCCGGGCGCATGGACGGTCGGAACAAGAAGATTGCCTCGTATTTCGGAAAGAAGCGAAGTTCATCTTCGAGCACAACGAGATCGTTCTGCTCAATTTTTGCATCCGTGGAGTACGCGTCCTTTACATCAATCGAGGCGCTGGCGAGGGCGCTGTAACCGAGTGCGTGATCGATGCCGATGATATCCCTCTGTGGAAGCGCGTACCGCTCGCGCAATGGCCGCCAGCCGTCCTGCCGGTCGAGAAATTCGTGCGTGAGACCGATTTTGAGTTCCGGATATTTTCGCAAATCGCTGATTGTGCGAATGCCGAGCCGTTGCGCTTCGCTGCGTCTCATTACAAGGGCATAAGTATTGTTAAACCCCAGCGGGCTCGTCATGCCGACGCCAACCTTGGCCAGCGACGCCCGAATTTCATCAAGCGATAAGACCCGATCGCTTTTTAGAATTTCCTCAGCAATTGTCCCCGTGTATTCCGGGTAGGCGTCAATCTGTCCGCCGCGTAGCGCTTCCCAGAGAATGATCGTGCCGCCCATGCCCTCGCGGTGTTCCGCCGGGATTCCTGCATCGCTCAGCGCCCGTTTGGCTATTTCGCCGAGCACATACGATTCTGTGAATTTCTTCGAACCGATCACGACATCGGCAGCAGAAGAAGAATGAAGCAGGAAAACAGGAACACAGGAAAGAATCAGAAAAAAATCTGGGAGCCAGGGAATCAGGAAAGGCAGGCGGAATCGCTTTGTTTTCTTGGCTTCCTGGTTTCCAGATTGATTTCCTTTGTCCGCCTCCTGCTCTCGTGCCTTTCTGATCAAATTCATAAGGGTCAAAGCCGGCGTTGGGCGTTGATGAACTCGGAGACGAAAGGGTCGGCTGGTCTTTCGCGCAGATCACTGATGGTGCCCTGTTGCACGATTCGCCCTGCATTCATAAGGACGACTTCGTCACCGAAATAAATGGCTTCCGCCAAATCGTGAGTGACGAACAGCACCGTCTGGCCCAAACGCACGAAAATTTCCTTCAGATCTTTTTGCAAAGAGGCGCGCACCAGCGGGTCGAGCGCGCCGAGCGGTTCATCGAGCAAGAGCAGTTCCGGCGAAAGCATCAAAGCCCGCATGAGACTGACGCGCTGTCGCTGGCCTCCGGAAAGTTCAAGTGGGTACCGCGGAGACAAGGTCTCGGAAAATCTTGTCAGCTCGCACAACTCTGAGAGTCTGCCCTGCATTTCATCCGGCGGCTTTCCAATGTGGCGTGCCATCAAGACGACATTTGCGCGCGCTGTGAGATGTGGAAACAAGCCGCCTTCCTGGATTACGTACCCAATTCGACGGCGCAGAGCGTTTATGTTTTCGGAACTGACTGCTTGGCCATCGAACTCAATCGAGCCGGCGTCCGGCTCGATGAGACGAATAATCAGCCGCAGCAGCGTTGATTTGCCGCAGCCGCTCGGGCCGATCAGCACGGTCGTTTTGCCTCGACTGATCGACAGATTGGTTGGGTGCAACGCGGCTGCGCCGACGTAGTGTTTGCTCACATCTGTGAGTCGAATCAGCGCGCTCATTCCGAGAATTGCCTCAGATCGGGGCGGTTCACCTAAACCGCCTTGGCGCGCGATTCCGTTGGGCGATTGAGGTCAATCGCCACTACTTTCGGGCAAGGCCGTGAAATAAAAAAGCCCAAATAAATGCGCGTCGTCAGTCCACATCCGACCAAATTTTAATCCGGCTTTGCCGGCGAGCGTCGCGAACTCTTCCGGTGTGTACTTGTATGAAAACTCGGTGATGATTTTATCGGCTCGCCGGAAATGAAACTTGTGCTCATCGAGATGGACAAACTGATCGATCTCGCTGATGAGATGCATTTCGATGCGGCCGGCGTTGGAATTGTAAATCGCGTGATGCCGCCATTGATCGAGATCGAAGTCTGCGCCGAGTTCACGATTCACGCGCTCCAGCAGATTCAAATTGAATTGGGCAGTCACGCCGGCGCGATCGTTGTAAGCGGCTTCGAGCACTTGTCGGTCCTTCTGTAGATCAACGCCGATGAGCAGTCCTCCGTCTCGCGCGGCAAATATTGGCAATGCGATGCAAAAACTCGAGGGCTTCAGTGGGGTCAAAATTGCCAATCGTGGATCCCGGGAAAGTAAACGACATTGCGCGCGGCGTTGCGACGAGCTGATGGTAGCACGACGCGTTGCAGGTAATCGGCACAGACCGGGAGAATTTCGAGATCGGGAAAAATTTTCTGGAAAAGAGCAGTCGATTCTGCGCAGTTGCTTTTCGGAGATATCGACCGGGATATAAACGGCAGGTTCCTCGAGGGCTTCGATCAGATTACGCGTTTTGGTGCCTGCGCCTGTGCCGAGTCCGATGAGTTCGACGTTCGGTCCGAGTTGCGATGCGATTTCGGCACGATTTCGATCCAGAATGTCGATCTCGGTTCGGGTGATGTAATACTCCGGCAGCTCGCAGATTCTCTGGAACAACGTCGCGCCGCGTTCATCATAAAAATATTTGCACGGTAGCGTGCGCGGATTGGACGAAAGACCAACAATTACGTCTGTGAGGAAATCAGACGATTCTGGCTCAGAGACTTGCTGCGGGACGATTGAGTAATCTCCGCTCATGATGATGGCTGAGAGCGGCGCGCTTCGCGGTCGCGCCCTATCAAGTCATTGTGGGTCGCGTGCGAGTCTGATTCCGGTGAACTGCCAGCGTTTTTCCGGTTGAAAGAAATTGCGATAGGTTCGGCGAATGTGAGTGCGTGACGTGGCGCAGGAACCGCCGCGCAAGACGTATTGGTTGCACATGAACTTGCCGTTGTATTCGCCGAGTGCGCCTGGCGCGGCGCGATAGCCTGGGTAGGGCGAATAGGCGCTGCGCGTCCATTCCCAAACGTCGCCGAACATTTGGTGAAGGCGCATTTCGCGCGCCGCTGTGTCCGCTGAGGCAGCTGCTGGATGGAATAATTCGTCTTCGACGAAATTTCCTTCGATCGGACATCCCGACGCGGCGCGCTCCCATTCGAACTCGGTGGGGAGCCGCGCGCCCGCCCAGTTAGCATATGCATCGGCTTCGAAATAACTGACGTGCGTGACAGGCTCCGATTCATCGACGGGGCGAAAACCGGACAACGTAAAGTTCCACCATGCGCCGTCACGTTTCTTCCAGTAAAGCGGCGCGTTCCAGCGTTGTTCGTTTACTGTCATCCATCCGAGCGACAACCAGAATTCCGGACGCCGATAACCGTCGTCTTCGATAAATGCGATGTATTCGCCGTTCGTAACCGGGCGTGACGCGAGTGAGAACGCTGGAACTAGCGCTTCATGCTGTGGGCCTTCGTTGTCATAGGCGAATTCTTCGCCAGCATGGCCGATCTTAACCAGTGCATCGCTCGAAATCGACAAACTGGTAGGGACGGCACTCCGTTGCCGTCCGTTCTTCGGCGCACACGGAGTGACGCGCCCGACCATCTCGATAGACCGGGTAGAGCGGGTTCTGCGCGAAAACATGTTTGATGTCCGTGATGAGCAATTCCTGGTGTTGCTGCTCGTGATGAACGCCGAGAACGATAAGCGCCTCGATGTCATCAAGTAACTTTTCGTCTGCATCGGAAAGCAAATCGTCGATGTGCAAATCGATCGATTTACGGTAGCGCTGGGCTTCGCTGACGGTCGGGCGCGAAATCAATCCCCGCAGATCGCGCCGGTGCATGTCACCCGCAGCGTTGTAGTAAGAATTGAAGAGATACGCGTATTCCGGAATTTCGGCACGGTATTCCGGCAGGAATTTTTTGAGGATAAATGTTTCGAAAAACCAGGTGGTATGCGCCAGATGCCACTTAGTGGGGCTGACGTCGGGCATGGATTGCACGACGCAATCTTCCGGTTCAAGGTCGGCGCACAGCGAATCGGTAAAATTCCTAGTTTGATGAAAACGATTGCGCAACCGTTCGACGCGACCCGGCTTCGTCGAAGAAATACGCTCTTCCGCCATCACCCTGCCGGTGGCGATCTCGGGTGTGTTCGGGCTCAAGAGTTTTCTCCCTCTTGCTCGAGTTCTTCGCGGCGCGCTTCGAGCATCTGATCATGAGTTGCTTCCTCTACGCCTTCGATCACAAGATGCTCTCCAACAGTTTCCTCTTCCTCGGTGCCGGGACGCGGAATGCGGTGACCTTTCGAACTGGCGACTACGCTCCATTCTTCCGTCATATCGGCGCTATCGGGAGTTTCCTCGGGAGGCACGTTGTTTTCTTCGCCCATCAGCTCGTGGCGTGCCTGTGCCCAATCCGTTTCCGTAAACTCGTCAGGGTTGCGCTCATCGATCATGGCAATTTCTCTGGCGCGTCGTTCCACCTCTTCCGGTGAAGGTGCCCCGATTCCATTGCCATGCTCTTCGATTTTTCCTGGGGGAGGTTGCGAGTAGTTATCCATAGGAATCTTGGAAAGCGCTGGCGCTCCTTCCTATTACATTTTGGACTAGAGATTGGGGCCTTGCAATACGAGCGCTAAAAAGAAGCAGCTGGCTTTTTAAGGCTCATGAAACGGCGCTGGCATGTTGAGCGGAACGAAACACCTCTAGTCTGTTTCCGCTCGGGAAGGTCGATGCAAAATTAATCAGAGATTCATCTCCCGCGACTGCGGGATCAGACTGACATTTGAGATGGGCTGTAGATGACTAAGCAAAAAATCGTTAAATTGGACAACGGTGGCATCGTTGCTTTTCAAGAGTACGGCGCGGCAAACGGCGTGCCGGTGGTATTTTGTCACGGCTGGCCGAGCTCTCGCACGATGGCGCAACTTGCAGATGAACCAGCGCGTGCTCTCGGTGTCCGCATCATTTCCCCTGATCGACCAGGAATCAGCGATTCCAGTATGCAACCAAATCGAACGCTCGCCGACTGGCCGCGCGTTCTTGAAAGACTTGTCGATCATCTATGCATTGGCGAATTCCGAATCCTCGCAATCTCCGGCGGGGCGCCGTATGCGTATGCAACCGCAGTGGCCATGCCGAAGCGGGTGCATGCACTAGCGATCGTGGGCGGGGTGATTCCCTTTGCCGAACTAAAGGACCTCCGAGGATTACTACCGCTTTACCGCTGGATGTTGGCGTTATACCGGCACCGGCCACAACTGTTGCGGCGGTTATTTCATGTGCTACGACCATTTCTATCGTTTCGGACGCCGCTCCGGCTTCGTCCGTTGTTTCTAAAGATGCTGCTGTTGCGACCATGCGACGCGGCGAGCTTGCGCGACGACGCAGCGTTTGAAGCGATTTTCGAAAGCCAACGGCGCGCCTGGCGCGGCTCGGCGGAAGGCGTGATGGCGGACGCGCAGATCTATGCGCAGCCGTGGGGCTTTGCGATGGAAGATGTACGCGTGCCGGTGCGACTCTGGCATGGAATGGAAGACCGCGCGTTCGCAGTTCGGCTTGCACAAGATGTTGCGAACTGTTTACCTAATTGCAGAGCACGTTTCATCGGAAACGAAGGACATTACTCGCTGCCGGTCCGCCATATCCGCGAGATCCTTGAAGATTTAATTTCGGTCTAACGGTGACCCGCAGCAAAGGAGCACAGTTGTAGCTTTGGTTGTCCTCAATGCATCGCGCTAAATTGGGCTACGTTTGTTTATACAGGAGTTGACGGTGAGTAAAATTGATGAACAGCCGCGAAAATTTCACGAGCGTTGCAGCGTAGGTCCGCCCCTTAATGCACGAGTTAGACAATTAGTTCGCGATTTCGGCACTCGAAAATCCGCGGCGCTAATCGAGGAAATGATCACTACCGCGCTGCAAATGGGGCGCGACGAAATGAGCGTAGCGGATTTGAAGCTGATCAATCGCTCCGTGAAAGAAATGCGGTCAGCGGCGAAAATTTTCGCACCGTTCAAGCATTTGCGGAAAGTGGCCGTCTTTGGATCGGCTCGAACTCAGTCCGATTGCGCCGATGACAAACTGGCGACGGATTTTGGGCGTGAAATGGTCAGGCAGTCCTTTATGCTGATTACTGGTGGCAGCGAAGGAATAATGGGCGCGGTGCAGCGAGGCGCAGGCCATGCACACACCTTCGGACTCAATATCCGTTTGCCCTCCGAGCAGCGAGTAAACGAAGTGTTCGAGGACGATCCAAAGCTAATCACGCTGAATTACTTCTTCACTCGGAAATTGAGCTTTGTGAAAGAGGCGCACGCGTTCGCGCTCTTCCCCGGCGGGTTTGGGACACTGGATGAAGCGTTTGAGGTGCTCACACTGATGCAGACGAGCAAAGCGCGCATTGTCCCGGTCGTGCTGTTAGACCATCCACATGGAAAATATTGGGAAACATGGATGGAATTTCTTACCGAACGCCTGCTCAAGTTTGGCTTTATTTCGGCCGACGACTTCGCGTTTTTCAAAATTAAACACAGCGCACAGGAGGCCGCTGCGGAGATCACGCAGTTCTACAAAGTCTTTCATTCGGCACGATGGCTTGGAGAGCGTTTCGTCATCCGCCTGAATCGTCGTCTATCGACAAACACCATTGTCGATCTGAACAAACAGTTCGCAGACATCGTCCGCACTGGCCAGATTGTCCAACGTACTGCGCTTGCTAAAGAAAAGAATGAGCCTGAAACTCGGCACTTGCCCCGGCTCATTCTCACGCCGTTTCGCACCAGGTTTGGGCGGTTTCGTCAATTGATCGACACGATCAATTCTTCTCAAACGACTTAATGTCGTGCGAAGAACGTGAACCAGATTCGCGGCCAGCGTTCTTACGAAGAACAGCAAAATCAGCGCGCAACTTTGCCTGCATCATTTTGTCGAATGAAAAGTGTTCGGTCGCAAAGCGGAGACCGTTCGCTGCGCAATGCGCCGCCAGGTCCGGATCGGCAATGAATTCCAAAATTGCGGCGGCGAGCGCTTGAGTGTCAGCCGGTTCGATCAGCAAACCGTTTTGGCGATGCTGCACGATTTCCGGAATATCGCCCACTTTCGTCGCGATGACCGGTCGCCCGCTGGCGAAAGCTTCTCGCAAAACAATCGGAGAGGCTTCGGTGCGCAGGGAAGCGATCACGATCATGTCAAATGCCGCGTAAATGTCTGGCGTGTCCCAGCGATAGCCAGCCATAAGAATTTTGTCAGCCAGTCCGGCACGATCGATCGCGTTTCTTACGTTGATGCCCCGTTTCAAAATGCCGGTGCCCTGGCCCACGATGACGAAGCGGGCATCGGGTCGCGTCTCCAATACCAGGCGCGCCGCTTTGACTAGCTCGAGCTGGCCTTTGTCCGGTCGAATCATCCCGACGTTACCAACCAGCGGCGTGTCGTCACCGATCCCGATTTCACGACGAAATTTTTTCCCGTCATGAGGAGGCTTGAACTTTTGCAAATCGACAGCTGAACCGATGACCTGAATTTTTGCAGGATCAACCCCGTGTTCTTCTACCAACTGACGTTTGATGACGGATGCATCGGCCACGATTTGCGAGCAGCCGTGCTTAAACACGAATGCGCGACTTCTGCTGCCGATTGCGTCGGTAATGCAGCGCGCGCGGCTAAGTGGAATTCCAGAGAAATAGAGTGGCAGACAGATCCAGTGGTCTTTCGAGCTGTACGTTTTCACCAGATCGATCTCATTTTGGCGGCAGAATCTCCAGAGGCGCCATGAACACTGAGGGTCAAGGCGGCTCCGCAGCGGCATTGTGAAGAGTCGGGTGCCGAGTTCAGAGGCCTTAGAGTGGACCTGGCTTTCTGGATTGCAGATCAACCATGCCCGATGGCCGTGCGCGTTGAGCCAGTTTATCTCCAGACAGGTACGGTACTCCTGGCCGCCCCAGCTTCGGCTGCTCTCTACGTAAAGAATGTTCACGTCGATGCGATGGGGCTGCGCCGCCAGTAGATCCTAGGCAGCGGCGGCCCGTTTTTCGAGAATGTAATCGTGGATTGTATTTACAGTCTGGAGCGCTTTTCCGGCTACATCGGAGTTTGGCACACCGACACCAAACGTTTTTTCCATGCTTACCACTAGCTCCAGCGCATCAATAGAATCCAAGCCAAGTCCATCCGGGCCGAACAGCGCCAAGTCATCGCCGATCTGCTCAGGAGTAACCTGCAGCATAAGATTTTTCACGAGCATCTTCTTGATTTGGATGCGTAAATCCGGCTCAGACATAAACGAGCCGCGATTTTGCCGTAAGTTGCGTGTTCGGTCAAACCTGCAGGAACGCCCGCCGAATTATTTCGGTGAGCGCCTTTCAAAGGAGATCCGAGGCAGCATCGTACTCTGAAGTAATTCGCAAGCGCCACTCAAGGGTGTGCACGCCTCCTCGCGTCGGTTCCTGACAATTAAACCTGATTGGCCTTTTCGCCAGGCGTGACGGCTTCGTTTGCTTGCGGCGGTGCCACAGCGCTTGGAGCCTGCTCCCCGCCTCGCGCGACCGTCGATTGCGGCGGGTCTCACGTCTGGTTGAGCAATTTCCGTTTCGGACTTACCGGCCTTGTGCAGTTCGTCGTTGAATTCGTCCTTGGCCTTCTGAAACTCTTTTACCGCCTGACCCATTCCGCGTGCAAGTTCCGGCAATTTTTTTGCTCCGAACAAAACGAGAATGATCAGCAGGATGACGATCAAGTCCGGCCCTGCCAAGTTCATGAAGCTGGCGAGGAGGCTCATATCAAGTGTGAACATCAGACTCTTTCTCCGAGTTGCAAGGAATTTCAGCGACGCAGAAAGACCGCAACCAGAGGCTGATCAGGGTTGACAGACAGAGCGCCATGGGAAAGCATTTGCCCGTATGCGTCCTATCTGGAAAGGCAGCATCAGCTTCGGACTGGTTTACATTCCGGTCGCTGTTTACCCGGCTACGCGGGAGGAGAAGCTTAGCTTCCGCCAACTTCGTTCCAGCGATCTTAGTCCCATCCGATATAAGAAGGTGGCGGAGGCAGACTCAAAGGAAGTACCAGGCGACCAGATCGTAAAAGGGTTCGAATTCGAGCGTGGCCGTTATGTCGTTTTGAAAGATGAGGACTTTGAGAAAGTGCGTATTGAGTCCACGCATTCGATCGACATCACTGACTTCGTCGATCTGGAGCAGGTAGATCCGAAGTTTTTCTACAAGCCGTATTTTCTTGAGCCGCAAAAAGGGGGAGAAAAAGCCTACGCAGTTTTGCACAAAGCGTTGAGCGGAACCGGCAAGATTGGTATTGCCAAGGTTGTGATCAGCAACCGTGAACACCTTGCAGCTGTGAAGCCGGACGGCTTGTTCCTGATTCTGGAACTAATGCATTTTGCCAGTGAAATCTTGAGCGCTGAAGTTTTGCAGAACGGCTCCAATGCGGCCGTGACCGACAAGGAACTTAAAATGGCGCAAGCGCTCATTGATAGTATGAGCGAGCCGTGGAAGCCCGAGAAATATCGGGACGAATATCGCAGTGCGCTGATGGAGATCATCGAACAAAAGGCGCAGCATAAGGAAATCGCGGCGAAAGCACCGGCTCTTCCAACTCCAACAAACGTGGTTGATCTGGTGAAGGTGTTACAAGATAGCCTCAACCGGAAAGAAGCCGCAAAGCAGAAGCGCGGCTCTGCCCGGGACGGCACTCGCCGATCCACCAGCGCACTAGTAAAACAGAAACGCCGCGCAGGCGCTTTGGGCTAGAGTTCGCGAGTCGCCGTTGCAAATTGCGAGGCTGGCGTTATAATCAGCACTCCTTATGGCCACGAAAGCTTGGATCAATCGCAATGAGCGCAAGCGCGCGACCGTGAAAAAGCATGCGGCCTTGCGCGCCGAGCTCAAGGCAAAAAAAGATTACGCCGGCTTGGCGCAACTGCCGCGTGACGCGAGTCCGACGCGTGTCGTGAACCGCTGCGAGGTCAGCGGTCGCCGTCGCGCTTTCATTCGCCGGTTCAAGATGTCGCGTCTCACTTTTCGCGAATTGGCCTCACAGGGGTTGATCCCTGGCGTAACCAAGTCAAGCTGGTAAATTGCAGCTACACAGCGTTGCGACGCGTTGGCTGGGGCGCGTCCAGGTTACTTATAGATGAACTGTTTCATGTTTCCCCTCCCTCTGGCACGAATCGCCGAAACAATTGTGCAGCACTGGGACCCCGCCATTGTGCTGATTGGTAAACTGTTGGCCATTACGGCGCTGGTACTGCTGAACGGCTTTTTCGTCGGGGCCGAATTTGCGCTTGTAAAGATTCGCACAAGCCATCTCAAGACGATGGCTGCGAGCGGCAGCGAGCGGGCTGGTCTACTACGAACGATCAAGGACAATCTGAATGCATACCTGTCTGCCTGTCAGGTCGGCATAACGATGGCAAGCCTCGGCCTAGGCTGGTTGGGAGAACCTTTCCTCGCTCGAATGCTTCAGCCGTTTTTCACTTTGGCAGGAATCGAATCCCCCCCCGTCATCAAATCGGTTTCATTTGTGCTGGCATTTTCGGCGATCACGTTTTTGCACATCGTGGTGGGCGAACAGGCACCAAAGATTCTGGCGATCCGCAAAGCGATGCCTGCTGCGCTGTTCGTGAGCGCGCCGCTGCGATGGTTTTACATAATCTTCAAACCGGCGATCCGGTTTCTAAACGCCGCGAGCAATTGGGTGCTCCGGTGGATTCTTCGCGTTGAGCCGATTGCCGAAGGAGAGCTGGCCCATAGCGAGGAAGAATTGCGCTTGATTGTCCGCGAGAGCGAGAAATCAGCCGAGGTAACGCCTCTGGGCCGAGAACTTGTATTCAACGTGCTGGATCTGCGCGATCGCGTTGTGCGCGATATCATGACGCCACGGGGCGAAATCGTCTATCTGGACGTGGACGATGATTTCGAAACAAATGTAACCAAGGCTATCGAATCCCGTCACACGCGCTTTCCGTTGTGTCGGGAGAATGTGGATAACACGATCGGCCTCATTCATATCAAGGAACTCCTTCCCATGATGCGCGATCCGCATCCTGATTTAATGAAGATCAAGCGCGAGTTGCTTCCGGTCCCGGAAATGATGCCACTGGAGAATCTACTCAGGTTATTTCTAAGCAAGCATGCCCACCTCGCAATTGTTGTGGATGAATTCGGGGGGACCGTGGGGCTTGTGGCCTTGGAGAATGTGTTGGAGGAACTGGTTGGCGACATTCAGGACGAGTTTGATTTCGAAAAGGAAGAATTTCGCAAAATCAGCGCTAACGAATTCAGCGTGGATGGATCGCTCGGACTTTATGAGCTAAGCGATTTGGCGAAGCTTGACTTGGAAAGCCCCGACGTAAGCACGATCGGCGGTTACGTGACGCATCTGCTTGGACATCTGCCGAAGACGGGCGAACAAGTTAAAATCGATGATTATATGGTTACGGTTTCGCAAGCCGATGACCGTCGCGTAAAACAGCTGAATTTTAAGAAATTGAGCGATGCTGCGACCGCCGGCGGCTGCGCCTGAGGAAGCTGGATCGAAGGACAAAAGCCACTACACGATTTTTGACCCACTACCGAGCGATTTATTGCGCGAGCTGACTCCTGATCGACCGGACAAAACAGAGAGTCCTTACACGGTCGATGCCGGACACTTTCAGTTGGAAATGGATTTTGCGAACTTGACTCGCGATGACTCGAATGGCGTACGTACGCGTGCCTGGAATATCGCTCCCTTCAACATCAAGATCGGTCTGCTCAACAATGTCGACCTTCAGTTTGTGTTCGACGATTATTTGTGGATTCGCACGCATGACCGCCTCACGCGGACCACGACAACTCAGTCCGGCGTCGGCGATTTTACGTCGCGCTTGAAAATCAACGCCTGGGGTAACGATGGCGGGCCAACAGCGCTTGGATTTCTACCCTTCGTAACATTTCCGATAAATCGCGATCCGCTCGGCAACAATTCGGTTGAGGGCGGGGCGGTTTTTCCGTTCGCAACGGAGCTGCCTGCCGGCTTCCACATGGGAATGGAGGCCGGCCTCCGCTTCCTGCGGAACAAACCGGGCCGGTCCTACCACGAAGAATTTGTCCAATCGATGACATTGGGAGACACGCTGATTGGGAAACTCGATGGCTATGTTGAATTTTTCAGCAGCGTCAGCACGGAACGCGACTGGGGTTGGATTCGGCACCGTGGATTTTGGCCTGACCTATGCAATTGGCGAAAACGTGCAGGTCGATTGTGGCTGCAACGCGGGCGTTACGCCCTCCGCCGATGATCTGAACGTATTCAGCGGTATCACTGTCCGGTTTTGAAGACGAAACAATCATTGCAGCAATGAGGCAACTAGATCACATCGTTGCCACCGAAACGGAAATTGGCTGGCGAAGGAAAGCGGGACAAGTTTCGCTGGCCGAAGTTCATCGCAGCATTGTCGTTCCGGTGACGGCTTCATTCTGGAGAAAGACTGCTGGCTTTCTCCGGTCCGGGTTTTCTGGTGGCAGTCGGTTACATGGATCCGGGCAATTGGGCGACCGATCTGGCGGGCGGCGCAAAGTTTGGTTACGCGCTGTTGTTTGTCGTGATGCTGTCCAACCTGATGGCGATCTTGCTGCAGCATTTGTGCATCAAACTCGGCGTCGCCACCGGACGCGATCTCGCCCAAGCGTGCCGCGATCATTATTCAACGCCGACCGTTTGGTTTCTTTGGATTCTTTGCGAAATCGCGATCGCCGCGTGCGATCTGGCCGAAGTGGTCGGCTCAGCCATCGCCTTGCAACTTCTCTTCGGTATTCCGCTGGTGTGGGGTTGCTGCATTACTGCGCTCGATGTGCTGGCTGTTCTTTATCTTCAGCAAAAAGGTTTTCGTTACATCGAGGCGCTTGTTATCACGTTGATCGCGACCATCGCCACTTGCTTCGCAGCGGAGCTGATCCTGTCCAAACCAAACCTTTTGGGTGTGCTGCTCCGGTTTTGTGCCGAGCTCTCACATCATCATGAACCAGCAGATGCTTTACGTCAGCATCGGCATCATTGGTGCCACGGTCATGCCGCATAATCTCTATCTTCACTCGTCGATTGTGCAGACGAGGAAGTTTGAACAGACGCCGGAGGGCAAACGTGAGGCGATCAAATTCGCAACGATCGACTCGACCGGCGCGCTGATGTTCGCGCTTTTCATCAATGCAGCGATTCTCGTTCTGTCGGCAGCAGCGTTTCATTGGTCCGGGCATCAGGATGTGGCGGAAATTCAGGACGCCTACAAATTACTTAGTCCGCTTCTGGGCGTAGGTTTCGCCAGCATTCTTTTCGCAGTCGCGTTGCTCGCCTCCGGACAAAACTCCACGCTAACCGGAACGCTGGCCGGCCAAGTGGTGATGGAAGGGTTCCTGAATATTCGTATTACGCCATGGCTGCGCCGGCTGATCACGCGAGCCATCGCCATCATTCCCGCGGTTCTGGTCATCGGCATTTTTGGTGAAGGCAAGACCACGCAATTGCTCATCGCCAGTCAGGTTGTACTATCGATGCAACTCGGCTTTGCCGTCTGGCCGTTGCTACGGTTCACTGATGAAAAGGCGAAGATGGGCGAGTTCGCCAACAAGCTCTGGTTGAAAATTCTTGGCTGGACGACCGCGACGATCATTATCGTGCTGAATGTGAAACTACTCTTCGACACGTTTATGCCCGACGCCTTGCTCAAAGAATTTTACCAGTTTCTTCATCTGCCTCCGCCTGCGTAGCAACACGCTTCGCCATGTATCATCACATTCTGATTCCGCTCGAGAACACGCCGGCTGATGAGACGATTCTGGCCCACATCAAACCGCTGGCACGCTTGACGGGTGCGAAACTGCTTCTCGTTCATGTCTCCGACGGATGGGTCGCCCGAAATTTTAATCAATTAAAGCTCGCCGAAAGCGAAGAGATGAAGCAGGACCGGGCCTATCTGGAAAAACGCACCCGAGAGCTAATCGACGAAGGTTTTTCTTGCGATGCCGTCCTTGCTCTGGGCGAGCCCTCTGACGAAATCATAAAACTGGCAAAAGATAAGGATGTCGATCTTATCGCGATGACGACACACGGACACCGATTCATTAGCGACATTCTTCACGGCGCTACGGCGGACAAAGTTCGGCACGAAGTGAATGTGCCGGTGCTGCTTTTGAAGGTGAAGAGCTAGATAATGACAACAACCGATTGACGAATGACGAAGGAATCAACGAGGCCCGGAGATTCTCGATGAGCGCGCCGGGCCTTTCCTTATTCGAACTAGGTCATTGGTTTGTCATTGGACATTCGACATTCGGCATCTAATCCTTCGCTTGGCTTGAAGGTCCTTTTTCTCACAAACGAGTATCCGCCGCACATCTACGGCGGTGCGGGAGTGCATGTAGGTTATCTTTCGCGGGAACTGGCGAAAATGATGCCGGTGGAAGTGCGTTGCTTTGGCGACCAACGTCTTGAAGAAGGCAATCTCAAGGTCATCGGCTTCGAACTGGATACAAGCAATTTTACGTGTCCAAAGCCGTTGCGTTCTGCCTTCGGTGCGGTGCGGCGTTGCACTGATTTCAACACCATAAACATCGACGCTGATCTGGTGCATTGTCACACGTGGTACAGCCACTTCGGCGGCATCCTGGCCAAAAAGAACTACGGTTTACCGCTCGTGGTTACGGTTCATTCGCTTGAGCCGCTTCGCCCCTGGAAACGCGAGCAACTCGCAGGCGGCTACGATTTCTCACGTTGGGTCGAGAAAACTGCACTGGAAATGGCCGATGCAATCATTGCAGTTTCCGGTGCGACCAAACACGACATCGAGCGTCTGTTCGATGTCGATCCTGCGCGTGTGCACGTGATTCACAACGGAATTGATTTCAATCAGTATCGTAAAATCGAGTCGAACACCGCACTCAAGCGTTACGGTATCGACTCCGCCAAGCCGTACATGCTTTTTGTCGGACGGATCACGCGCCAAAAGGGGTTCCAACATCTGGTCCGCGCAATCCAATTTATGGATCGCGATTTCCAAATTGTACTGTGCGCCGCCGCGCCAGATACGCCGGAGATGGGCAAGGAAATGAGGGTCGCTGTCGAACGCGCACAAGCGCAACGGCCCGGAATCATCTGGATCGAAGAAATGGTAGATCAGCATACCGCCTGCGAACTTTACTCGCACGCGGCGGTATTCATTTGTCCGTCAATCTACGAGCCGTTCGGGATCATTAACCTTGAAGCAATGGCGTGCGAAACTGCAGTCGTAGCAAGCTCTGTCGGCGGAATCAAAGAAGTAGTTGTTGATGGCGAAACAGGTTTCCTCGTTCCCCTTAAGCAAATGAATGAAAGTCCGTTCGAAGCAACAAATCCGGAAAAATTCGCGCGCGACCTCGCGGAACGTGTCAACGAATTAATGGGAGATCCCCAATTGTGCGAGCGATTCGGCAAGGCTGGACGCGAACGAGTCGAACAACACTTTAGCTGGAGTGCAATTGCGGAGAAAACGAAAGCTCTTTACGCATCACTGAGCAGGTGAATTGTTAAATGGTTGAAGAACTCTGGTTTTAACGTTGTAACCTTTTAACAATTCACTATTCGCAGGATGTTCGTCGATCGGGTAAAAGTTTTTGCACAGGCCGGTAAAGGCGGACGCGGGTGCGTCAGTTTTCGACGGGAGAAATTTGTGCCCAAAGGCGGACCGGACGGTGGCGATGGAGGACGTGGCGGCGATGTGATTTTGCGCGCGGATTGCAATGTCGATAACCTGGCCAATCTCTTCTACGAGCCCTTGATCAAAGCAAAAAGCGGCGGCCATGGAATGGGGAAGAAAATGACGGGACGCGCTGGCGCGGATAAGATCGTGAAGGTGCCTGTGGGAACGGTTATTTGGCGAGCGGAGCAAACGCTGCCGGTCATCGTGAGCGAAGTCGAAGGGTCTCGCGAAACAACGTCGACCGTGCCGCCGCAGGTTTCATCGACTTCGCTCGGAATGATGGGTGAGGAAGCGGTCGTCGACCTCACGCAAGACGAGCAGGAAGTCGTGCTTTGTCACGGGGGGGCAGGGGGAAAGGGCAACGTGCACTTCAAAAGCTCTCGGAACCGAGCGCCGCGCCAGTACACAGAGGGGGAAGAAGGCGAAGAGGGACGTTTCCTACTTGAGCTAAGAATCATCGCGGACGCGGGATTGGTCGGGTATCCGAATGCAGGCAAATCAACGCTCTTGCGGAAAATTTCCGCAGCGCGGCCGAAAGTCGCGGCGTATCCTTTCACGACGCTGCACCCTGTCGTAGGCGTGATTGAATTTCCGGGTTACCGGCGCGCGACAGTCGCGGACATTCCCGGTTTGATCGAAGGGGCACATCGCGGGCTTGGCCTGGGTCACGAATTTCTGCAACACATTGCGCGGTGCGGTGTTTTGGTTTTTGTGGTGGATATCGCCGGAAGCGAAGGACGCAACCCGATCGAAGATTTACAGAACCTTCGCCGGGAAGTTGATCTCCACGATCCAAAGCTGTCATTGCGTCCCTGGTTCGTTGTTGCCAACAAATTGGATTTGGCCGGTGCAACGGCGAATCTGAAAGCGTTGCAAGAGAAATTCCCGAAGCTCCAGATCCTACCAACTTCAGCGGCGAGGGGAGAAGGTATCGACGCTTTGAAGCAAGAACTGGCAACGCGACTAACGAATGACAAAGAGATTACTTCAGCGGCAATTTGAGATGGACAACTTTAACATCTCTAGCGAGACTGGGCACTGTATTATGGGCAAGAGGGTTGTAGCGAGCTATTGTTCCAGCTTTCTAAAGTCGGAGATGTTGCACATCTACCGACAGGTGAAAGCGCTCCGTGGAGTCGATACGTTTGTGGTTACCAAAGAGGTCCAGAACGCGGAGCGATTTCCGTTTGATGATATTGAAGTCATTCCGAAACGGCGCACTAACCTGCTCGTTCACGGTTGGTTGAAATTCGTCGAGCGACGGCCGCCGATCGTTTATCGCGGTGAATATCAAACGCTTGACTCATTGCTCAGAAGGCACGGGGCCGATCTAATGCACATTTATTTTGGTCACACCGGTGTCCACTTGCTTCCTTTTATCGAGCAATGGCACAAACCATGTGTCGTATCCTTTCACGGTGCCGATGTCGCGCACAAACCGGAGATCAAAGATTATCCGGGAAAGCTGCGGCGTCTTTTTAATGCGGTTTCACTCGTGTTTGCCCGTTCTCAATCGCTTGCTGAACGGCTGATCCAGTTGGGATGTTCGCCGGAAAAGCTGCGCATTAATCGAACAGGTATCCCGCTCAAGGAGTTCCCATTGTTTAAAAGAGAACCGCCGCGGGATGGCAAATGGAAAGTGGTTCAGGCATCCCGTTTGATCCCCAAGAAAGGCGTCGCAACCAGTTTGCGCGCCTTTGCAATTTTTAAGAAGGACTATCCCGGCGCGGAGTTTTTCATCGCTGGGAAGGGACCGTTGCAGCCGGAGTTGGAGATGCTCGCCGGTGGACTCGGCATTGCCAGGGACGTGCATTTTCTCGGGTTTCTGTCCCAACCCAGACTGCGTGAGCTCTATGGCAGTTCGCATCTGTTTCTGCATCCTAGTGAAATTTCCCCAAACCAGGATCAGGAAGGCGTACCGAACTCAGTCTTGGAAGCGATGGCAACAGGATTGCCGATCGTGGCGACGCGTCATGGTGGAATTCCCGAAGCGGTTGATCACGGCCGTGCCGGGTTTCTCGTGGCGGAGGAAGATCACGTCGCATTGGCCAACGCGATGCAATTCATCGCAAGCTCACCCGATCTGTTGAAGGAGATGGGGGTGCATGCGCACGCCGCAGTGAAGGAACGATTCGAACAGCAAACACAAATTGATCACTTGGAATCGTTTTACGAGGAAGCGATCATAATGAATGGCGTGGCTGAACGGATGGACTCAAGGGCGATCGCCAGGATTGCTCCGCAGTTTGTCGAAAGTTTGCCGGCAAAATAGAGCTGCAGCGCAAGAATTTTCGTTTGTCATACTGATAAAACGCGCTTTGGTATGCGCGTTCAGGTTGTAGCCGGGGCAACCTGTCCGTCGGATTCCCGCGATTGCGGAACGAAGGCGGATGACTCCGGCAAGGTCGGCATCACCCGATGCTGGCTACAGCTGTGCTTACAAGATGCGCAACCGTTGTTTACTGATATCGATCCTTGCGTTGGTCTCCAGCGCAATGCTTGCTACGTCGACCTTTGCGGCGGAAGCAGGTACGACTGAGCATGAGGGCGTCTCGCTGAAACCGCAGATGCTCGTTCAGATTGGTGGCTTCGGAATTACAAACTCGATGCTGGTGACATGGATCGTCGCCGCCGGTATCATCGTTTTTTCGCAAATCGCGACCCGCCGGGTTAAGGCCATCCCCAGCGGAATTCAAAATTTTTGGGAGTGGTTAGTTGAGGGCCTGCACAATTTCTTGGAAAACATCATCGGTCGTGATCTCGTGCGAAAGGGGTTTTGGTTTTTTGCCACGGTTTTCATTTTTATTTTGTTCGTGAACTGGTTTGGACTGATTCCGGGAATCGGAACAATCGGCTGGGGTCACTACGACGGTTCGGGAACTTTCCATATCGATCGGCCGTTGCTGCGCGGTGGCAACGCGGACCTGAACATGACCACAGCAATGTCGGCCATATTCTTTGTGATGTGGTTTGTCTGGGCGATTCAAGCCAACGGCGTCGGAGGATTCTTGAAACATTTGTTTGGGCCAAAAGGTGAGACGACCGGTGTTGTGAAGATTCTGATGGTCGTCATCTTTTTCGCCGTTGGATGGCTCGAAGTGATCTCGATCATATTTCGACCGATTGCGCTCAGTTTTCGATTGTTCGGAAATATTTATGCCGGTGAAAGCATTCTCGAGGCGATGTCCACGATGATCCCGTGGCTGTCGCCGATCCTGCCGATTCCGTTCTATTTCCTTGAAGTGCTCGTGGGATTTGTGCAGGCGCTCGTTTTCATGCTGCTGACTGCGGTGTTCACAATGTTGATTGCATCGCACCAGGAGGGGCCGGAGCACGCGCACTGATTTTCGCCGATCTCGTGACGGGATCGCACAACCAACCAAGAAAAATATGATACTACCAATACTAGCAGAACTGGGCGGAAGCATTCACGTCGGGCTTGCCGCGATGGGCGTCGGAATCGGAATCGGCTTGACCGGCCTGGGAATGACCAGCGCGGTCGGTCGCAATCCCGGTGCGTTCACGCAGGTGCTCGTGCACGGAATTCTCGCCATCGCGCTGACCGAGGCGATCGTTTTCTACGCGCTGTATCTCGTTCACTAATTAACCGGGGAGGCAATCGATGTTGCGCCCCGAAACTTAGTTTATGAACCTGATTATTGCCGCCAGCAGCGGAGGCGTAACCGACATCTTGCGCGAGACAGCTGAAACCTTTGGCTGGAATTGGAAGTTGTTTCTGTCGCAGATCATCAGTTTCTGCATTGTTGCATTCCTTTTGCAACGCTTCGCTTACAAACCAATCCTCGCTGTGCTCGAGGAGCGCCGGCGAAAGATCGAGGAAGGCCAGCTTAATGCCGAAAAGATCAAGAAGGAGCTTGCCGAGGCAGAGAAGCGTTACCAGGAGATTTTGGCGAAAGCAAACGGGGACGCGCAAAAGATGATTGACGAAGCACGCGAAAGCGCTGCTCACCTATCCGAACGCAAGCAACAGGAAGCGATTACTGCTGCGGAGCAAATCATTGCCAAGGCGCGCGAGGCCAGTGCGATTGAGCACGAGCGCACAATGGAATCCTTGAAGCGCGAGCTTGGACGGCTTGTGGTTGACACCACGGCCAAAGTCACTGGGAAAGTGTTGACCCAGGATGATCAACGGCGCTTGCAGGAGGAAGCAGCTCGAGAAGTAGCCCGATGAAGCTCAATAAGGAAATTCGTCAACTTTCGCGCAAGATGCTTCAGGCAAGTTTCACTGATGGTCAGCTCGATCCTGGCAGAATCGCGTCCCTAGTCGATTCGGTTATAGCAGAAAAGCCGCGCAATTACGTTGACGTGCTAAAAAACTACAAACGTTTGCTTCGACTCGAGGTAGAGAAGCGCCATGCCACAATCGAAACCGCGAGCCAAGTGGATCCCACAATACGTTCAGAGATTGTCGCGAATCTGAAGAGCAAATACGGCGACGACCTCGCTACTGATTTTCACGTTGATCCTCAGCTTCTTGGCGGAATGCGCATCCGCGTGGGAAGCGATGTCTGGGACGGGAGCGTGCGCAACCGCCTCGAACGGCTTCAACACGAACTTTAATCAAAATTCAAAACCATGAGCACCATACTCGAAGAGATCGAATCGAAAATTGAAGAGCTAAAAACATCCACGACCAAAAGCAACGTGGGCGTTGTGCGCGAGACCGGTGACGGTGTCGCACGCATCGAGGGTCTGAGCGACGTGATGCTCAATGAAATGATCGAATTTCCCAATGGCGTGTACGGTCTTGCACTCAACCTAGAGGAAACGGAAGTCGGCGCGATCTTATTAGGCGACAACACGCTGGTTGCAGAAGGCGACGAAGCTAAAACAACTGGCCGGCTTCTTTCGGTTCCCGTAGGCAAGGTGCTGCTCGGTCGCGTAGTCAACACGCTCGGCCAGCCGCTCGATGGCAAGGGTCCGATCAAAAGCGACACCTTTTATCCTTTGGAAAAAATTGCGCCGGGCGTGATCAAGCGCCGCAGCGTGAATCAGCCGGTTCAAACCGGAATCATGCCAATCGATGCGATGATTCCAATTGGACGTGGTCAGCGCGAGCTTATCATTGGCGATCGTGCCACGGGTAAAACCACGATTGCGATCGACAGCATCATAAGTCAGGCGCGGTTGAATAAGGCGGCTGAGGATGCGGGCGACAAAAATTATCGGCCGCTCTACTGCATTTACGTCGCAGTTGGCCAGAAAAATTCCAACGTGGCGCGAGTGCTCGGTGTTCTCGAGAAAGAGGGCGCCATGCCTTACACAACAATCATCTCTGCGCCCGCGTCTGACACGGCGACCAACCAATATCTGGCACCGTTCGCTGGCGCTGCAATGGGCGAGTGGTTCATGGATAACGGAATGGATGCGCTGATCATCTACGATGATTTATCAAAGCACGCAGTGGCCTATCGTCAGGTGTCGCTGGTGCTTAAACGGCCTTCAGGGCGCGAAGCGTATCCGGGTGACGTGTTTTACCTCCACTCGCGGTTGCTGGAACGCGCTGCACGCATGAGCGACGAATTCGGTGGCGGCTCACTGACCGCCCTGCCCATCATCGAGACCCAAGCCGGGGACGTGTCTGCTTACATCCCGACGAATGTCATCTCAATCACGGACGGCCAGATTTATCTGGAGACTGATTTGTTTTATCAAGGCGTTAGACCTGCAATTTCGGTCGGTTTGTCCGTCAGCCGAGTTGGCTCCGCGGCGCAGATCAAGGCGATCAAGCAGGTCGCGGGTAAAGTGAAGCTCGATTTGGCGCAGTTTCGCGAGCTCGCTGCGTTTGCACAATTTGGTTCGGATCTCGATGCGGCCACAAGAGCGCGACTGGATCGCGGTCAACGTATTGTCGAGCTTTTTAAACAAAAACAGTACAACCCAATTTCAGTGGAAGAACAAGTGGCTGTGATGTGGGCGATGCAAAACGGCTACATCGACGCTGTTCCTGTCGAGCGGGTCAAGGAATATCAACTGAAGCTTCAGGATTACCTGCAAACACGCAAAGCCAGTCTGCTGCAAAGGATTCGCGAGAAAAAGGAAATCGATAAGGATCTTGAGACCCAATTGAAAGCGGCGCTCGACGAATTCAAGACCGCCTGGCGGTAATCCAACTAGACTTTTAGATGGCGAACACGCAGGACATACGACGCCGGATCAAATCGATCCGCAACACCGCGCAAATCACCAAGGCAATGCAAATGGTGGCTGCGTCCAAGATGCGTAAAGCGCAGCAGCATGCCCTCGCCGGACGCCCTTACGCCGCGTTGATGAATAAGGTTCTTGTTTCCTTGCAAAAACGGACAGATCCAAGATTTCACCCGCTCCTTGCCATTCGTCCACTCCAGAAGGAGTTGGTGTTGGTCATCAGCACGGACAAGGGACTCTGCGGGGCATTGAACACGAATCTCTTTCGCGAAGCGGCGAACTTTGATCCGGCCAAGACAAATTTTGTGGTAACGGGAAAGAAGGCCAGACAATTTATCGCGCGCACAAAGCGTGAACTATTGGCAGATTTTGAGTTGAAAGATTCGCCCAGCTTCGTTGAGGCGAAGCCAATCTCGAAATTCTGCATAGAAAAATTTCTGAGACACGAAGTCGATAAGGTCTCGGTGCTGTACACGCATTTCATCAACACAATTAATCAGCGGACCGTCGTGCAAACATTGTTACCGATCAGCAGCTTTGATTTGCCTAAGGGGGAAGGTGCTCAAGCTGACACTAAAGGAGTCGATCCAATGATTGGATACATATTTGAGCCCGATGCCGAGGTCGTGCTCGATTCGGTACTTCCGTATTATATTTCCTACCAAGTCTTTCAGATGATTCTCGATGCACGCGCGTCCGAACACAGCGCGCGGATGGTGGCGATGAAGAACGCCACCGATAACGCGAATCAATTTATCAAGGACCTCACATTGGAATACAACAAGATGCGTCAGGCCAGCATCACAACCGAGTTGCTCGAGATTGCCACAGCGCAAATGGCGCTCAGTGGTTAGTAAAGATTTATGAATAAAGGAAACATAGTTCAAGTCATCGGCCCCGTGGTGGATGTGGAATTTCCGGACGAAAAGACGCTGCCGAAAATCTACAACGCCCTTGAAATCGAGTACGAAGTGAACGGCAACCCAACGAAATTGACGCTCGAAGTGCAACAGCATCTTGGCGAAAGCTGGGTCCGCTCCATTGCAATGTCTTCGACGGAAGGGTTGAAGCGGGGAATGAACGTAACCGATACTGGCGGACCGATCACCGTGCCAGTGGGCGAAGCCGTGCTTGGCCGGCTTTTTAACGTCACTGGCGACGCGATTGATAACCGAGGCGCGGTGAACTACACCAAGCGTTACCCAATCCATCGCCCGGCGCCGACCCTCACTGAGCAAGACACAAGTGCAAATATCTTGGAAACCGGGATCAAGGTCATCGATCTTGTTTGCCCATTTACAAAAGGCGGCAAAGTCGGCGCATTTGGTGGCGCCGGCGTCGGCAAGACTGTTGTCATCCAGGAGTTGATCAACAACATCGCCATGAAACACGGTGGCGTTTCGATATTTGCCGGAGTAGGGGAACGAAGCCGGGAGGGCAATGATCTTTACAAGGAAATGAGCGAGGCCGGCGTGATCGATCAAAAAGACCTGTCGAAGTCGAAAGTAGGGATGGTTTTCGGCCAAATGAACGAGCCGCCAGGCGCGCGTCTACGCGTTGCTCTTTCGGCCCTCGCAATGACCGAATATTTTCGCGACGAACGCAATCAGGACGTTCTTCTTTTCATCGACAACATCTTTCGATTCTCACAAGCGGGATCAGAGGTGTCAGCCTTGTTAGGCCGAACGCCAAGCGCTGTTGGTTATCAGCCGACGCTTGCGGCTGAGATGGGTGATTTGCAGGAGCGAATTACATCGACGAACAAAGGGTCAATCACGTCGTTCCAGGCCGTTTATGTTCCGGCAGACGATCTGACGGACCCAGCTCCGGCGAACACATTCGCGCACTTGGATTCCACCATCGTGCTTGAGCGTTCCATCGCCGAGCTTGGGATCTATCCGGCAGTTGATCCGCTCGCGTCGACATCGAAAGCGTTAGCGCCAGAAATTGTCGGCGAGGAGCATTATAACGTTGCGCGCGGAGTGCAGCGCGTTTTGCAGCGTTACAAGGATTTGCAGGACATCATTTCAATTCTCGGAATGGATGAATTAAGTCCGGAAGACAAGCTTGCTGTCCACCGCGCGCGTAAGATTCAGCGATTCCTAAGCCAGCCATTTCATGTGGCAGAGATTTTTACCGGTTTCAAAGGGCAATACGTGCCGGTTGCAGAAACAGTCCGCGGTTTTAAAGAAATCCTCGACGGCAAACATGACGACGTGCCCGAGCAGAATTTCTACATGAAGGGCGGCATCGACATGATTAAGGAAGGCTAACGCCTTAGACTCGCCATGGCCACGCTGAAGCTCGAGATCGTAACGCCTGAGGAGAAAATTTATTCCGAGGACGTTGAGATGGTCACGCTGCCCGGGTCGGAGGGCGAGCTTGGTGTTTATCCAAAGCACGTCCCGCTTCTGACCACATTGAAGCCTGGCGAACTGCGCGTCGTAAAAAGCGGCCGCGAGAGCACGATGGCCATCGGCGAAGGGTTTGTGGAAATCAAAGGAGACGCGGTTTCGGTGTTAACCGATATGGCCCTCGAATCCGAAAAAATCGATGTCGCCGCAGCCGAGGCGGCCGTGGAACGCGCCAAAGCGGCCATGAAAGAAGATCACACATCCGAAGAAGTGGCCGCCATTCAAGCCTCGCTACAAAAGGCGCTTGCGCAGTTGCACGTCAAACGCCGCCGCCGCGGGTAAAGCGCATCCGACACCTTCAAGTGAGCCTCCGTCATCCCGAGCGAAGTCGAGGGATCCCGTTGTGCTACCTTTAAGGTCACAAGATCCCAAGAGCTCGTCTCCGGTCAGAATGACAAGTTAACGCAATGAAGCTTCCAGCAATTCTCGGAATCATTGCAGGCAACGGTGTTTATCCCCGATTGCTGGCGAATGCAGCGCGAAAAGCCGGCGTCGAGAAAATCGCGGCTGCCGCTTTCACTGGTGAAACCGATCCGGTTCTCCATGAACAGGTTGATGTCATCGAATGGATGCGAGTTGGACAACTCGGCCGGTTACTGAAATTTTTCGGCGTGCAAGATATTCATCACGCAATCATGGCTGGGCAAATCGCGCCGAAAAATCTTTTCGATCTGCGGCCGGATTTGAAGGCGCTGATGCTGATGGGGAAGCTCAAGCAGCGCAACGCCGAATCGATTTTCGCGGCGATTGCTGACGAACTCGCGAAGATCGACGTCGATCTCCTGCCAGCCACAACATTTCTCGAAGATTCGCTTGCCCCACCGGGACTGATTGCGGGACCGAAATTATCGGGTCGCGAAAAGGACGACGTCGAACTGGGCTGGAAAGTCGCGAAGGAAATCGCGCGCCTCGACATCGGGCAAACGGTTATCATCAAGAGCGGCACGATCGTTGCCGTGGAAGCTTTGGAAGGAACAAACGAGGCCATCACGCGCGCCGGTACGCTTGCGCGTGAGGGCGCGGTGATGGTCAAAGTCGCCAAACCGAATCAGGACATGCGTTTCGATGTACCCGTCATAGGCGTTGAAACAATCCGCGTCGCTGCGGAAGCAAAGTTGCGCATTATCGCTATTGAAGCTGGAAAGACCTTGTTGCTTGACCGGGGTGCGATTCTGGATCTCGCCAAGCGCACGAAGATATCAATTGTCGCCTGTTGATGGCGCTTCATGACCTTAGAATAGGAAACGTGGGGCGACGCTTGCTGCGGTCGCCGTATGCGTTTGCAGCTACGAATAGACGTATCGTGGGAAATTGCACTGAGCAACTGAACCTCGTTTGATCAAACTGCGGGGGCGAAATCGTTCACCACCCAGGCCAAAAGAGCCCGCTAGTTCCGGCGACTTCGTTGGTGTTTGATTCGATAGGCAAGAAAGCATTCGTCGCCGATTGTCCGCATATCGATTAACGAGCAATGCACGCTGGCGGGCAGAAAATCCTTGCTGAGGCCTGTGAGCGTTGGCGCCTTTGCTCCGCCAAACATGTAGGGCGCAATCGTAAGGTTGAGTTCATCGACCAAGTCCTCTTGCAATAAGGCTCGAAAAAGCGTCGGGCCACCTTCGCAGGCAAGCGTTCGCACGTTGTATTGATTACGCAATGTTTGCAGCATCGCAGCGAGATCGAGATGATCGGCGTTGGTTAAATGCAGGGTCGCTTTTTTTTGTAACGCTTGCTGATTTTTTCGAGGCATCCGGTTGGTGGAAAAAATAATAATCGGGGAAACGTCGGACTGAAAAACCTTCAGTTGATCACCGATTCTGCCTTTGTTCGAAACGATCACGCGCAACGGGCAGCGACTTTGGCTGCGTTTGACCCTGCGTTTCTGCAGTTCGGCTGGCAAGCCGAGTCGCACATTGTCACGCTCCAAGCTCGTGTGTCCGATCAGGACCGCGTCTGCGCGAGCACGCTGGCGAAACAAATGCAGCTTGTCTTCACGTGAAGTGAAATCAACCGGCCCGAAATTCTTCGTGGTCACCTTGCCATCGGCCGTCATGGCGAAGGTGGCATAGACGAATGGGCGTGGACGCTTGCTCTTCTTCATAAAGAAACGCTCAACGTCCAATGTCTTGCCTTCTTAATTAAACATTGGGCGCTGGGCGTTCGGCGCCGGGCGTTGAAACGCTTTTTCATTCCGGTTCGCCGAGCTCGTGTTCCAGTGTGACGACTTCCTCTTCCATTTCGCGCAACTTCACGCGTCCTGCTGCGCCGCTCGGTTTGTAGAACAGGTAAACAAGAGCGCCCGGAAGACAGCAAATTAATATGATGATAAAACTTAGCGATCCAATGAGAATAGCTTTTGCTTCCGGAACGCCACAGAGTCCGCTGAGCATGATCTGCAAGACTTTTTCGCGCAGACCAATCCCGGCGAAACTGATCGGTAAAGCAGAAATCGTTCGTTCAACCGGCATGATGGCAAAAAAATCCAGCAGCGGCACGTGCACGCCCAGCGCGTACGCAGCAAATAGGAACGTGGTAAACGTGGCAAGATGCGCGACGATCGAGACTCCAAACGCCACGAGGGTTGCACGCCAATGATGTGCGTAGAGATGATAGGCTGCGAAGATCTCGATCAATTTGTCGCGCCCGGGAAAATGTGCTGGCAAGGAGTGGAACAGTTTGAATCCACTGATAACGAATGTTGCAAGCAGGAAAAGAACAGACGCACCCAAAAGAAAGAGTAAAAGCCAAAGCAGGTTTCGCGTTTCGGGTTTCTGAGAAAGGAAATCATAACGCAATGCGATCAACGTTGCGGTGACAGCGACCAACGCAACGAGTCCGATGAATCGATCGAACACTACCGCCAGCAGCGCGCCTGCTTTTCTGTCCGGTGTCTCCTTCAGCAGGTAATAGCTTTTGATGATGTCGCCGCCAGTGCCTCCTGGAAGAAATTGGTTGTAAAATAATCCGATAAAAAACAGCCCGGCGAGACGCGGGACACTCAGGTGAATGTTTTGCACCTTCAACAAAACGTGCCAGCGAAACGCTGCAGCCAATTCTACAACCGCATAGGCCAGCACGCCCGCCAAAACCCAGCGATACTCCGCCTTCCGGAGTGCCTCTACCATCTGGGCGCGCCTGCTTGGATCGTGATAAACCCAATACAGAACCCCAAGGGTGACGCTCAGCTGGAAAATTGTGACCAGAACCTTCTTCATTCGCCAAAACGTTCCTTCCACATTCGGACCGATTGGCGAATCGCATCCGCCGTTTTATTCGGGCTCATCTCCCATACAAATAAGCAATTTGTGGGAAGGAGCGGAACAAGTTTTTCAAAGTCAATGCCTCCAGTGAAGGGCGATTGATGATCTCGCGCAGGCCAGATGCAGTCGTGCACATGACAGCCAAACGCACGTGGACCGACCGCACGCAGCCACTCGGCATGATCGAGGAACCCCAGGTTCTCTTTGATCTGCGAGTGACCGAAATCATGCCAATAACCCAGGAACGGTGAGTTCATCTCTTGAAGTAGCTGCGCCAGTTCGCGTTCAGTAGGAATTTGTTCATAATCGCGCCGGGCTTCCAAACCAATCCTAACATTTTTTGGAGCGGCATGCTCTACGATGTGGCGCAGGCAGTGCTTCACGCGCTCGAGGCATTCGGGTGCAATCTTTTCCCGTTCTTGTACGGCATTGATTTTCATTTTAACGTACTCGCGCGACAGGTATCCGTTGGCTTTCGCCATTGCAATCAATCGCGCGGTGATTGGGTTCATCTTTATCTGTCCCAGATGTAACACGATGAACGGTGCGTTTAGTTGGCCGGCGAGGTCAATCGACTGAAGTGTTTGAGTGACAGCGCGTTCACGTTCCGCGGCTGACGCAACGGAAAATTTAGAACAGTCGATCGAAGTCACCGTCGCTTCGCCGGATGACGGACAGAAATTATGCAGACTGCTCAAGCGAATTTCTCCGCTATCAAACATCTTTTGAATTCCCGGCATCAGGGACATGCGGACAGAGTGATCCAGTTCAATCAAGTCAAAACCAAGTTTGCCTTTGATTTCACCCAACATCGCCTCGCCGGTAGCATGGCGTTCGGAGTTCCAACAAGTGGAAAACGAAATCATCGGCCTAACGAATATTAAGGCGCTTCCTAAAAACGCGCTGTTCAGCACACCGGCTCGATCTCGGGCTGCGTTTCCGGGGTTGGTGTAATGGTGGGGTCGCATACATGACGTCCAGCGACGCTTAAAATCGCGACGGCGGCGATTCCGTACACTATGGAAGCGATGGTAAGAGTGGTGCGCATTCCGATGAGATCAGAAAAACCAGGCGTAATTAGACCGGCAATCGGCATTAGGCCGAAAAAGCTCATCCCGAAGACGGCTGAGACACGGCCACGCAAATGCGCTGGGGCGTGTTCCTGCACAATCGTATTGGAGAGACCGAAGTTCATCGAGAGAGCGATGGCGATCGTTCCCATTGCGCAGGCGGTCAGCAAAAAACTGCTGGAACGCGCCATGAAAAAAACTCCCAGAGCGATGGCCACACATTCCCGCCCATGAATTTTAAGCGGTTTTCGCGCGCGACGCCGAGTAGGCCAATCGAGCCAAGGAACGCGCCACTGCCAGACACTGCCATCAGTCCTCCCATGCTTTCCGCGCCCAGATGAAGAATATTGCGCACGTAAAGCGGCAGCATCACTGAGATGGCTGGGAAAACAAAAACCGTATTGCAGGCGATAAGAGCAATCAGCGCAAGAATGATGCGATTCGAGAGGACGTAGCGGAAGCCTTCCTTGATTCCGCTGCGGCGTTGCTCTTCTTCCTCGGCTGTCCCAGTTGGCCGCTTTGGCAGCGAGATAAGCGCAACGATCAGCGCCACAAAGGAAATCGCGTTTACGAAAAATGCGGAAGCCGCACCCCACCACGCGACGAAGAGACCGGCCAGCGACGGTCCGATTAGACGCGATCCATGGAAGACTGAACGGTCAAGGGCAATGGCCGGAGCAATCTCGTCGCGTTTTACCAATTCGGGCACGAGCGCACTGATCGCGGGCATTTCATAGGAGAAAGCAATCCCCAACAGCAGAGCAAAAAAGATAATGTGCCAGATCTGAACGCGTCCGGTGAAAATCAGGAATCCCAGTGAGATCGCGAAAATAATCTGCACGATTTGGGTTGCGACCAGGATCTTGCGTTTGTCGAAGCGGTCCGCGAGCGAACCGGCAATCGGCGCCAGCACCAGGGCAGGCAAACCTGCGGCGAAATTCACGAGGCCAAGCAGAATCGCCTTGTTTGTGAGGGTGCTCATCACCCAGCTTTGCGCCATCATTTGCATCCATGTGCCGCTGTCGGAAATGAGCGAACCGATGATGTAGCGACGAAATGGCCCCTGGCGCAACAGTGCCAGCGACTTCGATCCCGCCCATTTTTCCTGCGCCTTCATCGCAATCACTCATCGTTGTAGAGGCGTTTGTGTCAAACGTCCGCGGTGTACGGGAGGAGCAACCGATCCAGTTGCAAATAGCGCAATTGCCGAGCGAATAGCGTTTGTTATTCTGGAGTATGCGCATCGACAGATATACGCAAAAGATGCAGGAAGCGTTGCAATCGGCACAGGACCTCGCTTCGCAATCAAATCATCCGGAAATCACTAACGAGCATTTTCTTTCCGCTCTTCTTGATCAGAGCGAAAGCATAGCGCGTCCGCTCTTGGAGAAGATTGGGGCAAATGTAGATCAATTGCAGGAACGGCTTCGTTCAGAATTGGAGCGTCGCCCGAAGATTCACGGCGCCGCCGCCGATTTGCGGCTCTCAAACGAGCTTCGCAGCGTGCTAGACGGTGCTGAAAAGGAAATGGGGAAGCTCAAAGATGAATTTACCAGCGCCGAACATTATTTGCTCGCGTTAAGCGGCGCGAACGTCGCTGCGGCAAAATTGCTGAAGGACCTCGGCATTACGCGGGACAAACTCATGCAGGGGCTTCAGCAGGTGCGTGGCTCGCAGCGAGTGACCGATCAAAATCCGGAAGGGAAATTTCAGACGCTGGAAAAATACGGGCGCGATCTTACCGAGCTGGCCCGGCGCGGCAAAATCGATCCCGTAATCGGACGCGACAACGAAATTCGGCGGGTGATGCAGGTGCTATCGCGCCGGACGAAAAATAATCCGGTGCTCATTGGTGACCCGGGCGTCGGCAAGACGGCGATCGTGGAAGGCTTGGCGCGGCGCATTATTAGCGGCGACGTCCCCGATTCATTGAAAAACAAACGAATCATCGCGATGGACATTGGCGCGATGGTTGCCGGCGCGAAGTATCGCGGCGAATTTGAAGATCGGCTCAAGGCGTTCTTAAAAGAGGTGACTGATGCGCAGGGCCAGATCATTCTCTTCATTGACGAATTACACACGATCGTGGGCGCCGGCGCAGCCGAAGGTTCAGTCGATGCCTCAAACATGCTCAAACCAATGCTGGCGCGTGGCGAGTTGCGCACCGTCGGAGCGACTACGATCGATGAGTATCGCAAATACATTGAGAAAGACGCGGCGTTGGAGCGGCGTTTCCAGCCGGTGCTCGTGGGCGAACCGAGCGTTGAAGATACAATCGCCATCCTGCGCGGATTAAAGGAACGCTACGAAGTGCACCACGGTGTGCGCATTACCGATGGCGCACTCGTCGCCGCGGCAGCGTTGTCGCATCGCTACATCACCGATCGGTTTTTGCCGGATAAAGCGATCGACCTTGTCGATGAAGCGGCGTCGCGGTTGAAGATCGAGCTCGATTCGATGCCGACAGAGATTGACGTGATCGAACGCCAGATCATGCAGCATGAAATGGAACGCCAGGCGCTCAAAAAAGAGAAAGATCCGGCGAGCAAGGAGCGGTTGAAGAAGCTCGAGAAGGAATTGGCTGAGCTAAAAGAAAAATCGAATGCGCTGAAAGCCGAGTGGCAAAAAGAAAAGGCGGTCATCGACGAGCAGCGGAAAGTGAAGGAAGAGATCGATCGATTGAGGACTGAGTTAGAGCGTGCGCAGCGGCGCGGTGAACTGACCAAGGCAAGCGAGATTCAATACGGCCGGATCCCTGAATTGGAAAGAAAGCTGGCCGATCTCACGGCAAAATCGGCCAAGACTAAAAAGCGTTTGCTCCGCGAAGAAGTGACGGAGGAAGACATCGCAGAGGTTGTGTCGAGCTGGACGGGCATTCCCGTTTCCCGATTGCAGGAGGGCGAGAGACAAAAGCTGGTGAAGCTCGAGGAGCATTTGCATCAACGCGTGGTCGGTCAGGACGAAGCGATCAAGGCCGTCGCCAATGCTGTGCGCCGCGCGCGCGCAGGTTTGCAGGATCCAAATCGGCCGCTCGGCTCATTCATCTTTCTGGGGCCGACCGGCGTTGGCAAAACAGAATTGGCCCGAGCGCTCGCAGAATTTTTGTTCGATGACGAGAACGCCATGATTCGCATCGACATGAGCGAATACATGGAGAAGCACACCGTAGCGCGGTTGATCGGCGCACCGCCGGGTTACGTCGGCTACGAGGAAGGTGGCCAACTTTCTGAAGCCGTCCGGCGGAGGCCGTATTCCGTTGTGCTCTTCGACGAAATCGAAAAAGCGCATCCCGACGTCTTCAATGTTCTGCTGCAAGTGCTCGACGACGGACGCATCACAGACGGGCAGGGGAGGACGGTCGATTTCAAAAACACGGTCGTGATCATGACGTCCAACATTGGCTCCCAATACATCACCGAGGAGGAATCTCCCGAGGCGCGCAGGCGACTGGTGATGGATGCATTGCGCGCGCATTTTCGTCCTGAGTTTTTGAATCGCGTAGATGAGATCATCATTTTCGACCGCCTCAGTGAAGATGAGCTGAAGAAAATCGTCGAAATTCAGCTCCGCCGCCTGGCTAAGCGTCTCGAGCAGCAAAAGATCACGCTCAAGCTGTCTGATTCGGCCAGAGCATTGCTCGCACGCGAAGGCTACGATCCCGTATACGGTGCGCGACCATTGCGGCGTGCCATCCAAAAAGAAATTCTCGATCCGCTCAGTATCCAGATTCTCGAAGGCAAAGTCCGGGAAGGCCAGACCGTGTACGTTGATGACAAAAACGGCGTACTTGAATTTCGCGAAAAATAGTTCTCACTATTCATCCTTGTAGTGAGCGCGAGGGATAAAACCAACATTCGGTTCAACGGGCGCGAGTACGCGAACGCCGACGAAATGCCAGTGGATGTCAGGGCGGCCTACGATCGCGTGGTGGACGACATGCCGCCGCTTCATTCTGGCGCGCGGTTCGCTGCAAAACTGAAGGCGAAAATCATCGTCAACGGCACCGAGTTCAATCACCCCGGGGAAATGTCAGTGGAGGACCGACACTCGCTTCATGAAGCGCTTGAGGCGCTCTGCCAACTCGGCACTTCAGTATCTACTAGTGCGGTATCCAGGGATGAGGCGCGGGGAGATAACGGCAAAAGGTGGCCGATTATAGGCGCGTTCAAAGGTTGTTTATCTCGGGCTGCGCGAGTTCTTCGGCGAAACCGCTGAAGAGCACTTTGATTCCGTTTGGCGTTTGGCATAAGCGCCGCTGAAACCGTTTTGCGCGCTATGCGATTACTTGCTTGAACGCGTTCAGGAATGATTCCATTTCGGTTTTCTTCCCGATCGTAACGCGCATGTGATTCGGCAAGGCGGGAAACAATCGCCCAACGTGAACGCTTTGTTGCTTCATCGCCTGGATGAGCGGTACGACCGGTCGTTTACAGTCAAACATGATGAAGTTGGCTTGCGATGGAATTGTTTCGTAGCCTAACGTGTCGAGCTTGCTAATCGTGAATTCCCTCGCGTCATTGTTTAACCGTTGTCCGTTTGGAACCTGATCCGGATCGTCCAGGCTGGCGCTCGCCGCAGCGAGGGCCATGATGTTGACGCTGTCCCACATCTGATATCGGCGCATCTGGTCAATGGTTTCTTTTTGCGCAACGCAATAACCACAGCGTAGTCCCGCCATCCCATAAATTTTGGAAAACGTCCGTGCGACGATCAGGTTCGGATAATCCTTCACCAGCGGGATCACGCTTTCGTAATCGGGGCTGTCGGCGAAATGAAAGTAGGCTTCGTCTAAGAGAATCATTGTTTCGCGTGGAGTTCTCCCGAGGAAATCGCGCAGTTGATTCTTGGGCGTGATGCTGGCCGTGGGATTATTCGGGTTGCAGACGTAAATTAGACCTCGCCTCGCGGCGGAAAGCATTTTTGGAAGATCATGGGTAAAGCTCGACGTCAGTGGCACCTTCACCGCTTCGGCACCGTTCGCACTTGCCTGTTCCAGAATTGCTTCGAAGGTCGGATCGGCTGCGACAAGCGTTCCACGCTCTTTTCCGGTGAATGTCTCGGAGCAGAGTTTCAAAATCTCGCTGGATCCATCTCCGAGCAGGATTTGCTCGCGGCTGACGCCGTTAAGCTTTGCCAGTTTGTCGATGAGGATGTTGTTGTGTTCGTCGGGGTATCGGCAGGCAAGCGTGAACGAATCTGTCATTGCCTTGAGCGCTTTCGGCGAAGGACCGTAAGGATTTTCGTTCGCGCTCAAACGCACAACCTGCCCCGATGCGGGGACGTGCTCCGGTTGTTTTGCAAATGAAACTGCCGGCCTAACGAGTGTCGCTGCCGCGCCGGCGCCGAGGAGTTGCGCAAATTTTCGGCGGGAAAGAGGGAGCGTATTCATATCTTTCATTCATAAGACGATTCGTCATCGGATGCGAGGGGAATTGCAGCGGCAAGGTAGCGCACGCGTCTCGTCCGCCAAAGGACAGATTCGCCATGGCGAACATGTTGGCGAGCCCGTCCCTGCGATCGCGCACTTTCATTGGAGTTCTTTCCCTCGCGACAGCGAATTCAAAAAAGGAGATTGTTTCGGCGCCCCGCCGAAACCAAGCACGCGAGACGTGTGCGCTACCCAGAGCGCAGAGTCGCATTTAGAATGTGCCGTGATCTTTTCGTTCCTGAAGGAGCTCAGGCGACAGCGATTACAGGCGCGACCGTTTCCGAAAGAATGGCTGACCTTGATCGGGCGTCATGTTGTGTTTTTTTCCAGACTGTCCGCGAGTGACCGCGCGGAACTCCTTGGTCACGTTCGGGTATTTCTTGCCGAAAAACGTTTCGAGGGATGCAGCGGCTTCACGATTACAGACGAGGTCCGCGTGAGCATCGCGGCGCAGGCGTGTCTTCTATTACTGCACCGCAAAACCGATTACTTCCCCGGTCTGCTCACGATTCTTGTTTATCCATTAACATACATGGTGGAAGAACAACGGCAGGTCGGTGAGCATCTTTGGGAGGAACGAACAGTCAGTCGTCTTGGTGAGACCGGCCGTAGAATGGGTTCGTTGGTTTTGTCCTGGGGTGCTGTAAAACATGGCGCGGCTGATCCTTCCGATGGGAAGAACGTCGTCATGCATGAATTTGCGCATCAACTCGATTTCGAAAATGGAGCAGCCGACGGAGTTCCTGGATTAGCAACCCGGGAGCAGCAATTGGCATGGAACGAAGTTATGAGTTCCGAGTTTGCTTCACTGCGCGCTGCGGATGAGACGGGGATACCGACCTTGCTCAATACTTACGGCGCCACTGACCCTGCTGAGTTTTTCGCCGTATCGGTCGAAGCGTTCTTTGAGCAGCCACATGCGTTACGGATCCGTCATCCGAATTTGTACGCTGAGTTGCAAAAATACTTTCAGCAGGACCCAGTGGAATTTTCTGCTGAAAATGTCTGCGACGAACAGCGATTGTCATCATGAGAGGAGCGCAGCGGAGTCGAAGGATCCCCGGGGCGCAAGCTCAGGATAGTATTACGGATTTTATCGACTTCGCTCGGAATGACGGCATTGTGAAGCTATTGCGGCTGCGGAACAATCCGAATATAGGGTCTTGGCGCCTTCCAGCCCTGTGGATATCGCCGCTTCGCTTCTTCGTCGGACACCGAGCCGGCAATGATAACATCTTCGCCTGGCAGCCAATTCACGGGCGTAGCCACCTGATGCTTCGCGGTTAGTTGCAGCGAGTCGATCACCCGTAGCACTTCGTCGAAGTTACGCCCAGTGCTCATCGGGTAGACCAGTATGAGCTTGATCTTTTTGTCTGGCCCGATGACGAAAACATTGCGCACCGTCGCGTTATCAGCTGCCTTACGCGTTTTGGCATCGCCTTCGGTGTCAGCCGGCAGCATACCGTAGAGTTTTGCGACCTTGAAATCGGCGTCGCCGATCATTGGATAATTTGGTGCGTAACCCTGAGTCTCCTCGATGTCCTTCGCCCATCCTTTGTGGTCACCGGTCGAATCAACTGACAGTCCGATGACCTTCACATTTCTGCGATCGAAGTGTGGTTTTATCTTCGCCATGTATCCAAGCTCGGTCGTGCAGACTGGCGTAAAGTCCTTTGGGTGCGAGAATAAAACGGTCCAGGAATCGCCAATCCAATCGTGAAATCGGATCCGGCCTTCGGTGGTTTCCGCTTCGAAGTCAGGTGCTGTGTCTCCAATTTTCATGTTCTTTTATTGTTGCTGGCAGAAGGTTATTTCAAACCTGAAAACAAAAGTCAATATTCGGCTCTCGAGATCAACTCGCAGAATTTTTGCAAATCAATGTTGCCACCCGAAATGATGGCGACAACTGGTCCTTTGCCAGCTTTGCCAGTTAGCGCCGCAGCAACCGGCAGTGCGCCGGCGCCCTCGGCGATGATGCGCGCTTTTTCGGCCAGGAGTCGCATCGCATTCCTGGTTTGTTCGAGAGTGACCACAAGGTAACCGTCCACAACTGGTTTCATTCGTTCCCACATGCGAGGGAACATGCTTTGACCGCCGGCGCCATCTACAAATGACGCTTTCCAGTTTGGGAAGACCTGCGGCGACCCTTTCTTGAATGAAAGCGCGGCGGGCGCTGCTGTATCGGGTTCGACTCCGAACATTTTCACTTCCGGTTTGAGCGCCTTAATCGCGCTTGCCACGCCCGTGATTAATCCGCCGCCACCAATACTGGCGATTACAGCAGTGGTGTCCGGCGCATCTTCAAGAATTTCCAATCCCATCGTGCCATGGCCGGCAATAAAATCGTCGTCATCGAACGGATGAATAAACGTTCCCTCGGCTCCGGGAAACGATCGTTCGTCAAGCGCTTTCCAGGCGACGTCGTACGCGACTGGAATGATTTTCGCTCCAAGCGTTTTCATTCGCTCCAGCTTGGACTGCGGCGCTGTTTCAACGACAACCACAGTGCATGGCACGCCAGTGGCTCGGGCCGCGTAGGCAACGCCCTGGCCGGCGTTCCCCGCGCTGATTGTCCAGACGCCGCGTTTGCGATCTGCCTCGGATAACATGGCCACAGCGTTGGCTGCACCGCGTAGTTTGTACGCGTTGATTGGCTGGAGGTTCTCCAACTTCAGGCGAATGTCAGGAAACTCCGGTCCGAGCTCGAGCCGAATCAGCGGCGTGTGCACGATTGTCTTTGCAATTCGTTTGCGCGCTTCCTGTATATCAGATAGCTGAACCGGACGAACGGGTTGGAGAATCACTAGCTCACTGTAGAGGCAGCCGTGCCAGCTGCAATATTCTGAGCCCCTCGAGCGCAGAAAAAGTTTGAATGCTTTCGATACCGTAGATATTTCGGTTGTCCGTCCTCTGGTAGTCCCGCGAACAGATGGTCAAACGAACAGCGCGAAAGAGAAAAACTGCTCTTGTTGCTGCGGCGAACAGACGAAGCAGATTCGCACTAAGCCACGCTACAACATTGAAGCGAGCCGATCTCGTCATCCTGTTCGCTCTTGCGATAATGACGTTTGGGATTTACGCGCAAGTAATCGGGCATCGGTTCATCACGCTCGATGACCCCACATATATCCAGGAAAATCCAATGGTGAATCGCGGTGTTACGTTCGCGGGACTCGCCTGGGCGTTCACCACCTTTTACGCGACCAATTGGCATCCGCTCACCTGGATTTCGCACATGATCGATTGCCAACTCTTTGGCACGAACGCAGGCCGCCATTTGCTGGTCAACGCGCTGATTCACGTGGCAAACACGTTACTTGTCTTCTGCTTTCTGCTGCGAACAACACACGCTCGCTGGCCGAGCGCAGTAGTCGCCGCACTTTTTGCGCTGCATCCGCTCCACGTGGAATCGGTGGCGTGGGCGTCTGAACGTAAAGATACCCTCTGCACATTTTTCGGATTGCTCGCCCTGATCGCTTACGCTCGTTATGCGGAAGCGCCTTCGATTCGCCGCTACATGTGGGTCGCCATTGCGCTCGCGATGGGATTACTCGCCAAACCCATGCTGGTGACATGGCCCTTGGTAATGTTGCTGCTGGACTACTGGCCGTTGCGAAGATGGGAAAGTGCGAAGAGCAAAGCGCAACGAGGAAAAATGCGAAATCTCATCCTCGAAAAAATTCCGCTACTTGTTCTCGTGGCGATGTCCGCAATTATCACCTTTGTGGCGCAATCTCATGGAGGCGCTGTACGCACGTTTGCCGCGGCACCTGCTGCGTTCCGTCTTTCAAACGCGCTGGTGTCCTATGCGAAATACTTAGTGCTCACGTTCTGGCCGCATAATCTGGCGGTCTATTATCCGCTTGCTCCGATTGGCATACCCGTTTGGCAGATTATCGGCGCAGCGTTCCTGTTGATTGGAATTACGGCGTTTTGTTTTTTTCAGCGAAGACCCCAACCGTATCTGATCGTGGGCTGGCTTTGGTTTCTGGGAACACTGGTTCCTGTCATAGGACTCGTTCAGGTCGGCGGGCAAACCATGGCGGATCGCTACTTCTATATTCCGTCGATCGGTTTGTTCATTGCACTCGTGTTCGGACTGGCAGACATCGCCAAGAGCTGGCGTCTTGCGCCATGGCTCAGCACAGGAATAGCTGGCGGAGTTCTGCTGATCCTTGCCACTCTTACCAACGCGCAGATTCAGCGCTGGCACGACAGCTTCACTTTGTTTGAACACACGCTCGCAGTCACTCCACCTAATCTTCACATGGAACACAATCTGGGCCTGGCCCTGGGTGGTAGCGGTAGATACGATGAAGCTGCGGCGCATTTTGAGAAGGCCTTGCAGATCGACCCCAATTTCTACGACGGCTTGGTAGGTATGGGTGTTACTCGTGAGTTCCAAGGCCGGCTGCCGGAAGCTATCGATCATTTCCAGGCCGCAATCCGTTCACAGCCCGACGCGTCGACAGCGCACGTGGAGTTGGGCCGTGCACTATGGAAGCAGAACCGCGATCAAGCCGCGTTTGAGGAGATGCGCCGCGCCTCGCAGCTTGCGCCCGAAGACGCAGACATTCGGGCTGACTTCGCACTCGCGCTTCAGCTGCTTGGCAGAATACCGGAAGCTATCGAGCAATTCCATGAAGCGCTCCGGATGAATCCCAATGACGCCGAGGCTCACGCCAATCTGGGCTTGGCCTTGCTCGCCTCCGGAAAGGCGCGGGAAAGCATTGCCGAATTTGAAGTGGCCCTGCGTCTCAATCCGGGCTTGAAAGGCGCAGCCGACAATATCGAGCGCGCGCGGGCGCAGTTAGGACCCCAAAGATAGCACCGCGGAAATATCTGACCCAGGCGGGATCATTGGAATAAAAATTGAGGTCCGTGCGCCGTCCCTTGTCTGCGAATTCGGCTGATTAAAATCCTAACTAACCTCCATCATCACAGTTACGATGCTGCTGGCGTGTAGCGCGTTTGCGGAAGACAAGGCCGCCTGCGCTGAAGGCAGGTCAAACCCAGGTTCTAGAATGCCTTGTCCGAGTCCAGCAGGATTGTCACTGGGCCTTCGTTGACTAATTCCACCGACATCGTCGCCCCGAAAATTCCCGTCGCCACCGTGATGCCCAAATTCCGCAGTGCTTCAGTGAATTCTTCGTACAGCTTCTTCGCCAGATCCAGCGGCGCTGCGGCGACAAAGCTGGGTCGGCGTTGACCGCGCGCGTCACCGTAAAGTGTAAATTGTGAGACTACGAGTGCGCTGTCTTTTACGTCCAGCAGCGAGCGGTTCATCTTGCGCTGGTCGTCTTCAAAGATCCGTAGAGTCGCGATTTTTTCGGCCATCTTGGTAACCACAGCGGACGTATCGTCGCAGCCGACGCCGAGCAAAATCATAAGGCCATCGGCGATTTCTCCCGTGATGCCACCGTCCACGGTCACACGCGCGCGACTTACACGCTGAACAACAGCCCTCATACAGGCACTAGAGGATTTTCTCCAACAAATCGGCGAGACGCCACCCGGCCTTGTGTAACTCGTCGCGAACGACGTTGGTTGCCCATCGGCGATACGGTGTGTGATCTGGCGCTGGTTTCTCAATTGCCTCACCCGCTGCAACGATGCGGTCTCCATCCAGAAACGGTTTTACGTTTCGAAATTCCAGACGTGCATGCGCCTCACGTGAGATCGGGAGAATTTCGTCCGCCCACATTTCGGCATAACCTTCGACCGAGACATTCGGGGGCATCTGCCAGTTGCGCGGTTCGCGCGTTGCCATGTCGTGGATCAAGTCCTTTTTCAATGGTTCAATCTGCGCTTCTAGTTCCTTTCTTGTTAGTGCTGTCGGCACCTGAGAAAAAAGCGCGTTTACAGTGTCGTAATCCCAAAATCCGTGGAATTTCTTCTTGCGAATGCCTCGACGACGTGGCGGCTCATCGCTTAGCTCGAGTGCAAATGTATTTCCGCCTTCATCCGCCAGGGCCGACTTGTCCTTGTCTGGATCGGTGGGCCGACCCTGCTGATCAAAATAGGCCGCGCCGACATGCAGCGGCTGATGAATATCAGCGACATAATGAGCCAGCAGAATAAGCGCAATAGTCTTCGTGATCTTCCGCTCGTTTTGTTGAGGCACTCGCCCCTGCAAAACATCGATGCAGAACGGAATCATGTGCACAATGTCCCACTTGCTGCGGCCGGTGACGCCTGCGCGATATGTTTGCGGCGGAACCACCGGAACGTCGGTATAGTGAAACCAATGGTGTGAAGGCGCGGGAGAATTGGGATCGTGTATTGGCTGATTCGCGCGCCAAAAATCGCGCAATTGCCGGTCAATGTTGCGGTGAGCCGAGTAATGGAACGAGCGCGGGTCGTCCACTCCCTTGCTGTCCCAGCCCTTGATCTCATCTGCAATCACGGCGGCTTTTTCCAGCGTGAGACCATCAAGCAACAGATAGACTTTTGCGGCCGTGGGCGTGTTCGCCAGACGTTCGTCTGCGATCGCGCCAACAATTTCGTGTCCCAACGGCGCGTAGGCATTAATGGAAGCACGGACCGTAACGAGGACCAAAGCAGTCAGGATTCCACGATGCGCAAAGTTCATGGGTGTGCCGCGCCGGTTAAAACTTCAGCGACGCATCGAGCAAATGGTATTGCCAGGAAAATACTCCAAACGCGATTCCACCAATCGCCAGAAGAATTGCGTGAGCACGAAACCAAAGGCTGTGCCCCGGCAGCCTGACAAAGCGAATCGCGGCAATGATCAAAAGAACGACGCCTGCCATTAAGACCCACCCAAAAACATGGAGCGTCTGCAGCCATGGGTTGATGGCATCGCCGAGGATCACGATGTGTTCTAATCCCTGGCTAACGAGTAACACAGGCGCAAGGATGAAAATCAGTTCGCCGACACAAACGATTCGCGAGAAGAAATACAGAAGGCGATCCTTCTTTGTAGTGAAAAGTGGGCGCTGATATCGTTTCCGAATTACAACTGCGACCGGCCACAGGAACACAGTCAAAAGCGCGAGCAGCAAGTTGCCACCAATCACCGCACCGACAAAGGTTTTTGTGGCGTACCACGGAACGCGCTGACCTTCATAGATCGCGGGGAATGGGAGCATTTCGCGCACAGTGCCGGACGCGTCACGCCGAAAGGCGATTCTCTCCCAGCCATCGACTTCACTATAAACAAGCGGACCAATCTCTTTCCATTTTTTCAATTCGCCGCTTTGATCCTTGTTTCCTTCCACGGTCAGAATGCCTTCCTCGTCACTGCTGACACGAAACTGGTCGAGCAATGCGATAAGTTTCAAGAAGGTTGTTTCTGCGCGACGCGTTCCATCATAAACGCCACTCACTTTGCGGCCGTCGGATTTTTGGATGTTCGCATCGACGTTAACTTTCGGTTCGCCCGGGTCTGCAAAATACCGATTCATGAAAGTGCGCAAGATTTCGCCCCGGCCACCGCCGATATTTTTGCCGAGGCTATTGTAGGAAATGAAATAGCCCACGTGCGCATCGGGTACGAGGACCATGTCACTGTGGAAATATACTGTATCTCCGCCGTGACCGATGGCGCGCACAGGGTTCATCCAATATTCCATAAGAGTAATGCCCAACCCGCAAATTATTGGATCAAGTTGGAACTGGCGCGTTTCCATTTGTCGAACGGTTTCGGGTCTCAAGATAGCGACTCCGTCAACGCTGCCATCCTGAAGAAAGGCAAGCATGAAGCGCGTCATATCGGCGGCGGTGGTTGAAAGCGCCCCGGCGGGAGCGGCTTGGACAAATTCGAAATCGCGCGGCTTCTTCGATGCATTGAGATAAGCCTTCGACATTTGAGGCGCGAGTTGCGGCGGCAACGGTTGGTCGAACGTTGAACTCGTCATCCGCAGTGGCCTTAAAATGTGATTGTCAATGTAACGGTCGAACTTCTCGCCGCTCACACGCTCGACGATGTAGCCGGCGAGCGTGAATCCATAATTGGAATAGGACGGAATTTTACCCGGCGGAAAAATGCGAGCCGGCATTTGATTCATAAGATACGTGCGCAGCGGTTTCATGTCGTTTTGGTGCGCCACGAATAGATTCTTCAATGTCTCCTCGAATCCGGCTGTGTGCGTCAGTAACTGTCGCAGTGTGACCGGCTCCGGATATGTTTTCGGAATTGCGAAATCGAGATAATCATTGACGTCGCGGTCAAGGTCGAGTTTGCCTTGCTCGACTAGCTGCATCACGGCTGTGGCAGTGAACAATTTCGAAATCGAGCCGGGCCGGAACAAAGTCTGGTCTGGAAGCACCGGCTTCTTCGCTTCAAAATCAGCGTAGCCGTACCCCTTTTGGAATAACACCTGACCGTCTTTCACCACCGCGACGACTGCGCCGGCGATGTTTCGATTTCGCAATTGCGATGGAATCAGCGCGTCGAGAAAAGTTTCGAAATCGGCTTTCGTTAGTTCCGCTGCCGTGCTTGGCTGCGGCGCGACTGCAGAAACCTTCTCCGGCGCCGGTGAAGGCGCTGATATTAGTGGTGATGGGACCGGTCCCTGTGCCTGGACAACACCTATCAGCATTGAGCTGAACGTCACGACCAAATAACACTCAACCACGGCTAGTCGCATAGCAGGCCAGTGTGCCAGCTACAATCGCTCTGACAAGACCGTGGTTTATTCGCCGCTTTTGCCCACGAGTCGCGCTATGATTTTTTCGATTCGCTTTTCTAATTTTCCGAAATGCGATCCAGACCAATAAATCTGGCCGCAACCAAGACAACGGCGGAACTGTTCGTAATAGATTTTGGTAAGCGGCTGAAGTTCTTCAATGACATCCGCCTTCGCTGCGTCTTGCAAACGAGCGTTACAGCGAAGGCACCGCGTAAAGGGAGCGATTAGATCCAAAAGCTTGAAGCGGCGAACGACCTCGATGGTCTGTTCTTCGGCGTTCTGTGATCGCGGGCAATATCCATGTTGAACGATGGCGTGCATAAGCAGCCGCCGATCACAGGTCAAGAGCGCTCGGGTTTCGCGAGCCATCAGGTCGAGCAACTGCCGATCATTCGCCCTTTGGTCGTAGGCGACATCGAAGCCAATAAGGCGGAGGGTGCAAGCCAGTTTGCCTAAATAGCCATCGACAACAAACACTCTTAAATTAGAATGTTGTAAATGTGTTTCCGTATAATACGTATCATAGTATTCGACCCGGAAGACCTCTATGTCTGCGTCGTTTGTCAGCGCATGATCAAAACCGACGGAACGGCCATTCACCAGGATTTCATCCACCTCCGCATGGGGGATACCGCATGATTCGATGACGTCCTTCACCGAAGTTTTTTCGCTTAGACGACGTTCAACGTTTCGACTGCGGTTTTCGACCGACCAAAAAAATCAAGGTCGCCGCGAAAGCGAAGGCGGACCGTGAACAGTTTCACATTAATCCGTGACTCGCGCGTTGGCGTAAGCGTACTCAAAGGTGGTCGCACGCGGGCGACCTTGGAGCGTGCCCGGTCCGAGCGGTTCATCTTCGCCGAAATAACAATCGATTTGCCACCGGCGCAGGCCGCCACCGGTATCCGTGATTTTCCATCGGTTGCTGCCGAAAACTTTCTGAAGCTCTGACGAGGAGGTCTGTATAGTCGCACCGCGACGCAAGCCACCGTGCCCTCTTTTCATTGCTGCCGAATAACGCGGCACCAAGACACCGCCTCCGCCCGTAGCATGGGAAGCGAACGCGTACGAATCGCCGCCGTTGTAGCGAATATAATAGCGCCCATTTACAGACGTGGTAATTCGGCCAAAGCCTTCTTTTTTTACCGATCGCAGAAAGTCACGCGGATACTTTCGGCCGTGAAGACCAGGTTTCGCGACAGGCGTAGCGTCGAAGCCGCGCTCGAAAGTAAAACCCGATTCTTTCGGTGTGTAATATAGCGTGCACACAACGAAGTATTCGCCGTTGTGTCCTCCCGGACGCCGCGCCAGTTTTTCATTTTCATAAGTAAGCCGTTGCACGACCTCCGGCCACGGGATGTCCGCATGAAGCTGCGGGGCGATCAAAATCGTGAGTGCGACGAGCAAAAGCCTGATCGCTCGGCCATTCTGAGCAAAGCGCATTGGAGTAAGAGAATCTCGCGCCGGTAATTGGAATATCCCAGGGGGATTTGATTTGCTTACTTCCCGCTCGCTCAGCCTACGGCCTTCCCGTCCATGTCGCGGCTTCCCCAGTCGCTCCATTCTCGATTTGGCTTGGAATGAGAATTTGGAAAACGGCCGATGCTTAATCGTCATCCGTCGAAGAATTCGTTAACCGGCCCACCTAACAAGGCTTCAATCGGCAGTTTTTCGGTTTCGTATTCGTAGGGTGGTTGCTTCCATTCGAGTTGGTATGGATACAAGTTCCGCATCAGACGAATGATTTCCAGACCAGTTTGGAATGGCTGAAACGTGTCTCGTTCCGTTACGTGAAGTTGCGCGCCGCCACACAGTTCACCCGCAAATTTATGAAAGGTTGGCTGGAAATAGTTTTCGCGAAAGAAAACGCCGGGCATTCTCAGGGCGTTCAGCTCACTGCAAAGCTTCTGCGCGTCGATAAACGGCGCGCCAAAGATTTCGAACGGTCGCGTGGTGCCGCGTCCTTCGGAAATGTTGGTGCCTTCGAGCAGACACATCCCGGGGTAAACCGTGGCGGTGTCGAGGGTCGGCATATTCGGTGAGGGCATCACCCATGGGAGGCCGGTTTGGTCGAACCACGTTGCACGATCCCAGTTTTTCACTGGAAGGACGGACAACTCACAATTGGGGAAGGCCTCGTCCCGAAATTGCTGTGCCAGTTCGCCGATAGTGCGGCCATGTCGGATGGGGAGAGGATGCATGCCGACAAACGATTTGTACTTCGGATTGAGTGCCGGCCCTTCAGTCGTCACCCCATTGATCGGATTTGGCCGATCGAACACAACGACTGCGACGCCGCATCTTTCACACGCGCGCATGCAAAGGTAGAGTGTCCAAATAAACGTGTAGTAACGCGACCCGATGTCTTGAAGATCCACAACCAAGACATCAAGCCCGTTCAGCATTTCCGCAGTCGGCTCGCGATGTTCACCGTAAAGACTGTAAACCGGAATGTGCAGACGCGGATGCTCGTAGCTTTTCCATTCCACCATGTTGTCCTGGGTCTGGCCGAGAAATCCGTGCTGCGGGCCGAAGAAGGCGCCGAGGCGAAGCAAATCGCCGTGGTGTCGCTCCAGGATCCGCGATGCGTGTTCAAGGTTGGACGAAACCGAAGCCGGATGAAGCAGCGCGCCGATGCGCGCGCCGCGAAATTTCTTCGGCCAAACCTCAGCTAAATGATCAACCGGCAATTGAACGGCCACAAAACTTTTTACTACAACACGGGACTCGTTGCGATTCAGTTCGATGGCGTGACATAAACGCCCTACAACGTCCGCCAGCGTGTCATGCTTCCGACAACGATCGCAATGAGAGCGATTGCTAAGCAGGCTTTGGCGAATAGCTCGCCGTGACTGGAGTAAAATGTGACCTCGTACTCGGTAGGAACCATCACTTCGCCGGTAAGCACGCCCTCGGCAAACGTACTGCCTTTTCCATCCTGGAGTTCCTGAGTGACGCGCCCGAATTGGTTAACGAAACAAGTCACACCGGTATTAGCCGCGCGGATCATTGGGCGACGCGTTTCCACGCAGCGAAAAATTGCGTTTGCCAAATGTTGATGCGACCCGGCGGAATGCTGAAACCACCCGTCGTTGGTCACATCAACGAGCAAATTCGCTCCGGGACTGGACTCCGTCGGCAGAACAAATTGCCTGGTCAATTCCCCAATCGTATCTTCGAAACAAATCAGCGGCGACACCCGGATCTCGCGGTTTGTCAGGGTGAAAACGGTATGTTCCGTGCCTGCTTTGAAGTCGCCTGGTACCTGGTCGCCGACAATGCGCGCAAGCAGCGGCACCGTATGTCGCCCGGGCACGTATTCGCCAAAAGGCACCAAATGAACCTTCCGATACATCTGGACGCGTTCGCCGCCATCGGAAACAAGCATTGCCGCGTTGTAAACGTCTCCGTTTCTCTTCGTCGATTGTCCCCAGCAGAATGTCCGTCTCCGCCGATGCAGCCAGGTCCATCACGAAATTGTAGCTCTCCGGGTCTGTCAGAACCGGCCCCGGCATCGAGCTTTCCGGCCACACTAACAATTCAGGCGGTGGATTTGATCTCAGCGCGATTTCGCTTAAGCGCCGGAATTGATCGAAGATTTTCCTGGTAAACTGTGGGTCGAACTTCTGAGTTTGGGGAACATTCGACTGCACGGCAGCAACGCGGAGCGGTTTTGCTGGTGGCGAAATCTGGGTCGCCCGAACTCCGAAAACCAAAACGCCCACAATGACTGCCATTGTGACCGTGAAATCAAAATGCGGCCGCATCATGCGCGTGCGCGCCTCGAGAATCAGGCGGTACGCCGTTGTGAGGATGATTACGTTGGTAAAGGCGACCAGGAATGATAATCCCGCAACACCGGTGAACTCTGCAATTTGAATCAATGGCCAGGTGTCGTGTAGCGCGACACCGAGTCCGTTCCAACCAAAGCCGGAGAAAATCCAACCGCGCAGCCATTCAAGCGCTGTCCACGCCGCTGCGAGCAGGAGGGCGAGTCGCAGGTTGTTTGTCGAACTTGTCCATGGCGGTTGCAGCGGGGCTGCTGACTTCCGAGCCTTGGCCAGCATCTGATCCCATTTGCTCGCGGTTGCGCGGTTTAGTTTTCGTCGTGGCCGCACAAGGCCGCAAAACCAAGCCCAGATCGCAAGATAAATTGCCATGTAAAACTGAAGAACGAACCAACCAAGGACGGTGACCGTCGTGAGCCAGGAGAATACGGTCCAAAAAAACGTCAGCCCGGCGACGTAACCCAGAAGCAGGTTCCGCAGCCATGGACGACGTGACTCTGTGCCGGAAAACCAAACTGCGGCGATGAGGGGGATCAGCGCTATCCAGCAGAACCACGTAAGGTTAAACGGCGCAAAGCAAGCTGCGTAAAGAAGCCCGCTACAAATCGCAGCCAGCCACGGCCAAAGCTTCGTGATTTTTTTCATGGGCTCTGCTAATTCCAATCCAAGGCGCCAACCGTATAAGGTACGACGGTCCGCCATAGGACGAATTCGCCGTGGCAAACTTGGGCAGCCTTCGGTCTCACATTGACAGCTGGGAAGCCGTCATTCCTTGGTTACCTTCTGTCATTCCGGGCGCAGTCGAGGAATCTCTCATCATTCATCACCTCGGCACGCAAAACAATAATCCGAGATATTTCGCTCGACCCAATATGACATTTACGCTGCCAACCGCGACTCGGCACCCTTTCGCAACCAATCCCACAGGTGATTTAGTTTGGCGCCGATTTCTGTTTTGATTCGTTCAAGATCCGCATCGCTTAATTTTTCCCTTCCGGGCGAGCGTCGCGCAAACAAGTAATACTTTATTTTTGGCTCGGTTCCCGAGGGCCGTACCACAATCCGTGTTCCGTCCTCCAACTCGAACATCAGCATTTTCGTTTTCGGAATCAGATCGCCTTCGACGTCTCGGATCTCGTCTGTCTCAAAATTCCTGATATTCATCACTTTCGTGCCGAGAATTTCCCGGATCGGACGAGCGGCGTATGATTTCATCAGGCTGGCAATTTTGATTGCACCCTCTGCGCCCTCAAAAACGAGCGAATTTGCCTTCTCCGCGAAGTAACCGAACTGCGAATATATTTCGTCGAGCAACTGATCGACCGTTTGTCCGCGTGATTTTGCGTAAGCTGCCACTTCGCAAAACATGATCACCGCACCGTTGCCGTCCTTGTCCCGAACAAAATCGGCTCCGCTATATCCGTAGCTTTCCTCTCCGCCGTAAACGTAAAATGAAGAGTATGCGAGTCGAAGCCGGCGCGTTTCATTCTCGGCAAGATCGGCATAGCTACGGCGCAATTGTTCGGGCACTTCACGCTCGTACTTCGCCAGCTTTGCGCCGATGTACTTGAAACCGGTCAACGTCTCGACACAGCGCACACCATAATAATCCGCGATCGCATTTTGCAGGTCGGTGGTGACGAAAGTCTTGATGATCACGGCGCGCGAGGCGTTTTGTTTATTCAGCACGCCTTTTTCGAACAATCTCTTGATGCGGTACCAGGCAAGAAGCGAACCGATTTGGTTTCCAGTCAGCAGTTTCATTTTGCCGTCCTTTGCTCGAACTGCCGCGCCCATGCGATCGCAATCGGGATCGGTGGCGATGACGAGATCGGCGTTCTCTGATTCCGCTAGTTTGATCGCCATTGTTAGCGCTTCGCCATATTCCGGGTTTGGCGATTTCACAGTGGGAAATCGTCCATCGAGGCAATCCTGTTCCGGCACCAGTTGGAAATTGAAACCGAGCCGTGTCAGCATCGGTTTGATGATGATGCCGCCGGTTCCGTGCAACGGCGTATAGATGATCCGCAGCGATTTCGCTTCGCGAATCGTTCGCGGATCGAGGACTAGGGTCTCGAGACGGCGCATGTAAGCCTGGTCGATGTCCTTTCCAATCGTCATTACTTTTCCTTGTTGCTCCTTCGTAAGCGACGTGAACGATTCACTCGTGATTGCGTTCACCTTGGCAATGATCGCGTTGGCGTGCGGTTCGATCACTTGCGCTCCGTCGCTAAAATACGCTTTGAAACCGTTGTCATACGGCGGGTTGTGGCTTGCAGTGATCACAGCGCCCGCGCTCGCGTGCAGGTGGCGCACGGCAAACGAAAGCTCCGGAACAGATCGCGGGCTGTCGAACACGAACGCGTCGCAGCCGTTTTCGGCTGCAACTTTCGCAGATAACTCTGCGAATTCCTTCGAGAAAAACCGCGGATCATATGCGATCACAATCTTTGGCTTGGCCGAAATTTGCTCGCGTCGGTTGCGATCGTGCAGATAGGCAACAAGTCCCCGGGTTGCGCGATTGACATTGTAAAAATTCATCGCGTTCGTGCCGACGCAGGGAAACTCTGGTCGCTCGCCTTCGCGGGAGTTTCCGCGTTCCGCGGCCGTCACGATCTTCCCGATGGTGCGCCCGCGGAGCCCACCGGTTCCAAATGCAAGCGTCTGGTAGAAGCGATCGTTTAATTCCGGCCAATCCAAGTTCCAGGCCAGTTCATTGACGGAGTTGAAATACACATCTGTCGATGCGCCAGCCAAAAGGCTGCGAATATTCTTGGCCGTCGATTCCATCAAATACCCGTCACTAGCTGCACGCTCGATTTGCAAATTTAGCTTCTCAACACTTGCGCACATTGCTGCCAACTGTTCCGCCCTGGCCGCGCTTTGCAAGCGCTCTATGAAACCAGCGAGTGCCGAGATCAGGTGTCGACCGCTTCAAATGAATAGTAAGGACTAGGGGTCCCTTGCTGTCGGGCTGATAATGTGGCACAAAATCGAAGGGTGAATCCGAAGACATTCTTCGGCGAGCTGAAGCGGCGCAACGTTTACAAGGTTGTCATGGCATACGGGGTCGTGGCGTGGTTGCTCATCCAGATCGCAACACAGGTCTTTCCCTTTTTCGAAATTCCAAACTGGGCAGTCCGCCTTGTCGTGCTGTTACTGATGATCGGATTTCCGGTCGCTCTGGTTCTCGCCTGGGCGTTTGAGCTGACCCCGGAGGGAATCAAGCGAACGCAGGAAGTTGCACCTAACGAGTCGATCCGGCATCGAACGGGACGAAAAATTGTCCGGTCACAGTGACGCTGGCCGTGATCGCTGGTGCACTGCTAGCTTTCCGGTTGTCGCGTCAGGAACCGCCAGCAGCGGGTAAGATTGCTTCCTCCGCTATGACCAAGACGCGTCCATTCCAGAGAAATCGATCGCGGTGCTACAATTCGAGAATCTGAGCAGCGACAAAGAAAACGCTTATTTTACCGACGGCATCCAGGACGAGATTCTGGCTCGCTTATCCAAGATCGCTGATCTCAAGGTAATCTCGCGCACATCGACGCAGCATTACAAAGCCGCGCCGGAGAATCTGCCCGAGATCGCGCAGGAACTGGCGTTGCCTATATTCTCGAAGGAAGCGTCCAAAAGAGCGGCGACTCGGTGCGTGTGGACGTGCAGTTGATCAGAGCCGCTGATGAATCGCATGTGTGGGGCGATATCTTCGATCGCAAGCTAACGGATATCTTCTTGGTTGAGAGTGAGGTGGCCAAAGCAACTGCAGACCGGCTGCAGGCAAAGCTCACTGGTCAGGAGGAAGAAATCATCACTTCCAAACCGACGAACAATCCCGAGGCTTACGACGCTTACTTGCGCGGCCTGGCCTATACGTTGAAAACAGGCGGGGCGACGCCTGCCAAATCTCTGGGAGCACAAAAATATCTTAGAGAAGCGGTCCGTCTCGACCCCAAGTTTGCTCTTGGTTGGGCGCTGCTATCAAACGTCGATGCGATCGGTTACATCACGCAGAGCCTTCAACCAACAATTGCGCTACGGGAAGAAACACGAGAGGCAGCCGAAACCGCGCTCACTCTTCAGCCCAATCTCGGGGAAGCGTTGATGGCCAAGGGTTACTATTACTACGGCTGCCTAAAGGACTATGACAGCGCAACACGTTACTTTGAGCACGCACGTCAGTTTCTGCCGAACAATAGCCGGATCCCGGAATCGTTAGCCTACGTCGCGCGGAGACGCGGCCAGTGGGACAAAAGCGAGTCGTTCTTCAATGAAGCAGAGCGGCTCGATCCTCTTAACCCGAACCTCCTGTCGCAACATGTGCTTTCCTATATCATCCTCCGCCGTTTCCCTGAAGCGCTGCGCAAGCTTGATCAGGTTTTGAATATCACCCCAGATGACATCGACACTGTCGCGCTAAAAGCGGCCATTCTACAAGCCGACGGCGACCTGCCGCGAGCGTCTGCTCTGTTGTCGCCCCTTCGTCTCTCGATCGACGATCCGTTCCTGATAGAAACGCAAGTTTATCAAGGGATCCTCGAGCGCCACCCGGAGCAAATCATTGCCCGGCTAAAGGAAATACTAACCAAGCCGGATCCGGCGCTCGGTTTTTACAATGGCGAACTGCGTTTTTGGTTAGGTTGGGCTCAGGAAGTTGCGGGTGACAATGTCGCAGCCAGAGCAAGCTGGCTGCAGGCCCGAAGCGAATTGGAACCTTTTCTCCAGACGCAGCCGGAAAATTTTGCTTTGATCCAAGACCTTGCGCTAATCAGCATGGGTCTTGGTGATAAACCCGCTGCATTTGCGCTTGCTGAGCGAGCGAAGGAAGTGAATCCAACAGAGAAGGACGCGATGTATGGTCCTTTCTCGGCCGAGATTCTGGCGCGAATCGAGGCGCGCATGGGAGAGCCAGATCGCGCCGTCGCAGCGTTGACAGAACTATTCTCGATTCCGTATCGAGGACCTCTCGTTTGGGTCCACCCGATTACGCCTGCATCTCTCCAGCTCGACCCGATGTTTGATCCGCTCCGGAGTGATCCGCGCTTCCAGAAGCTCGTCGCAACCAAAACGGTTGCGGCCCCGGAAAGCTCAAAGCGATGAGCAGCAACGTTTCGTTCTTCACTGAATTGAAGCGGAATGTTTACAAACCTGCAGTAACCGATCGATACACAAGCATCGCCGCAGCGATATCTTCGACAGCCATGCCTAACGATTTGAAAATCGTGGTCTGTTTTGCGCGCGGTGGAACCTTGCCGGCCAGCGCTTCTCCAAGCTCCGCATAAATTTTCGCGCCGGAAAGAAGCACATCACCCGATTCTTTCATTGCGCCTTCGCGTGAATCGACAAAGACGATGTTGCTCATGGCTTCATCGTCGAGCTCCCGCCAGTCCGGCCGGCACGCACCGATTGCGTTCACATGCGAACCGGGTTTCAGCCAACTTCCCTTCAACACAGGCGTTTTCGAACTGGTGACGGTCACGATCACATCCGCGCCGCGCACCGCTTCTTCGGCAGACGTTACTGTCCCACCAATTTCGTTTGCGAACCGCTGTGCATTCTCGAGCGTGGGACTCCAGACACGAATTCCTTCGAAAGGCCTAACGAACCGCAAAGCTTCTACATGGCTACGTGCTTGAACCCCGCTGCCGAGAACGGCGAGGATGGCAGCATTGGGCGATGCGAGCAGTTTCGTCGCCGCTGCGGACACAGCAGCCGTCCTCATCTCCGTGATTAACCGTCCATCCATAATCGCCAGTGGGGTTCCCGTTTGTGGATCAACAAGAAAAATTGTCGCCATATGTGTTGGGATGCCGCGGACCGCATTCGAGGGATAGAACGTCACGGCTTTTAACCCGAGCCCGTCAGGAGTAAGCGCTGGCATCAGGCCGAAGAATCCACCAGGCGGATCAACCTTGATCACCGAGCGCACCGGCTGAGTTACCTTGCCGGTCGAGAAATCGATCAACGCTTTCTCCATCGCCGGAATCAAGTCCGCCATTCGTAAATGTTTCAGGACTTGTTCTTCATTGAGAAGAAGCGCCTGATCACTTTTCATGAGCTTGACCTCGGATTACAGAGATAACACGGATGCAAAACAATAATGTTGATCTTGAATTCATAATTCGTGCTATCCGTGTAATCCGTGGTTGAAAGACTGCAAACTCGGTGCCTGATCGTCGGGGGTGGGCCGGCGGGGATCATGGCTGGGTATCTGCTCGCGCGAGCCGGCGTGCCGGTAGTGGTGCTGGAAAAACATGCGGATTTCTTTCGCGATTTCCGCGGCGACACCATTCATCCGTCGACACTGCAGTTAATGTACGAGCTTGGTTTGCTCAACGAATTCCTGAAACAACCGCATCAGGAGGTGCGCGAACTGCGCGCCGTAGTGAATGGTCAGAGCGTACCGATTGCCGATTTCACAAAACTGCCCACGCGCTGCAAGTTCATCGCCTTCATGCCGCAATGGGATTTTCTCAATTTCCTCTCGGCCCACGCAAAGCAATTTCCAAGTTTCCAGCTACTTATGGAACACGAAGTTGTCGATCTCATTTTCGAGAACGACCGCGTTGTCGGAGTACGTGCAAAAGCGCCGCGTGGCGAAATCGAAGTGCGCACCGACCTGGTGATTGGCGCGGATGGACGGCATTCCATCGCTCACACGCGCGGCGGCTTTGAGCAGCGCGAATTCGGTGTTCCGATCGACGTGCTCTGGATGCGAATCTCCAAGAAACCAGACGATCCCCAACAATCATTCGGCTTTTTTCAGCAGGGCAAACTGCTTGTGTTGCTGGATCGCAGTGATTACTGGCAAGCTGGCTTCGTCATTCCAAAGGACGGCTTTGACGAGATAAAAGCGCGCGGTCTGCCGCAATTTCAAAATCAAATCGTCAGTTTCGCCGGGTTTCTCCGCGACCGCGTGACTGAACTGGACGACTGGTCCAAGATCAAATTGCTGACCGTGCAGATCAATCGCCTACGCGATTGGTGTCGGGAAGGTTTGCTTTGCATCGGCGACTCAGCGCACGCCATGTCACCGGCAGGCGGCGTTGGAATTAATCTCGCAATTCAGGATGCCGTCGCGACTGCGAACTTGCTCGCGGGAAAACTGTGCAACGGTTCGGTTTCCATCGACGATTTACGCAAGGTGCAAGCGCGCCGCGAATGGCCGACGCGCCTGATCCAGGGAATGCAGGTCTTCATTCATCGTCGCGTTGTCACTGGCGCGACGTCAGGTCGCAAAAGTTCAATCCCATTCGTGGTTCGCCTGCTGAAATGGTTTCCTGTTCTGCGACAACTACCCGCCCGGTTCATTGGCATGGGGCCACGCCCAGAGCATTTTCACAGCCCTACTGCCGGATAGCAGAGAAGAATTGTTGGCGTCGCTGAATCTGATCCAGACGCACAAGCATCATAAGGATGAAGACTGAATCTTCTTCAATCATATTATCGCACGACGTTCCGTTTCCTTCCACTAATCCTTCAGCTTCACGGATACTCAGCGCGCTTGAGTTTTTGTTAGGCGCTCTCATCGTGATTGGTCACAACGTTCTTCGCATTGTGCCGAATGAAGTGATCGTTCTTTTTGTGCTGGGATTAATATCAATCCGGCTTCGCGATGGCAGATGGTTCGCCATTGGATTCAAACGGCCAGAGTCGTGGCGGCGTATCCTTCTGATCGCACTGGCAGCTGCTGCGTTCCGAATCCTCCTCGGCCAATTTGTAATCGAACCTCTTACAGCCTTCTATTGGCCGAAGCCAACTGCGCCGGCATTTGCAACCGAGATTACCGGCAACGCGAAGATTGCGTTGTTGGCTTTGGTGGTGGTGTGGACTTTTGCTGCGTTCGGCGAAGAGATCGCATACCGCGGATATCTCCTGACGCGTGCAGCGGATATTGGAAGAAGATCAAGAGCTGCCTATTGGATCGGAATTGTGCTCGTCTCGATCTTGTTCGGCTATGGGCATTATTATAAGGGTCCAGCTGGAATCGTTGATTCCGGAATTGCGGGATTCATTCTGGGAACGGCCTATATGCTCGCGGGTCGTAACCTTTGGGCCTGCATTCTGGCTCACGGATTTATTGACACATTCGGCGTTACCGACGCCTTTTTCGGATGGTCGAAGTAAATAAATCATTGGATTTTGATTCCGTTCGCGCCGCGCATGAGCGGATTCGTCCATACATCCAGCGAACGCCGGTGTTAACGAGTTCGCGATTGGACGAGACGAGCGAGGCGTCATTGTTCTTTAAGTGCGAAAACTTCCAGAAAGTTGGGGCGTTTAAGGCGCGTGGCGCGACCAACGCCGTTTTAAGGCTTGATTCTGAAGCGGCGCAGCGCGGAGTTGCGACACATTCGTCGGGCAACCATGGAGCTGCAGTGGCGTGTGCGGCGCAGTTGCGCGGCATTCCAGCGCACATCGTCATGCCGTCGAATTCGGCAAAGGTGAAGATCCGCGCAGTCGAGGGTTACGGTGCGCAGGTAGTCCTTTGCGAACCGAAGGAAGAGGCACGTGAAGCGAAATGCGCAGAAGTTATCGCGAGAACAGGCGCGACATTGATTCACTCGTTCGAAAACGAGCACGTGATCGCGGGGCAGGGGACAGCAGCAGTGGAGTTGCTCGAAGATGCTCCGGATCTTGATGTGATCATGTGCCCGGTCGGCGGCGGCGGTTTGTTGTCGGGCACAGCAATCGCAGCAAAATCGATGCAGCCGACGATTAAAGTGATCGCCGTCGAACCTGCCAACGCGGATGATGCGGCGCAATCATTTCGCGCGGGACGACGGCTCGTGACTGATAAGAAATTCACGATTGCCGACGGACTACGAACAAACATTGGGGAACCGAACTTTAAAATCGTTCAGCAGTACGTGTACGACATCGTGACGGTGAGCGAGGAAGCCATCGTTTTGGCTATGCGTACGATTTGGGAGACCATGAAAATCGTGATCGAACCATCGGCGGCGGTTCCGTATGCCGCGATCATGGAAAACAAAATCGCCGTGTCAGGAAAACGCTTCGGAATCATTCTCACCGGGGGAAATATCGATCTGGACGCACTGCCGTGGGGGAGATAGGGCCATCGCGCTGCGATGTCCGGGCGGGGCGGGGCGCACCGTCCCAAGCAAACCGCTGCGGAAAAGCGCCAGCATGAGTAAGAAGAGACAACGATGACATACTTCTTGTTTTTTCTGGCGAGCATTGTGGCGGACGTGATGAATGCGCTGGCTGGCGGCGGCGGATTAATCACGTTCCCATTGTTGATGCTGGTGATGGGCCCGATGACAGCTGATGCCACCTGTGCGATCGCCGGATTCGGTACGTATCCGGGAGCGGTTTGGCGCACGCGCAGTCAGTTGACCGACGTTGTGGGCCGCCGGTGGCTATGGTTGCTTCTGATTCCAAGCGTGCTCGGCGGTTTGGTTGGAGCGCTGCTGCTGAGTCACACGGGCAACCGTCGTTTCATAGAGTTCGTGCCATGGCTGGTCCTTTTGGCCACTGTGGTCATTTTGCTGCGTCCGATTCTCGTTCGATACAGGGGCGGTCACGGCATCCAACCGACCATTGCTCGGGCGTGGTGGCCTGTGGCAATGGTGGGCATTTTTCTCGTAGGGCTCTACGGCGGGTATTTCGGCGGAGGCATCGGCATTCTGATGATCGGCGCGCTCAGCTTCATATCGCCGGGCGACATCCGTCACGTGGTCGCGTTGAAGAATCTGTTGAACGGTTGCATGCGCGGGATGGCCGTCCTCGTGCTTATACTTGGACGGGACGTGGACTGGAAGTACGGCCTGCCGATGGCAATCGGTGGTTTAATTGGGGGCTACATTGGCGGAATGTTGTCGCATCGTGTCAACCCCAGCCTTGTTCGCTGAATTGTCATTACGATCGGATTTGTCGTCGCCGCGTACTACTTCTGGACAGTGTACGGCCCAGGGATGAATCAGATAAGCGGAGAGTAGACGAGCGTTAGACGTCGGAAGCTGGAAATCAGAAGTCAGACGCTAGACTTCGGTCGCAGCCCAGAATTTGGCGAAGGCCCTGGGCCAACTCCGGTCGGTGACGCTGTTCCGAGCGGAATTTGCCATGCGCTCGCGCAGCGTGGGATCAGTTACGAGTGCTCGAATCGCGCGCGTGAAATCTTCGACATCATGCGACTTGGTAATGAAACCGTTAATCTCATTCTCCACTAATTCTTTCGGCCCGCCAGAATCGGAAACAACCACCGGCAGGCCACATGCCTGCGCTTCCAGGATTACGTTGCCGAATGTGTCGGTGGTGCTGGGAAAAACAAAAACGTCCGCCGATGCGTACGCCGTGGCCAGTTCCTTACCCTTCAGATAGCCGGTGAAAAACGCTTCAGGAAAAGATTTGGCCAACGCCTTGGAATATGGCCCCTGACCGACGATGAGGAGTTGAACCGGTAATCCATCGTTGCGCAGGCGGCGATATGCGGCGGCCAAAAGGTCGAGGTCTTTCTCTCGTGAAATGCGCCCGACGTAGAGCAGGCGAACCTCGCCGTTAAACGCGCCGAATTTTTCGAAGAAGGCTGAGTCGCGTCGAGCAGGATGAAACAGTTCGGTGTCGAGGCCGCGCGGTAAAATTTTCAATTTTGCTGGTTCGAAGCCGCGTTTGATCCAGCTCTGCCGGTACTCTTCGGAGTTCACGAAAACTGTGTCGAGTTGCCCGTAGAACCAATGCATATATCGCCACGCCACACTTTCCAGAAAGCTGTCCTCAGTCAGAATGCGAATGTATTGAGGGAAATCGGTATGATAGATACCGCTGGTTTGCAGATTGAGCATTTTGGCCGCGAGCAGCGCTGTCAGTCCAACAGGGCCGGGCGTGCTGATGATGATCTCGGTAAATCTTTCCCGCTGGACGTAATCCAGCATCTGCAAAATCGGCGGGAAACTTAGTTTTTGCAGTTCGTATTCCGGCAGCTCGAATTCGCCGATGGGCGGGAAATTTTTGATTGGGATATCAGAAATTTGAAGATTGCTCCGTGAAGCGACGACAACGAGTTCCTTTCCTGCGGAAACTCCGGCCGCGGTCATTTTGCGAATGGTCGTCGCGACGCCGTTCACATCTTCCAACGTATCGGTGAACCATGCGCGTTTCCGATTTTGCAGTGCCACTGGAACTTCGCCGGTCAATTCCTTGAAAAGACTCCGCAGCCATTTGCGGGAGGGCGCCTGACTGTGGAAGCCGTAGATATAGGGCGTCAGGATGACGAGAATCGGTGCAATCGCGCTGAGAGCCTGCATGCTCTCCACCATGTTTCCGCTGCTGATTTGTTGAACGAATTTGTTGAAAAAGCGAAACGCGAGTTGCTCGGCTACCATATTCGCCATGAGAAATGTGCGCCGCTCTGGTTCGCTGATCTTATCCAGCTGAGTCGATAGCTTCGCCTTAACGTCGGGCCGCGAGAAATAACCGGAAAGCTCCTTCCATAGCGACACGTTTGCCGGCTTGGCAAATTCGAAGATTTTTCCCGACAAGACACCTTGCACGATAAATTCCGTTTTCTCCTTCAGAGTGAATTCGGTTGGGTCCCGGCCCTCCATGAACCGTGAAAACATTTTCTCCAGTAGCGCCGTCCCAGGTCCGAGCTGTTCGTGAAACCGGTCCTGGATGAAACACGCGACTGTATTGTAAAATCCGTGCGACAGAATTAACGGCGTACCGCCCTGGCCGCACGCGGTGCAATCACCGTTGCGAATGAGCTCGATAAATTTTTCGGCAGAATCCGCAGCAGAAGTCTCTGTGAAAGCTGAGGCGACAAATTGTCCGCCGTGATCGTCCGAGCCGCCTACAAAGATTTTTTTCCACGGTTCCGAATGCGTGGGCGCAAGGCCGTGACGATTTGCCAGGGCGTCGATCTTCTTCGGGTTCAACTGTTTCAGCAGCGTCTGGATCAGATCGCTCAGAAGCGCGTCCCGTAGACCGTTGATCGCCTCGAAATGTTTGAATAGAAGAATCAGTTGCTCGAGATGCTTTGGCTCGAGTTTTCCGTTCACGCTGTACAGTGGATGCGCAACGGCGTGCGCGATTTGCGCACGTTGGAGATAGCTTTGCAGATCGAAAATGTTTTCGCGAACGCTTTCGATGTCGCGATGCTGCTGTTCTGAAATTCCCCAAACCAGAATGTGCAACTTGCAGCCGTCCTGCTGGAAATACGTTGTTACCTGTTCCCCGATGAAGGTCCGAGGCAGATGCGCGATTTCCAGGCAACCATTGATCGAGTCATGATCGGTGATGGTAACGTAATCCATGCCGCGTTTGAGCAAGCGCTCATACAACTGCTTTGGATCGGAATAGCTGTCAGGGAAATCGAATCGGCGGAAAAGCCATTCTTCCGAACGTGCACTATGGCGCGAGTGAATATGTAAGTCGCACCTGCTCACGCTACGCTCCGTGCCTTAATCGTTGTTCAATGATCCAGTCCTGATACGTCGTGGCGGTTCGCACACCATTGCTTGCCTCAATAAAGCCGAGAATCTGTTTCCAAACGGCCGGCTGAGAATAATCAGGTGGATGAATACTGACGCGCAAGAGCGGGTTGGTTTTCAGGAAACGAAATAATGCTGCGTTCCAACTACGACTGAGCGAGCGCCGCCAATTATTGTGGACACTGTAAACGAGTGTTCTTGCAGGAAAGACTTTTCCGGAGCGGAGATCGCATATGCTGCGCAAGCGTGTCGTGTATTCCAATTGCGCATCGCAAACTGCGCGCTGTGCTGCATCTCCGAGCAACCACGCAGGCGCGATAAACCCTCGCGGTTTAAGCCCGTGCGCACGGAATTCATCTCGCGCCGTTGTGATCCGGCGCAAAGCTTCCTCATAGCTCAAATCGTAAAACTCGCCTTCGTTTCGCGTGTAAATTCTCGTCAACAATTTGTCGTGCAAACTTTCTTTCGTCTGAGGTGGACGTTCATGGAAATAGCCGTGGATGACGATTTCGTGTCCATCCGCTTCCAACGCCCGAAGCCACGACACGAATTCACGGTGCCTGGCGAACGACCCTTCATGATGATAATCCGGCACCACTAGAATCGAACAAACACGGACTCCATGGCGGCCCATTTCGGAAACGATTGTACTTGCGATCTGCTGAGTACGAGGAGCGACGTCGTGCAAAGAAACTACCATCGAGTCGGTCGTGGTGCCGGCAGTCGCAACGAGTGGAAGGAACTCGGCTGCCGCAATTGTGTCCATTGTGAAATTTTCGATCTCGAAGCAGCTTTGAACAAGGCAAAACGTGGCTCAAAGAATGAAAGCTTCCCAGTCGTCGCGCTGCCTGAACGCTAGAAAGCCGTTACACCTGATTGGCCATGCTTACAATCTCGCGAAACTCCGGCTCGCGCAGCGGCATCACCGAAAGACGCGATTGCCGAACCAATGGAATCGCTTTCAGTCGCGAATTGCTTTTGATCTCTCGAAGTGTGACCGGCCGTCGCAGCGGTTTAACTGCGGCAAGATCGACTGTGGACCAGTCGCCTTCTTTCGAGGTTGGGTCTACATAGGCTGTCAGCGTCACTTTAGCGACTCCAACTACGGCCTTTTCCTCGCCGCTATGGTAGAAAAGGACTTCATCGCCCTTTTGCATTTTGCGAAGACTATTTCGCGCAGCAAAATTGCGCACGCCGGTCCAGCTAGTCTCCCCATCGGTAACGAAATCCGACCACGAATAGGAAGACGGCTCCTGTTTCACCAGCCAGAATTGTTTCATGTAATCCAAATTCCCAGCGTCGAAGAGGTCTTGAAAAACGTCTTTACAAGAGGAACGCCTGCGCACAAGTGAAATCATGCTGCGACTGCCGTTCATCACGTTCGAGGGATCGGAAGGAAGCGGAAAATCCACACAGTCCGAGAGACTCGCTGCGCACCTCCATCGGTCCGGTGTTCCGTGTGTGCTGACCCGTGAACCCGGCGGCACGCCGATCGGCGAAAGCATCCGCGAGCTTCTGCAATTTGCGCCGCACAATTCCAGCATGACGCCGGAGACCGAGTTGCTCCTTTTTGAGGCCAGCCGCAGCCAACTGGTGCGCGAAGTAATCAAGCCCGCGCTCGAACGGGGCATCTGCGTGATTGCAGATCGTTTTTTTGATTCGACGACTGTTTATCAAGGAGCGGCACGCAGCTTGGATCGCGAAATAATCCAGCGATTTAATGCGTTTGCCATCGGCGATTGCGTTCCAGACGCTACTTTCGTGCTCGATGTCGATGCCGGGACGGCTGAATCGCGAATGCAAAAGAAACCGCGTAAAGCTGATCGGATGGAACAACAGCCCGCCGAATTTTATGAACGCGTTCGGAGAGGATATCGCCAGCTCGTTTTGCACGACCCAGGGCGAGTTGTTTTGATCCACGGCGCGCAGGAGGCAGACGAGATCGAATGCGAGATTTGGAAATTGGTGTGTTCTCGCTTTCCTGTCCTGGCCAAAACTTCGAACGTCCAACAGTAATTATCGGACATTTGAAATGCCTTTTTCTCGCACCACAGCGCTTGAGCATTTGCGACGTGCCCACGACCAGGATCGGCTTGCACACGCTTATTTGATTACGGGACCGCCGGGTAGCGGAAAGGAGACGCTGGCAGCGGAGCTAGCCAGCCTCGTTAATGGGACACCGGCGAAAGATGTATTCTCAACGAAGGCTAGGGAGATCTTCGTCGCCAGGCCTGAGTCCAGATCGCGTCGGATTTCAATCGAGCAAATCCGCGGACTCGAGCACGCGCTGCAAATGCGCGCAGCAAGCAGTCGGCGGAAGGTAGCGATCATTCCCAATGCCGACAGACTCGGAGACCAGGCGGCAAACGCGTTTCTCAAGACACTCGAGGAACCGCCACAGGATTCCCTTTTGCTTCTGCTAACCGCTTTGCCAGAGGCTCTGCCGGAAACGATTCTGTCCCGGTGCATTGCCATTTCTCTCGCGCGGAACGGCGAGGTTCACAGCAAAATGGAAGAGGAGAAGCTTGTGAAATCACTGCAACAAGCAGCCCGTCACGGAACGTGGACTATTCAGTTTGCCTATCGCCTTGCTCAGGAATTTGAACATTTGCTCCGAGTAGTGCGCGAGGAAGTAAAGCGGGAAACAGACGAGGCATTGAAAAAGGAGACAGCGCGCTACAAGGATGCAACCGACGGCGCCTGGCTGGAAGAACGAGAGAAATATTACAAGGCACTCACAGAAAGCCTTTACCTGCAACGCCGGGCCGCACTAATCGAGACGTTATACGCTTGGTGGACCGACGTTCTTCGGGCGAGCAAGGGCGTGGCACAACGCGATATGCCAATTGCAAAGGAAGAAACGGCGGTGTTTGCACGCCGTTTCAGCACTTCCGAAATCTTAAGGCGCATCCGTTCGCTTGAAGAATTGCGCGATCATCTTAGTCGAAACATTCAGGAAGCTCTGGCAATTGAAGTCGCCTTCCTGACAATCTTCAATGCGTGAGTTAGGCCAGCGACGCGTCTTTTTGGGAGACATTTCGGAGTAGCCTCAGGGGACGGCAGGTTGACAAAGGGCCGTCTAATCCTATCCAGTATGCTCGTATGCGACATGTTTACCGACTGATTTTAGTATGTGTTGGCCCTTCGCTCCTGCTACTTACCGGTTGTGCAACTGGAGGGCATGTGAGTGCGGGCGGCCCCTATCACGTCACTGCGTATAAGCCGAACGACCCATCCAAAGTGCGTGTTCTGGTTTCGCTCTCGAAGGAAAACATTTATGTAATGGAGGGCGACCGGTGTCTGATGGCGGTGGCGTGTTCGATTGGGACTCCAGCGAAACCGACGCCGAAGGGCAATTTCACGATCTACTCCAAACAGGAGCATAAACGTTCGGGGTCGTACGGATTTAGCGTCCAGGGCGATCGTGTGGTTCCTTCCACTGGTGGCGGACCTGGCCGTTACGTCGGTTATCCTATGGGATACTGGTGCGAGTTCGCACCTGCGTACGGCTTTCACCAGGGTTTTGTCCATCCGACACCACGCACACACGGCTGCATCCGGCTGAAAGGCGAAGCGGCGCCGAAATTTTTCGCACTAGTACGGATTGGGACGCCAGTAAACATCGCTAACACGCAGCCCGAGGATGAAACACTTGGACCGAAGGTTCAGCGGGTGGATGATTCGAGAACTCCGGATCCCGATCCCCGATTAATGATTACGGACGCCGGGTTTGAAAAGCCGAGCGGACCACTGCTTCAATAGTCCGGCCGCGGTGCGTTGCCGCAACCGCTCCAGTGTGTCATGTTGAGCGAAGCGAAACATCTCTGGCTATCGCTTTGGAGCTAGCTCGCCACAATTGATCCGAGGTTGTTCGCTTCGCTCGGAATTTCAACCACGATATGAGCACAAACCTGATTTCCAGCGGCACAACGGCCCGCCAGAAAGTGAATTTGCGCACGCCCGACGTAATGGCGGCCGTGCAACAACAGGTGGAGTCACACTATCGGAGCGACATCATCGAAAAAATCCGTCGTGCCGGCGGAATCATTTCGGTCGGCGATACTACCGTGCGTCTGGCAAAGCAGTTTGGCTTCTGCTACGGCGTCGAGCGCGCAATCGACCTCGCCTATGCCGCGCGCAAGGTTTTCAAAGATCGCCAGTTGTTCATCGTCGGAGAAATTATTCATAATCCCGAGGTCAATCATCAGATCGCCTCGTTAGGTATCAAAAATCTCACTGGCCGAAACAAAGAAGCCGACATTTCCGATCTTGGGCCTGACGACGTTGTAATCGTGCCGGCGTTCGGGACGGAATTGTCACTCCAGCAACAGATCAAGGACCGCGGTTGCCAGATCGTCGACACCACATGTGGGGACGTGATGAGCGTTTGGAAGCGGGTGCGCAAATACGCAAGCGAATCGGTGACCTCCATTATCCACGGCAAGGCTGAGCACGAAGAGACAAAAGCAACCAGCTCGCGTGCGCTCGGGGACGGCAGCGGACATTACGTAGTCGTCCTCACCCTCGCGGATACGGATTACGTTTGCGACTACATCCGGCAAGGGGGCGATAAACAGGCCTTCCTCAAGAAGTTTAAGGGCGCGCATTCGCCGGGGTTTGATCCCGACGTGCACCTGAAAACCGTGGGGGTAGCTAATCAAACCACGATGTTGCGCGGTGAGACCGAGGAGGTTCAGCGCCGCATTCGACAGGCAATCATTGATCGCGACGGTCCGGAGCTTGCACAAGAAAATTTCCGCTTCTTCGACACCATCTGCGGGGCCACACAGGAGCGGCAGGATGCATTGCGCGAACTACTGGATGTTCCGATGGACCTGCTGCTGGTCGTGGGCGGCTACAACAGCTCGAACACATCGCATCTCGCAGAGATGGGCGAAGAAAAGCTGCCGACCTATTTTGTGCTTAATGCTTCGCGCCTGGCCTCGGCAACTGAAATCCAGCACTACAACTTGCATGAAAAACGCGAAGTGGTTTCCCACTTTTGGTTGCCAAATGGACCGGCTGTGATCGGCATCACCGCCGGCGCGTCTTGCCCGAACAATCTGATCGAAGAAACGCTGATTCGACTCTTTGAATTGCGCGGCATCTCGCGCGGAGATCTTGACCTGGCGGCCTGATCTCAAATTGCTGTAGCGGGTGTTGTCCTCGACGCATTGACGCTCAGTGATGCGCGTAAAATCCGCCCGGGAACAACGGACGCTGCAACGGCTGGATTACCCACGCATTTCGTTGTAGCGAAACGAAATACATTTGTATGGCACGCGCAATCTGGAAGGGCAGCATCAGCTTCGGACTGGTCAATATCCCGATTGCCCTTTATCCGGCTACGCGACGGGAAGAACTAAAGTTTCGTCTCCTGCGCAAGGCCGATTTAAGCCCGGTGAATTATAAACGCGTCGCTGAAAAGGACGGCAAGGAAGTCCCCTGGGGCCAGATCGTGAAGGGCTACGAGTACGAGAAAGGGAAATACGTCGTGCTGAAGGAGGAGGATTTTCAACGCGTTGATCTCGAGGCTACTCAGACGGTCGACATCAAGGACTTCGTCGACCAGGAAGAGATCGACCCCATGTTTTTTTACAAGCCCTATTACCTTGAGCCACAGAAGGGCGGCGATAAAGCTTATGCGCTTTTGCGTGATGCGCTGAAGAACACGAACAAGGTCGGCGTCGCCAAGGTCGTCATCAAAACGCGCCAATATCTGGCGGGAGTTAAGCCCGAGGACGGCGCACTCGTCCTCGAACTAATGCATTTCGCTGATGAACTGGCCGATCCAGAGAAGCTCCATGTCCCGAAAAAAACGGAAGTCGGCAAACGCGAGATGAACATGGCCAAGTCATTGATCGATAGCATGAGTTCGAAATGGGAGCCTCAGAAGTACAAGGACGATTATCGCGAAGCGTTAATGGAAGTGATTGAGCAAAAAGTTGAAGCCGGCGGGAAAGAAATCGAAGAAAAACCAAGGAAAACGCCGAAGCCAACCAAAGTCATCGATCTGGTATCGGTTTTGCAGAAGAGTCTCGAACAGACTGGCGCAAAACGAAAGAGTCCAGCACGGTCTCGGGCCAAAAAAGCGCATCCTGCCAGGAAAGCAGCGTAGCTACAGCCCACAGGCCTGTGGGCGGCCCCTTTTTATATAGAACCCCTCTGCGGCTGCGGCTACAAGAGGCCTGGAGACTTGACACATGCGCTCAAGATCGTTCAGCCTGACTGGCCATGAACTCGCTGAATCGTTTCGCGGACCCGGTTTACTGCATCATGCGACTGATAATTGGACTCATGTTCGCCTGTCACGGCGGGCAAAAACTTCTAGGGTTTCCCGGAGGCGGTCACGGCGGCGCCGAAGGGTTAATGCTTTTTGGAGGGATCGTCGAGCTTGTCGGCGGGCTTATGATCGCATTTGGTTTTCTGACCCGGCTCGCGGCGTTCGTCTCTGCCGGTGAAATGGCGGTTGCTTATTTCATGGTCCACGCTGCGGGCAAAGCAATCGGTCATGCGCCGACGCCGACCGAGCAATTTTTTCCAATTTTGAACAAAGGCGAACTGGCCGTTGTTCTCTGCTGGGTGTTCTTGTTCATGGTCTTTTACGGCCCCGGCCGCTGGAGCGTCGACGCGTTAATCGGAAGAGGGAAAGCCATGCCAGCGAGGGCCTGAACCGCTTGGTTCATCACTGCAAGCAAACTCGCCTCCGGATGGGCTAGCTTTTTGAGAGGGCTTGAGGAAGTAGTTTATATGAAACTAAAGTTCGGTCTCGTTCGATTCTCGATTGGAACCCTGACTGCTTTGCTTATGTGCGATGCGTCCTGTATTGCCGAAGAAATCAAGGATTTCGGTCGCGATCGCCTGAACAGCTCTCCACGTCACGCCGATTGGGTCGACATCAGATCGGGTGGGCGCACGATCAAAGCGTTCGTTGTTTATCCAGAACGCAAAGATAAAGCGCCGGCTGTGCTGGTTGTTAGTGAAATCTTCGGCCTGACGGATTGGGTCCGCAGTTTGTGCGATGAGCTGGCGGAGAACGGCGTTATTGCCATCGCGCCAGATTTGCACGGCGGTCAAAAATTCGAGGATCTCGACGCAGCACGCAAAGCAACATCCGAGTTGCCGAAAGAGCAGGTGAAGAGCGATCTCGACGCGACAACCGATTACGCGCTGACGAAAATCCCGTCGTGCAATGGCACGCTTGCTGTGTGCGGATTTTGCTGGGGCGGGGGAGTCACGTTCGCCTATGCGAATGAAAATCCAAAGCTAAAGGCGGCGTATTCATTTTACGGCGTGGCGCCGGATTCTCCTGACAGAGTGAAAGACATCGCCTGTCCGGTTTACGGGTTCTACGCCGAAAACGACGAGCGCGTGGACGCGACGATTCCCAAAGCGGAAGAGCTCATGAAAGCCGCCGGGAAAACGTACGAGCCGGTTATCTACAAAGGTGCCGGCCACGGTTTCATGCGCTCAGGCGAACCGAGCAATCCTGCCATGCGCGACGCCGACAAGAAAGCCCGCGACGAAGCATGGGCGCGCTGGAAGACATTGCTGAAGCAATTATAGGTAGGGACAACGCGCTACGCTGTCCGGACGCCGCAGCGTCCTACCTTGTCCGGCCTTGCAATTCGTCTGCGAGCGCGCCCGCATTGTAAACGTTCCGAAGCGCTTCGATGATCGCGGCTGAATCGACTGACACCGCGCGCGCCTGTTTGTCTGTGTAAATGCAATCGAGCACGAGCGATTGAATGTTGCCGTCGAAGATGATTCCGACGAATTCGTTTGCCTTGTTCACCACGGGGCTGCCGCTGTTGCCTCCAATAATGTCGGCGTCGGAGACGAAATTGAACTTCGTCGAGAGGTTGAGCTCCGCTTTTTTGTCGATCCACCGCTTTGGCAGATCGAATGGTGGCTTGTTGTCATGTTCGGAAGCGCGTTGATACAAACCTGCGAAATCGGTGAACGCGGGAACTTGCTTTCCATCCTGCTCATATTCGCGAACTGTTCCGTAGGAGAGCCGCAGCGTAAATGTCGCGTCTGGGTAACTGTTCTTGCCTTCTATCGCAAAGCGGGCTTTCGCGATTTCTGAGTAAGCCTGCCTTTTGATTTCATCCTGAGCGTCACTAATCTTTCGCGCTTGTTTCGCCGGCGCATCGATCATGCGGGCGAGGTCAATCATCGGATCATGGGCGCTTTGCAAAGCAGCCGCGTCTTTGCCGTAGAAATCCTTTCGCACCGCTACGTCCTTGAGCTTTGTCCCGGTGACGAGCTCCACCGCACGCGCATGAGGTGATTTTCCAGAGAGCACTTGTTTCACGACCGGATTTTCTGCGCCGAATCGCGACGCGAAATCTGTCAGAGAGTCCGTAAGCCGCAGGATTTCGTAGTCGTCGTAGATGGGTTCGGTTGAAAACAGATCCAGTTCCAATGACTCGCGCGCGCTGTCGCGAAAGGCGGGGATTCTTTCACCGTTTGGCTTCACGCGTTCGTCGGCCGCGCGCAATAGGAAGCGCGCATATTTGAAAAGATTTCCGGAAAACGCTCGCGGCCCACGATAACCGATCGTGACCGGCCGTTCCTGCTCGAGGTAGTTATACATTGGCGCGTTCTTTGCGATCTCGGCCTGGGCATGTTTGATCCGGTCGTAAGCAGACAGTGTCGATTTGAATTTAGGATCTCGCCCAATCGCGTCGCGCAGCTTTCGTTCGCGCGTTTCGAGCGCCGACCAGGTTTGCGGGTCAAGCAGTCCGGCGAGATAACCGTCGTAGCGCTTGCGGTTATTTTGATCGCCGAACAGATCGTCGCGCGCTTTGCGTGCGTTCTCGAATGATCGTGCGCTGTAGGCCGACTCCAGCACTTCGCGCCGGTAAAACATATTCAGCACGTACGGCAGATAGCGATCGCGCATGTCGGCCATTTCAGACAACGTGAGTTGCCGGTCGGTTTTGCCGGGGCTGCCGCTGACAAAAATCAGTTCACCATCATGCGGCCCGTTCGGATTGAATTTCAGAAAGTGCTCGATCTTCGCAGGTTGACCATTTTCGTAAACGCGAAAAAGGCAGATATCGAGATCGTAGCGTGGATACTCAAAATTGTCGGGGTCACCGCCGAAGAAAGCCATCTGCTGCTCTGGTGCGAAGACCAACCGCACATCATCATAGCGTTTGTAACGGTAAAGATGGTATGCGCCGCCTTGATACAGGGTGACGACGTCCGATCGGAGTCCGGTCTTATCTTTGCTTTCCTTTTCGATCGCAGCGATGGCAGCGTTGCGCGCAGTCGAAGCCTGATCGCTGCTCATGCCTGCTTTTACCGCGGTCGTGACGCGCGCCGTCACATCTTCGATAGACATCAGGACGTTCAGTTCGAGATCGGTTGACTTGATCTCCTGGTCCTGCGTTTTCGCATAAAAACCGTCCCGCAGATAATTGTGCTGTGCATCGCCCATCTTCTGCAACGTGTCGGCCCCGACGTGGTGATTCGTGATCACGAGTCCATTGGCAGAAACAAACGAACCGCTTCCGCCGGAGTTGAATCGGACACTGGCCTCTTGCAGATGGTCGAGCCACTGCGGAGTCGGCTCGAAGTCGTACTTTTGTTTGAGTTGTTCCAGAGGCGGCGCATTAAACAGCCACATCCCTTCATCGGCTATTGCAGAGGTTGTCATTCCGACAACAAAGAGCAAAACTGAGGGAAGCTGGAAGCAGAACCACTTGTACATGGGCGGATCATAAGGGGCAGGGGTGAACGGGACAAATTGAAAGCGGCGGACCACCGCTACAGAAAACGTCTGTGGATAATCTACTCGCGCTCTCGCCAATCGCGGTGGTTTGAATAGTTTTGCTCCGATGTTTCGACCCAGACGTCGCAAAATTGAGCGGCTCGATTTCATTCTCGCTGGCGCGCAAAAATCCGGGACAACGGCGCTGCATTATTTCTTGAGCAGGCATCGAGACATTTGCATGGGCGACCAGCAGGAGATCCATTTTTTTGATAACGACGCGCACTTCGTTTCCGCAGTGGATTACGAGGAACTGCACAAACATTATCCGTCGCTTGCTCCTTCAATGATCTCCGGTGATTGCACCCCAAGTTATCTTTATCACGGGCCGGCGGCGGAACGGATCTGGAATTACAATCCGAACGTCAAATTGCTCATCATTCTGCGAAACCCGGTCGAACGCGCATTTGCCCATTGGAATATGCAACGATTTAAGGGTCGCGAACCGCTGGACTTCTTTGACGCCGTTCGAGAAGAACAAACCCGCATCGTCGGTGCGCCTCCAGTTGACGCCCGGCGTTTTGCCTACATCGATCGCGGATTTTACGGACGACAACTCGAGCGCATCTTCAGATTTTTTCCGCGCGAGCAGGTGAAGGCTGTAAAGTTCGAACAATTCAGAAAGAAACAGCAAGAAACGCTCGCTTCGATTTTTTCGTTCCTTAATTGCAAACCACCGCGTTCGATCCGCAACAAAGACAGAAATATTGTGCCGTACGAACGCGCGATGAACTGGGAGGAGCGTGTTTTTCTCTACAATCATTTTACAGAAGACATCGCAAAGGTTGAGCAAATGCTAGGGTGGAATTGCTCGGATTGGAAACTCTGAGCCGCGCATGGCCGTTGTGGGGCAACCGCTCTGGTTGCCAACGAATCGCAGGCGGTGCGGCCGCCCTGCAAATTTTAAACCTGTTTGAATCGCGGCCGTTCATTCGGATCAGCCGCAAGCAGCGCTTTCCACCGCATGACCCGAGCGCCTTGAGATTGAAAAAGCTTCAGTAGCTCTGGTGTAAAAAACGAAGAGCCGTCCTGTCGCCGATTGAATTCCAAAAGAAGCCGTCCGTCAGGTTTGAGGAATCTTCTGCGGATGTCGTCGATAAAAAACTTCCAGTCAGCCTCTTTCCATTCCAACCATTCACCATTTTGGCCCCGTGCGATTCGATGGAAACAGACGCGATGCGCGGTAATCAGGTCGAATCTTTTGCCCAGGTCCGGCAAAGGCGTTTGCGCGTTGATTCGTGCTACGATGCGGTTAACGCCGAAAAGTTTGGTCGTGCCGCGGAAGAAAGGCTCGTCATCGGGATCGAGGCCGATTCCTTCATGACCGAATAACCGGCAGAGGTACAGGAAATAGCCTGGCCCGCAGCCAAGGTCGAGGATTTGGAGCGGGGGCGACCTATCAAGCCAGAGGTCCTGCACACGTTTTACGTTTACGCCAATCCAATAGTCAGCGTCCTCGTAAGCGTTGATCTTTCGCGCGTTCGGCCGATACGGATATTGTTCGCGCAATTTGACGAGTTCCCCTCGATCAATCGTGGCGAGAATCCGTCGAGCACTTACTGGATGCATCCGGCGACAAGCGTGCTCCCACAGGCTTTCCGCCGCGTCGCGGGTAAAGAGTTTTTGAAACTTGTGGGAAAGTCGCACTGGAAAATGATGCAACGAAGCGCGTGATACTCAAGGAACCGCGATCTCCCGGTTAACGATCTCGAGATGACGTTTGGAAATTTGCCACTCTTTTCCACCGTGGACATAAGGCCCGAAAGCGAAAACCTTCCCCTGCGCATGCCAGGCCAATTGATTGTCTTTAGTCAGGCCGATGCTCAAAGCGATCTGTGGACGGCTGTCGTCCAAACTCAGATGGGCGTCATTTGACTTCGAGCCAACCGCCGGTCCCGCTGCCGTCATACGCGACCGAGTGAATCGGCACGGAAGCGATTTCGATTGTTCCAAAAAGGCCAACCAACCGCGAGACTTGGCGTCCGAGAAAAATTCAGGTTCCTAAAATTACTGCGACGATTAGGACAAGAGTTGCTAGAGCAATCAGAATTTTGCGCTCGACTATGAAACTGTGAGCTACAGATGAACAAATATTGATACGCATTGTTGTTGCTATTTAGTCGGTGCAAATCGGTGGCTGCGTGTTCTGCGCCTTTTCTTCGCTGAATGTAATCGTTCACTTGCTCTTCGAGAATCTCCAGAGGTAACGCGCCGTTCTTGAGCACCGCATCGTGAAACTCCCGTTGATCAAATCTTTCTCCCAACTCTTTCTGAGCCCGGGAGCGAAGTTCCTGAATCTTGAGCATGCCAATTTTGTAGGCGCACGCCTGACCAGGCGCGACGATGTAACGTTCTATTTCGGATCTGACTTCTTTTTCACCCATCCCGGTTTTCTCGCGCATGTAAGCGATCGCCTGTTCGCGCGTCCAATGCTTTGCATGAATACCGGTATCAACGACCAACCGTACAGCACGGAAAAGTTCGTCCCGGAGGCGTCCCAGGTCTCCAAACGGATCGTGGTCGTACCACCCGGCCTGTTTTGCCAGCCATTCGCAATAAAGCGCCCATCCTTCCATGTAGGCGGTGAACGGAATCACTTTGCGAAATTGTGGAACACCTTTGAGCTCCTCGGCGGTGGAGATTTGCCAATGATGTCCTGGTACGCCTTCATGATACGCGAGTGTTGGCATGCTCCATTTGGGCACCTCATTCATGTCCCGCAAATTTGCGAAGAAGATTCCCGGACGGCTGCCATCCATGGCCGCAATGTCGTAATACGCTCCCGGAGCCGTGGCTTCCTTAAACTCCGGGACGCGCCGCACTTCGATCTTCGCACGCGGAGTTATGAGAAATAATTCTTTCGACGAACGGTCTGTCGCCTGCTTGATCAACTCTGTGTACCGGGCCAATGCCTCGGCACGACCCTTGTCATTGTTTGCGTAAAGAAAACGCGGATCCTTGGCGAGTTTGTCCATCGCCTCTCCGATCGGCTGATCTGCAAACCCGTTTGCATCGAGGATTGTTCGCATCTCACCTTCGATGCGAGAGACTTCGCGCAGACCAAGCTCATGCACCTCAGTCGGATTGAGCGTCGTGGTCGTATTTTCATGCAGCTTGTAAGCGTAGAAGGCGTCGCCGTCCGGTAATTTCCAAACGCCATCGTCGGTTGTCGTTTTCGGTAGAATCTGCTGGAAATAATCGACCAGTCTTTGATAGGCCGGATAGACTTCGTTTGTTATTGCCGTTTCCACGCGCGCTTGAAAATCGGCGCGTTTGGCCTCGCTTAACTTGTCAATTTTGGCAGCACGAGTCTTAAATGACGTTGCGAGAATATTCTCCGAAGCCGGCTTGGCGATAAAATCGGTCATCTCCTTGAGCACTTCCTCAACGACAAATCGCGGTGGCAGAATCTGCTTTTGCTCGCGGATCTTAAGACCATCGAGCACTTGATCGAACTTCTTCGGCAAAGCATCGAGCCGCATCACGTAGTAATTGCAGTCTTTTTCGCTCAGCAGCCGGTGCGTATTGGCCATGAACGACGGAAACTGATTCTGCACGCCAAAGAGCTGGTTGACGGGATAATCATGCCATTGCCACTTTTCGCCATCGGCTTGGATTCGGAGAAACCAATCCAAAACCCGTGTGGAAAGCTTCTGCGACGCCGATTGCCGACTAAGTGGATACTGGTGAAGCTGTACCAGGTCACGTTTCCACCTCTCGAATTCGCGCTGTTGATGAGCGGGCGATTCATCATCGAGCTTTCCGTTATGGCTGGTAATACCAAATTGCTCGACCAGACCGAGCGTTGAGAGGATCTCCGGATGATCAAACAGAATCTCCGCAAAGACCTTTTCGTAAAACAGGTTCAAGCTCCACGGCCGGAACCAAATGAGATTAATTAAGAATATTGTGATCGCGATTACGAAGACCGCAGTAATCGCGCTGAGCCATTTGAGAATGCGCTTAAACATGTGGTTATATCAGTGTGGATAAGATGCAGCAGTGATATATGGCGGATTCAACAATTTATCGCACAGCACGCTTGCGCAGAGTCGCGAAATCTGAGCGCAGTTGCTCACACGCGACTAACCAGCCCGGTGCGCCACATCGTTCCATGGTGCTTCAACAGCTAGCTTGGGGTCTGATAGTATCTCGTGGGCAACGGTGTTCATCCTGCGAATTGCCCGTCGAAGCCGTCGCGCTGTGAACCAATCTGGCGGGCACATCTCGAAATCGTTAGGCGTGAAGTCCTCCGTCACATCAGCGGCAAAAATCTCGTCCCACGGTCTGCGCCAAACGGATTGCGCGAACGCACTATTATCGGAGCGCATTTGTTTTTCGATGTGTCGCGCCAGCGAAGTACTCAGGCCGCAGTATCTGGCATCCGTCCAGCCTTTTTCTTCGAGATACTCGGCTAGTTTCTTCTTGCATCGCTCAGACTGAAGCCACTTAAGCCGCTTGCCAGCCGGAGCGACCGAGCGCAATACCTCGCGCGCTACGTGCACCGTGAACGGCCCCACAGTTTCATTAGACCGTACCTCAGTACCTCGGAATTGTGATGAATTAATGCCGATGGCCAGTAGAAACTCGGGAACGACGCCACGTACGAGTATTTCTTTATTGAATGGGCGGGGAATTAGTTCCGCATCGAAAGCATCCGCTAACCCGATCCAGTGGGAGTATGTGAAGGTTGGATGGTGAATCTGTGCCTGAACAAAAGCCTCGAATGCGTCGGACCGGCAGAAGCTCTTGACCACTTGCGCATAACGCGAGTTCATCGCTTGCGATTGGTTGCGCGGGAAGACGATGAGCTTCGGTTCGAGATTAAGCTCTCCAAGTCGGTTGAAAAATGACTTGGCATATTCCGAGTTTCTCAAGAGCGCATCTAATGCTTCCGACGAAATTACAACTGTTTCGCACGACGTCTCCCGTATCGTCTGCGCAAACCTGGCGGCCAATGATTCTTCGCGGTTCGGTACCTCTTGGCCGCAAAAGATCCTGGCAATTGCGTGATGCCCGCCGTGAATATTCCCGCTTTCTGGTACGAAATAACCGTACTTTAGCAGCTCCGTTCGGTGTTCCTTCAGGAAGCACTGGATCGCTTTCGTGCCAGTTTTGTGTGGTCCAACGTGGACATAGCAGACGCGCTTTGTCATTCGTTATGCTTCTGGAGTGCCGTCGGCGAAGCCCGGGACAGACCTCACATTTGCTGACCGGATCGCACAAAAGCAAGCGTGACGCAATTCGTCGTTTGTGGTTAGCGCCTGACGGACCGGTGCGGCAGCTCAGATAATCAGCACAAGTGTTGATCACATAGCGAATCTCGCTTATCCGGAACAGCGCAGATGAGCCGCTCGCCACAGCACATTGACAAGCCGGAACCACGCGGACAGGCCGTAGCCGCAGTTCTTGCGATTGGCACGATTTACCTGGCGCTGCCACGCAATCTTGTGGTGGGCCCGATTTGGTTGCTGCCGACCGTCATTGTCGTTTTGCTCGTGCCAACAGTCGTAAGCCACCGCATGGGAAAGCTTTCACTCAATCGCATCCTCGGATTCATCATTAATGGAATCACAACACTGGCATTGATCGGCTCGGTAACTCTGCTCGTGCGAGTGCTGCCTGCACACCGCGAATCCCCATTGCAACTGGTGCGTTCAGGCGGACTCCTTTGGCTAACGAATGTGATCGTATTTGCGCTCTGGTATTGGCGTTTGGACGGCGGCGGACCGACGCTGCGGCAGAAGCTAAAAAAATTCGGCAGCACGAGTTTCCTTTTCCCGCAGATGCAAGTTCCGCACGACGAGCGCCCCGAATTTGCGTGTGTGCGCTGGCGGCCGCGCTTTATTGATTACCTTTTCGTCGCGTTTACGCAGAGTTCTACATTCGGGCCAACCGACGCGCCGCTACTCGCGCGGTGGGCAAAGGTTTTGGCAATGATCCAGATTTTTATTTCGCTCTGCATCGTCGTGTTGTTGATCTCAGCAGCCGTCGGCGCGCTGTGAATTGACCAGCGGTTCTGTATCTGTGGCCAGGGTTGTACGCCGTTTATTTCAGTTCTCACTCACCGCCCATAGGGAGGTGGCTACAGCGAAATTGCGGCGCAGCTCACTACTTGCCGACTAAGATCAAAATGCCGGTTACGAGCGCCAAAACGCCCATCACGATTGCACCGATGCCAACGTGAAAGAGGGTGGTGATTCCAACCAGAATGAGATAGATAGCAAGCAGGAGCATTCCAATGTTTTTTGTCATGATGCTTCGTTTTTGAAGCAAGCCGATTAGCTTTGCACGATAAAAACTGACTGCTATGTGCCGTCGATGCGGATGAAATGTTTGCGCATCTTCCCTGAGATGTGGGCGAGAACGTTGCGCCGCCCGGCGAGATCGACACGGAATATCGCGCCCGGGAGCACCTGGATTCCGGTTGCTTCAGTGATGATCTGCGGGTTCTTCGGCATGCTTCACGATACCGCCTAACGGAGATCCCTTAAGCGGCGCCCTGGAATCTAGAGTTTACCCGGCCTTAACTGGATACGAAACTGGTTTGCACGGTCCGGCTTGCCCCAGCTTTCGTAAAGCGCACTCAGCCTTTGTGCGGCGAGACGAGTGCGTGGATTGCGGGCGCCCTGCGAGGATTTCAGACTTTCGTAGCTTTGGAGCAAGAGCGGCTCGGCTTCGTCATACCGTCCCTGAACCGTCAGGCACTCGCCTAACGCATCGTTCGCCAGAGCTACCCAGAAATTTTCTTTCGGCAGTGACGCGGTGCGCAGCTTGACGGCTTCGCGCAAAATGTTTTCTCCCTCGTTAGGCCGCCCGGTCTTGGTCAGACTCAAACCACGAATAATGAGAGCAGTGGGATAATTGTCGTAGTGCGTGCCAAAGTTCTGCCGGTATAAGTTGAGAGCCTTAGTCACTTTCTCAAGGCTTTTGGCGAAACGACCTTCCTCATAAAGCAAGGCGGCTTGATTCCGCAGGTTGTCGGCCAGCCACAGATGCGACGGAGAAAGAAGCTTGTGGAAGATGTCCTCTGCTTCGCGCAGCGCGGCGTCAGCCTCGGCAAAATGTCGGTTATCCGTCAGGAACCCACCCAACACCGTTAATGAAAATCCGAAGCCTGGCGTATCTGCTTGCCCCGTTTGGCGATCCTTGGCAACTGCTTCGTGCGCCGTTCGCAAAGCTTCCTCAAACTTTCCCTGATCGGCGAGTGCTGAGGCGAGCGTGCTTCGAGTAATTCCGACAACGTCACGCTCCCCTGTTGGAATTTGCGGCGTGAGTGCGAGACTTTCGCGAAAGAGCAACTCGGCTTCACGAGAATCGCCCTGGGTGCGGCGCAGATAAGCAAAGTTGTTTAGTGCGTCGGCCAGGATTTCAGCTTTTAGGTCGCCCTTTTGTTGCTCGGCGCGCATCCGTGGCAGGATCTGGCGATAGAGCTTTTCCGACTCCACCATTTTGTCGTTATTGAAAAGGATTTTCGCGCGAGTGGCGTTCGCGGCCAGCGTTTTTGGGTGATCTCTACCGTAAACCTCGGTGACCAGTGCTAGATATTTCTGGATATGCTCATCGGATAACTGTCGCCTACCCTGGCCAGCATAGCTTTCTGCAACTATCCTCTCCAAGTCCGCTCTCACTCGAGGGTCGTCGGCAAAGGCGCCGCTCTCCAGTCGCTTGGCGGCTTCATCCATCGCTTCTGTCACCGTTGTTGGATGACTGGTATCACCTGTCATAGCTACCTGCGGATTCGAGTAGTTGAGCAACTGCTCGAGAAAGCTATTGATGCTTTCGGCGCGCGCTTTCTCCTGCCGGGCGGTCCTCCCTTCCCGAGCGGTGGCGACTATCCCTCCCAACAAAGCGACCAATACGAGCGCGCCCGCGCCAACCGCGATTTGGTTCCGTCCGACGAACTTGGCAGCGCGATAACTCCAGGTGTCTTTCCGCGCGATAACCGGCAAGCCGGCAAGATGTCGTTGAATATCGTCGGAGAATTCTGCCGCTGATTGGTAACGGCGATGCGGATCCTTGCGCATCGCCCTGAGAACGATGTTATCGAGATCGCCGCGCAAAGACCGTAGATCGTGATTCGTGATTAGTAATTTGTGACTGGAATCTGGATCTCAGAAGCGCTGTGCTGGGAGGAATTGGTTCCTGTTCGGTAATAGCTCGCGCCAGCTCTTCGGGTCGATTGGTTTTGGTTCGATAGGGACCTTGTCCAGTCAGCAATTTATAGAGGACAACGCCGAGGCTATAAACGTCGCTGGTGGTCGCCATCGCGTCTCCGCGCACCTGTTCGGGACTCGCGTATTCCGGCGTCATCGCGCCGGCAGCGGTCACGGTCTGTTCTCCGCCTGACGAGGCCGCGGGATCGAGCAATTTAGCGATCCCGAAATCGAGCAACATCGGTTCCCCTTCCTTCGTCACACGAATGTTACCGGGCTTGATGTCGCGATGGATAACGAGATGCTGGTGGGCATAGGCGACCGCGCCACACACCTTTCGGAAAAGCGCGAGCCGTTCGCGAATCGACAACCGATTTTCGTCACAGTGATCATCGAGTCGCGTGCCATCGACGTACTCCATGACAAAGTAAGGCACGCCTTCCGCAGTGACTGCGCCGCCGTAAAGGCGCGCGACGTTAGGGTGGTTAAGGCTGGCAAGAATCTGTTCCTCACGCTGGAAGCGGCGCGTAAGGTCGCTGTCGTACACGCCACGCCTAACAATTTTGAGTGCTATCTGACGCTGTAATCGTCGATCGCGCGCGAGATAAACGTCACCCATTCCGCCGCTGCCGATTAGCGAGAGAATTTCGTAATTACCGATCGCTTCGTTTACTTCGGGCGCGCCCTCGCGGAAAAGAGTTTCCGCCACCAACCCAACCGCTGGCTTTTCGATGAAGCGGCGTGCGCGCTCGTGATGGCTCAACAAGACTTCGATTTTTGTCCGCATCGCGGCATCGGATCGGCAAGCTTCATCAAGGAACGCCGGCCAGCCGTCAGGGCCATGTTCGACCGCGGCTTTGACCAGTTCGGCCAGGCGCTCTGCCTGCTCGTTAGGCGAGGGTGCCTCTTGCCGTGAGCTCATTGCAAAGCCAAAGCTTCGCGAACGTCCAGTCGCGAGATACAGTTTTAATAGAAACATCCAGCAGGGCAGCGATTTCGGTCTCTTTCAGTCCGCCGAAAAATTTTAGCTCGACCACCTCGCTCTCCCGCGGATAAGTGCTGGCGAAACTTTGCAAGACCTGGTCGAGCTCCACCAGATCCGGGTCCCGCTCTTGTGATAGTTCTTTCGTTTCATCGAGATAAATTTTTTGCACTTTCCCACCACGCTTCTCCGCGTTACGCGCCCGTGCGTGTTCCACCAGAACCTGCCGCATCGCGCGCGCCGCGACCGCCCGGAAATGAATACTGTTCTCCCAGTTGACGACGTTTTGATCGACCAGTCTCAGATAAGCCTCGTGCACCAGGGCAGTTGCCCCCAGGGTATGATCCGGTCGCTCGTTTCGCAGGTATGTCGCGCCCAGGCGGCGCAGTTCTTCATAGACCAACGGCATTAAGCGCGCCGGCGCCTCTTTGTCGCCCTCGCTCCATTCACTTCAAAATTTGAGTGACGCCTGTCTTGGTCGCTGTGTTCACCGAGGCTTTTCCGGTCCCTGATCTGAGCTTTCGCGATTGCAGCAGAAAATATTTCAAAAGCAATGTCCTTTTTTGACCGCCGATTTCGCCTTTGTGTCAGTGAAAGGACCATAACAAAGACAAAGAAAATAGCTTCTATGAAAACAAATTCCTCTTTTCGAGCCGTCCGCTTCAACGTGGGCGTCGTACTCGGTCTTGCTCTTTGCTCAGTCAGCCTCCTACGGGCTTCGGCTCAGATAGGCGGCGGTGGAACGACGAACTATATTCCCCTGTGGACTAGCTCGGTCGACTTGGGAAACTCGAATATCTATCAGTCCGGCATAAAGCTCGGAATCGGAACCATCAACCCGCAGGGGGCACTTGATGTTCGCGACGCCTCCGATTTTTTCGCGATTCAGGGCGCTAATTCACGGGCGGGTGGCATTGGTGTCGCCGGTACCTCAGGAGCCAGCCACAATGGCGTTGGAGTATACGGTATTAGCACCAATAGTACCGGCTTTGGTGTCTTGGGTTCTAACAAATCCCCCGGAGGGATTGCCATCGGGGGAACCGCAGCCTCAGGAGGAATTGCCATCAAAGGGCTCGCGGTCTCAGTAAGCGGGACCTCCAGCCTGCTGACGGAGCGTCCCCTGGCTGTCTGGGGTAGCACCTCTCAAAGCAATGGCGTCGGCCTGGCTGGTACAGCCGACGATGGATTTGGCGTCCTCGGAATTAATAGTTCTCAAGACTCCGCTGCCGGTTTCTTTCAAAACACCGCCACGGAAGGGCTGGCGGCAGGCGTGGAGGGAGAAACCTCCAGTGCCACTGGCTATGGCGTCTACGGCGTTAATACGTCGGGCGGGGGCTATGGCGTCTACGGCGTTAGTACTAGCGGTTACGGCGTGTACGGCACTGCTAGTACCGGCGTGGGTATCCTGGGAGCGTGTGTCCCAACCGGCTCAAACAGCTGCTTCAACGGCACAGCCGGACTCAATACGTCAACCAGTGGCCCTGCGAATGGCCTTTGGGGGCTGACCCAGAGCCCCCAAGGTAATGCGGTTTATCTGGTGAATAGTGGGGGTGGCAATCTCATCTTCGGTTCGCAGTCGGATGGGGGAAGCGCCACATTTTATGTTCAAGGGAATGGTGGCGGCTACTTCGGCGGCTCTGTCCAGATCAATGGCAATCTCAATGTCGGTGGCACGCTGACCAAGGGCGGAGGTTCCTTCAAGATCGACGATCCGCTCGATCCCGCCAACAAATACCTCTCGCACTCCTTCGTGGAATCGCCCGACATGATGAACGTTTACAACGGCAACGTTACGACCGACGAGAACGGGTCGGCGACCGTTGAGTTGCCCAACTACTTCGAAGCCCTGAACCGCGACTTCCGCTATCAGTTGACGGTGATCGGCCAGTTCGCCCAAGCCATGGTTGCAGAAGAAATCAGCCACAACCATTTCACGATCAGAACCACTCAGCCGAGCGTGAAGGTGAGTTGGCAGGTGACAGGCATTCGCCAGGATGCCTGGGCCAATGCGCATCGCATTCCTACCGAGGAGGACAAGCCTGCGGAGAAGCGCGGCACGTACCTATATCCTGAACTCTACGACGCCAGTGCGGACAAGAACACGGACGCCAAGTCGCAACAGTGATCTAGATTTCCCGATTGCAGCAGAAAATTGTTTGAAAGGCAATGTCCTTTTTTGATGTCCGATTTCGCCATTACGTCCGTGAACCCAAAATATGAAAACAAATCACCCCGTTCGAAGAACGTTGATTGGACTTGGCATTTTTCTCCTGGTTGCTCACGCGTCTGAACGCGCGCGCGCGCAGACATGCACGTCGCCGGCATCCGGCATAATCTCTTGGTTCCCGGGGGATGGTAATGCCGATGACATCCAGGGGGACAACAACGGCACTCTGCAAAATGGCGCCACTTTTGGCGCGGGCGAAGTCGACCAAGCCTTCAATTTTAATGGCGTGAATCAATACGTCCATGTCGGCGGCTCGCTACCGATTACGGGCAGCAGGACGATAACCGCCTGGGTTTTTGCTAACCCTAGTACGGGCTTAGGCCGACCGATCACCACAGGCGGCGTAAGCGGCGCTGGAGATTTCTTCGGCATAGCTGGCACTACCGGGCCCTGTAGTAGTGTGCAGTACGAGCTATACGTGGATCACTGGGGTACCCCCTGTTATGAGAGCCACAGCGCCATAACTCCAAACGCTTGGAACCACGTGGCCTTGACCTACGACGGGGCAACACTTCGATTCTATGTCAATGGTGTGGCCGGGACTGCTGTCATCGGCTCCCTTTATGATTACAACATCAACACCTACGATATTGGCGGTAACAACATTGGCGGAAGCTCGACCCAGCCATCTTTTGACGGCCTCATCGACGAACTGGATATTTACAACCGCGCTCTGTCGCAAGCTGAGATCCGAGCTATTTTTGACGCGGGCAGCGCGGGTAAGTGCAAACCAGCGATCCGGCCTTCGTCATTGCCAAACGCAGAGGTTGGTTCGCCTTACAACCAGACCATCACGGCTGCCGGGGGGACCGCGCCATACACCTATTCCATCGTTAGTGGATCGCTGCCACCGGGCCTGGCGTGGAATGCCGGTGTGATCAGTGGGACTCCGCAAACTGCCGGGGTGTTCGGGTTCACTGTCCAAGTCATGGACTCCGCTAACCACACAGTGCAGCGGACTTATTCTATAAGCATTGTCACTTACACCGTTCTGTACCAGTTGGGAACCGATGCCGGTGATCCCCTTCAGCCGGCAGGCATAGTTGCCATTGCGCAAGGCCGCGACGGCTATTTGTACACTACGTCCCAGTTCGGAGGAACCAGCAATGAAGGGACGATGTTCAACGCCACGCCATTCGGGACGGTAAGTGTCGTGTGGAGTTTCGGCCACGGCCTATCCGGTAATAATGCTTTAAGCGGAGTGACGCTTGGCACCGACGGAAACTTTTACGGGACTACAGAAACTAACGGAGAAGGTCCGGGGACCGCGTATCAGCTCACTCCGGCTGGCGTTTATACTGTCCTGCGCTTCTTTGGAAACACAGGGGACGGGTCCTGCCCCTGGGCGCCGCCGATCGAAGGCACGGATGGCAACTACTATGGAACCACCTCGACGGTATGTGGATTCGGCGCCCTGAGTACGGTGTACAGGCTTACCAGTACAGGCACGCTGACCACGCTCTATACGTTTACCGACGGCAGCAACATGACGGCCCCGCTGGTGCAGGGCACCGATGGGAATTTCTACGGCGTGACGGAAAGCGGGGGCGCCAACAATGATGGGGTCATCTTTAAGATGACCCCGGGCGGAATAGTCACCGTGCTGCATACGTTCGCAGGCACTGACGGGTCCCAGGCATACCGCCCGCTGATCCAGGCCAGCGATGGAAATTTCTACGGCACAACCAACGGCGGGGGAGGCGGTGCCGGAGTCATTTTCAGAATCACTCCGAGCGGTTCCTACACCGTTCTCCATAGTTTCAATGCATCCAGCGATGGGAGCCTACCCTTCAACCTTATTCAGGCCACGAACGGGACGCTCTATGGCACAACGCAGGAAGGCGGACCCTCGAACCTGGGTACCATCTTCAGTATTACCACGAGCGGGACTTTCACCGTTCTCCTCAATTTTGACGGCACGAACGGCGGAATCCCGCAATCTCTGAAACAACACACGAATGGCATTTTATACGGCGTCACCAACAGGGGCGGCGACCTCAGCCTCTGCTCCAGCAACGGTTGCGGAGTGTTCTACAGCCTGGATATAGGGGAGGGCGCCTTCTGCTCGTTAGTCAGTACCTCGGGCAAAGAGGGCGCTATGATCGGCATCCTCGGCCAGGGCTTCAGCAGTTCGTCGGTGGTGAAGTTTGGCGGTACGCAGGCGACGGCAATCACCCTCTCGGGCACAACATTGATCACAGCTACCGTGCCTGCGGGCGCGCTGACCGGGTTAGTGACAGTGCGAACCGGCGCGACCACGCTTACCAGCAACAGCATATTCCGAGTCACGCCCACCCTGGATAGCTTTAGTCCCACCAGCGGCCCGGTGGGAACGCCCGTCGTGATTACGGGAACGGGACTCCTGCAAACGACGAAAGTGACATTCAATCGCGTTGCGGTTACTACTTTCACGATCAACTCCGACACGCAAGTAACCGCAGACGTGCCCACGGGCGCTACAACCGGCAAGATCGCGATCACCACGAGGGGAGGCACTGCCACCAGCACGCGAAGTTTTGCTGTCGGCTCACCGTCACCGACACCTACGCCTACGGCGACTGCAACAGCAACGCCCACAGCAACGCCCACCGCAACGGCAACAGCAACGCCCACAGCTACGGCCACGGCTACAGCCACGCCCACAGCCACGCCCACAGCCACGGCCACATTCACGCCGACCCCTACGCCAACACCTACTCCAAGGCCTCTGAGGATCACCACGACAAGCCTGCCGACGCCGGTCTGGATGAAACCGTACAGCGCCACTATCAGGGCTAGCGGCGGCACTCAGCCCTACACGTTCGCCATCACCGTAGGCGCTTTGCCCTTTGGCCTCTCGATGAGCACTAGTGGAGTAATCTCCGGCACGCCCACGCAACCCTTCCAAACAGCGAACTTCACCGTGCAAGTGACCGATTCAGGCAATCCGGTCCAGACGGCGACCGCCAATTTCTCCATGACGGTTGTTGAACCGCTCGCGATCACAACCACAACACTGCCTGGAGGAACCGTTGGGCAAGCCTATAGCGCCTCCATCGGGGCAAGCGGCGGCACTCAGCCCTACACGTTCTCTATCATCCGCGGCTCGTTGCCCAATGGTCTCTCGCTGAGCGCCAGCGGAGTAATCTCCGGGACGCCTACCAGCGCCGGCACGTCCCACTTTACCGTGCAGGTAAAGGACTCCAGTAATCCAGTGCTGAAGGCAATGGCAAATCTGTCCATAACGGTTTCGCCATAGAGGCAAGAGAAAGCGACCCGAATTGCAACTCGAGCCGCCGAGCTTCCGTCGTCACGCCGAAACAGGCTTTTCTAGGTCCCTTCTTCTTAGCCCGATTCCGAATTGAAAAAAGTTTGCGCTCGCGAGACGCGCTCGCCCGCACCCGTGACGAGCGCGCTCCCTAGATCCTACGCTACCAGTCGTGACGGAACCAAGATCGCCTCGCTCATGCCGTGCAGAAATTTCTTGTCGGCTGGAACGATAGTGGCCAGCGCGCCGCGCAATTTCACACGATCTCCCTCGACAAAATAGTAAGGACAAAGGCGAATCCGGCCTTTCATTGTTTTGAGATCGCCGGAATCTGGATCCCAATAACGGTGCTCGAACAAGCGGCCCTTGTGAAAGCGCTGTAAAATCGTTGGTGACGATTCGAACGTTGCCAAAGATTGTTCGATTCGCTTTTCCCAATCGGCGTGCGCTAGGTCGCTCCCGAGTGCGATGCCGCGGCTGCCCCAGGCAAGTGGCGAAAAGCCGCTCACTTTCAACAGAAGCTCGCGATCTTTCTGGCTGAATTTCGCGGCCTCGTGCCAGTCGTGAATTTCCAATCGCGGAATCACCGCGTGCTGGGGCAGGGGAGTTGGATCGAGCAGCCAGGAGTAGGGAATGACTTCCTGCAGCTTGATGAAATATTTCTCGCCGAGTTCGCGTCGCCAAAATTCGCGCAGCGGCTGAAGCCAGAACAGCGCGAACCACATTTTCTCCTCGAGATAAGGTTTGATCGGCGGCGTGATAGTGATTCGACCTTCTGCATTTGCACGCAGCGTCTTTTCGATGCCGGGAATATTTGGCAAATCGAACAATTCAAAGAACCGATACGCAGCGCGTCCATCTTGTGGCTCATAATTTTCTGCAGCCGCTATGCGCCAAATGCAGCCAGGGGCGTCGACCCCGGCAGACCCGAGTGTGGGAACAGAGTCGGACTCATCCCGCGATTGCGGGACTACAGCGCGTTGATTTAATCGCGCGGCAAGCCATTCCATTTCCGGCCGGTACGTTGCCGATTCCTGCGAAATTACGATGTCGCCGCCATTGGGCAGCACGGTGCGGAATCCGTCCAGCATTCCATTCGCGCCGCCGATAATCTCATTATCGAATGTTGAATACGTCTCATTCGAGCCAACCCGTCAGACCGATTCCGCCGGGAACCGAGTCGATCTCCGCGATGATGTAGCCTTTGTCGGTCAGAATGAGGTCCGGCCGGATTACTCGCGGCAAGTCGTCGCGGATTTCCTTGCGTCGCGAAAATTCAATGAGCTCTTTCGGTTTACCAGCATCGAGGTACCGCGCGACCCAGTCTGGTTGCTTGCCCTTGATACTGAGCTGATAGAGCTGGTTGCAAGCGCGCTGAAAAACAAACAGGCGATGCCCAAGTTGCTCGAGATCGGCGAGAAATTTCTTTTCGATCGGAAATGCGTCTGGCGAGAGTAGCCACTCTTTTTCGGCAAAGAGGCCTTCTTTTGGAAAAGCGGCGCGAATTGCGGCTAGCCTGTCATTCTGATCCTGCACCTGCATGATGAAGCAAACGTCCAACGTCCAACGTTGAACGTCCAACGCTCAATTATTGTAGGGCGTCTCTATGAGACGCCGGCCTTGGAGCAGGCGTTTGACACAAACGCCCTACAATTGACATCAACGTCCCGCCGCCATTTTCTTCAGCACCAGCTTGACCAGTTCTTCCGCTGATTTCGTTTCGCCTTTCTGCTGCAAATCGTGCACGGCCTTGTGCGCATCGGCTTGCTTGTAACCGAGCGCGATCAATGCAAGCACTGCTTCGTTCGCCTGCTCTTGCTCGGGCGTGGGCGCGTGCGCAGCGCTGGCGGCCTCCCATGCCGCGGCCACGCCTAACTTGTCTTTTAATTCGAGGACAATCCGCTCAGCCGTCTTTTTTCCCAGCCCACTGATTTTCGAAATCGCCCCGACGTCAGAATTTACTACCGCTGCTTTGAAATTGTTTACACTCATCCCGCTCAACACCGCGAGCGCCAGCTTCGGCCCAATGCCGCTGACATTGTTGACCAGCAACCGGAAAAGATCGCGCTCAGCCGGTGTCATGAAGCCGTAAAGCACGTGTGCGTCTTCGCGCACGGCAAGATGCGTGAGGATGCGAATGGGTTGTCCAACAGCGGGCAGTTTATCGTAGCTCGACAGCGGAATGAACACTTCGTAGCCGACGCCGCCGACATCCACGATCGCTTGCGTGGGAAGGGCGCTGACTAATTTGCCATCAAGGAACGTGATCATGGGTTCGTGAAGCGTTAAAGCGTTGAAACGTTACACTAGCTCCGCGTTGGTTGTCATTCTGATCCCACAGTCGCGGGAGAAGATTCTCTGATTATTCTCACGATCATTTGTCGGATCTCGATTTCCAGAGAGGTTTCGCTCCGTTCAACATGACAGAGAAGGAAAACGCTTCAACGCTTGAACCAATCACTCCGGCTTCAGCGCGAGCGTGAGATCGACGCGTTTGCCTTTCGCTATGTTAAACCCGCTGGTCGTGAAGAATTCCCAATCTTGCGGCGGGTTCGCAAACGTGGTGGCCGCGACGGACGTGGGCAGCACCAGAAAGCGCGGACCAGCCAGGCTCATAAACTCTGTAGCACGACGTTTGTCCAAGGGCGTGAGAAAACCATTAACGCGCGACCGAAAATACCAGACCAGACTTGGCTCGGCGAATTCGACCGAAGCAAATTGCATGTTCGGCTGCAAAGACGCGCGCGATTGCTGGAAAAGCTGATAGGCGGGGAAAAACCGTGCCACCATCGGCGGCACAACCAGCGCAATGCCGATCCACATACAAGCCGTCGTGACTGCGATGCTCGCAAACATCGAGCGGTGCCTCGCAGCCGACGGCTGCGGCGCTCTTAAAACAGCCGATCCCTGCCAGTGCCGCGCCAGCAACAGCGCAAGCAATGGAAACGCCGGGAGCGTATAGTGCGGCAGTTTCGTTTTAACCAGAGTGAAAATGATAAAAATGATGGCGATCCCCGCTACCAGGTAACTGTCAGTCAGATTTCCCCTGTTACCTGGGGCGTCGACCCCAGCCGATCTGTTCTGCCATAATTTGCGAGCCAACCATGGCAACCTGATAGACCACGGAAAAAAACTGATAAAGACGGTTACAAAATAAAACGGCAGAAGCAGCACATACATCCCGAGCGAACCCGCGCCGTGGCCTTCCATTGTGGTAAAGGAACGGCCAATGACGTGTCGTCCGATTCCAATAGAAAAAAACTCGCCGTGCGTTTGAATCAGCGCCGGAATTCCCCAAAGCGCGACGACACCGAGCGTCAGCAAGATTCCGCGGACAAATTTAAAGCGCCCGAGCAGTTGCCAATCTCGCGTGTAAATGATTACGAGAGCGACGGTCGCTAGCGGCGTCCATGCGATTGGCCCTTTGGCAAGGAAACCAAGCGCGAGCGAGAAGTAAAAAACGAGCCACCATTTTGTCTGCCGATTCTCGATTCTCGATTCTGGATTCTCGATTAGCTCGTATCCCGCCCAATGAGCAAGGGTGACAAACAGCACCAGCCACATGTCTGCGACAGCGGCTTTCGCGTGAATGAATGTCTGCAGCGAGAGAGTAAAAATTATCGCCGCCCACCAGCCAGCTCTTACCGCATCAATGCGGCGCCCCCAGGTCAAGATCGTGAGAGCGGTCAGTCCGGCTGCGACTGTCGAAGGGAAGCGCGCGGCAAAATCGTTTTCGCCAAAAATGCGATAGCTTGCTACCTGCGCCCAGTAGGTGAGGGGAGGCTTATCAAGTCGAAACTGATTATTGAAATACGGCACGATGTAGTTTCCGCGCTCGATCATCTCGCGTGAAGCTTCGGCAAACCGCGGCTCGTCGCGATCAATCAACGGCAGACTCCACGTGCCGGCGATGTGAAAAAGGACGCAGCCGAAAAAAAATGTCGCGTTTCTGACGAGGTGAGATTTCAATTTCCTGTCACTATCTCATAAAGGTCATTCCGAGCGAAGTCGAGGAATCCCGCAGCACTACTCAAAGGCCACATCACGGGATGTCTCGACTGCGCTCGACACGACAAACTATTCGTGAGATTGGGAACGGATTTGTGAAGAACTCCGCCGTTTTTTACTGGCTCAGCGGCATCACCATCGCTGCGGTCGCCATCGGAGTTTCGTTTTGTTTCGACGACGCGGTCTGGAATTTTATCCGTCAGCATCAAAACCGCGGCCTGTACAATTTGATGCGAAGTGTGAGCCGGTTTGGTGACTGGCCGTCGCATGTCGTCCTTGGCCTACTCCTATTGGGATCGGCCTTGATTCGCGGGAGCAGGAAATGGTCACGCATTTTCCTCGCAATGCTCATAGCGATGTCACTCGCAGGTCTTGCAGCGAACGTGATTAAGCGAACTATTCCGCGTCCGCGACCGTCAGTGCACACCGAGATTCGCTGGGGCGGACCGCACTTCAGCACCAAGTATCACTCGTTTCCGTCGGGGCATGTTGGCGCTTCGACCGCGTTCTTTGGCGTCCTATTGTTCGCCCGCCAGCGGATCGGTATTGTCTGCTTTGCGATCCCAATTCTGATCGGGTTCTCGCGGATGTACATTGGCGCCCATTATCTGTCCGATGTGGTCTGCGCCGGAGTCCTGGGAATTCTCTGTGCGCTAATTGTCGCCGGCCTGATGTTGTCGCGCCCGCAACCCGGAGAACGCCACTCGCAAATCTGTGCCTAGCGGAAAGTGGTTGCGCTCTTACCTTGGTTCGCTGGAACGCTAAAGATAGTTCCCTGATCAAAATCGCCGCCCTCTGTAGTTATGCCATAGAGGATTCCGTTCAGGAGAATCACATTGTCGATCGACTTCACACCGTCATGTTTCTTTCCGCCGAAATTGTGGAGTCGCGAGTAGCCGCTCCCATCAGTATCCGCAACATTTCCGCCAATCGGAAGCCACCTGATGTTGCACAGGACGCTTCGCCAACTCGCTGGACGCACGTCGGCATGTGTCCGATTTGGGCCATGTGTTCAGGCGCTTTCGTTGAGATGCTAACAGCCGATCTACCAGCCGAAGCACGATGGATCTATCGTGTAGCGTGCTTTGCAACGCACCAATGTCGCAAAATACGCCTGGCGTGTAGGCATTGAATTCCGCAGACAACCGCAACTTTCCCTATGAAAAGTATTGGCAGCGCGTACGGGAGTCGAACCCGTGTACCAGCCTTGAGAGGGCTGTGTCCTAACCACTAGACGAACGCGCCACGCTTGGATCCGCGTAGAAATACCGCATCGCAGGCGGACTGGCAACACGCTGCGAGGACAAAAGCCCGCAGCGAACGAAGACGTTTAGTCGCCGTCATCACCGCTGCTGTCATCGTCTCCTCCATCATCAGAGAAGTCGTCACTACCTTCGTCATCAGCGCCAATAACCTCTCCGCTGGGATCGCCAGCACCGTCAGCATCACTTATCTCTTTGCCTTCGCCGTCCGAGTTATCCGCCATGCTATGGTTATCGGCGGAGGCAACCTCTTCGTCGCTATTCGCCTCGGCAGCGACTTCCTCCTGCTCGGCGTCAGACATGTCGACGGGTTCGTTTTCAGTGTAAGATTCCTCCGGGCTGATTTTTGCAGCCAATTCCTTATTTGCATCGCTGAGTAAAGTTTCGGCGTTGGCTTTCTGGTCCGTTGCTTTGTGAGTGGTCGTTGCGCCTGCAGCGGGCGTTCGAACCGATTTTGTCGTGCGTCCCACAGTAAAAGATTTCACTGAAATGCAGAGCAGCAGAGGGAGGAGTTTTTTCATAGCCGCGCGGCGTGTCAGGACCCCCAGGAACTGTCAATTAACGAATAGAACGCGAAGCTGCCTTTACGAGTCTCAGCCGACGCACGATGCTCGCGCGCGTGTGAAAAGAAAGAGCAGAGCGCTGGAGAAACGATGGCGACCAACAGCAGGGTGGGGTATCCCGCTGGCGTGGCTGACACTTTGCGTTGTTTGGAGCTCGACCTGGCTTGCCATAAAAGTCGGATTGCGCGATCTCCCGCCGATTTCCTTCGTGGCGATTCGCTTTCTCATCGCGATTATCGTGCTCGTAGCTGTCTCGATCGGCCGGACGCGCTTGCTCCCGCGACGGCGCAGTGACTATACCGTTTTAGCCATCACGGGAATTCTCATGTTCGCTGTGAACTATACCCTGCTGTTCTGGGCTGAGTTGCACGTCTCGTCGGGTCTTGCTGCGGTGCTGCAAGCAACAATACCAATCTTTGGCATGATGTTTGCCCACTGGATGCTGCCGGATGAACCTTTGCGTTTACCAAAACTCGCCGGTGCAATTATCGCTCTGGGCGGCGTGACAGTAATTTGCGCACGACTATTCGGGTTCAACGGTGCGCCTGCTTTCTGGGGCGGCGTGGCGGTCGTTTTTGGAGCCGCGAGTGCTGCCTTCGCCAACGTGCTCGTTAAGGCGCGTTCGATGCAGTTTTCCCCCGCAATGCTGGCGGCATGGCAGATGATTTTTGGAATCGCGCCATTGTTGGTGCTTGGCTTGGTCGTCGATGGAAATCCGCGGCGTTTTCACTGGACTGCCACGTCGGTGTTTTGCCTTCTGTATCTGGCTGTCATCGGGTCGGCGTTGACGTTTCTGCTTCTTTACTGGTTGCTGCCGCGCCTGACGGTTGCGCAGTTGCAAAGCATTTCGCTTATCACGCCGCCCGGAGCGGTCATGCTCGGCTGGTTGTTAGGCGGCGAAACATTTCCGCTTTCATCCTTGTTAGGCGCGGTCCTGGTCCTTGCTGGCGTGTGGATGATTTTCAGAAAATGGGCCGCACCGGAACAGCTAATTCAGGAAGGCTAACGAACGCAACATGCTGTGATCGAGTTTCCGCTGAGGACAGCGGGCACAACGGCACGTCTTTTTGGCGATCCATCAGTTTACCAGAGGCGGTTTGGCGGAAACAAAATATGCATATTTCGGGTCCTGCAGATCACTGACCGAAAGAGCGCAAGCCCCTTGGTCCGCCGCCATGCCTGTGCCGTGTGAGCGGCCGAACATGGACGTCGGTCTTCCAGACGAAAAGAATTCCATCTGGCGTCGCGGTTTTTTCGGGATTTCGCTCTACCTGCTTCACGCGGCGGTCGACGGTTTTTTCCTGGGGCGTTTCCGCGTTTGCCGTGATCGTTTGGATTTCTGCTTCATTCAGCGTTCACGGCCAGGCGGTGCCCTTCGTGTATCCAAGGGTTTCGAGCACGCCCCGGTCGAGTCCGCGCAATATATGGCGCATTAAATCGATGGTGCCGTCTGTTAGAAAATACGCGCCGTGGATATCTCCGACGTCCGATTTGAAGAAACTCGAGCAGTCTACGTCCCAGACATTGTCCGTCGGTGAGGATGGATCCGCCAAAGGCGGACTATGAGGAAGACCGCTGCGACCAAGGCGACGCATGCCGAAATGCTTCAGACCGGCAGACGCGCCCAAAACGGTGTCCCGTCCGCTGTAGAGCGCCGTGATTCGGTAGGTTAGATTAGCAACAGCATTGCCATCGTTGTTATCAGGGGCGCCTTGGTCGAACAAATCGCTGTCAACATCGGCCGCGACCATTAGCAGTTGGTTGATGAGACTAACGAGTAGTGGCTGATTCTTACGTGTCCACGCCGCTGCCATCGCTTTTTGGACGACATAGTTTCCCATGCTGTGAGAGATTAGGGACACCTTCGCTTTACAAGCTTTTGCAGGATTGTTTATGGTTTGCTGTTGTTTCTCGGTCAGCCAATCGAACAGCGCGCTCAAAATGTCTGTCAAATCCTGAGCACACAAGCGCGCATGCGAACGATCAGGCTCATAGCCTAGAACGCTGCCGCGTGATGGCCAGTCGTACAGGATGCAAAGCCCGAGGCTGTCAGGCCCGTCAAAAAGGCTGCCGCAAAGCTTCTCATAAAACGCTGCGGCTTTTGCAAATGTTTGGTTATAACCATGAACCAGAATCGTCACGTGGCTTTGTTTCTCGTTATCCGCCTGGTCATACTTGGGAAACTTATCCGATGTAGCCACCAGTAGTTTCTGAAAGTTGATGGCCGTAACTTTCCGCCAGTTCTTAATGTCATTGAGCCCCTGTTTGTCACTAACCCAATAGGTCATACCATCGGTGCTAACGTCAGGTCCAACCCCTCCCTGGCTCCGGCTATTGATCATCCAATACTTGGGCATCTCCTGAGGCGCGTTGACGGTAAAGTTAATGAACGAGACGAATAGTCCAAAAATCGTCTGAAAGATTGTTCGTGAGCAGATAAGAATACGGCATAGTGAAGTAGCCCTTCTGTCCCCAGCTTCTACCCCACGAATTGCGCACAATGAAGCGCTGGCTCTGGTCGTCGTACCCGACTGCAAGCACTGCGTGGCCGCCGACCACTCCTTCCTTCGGCTTGGGCAGTTTCAGCACGCCTGTCCTGCCTACTTCCGCGCTCTCGAAGCTTTCGTAAACAGTGAAGCCAAAGACGAATGGATAACCGTCCGCCAGGCAGCCTTTGAACTGCGCCAGCATGCGATCGACGCGTTGATAACTCACCGTACGAAACTTTTTCGCGTCGCTGTAGCAAGACCTTGGTGGTTTCTGAGCAGGCTTTGCGCCCGGAGGCCAGAGGTTCGTCGTTGAATCGGCGGGCGTGTCGTCGTACGGCCACTCCGTTTCGGGGCAGGCACCTTGTTTGGAAACGCTTTTTATTCCGTCACGGATTTGCGCGCCATTGTCTAGCGGCACACTATGCTCCATGCTTCGCTCGTTGTAGTAAATGAAAAGCCGCGAAGGAATGAAGTCGCTTAGCTTTTGTTTTTTGCGATCGAATTCGATGGCAGCGGCGATTGCGTTGGCGGTGCAGGAGCCGATTTGTCCCTGATTATAAACTTTCGGGCATTGCCTGCGGAGATCGACTTTGCTGGGAAGCACGCGCAGTTTAGCCAGTGGCGCCGCGTAAAGGTGATCGCGGTTGTCCGGCAGATCCGGCATCCACCCAAACCCGGGCCGGCCATTCTTTCTGGTTGGTTTATTCATCGTGTTGATCGGATATTTCGCTTCGGTTGAACCGCCGAATTCGGTCCTAATGGCGTTTTAGCAATTTCGGGATTCAAGTTCAAGATTTGTTTCTGAAGCCATAATCTCCCGTAGATCCGAAATTTATTTTTGCCGCTCCAACAACCAGCTTACACTCCATCACAGCACGGCGCCGATGTGGCGGAACGGTAGACGCAACGGACTTAAAATCCGTTCTGGGGTTTCCCGGGTATGGGTTCGAATCCCATCATCGGCAGCCCTGACAATGCGGTTGTTTATGTGGAGGATTCGTTAGCGAAAGCAGTTCTGACGATTGCGAACGATCGCGCACGAAAATGCCCGAAACGACTCTCGACGTGTTAACTGTGTGTCAACGACCTCGTACTGTCTTTCTCTGTGCGAGGAGTCGATGAATGGCACCCAAATAGAAAGGCGGCGAATTGCAGAAGCGTACATCCGAGGAAGAAAAAACAAGACAAAAGGCGATATTGGAGGGTCCTTAACGTTGAAACCAGCAGTCGTGGGTGTTTGGGCAAAGCATCACTATCATCCGGATGGGACCGGGGGACTTCTCTCTGGGCAATAGATTCGAAACAAGGCGGAATCTGAATTGGTGACGCTAACCGGGGCGATGAGAAGCGTTTCGTTTGTGCGACCCGATGAACAGCTGAGCGTGTTTCTTGAACTCGAAGCTACGATTCGCGCTGGCGGCACGATTGTGCTTGACGTGCAGCCAAGATTTCCTCAAACTCCGCCTCGTTAATCGGGTCTGAATCGGGCAGAGGCCTTTCCCGCTGGGTTGTTCACCTTTTCTGGGCCCCCAATCCCACAACGCAACTTAAGCGGGGAAAAAGAAAGGAACAATCATGAACCTGTTGACTCATTTCAAACAAATAATTCTGCCACTTCTCATCGCCATCGTGTTTGGTTGCTTTGGGATTTTGCCCCAAGCCCAGGCGTTGCCCGGCTGCTTTCCCAACTTCACGACAGCCGTAGGGTGCAATGCGATGAGCTCTCTTAACGGCGGTGTTGGAAATAGTGGCGTTGGTTGGTTTGCGCTCTTTGGCAACAGCACCGGCAATTTCAACACCGCTCTTGGTGTGGGAGCGCTGGATCTGAACAACGCAGATTTCAATACGGCGACTGGCGCGGCAGCGCTTTTGCTCAACACTACCGGCACACAAAACACGGCCGTTGGAACTGATGCGCTCACCTTAAACGACAGCGGTTCCGCCAACACGGCCACTGGTTACTTTGCGCTCTATAACAACACCACCGGCGGCGACAACACGGCCATCGGTTCGGAAGCGCTCTTAAATAACACCACCGGCAGCGACAACACGGCCATCGGTCTAAATGCGGGGGTGAACGTTGTCACGGCCGGGAACGTTACCTGTATAGGTTCGAACGTCGGTGGTGCGGACGTGAGCAATACGACTTGGATTGCTAACGTCTATGCTGTCACCACGCAAAGCGGCGTGACCGCGCCAGTGGTCGTGTCCGACACCGGCCAACTAGGCACGGTCGTCTCTTCGCAGCGGTTCAAGAAGGACATTGCCACCATGGATAAAGCCAGCGAGGCAGTTCTGTCACTCCGACCAGTTAGCTTCCAGTACAAAACCGACACCAAGGGCACCCCGCAATTTGGTTTGATTGCCGAGGAAGTCGCAAAGGTGAATCCCGCGCTAGTGTTGCGGGATAAGGAAGGAAAACCATACACCGTGCGTTACGACGCAGTAAACGCGATGATGCTCAACGAGTTCCTCAAACAGCACAAGCGAGTCGAGGAGCAACAAAACCAAATTGAAAAGCAGCAAGCCGCCATTGCCCGTCAGCAAAAGCAAATTGAGGCCCTTACTGCGGGCCTGCAGAAAGTGAGCGCACAGCTTGAAGTGAGCGGGCGCGTACCGCAAACGGTTGTGAACAATCAGTAAGGCTGCCGAGGGCGCCCAATCGTTACTCTTTGGAATCGCCCGCGCATGCGGGCGATTCCATCACATTGCCTGCAGCATCGTAAGCACGGATCACCGCGTGACGTGAATGGCCCTGTTACAGTTTTTGGTCCGGCGTTGCCACAGCCGAATCGAATGGTAGCAGATTGCAAAATAGATTGATGCCGCGTATATCTTCGCAGGCACGGAAACAGATGTGGCTCAAGTGCTTAGCCGCTCTGTAAACACATGCGTGCTTTGGGGCCTTATAGAATGCCCTTGTAACAGCGGCCGTTTGTTGGCCCAGAGGAATCCTGGCTGCGGTTCCTGTGTGTCAGAACAACCCTTGGCTCGCCACAGCACGACTCGATCTGCGGTGGACTGGCAGTGCTCTATTCCCCTGAGATAGTTCGCGCGAAAAGAAGGCCTGATTTATGCGCTTGCCAATCGAAGTTCGAGAAGCGGTGCTAAGGCTGAAGCCTTGAAGTTTCAGGCGATTACGGCGTCGGAGTCGGAGTTGGTGTCGCAGTAGGGCTTGCAGTTGGTGTTGGCGACGGTCTAGGGGTCCTGGTAGGTCTCGGAGTCGGACTCGGCGGTGGCGTGGGCGTTGGAAGAGCAAAGACGTTTGGTTGCAACTCCGTGGTAATGGTTGGGCAGTTGCGAAGGATGATGTCGGAGAGCTTGGTATGTTGAACGACGGACAGCGTGGCCGGATCCAAATAGGCTTCGTACCAGAAACGGTCGCCGTCGCGCAAGCGTTGGAACTGTTCTTTTAGAATCACTATGAGGGTGGGCCCTAGCAAAGCGTTAGACTGATGGGTTTCAATAAGCATTCCGAGGTAAGCGTCAACGTCATCCACCGTATTGTAGGCAGAGGCGAGTTTCGCTTGCATATTCGTATCGGTGGTGAGTTGGGAAAACGAGGTGTAGGCTGATAAACCGTAATCGAGACGGACCTGATTAAACCGTGGCAGGCCGTGATCGCGCCCGCGCTGCACGTTAAGCGCGACCAAGTCGAACCCGCCTCCGTGCGGCGGAGCGAAGTTGCGCACTCCGTCAACAACCAGGCCGTCGATTTCCTCCGCTTTCTGCCGGGCGAGGCCGCGCAGATAGGGTTCGATTCCGTTGTTGCTGATTTGGGCTGGTGCGAAAAAGGTCGTCTGCAGGCGAGGATTGCTGATCGAATGATTGTTGGCATCAACCAGTGATATTGTTGCGCTCAGTAAACTGTGACCAAAGCGCCAGGCAGCCGCGGCGAACGCGTTAGCGATGGTCGGATCCACGTTCTCGTTGTAGCCCGTGTATGGAGTAAGCGCATCTTTCCCGATTAAGAAAGGCAGGAAGTCGGTGTAGGTTATCTTCTGAATCTCCGCGGCTACCACTGCCCGGGCTCGGAAATAGAGTCCATCGTCGTCGAGTGTTCGGTCGAGGCTTTTGAAATGATCCGCCCAGAAATTATGCTCCCGTATGAAAAGGGTCTGCAGCGCCGTGAGGACAGGATTTTCATTCGCCCGCACATCGCCGGCTAGGAAAAAAGTGGGGAAGGTATTTGGTTCGTTGGGAAACCTGTCCACGTTGAACGGCAGCATGTTATCATTGGCACCGACTGTACCGACTTTTAAGTGGCCACTCCCGTCCAGCACTCGCAGCTCCTGGGCGCGGGCATCATCCGATCCATAAACCATTGAAGCATCAATCCAGTGGGTATTGGCGTTGAGCTGTTGGCGCACACCGTTGTCATCGCTGATGAAAGCCGAGCGCGAAAAGGGGAGCGTCGCCGTCCCGGTGCAATTGGGATCAAACACCGGATCACATGCGGGAACTGGAATATTGAAGGTTTCGGTCGGCACCGTAATGGGAGTAAGAGTCATGTCGTGATCGATGAACTGGCCCCACCCCCACCAGAAGCCGCTTTCGGGCAGAGCGATCAAGACCGAACCTGTCTGGGCATCGACCAGGTTGCTGATGTCACGTGTGCCCCTTTGGTCTGCGCCCGCGGGCGTATTTAAACCGTCGCCATAAGCATCGGTTGTTGTGCGCAGAAACGGTGTGTTGGCTGAACCCAGCGTCGGATTGCTCAGGTTATTGTTTGTCCCGTCGATAGTGCGGAACTCCAGCGGGAATATGGCAGGGGTGCCAGGTAACAGGGCCGGAATCTTCTTCTGGTGAGGAGGCAAGCCGTTTTCTGGCATGAAGAAATGAAACATTTCGAACACTTCTTCATTCGGCGATTTGGGGGCGTCGTTCGGGATCAGCGGAGTCGGTCGATCAAATGAACCTGCGAGAGCGCTACTGGTGAGTGCAAAGATAGAGAGAGTTAACCAAAGGTTCTGTCGACGTTTCATACGGTCCTCCATGGGGGTTGTCAGTCGATACGGAATCAGCCCTATCTTATGCAGCACGCGTTGAAAAAAGCAAGCTTTTTTTATTTAAACATTGCTTCCATCGACGGACTTGGACCTGGTTCCTCCAAGTCGAATCTCGTTGAAACGGTCGAGCGAGGTGAACCCACGCCAAATTGGTTAGGGTCCTCGCTGAGGTGGAGACATCGGATACCACGACGCCAAGCGCATTGCCGATAAAGCATCAAGCCGCCAATGCGGGCCATCTCTTTTGCCCGTTCCGTATCTTGCCGGTTCTTTCTCTCTGGAAGGGCGAAGCATGCTCGCCAGCACTTCCATCGAGTGTGCGGTCTCCTGGTTTATGAAATGGCGCAAGCGGATTCGTACTGGAATTGACAACGTGGTTCTCAATGTTCCGACCACGAGCATCGGTGCCTGAGGAACTCACAGGAGCCGATGTTGATTTTCATTGAGAGCAGGCAATATCAATTCAACGGCTCTCGGAGCATAAAGACATTTGAGCAGCGTCCTCCATGATTCGTCTGGTCGCTCTCGGTCTTCTTTGCGTATTCGGTAAAACCTTTGTAGCCTGCCAGTTCTGCTACGCCGGCCAGTTCGGGAACATTCCCATTTTACTCGCGCGCCGAGCATTTTGACTGGCTGGGCATACAGGTTGCAGGCCGTTGTTGGAATATCACCCAGAACTTTTTTGCGTTACTCTTCAAAGAAAAGCCCTCGACACGGCGCGACGCGGTGACCTTAGATGCTCAGTGCACTGTGACAGTTACGGAGCGGATAGTCCGGCCATATTGGTTAGTCGCGTAGAGTTGATAGGTAGTCGTAACCGTCGGTTGCACCACTGCACTCGTTTCACGCGAAGGTCCTACTTCTGGTGAGACGATGGTGTAGATCGCGTTCGCCACGCTCCAGAAAAGGGTGGAGGATTCCCCGACCGCAATCGTCGGAGGATCCGCCGTAAAGCTGGACACTCTTGGCGAGGGGCCGGTTGGAACATTATCAGGCGTGTACACTGCTCCCATCAAGACGACTTCGAAGTCCGACGCAGTGAGCGTTTTGAGCTGATCGAGTTCGGTATTATTCCACCGTTCGTCGGGAGCGCCGCTGATAAACATTGCCCCGCCGTTATCCGCTACGATAAGTCCATACTGCTTCAAAGCCGTCAGGAACACTTGGGCGTTAGGCGGGAAACCCGAAATGTCAAAGTTAGCCTTTAACCGCATCCGCATCCCCATCGGCGGCGCATTCGGGCTCGTCTCCAACGAGGCCCAGTGGGACGCCGGAGGCGTAAACGCTTGCCTTGTTACCGGCACCGTTACGCGAACGGCATGGTTAATCGCCCCGGCCAGGACTTCGTCGTAGCGCACCAGCCCTGGAAAAATGGGCAGCCCAGCAGCATCGGCCGACGTCCAGGTATAAGGGCGTTGCTCATTAACCGTCATGTCCCAGATCGCGGTGGAGTCGGCTTTCCAAGCGCCCTGTCCTCTAAAACCGCGGTAGAGTTCATAGAGCCAGCAGCCGTTGCGATCTAAGACCAAGACATGGCGGTCTCCATCATCTGGATTTGGATAGCCTTCAATGAGAGCATTTGGCGGAACGGGCATCGGGCCAGGATCAGAGTCAGTCTTATAGGCGACAATTCTGATTGGAACCTTTTCCTAAGTCCCAGTGTCCACTACCTGGTAGGGAATACCAATCTTACTCCCATGATAGAGTCCTGCTCCAAAGTCAGGATGCAGCGGCGAGTTAGCTCCGATGAAGGCGATGATATTGTCCGAGTTTGGATCGACCGGCGTCGAAGAAATTTCGGTGTTCCAGGCGTTGTTAGCCGGAAATGGGATGAACCCATTTAGATCCGCGCCGGGACCGATATTCATTCCCGCGCATGTGCCGCTCTGCGCAAAACTCTCGCTTGAGAGTAAGAACAGTGAGAGACCGATGAAAATAATGACCTGTTGTAAGTCCCAGCTTCTGCTTTGGGACCTCCACAACCTAATGAGGAAGTGCATTCGGCTCGCGCTGGTTCGAATCCGGCTATCGTTAGCCATTTGCAGATTTGCCTTTAAGAGTGCGACAAGTTTTGCTTTCGTTAACATGTCCACCGACGATCGCAACGGCAGATGTAATCGGGGTTTGGTAATCTTAGTGGCGCTTGCGACGGCTGTTTTGTTCATTCACCTGATGACCGGCGGGCGTTACGGTTTTCACCGCGACGAGTTGGCGACATTAGACGACGCACGACATCTTGCATGGGGTTACGTCGCCTATCCCCCGGTAACCCCTTTCTTCGGGTGGATATCGCTGAAATTATTTGGCGAGTCGTTAACTGGATTCCGATTCTTCGCCGCGGTTTCGACTTCAGTCGCAATTGTTTTGACAGGGTTGATGGCGCGCGAATTGGGTGGGAAGACCGGGGCGCAAGCCCTTGCCGCCTCGGCTGCGATTCCGTTCGCGCTCGGCGCGGGAAGTCTGATGCAGTATGTTTCATTCGACTATTTGGCGTGGGTTGCCTGTTCCTATTTTTTCGTCCAGCTGTGCAAAACACGCGATCCGCGATGGTGGCTCGCAATCGGAGGCTGCATTGGGTTCGGCATGCTGACGAAATACAGCATGCTTGTTTTCGCGCTTGCCATTGCTACAGGCGTGGTCTTTACGGATCTTCGCACCGATCTTCGAAGCAAATGGTTGTGGCTCGGTGTGGCAGCGTCGCTGCTGATCTTTTTGCCTAATCTGATGTGGCAAATTCGATACGACTTCGTGTCACTGGATTTTCTCCGGCACATCCACGAACGGGACGTGCGCATTGGTCGAACGAAAAATTTTTTGCCCGATCAACTAGAGCTCACGCTCTTCACACTGCCTTTGGCAATACTTGGTTTGTTTTTTTATTTCGCATCGAAAGCGGGACGACCTTTTCGCGCGGTCGGATACTTGTACATAATTCCTCTGATTACCTTTCTGGTTGCCAAAGGTCGCGGCTATTACCTCGCTCCGGCTTATCCCCTTTTGTACGCCGGCGGTGCAGCTTTTGGAGCTGAATTGATCGGCGACATGCGTCGGGGTTGGCAGATTCTCCTTCGTGCGCTTGCCTGGGCGTCGGTTGTAATAACGATATTTTTTGCTCTGGCGTACTTTATCGCGGTGGCTCCAGTTGATTCCGGCTGGGCACGGCGGGCGTTTAAAATCAACGAGGATTTCCGTGAAGAAATTGGCTGGCCGGAGTTGGTGCAAAGAGTCGCCAACATTCGTGACTCGTTAGGCCCGACGCAGCACTCGCGTTTCGCGATTCTCGCTGGAAATTATGGCGAAGCTGGTGCGATTAACCTTTATGGAAAAAACTATGGGCTGCCGGAAGCCATTTGCGGCACGAATTCATTTTGGGCGCGCGGGTACGGCGATCCGCCTCCCGAGACGCTGATCGTAATCGGATTTTCTCGCGAATTTGGGGATCGATATTTTGAATCTTGCGAGTTGGTCGGCCACGTCACGAACAAATATGGCGTCGCAAACGAGGAGACTTCGGATCATGCCGACATTTTCGTTTGTCGACATTTGCGTGAAACCTGGTCTGAGTTTTGGAAGAGATTCCGCCGCTATGGTTGAGAACGACAAATTACAGCGAATGAAGCAACTCGGGATTCCGGCAGCCGATCTCGAAGAAACCTTCGCCCGGTCAAGCGGTCCGGGCGGTCAGCACGTCAACAAAGTTTCAACCGCGGTGACGCTGCGGCATCGGCCGAGCGGGATCAGCGTGACAGTGCAGGATTCGCGGTCGCAGGCAATAAACCGAAAGCTCGTGCGAGAACGCTTGTTCGATGCCATCTCGAATGCGCGGGAGGAGCGCCGCGCAGCGGAAATCGCGGCGCGTGAAAAGGCGCGCCGAGGGAAATCGCCGCGGCCGGCGGCACTGAAGCGGAAAATATTGGAGGGAAAACACAGACGTAGCGAGCTAAAGAGACAGCGCGGCAAAATCGAAATCTGAGAAGAATCTTCTACCAAATACATCTGCCGACGCAACTCGTGACGAATCGGTTGTGAACAAACCATTCACGCTATGAAAAATGCAATCATACTTGCTTCTGCAATTTCGGTCCTTGGCTTGGTGCTGGTTTCCTGCTCCAGTACGCCCGAAACGACCACGACTACAACGCGTCAAACCACGGTCACAGCGGCGCCCCCGCCACCTACTCAGACTACGACGACAACGACGCATATGAGCGGCAACGGCTACTGAGAGACGCTAGAGCGACTTCGCCCCTTTTTGCGATCAGGATTTTTCCGCCGTCGTGTCGGCCGTTTGCGCTTCCTCTTCCTCAGCCTGACTTACCACCGGCGCGATTGCCTGAAGCTTTTCGCCGTTACGGAGGTCCATCAGTTTTACGCCCATCGTGTTGCGGCCCGTTTCGCGAATTTCTTTGACGCGGGTTCGCACCATCTGACCTTTGTTCGTGATTAACATGATCTCGTCTGCTTCACGAACTGTGAGCGCGCCAACAACCTCGCCGGTTTTTTCACCGGTTCGCATGGTGATGATGCCTTTACCGCCCCGTGATTGCCGCCGGTAATCATCAAACGAGGTGCGTTTGCCAATTCCGTTTTCCCCTGCGACTAGCAACATTGCGTCTGGATCAAGAATGGCGATTGCTACGACGTGGTCGCCTTTCCGTGGGCGAATTCCCCAGACCCCGACGGTGTTGCGGCCCTGATCGCGCAATTGTTCTTCATGGAAGCGCAAGCTCATGCCGTCTTTCGTAATGAACACGATTTCGTTGTTGCCGTTCGTTAACTTCGCGTCGATGAGTCGGTCGCCATCTTCGATTTGAATGGCAATGATCCCGCCGCGGCGGACGTTCGCGTAGTCGGATAAATTCGATTTTTTAACGATGCCGGACCGCGTCGCGAAAACAATGTGCAGATTTTCGTCCCATGTTTGGTCGACAGCATTCGGCCCGGTGCCTGATTTCTTGGATTGCACGCGAATCGTGGCTGCGATTTTTTCGTCGGGCTTGAGTTCGAGAATGTTCGCGATCGAGCGGCCTTTCGCCGCGCGTCCCATCTCGGGAATTTCGTAGACTTTTTCCACATAAGCACGTCCGGTGGCGGTAAAGAACATCAGATAATCGTGCGCCGTGGCGGCGAAAAGATGCTCGACGAAATCGCCTTCCTCTTCCTCGGTTGCACCTTCCCGCGTCTGCATGCCGATCACGCCTTTGCCTCCGCGACGCTGGGCTCGAAACGCGCTCACGGCCGTGCGTTTGATGAAACCGCCATGGGTGACGCTGATGATACAACCCTCGTTCGCGATGAGGTCTTCCATGTTAATCTCGGCTTGATCCGGCGCGAGCTCTGTCAGGCGCGGCGCTCCGTATTTGTCACGGATCTCACGCAGCTCCTTTTTGATGATGGTGAAGACCCGCTGCTCTTTGGCCAAAATGTCACGAAGGTCTTTGATCGATTCGAGTAATTCCTTGTATTCCTTCTCGATCTTTTCGCGCTCGAGCCCGGTAAGCTGATACAGTCGAAGATTAAGGATTTCGTCAGCCTGATGTTCGCTGAAGGCGTAGCGACCGTTTGTCAGGCGAGCCTCACTGCGAATCAATATGCCGATCTGCTCGACCTGGTGCTTGGTGAATTCGAATGCCAGCAATTTCACTCGTGCTTCATCGCGACTGGCAGATCCGCGGATGATGCGGAGGAATTCGTCCAGATTGGCGAGCGCGATCAGATAACCTTCGAGCGTTTCGGCGCGCTCCTCAGACTTACGCAATTCAAAGCGGGTGCGGCGAAGCACGACTTCGCGGCGGTGCTCGATGTAGCAGGCGTTTGCTTCCTTGAGCGAAAGTAGTTTGGGCCGCCGATGATCAATCGCGAGCATGATGACCGCGAAGGAGCTTTCCATCGCAGTGTGCTTGTAGAGATTGTTGATGACGACCTTTGGATTGCCGTCGCGCTTCAGCTCGATAACGACCCGCGTATTTTCATCCGACTCATCACGAACGGCACTGATTTCCGTTAGCACCTTTTCGTTCACGAGCGACGCGATGCGTTCGACGAGGGTGGCGCGATTGACGTTGTATGGAATTTCAGTGATGACGATTTGCTCCCTGCCGCCTTTAAGTTCCTCGATGCCGGCTTTGCCGCGCACCTTCATACTGCCCCGGCCAGTCTGGAGGTATTGTTTAATTCCCGCTACGCCGCAGATGACACAACCGGTGGGAAAGTCCGGGCCTTTCACGTGCTTCATCAGTTCGTCCAGCTCGATGTCGGGATCGTCGATTTGCGCGCAGATTCCGTCGATCACTTCGCTAAGATTGTGCGGCGGAATATTGGTCGCCATGCCCACTGCGATGCCGGTCCCGCCGTTAACAAGCAGATTTGGAAAGGCAGCTGGGAAAACAGTTGGCTCAGTGCGGGTTTCGTCGTAATTTGGGACGAAATCGACCGTGTCCTTGTCCATGTCGGTCATGAGTGCGGCGCCCAGATGCGTCATGCGCGCTTCGGTATAACGCATCGCTGCGGGGGGATCGCCCTCAACCGAGCCGAAGTTACCCTGCCCATCGACCAGCCTCTCGCGCATCGCCCAGGGCTGCGCCATGTGGACGAGCGTAGGATAAATCACGGCTTCACCGTGCGGGTGATAATTTCCGCTCGTGTCACCGCATATCTTCGCGCATTTGCGATGCTGTCGTCCGGGAAAGAGAGAAAGGTCGTGCATCGCATAGAGAATTCTGCGCTGCGATGGCTTGAGTCCGTCGCGTGCGTCCGGCAACGCGCGCGAAATAATGACCGACATCGAATAATCCAGGAAGGAGCGCGATACTTCCTCCGCTACATTTATCGGTTCAATTTTTTCGTTTGGGTTTAACATGGTGCTTACTTAGCCGTGTGCCGGCGAGTACGCGAAAGGACGCTCGGTAAGGAAGCGTTTTTCCCAGATTCGAGAGATCTCATCAGCTTGCCGAGTCGTCAGCGGCGTGCCCACGCGCGTATTGGACGGAAGTTTGATTCTCAAAAAATTCAGCACTGCGCGGATCGTCGTCTCGTAGTCCTGGCAAAGTTTTTCGTACTCGACCAGGAATGGTTTCACTTCGATCCGTCGAAAGAAATCGTCCCAAATTTTCTCCTGCCGTTCAGCTTCGTGCAGTGATTGCTCGATTAGGTCAGGATCGAACTCCGGTTCTCGCAAACTACGTTTGCCTTCCTGCACTTTCCAAAGGCCGGTCTGAAGTGCGCGAGCCGTGGACAATGCCTGCCGTAATTTGTGACGCCGCACGATGCGCACAAAACGAAGACACGGAAAAGCGCCGCGCAACAGCTCCAGATCGCTGGTCGCAGAGTTTCCGAAACCGTGTGTCTCTCGCAGCCTCTTGAGGAACTCGTTCAAGTACCAGCTCATCAGTTTAAAACCGAACACTTCATTGTGTGTTGTTTTGCCGTTCACGACGCCACGCACGTAGGTGGCATAATCACCATTCGCGTCGAGCCCGAGCTCTGCGGCAAACCGAGATTCAAACTTCGGCAAAAAAAATTGCTTCGGCATACCTGCCCGGCGGGTTGCGCGCAATCCGTCCGTTAACAAATTGCTGCCAGAGCGCGGAATCGTGCAAACCACGTAACAGCGGCGCGGATGACGCAGCTTGTGAAACAAACCTCCCATCTGGTTTATACGTCGAGATTGCGCACGTTTAGCGCGTTGTCCTCGATGAATTGACGGCGAGGCTCAACCACGTCGCCCATCAAGATCGTGAACATTTTGTCGGCGTCGACAGCGTTGTCCTCATTCAAGTCCACCTTTAAGAGTTTGCGTTTCTCCGGATTCATCGTGGTCTCGAACAACTCCTTGGCGTTCATTTCGCCGAGACCTTTGAAACGCTTGATCTGCACTCCGCGGCGGCCGATCTCCAAAATCTTCTCGAGTATTTCGGGAATCGAAAACAGCGCATGTAAAACAACTTTTTCGCCTTCGCCTTCGATCAGTTCGAAGATCGGCTGGTCACTCGTCGCATAATGGGCGACTTTCAAACCCTTCCGCGCCAGTTCGGCTATAATTCTTTCGATCGCAGCTGATTCGTGCAGCTCGATCAGCCTGCCGCGTCTGCGTGTTCCATCCGTGCGCGCTGGCGCTTCGCCTAACGGGAGCAATTCCTGGCCAAGCTCGGTATCGAACAGATTTAGATCCAGATTTTCCTGGTGAAAATTGCGGACTGCTTTTTCGTCGTCAAAATAATGCACCGTTTCCTCGTTTCCGTCGCGCACCTTTACCAGATACGTTGGAAGCTTGCCCGATTTCGAGTTGCGTTCGGAAAGATAGGTTTCGAAATCACCGCCGTGACGGCGCACCACTTCGCTTAACTTCGCAAGCTTCTCGAGCGATTCGAGGATATCCTTCAGGTGTGTCGCCGTGACTTCTTTGTCATCGGCCAGATTTTTTAATCGCACGTCCTCTGCGCCTAGCGAAATGAGTATTTTGTTTAGCCGGGCATCGTCATCGACATATTCTTCGCGTTTCCTCCGCTTGATCTGGTAAAGCGGTGGTTGCGCTATGTAAATCCTGCCTGCGCGCACGAGCTCGGTCATCTGCCGGAAGAAGAACGTAAGCAACAGAGTACGAATGTGCGACCCGTCGACGTCTGCGTCTGTCATGATAATGATCCGGCCGTAGCGCAGCTTAGTGATATCGAAGCGACCTTCGTCTTTGCCGTTGCCATCCTCTCTGGATTTGCCGATCCCGGTGCCGATGGCCGTAATCATGGACTGAATCTCATTGTTTTTGAGGAACTGATCCTCGCGCGCTTTTTCGACGTTTATTAATTTTCCTCGGATAGGCAAAATGGCTTGATAACGCCGGTCGCGTCCCTGTTTAGCGGAGCCTCCCGCCGAATCGCCTTCCACGATGTAAAGCTCAGTCAGTTCCGGATCGCGCTCGGAGCAATCAGCCAATTTCCCTGGCAAGCCGCCGCCGGTGAGAGCTCCCTTGCGAATTGTTTCCCTGGCTTTTCGAGCCGCCTCTCGCGCTCGCGCTGCAGTGAGAACTTTGTCGAAGACCCGTCGCGCGACTGGCGGGTTCTTATCGAAATAGGTCATTAGGCCGTCATAGACGACCGAGTTTACGATCCCGTCGATCTCCGTGTTGACGAGCTTCACCTTGGTCTGCGATTCGAAGCGCGGATTGGGCAACTTGACGCTGAGCACACAAATCAATCCTTCGCGCACATCGTCTCCGGAAATCGACGGATCTTTCTCTTTGAGAAAGTTGTTTGATTTCGCGTATTGATTGACGGCCTTGGTGAGCGCGGTGCGGAAGCCAGTCAGGTGCGTGCCGCCATCCGGATTCGGGATTGAATTGGCAAACGGCAAAATCTGGTCGTTGTAGCTGTCGTTGTATTGCAACACGACATCGACAAACACTTCATCGCGTTGTCGCGAGATTGCGATTGGCTTCGGATGCAGCACCTGCTTGTTCTCGCCGAGCTGCTTTACGAATTCTTCAATGCCATGTTTATAATAGAATCGCTCCTTCTTTGGCGGGTCGATGCGCTCATCGGTGAGCGTGATCTCCAGACCTGGATTAAGAAACGCCAACTCGCGCAAGCGTGTGGCCAGTCGTTCAAACTTGAACTCGCTCGTGATGGTGAAAATCGTCGGGTCAGGCAAGAAGGTAATAAGTGTGCCCGTTGTCTTCTTGTTTTTGACTTCGCCGATGACTGTGAGTTTGTCGGTCGTTTTGCCCTTGGCGAAGGCCATGTGATAGACTTTGCCGTCGCGCGAGACTTCCGCCTTAAACCATTCCGAGAGAGCGTTTGTGCATTTCGCGCCGACGCCGTGCAACCCTCCCGAATACTTGTATGCGCCTTGGCCGAATTTTCCGCCAGCATGCAGATTGGTCAGCACCAGCTCAATCGCCGGCATCTTCCATTTCGGATGAATATCAACTGGAATGCCGCGACCGTTATCGCGCACCGAGACCGATCCATCGACGTGGATTACCGCTTCGATCTTTGTGCAAAATCCAGCGAGATGTTCGTCTATGGAATTGTCGAGAACTTCGTAAACCAAATGATGTAATCCGCGTTCGTCCGGATCTCCGATGAACATGCCCGGCCGTTTCCGGACGGCCTCGAGACCTTCCAGCTTATCAATTTGCGCCGCGTCGTACTTTTGGGTGGCGGCAATTCCGGTCGAGGTGCCGATTTTTTCGCCCGGAATTTCCTCTTGAACTTGCGCCATAAAAGTGGGGCCAAACGCCCCACAAGAGCAGCATAGCCGAATACGAACTGCGAAACAACAAATAATCTCTGATCTAGACCGGGTTCTTTCCGCTACTAATTGGAGGCAGAGCGGCGTCCGAGCCCACTATATTGTGGTCGACCCCGGGATCCTGCCGGCGCCGATTTTAGCGTCTTGACCAGCCCTTTTCGAACTCCGAAAATAGTGCTCTTTATGCGCCTCCAAGCCCTCTGGGAAGCACGCTGGATCCTGGCTTTTCTTGCGTTGATCGCCGTCGGTTTTGGGTTCTTCTCGGCATGGGCATTCTGGTTCTTTTTACTGCTTTTTTTGTGCACCGTTGCGTTTTTCCGTGATCCCGAACGCTCAGTGCCGTCGGATCCAAAGATGATCGTTGCCGCTGCTGACGGAACGGTGATGGACATTGGGGAATCGATTGAAGACGATGTGCTCAAGAGCAAAACGCGCCGCGTCGGAATTTTTCTATCGATTTTTGACGTGCACACCAATCGCGCGCCAATCGATGGCAGAGTCATTTACCGTCAGCATCACGAAGGACTTTGTCTCGACGCGCGCAGTCCGGACTGTTCGGAGAAAAACGAATCGATGACGTGGGCGTTCGAGAATTCGGGCGTCACGATTGTGGTGCGTCAGATCACGGGAGCGATTGCGAGACGCATCGTGGCCTGGGCACAAATCGGAGACGAATTGGAAAAAGGCGAGCGGTTCGGAATGATTCGCTTCGGTTCGCGAACGGAATTATATTTGCCGCTCAACGCTGAAATTCTTGTGAAAGTAGGCGATCACGTTCTCGGTGGATCGACAATCATCGCGCGACTGCCTGATTAATGAACGAACAGCCATCAAAAATCTATCTTCTGCCGAATTTGATGACGGCGGGCAATCTGTTTTGCGGATTTACCGCCACGCTCAAAATTCTTGGAAGGCGCGCTTTTGCAAAGTACCAATGCCGATCTTGCCTCTGATCGTTTTCACGAAGCCATTTGGTTTGTTCTCGGCGCATTTGTCTTTGATTTTTTGGATGGACGCCTAGCACGGCTGGGTGGACACGAGAGTGCGTTTGGTCGCGAATTCGACTCGCTTGCGGATATTGTCTCGTTCGGGCTTGCCCCTGCGTTGATGGTCTATCGGGTCGTGTTGCAGGAGTTCCCTCGCGCGTGTTGGATCATCGCGTTTGTTTACCTTGCTTGCGGCGCGCTGCGACTGGCCCGTTTCAATACAGCGGGCGCGAAGAACGACGCAGGCAATCACCCAAACACGTTCACAGGTTTTCCCATCCCCGCTGCCGCCGGTCTAATTGCGTCGATCACGTTGTTTCTCCTTTGGCTGGCCGAAGGTGAACATCGTCTCGGCAACTGGCGCTTCGTTCTACCGCCTTTGTTGCTCTTTCTTTCCTTTATGATGTTCAGCCGCTTCCAGTATCCGAGCTTCAAAGAGATCAATTGGAAGACGAAGAAATCGATTCCGCGCTTTCTAATCATCATCCTTATTCTTATTTTCACCCTGCTGAATTATGAATGGATGCCGGCGGTTCTGTTCCTGGCCTACTTGCTTTACGGTGTGCTGCGACCGTGGCTCTCGCGCGAATGGCGGCGCGAAATCGAAGAAGAAATCGGCGAGGAACCGCCGGCCGAAGCCGCCGAGCAAACACGCTGAGATCGGCATTTTGTTGTAAGGCAGTCGCTTCGGTCGCCACATTTCGAAGGCGGCAGGTGATTGGCTTGCCTTAAAGTTGTGAATTTAATCGCGACAGGATGTCGGGATCGCGCACATCTGCCCATTCACCCGTGAGCTCGAGCGCTTTCACCTTTTTACCGGAATGCGCAAGGTCGCAGATGGCATCGGTCAGTTCGTATTCGCCGCGGGGCGACGGTTTCAATTTCGCGGTGAAATCGAAAATGCTTGGACGAAACGCGTAAAGCCCGGCGTTATACCACGGGCTCGTCGGTTCACCCGGTTTTGGTTTCTCGCGAAGATCGAGCACGTCGCATCTCGTCATTTACGAAAACAGCGCCGCCTTTGGATACGTCTTCGCCGCGCGTGACTGTCAGCAGTGCTTCAGCGTCGTCGGGAAGATCGACCAGGCGTTTGTAATTCGTCGGATCGACCAGAATATCGCCGTAGGCCAAAATAAATGGACGATTACCGACGAAATCGCGAGAGAGATCGACAACGCGCCCCGTCCCATCTTGCACGGTTTGGGTAGCATACCGAATGGCGACGTTGTAGCGCGACCCGTCACTGAAGAATTCCTGCACGCTGTCGGCGCGATACCCAACGACAAGAAGCAAGTCGCGGACACCTGCATTGCAAAGCCCTTCGACGATGTGCTGTAACACTGGCTTCCCGCGCACCTTGATCATCGGCTTGGGAAGCTCGGAGGTAAGTTCACGCATCCGAGTGCCGCGGCCCGCTGCGAGTATTACGGCCTTGTCGATTTGAGTCATTAAACAACGGAATGGCGAACTTGCGAGCGTTGCTGTCGCGGGAGCGACTACCGCTTACGATTGGATTTTCTTGGACTCGATGATGATCAGCGCAGGCAAGTTAGCCTCCTTGATCAATTCGCTTACCTTCGGCAAGTCTTCGCTCTTGAGTTGGGACCATTTTTTTAACTGCTCATCAAGCTGGCTGCTTAACATTTGAAACACGTCGAGTTGCGGTTTGGTCGGCTCGGTATCGCCGGTCTCGATCGTGTGGCTAAATGTATCGAACCGTTCGTTCAACATGTTGGGGAAAGCGAGGTTGGCTTCCGAACCTTTCATGTTCACCTGAATCAGCTTCTGCTCGACGTCGGACATTTTGTGATCGAGATCGTCCGCAGCTGCGAGTGCCGGTTTTAAACGCGGATCGTCTCCAAAGCGTTTGTGCAGATTTTGAATTTGTGATTTGAGATCGCGGATTTCATTAACCGCCTGATGCAACTGCGAAATGCGATCACTTACCTGCGTCGCCAAGGCAAATTGCTTTTGCAACGCTGTTTCCTGTCCTTTTGTCCGCGGATCGATCTGCCAAGTGAAGTGGCGCAGTTTGCGATTTACCTGCCAACAGTCAGTTTCGCCTTGTAATCCCCCGGTAACGCCAGTGGACCTCTCGGTCCCGTGCTGGAATAGAATGCCCCCGGGATTTGAATCGGATCATCGTAACGCAGATCCCACGCGAACCGGTTCATTCCTTCGTTGGCTGGAATTGTCTTTACGCGTTCAACTCGATCCGGCCACTCAGGCGGTTGCTCGTTTTCTTTCTTTTCCTTGCTGGAAAGATGCCGGACGACTTTTCCCGAAGAATCGAGGATGTCGAGCGTAACTTCCTCTTTCGGCGCGGTCTTGAAATAATAATCGATGATCGCTCCGGGCGGAGGGTTTTCGCCGACTGGCTGGCGTTTGTCGAATTCCTCCGGGTAATGCAAACGCAATGCAGTTTCGCGGTTGATAGAGAATAGCGTCGGCCGCGACTGATTGCGCGTTTACCTGGCGAAGCGGCGTCAAATCGTCCAGCACCCAGAACGACCGCCCGTGCGTCGCTACGACCAGATCGTCATCTTTGACCACGAGATCGTGAATCGGTGTTACCGGAAGATTCAATTGCAGCGGCTGCCAATGCGCACCGTCATCGAAGGAAACGAAGACACCGAGCTCAGTTCCGGCGTAAAGCAGGCCTTTGCGCTTGGGATCTTCGCGCACAGCGTGGACATATGCGCCATCGGGAATTCCGGTTGTAATTGCGCTCCAAGTTTTTCCGAGGTCGGTTGTTTTGAAAATGTACGGCTTGAAATCGTCGAGCTTGTGTCGATCCACCGCGACGTAAGCGGTGTTACCGTCATGCGGCGAAGCGTCAATGATGCTGACCGTGCTCCACTCCGGCATCTTCGGAGTGACCTTTGACCAATGCTGGCCGTCGTCAGTCGTGACGTGAACCAGCCCATCGTCCGTGCCGGCCCAGAGCGTTCCTTTGTTTACCGGCGACTCGGCCAGCGCGAACACCGTGTCGTAATATTCGACTGAGGTGATGTCATTTGTCAGCGGGACCGCCGCTTGGCTGTTGTTTCGATTTGTCGTTCCGTGTGAGATCGCCGCTGATTTGCGTCCAGCTTTGGCCGTGATCGGTCGATTTGAAAACGCATTCCGCCGCGGTGTAAAGGACATCCGGATTATGCGGCGAAAGCATCAGCGGCGAGACCCACTGAAAACGATGGGTGAGATCGACGGCGCCGTGACCGGAATTATCGAGCGGCAGTGGACTGATGTCCTGCACTTCCTCCTTGTTCTTGTCGTAGCGATTGATGAGCCCTTCGCTGTTTGAATAAATGATGTGCCAGTCGCGCGGGTCGGGCACGACGAAGCCGCATTCACCGCCTCCGGCCTCAAACCAATTTTCGCCGGCCGATCACGCCCGAGTCCGTGCGGCTTGCAATGCCAACATTCGAATTGTCCTGTTGCGCGCCGTAAATGTGATAGGGGAAAGCATTGTCGACTGCGACGTGGTAAAATTGCGCAGTCGGCTGATTGTTTTGAGTCGTCCAGTTCTTGCCGCCGTCAGTCGAAATGCTCGCGCCGCCGTCACTCGCATTCGCGATACGGTTTGGGTTTGTCGGATCAATCCACAACCCGTGATGATCTCCATGACGCGCGGGCAGGAGATTGAAAGTCTTTCCGCCATCGACCGATTTAAAGAGTCCGGTGTTCAACAGATAAACCGTGTCAGCGGACTTCGGGTCCGCATAGACTTTGCTGAAATACCAGGCGCGCTGACGAAATCGGCCATCGTCATTCACTCGGGTCCAGTGCTGTCCGGCATCATCGGAGCGATAGAGACCGCCGTCCTTCGCCTCGATGATTGCATACACCCGGTTTGAATCAGCTCCGGAAACCGCGATGCCAATTCTACCGAGAATTCCATCGGGAAGACCATTTCCCTCAAGATGTTTCCATGTAACGCCGTTGTCTTCGGAACGGTAAAGCCCGCTGCCCGGACCGCCGCTGGAAAAAAACCACGGCTGCCGTGCGCGCCTGCCAGAGCGATGCGAACACGATGTTCGGATTGTGCGGATCGAAAACGACATCGATGCCGCCGGTGTTTTCGTCTTTGGACAAGACTTTCGTCCATGTTTTGCCACCGTCAGCGGTGCGAAAGATCCCGCGCTCCTGATTCGGACCGAACGCGTGTCCCAGCGCCGCTACAAGAACTACGTTCTCATTTCTCGGATCGACGATGACCGCGCCGATCTGCCTGCGTATCTTTCAACCCAACGTTGTCCCACGTTTTCCCGCCGTCGATCGATTTAAAGACTCCGGTGCCGTAGGTCGTATTGCCACGGATCGCCGCTTCGCCGGTACCAACATAAATCACGTTGTGATCCGACGGCGCAACGGCGATCGCGCCGATCGAAGAAATCGGTGCTTTGTCAAACAGCGGAGTCCAATTTGCGCCGCCGTCAGTCGTCTTCCACACGCCGCCTGCGACCGCGCCGAAATAATATGTGTCCGGCTCACCTACCACACCTTCGATCGCCAGCGCGCGGCCTCCGCGAAACGGCCCGATTTGTCGCCAATGCATGCCATTGAACAACTTTTCATCGATGGCTGTGGATCGTGTTGGTGTAGGGGAGGCAGCGGATCGGACTGAAACCGGCAAAATGGAAATAGTCAAAATGAGCCCAACCAGCGCAGTAACCCGGCAACTCGACGAAATCATCCGGCTAAACTGTAAAGCTTGCGCCTTCGTTCAACTGGAATTGCGCGAAAGGGTGATAGAGGCGGCGGCCTGCGGTCGTCGCGGTTACGCGCAGCAGCGGGGCGTTCCCAGTTAAGCGTTAATGGCTGCCATTCCGGGTGCATGAGCTTCGACCGTGGTTCCACCGGCTGAACCACCGCCGAAGAGCCGTGCGGCAAAATACGACCCGACCACGAGTATTGCCGCGATTAGTTGCGCAACGAGTGTTTCAACAGTGGGAAAAACAGCAAACCAAAGTCCCATCCACGCCGGGATATGGGTTTCAAGAAAACTGATTGGCGTAGTGGGGATCCAGTGGGCCAGTTGCATTTCCTGTGCTTGCTCTCCGACCATCACCAGCAACACGACGCCCAGCAGAATGCCGGTGGTGATTAACATTTTGCGATACGGCAGACGCTGCTGGAGAACAAATGTAAGCACGGCAACCATTCCGGTCAGCATGAGACCCATCAGCGCGCCTTTGAGCACAACCTCGCCGCCCAGTCGCAAATGATAGCTCTGTAGAAAAAGCACAACTTCAAAACCTTCCCGGTACAACGAGGTGAACCCGAGCAAAATCAATCCCCACCACAGGCGCCTCTGTGAAATTTCAGCGGTGCGTGCGTTTTCAAGTAGGGCTTTGCGCCGACGATTGTGGGCGCGAATCCAGCCGCCCCAGTAGATCTTGTGGAAGAACCAATTCATGATCACCAGCAGAACAACGATGGCCAACAAGCCGGTGGCAGCCTGAAGATCGAGCGCTGACATGTTATCGCTAAGCGAGCCGACGATTCGCACAGCGACGAGCCACGTGATCAGTGTAGCCACAAAGGCGAACGCTGCGCCGAACGCCACTGGCCGCCGATGTCCGCGCTTGGGTCCAGTCATGCTCGCCGTGATGGCTGCCAACACCAGGATGCATTCCAACCCTTCGCGGAAAACAAGAATTCCAATGTCCAAAAAAGCTACCGTTGGACTTGTGTCTGGTCGCAGCGGATCAGGAGCACCCTGGGCCGTAACTCCCTGCCAGATCAGCATCGCAACTACGCACCCCGCGGCTGCGAGGACGCCGATGCGCAGGGCGAGCTTCATTTGCGCCGGAACGTAACACAGAGACAGCGTTAGTGCTGCTGGTCGATTGCTTTTTTTTAGCGGCGTCTTGCACACCGATTTGTCTCTGGTGTTCCAAGAATTTACGGTCAAGGCCACATGCCGAAATACGTTTTGGGACATGATTTGAAGGGCGAGGGAACGCGTCTGGCATTAATGTCAGAATTACTGGATCCGATGCATCGGCGGTACATCGATGCGCTCGGCGTTGTGCGACCAGGAGCCTGTACCTTGGAAGTTGGATGTGGTAACGGATCAATTTCTGCATGGCTCGCAGAACGCGTCGGGCCCGGCGGAAGGGCGGTAGCTGTGGATCTGGATTTGTCTCTGGTCGCGATATGCGTGCCCCGAATCTTGAATTACGTCAGGGCGACATTGTCGCTGCTCCTGTGGAGTGCGGAACGTTTGATCTGGTGACAGCACGCGCCGTGCTTCATCATATCCCGAATGCCGAAGAGGCAATGGTGAACATGGTTGCGAGTCTCCGACCAGGCGGTGCGCTTCTCTTAATTGAGCCTGATTTTCTTCCGGTCAGCGTCGCCGAGCCGTCAGAAGTGCGAGCGTTCTGGGATGGCTGGCTTGCCTGGTCGCGTGAACGCGGAATCGATTACACAATCGGGCGCACCCTTGCGGCTCGACTCGCGGCACTAGGCTTAATAAAGATCAGTGGCACAGCCGAAACCGCGATTTACAACGGCGGCTCGTGCTGGGCAGATTATTGGATCCAAACAATTACTGAACTTCGCAACGATCTCATCAGTTCAGGCAAAGTGAATGAAGCCCGGGTCGATACCTTTCTCGAGTACTGCGCCGACAGGACTTGGTGGACTGAGACGATTGCTTTCACTGCAGTCGATGGCTGGGTGCCCGATGCGTAGGAGGCATCGGCGCTTCGGTTGTGATTTTGCGTCGATCGAGTAACTTCGTCGGTGCAACGGTTTCGGGCGTTTACGCTGATCGAGATTGCGCTCAGTATTTTTATATTGCTGCTGTTACTCTTACTGGCGGTGCCAAGTTTGAGCGGCGTCATCGCCAACAGGCGGTTGAAGCAATCTCTTGATGGTTTCAATCAGCTTGTACAACAGGCGCAGGAGCGCAGTGTGACTGAGCGGCGGCCGTATCTGCTTGTCTGGAGCAAGAACAGCGTCTTGTTGCGGCCGGAGGTTTTTGCAGAAGATGAAGAAGCGAAACCCACTGAAGTCTATGGCATCGGCAAGGGCAATTGGCTCAAGCTCTCGCTTCCGGCTGCACTGGCGAGCAAACACCCTGCTGAATGGATATTCTGGCCATCGGGGAACTGTGAGCCCGCGATCGTCCAATTCAAAGGTCCGGCTGGCACGTGGACGGCGGATTACTCGCCGCTCACCGGGCAACCAGAACTTATCCAATATGCTTCAAGATAGAGCAAGAGATCAGAGGTCAGCGATGAGAGGTCAGATGGGTTTTGCCCTGTACGAAGTACTGATCGGTGTAGCCGTGTTTGCCATAGGCGTGATTGCGCTTGGACGCGCGGTGGAGAATTGTATCAATGCGAGCACGATCAGCGCCGAAGACAACGCTGTGCGACAAATCTTGTCCGATCGAATGGCAGAAGTTCAAGCTGCGTCAGCCGTTCCCGACGCTGAAAAGGAATTCAAGATCAACACCAATTATGGCAGGGTAACCTTACACCAGAAAACCGCTCCTGCCGCTCTAACCGAGCCTGACAATACGCTCATTACCGGGATCAATATCGTCACGTTGACTGCCCATTGGGAGCACGCCGGCGTTCCAGAGTCAAAACAGATTCAGTTTTATGTTTATCGCTCCGGCTAGCTTGACGAATTGCCGAAGGCATCGGATGGGCGCAGCTTGGCATTGCTATCGAGGTTTCACACTCCTCGAGATCATGTTGGCGGTGACGATCCTTGGAATGATGGCGATGGCGATTTTTCGTTTTGTTCAATCGAACATGACTGCCCTGCAGTTTTCATCTGCGGTGGCTGCAGAGGATGCGCAATATGGCGGGCTGCGTGATTTGCTCACGACCGAGTGGCAAAGCTTGAGTCCGATTCGAGCAAGGATGATGGGAGAACCGTTCAAATTAAACGATCGCGAGCGCGATGAGATAAGGTGGGATTCAGGTGCCGGACCTGGTCTGCTTACGCGCTATGCGCCGGGCGAGTTTACGGTTATCCTCCGCTTGCAACCAGACGACAAAAAGAGCGACCAGTTGGACCTTGGCGTTTTGCGAGAGCCGCAGGACGATTCCGACAACGCAGAAGGGCACGACACGTGGGTGCCGTTGATCAAGAATGTGACCAGTCTTGAAATCACCTATTTCGATCCGAACGCGAATACATGGTTGCCTCAATGGGCAAGCGGAACTCGCTTGCCGTCGCTCGTGAAGATCAGCGTCGGCCGGCCCAATGCAGCCGATCCGTGGGAAGCAATCATCCCGTTAAGGCGAACCCCTTATTAGCAGATGTGTTTATGACGAAACCTAGACCTAATTCAGAGCTCGGCGCTGCCTTGTTGTTGGCGCTTTGGGCCTTGTTTTTGCTCAGCGCGATGGTGATCGCATGGGCGTTGAATATCAATTCGCGGCTGACGGTTTCTGCGAATGCAAACCGTGTATTGTTCGCTGAGGCAATGGCATCCTCGGGTGCAGAGGTTGCATTGAATCCGACGATCAAACCTGCCTCGGCGAGCCTTCATATGAAAATGGGCGCCGGGGACAGTTACGATGTGCAGATGACTGGCGAGTGTGGCCGTTTTAATTTGAACTTGCTGGCGCCTGGCGGAGTAGAGAACCCCGTCCTGGTACAGACTCTGCGCCAATATCTGAACATAAAAGGCGTAGAGCTAAACGATCTGGACGTAATGATGGATTCACTGCTCGACTGGGTATCGCCAACTAAAGGGTTGCAGCACTTGAACGCGCCGGAGGAGACCGATGATTATCGTCCGCCCCATGCGCCACTCACCTCTGTGGACGAACTTAAGAAAGTGTTTGGATGGGCTAAGTACACTTCGCATCCAGGGTGGGACGCAGATTTCACTACGGTAATTGGCGGTTGCCAGCAGATCGATGCAGCGTATGCCTCACGCGACGTGTTACGCGCGTTCGGGATTCCAGATGATTTTGTAGATCGTTTCCTGCAAGCCCGGCATGGCCCGGACGGAATCGATGGAACAGCCGACGACGCCCAGATGGATCTAAATACGGCGCAGACTCTCCTTGGCCTGAAGGGCGTCGGAACTGCGACATCACCGCAGGCGAATGGAATTCTAAACCTCATCACGTACAACAGCCCGAATCCTGTGTTTCGCATCGTCAGCGTAGGAAAATCCGGTAATGTTACGCGATCGGTTCAGATGATTGTGCTCAAGCAAGTGGCAGGAGTGGGCCGGCCGCAGGTGTTCAGCTGGAAGGAGCTTTAGTATCCAGACCGGGATGCCATCCATTTTCATTATTCCGACTTCCCACGGCTGGAATTTTGTCCGCTCAGCCGAGCAAAACGGTTCCTGGACCGTGCGCAAACTGCAAACGCTGGAAGAAGCGGTGCCTCTGCTCTCTGCCGACGACGAGTTTGTGCTCGGGTTGCCTGTTTCGGCCGTGATTGCGCAACGATTCCGTCTGCCCAGTGTCGATCCGGCAGAATTCCCGGAGATGATTCGGCTTCAGATCGAGAAGTTAATGCCGTTCCCGGCCGACGAAGTTACCAGCGATTTCGAACTGATCGAACAAAGCGAAAACGAAAGCGTCGTCTCTGCGATCGCAATCAGCAACGAACGACTTGCCGAGGTCGCTTCGCCGTTGTTGGACCGGGGTTACATTCCGCGGCAGATCACCGTGTATGCTGCGCAGCGCGCCAGCACTTATGCACCGAAGGGCAATGCTCTTCTGATTTATCCGGAAGGCGAGTTGCTCGTTTACGCCATGACGGAAAATGGAAAGCTTAGCCTTGCGCGGACGATCGAACGCAACGGCGATCAGCTGCAACTTGAACTGCCACAGTTGCGATTAAGCGCCGAACTGCAAGGGATAGATGCTTCCTATCCAAATGTGTTGCTCGACGAAACCTGCTACGAGTTGCGTGACACGGTGGAGGGGATTTTAGCGAGCCCTACGGAGATCGTTGGCATCGAGCTGCCGCCGGCGCCGGTTAAACTGAATCTTTTGCCGGAAAGCTGGCGCCGCCGCCGTTTGCAACTGACGCGGCAGGTAGAATGGCGGAAACGGCTTGTCTGGATAGGTGGCGCTTATGTTGGAATTGTCGTTCTTTTGTTTGCCTATCTCGGACTGTTGCGTTTTCAGTTAGGCCGGTTTGACCGGCGCATTGCGCATGATGCGCCCGAGACAGAGTTCGTACGCGCGACTGAAGCAAGATGGAAAGCGCTGGCACCAGCGGTCGATCCGCACTACTACCCGGTCGAAATCCTGGAGCATGTTTTCGAAAGTCTGCCATCTGCAGACGTGCGCATAACTGCCTACAACCAATCAGCGCGGCAGATTTCAGTGGATGGGGAAGCGAACACGGCTGCGCTCGCTTACGACTTCATCGACAAGATCAAGAAAAACCCGGACTTGCGAACCTTTCAATTTGATATGGCTGCGCCGCGGATTTTGCCCAACAACCACGCGCAGTTTCGATTGGAGGGAAAACCGAAATGATGCCGGCGTGGTACCAAAGAATGAATGCGCGTGAGCGTCTGCTCTCGTGGATCGTGGCCGGGACGTTGTTGGTCTTGTTTAATCTTTGGATTTTAAGTTCGGTCCTGGGCGCAGTCGGGAGCGCGCAAAGGGAGTTGGCGACGCGCAAGGGTAAGCTGGCGGAGCAAGCTGTTTACGTGAAGGAACGCGACATGTGGACAAAACGCGACGAGTGGCTCCGGCAACATCAACCTGTGCTGAAGAATCCCGCGGAAGCCTCCGCGCTGCTTGATCAGTTGCACGAAGTCGCGGGCAAATACAACATTGAGGTTGAAAATCCCGCTATCGGAACGGGCGAAACCACGCCGTATCATCAGACGGTTTTCGCTTCCATTGAAACGAAAAGCCCCTGGCCGCCCCTGGTGCATTTCCTTTTCGACGTGCAACACCCGGACGCGTTCGTGGTTTTCGAAAATGTTAATCTCGCAATCGATGGAACCGATCCTACCATGATGCGAGGCAAGTTTAAGATCGCCCGCTGGTTTGCGCTGGCGCAAAAACCAAAGTAGTTAACGTACCAACTCCAGTTATGAAACATTCTCTCACGGTCGGATTGATTCTTGTTCTGCTCGGAGCAACTTACAGCCAGGCGGAGGACGTTCTTCCGGGCAAATATAGCTTCGAGCGCTACGCGAAAATGGTGGATCACTCGCCCTTCGCAGTTGCAACCGCTGAAGCTGCGCCCGCTGCCACGCCCGATTTTGCAAAGGACCTTTACATTGCGAACGCCGCCCGATCGCAGGACGGCGACATGGTGACGATCGCTTCTACGTCAGATCACAACTTCAAGAAATATCTTACCACAAAAGAGCCGGTGGATGGTTACAGCGTTGCCAACATCGAATGGTCCGACAAAGTGGGAGCAACCAAAGTGACAATCAGCAAGGACGGAAACTTTGCGACGCTCACGTTCAATCAGGCACTGCTCTCGCAGTCCTCCCCGAGCACAGGTGCCGCCGGTCGAGCCCTTGGGGCCTCCATTCCAAATCCCGCCGGCGTCCCCAATGCGCATTTACCAAAATTACCAGCCAACGTGCCGCCGGAATTGCAACAGCTAATTCCTTCTCGGGAGTCGATTCAGCCGCGGGCGCGTGGCATGATTCAGCGAAGCCCGAGAAACTCGAAGAATCCAGCCGGAGGCGCTGAGCCTTCCAGGCAGTAGATTAAACGGTCGGGCGTCCCCCCTCTAGTTGCCACCCCAATCGTCGTCTGCAGTATCAGCCTGTCGGTCGGCTCCCGCGGAATACAAATCATAGCCGCCTGGATTTTTCAGACCGGGGTTACGATAAATGTAATCGCTGCCCCAGGGATCCTTGGGTAGTTCCCTAAACAACTGATACCACCGTGTCGGTTTGGGATCATTTTGCGGTTGTGTCACCAGTGCCTGCAATCCTTGCTCAGTGCTTGGGAAAAACCCGTTCATGCTCTCGTACAATTGCAACTGCGTCTTGATCGCTTGGACGTCCGCCTGAACGCGCATGGTTTTGGCAATGGCAGTGGTGTTGCCAAGTTTTGAAATCGCTACTCCCAGTATGATCACGATAATGCTCACCACGAGCATGATCTCCAGTAGCGTGAATCCCTGCTGTCTGATTTTTGTTCTCATCTGAATCAAGGGGAATCCTCAGTCCCGGTGCGCGACTACAGTAGTCTGATCTTCAACAATTGCCAGTGGCATCAACATAGCGTGAGCAGCCCCGCTTGCGAAAACCGCGATGGCACAGGCCATGGGGCCTGCCTACTTTACTGGCCGGTTCGCAGAATATAATCCGATTTGTCCCAAATGTACTTCAACTGAATCTGCGTTGCGCGAATTGCGGAAGGCCCGGTGCCGGACGCGTTGACCACAGCCAGATCGTTCGCACCCACTTTCAAAATCGCGGCCGGCACAATTTTCTGTGCGCGCAGCCATCCGGTGTAGTTGAAGTGTATTTCGGTGGTAAGCGGTTCGGATTCGCCGCGGTAGCCAGGGTCAGCAAGGTCCGGTAACGTCAGTGCAACCGGGCCGACGTCCTGACCGTTAACGTAAACTTCCGGCGGTACGTCGATGCGCGGGTTTGCGATCTCAAAAGTTAACAGCGCAGTGAGCGGTTGGGCTTCAATGGGAAATTGGAACGCCGCGCTTTGCTGAGTTTGCGTATCAATTCGAATTGTTTCGGGCGCGAGAGTGGCGGTCACAGTTCCGAAGTTCTCGACGTCCTCGGGCGGCGCGTGCAGCGCCGGCACACATGAAAACGGCTCGGGAATCACGTCGCGATGTTCGACGTTGACCGGATGGACAACCTCACTGGCTGTCATCCAATCCAAATAGGCTGCCCGAATTGTTTTTCCGTCTCCGGGCACTTCGATGTCGATTGCGGAGGCGCCGGTCATCGGGATGAGTACCGAATCCGAGCTGGGCAGATTCATTCCCGCGCCCAGGGTACCGGAGCGCAAAATATGGCTGCCGGATTCGTCCCATGCGATCAACTCAGGTTGCTGATTAGGTTTGTCGTCAAAGAATAACCGAAAAAAAAGGACTTGATAATCCGGGCCCGGTTGCGTCACGCGAATGCGAAAAATGCTTCTGGACGCGCCACCGCCTTCCGTGACTTCGCCCGGCAAAAGAGTGAGCGCCTCGACCCAGGCTGGCGCATCTTGAGTTTTAGAATTGCGCGATGTGGTTTGACGCAGATCAAGCCAGGCGCTTGCTGCCACTGGCTGCGCAATCGCCTCGGGGGGAGCGGGCAAAGCATCAGTCAAAGCTTCCTGCGCGCAGACGCGGCAGACTGCAGCCAAAAAGATCGCGAACGCAGCCCGGAGTAACATTGAGTTCGCGAGATTATTCACACACAACCTGCATTGCAAGCTCTCAGTTTAATGCGGTCTGATTTGCAAGCTGTGTGTCATTTCAAACACGGCCGACAGAATGCTGAATACAACCAGTCCAACCAGCACGGCGATTACGACAATGATGATTGGCGGAATCAATTGTGAAATCACGCCGACCGATCGGTCAAGTTCGCGCTCATACACATCGGCGATTGCTTGCATCGTTTCGGCGAAATGCCCCGTTTGTTCGCCCACGGCCATCATGTCCGTGAACAAATCCGGAAAGAGTTTCTGCTGTTGCAAAGCAGCCGAGAGCGTCGCTCCATCAATGACCGCCTTGCGCACCTCACCAAGCTTCGCTTCAAGAAAACGGTTGGCCGCGATTTCACTCACCAGATCTAGCGAGCGCAACAAAGGCACGCCATTTTCCATCAACGTTCCTAACGTGCGCGCAAACTGTGCGTAATACCGGTGGCGAATCACGCCTCCATAACCGGGGATCATCAACCGGAAGCGGTCCCATCCAAGGCGTCCTTCCGGGGTGCGAACAGCGGCACGGAAACCGACAATTGCGCCAACCACGATCAGCACGGCAACCCACCAGTAGCCGGTGATCGCATGATGAATTTGCAATAAGATCCGTGTCGGCAACGGAAGCGCGCCGCCGGTTTGCGCCATGAACCCGGTCAACTGCGGCACCATGAACGTGATGAAAATCGTAACGAGAATGGCGCCGGCCAGCGCGAGAAACGCGGGATAAATCAGCGCCTGTTGGACGCGGTCTCGGAGGTCTTTGGCCTGCATCAGATGTTTCACTAGCCGCAGCAGAATTTGCGGCAACGCACCGCTCGCCTCGCCTGCCGCCACCAGATTCACATACAGCGGCGGGAAAATTCGCGGCATCTCGCTCAGGGCCTGGGAAAAACTGCGCCCGTCGACCAGCGCCTGGTGCAGCGTGTGTGTCATTTGGTGAACACGGGGGTGCTTCAACCGTTTCTCCAAAACCGACAGACCCTCGTCGAGCGTCATGCCGGCTTGCAGCAGATTCGCGAGCTGCTCTGTGAAAATGAGCAACTGGCTGTGCGGAATTTTCAGGTTCCGCGCAGGTGTAGCGACTTCGGGGGAGCCGAGTAGCCGCAATTTTTTTTGAGTGGGCGGCGTCGCACGCGGTTTTGCTTCGGCGGCCTTCGCCGCATCCACCATGTCGATCCGAATCGGAATGCACTGTTGCGATTCAATTTGCCGGATCGCAACGGCGCGATCTGGACAGTCTAGAACTCCTTCAACTAAACCGCCCTGCGCGTTGCGCGCACGATAGGTAAACTGTGGCATCGGCGTGGAAAATAATCCGAAACCTAAAATCGGAAACAGGAATCTGGCTTTACCAGGTTGAAGCGTTGAAGTGTTAAAGTGTTAAAGTGTTAAAGTGTTAAAGAGCGCCAGGAGCATCTCATTCCGACGAAGTCGAGGAATCCAATAGCGAAACCGAGAAGTAACGTCCCCGAATCTCTCCTGTGACGGCGGCAGCGAGTTGCCGTCGTAATGGTGCAAGAAGTGAGCGATCTTACCGGTCCTTCCAGATCAGGCTAAGTCATTTCAAAATCGCCAACTCTTTGCTTCTCCTGCTTGTCCCGGAGCCATGAGGAGAGATGGTAATTGATCGTTGGTTCATGCTCGCTCGTCGATTGTGGCGCCGCGTCGTGAAGATAAAGAACAAGATTGTAGCCGCGACCGCTCGGATAAGGATTTCCGTTGGGTTCGAATCCATAGGCAGACGCAAAGCGCATGGCTCGGTCATCTACGCGGGTGGTCGCGAAAACATTCTCATTCATAGTCAAAGCGAGTAACTCCCCAATAATGCGAGCCGATAGTCCTCGCCCTTGGTGCGATTTAGCGACAACTACCCAGCCCAACTCAACACGGTATCTACCTGCTGGGGCGGTTGCTCTCGCTTTCGCGAACACCCTTTCGCGATATTCGGATCTTGGGTATTTCAACGCACCTACTCCGACGAGTTGCCGATCTGGGTCCCGGAGAAACAACAACCGAGAGGCGTTGCGAATGCGCTGCGTTAACCCTTCTGGCTCGACTGCACCGCCTTCAACCACAAGCTTCTCAAAATCGGCTAAGGCCTGAGCCGGGCAATCTGAGGGCGAGAGTATTGACGAGCTCAGCATCGCGGTGCCATATCGAGATGAATCTTAAGAATTATTAACGGGGCATATCCCATATGCAAGCCTCCAGTATGACTAAGCCAAAAATCCGTTATCCGGAAAACTCGAACATGATGAGAAGGCGGGGGCGGGAATCGAACCCGCGAATAGCGGTTTTGCAGACCGCGACCTTACCACTTGGCTACCCCGCCGGAATCGAGAGGACGCAAAATATCCTGGTTTCAAGTGCAAGTGTCAATGCGCGGTCGGAATTGGAAGGAGTATTGAAGTGGTGGAGTAATGGGATTGAATGATGAACGCATCGCTCCAATACTTCATTGCTCCAATGGTTTGTCTATGACTTCGCGTTCTTCCGAACTTTTCGTGCGGGCGCAGAAACGCATTCCTGGCGGCGTCAATTCACCGGTGCGGGCGTTTCGTAATGTTGACGGGGAGCCATTTTTCGTCGCGCGCGGGGAAGGTGCGCGGATCTGGGATGTTGATGGAAATGAATACATCGATTACGTCGGTAGCTGGGGACCGGCGATTCTTGGTCATTCGCCGAAAGTCGTCGTCGAAGCGGTTTGCGACGCTGCGTCGCGTGGATTGAGTTTTGGGATTCCCAATCCGCTGGAAGTCGAAATGGCAGAATTGATCTGCGATTGGATGCCATCGATCGAAAAGATGCGGATGGTGAACAGTGGTACGGAAGCGACGATGTCGTGCATCCGTCTCGCGCGCGCTTTTACCGGACGCGATAAAATCATCAAGTTCGACGGCTGTTATCACGGACACGCGGATCCGCTTCTGGTGAAAACCGGCAGCGGCGCTCTCACGCATGGCCGGCCCAGCAGCGCGGGTGTGCCGCGCGCATTTGCCGATCTCACAATCTCGCTGCCCTTCAATGATGCTAAGTTAGTGAGGAAGGCATTTCAGGACAACAAGAACCAAATCGCCGCGGTAATTCTTGAGCCGATTCCTGCAAATGCCGGTCTTTATTTTCCAAGAGAGAACTTTTTGTCTGCCTTGCGAGACGAATGCCCGAGAAACGGTGCGCTTTTAATTTTCGACGAGGTGATTACTGGATTTCGTGTTGCGCGCGGCGGCGCACAAGAGATTTACGCTGTGAAGCCAGATCTTACTGCGTTGGGAAAGATAATCGGTGGCGGATTGCCGGTTGGGGCATTCGGCGGGCGCGCCGAAATTATGGACCTGCTTTCGCCCGATGGCCAAGTGTATCAGGCTGGAACGTTGTCGGGCAACCCGATCGCGCTCACTGCTGGCCTGACGCAGTTGCGCGCGCTTGAGCGAATCAACGGATGGAAATTGCTCGAAGAACTGGGCGCGCAATTTCAAGAGCTCGCGCGCGCGGCAATCAAAGACGCGAAGCTCGACATCACGTTTCACCGGCTCGGTTCGTTGTTTTGTTTGTTCTTTGCAGCAGGACCAATTGTCGATCTCGCGGGCGCGCAGCGAAGCGATCTGAAAATGTTCGCCAGGTTTTTTCACGGATGTCGGAAACGCGGCATCTATTTCGCGCCGTCGCAATTTGAGACCGGCTTTATTTCCACGGCGCATACCACGGAAGATCTGGAACGTACGGGCGCTGTTGTGCGTGCTGCGTTGTCAGAGTTGTAGTGGCATGGGTGGTCGGCGCCGCAGTGGATCCGGCTGCATCTACAGTTGAGCCTTTGCGCTGCTGCTGCGCATGGACTAAGGGAACTGACGCTGTGAAGGCAAACTGCCGGATTCAACCCAAGGCTAAATTTTTTTTCAAAGGCGAAGAAAAGTTTTTCGTTAAGGGCGTGACGTACGGTCCGTTCAAGCCGGACGTGGCGGGAAATTATCTTGGCCGGCCTGAGCAAGTGGCTGCCGATCTTGCACTGATGCGCGAGGTAGGTTTGAACGTTGTGCGGATCTATCATTCGCCGCCGCGCTGGTTTCTTGATCAGTGTGCCGCGGCGGACATGCGGGTACTGGTGACGCTTCCCTGGGAAAAGCACATCGAGTTCCTGCGGGAAAGATCAATGCGCAAACAGATCGCGGAAAATGTCCGCGCTGCCGTCAAAGCTCAGGCGGGGCATTCGGCAATCTTCGGTTATCTGGTTGGCAACGAAATCTCCAGCACGATGGTGCGCTGGCTCGGCACGCGTCGCGTGATTGAATTTGTCGAGCAATTAATTCAGATCGGCCGGGCGATCGATCCCGATGCGCTCTTTTCGTATGCCACATATCCGCCGACCGAATATCTGCTCCCGCAGAACGCCGACTTTTCCTGTTTCAATGTTTACCTTCATAATCAGCGTGATTTCGAAGGCTATCTGTTGCGGCTGCAAAATCTCACCGGAGAGCATCCCCTGATCCTGGGCGAATTCGGCATGGACACGATCCGGCATTCGCAGGAGGAACAGGCAGAAATGCTCGGCTGGCACATCGACAGCGTTGTGAAATGCGGTCTCGCCGGCACGATTCTTTTTACCTGGACAGACGAATGGTTCACCGGCGGCCAGGAAATCACGGACTGGGCATTCGGCATCGTCACGCGCGAGCGCGAGCCGAAGAAGGCGTTTTACTCCATTCAGGCGAAGCTTGGGCGAGACGATTCGATTTTGCCTCACCTTCCGTTGCCGCGGTTGCCGTTCGTGTCGGTTATTGTCTGTTCGTACAACGGGGGCCGCACTCTTGCTGCCTGCCTCGATTCGTTAGGTAAGCTCAATTATCCCGCGTACGAAGTCATTCTTGTGGACGACGGTTCCACTGACGACACGGCCTACGTCGCCGCACAGTTCCCGGAGGTGCGCTATATTCATCAGAGCAATCATGGATTGAGTCACGCCCGCAACACCGGTGCCGCCGCCGCGAAAGGTGAAGTGTTGGCCTACACCGATTCGGACTGTATGGCGGACACTGATTGGCTCTACTATTTGATTGGCACGCTTGTGAGTGGCGATTACGCCGGAGTGGGCGGCCCGAACATCACGCCGCCGGCACAAGATTGGATACAGGCATGCGTTGCCGCGGCGCCGGGCGGGCCAAATCACGTTCTGCTTACCGACACGGTAGCCGAGCACATTCCCGGTTGTAACATGGCCTTTTACCGCTGGGCATTTGAAGGCGTGGCCGGCTTCGATCCCGAATATCGCAAGGCCGGTGACGACGTTGATTTCTGCTGGCGAGTTCAACAGGCGGGATGGGTCATTGCCTTCAGTCCAACTGCGATCGTGTGGCATTATCGGCGGTTCACGCTTCGCGCCTTTCTGAAACAGCAAGATGGCTACGGCGAAGCGGAATCGCTGCTGCGTTTTAAACATCTGATCTTTTTTGGCCTCACTGGCACGGCCAAATGGCGTGGCCAAATTTACGGCGCTACGCGCTTCAGTTGGTTTGTTAATCGGCAGGTGATCTATCACGGAATTTTCGGCGAAGGACTTTTCCAATCGATTTATCCAACGCCGCAATCAGACGTCGCAGCATATCTGAGCAGCATCGAATGGTTTGCACTGACAATTTTTCTCTTTGGCCTGGGCATTTTTCTGCCCGCGCTACGCATCGTTCCTTACCTGATGCTGGGCGGCACTTTTTGCGTGGCGCTTTCGTACATGGTGCGTGCGCAGATCGAACCGAAATTCGATACGGTGCGCGCGCGTCTGCTGGTCATGATTCTTGCGTTCGTGCAACCGTTGGTGCGCGGATTTTCTCGCTATTTTACGTGGCTGCGTTTCAAACGCACACCGGCCAACGTCATTCGAAAACATGAACATTTACCCGAACGTGTCCGCATCGGAGGCAGCCTCAGTCGCCGGGTATTTTGGAGCGAACAAGGGAGGGACCGCCACTATTTGTTGGGCGCGCTGTTTGAATTACTGGAGGAAGAAGGCTGGCGCTATTCCACCGACAGCGGCTGGAACGATTGGGACATTCAAATCTACGGTAATTTCTGGTGGAGCATCGCGCTGCAAACCGTCACCGAATATCACGGTGGTGGAAAATGTTTAACCCGAGTACGGCTTCGCAACCGGACGGTTATTACGACGGTCATTTTGAATCTGATCGCGATAAGCTTGTTGATTTATCACGAGCTGAACATTTCCCACATCGATGCGTGGTTCCTCAGTGGTTACGGACTTTTCCTGGTTTTTCTGGGGACGCGAGCGCGCGCGTTAAAATCGCGAGTAGCCGAACTAGTTGATCTGGCTGCGCTCCGAGCGGGTCTGCAGCGAATTACGCGTAAAAGCACGGCAGTCGCCCCAACACCAGAACCGGAACTTGAGGTTGCTGTGAACGCGACCGATCCCGCTTCGCCGCAATTACCGGGATGACGCTCTCGAGGAGTGACGGCTTCCCCGCCGTCACATTCCAGATTCGACGGCTACCCAAGCCGTCGTTCCTTGTCGAAGCCTGCGCATCAGAATTTCAAACGCACTTTGCCAGTACCGCGTTCGATCCGACCGATTCGCTTCGCACGCAACATCGAGATCACCTTGTTTGCATTTTGCTCGGTGACAATCGTTGCCATCCCAATGCCCATATTGAAGACCTGATACATCTCGTAAAGATCGATCTTTCCGTTCTCCTGCAGGATTTGGAAAATGCGCGGGACACGCCAGCTTTTCGTATCAATGAGAGCGTCACAATTTGGAGGCAAAATTCGCGGCAGATTGTCGATCAAACCACCACCGGTGATATGGGCGAGCCCTTTAATCATGCTGCTCGGGAGTTTTGCGAGAAGCGGTTGATAATTTTTATGCACGCGCAGCAGCTCTTCTCCTACCGTGATTTTCGATCCCGGTAGAGCCGAAGTGATTTTGAGTCGCATCTTGTCGAACAAAATGTTTCGCGCGAGTGAATAGCCGTTCGTGTGTAAACCAGTTGAAGCGAGACCGAGAACGACGTCGCCCGGTTTGATGTCACTGCCGTCGATGATTCGTCGTCGATCTGCAACCCCAACGATGCAACCCGCGAGATCGTATTCGCCCCTTCGATACATGCCGGGCATTTGTGCAGTCTCGCCTCCCAGCAGCGCGCAACCAGCGGCTCGACATGCGCGAGAAAGTCCAAGAAGCAACTGCTGGAACACGCGACGCTCCAGTCTTTCGCAGCCGATGTAATCGAGGAAGAACAGCGGGCGCGCGCCAAGCGTAGCGATGTCGTTTACGCAATGATTTACGAGATCCGCGCCAATGGTGTCGTGCTTGTCGATCGCAAACGCGATCTTCAATTTCGTCCCCACACCGTCGACACTCGCGACCAACACTGGCTCGCGCATCCCGGGAAAGCTGGCCCGAAATAGTCCACCGAACCCGCCGACTCTACCGAGCACCTGCGGACCGTGCGTTTGCCTAACGACCGATCCAATCTCGCGTTTTAGCCGGTTCGCGCGATCCACATCGACACCCGCACGCGCATACGCCTTTTTCACAATTACAGGTTGCAGGGCAACTGCTCCGATGCCAATTCCTTTCGGCAGGCGAAGGGCCTGCCATACAATTCACTTCAGATCGGTGAATAACGTGGGCTGGGCTTCGTGATCGGCCAGTGCTTTGGCGCGTTGCTCGCGTCTTTCCATGATGAACTTGTCGAGTGCAGGATCGACGGGCAGGGGATAATCGCCGTTGAAGCAGGCCAGACAAAAACTGTTCAACGGTTTCCCAGTCGCGCGGACCATGCCTTCGACATCGAGATAACCAAGACTGTCCACACCCAGGTATTTGCAGATGTCATCCATCGACATCTGATTTGCGATCAATTTTTCGGGATCAGGGAAATCGATGCCGTAATGGCAGGCAAACCGATGTGGCGGACAGCTCACGCGCATGTGAACTTCTTTTGCCCCGGCCTCTCGCAGGTTCACCACACGCGCACGCGCCGTGGTGCCACGTACGATCGAGTCGTCCACAACGACGACGCGTTTTCCAGCCACCATTTCCTTGATCAAATTCAATTTCACGCGTACGTCGAAGTCGCGGATGAGTTGGCTCGGCTGCAGGAATGTGCGCCCGATGTAGTGGTTCCGGACGAACGCATGCGCAAAGGGAATGTTGAGTTCCTCCGCGAATCCCAGCGCAGCATAATTTCCGGAATCCGGCACAGGCACGACAATGTCGGCTTCAACTGGAAATCTGCGCGCCAGTTCACGCCCCATTTCGGTGCGGACCTTGCCGACGTTCACGCCATCGAGTTTGCTGTCCGGTCGCGCGAAATAGACGTACTCAAACATACAGAAAGCCGGCTGCTGCGGCTGAAATGGAAATTCCGAACGCATTCCGTTCTCATCAATGATCAAAACTTCGCCGGGCTCGACCTCGCGGATGAATTCCGCGTGGATCAAATCGAACGCGCATGTCTCTGACGCCAATACGTAGGCGTCTTCCAGTTTTCCGAGCGAAAGCGGTCGCCAACCGAAAGGATCACGCACGGCGATCAATTCGCGTTCGCTCATAATGAGAAGCGAAAATGCGCCTTCGATTCTTCGCAAAGGGGCTAGCGCGCCGCCGCCGTTGTCGAGTGGTTGCGCAAGAAGATGCAAAATGATTTCGCTGTCAGCTGTCGTTTGGAAGATTGACCCTTTGCGCTCCAGTTCGTCGCGCAACAGATCGGCGTTAATAAGGTTGCCGTTGTGTGCGATCGCCATCTGGCCGCGAATGCAATCGACCACGAAGGGTTGCGCGTTCTTGATGGTGCTGGTGCCCGTCGTCGAATAACGCGTGTGCCCGATCGCGCGCGTGCCCTTCAATTTCGCCAGTTCTTCCTGACCAAACACCTGCGAGACCAGGCCCATGTCTTTGTGCATGAGAAAGCTCGTGCCAGGGCCGTTGCTGGTGACAATGCCTGCGCTTTCCTGTCCGCGATGTTGCAACGCGAACAGGCCGTAGTATGTCAGGACTGCCGCGTTCGGATGCCCGAACACGCCGAAAAGGCCGCACTCGTGCTGCGGCAGAACCGCGGAGTCGGGCATTTCCTCTGGGTCAGGTCTGTTCGGGGGAAAATTCACAATAAATCATCCATCAGATTGGCATCTATTCAATCGCGCCTTTTGTGGATTCACAAGCTCGGAATGCTTTCCTCTTGTTCGACCGCGCGATCGATCGCGTTGAACCAATCGTCGTAGAGATCCGCGATCTGCCACACAAATTCCATTTCGTTCACTTGAATTCGCAACTGATCGCTGTCGACTCGGCCGACTTGTTCAAAGGGAACAGCATTCTGACACAAAATGGCCATGACCTTCTCCAAATCTGCAGGCGCCACTGAAATAACAATGCGCGACTGCGACTCGTTAAAGAGCACTGTAGCGGCAGGCGTGTCGGTTGCGTCCAATGAAATCTCCGCTCCGAACAGGCGTTCTGGATTGAAGCAACATTCAGCGAGTGCGACGCCAAATCCGCCCTCGGAACAATCGTGCGCGCTTTTGACAAGATCAGCCTGGATCAAATTGCGAACGGTGTTCTGCACCTTAATTTCGTGTGCAAGATCAATTTGTGGCGCCGGACCGACCTTCAGTCCGTGGCATACTTTCAGATAACGCGAGCCGCCCAAGTTGTGGCTGGGTTCGCTGGTGCCGGCTTGTTGAGCTTGGCGAATGTTTTTCTGGCCGGGGTCAACGCCACCGGCCAAAGCGCCGACCAGGACGATCACGTCGCCTTCGTTCTTGAACCACTGCGTGGTGATGTGCTTTGCGTCATCGATCAATCCGACCATCCCGATGGTTGGCGTTGGATCGACTACGCCGGCCGGGCTTTCGTTGTAGAGCGAGACATTTCCGCCAGTAACAGCTGTGCCGAACGCCCGGCAGGCTTCGGCGACGCCTTCAACGGCTTCGCGCAGTTGCCAGAAATTTTGCGGCTTGTACGGATTGCCGAAGTTCAGGCAATCCGTCACCGCCAATGGACGCGCTCCCGAGCAGGTGAGATTCCGCGCAGCTTCGGCGACGGCGATTTTACCACCCTCACGCGGGTCAACAGCGCAATAGAGTGAATTGCAGTCGGTGGTCGCAGCCAGAAATTTGTTCGCGTAGCGAACGAAGAAACACTGCGGCGTCAGAGCCAGGCTTCACCACCGTGCCCGTGCGCACAGTGTGATCGTACTGGCGATACACCCAATTCTTCGACGCAATCGTCGGATCGCGCAGCAAGTTGCCGCAGAGATTTGTGCCGATCGATGTCGTCGAGCTCTTGTAGCCACGACTCTGTGGGCCGATCCACTCCGACGCGCCACAGGCGCGTGGCTACAGGTTCCTTCGCTTCGCGCGAATAAAGCGGCGCTTCATCGGCAAGCGCTTTCGCTGGAATTTCCGCCACAACCGCGCCGTTGTTTCGAACGCGCATGATGCCATCACTCGTAACACGACCGATCTCCGCGCACGGCACATCCCATTTGTCGAAAACTTCACGGACGACATCTTCTCGGCCACGCTTTGCGATGATCAGCATGCGTTCCTGCGATTCGCTGAGCATGATTTCATACGGCGTCATCCCTGCCTCGCGTTTTGGCACTTTGCCAAGATCGATTTCGATGCCGCTGCCTCCTCGGCTTGCCGTTTCGCACGTTGAACAAGTCAGGCCTGCAGCGCCCATATCTTGAATTCCGGCGACTGCGTCGCGAGCAATTAGTTCGAGGCATGCTTCAAGCAGTAATTTTTCCTTGAACGGATCGCCTACCTGCACAGCAGGCCGATCTTCTCGCGATTGCTCGGTCAATTCGCGCGATGCAAACGCCGCGCCTGCGAGACCATCACGCCCCGTTTCGGCGCCGACGTAAAAGACAGGATTGCCTATGCCTTTAGCGGTACCGCGCGCGAGTTGTTCGTGACGCAAGACGCCGAGGCAAAAAACATTTACCAGTGGGTTACCCTCGAAACTTTCGTCGAAATAAATCTCGCCACCGATTGTCGGGATGCCCACGCAGTTGCCGTAATGCGCGATACCAGATACGACACCCGTGAACAGTCGCCGGTTCGCTGCGATCTGGTGTTGTCGATTTTCTTTGGTGCCAGGGGTGGCGCCTGCACGGCCACCTCCACACTTTTCAGTGATCGGCCCAAAGCGCAGCGAGTTAAGGCAAAATTCCGGACGCGCGCCCATGGTAAAAATGTCGCGAATGATTCCACCGACTCCAGTAGCAGCGCCTTGGAACGGCTCAATCGCGCTCGGATGATTGTGGCTCTCCATCTTAAACGCGATCGCCCAACCGTCGCCGATATCAACAACGCCGGCATTTTCTTCGCCCGCTTTGACCAGAATGTTCGGGCCAGTCGTAGGAAATTTCTTCAGTTCTTTCCGTGAATTTTTGTAGGAGCAATGCTCGCTCCACATCACGGAAAAAATGCCGAGCTCGGTGAAGTTCGGTTCGCGCCTGAGGATTTTTTTAATCCGCTCGAATTCTTCCGGCGTAAGGCCATGTTGTTTGACCAGTTCAGGTGTAACAACTGGATCGGCGTGCGGTGTTTTGCTTGTCATCGACGTCCTATGTTACCGAATTCGGGGCGCCCACTCAAATCGCTGAAATCGCAAATTCTTCGAATCACGACACTACTTGGCGGGTAAAGATAAGACGGACAAAGAGCGTCCATTCGAGTCGCTGAGTCACGAACTGTGGAGGTAACTTAATCAAGAAGGAGGACAGAATGAAGAAGACAATCATTGCTTTGGTCTGCGGACTGGCTGCGCCATTGGCGTTTGCACAAACCAGCACCACCACGACTGAAGAAACCACAACGTCGACAAGACCGTCGACTACAACGCAAACAACGACGAGCACAACTTACGAGACGGGCACGGTAACGACCTATGAACCTGGTAAGACGATCGTCGTCAGGGGCGGGCAGGGCCCGGTAAGTTTCGCTCTCGGTACGGCGGCGAACATCGTCAACGCTGCTGGCAAAGCTGTCACCGCTCCATTGCAGGCCGGCCAAAGAGTTCGTGTTTATTACACGGGGCCGGTTGAGCATCGCACGGTCGAGCGTGTGATGGTCGAAGATTAAGCGAAATCAATTCGGAAACGCAAAGCTGCGGGATTCGCGCTGAATCCTGCAGCTTTTGCTGTACCGAGGATCTTGGGACAGTTGCGTGAGAAGCGATGTCGACGCGCCACCGCACGTGGCTACAGCTTGCGTTTCGAACGCGAATCGCTGAAGTTTTGCTCCTCATGGCTTTCGACTTGAAGGAGATTGTCGCTTCGCGGTTGGGCGAGAATTATGAACTGCACGAACGGCATATCAATCGCACGCTGGTAGCAGCGCAGCGCGTTATCGGCTTCGACAAAGTCTATGCGCGTGCCGAGGGCGCGTATCTCTACGATATGGATAACCAGCCGTATCTCGATTTTTTAAGCGGCTACAGTGTTTTCAATTTTGGGCGCAATCACCCAATCGTGAAGCAGGTCATCCGAGATGTGCTCGATCTCGACCTGCCCAACATGGTGCAGTTGGATTGTTCGCTTCTGAGCGGATTGCTGGCTGAAGCACTGGTCAAGCGCACACCGCCGCATCTGGACGCGGTGTTTTTCTGCAATTCAGGGACGGAAGGAATGGAAGGAGCCTTGAAGTTTGCCCGTGCAGCGACTGGCCGAAAACGCGCAGTCTCGCTCACGAGCGCATTTCACGGACTTAGTTTTGGCTCGTTATCACTCATGGGTTGTGAAAGTTTCACCGAAGGTTTCGGACCCTTGATGGAAGGGTTCGATGCGCGTGTACAGCTCGACGATATTGACGAATTAGAGCGGCAATTACGCTCGCGCGATGTGGCAGCTTTCGTAATCGAAACCGTGCAGGGCAAAGGCTGTCAGACACCGAAAACCGATTTCTTTGTTCGCGCCCAGGAACTCTGCCGCAAATACGGGACGCTATTGATTTCCGATGAAGTGCAGACGGGACTCGGGCGCACTGGGAAGATGTTCGGTTTTCAGCATTGGAATTTGGAGCCGGACATTATCACGATCGCGAAGAGTTTAAGCGGCGGTTACGTACCATGCGGCGCCATCATTACCCGGCGCGACATTTACCAGAAAACGTTTTCGCGCATGGACCGGTGTGTAGTGCATTCCAGCACTTTCGGGCGCAACAACCTGGCGATGGCTTGTGGACTGGCTGCGCTGGAAATTATCGACCAGGAAAATCTTGTCGAGAACGCGGCGAAAATGGGCGCGCTTCTGATGGGCAAGATCGACGAACTGCGCACAAAGCATTCCTTCCTCAAGGAAGTGCGGGGGAAAGGACTCATGATTGGGATCGAGTTTCAGGAGCCGCAGGAATTGAAACTCAAGATGGCGTGGAAGCTTCTGCACAAGATCGACAAGGCGCTCTTTGCTCAAATGGTCGTAAGCCAAATGTTGAGCAAACATCGTATCCTCACACAAGTCGCCGGACATAACCTGGATGTGATAAGAATTCTGCCGCCGTTAATCATTGGCGAAAAGGAAGTCGAAATGTTCGTTAACGCGCTGGACGATGTGCTCGACGAATGCCGCAAATTCCCCGGCCCGATGTGGGAGCTTGGAAACAATTTCGTGCGCGTGGCAATTGGGTCACGCAAATCCGCCCAACCACACCCGGTTTCCGCGTAGTGCCGATGATGCACGGCGTTTTCGACGGAGCGATTCTCAAGATGATCAAGGATTTTCTGAATGGTTTCGTAAAGCTTTTCGCCATGCGTATCCCGACCTTGATTATTCTCGTGATCACAGTGGCGTGGTCGTTCGGCTTCCGGCCGCAACCCGCGTATGCGCAAGATCCGGCTGTGGTTAATTCCAAGACGATACGCGTACGGTTCGAGAATGAGCGCGTGCGAGTGCTCGAAGCGATTTTGCCACCCGGCATCAAGGAGCAAGTGCACTCGCATCCGGCGTACGTCATTTACGTTTTGGAAGGCGGTCGGTATCGCAATTACGCAGCAGATGGCAAGATCACCGAAGGCGAGTTGAAGAGCGGCGAAGTTATCTATCGCGATCCTTTAACGCATGCTGCGGAGAATATTGGCGATAAGCCTCTGCACATGATTCTGGTTGAGCTGAAAGGCCATTCAGGCGCTGGCAAATCGTCTAACCCCTGAACACGCTGTAGATTTCCGATTGTCGATCTTTCACTGGGGAGTACCTTGTGACACGAAGGGAGCGAAGACTATGAGCACAACTATTGCCGAAGAGCGAAAAACTGAAACGAAGCTGAATCAGCTCGAGCAAATCAAGAAGTTTACCAAGGTCGTGGCCGACACGGCGGATTTCGAATCGATGAAGGAGTTCAAGCCGCAGGACGCGACGACGAACCCAAGCCTGGTGTATGCCGCCACGCAAAAGGAGCAATACGGCTATTTGCTCGCTCAAGTTTTGAAAGATCGAAATAACTCGGGGTTGAGCGGTCAGCAGCAGATTGAAGACATTTGCGATCATCTGCTCGTCCAATTCGGCACCGACATTCTTGAAATTGTGCCGGGACGCGTTTCGACCGAGACCGACGCGCGCTTGTCGTACGACGTCGAAGGTTCGATCAACAAAGCGCGGCAGCTGATCAAGCTTTACGAGGAACGCAAAATTCCGCGTGAGCGCGTGTTGATCAAAATCGCTTCGACCTGGGAAGGACTTCTTGCCGCCGAAAAACTGCAAAAGGACGGGATCCGCTGCAATTTGACGTTGATGTTTTCGCTGCCGCAGGCGGTGCGTGCAGCGGAAGCCAAGGTGCAGTTGATCTCGCCGTTCGTGGGTCGCATTTACGACTGGTACAAGAAGGAACTGAAGCGGAATTTCAGCGGCCCGGAAGATCCGGGAGTGCAGTCGGTCACCGAAATATATAACTATTACAAAAAGTTCGGCGTGCAGACCGAAGTGATGGGTGCGAGCTTTCGGAACACGGGGCAGATTCTGGAGCTCGCCGGGTGCGATTGTCTGACGATCAGTCCGGAGCTAATGGAAGAGCTCTCTAAATCCAACGAACGGGTCGAGCGGAAATTGAGTCCGGAAAAAGCGAAGTCGGCTGAGATTGAGAAACTGGAATTGGATGAAAAGAACTTCCGCTGGATGCTGAACGATAACGCGATGGCCTACGAAAAGACCGGTGAAGGCATCCGCAAATTCGCTGCTGACGTGGTAAAGCTAGAGAGATTCGTCGCCAGCAAACTCTGATCTCTAAGGAGAGCAGGAATGCAGGAGGCGGGATAGAATTATTCCTAAGATCGTTCTTCTTTCATGAGTTCCTTAGCGATTTGTGTTTAATGTCGTTCTCGTCGAACCGGAGATTCCGCCGAACACCGGCAACATCGGCCGACTTTGTCTCGCGACCGGATCAACTCTGCATCTGGTCAAACCGCTTGGCTTTTCGTTAGACAATCGAGAATTGCGCCGAGCGGGCCTCGACTACTGGGAGGAGGTATCTTTGCAATTATGGGATTCGTTCGATGCCTTGCGACGGGCGCAGGCGTCGGGGACGCGCTACTTTTTTCTGACGACAAAAAGCAAACACCCGTATTACGGAGTGAGATTTCAGAAGGATGATTTTCTCGTGTTTGGCCGCGAGACGAAAGGCCTCTCGGAGGATTTGCTGGCCACCAACGTTGATAACTGCGTCACTATTCCGATGCACGGGACGCGGAGTCTGAATCTGGCAACAGCGGTTGCCGTCGTATTGTTTGAGGCGGTGCGGCAGCAGCACCGAAGAGTGGCGGACTGAGCCAAGAGTCAGCGTTTTGTCGGCGCGAAGGCATCCGAAAGAGATTGCTCCGACGTTGAATAAATACAGATCTCCAGAAGTCCAAGAGTGCTAAAGGAAAAATCTTATGAGGATATTTATTATTACAATTTGCAGTTTTGCGCTCGCGACTGGCGCGTACAGCGCACAACAAGGAGAAAACAAGCAACAGAAGAAAAAGCAGCCGCAAACGGTGCACCATGGGTCTGCCGCCACAACGGCACATCCGACAGGACATCCGACGGGCGCTGGAGCGAGTTCGAAGCATACTTCAATGGAGGCTTACCACCGGCAGCAGGGTGCTTACCACGGGCAGAAGGGGATTAGCCGCCAACCGTCGACGGAAAGTTACCACCAGCAAAAGGGAAAGAGGGCCGAGACTTCCAACGCTGCTTATCAGCCTCAGAAGGCCAAGAAGAACCAAACCCAAGCTGGAAGACAAACAGCTAAAGCGGCGAATGAAAGGCAAACAGTCAAAACCCCGCCCTCGCGAGTGCCTCGCGTCGAACCAGGCAATGTCAGCCAGGTGAAGGGAGCAGGCAAGCCGAACCAGGCGAGGACTGCGACTACGGCGGGCCAGAACGCGGCGAAAGGGAAGTTCGCCCAGGGCAAGCCAGTTAAGACGCAGCACTTCAATCTTTCAAAGCAGCCAAACACTGCAAAGGCGCCGGCGGTGAAGTTTCAGCAGGGCAGACACATTCAAGGCAGCCAGAACTGGCACGGCCAACAGTACACAGTGTTCCGCAACTACAATTCACAGTGGCACAATCAAAACTGGTGGCACAACCATTACCGTAACAATATTGTCTTTGTGTTCGGCGCACCGTACTACTGGAACGCAGGCTATTGGTTCCCTGCCTGGGGCTATTATCCCAACGCGTATTATGCCTGGGACGGTCCTGTATACGGTTATAATCACCTGCCGCCAGATCAAGTGATCGCGAACGTGCAGGCGACGCTCCAGCAACAAGGTTATTATCAAGGAGAAGTAGACGGTCTTATCGGGCCGCTCACGCGCGGGGCCATCGCCGATTATCAGCACGATCACGATCTCTATATAACATCCGCGATCGATCAGCCTACGCTTCAATCGCTTGGCATGACGTAAAAAAAGATATCTCGATTCTCACGAAAGCCGCCTCGCAAATGATTTCGACGCGGCTTTTTGCATCGCGGTGTTGCATGATGACCGTGTCGACGGCAGATAGTTGCTCGTGCACCGATCGCAACTGATTGCCCGAGACGTTTACAAGTCGTTTCGAATGGGCGCGCGCCGGATCGAAGTCTTGCGCGGTATCTCGATGGAAATCGCGCACAACGAAACCGTTTTTCTCTCGGGGGCGTCCGGCGCTGGCAAAACGACGCTGCTTTATACGTTAGCAGGGCTTGAGCGGCCTGAGTCGGGAACTGTCGAATTCGAAGGACGCGAGTTTTATCGCCGTAGCTCGGCAGCGCAGGCGCGTGTGCGGAATGAGAAAATGGGTTTTGTATTTCAGGGTTATTTTTTGCTGCCGGAACTTACCGCACTCGAAAATGTGCTGTTGCCGGCAATGATTGGCCGTCACACAGCCAAAGGTGAAGCCGAGGAGAGTTTGGCGGCAGTTGGTCTCTCCGATCGCCTGCATCATTTGCCGGCCGAACTTTCAGGCGGCGAGCAGCAGCGTGTCGCCATCGCGCGAGCATTAACGAATAATCCAGACATCATTTTTGCCGATGAACCGACTGGAAATCTTGATTCCAAAACCGGCGACGCGATCATGGATCTGCTGTTGAATCTCGCGCGTGACCGCAATAAGACGCTTCTGGTCGTTACGCACGACGCGCGTCTCGCAACGCGCGGCGACCGGCAATTGCACATCATCGATGGGATGCTGCAGTGACTTCTGTTTCACTGACGATTTTGCGGTTTAAATTGCGCGTCTAAACTTTTGAGGTTTTGTTGTTAACATGAAAACCACTGATGCGACGGTGCTGGATGAACCAAAGAACCACAAGCGTGCGACGGAGGAAGCGATCGAGCCTGCAATAGAGAACCGGCCGCGCCCCACCTCAGGCGTCAGGGAAGCAAAAATTTACATCGACGGAAAATTCTACTCGGAGGCCAACGCGAAGGTTTCCGTGTTCGATCATGGTTTGCTTTACGGCGACGGAATTTTCGAGGGCATACGTTTTTACAACGGCCGGGTTTTTCGACTCGAAGAACACCTGGAACGGCTTTGGGATTCAGCGCGTTCGATTTGCCTGAAGATTCCGATGACGCGAGAGGAAATGACTGGGGCGCTGCTTGAAACAATCCGCCAGAATCAACTACGCGACGGTTACATCCGGTTGCTTGTCACACGCGGCGTCGGCAATCTGGGTTTAAATCCGGAGCAATGCAAAAACCCCAGCGTGATCATCATCGTGGCGACCATCGCGCTTTATCACGAGGATTTTTATCGGAAAGGATTAAACATCATCACGGTCGCGACGCGTCGGAGCAATCCGGCATCGCTCAATCCCGCGGTGAAATCCTTAAACTATTTGAACAACGTCATGGCTCGAATCGAAGCGAACCTCGCCGGCGCGGATGAAGCGTTGATGTTGAATGACGCGGGAAACATCGCGGAATGCACTGCCGATAACGTGTTCATCATCAAGCACGGCCAGATCTTCACTCCGCCTATTACCGCCGGAGCCTTGCGAGGGATCACGCGGTCGGTCGTTTTTGACATTGCGGGCGAGTTAGACTTCAAAGTTACTGAGGCGGATCTCACGCGACACGATATTTTCGTCGCCGACGAATGCTTTCTCACCGGAACGGCTGCCGAAATCGTTCCTGTAGTGAAAGCGGATGGTCGACCGATCGGAAACGGAACACCGGGCCCGATCACCACACGGATCATCGCGCGCTTCCGCGAGATGACACGTAAGACTGGCACACCGATCTTCGATCGAGGTTGAGAAAGCCGATTACGACAACGAAGGTAGTCAGGGGAATGTGCCGTGTTGAATGTTTGCCACACACATCACGGTCTAATTAGCAGAGATGTTGTGCGACGTTTGTAAATGTAATGATGCGACAGTCTTCCTGACCCAAATACTGGAGGGCAAAATGCACAAGGTGAACCTGTGCGAAGGTTGCTCGAAGGAAAAAGGTGTGCAGGACCCAACCAGTTTCGCGCTGGCTGATCTGCTGCTGGGCATAGGAGCAGCCGAAGAAATCGAAAAGGGCGCCCCCGCTAAAAAATGTGCCGTATGTGGTTTTAGTCAGGCGGACTTCAAGAAAACCGGCCGTCTCGGTTGTAGCGAATGCTATGTCACTTTTGCGGAGGGTTTGGGGTCACTCTTGAAAGCGATGCACAAGGGCACCGAACACGTTGGGAAATTACCGGAACGCGCGCAGCGCACCATGGCGCTGAGCCAGCGGATGCGGGCGCTCACGGAAAATCTACAAAAGGCTGTGGCAGACGAAAACTACGAGACGGCGGCGTCGCTGCGCGACCAAATCAAACAATTGGAAAGCGACCTTTCGAATTTGCCATGAAATTCTCAAACATGCTGTCGACTGCCGGAGAATGGCTGCGCGGAGAAGGTCCACATCATCAGGTTGTAATCAGCAGCCGGGTCCGCCTTGCGCGGAATCTGCGTAGCCGTGCTTTTCCCGGTTGGGCTAAGAAGGCGGAACGCACGTTGATCCTCGAACAGATCCGGTCCCGCGTGGAAACGCTTCCGGAAATGCAGGACGCCTTCTCCGAGGGCCTGCAGGATCTGGCCGCATTGGACAAGCAGGTGCTGGTCGAGCGCCATCTGATTAGCCGCGAGCATGCCGCCAAGGGCGCCGGTAGCGCAGTCGTGGTAAATCGGCGGCAAACGCTCAGCATAATGATCAATGAAGAAGATCATCTTCGGATACAATCGATTCGTTCCGGCCTGCAGTTAAAACAGGCGTTCAAGCTGGTCGACAAAATTGACACCGCGCTGGAAAGCAAACTGGACTTTGCTTTCGATCCGCGGCTTGGATATTTAACCGCCTGTCCAACGAACGTTGGTACCGGTATGCGGGCGTCCGCAATGCTGCATCTTCCGGGACTCGTTCTGAGCGAGCTGATCAATCAGGTCATTCAGGCAGTCAGCAAGATCGGTCTCGCAGTGCGCGGGCTTTATGGCGAAGGAACGGAAGCGATGGGCAACCTTTTTCAGATCTCGAATCAGACCACGCTTGGTGAAAAGGAAGAGGACATCATCAATCGTTTGAGCAAGGTCATTGAGACGATCATCGATAAGGAGCATGACGCGCGGCAAACTTTGCTTCAGAGAAAACCGAGTACGCTTTGCGACCAGATAGGCCGCGCCTATGGCGTTTTGACGTATGCCCACGCCATGCCCTCGAAGGAAGCGCTCAACCTGCTCTCGGTTATTAAGCTTGGAATGGATCTCGGCGCGTTCCCCGAAGATCAGCGTCTGCAAATCGACGAGTTGTTCATCGAAACGCAACCCGCGCATTTGCAAAAAAGCTCGCAACAAAAGTTAAATGCGGAAGAACGCGACTATTTGCGTGCCCAAATCATCCGCGACCGTTTGAAAATTTTCCCCAAACCTGATATTAGTAAGATGGTAAGGGAGTCAGGCAATGGTTTGACGAACGGACCATCGACTAATGAATAATTTTACACCGCGGGCTCAACAGGTTTTAGCGCTTGCTCGCAAGGAAGCCGACCGATTCAACCACAACTATGTGGGAACCGAGCACCTGCTTCTGGGACTCATCAAGCTGGGCCAGGGCGTGGCCGTGAACGTTTTGCAAAAGATGGGTCTCGATCTCGAGACGGTACGGATGGAGGTGGAGAAGCAGGTCGGTTCCGGACCTGAGACAAAAATGGTCGGCAACGTCCCGTACACACCTCGCGTAAAAAAAGTGCTGGCCCTCGCTGGAAAGGAAGCCAAGGCGCTCAATCATTCATACGTCGGCACGGAACATATTTTACTTGGGCTATTGCGCGAGGGCGAAGGCGTCGCCGCTAGAGTTCTAAAGAGTCTGGAACTCGATATTGAACGTACGCGCAACGAAATCTTAAAAGAGCTTGATCCAAACTTCACACCGTCCGAACCGGAGCAGGAAGGTGAGCCAACGAAGAAAGACGTCAAGACGCCGGCGCTCCGTGCGTTTGGCCGCGATCTCACGGAGTTGGCCAGAAAGAGCGAACTGGATCCGGTGATTGGCCGGCGTAACGAGATCGAGCGGGTGATTCAAGTACTCTGCCGGCGCACGAAGAACAACCCGGTGTTGATTGGCGAAGCGGGCGTAGGCAAAACAGCCATTGCTGAGGGACTGGCGCAAGAGATCGCAAATGGCAACGTTCCGGAATTGCTGCGCGACAAGCGCGTCATCACACTTGATTTGGCGTTGATGGTCGCTGGAACAAAATACCGCGGCCAGTTTGAGGAACGCATCAAAGCTGTAATGGACGAAATTCGCCGGTCCAAGAACGTGATCCTTTTTATCGACGAGCTCCACACCATCGTGGGCGCCGGGTCGGCCGAAGGCGCCATGGACGCGTCAAACATCATTAAGCCCGCGCTGAGCCGCGGCGAATTGCAATGTGTCGGTGCGACCACGATGAACGAATATCGCAAGTACATCGAAAAGGACGCCGCACTGGAACGACGGTTCCAGACCGTAAAGGTCGATGCACCGACCGTTGATGAAGCCATTCAAATATTGAAAGGGTTGCGCCCCAAATACGAGGCGCATCACAAAGCCAAACTCACCGACGAAGCCCTCGAGACTGCCGTCAGATTTTCTGATCGTTACATCACGGGCCGCTTTCTCCCGGACAAGGCCATCGATGTCATGGATGAAGCCGGTGCGCGCGCGCGCATCAACTCCATGACGCGTCCGCCTGATGTGAAGGACATCGAGAAGGAAATCGAAGGCATCCGACTTGAAAAAGAAGGAGCAATCAAGGCGCAGGATTTTGAAAAAGCCGCCGCGCTTCGAGATAAAGAGAAGCAAACCAAGGAAAAGCTCGACTCGATTTTGACCAAGTGGCGCGAAGAACGGGAAGAGAAAGAAGTCGTCGTGACTGGCGATGACATGATGCACATCATCTCGAAGGTCACCGGTGTTCCGCTCCAGCGAATGGAGGAGCAGGAAACCCAGAAGCTGCTCAGAATGGAGGCGGAGCTGAAGGAACGAGTCATCGGCCAGGACGAAGCGGTAACAGCTATCAGCAAGGCGTTGCGGCGTTCACGGGCGGATTTGAAAGATCCGAAACGCCCGATTGGTTCATTTGTGTTTCTCGGCCCGACCGGCGTGGGCAAGACCTATCTCGCGCGGACGCTCGCTGAATTCATGTTCGGGGACGCCGACGCATTGATTCAAATCGACATGTCGGAATACATGGAAAAGTTTACCGCGTCGCGCTTGATCGGTTCACCGCCAGGGTACGTCGGTTACGAGGAAGGCGGACAACTTTCGGAGGCAGTGCGGCGCCGGCCGTATTCGGTAGTGTTGTTTGATGAGATCGAAAAAGCGCACCCCGACGTGATGCATTTGCTTTTGCAGATTTTGGAAGACGGAAAGATCACCGATTCGTTAGGCCGCAAGATTGACTTCCGGAACACAATCATCATCATGACTTCGAATGTAGGCGCTGACCTCTTGAAGAAGCAGACGGTGATGGGCTTCGGCGCGCCCCGTGAGGGGCACGATTACGATTCAATGCGCGACAAGATTCTTGATGAAACGAAGCGCGTGTTTAAACCTGAGTTCCTGAACCGGCTGGACGAAATCATCGTCTTTCACTCATTGGGTAAACCCGAGTTGCTGCGCATCGTTGATTTGGAGGTGGACAAAGTGCTTAGGCGCATCAAAGCCAAGGAAGTCCACCTCGAGCTGAAACAAAGCGCGAAGGAATTTCTCATCGACAAAGGATATGATCCGCAGTACGGCGCGCGTCCGATGCGCCGCGCGGTGGAACGTTTTCTCGAGGACCCACTGGCAGAAGAATTACTTCGTGGCCACGTAAAAGCCGGCGACCGGGTCGAGGTCATCGCCGCCGAAGGAAAGCTGTCGTTCCAGGTGCCAGAATCACAAGCACAGAGCAGCGCTGCTACGCCGACGCCAAGTTAAGACTGACTTTGTGATTACGCCCGCGGATGTGCATCCGCGTACGCTTTCTTCAGGCGTTCAACGGTGACGTGGGTATAAATTTGTGTGGTGGAAAGACTGGCATGCCCGAGCAACGCCTGCACGCTGCGCAAGTCGGCGCCGCGGTCGAGCATGTGAGTGGCGAAACTATGTCGCAGTTTATGCGGACTGATTGAAATCGGAATGGACGTATGTCGCACATAGCGTTTCAACACTAACCAGATCGAGCGGACGGACATTCGCCTTCGCGCCTTGTTGATGAACAGCGGGCCTGTGTGCACGTTCGCTGCCACCCGATATTTTTGGATCGCTTCCAGTGCAGGCAGACCTACCGGGCACACCCGTTCTTTGCGACCCTTGCCGAATACGCGCAGCGATTCCGTGTAGAGATCAACGTCGCCCACATCAAGCGCAGCGAGTTCGCTCAGTCTCAATCCGCTGCTGTAAAACAATTCCATGATGGCGACATCGCGCAGGGGCATCCATGACGGCGCAGATCGGCTCTTCGGCTCGCACGTGGGCGCCGTCAGCAGCTCGTCCACTTGTTGCCGCGTAAGGACCAGCGGCAGCTTTTTCTCCATTTTGGGCAGTTGCACTTCTCGGACCGGATTCTGCCGCAGCCGTTTCCGAGCGGTGAGAAATTGATAAAAGGTGCGTAGCGCAGAAAATTGAAGTCGCACATATGAACGCGCCTGGTCCTGTTTCATTAGCGCAAAGAGATAATTGCGAAAATCGTCGCCGGTGCATTTTTTCCACGACGTTTTATTCTTAGCGCGGAACCCAGTCAGCGCCTGGCGATAAGCCTTGAGCGTTCGCGGCGAAGCGTTACGCTCGTTCGTGAGATAGCACAGAAATTCCTCGACAAGAGGATCACATTTTTTAGAAACGCTCGCGGCGTCTGGCATCTGAAAAGTGATTCGTTAAACGTTACATGGTTACAACGTCGCGATTCAACGGTTTAAGGCTTCAAGAGTTTTAACGGACCAGAGCGATCACTCCGGTTTTTCCACCACATACCGGAGGTCGGTTGGATTCGAGCGACCGCTCATTTGGCTCCTGAAAATTGGCGTCGGATTCTCGGAAATGAGTTCGTAGCCCTTCAATACGAACTCGGGATAAATCCCGTTGCTGGCAGGTTCATAGACTTTGTCGCCGCTGAAGTAACCGTAAAGCTTGTATTCGTAATTGTTATCGCTGCCGAATTCGAGGCGTTCGCGGTCCGGGGCAAGTTTCTGCTTTTCATTGAGCATGACCAGCTCCGCTGTGCTCCACGGTTGACCGGGTTTGCGCACGTAACCCCAGAACTTGTAATCGGGTTTATAATAACGCCGACCGATGTAATAATCGCCTGTCGGTTCAGCAGCGATCCGTTGTGCCATATCGATTCTCGCCTGCTGAATTCCTTGCGGAACCGTTTCGCATCCGGCCAAGCACAGTACGCCCAACACTAGATTCGTGGCTAACAGATACTGAGGAGAGCGTCTCATCTATTCAACCGCCATCCTTTACGCAGCTTTGCGCCAGGCGCAATTGCAACCTCGCGGCAACGAAGTCCGCCAATCAGTTTTCTCGTGCGAGACGAATTGCATCGCCACCACCAGGCCGTTAAAATTGTGTCGCACATGTTCGAAGTTGAGATTTATGCGCGTGGTTTGCGGGAAATGGGTAAAATCGTGGAGCGGAACCGGCGTCTCGTGGAGATCGCCGGGCTGCGTTACAAGGTGGACACAAATCACGATGTCGTTTACGTGGAGTTCGATGAACCGACGTTGAGTGTCCGCGAAATTGCGGCGATCTTCCCTAACCTCGGCCTTAAACGGCTTTTTATCGGCGCGATTCCGACGGAACTTCGGTCGCGAACGAAGGCGGAAGGGGCTGAGCGTGGGAAATGCGATCGGTGATCGGAAATCAGAACAAAGGTAGGGGACACACTCATTAACCGTTCACTTCTTCCATAATGGTCCGCTTCTTTAGCGCTCTCGGCGCGCCGCTGCTCTCATTTTTTCAATATCTGGGCGAAGTTGTGTTGCTCGCGGCCGACACCTTTCGTTCTATTTTCACGCACAAGCTCCGCTGGAAATTATTTCTTAATCAAGTCGTCGAGATCGGTTTGCTTTCCCAGCTCGTCGTCGTGATCACTGGCGGATTCACTGGTGCGGTGTTTTCGGCACAGACATTTTTTCAATTTAACAAGTTAGGAATGGGCTCCGCTGTAGGTGCGGTAGTTTCGGTGTCGCTTTGCCGCGAGCTCGCACCGGTCCTGACCGCTCTAATGGTGGCTGGACGCGTCGGCGCAGCGATGTCGGCGGAGATCGGCACCATGAAAGTAACGGAGCAAATCGATGCGCTGCGCGCGCTTGCGGTTTACCCGGTTGATTATTTGGTCGTGCCACGCGCACTCGCCATGATGGTATCAATGCCGCTGCTGGTGGCGGAGTGCATAGCCGTCGGCATCGCCGCCGGCTATTTCGTTGCGATTTTCATGCTCGACATTAACGGCACATACTACATGGCAAACATGGTGCGCTGGACACGCAATCGCGACATCATTATGGGTCTGTCAAAAGCGTTCTGCTTCGGAATACTCATCGTATTCATCAGTTGCCATAAGGGGTTGACCGCCCGCGAAGGCGCGGTCGGCGTCGGTCGGGCCACGACTGAGGCGGTGGTGAACGCCTCGCTCGCGGTTCTGGTCTGCAATTTTTTCCTCACCATGTTGTTCAACATCATTTACCCAGCGGGATATCAGTAATATTAGGTAGTTGAGAGTTGACAGTTGAGAGTTGAGAGTTTGTGCGTTGCGATGATCGAAGCGCCGCCATCTCCCGAATCTTCCATTAAGCCTCGTCTGGTTTCGAGCAAATCTTCGCCAATGATTACGGTTCGGGCATTGGCGAAAAGGATAGGGGAACAGGAAATTCTGCGTGGCATCGATCTAGATGTCACAACTGGTGAAACCCTCGCGATCATTGGACGAAGCGGTGGCGGCAAAAGTGTTTTACTTAAGCATCTCGTAGGATTGATGCAGCCCAGCGCGGGAGAGATTTGGATCGAGGGGCAAAACATTATCGGAATGGGCGAACGGCAGCTCGGGGAAATCCGCAAAAAGATCGGCATCCTCTTCCAAAGCGGCGCACTCTTTGATTCGATGACTGTTGAAGAAAATATCGCCTTTCCGCTGCGCGAAGCTGGCGAGCGCGATCCGAAAGTTTTGCGCGCAAAGGTCGCGGAGATGCTCGATGTGATGGAAATGGAAGGGCAGGAAGACAAAATGCCGGAGAGTTTGAGTGGCGGAATGAAGAAACGCGTCGGTCTTGCGCGTTCGATTATTCGCCGCCCTTCCTGTGTGTTGTACGACGAGCCCACATCTGGACTTGATCCCGTAGTCGCGGACAGCATCAATCGATTGATTCGCCGGCTGCAACATCGATTTGGAATGACCAGCATTGTCGTAACCCACGATATGAAGAATGCGTTCGATGTGGCCGACCGAATCGCCTACTTGCACGAGGGCCGAATTTATTTTCATGGAACTTCGGTCGAACTCCAGCAGTCGAGCGATCCGCTGATTCAGGATTTCCTCCTCGGGCGCTCCAATGGGCAACAAGAGAACCGAGTTGAGCCTTAGGTGTTGAAATAGGAGAGTTGAAGACTGATGAATCGGCACGAGCGAGGTTTGGAATTTAAGGTCGGCATTTTCGTTTTTGTGGGATTGGCGATGTTAGGAGCTCTGGTGGTGCAATTCGGCAGGCTGGGAGAGGGTTTCAAAACCTATTACACCCTCACCGTTCGCTTCAACGATGCGAGCGGACTCTTGAAAGGCACCGATGTCTTGCTCGCTGGTGCGAGAATTGGAAAGGTCGCAGGGGCTCCGCGACTGGTTCGCGAAGGCAGTGGTATCGATGTGCCGCTGAAAATTTATGATTACATTAAGATCCCTGAGGGGACCAAATTCACAGTCGGCAGTTCTGGTTTGCTGGGTGATCGGTTTGTAAATGTAGCGATTCCGCCGGGACAGCCGAAGGCGTATCTGGCGCCGAATGCATACATTAACGGGGCGCGCGAGACCGGCATCGACGATCTCACGCGCGAAGGTGGCGCGCTCGTAAACGATCTTCGCGGAACGGTTAAAAAGATCGACACGACTATGACCCGCTTGAACGAGGAAACGCTTTCCTCCACCAACATGGAAAATCTGAAGTCAAGCATGGAACACTTAAACCAAGCTACCGGCGCACTGGCAGAATCCTCGAAGAAGTTGGACGGAGTTATCGAAAAGGCGGATTCCACAATGGCCTCGGCAAAGGAGGCAGCTGACAATTTGCAGGCTGCGATTGCAGACACGCGCAAGGTTTTGCGTAGCGCCATGCAAGGAAAGGGCTTGGTGGCGACGCTACTGAATGATCAGCAACTGGCGAACGATCTGCACGCCCTGATCAGCAATCTGCGCGCCCACGGAGTCTTATTTTATCGCGATAGCGCCGCAAGCCGTCAGCCACGGCCGCCAGAGCAAACGCAACCAGCCCGTCAGGGCCGAACTCGCTAACATCGTTCAAAATGGATTGCGAGAAGCGCGACCACGGCCGCGTTTCAGCGCGGGATCGCATGCCGGGGCAGTTCCAATTGCTCGGCGAGAAAACAGATTAGCGCTCTGGTCGCTTTTCGCTCAGCCACCGATGCGCGCAGTATGATCTTAATCGTGGCTCTATGCTTGCCGGCGTCGTCTGCGCCTCCACTCCAGTCCCGTTCCGGATTCTCACGCAGCCTGCTTAGCGTCCTCGGAAGTCGAAGCAACCGCTGGATAAAAACTTCAGCAGTAACCTGGGTTATTGCGCCGCAAGAAATCAATGTCTGGTTGCACGCGTTCGGATACACATGAACAAGTCCTCTATGCCGGGACGTACTTACGAATTTGTTCAGCTTGATGTATTCACGCAGGCGCCACTCGAAGGTAATCCTCTGGCGATCTTCACTGACGCTCAAGGATTAAGTGATGGCGAAATGCAAGCGTTGGCTCGGGAGATGAATCTTTCGGAAACGACTTTCATTTTGCAGCGCGATGCCGCCACTGAAGCTCGGGAAGGGAAGAAAGTCCGCATCTTCACGGTCGAGCAGGAGTTGCCGTTTGCGGGACATCCGACGCTCGGCACTGCGCTGTATTTATATGCGTCCGAATCGAACTCAAAGAGACCAGCGGAGCTCACACTCGATTTGAAAGCCGGGAAGATTCCCGTGCACTTCACTTGGAACTCGGTGAATGCCGCCGCTAATCGAGTGGACGGTCAGGTATTCGGTGAAATGCGTCAACACGATCCGGAGTTTGGAATTACACTTCCGCGAGAACAGGTCGCTCGCATAATTGGAGTCGCCGCTGACGAGATTCATTCGGACTGGCCCGTACAACCAGTCTCAACAGGATTGACCTTTACGATTGTGCCATTTCGCAATCAACAGACACTCTCGAAGCTCAAGTTTAATTACACACAGGCAGCTGAATTTCTGAAGAACACCTGTGCCGCCTTTTTCTACTTTCTGTGCCCCGAACGACGCGAACGAGGGGTCGAAGCTCGAGCTCGAATGTTCTTTTATGGCGGCGAAGATCCTGCGACAGGATCGGCCGCCGGCTGCGCTGCCAGTTGGATGGTTCAATACGGAGTCGCAAAGAGCGATGAGCACGTACTCATTCGACAGGGTGTCGAATGCCATCGGCCAAGCGAGATGTATGTCCGGGCAACGCGGCAAGGTGAGAGCGTCACGAATGTTCGCGTGGGTGGCTACGCGGTCGAAATATTGCGGGGAACCGTGGTCCTGTGAGTAATCCCCGTTATTGCCTGGCGCAGGACTCGTATTAGACTGTGCGCGAAGCGTCAGGAACTTGCTGGAAGGTTTGGTTTTGCCGTATCCACCAACATGTGGGCAGTTCTTCAAGAGCCCTGTGACGACAATGTAATTCGATCCGGCCCGGCTGCGGCGCCATGTTCGAAAGCCAGCGGTCGTTGGATTCTCGCCGCAACCATTCTCGCTTCGAGCATGGCCTTCATCGATGGGACGGTCGTCAACGTGGCGTTGCCAGCGCTGCAAATAAATCTCAATGCCACTGCCGCGGATGTGCAATGGGTAATCGAGTCGTACGCGCTTCTTCTTTCGGCATTATTGCTCGTCGGTGGCTCGTTAGGCGATCATTACGGCCGTCGTCGTGTGTTTTTGCTTGGTGTTGTGATTTTCGCCGTCGCATCAGGCCTCTGCGGTTTTGCCGGGAACATTCGTCAATTGATCGCGACGCGAGCCCTTCAGGGATTCGGCGCCGCACTTCTTGTCCCCGGCAGCCTGGCAATCATCAGCAATTCTTTCTCTGAGCAGCAACGGGGACGCGCAATCGGCGTATGGTCCGGCTTCAGCGCCATCACTACCGGAATTGGGCCGGTTTTCGGCGGATGGCTGATCGAGCACGTTTCATGGCGCGCTGTGTTTTTCATCAATGTTCCGCTCGCGTTTGTTGTGGTCTTAATTTCACTCCGACACATCGCAGAAAACTCTGACCTGGAAAGAACTCGCGTCGACTGGTTAGGCGCAACGTTGGCGGCGTTCGGCTTGGGCGCGCTCGTTTATGGTTTGATTGAATCGTCCCAAGCAGGTTTCAACGATCGCTCAGTAATCGTGGCGTTGACGGCAGGCGTTGTCGTTTTGATTCTGTTCTCGTTCGTCGAAGCTCGCCTTTCGCAACCAATGGTGCCGCTAACATTGTTTCGTTCGCGCACATTCGCTGGAACGAATCTCTTAACGTTTCTGCTCTATGCTGCGCTCGGCGGAACACTTTTTTTCCTGCCGTTGAATTTGATTCAGGTTCAGCATTATTCGCCGACAGCCGCCGGCGCGGTGCTGTTGCCGTTCATCCTGGTCATGTCGTCCCTCTCGGGTTGGTCCGGCGGACTCGTTGCTCGTTACGGTCCAAAGCTTCCACTTGTCGTCGGCCCAGTTATCGCTGCCGTTGGTTATTTGCTCTTCCTGCTACCGGGGATTGGCGGGAATTACTGGACGGATTTCTTTCCACCGGCGGTTGTTCTGGGATTAGGTATGGCCATTACCGTGGCGCCGCTGACCACGACCGTCATGAACTCGATCGCTCAAAACCGCGCCGGGACCGCTTCGGGAGTGAACAATGCCGTCGCGCGCACGGCGAGCCTTATCGCGATTGCAGTTTTTGGCGTCGTGATGCTCCAGGTGTTCAAAACCTGTCTGGATCACAGACTGATCAGCGCGAATTTGCCAGGGTCCGTCGCGCAGTCGATCCGAACTCAATCGATCAGGCTCGCGGCCATCGACATTCCTCAGAATCTAGATGCCGAAGCGCGACAGGTAATCCGTCGCGCGATCAACGAATCTTTCCTGTCCGGATTTCGCTGGGTGATGATCATTGGCGCTGCGCTTGCCGCTGCAAGCGCAGTCACTACGCTGTTTTGGATTGAAGCGACGCCACGTGCGCGGACCGGCGAGAAAAACTAATGTCGGGAGCGAAAGAAATTCCTCCTGAATGAGGCGTGGGCTTCCTAACCGGTTTAGCTAAGGCCAAAACTATTTAGCTCTGAACGGCCCTTCAAAGACGCTTTCTGAAACTTTGCGTCGATCATTCGGACTCTCGCGGGCCTGCAATTTCTCAGGAAGCAATTCCTTCGGACCCGGCCAGCCCACCGCGGCCATCGCCTCGACTTGAAAGTCATCAGGGATCCGCAGCTCCGTACGCGCGCGATCATAATCGAATCCTTCCATCCCATGCACGACCATACCCTGGTGGAAGCCTTGCAAAGCGAAGTTCTCCCATGCGGCTCCGCAGTCGTACGAATGGGTGACTGACGATTCGTCATTATAATCGAAAAACTTTCGTGAAATGAAGACTACGAGCACGGCAGCATTCTTCGCCCAGGCCTTGTTGGCGTCGACGAGTAGCTCGAAAAAAGTCTGCCAATGCTTCGTGCCGCGACGCGCATAAAGCGCACGCCACTGCTGTGCGTTAAATGAAGACGGCGCCCAACGCGCCGCTTCGAAGAGTCGCATCAATTCCTCTTCCGAAATTTCTTCCCCCGACATCGCGCGCGGCGACCAACGATCGAGCAAAAGCGATTCGATCGGGTGGTCTGCCTTTCGAATTTCGCTGCCTTTGATCAGTTTAGCCTCCTCAGCCATTCTCGTGCACTTTCATCCTGCTTCTCGCTAACGGGCTTCGCAGGATTGCCAACCTTCATTGCGCGAAGCAGGATGCCCTCCGAAGCTTCAGCGAAGGAGGGCCACCTGTGTATTACGTCTATCTTATCAAGAGTGTTTCTGCGCAAGGTGAACGCTATTTTGGAATGACCGCTGATCCTAAAGAGCGTCTCGAAGAGCACAACGCAGGAAAATCTTCTCATACTTCAAAATTCAAGCCATGGAAGATGGCTACTTACATCGCTTTTACTGATCGAACCAAGGCAGAAGCTTTCGAGCGCTATCTCAAATCCGGTTCGGGCCACGCATTCGCGCGTAGGCACCTGTGGTAATGCCGGCGGAAGCTTCAGCGAAGGAGGTTCAACCAATCCTTGGCGGCTTCGAGATCTTGGCTCGTTAGCTCATGACCGGCTTGGAAATGGCGAATCGTAATGTCCGCACCGGCACGGCGCAAAAGATCAGCGAGGGCGTTGGTCTCAGACATCGGGATAATTGGATCCTTCGTTCCAGCTGCGATCCAGACGCGGACGGACGGAAGCTTCGGCGGGTTTTCGGGCACCACAGGAACCATGGCGCGGAAAAGAATAGCGGCGCGCAATATCTCGGGCCGGAGCAACAACATGCCGGCAGCAATGTTTGCGCCGTTGGAATAACCGACGGCAACGACGTTATCGCTGGCGAATCCGTAATGTTGAGCGGCTGCAGCAACAAAGTCCGCGAGCTCGTTCGCGCGGTGCTTTAGATCGTCCAAATCGAATATCCCTTCAGCCAATCGCCGGAAAAACCGCGGCATCCCATTTTCCAGAACCTTTCCACGTGGACTGAGCAGCGCAGCATTGGGATCCAACTCGCGTCCCAGCGGGATGAGGTCCCGCTCGTTTCCACCTGTGCCGTGCAGAAGCAAGAGTGTACGTGACGAGCTGCCGGGAACGAATGCGTGAATGAAATCCGGCTGCGGTCTCACGATTTAGTGGGCACTTGAATCGGCGGCAGAATTTGTTCGATCTGCGAACGCGCCGATTCCATCCATGGTGGAAGACGTAAATGCATGCCGAGTTCATCCAGTTTCTCATCCAAAGCGAAACCGGGCGGCTCAGTTGCGATTTCAAAGAGTACTCCACCGGGTTCGCGGAAATAAATCGAATGAAAATACGTACGATCGATCACGGGCGTGACGTCATAGCCAAGATCAACCAGATGTTCCCGCCATTCTACCTGTTCGGCTTGGTCCCTCGCGCGAAAGGCAATGTGATGCACCGAACCCGCGGCAACACGCCCCATCCTGGTGTCCGGCAAACAAAGGAGGTCAACGATTCTGCCGTGCGCCGCGTCGTCTTGCGAACCAAAGCGAAAGCGATTGCCCGATTCTCCAATCAAACGATAGCCGAAACTGTCGGTGAGTAGCCGCGCAGTTCTTTCGTAACCTTCCAACGCGGCGGACACGCTATGAAAACCGCGAAGCATGTGCTCTTGGGGAACGGGGCTCTCTGGCCATGGCTCAATTTGTGAGGGAGAACTCGAAGCGATCACCTCAATAAGAAGTCCATCAGGATCAACCAAGCGAATCACTTCTTCGCCGAAGCGCACCGACGTTTTCTCAGCGGCGACGTGGTGTTCCTTGAATCGCTCCAGCCAGTAAGGGATCGAGTTCGGTGAAATCGCGAACGCTGTCGCTTCGACTTGGCCCATGCCGCGCGTTCCGCGTCGCGCCCCCGGCCACGGGAAGAATGTGAGAATCGTTCCCGGCGCGCCCCGCCAATCGCCAAAATAAAAATGATACGTTCCCGGATCGTCGAAATTGACGGTGCGCTTGACGAAGCGCAGACCAAGGAGCCCGACATAGAAATCGAGGTTTCGCTGCGGATCGCTCGCGATCGCGGTGACGTGATGGAGTCCTGGGATTTTGGCGTTCACGAGGACGATCTTCGCTTAAACAATCCGCGTACGTTCTGGGTGAAATCGGACAACGGCGATGCTCGCCAGCACAACCGAAAGGACGAGAACGATGAGTGTGTGAGTTTGAATGGCGTTTCGGTTTGCGTTGGAGCCATAGCATACAGGGCTGGGATTTTCAGGAACGACTGCACGACCAACACGAAAAGGTTGAAATATAAACAGATCACCGCGCCGATCACGTAGATCCAGCGCCATGCGCTGTTTCGAGCAGGGCGCAAAAATGGTTAGCGCGAGAAAGGGTAGGGAAATAATTCCGAGACGGATTGCGGGGGTGAAGCCGTGGAATGGAAAAAAGAATCCGGTAACGGTGGTGAATACCGCTGTGATCAGAAACCATTTGGTCCAACCATCGAGACGTTTACCGGCAAGCATTCCCAACACAACAACGAGGCCCGTAAAAATTGCCACCAAGCTAATCAGCGTATGGATGATCGTATAGATCCGCAGGATCATTTGTTGGCGCCTTGGTTTCTGTTGCTAACCGACACCTTTCCAGTGTGTGAAGTGTTCAGCAAGGAAGTCTCTTGCCGGGGCCCGGACCGGCGCCAAGCCACACCAATGTCATTTTAGTTCGCGAGAAGAGCGGCTAACACTAAAAGCCCTTCCTGCAGGTTGAGCGACTTGCAGCGCAATACGCATAAAGGTTTCAACCTATCTTGCGGTTACGCCCGCGTGTTCTGGCCAGGACGAGGATGCAGTCGAATGAGAAAGATTCAGTTTTAGAATCCGTTCAACTTCTCGAATTGCTTGCGGATTATACTGCGCGCCGTGATCTGAATTGACGATTAATTCCGACTGCGCGCCCGGGAGATGAGAGCTCCAGTATGGAACTACGCCATCGGAACTATTGGGTGTATCGCCCCGGCCGCGGTCTCCAATGATCGAATGATAAGGAATACCGCGCGTGATCGGCAGTTTGTTGACCGCTTCCACGAACCGATCGTTAGGCTCAAGCATATCCACGCTATTCGGCATACGGTTTAGGGATCTGGCAACAGGGTCGGCAATCAGGAGCGGTTTGGTTGACGCATAGATTGAGGTGAAGAGCCGCGGAGTCCTGACAAGAGCGGCGCCGATGCGCCCGATCCAGTTCGAGGCAATTTCGCTTCCTCGATGCGGAGTTGAAATAAATATCACCCGTTGAACGTCCGGCCTATGGTTAAAGACGAGCGCCTTTTCCAAGAACTTGCGTGTGTCGCTCGCCAGCGGAGTTCTGGCAGGAGGCGTGGCAAAAAAATCACGCCAGATCTTTCCGTGCGACCAACCACTGCAATCGGAGCGCCCAGGCCACTTACAGTCGAGTAGTGGACGCGGGAAAATTCTGGCAGTGCGCGAAAGAAGCTGCGTCAAAAAATAGTAGTCTGTCAGCGCTTTGGATTCTTGATTCGATCGGCGGCGCGACCGCTCGCCGACAACGCGGTAACCAATATACAGGCTACCAATGCCTGTTCGTGCTGAGGTTTAGTGCTGAAATGCCCCCTGCGACTAAACAACAGCACGCTACTTCACCTTTAAGTTGGATATTCGAAACTTGTGTTACATTTTTTCTGGCCAGCCGACCATATAGCACTCTCTCGCCACAATAAATCCTTGGCATCATTGCTTTGGGCAAGCTGAGAAAAGGCTGGAAAAGTGATTTTCCCTTTACAAGGGAAGCGTAATTCTGCCTGTTGGTAGTGTAACTTCCCCCAAAGCAAGTTCCGCTAAGGCTTCACCGGCACGTGCTGGTATGTTCCTAGAGTATGCGGGACGAAATATACTTATCAACTTAGGAGGGGATAAACCACCAACGGCATTAACACCTTTGTAACGGGAGAGGGTTGCCCATCAACGAAGTTCCGGGAATCAAACCGGGATGTATGCGATGACGCCTATTCCTTTTTCTTTACCAAATCAAGTGCCCCAAAAGACCGAGCTGTTAGCAGGTTGCAGAGCTTGGATGAAGAATAAGCTCGCATACCCTGAGAAAAACTAAGTGTCGTCGGATGGGCAAGTTCTTCAGGATGCATTGTCTTAGGTGGAAAAGAAGGAGACCAACTTTGCGATGTCTTTCCCGCTCCCCTCGGCGGCGGGGTAGAGTTCTCTGACGATTTTTTCATTATTAAGCATCATCAATCCCTTAGCGCAGTTGGTTAACGTCCATTTGGTGCTTCGGCAAAGCGTTGCCGCTGTTCAACGTATTCGCTGACTTTACGAATCGTTTCGTGTGGTATCGGTGTCGATGGGTCAGGGCCTGGGGGCTCGCGTCCATCTCGGAGGCCCGCGCCAGTGCTTGCGTGTCGATATACTCCCGGATGTTCGTCAGTTTGCCATTTCGAACGGTAATGGCGAAGACCCAATGGTCCTCGAACGTCCTATTCGTGGCTTTGATTCTCCCCGTAGCGAAGCCGACGACCAGAACCCGGTCTCCCTGCGCTACGAATTCGGGGGGCTCTGGGTAAGAAGTTTCCAACGTGTCGGAAGCCTTCTGAAGCAAATCCGCCAATCCCGCGTGCCCGCGGTGCGTGCCGGCCAGCGGCCAGTCCTCGCCCGGAATGATCCACTCAATATCTTCGGCAGACAACGCCAGCAGACCTTGCTTATCGCCGCGGCCCATTGCTGCAAAAAAATCCTTCACAATCCGGACATTCTCTTGTGTGCTCATATATCTTCTCCTTTTTTGTTGTTTTTATGTTGAATTTGCGCTCTTCCTCCAAAGCTGACATAGCCATCGATTACTGCTCCCTCTTGAACAAATCCTCGAAGATGAGCTGGCCCCAAATGCGGCCGCGTGCGTGCACCAGCGCGCCACCCTCATTGAGTTTTCCCAGCTCGACGGGTGCGAACCCGAGTTGTTTGGCCAAATTCGCCACGGGAGCGATCGCGTCCTCGTCGTCGCTCGACAGAAAGACGACCTGATGGCCCCCCTCGACGATCGGATCGGCAGCCAGGGTAGCCGCAACCAGGTGATTAAAACCCTTCACAAACCTAGCGCCGGTGAACGACTTCGCAACGAAGGCGGAGGACGGGAGACCGTCCAGCTCCTCAGGTGGAACTAACGCGTTCATCGCGTCGATGACCGTCTTGCCTTTCCAGCTCCGCAGGGCCTTCGCTACCTCGCGATGTTCCCCGAACGGGACCGCCAAGATGATTGTGTCGGCCTCGAGTGCATCCCGCAGCGACTTGGCGACGACCGTGGGTCCAATCTCCCGAGCCTGTGGTGCCAACGCCTCGGGCGGCCGGCGGCTCGCGACGGTCACGTCGATGTTTTTACGGGCGAAGGCGTGGGCGAGGGCCTGGCCTATCTTACCGAATCCTACAATCGCGTAGCTCATAATGTTTCTCCGATCTCGTGTTAGACCTAAAGTTCGAGAAGCGACTGTGCCGGGGTCAGACCTGCGCCATGCCTCCATCGACGGCGAGATCCACACCGGTAATGTATGAACTCTCATCGGAGGCGAGGAACACGACCGCGGCCGCGATTTCTTCCGGCTTACCTCTGCGGCCCATTGGAACCTGCGTGACGAACTGGGCGGCCGCTTGTTCGGCCTGTTCAGGGGTAAGGCCCGCATTCTCCAAAGCCGGAGTTTCGATCGGGCCAGGACTCATCGAATTCACACGAATCTTGCGATCCTTTAGATCCATCGTCCAGCCGCGAGCGAAGCTGCGCACGGCTGCCTTGCTAGCGGCGTAGGCGGTAAAGGCTGGCACACCCAACACGTTCGAGACCGAAGAGTTCAGAATAATCGAACCGCCATCTTTGAAGAGGGGAAGGGCCTTCTGCACCGTAAAGAACAGCCCCTTCACGTTCACGTCGAAGGTCTTGTCAAAATGGGCCTCAGTAGCCACCGCGAGCGGTGCGAGTGTACCCGCGCCCGCGTTCGCGAAGAGTACGTCGATGTGACCATGTTTCTCTTTCACGACGGCATAGAGCCGGTCCAGATCTTCCAAGCGCGACACGTCGCCCACGACCGTCGTAACGTTTCTCTTGATGAAGGCTGCGGCCTCTTTCAGCTCCTTCTCTCGTCGGCCAGTGATTACGACGTGCGCACCTTCTTCCACGAAGCGCTTGGCTGTGGCCAAGCCAATCCCACTGTTGCCGCCTGTGATTACCGCAATTTTTCCCGCCAATTTTTGTCCATTGTTATTACTCATATGTTTTTTCCTTTGTTTTTGTTCTTCCTAATTCCAGACCGAACATACCCCTGATCACTTGCAATCCGCAAGTGATCTTTTATTATTTTACTTGCTGCGTGCAAGTGAGCACGTTGACTCCGATGAAAAGAACAGCAAAAAAACCCAAGGCCGACTACCGCTCGCACTGCCCCGTGAATTTCGCTGTCGAATCACTGGGCGACAGGTGGTCGCTCTTGATCGTTCGGGAGATGGTTTTTCATGGAAAAAAAACCTATGGCGAGTTTTTGAAAGCCGAGGAAGGCATTGCGACCAATATCCTCGCTTCGCGCCTGGACTTTCTCGAGAGGATCGAGGTAATCAAGAAATCTCCGCACTGGGAGGATCAACGAAAAGACATTTACACTCTCACCGAGAAGGGCTTGGACTTAATCCCTGTTCTATTTGAATTTATCAAATGGAGCGCAAAACACGATCCGCTCTCGTCAGCGGTTCATTACCCCCAGTTTTTGAAGCAACTCAAAGCCAACCGCAGGAAGTTCAACAAGAAAGTGCGGGACTTGGTTCGCTCTGGAACCTCCCTTTTTACAAAAGTGATTCACCCATGAAGATGGTTCGAGCTGAAGGTGCCATCGGATGGATCAACTCCGGCAATCTCCTCTCGAAACGGTTCGGGGGTAAAAAGGGACAGGCATCTTTACTTGGAGGAAGTGTGGACAGGGTGGGAAGTCAACCCTCAATGGCCCTTACCATCAACAAAGAGTAGTTTCTCCTCCAGAAATCGAGCGTTGTTACGTATCAACTATGACGTTTTCGCTTGCCTATCGCGAGCTGGTCACACTTTTGGTCACAGTTGGCCAATTACGACCTCGTTTAGCCGCTTTTGAGCCAGGCGAGAGCAGGAAAGGCCCTTTCCCACCATGTCTTGTTGCTTGGCATTATCGGCTTCAGCCTAACGAGGCATCATCGACTGGCTACTTGTTCAGGAATCTATCTGTCGCGCCACAAAGTCTTCAACTTTGCCTTCACCAAGTTGGTGATACCCAAAGTCAAAGTCGCGAGTGAATCCGAATCATCCTGGATGCTAATCACCGGTATTCCGGTCGAGATAAAGTGTCGATCGGATGCAACCTGCCTCTCCGCGCGAACGCGTTCAGCCTTCGTACTTAAAGGACAGCTGCAGTCGCGTACGGAACTCGACCACTTTGCCGTCCTCGATCTTCACATCCATTTTTATGACCTCGGCAATGCGCAGATCGCGCAGCGTACCCGCAGCGGTCTCTACCGCAGTCTTTGCCGCATCCTCCCAGGACTGAGAGCTTGTACCGATTACTTCCGTTACTCTGTAGACTGAATCTGTCGACTTATCTTTCTGGGCCATAATGTTTCTTTCTATCAGTTTGTTTAGACTTCCTTGAGAAGAATTCTTATCCACGCGACCGCAGAGCCACTTGTTGAAGTTTCATCGGCGGCCACACTTAATCTTAATCCGCAGGTGCGCGCCGAATCAATCGATTTACGCATTCTCGTAGGTTATCGCATTGCGACGCAGGCCAACGCATGTTACGACTTAGCGACGACCACGTCCGCTTTTTGTATTTGCGATGTAATGGGCCATGGTGTCCTCGCCGCATTGCCGCAGTCTTTGGAGCGCGAGCAGAAAAGAGTAAACCGAAGCCCCTTTCGTTTCGCTCCGGCGTGGCAGCCTCCCTCTTTCGCTGCCTTCTAAAGAAGCTTGGCGGAGGGGGTGAGATTCGAACTCACGAGGCCTTTCGGCCTTCCGGTTTTCAAGACCGGCGCGATCAACCGCTCTGCCACCCCTCCCAAAGAATGGTGATCAGTGATGCGTTCGCAGTATAGCAGTATCACTCCAAACACTCCATCGCTCCAAGTCGAATTGCGCCTCGTAGCGTTGAAGTCATTGAGCGTCGGAGGATTTGCTGGACGTAAAGATACGTTCATGTGAACTTATGACATGCCGGCGAACAGGAAATTCCGGGCCGTTGTGGAAGAGGCGGCTCAGAGTAGTGCACCGATTCGTGGACGCGGTGCGTCGTGGAGCCCCGCGAACCGCTTCGAAAAGCTGCATATCGATTTGACCGATGCCGACGTTATCGATCTTCACGCTGAAGAATCGTCCCGGCCTGCGACCCAATACTTCCGTGACGGGACAAAATCGGTTATCACGCGCAACAACAGTCCAGACGTCGGGTTCGAAACAAGTTTGAACCCCTACCGCGGGTGCGAGCACGGCTGCATCTATTGTTATGCGCGGCCAACACACGAGTATCTCGGGTTTTCAGCCGGCCTCGATTTCGAAAGCAAAATCATGGTGAAAACGAACGCGCCAGAGTTGCTGCGCGCCGAACTGGAGTCACCACGCTGGCAGCCGCAGACGCTTGTATTGAGCGGCGTCACGGATCCGTATCAGCCTGTCGAGCGAAAATTGCGGATCACGCACGGTTGCCTGGAAGCGCTGGCCAGGTTTCGAAATCCAGTGGCGATCATCACAAAAAACCATCTCGTCACGCGCGACATCGATCTTTTGCGGGAGTTGGCGGCGTCCAATGCAGTTGCGGTCAACATTTCGGTGACGTCGCTCGACCCAAGCCTGCAGCGAGTGCTCGAACCGCGCACCACCTCGCCTCAAGGCCGGCTCGACGCGATCAGGCAACTTCGCGCGTCGAACATTCCAGTTGGAGTAATGGTTGCACCGATAATTCCCGGCCTCACAGATCATGAAGTGCCGAAGATCCTGGACGCCTGCGCGAAAGCGGGCGCACAGTTTGCTGGTTACACGATTGTTCGTTTGCCATGGGCGGTAGCGCCATTATTCGAACACTGGCTCGGGGAACACTTTCCGGATCGCAAAGAGAAGGTGCTGGGGCGGATTCGGAGTCTGCGGGGAAACCGGCTAAACAATTCGCAGTGGCACACGCGCATGTCCGGAGAGGGAATTTTCGCCGAGCAAATCGCCTCGCTATTCAGAGTCGGTTGTCGTCGCGCCGGCATCGGCGCGCGGCCGACGCTTTCCTGCAAATCCTTTCGCAGATCGACGACTCAATTACGCTTGTTTGGCTGAACACCGTTGCCGCGACGAACATGATATGTTCGACACGCGCTCGGTTTGCATTTGCGGTAACATTCAAAACTCCGATGAGCGCACAGCTAAGCGATTACGATTACGTTTTGCCGCGCGAATTGATTGCGCAGCGCCCGCCTGAGCGACGGGAAGACTCCCGGATGATGGTGCTGCATCGCGGCGACCAGACGATTGAGCATCGGCAGTTTCACGAGCTAAAAACCTTTCTTCAGCCGGGCGATCTCTTTGTGTTAAACGATACGCGTGTCCTTCCCGCGCGACGCTTTTCCGACGATGGCGCAATTGAATTTTTGTTTCTCGAGCGCCTCCGCCCCAGGCGTTGGAAGTGTCTGGTCAAACCCGGGCGCAAAATGCGTGTTGGCGCAACGGCCAACATCGCCGGGATCGCTTTGCGTGTTGAGAGAATTGCGCCAGACGGCGAGCGCATCATCGAATTGGAAAAGGATATCGACGTTTATGCGGGCGGTTCCATGCCGTTACCGCCGTATATCAACCGTCCCAGCGATGAAACCGACACGGCGCGTTACCAGACGATATTTGCTCACTCGGCCGGAGCCGTCGCCGCGCCCACCGCCGGGCTGCATTTCACTGCCGAAATTCTCAATGAAATTCCGCACACGTTCGTGACGCTGCACGTGGGACCGGGAACGTTTCTTCCGGTGCGCTCGGGGAATATCACTGAGCACCGTATGCATGCGGAGCGCTTCTTCATTTCGGCGGAAGCTGCGGACAGCATCAGGAACGCGCAGCGCGTTCTGGCTGTCGGGACAACGGTCGTTCGCGTGTTGGAAACAGCAGCGCTTCAAACTCGGCCGCTTGGAAGAATTGCAGGGGAAGCGCGTCGCTTGCCTTCGGCAGGCGGAGTGCCCGCCCTGCAAGAATCCGAACCGGGTCACATTGAATCGCAGTCAGGTGAGACCGATCTGTTCATCTACCCACCATTCAGATTCCGCGTGGTCGACGCCTTGTTGACGAATTTCCACCTGCCTCGATCGACTTTACTGATGCTGGTGAGCGCGTTTGCAGGACGCGAATTTGTGCTTCGCGCGTACGAGGAAGCGGTCCACGAACGCTATCGTTTCTACAGTTACGGCGATTGCATGCTGATTTTGTAATCTTCCGCTTCCTTTAAACCTTGTTGAAGCAAAAAAGGAGCGGAAGCAGAAGGAAGAGGAATTGCGAGAGGTTATTCTGAGCGAAGCGGAGTGGAGTAGAAACTTCGTGTGGCAAGACCTTTCTGTTTTTCATCGGGATCCCTCGACTTTGCTTGGAATGACGGACTAGATTGGCTTCATGAGCGACCGACCAAAAGGCGAATTGGTGATTCAAACGATCGCCATGCCAGGGGACACGAACCCGAATGGCGATATTTTTGGAGGCTGGGTGACCTCTCAAATGGATTTGGGCAGCGGAATTCTCGCGGCGAAAACTGCGCAGGCACGCGTAGTAACAGCGGCGATGGAAGGGATGTCGTTTCTGGAGCCGGTCAGGGTGGGGGATACGGTCAGGTGTTATGCGCACGTGGAGAAAATCGGGCGAACGTCGATGACAATCCCTGTCGAGGTTTGGGTGACGCGTTACATGACAGGCGAAGAGCTCCGTGTCACTCATGGCGTCTTCACGCTGGTCGCGGTGGATGAGTCCGGGAAACCGATTCCGGTTAAGCGCGGCAGTGCGTAGCCGAACTTGGGTGACGAATGGCGATGTCGCAGTTCGCTTATCTTTTTGAGCGCTTCCCATCATTCGGACAAACATTTTGTTATCGGGAAGTTGCCGAGCTTGATAGGCAAGGTGTCGCGCCGCCAATTTTTGGCATCAGAAGTCCGAAGGACGAACCGCCACAGGATTGGGACATGCGCATCGTCGAACGGGTACATTATCTTCCTGACGAAAAGGACTTGCTGGAAGAGGTGCGACACGCTTCAAAAAAGCGGAAGCTCAATCCAGAGATTGTGGCAGCGCTGGAGGAATGGGGGCGACGCACGGATTTTCTCCGGCTGTACCAGGCGGTTTACGTCGGAGTACGCTTGCGTGAAATGGGGATTCGCCATGTGCATGCGCATTTCGCCGGTATGGCCGCGCGCACGGCCTTTTGGATCAACGAATTTTTTCCAATCAGTTTCAGTTTTACCGCGCACGCAAATGATATTTTTGCGCCGCGTAACTTCGAAATCGGCCTGGATAAGCTTGTCGAAGGGGCGCGTGCAATCGTCACCGAAACGGATTACGCGGCGCAATTTTTGCGTGAGCGATTCGGAAACCGCACTGATCGCGTACACCGGATTTATAATGGCCTTGATCTCGGCGGATTTTATCGCGCACATTTTTCGTCAACTCCGCCGCTGATCGTCGCGGTGGGCCGTTTAATTCCGAAGAAAGGATTCAGCGATTTGATTCGCGCCTGCAGTTTGCTCGCGGAACGTGGCAAATCCTTTCAATGCGAAATAATAGGCGAAGGCCCGCTCGAAGATGAATTACGCGCGCGGATTGAGCGGCTCGGTTTGCAAGACCGCGTCGTGCTGTCTGGCGCAAAGCCGCAATCGCAAATCCGGCGGCGTCTCTCAGCGGCAAATGTTTTTGTGCTGGCGAGCGTGATTGATGCCGACGGCGGCATGGACAATCTGCCCACCGTCATCATGGAAGCGATGGCGACGGGGCTACCAGTGGTTTCAACCGACGTCGGCGGAATTCCGGAAATGGTTATTCAAAACGAAACCGGATTTCTGGTGCAAGCGGGTGATGTCCAATCCATGGCTGACGCGATTCAGAAGGTGATTGGCGAACAGTCGTTGGCAGCGACACTCGGCCATGCCGGCTACCACCGTGCGCAGGCGCTTTTCTCGGTTGAGAAGAATGTTCGCGAACTGTACGCGTTGATTCAATAGCGGAGTTCTCCCGGCGCCGAACCATTTAGATGCGCAGCCGTGGCTCGTAGAACGTTACGTCCAAGGGGACCGCCGACAGGGTCGCTACAGGAAATCGCCAACGCAGTTGACTGCGTGCAGGTAAACGTGGTGCGGTCCGCCGCGCATCAATTCCTCGCTGATCAAGCCCACGGGATCGTTGCTCCCAGCGGGCATCAATTGCGGTATGCGCTTTTCGCCAGTCTGTACTCGTGAGATCTCCAGAAGATCACCGCATTTTGCGTACGTCACGCGAAATTCTACATCCCCGCTGGTCAAGGCAATGTCGTGAACGGGCTGTCCGTCGTTCTCGCGCAGTTCAATATCGATTTTCCGCCCGGAAAGACCGACGAAGCGCAGGTCGTGCGAAGATTTCACGTCATCAATGCGCCAATTCAATTGCGCTGCTAGCCAGCCCACAAACAAGCACGGCGGTCGATCTGAAAGCGGGGGCAAAATCGATTCGAATTTTACTGATCTTAGCCAGCCGATGATGCGAAGCGGGATGATCAAAGAATTGCGCAAGCGCGAAACGGACACTATCGAGCCGGGTCCAATTCAAGTCGCAGAGCACAATACGCTGGTTGGCCTCCTCCTGCATCAACTCGAGTAAACGTATTTGCGAGTGAAAATCGCTCCAGTCGTGGCTGTCATAGATCACTCGATCCACCCACGTCCAAAGCTGCGGGTCAATCGGCTCGTGAAATTCTTCCTGACACCAAAGATAAAACGGAAGGTCCGAATCCAGATTGGAAAGGACGATGCTCGGCAGTTGCGCGGTGCAGCCGCCTTTGAGCAGGAATGAAATCTGCTCGGAGCAAACCTGCTTGCTGCCAACGCTGCTCACGTGGCAGTGTGCACTGATCCATGCGCTAACGTGGGCATCGGCTGCATCGCAATCAGCTTCGATAACGATCGCGCGACAGGCGTGGTTCTCGGTGATTCTTGCCATCAACTGCGTGTTGTTTTGCAATGAGCCCGGCTTTTCGCTGTAAACAGCAAGATTCATGAGCGACGCGCGCGTCATTGCGCCTTCGCTCTCCCGCCACAGTTTTTTCAGCTCCTGCTCAATTTTTCCGATTTCGACCGGAGCGCCTAACGAGTATGTTTCAGCAGCCGCAGGCATAACGGGTATTATAATCTTCTCCACGCGCGGCCGTCGCGGGCGAGCAAGTCATCGGCTTGTTCCGGACCCCAGGAACCGGCGGGATAAAAGAATAATTCGGGCGCATCTTTTTTTGCGTGCCAGGCCTCCTCAATTGGATCGATGAAAGCCCAGGCTTGCTCGACTTCGTCGGCGCGGGCAAAGAGCGTGGCGTCGCCGCTCATCGCGTCGAGCAGCAGACGTTCGTACGCTTCCGGGCTGGGTTTGCCGAAAGACGTTCCATAATGGAAATCCATTTTGACCGGCTCGATACGAAAGCTCGTGCCGGGCACCTTGGCATGAATCCGCAGCGATATTCCTTCGTCGGGTTGAATTCGGATGACGAGGACGTTCAGGTCGCGCAGATCTCTATTAAACAACACTGCCGGCGCTTTTTTGAAGTGAACCGAAATTTCGGTTGCCGATTTTGGAAGCCGTTTCCCCACGCGCATGTAAATCGGCACATCGGCCCAGCGCCAGTTATCGATGAACAAACGCAACGCGACGAACGTTTCTGTCTTTGAAGCCGGGTTGACGTTTTGTTCCTCCCGGTAACCCGGCGACTGGCTCGCCGTTAATAGTGCCCTTGGTGTATTCACCGCGTACAACACTGGCGGCGATTTCGCTACGCGACCAGCGACGCAGCGATCGCACTACTTTGACTTTTTCATCGCGAATACTGTCCGCGCTTAGGTCGGTGGGCGGTTCCATCGCGACAAGACATAAGAGCTGAATCAGGTGGTTCTGCACCATGTCGCGCAATGCGCCCGCGGTCTCATAGTAACCGGCACGAGTCCCTACACCGAGTGTTTCCGCCGCTGTGATCTGCACATGATCGATGTAGTGGGTGTTCCACAGCGGTGAGAAGATCGCATTGGCAAATCGGAGGACGAGGATGTTCTGCGCAGTTTCTTTTCCTAGAAAATGATCGATGCGGTAGGTCTGCTCCTCTGCAAAAGAATTGCGGACAATGCGATTGAGCTCGCGCGCGGATGCGAGATCTGTGCCGAACGGTTTTTCGATGATGATACGCGCCCAGCTTCCTTTACAGGTCTGGTTCAGCCCTGCGGCTTTGAGGTTCTTGAGGATCGGTTCGAACTGGTCAGGACCGGCCGCCAGGTAAAAAAGACGATTTCCGCGGGTGCCGTGGCTCTTGTCGATGTCGTTGAGCCGTTTGGCCAGTCGCGTGTAACCGGATTCATCTCCGAACTCGCTCTGGTGATAAAAAATCGATTGCGCAAATGTGTTCCAGATTTCGTCGCGCACAGGCTGGCGGGAAAACTTGCGCATGGATTCTTCGAGGTCGCTTCGAAATTCGTCGTCAGTTTTGCTCCGCCGCGCAAATCCGACGATGACCACATCCGGTGGCAACTCGCCATCGGCCGCAAGGTTGTACAACGCCGGCGCGAGTTTGCGATGGGTGAGATCTCCGGTGGCGCCGAAGATTACGATGCTGCATGGCTGGGGCACGGGACGCGCCGACAACCCTTCACGCAACGGATTGGGCTCCGGTTGATCAGCCGCGCGATTCATCCTATCGCAGATTACGCAGGTTTTCGCAGATTGGATAATACGAATTGATACAGCGGCGGGGTGTGAGCGCCGATACTATCAACTCCGAGCAGACCTAAATCGCCAGTGGAAATCGCCGCGTCAAGTCCAGCACTTTCTTGCGCACGTTCTCAAGCGCGCCCGGGTCGCCTCGCTTTTCGAGGGCTGCCGCAACCAGGTCGGCAATCTCGAGCATTTCTTCTTCTTTCATTCCGCGCGTTGTGACCGCTGGGGTGCCGACGCGGATGCCGCCGGGTCTAAAAATTGGGTAGGTGTCGAACGGAATGCCGTTTTTGTTCACGGTGATGCCTGCACGGTCGAGAACTTCCTGCGCTTCCTTGCCGTTAATCTCCTTCGGTCGAAGATCGACTAGCATCAGATGATTGTCGGTGCCGCCTGAAACGATTCGATAACCGTGCTTGGCGATGCCCGCGGCGAGCGCTTTTGCATTGACCACTACCTGTCGCTGATATTCGCGGAATTGCGGCTGTAGCGCTTCACGAAAACAAACTGCCTTCGCTGCGATGACATGCATGAGCGGACCGCCTTGCACGCCCGGGAAAACAGTCGCATCGATCTGTTTTGCGAATTTCTCTTCACACATAACGATGCCGCCCCGCGGCCCGCGCAGACTCTTATGCGTTGTGGTGGTAACAAAATGCGCGTGCGGCAGCGGACTTGGATGTTGGCCGCCGGCAACGAGGCCGGCGATGTGCGCCATGTCGATGAACAAAAGCGCGCCGACCGAATCCGCAATTTGGCGCAGCCGCGGGAAATCGATAATACGCGGATAGGCCGATGCGCCCGCGGTGATCATCAATGGCCGGACTTCTTCAGCTTGCTTTTGCAGCGCGTCGTAATCGATCTGCTCGGTCTTCTCACTGACTCCGTATTGCGACACGGCGTAGAATTTTCCGGAGAAATTTGCCGGATGGCCGTGCGTGAGATGACCGCCGTGCGCAAGATTCATGGCGAGAATCTTGTCACCGGGTTTCAGCATCGAGAAATAAACGGCCATGTTGGCTTGCGCTCCGCTGTGCGGCTGCACGTTGACATGCTCGCAACCGAACAGCAGTTTCGCGCGATCGATTGCCAATTGCTCGGCCGTATCGACGTTCTCACAGCCTCCATACCAGCGTTTCCGCGGATATCCCTCCGCGTACTTGTTTGTCATCACGCTGCCCTGAGCTTCCATCACAGCGCGACTTGTGAAATTCTCAGAGGCAATCAACTCGATGTTTTCCCGCTGCCGCTTCTCTTCTGCGGCGATTGCTTGGAAAATTTCCGGATCTGTTTTGCGCAACGCCTCGCCGTAACACGGCGCCGACTTCGAAGCGATCGATCCGAATTCAAAGTGGCGAGAAACGTCGTCCATGGAATAAGACGATAGCTCGGGCGAGCGGATCGCACCAGGGCGCACCAGTTCGCCTTGTTCCACAAACGCCAGCACACTGGGCAGAGCATTTTTGATGATGCGGGCGCAATCCTCGTAAACCTCGCGACCTAGACCGATCGGGTCAGGCACATCGCGCCACACCGTGCTGCCAGGTTCCTCAAATTCACGCAGTAAGAATGTTTTTTCCGCAGTATGAGGAAACAATGTTTGGATGGTTTCGAGGTGCGAGCCGGTCATGGCAAAAATGTGCGTTGCCCGATTAACTAGCGTTGGAGTCAACGGTTCGCTACGGAGATCGCTGATGTCGGTGCCCTCCTCTGCGCATACCTCGACGGCATAGAGGCTTGGAGGCTGTCCACGAACCGCATGCACACCGGCGGAAGCGACTTCGATGTCTTTTCGGTTTCCAATCAGTCGGCGAAATAATCCTTCCGCAATTGGGCTGCGACAAATATTTCCTGTGCAGACGAAGAGGACGTTTTTCACGGTTCCGACCGCGCAGCGAACGCGTTTCCCAACCTAGAAGCGAACCTTGGCAAGTCAATTTCGAGTGGTCCAAAGCATTCTGTGCTTTCGATTTTAGCCGGCGGTATCTGCCAACCCAGGTCCGCGTGGAGACGGCAGACACTACATCAGCGGCGCGCATAATTGGCGCTTCTCGGGCGCGCGCACTGCAGTTATTGTGACCACCATTCGATCGGTCCGCTCCAAATGAACGTAGAAACTCTGCGCCATGTGCCATTGTTTGAGTCGCTCGACAACGAGACGGCGCGCGAGCTATGCGAGTTGCTCGAGAGCTTGGATTGCAAAACTGGCGCGGTTTTGTTCCGGGCGGGCGACGAGGGCGACGCAATGTATCTGATCGAAGAAGGGAAGGTTCGCATCTGCATGCGAGCGAAGGATGGACATGAAGTCACCCTAACTGAATTGGAGCGCGGCGATTTTTTTGGCGAAATGGCCTTGCTCGACGGTAAGCGGCGCTCGGCCGATGCACGGGTCGCGGAGGACGCACGGCTAGCTGTGCTTTCGCGCGAGCATTTTCTTTCTTTTATGAGGAGCAACCCAAATGTCGCGTTGGAGATGCTCACTGCATTTGCGAACCGGTTGCGACACACCGATGAGCTCTTGCGCCACAGCGCTACACGTAACGTCAATGTTGAGGAAGCGGCCCAGTTGACAGTTGCCGATCGCGCCGCAGACCTCATCGCTGAATTCGGTGGCAGTTGGAAATTTATTATTGCTGCGGTGCTCTTCTTCAACGCCTGGGTGCTGATAAACACCTGGTTGGCGTGGGTTAACAAAATCAGCTTCGATCCTTATCCATTCTTGCTGCTGAGTACCGCGATTAACATGCTTGCCGTGCTGCAAGCGCCCATCATTCTGATGTCGCAGAATCGGCAGTCGCACAAAGACCGCCTGCGGGCGGAAATCGATTATCAAGTCAACTTGAAGAATGAGCTCGCGTTGAATGAAATTCTTGAACGTTTGAAAACACTTGAGCGCGATTACCGCAAACGACAATCAGACCAATACGAGGTTACAAAAGTGGAGTAGTGCGGATCGCGCGCCAAGCATCTTCTCTCAGACGAGCTTGCCGCATTTGAAGTGCCGATTATCCTGTTGTTCTTAATTCGTATGAAGAAGATCCCAGCCGTGACGCTTTTAGTTTCGACACTCCTTGCATTGCTAGGCTGTGGCTCTCCTGGTCCCAGCCCTGAACAGCAGGCGCGCGACGCGGATCAACAAAGAGAAGCCGAACGGCAGCAGGCCGAGTTCCGCAAGAGCTTGCCTCCGGTGAGTAACCCCGGTCAGGGGTGGTAAGGAAATCCGCACGGTTCATGCTCGTCAGCACAATCGACGATGCAAGCTGATCGTTCGATTCCGGGCAGAGCACGAGCACGATTACGACTCATTGGTTTTCTTATTTGTCTGACCAACTGGCTTTGGGCCTTGAGGCATGCTTAAAGTCCGCAATGCGGCGGCGCTGGAAACAAATTCGGTATCGGCTGGAATGGCTGGGGCTTCTTCTTGCCACAAAACTGATACCATTCTGTTCTCGGAGGGTCTGTTATCACATCGCCCAGTCGGCGGGAGCGCTGCTCAGTTTTATTGATCGGCGTCGGTACGAGGTGGCGCTGAACAATCTAGAGGTCGCGTTTGGTGACACCTTGTTGCCGGAGGCGCGCAGAAAAATTGCGCGGGAGTCATTCCAACATTTTGCGCGGACTATGGTCGACCTGCTGTGGAGCCCGCGCCTGACAAAGGAGAACTTTTCGCGATACATTGAGTTGGAGAATTTCGAGGAAATGGCGCGCGGCACAGGAGCGGAGCGGAGCGTGATGATCGCCTGTTTTCACTACAGCAACTTTGAATGGCTGAGTCTCGTCTGTGGTTTTCTTGATCTGAAAGGCACAATCATTTCCCAGGAGTTCAAGAATTCGTTACTCGACCCAATTTTTAAGAAGCTGCGGGAGCAATCCGGTCATGAGTTGGTGCCACGCGAGCGCGGGATCATGCGGCTTTATAAAGTCCTTCGTCGCAAGGGGCGCACAGCGTTGCTGGTCGATCTCACCGTGCCGCCCACCCAAGGTGCCGTAGCAATCAATTGTTTCGGATTGAAGACAAGCGTTACGTCAGCCCATGCATGGCTGTACGAGCAAACCGGCGTACCTATAGTTCCCGCGCACACCGAACCGCTGCAGAACGGATGCTACAAGCTGGTATTTCATCCAAAGATCGGAGACACCTCTGGAATGACGCATCAGCAAATTGCACAGGCATGCTGGAATTCATTCGAACCCTACATCCTCAACAATCCAGCGCCCTGGCTTTGGATGTACAAACACTGGCGCTATCGCCCGGCACATCCCGATCGACCGTACCCATTCTACGCCAACTTCTATCGGCCCTTCGAAGACATGCTGGAAGCCAACAAGTCTGGGGCGAGCGACGACGCGAAACTGTAGAGAGGCGTTTTGCAGTGGCGAGCCGGCGTGATGTCGCGGATTAGCCTTTGCGTCAGCGTAACAACATCGGCCAGATTGCCGTAAGCACGATTACTCCGAACACGACCATCTCAAATCCATGGCTGGGTTGTGTCCTGTACGCGCTAGCCGGCCGCGCCGCACTGGAAACCGCAACGCCGCGATCACTTTCGCGCGCGATCGCCGTCTTTTGCGATTGATGCTTGCGATACAACAGCCTGGCGAATAGTTGAAACACGCTGTGGAAGCGATCCGGCTTTTTAAACTGCTCAACCGTGATCAACGCAATACGTTCATCGCCTGTTTTCTCGGATGGGCGTTGGACGCGTTCGATTTTTTTCTGCTGACGTTTGTGATCGTGCCGATGGCGGACGATTTCGGCACGAGCGTCGCCGATCTCAGTTACGCGATTACCATTACGCTGGCGATGCGCCCGGTGGGCGCGTTCATCTTCGGATTGCTGGGCGACCGCTTCGGCCGGCGTCTTCCGCTGATGGTCGATATCATTTTTTATTCCGCGATGGAGTTGCTGACTGCATTTTCTCCGAACTACACTGTGTTGCTGATTTTTCGTGCTTTGTACGGGATTGGCATGGGCGGCGAATGGGGACTCGGCGCCTCCCTGACAATGGAAACGCTGCCAACCGAAGCGCGTGGATTGTTCTCGGGAATTTTGCAACAGGGTTATGCGTTCGGTTATCTGCTGGCGGCAATCGTTTATTGGGTTGTATTTCCGTTCTTCGGCTGGCGGGGTCTCTTCATCGCAGGCGCCCTGCCGGCTGTTCTCGTGCTTTACATTCGGGCGCACGTACCTGAATCCCCGGTATGGTTGCGTCAGCAGCACGCCATGGGTGATTTTTGGAGACAGCTCCCGATTGTGCTTAAGCGGCACTGGGCACTGTTTCTTTATGTCATGTTGCTAATGACGGCGTTCAACGCCATGTCACACGGAACACAGGACATGTATCAAACATTTCTCGGTGAACAGCGTCACTACGGCGTCGCACAAAAGGCGGCGACCGGAATCATTTACGCGTTCGGCGCCATCTGCGGCGGAACAGTGGTCGGCCATCTCTCGCAAAAATGGGGCCGGCGTCGGTCGATCATTTTGTGCGCTGTGCTTGGCATCGTGTTGATTCCCTTGTGGGTCTTTTTGCCGGGATACGCTCTTCTGGTGATCGGCGGATTTGCCATGCAATTCATGGTGCAAGGCGCATGGGGAATCGTCCCGGTGCATCTTACTGAGCTGTCGCCGGACGCCGTGCGTGGAACGTTTCCCGGCTTTGCCTATCAACTGGGAAATCTGTTTGCGGCAAACACAGCTGTCGTGGAGGCCCAGCTGGCTAATCACTTCCGCGATGTAAATGGACATCCCGATTACGCGAAAGCGCTCGGCCTTTTCGCTCTTGTGATCTTTTTAGCACTAATTCTGCTTGCCGCGATCGGGCCGGAAAAACGCGGAAAGCAATTTTAGGATCGCCAAGTTTAGCGTGAGCCGGGCGGCGCCAGGCCGGTGCCGCTACTGGCGGGCTCCGCTTGCGGGCGTAATTGTGCAGCAAGTCGAGGAGGAGTGCGATAAGCTCCGGATCCGTAACGCGTTTCAACGATTGCTTCGGCAATTCTATCGGCGAGTAGTTCGCGATATTCGGAGTCGCGCGCTTGGTTACCTTCAGAGCGATTGCTTAGATAGCCGCATTCCACGAGCACCGCCGGACAGTTGGCAAGCCGGAGCACGCGAAAGTTTGCGGTGTGAATTCCGCCATTTGCGGAATTCGGGATGGTCATGAGTTTTTGCTGGATCCGATTGGCCAGATCCACCGATGGGCCTGAATGATAGTATGTCTCGAATCCGCGGGTCTTCCGTCGACGCGAGTCGTTGAAATGTATGCTGACAAAGATTGCATTCTTTTGCGCGTTCTCCTCAGCCACGCGGTCATTAAGAGGAATGAACACATCCGAGTCTCGAGTCATCACGGTCTTTAACTGCGACTCACGCAGCTTGCGCTCGAGGCGCTGGGCTACATCAAGCGTGACCAGCTTTTCGGGTGGACCGTAGCGACGATACGCGCCGCTGTCCTTCCCGCCGTGGCCGGCATCTACCACCACCGTATTAAATGTTTTGCTGGTGTTCTTAACCGAGGACGTGTGAACCGTGCTGCACCCCGCGAACGAAGCAGCAAATGCGAGTGTCATGAAGATACTGACCCGACGTGGCATTCTGATCTAATAGCAAAAAACAGGGGCGCTGGCAAAAATTTCTCTCAAACTCGAACGAGCAAAGCCGATTCGTCTGGACGATTCGCAAGTTTCCGATATTGCGTATAAAATGCGCTTGTGTTTTGCGCCACTGCGCTTAATCCCTTAGCACTTTTATGATGATCCGATTCGCAATCCTTCCATTACTGCTGGCACTCAATTTGTCGATGTGCAAAAAGCAGGAAACCGTTGCCGAAAAGCCAAAAGCTGCCGGGACCGCATCCCCAGCGGCGACGAACGAAGCGGCCGCTCCCGTTGCAGCGGCGTCTCCTAAGATCACCAAGCCGGTCATCGATCAAACCGCTCAGACTCTTATCTTTTGCTACCATCGGCTGGTAGACAAAGTTCGCTACCCGGGAACGGAGATTACGCCAGCTGCATTCGAGGCTCAGATGAAGGAATTGAAAGACAAAGGCATCACGGTGATTTCGATGCAGGATTTGCTCGCCTGGAAACGCGGCGAGAAAAGTATACCACCTCGTTGTGCCGTGGTTACGTTCGATGACGGCTGGAAATCGCAATATGAAGTGGCATGGCCGATCCTGAAAAAATTCGGGTATCCGGTCACGCTGTTCATTTACACGGAAGGCGTGCGTGGTGGTTCATTAGGCGGCGGAGAAGCGATTACGTGGGAACAACTCGCTGATATGCGCGACAACGGCGTGGATATTGAGGCGCACTCGGCGACACACCAGGATTTGCGCGAAGGGCACAACGTCACGATCATTGAGCCCGGCGCCAAACGAACCAGGAAGAAATTGACCGGGGCCGATTATGAAAAATGGGTCCAAAATGAAGTCGTCGGTTGCAAGGATCTGCTTGAACAGCGGCTCGGGATTAAGGTGAATTGTTTTGCCGTGCCCTTCGGAAATTACAACGAGCATGTGAAAGAACTTGCGCGAAATGCCGGTTACGAAGCGATGTTTACCGTATACGGTCAGCCAATCACTTTCACTTCTCCGATGGATGCGCTTGGCCGTTACGCCATCGAAGCGAACAAACCGAAAGTTTTTGCAGACGCGGTGAACATGATCGGCGCGTCCAATGGAGGCGGGACAGCGGTAGCCGAAGTCGGTCCGAAAGATCTGACCACACAGCCGGCAGACGGCGAGACGGTGCGGACAGCGTTGCCGCTTATCAAAGCGAACCTCAGCAGCGTAGGCCAGATCGAACCGGGCACTGTGCAAATGCGGGTGAGTGGACTTGGGCTTGTTCCGGCTAACTACGATCCCAAAACTGGTACTGTATCCTATCAAGTCCCACAAAAACTGCGCGACAAGTCGTGCACGGTTATTGTGAATGCAAAATCCGCAGGTAAAAAGGTCGAAACACATTGGACCTTCGGAATCGAAGAAAGCGCGGCTACAGCCGCAAGCTCACCTGCCGCAGCAGCTAAGAAATAATCGCGAGCTCACAGAAGCGACGGGTTTCCATCCGCTGCGATGGTGCTTGCGAAAGCGCCCCTTTTTCATGTTTTCACAACTCAGCGATAAGCTTCAGGAGGTTTTCAAAGAACTCCGTGGGCACGGGGTTATCAGCGAATCGAACATCGACGCTGCACTGCGCCACGTTCGCATGGCGCTGCTAGAAGCCGACGTCGATTTTCAGGTCGCCAGAAAATTTATTGCCCGCGTAAAAGAGAAAGCGCTCGGCGAAGCTGTGCTTCGCAGCATTACGCCGGGTCAGCAAATCGTAAAGATTTTTCACGACGAATTGACCGTTTTGCTCGGCGGCGATGCAGCGCCGCTTCGCCTCGAACACAACTCGCGGATTTTGATTGTCGGCCTTAACGGCTCCGGCAAAACAACGTCGGCTGCCAAGCTGGCACTGCTGTTAAAGAAACAAGATCGAAAGCCCATGCTTGTCGCATGCGATTTGCAACGACCCGCGGCTATCGAACAGCTTGCGACTCTGGGAGCACAAATCGAGGTTCGGGTTCATGTTCCCGAGGTAGGCGAGAGAAATGTGCGACGTGTCGCTGCAGCGGCTCTTGATTGGGCGCAAACGAACCAGGCCGCGAACGTACAGATTTTCGATACGGCGGGTCGACAGGAAATCGATGAGACGCTGATGCACGAGCTCAAAGAGTTGAAGGAATTTCTGAAGCCGCAGGAAATTTTACTCGTTGTGGATGCTGCAACCGGGCAGCAGGCGGTCAGCGTCGCGAGCGGTTTTGACGCTGCACTGTCGATCACAGGAATCATTCTGACGAAGCTCGATGGCGACGCCCGCGGCGGCGCGGCTTTGTCGATGCGCGAAGTCACCCATCGTCCAATCAAATTTGCAGGCACCGGTGAAAAGCTCGATCAGTTTGAGCTCTTTATTCCGGAGCGGCTCGCGGGGCGAATTCTTGGAATGGGCGATGTCGTCGGTCTCGTCGAAAAAGCTGTCGAAGCGGTGGATGCCGAAGACGCTGCCCGCCTGGAGCGTAAATTGCGCACCGCTTCGTTCGATTTCAATGACTTCCTGGCGCAGTTCAAGATGATGCGCCGGATGGGCCCGCTGGAGAATATCCTTGGCATGTTGCCCGGTCTGAGTAATGTTCAAGGTCTCTCTGTTGACGAGAAGCAGCTAAAGCGCACGGAAGCGATCGTGCTTTCGATGACAAAGGAAGAGCGCACGCGTCCCGACATTTTGAATGCACGGCGGCGTCAACGCATCGCGCGCGGCAGCGGTTCCACCGTCACGGAGGTAAACGATTTGCTGCGACGCTTTGATCAGATGCGCAAGATGATGAAGAACGCGGGCAAGATGAAGAAAATGTTAAAAGGATTACAACAGTTACATCGTTAAGAGATGTGTTGCTTCGTCTTGACGTTCTTACCCTTTTTTAACTTTGTAACCATGTAACTTTTCACCTTTTAAAAACCATGTCAGTTTCAATTAGATTACGCAGAGAAGGCGCGAAAAACCGGCCCTACTACAGGGTGGTAGTGGCCGATAGCCGCAGCCCGCGCGACGGGAAATTCATCGAAATTCTCGGCACGTACGATCCGAAGAAAACTGGTCAGAACAGCTCGTTCGATCTTGAACGCGCCGAATACTGGATCACCAAAGGCGCCCAACCGTCCGACACTGTGCGCAGCTTGATCAAAAAGCAAAAGAAGAGCGTTGCTGCGGAACCAGCAGCCGAATCTACGCAGCCGAGTTCCGAATCGACTGAAAAATCTGCGTCGCCATCGGAAGGCACATCGAGCTAACTTCAGCTTTCTGGGCTGTGGGGTGCGTTGTCCTCAGCGCGCTTTCGTTTTCACCGACCGCCAATCCGCGGCAGTTAAATTAGTGTTTATTCGTGGTTATTCGTGGTTAGTTTCTGATGCATGCGAGAATTTCTCGAGTTTGTCATTCGACAACTGATCGAATTTCCTGATGACATGGTGCTCACGGAAATTCCCAATGGCAGAACAGTCATCTTTAAATTGCAGCTTCGACGCGGAGATGTGGGCCGGGTGATCGGCAGATCCGGTCAGAGCATTCATGCGATTCGCGCCTTACTGGCCAGTTCTGCCGCGCGTCACGGCCAGCGCGCTCTGCTCGAAATTGTGGAATGACTTTTAGGGCGTCGGTGTCAGCCGTCGCGGTGTTTCGCGGAAACGCGTGCAGGGGACATTGGACGTTGGGCGTTTTTCCTTCAAATGAGAATCGACATTGTCACCTTATTTCCTGAAATCTGCCGAGCCCCATTAGCCGAAAGCATGATGAAGCGCGCACAGGAGAAGGGAATCGTCGAGCTGCAAATTCATAACTTGCGCGACTGGACGACGGACAAACATCACGTTGTCGATGATGCGCCATTTGGTGGAGGGCAGGGGATGGTGATGAAACCGGAACCAATTTTTGCGGCGGTCGAAGATCTCAAACACCGAACATCGAACACCCAACATCGAACGGCGAAGGTAATCCTCACATCGCCTGCAGGTCGTCGGTTCAATCAGAGATTAGCAAAGCAACTTTCACAGGAATCGCACCTCATAATCGTTTGCGGGCATTACGAAGGAGTCGATCACCGCGTGATCGAACATCTGGTCGATCTTGAGATTTCAATCGGCGATTACGTGCTCACCAACGGCGCGATCGCTGCGGTTGTCCTTGTTGATGCAATTGTGCGGTTGCTGCCGGGAGCGCTTGGTCATGAACAATCGGCCGCTGATGACAGCTTCAGCAACGGGCTCCTGGAAGCGCCGCAGTACACGCGACCCGCTGAGTTCCGCGGTTGGAAAGTTCCGGACGTCTTGCTTTCGGGAAATCACGCCGAGATCGCGAAGTGGCGTAAAGAACAGGCGATCAAGCGCACAGGCGAGAATCGCCCGGATTTGCTAGGTAGAGGCGATTGACCTCAATCGTCCAGGCGGTTGAGGTGAACCGTCCCTACCTGCTGCGCCCCAGCACGACGCAGGCATTGATTCCGCCGAATCCGAATGAATTGCTCATCACGTAATTCAAGTCGGCGCGCCGTCCGTGATTCGGCACGACGTCGAGATCGCATGCTGGATCGGGATTTCGATAGTTGATTGTTGGCGGAATCCATTGCCGATCCAACGCAAGCGCACAAAGCGCCGCCTCGATGGCACCTGTCGCGCCGAGCGGATGCGCGTAATAACCTTTTGTCCCGCTCACAGGAATACGCTGAGCATGTTCGCCAAAGACTTGTTTGATCGACGCCGTTTCCGCGCTGTCATTGAGCTGGGTCGAACTGGCGTGCGCGTTGATGTAATCGATCTGCTCGGGCGCGAGTTCCGCGTCCGCGAGTGCTTCGCGCATCGCGCGAATGGATGATTCGCCGCTCGGAAGCGGCGTAGTCATGTGAAAAGCGTCGTTGTTTATGCTGTATCCGAGCAACTCCGCGTAAATGTGGGCACCGCGGGCTCGGGCGTGTTCCAGCTCTTCGATCACGAGCGACGCGCCACCTTCGCCCATGACAAATCCATCACGCAACACGTCGAACGGGCGACAGGCCAATACCGGGTCGCCCGCCCACCTGCTCATCGTTTTGATAATGTCGAACGCGCCAATCGTAATCGCAGTCAGCGGAGCTTCTGCTCCACCCGCGACGACTACGTCTGCAAAATCGTCGCGAATGTAACGCAGCGCTTCGCCAACAGAGACTGTGCCACTGGCGCAACTGTTTGAATTCGTGGTGCCGACACCGCGAAAGCCACATTCTATTGCAATATTCGAATGGGCTGAGCCACCGAAGACCTGAACGGCAAGCGTAGGTTGGACCCCGCGCGCGCCTTTCTTTAAATACCTGATGTATTGCTCCTCGGCTTTGCAGATGCCGCCCAGCGCTGTCCCGAAACTAACGCCGACGCGGTCCTGCGGCTTTTCACGCGAATACTCTATCCGCGCATCTTCCAGTGCGAGCTTTGCAGATACGACCGCGAACTGCGCGTACCGATCCAGCCGTTTCAGGCGATGCGGTAAAAAATATTCCTCCGCATTCCAATCGCGAATCTCGCCCGCGCAACGCACATGGAACACGCTCGGATCGAAGCTGGTGATGCTGTGGATGCCACTCTTTTCCGCCTGGATTCCGCTCCAGAAATTATCAACACCGGTCCCGATGCATGTGATCGGGCCAATACCGGTAATGACCGCGCGTCGTCGCCTCATACCGTTACCTTGTCTGTCCTTGCTTCCACGTAATCCTTCATGCACTGCAGGGTCTTACTGGCGATACTATGGGTGAAGAAGTCGCCGATGATCGGGTCTGCAATCGGCGATAAAGCAGGGATACGAAACCGCAGATCATGCGAGATCGTCACGTGCACACCGTCGGGTGCATCATAAAATGTCCAAACCACCTGCATCCCTTTCGTCCAAGCCTTCAGATGAAGGAAGCGGATTTCGAGTCGTTCGCGGTCGATCATTTGCTCGGACGTCCACGAAATAGGAATGCCGGACCGCCGCGCAGCCATCACCACGATGTTACGATCAGGTCCGCGCTCCAGAAATTGAATGTAGCGATAATGCGGGAGGATTTTTGGCCAGAGCTCCAAGTCTGCAGCTGTCTCGAAGATCGCCGCTTTCGGCGCGTGCATGAGGATGGAATTGGTCTTGTGCATCAGCAGATTGAAACCGCGCAATCTTTCAACGTTGCGCCGCTTCTATCAAACACAGCATCCTTCCTCGAAAACCATCTGGGTGAAAGCGGAAAATCATAGAATGCCGCATCCCTTGGCGAAAGCCCATTAAACGCCGAGCGGTCGCATTTCGCGTGCGACCGCTGGCAAATTTTGGTTCTATAGCTAATGTGGCGCTCGCCCTACTTAAACTTGCCCGCGCCTCGCGCTGTCTGCGTCTTGTGCGAGTTGCTTCATGTAGGCAAAGAATGCCTGTGATTGGCCGATGAAAAGTCCCATCGCGGTGAGGAATGCGAGAGCCCCGGTGGCGGCGCCCTCCGTGTTCGTTGGCCTAATGACCGAAACAATGGGGAGGCTTCGACTAAGGAACGGACATGGCTCGGGCATGATCAGGGCCTTGTCGAAGAGTTCGTTTTCCACCTCCAAATCGAGAAACTCCACTCTAACGCCGGTCACCGGATCGACAGCCCTCAGGGGAGGCGCATTACCGGCCGTGTCCGACCAGGTTTGAAAGTGCATGGTTTCGGTCGGGCCAATGCTTATGAGGATACGCAGCACTTCCACATTGGTGGCCCTTTGCGCCAGCGACGGGTAAAGGCTGCTGCCACCTTGCTCAATGGTTGGAAAGTGGAAACCCGCCGTATTCGCGATCGCCTGTAGGAAATTCGGATCCGTCGTGTCCGCATCGGTCCTAGGAATTGCCGTATGCTGGTTCACCCCCAAGGTCGGGACCGCCTGCTTAAAGACAAAATTTGGATCAAGATCCGGGTTATGCCTGTCGTCGCGGTAGCGCGTCCACCAACTGGTGTCGATGGTAAGTTGCGTCAGGTTGGTGAGTCGATGTCCGATCAAGTCTGGATTCACGCCAGTCGCGGTGCTGCCCCTCAACGTGCGAAACGCATCAAGATTTGCAGGCGCAGCTCCCTTGGAGACAAGGTACGCGTTGAGGAACTGGTGATGAGTGATCTCATCATCGGTGTTGTCGTGGATGTAGGCATCCATCTCGTCATCCATGACTTGAATCGCCGCGGTATAGTCGGGGTTCCCGCTTCCGCCGGGGACTTCGTCATCCTGGATGCCGGCGAGTTCGTTGTATTGGATCCAAAAGTCGGCCTCGATCAGCTCCAGCGCCGCTGGGAAGCGAAGCAGGGCCGCGTCTCCCGGTGTAAGACTGCCTTGTGCTTCTGCGGTTTGGATGCTGGCTAACAATCCAGCACCCATGGTTCCCGCTCCCAAGGCGATCGTATTGCCGAGGAAGGCACGACGGCTGATGCCCCGTTGGCGAGGTTTAATTCTCTTGTCCGAGTTATCCTCTAGCGGGGCACTCTCGCTCTTGCTAGAGTCACTTGCTGTAGCATTACTTATTGCTTTCATGCCCGTAGAATCGCAGTGACTGACGTTGCTGACTCTATAAGAAAAGTAACACGTCTGTTACCTGGCGGTAGTCGCGACAGGCGGAGTTAACGGCAAAAAAGAAAGTCGGACCCGCAGGGTATCGGGCCCGTGTGGAAAGACACTTTGTTAGGTGGAAAATAAATTGCCTGACATGGGAAATCAGCGCGATCGCGGGAACTTCACGATCTTGCTTGGCAATTCACGGCGCGCCTTGTCGGCCGCGATCATTAGGTCAATGCCTTCGCTGATCAGGTCTGGAATCGGCACGCCTGTTTGATCTGACGATTTTCGGAGGCGACGCATCCGTTTTTGATCGATGCCATTCAAGGGGATTCCGTCCAGGAGGAACGGTTCAATGTTCCGGGGTGCCTTCATGGTTCGCGTCATAACCGCTTATGTTGACCGGCACAAGGAAAATTTTGTGCCATTTTAGAGCGTCCGATATGAATCTAAACGCCAGCGCCTGGGTAGGCTCGCAAAGGGCAAGCCGCCGAAATACAGCGTTGGGGAGATCAAGCGCAGGCCCGCGCTGCTCAAAAAAGGCCCGGGCCAAACGATGGAAGAAGAAGCGTTAGGGCTTGGTCCTGCTAATTCGCCGCGAGGGACGTGTCGTCAATGAAGTGGAGAAAAGCGCGTGGCGCAGTCTCATTGCTGAAATGCGCTTCGTGCTCAGCAGAAAGATAATTTGCCCGACGATCACGCTCGACTTGTTGGCTGTCTTGTTTCGGTGACGCGATGCCGCCGAATAAGGAAAGGCCCGGGGAGGACGTTTTCGTCCGTGCTTCCCCGGGCCAGACTATCGTTTAGTTGTTTTACAAAAAGGCGGAGACTTAGGGCGCCAGACTGTTAATTAAGGTTGACCCATTCATGCTGCCCCAGCCTGTTACGAGATCGAATTTTGGCACGCACGAAAAGCCACTGTTACTACCCATACGGATATCGTGGAAGTTACTTGTATAGGCGGCGCCCTCGGCAACGAGGTAAAGCGCCGGGTTCACGAAGCCAAGTGTGCTGTGGCCGTGTGAAACTGCTTGTTGGTTGGCCATGGCAAGATAACCAGCCCATTCCGGACAGGCGAAGCTGGTGCCCCCCCAACCACCGTTGCAGGTGCCATCGGCGCAGATCCAGTTCTGGAAGTCGCCTTCCGACGCCACATCCGGCCCGTTGCGAAAGGTTCTGGAAGCCATATTTCGAGCAGTGACGACTTTCGGCGTGTGCTGGTAACTGGGAATCGCAATGTGGTCGGGAGAAATGCCGCCGCCGCTATCTGCCCAACCGGTTTCTGAACGCCAGGTGCCACCTGCACCGTTGGTCACGAGGCTGGTGCCCCCGACGCAAAGGACGTTACCGTCTTCCTGCGGATAATTGTATTCGCCTGAACCCCAGCTGGCGCTATCGCCTGAAGCGCTGGCAAAGGTTTGACCTTGTGTAGCCATTTGCTGGAAGAATGGATCATCAACCGTCGGGTCGGCCGGGCGCCAGGACCAGGAGCAACTGATCACCTTGGCCGTGTTATCGGTCGCCATCCGGTTCAGGATCGAAGCATCTGTGCTGCCGACATAGACGATGCACTGGCTCAGGCCGGGCGCCATTGAGATCGCATACTCGATATCGAGGGATTGCTCGGCATCCTCACAGGTAGGGCAGATCGCCGTTGTTCCGTCAGTGGACACGGGTGTCACCGTGGTGGTTAGTGGCGGGCCATAAGTAGTGAAATAGCTCTGATAATCAGCCGGGTCATAGCCGACGTACTCCAACAAGCCGATCGTTTGACCAGCGCCAGTAAGCGTCCCGGGACTGGGATAGTACGCCTTGCGCAAGTCGGTCCCCAGGAAGTAACCGCCGGGTCCCGATCCGCTCAGGTTAGGCTGGACAGTCGAACTTTTCGCAACGTTAGGACGCGGGATGGAGTAGTTGTCCAGACCGGTGATATGCCAGAGCGGCGACGAAAGGTTAACAGTTGGCTCACGATCCGGCGCGTAGAATGTCCGGTTCTCGGTCGGATGTTGGTAAACATTCATTGTCACGTTGAAGGCCTTCTCGATGTTCGCGACCGAGGAATCTACTTCGACGATCATTCGGTTAGGCGCAGTTCCAGTAATGGCCATGCCATTCTCGCGTGCGAAACGGATGACGGCGTCGTAGTCACTGCTCGTCGGGCCGAACATATTGGTGAACTGCTCGACGCTGAGATATTGTCGATAGTTGGGGCTGACTGGATTATAGAGATTCTCGAGGAATCCATCCAAGTCAGCTTGATTGCGAATCGGCAAGCCGATCACGATGTGCAGAGTCTGGTTTGAATCGAGGCGCTGTACGAGAGCTGCCTGACCTTGCACGGTTACGTCTCGCATGTGTCGTGTGGGTAAGGAGTGAAGCTGGGCATTAGCTGCTTCAATTACACCGAGCGAAACAAGCAGAGCTGCGGCGGCAACGGCGGCGTCGCGTCGCCTACGATTGAGATTCTGAACTAGCATTGGTTTTTTCATGTTGGTTTTATGATTTTGCTGAAACCAACATTTATCTGATTCCTTGTGACGCTGTCCAGAAAATTATTACAAAATTGTCATGTCCTTCCGCGCATCGGGCTTGACCTGCGAGAGGGAGAGGCTACCACGATGCCGCGCTACATCGCTGCCGTAGCAGACGAACGTGCGATGAGCTGCGATGAAAAGAGCGCACGCCGCAGCCACTTTCGCCAATAGGACGTGCCTCCGAACTCAACAGTGCCATTGCATTTTTTCGTAACGGTTCCGGGCTTCCCGCCACGCCTTCACGTAATCAGGCCGGAGGTTTTGATACTTGGAATAACAGGCGTGTTCCCAAACATCGACACCGACCACCGGTTTGCCTTTACATCGGCAATCGCTTTGCCCATCAGTGGACTGGGGCGGCTGAATATTTATCGAGCGCTGTGGATTATTCGCTGTGATCTCTGACGAATTTCCCGTCCGGGTTGATCTCGAACCCCGACTCTTTACCGTTCGCTTTAACGAACACCTCGTAGTTCCACCTGCCATCGGGATCGTCTTCCCTTAATACCTTAACAATGTTTCCACCTGCCGCCTTTTGCTTAATTGTGTCTTGGACAGATGCGGGGAGCGACTTCAGATCGACCTTTTCTCCAGGATGCTTTCCAGGTTGAGCGGCCGCGCCCAAAGTTAGCCCGACGCCGATCGCTATCGCTAGGACTGCTTTCGTCATTTTCATAGTTATTTACCGTACGGCCTCACGAAAAGACGGTCTAGAGATTTAGAATTACATTATTGCAATTAAGCGATAAAAAGCCCTCGTGGAGTCGATTGAACGCGCCTGCGCACAGATGGCAGACCGAAGCCAATATAGGATTCGCAGCAAATTTTGCTTGCCACGCATTACGAGTTTGTAATTATCGCGCAATCCTTCGGAAGGTTAGGGCCGCGTGTGTGGTTACCGCGGTTCAAGCAAGTAGATGAAGCCGCAGCCCCGGTGGAGCGGGCTGCGGCTGCCCTTTTTTCCGACTTGCGACGATGTGGCGGGCGCGGGGTGAAATCGCAGTTCGCAACTCGCCGTCGCGGCCGGATAAATTCGATTTAAAAGGGGGGCCGAAAACAAATGCCAGCGGCTTTTCGTTTTCAGAGCGTTTCCAGTTTCATTACCGAATGAATTTTCAACACAGCGCAGTCAGTCGAGAGCGAAAGAGCCGAATCCCGCCGCCGTGAATACTTTCCGGGATTACTTGCCATGAATCCGTCATGGAGAATTGCCGGTAAATAAGAGTTTACCTGGCAAAAGATGTGGAGCCTACGGGATTCGAACCCGTGACCTCCTCAATGCCATTGAGGCGCTCTACCAACTGAGCTAAGACCCCGTCGAAAGATTTTCAGACTGTAGATTTCAGATTGCGGATTGCAACCTCGCCGGTGCGCCGAGATTCGTTTGCCTCACGCAATGTTTTCAGCGAAAGCTTGCAACCAGGAAGTATTCGTGATGTTTAATTGGCGGAGCAGTTTATGAAACAAAGTCAATGCTCAGTGCTGTTCTTGATCGCAGCGGTCTTACCGGGCGTCCACGATGCCCCTGCACAAGTAACCAACGCAACCATGCAAAATGCTGCTCCGCGCGGGACAACGGTTCGCAGCGCGCCAGGGGTCGCAGCGAGACCGATTGCGAGCGCGCCGATAACGCCGCACATCGTTGCTCGGCCAACGGGATTCAGCCCTCAAAGGTTCAGCCCATATGTGCCCCGTACCCATAATCCAGCCCCCAACGCGTCTGCCAAATTATTCTCCACTCGTGCGGACCTTGAATCCCACCGTTGCATCTGTGATGGCGCAGCGGGCCGGATCAGGGCAACAAGCGATTATAGTTGATCCAGCGACGCGCCAGACTGAATTGCGCACGTTGGCAGAAATGCGCGAGCGTCGCACCTTGGGAACAGAACAACCAATCGCCCTCGATCCAGCGACGCGTGAAACTGAAATGCGCACGTTGTCTGGGATGCATGAACGCCGTGAAATTGCGACGCAGAATCAAACGCTCGCGACGATAAGTCCGCAACGGCATGTTACGACTCACGATCCCGCGACGGCACGTCAGCCTGAAATGCAGGAATCGTTGAAAGATAAGCCCGGCAAAACATCGCACCACAAGAAGGACAATATCAGCTTTGACGAAGTGTTCCGTCGTCACTGGCACGAGTGGCACGACCGAAACTGGTGGCACGATCATTGTGACACGATCGTTTTCGTTACCACGGGATACTATTTCCTGGACGGGAGCTACTGGTATCCAGCTTATGGCTACGATCCGCTCAACAGCTATTACGATTACGATGGGCCGGTCTATACCTACAGTAATCTGCTCCCAGATGAGGTGATCGCGAACGTTCAGACCGCCTTGCAAGATGCAGGGTATTATTATGGAGAAATAACGGGCTCGATGGGCGTCGACACGCGAGCGGCACTGGCGAACTTCCAGCGCGATTACGATTTACCGATTACCGGGGCAATTGACGAAGGGACAGTCGAGGCGCTGGGATTGTACTAGCTCCGCGCGAGTATAGCAGCGCATAAATCGCCTCTGTGGTTGGCGGACGTATCGTGTCTCTTCATCCATAAGTTTGAAATCCGATTGAAATGCGCGCTGCATCGTAACAGATAAGTATGCGCTTACTCATCCAATTGGTGATCGCGCTCGCCGCGATCGCTCAGGTTTCGGCAGAGCAACGTAGCGAAACGATTCTTATCCAAGGCAACCCTGCCGGCACTCAAACGGTGCAGACTGACAAAGCAGGCGTTACGCGGGTCGAATATTCCTACAACGACCGTGGCCGGGGCGATCACATCGCCGCAACTTGGAAACTCGACCCTGCCGGAGTGCCAACTGAATACGAAGCCCACGGCAACGATTACATGAAAGCGCCAGTCGAAGAGCGCTTCCAAATCAAGGATGGAGCGGCGACTTGGAAGAATCGCTCGGAACAGGGAAAACAGGCAATCACCGGCGAAGCTTTTTATGTCCCGGCAAATCCGCCTCCCGAATTCTTCGGTGTGCTGGCGCGTGCTCTCCTCAAAGCGCCAGGTCACAGACTGCCGCTGCTGCCCGCAGGTGAAGCGAGTATCGAAGAGTCGGGCAAACTGAAGGTCGGCAAAATCGAACTCATTCAATATCGTATTACCGGCCTTGGCTTCACGCCACAGGCGATCTGGCTCGATCACAACGGAAATAGGGCAGCGAGTGTGTCGAGCTGGTTCTCAGTCGTCCAGGCTCCATATCGAAAAGCGATAGCGCAGTTGCAGGAAGCGCAACAAGCCGCTGACGACGTGTGGTCGGGACGTATCGCGCAAGCGCTTGCGCACGTCCCGAAAGGCGATCTCGTAATCCGCAACGCGCGCCTGTTTGATCCGCGCGATCTTAGCCTCACACCGGGAATGAGCGTCCTCGTGCGCGGCGATCGCATCGTGCGTGTGGCACCCGATGCCGAAATGAAGGCATCAGCCGATGCCGAGGTTATCGATGCGCATTCCCGCTTTTTGATGCCGGGACTATGGGATTGCCACCAGCATTTCAGTGATATTGATGGACCGCTCGATCTCGCTACCGGCGTGACCAGCTCGCGCGACATGGCTAACGACACGGATACCTTCCTGAAACGTGTCGCGCGTTTTGACAATGGCTCTGAGCTGGGGCCCCGGGTGTTAAAGGCCGGCATTATTGACGGCACGGGAGAGTTTGCCGGACCGACCAAAATGCGCGTCGATACGGCCGAGCAGGCGATTCAGGACGTCGATTGGTATGCGGACCATGGCTATGTGCAGATTAAAATTTATTCCTCTGTTAAGCCCGAGCTGGTTCCAATCATTGCCGATCGCGCTCATGCGCGCGGGCTGCGTGTAAGCGGCCACGTGCCGGCGTTTATGTCAGCGCGACAATTCGTTGAAGGCGGCGCCGATGAAATCCAGCACATCAATTTTATCGAACTGAATTTCCTGTTTCAGGAGGTCAAGGAAACGCGCAACCGCGACCGGTTCATCAAAGTCGCCGAGCACGCGCGCGAGTTTACGCCGGACAAACCAGAAGTACGCGAGTTCATCGCGTTCCTGAAACAACATCATACCGTGCTCGACCCGACCATGGGCGCTTTTGAAGGATTGTTTTGCGGTGATCCGACGATCATCACGCCTGGTCTTGAGGATGTCGCACAGCGTTTTCCGCCGCAAGTTCGTCGCCAACTGCTGAGCGGCGCGCTTGAAGTTCCGAAGGACAAAGAGGTCGCATATCGCGAAGCGTTTCCGGCGATGCTGCGCTTGCTAAAAGCGCTTTACGACGCCGGGGTAACAATCATTCCAGGAACCGACAGTCTAGCCGGATACATGCTGCATCACGAACTCGAGCTCTACGTGCGAGCGGGTATTCCATCGGCCGAGGTCCTGCGAATGGCGACATTAACCCCGGCGCTGGTCATGGGCGTCAACAAAGATCGAGGTGTGATCGCAGCGGGCAAACTCGCCGACATGGTGCTCATCGATGGTGATCCGACGCAGAATATTCGCGATATCAACAAGATCACGACGGTGATCAAAGGCGGTAAAGTTTACGACCCGGCGGCCATCGAAAAGGCGCTGGGCATCGCGCCGCGTCAAGCCACACGGTAGAGTGGCTTAGCCGGAAACGTCTCTGGTTTCTAAGACTTGCCGGTTGCAGTGCTGAATCAATAACCGGGACAAGAACGAAGCTATCTTCTCAACGGACGTGATCACATTCTTACACCGCAGTCCCCAGCCACACTTGACACCTTACATAGGGGGTTAGGTCTGTGTGGTCACATCTGCTCGAGGATCAATGCCCGTCCGCTTCTGATATGATCGAGCAATCAGAACACTCAGCATGAAACCAATCGATGCCCGCCGACATGTGTTTAATCGCCAACAGGAGGGAATAAGTATATCGCGTGACGTGCAACGGATGTAGCACGACGAACCCAATAGTTCCCCAAGCGAGTCCCGCTAAGCTCGCGAGCGCGTACGCGAGCTTCGCCCAACCTGCATACGCGCGCTTGCGACTAAGGAAAGAGTGAGCCAGTAAAAACTCGGACCAATTCCGCCCACTGCTAACAAAACGAGTTCCTGCGGATTGTCTGCCATAGACCTAACGAGAACAAGATGAGCTGCCACGAGCGAGGGCGCGCGCGTCGACGAGCGAAAGGGAAGTAGTCACGGAAAGTAGGGTCGTAAGCCCGCTCGCGGTCAGTTCCATCGCATTGTTAGGTCCTTTGCGTCTCATGCAGCTCAGCTAATGTCTCTCGGTATGTCTGCGCCTCGTGCACTGCTCGCGAGGCGTTGTTGGCGACCACGCCGGCAGGAAGGAAGGCAGGATCGACTCTGCCATGCGAATCGAAGTCTGCAAGAAGTGGGCCGTGTGCCAGGCCAATCCCGAGTGTCGAAAGCGCCTCGTCACTGTCACGCAAAGTTTCTGCGCGTGAGATCACGTCCTCAACGGCGGCTACAGCACGAGCGGAGCGAAGATAGTAGCCGACCCCACCGATGTGGCTGAATACCTGCGCGTCTGGCGCGGATGAGTTGATCAGCTGCCGCAATCGGAACCACGCTTCCTCTGCAAAGCCTTTCGCGCCGCGGTCACCGATGGCAAGCACGATAAATTCTTTGCGTTGTCCGCTCACGGGTGCGCGATAAGACCTAACGAATCCGGCTTGGGTTTTGGGACTTGGGAGGACAACATCGATGTCATATCAGAGAGCGTAGTGAGAATGCCGCTAGCGGACAAACCGAAACTGCTCGATCAGCGCGTAAAAGCTCTGCTTACACGCCAAGGGTGACACCCAGTTGATGGGGGATTGTCGGCTTGACACAAGTAGATAATCCCGAGTTGATGCATTACGTCTATGTGTTTCGGTCGGTACACAATCACGGGTTTTACGGTGGCTACTGGTCGGATCTGCGAAGACGATTGCGAAGGATTGGCTTGATTGCTGCCTGCTAAACGCTTTAAGAAAATGAAGTCATGGGCGATCTCAGTTTTCAGAACAATGTCCCGGACCCCTTGCTGGCCGGGAAAGAGTTGCCGACTTTCAAATTCGAATTGGAAAAGTCGAAAGGGAAAGTTCTCGGGAACAGTTTTGGGAAGGAAGTAACTGTCGAGCAACTGCCGATCTCGAAGGGAATCGCGGGCGTGTCGATGCACCTTGAGCCAGGCGTCATGCGTGAGCTTCACTGGCACGCAACCGCTGCGGAATGGGCGTTCGTCTTGAAAGGTCATGTGCGCACCACCGTGATTAACCCGGCGGGACAAACCGAAACGAATGACTTTGATCCAGGCGACATCTGGTACTTTCCACGCGGTCACCCTCACGTGTTAGAATGCCTCGGCAACGAGCCGACCCATTTCATTCTAGTTTTCGATAACGGTTATTTCTCCGAGTTCGGGACCTTTAGTATCACCGATTGGATCGGCCACGCGCCTAAATCGCTGTTGGCGAAAAATTTTGGCCTACAGGAATCAGCATTTGATGGATTTCCAAAGGAGGAGGTTTACTTCGCTTGCGGCACGATTCCGCCGGAGCAGATACCGGAAAATCTGCAGGGACCTCGGCTTGCTCCACCACAGACGCACAAATTTCGGATGCTTGCCGAGGCACCGCATGGCGTGTTCAAAGGGGGTCGCGAATGGCGCGTGGACTCCACACGGTTTCCAATTTCAGCGACGGTCACGGGCGTCGTTCTCGACCTCGAACCGGGCGCACTCCGCGAGTTGCACTGGCATCCCAACGCTGACGAATGGCAATACGTGATCGAAGGCGATCTCAGCGTCACCATGTTCGGGTCGCACGGCCGCTTTCGGACGGAACTCCTGCACGGCGGAGACGTCGGATACATACCACAGGGTTACGGTCACTCGATCGAAAACGTCGGCAGCAGCACGAGCCGGATCCTGATCGGATTTAACAGCGGGATTTACGAATCGATCGATCTTTCCGCATGGGTCGCGGGAAATCCAGTGGACGTTCTGGCAACGAATTTCAATAAACCGGCTTCCTTATTCGAGAAGTTCCCACGCAAGGACGTTTTCATTTCGCCGAATCAATGATGTTTTGAGCCGCTGCCATTAGAACACCGATGCCACAAGAGGAAATAACACTTCGCGATGGAAGGATCGTGCGCTGCGAAAGCCCTCTGAACCTGGAGATGCCATTTTCGACGCTCGACAGCTTTCTTACGCCGACGAAATCGTTCTACGTTCGATCCCGTTTTCCAATCCCGGCGATCGATCGCGACGGGTGGTGGTTGCAAGTAGAGGGGGAAGTGGAAAAGCCATTCGCTATCAATTATGAACAACTGATAACGCTTAAGTCAGTGTCGGCTCCGGTGACTTTGGAATGCGCCGGAAACAACAGAGATTTTCTCGAGCCGAAAGTGAAGGGCGTGCAATGGCATCTCGGTGCAGTCGGTACCGCGGAGTGGACTGGCGTGCCCCTTTCGGCGTTGCTCGATCGAGCGATCCCGAAACCAAACGCGTGCGAGGTAATTCTCGAAGGAAGCGACAATGGTATGCTTGATGATCCGAAGAGTCCGCCAGGCGAGTTGAAGTTCGCGCGCAGCGTTCCGCTGGAGAAAGCGCGTCGCGATGTGTTGTTAGCCTACAAGATGAACGGCGACGACCTGCCGCCAGAGCACGGTTTTCCACTGCGCGCCATCGTGCCCGGCTGGTACGCGATGGCCTCTGTCAAATGGCTCCAGCGGATCATCGTCAACGACCGGCCATTTACCGGATATTATCAAACCATTGACTACGCGTACTGGCAGAGGACAGACTACGCGCACTGGCAAAGGGGAGAGCAGGTCGCTGAATTGACGCCCATTACCCAGTTGCAAGTCAAAGCGGAGATCGCGCGGCCAGTGGAAGGAGAAATCGTACCGGCCAATAGCAACGTCTGCGTGCGCGGAGCCGCGTGGGCGTGCGATGCTGAAATCACCAAAGTCGAGCTGAGCACGGATGCCGGGGCGACTTGGAACGACGCAACGCTGCTTGGGGAATCGACACTAAACGCGTGGCGACTTTGGAAATTCAACTGGCAGACACCGCCGCAAGCGGGGAAACAAATTCTTATCGCGCGCGCTACCGATTCGCTAGCTCGAACCCAGCCCGTGCATCGCGATCCTGATCGCGGCACGTACATGATTAATCACCTGTTGCCGATCACGGTCCAGGTGCGGTGATTCTGCTCTCTGGGGAGCACAGGCTGCCAGCCTGTCCTTTTCGGCAGCTTGCCGAAAAGCTCTTCGGAACGATTCGATGATTCCGTGGTCGCGACGTCGCCAGGGGTATCGTCGGCACGCTGCCGACGACTACAGGCTGGCAGCCTGTGCTCCCAAGAGTTTCGCTTCGCGTGCGCAGTGGTACACGATCTCGTTTGAACTCCAGTGCCGCTTCAGGTTAAGTGTCTTCAATGTCGCTCGTTTTTAAAACCATTCAGACCGAGGGTATCGCCGAGCTTTCCTATCTGGTCGGCGATGATGATGAAGGCGTGGCCGCTATCTTCGATCCCCGCGCCGATGTCGACATTTACATCGACATGGCCCGCGAGGCCGGGGTCGCCATCACACACATCTTCGAAACCCATATTCACGCCGATCTGGTCAGCGGTTCCCGCGAGTTACGCGCCCGCGTTGAATCGGCCAAAATTTATAACAGTAGCGAGGGCGGCGCCGAGTATGCATTCGAGCGCGAGAAAGTGAAGGATGGCGACCGCTTTGAATTCGGTGAGGTGCTGGTGACCGCGCGACATACGCCTGGTCACACGCCCGAGCATCTGTCCTATCTACTGACCGATGTCGATCATCCGGACGAGCCATGGGGGATTCTCACCGGCGATTCGCTTTTTGTTTCATCCGCCGGCCGACCGGATTTGCTCGGCGAAAAACACACAAAGCAATTGGCCGAACAGCAATTTCATACTCTGCGCGATTTTTATCTCAAAATGCCCGATCACGTGATGATTTATCCGAATCATGGCGCCGGCTCTCCGTGCGGCGCGGACATTGGCGCGCGCATGAGCAGCACGATCGGTTACGAGCGGAAATTCAATAAGTTTTTGCAGTTCGCTGACGCGAAGACCTTCACCGATTTCGCGATCAAAACCGCACCCCCGGTGCCGCATTATTATCCGGTCATGAAACGAGTGAATGCTCAAGGTCCGGAAATTCTCGGCAATCTTCCGCGTGTTCCCGCTCTGCCGCCGAAAGCATTCAGGAACGCAATCGAGAAGAAAGCGGGCGTTCTCGTCGATACCCGAATGATGCTTGCATTTGGCGGCGGCCATATCCCGGGCGCGCTGAATATTGGCGGCTCACCGATTCTGTCGATCTGGGCGGGGTGGATGCTCGACCCGAATGATCCGATTCTCCTCGTGCTCGAGAGCGATGATGATCTGGAGGACGTCGTGCGGCTGTTTGTGCGCACCGGTTACACAAAATTCGCCGGCTATCTGACCGGTGGAATGAAAGCGTGGGACGCAGAGGGATTTCCGCTGGAAAGAATCGGCCAGATGAGTGTGCACGAACTCAATGAACGCAAGGCGTCGTTGCAGGTTATCGATGTGCGTTCGCCCGGTGAATGGAAAAAAGGACATGTCCCTGGCGCGCGCCACATTTTTGTTCCGGAATTGCGCAAGCGAATGAATGAGCTCGATCGTAACAAACCAACGGCAGTTTATTGTGGCAGCGGTTACCGCGCCAGCATTGTTACCAGCATTTTGAAGACGGCGGGGTTCAATGAGCTTTGGAATGTTCCCGGTAGTTGGGAAGCGTGGAAAAAAGCGAAGCTACCGATCGAGGGAGCGAACGGCGAATGAACGGAACAACAGCCCTATCACGCCGCTCCTTCGGCGAAACGATGCGGGCCGATCTTTGGTGGACACAGCCGCTGCTGGTGTTTATCGGATTATCAACGTTCATCGTTTATTCGACGTGGGCGGCGTTTCAGGGTAAAAACTATTACTTCGGCAATTACGTCTCGCCGTTTTATTCGCCGGAACTGTTCGGCAATTCGCCGCACAGCTGGTTCGGACCGAAGCCCGCGTGGTGGCCTGGCTGGCTCATCTTTTCGCCAGCACTCTTCATTCTTTGGGCGCCGGGTGGATTTCGGCTCACCTGCTATTACTATCGTGGAGCTTATTACAAGGCGTTCTGGGCCGACCCGCCGGCGTGCACAGTTGGCGAGCCCCGCAAGAGCTATTGGGGCGAGCGCTCATTCCCGCTCATCATGCAGAATGTGCATCGTTATTTCCTTTATCTGGCCCTCTTGATCATTTTGATCCTTGCTTACGACGTTTGGAAAGCGCTCTGGTTCGTCGATCCTGCGACCGGCAAAAATTCATTTGGGATTGGTGTCGGCACAATTGTGCTCGCGATAAACGTTTACTTGCTGAGCGGCTATACATTCGGCTGCCACTCGTTGCGCCATTTGATCGGGGGATTTCGCGATCAGCTGGCAAAATCGCCAACTTGTTACCGCGCTTACGCCTGCGTGAGCTGCCTGAATCGGCGCCACATGCTCTGGGCATGGCTGAGTCTATTCTGGGTCGGTTTTACCGATCTCTATGTGCGACTCTGCGCGATGGGCGTCTGGCACGACTGGCGAATCATTTAACGGTTAATACTGCAACGTTGAAGAGAAGAAGAAGAGCCTTCTCGGTTCCGACAGTTTGAGATTCTGCCATAAATGCGCCATCCTCATGGCATGACAACAACGATTCGGATTGATGGCTCAAATCGCGTCGTTCTCTCACGCGATCTGCGCCGAGCGGCTGGCGTAATCACTGGACAGACACTTAAGGTCTCAGCAGTGCCCGGACGCATTCTCTTGGAGGCAAAACCAAATTCGCGTGGCAAGATAATCAGGCGTGGAAAGCTTAAAGTGTGGACTGGCCCGGTGCCGGCCACGCCTTTGGCCGAGGCGGTAGAACAAGCCCGGCGGCATCAGCGATGACCTTTCTTGATACTGGAATTTTGGTGGGCGCGGTGCTTGAGAACCACCCTGAACACAAGCGTTGCCTCGCTGCCTTTGCGCAACATCGGAACTGTTTCAGCGATGCACATGCATTAGCGGAGACGTTTGCTACTCTCACCGGCTTCTACAAAGTGCCAACGGAGATCGCCACGGAATTAACGCTCGATTTGCGGCAGAGACTTATGATTCAAGGGTTCACCCTTTCTGACTATGAGACCGCAATCGCAGAAGCAGAGCGTCGCGGCGTAATGGGTGGAGGCATTTACGACTCGCTGCACGCCACGTTCGCCCGTCGCAAGAGGGTTCAACGCATCGTGACTCGTAACCCATCTCATTTTGCGCACGTCGCCCCGGGTATAGAAATTTTGACGCCGTAAGCCTGGTCATGTATGCGGCTCGTGCAGCAAAATGTGTTTCGTTAAAACGATTGGAAAGTGAAAGAGTTCTTTCGTTGTAACCTTGTAACTTCTTTAACACTGCGGCCATGCCAGAGTACGAAACTTTCCAGCACGACGTGTTGATCATCGGTTCCGGTGGCGCCGGATTGCGTGCGGCAATCGAAGCCTCCGCGGCTGGCGTTTCGGTGGGCATGGTTTGCAAATGTCTTCTCGGCAAAGCGCACACCGTGATGGCCGAGGGCGGAATCGCAGCCGCGCTGGCCAATGTTGACGATCGCGACAACTGGAAGGTGCATTTTGCCGATACGATGCGCGGTGGCCAATACGTGAACAACTGGAGGATGGCCGAACTGCATGCGAAGGAAGCTCCGGCGCGTGTGCGTGAGCTCGAAGCGTGGGGCGCAGTGTTCGATCGCACCAGAGACGGCCGGATTCTGCAAAGAAACTTTGGCGGCCACAAATATCCACGACTCGCGCATGTGGGCGACCGTACTGGCCTTGAGATGATTCGGACACTCCAAGACCACGGGATACATCAGGGAATCGATGTGTACATGGAGATGTGCATCATCGCATTGCTCAAAGATGGCCCGCGGGTAATCGGAGCGTTCGGATACGATCGCGAGCGTGGCCGCTTCAAGATCTTCCACGCTAAAGCGGTTGTGCTGGCCACTGGTGGGATAGGGAAAGCGTACAAGATTACGAGTAACAGTTGGGATTGCACCGGCGACGGGCATTCGCTGGCGTATCATGCTGGCGCTGCGTTGATCGACATGGAGTATGTGCAGTTCCATCCCACCGGCATGGTTTGGCCACCAAGCGTAGCCGGAATGCTCGTGACCGAAGGCGTCCGCGGCGAAGGCGGCATTCTCACGAACGCCGACGGCAAGCGTTTCATGTTCGAGTTTATTCCCGATAACTACAAAACACAGACGGCCGATAGCGAGGAAGAAGGCTGGCGTTATACCCAGGGTGACAAAAACGCACGGCGCCCGCCGGAGTTATTGACTCGCGATCACGTGGCGCGCTGTATTGTGCGCGAGATAAAAGAAGGGCGGGGGACACCACACGGCGGCGTCTATCTCGACATCTCCTGGATCAGGACAAAAATCTCCAACGCTGAGGAGCACATCAAACGCAAGTTGCCGAGTATGCATCACCAGTTCAAAGCGCTGGGCGACATCGACATCACGAAGGAGCCAATGGAAGTCGGGCCGACCACGCATTACATCATGGGCGGTGTGCACGTGGACGCCGACACCCAGATGTCAGATGTGCCCGGTTTGTTCGCCGCAGGCGAATGCGCAGCCGGGATTAACGGCGCGAACCGGCTAGGCGGCAATTCGCTCTCCGACCTTTTGGTCTTCGGAAAACGAGCCGGAGAATTTGCAGCGAAATTCGCGCAGGAAAATCCGCACGGCACGATCGACAATGATAAGATCGACTCATTCGCGCGCGAAGCTCTAAAGCCGTTCGAGAACAGTCGCGGCGAAAATCCGTACTCGGTTCAGCGCGATTTGCAGGAGGTGATGCAGCACAACGTTGGCATTGTGCGGGATGAAAGTGAAATGCGCTCAGCGTTCGATCACTTGAAAACCTTTTGGGAACGGACCAGGGATGTTGGCGTCACTGGCAACCGCGATTTCAATCCAGGCTGGCACACCGCGCTGGATTTGAAAAATCTGCTTACCGTTGCCGAGGCGATCACGCGTGCCGCGTTGGAGCGAAAAGAAAGTCGTGGTGCGCAATTTCGTGACGATTATCCCGAGAAAGACGAACGCTTCGCAAAAATAAACAGCGTCATTCGAAAGGCCGATGACGGCAGCATGGAAGTCCGATTGGAACCTCTGCCGGAAATGCCGGAGTATTTGAAGCAAGTGATTGAAGAGAATCGTTAAAGCGATGAAGGGTTGAAGCGATGGAGCGGACAGAAAACCAGGCGCAGCATTATCAGACGTTCGAAGATCTGGAGGTTTATCAAGTCGCACGCGGATTTCGGAAAACGATGTACCGAGTGGCAAGGCGCCTGCCCGAGGAAGAAAAGTTTGCATTAGCGAGCCAGATTCGACGCGCCGCGGTTTCGGTAACGAATAACGTCGCTGAAGGTCATGGTCGCTTCCATTTTCTCGAACAAATAAAATCCATGCTTCAATCGCGTGGTTCGCTTGAGGAATTGTTGGACGATCTAAATGTCTGCACAGACGAGGGGTACTTGCCGATTCAGGAGATCGAATCTGTCAGGCAGGAGGGTTGGCGTGTCCATAAGCTGATCAATGGATACATTCGTTTTTTGCGAAGGCGCGCATCCGGAGATTCCCGGCGCGTTCAGGAAGCCGCTGCTGATGATGATCTCGAGGATGTGTTTCTGGACCGCTTCAACCCTTCATCGTTTCAACGTTTCAACGAATGAAAACGACTGTTTTCAAAATCTGGCGCGGGAACGCGAGCGGCGGCGAGTTCCGAGATTATACCACCGGCGTTTCCGAAGGAATGGTTGTGCTGGACGCGGTCAATCACATTCAGGCAACGCAGGCGACCGATCTCGCTTACCGCTGGAATTGCAAAGCCGGCAAGTGCGGGTCGTGCTCGGCGGAGGTCAACGGAATGCCAAAATTGATGTGCATGACGCGCCTGAGCGATCTGCCACTTGAAAAACCGGTGACAGTTCAGCCGATTAAAACCTTCCCGCTGATAAAGGATTTGCTAACCGATGTTTCCTGGAATTTTCGAGTGAAGAAAAAGATCAAAAAATTCAAGCCGCGACCGCCTGATGCCCCGGACGGCACCTGGCGCATGCAGCAGGAGGACATCGATCGTGTGCAAGAGTTCCGAAAATGCATCGAATGTTTTCTCTGCCAGGACGTTTGCCACGTGCTTCGTGATCACGGGATGCATGAAAAATTTATCGGGCCGCGTTTTCTAATTCACGTCGCTGCGCTGGAGATGCATCCGCTGGATACGGAGGATCGGATGGAGGAACTGCGGAATGCCTACGGGATTGGTTATTGCAACATCACAAAGTGTTGCACCAAGGTTTGTCCCGAAAGCATTCAAATCACGGACAACGGAATCATTCCGCTGAAAGAGCGCGTCGTAGACGATTTTTATGATCCGCTTGGGTGGATTTGGCGACGGCTAAAGCGGAAAAGTGATCGTAAAAGCGTTGAAGGGTTGAAGCATTGAAGCGTAGGATTTGTCGCGCGAGTATTTCCGCTTCAACGCTCCAACGGTTTAGCGCTGTAACGACATTATCGCCATGCCCGAGTTGAAACGACTCCACAAAGACGCGATTCCCGCAGCACTGGAAAAGGCTGAGCGCTACCGCTTGCTCGCCGAACCGGGAGAAGCGGAGAGCATTTGCCTCGATGTTCTTACCGTCGATCCCGATAACCAGCAGGCCATCATCATGCTTTTGCTTGCGTTGACCGATCGTTTCGACAAAGGCTACGGCGTCAGCGAAACGCATACTAAAGAGTTGCTGACCCGCATGAGATCGGACTACGACCGCGCGTATTATTCCGGGATCGTGGCCGAGCGCCGGGCAAAGATGAAGCTGCGACAGCACACGCCGGGGTGTCGCTTCCAGGCGTACGATCTTCTCAAGGAAGCAATGCACTGGTTCGAAAAAGCCGAACCGCTCAGGCCGCCCGGTCACGACGATACGATCCTGCGTTGGAACACTTGCGCGCGCATCATTGAGCGAAATAAGCTCGTCCCGCGTGAAGAAGAAGAACGAATCGAATTTCCTTTGGAATAATTCTCGATCGGCGGCGACACGTCGGAACATAGACTTGTAGTCTGTGTGCCCAGTGGGCGTGAAACCCGCAGGCTTCCCCGCAACAGAGAATATCTCCGCTGTCCGCACAGGCTCCAGGCCTATGTTCCGACAATGGCTCCGGCGCAGGTTGAGCCCGCGCCGGCCGTGCAACCGAAACAGTGATCGCCCGTCATGATCTCGCGATGTTCGAGTGAATCGGGATCGACGTCCCACAAGAAAATGGGCTGCCCATTATTCCATTGCATTCCGAGCTGCTGATTAAAATCGCAGTCGTAAACTTCACCGCGCCAGCCGACGCTGATCGTGTTGCGGCACATGAGACCTTCGATGGTCGCTGGATTGAATGCCTCGATCAGAAGCTCCATGTACTTGTCGAGCTCATTGTTGTGGCGGAGGTAAGCGGCAAACCGGCCGATGGGCAGATTGCTGAGCGTGAAAAGCCTGTTAAACACAATTCCGAAATGCCTTTTGAGTTCGCGCTTGTAATCGGTCTCAAGCTCATCCTGCACAGGCGGCAGAAACCCGCCCACCGGGTTGTAAACGAGATGCAGTGGCAACTCTGGATCAATTCCGTAGCCTAACGAGTTCAGGCGTTGCAGCGCGTCGATGCTCCCCTCAAAGACGTCGTCGCCACGTTGCGCGTTCACGTTTTCCGCCGAGTAACACGGCATGGAGGCAATGATCTCGACCTTTCTCTTCGCGAAAAACCCGGCGAGATCTTGGTGACCGTCTTCGAGCAAGATCGTGAGGTTGCAACGATCGATCACATGCCTTGCTGGTATCAGCTGTTTCACTCGCTCGATGAAATAACGGAAATCGGGAATCATTTCCGGCGCCCCTCCGGTGAGATCGACAGTGGGAATATTCGTCCTCGCCAGCCAATCGATGATCCGATCAACTGTCTCGCGCGTCATGATTTCCTTCCGCTTAGGTCCGGCGTTCACATGGCAATGCACGCAGGTGAGATTGCAAAGCTTGCCGACATTGACTTGCAAGATTTCAGGGCGCCCGCGGCGAAGCGAAATTGATTCTTCAGTTAGCTTTTGCGCAAAACGGTTCATCGTATCGGACACCGTTCTTTTTGTTTTGAGGCTGCGTTCGATTTGATTATTCAGTCAGCCTTTCCGACCGTCTCGGCTCGCGTTCAGGGATCCCACCATTTGGTAATCGCCACTCGCGCTGAGCACGAAACGGCAAAGCAAAAAGTTTGCCCAATGTAAGCTCATGTTCCTCCCGATATGCTGCGACACCGATCGTGATTGCGTCTTGGGGCACGTCTCGCCTCAACGTGCCATGCAGCTTGTCCCACCAGCAAAACATCGTGCCCCAATTTGAATTGGTCTCCCGCTGCACGATCGAATGATGAATGCCGTGCATGCGGGGTGTGACAAAGATCAGATTCAAAATTCGCTCGACCCGAATTGGCAGGCGCCAGTTGGAATGATGAAACAATGTGGCCGCCTCAAATGTAATGAAGAAAACGACCAACATGATTGGACTGATTCCGAACAAAATCACGGCCAAGGCGAGAAAACCGATTGAAAGAATCATTTCGCCGAAATGAAATCGCGCGGCGGTGCTCACATCGAGATCGAGATCGGTGTGATGGACGTTATGAAATCGCCAGAAGACCGGGACCATGTGCATGGCCCAATGCCACCACCAATAGGCGTAGTCCATCAAAAGGTATGTTGCGATCACGGCCGCCCAGGTTGGAAGATGCAGCCAGTTCAATAATCCGACCTGTCGGTCTCGTGCCCAAATTGCGATTGCGATTGGAATCGGCAACATCGCCAGGCGAGCGATGGCGAAGCCAGGAATCGACAGCACGAAGTTCCGCACGAGGCGGTGGAGCACACTGAAATGCTGCCGTCGCAAAGGAAATCGCCACTGCAGCAAAATCAGAATGACAAACAGGCAAGCCAGCAGCGGCCTGCCGACGTAATCCATTAAGGGAATTTTTTGCACGGCTCCGGAGCCTTCCGACGCGAGTTTATAATGGGGATGCGCAACAGCAACGCGCGAATGTCAGTTCTTTCGGCAGTAGCCTCGTAAGACACGAGTCGCCAAGTGCCAACCAAGTTCGGTAAGGAATCTCCATGCATACCCAAATACTATTTCCCCACAAACCAGAAGTTGAACCGGAATTCCCTATGGGCCAGTTTTGCCTAAGGCTGGCGAAGTTTATCAGAAAGTATAATGCGTATGCGTTTGCATAGCTCCTTGTGAGTTTCACATTTGGTTCAGAGAGCCACGGCTGGAATAAATTGACGATAAGAGCATGAAGAACTGCTTCCTTCGAGGTTATGGCGACTTCGCCCAGCTCGGAATTGGCAAAGCACGCTACCGATTTGTCTTGGTTGTCGGTTTCTCATCAACGTTTCGATGATCAAGGCATCTAGGACAGTTATCGTTACAGGAGCGTCGCAAGGTATCGGCGCGGGCGTCGTGCAGGCGTTTCTCGCGCGTGGCTACGATGTTGTAGGAACTGCGCGGAGGGCGATCAAATCGAAGGAGCTTTCAGCTTCCGATCATCTCGCCTTGGTCGACGGCGACATAGGTCAATTCGAGACGGCACAGAAAGTTGCAGAACTCGCGATTAAGAAGTTTGGCTCGATCGATGCCGTGGTTGCGAATGCTGGCATTTTCCTGGTGAAGCCATTCACGGAATATACGGCAGACGACTTTAGAGCTCTCGTCTCCACCAATCTCGAAGGCTTCATTTACATCACGCAGCTTGCGGTTAAACAGATGCAGGCGCAAAAGACCGGCGGAAGCATCGTCAGTATTACCGCAGCGCTGGTCGACAATCCGATTGCCGGTGAAACGGCTTCGCTTTCCATGATCACCAAAGGTGGCCTCCAAGCAGGATTGATAAGCCTGGCTTCTGAATACGCGAAAGAACACATTCGCTTCAACGCTGTGGCGCCCGGGATCGTCGCCACATCCCTCCACACTGACAATTCGAAAGAGTACCTTGAATCGCGTTCGCCGATGGCCACGGTCTCGACGGTTGAAGATATTGCCAGCGCGGTGGTTTATTTGACGGAAGCTCGTCAGATTACGGGGGAGGTGCTGCACGTGGACGGCGGCGCGCACGTTGGCAAATGGTAACACGCGAAAATTCCAATCCGGCTGGCGCCGAGCAGCGTTTGAGAGAACTCGGCATCAAGCTTCCGGCGCCCCCTGGACCGTTCGGTACTTATGTGGAAGCGGTGCAGACAGGCAATCTGCTTTTTCTGACCGGAATGCTTCCCACAGAAGGTCGCGAGGCGAAATTCGTTGGGCGCGTCGGCGCCGATCTCGATGTGGAAGCTGCACGCAAGGCAGCCCGCTTGGCGGCGCTCAACGCTCTCGCGGTCGCGAGAAAACATTTAGGATCGCTCGACAAAGTAAGTCGGATTGTCCGGCTCGGCGTGTCTGTGGCCACTTCGGGAGACGTGCGCGATCAACCGAAAGTCGCTGACGCTGCTTCGGAGTTGCTCCAGGACGTTTTTGGAAAAGAGAAGAACTCTTGCCGCTCGGTCTATGGGGTTGCCAGTCTTCCGCTTGGAACACCGGTGGAACTGGAAATCATTTTTGAAGTGTCTAATTAAGATGGGGTCGGAGGATGCAACGAACTAAAGCAGCGCGAGTCTTGATGGTCGCATGGTCTTTTGAATTGCTGGCGCTCGGGCAAGTTAATGGAAAGGGACCTACCATGGCACAGCCAACTTTTTATCGTACGACGCAGATCGATGGGCTGTCGATTTTTTATCGTGAAACCGGACCGAAGGACGGGCCAACGCTTCTGCTGCTGCACGGACTTCCTTCTTCGTCGCGGATGTTTGAGCCGCTTTTTGCGCGCCTTTCCGATCGATATCATTTGATTGCGCCGGATTATCCGGGCTTCGGTCACAGTGACTGGCCGGATCCGAAAAAATTCGCGTACACGTTCGATCATATCGCGGAGATCATGACTCGTTTCGCGGAATCGCTCGGGCTATCGCGTTACACGCTTTACATGCAGGACTATGGCGTACCGGTCGGTTTTCGAATGGCGTTGGCACATCCGGAGCGGGTGGAAGCGCTCATCGTGCAAGACGGAGTCGCGCACAACGAAGGCCTAGGCGCGAACTGGAAGACGCGCCGCGAGTTTTGGAAAGATCGCGCGGCTAACGAGGCGGCCCTTCGCACCAATCTGCTATCATTGCAGACGACCAAGACGCGTCATGTCGGAGACGATCCGAACGTTGAGCTCTACGATCCGGATCTTTGGACGGACGAATACGCATTTCTGAACGCGCCGGGCCAGGCGGAGATTCAGAGCGACGTCTTCTACGATTACCGGACGAACGTCGATGCGTATCCGAAGTGGCAGGCGTGGATGGAGAAGACGCAGCCTAAACTTCTCGTGATCTGGGGCAAACACGATCTTTCGTTCGACCCCGGCGAGCCGGAACGCTATCGCAAGGATGTCCCGAAGGCCGAGGTGCACGTGCTCGATGCCGGACATTTCGCGCTCGATACCAAAGCAGACGAAATCGCTGCGCTCGTCAGGGCGTTCATGATAAAGAAGTGACGAGTGATCAGTGACCAGTGACGAAGGGAAAGTTGATGGTGAGAGCTGAGTGTTGAGGGAAGAGGCGACTATTCGCCGCCGTAATTAAAGCCGGCTCTACGGTCTGTAAACGTGATCGCTTCCAACGTCGAAGACCCGGTTCCAACGGGCGCGATAATTTTCAAACGCGATGTGGCCAGCTAATTGCATCAGCTGTTCCTCTGAGAATTCGTTCCTCAAACGCGCGTAGAGATCGTCGGAGATATTTGACGGGGCGGTAACCATTGCGTCCGCGAGTTCGATCACCAGTCGCTCGACGTCGTTGAACGGGGATAAATCATCACCGAGAACCTTTCTCAGTTTTTCATCGCTCAGGCCCGCTTTTCTGCCCACGGCAGAATTGACGTCTACTCAGAATGGACAGCCAATCCGCGCGGCTGTGCGCACTCTTGCCAATTGACTGTGCCGGAGCGAAACGCGTCGCTTCCGGCCGAGTGCCGCTTCCATCGCAATGCCGCCCCAGACCAATCCTGGCAGACGCATCTGAATTTTCGCCGGCGTCAGATCTTTGCCGAACATCTTACGCATGACGCTATAAAACCAGCGTAGATGCCACGGCGCCTGGTTTTTTTCGAGGCCCTGGATTCTCGGCATACGGTACTCCCCATTAATAGATCGCGTCTAACTGAAGCGGGGCCGTATCTTAGAGACATAAAGCGGTGCCAGGTCCGATGCGTCGTTCTCGGACCACACAGCCGCGCCTTACGCGCCAATCCGCTTGAACTCGAAAGTCGTCTCGGGTTTTATGACCTGACCGTTCATTTCAAGCAGTGGATAGACCAGAAAATTGATTGGGCCACTCTCAGGTTCCGGATCGACCACCAGATCGCGGCCCTTTGTCAGCTCAAACCGATTAGCCGGATTATGACCAAAATAGTAATCGGCAAGCTTCGGGTTTTTCCACGCTTCGCTGATGTCCACCGGCACCCATTGACCGTCGGCGAGAAATTCGGCCCAGCAATGGTAGCCGTCGATTTTGCCTTCATTCTTGTCGGCCGGAATGGTGGCGCCGATGGCGAAACGCGCGGGTATGTTAATGCTTCGCGCCAAAGCGATGAAATAGGCATGAAAATCACTGCAATTTCCAGTGCGGGCATCGCAGGCATAAACAGCGTCTCCGCGGCCCCAACCTGTGCCCGATTTATCATAACGCATACGGCTGATGACGTGATCGTATAATGCCTTCGCTCGCTCAAGATCGTCTGTCTTTCCCGCTGTAGCTTTCTCGGCAAGCGTCTTGAACGTTTCATTAACCGGCACCAGCTTTTCCGGGCGTAGGTAACGCGCGGCTTCCGTATCGGTCGCCGGATAAGCGGTTTTTTCCTTGCGAACGACCCTGTATCGCACCTCGAAAGTTTTGCCGCTGTCGCTCGGCTGCAGCGAGAGCACACCAATCTCATTTCCGTAATCGCGGTCCTGAACCTTGTCCCATTTCATCGGAATCTTCAGTTCTTCCACGGTCACGGTTTGAAAAGAATCGGTCTTCGCCAGCGGTATCCAGACGCGTGCCGCGCCGGTGATCTCCGGAAGCTTTACCCGATAAACGAACTCAAACTGATCGGCGCCTTTAACGATGGCTGGCTCGTCGGCGGCATGAACGGTGAGCGCGCTGGCCAGGAAAGACGCCGCTACTACTGCGAGGCATATTGCCAACTTCATTAGTTCGTTTCTTAGCTCAGCGGCACTTTGTTCCACTTGCCGTTTTCTTCTTTCCAATTGTAAAGCGGTTTGCCATCGACCTTGTGAACAGACGTGTCAGTGACTTTCATGTTGCCCGGTTGCCCGGTCAGAAAGAAATCAATGTCGTACGTTTTCCCTTCGGTTCCCTTCATATCGACGCAGGCGAAGTATTTTCCGCCACCCAGGTCTTGTAATCTGTCATCGTGGACTTTGATCAAATTGAGAGCGAGATCCTGGCCTTCATAGTCAACGTGGAATTTTCCGTCGCTTTTATTGGTCTCGGTGTTGATATGCTTCTTTATGCCGGCAGAAATATCAGCGGTGCTAACCTGCTTTGCGGCGCCTCCGGCCTGCGGATGCTCGGGGTGTTCCTGTGAAAAAACCACCGGCATAAAAAATAGTGCAAGGGCTGCTGCGGTGATGAGTCTTCCGATCATATGAGGTCCTTCGTTTAGGTTTGCTGGATTCTATTCGTCCAAGAGACGCGTCGAGCAACAGTTTTATTTTCGAGAAATTTTTCTTGCCGGTCATTTCGGCAGAGGAGAGTCAGACCGCTTTGGGAATTTTAGACGACATGCTTCAAGTGCAGGTTTCAATCATTGTTCCGGTTTTCAATGAGGCCCGGTTGATACAACCGTTTCTTGCCCGGCTACGCGAGCGGGCACCTGGAGCCGAAATCATCGTTGTCGATGGTGCAAGCACCGACGGCACAGCTCACCTTGCTGCGGGCTTCTGCAACCGGCTTGTCGCGACCGGGGAACGCAGCCGTGCGACACAAATGAACGCCGGGGCCTGTGTGGCAAGCGGCGATATTTTCTGGTTTCTTCACGCAGATGCCGACGTGCCGTCGGGATGTTTGGATGAGATTGGCCATATAATGCGGGATCCAACCGTCAGCGGCGGTTACTTTCGCATCCGCCTGCCGCCGCCGGTTGTCTATCGATTAACCGACACCTTTGCGCATTACGGCGGACTATTGCTCCGGATGCGATGCGGCGATCACGGGATTTTCTGCCGCCGAACAGCCTTCGCTCATGCCGGCGGCTTCCCGGACGTGCCGATCATGGAAGACGTGGAATTTTTTCGCCGGCTTCGCTGCCATGGCCGCGTTGTGCACAGCAAGAGGCGGATCGCGGCAAGCCCACGTCGCTATGAAGCAGTTGGGCCACTGCGCCTGACACTAGCGTACGGATTCATTGCGACGCTTTATCTTTTCGGCGTCCCTCCGTCTGCGCTTTCCCGAATCTACAAACGCGCATGTTGCGTTCCGGACGAGCAGAGGACCGGTCCGAGCAATCGATCAGGGGCAATTTGAAGTCACGCTGGTTGTTTGTGCACGCAACGACGCATTCTGATCCGATCCAATAATGTAGGATGTAATCAGTAGAAGGAAGGAAAAATGAAAATCACGAGCTTGATCGTCGGGTTGGTTATAACTGCTGTGTTGCCGGTTCTTGGTCAGGAAGGGGTAGGTCAGGAAATAAAGCACGGCGCCAAGAAAGCAGGGGAAACAATTAAGGATGGAGTGGAAACCGTAGGTGAGAAAGCGGAGGAGACAGCCAAAACCGTCGGGACGAAAACTAAAGAGACCGCCCAGACCGTAGGTGAGAAAACCAAAGAGACTGCTCAAACCGTTGGAGAGAAAACCAAAGAAACCAGCGAGACCGTAGCCAGAAAGACCAAAAAAACTGTCGACGGTACGGGCGAGAAGACGACTCACGCCAGCAAAAAAACGCACGGGCAGTCCACCAGAACGTCCACCAAGGCAGCGGCAGAAACTGAGGAACAGCCATCGGCAAATCGGGATTCCGCGCCGGCGCCAAGTCCCAGCAGTCGCTGAGACTGAATTCGCGCAAGCGAACGCGGACTCTCAGTTAACCGCGGCCTGTCGCGTTGTGTGAAGCGCTGCAATGAGATCCGAAGTATGAGGTGAGGTTTTCAAATAAGTCTGGATTTCATTGCGTCGCCGCTTCGTTACATAATCAGAGATTGAAAGCGTGGCCTCGCGGAATTTGTCCGCCGCGTTGGGGCTTCGCTTCGCTCAGAGAGATACCGATGCTTTATGATTTTGATCGTTCCGACTTGCTCAAATTCATCGACTGAGTCCTATTTGGCGCCATGAGCAGTTTGCGTCTGGGAGTGAATGTCGATCACGTGGCGACATTGCGGCAGGCGCGATATGCCACAATGCCGGACTCCAAGAATGCAGAGCCCGATGCACTTGTCGCCGCGCGGCTCTGCGAGCGGGCTGGCGCCGGCGGGATCGTTGCGCATCTTCGCAGTGATCGGCGCCACATTCAGGACCGAGACATCGAGCGCCTTCGTCAGAATATCATGACGAAATTGAATCTCGAGATGGGCAACACCGAAGGCATTATCGACGTTGCGCTTCGCATTAAGCCGGAGGAAGTCTGTCTCGTCCCGGAAAAGCGTGAGGAAGTTACGACTGAAGGCGGCCTCGATGTCATTTCGCAACGCAAAGAACTCGAGCCGACCATCAGGCGGCTGCAGGTTGCCGGGATTCGCGTTAGTCTGTTTATCGATCCCACGTTGGAACAGGTGGATGCCGCAGCCGAGCTCGGCGTTGAAATGGTGGAGCTACACACAGGGAAACTGGCAAACGCGTTTACCGAAAAGATCCAAAAGGAGGAACTGGAATTATTGCGAGCCGCTGCCAGGGCTGCATCAGAATCCCATCTGCAGGTCAACGCGGGTCACGGCATCAATTACGAAAACATCACGCTAGTCAATCAGGTCCCGTGTTTGACGGAACTCAACATCGGTCACGCCATCGTTTCGCGCGCGATGTGGGTCGGGATCGAAACCGCGGTGAAAGAAATGCTGTCGGCAATGGCGGCTTATCCCGAATGAGCGCGAAATTACAGGCTTTTGCAGGGCATCTGTATCAGACGCCAAACCGCAGGGTTTCACAGAATGAAGCCGCGGGGACGCGAGCGACATCGACGGGCAGCTCGTTAGAACGAGTGAGCCGGCGCGAACGAGTCAAACGCCCTTCAGTTCTCATCGCATGAATGTTCTCGGCATCGGCGTCGATATTATCGAGTGCGCGCGCATTCAGCATTCCATTGAGCGATTCGGAGACCGTTTTCTTCACCGAGTTTTCACCGATGGCGAAATTGCATATTCGACGTCAATGAAATTTCCGGAACGCCATTTTGCCGCGCGGTTCGCGGGCAAGGAGGCAGTTTCAAAGGCGTTCGGCACCGGCATAGGCAAAGCCGTGAGCTTCCGTAACATCGACATTCAAAAAAGAGAAAACGGTGAACCGTTTCTGGTCTTTTCAGGATCCGCGAAAGTCTTAGCCGAAGAACGTGGTGTAACGTCGGCGCTGATCACTCTCAGCCACACGGAACATCACGCAATCGCGTGTGTGGTCCTCGAAAGCGCAGTGTCTCAGGCAGGATAATCCGGCAATTGAAATTGGTCGGTTACGAAGCGGCGCATCAAGCCATCCCGGCTGACTAGTCATTTAGTCAAAATGGGAGACCGGGACGCCGTCGTCTGCATTGTGCTTGACGGACAATATCACTGAGCGTTACGCCGACTGGTATGACCATGGAACAATATCGGCACATCATGGACGTGGTTGGCACCGGCGTGGATGGGATAGGCGTATTGATTGTTGTGGGTGGGGCACTCGTAGCAACGGCACGACTTGCAATTCATCGTGCACAAGGCACCGGGGATTACTATTCGCTTTATCGCCAGGATGTCGGACGCGCGATTTTGCTGGGCTTGGAATTTCTTATCGCCGGTGACCTGATCCGCACCGTGGTCGTTGCGCCAACGATGCAGAACGTAGCCGTGCTCGGGTTGATCGTACTAATCCGTACGTTTCTAAGTTTGTCGCTGCAACTGGAAATCGAAGGAAAGCTGCCGTGGCACCGCGACGTTGCCAGAGGACATCAGAACTGACCAAAGTAATTGGGGTTCAGCATTGAGTTGCCGAAGTACACGCGCCTTTGCCGCGGTGCGAACCTTCGCGAGAGCAGCATCCGGATTCCCGGACAAAACGACAGCCTAACACGCCGGCACAGGCGCCGCTGACAGGAGCGAGGAGGTAAATCCAGACGTGTTGAAAGTGCCCGGAAATCACAGCTGGCGCGAGCGATCGCGCGGGGTTCATCGACGCTCCACAAATTGGACCCGCGAACATTGCTTCGAGTCCAATCACAGCGCTAACGACGATTCCTGCTGTAATGCCCTTCTCTGCCGCTCCGGTCGAGACGCTCAGGATCACCAACATCAAAATCGCGGTGAAGAGCGGTTCCAGCACGAATGACTGCACCAGTGAGCCCGCAGTGTGCCTTCGAGGTTAAGATTCTGCGGAAAGAGTGCGCGCATTATCGCGCTGGCGGCAAATGCTCCGACGCACCGATTCGTAATGTATGAAATGACCTCGCGACCGGCAATCGAGCGCCGAAGAACTCAGTGTCACCGCAGGATTGCGCAGATCCCGCATTGCGTTGCTAAGTCAGGAGTGTGCCGAGTATTCTCGTAAGTTAGCGCGGCTCTTGGAGAGCTTCCGGCCGCGCCGCGAAGCGATCTCTAGCTGAGGTGGCGAAGTAAGCGACTCGAAGTCGCAGTGACACGTTCACGAGCGCAATCATCACAGGCACTTCCACGAGTGGTCCAATCACAGCCGCGAAAGCCGCGCCAGAATTCAATCCGAAGACGGCAATTGCGACGGCGATTGCCAGCTCGAAATTGTTGCTCCCGGCCGTAAACGCGAGGCTGGCTGCGCGCTCGTAGTCATTTTCGAGGCGTCTGCTCATCCAGAAGCTGAGGAAGAACATTGCCACGAAGTAGATCAATAGTGGGACCGCAATTCGAAGCACTGCGAGCGGAATGCGCACAATTTCCATTCCCTGGAGGCTAAACATCGCGACGATCGTAAAAAGCAGCGCAACCAGAGTGAGGGGACTGATTCGCGGGATGAACTGGAGCTCGTACCACGTCCGCCCCTTAAGTCGCAGCAGAACGAGGCGCGTCGAGAGGCCCGCGAGGAAAGGGATCCCAAGATAGATGAACACGCTTGTCGCGATGTGCGGCATCGTGATCCGGGAAAGATCCACCGCTCCCATGGAAATACCGAATATTCGCGGCAGAACTTTGATAAACAAGTACGCGAACGGCGCGTAGAACAGCACTTGGAATAACGAATTTAGGGCGACCAGACCTGCGCAATACTCGCCGCTGCCTTTTGCGAGATCGTTCCACACGATCACCATGGCGATGCAGCGTGCCAGACCGATCAGGATTAGCCCGACCATGTAGTCGGGATGCCCACGCAAAAAGATGAGCGCGAGACCGAACATAAGGAGCGGACCAATCAACCAGTTCAGTACCAGGGATAGGATGAGGACCTTCGTGTCACGAAAAACGTCGCCGAGTTCCTCGTAACGAACTTTTGCCAATGGCGGGTACATCATGAGGATCAAGCCGACTGCGATGGGCAGCGAGGTTGTGCCTACACTCATCTGGTTGAGTATGGCCGCAGCGCTCGGTGCATAGACGCCAATCAGCACACCGAGAGCGATGGCGAGGAAAATCCACAGCGTCAGGAACCGGTCAAGGAACGAGAGCCTTCTTACATCGGCGGTGCAACTATCGAGGTTAGTCGGTTTCATGTGGGTTTCTGGTCTCGCGGATGCAGCAATAATCCCAGACTTACCGCGGGATTTACGTGCGCACCGGAAATGTCACCGGCCATGTAAATCATTGCGAGCACGATCAGCCCGAAGGTCAGCGCAACGCCCACATGTGTAACGGCACCGCCGGTTGTTTCATCGATCACGATCGCGCCTGTCCCTGCGAAGACGAGGGCGAACGTCCCGATGAATTCCGCTGCGAGCTTCTTCACGCTTTGCTCGCGACGCAGTGTTCGTCGCAGAACGAATCGATCCTGGCCCGGATTTGATCGCGGACACGACGTGTTCTTTCCAAGCGTTCCTCGTGGGTCCCTGTGAATTTGGAAGGATCGTCAAATTGCCAGTGCAACAGAGTAGTTACGCCGGCAAAAATCGGGCAACCTTCAGCCTCGGCCTCACTGCAAACCGTCACCACGAATTGGAATATCTGTCCGGATTTCCAAACGTTGAAGACGCGCTGCGTCGTGTTCTTCGAAATATCGATTCCAAGCTCCTCAAGCGCTTCCACGGCCAATGGATTGATTGCGCCGGGCTCTAACCCGGCGCTCTGCGCTTCAAAGAATTCGCCACATGTCTCATTTAACAAAGCCGCCGCCATTTGGCTGCGGGCACTGTTATGAACGCAAATGAACAGGACTTTTTGTTTTTGCATTCGTTCTCCTTCTGCCTGTACCGCGCCTAAATACGCTGCGCGGCCCACAACAGCTCTTTGCAAGGTTGGAAAGTTTTTCCATGTCGCGTTTGAATACCGCATCTGTTTGCACGCAATCCTGTAAACATTCCAGATTTCGTTCCAATTCGGCGGCTCTTCGTTCGGGGAGCGAATAGATGATCCAGTTCTGTTCCCTCCTGGTGGCCACCATGCCTCTGCTACGCAAGTAAGCGAGATGTTTGGAAATCTTGACCTGTGGTTCACCGAGAATGTCCTGAAAATGGCAGACGCACAGCGGCGATTTTGTGAGAAGATGGAGAATGCGCAATCGCGTGCGATCGCAAAGGCACTGATAGATCTGGATCAGGTCCATGCCGATTAACAACAAGCTGCAGACGTCGCGCAACACGTGGCCGTTTTGCTCTGACGACGCTCACGCGCCCGACATTGCGTCCGTCCGCGCTGCAAGATCAGGTTTAAGTGCTCGCCATCCGGTTTAGCGGCAGCAATTGGATACTGCGCTACGACACAGCAGTCGTACTCGACATCGACATCCAGGTTCGCAGTCGGAATCACACCTCTTCCCAGTCGCAGGATTTTCGCAAAACGATCTGACCGAAGCCGGTGATCGGTGTCATCGCCGACGTGCGTTTGAAGTACGACCTTTTCTTCTTTTCCGCCTAGTCCGCCACAATCGATAAAGTTTCTGACCAAATGTCCGACTTCAGTGACGTGGGCATGTGCAGGGATGTAATCGCCATCCGGCAACAGAAATCGCGGAAATCGGTTGGGATTCGCCTTAAGCGCGTTCTGTAAATCACGGAATGTCATTTGCGGTCTATATACCCGCTTAGGCATATAGACAACCGGTAATCGTCGCAAGCAGAACGTTTGTATCGAATAGCCTAAGTTTGTCGCTCCAACTGGAAATCGAAGGAAAATTGCCGTGGCGCTGTCGAGCGCAGGACCATTCCAGGTATTTCGTGAAGTAAAGATACTATGACGCCAGTGATAAACAGTCGCCGCTCCAGGTGATTGACGTTATGTCGATGTCTCGCTAGGCTCATCAGCGTGGTTCGTTGTCTTGCTCGCGCTGTGATGATTTGCGCGCTCTGTTGCGCAATCGGTTTGCAATGGGTAGCGCTCCAATCCATCGCATGGACTGCGATGATTGTGGATTATTCAAAACGCGGCACGCTGTGCGAGGCGATTGCGCAAACCTTCGACGGCGCGCATCCATGTTCTCTCTGTCGCATCGTTGACAGGGGAAAAACGGCCGACAAAAAGTCAGACCTCCAGCTTCTTACCCCGAAGATTGACATGATCTGCACAAAACGCGCGATCACGCTGGCCCGGCCCTTTGCGTACGTCGATTACGTGGCTGGCGATTTTTCAGTGTTTCAAATCGGCGAATCTCCGCCCGTTCCGCCACCAAGGAACTCCTTCAGCGCCTAACCCAGCCGGTAGGCAACGCATCATTGTTGAACTGCGCCGTGCGAGTGCACGGATCGCAGTCCGTTTCGCATGCCAACCCGGTGAGGAAACATGCGCGCAACACGCGCGTTCCTCGCCACAAAACAAGGAGTTCCAAATTGAAACGCATTTTTTCCTACAAGCCTCTCAAGGCAATAGCGGTGCCGATCGTCACTTTCGCCGCTGTTCTGTTTGTTGTACCGGCAACTGTGTTGGCGCACGGTTTCGCCGGAAGCAGATTTTTTCCAGCGACGCTTGCTACCGACGACCCGTTCGTTAACGACGAGCTTTCATTACCAACTGTCTCCAGCATCGTCACACCCGATGAAGGCGGCACCCGGGACACTGAGGTTACGGTGGACATTGCCAAGCGCATCACGCCAAACTTTGGCATCGAACTGGGCGAAACCGTCATCAATCTCAAGCCACGCAACGAGTCCTCGCAAACCGGATTTGGCAATCTCGAACTCGGAGCGAAATACGAGTTTTTCGAGAGCGACGAGCACGAAATGATTCTTTCCGTGGGCGGCGATGTCGAGATCGGCGGGACCGGCAATGAGCGGGTTGACGCCGATTCATTCACAACGTGGACGCCGGGTTTTTTCTTCGGCAAAGGATTTGGCGATCTGCCAGAAACGGTCTCGTTTTTGAAGCCGCTTGCCATCACAGGTCTGGTCGGTGTCGCCATTCCAACCAGCGCAAGCACGCGAACGGTGACGCTAAACGAGACGACAGGCGAAGGTGATATCGATATCGAGCGTCATCCAGACGTGCTTGAGTGGGGGTTCGCGGTCGAATACAGCGTCATTTATTTGCAGGAGCAGGTGAAGGACATCGGACTGCGTGCGCCCTTCGATCGACTAATCCCGCTGGTTGAATTCGCTTTTGAAACTCCGCTTAACCGTGGCGAGGAGGGACAAACAACCGGGACGATTAACCCCGGTGTCATTTGGTCGGGGAAATATTTCCAGGTCGGCGCGGAAGCGATGATCCCGGTTAACTCAAGGACAGGCAGCGATGTCGGCTTCATCGCGCAATTGCATTTCTATCTTGACGATCTTTTTCCTCACAGTCTGGGTCGCCCGCTTTTTGGTGGAACGAAATGAAACACATCATTCTATGGCTTTTGCTGATCATGACGGCTGACTCAGCCCGGGTTGAAGCGCATGCCTTTCTCCAGCGCGCGGAACCGGCCGTGGGCAGCACAGTGCAAGTATCGCCCAGGGAAGTTCGGATTCTATTTACGGAAAAGATCGAACCAGCCTTGAGCACGGTCCAGGTGTTCGACGCGTCAGGCAAAGAAGTGGACCAACACGATGTGCATCTGGATCGCTCGAACCACGCGTTGCTGCGCGTTTCTCTACCCTCGCTTGAAACTGGAAGCTACAAGGTTGTATGGCGCGTAGTTTCCGTGGATACGCATGTCACCAATGGAAGCTTCAACTTTCGAGTTGTTCGTTAGTCATCGCTGGCAGCGGAGGAATTGATGCTCATCGCGCTGCTCATCGTTGCTCGCGCGGTTCATATTGCTGCGTCAATTCTCATTGCGGGAAGCTTCACTTTCGAGATCGTTGCACTTGGATTTGCTCGCCTGGCAGTGAGCGAGGATTTGCGTCAGGTCGAGAGAAGCTTGGTTCGATTGGCTGTTTGGATTCTGGCCCTGGCACTTGTTTCCGCTGTGCTTTGGTTTTGGCTGGAAGTTGTCAGCATGACTGGCTTGTCTTTTGTGGACTCTTTCTCTGCCGTCACGTGGAAGACCATCTTGCTTGAAACTGTTTTTGGTCATGTTTGGCAATTTCGCCTGGGCGTGATTGCGGTGGCCCTGGTGCTGGCCGTTTCAGCGTTGACTGGAGATGACGTGCCACGGCGTCCGGCTATTCTGGCCGTCTGGCTCCTGAGTGTTGTTCTCCTCGTGTCGCTCGCCTGGATCGGCCACGTTGCGGCTGCCCGAGTGCAACCAATCGGCCTGATAGGTGACGCGCTCCATCTTTGCGCAGCTGGCGCGTGGATTGGCGGATTGCTCCCGTTGGTAATTTGTCTGACGCGGGCCCGAGTATCGTCCGCGATGGCTAAAATCATCCCGCTCGTAATTGGCCGATTTTCCACGCTCAGCCTGTGTTGTGTAAGCGTTCTGATTGTCAGCGGTATTTCCAATAGCTGGTTGCTTGTCGGTTCTATTCACGCGCTTGTGACAACGCGTTATGGTTGGCTTCTCCTTTTTAAGCTCGCGCTGTTCGGCATCTTGATCGGTTTCGGCGCCCGAAATCGCCTGGCAATTAAAGCGAGCGCGTCGACCGTTCAAACTCGCTCCGGTTTTCTGCAGCAGCTGCGCCGCAATGTGATTAGCGAAATCTGCCTGGGCGCCGGAGTGCTGGTGATCGTTGCGTGTTTAGGCGTGACACCGCCTGCATGGCACCCATGAGACTAAAACGAACTGACTCGCAGAAACCTAACGAATAAACGCCACCATGAAGATGCTCGAATCAACTCCGATCCACGCATAACGCCTGATGCAACGACATCCAATCCGTATTGCGCTGACGATCATCGCTCTCGCAGCCGTGATTGTGGTCGTGATTGGCGGCCTCGCGCGCCGCGCGGCCGGACGCAAGCTACGCGAAGCGATCCTTGCGGAACTTCAGCCGGTCGTCTTGAAGAATTGCACCTTTGAGCGCTTCGGCAGCGCTAATGATGGCGGATATCTGATGTGCCAGAATCTGATTGAGCCGCTCGATGCAGCCTACTCGTACGGCGTTGGCACTAACGATGACTGGGGATGCGATGTGTCACGCCGGTATCACGTCCCGGTGTATGAGTACGACTGTTTTGATCCTGCGCGGCCAACCTGCAACGGCGGCACCTTCGTGTTTCACAACGAATGCGTCGGCGGTCGCAGCGGGTACCGAGCGTCGCGTTTTTTCGATACGCTGGAAAACCAGATCACGAAAAACGGCGATATCGGCCGGCGCCTGATCATCAAGATGGACATTGAAGGCGCGGAATGGGATTCGCTCCTCGCAGCGCCGGACGAGTTGCTATCGTCGATTCCGCAGATCGCGATGGAGATGCATGGTTACGAGGATCCGAAGATTGTCGCAGTGCTCCGCAAACTGAAGCGGAATTTCTATCTCGTAAATCTCCACTTCAACAACTGGTCGTGCACGTCCAAGGCGGCACCGCTCCCAGCGTGGGCGTACCAAGTGCTCTGGGTGAACAAGCGTATCGGTGTGCTCGACCCGGCGGCGCCGGTGCCCGCGCCAATGAGCCTACTGAACGCGCCCGACTCGCCGACGTGGCCGGATTGTCAGTTGCCCAGTCCGAGAGCAGTGCCCTGACTCTCTCCGGCCGCGGAGGGCCGGCTTTCGATCAGATCCAACCGCAGACTTTTCAAACTTGCGACAAACTTGTTACTGGCAATTATGGAGAGCAACAAAACCCACCGAAAAGGAGAAGACGCATGAAAACTGAAAGTTTGGAAACTATAGCAAAAAAACTGGTCGCGCCCGGCAAGGGGATTCTGGCAGCCGATGAGAGTTCGGGCACAATCGAGAAGCGACTGAAAGGCATCAATGTGCCTTCGACGGAGGAGAACCGACGGATGTATCGTGAAATTTTGTTTACGACGAAAGACGCCGGCGGATTTATCAGCGGCGTGATTCTTTTTGATGAAACGATTCGGCAGAAGACTCGCGATGGTCGTAGTTTTGTCGACGTGCTGGAGCAGCAGGGGATCGTTCCCGGGATCAAAGTGGATGAAGGCGCCAAGGCGATGGCGAATTTCCCAGGCGAGAAAATCACTGAAGGCCTTGATGGATTGCGTGAGCGGTTGGCCGAATACCGGAAGCTCGGGGCGCGCTTTGCCAAATGGCGCGCAGTCATCACAATCGGCGATGGAATTCCGACCCGCGGATGCATCGACTCGAACGCGGAGGCGTTGGCGCGTTACGCGGCGCTTTGTCAGGAAGGTGATTTGGTGCCGATCGTCGAGCCGGAAGTGCTCATGGACGGCACACACACAATGGAACGACACTTCGAAGTCACGGAGCAAACGCTGCGAAGCGTTTTCAATTCTTTAGCGGAGCACCGCGTTGCGCTCGAAGGGATTTTGCTGAAGCCGAATATGGTGCTTTCGGGCAAAGAAAATCCAAAGCAGGCTTCGGTGCAGGAAGTCGCCGAAGCCACGGTTCGTTGCCTAAAGCGCGTGGTCCCCGCTGCCGTTCCTGGTATTGTATTTCTCTCGGGCGGCCAAACCGACCAGCAAGCCACCGAACATCTTAACGCAATGAATCGTATGAAGAGCCTGCCGTGGCAATTAAGCTTTTCGTACGGACGGGCCTTGCAAGCTCCGGTGCTCAAAGCTTGGAAAGGGGACACAGCAAACGTCAGTGCTGCTCAAACGGCATTCCATCACCGCGCGTGGTGCAACAGTAAAGCGCGCTTCGGTGAGTACAGTCAGGATATGGAAACGTCAAAGGCCGCGTAATGCTTGGCGCAGGAAACACGTGGCGACATTTGTTAGGCGCAGTATCCATGTTGATGCTGTCGTCGATATCTGCACAGTCGGCGCCACAAGTGACGCCGACCGGTTTTCTGGTGAAGTTCGACGTAAACGTCAACGCGCCCGCAGCCAAGGTGTACGACGCGCTGGTTGGACAAGTCGGCTCATGGTGGAATCCAGAGCACACCTATTCACACGATGCAAAGAACCTCTCGATTGACCCGCGGCCGGGCGGTTGTTTCTGCGAGAAGCTGCCGAACGGCGGCGGAGTCGAACATCTGCGCGTCGTTTACGTCGCGCCGCGGGAAGTTTTGCGGCTTTCCGGAGGCCTCGGTCCGCTCCAAGGCTCCGGTGTTGCCGGGAGCATGACCTGGAAACTGACCGGCGACGGCGACCACACCCGCGTTCAACTCTCGTATAGTGTCGGTGGATTCATCGTCGGCGGATTCGACAAGATCGCTCCGGGTGTAGAGAGCGTGCTCAACGAGCAGCTCAACCGGCTCAAGCTGTTTGCCGAGACCGGCAAACCAACTAGCGAGCCGTAAATCGCGACTTTCGCCGTCCGATTTTGCTGCGACTGGCGTCGCGGCTCGCTACAGGTTGCCTCACAGCGTACAGTCATTGAGTGGAAAGTGACGCTCAACCTGAGGCGACCGGACATTCCTGTTGCGATGATCGTCACCACGAGCGCGCGAGGAATGTTGCCGTGGAGTCGCGTCAGTTAGGCAGGAAATACTTCTGTCCGATGTGCGAAGGCGTTGAGAGCGACACGCCGGGCAGTTGTCCGAAATGCGGAATGGCGCTTGAGCGCAATCCAGTTTTTCGTGAGCCGAAGAAAATTATCTACACCTGTCCGATGCATCCACAGATCGAGCAGGATCATCCGGGCAATTGTCCGATCTGCGGGATGACCCTGGAGCCGAGAACACTCGGAGCGGGAGACAAAGAAGAGCAAAAGGAAGTTAGCTCGCTGTCACGAAAATTCTGGATCGCACTCGTGCTCACTATTCCGGTGTTACTGCTCGCGATGGGCCACGCGATTCCCGGACTGCACATCGATTCAATCATTCCGCGGCAAATCGGAAAATGGGTCGAGTTTTGCCTGACGACGCCAGTAGTCCTTTGGGCAGGCGGCTTTTTCTTTACGCGCGCATGGCGATCGATCGTCAACCGCAGTCTCAACATGTTTACCCTGATCGCCGTCGGCGTCGGTGCAGCTTATTTCTACAGCGCGGTTGCCGTGATTGCGCCCGGAATATTTCCCGGATCGTTCCGGCGCCATGGCGAGGTCGATCTTTATTTTGAAGCGGCAGCAGCCATTACAACGCTAGTGTTGTTAGGCCAATTGATTGAAGCGAAAGCGCGCAGTCGCACCGGGCAGGCAATCAAAGCGTTGCTTGGGCTTTCAGCAAAGACCGCACATCGGATTCGGAAACCTGTAGCTGCGACGCACTCGTCTCAGTGGATCGGTGGCGAGGCCGGCGCCGCCAACAACGACCAGGAGGAAGAGGTACCGGTAGACGCAATTCAGAAAGGTGACCTGCTGCGCGTGCGCCCGGGTGAAAAAGTGCCGGTCGACGGCATGATCGTTGAAGGCGAAAGCAACATCGACGAATCAATGATCACAGGCGAACCGATGCCGGTAAGTAAGGCTGCTGGTGACAAGATAGTGGGCGCCACGGTAAACCAGACCGGCTCGTTCGTTATGCGCGCAGAGAAAATCGGATCGGAAACGCTGCTGGCGCAAATCGTCCAAATGGTCGCGGAGGCGCAGCGCAGTCGCGCGCCGATTCAAAAACTGGCCGACACGGTTTCAGGTTATTTCGTTCCCGCAGTCATTAGCATCGCCGTGATTACTTTTGTCGTTTGGTCGGTTTTCGGGCCCGCGCCTGCGATGGCTTACGCGCTCGTGAACGCTGTTTCGGTGCTGATCATTGCATGTCCGTGCGCGCTGGGACTCGCGACACCGATGTCCATCATGGTCGGCGTCGGGCGCGCTGCCCAGGCAGGAATCCTCGTGAAAAATGCACAGGCAATCGAGGTCACCGAAAAAGTCACGCACCTGATTACAGACAAGACCGGCACACTAACAGCCGGCAAGCCGGAGGTTGTCAGCCGAGCTAGTGACAAAGGGACAAGCGAACACGATCTCTTGCAGATTGCGGCATCCTTGGAATCCCGTAGCGAACATCCGCTTGCGCGGGCCATCGTTGAGGCGGCGAAAAAAGAGAAAATCGAGTTGCGCGGCGTAACAGATTTTCACTCTACGACCGGAGGAGGTGTGGCTGGAAGCTTCAACGGCAAACAGATTCTCGTTGGTAAGAAAAAGTTTCTGCTCGATTCAAACATTACAATATCGGCCAAACTCGAGGCAGAAGCCGAGCGCTTGCAGAACAAGGCCCAGACCACCGTCTGGGTCGCCGTAGATGGCCACGCGATTGGCGTCCTTGGCATCGCTGATCCCAGTCAAGCCGACAGCCCGAGATGCGATTCGCCAGCTTCACGAACTGGGTCTGAAAATCATCATGTGCACTGGCGACAATCGGCGCACGGCGGAGTCGGTCGCACGTGAACTGGGCATCGACGAGTTCCACGCCGAAGTAATGCCGGAGGAGAAAATCGACATCGTCAAGCGACTGAAAGCCAGCGGCGCAACGGTCGCGATGGCGGGAGATGGAATTAACGACGCACCTGCGCTAGCGGCCGCCGATGTGGGGATTGCAATGGGAACGGGGACCGATGTAGCGATCGAAAGTGCCAGCATTACGCTGGTGAAAGGCGATCTGATGGGCATCGTCAAAGCGATCCATCTCAGTCGTGCCGTTATGCGCAATATCCGGCAGAATCTTTTCTTCGCGTTCATCTACAACGCGCTCGGTCTGCCCATCGCCGCTGGAGTGCTTTATCCACTTTTCGGCATTCTCCTCAGTCCGATGATTGCCGGAGCAGCGATGAGCTTCAGCTCGGTCTCAGTAATCGCGAACGCATTGCGGCTGCGCAGGGTAACCATGTAATCCGCGCGGCGTTGACTTAATAGCCCATTCGGTTACCCGTCTCAGGCGATGAACGCTCTTCCGAGCAGATTATTCTTGCGGCTTTTGGCTGCCTTCGCACTGCTCGCGTTTGCCGGCGACATCGTGGCAGATTCCGTGGCTGATTTGCGCGGTGATCATTGCGTGTCCCAAAGTTCGCAGTCGGAGCCGCAACACGAGAAGGCGCCTTGTTCGCATTGTTCATGCGCGGTGCACAACGGCACTATCATAACGTCGACTGTCTTTGTGGTTATCCTCGGAGCTTTTCAGGCAACTGTTTTTTTCCCCGCGGGTGAGCAGTCGGCGCCGACTGGATTGTCTGCCGCGATTGATCATCCACCTCAGCTCGCCTAACAACTGAGCGCAGGCGCGGTGTGCCCGCGCATCTTGTGCGCTCGGTTTTCTCTCTTCGCCACAACCAGATGCGCTGTGGTGTCCTGAATTGCCTTGTCTAACCAATGTTCATTTACACAAAAACTAAATTCCTTGCGATCAGTATCATTCTGCTCGCATGCCTCAGTGGGCCTGCGGAAACACCGCAGACGCTGGTCAAACAGGCACTCCAACGAAATCCTGAGTTAAACTTTTTGTCGCCGAGATCGCGGCGACGAAAGGAGCGGTGCGAACTGCCGGGACTGTTCGAAACCCTGAGTTAAACTCGGAAGTTGGCTACAAGAATTCGCGCGAAAGTTCGGGAGGAGTGAGCGGCGAGGGCGCGATCCTGACTCTTTCACTCAGCCAAAGCTTCGAGTATCCCGGTCGCATCGTGCTACGCAAAGCGATTGCAAATCACAATCTCGTGCTCGCTGGCCTTCATCTGGAACAGTTTCGCCTGACACTCGCCGCACGTGTTCGCTCACTCGCTTACGCGATGAGCAGCGCCCAAGATCGAACGAAAGCGGTGGAGGAGATCACATCGCGGACCCAGGCGCTCAACGATGTCCTCGAGCAGCGGCCGCTCGCGGGTGTCGCTCCGCAATTAGAAGCGCGGATTATCAGCGCAAACTTGCTGACTTTTCAACGGCAGGAACGTGAATCGAAATTAGCAGCGAAAACAATTGCTGCAGAGTTAAATCAATTGTGCGGCCGGTCTGCCGACGCAGCGCTGACGGTGACCGCGAGCCCGATTGTTTTCACGGCAGCTTCCGTGCCGGACCTGGTCAGGGCCGCCCGCTCAAATGCGTTCGACATTCGCATTCGAGAGGTCGAACTCGCTCAGCAGGGTTTCAAGGTGGCCTTGTCGAAGAACGAGCGGTTTCCGACCATTGCAGTCGGACCTTTTTATTCTTTCGAAAATGCGATCGACCGGGAACAGCGAGTAGGCGTCGGTGTCTCGCTCCCGCTGCCATTGTGGGACCGAAACCTTGGGAATATCACGAGTAGTAAAGCACGTCAGCAGCAAGCTGAGGCCTCATTGGCTGTGGCTGAGCGCGAAATCGAAAGGCGCATCACGCAAACCGCCGCGACAATGGAAGCAAAGCAAACCGAGATCGACAACGTGGAACACCGGCGCGCTGGCGAAGCTGCGTGAGGCTGCAGAGTTGGCGGATCGCAACTATCGCCTGGGCGCGGTTCCGCTGACGACGTATCTCGAGATCCAAAAGCAATATCTCGAAGCCATCGGCGCGTTGAACGACGCACAAAAGGATGCGCTCGAAGCGGCCCAGGCGCTCGAGATCTTGACTGGCCGAAAACTGTACCGCGAGGAGTAGCAGTGATGATCGACAGGATCTTGGAGTTCTCCGTTCGCCAGCGTGTTCTCGTTTTGATGGGGGCATTCGCACTCCTTCTCGGCGGGCTTTGGTCGGGGACGAAACTGCCGATGGACGCAATTCCAGATATCACTGGGGTTCAAGTGCAAGTGAATACAGCCGTGCCGGCACTTGCACCAGACGAGGTAGAAAAGCTCGTCACAGTTCCGTTGGAGATGGCGCTCGGCGGCGTTGCTGGTGTCACCGAAATGCGTTCCCTGTCGCGCTTCGGGCTATCGCAAGTCACACTGCAATTTACCGATAGCAGCGACATCTACCGCGCGCGTCAGCTTGTTATGGAGCGATTGCAGACCGCGGCCGATTCTTTACCGCAAGGCTTAACGCCAAAGCTCACGCCGATCACCACCGGACTCGGCGAGGTCTTTTATTACACCATCGATTATGTGCCGAACGCGCCGAATTCCCCGGCGTCGCGCGAAGCACAGCTAATGGCACTGTGGGAGCTACAGGAATACGTGATCAAGCCGCAGTTGCGAACAGTGCCCGGTGTGGCCGAGGTCAATGCCTACGGCGGTTACGTGAAGCAGATTGTCGTGCAGCCAAACATTACGAAGCTGCGCGATGCCGGTCTAACCGTGAACGATCTCGCAAAAGTGGTGGGTGAAAATGTCGAGAACGCCGGTGGCGGAATTGTGAATGCGGGCAGTGAGCAACTCGTTATTCGCGGTGTAGGTCGCGTCAATTCAACAGCAGAAATCGCTGAACTTCCCGTGAAGTTCGGGGCAGCAGTCATGCCGTTGCGCGTCAAAGATTTCGCGGACGTTGAAATTGGTCATGCCTTTCGCACAGGGGCGGCGACCCACAGTGGAGAAGAAGCCGTCCTCGGTGTCGCGATGATGTTAATGGGCGAGAACAGTCATGCCGTGGCGGAGCACGTTGCCGCAAAAATTGGGGAAATTCAAAAGCATCTGCCATCCGGCATCGTCATTAGTCCGGAGTACAACAGAAAGAATCTGGTGCACCGCACTATTCGCACCGTGGCCACGAATCTTTTCGAAGGCGCGCTGCTTGTCACAGCCGTGCTGCTCTTTCTCCTCGGAAACTGGCGCGCCGCGCTGATTGTTTCCACCGCGATCCCGCTGGCTTTTCTCTTCGCGATCACCGGCATGACGCGATTCGGCATTTCCGGAAATCTGATGAGTCTTGGTGCGATCGATTTTGGACTGATCATCGATGGCGCAGTTGTGATCGTGGAAAATATTGTTCGTCAGCTGGGTGCGAAACAGCACCAGTTCGGCCGCCGTTTAACGGTCGAAGAGCGGCAGCATACTGTAGTCGCCGCGAGCAAGCAGGTCGGAACCCCGATGTTCTTTGGCGTCTTGATCATCGCAATTGTTTACCTGCCGATTCTCGCCCTGTCCGGCATCGAAGGAAAAATGTTCCACCCGATGGCTCTGACGGTAATGATGGCGCTGGGCGGTTCGCTCGTCCTGGCACTGACCCTAATGCCGGCGCTTTGCTCATTCCTGCTCAGAGGCCGGATTGCGGAAGGCGATAACTTCATCATTCGCATCGATTAAGCGTATCTACTCACCGAGTTTGCACCTGGTCGTTACGAGTGCGCTGGCTCGTGGTGCTCGGCGCGCTCGCACTCTTCGCCCTTGCCGATATTCATCTTCACGCCGGCTCGGTGCCGACTTCATTCCCAAACTCGACGAAGGAACGTTCACGATGATGGTATTCCGGCCGAGCAGCATCAACATCGCTGAGAGCATCGCACAGCAGCGCAAGACCGAACGGGAGAATCCAAAACGCGTTCACGAAGTGACACACGTCTTTTCGCGAATCGGCAGCGCCGAAATCGCGACCGACCCGATGCCGCCAAGCGATTGCGATTTTTACATCTACTACAAACCTCAAAACCAGTGGCGCAGGGTCGACAATCGCCCGATCAGCAAAGACGAACTGGCAAAAATTATCACGACCGAGATTGAAGCTCTTGAACCCGGGAGCGCGCGTGATGGTTGCGCAGCCAGTTGAGATGCGATTCAACGAAATGCTTGAGGGCATCCGCGCCGACATCGCCGTGAAGATTTTCGGCAGCGATTATGATGTCCTCGAGCGCCTCGGTTCCGAAGTGAAGGAAGTGCTCGAACAAATTCCCGGCACGCGCGAGGGCGAAGGTGAGGTTGAATATGAGACTACCGGCCGCGCGCCGATGCTTGAAATCAAAGTAAAACGCGACGTGCTGGCGAAGTACAATCTGCATGCCGGTGACGTAAACCAAACGATCGCCGCAGCTCTCGGCGGGCAAACGGTCGGAACGATGATCGAAGGGAATCGCCGCTTCGATATTGTCGTCCGTCTGGCGGAAAACGATCGCGAACGCCCGGACACGATTCGCGCGTTGCCTGTGCGCGTCGGTGACGCGGGGCTGCTGCCGCTTGGCGACGTGGCCGAAATTGATCGGGTAAAAACTGTTTCACCGATCCTGCGGGACTCGGGGCAACGTCGCGCAGCATTGATGGTCAATCTGCTGGGACGCGACGTGGAAAGCTGGGTGCGAGAGGCTGATGCTAAAGTGCGTGAGCACGTCCAGTTGCCCGAAGGTTACACGCTGGAATTCGGCGGCCAGTTCGAGAATCTTCGTGAAGCAAAGGCGCGACTGGCGATCGTCGTGCCCGCGGCTCTGGTATTCATTTTTGTGCTGATCTTTATGGCTTTCGGCAGCGTACGGCAGGCATTGCTGGTTTACTCCGGCGTGCCTCTCGCAGTCACGGGCGGGCGTCATTGCACTTTGGCTGCGTGGCATGCCCTTCAGCATTTCCGCGGCGGTAGGTTTCATCGCAGTTGAGCGGAGTCGCCGTGCTCAACGGGGTCGTGATGATCAGCTATTTCAATCAGCTACGAGAGCAGGGGCGCGATGTTCTCTCCGCTGTGTTCGAAGGATCTCTTACACGCTTACGTCCGGTGCTAATGACAGCGGCGGTCGCTGCTTTCGGGTTTGTCCCAATGGCGTTGTCGACCAGCGCAGGTGCGGAGGTGCAACGCCCGCTCGCGACGGTGGTAATTGGCGGCATCGTCAGTTCGACTTTTCTTACGCTTGTTGTGCTACCCGTTCTGTATGAATGGGCGGAACGGAAAGCCAGGGCACTGCCGGACAAGTTATGAAACTGCTGCGAAGATGAAAGACGCGGTATTCATTACACTCATTGTCACAGGTTTTACCGTCGCGTTTTTGCACGCAGTAATGCCAACGCACTGGCTTCCTTTCGTAGTCGCGGCGCGCGCGCAGCGTTGGAACAAGGCGAAGACGCTCACGGTTACCGGAGTGGCCGGAGCTGGACATGTTCTGTTTACTACCGCGCTTGGCGTGCTCGTCGTATGGAGCGGGATCGCGATTAACAATCGATTCGGGAGAACCTTTCCACTTATCGCCGGAGGAGGGCTGATTGCAATCGGTGTTTTCTATTTATTACGACAATTCAAAGCCTGACACGGTCACGTGCATCTGTTTGGTTGCCACTCGCATCATGAACAGGAATCGCATTCTCACTATCGTCAGGAGCATGAACACGAACACGCTGATCATCACCAACACGAAGATGAAACGGATGAAATCGAAAAGATCGAGGAACAATGGTCGCATCGACGGTCCGACTGGGCAGTAGTCGCCGGTTTGCTTGTGCTCCTCACCTTTTCGCCGTGCGAAGCGTTTCTGCCCGTGTTCCCCATCGGCGCGAAGTACGGCTGGTTCGGTTTTATACTGCTCAGTTCGACACTCGCCGTCGCAACGGTCGCGGGCATGGTCGTCTTCACCTGGTTGACGTTGTTAGGCCTGCAAGGTCTCCGATTGAAATTCCTCGAGAACTATGAGCCGGTCGTGGGTGGTGGCGTCTTCTGCGCGCTCGGTTTGATCATCATTCTGTTCGAGCAATAAGCATTATGGCGCACGAGCAGGATCATCACGGTCACAGCCACCTCCGAAAGATTTCGGAGCGGCGTTTGCAATCGGAACTGTGCTAAACCTCTTTTACGTCCTCGTTCAAGTTGTTTTCGGAATCGCTGCGCACTCGCTCGCATTGCTCGCCGACGCTGCACACAACTTTGGTGATGTGCTCGGGCTCCTGCTCGCATGGTGGGCAAGTTATCTCATCACAACACGACCGACCGCTCGCCGAACGTACGGTCTTGGCCGTTCGTCCATTCTTGCCGCGCTTGCCAATGCCATCCTCTTACTTCTCGCGGTGGGCGGGATCACATGGGAAGCCATTCGGCGCTTCGCGAACCCGGAAGAAGTTGCTGGTAAGACTGTGATCGTCGTCGCTGCCATTGGGGTTGTTATCAATGGGCTAACCGCAATGTTATTTTTTTCCGGTCGCAAACGTGACCTCAACGTCAAAGGCGCGTTTCTGCACATGGCCGCGGACGCGGCGGTCTCGGCCGGCGTCGTTGTAGCAGCGCTCCTGATCATTTTTACCGGCTGGCACGCTAATTGATCCGATCGCGAGTCTCGTCATCAACATCGTGATTGTCTGTGCCACGTGGGCGCTGTTGCGTGATTCACTTGCTATGGCGCTGGACATTGTTCCGGAAAGTGTCGATCCTGGGGCCGTCCGGGAATTCTTAAAGACACAGCCAGGCGTCACTGCTGTGCACGATCTGCACATTTGGGCTCTGAGCACGACTAAGACAGCGCTGAGCGCGCATCTGGTGAAACCGGGTGCCGAAATCGACGACCAAATGCTGTTATGCATTTCTGAGGAACTCCACCATCGATTTGGAATTGAACACGCCACTATTCAGGTGGAGCGGGGCGACTCAGCCGATCCGTGCCCTCAAACAGAGCACCATTCCTAACGATGAACTCGTACCCGTTGGTTTTCCAGTGACGGCGGCTTATGTTCTGGTTGATGATTACACGACTTGCCATCCTGCTGTTCCTCCTGATCGCACCGGCTCTACCGCTATTTGCGCAGGAACATCCACGGGCTCCGCAGCAATCCCAATCACAACAACTGCCGCAGACGAGGACTGGCGCTCCTCAAGCTGCAATGACGCAGGCGACAATGTCCGATGTTTCAGACGGACTAAAGAGATTTATCAGCAGCTACGCCGCGAAATCGCCCGACAACAAGTTTCATATCCCATTTCAGCGCAAAGATCTCGCGTTGGATTTGGTCAAAGTTCATGACGATCGGTTCTCGAGTCTCGGCGGGGATAGATATTTCGCTTGTGTCGATATGAAGGGGATCGACGGCAAAATGTACGACATCGATTTCTTCATGACGGTAGGGGCCGGCAAACTTGCCGTGACCGAAACTTCCGTTCACAAAATCAACGGCAAACCTCTTTACAATTGGAAGCAACAGGGCGGCATTTGGAAGAAAGTGAAGGTGTGAGAGAACTAAGCGCCGTGTTGTGCATGATTCAGCTCTAGCCACGGGTCTGCGGCCTGTAGCATCAATGACGCGCCATGGGCGTGTAGTTACAGTTGCCCCGTTTTACAGCGGCGGTCTCTGACCGCCGACGTTTGCGGCGGTGGGACACTGCCGCTACAGATGTAATCCGAAATGCCGAAGACGTTTTTCATCACCACAGCGATTGATTACACCAATTCGCCACCGCATGTCGGGCACGCCTATGAGAAGGTGCTGGCGGATGTGATAGCGCGTTATCATCGCCTTAAAGGTGACAAGGTCTTTTTTTTGACTGGCGTCGACCAGCATGGCCAGAAGGTCCAACAGTCCGCTGCGAAGGCAGGCATTCCTCCGGCTGAATTTGTGAAAGAGATCACGCAGAAGTTTGTCGATCTTTGGAAAAAGCTTGATGTGAAATACGACGAGTGGGCCGAGACAACAAGTGACCGACACAAAAAAGTCGTTCAAGGAATTTTGCAGCGCCTCTTCGATGAAGGCCAAATCTACAAGGACAAACAATCCGGCTATTACTCTGTCCGCCAGGAACAATTCCTGACCGACAAGGAACGCGGGCCGGATGGACAATTCGGGCCCGAATGGGGAGAGATCGAATTTCGGGAAGAAGAGAATTATTACTTTAAGCTCAACCAGCACAAAGAGTGGTTGCTTCAGTACCTGAACAAACGAAACAACGCTGTTATGCCCGATTTTCGCCAGACGGAATTGCGAAACGCCGTGGAGAAAATCAGCGGCGATCTTTGTATTTCGCGTCCGAAATCACGGCTCGACTGGGGAATCGAACTGCCGTTCGACAAAAATTTTGTCACCTACGTCTGGTTCGATGCGCTAACGAACTACATCAGCTTCGCCGGCTACGATCCGAATCTCCTAGCTCTCGACTCTCAACCCTCAACTTTCCGCGACAAATGGCCTGCGCTGCAAATCATCGGCAAAGACATTCTCGTTCCCGCGCACGGCGATTTACTGGCTCATCATGCTGCACGCCATCGGATTTCCAGATCGACTCAAATGCCGCAATTGCTCGTTCACGGCTGGTGGAACCTAGGTGGCGCAAAGATGAGCAAGAGCGTCGGCAACATCGTCGATCCATTTGTGCTCGCCGATAAATACGGCGCCGAAGCGGTTCGCTATTACTTGATGAGCGACATCGTCACCGGGAAAGATGCAGATTTCTCGAAGAATGTCCAGATGTCGCTCGCTCATAACAGTGCATTTAGCCGGTAACTCGTCGGGAATCTGGTACAATCGAACTCTGAACATGGTCGCAAAGTATCAGACAATCGCATTGCTTTCCATAACGTCCGAGTAGGTTGCAATTCCCGGACGAGAGTTGCCCGAGTCCACGCAAGAATATGAAAGTGCAGTCGATGCTTAAAATCGCAGAACGCCGCTCCAACTCTACAATTCAAGAAATTCGTAAACCTTTCACATGGATATCGCTTTCACGATTGCCGCCTTGGCTCGCGGGCTATTGCAGATCTAGGTTGGTGGCTAGCGAACGCAGCGCCTTGGAAGCTCGGCAAAAAATTTAGAACGAAACGATCAGCTTGACGCAGTTCTTTATCACCTCGCAGAAACGGCATCGAATCATTGCTATCCTGATTTCCCGTGCTTCCGATCGGAGCGCACGGAATTTTCGATCAACTGAATTGGAAGATGGAATTGAGCGGAAAAGAAGAACGCTTTTCGCTCGCGGATGCGGAGTGGGGGAGATTGCCGGACGGACACGTAGTCGGCAAACCTGTGCCGTTGTTCCCGCGGATTGAGACGACTTAATCAACCAGGAAGAACACGAAGGAACACGAAATAGAGCAGCGCTTAGTAACTACCACCTTTCAGGTGTGGCGGTCGGTTCGATTGTGAACTTGGGAATATCGCCACATTACTGACAACTCGCCGTGGGCGAATTTCTCCGCTTGAAAACAACATCCGTTCGGCATCTCATGTTGAACGCGGCTCCTTTTCGTCTAACAGCATGGTTGGGCATTATTCTGTTTTCAGCTCAGGCGACACGACGAACTTTTGGAATCGTGGATCGTTTCGCAGCGGATCGAACATTGGATCCAGACGGAGCAAGGCGGGGGTAAGCGGCGCGTTGCCCACAGGTAGTGCGCCCTCATACGGTATCGAGAGCAGTTTCTGTAAGGCAGCAATCGCACGGTCCGGCTCTCCAGCCTGTGCTGCGACCCGGGCCAGAATCTCGATCGAAGCTGGCCCATCCACGACATCTTTCTCGATTGGATTTGCGGCTATCGCTCGTTCTGCCATGGATAAGGCAGCCGCTTTGTAGCCAAGGCCCATCTCAACCAGCGCGAGGTCGTGCATGAGATTGTAGTTTTCCGGCTGTTCCCGGAGGAAACGTTCCAGTTTTCTCTGAGCGTGTCGCCAGCTTTCCTGTGCGGCGGCATGATCGCCGCCGGCTTGCTGCGCTCAGCCTAGCCAAAAACGCAGCTCGCCATTAAAATAACCTATTGCTGGATCAGGCGTGGCAGGTATTTCTCTGAGACGAGAAATGATTTGGTCCGGACTTCGATCGAGAATCGCCTGGTAAACCTGGGTTTCCAATGCGGCGGTGTTGTCCGCGGCGGGACGAAGCGGGCCGAGACTGGTCGACGCGCGTGGCAAGTCACCTTCCGCCTGGGCAATCGATGCTAGCATGGAACCAACATTGACTCAGAACTGCGCGCTTTACCATGCGCCCAAACGTCGTCCTGCGCTTTTTTGGGAGTTCCGCGCCGCGGCTCGAAAGCAAGCGTTACTCAGCGACAGACCACACGCGACAAACTTTTCAAGCGTCTACCGGCACCACCGAAACAACGGCTGGTGAGCCATCTCGGCCAGTTCGCAAATCCGCGGACATGGTTGCGGAAATCGGCAACGAAGAACAGGCGCTGTGAAAATGAACATTTGTGTTTTGCCTAATCAGGACGATATTGCGCGCTTATTGGATTACTCTGTTAACTTCACTGCGCGGTAGATCGTCAGGTGAGCGTCGCTCATTGGTGGTTTGAAACCCGATTCACGGGAACGGCTCTGTAGGTCGGTAGTTTTTCCAAATTCAAACACAATGAAAATGTACGTAGGTAATCTCTCATTTGAGAGCACCGAGAACGATCTTCAGGATCTGTTCGAACAACACGGCACCGTCAACGAAGTCCATCTAATGATGGATCGCATGACGGGCAAATCGCGTGGGTTTGCATTCGTCACCATGAACGATGGTGCACAAGCCAACGCCGCCATGAGCGCACTCAACGGCCGCGAACTTAACGGTCGCACGTTAACTGTTAATGAAGCGCGTCCGCGCGAAGAACGTCCTCGTTCTTACGGCGGAGGCGGAGGCGGAGGCGGGGGCGGGAGGCGCCCATTTGCCGGCAATCGCCGGTAAAGCCGGCGGTCAAAGAACAAAGGTCAAGGGGCGGTTGAAATCAATCGCCCCTGCCTAAAACAAGGCATCATGAATTCTGAGAAAGCAATCCAACTGGAGGGCACCATTATGATGGTGTTGCCCGGAACCATGTTTCGCGTCGCGCTCGCAAACGAACGTCTGGTTCTCGCGCATATTTCCGGAAAGATGCGTAAACGTTTCATTCGGCTTACAATTGGTGATCGAGTGAAAATGGAAATGTCACCATACGACACCGCCAAAGCGCGAATCGTTTATCGACTCTGACATGGCGACGAGATTTTTATTCGATCCGCCGCGACGGTCGAAAACAAAGACCGGCCCCAGCCTCAAGAGCTTGCTCGTGCGCTGTCCTTCCACGTCGAGGCTAACCGATACGGGGCAGACAATCGAAGAAAAACACTGGCAGACAGCCAAAGTGAAACCCCAGAAGTTTACCTGCGCCCATTGCGGCGGTGTTCATACCTGGACAAAGAAGGACGTTATTCTCGGCCGATATCAGTGAGGCGCCCATCCTAAACCAATTCCCGCCATTGATTTTTCGCATCCCGACCGACCGCATTAACTGGACGACCAGCTCGTTCCTGATCGGCACGTTTGTTCTCACACTCACCGCAGTGCCGCTCTACCTGTGGTATTTCGGTATTGATTGGTTCCAACTCGCTCTGTTTTTCGTTTTGCTGGCGGCGATCGGCTTCAGCATCACGGTCGGTTATCACCGTCTGTTTTCACACATGGCTTTCCGGGCCAAGCTACCGGTGCGCCTTTTCACGCTCATCTTTGGAGCCGCGGCGTTTGAGAATTCTGTCCTCATGTGGGCCAGCGAACATCGCCGCCATCATAAACATGTGGATCATGACGAGGACCCGTACGACATCACCAAAGGTTTTTTCCACGCCCACATTGGTTGGCTGTTGTTCAAGCTTCTGCCGCAACCGCCCTTCGATAACGTTGCCGATCTAAAGAGAGATCCGCTGGTCATGTGGCAACACCGGCATATTCATCTCCTCGCTGTCATGGTCGGCTTCGTCCTGCCAACACTCGCCGGATTCGTCTGGGACGGCTGGGTCGGCGCGCTTGGCGGTTTTCTAATTGGTGGCGTCGCAAGGGTCGTCGTGCTTCAACACGGCACATTCTTGATTAACTCGGCCTGCCATACCATCGGGCGTCAGCCGTATTCGACGCGCTGCAGTGCGCGCGACTCGTTTTTCCTGGCGCTCTTTACGTTTGGCGAAGGCTATCACAATTATCACCATCAATTTCAGCACGACTATCGTAACGGCGTGAAGCCGTGGCAGTGGGACCCGACCAAATGGTTGATTTGGATTTTGTCGAAGCTGGGCTTGGCGCGAGATTTGCGCCGGGTCCCGCAGGAAGCAATTGAGTCCACCCAGGCGCTGGTGCGGGATTTACGAAGCAAAAGCGTGAGTTGATCCGCGCTTCGCGCGAGACTGGGCGGGACAACTCGTCGAGAGCGGCTGCGGGGTTTTGCTGGTCCCGGGATCCTCGGGCGGAGAAAGGCTGACACTTGTTGAACAAACACTAACTCAGGCTGCCTAATGACCACGATCAACCGCGTCGCTTTCCTGGGAGATTATATGCCCAGGCAATGTGGCATAGCGACGTTTACGACCGACATTTGTGAGGCGGTGGCAGCCGAGTACCCAAATTGCGAATGTATCGTGGGAGCAGTTAACGATCGCCCTGAAGGCTACGACTATTCGACACGTATCCGTTTTGAGATCGATGAAAAGGAGATCGATTCATACCGACGCGCTGCGGATTTCTTAAATATCAACAACGTCGAGGTCCTCTCGGTCCAACACGAGTTTGGTATCTACGGCGGGCCGGCCGGGAGTCACTTGCTAGCTTTGCTGCGCGATGTGCAAATGCCGGTAGTGACAACACTGCACACTGTGCTGCGCGAACCTAACGAGTCGCAAAGATTCGTCATGGAGCAGCTCAATGCCGTCTCGAATCGTTTTATCGTGATGGCGGAACGTGGGCGGGAGTTGTTGAAGGAAGTCTATGGCGTTTCGTCCGAGAAGATCGATCTTATCCCGCACGGCGTGCCTGACGTGCAATTCATCGATCCGACCTTTCACAAGGATCAGTTCGGCGTGGAAGGCAAGACGATGCTGCTAACCTTTGGACTTCTGTCGCCTAACAAAGGTATCGAGTATGTAATCGAGGCGTTACCCGAAATTCTCAAGGAGCATCCGAATGTCGTTTATATTGTCCTTGGCGCCACACATCCCAATCTTCTTTCGCGGGAAGGCGAATCTTATCGGTTAAAGCTTGAGCGTCTGGCTGAAGATCGAGGCGTTACCGGCAATGTCATTTTCTATAATCGCTTCGTGACGCTGGAGGAACTAACCGACTTCATCGGCGCGGCGGACATTTATGTCACCCCGTATCTTAACGAAGCGCAAATCACTTCCGGCACTCTGGCTTATGCTTTCGGCGCAGGTAAGGCGGTGATTTCCACTCCTTATCTCTACGCGCAGGAGTTACTCGCGCAGGAACGCGGCATTCTTGTGCCCTTTCGCGACAGCAATGCAATTGCCGAAGCGGTAACGCGACTTCTGTCCAATCCTCAAGTGATGACGGGAATGCGAAAACGTGCATGGCAACTCGGACGCGAAATGATCTGGCCCGTGGTGGCCGGTCGTTACATGGAAAGCTTCCAGCGCGCACGGATGCGTTTAACCGTTCCGTCGCGCAAAGCCTTTGCCGTTCGAACTCTGGAAAATCGTCCCTACGAATTTCCACCGCTAAAACTCGATCACCTTTTTCGGATGACCGATAACACCGGAATTTTCCAGCACGCTATTTTCAATGTGCCGAATTACCGGGAAGGGTATTGCACCGATGACAATGCCCGCGCCTTCATTTTGACTCTGCTGCTTCCGGAGATGACCAGTCGTGTGGCGCAACGGGACGTTGAGCGCCTGGCCAGCACTTATCTTTCGTTCTTATGGGACGCATTCGATCAGGAAACGAAGCGCTTTCGGAATTTTATGAGTCATAGCCGGGAATGGCTGGAAGAGGTTGGTTCGGAGGACAGTCACGCGCGAGCGCTTTGGGCTGCGGGAATGGCGCTTGGACGATCAAGAAATGAGGGTTATCGGAGCCTTTGCGCCCTCTTATTTCAGCGAGGTTTGCCGGTCGTAGAGGAATTCACTTCTCCGCGCGCCTGGGCCTTCGTCCTGCTCGCAATGCAGGAATACCTGCGCAGCTTTTCCGGAGACCGTATGGTGAATCAGCTGCGCGATCTGCTCACCACGCGACTGCTCGAGTTGTTTCAAGCTAACAGCTCCGAGGAATGGCAATGGTTTGAGCCCGTCGTCACCTATGACAACGCAAAGCTTTCGCATGCGATGATTCTCAGCGGTCATTGGACTTCGCGTGGCGAGGTATTCCAGGCAGGTTTGCAGTCGCTCCGCTGGCTGGTGGAAACGCAAAGAGCGAAAGCCGGACATTTCGCGCCGATTGGCTCCAACGGTTTTTGGAAGCGCGGCGGCGAACGCGCGCGCTTCGATCAACAGCCAGTGGAGGCATATGCTACCATCTCCGCCTGTCTCGAGGCTTTTGCTCTCACCCATGACGAATACTGGAAGCGCGCGTCGCGACGCTGTTTCGAGTGGTTCCTTGGACGCAACGACCTCGGAGAATCGCTCTACGATTCCAGCACGGGAGGATGTCGTGATGCTTTGCATCAGGACCGCGTGAGCCAGAATCAGGGTGCAGAATCAAGTCTGGCGTTTTACTTATCCCTCGCGGAGATGACGCAGGCGGAAGCCGCGCCTGACTTAAAGATCCCGAGTCAAAAAGTTGGATGAAACTTCATCCGACGGGCGTCCTTCTTCGGCCGGACAACAAACGCGTGGTGGTGCGTCCGTTCATCCCGATCAATCCCACGCGTGTCGAGCATATCATCGCGCGCGCTCTCGCGCTGAGCGAGCAGGAAACCGAAAAGCAGCTTTCGTTAGTTAAAGCGGATTTTAGCGAAAGACATATCGATCTTGGTAAGAGTTGGCTGCGACATTTCGAAAAAGTGCGAGGGCACATCCCGGACAGTGAAACGATTTCCGAAGGACGCCGGCTATTTATCGGCGCACTCTTCTCCGGCGAGTATGCACTCGAATCGGCAGCCCTGTTCAACCCTTCGATTGTGCCGCATCCTGACCAGACTGGTCTAGGTCAGGGTGATCTTCGTTTTATCTTGAGCCTGCGCTCGACCGGTGAAGGACATATCTCTTCGATCCAGTTTCGAACCGGAGTTATCCATCGTGATCATTCAATCGAGATCGACAAGACGACGCCTTTTGTAACACTGCCCGAGCTTAATCCAAATCCCACCTACCATAAACGCACCTTCCTGGACAAACTAAGTGAGATGGGACTTGAGAACGACTGGGCTGCCTCGGTCATGGGACGATTAGGTAAGACCTTCCTCCTTGATGAGTTGGATGAGTCCATCCAGCAAGCAGCGCTCGACGAAGCTTCGTGCACACACGCGCGACGTGCCGCGAACTTTGGAGTGCATGCACTGGCTGGCGGAATCCAACTACGAAATTCATTTCGCTCCTTCTTCGGAAATGTCGGAACGCATTATCTTTCCTGTTTCACCTAACGAGAGCAACGGCATTGAGGACGCTCGTTTCGTTCGTTTTGTCGAAGACGATGGGAGCGTTATCTACTACGCGACCTACACGGCCTACAATGGTCGAGTCATTCTACCCCAGCTGATCGAGACCGCGGACTTCCTTAACTTCCGTGTCCTGACTCTTAACGGGCCGGCGGTGCAAAACAAAGGCATGGCTCTCTTTCCTCGCCGGATCGATGGACGCTACGCTGATGCTTTCACGACAGGATGATGAAAACCTTTACCTGACGTTCTTCGGACAACCCGCATTTTTGGAGCGATCCACAGCTACTACAAGAGCCCCAACAGCCCTGGGAGTTTGTGAAGCTCGGGAACTGTGGGTCGCCGATTGAAACCGAAGCTGGCTGGTTGGTTATTACTCACGGCGTCGGTCCAATGCGAAAATATTGCATTGGAGCGATCTTGCTCGATTTGCACGATCCTGCAAGAATCATTGGCCAGCTCAAAGAGCCGCTCTTAAAACCGGAAGCGAACGAAAGGGAAGGCTACGTGCCTAATGTCGTTTACTCCTGTGGGTCGCTCGTCCACAACGGGCAACTCATCCTGCCTTATGGCATTAGCGATACGGCTTCGAGCATTGTCAGAATCGAATTAAGCGACCTTTTGACTGCCCTTACCTAAAGCTGCGTGCCGTTCTGCAGTCGCTCCATCGTTGTCAGCGATCCCTTGGCGGGTCGCCGGATGGCAGATCATTGGCAAGTTTAGGCGCAGTCAGCATCGAAAAAGACAAACAACGTCGATATCAATGAAACGAACCGTCTTCACTGCAGGGAGAGTATTCAGGAAAGCAGGAATTATGAAGCAAGAATCAAGACATTCTGGCCAAAGAATGTCGTGACATCTGCGAGATGTTGTCATTAACTCAGGACCCCCAATCGTTAAATTCGCTGCCGGCGCGGGGAGGAGGACAATTATGAAACTGAAAAAGTTACGAAAAAAAATCCAGCAACTGGAAAAACGTCTGCGAGAAGGTCCACAAAAACTGGCGAGGTTGAGACGCCGACTGCAGGAGGCCGAGTCAAGACAAGCGTTGAAAGCCGCGAGAAAATCGGCTGTTCGCGCTACCGCAAATCGCACGCACGCTGGCGCCCCCGTCAAGAAAGCGAAAAAAAAGCTGAATCTCTCCCCGGAACGTCGGGCGCAACTTTCCGCGGCGATGAAAGCGAGGTGGGATGCGAAGAGAGCCGCTGCAGGGAGTAACCCAAGCTCGACAAATCAAAATTCTCCAACCCCGCCGGAAAACAGAGCTGACGGCGTCTGAAGTCTCGGAGGAACACGCCCGTCTCGGGTGTCGGCGAAGGCCTCCCGTCTTCACAAGCTTCCAAATCCAAAAGCGTCGCTCGTTAGCCCGGTGAAATTGGAGGCCCGAAGCTGGCGTTAATGTCGGCGCTGGTTTGACTCGGGATTTTCAGGGTCGTATTCCCACAGCCGGGAAGGATCGCCAAAAACAGCGCCGAGTGCGCGCTCGGGCCAGATCTCAAGATAGCTCAGCAGCAGCGCCATTAGCGGCACCAGAATGAAAGCGAGCCCGTGCGCGGCCATCATAAACATGGCCAGCGCCCGCAGGATCAGCAGATAAATATCCCAGCGTGCCCGTTGCTTCAGATCCTTGTCTGGCATCGTGTCGTAGCCCATGCGGAACGATTTCCAGAAATGACTTGCCGCCAGCGAGCCAAAGGTGAACCAGAGCGCCGGAGAATGCGCGAGTTCGCGGCGCAGTTGATCGCCGAGCAACAATTCATGCAGCGGAATCAGCACGATCCAGTATGGCAGGCCGACGATGACGACGAGAAAGATCCATGTGACCACACCGCGCACGATGTTGGTCGCCGCCGAGACCGCGCCGGCAGATTTCGGCTGCGTCTCGCGCAATGCGCGCGGGATCAGCGCGGCGACGATTGCGGCCAGCGCCGTCAATCCGTCGAACCAATAATTGAAAACAGCCAGCGCGGCGGACCAGCCGAACCCATAAATACCGACGACCGGAATCATGTTGCGCGCGAGCACTGCCCATGCATCGGGACGCGAGGCGAACTCGCGCAGATGCTGCGACACCGGTGGCGGCCGGATCTGTCGCACCGCGGTCGAGATGGTTTTTTTCTGAGAGTCCGCCATGGCGCATCATTAAAGACAGGCCCACGTGACGGAATCAATCCGCTTCGAATGTTCGCACGGAGTTTCGCCGTCAGCGCGACACAAGAAAGAATCCCAGCCCGATCGCGAGCAGATCTTCGCAAACCGCGACGACAAAGTCGTGAATGTGCAGATTGTTCACCAAACGACGTCTGATTTGGTAGCCGACAAAAGCACCGATCACGCCACCTGTTCCACCCAGGAGCGCTCCGGTAATTAGCGATTTCCCGTCCGCTGCGCAGAGACACGCGCCGCACAGACCGCCGGTGATGATGCGCCCTAATAATGGCGCAGGCGCAGTCCGTTTCGGAATGATCGGCAGTTTGTCCGCGACTATTTCACCAATCGCAAGCAACGACAATATCGCGACTACCGCTGTGGAGCTCATGAAGCCAAGCGTCGAATCACGCAGATTCAGCCAGCCGAAGTGTGCGGCCCATGCCACGACGGCTGGCGCGGTTAACGAACGCAAGCCGGCGACGATTCCGATTCCGATTGCGAGAACGAAAATGTAGTTCACGACAATGCTCCGTGCTCTGAGTTCCGCTTTGAGAAAATTCTATGGAGGGGCACAAGAATGGCCATCGAAAAATAAATCCAGCCGCTCCACTCGATCTGCTCTCTCGGCAGCGATGGCGCCAAAACCAAAGAAACCATTCCGACGGCGACAGGGATACTCCAGCCGGTTACTTCACGGAAAGTCATTGCTCGTTCACCTGCATTTAACCCTAGCGGCTCCCGCAATTGCCAGGCGCGGAAGTTCAACAGCAGCATCTCCAGTGCAATGGCGCTGAACCCTAACGCAAATACCGCAAACAAAGCGCGCACTTCTGTTTCGGAATGAGGCCCTAGCACGTGACCCACCCGGCCGTTACTCAGCGAAAACCACATGGAACTAAAAATTGCTTTCAACGGGTAGATGTAGATCAAGATCGTCACGATCATCGCCCAGCTAACGAAAATTGAAACGCCATCCTCCAGGCCGTAGCGACGGCTCCACAGCCAATGGCCGCGCCAGAAGATTCCTAGCACAACGATGCTCGCAACGAACGCGGGGACATTCTTGAACGCAGCCAGCAGAGTTTTGATGTCGTCGGGTATCTGCTGTGCGGCGATCACGAGCATTGTGATCGCAAAGGCAAACGCTGCGTCGATGAAAGTTTCGAGGCGCGTCATCGCGATGCCGCGCAACCGAAATCCGCCAAGCCGCGGCAGCGAATCCAAATCAGACGGCAAGCCGGAAGCGATTTCCTGTGCGCGCACGTTCATCCAGCCGGCGATACTAACGCAATGACGAGCTGAGCCTGTAGTGTAAATTTGTACCAGGGCCACTCATTGTAGCCATGGTCCTATGGATCGTTCGGGAACCGGTCGTTCTTGAAACCGGCCACAGGCCGGTCACTACAGGGCGTTCACCAGGGCTGCGTTCATTCTCGACAATATGGTGGACTCAGTCACAATGGCGACATGATGAGTCGCCACGCCACTCAACGAGTGTTGTCGTGGTTGTTTGTGGGCGCGTTGCTGTTCCCATTCTTGGATCTTTGTTCTTTCGCCACGACCTTGGATGATCTGAAGGGGTTGGAGATCACTTGCTTCGTTCCGTCATATCTGCCCCAGGGATTGCGATTAAAAACGGTTGAGATCACGTACGACGAGATCCACGACGACCAAGATCAAACTCATCGGTTGCCGCTTTACTCAATCGAATATGGAAATGGCTGGAATGCCACGTTCACCATCGAGTCGGCGCGGGAAGGCATCGGCGACCGCAACATCATGCCCGACGAGCAGAATACCGAAGAGACTGAAATCAAGTCGCCTTTCGGGCCGATATATCTGATCTACCGGCCCAAGGGTAAAGATGGGCGAAAAGACGAGATCATCGCGAACTGGGTGAGCGACCCGAACATGAACACCGAACAGGCGAAAAATCCAGATTCGCATCCCATCCTGGGCCGGTTTCACGGATTTACAGCAACCGGAATTACTCTCGCGGAATTCACGAAGATCATTCAGTCACTTCACCCAATCCGGGGCGACAAGGGTGCGACCCTCGCTTCCCTGCCCGGCGGCGTGCCTGCAGCGGAAACCGCTCCGCTCAAGATTCACCCGAAAGTGTTTAATTTGATCGATTGCTGGATCTCGGATTCAGAGAGCCCGGTCGTAACAGAAATCAATGTGGATGCGGTGGAGAAGAATGGGAACCAGTTCAATGAAGATGGGCTGAAGCAAGACGGCGACTGGCTAACTTATTCGCTGCCGGATACCGGCGGTTTCATGCGGTATCGTGTTCTCGAGTCAAAAGGCAACCATCACAAGGTGGAGTATCAGGAAAACGGCGGCGGCACTCTCACGACCGCCTCCACTATCGAGTTCGACATCGAAAAACGGAAGATTCATCGGGGCGGCAGCCCGATGGTGATTCGCGTGCTTCGCGTGTCTTCTTACAACGCGAAATAAACCCAGGCTTGCGACGCGGTCACCCATGAAGAATCAAGGGTCGCAATCTTATTTAAATAAATCGAGGTCGATCGAATCTGCCATCGCTTTGTATCCAGCATCGTTAGGATGGAGATGGTCTTTTGAAGCGAACTTCGGCAGCAATCTGGTGGGATGATCTGGATTGCGAACGACTGCGTTGAAATCAATCATGCCGTCGAATGCGCCGCTGTTCCTGATCCATTTGTTTACCGCTTCTCGAATCGATTCCTTTGCTTTGGAGTAATACCCGGGAATGTCTGCGCCTTCACACGGCGTAATCGTTCCGCCAATCACTTTGATACCCCGAGCGTGTGCGCGCGAAATCAATTGCCGATACGCATTGATGATGTCCTGAGCGCTTGGTGTTTGAGCTGGATCGGCAAGATAATGGCCATCCATTTTTGCGCCGGCAAATCCGATATCATTGATCCCTTCGAGTAACACAATGTGGGTAACGCCGGGCAAGGCGAGTGCATCGCGGTCGAACCGTGCCAGAGCGCTTACGCCGAATACGTCGGCATCGCGCAGCAATCGATTGCCAACAACACCCTCATTCACAACCGCCAAAGTTGAGCCCTGCGATTTTTTGGCAATACGGTGAATCAGATGGTTCGGCCAGTTGGTGTCCGCGTCGACTGTTGAACCGTCACCATCAGTAATTGAATCGCCAAAGGCTACGATGAGGCGGTTCGAGGGCTGCGCAGGAACAAGAACGGCCGTGACTGAGATCGACGCTGTGGACAGCGCTGCTGGGTCAATTTTCTTTTCATGAGTAAAGTCGCCATGTTGCGAAACCACCGCGTGCTTAAAGGCAAAGGCATGCAGAGTCGGAGTCGTTAGGCGCTCCGGGAAATAGATGCTGATGCTGATCTCGGCTCCGGGCGTTAATGGAAAGCTTATCGGGTCGCTAACCGCAGACGCTCTACGTGGAATCTCGGTCGAATTACGCCCTTCAAACGTAACGTTTTGAATCGATTCTTCTTTGATAGTCGAGGCGTCTGTCGGAATCGCAACGGTAGCCGCGCCGATGAAAAGAGGTGATGAGCCGAACTCATTCGAGAAGCGCAGCCGGATCTGACTTCCGCCGATCGATGCTGTTAGGCGTTCGCGCACCGTTTGATCGTCGATACTGAGTAGAGGCTCGCGGGGATTCGGAGTGCCTGATTGCGGACTCGTTGCCCAGGTTGCGATCCAGGCATTTGTCGAAGCCGCAAGGAGTTCGGGAACAAACAAAAGCGAACAGATCGCGACGCAATTTCTTATCCGATTCATGAATGTAATCCTTGATCGGCGTTACCCCCATAGCTCGCTTGCTGGCATTCCGATTCTTCCGTCTCGATAGCAGAGTCCATGGTCGCGATCTCGAGTAAGAAGCAGGGGGCCATCAAGATCCAGCCAGTCGGTGTTTCTCGGCAGAAGCCGAGCCGGAGCGATGGACAGTGAGGTGCAGACCATGCAACCGATTAGGAGCTTGAAACCGTTTTCGCGGGCGCGCTGGCACAACTGGAGCGCCTCCGTAAGGCCACCGGTTTTGTCGAGCTTCACGTTAAGTACTTCATAGCGATTCGTCAGGCGTAAAAGATCGGTAGTCGTGTGACAGCTTTCATCGGCGCAGATCGGAATCGGATGATCAAGAGTTTCGAGGACCTCATCGCTACCGGCGGAAAATGGTTGCTCAATTAATTCAACACCTAACTCCTTTAACACTGGAATAGTTTTCCGGTAGTGCTCAGACGACCACGATTCGTTGGCGTCAATGAGCAGACGCGCCTTGGGCGCGGCTGAGTGCACACGTTCGACGCGCGCCAGGTCGGCATCGTCGCCACCAAGTTTCAACTTGAGAATTGGCAGCGTGGCAACAGATGCGGCGTGGTCTGCCATTTTCTCTGGCGTATCAAGGCTGATTGTGAACGAAGTTTCGACTTCATCGAAAATCGGAATGGGCGCGAGTTCCCAAACCCGTCTGCCAGAGCGTTTCGCTTCCAAGTCCCAAAGTGCGCAATCCAGCGCATTACGGGCCGCGCCCGGTGGCAGCAATTGCTGAAGTTTATCTCGGTCCAAATCGGCGACGCCACGGATCGATTCGATCTGCGCCAAAACCGAAGCGGTGTTTTGATTGTAGCGCGCGATCGGCACTCCTTCGCCACGCCCGGTGTGTTGTCCGTCATTGACACTGACGACGACGACGCACGCCTCTTGCGCGGCTGCCGCGCGAAATCCGAAACGGGCGGTTGAGCGGAAAGATTTCTTCCCTGGCTTCGATTCTCAAAGTGGTGAGTGATACGTGACACGCGAGGAGATGCCAAACAATTTCGAGATTGAACGGTGATACGACACGGGCTGTCTCAGGTTGCACTATGACCAAACTCATTGCGCTAGTGGCGGCGGGCGCATTCGCCGCGGGAACGATGTTCGCGGGTGAACACGGCGATTGCGCGAAGAAGGCTGGGAACGAAGGGAAGATGGCCTGCACGGCCTCTCTTACGAGTCTCAACCTGACAGCAGATCAGAAGACGAAGATGGAAACGGCGATGGCCGAGCACCACAAAACAGGGTGCACGGATGCGAGCGAGGCGAAGTTCATGAAGGACGTCCAGGGCATTCTCACTCCGGACCAATTCGCGAAATTCAAAGCGGAGTGCAACAGGCAGAAATCCGAAAAAGCAGGGGCTTAATCGGTCGCCGTGCAAACGGCGTTCGCCGCCGTTATTATCTGCGTCAAAACATCATCGCGCTCGCTTCGGCGGGCGCGACTTGCGTACGAAAGGCATTGCTGACGTCGCTACTTGAGTTGGGCGGGCTCATACGGTTTCCTGCTTTCCTCAGATGCTTACTTCAAATACTTGTCGAACCACGCGACCGTCTGCTCCAAGCGGTCGACCTGGTGTTTGGGTTTGATGAACATATGACCTTCGCCGGGATAAATGATCAGCTTTGTCGGTACGCCGAGCGTTTTTAGCGCGTGCCAGAATTCGTAGGATTGCGACGCGGGACATTCCGCGTCGCGCTCACCGACGATTACGAGGGTGGGCGTCTTGACGTTTTTGATGAACCGAATCGGCGAGCTTTTCTCGTAAACGTCAGGTTCGTCGTAAACAGACGCGCCGAAGAACGGGATCATCCATTGCCCGATCAAGTTCTGCCCATAGTAGCTTTGCCAATTCGCAATGCCCGCGCCTGCAACTGCTGCATGAAAACGATTGGTTTGTGTGACAGTCCACATTGTCATGAACCCGCCATAACTCCACCCGGTCACGCCGAGACGGTTGGGATCGATTGGATATTTTTTTATTGCGGCATCGATTCCGGCGAGATCGTCGCGCAGATCGCCGCCGCCGAAATCCTGCACGTTCGCTCGGGTGAATTCTTCGCCCTGGCCGTAACTGCCGCGCGGATTTGGAAGCAGGATATAATAGCCGCGCACTGAGAGGGCGGCGATAATCGCGCGAGACATTCCGAATGATGCCGGCCACTCTGAGGTCGTGACGCTGGACGGTCCGCCATGAATGAGGACGACCATCGGATATTTTCTACCGGCTTCGACTTTCGCAGGCGGCACTAACCAGCCTTGAATGTTCTGACCTTCGTTCGTCCACTCGATGCTTTCGGCTTTGCCCCAAGTCGCCTGCAAGCCTGAGTTGTTGTCCGTCAGTTGGCGCCATTCATTTAGCCGGCCGCCGAAAACTTCCGGCGGCGAATTGTAGGTGTCCCGAACGGCGGCCGCGAACCTGCCATCTTTCGATACGTCAAAGTTTGGAAAATTTCCAAATGCGTGAATTCCCTCCGGCCCTTTCCAGATCGTTCGCCCAGAATTGTTCGTGAGATTGAAGTCGGAAATTGCGCTACTGCCGCCGACATACTCGATCAGCAGAATGCGATCGGGCCCCAGCCAGAAAAATGAATTAACCGACGTCTTTTGCCTCGACGTGCGATTCATGACATTCCGACCGTCGGGATTCATGGTGAAAACGTCACCACCATGAAATCCTTCGTCGCTCATCAAGCCTTCAATGAAGGCGATCGATTTACCATCCGGCGACCAGCGCGGAACGGCGACTTGAAACCAGGGTTTGTAGATTGATGCCGCATTGCCCTTTGCGGTATCGACTGTGTAAATCTGGGCGATCCACCAATTGTTGTCTCCGGGACCGGGCGCCGCTGTTACAACGAATATTTTGTCATCCGGCGACCAATCGTAATCGTAAATGTGAAGATCTTGCGGTGACACCTGACGCAACTGGCCGTTCGTAGTGTCGAGAACAGCGATCCGCTGATTGTGAATGGCAGTGTCGATCTCGCCAGTTGTCGTGGGTGCGGCCATCAACGGACCGCCGCCGCCAGCACCTTCGATGTAGAGAAAGGCAATGCGCTTGCCATCGTGTGACCAGCGCGGTCGCGCAGCGTATCCGTTTAAGCTCGTGATTTTCTTCGGATCGGAACCATCGACGTTCACGGTCCAGAGTTGCCGCTGCTCGCTTTCGCCCCCGCTTGAAAAGAACGCCAGCGTCTTGGAATCCGGCGACCACGCAGGATCGAAATCAGTCCTCTCGCTGGTAACGGGAATGTTAACGATTTTTGCCGGCGCGTTTCCTGAAACTTTCCGGATGTATGTCTGCTTCGACGTAGTTGCGGCCGTGGATTGCACCCATGCGAGATGCGCTCCATCAGGCGAAAGAGCGACATCTCCGTAGAGAACAGTCTTGCCGAGCTGTTCCGTCAACTGCTGCATGTTTTGAGCTGCTAATGTCATCGGCAAAAGAAACGTCATGAGAAAATGCTTCATCTTCGTAATTCTGACAAAGCGAGGATACAGCGACAAGAAAACACGGTGCGTGCCGCGACCGCCGTAACGTGAGTCCAGGTGTTACGTGTAACGAGTGGCGCCCGTGCGTCGAATCAGGTACGATCTGTCGAATGGCTCGTGTCCAAGTCCGTTTGGCAAAGTCTGGCGATTGGAACGCGTTGGCGGAGATGCGGTATCGATTCCGCACGGAACTAGGGTCGGCCACGGAATCGAAATCGCGGTTTGTGCGCAGGTGCACGTCATGGATGAAGAAGCGCGTTCGGGCCGGCTCGAGTGCATGGCGCTGCTGGGTCGCCGGCGACGGCGACCAGTTGCTAGGCCACGTTTGTGTACAGTTATTTGAGAAAATGCCGAACCCGGTTAACGAGCCTGAGGTTCATGCTTACGTGACCAACTTTTATGTTGTCCCGGAAATGCGTAGCCGCGGCCTCGGCGGAAAATTGTTGAAGAAAGCGCTATCGTGGTGCCGGGCTCAAGGCGCCGATGCGGTCATTCTGTGGGCGACCCCTGAGAGCAGATCGCTTTATCGCCGCTGCGGCTTGATGGAGTCTCCCGATATTTTGGAGCTGCGAGGTAACACTCCTCGGCCTCGCAACTAACTGCGAAGCGCTTTGGTGAACCGGACCAGTTCGTCTGCCACCGTTTCGATGCGCCGGACGATTTTCTCATCGATGAGGTGGTCCCCATCGAAAGAGTCGCCAGTCGCGAACACAAACCGCGGAATAATCACACACCGAAAATCCAGCATCAGACTGTTTGCATAGGCCATCACGGACATGTAACTGCCCATGCCGCCCGCGGCGCAGAGAAAACCAACGATCTTGTCTTGCCATGCGTTTCCGGTGAGCTCGATCATATTCTTGGTCGCCGCGGCGACATCATAATTGTAGACGGGCGCGGCGATGAGTATCCCATATGCGGTTTCGACGGCGGTATGCAGTTTCTTCGACCCTGTCATGCCGTAGCATTTGTCCGCATCGCAGAGTGGAAGATCCATTTCGCGGATATCGATCCAATCGCAATCGATTTTCCGTGCTTGCAGATGAGCAAAAGCGATCCGTCCCATTCGGCGACTGTTGCTATCGGGATTGCCGCTGGTGCTGATCACAAGATGCTTCGGCATTTGTTTTGGAGAATCTCTGAGGAAAGCAGGAAAGCAAGAACTCGAAATCTGGACAGAAACTTATTGGATCTGCCTTACTACCTCCTGCGCTCCTGCTTGCCTCAGCAATCCCTATCTTCGCTGGTTACGATCGTAAGGAATAATGTTATCCCATTCGTCAGCAGAGGAACGGGCAACGAACGCGACCACCGGTTCGGTGTCGCTCATGTTGAACACTTCGTGCGGCACGCCCGGCTTGATATAGATAAAATCGCCCGCTTCATTTTCGATCACTTGCCTTAGACCGGGTCCGAATTCGTGACGCACTTTTCCTTCGATGATGTAAAGGATCACTTCGAACTCGACGTGAATATGCGCATACGCCACGCCACTCGGTGGGATGGTAGCGATGTTCGCTGACAGCTTTGTTGTTCCCACGTTCTTGCGTGACATGCCCTGCTTGTAATGAATGCCATTCCAATTGCGTTGCGCACCGCCCCCACGAATGGTCAGGATTCCGCCGTGATCTTCCACCGCGTTCAGCTGGATCTTGTCGTTAGGTTTCGTCATTTGCTTTTGCGAAAAAAATCGTCGAGCGCTCGATCGTAGACCATCCAACCTCTCGGCGTGGGGTGTTCACGATGAGCAATTAGGAAACCTGGATCTGCGTCGTGCTGTTCAAACTCAATTACCGGGAAATGATATCGCTCGGCGAGCTCCCTCATCCTATCGTAATAAAGTTCGCGGGTTGAACGCGAAACACCCCTCGCGGCGTAAGCATCAATTGGCATGCTTAAAATCAATGGTTCAGCTTTGAGCTCCGCAAGCGTGCGGAACAGAAGGTCCAGGTCAGTCCATTCGCTTGCGGCAGTGATACGCGCGCGAAACGCTGCATCCCTCGCGGGCCGAATCGCGGCAAACGCTTCGGTCTGTTGATAGTCGGCCTCCGATGACTTGCGTACACGTAGCGTGTGTGAATGCACTGGCCGCAACCACTCTGGGATGGGCCTGCCTCGGCCAACAATGTACAGGAGTGCTTCGAAATGATCTTGCAACTCGAGCATGACAGTTTGTAGCCTGCCCAGCGGCCAGATAGCCATCAGAACCATACGATCCACTGGACGACCGGAAGCGAGGCATTTGGCAGCGAGCTCCACTAGTCCATCCTCTGCCAATGTGTCGGGAAACTGTAACATTCGCTTCGCAATCGCAGCCTTAAGATCGAAATCAATAGCGTTGGTGAAAAGAATGCCGCTGGCCGCTGGCAATGAGAAATTTCCGGCATAAAAGTCCGGCCTGACCGCAGGCGTGAAAAACGAACTTGCTGAAAGTGAGATCGCGACTTTTCGGCCACGCAACTCCGCGCCCAATGCGCCCAGCTTCTGCAAAATGATCAATGAAGTGGTTCCCGCCTTGCCCACCGGACACACCTGAAACCCAGTCGGTGCGTCGGAAAAAAAATCAGATGCCCTGTTTGGAATTGGGTCGATTAATTCAGAGCTGCCGTAAAGGAGCAGGATGTCGGGCCTGCGCACGGCCGCCCGCTCGAAAGCAAGTCCCTGATTCTTGATGAAGAAATCTTTCGGAGCGATCCAATGAACCGTTTTTCGCTCAAGCTGGATTGCCAGCAATCTGCCACCGCACAAAATACCAACCACAATTGTGCAGGCAATGAGCGCGCCAAGCAAATGCGGCGTGCCCGAGCGCGCAGTGACAGGTCTTACCATAACACTTCGGTAATATGGTATTCGACGCCGACATTTGCCAGGCTGAACTGGATTCGTTGCAGTCAGTGTTTTCGCCGACGGCGATGCGCGCCACTGAGTTCTGCGTGTCGCGGACATGTGACGAGATGATCGTTGACCATGCCCGTCGCTTGCATCAACGCGTAGCAGATCGTTGAGCCGACGAATTTGAATCCGCGTCGTAGCAGATCCTTGCTCATCGCGTCGGATTCAGCCGTGCGTGCAGGGACATCAGCCAGTGTTCGCCAACGATTCTGGAGCGGATTGCCGTCGACGAAACTCCACAGGTAAGCGTCGAACGTTCCGAATTCGTCTCGCACAACGAGAAACCTTTTCGCGTTCTCGATTGTCGCGGCAATTTTCAGACGGTTTCGCACGATCCCCTCGTTACCCAGCAATCGTTGCGCATCGCGCTTGCCGTAACAGGCGATCCTTTCCGCACGGAATCCGTCGAACGCCTTTCGATAGTTCTCCCGTTTCTTCAAAATCGTGTTCCAGCTCAGTCCTGCCTGTGCGCCCTCTAAAATCAGAAATTCGAAGAGCACTCGGTCGTCGTGCACAGGCACGCCCCACTCTTCATCGTGATAATTGATGGCCGGTTCTGTAGTTGCCCATGGACACCGTGGCATAAAACGAAATGCTACATCAATGCGCAGCCTGTAGCCATGGCCCTGTGGGCCGTCCACGACTCGAAATTCCTCAAACCAGCCGAAGACCGGTCGCTACAGCAGCCTTCACAACACGCGAAAGGCAGACGTCAAACCTGCTATTCGATCTTGTCCCAAAAACCACGGCGATTCGGAATGTTTGGGAAAACGAGTTGTCCCTCGTAGAACGTGAACGGGTTCGAGTTCTCATTTTCACCAAAAGAAAGCGTGAGTATTTTACCTTCGACGCTCCAGCGACCGGTGACAGGTTCGCTGCGGCTTTCGGCCCTAACGACCCAATTCTCTGCGCTACCGTCAGCACGAAGCAAGAGGTGTTCGTCTTTAGGGCTCTCGAAAACGATGGTTGTTTTCCGCCAGTGACCAATCAATCGCTGGGCGTTATCGGACGAGGCGTTACCGCTTTCCTGAAACGTAGTAATTCCTGAGTCAGTTGCGATAAAAGCGATGCCGAAAGCGGAAAAGATACATTGCACGAGCGCGACGCTTAATAACAAATTTGGTGTTTTCATAAACTCGCAGCCCAGCGAATCTGACAAGCTGCGAATCCGTGAGCAAGCCATTTGAACAATGAAACGGCTATTTACCAGCAGCACCGGGCTTGAGCTGGATGCACGCAGCAACAGGAGCAAAGAATTGCTTCAAGAAATTTTGACCGCAGGAGAGACGTTGAAACGGATCCCGTTGTGCTCTGTCTTTTTGCATCCCGCTGAAGTGGTATGTTAATAACGAGCCAGTTTCAGTCGGAGCTCGATTGGAGCGACGGCTTTTCATTGCGGCACTCTGTTGCACGACTTGCAAAATCAACCGATTTTCATTTCGAACATGCAGTTTGAAAGATGACTGAAGCGCAGGTTATCGAGAAACGCAGACTCACTTCGCCCGCGACGACACCACAGGCGCTGGCCTGGGACAGTGGGAACAAAAGGTTGTGGCTGGGTTCTCGCGATCTGCGCCGGATTTATGCAATCGATCCACGGAACGGAACCGTTGTGAAGGAACAAGAGGCACCTGGCATTCCGTGGGCTGCTGTCGCACTCAACGGAGAACTGCGTTTCACGATTGGCGAAGGCGCGAATGACGATCGTTACATTTATCGCTATACCGCCGATGGCGGATTTTCGAAAATGTTCGCGTGTCCGGACTTTACGGGCTCATACCTCAGCTTCGACGGGAAGAGTCTTTACCTAAGCCAGTGGTATAAAAAGCGAGTTCTGAAGTTCGACAATAGCGGCAGCGTTATCCGCGAGATTGAGGTTGGGGCCGAGGTCTCCGGTCACGCTTTTGCCAACCGCTCGCTCTACGTTTTGCGCGGACAGGAACAGCCTAACGAGGATTGGCGAATCGCACGATTGAATCTGGAAGAGGAGACCCCCGCCGTTGCAGACATTGCCGTAATTCCGTTTGCGTGTCGTTCGCTTACGTTCGATGGCGAACTGTTCTGGTCGAATTATCGCGCGAAGGACACGATCATTTCCTTCGCCCTGCCGAATTGACATCGCTAAAGCGATCGGATTATCCATGTCGCTCGTGGACGATACTGCCCGACGGGCGCGTCGAATGCCGATTGTGTTCGAGGTTTTGCAAACTAAACGAAGGACACGTAGGGATTGTCCCGCGCAAAGTACTCGAGACGCATTTACCGTCGTGAATTCCACAATCTACCGCCAGATCGAGTCGTTCGAAGTCGCAGCCGTGGCGGCGCTCGCTCGCGAAGTATTCGACCAGTTCGTAGCGCCGCATTATCAGCCAGACGGGGTTTCGGAGTTTCATCGGTACGCGTCGCCGGATGCTCTTTCGCGGCGACATGAATCGGATCACGTCACCTTGGTTGCCGAGCACTCGGGCGAGTTGGTCGGTATGCTCCATCTGCGCATGCCTCGTCACGTCGCGATGCTTTTTGTGCGGTCTTCGTTCCAACACAAGGGCATCGGCCGGAAACTGCTTGCCGCCGCAGCCGCGTTCGTTAATGACCCAGACTGCGAGTTCACCCTTAATTCGTCGCCGAATGCCGTTCCTGCGTACGAACATTTAGGTTTTCACGCCATCGGCGCCGAGCAGTGTGTCCACGGCATCCGTTTCATCCCCATGCGAAAACAGAGGCGGAGTAGTTGAAGAGGTATCAGACACGATGCCTGATGACGCTGCAACGAAACGACGCGACGCGGACGACGAGATAGCCGGTGCTTACACGGACCCGGGCGAACTGGTCGCGGTTGCAGATCGTGCTGTGCTCCCGGCGAGCGCAAGGATGACATCCGTCTTGGCAATCGATCCGACCAGATGCCGATCGTGCGACACGACGGGCAGACGTTCTCCGTCATGATGACTAAAACGCTCCAGCGCTTCGATGAGCGAAGCGTTCGCGGGAACGAGCGGAAATGAATCGCGCAAAAGGTCACCCGCGATCACCACTTTCGCCAACTCCGGCGTGTTGAGGTAGCTCTTGATATCGTGCAGAGAAACAGCGCCGAGAAGGCTGCCGTGCTCAGTCACGTAAAGGTAGTTGAACCGAGTGGCGATAAATTTCTCCGCTATCTCAGAGAAACCGGTCGTGGGCGAAATAGTCAGTGGGTTCGGCTTCATCAAATCGCGAACGTGCAACTCGGCCAACTGCATGGCGTAATCGCCTGCGCCTTTGCGTTTCAATGCCTCCGAATAAATCGAGCGTTTCTCGATTTTAACTGACGTGTAATAGCCAACCACGCAGGCGAGCATCAGCGGCAGGATGATTTGATAATCCAGCGTAAGCTCAAAAATCATGACGATCGCCATGATCGGCGCGTGAGTCGCCGCGGCCAAAAATGCGCCCATCCCAACAATCGCAAACGCGCTGGGATTCACAGAAGCCGAACCGGTGACGTGCTGGGTCGCTGTGCCGAAGAGAAACCCAAGGCTTGCGCCGACAAAAAGTGTCGGCGTAAACACTCCGCCCACCGCGCCGGAGCCAAAGGTCGCCGCGGTTGCAAGCACTTTGAAGATCAGGATGAGCGCCAGAGTTTGCCAAAGCCAGTGGCCGCCCAGGATCTCGTTAACGACGCTGTACCCGTTGCCGCACACCTGCGGATAGAACACAGCGAGCGCGCCCACGATTAGACCGCCGGCACACATCTTGATATAAACCGGCGCGGAAATCTGGCCGGCCCATTTCTCGCTCGCTCGGAGTAACCGGATAAACCACGGCGCAACGAGACCGGATCCCAAACCGAGCAACAAATATGGAATGATCTCCCAATTTCCGTTGAGCCGGAACAGCGGAATTTGATAAAGCGGCCCGGGACCGAGAAAGCCGCGCACCGTGAGCGTGGCGATGACTGACGCGAATACGAGCGGCCCAAAAATTTCCATCGCCATGGAACCGAGCACGATCTCGGCGACAAACACCGAGCCGGAAATTGGCGCATTGTAAGCGGAAGCGATTCCCGCAGCCGCACCGCATGCAACGAGCAATCGCAACCGCGGAGTTGTCCACCGCTGCAAGCGCCCGGCAAGCGACGCCACCATCGCGGCGAGTTGGACCAGTGGACCCTCGCGTCCGATTGATCCGCCTGAGGCATTGGTGAAAAGCGCAGAAAGCGATTTCACCAGGCTCTGGCGCGCAGAAATTCTGCCGTCGCCAAGGACGACTGCTTCCATGTAATCGGTGGTGGTGACCTGACCACGGAAGCGCGAGCCAAAATGAATGATTGCGCCGGCAATAAGTCCGCCGATTGCCGGAACAACAAGCCGACCCCACAGCGGCAACTCAGTAAAGCTTTCAACCAGCCCGGATGCGCTGCTACCGGTAAGAATTTTGTGAACGAAACTTGTGCCGACCCGATACGCAATCGAGCAAACCGCGCCGGCAAAGCCGATGATGCCGGCCCAGATCAACGTGACCTGAAGTTCGCTCGGCCGGATCCATTCCTGAAACCAGACCCAGAATTTCAGACGACGCAGCGTCTGGAGATTCAGGCCGGTCGCGTGCCTGCCGGCATTCGTGGCGTCCACTATTATTCACTGCGCCTGTCAGACCGAACGTCAAGAAACATCGTTGCGTTGCACCTGGTATCCTACGCAACGCTGATCAGGTAGGAGACCATCATAGCCCAACACATCGGCATTCGATCCTCAATCAGAGTGGCTCGAAATTCCGGAACATTTGTTCGGCTTTAGAAAGGGTCCCAAACGGAACGCAATCGCAGATCGCGAAGAACTTGTCCCACATCGCAAGAACGTATGGATTTTTGTGCGCGACATCGATTGCCTCTTGCGATTTCCATTCCGACGCCTCGATAATCGTGCCGTCGCGCGCGCGCACGATGATCGGCTCGCAATCGGTCACGAGTCCCTCCTTGCGCAAGGTCGGCACGCGACTTCGCACAAGACCGAGAAGGTCCGTTCCTCTTCCCGGGCTTCGGCCGCTATGCAACGATCACAATCACGCCATTATTCACGCTTCGACGCCAACTATTCAGCGGGTGAAATTCGATATATCACGTGAACGCGCTGGGTGAATCTGACTGGTGGTTGCATAGGGCGCGCATTGCCTCGTTTGAGCGGCTCCGCCGATGTTTGTCATTCCGAACGAAGTCGAGGAATCTCTAATTTTTCTGCAGCGACGCCGTTGAATGGTGATACCGAGATGTCTCGACTTCGCTCGACATGACAGCGGCTGTGCTGCCGTTAAAATGCGGTGAGGAGCAAATGTTTGTCGGCCAGTAGAGCTTTGCTTTTGCGTGCAGAGCGGAGCGAAACAAAATCCCGCTCCGGGCTTTGAACCTAGACCTCCAATTCCTCGATTATCTAGGCGACACCCGTAGTGATTAGCGTGTGTAACATCATCGGGTTCGCGATGGAGAAGATGATCAGCCGGAGGCAAGATAGTGTGTTGTGATCGTAATTATTTTTGGTGTCTCCGGTGCAGGCAAAACCACGATCGGCAAACTGCTCGCTCGCGAACTTGGCTGGCGCTTCATTGAAGCCGACGATTTTCATCCGAGAGCAAACGTCGTGAAGATGCACAGCGGTCATCCGCTCACGGACGAAGATCGATGGCCATGGTTGGACCGTTTGCGCGAGCAGATCAAACGCTCGGTTGCCGCTGGCGAAAATGCTGTGCTTGCCTGCTCGGCGTTAAAACGCGCCTATCGCGATCGTCTGCGAGTGGGCGAAGAAGTGAAGTTTGTCTATCTTCGTGGCGATTTTGCGCTGGTCGAAAAGCAACTGCGTAGCCGGCGCCGTCATTTTATGGATCCGGATTTATTGCAGAGTCAGTTTGATGATCTGGAAGAACCGCAACCGGACGAGCATGTGCTAACAGTTCAGCTGGGAGGAACGCCAGAAGAGATCCTTGGTGAAATAAAAATGAAACTGCACTTAGCCAGTGGGCATTAAGTTGATCGGATCGCAGCCTTAGGCATGCGCTGGTTTCCTTGCTGAAAGCAGCTTGTTCACCAAGGCGTTGGTTCCTTTTTCCAAGAGCAGGCCCCAGGCGGCGAGGACAACCAGCACCGGGATGCAAATCAACAGAAATGCCCAGATCGGCACTTCGCGAATGCGAAGGCCGAGCCAGATGACGTACGGCTGGTGAATGAGATACAGGCCGTACGAATAAAGCCCAACGAGGCCGAACAGTTTTGCAGAGGTCTGAAATCGCGAAATCAAGCTGGCGATCCCGACAATTTCCAGCAGGCAACACGCGCCAGTAGCGAAATCGACAAAAATGTATGGAAAAAGACCATGATACAGTTGCAGTGCCGCAGGATAGAGAATTAACCCAACCACGAATCCAGCGCCGCGAAGGAGGAACCATTCCAAGCGCGCTGGTGATTGCGTGTACCACATTGCGAGCGACATCCCGAGTGCAAATTCCGGTAAGCGACAAATTGCGAAGCCGCCGAGCACCCACAATCCGTTTTGCGGCCAGAGCACGAGCAGCACGTAGCGCGCGAAAAAACCGGCGGCGCATCCGATTAGCAGAAACAGCCAAGGCCCGGCTCGGCGCGCAGTCCAGAAGAGCAGGGGAAAGATCAAATAAAACTGGATCAGCATGGAGAAATACCACCACGCCGCGTTGAGATACATGAAGTTCATCTGGATATCGATGAACCGAAGCCCGAGCAGACTCAGGATAATGCGATCGTCTACCGGTTCGAGCCGCGCGACGAACGGCGACACGAGATACACCAAGTGTGCGACCCAGTACATCGGGTAAAGCCGCACGAAGCGCGCCCAATACCACGCTCCCCAGTGAATTGTTCCAGCCTCAGCGCGCCGTGTCGTAGATTGCATTAGAGTCCAACCACTTAGAATGATAAAAACGCCAACGGCATGAAAACCGAGGCCCGATATTTTTAGCCAGGCCAATCTCAGAATGGTCAGCGCGCTCGCCGCAAAGTTGGTCCAGTCAGGCGGCGGAAGGACGCCGTGTTGGAAATACGTCGTGAAAAAGTGAAAATAGGCGACGAAGAGAATCGCCAACCCCTTTGAGATATCGATCCAAAGGAGCCGTTTCATCGCATCGGCTTAACAGGATGAAACTACGTCGGTCAAGAACTAGAGAGCGAGGCTTGCAATCGCGCCGTCATGTCGAGCGAAGCGAAACATCTCTGGTCCCATTTTCGGTGTGCGCCAATCCGGAATCTGATCTGAGATTTTCGCTTCGTTCAGAAGGACATTTTCAGTACCCAGGTGATTGACTCTCATCGCCTCAGTCGCTAGAGCGGGATGATGTCGGTCGTAAACGCGCGTAACCCAAAGCTTGAACGCGATCGCCTGCTCGTTGTTATCGCGACCATCGTCATAAACATCGCCGCAGTTTCGCTGCTGACACTTGTGCCGTGGTCGGACTGGCGCACGGGCACAGCGCTCAATTTAATCGATAACAGTTTGCTGATCGGCTTTGTGATCCTCAAGCGTGACGCATTGCTGGCACGATTTCTTCTCTTCGGAATTGTCGTTGGATTTACTGAGCTTGCCGCTGACGCGTGGCTGGTCGATTACACGCGCACGCTGGATTACGCAATTGGCGGCGGCCCGATGATCTGGCGCTCGCCGATCTGGATGCCATTGGCATGGGAAGTTGTGGCGGTGCAGTTCGCTTATGTAGGGCTGCGATTGTGGGAACGTTTCGGCAAAACCGGCTTGCTTCTGATCGGCTTCCTCGGCGCGATCAATATCCCGTTCTACGAAGAGATGGCGCGCAGGATTCATTGGTGGCGGTACAGCCGGTTGCCGGATGATTTCGTTTACGCCGTGGTACATCATTCTCGGCGAATTTGGCATTGCGCTGGTGTTTGCGTTATTGGCCCGCAGGCTTCGCCGCGCTTCGTGGCGCGTCGCTGTTGTCGCTGGCCTAACCGGTGGGTTGTCGATCTTTGCTTGCTATGCTGTTGCCTTTCTGATTACAGATCGATTGATCAGTTAGGCGAAATGAAAATCACAAGGATCGTTGCGTTTTTTGTTGTGACCGTAACGTCCGCGGCATTTGTTCGCGGAAGTGTGCCGATCGTTGTCGCGACGCCGCAGAGATTGAAGGCGGCAATGAAATTGGTTACCGATGCTCAAGATCTGCTCCAAAAGGGCGACGTCGCCGGTGCAAAGCGAAATGTGGATGCAGCCCTCAGTGCCGACCCCACGATGTGGCCGGCGCTTTACGTGCGAGCGCAAATTTTCGCAAGTCAGGGCAAATACGATCTCGCCATCAAGGATTGTAATGAAGCGCTCCGGCAATATCGCGGTTGCGTCGAGGCGGCTCTGTTGCGTGCCGACATTAATAGTCGCCTTGGAAAATACGCGGAAGCGCTGAAGGAGTTTAATTCCCTGGCTTCACTTCATCCCCGATCTGTTACGCTCGCCAGGGTATTGAGCGACCGCGCCTGGTTTTATTCTACCTGTCCGAACATATCGTTTCGGAACGGTCAGCAGGCGATTAAAGACGCCAAAGCTGCTTGCAGCATCATGGTGTGGAAGGACGAGAACATGATCGATACTCTCGCCGCAGCGTACGCCGAGGTTGGTGATTTCAAGTCGGCTGTGCAGTATGCGCAGCAAGCCCTGGCTATAAAAGGCATCTCGCCGACGGATTCCAAAAAGATCCAGCGGCATCTGGAATTATTTCAGCAACACAAGCCAGTTCGCTTGTAACGTTCAGCGGTCGCAACCGCGCGGAATTGCGCGGCCACTGGATTACGGCGAACGCCATAGCGTATATGGTTGTGAGTGCATCGCATCGTTTCACTGCTTCCCGCTGCGACGGAGATCTCGGCTGCGCTTGGATTGATGCACCAAGTCGTCGGCGTGTCGCACGAGTGCGATTTTCCGAAGGAAGCCAACGAGCTTCCGCGCATTACACGTTGTCCTGTCCACGATCGCCGCCTAACAAGTCGTGAGGCAGATGAATGGGTTCGGCGCGCGTTACATGAAAAGGGAACGATATACACCATCGATGAGCCCCTTCTCCGAACACTGCAGCCGGACGTAATTCTTACCCAACGATTATGCGACGTTTGCGCGGTCGGGTACGGCACTGTCGCGAAACTCGCGCAAAGTTTGCCGGGTCCGCCTCGGGTGGTGAACCTCGAACCAACGAGTCTGGCTGACATTTTCGACGATATTCGGCGCGTCGCTGACGCATGCGATGTGCGCGAACGCGCGGAGAAACTGATCCAGAGTTTATGCGATCGCGTTGAGAACGTGCGCGAGCGCGCCGCAAGGATTCCAGATCGCCCGCGTTCTTTCGTGATGGAATGGGTGGATCCACCGTTTTGCTCCGGTCACTGGGGACCGGAACTCGTTGAGATCGCGGGCGGTTTCGATCCGTTAGGCCGAAAGCATCAGCCGTCGGCGCAGATCGATTGGCAGCAAGTGTTGGATGCGCGGGCGGAAATCATCGTGCTGGCGCTTTGCGGATACGATATCTCCCGCGCCCGCCGCGACTACGAATTGCTCGGGCGATTCCCTGGTTTTGACTCGATTCCCGCTGCGCAGACCGGCGAGATTTACGTCGTAAATGCCAGCGCATACTTTTCCCGCCCAGGCCCCCGTATCGTGGACAGTCTCGAAATCCTCGCCGGAATTCTGCACTCGAATGAATTTCCGGAGTTCGTGTCATCTGGCCCTGACGATCCGCGTGTCGTGTGCACCAGCGAGAGATTAGGCGCACGGACTTGTTCAGCGCCAAAGGTGCATCATTTGTCTTCACTCCGGGGCGCCGCAGAATTAAGATGAGTAAAGTGCCAGCGCTGAAAGCGGATTCGCGTCCGGCTTAGGTTTTCAAAGATGGGGGAACGTGGTAGCAAAATTCTAGGTCCGTTCGTTCAATGACAAAAACTCCACGATTCATTCCCGCGCCGGAGATCGAGTGCCGCTCCGATCAGGAGTTGATGAAGGGTGCCTTGGAGTTTTTTCAGATGACGCAGAGAAGGCGAACAATCCGCGACTTCTCCGATCGAGCCGTGCCGCGGGCGGTGATTGAACATTGCATTCGTGCAGCAGGGACGGCGCCAAGCGGCGCGAACTTGCAGCCCTGGCATTTCGTGGCAGTCAGCGACCCGAGAGTGAAGCACGAAATCCGCGTGGCGGCCGAAGCAGAAGAAAAGGAGTTTTACGAGCGTCGCGCGCCGAAAGCATGGCTGGATGCGCTTGCTGCGCTGGGCACCGATTGGCACAAACCGTTTTTGGAAACTGCTCCATGGCTGATTGCGGTCTTCGCCCAGCCATTTCGAATGCTTCCGGATGGGACGCGGTCGCCGACCTATTATCCGCTGGAGTCGGTTGGCATCGCTACTGGATTGCTCCTGATCGCGCTGCATTCCTGCGGTCTTGCGGCCTTGACACACACGCCCAGTCCGATGGGGTTCCTGAATGGCATCCTTGGCCGGCCGTCGCACGAAAAAGCATTCGTTGTCATCGTCGTCGGCCATCCCGATAAAGATGCGGTTGTTCCTGATATCGCCCGCAAATCGCTCGAAGAGATCAGCTCATTTGTATCTAATAACACTGCCTAACAAATCTATAGAATCTCTGGAGGAACCTTGCCGATGCGAATCAGCGAAATGAATTGGATAATGGTGGAGGAATATCTCGAGCGCGACGACCGCGCAGTGTTGCCGCTGGGCTGCACGGAACAACACGCTTATCTGAGCTTAAGCACCGACAGTATACTGGCCGAACGGCTCGCTGTTGAAGCGGCGGACCCACTAAGCGTGCCTGTCTTTCCCGTCCTGGCTTACGGGATCACGCCGTATTTTCGCGCGTTTCCGGGAACCATCACATTGCGAGTGGAAACCTACATGTCAGTCCTGCGCGACATTCTTGACGCGATGGCTGAGCACGGGTTCAAACACATCCTGATCGTTAACGGACACGGCGGCAACACACCCGCGCAAGGATTAGTCGGCGAATGGATGGCAGATCATCCAGGCGTGCGCGTCAAGTTCCACAACTGGTGGAACGCGCCGAAGGTTTGGGCGCTGGTGCAGGCGATCGATCCCGTCGCTTCACACGCCTCGTGGATGGAAAATTTTCCGTGGACACGCCTGGCAAATATCAAGCTGCCACGGAATCAGAAGCCGATGGCCGATTTGGAAAAGGTGCGCCGCCTCGATCCCAAATTGTTGCGGGAATATCTCAAGGACGGCAACTACGGCGGTGTTTATCAGCGTGACGATGAGGAGATGATGAAGATCTGGCGCACGGCCGTGGAAGAAACGCGCGCGTTACTGATGGAAGACTGGAATTAAGAGGAAGCGCATTAGCGCTCCGCGTCGATTTAACGTTACTGATGGAAGAGTGGAATTATATTCAATCAGGTGGATCGTCTTCTCCTGAAGACGATGACAGTTGATTCGCCGAAGGTGCAACAAATTTCTTCGCACAGTTGAGGATTCGTTGCTTAGCCTCAGAAACGTTAAAGATTTATTGAGGCTTCTCCGAGCGATTACATCACAGCGTGTCGCACTGGGTTGAGCCCACTCACGAACGCGCAGATATCAGGCGGCAAGCCGCATCCTTTAGCCAACGCGTTGAGGACAACGCGTTCCACCTATGCTCGCCCAAAGACATCACGCAGTTCGCCTTTGGCGCGTTCAAGAGTGCGTTTTCGTGTCTTCGGAAGATTTTTCCCGGCGCGATTGATGTAGAAATTCAACATCGACATCGCGGATTGATAAGGCGTGCGCTTGCGCCGCGTGCTCCGTTCAGCGGATCGTTTCAATGAGACTGCGATCTTGTGCGGATCCTTTGATTTGAAGACATCGCGCTCGAGATCAAGCGCGTCGCTATGCTTCGTTACTTTCGTCGACCAACGGCGGGTTTTCGAAACCGTCGCCCCTTTGCGTGATCTCTTCATGGTTGGATCCTAGGTCGTCGCGCCCATGCGCGTCGCGTTGACGAATTCCTCGGTTTGATGATCGATCTGCCGTCCGCTGCGTCCACCACTCTTGTGAATGTAAAGCGCGCCGCGCTCAACTGTGGCAGTCGATGGCGGCGGCAAACTGATTTCGTACTTCACTGGTCGCCGGTGATCGGCGAGTTGCAGGTCGGGGCGATAGACACTGTTAAATTTCCAGATCATTCGCAGGAAATTTGTTTGCCCGCGGAGCAGGTGTCGCACCACGATTCCTGCGCACTGCCGCAGCGCCGCCCAGCCAAGATGTTTCCGGGAGAGCACGCGCTGAGTTTCGACCAGCTCCTTGTAAAATTCCGGGAGCGGCAACTTTGTCGGCAACACTGCATGTTGAATATCAAACAGGCGGTAATCGCGGGTGGTGAGACGGCGCGATTCGGTGTGCCACGTTTCGGTGCCGGGATAGGGCGTGTTGATGCTGATATTGACGACCTCGGGAATTTCCAGACACCAATCGCGAACGACCTTGAAGCGTTCGCGGTCCCATGACGGATCGGCGATAATGTTTACGGCCACCGTGATATCAAGTGAGCGTGCGAACTCCAGCGCCTCGAAATTCTTCGAGAGCGTCACCGCGTTTGCGATAGCGTTTCAGCCCTTCTTCGTCGATCGCTTCGAGCCCGAGGAACATGGTGTTTAGACCGAGCCGTTTCCACAGTTGGAATACTTCCTTGTTCCGCAGTAGCACGTCGCCGCGCGTCTCGAGATAATAACGTTTGCGGATGCCGCGCCGCGCGATCGCTTCGCCTATCTGCATGCCGTGCTCGGCCTGAATGAACGCAACGTCGTCCACGATGAAAATGCCGGGCTCGCGAATTTGCGCCAACTCTTCGACGGAGCGCTCCGGTGCTTTTACGCGATAGTTGCGGCCGTAGAACGTCCACGCGCTGCAAAACACGCAGTCCCATGGGCAGCCTCTGCTGAATTCGATGGAGGCAGCCGGGTCGAGCTGGCCGATAAAGTACTTCCGGCGATGCCGAGCCAAATGGCGGGCGGGCAACAAGTCATCGAGCGACTTGACGAATGCCGGCGGCGGGCTGCGGTGATCAAGCTGTGACGCAGCCGGGAACTTGTTTGAGGTCGCTTCGATTTTGCTCGATCGCCTGAAGCAGGCCGGTGATCGCAGTTTCGCCTTCTCCGGTCAGCACACAATCCACAGCGCCTCCGGCGTGTTGCAAAATCTCCTCTGGAATAAATGAGACGCTGTGGCCGCCAACGCAGATAAAGGCGTCCGGCAACAGGTCGCGTGCCGCCCGTGCCAGATCAATGATTTCAGGAACGTTCGCGAGGTAATTACCGCAGAAGACGGTTACCGGATCGGTCCGATGCGATTCTTATGTTAAACAGGAAGGAAAATCTTTATGGCTGAAGACTCGAGCGAACTTGAAGGACCTGATTTTGAAAAAGGCTGTGAGATCGAGAAGGTAACCGATGGAGAAATGCTTTTGGGGCACGCATTTGGCGAACCGGTTCTTTTGGCCAGACGCAGCGACGAGCTTTTCGCGATAGGCGCCACGTGCACGCATTACGGAGGACCGTTGGCGAAAGGTTTAATGGTCGATTGCACGGTGCGATGTCCATGGCATCACGCGCGGTTCGATCTGCGCACCGGCGAAGCGATTGCCGCGCCCGCCTTAAATGATGTTGCATGTTATAACGTCGAAAAACGCGGCGAGCGATTTTTCGTGACCGGCAAGATCAACAGGAAACCGACCCGTACACCTAAGTCATTGCCAACAAACGTCGTAATTGTTGGCGCGGGCTCAGCAGGCGGCGCAGCGGCGGAAATGCTGCGGCGCGAAGGCTACGACGGGGACGTGACAATGATCGGCAGGGACGAATTTCTGCCCTACGATCGGCCGAACCTTTCCAAGGATTATCTCGCCGGAAACGCGCCAGAAGAGTGGATCCCGTTGCGTTCGCCCGAATTCTATGGCGAACACAAGATTGAAACACGTACGAAGACGGATGTGACGGCCATCGATCCAAAAGCGAATCAGGTAACACTGTCGGATGGCAGTTCGTTAGGTTACGGCGCGCTATTGCTGGCGACCGGCGCCGAACCTGTGCACCTTAAGATTCCGGGCGCCGATTTGCCGCACGTTTGCTATTTGCGAACTCTGGATGACAGCCGGCGCATCATCGAAAAAGCGAAGAATGCAAACCGCGCTGTCGTCATTGGCTCAAGCTTCATCGGACTCGAAGTGGCGTGGTCGTTGCGCGAGCGGAAACTGGAGGTTGCCGTCGTCGGGAAGGAGCCATTCCCGCTCCGGAAAGTTCTGGGAAAGGAAATGGGCAATCTGGTTCGCAAAACCCACGAAGCGCACGGCGTGAAATTTCATCTCGGTCGGACGCCCGCAGCAATTCACGACAAACATGTGCAGCTCGACGACGGAACGAAACTGGACTGCGATTTGGTCGTTGTCGGAATCGGCGTTCGCCCAAATACACAGCTTGCTGAGCAGGCGCGGATCGCCACAGACAACGGTGTGTTGGTCAATGAATTTTTAGAGACGAACGTTCCGGGAATTTTTGCCGCCGGCGATATCGCACGCTGGCCCGATCCGCGCGCAGGTCGTATAAGGGTCGAGCATTGGGTCGTTGCACAACGACAGGGGCAAACTGCCGCCCGAAATATGCTCGGCGCGCGTGAACCGTTCGTCGTGCCGCCATTTTTCTGGAGCAATCATTTCGACCTGCACATCCACTATGTTGGTCACGGCAGCGGCGATGATCGCTCGAACGTGTCCGGCGATTTGGAAGCAAAGAGTGCTTCAGTGATTTTCAAGTCCGGCGATAAACTCATCGCCGTGGCGAGCGTCGGTCGCGACCTTGAGAATTTGCAGGCCGAGGTGGCGCTGGAACGCGGCGACGAATTTCGTGCGACGTAAAGTTTAGCATCGACCTGACTCGCGCTCACCATTTCTCAGCCATGCCCTTTGTCTGGCTAAATAAGCAAAAATCGGCGGAATATTCTCGCGTTAGTTTGAAGCTCCGGGCACACTTGCGAATTGGTGAATGTGCAACTGGCGAGCGTGACGCTGTTGATCGCGGATGTGATAAAAGCGCTCAACCCGCAATCACCGCAGGCGCGCGCGATTTTCAATTTGGCCATCGTAACTGGCATTGTGATGGTGATCATCTTCGCGGTCGTCGTCGGCATCGTGGCGTATGCGTTGCTGCGTTTCCCGCGCTGGCGCGAAGGCGAACGCGATCCGGAGCAGGGGCAGGGGAACAAAATCGTCGAAATTGTATGGACCGCCATACCATTTGCCATTGTCGCCATGTTATTCGTGCTCTCCGCGCGAACGATGGGGGTCTCGGATCCGCCGCCACCGCCAAAGCCAGATATTATGGTGATCGGTCATCAGTGGTGGTGGGAAGCTCGCTACACGAACTCGGGCGCCGTGGTCGCGAACGAGATTCATATTCCAGTTGGAAAACCGCTCGCACTTCGACTCGACTCCGCGGACGTCCTCCACGAGTTCTGGGTGCCGGAGCTGGCGCGAAAAATAACGACCGTGCCCGGTCATCCAAATCACATCTGGATTCAAGCCGATAAACCCGGAACATATCTCGGCTTCTGCTCGGAATTTTGCGGTACACAGCACGCATGGATGCACTTTCTCCTCGTTGCAGAGCCGCAGGCTGAATTTCAAAAATGGGAGCAGGCGCAACTTGCTTCTGCGCCTCCACCGACAAGCGAAAATGCGCAGCAAGGTCTCGTGCTCTTCCAGCAGATGAGCTGCGTCAACTGCCATGCAATCAAGGGGACGGCCGCCACGGCGCAAATCGGCCCCGATCTGACACATTTCGCCAGCCGCAAACAACTCGGCGCAGGCATCGCCGCAAACACGCCGGAAAATTTACGCCATTGGCTGCGCGATCCGCAGCGAGTGAAGGTTGGCGTGAAGATGCCCGACTTCAAATTTACTGACGAGCAGGTCACGGCGCTCACCGATTACATCGAGATGCTGAAATGAAGAGTGAGACCATTCCCGCCACGGTCGCGCGTCTGCTGACGCCTGCAGAACGACAGCATTGGGAACTGGCGTGGCTTTCGACTGTCGATCACAAGCGGATCGGCATTTTATACATGGTGACAGGCCTCGTGTTTTTCGTCCTCGCCGGCTTGGAAGCGCTTGTTATTCGGCTGCAACTGGCTGTGCCTAACAACTCGTTGGTTACCCCTGACACGTACAACTGGCTGTTCACCATGCATGGCACCACGATGATTTTTCTCGTCGCCATGCCAGTGCTTTTTGGTATCATGAATTACATTTTGCCGCTCCAAATCGGCGCGCGCGACATGGCCTTTCCGCGGCTCAATGCATTCGGTTTCTGGCTCGTGCCGTTCGGAGGGATCCTTTTGCATTTCAGTTTCCTCGCAGGCGGTCCGCCGGCGGTCGGCTGGTTTGCGTACACGCCTTTGAGCGAGACGCCGTATTCATCACAACTCGGCGTCGATTACTGGGCAGTATCGCTGCTGGTGCTCGGTATCGGCTCGGTGAGCGCCGGAATCAATTTCATCGTCACCGTTTTAACCCAGCGCGCTCCAGGCATGACGTTGCGCCGGCTTCCATTGTTCACCTGGATGATTTTCTGCAATGCATTCCTGGTCATTCTGGCGCTACCGATTTTAAACGCAGGGCTCGTGATGCTTCTGATCGATCGATTACTCCAGGGGCAATTCTTTCTCCCGTTCGGCGGCGGGTCAGCGATCATGTGGCAACACATTTTCTGGGCATTCGGTCATCCGGAAGTTTACATCGTGGCGATCCCGGCATTCGCGATCCTGTCGGAAGTGATCCCGGTTTTCTCGCGTAAACCAATCTTCGGTTACGAGTTTGTTGCTGCTTCGACTGTGGTAATCGTTTTTCTGAGCCTGCTGGTATGGGCACACCACATGTTTACGGTCGGTCTCGGACATGCGGTCGATCTATTTTTCGTCGCCGCGAGCGTGCTGATTGCAGTGCCGACCGGTGTGAAGCTGTTTAACTGGAGCGCCACCATGGTCGGCGGTCGTGTCCGATTTACCACTCCGATGCTTTTCTGCATCGCAGCGCTGCTGCAATTCCTGATTGGCGGACTGACGGGAGTGAGTCACGCGATCGCGCCGCTCGACTGGCAAACGAAGAACAGTTACTACCTCGTCGCACATTTTCATAACGTTTTTGTCGGCCTGATCGTTTTCGCGATTCTGGGCGCGCTTCATTATTGGTTTCCCAAAATGAGCGGCCGAATGCTCTCGGAACGCATCGGCAAATGGACGTTCTGGCTCATGACCATCGGCTTTAATCTGACGTTCATGATTCAGCATGTGCTGGGATTGGCCGGAATGCCGCGGCGCGTCTTTACCTATCCCGAATTTGCCGGGGTGGGGGTGGATGAACATGGTCTCAACGATCGGGACCTTGTTCATGACGGCGGCTTCCGTTCTTTTCGTGTGGAATTTGGTGAAGAGTCTCGTACGCGGAAAACCGGCCGGCGATAATCCGTGGAATGCCTGGACGCTTGAGTGGGCGACAAGCTCGCCGCCGCCACTGGAAAATTTTGTCGCGCTGCCGCCGATCCGCAGTCGCAGACCATTGTGGGATTATGCGAACCCGGATCGTCCGGACGCCATTGTGCCCTCGGGAGGAACGTTCGATACGTTCCGGCCGGAGAAAAACAAGGCGGGCGTAATCACTTTCATTCTTTCGGAAACAGGATTCTTCGGCGTGCTCATCCTCGCATATCTGTTTTATAACGCGACGTCGAACGGCGGCGCCGGTGCGCAGAAGTTAAACGTCTTCAAGACCGGCATCTTTAGCGTCTGCCTGTTTGCGAGCAGCTTCACTATCTGGCGATCCGAAGTGGCAGAGCGCATGAACAGACAGACCAGAATGAAATTGTGGCTAGCCCTTACCATTTTGCTCGGAGGCATTTTCATCGTTGGGCAGGGGATGGAATACTGGGATTTATATCGCGGTGGTGTACGCGTTGGTTTGGATCTTTTTGCCACGACATTTTTCACGCTCACCGGGTTCCATGGCTTGCACGTCTGTGTCGGTTTGATGGCGTTGCTGATTGTTCTCGGCGTTGCTTTTGGTCGCGCTGTTAAAAGCGGCCACCCGCCTGCGCTCGGCCCGGTCGGGTTGTACTGGCATTTTGTTGATGTGGTTTGGGTGTTCGTTTTCTCCATCGTTTACCTCTGGCCTTTGCTCCGATGACGACGCAGCAATTTCTTACTTCCGCATGGACGTGGAACCCCGCGGTGTTCGTTTTCAGCGGCGTTGCGCTTGCCGCATATCTATGGGCGCTCGGGCTTACTCGCCGGATTGTGTTTCTGATCGCCGGACTCGGTGTATTTGTCCTGACGTTGGTGTCGCCTCTTAACGCGCTGGCGAATGGCTATCTCTTCAGCGCGCACATGCTCCAACACATTTTATTGCTGCTGATTGTACCGGCGCTGCTTTTGATGAGTCTGCCGCGCCGCGTCTCGCTCGGTCCGCGGTCGTGGCCGCTGGCGAATCCGCTGGTCGGATGGGTCGCCGGCGTCGGCGCAATGTGGTTATGGCACGCAAGGCCTCTTTGTAATGCCGCAGTTTCTTCACACTTTGTGGGCGCGCTACAAACTTCTTCGCTGCTGTTGTTAGGCGCGATTTTTTGGCGACAAATTCTTGCGCCGCGCGAAGAAGAACGGCTCTCACCGCCTGGCGCAGTGCTTTATCTCTTTAGCGCGTGCGTTGCGTGCAGCGTGCTCGGGATTCTCATCACGTTCGCACCGCTGAGCGTGTGTCCGATTTACGCTCGACCGCCGGCGGACGAGCTCGGGATCGCGAGGTTGATCCAGGTCAAGTGGGGTTTCACCCCGGAAAGCGATCAACAGGTCGGCGGACTTCTAATGTGGGTGCCGATGTGTCTGGTTTATTTGAGCGCGATCATGGCACAATTCGCCCGCTGGTTCGCCCACCCAATCACCAGAGCGCCAGCCATCGATAAAACTTTATGACCGACGAAAGCCTAACGACTGCTCATGAAAATTGGGAGCCGCTGCCGCCCGAATTGTTGCCTCGGCCGAATTTTTTTCCTGCGGGCCTGGCGATGGGGACCACTTTCATTTTTTGGGGACTGATTACGTCGTGGGTGATCATCGCTGTCGGTATTGCGCTTTTCGCGGCCTCGCTTGCAGGATGGATATACGAAATTCTCCGTGAACGAAGTCACCGCTGATCATTCGTCGCCACAGCGACCAAGCTTGCCGGAGGAAATAACTCGCCGGCGTTTTCTGGAAAAAGTGTGCGTCGGGCTCGCCAGTCTGTGCGCGGCCATTCTCGGCATTCCGCTAGTCGGCTTTGTTGTCGCGCCGATTTTCCGCAAAACAACCGGCAAATGGGTTTCAGTTGGCAGGATCACTGACTTTCAAATTGGTAAAACGATCAAGGTCGACATCATCGATCCGTCACCGCTTCCGTGGGCGGGGATTACGGCAAAGAGCGCGCTGTGGTTGCGCCGGGTGAACGAGAGCGAATTCATTGCGTTCTCTGTCAACTGTACGCATCTGGGCTGTCCTGTGCGCTGGCTTGCCGATGCAGACCTGTTCATGTGTCCGTGTCACGGCGGTGTTTATTACGAGGATGGAACAGTCGCGGCCGGACCACCGCCGAAACCGTTAATTCGCTACGACGTGCGCACGGCGAGCGGGCAGGTGGAAATCAAAACGATGTCCATTCCCATCACGACCATGCCATGAAACGGTTCGTCGTCGGCGCGTGGCGGTGGATTGACGACCGCTTGGGTATTTCAGATCTCATCGGACCGAGCCTGAAACATCTTGTGCCGCACGATGCTCGGTGGTGGTACGTCTTTGGCAGCGCGACGCTGCTGGCATTCATCGTGCAAGTGGTCACGGGTGTGGCGCTGGCGTTTTCGTACGTCCCATCGTCTTCGCAGGCGTACGAGACGCTGGAATTCATTACCAACCAGGCGCCGTTCGGCAGTTTCCTTCGCGGGATGCATTACTTTGGCGCTTCGGCCATGATCCTGATGGTGGGAGCGCACATGGCACAGACGTTTTTGTTTGGCTCCTACAAGTTCCCGCGCGAAATGAATTGGACCACCGGCGTGTTACTGCTCGGTTTCACTCTGGTGATGGGGTTTACCGGCCAGCTGTTGCGATGGGATCAAACCGCGACGTGGTCAGTGGTTGTCGCTGCCGAACAGGCCGGCCGTGTGCCACTAATTGGCGATTTTCTGGCGCAGTTCATTCTCGGCGGAAAGACACTCGGCGGCGCGACTTTGAGTCGCTTCTTTGCGATCCACGTTTTCATCATGCCTGCGCTGATGTTTGTTTTCATTGGCTTTCATCTACTGCTCGTATTGCGTCACGGAATCGCCGAGCCGCCCACTGCGGGTAAGCCGGTCGATCCTGCGACTTATCGAACTGAATACGAAGAGTTGATGCGCAAGACGGGACACCCGTTTTGGCCTGAAGGCGCGTGGCGCGATTTTGTTGTTGGCACCGGTCTGATCATAGTGATCGCGTTGCTTGCGTATTTTGCCGGACCGCCAACACTCGATAAGCCGCCCGACCCGAGCATTCTCAAGGCCGATCCACGGCCGGACTGGTACCTGGTTTGGTATTTTGCGTTGCTGGCCTTGATCCCGCCGCAGCTTGAAGACTACGTGATGATTCTTGGACCCGCTCTGATTGGCGTTCTTCTCCTGGCTGTGCCGCTGCTCAACAATCGAGGCGAGCGCGCGCCGTCCCGCCGGCCGTGGTCGATCGCCGTAGTGCTGCTTAGCGTCATCATGATAGGCTCGCTATGGATTGCCGGCGTGAACTCGCCGTGGTCGCCAAACTTTGACCCGCCGCCGTTGCCGGAAAAGGTTGTTGCTGCGACCAGCGGTCCTGTTTTCACCGGCGCAAAAATGTTTCACGGCAAAGGTTGCCTCAACTGTCATCTCATCGACGGCTACGGCGGGCGTCGCGGCCCCGATCTTACCTACGTAGGAGACAAACTTTCGGAGAGCGACATTGTCATCCGCATCGTAAACGGCGGCGTGAACATGCCGGCCTTCGGCAAAATACTCACGCCCGAAGAACTCGATCAGATCACGGCTTTCCTTCGATCTCGCAAGCATCCCATGCCTGCCGGATTACAACGTCCGCAGGATTGACAGTCGCATGCCGGCAAGCGCCTCTATTCGCTGAAAGTCCCAGCCAAACGCGTGAATTTTTACTACATCGAACAGATCACATCCGGTTAAAAATCGCGGGTCCTTTGATGAGCCGGGCTAGCGTCGTGATTCGTTAGTGCACTTTGCCTCCTGCGATTTTCAGGCGCTTAGCCAGGTAACAAACCACGCTCCGAATAAACCCATCACGACGCCGATTAGCGGGCTGGAAACGGCGAACCAGAACGGAAGCACTTCTCTTAACTGAATTGCGTCCCGCCTTGCATTTGCGATCGAAAGAATCGTTTTCATGGCTCTAGCTTATTGTTCGATTCGGCGGCGGCGATTACGCATGTGGCGGATTTTTGAACGCCACTTCCGGGCTAATCATTGCTCCCCCTCCGGGATGAGAACCAGTTGGTGTTCGCTCGGGATCAACGGCCCTGGTTACAGTAACCACTCAACCTGCCAGGAGCGCGTGCCCGGTATTATTCCAGAAGCGGATTGCCGGATCACGCATGTCGTGCTCATAGCTCAAGGCGCTCAGGCTTGCTGTGTCTAACATGAGATATTTTCCGATGATCGGTTCGAGCCCGAGCCAGCGAGCCGCGAACATTCGCAGGAAATGTCCACTCGAAAAGATCAGGGCGTTTCCTTTGATCGCGCGCACGCGAGCGACAACGCGGTCAGCCCGCGCGGCGACTTCAGCCGGCGATTCTCCACTGGGACAACCGTCGCGAAACAATTCCCAGCCAGGTTGATTGGCGCGAATCTCATCAGTGCGGACACCTTCATAGTCCCCATAATTCCATTCGACCAGATCAGGATCGACTTCGGCCACGCCTCCAAACCCCGCCAGTTCGGATGTTCGTCTGGCGCGCTGCAGGGGACTTGTCAGGACTTTGACGAAAAGCAATCCAGTCAGCCGCGCCCCAACCCGAACAGCATTCAGTTCGCCACTTTGAGAGAGCGGCAAATCGGTAAGGCCTGTGTGCCGGCCTTCGCGACTCCATTCAGTTTCGCCGTGACGGGCGAGATAGGTCACCGGTAAAATTTCGTTTGCCATGGCTTAGTATCTTTAGGTTTGCTGGCGCAAAACTATGTGCAACCTGCGGTAGCGTTCGTCGCGGCTAACTTCCTGCACGTCGCATTTCACAATCGCTGCTCAATTTTAGGTAAGGCTCACCTGCGAGTTTCGATTTTCCCAGCGCTGATCGCGCTTCCAGAAAAATGTAAACGTAAGTATCGATGCAGCCGGCCATTCCGAAGTTGGAAAATCCGCGTACCAAAGATTCAATTCGTTTTGATGAATGCTGTCTGACTCGTTAGTTTGCGCCCAATTGTCGATTGACCAGGTGATGGTGGCCTCTTCCGTGAGGATGATTCGCAAAATTTTGCCGCGCGGCAGACACCGCAGTGGATGGCGCACAGTCCAGATCTCGTAACGACTTGGCACTGGATTCAGAACATAGCGCCGATACGCGGGATCGACCCGGTGGAAACAGACGCCGTCATGACAGCTGCGCACAAGTGAAACATATTCGGCGTGCGACCAGCAAAGAGGCATAGCCGCGCCTGTCGGACAACCGCGTCTCATTCTTGCATGCGGCAAATCAGCTCCGTCCCAAACCTGTTCGGTAAGCATTCCGCCCTGGTTCGAAAAATCTTCCATCGTTCTGATGAATGGTTTCGGATCGCGACCGGCCGCGAGTTCGTAATGGCCGCGTTCTCCGGTTAAAATCGGCCAGCACCGGCCGACGCCCGTTCCGTCGTATGCGCTGCCATCATCTTTCTGGCCGTAACCGTCATGATTGTAGCGGCGCCAGCCAGGGCCTTGTGGCAGATCGTGTTTGAGGGCGCGATCAATCACTTGGATGGAATCGCGCACGAGCGGATCGTCCGCGGAGCGGATGCCATATCGGACGAGATGAAGGAAATCGCCGCTGACAATATTTCGCGCGGGATGCATACCGCCGCCGTTGGCGATCTGAATCGTTGCCGTATTCGGATCGGCGTGCGGGTCAGGCGCATTAGGATCCGTTGGTGTGATGCGGATGTAATGGCGACGAATGCCCGGGACCAGCTCGCCCTCTGTCGTGACCGTCCATTCTTCAACATGAGCCGCTAGCCAGTCGGCGTATGCGAAAACGAAATCCGCCGCGTCGGTGTTGCCGGTTTCCATGCCCCAGTCCGCGGCGCAGGCGAGGGCGGCGATCACCACTGCCAGCGTCGACGGCGAATAGCCGGCGTTTTCTTCCCAGCGATCCTGCGCTGTCACCGGACCCTGTAGAATCAGGCGCGCCGCGGCGCGAACAATCACCGCGCGAGGGCTGAACAAGCCGAGGGCATCATGTGTGTGCAACCGCCAGCCCAGCAATATCGGGAGCGCAACTTGATCAAGCTGAAGCCCGGACCAGTATGCGGTCCCATCGATCCAGCTGTTTTGCGGAAAACTGCCGTCTGGTCGCTGAATCGCAGCGAGCCACACCAACGCGCGTAGTGGCGTGCCGGTCTGACCCGTGGCGAGGAGCGCGCTCGCACTCTGCACGAGGTCGCGCGTCCAGACGAGATGATAACCCCCGAGGTCTTGATCGCCCTTGGTTTCGCCCCAGGGAATGCTCATTGAAGCGACCATTGCGCCTTGAAAAACCTTGTCCTCATGCGCCAGCAACACGCACCGGCTTAGCCGATACATTCCCCCTGCGTCGCACGTATCGCTGCTAAAATCGAATTCGGGATGCACGACCGCGCGCTGCCACTGACGAATGTAGCCTTCGCACTTTGACAGAAAGGGCTCCGCCAACGACTGAAACAACTTCGTGGCCGCACTCTGATAGGTCCTGCCAAGCGCAACAGCGACTGTAAATTCCCCGCTGTCCGGCAAATCGATTTCGCCTGTCAACGCGATATTACCGTTCTCAGCTGCTCGAAATTCCCAATCCATTTTGAAATTGTGCATCAGGTCCTGCCAGCCATCGCTGAAGCCGACATAGCCGACCGAGCGCCGCAAGAGACCGCTGCTGCATGTCATGAGCAGGTGCACGCTGTGGCGCTGCGCGTGGAGCAATTTGTTATCGCCGATTTCAGAGCACCATCCTGAGTTACCGGCGCCGAATCCCGCAAGGTGTGGCGCCAACAGCGCGTAGAGTTGCAACTTGCCCCGTAGCGACTCGTCCAGCACCTCGAGCTTTGTATGCACGAGCAAGACTGACCGGTGCGGATCCGTCAGCACATTTTTTACCAGACGATAGCGGCCGCCCGGATCCGAGTTCGTGAGACGATAAAACAGGCAGTCGCGCTCCGGATAATCGATCGCGTGATCGAGATCGCGCTTTTCTTCGTGGCAAAACGTCTCCCCGTCGCTGATAAGAAACTGAAAGTCCCGCGTGTTCGGTCGATCGACGTGCGGATAATAAATTTCGTTGATGATGCCGTGGCTCAGCGTGAACCAGACACGGCAACTGGTGTGATAGGCCGTGCCTACGCCTTCTTTCGCGCTCGAAGTCCAGCGGGGCGCGATTCCCGGTGCGCCGAATGCTAGCGAATTCTCAGGCGGATTCATGTCCTAAGGGTTATGCGAAGTGATGCCAAACAGCAAGATCGTCCGAATAACTGGCACCAGCTGGGTCAATGAACCGCATGGCACGGTGAGGAGGCAGAGGATCCGACAAATCTGCAGAATCAACAAAATCTAATTAAGACGTTCCCTGGCTCCCAGATTGCTCGATGCCCGCGGCGACCTTTACCTTCTATCTCGGAAACGCTCATTTCCTCCATTCTAACTTTTTGTTCACGCCGTCCAAGGGTCTGTGTCCTGTGTGACGCAAATCAGTTTCCATTCTGGCGGCTTGATTCGGCCAGTTTCGCAGATTAAGCGTGGCTTTGGCATATGTCTCGATCGAACACGACTGAAGTGTTGCGCGCGCATTGCGCGGCGATTGCGCAGGAGGAAGCTGTGCTGCGCGAAGGCGGAACCAAGGCCGGTCATGAGCGCCAGCGCAAGATGGGACGCTTGCCAGTCCGCGAGCGGCTTCGGCATTTGCTCGATAAGGACTCCCCGTTTTTCGAGATCGGGCTCTGGGCCGCGTACAAAATGTACGAGGAATGGGGGAAAATTCCGGCTGCCGGAGTCGTGGCTGGCATCGGCAACGTCGAAGGCGTTCCATGCATGATTGTCGCGAACGACGCAACGGTGAAGGCCGGCGCGTTTTTTCCGCAGACGACAAAGAAGGTCATTCGCGCGCAGCGGATCGGGTTCGAGTGCGCGCTCCCACTCATTTACCTCGTCGATTCGGCGGGCGTATTTCTGCCGATGCAGGATGAAATCTTTCCGGACGAAGACGATTTCGGCCGGATCTTTCGCAATAACTCGGTAATTTCAGCCGCTGGGGTCCCACAGTTTGCCGCGATCATGGGCAATTGCGTGGCCGGGGGCGCATACCTCCCGGTCCTGTGCGACAAAATTTTGATGACGCAGGGGAGTGGCCTTTATCTCGCCGGGCCGTCACTGGTGAAAGCTGCCATTGGTCAGATTGTCGATGCAGAGGAGCTGGGCGGCGCGCGAATGCACGCAGAGATCAGCGGGACGGTGGACTTTTTTGAAAAAGACGATCCATCTTGTCTTAAACGCGTTCGTTCGCTCGTGGCAATGCTTCCCGAAGCCGCGAACCGGGCGCCCGGCGATCGTGCCCTGGCAAGAACGTCAAAGCCCGCGAAAAATCCGGACACGGTTTACGATCTGATCAGTTTCGATGGCCGGAAAAGTTATGATGCCCGCGATCTACTGGCCACGATCATCGACGCAGACTCGATGGACGAATACAAGGCCGATTACGGCAAAACGATCGTGACCACTTATGCCCGGATCAATAGGCGGCCCGTGGGAATTGTGGCCAACCAACGCGTGCAGGTCAGAACCAAAAAGCACGGAATTCAGATGGGCGGCGTCATTTATTCCGATAGCGCGGATAAGGCGGCACGCTTTATCATGGATTGTAATCAGACGAATCTCCCCATCGTTTTTTTCCAGGACGTCAGCGGATTCATGGTCGGGCGCGATGCGGAAGAAAGCGGGATCATCCGCAGCGGCGCGAAGCTGGTAAACGCGGTCAGCAATTCTGTCGTGCCGAAGATCACGGTGATCGTGGGCGGATCATTTGGCGCCGGCAATTACGCCATGTGCGGCAAGGCATACGATCCGCGATTCATCCTCGCCTGGCCCATGGCGCGCTACGCCGTGATGGGCGCCGCGCAAGCATCGGACACTGTGTTTTCAATTCTCGCCAAAGCGCGCGAACGAGGCGACAAAAAAGCGCCGCCGGAGGAACTGGAGACGCTTCGGGAGAAAGTGAAACAAAGTTACCAGGAACAGACCGATATACGCTACGGCGCGGCCCGCGGCTGGGTCGATGCCATCATTCAACCGCACGAAACCCGCGACGTCCTGATTCGCTTACTGGAATACGTCTCGCGCCCGATGCCCAAAGCGCATTTCCATACCGGCGTGATTCAAGTTTAATTCGTTCATTCGAATTTCGTCATTTGCACCATGCCTGTCGTTCTAATCGAAAAACAATCGCCGCAGATAACTGTGGTAACTCTCAACCGGCCCGAACGCCGGAATGCGCTTACGCTCGAGCTACTCACGGAATTGCATGCCGCCATTAAAGCCGCTGAGGAGCAGCCGCAGGAGCGCGTAATGATCTTGCGCGGAGCCGGCGCAGCGTTTTGCACAGGCCTGGATTTGAAAGAAGCGGCGGATCAAACGAAAGCGCACGCGACAGCAGAAATGGTGGCGAACACTTTGATCGCGATTAGTCAAACACGTCTTGTCACGATTGCGGCGGTGCATGGCGCTGCGGTTGCGGGCGGCGCGGGCATCATGTCGGCGTGCGATTTTGTTGTTGCAGCGGAGGGAACGAAGATTGGATATCCTGAAGTGCGCCGTGGATTGGTAGCCGGATTGGTGATGACATTTCTGCGGCGACAGGTTGGCGAACGAAACCTGCGCCAGCTGTTGTTCGGGGCAGAGTTAATCGACGCTATGCGCGCCAAGGAAATCGGGCTGGTGAATCGTGTGGTTGCGCCGAATGATGTGATGAGTGAAGCGCAGCAGTTTGCGGAATCAGTTTTGCAAGGCGCGCCCGGCGCGCTGGCACAAACGAAACGATTGGTGGAAGACCTTTGGTGGCGTTCAGTGAAAGAAGATGTCAGTCTCGCCCTGAGATACCACATGAAGGCGCGTGAATCGGATGAAGCGCGCGAAGGCATCGCTGCGTTCAACGAAAAGCGCAAGCCGAACTGGGTAGCGTAGCTGTTTCACCTTGTGTGAAACCGGCAGACTAGACACCGCCGCTCCTTCCCTGCGGAGACGATTATGCAGGTTGCGGGGGTCGGGGAATCACTGGTCCTGTCCCCAAACTTCCAGCAGTGGGTCCCTGATATTGTGCGCTGCCAAAGCCGAGAATTGGGAAAAAAATAATTGGCAACAAAAGCAAACCAATCCCAAAGCCTACTCCTTTCCCGAAACTCTTAGCCAGGTCGATGATAAGAACGATCAGGATGATGAAATTAACCAAAGGAATTAGCATCAAAAGAATCCACCACCACGGCCGCCCGACGATCTTGCACCAAACGTAGAGATTGTAGATCGGAATAATGCATGCCCAGCCTGGCTGACCTGCCTTTGTAAAGATTTTCCACCAAGCTACGATCATTAAGATCGTGAACGCCAGATAGAGAATCCAGAAAAGTGGACCCGGCGCCTGCCCCTGAGACGAGGCAGAGTAAGAATACTCGACCTGTGCGAACAAGCGTGCGGGCGTGAACAAAACGGTTTGCGTAACTTCGATGAGTGAGTTCATGGAGTTAGGCAACGGTTTAAAGGAGTGGTTCTGGCGCGACAAGCAAATTCTTTCATAGGGGGCACACTACATGGAACTTACGGATTGTTAGTCCTCGTGACACGCGCCCTCCTCGGAGTTCAGATGCAGCGAATTCCGTAGCTCGAAATGCCCGGTTGTTTTTCCTGCCCGCCCACTACGTGTGTATTTTCTTCTTCTTCTTCTTTTGGCCTGGTTTTTTCTTCACAGGCGTGCCCGATGGTGTCGGTGACGGCGTAGATGTATCGGGTGTCGGCCGCACACGTGGCTGAGCCAATGTGCTCTGTTGGGCAGTTTTTAGTGCTTGTAACGCCAATTTGAGTTCCGGAGTTGTAGCCAACGCAGACATGCGCTGATAAAAAATTTCATAGTAGTTGCGGAGCCGGTTTCGTCGTTCCAAATCGGTGTGCGCGGCTTGCGCATATTTTCTCGCGGCCTGCACATCAGGATCGTTGACCGTTCGATTTTTCAATTCCCGCCACAGGACATGCACCTTTAGCGCATCGGCGTCCTGGCCCAGGGACTTCGGCTTAAAACTGTCATCGAGCTGCTTCAGTTCCGGCAACTCGGGGCCGTTCGGGGGCGGTGTGGGGCTGACTTCCTTCTGCTCTGGGAAGAGGTCCACAGACGGCGGCGCTGCCTCCTGTCCGTGCATCATTAGCGCGGCAATTAGGAGCGCCGTGAAAACGATTAACGCGTATATCTTCATCCCAGCTTCTTTGCGCAATTTACCCGAATTTTCCGATGCGGGAAGGCGCTACCCGTGGTAAAGAATCCCGCGGGATTTCGGGGCGTAGCTTAGCTTGGTAGAGCGCGTGGTTTGGGACCACGAGGTCGGAGGTTCAAATCCTCTCGCCCCGATCTATTTTGCCGAACGGCTACGGCTCTCTAAACTCGCCCGCGTGCTCGTGCGTCCGGTGCGATGCCGTGCCAAGGTTGCTCTTACGCCCCGATCTGAGCGAAATCATCACCATGATTCGCCTCATTGCGCGTTTGCGGAGCGCACGCGTCCCCTCAGTCAGACATTGTATCCCAAGTTTGGCGCAAGCCGTTTCTCGATTGCGGCAACTGATTCGCCTCGCCGGGTCGCGTAATCCATTACCTGATCGCGTCCGATTTGGCCGACTCCGAAATATTTTGCCTGTAAATGCGAAAAATAAAGTCCGCTCACACTGGCCCCAGGATGCATCGCAAACGATTCCGTAAGTCTGATTCCGGCGTTGTTCTCCGCCTCGAGCAGATCGAATAACGTTCGTTTCTCTGCATGATCGGGACAAGCCGGATAACCGGCTGCCGGACGAATGCCGCGATATTTTTCGCGAATCAGATCCGAAGTCGACAATTGCTCGCTGCGCTCAAATCCCCAGGCTGTGCGAGCTTGCTTATGCAAATATTCGGCGAACGCTTCAGCTAATCGATCTGCCAGGGCCTTGCTCATGATTGCGCTATAGTCGTCGTGCTCACGTTTGAACTCTTCGGCGATTTCATCAGCGCCATGAATTGAAACGGCAAATCCGCCGAGGTAATCAGCCAATTGCGGATTGCCGATTGCCGATTGCCGATTCGAAAGAGGAGCGATGTAATCCGCGAGGCAGCGATTGAATTGTCCTGGCGGCTTTTGGATTTGCTGACGCAGAAAATAAAACGTCGCAATCTTTTCAGTGCGGAGGTCGTCAGCATAAACTTGGACATCGTCGCCGACGGCGTTTGCCGGCCACAAAGCGTAAAGCCCGCGTGGGGTCAGGAGATTTTTCGCTACGATCTGTTCAAGCAGCTCATTTGCATCGGCGAAAAGGTCGCGCGCTTGTTTGCCGATCTTTGGGTCATCGAAAATCGCCGGGTAACGGCCACGCAGTTCCCACGCATGGAAAAACGGCGACCAATCAATGTAAGAAACAAGATCACTCAGCGCGATCGCGACTTTATGGGGAGCGCACGCCGCTGGCGTGCCCGTCTCGGCCGCTGGCCGAGATGTTTCTTTCCTGGGATACCACACCCAGGGATAATCTTCGCCGGGCTGGGCCACTCCTGCGTCCCATGGATTTCGCGTAATGTAATTAAATTTTTCCTGCAGATCGCTTTCGGACCGAATCAAGCGATCAAAGGATTCACGCTCCCACACTGGCCCGCTCGTCTCTTCGAGCGCGTTAATCTTGTGAGCGGTAAAAGATTTGAGAGTATGTAAAATGTCGGTGAGCGAATAGAACTCCGTCGCATTGGAAACCTGACTCCTCACCCGCGGTTCAATGAGCATGTGAACGTGATCTGGCATGACGCAAGCCGCGTAAAGCTGGTATCGCCGCTCGTTCCAATACAGGATGCAATCCAAAACGATTTCGCGCGCTGCGTCGCTTAGGTTTTCTCGAGCGCTGGTGCTCCATGTAATTGCGTATTTTGCCCAAGGGCGTTCAAAATGCGGGAGACGCCGCTTGCTGTAATGCGCATCACTGAAGATTTCCGGCGGGCCGCCGGAAACAGCACGCGGGCCGCGTGCGCTCCCCGGAGTCGCCTCGTAAATGCGCATTCCTGAAAAATCCGGTTTTGGCGGCACATAGCTGCTCCAATCGATCGGCATCCGGTTTGCGCGGGCCTGCTCGAGCGCCAGCAGTTTCTTCGCCTCAATCTTTGCCGCGTGCTCCCGGCGGAGGCGCTCATAGTCTTCGCGCGTTTTTCGATCGAACTCTGATTTGAGTTCCTCGTTGAGCAACGAGTTTACCACGCCCACAGCGCGCGAGGCGTCCAGCACGTGCACGATGCTGGCCCGATAATGCGGCGCGATCTTCACTGCGGTGTGCGCGCGGCTGGTGGTTGCTCCGCCAATCAGAAGTGGCAGCCGAAATCCTTCGCGCTCCATCTCCTGCGCGACATGAACCATCTCGTCCAGAGAGGGCGTAATCAGGCCGCTTAAGCCGATCGCGTCTGCGTTTTTCTCGCGCGCGGTCTCGAGGATCTTCGCTGCCGGAACCATGACGCCAAGGTCGATGACGTCGTAGTTGTTACATTGCAGAACTACTCCGACGATGTTTTTGCCAATGTCGTGCACGTCGCCCTTAACAGTGGCCATTACGATGCGGCCCTGCGGCTTGGAGTCGGCAGCTTTTTCCGCCTCCATGAAGGGCATCAGGTAGGCGACCGCTTTTTTCATCACCCGCGCGCTTTTTACAACTTGTGGCAGAAACATCTTGCCCGCGCCGAACAAATCGCCAACCACGCTCATCCCGGCCATGAGCGGACCTTCGATCACGTCGAGCGGGCGTTTGCATTGGCTGACGCGCCTCCTCGGTATCGCTATCGATGTGATCGATGATTCCCTTGACCAACGCATGTTTGAGGCGCTCTTCTACAGGTTCTTTGCGCCACGCCTCGTCGGCGACCGGCGTTTTGCCTTTTGCTTTTACGCGCTCGGCGAAATCGACCAGGCGTTCGGTTGCATCTTCGCGGCGATTCAACAGCACGTCTTCGACGCGTTCCCGCAGCTCGGGTTCGATTTCTTCGTAAACCGCCAGTTGACCGGCGTTCACGATTCCCATGTCCAGACCGGCGCGGATCGCGTGAAAAAGAAACGCGGCGTGCATCGCCTCGCGCACAGTGTTGTTTCCGCGAAACGAAAACGAAATGTTGCTCACCCCGCCGCTGACCCGCGCGCCTGACAGGTGATGTTTGATCCAGCGCGTCGCTTCAATGAAATCGAGCGCGTAATTGCGATGCTCCTCCAAGCCGGTCGCGATCGTCAGAATGTTCGGATCAAAAATGATGTCGTTCGCCGGAACATGCGCCTGTTTGGTCAGCAGATCGTAAGCGCGTGCGCAGATATCGATCTTTCGCTGAAAATTGTCAGCCTGCCCTCGCTCATCGAAGGCCATCACGATCGTGGCCGCGCCGTATCGCCTGATCAATCGCGCCTGCCGGAGAAACTCTTCTTCGCCGTTTTTCAGGCTGATGGAATTCACGACGGCTTTTCCCTGCAAGCACCTGAGTCCAGCTTCAATGACGCTCCACTTCGAGCTGTCGATCACGATCGGGATGCGCGCGATTTCCGGTTCGCTGCCTATCAAATTCAGGAAGCGAATCATCGCCGCTTCCGAATCGATCATTCCTTCATCCATGTTTACGTCGAGCAGGTTTGCGCCGCCCTGTACCTGCTGACGCGCCACGGCTAGCGCATCTTCGAAATTGCCGGCCAGGATCAGCTTCGAAAACTTTGGCGAACCAGTGATGTTGGTCCGCTCCCCAATAACGACGAAACCGAACTCCGGCGTGATCTTTAGCGCCTCGAGCCCGGATAATTGCAGAGTGTTTGTTTCCAGCACCATTTCATTTTGCGTCGATGTCTGACACAGACGCCCTACAGTTTAGTTCGCGCGGCGAACAACCGCGCACGGCGTTTACGATTACGCGGATATGTTCGGGGGTCGTCCCGCAGCAACCGCCCACCACGTTCAGCCAGCCGTTTGCCGCCCATGCCGCAACTTTGGGCGCAAATGAGTCTGGTGTTTCGGGAAAACCAGTCGGTGAAAGCGCATCCGGCAGGCCTGCGTTCGGATAGGCGCTCATGTAGTACGGCGAAATGCGCGCCAGCTCTTCCACAAACGGTTCCATCTCATCCGGACCTAACGAGCAATTCAAACCGAAGATGAGCGGTTGCGCGTGCGCGATCGATATCAGCAAAGCTTCAACTGTCTGCCCGCTCAAGTTCCGCCCAGACTTGTCGATCACCGTGCCCGAGATCATCAAAGGCACGCTGCGTCCAGACTTTTCCAATGCATCACTGATAGCGAACAACGCAGCCTTTCCATTGAGCGTGTCGAAGATTGTTTCGACAATGAGAAGATCGACACCTCCTTCGAGCAGGGCTTTCGCTTCATCAAAATAAGTTTGGCGAAGTTGATCGAACGAGACTGCGCGAAACGCCGGATCGTTTACATCAGGCGAAATGGAACCAGCAACAGGAAGGGGCCCCATGGATCCGCCAACAAATCGCTGCTGCCCGGTTTCATTCGCGACGCGATCCGCGGCCCGGCGGGCGATCCTGGCCGCTTCAAAATTAATTTCCTGAACCAGCGCGTGAAGACCGGCATCGTCCACCACGCGCTGGAAGAATTCCTGATCTTTGTGGCCACGCGCAGGTTCGCCTTGAAACAGGAAATCATGCAGGCCGATGGTTGTTCCGCTGAAAGTGTTGGTTTCGATGATATCCGCGCCGGCGTCGAGGTAATTGGAATGAATCTCCTCAATCACCCGCGGCTGCGTCAAATTCAGTAGCTCGAGACTGCCTTTGAGATCTTTGCCTTTCCAATCGTGGAAACGTTTCCCTCGATAATCCGTTTCAGACAATTTGCATTGCTGGATCATCGTGCCCATGGCGCCGTCGAGCACGACGATGCGTTCGCGCATCAGTGATTCGAGAGGATGAAGCCCATTAGTAGCCATGATGTCCGGCAACTAAAAAGGCGTTTGAATGGCTAATCAAGTAACAAATTGACGTATCATGATACGTAGATGCGTTTTGTGATCGTCGCGCTGCCGCTCCTAATCATAATCGAGCTTCGATCCAGGTCTCATTCACTGTAGCGATGACAATGACGAAGTCCGAATGTCGAAGAACGAAGCAATCCCAAACGGTTTGCAGTTCGCTCACAATCCGCGTCATTCGCGGACGCGCTGTCCGTCCGGCGTCGGACGATGACCCGGCCCACGTCCGACGTTTGTGTGCGTAGTGGTATAGAGGCAGTTGTGTCAAAAACCACTTGGGTCGGTGTTTGATACAAGCACCGCTACACTGGCACGCCTACCGGGGCGCTCCCGAGACCATCGACGCCGCCGTTAAGGCGCTATGCGGTCAGTGAGCGTGTCGGTGTGAAAATCGGTGTGATCACGCAAACGCGACCATGGACTGTCCTTCTTCGTAGTCTCTGTGACGCTGTTTTTTTCACCCTTTGCGAAATCGTCCCACGAATTGTACCGGGCGATGACGAGAAAGGTCCAATTGGCGCCTTCCAAGTGTTGCATCAACACGTTGCCGGCAGTCGTGTCGCTGGGTGCGCTCGGCACTTCGCCCAGCATTTTTTCCAATTGCTCGCGATGGCCGGGAGCAGGACGATAATAAGAGACAACATAAACGGAGCCGGTTGTCTTTGATTTCGAGTCCGCACCAATGCCCATGGCCCGCGTGAACTCGTCCCATGACGGCCCGTTTACAAATGTATCGGTGTGCCAGGCGCCCAAGTCACGTTTGTCCGGAGGAACAGCCGTTCCCGCAGCTTCCACTGTCGCCTTCGGACCGAGATGTGTAATAACCACGTAATCCCATGCGTCGCCGTCCTGGTGGCGAAGGACGACAAAATGATCAGGCATTGGATTATTGGAATCGGGCGTCTTGAGCCAATCGCCCAGTTGCGCTGCCTTGCCGAGGGCTGCCTTGGCGAAATGCACGTGATAGACGTCGGTTCGTTTACCGGCCCCGGCGGGCGCGGTGCTCTTTTCGCCGGCCACAGCCCTTGATGTGCCTTGGGCCTGAATCAATGTCACAGGCAACAGGCTGAATAATGTGATGGCGATAACAATCGTAACTGATTTCATGATAATTTTTCTTTCTGATTCGGGTTGAACGAGATCTCGTTCGAGATCCGTGCAGCCAGCATGGGCGAGCAGGTAGAGCGCGTGCGCCTCGTTATTTGTTTGGTTTGGCCACGGTTATCGTGCCCACGGTCTTGGCTGTCAACGTTTAAACCAAAGCTGCGCCTAAAGTCCTATGCATGGAACGACTGACGTTGTATAAGAATACGATCCGGCGAATTGCTGTTACGGTGGACATTTTAAGCAGTCGTGACAGGATGCTGAGATCAACAACCAAAGCAGCGCACACGCCATGACTAGTTCAGGAAAGAGCCTCGCAAAGACCCGAATCCTAGTCTTGGACGAGCACACGCTGCTTCGCTTTGGGCTCAACGCTTATCTCAATTCCCAGCCAGACATGACTGTCTGCGCCGAAGCGGACAGCATACCGGAAGCGCGAAGTAAGATCGCCGAATGCAAGCCTGATCTGCTGTTGACCTCATTCCGGCTCGGCACCGGCGACACTTTGGAATTTGTCCAAGCGCTCAAGGTGGAAAAGCCCAGTTTACTAATCCTGGTTTACGCCGCGCTTAAGGAAAGCATTTTTGCCGAGTGGGCGCTGCGCGCAGGCGCAAATGGCTATTTGGTGAAGACAGCAGCCAAGGAAGAGTTGCTGACCGCCATCCGCGATGTTTTGCGCGGCCAGATGTATGTGAGCCGGGATTTAGCCATTCCGCCGCTCCAAAAATCTCTGGGAACGTCGACGCAAAACCGCGTTTCAGGAAATCTGCCGGTCGTCGACAACCTGTCTCACCGTGAGGTGCATATTTTTTTGTTGATCGGCTCGGGGCTGGGCACAAAGAAAATTGCCCACTCGTTGAGGCTGAGCGTGAAAACGATCGAGACGCACCGCGACAACATCAAGCACAAACTTGGCCTGAATTCCGGTCGGCAGCTAGCTGAGCGTGCCATTAAATTCGTGGGAGGAAAAATTCCTGTCGCAAAAGATCGGGATCGGCAGGAATAAGAAAATGGTTCCCTTCCCGGCAGCGTAACCAGGGATGCTTGAGTTTTGCTGTTGCTGGCATGTTCAATGGTTATTCCCGTCGCGGAAATCAAATTGCCGTTCAGTATTCAGCAAGGGCTTCATCTGGGTAACAGTATAGCCAGCGCTCGCCGGGTTGAGCCGAAGCAATAACGGGATGACCACTGGCGTGTGCGTGTTTACTGGCGTGCTGATTCGGTGAGCTGTCGCAGCACAGCGTGACTCCGCAAGTTTGGCACGTCCGCAGATGAACCCAGTGGTCGCCGATCTTGACGCACTCTTCGCATTCGCGGCGTTGCGGTTGCTTGACTGACTTGATCGCATTCAGATGAGAGCAGCCCCGGCCGGACATGATTCGCTTACTGTTGTGGTGTTTTGTTTGCCGACGTGTTACGTCGTGACGCCAGGCTCAGGTGAATTCCGGCAACGGCGATCCCGCCCTCGCCGACAGCAGCGGCGCAGCGCTTCACTGATCCGGAGCGGACGTCGCCGGCAGCAAAAATTCCCGGCAGACTGGTTTCCAGTGGAGCGGGGCGCCGTTTGTTTTCGCGCCACGCTGGCGCTTCCGCGACGTCTGCGCCGGTTTTGATGAAACCTTTGTCGTCTCTTTCGATTTCCGGTGGCAACCACTCTGTGCATGGCCGAGCACCGATCATTGAAAATACCGCCGGCGTTTTGATGTTGCGTCGCTCGCCTGTTTTCGTGTTTTCCAACTCGACTTGCTCGAGCCTTTGGTCGCCGGACATTTTTCGAATCTCGGTTCGATAAAGAATTTCGATATTTGGCTGGGCTCGCACGCGACGCGAAAGATAGTCGGACATTTTTTTGGTGACGTCATCGCCACGGATGACGAGTAACACTTTGGCCGCGCCCTCGGAAAGAAACATCGCCGCTTGTCCGGCCGAATTGCCGCTCCCGACAACAATCACTGTTTCGTTTCGGCAAATCTGACCTTCCAGCGCAGTCGCTCCGTAGTAAACGCCTACGCCTTCGAAACGCTCCCGGTTGTCCGCGTCGAGCCGACGATAGTCCGCTCCGGTGGCAATTAACACAGCTTTTGCGCGCAGAATTGCGGGACAGCCTTCTATCTCGATGCACGCCCGGTATTCGCCGTCGGTGTTGTAATTAAGTGACAGCGCCTGCGACGGTGTCGAAAACTTCGCGCCGAAGCGGTAAGCCTGAAGTTGCGCGAGCCAGGTTAGATCGCCGCCACCAATTCCCGTGGGGTAACCAAAGAAATTTTCGATCAATGAGGACGAGCCTGCTTGTCCGCCGGGCGCATAACTTTCCAGAACAACTGTCTTCAAGCCTTCCGACGCGGCATACACCGCCGCACCAAGTCCGGCGGGTCCGGCGCCTACGATGGTCACGTCCGACAAAATCTCCGTTTCGTCTTGAAGCGCGAGCGGCCGAAGCAAGCCCGCAACCTGAGCGACTTCGCGGAGCGACGGACGCCGCAACGGAGCGCCGACGGGAGTAATGAGCACCGGCAAATCGCGGGCGGCCAGGTGAAGGCGATTGCTCAAAGCCTGACCTTGTTCGCTCTCGAATTCGATCAGCCGATGCGGGATGTGGTTCTTATCCAGAAAATCGTCGAGCTGATGTCCATCCCGTGCGCCGCGCATAGCGAGCACACGTAATCCTGCGAATTCGCGATCGCGACGCAGGCGACGTCGTCGCATAATCAACGCGTCTACAATTGGTTTGCTGACTCTTGGCAACTCGGCCAATGCGCGCCGGAGTTCAGCCGCCGGCACATACAGAATCTCGGCCTCCTCCGATGTCACTCGCGCCGTCGCGAGCGCCGACGTCCCTTGCAACATCGCTACGTCGCCGATGAAATCGCGCTCGTGCGCAACTGCGAGTTCCTGTTCGATGTCGTCCCGTCGCTCGAAGACTTGTATTTCGCCGCGCAAAACAACAGTCAACCCGATATCCCGCTGTCCGGCTTTGTAGAGCACGTCTCCACGCTTTACGACTCGACGATGCCCGAGTGGTTCAAGCAGCGAAAGTTGGTGATCGTCTAATTTGGTAAAGGCGACGCTTTCGGTGTCTCGATAAAATTGCTCGTCGTCTTTGGGCTCGCTAGTCACATGCGCATTGTACCCGTCTGTGTGGACAGTCAAAACCTCGAGCTTCTCATATTTAGCCATGTCTTAATCTCTGGCGCGTATTCGCGTGCGTACATCTTCCACGGTTAAGCCAGCTATCCGAATCAGTTTGTCGCGCGATCTCTGACGCGTTGCAGCATGACGGCATGCCGGGGCAGTTTCAATTGCTCGGCGAGAAAACGGAGCAGCGCCGCATTTGCTTTTCCCTCAACCGCCGGTGCGCGCAGTTTGATCTTGATCGCGCCGCCGTGCTCCCCTGCGACACCGTCGATCTTGGCATTCGGAACAACGTGAACGCGCATAAGTGCCATTCGCCGATGGTATCAGGACCAAAACGAACTTGCCCGACGCAATTTAGCGTGGCGCGCGGCCATCCTTTTATGAAGGCGCGACAATTCTATCTGATTTTCTGTGTGCTCGGGATTCTCCTCCCTTACTCACAATTCGTGCCGTGGCTACTGGAGCACGGTTTGAATCCTTCGTTGTTCTTTCGTCAGCTCTTCGCCGCCCGAATCAGTGCGTCCTTTGCGATGGATGTGATGGTCTCCGCAGTCGTGCTGATCTGGTTTATCCAAAGCGGGTAAACGCCTGTCGGTGCGGCTTCTTTGGTTGCCGACAATTGGAACATTAATTGTCGGTGTGTCGCTTGGATTGCCGCTATTTCTTTTTCTAAGACAGGCGATGTTGGATCGAAAAACAGACTGCAACACCAATGACCGCCGATGATTTTCGCAAACTGGCACTGAGCTTTCCCGAAGTGATTGAATCGGCGCACATGCATCATCCCGATTTTCGTGTCGGCGGAAGAATTTTCGCAACGTTAGGATATCCGGACAAGGATCGGGCTATGGTAAAGCTCTCGCCGGACAAGCAAAAAGAATTTGTCCAAAGTAATCCGGGCGTCTTCAAACTGGTCAAAGGCGCCTGGGGCCGGCAAGGCGCCACAAACATCTACATGCCGGCGGCGAAGAGAGAAGTTGTCCGCGAAGCGCTCACCGCGGCGTGGCGCAACACCGCGCCGAAACGGCTGTCGAAAAATGGCTAACGCAAGCCGACTGCTTTGCGAACGCGGTTCATGACTTCGTCGGCGATTTCGTTGGCGCGCTTTGCTCCGCGGGCCAGCACATCGTCGATATACGATTTATTATTGAGCATTTCTTCGCGGCGCTTTCGCATCGGCGCGAAATATTCCCAGAGTTTTTCGAACAACTGTTTCTTGAAATCGCCGTAACCCGTACCGCCTTTTACAAATCGTTCGCGCATGTCTGTGATTTCATCCTTCGACGCGACCAGCGAGTAGAGCTGGAAGATGGTCGATTGCGCCGGGTCCTTGGACGCGTCCACAGCCGCGGAATCGGTGACGATGCTCATCACCCGTTTTCGCATCTCCTTTTCGTCACCAAAGATGTCGATGTTGTTGCCGTAGCTCTTGCTCATTTTCTGGCCGTCAATCCCCGGAACGGTTTCGGTCGCAGCCCGAATACGCGGTTCAGGCAACTTGAAAATCGGGCCGAACGTTTCGTTCATTTTGACCGCGAGATCGCGCGTGATCTCGATGTGCTGTTTCTGGTCTTTACCCACTGGCACGATGTCACTGTCGTAAATCAAAATGTCCGCCGCCATGAGGATCGGGTAACTGAAGAGTCCAACGTTCGCGCTCATGCCGCGGGCTAGCTTGTCCTTGTAGGAGTGGGCGCGCTCGAGTAAACCCATCGGCGCTACAGTCGATAAGATCCACGCGAGTTCCGTAACCTGCGGCACATCTGAATGCCTAAACAGCGTCGCGCGTTCCGGATCGAGGCCGCATGCCAGAAAATCGAGTGCCACGCGCCGGCTGTTTGCCCGCAAGGCTTCCGGATCGCGCAATGTTGTAAGCGCATGATAATCGGCGATGAAGTAAAGCGCTTCGCCCTCGGCTTGGAGCGCGACGGCAGGCTGCATCATGCCAAAATAATTGCCGATGTGCAGCATACCGCTGGGTTGGATACCGGACAAAATGCGCATCAGACTAACTAAATGACGGATGCCGAAAGTCGAATTCCGAATGATAACATCGCCGTAATTGGCTACATTGTTACATCGTCACATCGGATCAACGATTTATGCTTCAATGGTTTAACGGGAAGACGTCATTTATCATTCGCCCTGAGTTCCTGCTGGTAAACTTCGCCCGCAGGGATTAGAACAACTCCGCAATGGCCAAAAATTCCAAGCCCGTTTCCGTCGTGACCGGTGGCGCTGGTTTTCTGGGCTCGCATTTGGCTGACCGGCTTCTTTTGGAAGGCCATCGCGTCATAGCCATTGATAATCTAAGCACCGGCAACCCGGCGAACATTGGACATCTCGCTGGCAACGAGAATTTCCGGTTCGTCAAATATAACGTCTCGAACTTCATCTTTCTGCCAGAACAGCAAATCGATTACGTCTTTCATTTCGCATCGCCGGCGAGTCCGATCGATTATTTGGAACTCCCGATTCCCACGCTGAAGGTGGGCGCGCTCGGCACGCATAACACCCTTGGTTTGGCCAAGGACAAAAAGGCCGTGTTTGTTCTGGCTTCGACGTCGGAAGTGTACGGCGATCCTCTCGAGCATCCGCAAAAAGAAGACTATTGGGGCAACGTAAACCTGATCGGGCCGCGCGGGGTTTACGACGAGGCGAAACGGTTCGCGGAGGCGATGACCATGGCGTATCACCGCTATCACCACGTCGATACCAGAATCGTTCGGATCTTCAACACTTACGGTCCGCGGATGCGCCTGCGTGACGGACGCGCCGTACCGGCGTTTATCGGCCAGGCGTTGAGTGGCGAACCGCTCACCGTCTTCGGCGATGGCTCCCAGACACGCTCATTCTGTTACGTGTCCGATTTGATCGACGGGATTTTCAGACTCGCGATGAGCGATTTCCACGAACCAGTCAATCTGGGTAACCCGCGCGAGATGACGATTAAACAGTTTGCCGACGAAATCATCCGGATCACAGGAACAAAATCCACAATCGAATACAAACCATTGCCGGTGGATGACCCGAAGGTGCGCCAACCGGACATCACACGCGCGAAAGAAATCCTCGGCTGGGAACCGCGAGTAGAATTTGAGGAGGGAATCATAAAAACTATCGACTATTTTAAAGAGTCGTTGAAGGGTTTAAGAAGCTAGTCATTCCGAGCGAAGTCGAGAAACCCCGCCAGCATGACTTTCCGGCTACACAACGGGATTGTTCGAGTCCGCTTCGCTCCGCTCAAAATGACAAGGAACAGTCGTGCTCTGCGATAGCCGCCAGCCAACCACCTGCCGGTTGCGCTAAGTTTTTACTGGCGTTTACGACGATTTGGTTTTGAGTTCCAGCATGTCCAGAGGTGCGCTCGTTCTCGCGCTCGGCTTATTCGGCGTTTGTTTCACAGCTGCAGCGCAACAGGCCAGACACTCTGCAGCGGCGCAACATCGTGTCACCGCACCCGCTCTGACGCCACTCGACCTGGTTTCGAGTCTCAGTCTTTATGAGCCGAAAGGTTTCAACGCCTCCAACAATTCTCTTTTATTTCACAACGGACCGGTGCGCGCGTGGTCTGACGGCGCGCAACTGGCGAGCGAGACTGTACTGGTTCAGATCGGCATGGCGCCGCTCGGCCTCTTTCCGGCCGCCTATTTAGCTCCGAGCGATGTCGGTCCTGTGCCGACGAAGAAACCAAGCGCGGCTTCAAATTCTCGATCTGAAAACTTTGGTGCGGATGGAAAAGATCTGCCGGGCGAGATAATGGGTTCGCCTTTAAGTAACGTGTATTGCACTGGTGAAGTGGGATTTCTCTATGGGCAATGGAGCGGCAAAGCCAGCGGCGATTACGTGGGAAGCTACGTCTGGGGCCAGGCCGGCAACGATAAATTCCAAATCACAGCCGGCGCTTCGTTCGACAATTGGGACGTACACAGCCCGAAATTTCGCTCGCTTTCCATTCCAAGGTAACTCGCCCGCGAAGGAGCGCGTTGTCCCGAACGCGCAGCTGTAGCGTAAGCCGCTTCCCATATGCGGTCTTTTCGATTGAAGTTGTCGGTCGCGCTTTACTATTATTGCCGGCAATCGGGGAGGGAAGTTGATATTGACCAGTTGACCGAAGTCGCTTGAACCCATTGATACCAATGACGACTCGAAACGTTGTCGCGGACAAATTGCTATGGCAAACGCTGGAACGCTGGAAGCGTTCAACCCCTGAATTGGATCGTATAGAATTCCTCAAGACGGTGCCGTTTTTTGACCAGCTCTCGAATCGGCAACTGAAGGGTGTCTCTGACATTATGTTTGAGCGCACGTATGACGCAGACGAATTAGTTTTTGAGGAGGGCCAACCGGGAGCCGCGCTTTTTTTAGTCCTTGATGGAAAAGTGGCAGTAGAAATTTTCCGCGAGACCAGCACGACGCGTCTGGCTGTTTTAGAAAGAGGCGCCTTTTTCGGCGAGATGGCGTTGCTCGATGAAACAGCGCGCTCAGCCACAGCGCGGGCGTTGGAACGAACCCGGACGCTGGCGCTTTATCGCAACGACCTTAACGGATTGGTGCAGCGGGATGCGAAAACGGCCTGCCAAATTTATCGCTCCCTTGCTTCCACCATTGCCGATCGCCTTCGTTCGACCAATGAACTGGTACAGATGACGGCGCCTACCAATAACGTCGGATTAGGATGAACAGGTCAGGAGTTCGAACAAATAGAGCGAGAGCGCAAAGTTCGGCGCACGGTTTTCTATCTCGCGTTTGCGGCGCTGGCCTTGATGGTGGGAGGATTCCTGATCTGGAAGCTAAGCAGTCTTATCCTGCCGATCATCGTCGGCGCGTTATTGGCCTTCGTGTTTCGTCCGGTGAAAGACCGCTTTAAGATCCGGTGGTTGCCTCACGAGGTTCAAGTTTTGTGCTTCTTCGCAGCCATTGGTCTGGTCCTGTTTTTCGCTTTCAACACGCTTCGCAAACACATTCCTGACGAGGAACAGAAGCTCGAATTCAAGGTCCGCCTGAAATACAAACTGAATGAAAAATACCGGCAGTTGGTAGCGAAGCCGGCGGAAGAAAAATCAAACCCGGTGGCGCCGTTAATACAGCACGAAGCCGGTCCGCTCATGGACAGGGTCAATCAATGGCTGGAACTCAATCCGGAGGAGCGCGATCTATTCCTGAAATATGCCGCGGGGTACAATGGGAAATCTCCCATTGAAGGGAAGTTCGTCGATTATTTTCGAGCGAATCAACATACTGGGAAATATATGATTCCCGAGAAGGCACCTGCCAGCGCAGTGCCCTCGGCGGCCTCAGCCGCAGCCGCTCCGGCTCAGTCCTCAGCCGGCGGCGAGGGAGCAAGCTTGGAGAACAAGTTGTCCGCCTGGATCCTGGCACCATTGATTTTCATCTTTCTTGGGTTCGACAACGGGCAAATTCGTCGTTTTTTCATTGGCCTTGTCCCCAATCGCTACTTTGAATTGTCACTCACCGTCCTCGACAGACTCGACGATGCCATCGGGAAGTATTTACGCGGAACGTTGACGGAATGTTTTTTGGTAGGCCTGATGCTCACAGTCGGATTGATCCTGCTTGGGCTTCCCCCAGAGATCGCGGTAACGATTGGCGTGGTTTCCGGGCTTCTCAACGCCATCCCGTTCCTGGGAACGGCCATGGCTCTGGTGATTGGTCTTGGCTATGCCTTGGTGGCGGAAAACATAAGACCGCTGATTCCGGGCCTGAATCCGAATGATCTGGCGCTGTATGTACTTATTCTGGTCGTAATCACGCACGTGGTGGACAATGCTGTCTTTCAGCCCTTTGTTCTTGGCAGCGCGGTGAACGTTCATCCACTCGTGGTTGTCATCGCGATAATCGGCGGCTCGCTCATCATGGGTCTGTGGGGCATGTTGTTTGCCATTCCCACGGTCGTGGTGGTGAACACTGCAGTTGCGACCTTTTTCAAGGAACTGAAGGCTTATCGCATCATTTGATGGGGCTTGTAACCTCGAAGGACCGCTCGTCTCGCTTATGACCTAGACGAAGTGTCGATGAGACTTGTCTCGCGTTCTGTAATTGCGATTTTGCTGTTGAAATTTGGTTTGGCATTTTGGAATTGCGATTTAGAGCTTTAACGCCATGCCCGGACCGGCGCGCCTGATCACGCTTAACCTCGGATCTCAAACAATCGGTCTAGCGGAATTTCGAGCGGCGCACGGCGGTCTGACCTTGGTCAAATATCGCTTACGCGAAATGCCGCTCGATCCGGAGACCGGACAGCGCCGCGACGCGCACCTCGCGCTGCACGAAACGGCCGTTGTATTACGCGAGATGCTGCGCGAAATGCAAATCCATGGAAGCCAGGTGAACTATGCAGTGCCTGCGCAATGCGTTTTTGCCCGTTTTGTAAAATTACCGGCGCTTGACGCTACAAAGATCGACAAGGTCATCGCATTTGAGGCGCAACAGAATGTTCCTTTTCCAATCGACGAAGTTGTCTGGGATTACCAGCTGGTCGGCGGCGGATTGGGTGAACAAATTCAGGTGGTCATCGTCGCGATCAAGCGCGATCTGCTAGACGATATCAATAACGCCGTCGAGGAAACTCTATTGCGGACGCGCATCGTCGATGTGGCGTCGATGGCTCTCTACAATGCATTTCGCTACAGCTACCCTGACATGGGCGACTGCTCACTGCTGCTGGATATCGGTGCGCGCACCACCAACGTTCTCTTCATCGAGCCCGGAAAATTTTTCCTGCGAAGCATTCCGCTGGGCGGCAGCGCGATCACCGCGGCGATTGCGCGGGAATTTAATGAATCATTCGCCGCAGCGGAGACTCGTAAGAAACGCGACGGGTTCGTCGGTCTGGGCGGCGCTTACGCCGAACCTGGCGACCCAGACATAGCGCGCGTTTCGAAAATCGCGCGCAGCACCATGACCCGCTTGCACGCAGAACTGATGCGGTCCGTCACGCATTACCGCGCGCAACACCAGGGAAATCAGCCGGCTCGCATTTTTCTTTGTGGTGGCGGCGCGGGCATGCCGTACGTGGGCGAGTTTTTCCACGAGAAATTTCAGGTGCCGATCGAGTTTTTCAATCCATTGCAAAACGTGATCGTATCGGAGTTGGCACCGATGCAGGATGTGCCGCGGTCTGCGCATTTGCTTGGCGAGTTGGTCGGGCTGGCGCTCCGCAGCGTGACCGTGTGTCCGGTGGAATTAAACCTGCGTCCAGCTAGTGTCGTTCGCAGGCAGGATTTGGAAAAGCGCCGGCCGTTTTTCATCGCCGCAGCCGCTTGCATTCTCGTCGCGCTACTGGGTTGGTCGGCTTACTACACCCGTGCCGCGCAGGTGGCTATGCAGACCACGCAGGCAATCCGGCAGAAGAACGACATGATGCGCGCGCCCGAATTGCACTTGGAAAAACTAAAAAAGCAAATCACTGCTTTGGACAATATCGCCACGCCCCTGATTGGCGCTGTGAACGATCGAAATTTTTGGCCGCAGATTCTCGAAGAGCTGAACTCGCATCTGCCCGAATCGGATATTTGGATCACTGAGCTTGCCGCGACTTCGGCTGGAAAACTGCTGGGCGTGCCCGAAAGACGCGCCGGGGAAGCTACGCCCACTGCTCCGCCCACACCGGCTGGACCGGCAGCAAAGAACGCGGCTGCCGGCGCGAACATGATCGATGGCATCAACGTGCACGGCCTTTACTTGTGGAATCCGAAGCAGCAGGAGATCGTCGTTGATTACCTGCGCAATCTCGCCAGCTCGCCTCTGTTTGTTATCAATGCAAAGACCCCGGAACGCTTCATCAAATCCAATTCCGTTCCTAACGAGACCGAATGGGCGTTCCCGTATGAGCTTCAGCTCACCCTGCGCAAACCGGTGAAAATGCCATGAAGTTTAAACCCAACCACGGATTGCACGGATAACACGGATGATCAGATGTTGCTTGTCGTGGTCGAGCGAAGTCGAGACAGCTCTGGATTCAATTGCTGATCAATGCCGAGGCGTAAAACCGAATGACGAATGACGAGGGAATGACGACGTTCGAATGCCGAATCTGCGAAAATCTGCGTCAATCTGTAAATAAAAAGCTCTCTGTGAACTTTGCGTCCTCTGTGGTGAAAAATAATTTTGCGGCATGAAATGGTTTCAGCAAAACCGGGCTCTGGGCACGCTTCTGCTTGTATCGGGAGTTTGTATCCTACTCGGCGCAGCACTGCTTTACTGGAGATGGAGCATTTGGAGCGACGCAAAACAAACATTCGATCAGGCTGCAACGGAGCGAACCCGGTTGCAGCGTCTCGATCCATTCCCAGACAACGCGAATTACCGAAAATTGCAGGGCTACATCGAGACATACACGGCAGCGCTGGACAAATTTAAAGAACAGCTCAAGAGCGAAGTTCCACCGGCGCTACCGCTTGCGCCTAACGAATTCCAGTCGCGTCTGCGACAGGCAACCCTCGCCGCTGAGGATCGGGCGCGCACGAACAACGTGAAATTGCCGGACAAATTTCAGCTCGGCTTTGATGAGTTCGCCCGCACAATGCCCGGGACAGCCGTGGCGCCGTTGCTGGGACAGGAGCTTTCCCAGATCCAGATGCTTATCAACATCTTGCTCGATGCGAAGGTGGACAGCGTCACGGCGTTCCGCCGTCAGCCTTTGCCAGGGGAACATGGAGCGTTATTGACGCCGACGCCGTCTCCCGCTCGAGGGCGAACAGTGGCGACTGGCGCGAAGCCGGGCAGCACACCGGCGCCCACGTTGATCCAACGCAATATCGTCGATGTCACCTTCAGTGCCGCGCCCGCCGCAGCGCGAAAAGTCCTGAACGAAATCACAGGTTCGACCGGACAATTCTTCATCATTCGCACGCTCTACGTGCACAACGAAAAGGACAAAGGCCCGCCGCGAGAGAGAGCGGCAAGCCCAACGCCGACGCCAGTCGCGGAGGCGAGTCCCGGAAAACCGGGCGCAACCGGCGGACTAAATTTCATCGTTGGTAACGAACACATCGAAGTCTCCGCCACCATTGAAATGCTGCGGTTTACGTTTTAACCAAGAATGCACGCAACTGAACACGAATTGAGAGAGAGCAGGCGACCACGTATTACACGGATGACGCGGATTAGCAGATGATTCATGAAAAGTTAAGCGGTGAAATCATCGGTGCCGCAATGGAAATGCTTAACGAGTTGAAACCGGGACTCGACGAAAAACTCTACGAACGCGCAATGATCATAGAACTAAACCGACGCCGACACGTCGTATCAGTTCAAACCTCGTTTTCGGTCTGTTATCGCGGCGAGTTAATTGGAGAGCTCATTCCCGATCTAATTGTCGACAATGCTGTGATCACGGATCCCAAAGTCGTCGCTTGCTTCACTGAAACCCATGTGGCTCAAATGATCGGTTATTTGAATATCAAAGGACTGGATCTCGCGCTTCTGAGGAATTTTAAAAATGCACGGCTAGAATGGAAGCGGGTATTGCGCCCGCAACAACCCGGGGAACGCATCCCACCTGATCTGCGTGCCTAAGTCTTCTCATCGGTGCAATCCGTGTCATCCGTGGTTCTCTTCCGCTGAATATGGCGAAAGCAATCGATTGGCTTAAGGCGAATTACGATCGCGCGGTGCTGATGGCCGCGGCGCTATTTCTTTTCATTTCGGCCCTTGTCATTTGGTGGAGCGCCATTCAGTTCGGCAATCGCCTCGTCCCTCCGCCAAAGGTTCCGCCGAAAACTGCGTCGCAGCCGGCCGTGGCAGTCGAGCTGGACGGCGCCGCCGAGCAGGTTCAGGAACCTACCCAATGGAAATCCAGTGCGCGCTCGGGGCTTTTCGTTCCGGAGAAACATTTCATTGGGGCCGACGGGATGCCGGCGACGCTGAAAAACACGCAGGTGCATCCGCCGGTACCTAACGAGTGGTTTGAAGAATATGCCTTGCCCATCGAAGGCGCTGACGCTCTCGATGAAGACCCGGACAAGGATGGGTTCACCAATCTCGACGAATGGCGCGGCAACACCGATCCCACCAACGCGGAATCGCACCCGGATTACACCACAAAACTACACTTGATCTCTGCCACCGAAGAACCGTTCCCGTACATCTTTGCTTCGCGAACCGAAGACACCTTTGGCATCAACGACATCGACCAGAACGAGCCAACACAGTTTCTCAAAGTTGGCGACATCATTCGCGGCACCGATTTCAAGATCATTAAATTTACCGAAAAAAAGGAGAGCAGCGGCATGAAGGCGGACGTATCGGAGCTGCTGCTCGAACACCAGCAGAGCCACGCGCAGGTCACCCTTGTGAAAGGAAAAGTCGCGATTTCGCCGCAATCGGTGGCCACATTCGTTTACACCTGGGGCGGCCGTCGCGAATTCGAAGTACGCAAAGACCAGGAGTTTTCGCTGAAACCGCAGGAGGAAATCAAATACAAGCTCATCGAGGTTCGGCCGGACAAAGCGGTGATCGCGAAGAACCAAAAACCAGGTGTGCCGATCGAGATCGGCTTCGCGAACCCGTGAAACTCACGCAGAGATCACGAAGGACACAAAGCAAGATTTCTTCATCCACAGATTGACTCGCTCGTTCCAGCTCGCTCGGCCGTTCGGCCCTCTGTCTGTGTCATTCGTTTCGCAGCGACTCTGCTCCCTCGGTTACCAATTTGCACAGATTAATAAATCTGTTCCAAAATCTGTGGAATTTGTTCAATCCGCGGGACCTCTGACCCGTGTTATCCGTGGTTCTACAGATTAAATAAGGAAAGCGGGAAAGCAGGAAGCCCTGCGCCCATTCCCTTACTTCCTTTTTTCCTGATTCAACAAATCCGGTCAATCGGGGAACGGGCGATCCGGTCGTTTGCAGTGTCCACCTGCACACACAAATCTTCAGAGTTGGTGATTAGCGAGCTTTAAAATATTAATAAATTTTCCTTGAAGACCATGGAAGAGATCAAGTAAAAGCGGCTCAATGTGCATAAGTGCAGGCAGAAACCACGGAGTTGAAACTCCCTCATTTCCGCGGTCGCTCGTCGCTACCCATCGCGGCTTAGCCTTCTATCTCGCTGAGCCCATCAGCTCGGTTCACAGATGCACAGACTCAGAAGGACCAAGTGAGCCATATGAAAACCACCCAGAACGCAATCACTGTCGAAGCGCAGCGCGTTGTAGGACGTCTGTGTCAGACTTCGGTCATTTGTAGCAACGCCTCTGTGAGCCGTCACGGTCGCATTTCCCGACCACCCACAGAGCGGTGGCTACAGGCAATTGTCCCCATCATCCTTCTCATTTGCGGCGGCGCATTCGCGCAAACGCCGGATAACATTGCCGAGCGCGAAGCGCAGCGGCGGCAGGCGGTCATCCCCGAGGGAGAAGCCGCGCTTGCGCGCGGCAAATCCGCCATGAAAGCGCGAAATTACACCGTCGCGTATCAGGAATTTAAGACCGCCATCGGTTATCTGCCGGATGCGGTCGTCTCCGGAAGAGCGCACGACGACGCAGCGGAAGGCGTATGCAAAAGCGGCACCGTTTTGGCCGAAGCGAGGATCGCCGAGGGCGATTACGCCGGGGCTGAAGCCGTCCTGAGTGAAATCTTAAACCGGTACGATCCGAACTGCCGCAAGGCGCAGGAGCTCTTCGCGCATTTGCGCCAGCCGGGTTACTTCAACAAGACCGTCGATGCCGGCTTCATCAATAAAGTCGATGAAGTGAAACGCCTCCTTGCCGAAGCCGACGGTTATTATCAGTCCGGCCGGTACGACAAGGCGATGAAGAGCTACGACAAGGTGCTCTCGCTCGACCCATACAACACCGCTGCGCGGAGAGGCCAGGAGAAAGTCGACAACACCAAATATCAATATGGCGAGGAAGCCTATAACGAGACACGCGCGCGCCAGATGTGGAAAGTGGAGGAGGCCTGGCAACAACCGGTCAGAAAATATGGCGCTGTGGGACCGGTCGCTGACAACAAAGGTCGCGGGGGCGAACTGCGCGGCACGGCACAGATGTCGAATAGCCTCAACAGCATCATCATTCCGCACGTTGAATTTCGCGATACCACCATTCGCGAAGCGATCGATTTTCTCCGCGAACAGGCGGCAGAGAATGATCCTTCGGGACATGGTGTGAACCTCGTGCTGCGGCTCGTTCCCCTCGGACAAGTCGCGCTGCCGTCGATGCCAGTGCAGCCAGTCGGATCGCCGACTGGAGCTGAATCGCCGGCAGGCGCGGCTGGTGCACCCCTGCTGGCGCTGCCGCGCCTCCAGCAGGTGCACCGGCAGGCGGACGTCCTGGCGCATCCCCAGTCGTGGCGCCCGTATCCGGTCCGGCTGGTGCGCGCATTACTGTCACGCTGGATAACATTCCACTTGGTGAAGCGTTGCGGTACGTCGCTGCTCAGGCTGGATTAAAAGTAAAAGTGGAACCGTATGCCGTTTCTCTCATCCCGCTCAGCGAGCAGAGCAACGATCTGATTACAAAGCGATATCACGTCCCGCCGGAATTCTTTGGCGGGCCACTCGACGTCGGCTACTACATTGGGAGTCAAGTGGCCGGTGGCCAAAGCGCTCAGGGCGGAAATACGGAGGTGGCGCCCGTTGCTACCAACGTAGTTGAAAAGGAGGCAGTAAGTTTTCAGACCGCTTCCGGTGTTGGAACCGGCGCGGGTGCTTCGAATACAGTGAATCAACTGCAAGGCACTGCCACCACGCGACAGTCGCTGTATAACGACCGCCAGCTTGTCGGCCGCGCAGATGCGAAGACAATGCTGCAAAGCATGGGCGTATCGTTTCCGTCCAACGCAAGCGCAACGTTCTGGCCGCACAGCGGAACACTGATCGTTCGCAATACGCAGGACAATCTGGACATGGTGGATGCCCTGGTCGATCAGGCGAATTCGTCCGCGCCGAAGCAGGTCGAGATTGAATCGAAGTTTGTCGAAATCAACCAAAATAACCTTAAGGAACTTGGTTTCGATTGGTTGTTGGGTCCGTTTAGCTTAAATGGCAAAGTTTTCGGCTCAGGTGGAACAGCGGGCAACGGCGTACCGGTCAGTTCGGCGAATTATCCGTTCGTTGATCCGGCGACCGGAGTTCCGATTGGACAGAATCCGGTCACATCAGGAAACCAGAGTGGCAATTTTGCGATTGGCGCCAGCGCGCTCGATGCGCTTCTCATGCCGGGCCTCGGCCAAGTGGCTGGCGTCGCTCCGGGAATCTTCGGATTGGCCGGGGTCTTCACTAATCCGCAATTTCAGGTTGTTATTCGCGCCCTCAACCAGAAAAAGGGAATCGATCTTCTCTCTGCACCAAGCGTCACCACTAAGAGCGGTCAGCGCGCGATTATCGAAGTTGTCAGAGAGTTTCGTTATCCTTTAACCTACACCCCGCCTCAGGTGCCATCAATAAGTAGCACGACAGGAACTACTGTCATTGGGGGAGCCTCAAGTGTCCCTGTGGTTGTTACGCCGACGACTCCTGCAACTTGGGATTCGCGAAACACGGGAGTTACTCTGGAAGTCGAACCAGTAGTAGGCGGCGATGCAACGACAATAGATCTCAACCTGATTCCGCAGGTCGTGGAGTTTGAGGGCTTCATCAATTATGGCAGCCCGATCAACGCAGTGGGAGTCAATACTGCACTGGGAATTTCGATTTCCCAGCCGGTTCAGCTCACGGCGAATGTGATCAACCAGCCGGTGTTCAGCACGCGCAAAGTGACCACAAGCGTCAGCGTTTACGACGGGCAGACGGTAGTGCTCGGTGGATTAATGCGCGAGGACGTGCAGAAAACTGAGGATAAGGTTCCCATCATAGGGGACATTCCATTTGTTGGCAGGGCGTTTCGCACTAACACGGAGCAGCACACCAAAAAGAACCTGGTCATCTTCGTGACCGCCAAGATCGTCACGCCCGCAGGTTTGCCGTTGAACGAAGAAGAAGAGGAAGGGCTGCTCCCCCCAGAGCTGCCGGAAGTTCCAGCCTACAAAAAGTAACCACGGATTACATGAATATCACGGATTGGGCAGAGGATGATTCGCGGGCAACCTGATCGGTCATATTCCGAACCATCGTGTAATCCGTGCCATCCGTGGTTCTCTCTGTTTCTCCGAAAAGCGCGCGCTGGGCTAAATCTGGCTCCCAAAAAAACGTAAAAAATAATAAAAATAACTATTGACAATGTTCGCAGAGATTGCGATAACACGCGCCAATTCAGAGCAGGACCGGCCTTCGCGTAAGGGATGGCGGGCAGGCTCCCAGAACAACCCCTAAACAACAAACCAAAACAAAAACCCCCGGAACACCTGTCCCGCCGACGCGAAGGCGGCCCCTCAAACCCCGCAAGATGAAAACCCCCTGAGCACAGAAATGGTAGCGGCGGTTCACCCGAACCGCCCGGGCGATTGAGGTCAATCGCCGCTACCCAAAACCCCTCAGAACAACCCGCAGAACAAAAAACCCAACAATGAAAATAAAAATAAATAAACCCTCCTCAGCATTCACCCTCATTGAGTTGCTGGTCGTGATTGCGATTATCGCAATCCTGGCCGCACTGGCAGTGCCCGCGTTAACGTCGGCGCTCGCCAAGGCTCAACAGACCGGCACCATGAACAATGCGCGCCAGCTTTATCTGGCTCAATTCCAAATGTCGAATGACGGATCAGCAACCGGCGACGCAACTTCGGCGTGGCCTGGCGATCTGCCTACGCCTCCAACGGATATAGTAGATTACGCTAATGTGCTGCTTTCAAAAGGTTACCTAAAAGGCGGCGATGTCATCAAGCTCCTGAACGCTCCTGGTGCCTCGTTCACCGCCCAGGTGACCACCACAAATGGCGTCGACCAGATAGGTACCCCTGGCGGCACATCCGCCATGAAAGTTTGGCCGGTCAAAGACTCGGACCCAGCGACTACGGTTTTTGCCACTACTAAAAATTACGTCTATGACACCGCCATAGTGTCCACTGCCGTTCCGTACGGTGTCAAAGGTTTCATCACGATACGAAAAGGTGGCGACGCGAGTGTCTTTAGGGTGGGCCAGGCTACTGTCACCGGTTGGGCCGACGGCACATCATTCCAGAATGCGGTCGGCTATAAGCCTGGGGATGCTCTCGGGAACTCCGAGCGCTGGCGATCCTACGGCCCCGTTCGCTCCTCTGACCTTTTGACGATAAGAAAACTTGGTCGTTTAGTTTGGTGTAACTCGAAGCGCCCCGCCTCGGCGGGGCGCTTTTGTTTTTCTTGTCACGGCGGGCGTGTCGCCTGCATTGCGACGTTCGCTTTTAGCAGTCGATAAGGGTGCCTCCACAGGGGAAAATCGCGCCTAATCTAAAGCCGCTCGGTGTGAACCTTCACGTGAGCTGGCGGTACGACAGCTGGCTTTGCGCGTGTCGGGGTATCGGAAATCGGTTGCACCATCCACTGCCAGCCTGAATGACCATTCTGGTCGACAGTCCAAGCTGCGCCGCCGCGTTTCCAGATTTCCATTCGCCAGTAGTTGCTGTTGGCCGGAATTGCGAACACATACGTGACCGCGGTAGTCATCATCACCCCGCAGAGCATTCCAATCAGAAATAAGCGTCTCGTTCTCATATTAGTAACCTCCGATTTCACCGCGTCACTGCTACTGCGCTTCCAGCAGATTTCGTGTGTCCCTCTTGAGCTATACGCAGCTCCGTCTTCGTGCGAGCCCTTTCCGACAGTTCCTCATCTGACCTTCGCAAGTCGCTGTCAAGCTGGTTCCTTCTTAACAACGAATTCAACCCAGCTTCACTCGTCCCCGCCTCGCAACAACCACTGTACACCAATGTTTACGGAAAGAGGACGACGAAGTTCCTTCTGTGATATTCCGTTTGTGATCGATGAGTTCGGACCGGAAAACCACCGATGACACGGATTTCACTGATGATCGGAGAATGACGAAGCGCGTGACCAATGACGACATTGTATCCGTGATATTCGTGCAATCCCTGGTTCTCCTCGTTTAGAATAGTCGTCGACATCAAGCCTGCGACTAGGGAAACGAGCGAGTTTCAAATCCGTGGTTTCACTTGTTCGCTCTTGGCACACGCGCAGGGCGGATGCACTTTTCGAATCGGAAGTTGAATAAATCCCGGGGCGGAAAGGTCGAATGCCTCAGAAACTTTTCACGATTATGAAAAAAATTCTTTTTGTATTAACGATGCTCGCGCTTGCTGCGTCCGCTCTTCCGCAGGCGCGTGGAGACGACACATCGATCGATTTCATTTATGACAATCTTTCAGGCGGCAACTGGATTGAGGTTGAGGGCTATGGATACGGCTGGCAGCCGGACATCGCGGTGAGCGATCCGAACTGGCGCCCTTACGCAGACGGATACTGGGCGTACACGGATTACGGTTGGACGTGGATCAGTTACGAAGATTTCGGCTGGGCCACGTATCACTATGGCCGGTGGGCCAGCCTCACGGACTACGGCTGGGTTTGGTTCCCTGGAAGCGATCTGGAGTGGGGACCGGCCTGGGTCTCGTGGCGAACCGGTGGCGATTACATCGGCTGGGCGCCTTTGCCTCCACGCGGGCCAGGCATTGTTTACGAAGGGCAACCGATCGGGGGGAACGTGGACATCACATTCGATATCGGCCCGGAATATTACAACTTTTGCGATGTCCGATTTATCGGCGAACCAGTGCTGCGCGACCGCATTTTTCCGCCGGTGCAGAACATCACGTACATCACAAACACCGTGAACGTGACCAATATCACGGTGCAAAACAATGTAGTTTATAATTACGGCCCCAATTACAACGTCGTTAACCAATACTCGAGCCGGCCGATTCAACGGCTCACCATCGAACGGGAGACGCCGAACTAATCTTTCCACTGCCGTTAAATCCGGGACGCTCACGAAGGTCCAGGGAAACAAGCTCCTGGTGGCGGCGCCGCAAAAGATCACCAAAGCGCCGCCTACAACGAAGCCTCCCGCTGTGAAAGCCAGGGTTGAACAGCCAAAAATCCAACATGGCTGGAAGGATGTGCCTAACGAAGCGGAGCTTAAGGAAAAGATTAAGAATCAGGATCCGAAGAACATTCCACCGCCAACGCGCGCGGCCGCGCGCGAAGCAGGAAGCCCCATGCCTGTTCTCGGAACAAGTCCAGCGGGCGCAGGTGGCGCTCCAGCAGCTTCGCCCAGCCCTCGCGGGAAACGGGGACGCGTCTTTCCGGGAGCGACTGCTTCCTCGTTAGGCGTTTCGCCGTCGCCATTGGAAAGGGGTAAACCAGCCGGACGAGCTCGTCCGGGCATGACACCGCCGATAACCGGACCGCGTGAAGGCGCCTCGCCCTCGCCGCTCGAACCTGGCCGAGGCCGCGGCGGAGACGGCGAGCGATCTGCAGAGGCGGGTCCGGAAAGTAGCGCAACTGGAGCAGCCAAAGCTACACCGGCATCACGGTTCCAAGGTGGAGCCGCGCCATTAGAACATGGTCGACCGCCAGGACGAAAATTGGGCGAGGAGTCAAGTGTCGGTCAGGGCGGGGCGGAGCAAATTCCTCCAAAGGGGCGTGAGCGAGAACCTCAGCGTCAACGGTTCGGCACGCCGGCGCCTGCCGGCGCTGGTGAACACGGGCAACGTGGCGGAGGTCCGCCGTCTGGATTTCGTCAACCGGTGACTCCGCCAGGTGGTGGAGGATCTGCGGATGAAACGCGCGGCCAAAAAGAAAGAATGCAGAGTGTTCACAGTCAGCCGCCGCCGCAGCGAGGTAGCGCGCCTGCAGGAGCGGAGCACGGACAGGGACAGGGACAAGCCGAAGGGGGAAAGAGAAAACCCGAAAAAGGAACACCGCCACCAAGGCCACAATAGTTACGAAACTGTTACCGCACCGCCCCGGGAACGAATAGTAAAGGCGCCTGTTGTAGAGCGTCTGTGTCAGACGCCGACTCCACGATTTATTCATCGTCGGCAAAACCTTTTCGATATGGCCACTTTTTCCAGTGTGTGACCAAACCAGCTCGAACCGGATTCTCTCGAATGTTGTTCCACTTTTCGTGAGCTGATTCCGACGTGCCGACGGAGACGGTCAAAGCCGCCCGGCTGCCATTGCCATTTTTCGCGCGAATCATATGACTCATTAAACCAGCGTTTGAACCATTTTAGAAAAGCGGCAACGCTCCGCTCTCGTTCTTGCGGCGCAGTCAGCAAGTGAATGTGATCCGGCATCGCCATGATGCAGTACGTGTTCCAGTGGTCCAATCGGGTGAGCGTTTCACAGACCGCTTGCCAAGCGGTATCATTTGCCAGCGCGTTGCAGCGAGGCACGATGCAAAGCGTAATAAAATAAATGACTTTGCATCCCCAAGGCAGCATCACCGGAATGCGTGGCGGTCGCGCCATAAAGATACAGCTTGTAAGGGCTCTTTGTTAGACGCCAGTCAAACATTCTTGCACCGCGCGCCGCATGGTTGGCGTTTCATAGAAACGCCCTACAAAGTTCTACAGCAACTCGGCGATCTGCACGGCGTTTAACGCGGCGCCTTTGAGCAATTGATCGCCCGCAACCCAAAACGACAGGCCATTCTCCAAAGCACAATCCAGGCGCACCCGGCCGACCTGGCAATTGTCTTTACCAGCGACGCTCAGCGGCATTGGATAACGATTCCTATGCGGTTCATCCACTAATTCCAATCCCGGCGCTTTAGATAGAATTTCGCGCGCCTGTTCCACCGACAACGGTCGCTGAAACTCGGCAGTCACAGCGACTGAATGCGCGCGGTAAACCGGGACGCGGACGCACGTTGCCGAGACGCGAAGCGCCGGCGAATGCATGATCTTGCGCGCTTCGTCCTGCATTTTGACTTCTTCTTTTGTGTAACCGCTCTCGAGGAACGAATCGACGTGTGGAAGCAAATTGAAGGCGATTGGATGCGGGAAAACTGTAGCCGGGGATTGCCTGTCCGCCGTAGCCTTCGCGGAGGTGGAAGACCCCCGTTCGTTCTGATTCTGCGTCATTTCATTTGTTTGCCGCGTCAATTCTTCAACGCCTCGCGTCCCACTACCAGAGACCGCTTGATAGGTTGCAGCGAAAACCCGGCGTACGTGAAAAGCTCTGTGCAGCGGATACAGAGCCATCAACATGACCGTGGTAGTGCAGTTCGGGTTCGCGATGACTCCGCGATGGAGCCCCACGTCCTGCGCATTGATCTCGGGAATGACCAGCGGCACATGCGGGTCCATTCGGAAAGCCGAAGATTTGTCGATCACGATCGCATCTGCCTTGCCCGCGATCGGGACATACTCTCGCGAGACGTCGCCGCCCGCGCTGAAAAACGCGATGTCGATTTTGTCGAACGATTTGCCCTCGAGTTTTTCTACAGGAATCGATTCACCGCGAAACTGTACTGATTTCCCCGCGGAACGCGCCGAACCGATGGGACGCAGAGTTGCGACCGGAAAATTTCGCTGTTCCAGTACGCGCAATAGCTCACTGCCAGCGGCGCCGGTCGCGCCTACAACGGCGATATGATAACCTCTCATGAGCATCGCGATTGTAATGCTGTCACAGGATTTTGTCGCGAGTTGAAAACACTGGAATGAAAACAATCCACGTATCGATAGAAAATCAGCAGCTCACCGTGAAGGAGAATGAACAGCCGATCCGCATTTATCCGGTGTCCACTTCGCGATTCGGGATCGGCACGGAGGAGGGCAGTTTAAAGACGCCGACCGGCCGTTTTCGTGTAGCCGGGAAGATCGGCGGCGACATGCCTGACGGCACCATTTTTGTAGGCCGCGTCCCGCTCGAGCTCGGCCAGGCGCCACCTCCAACCGAGGACCTGATTATGTCGCGTATTTTATGGCTGGACGGATTGGAAGAGCACAATGCGAATACGCGAAACCGTTTTATCTATATTCATGGCACCAGACACGAGGACAGAATCGGGACGCCTGCAAGCCATGGCTGCGTACGGATGCGTAATGCGGACGTGATCGAGCTATTCGAATTAGTGGACGAGGATACGCCGGTCGTAATTGAGGCGTGAGCTTCATCGGGCGTCATCCTGAGCAGAGCGAAGCGAAGTCGAAGGATCCCGTTGAGCGATGCGTCGTTTACTCCATGGGATTAAAAGCCCGGCTTCGCCCCGAACGCCTTCGGGACTGCGCTGCCACCTTGACTTCGCTCGGAATCACCTCCGCACGCATGCTTGGAACTTCTGGAGTTTGACGAACCCGCCCCTCGGCAATACATCCAAAGGACTTGACAAAAACGTTGTTGTCCGTGTGATCTTACACGGGCAGTGCAGCTTGCAACGAAAGGAGGCGAAATAGATTGAACATTTTAAGGGCGATTCTGATCGTGGCCGTATTGGCCACTGCTTTAACATTTGGCGCTTGTGCGCAACGGAAAGAGACCACCACCACAAGCGCGGGAACGACGGGCTACTCAAAATAGGCCAGGCCGCCAATTCGTGACGGCTTAAAAAAGTGAAGAAAAGCATTGCTTCGGCTTTCTTCCCTGCCTAAACAGACCGGAGCAACCTGCGAGGAAAGGAGGCGAGATAGATTGAAATTTTTGAAAAGGATCATGGTCGTGGCTCTTTTGGTCACAGCGTTGGGGTTCGGGGCTTGCGCGCAACACAAGGAGGTCGCTCCAGCGCCGGCGCCGAAGGGTGGAAAATAGCTCCGCTGCCCGGCAATTTATTGAGGGCCATTTCGCCCAAAAGGCCAGGTCGTTTTTCGGCCTGGCCTTTTTTTTGTTAGACCGATGAGTTTGTCCAACTCCCTTCCCAACGAATTTTTTTCCACTAGACTGCGCAAGTGGAACTGAATGGTGACACGCTCGCGCTGGAGCAAATCGCCGCTGTGGCAATTGGCGGCGAGCATGTGACAATTTCGCCATCGGCGCGTCCGCGCATTGCGGCCTCGCGTAAAATCATCGAGCAAATCATAGCGAGCGATGCCGTGGTTTACGGCGTCAACACCGGTTTCGGCAAGCTCTCCGATGTCCAGGTGCCACATAACAAATTACGCCAACTTCAATTGAACCTTGTCCGTAGCCACGCCTGCGGAATCGGCCCGCCACTTTCGGAACCCGAGGTGCGCGCAATGATGCTGCTGCGGGCAAACGTGCTCACGCTGGGCTTCAGCGGAATTCGCGGCGAAGTGATCGAGCTGGTTTGCGACATGCTGAATCGGCGCGTACATCCGGTAGTTCCGGAAAAGGGATCGGTCGGCGCCAGTGGCGATCTTGCGCCGCTTGCCCATCTGGCTTTGAGCGTCATCGGCGAGGGTGAATCATTCTTTCAAGGTCAACGGTTGCCGGGCGCCGAAGCACTGCGGCGCGCGCAACTAGACCCTCTCCAACTCGAAGCCAAGGAAGGTCTCGCCTTGCTCAATGGCACGCAGGCGATGCATGCCGTCGGTGGCCTTGCGCTTTCACGTGCGCAGCGCCTCGGGCGCGTGGCGGACGTCTCCGGCGCGATGAGTCTGGAAGCTCTCAAAGGCACGCCGGTAGCATTCGATCCGCGTCTGCAGAATGCGCGACCGCATCCGGGCCAGAAAGCCGCCGCCGAACATCTTTTGTCCCTTATGGAAGGCAGCGAGATTCGCCTGTCACATCTTAGGGACGATCCGCGTGTGCAGGACGCGTATAGTCTGCGTTGTATGCCGCAGGTGCACGGGGCTGTGCGCGGCGCGCTCGCCCATTGCGAAGATATTATGCTGATCGAATCCGGATCAGCGACAGACAATCCACTCGTGTTTACACAGAGCGGCGATGTGATTTCCGGCGGAAATTTTCACGGCGCACCTCTGGCGTTTGCGTTCGATTACGCGGCAATTGCAATCGCCGACCTGATGAGCATCAGCGAGCGCCGGACAGATCGCCTTGTCAATCCCGACAAAAGCGAGGGTCTTCCCGCGTTTCTTGCGCGGCAGCCAGGAATCGAATCGGGGTTCATGATTGCGCATGTCGCAGCGGCGTCCCTGGTAAACGAAGCGCGCGTGCTCGCGCATCCTGCAAGCGTGGATAACATCACGACGTCGGGTGGAAAAGAGGATCACGTCTCCATGGGCATGACGAGCGCGTTGAAACTGCGGGCAATTGTCGAACTTGCGGAAAACGTGCTCGCCATCGAGTTGCTCGCTGCCGCTGAAGGTTTGGAACATCGCCGTCCGTTGAAAGCTGGTCGCGGTGTCGAGCGCGCATTCGCAGCCGTACGAAAAATCGCGCCCCCGCTCACGCAAGACCGGATGCTCTCGGGCGATATTGCGCATGTTGCTGAAGCGATTCGCCGGGGCGATTTTGATTGAGGAGGCGGAAGAGTCATGAGTGGAAAGCGAATCATTCACGCGCCACGCGGCAGCGAACGCACGTGCAAAGGCTGGCACCAGGAAGCGGCCATGCGCATGTTGATGAACAATCTCGACCCCGAAGTCGCGGAGAATCCGGATCAACTCGTGGTTTATGGCGGAACAGGTCGGGCCGCGAGGAGTTGGGAAGCATTCGACGCCATCGTCCGCTCGCTACGCGAACTCGAGAACGACGAAACGCTCCTGGTCCAATCGGGAAAGCCGGTTGGGAAATTCCGGACGCACGATGAATCGCCGCGTGTCCTGATTGCGAACTCCAATCTCGTCGGTCAGTGGAATAACTATACTGAGTTCAATCGCCTCGAGCGGATGGGACTGACGATGTACGGACAGATGACCGCCGGTTCGTGGATTTACATCGGCAGTCAGGGAATCGTGCAGGGAACATTCGAAACATTTGCGGCGGCAGGAAGAAAACATTTCGGCGGTTCGCTCGACGGAAAATTCGTTTTGAGCGGCGGCCTCGGCGGCATGGGTGGCGCGCAACCGCTCGCTGCGACCATGAACGGCGCGATTTTTCTCGGCCTTGAAGTCGATCCGGCGCGGATCGAGAAGCGGTTGAAAAGCGGTTACTGCGACAAGATCGCGTGGTCGCTGGACGAAGCGCTAAACTTAATCGATCAAGCGCGCAAAGGTCGAAAGTCGATTTCCGTGGGTTTAGTCGGCAATTGCGCGGACGTTCTGCCCGAAATCGTGAAGCGCGGCGTCGTGCCCGATGTTCTTACCGATCAGACCAGCGCGCACGATGCATTGAACGGCTACATCCCGCACGGGATGTCGCTCGAGGACGCGCTGGCGTTGCGCCGGAAAAATCCCGATCAATACATCGAGCGAGCGATGTGCTCGATGGCTGTGCACGTTGAAGCAATGCTCGCGTTGCAGAAAAAAGGAGCGGTGACATTCGATTACGGAAACAATATTCGTGCCCAGGCGAAGAAGGCTGGCGTGAAGAACGCATTCGATATTCCCGGTTTTGTTCCTGAATACATTCGCCCCTTGTTTTGCGAGGGACGTGGCCCGTTTCGGTGGGTTGCATTGAGCGGCGATCCCGCTGACATCGCACGCACCGACAAACTCGCGCTTGAATTATTTCCGAAAAACCAAACGCTCGCTCGTTGGATGAAGCTCGCGAAGGAGCGAATTCATTATCAGGGCTTGCCAGCGCGGATCTGCTGGCTGGGCTACGGCGAACGCGCCGAGTTTGGCGTCGCAATCAATGAACTGGTGAAGACGTGGCGAAATTAAAGCGCCGATCGTGATCGGCCGCGATCATCTCGACACCGGCTCAGTGGCATCTCCAAATCGCGAGACCGAAGGCATGCTCGACGGCAGCGACGCAATCGCAGACTGGCCACTGCTAAATGCGCTTATCAACACCGCAGCCGGCGCATCATGGGTGTCCATCCACAACGGCGGTGGCGTTGGCATCGGATTTTCGCAGCACGCCGGCATGGTGGTTGTCGCCGACGGCACCGAACATTCCAAGCGCCGCCTGGAGCGCGTTCTTACCAGCGATCCTGGCATGGGCATTCTCCGGCACGCCGATGCCGGCTACTCCCGCGCCATCGAATTCGCGTCCAAAAACAAGATCGACATTCCAATTCCTCCGCAACCGCGCGATTGACCGTGAGCTGTGATTGAGCACGAAATCTTCCAGAGTAGCGTGCGTTCATTTGGGGATCTTGCCGGGGTATTCGAATTCGATGGAGAAACGGGATACTTCTATCTTTACGATCAGACGCGCGAGCCGACTCAAAAGATCATCGATCAGCTTCGGATATTAAATTCCAAACCTGCTTTCACCGATCACGATGTCGTCATCCGCTGGGATGATTCAGAGCAAAGAGTCGGACTACTGATTTGGCGCGAACTTTGGGCCGTATTTGACGCCCAAGCCAAGAGAAGTTACCGCGGCGATTATCTGCCACAGGCTAGGTCGACTGTGCCATCAGAGATTGCGCGACTCTTCGCTGGGTGATAAGCAATTCTGGTCCAATGCAAAAATTGATCGAGTGTGTGCCGAATTTTTCTGAGGGACGTGACCATAATGTGATTCGGCAGATTACTGACGCCATTGAGTCGGTCGATGGCGTTTCGTTGCTCGATGTCGATCCCGGGGCGAGCACCAATCGGACGGTAGTGACTTTTGTCGGTGATCCGGATGCCGCAGTGGAGGCGGCGTTTCGCGGGATTAGAAAAGCGGCTGAACTGATCGACATGCGGAAACAGAAAGGCGCGCATCCGCGGATGGGCGCAACGGATGTTTGCCCGTTCATTCCGGTAAGCAACGTGAGCTGGGAAGAAGCGATCGAATGCACAAATCGGCTGGGTAAACGTGTCGGGGAGGAATTGAAAATTCCGGTCTATCTCTATGAGAGAGCGGCCAAGGATAAGTCCCGGGCAAATCTTGCTGTGATTCGCGCAGGCGAATACGAAGGCTTCAGCGAAAAAATCAAACAACCGGAGTGGAAACCGGATTTCGGGCCAGCGGCGTTCAACGAAAAGTCCGGCGCGACAGTGATTGGCGTTCGCGATTTTCTTATCGCTTACAATGTGAATTTGAACACGAAGTCTGTGCGGCGCGCGAACTCAGTCGCATTCGATGTGCGAGAGCAGGGAAGAGCGAAGACCGAAGATGGCACGCCATCGGGAAAACCAGTCTTAAACGCAAATGGCGAGGCGGTCCGTATTCCCGGTGTGTTGAAACACGTGAAAGCAATTGGCTGGTTCGTGAAGGAATATGGCATTGCGCAGGTCTCGATGAATTTAACGAATATTGACGAAACGCCGTTACACGTGGCGTTCGACGCCTGCGTAGAAGCTGCGGCAAAACGCGGTTTACGCGTCACTGGATCGGAGATCGTCGGCATGGTGCCCAAGAAATCCCTGGTCGATGCCGGCCGATATTTTCTCCGCAAACAACGATGGTCAGAGGGCGTTTCGGAAGAAGAATTGATCGACATTGCCGGCCGGTCGATGGGCCTGAGTGAACTGAAACCTTTTGAAGCGAAAGAAAAGGTGATCGAATTGAAGATCGAATCCGCTGCACCCGGGCCGTCCCTCGCGAAACTGAATATGCGCGAGTTTTGCAATGAGACCCTGAGCGATTCGCCCGCGCCGGGCGGGGGTTCCGTCGCCGCGCTGATGGGAGCCCTGGGCGCGTCGTTAGGCGGAATGGTCGCCAATCTCTCCGCCGGCAAACGCGGCTGGGACGATAAGCTCGAGTATTTCAGTGATTGGGCCGTTAAGGCGCAGCAACTCAAAGACGAATTGCTGTCGCTTGTCGACGAAGACACGGCTGCGTTCAACAAAGTGATGGATGCATTCGGATTGCCCAGGGATTCATCAGAAGAAAAAGCGGCGCGCCTGGCGGCAATCCAGGATGCGACAAAACGCGCAGCGGAGGTGCCGTTGAAAGTGATGGAGACCGCCACGAAGTCTTACGAACTGCTATCGCAGATGGCTGATAAAGGAAATCCTGCTTCGATTTCAGATGTCGGCGTCGGAGCGCTGGCTACTCGCGCCTGCATTGAAGGCGCAGCGATGAACGTGCGGATTAATCTCGGTCAACTGAAGGACGAAAAATTTAAGACTCGCCTCCAGGAACAAGTTCAAAAGGTAAGTGCGGATTCAGAAGGGCAGTTCAAGAAGATTAATCACGTTGTAGAGAGTAAACTAGGTTGAAGCGTTAACGTGGAACTGACCAGGCGGCTTGGCCCATTTGGTCTTCAACTTTTCAACGAACAATGAGTTCACTTGCCGTCCTGCACGCCTCGCAATTCATCACGCTGACCGGACCAAAGCGCCCGCGCGTTGGTGCAGAGATGTCTGAACTCGCGATTATTCGCGATGGCGGAATGCTCATCCGCGATGGCAAGATCGAAAGCGTCGGTCCGAGCCACGAGATTGAAAAGAATATTCGCGACGCAGAAGTTGTGGATGCCGGCGGTCGCGTTGTGATGCCGGGATTCGTAGATGCGCATACGCATTTGGTCTTTGCAGGAAATCGGCTCGACGACTTCGAGCGCCGCGCACGAGGCGAAACGTACCAGCAGATTGCGAAAGCGGGCGGCGGAATTTGGTCAACTGTGGAAAAAACCCGCGCTGCGAGTGAACTCGATCTTCTCGCGCAGGCAAAGACGCATGCGAACTGGTTGCTGCATTGCGGAACGACGACAGCCGAAGCCAAGTCGGGCTACGGCCTGACTGTTGAAGATGAATTGAAGATCCTGCGCGTTACGCTGCAACTGAAGGACGAGGTGGCTTTGGAAATCGTGCCCACGTTTCTCGGCGCGCATGCGGTTCCACGGGAACTCTCGCCTGACGAGTATCTGGACGTCGTGGTCGGAGAAATGTTGCCGCGCGTCACGACCGAAAAATTAGCGGAATTCTGCGACGTTTTTTGTGAGCCGGGCTATTTCGATATTGCCCAGTCGCGGAAAGTTTTGTCCGCGGCCAAAAAGCTCGGATTGCAATTACGCGGGCACGTCGATCAACTGACCAATTCCGGCGGCGCGAAATTGATGGCCGAATTGGGTGCGACCACGGCCGACCATCTGGAGCAAACGGACGAGCAGGGGATTGCGGCTTTGAAGAAGGCAAACGTACAGCCGGTCTTGCTGCCGGGATCGGTTTACGCGCTGGGATCGAAGCGTTATCCCGCTGCGCGGGAGATGATCGAGGCTGGACTTGCGGTCGTGCTCGCGACCGATTTCAATCCCGGGTCGTCGCCTACGCCAAGCATGCCGATGATTCTTTCGCTCGCCTGTACGCAAATGAAACTATCGCCGGCGGAAGCGATCACGGCGTCAACTATCAACGCCGCCTATAGCCTCAATCGCGGAAACAAAATCGGTTCGTTGGATGCAGGAAAACGCGCCAACTTCGCCATCTTCGATTGCGAAGATTATCGTGAACTGGCGTACTGGTTTGGATTTCAGCAGAGACATTCGGTTTACATCCGCGGCGAACGGGTGGTTTGATTTTGCGCTATCCATAGCGCAGTGGCGGATCTGCCACCGGACAGGTCCACCCGGACAGCGGGCACTACAACTCAGCGGCAACCGGAGCGGTTGCCTACCAAAGCGCGCAGCGTAGCGTGAGCCTGCATGAAAGTTGAAGTGGAAAAGCAGCCGGGCTCCGTCTCGAAGCTGCAAATTGAATTGCCTGCCGACGAAGTGGCGAAGGAATGGGATGCGATCGCAAGCAGTTTCGCTCGGTTCGCAAAAATCCCAGGTTACCGGCCAGGTAAGGCCCCGCGTTCGGTGATCGACAAGAGGTTTCGCAAGGAAATTCAGGACGAATTGACCAAAAAACTGGTCTCGAGAAGCTATCATGGCGCCATCGAGCAAGAGCAACTGCGTGTCGCGTCACTGACCAATATTGAGGACATCCAGTTTGGCGAGGACAAGTCGATGCGCTTCCGCGCGACTGTCGTTACTGCGCCGGAATTTGAGCTTCCGGATTGCAAGAATATTCCGGTGCAATTGCCGGCCACCAAGGTTTCGGAGCCGGAAGTCGAGGCGGCGCTGGAACGTTTGCGCGATCAGGCGGCTGATTTTGTGGATGTGCCCGAGCGCGCGCTGCAAATGGGCGACTTTGCCGTGCTCGATTTCGAAGGTTCGATAGAAAACAAGCCGATTAGTGAAATCGCGCCGCAGGCCGGCAGGAATTTGCAAGGCGGCAAGAAATTCTGGTTGCATCTGGCTCCGGAGAATTTTCTGCCGAAGTTTTGCGAGCAACTAATAGGACAAGCACCGGGCGAAACGCGGCTGGTGATCGTTAATTTCCCGGATGATCTTGCGGTGAAAGAACTGGCTGGCAAGAAAGCGGATTACGCCGTTACGCTGCGCGAGGTAAAGGAAAAGGTATTGCCAGTATTGGATGACGCGCTTGCAGCCAAACTGGCCCCCGGCAAAACGCTCGCCGATGTTCGCCAGATGATCGAGCATGACCTCGAGCACGCGAAAGAGCATGATGCCGAACGGGCGAAGGAAGCTCAAATTGTGAAGTATTTGCACGAGCGAATTCAGTTCGATTTGCCTCCGGCGCTCCTGCAAAATGAAACCCGCCGTGCACTTGCCGAATTAGTTCAACGGAATCGGGAGCGAGGCGTCACGGACGAGATGCTGAAGGAAAAAGAAAAAGAATTGATCGATACCGCCGCAGGCATGGCGGCACATCGGCTGAAAACAAATTTCATTCTGCATCGCATCGCAGAGCGTGAAAAGATTGAGGTCACAAAGGAAGATCTCGATTCGCGCATCAGGCAGGAGGCCGCGCGTTACGACATTTCGCCCGAGAAAATGCGCAAGGAACTGCAGCAGCGGAATGCGTTGGATGATGTCGCCGAGCAGGTTCTGCTGGGCAAGACTCTTGATTTCCTGAAGGCGGATGTTAGCATCGAATCGACGAAAGAACCCATAGTCAAAGAACAAGAATCATGAACGTGTCGGGCAAAAATGTTTCGCAAGTGTTGGTTCCGATGGTCGTGGAACAAACTGGTCGGGGCGAACGCAGCTATGATATTTACTCACGGCTGCTGAAAGATCGCATCGTTTTTGTGGGCCAGATAGACGATCACATTGCGAATCTGGTGATCGCGCAATTACTCTTTCTGCAAATGGAGGACGGCAAAAAGGACATCAATCTCTATATCAACTCACCCGGTGGCGTGGTGACGGCGGGGCTGGCGGTCTATGACACGATGCAGTTTCTGACGTGCGATGTGGTTACATATTGCATCGGGATGGCGGCCAGCATGGGTGCGGTGTTGCTGTGTGCCGGGACCAAAGGCAAACGGTTCGCTTTGCCGAATTCCGACATCATGATTCACCAGGTCCACGGGGGTGCGCAGGGTCAGGCGAGCGACGTGGAGCGCCAGGTCGATTACATGTTCAAGCTTAAAAAGCGCATCATTCGCATCATCTCGCAGCACACCGGCAAATCGGAAGAGCAAGTCCGAAGTGATTCCGACCGCGATTATTACATGTCTGCGGACGAGGCCAAGGCATACGGGTTGGTAGATGAAGTAATTAAATCGCGGAAGGAAATAAAGTTGCTGGATGGCAGCACACCTCCGGATGGCCGGTTGGTCGAAGGGCCTGAGGTAATGGTATCGCGGAAGACGACGGGGTAACCGGCACAATAAGAAGAACGCATATGGCCCGCGCTTCCAACCTCACCATGTGCTCTTTCTGCGGCAAAAGCCATGCCGAGGTGCGGAAACTCATCGCCGGGCCTGGCGTTTATATCTGCGATAGCTGCATCAACGTTTGCAAGAGCATCCTCGATAAGGAACTGAACGAGGACGCCCGTCGTCAGTCATCGAATATTCGCGTGCCGAAGCCGGCGGAAATCCGGCGCGCACTCGACCAATATGTGGTCGGGCAGGATGGCGCGAAGAAGACGCTTTCGGTGGCGGTGCACAATCACTACAAGCGCGTCCTGCAGACTCCCGTGTCGGCAGACTCGTCAGCTGCGTTTCAGGCGGACCCATTCGCGGACGTTGAAATCGAGAAAAGTAACATCTTGCTTATCGGCCCGACTGGCTCCGGCAAAACATTGCTGGCCAAAACGCTGGCCAGAATCCTCGACGTGCCGTTCTGCATTGCCGATGCAACGACGCTGACCGAAGCCGGTTATGTCGGAGAAGACGTTGAAAACATCATTCTGCGACTGCTTCAAAATGCCGATTACGATGTGAAGCGAGCTGAGATTGGCATCGTTTACATTGACGAAATCGACAAGATCGGACGCAAAACCGACAACGTAAGTATTACCCGTGATGTATCTGGCGAAGGCGTGCAACAGGCGTTGTTGAAGATTTTGGAAGGCAGCACATGCAATGTTCCGCCTCAAGGGGGTCGCAAGCACCCCCATCAGGAATACATCCAGGTCAACACCGAAAAGATTCTGTTTATCTGTGGCGGCGCATTCATTGGACTGGACAAGATCATCCAAAAGCGGATCGGCCAGAAGGTCATGGGTTTTGGCAGCCCGACGCTCGAAGTGGAGGAAGCGCTCCGAAAACAGTCGATCCGCCTCGTGGAACCAGAAGACTTGCTTGCGTTTGGAATGATACCTGAATTTATCGGGCGCCTCCCGGTTGTCAGTTCGCTCGACGCGCTAACGGAGGATGAAATGGTGGCGATATTGACCGAAACAAAAAACGCTATGGTCAAGCAGTACACCAAGCTTTTCTCAATGGAAGGCGTCCGGCTGACGATGACCAAAGACGCATTGCGCGCCCTGGCGGCACAGGCGGTCACCAAGGGCACAGGTGCGCGTGCGCTGCGTTCGATGCTCGAACGCATCATGCTCGACATCATGTACGATGTTCCGAGCAGGGAAGACATCGCCGAAGTCACGATCAACCGCGCGGTGGTCGAGGGCAAAAGGCTGCCGTTGATTCGAAAGAAACAGGACAAGTCCGCGGCTTAGACCCGAAAGCGTCCGGGCTGGTTGAAAAGTTAAAAGAGTTACAAGGTTAGAGGTGCAAGTTTGCCTTTGTAACGTATTAACTTTTTAACGGATCACTTCTTTATGCGCGCCGCGCTCATCAACACCGGCACGGAGCTTTTGCTGGGCGACGTTCAGGATACGCATCTTGCGCTCATCGCGCGCGAGATTTTCCCCCTAGGTCTGCGAATCGAAGAGCGACGCACAGTTCCCGACACTGACGCGATTCGTCGCACGCTTAGCGAGTTGTTCCCGCATTGCCAGATTCTTTTCGTGACCGGCGGCCTCGGTCCAACCACGGATGACATCACCCGGGAGATGGTTGCCGAATCGCTCGGATTGGACCTGCGTCAGGATCCACAATTACTGGCTTCACTTCAGCAAAGACTGCAAGTGCGCGGAACAAAATGGGGTTTGGGAATTGCGCGCCAGGCCGATGTCCCCACAGGTGCGCGCGTGCTTCCGAACGAGAACGGAAGCGCGCCAGGGTTTTACGTGAAGGCGAACATCAATCTGCGCATTCCGTCGCCGCATGTTTTTGTTTTACCGGGTCCACCCCGTGAACTTCAACCCATGTTCAAAAAATTCGTGATGCCGATTTTGTCCTCGATCGTTGAGTCACCGCTTTCGTTACGGCGCAGATCGTACAGCATCGCCGCCGTGGGCGAAACGCTGGTCGAGGAAGCGATTGGCAAGAAAGTTTTGGCCATCCCGGAAATCGAGTTGGGCTACTGCGCACGACCAGGTGAAGTTGAAGTGCGCATTATCGGTTCGCCGGAGGCGATTCGGGCGGCCGATACGATCATTCATAGTGAATTGGGTTTGTCGATTTTCTCCGCGAACGATGAACCGCTTGAAGCAGTCGTAGTGACACTGCTGAAGCAGCGAGAACAAACGTTAGCGACGGCCGAATCGTGCACCGGTGGCTTGATCGCAAATTGCATCACAAACGTGCCTGGCGCGTCAGAAGTTTTTCTCGCTGGGTACGTCACGTATGCGAACATATCGAAGACGGATATCCTGAATGTCGATCCAAAATTGATCGAAAGACATGGTGCGGTAAGTGAACCCGTCGCACGCGCGATGGCGGAGGGCACGCAGAGACGCGCAGGCTCCACGTATGCGCTAGCCACGACCGGAATCGCTGGGCCAGCCGGCGGCTCGGACCAAAAACCGGTCGGAACTGTTTACGTTGCGTTGGCTTCACCAGAGCCAGCAGTGAACGTGAAGAAATTCTTCTTTCCAACCGATCGCGAGACATTCAAACAATTAGCAGCTCAAACTGCACTCGATCTTTTGCGGCGGAAATTACTCGACAGCCCGACTGGTCGTTCCGAGCGAAACCGAGGAACCCCGTAGCACTGGCTTTTGGTTTACCAGCGGGAGGTCTCGACTACGCTCGACATGAGGGCTGGATGCTAGTAATCGCCCACATTCACTGGGGTGCCGACTTTTACATTATCGTAAAATAACTTCGCTCCGTCCGACGGCATCCGAATGCAGCCATGGGATGCGGCATATCCTGGCAGAATCCCGACATGCATTCCGACTCCTTCGCCTGTCAGCCGCATAAACCACGTCATCGGCGCACCGACATAATGTGTTCCACTGGGAGCGGAATCGATCTTGGCGCTGATGCCGGCGCGAACGACTCGACCGGAGCTGTCAACGAAATCGCCATAAATGCTGGAACGATGGTCCGGATCCTTTTCGAGAACGGAGAAATTCCCGCTAGGTGTGCTGTGCCCGGGCTTGCCGGAAGAAATGGGACTGTCGGCCACGATTTGCTCGCCGATCATCAAATAGGCGCGCTGCTTGGGAAGAGAGACGACAACGTGAACGTTGTCTGGCGTCGCCTGCCTAAGCAAAGATTGATTTACCTTCAATGGTGGTTGCCGGCTAATGTAGGCTGATGCTTTCCGCATCGGTTGCGGTGTCGGTCTTTGCCGCGGTCCAAAAAGGTGGAACTGGGCGCTAATTGAGGAGACAAGGCTCGTCAGCAAAAGCGCGCAAAGAAGTATGCGAAGGCGTCCCGGCATAAGATTAGCCGCCACTGTAGCTATTTACGCGCCGAAGCCAACCGGTTAACCATTGCGATTCATGGCGTTCGGGCGGAGCATTTTGAACGCGGCGGCTTAAGACCGCGCTTGCCGCGCGCGAAAATTCATCAACGGCGTTGGTGTCCGAATTGCCGTGCATCGCTTCAAGCACCTGAAGCAAACCCCATCCCTGGCCGTGGTAACGCTCCGTAGCCAGGACGCCCTCTCCCTTGAAGTTCACGTAATCGACCAGCGCGTAGCACCCCTGTGGTGTTTTCGTAAGGCGTTCAAATTGTTGCTGCACGTTCGTTCGGTCGGCGGAAGCCGCTTCGGCCAGCATTTTAGGCAGAGCCGCCTCCAATCTGGCAACAAGAAATTCTGCCTGAAGATCGATCGTATCGACCAGGAACCGGCGTAACTGATTCATCTCAGGTGTGTGTTCCGCTCGAAGAAATTCCGTACGCGAGTTCCACGGACAAGGCTGTCCACGACCGACGCCCAGAAGCAATGTTGGCAATTTGGCGCCTCGATTTGAGATGAAGCTTACGAGCTTCGGAAAACTTTCGTCGAATGGGCCGCGTCGTCCCTTCGGGTACCAAATGAAGTGTCCGATGCCCACCGACGCGAAATCTTCGCCTTTGTTCCATGCGGTGAGTCCGGAAATAGTTCCATTGCATTCATTTTGCCAGACTCTCTTTCCGATTTTCAAGGCGTCGCTGTGCGAGAGTGTGATCCCACCAACGTTATTCGATCCGAGTAGAATAACGGCCAGCGCGACCGCTGCACCGGCATAATCGCGGCACCCAAACAGGCGGTTACGCTGTTTTCTTGACGGGCGGCATTTATCCATTAGCGTGCGACTTTCTGCGGCGACCAATCTTAAACAAATGCGGCGCGGAAACACGACCTTATGAAACGTTTTATTATCATTGCTAGCGCATCCTTAATTGCATTCCCGTTATTCGGGCAAGAGAAATCACCACAACTCAAAGACCAAAAGGACAAGGTCAGCTACAGCATCGGCATGCAGATCGGGTTCAATCTGAAACGCCAAAAAGTGGACATTAATTCAGACGTCCTTGCCGCCGGCATCAAAGACTCACTTGCCGACAAACCACAACTGACGCCCGACCAGGTGAAAGACGTGATGGCGCAATTCGAAAAGGACATGGAACAGAAACAGAAACAACTTGGCGACAAAAACAAAACCGAAGGTGCGAAGTTTCTTGAGGAAAACAAGAGCAAACCCGGTGTGAAAACCACAGCGAGCGGTTTGCAATACAAGGTCGAGAAAGAAGGAACAGGAGCACCGCCCAAAGCTACCGACATGGTGACGGTAAATTACCGGGGCACGTTGATCGATGGAACGGAGTTTGACAGTTCGTATAAGCGCGGCCAACCGGCGACCTTCCCCGTTAATGGCGTGATCAAAGGATGGACCGAGGCGCTTCAGTTGATGAAGAAGGGAGCAAAATATCAGTTGTTCATTCCATCGAATCTCGCTTATGGCGAGCGTGCAATGGGCCCGGATATTGGTTCCAACTCGACGCTGATTTTTGAAGTCGAACTGATGGACGTCAAACCGCCTCCGACGCCTGCCCCACAAGGTTCATCGAAGGTTCCGCCTCCACCGTCCCCTGCACCAACCAAGAAATAGGAGGAACCAACAGGTTCGAAGGGCCGTACGGCCCTGGCAACCGTAGGCTTCTGAGTGAGGGCTGGAAAGCCCTCACTCTTTAAGGATGGTGTCGCATTCGACCCGGGGCGCGTCCCCCCAAAGATCCTCCAGGCTGTAGAAGGGACGTTTATCGCAGTGGAAAATGTGGACAACCACTTGGAGGAAATCCAGCACGATCCATTGGCTGGCGGGATATCCATCAACGGCCACGGGACGCAGAGAATAATCCTCGCGCAACCGTGTTTCGATTTCGTTCGCGATCGCTTTCAGTTGAGGTTCTGACGCGCCCGAGCAGATCACGAAGAAATCCGTGAAGCTCGAGATGCCGCGCAAGTCTAACACGACGATGTCCTCGGCCTTTTTATTCGAGGCCAGTTCGGCGCAGCGCTTTGCTAAATTTTCCGACGTTATTTCGATTGCTCCCGATAAAGTTTTTCGCAATGAATGATTTTCTCGACCGACTCGGGTACGAGATAACGAATCGATTCATTTTGCGCAACTCTCCGTCTGATCTCCGTGGCGGAAATGTCGATCCGGCGACGGATGACCTGATAAGAATGTGTTGGTTGTTTACCCGTACGATCCAGAACAACGAAGCGAACCATTTTGTCCAGCTCAGGGAAGCGACTCCATTGTGGCAGGCGTTCGACATGGTCTTCGCCGATCAAGCAATGGATCTCTGCATCACATTCACGTCGCCGAATTTCCCTGATCGTATCGATTGTGTACGAAGGGGGCGGGCGCCGCAGTTCGCATTCGTCCACTTCGAACTCCGGCTCGCCATTTATCGCCGCCCGCAACATTGCTAAGCGTACTTCGCCGCTCGCAACTGGAGCGGACTTCTTGAGAGGCGAAATTGCCGCCGGCACCAGAATCACTTTCTCAAGACTGAGCGCCTCAATCGCTTCCCGGGCGAGAATCAAATGCGCGTGATGGACGGGATCGAACGTGCCACCATAAATCGCGATTTTTTTCAACGCCCAACGCTTAAACGCTAAATTCGTTTTCGGCAAGCCCGCGGCGTGGCAGACGTTTAGTATTTCAAGCTGTCATTGTGAGCGAGGCGAAGAATCGCTGAATCTGAGATGTTTCGTTTCGCTCGAAACGACAAGATTGTGGTTTAACGTTGAGCGCGCTCTGGGAGTTCATCATTGAACGCTTGCCGATGAACGTCGAAGCTTGGCGCCAATGAATACTGACAGGCTTGGTCAACTCATTATGACCGGTGTCCCCGGGAAGGAACTTGATGCGGAAACCGCCGGCTTGTTTCGGCGTGTGCAACCGGGCGCGTTCATTCTTTTCGGACGCAACATCGAGAGCGCTACTCAACTTCGAAAGCTCATCGACGATTTGCGCGATCTTAGTGAAGTCGAACCGATCATTACGATCGACCAGGAAGGCGGACGCGTCTCGCGGTTGCGCCTGATTGGCAACGAACCACCAAGCGCGCAGCAGTTGCGCGACAGGGATGACCTCAACCTCATTCGACGTCACGGTGACATCACCGGACGTTTGCTGCGCCTTTTCGGGTTCAATCTGGACCTTTGTCCTGTACTTGATATTTCATTTGACGATGACGCTGACAACTCCCTGCGCGGCCGATGCTATGGAAAAACTGTCGAACAAGTCGTGAGCAACGCCGGGGCATTCAATAAGGCAATGAGAGGGCAGGGGATCGCAAGCTGCGGCAAGCATTTTCCGGGCTACTCCGCCGCGCCTGCAGATGCTCATTACCAGTTGCCGCGAATCGATCGCACCCGCGAAGAACTTGAGCAGAACGAACTGGCTGTGTTTCGGCAATTTGTCGATCGAGTGGACAGCATGATGCTTTGCCACGGTTGGTATCCATGCTTAGAACCGGAACGCAAGCCGGCCACGTTATCGCGCCGGATCACCACAGATTTACTGCGGAACGAACTTGGTTTCGATGGTCTGGTCATGACTGACGATCTCGACATGGGCGCGATCTTGACGGGATATCGATTAGAGGACACCATTCGCCTCGCTATCAACGCTGGAAACGACGTTGTGATGATTTGCCATCGTATTCCTGAAATCGAAACCATCTGCGGAATTCTCGAAAAGCTGCCGGTAGATCAAATCAATCGTGCCGTGGGCAACGTCGCGCGCTTTAAGAAGAAGCTAACTTTGCCGGACAAATTTTCTGAAAACGCTTTTCGCAATATCGACAATGAAATCTGGGATCTCCGTGTGTCCGCTCTTGGCGAGAATCGTGCAGACCAGATGACTTCAGACAGTGTTCAACGCTCGCCTGTGGAGATGTTCTGATTTGGCGAGCGCTCGCCGCCTTCCGCGCTCGACCAAACGAAGCTCCACGCGCCGGGTGAATTTCAACGTCTTGACCCTTCCGACGATTCCAGACTATCCTCCGCTCGCGTTGGTCAGGCATGGTAGCCGGCCACGCGATTAAAGAATTGGAAGTCGTGTCGTGAAAGCCAATCAAGAAATGCGCGCGAACAGCCCGGCCGAACTTACTATTCGCGGCTTGATTATTGGCATCGCCATCACACTGGTGTTTACCGCGGCCAATGTATACTTCGGTCTCAAGGCCGGCCTTACTTTTTCTACGTCGATCCCCGCAGCCGTCATTTCGATGGCGATCTTACGTGGTTTCCGCGACGCGACGATTCAAGAGAACAATATTGTCCAAACGGTTGCCTCTGCGGCAGGCACTCTGTCCTCCATTATTTTCGTTCTGCCGGGTTTGATCATGATCGGCTATTGGACTGAGTTTCCGTTCTGGACTTCGTTTTGGATCTGCGCACTCGGAGGGATTCTTGGCGTGATGTATTCGATTCCGCTGCGTCGGGCTCTGGTCACAACTTCCGATTTGCCGTATCCGGAAGGCGTCGCATGCGCTGAAGTGCTGAAGGTCGGGAGCAGCAGCAATTCCAAGCATGCTTCCGACATCGAACATGGCAGGGCCGGTCTGCTTGCAGTACTGTGGGGTTCGATCGTTGCCGCAGTATTCGCGGTCGTCGTTCAGACACAAGTATTGGCCGCCGATGTGGCGCAGACATTTCGGATTGGCAGGCGCGGATCGGTGAGCGGGTATGATTTCTTCTTGTCGTTTGCTCTTCTCGGGATCGGGCACTTGGTCGGTTTGTCCGTTGGGATCGCAATGCTCATCGGCGCGTTGATCGGCTGGGGTTGGGGTGTTCCGCATTTTTCGGCGATGTCCGGCGATATCATGACTGCCGCCGCGACGCTCGCGCAAAAAACCTGGAGCATAAAAGTCCGCTTCATTGGTGCTGGCGCGATCGGCGTTTCGGCGATTTGGACGCTTCTCAAACTCGTTAAACCGGTGACCAGAGGGCTCGCTGGTGCGATGGCTGCATCGCGCGCGCGAAAAGCCGGCCGGGCCGATACACTGCCGATCACTGAGCGCGACATCCCGATCGGCATTGTCGGACTGGTAACGCTGATCTGTATGCTGCCGATCGCCTGGTTGCTCGGATATTTCGGCAATAGCAGCGGTCTCGGCGCGCATTTGCCCACACTCATCATCGGCGGGGTTGCTTACGTTGTGTTGATGAGCTTCTTCGTTTCCGCAGTGTGCGGCTACATGGCGGGGTTGATCGGTTCCTCGAACAGCCCGTTGTCCGGCATTGGCATTTTAGTTGTGATCGGTGCGGCGTTGCTACTAGTGATCGGCGTAAAACCGTACGTTTCGCCGGATGCGAGCAAGGCGCTGATGGCGTTCGCACTTTTTACGACTGCAGTAATCTTCAACGTTGCCGCCATTGCGAATAATAACCTGCAGGACCTCAAGACGGGACAACTGGTTGATGCCACGCCGTGGAAGCAGCAGGTGGCGTTAATTTTCGGGGTCATAGCGGGCGCCTTCGTAATTCCTCCGGTGCTCGATCTCGTGAACCATGCCTACGGGTTCGTCGGCGCGCCGGGCGCTGAGCTTCGGCCCCACCCGCTGCCTGCACCTCAAGCGGGATTGATCTCTTCGCTGGCGCAGGGCGTCATCGCCGCTGATATCGATTGGAGCTTAATTCGAATAGGCGGGATGATTGGCATCGGCATCATTTTGCTGGACGAAATTCTTGCGCGCACGACAAAACACATGCGCGTTCCGCCATTGGCGGTGGGACTTGGGATTTATCTGCCGACGCAAAGCACGTTGATGATCGTTGTCGGCGCGATAGCCGGTTGGCTCTTTGATAGGCGCGCAGACCGCACTCCTAAACCGGAAGCCACCAAGCAGCTAGGTGTGCTGCTCGCGTCCGGGTTGATTGTCGGTGAAGGAATTATCGGCGTTGTGATTTCAGCGATAATCGTCTTCTCCGGCAAGGACGCACCGCTCGCGCTCGTTGGCCCGGGATTCGAGCTCGCTGGCGAGATCATCGGCGGTGTTGCGTTTGCGGCAATTGCCTTTGGGCTCTATCGCTGGATTCTGCGAATGGCAATGGCAAGGTCGGCATGAAACGGAAATGGAACTGGCCGATCTGGATCGGCTTCGTGGTCGCTGTCGGAGGATTGTTCTCCTACGGGTTCTTCGCCCAATTTGAAATCACGCGCGATTTTCCATGGGCGAATCTTTTGCTTTTCGGAATCGGCGCCGCGTTATTAATCGGCGGCTTGTTTCGCGCCTTTGGTCGGCCGCAACGTTACCGGGGTAAAGTTTTTGGTTTGATCTTCAGCGCAATAGCGTTCCTATTCTTTGCGTTTTTTTGTTACGGAATCTTTTACATGTTGCGACAGGTCCCCAGTTCGAGTAGTGCGCCGCACGTTGGGCAAAAGGCACCGGATTTTATACTATTGGATCAAAATGGAAAGCCCGTGGGTCTCGGCGATTTACTTTCCGGTTCGAGAGCTGTCGTGCTGATTTTTTATCGTGGATTTTGGTGACCTCTCTGCAACTCCGAGTTGCGGAGTTTCCAGCAACGGCTTGCCGAGTTCGAGGCGCAGGGTGTGCGAGTTGTCGGCATCAGCGTCGATCCACCGGAGATTAATCGACGACAATCGCAAAAGCTAGGTTACGCCTTCCCATTGCTTTCCGATTCGAAGGCCGAAGTCATCCGCCGATATGATGTGTTGCATCCTGGAGCGGGACCGAAAGGAGCGGACATAGCGCGCCCAGCTGAATTTCTCCTTGATTCGAACGGCGTTGTTCGCTGGGTGAATCTTACCGGGAACATTGCCGTGCGCGCGCGCCCCGAGCAGGTGCTCGAAGCGTTAAATCAACTCAGCCCTGCTGGCCAATGATTGACGCCCCTTTGCCGAATCAATAGGTTGAGCGCTCGTGCATTCGGAACTGGAACAACTGCTCGTTCTTCAAGATCGACAACAAAAGATCAGACAGATCCAGACTGAGATCAAAACACTGCCGTTGGAACGGGCTTATCTTGAATCGCAACTAGCTGCAACGGCAGCGGGCGTTGAATCGTTGAAACAAAAAGGACGCCTGGTCGAAGTTGAGCGCAAAAAATTGGAACTCGACGTGGGCACACGTACCGAAAGCATCTCACGCCTCAAGACGCAGCAGTATCAAACCCGGAAGAATGATGAGTTTCAGGCGATCAGCCACGAAATTGAGCGGTACGAAAATGAAATCCGAAAACTCGAGGATCAGGAACTCGAATTGATGATCGAGGCCGACAAGCTCAAAGGCGAAATCGAAGCGGCCGATAAAAGCGCGCGGGCAACGAAGGACAGCGTCTCGCGGCAATTGGCGGACCTCGAAACAAAATCAAAAGCGCTGGAAACGCAGCAGGCAGAACTGGCAAATGAGCGGGAAGCGCTCGCGTCTAAAATCGACCCCGATGTGCTCGACCAGTTCGAGCGCCTCTTCAACAGCAAGGGCGACGCTGCGATTGTCGCCGTGGAGCATGGCGTCTGCACCGGCTGCCACATGAAAGTGACGACTGCGACCGCGGCGCGGGTCAAAGCGGGAAAGGAAATCGTCAGCTGCGAGCAATGCGGTCGGATCTTATACCTTGGCGCGTTGTAGCCGCTTCGCTGTGCGAAGCGCCAATCTGGTGGGCGCTGACACATACGCCTCTACAATTTAGACGTTGAATCGAAAAAGAATCACGTCGCCATCGCGTACTTCGTAATCTTTTCCTTCCAAACGCAGTTTGCCTGCTTCGCGTGCTTTCGCGAAAGAACCAGCTGCCAGCAGATCGTTGTAATAAATGGTTTCCGCTGCGATAAACCCGCGCTCAAAATCGGAGTGAATCGCCCCGGCTGCGGCTGGCGCTTTGTCGCCGGCGTGAATGGTCCAGGCGCGCGTCTCCTTTTCGCCAGTGGTAAAAAATGTCCGCAGACCGAGCAGATGATAAACCGCGCGAATGAGCGCGTGCACGCCGCTGTCTTCGACGCCGAGCCCACGTAAATACTCCAGGGCCTCCTGCTCGCTAAGATCAACCAGCTCGCTCTCGATGTGCGCGCTGATGACAATTGCTTCAGTGGCGAAATGGTGCTTCGCGTAATCTCGAACCAGATCGACATATCGCGTGGAGGGATTCGCGGCATCGCCCGTCGAAATCGCTGCCAAATCCGATTCCGCCACATTGCAGGCAAAAATTGTTGGCTTTGACGTCAGCAGGAAGAAAGCTCGAGCAACTGCCTTCTCTTCCGGAGTCAACTCAGCGGTAATCGCCGGCTTTCCGCGGTCGAGATGCGGGAGTAATTTTTCGATGATTGCACTTTCAACGATTGCCGCTTTTTCGCCGGCGTGCAGTTGCTTCTGTATTCGGTCGCGTCGCTTCTGCAACGAAGCCAGGTCAGCCAGTACGAGCTCGGTATTTATGACCTCGATGTCGCGCACCGGATCAATAGTTGCGCTGACGTGATGAACGTCGGGATTTTCAAAACAACGCACCACCTGCACGATCGCTTCGACTTCGCGAATATGATGGAGGAACTGATTACCGAGCCCTTCACCCGCGCTCGCGCCTTTGACCAGTCCAGCAATATCCACAAACTCGATCGCTGTCGGTGTGATCTTCTTCGAGTGAGAAATCTCGGCGATCTTTTCCAGGCGCGGATCGGGCACGATCACCACGCCAACGTTCGGATCAATCGTGCAGAACGGATAATTTTCTGCCGGCGCTTTGTGCGTGCGTGTGACCGCATTGAAAAGCGTTGATTTCCCGACATTCGGCAGTCCGACGATTCCAGCACTTAGCATCTAGCCACAGATGAACACGGATTTATACGGATGACTTTTTTGTGCCACGGACAATCTGTGTTCATCTGTGTAAATCCGTGGCTAAAAATCTTTCGGGCCGGCGGGATTCGAACCCACGACCTCTTGAACCCCATTCAAGCGTTCTACCAAGCTGAACTACGGCCCGCTGAGGCGAATACTGTTGCCATTTCTGGGTGTGAGGCAAACGTTTCGGCTTCCGAGAATGAAAGCAGCCGTCGGTAAACTCAATTCCATAGTGTGGATCGGACTGATCGTTTGTCTTAGCGCAAGCAGTGATGCCCGCGCGCAGTCGGGCGGCACCATGAAGGTCAACGAAAATGCCGTCGCGTTTGCATCTCAACTTATCCAGGAAGGACATCTGATCGCTGATGGCAAAGGCGCGTGGCGGGAACACAAACCTTCGCCTGATGTGGAAAACGAGTTTATCCGCGCGCACGGCTTTGCCGAATACGCGAAGTGGCACCTCGGCGTGGACGAACGTTACGCTGTGAATACGAAGCGCCGATACAAGTTCCCTTACGGTGATTTCACAAACGTTCACCGGTGCGGTCTGCTCGCGGTAAAAGCCAGAGCGGCCGAGCACAAATATCACGACATTGAAGATGCGGCTGCACGGTTGATGAGAATGACTCCGCACGGCGTTGGTGAAAAAGAACAACTGCAACGGCGTTTTGCGACCGCCGAGAGCCGCTGCAATTCAGCCATTCCAAGCGGATAAAAACGCGTCGATTAACTCGGGCAAATCATTGCTGTAGCCGCCTTCGAGGAGAGCTGCGACAGGAATATCGATTTGCCTTAACCACTCGCCGAACATTGCGAAGTCGTCGCGCTCGAGCGTTAACTGCAACAGAGGATCCCGCGCATATGCGTCGAATCCTGCTGAAACCAAAAGCAAATCAGGTTCGAACCCGACCAATCTATCAAGAGAACGACGCGCGACATCGACAATTCCAGCGCGCGGTGTGAAAGGGGCGATGGGGAAATTCTCAATGTTCTCAAACGATTTCGTGCCAGTCCCGGGATACGCCGGGAACTGATGGATTGATGCAAATCGAATCCGCTCACTGCCAGCTACAATCGCTTCCGTTCCGTTACCGTGGTGGCCGTCAAAATCCCAGATCGCAACGCGTTGAGCGTTGCTCTCCAATGCATCCAGCGTAGCGATAGCAGCATTGCCGAAGTAACAGAAACCCATTGCGCGGTCTCGCGTGGCATGATGGCCAGGCGGACGCATTAGGCTAAATCCGCACCCGCCTTTCAATGCCGCGCATGCTGCCTCAACCGCCGCGCCAGCTGAGCGGCGCGCGTGCGCCGCGATATTTGGGTAAAACGGCGTGTCGCGATCAAAATCGTCCTGCGCGTGGCCAATGCGGTCGATGTGCTGACGGGCGTGCGCGCGCAATAACTGATCATCGATCGCTGCGGCAGGCTCACGCCATTCCCAATCAGGGTGGCGCTCCTTTATCAACGGGACGGTGCGAGCAATGCGCTGCGGCCGTTCTGGATGGCCTGGGCTGGAATATTCGAGGCAGCGTGGATCGTAAAAAATAGTCATCGAGCTTGCAAGCTAGCCATTCAACGCATATTCGACGATCACGATGCTAAACGGCCAGAAAATTGTGGTGGTGATGCCCGCGTATAACGCCGCACGCACGTTGCGCCAGACTTACGACGAAGTCATGGTGCATGGCATCGTGGATCTCGTCATCGTCGTGGACGACGCCAGTCGCGACGAAACGGTGGCGATAGCGCGCACCCTGCCGAACGTCCAGGTGGAGGTGCATCCGGAAAATCGCGGGTACGGCGCGAACCAAAAGACTTGTTACCGCCTCGCGCTGGCTGCAGGTGCCGACATCATCATTATGATTCATCCCGATTACCAGTACACGCCCCAGCTGATTCCGGCGATGGCGGCTCTGGTCGCGAGCGGTCTTTATCCCTGCGTGCTCGGTTCGCGGATCCTCGGCGGAGGCGCACTGCGCGGCGGCATGCCGTGGTGGAAATACATTTCAAACCGGTTCCTCACGCTCGTGGAGAACCTTCTTATCGGCGCGAAGCTATCGGAGTATCACACTGGCTATCGCGCCTTTTCGCGCGAACTCTTGGAGCGGCTGCCACTGCAAAAAAACTCAAACGATTTTGTTTTCGACAATCAAATCCTCGTCCAAATCATCGCGCTTGGCTGCGCTATCGGCGAGGTGACTTGCCCAGCTCGTTACATGCCCGAAGCGTCTTCGATCAATTTCCGCAGAAGCGTGCGTTATGGACTAGGCTGCCTCGCGACGGCAGCGCGCTTTCGTCTCGCACGCTTCGGCTTGGCGAAGCCGATCGTTAACCGTCAGTCGGAACCCAGGGCACCGGTCTAATATCCTCCTCGCACGACGTAATGGCCGTGGATCCAGACTCGCTGCCCGTTCCGCGATGCCCAATGTCCTGGTTTCCAGACGTAATATGTGCGTCCTACATAATAGCCCGTCCCGTGACGGTAGTAAGGCCGATCGCCCACCTCCACAGTGACGGAACCCGGATAACCCCCGTAATAAGGTCTGTTATAATACGGGCCGCCGCCATAGCCAGCATAATAGGGTCCGTAGCCCGGATAGCCGCTGTAATAACCTTCACATCCTACTAAACCGAGTGCTGCGAAAACTAAAGCGAATAGGAGAACCGAGCATTTCGTTTGTATTTTCATATACTGGATATTCGAATTCGAGAGGTGATTTACGTGCCCCGGGGTATACAGGCTCGCAGCTTCAGGAGTCACGTCATACCACACCTTGGTCGAGCATGGCATCGGCGACTTTCACGAATCCGGCTATGTTCGCGCCAACCACGAGATTGCCGGGTTGACCGTACTCTTCCGCAGTTTCCCAGGCGTTTTTGAAGATCGTGGCCATAATGTGGCGTAATCGCGAATCGACCTCTTCACGCGGCCATGGTAGGCGCATGGAGTTTTGGCTCATCTCTAAACCGGACGTCGCCACACCTCCGGCATTCGCCGCCTTACCGGGGCCGAAAAGAATTTTTCTCGCCAGGAACAGATCCACAGCCGCCGGCACGCTTGGCATGTTGGCCGCCTCAGAGACCAAGTAACAACCGTTCTCGACCAATTTCCGCGCGTCTTCGACGCTAATTTCGTTCTGCGTGGCGCATGGGAAAGCGCAATCGCACTTGATTCCCCACGGCCGCTGGCCAGCCACATATTTGGAGCCGCGGAATTTCTTAGCGTACTCACTGATCCGCCCGCGTCGCACGTTCTTGATACTCTTGACCCAGGCGAGCTTTTCTTCATCGATGCCGTTCTTATCGTAAATCAAGCCGCTGGAGTCAGACATTGTGACAGGCCTTGCGCCGCACTGGATCAACTTCTCCACAGTAAACTGCGCGGCATTACCGGCACCTGAGACGGTGCAGATTTTGCCCTCGATTGTTTCATTGCGAGTTTTGAGCATTTCTTGCGCGAAGTAAACAGCGCCATAACCAGTGGCCTCCGGGCGTATCAGCGAGCCGCCCCAACTAAGCCCTTTGCCCGTTAGAACCCCTGTGAATTCGTTCGCCAGCCGTTTGTATTGGCCAAAGAGATAGCCGATCTCGCGGCCGCCTACACCGATATCGCCTGCAGGCACATCCGTATGCGGACCTACGTGACGGAACAGTTCGGTCATGAACGATTGGCAAAATCGCATGACCTCCCGGTCGGATTTCCCCTTTGGATCGAAATCCGAGCCGCCTTTGCCTCCGCCCATCGGCAGACCTGTAAGCGAGTTCTTAAAAACTTGTTCGAACGCCAGGAACTTGATGATGCTGGCACAGACGGTTGGATGAAAACGCAACCCCCCTTTGTAAGGGCCAAGCGCGCTATTCATCTGCACGCGAAACCCGCGGTTCACCTGGATCTGTCCTTTGTCGTCGATCCACGGAACGCGAAACTGAATCATTCGTTCCGGTTCCACCAGCCGCTCAAGAATCCTGGCGTCGCGGCATTTCTTGCTGCGCTCGATGACCGGCCGGATGGATTCCAGCACTTCAGTGACCGCCTGAAGAAATTCAGGCTCGTTAGGGTTACGTTTTTTTACAACTTCGAGAACTTCTTTAATCAGAGCCATAGAATTTTTGGACTTATTTGCCACGGTGTAGAATCACAAACCTCATGCGCGATGCAGGGTTCGAACCTGCGACTTCTTGCGTGTGAAGCAAGCGCTCTACCACTGAGCTAATCGCGCTGGTTTTCAGAAGCCGAGATAATAAAGCGCGCGCCCCGGAGCGCAAGCCTGTGCTATCGCATGCGCTGTCGTCGGTGCATGGTGGAGAACGTCGGAGCCGTCTCCTGCAGGGACGAACGCTACGTCAGACATGTTGCGCAAGCGACCGACGCTTGCCCTGCAACCCTTCGCGTTTTATCTAAACACATGTCAGAACATAAAGTCACTCTTACCTGGAACCGCGGCGACAAGCCGTTCGAGTATCAGAAATATTCACGGGATCACACCTGGAAATTTGATGGCGGCCACGAAATGCAGGCATCAGCCGCCCCGGCTTATTTGGGCAACCCAAACCTGGTCGATCCAGAAGAAGCGTTTGTGGCGTCGCTTTCGAGTTGTCACATGCTGACGTTCCTCGCTATCGCATGCAAAAAGAAGTTCGTGCTCGACGAATATGTCGATGAAGCAGTCGGTGCTATGGAGAAAAACGCCGAAGGCAGGCTAGCCATCACGCGTGTAACTCTCCGGCAACGTCTCAAATTCTCCGGCGACAAGCAACCAACGCCGCAGGAAGTCGAAGAGATGAATCATGGAGCGCACGAGCAATGCTTCATCGCCAACTCGGTGAAAACCGAGGTGAAAGTCGAACCGCAATCGTAAGCGCCCGTTTGTTGTGGCGGCGGCTGTGTCAGCCGCCGGGTCCAGGCGTTTGGCACAAACGCCTCTACAATGTTTTCTGATCCGTGTAACCTGCAATAAGTATGAGCACGCCTACCGACGTCCAGCGTATGGAGAAGATCGTCAGCCTGTGTAAACGGCGCGGTTTCATTTTCCAGTCGAGCGAAATCTACGGCGGGCTCAATGGCGCTTGGGATTACGGGCCGCTGGGAGTGGAATTGAAGCGCAACCTGAAGAACTACTGGTGGCGTGTCATGGTGCACGAGCGCGACGACGTGGTCGGAATGGATGGCTCGATCCTAACGCATCCTGCGGTTCTCAGGGCCTCTGGCCATGTTGAAGGTTTCTCCGATCCGATGGTTGATTGCCGCACCTGCAAGGCTCACTTGCGCGCCGATCTGCTCGTGGAGAAAAAAGGCGTCGAGCAATGCCCGAACTGCGGCGGAAAAGACTTAACTGAAGCGCGCCAGTTTAATCTGATGTTCGAGACGCGTGTCGGCGCAAGTGCCGATGAAAGCTCCATCGCATATCTGCGGCCTGAAACCGCACAATCAATCTTCGTTCAGTTCAAGAACGTCCTCGAAGTGTCGCGCAGGAAGTTGCCATTTGGCATCGCCCAAATCGGCAAGGCTTTCCGGAATGAAATCAATCCACGCAATTTCACGTTCCGCTCGCGTGAGTTCGAGCAGATGGAGCTAGAATATTTTTGCCGCCCTGAGCAGGGGATGGCACTGCTTGAGTACTGGAAAGAAGAGCGCCTGAAGTTCTACCAGAACATCGGAATTCCACGCGAGAAATTGCATGTACTGACCGTCCCGGATGAGGAGCGGGCGTTTTATTCCAAAGGCACCTACGATATCGAATACGATTTCCCCTTTGGCCGACAGGAACTCGAAGGTGTGGCGTATCGAACCGATTACGATTTGCTACAGCACCAGAAAGCCAGCGGCAAATCGCTTGAGTATTTCGATGATGAGACGAAGCAGCGATTTGTTCCCCATGTTGTTGAGCCGAGTGCTGGCGTGGATCGAACGATCCTTGCCTTGATCTGCGAGGCGTACGCCGAAGACGAAGCGCCTAACGACAAAGGCGAAATGGAGTCGCGCATAGTCTTACGCTTTCATCCACGTATCGCGCCGATCAAGTGCGCGGTTTTTCCGCTGCTCAAAAACAAGGAGACGCTCGTGGCGAAGGCGAAAGAGATTGTCGATCTTCTTCGCCCGCACATGTTCGTTTTCTACGATGAGAGCGGCGCAATCGGACGGCGTTATCGTCGGCAAGACGAGATTGGCACGCCGTTTGGGGTTACGGTTGATTTCGAGACGCTCGGAGAAAAAGATCCCGCGCTGCGCGACACAGTGACGCTGCGCGACCGCGATTCGATGAAGCAGGAGCGGGTGACGATCGAAGAGCTGGTGAACATTTTGACTTCTCGTATCCGATGATCCATGCGATGACCAATCGAGCCTTCTCTCAATTATGAAGGTTGAGATCTTAACGCTGTGCGATGCCGCGACGGTTGATGCTTCTGGCAAATTGAACATCCTGGGCGCATTCGATCGTCTTAATGCAGCTGCAGAACCGATTACTCATCCACAGTGCGCGTTGGCAGTTAAGCTACGTTTTGAGCGCATTGAAGAAGGCAACAAAAAGATTCGCGTTACATTTGTCAACGCAGATGGCGCTCCGGTGATGCCGCCGATTGACGGTACAGCTGACGTGCGAATCCAGGGACCAGAATCCAGTGGGGGAGTATCATTCGTCCTGGGTATCCAGCAGTTAAAGCTCCCTAAATTCGGCGAGTATTCCATTGACCTTGCGGTTGATGGAAGGCATGAGGGTTCAGTCCCGCTGTTTGTAGTTCCCACTCCGACGCAGTGATTCGGGCGTTTCAAAACAGTGCGTCGTGATTGTCTGATGGATCTCGCCTATTTCCGGGAATACTGCCTGAGCAAATCCGGTGCGAGCGAGGAGACCCCATTCGGGCCCGATGTTCTAGTGTTCAAAGTCGGCGGCAAAATATTCGCGTTAGCAGCTCTCGACGAAGTGCCGGCGACAGTGAACTTGAAATGCGATCCGGATTTAGCGCTCGACCTCCGCGATCGATACGAGCAAGTCAGGCCCGGTTATCACATGAACAAGAAACACTGGAATACCGTTGAGATTGAGGGCGGGATTCCTGATATCGAACTGCGAAAAATGATCGACCATTCCTACGATCTCGTGAGCAAGAAATTGCCAAAACCTAGGGCAAAAATCGAAGCTCTATCTCGCCGAAGCTCAACTGCAGCGCGTCGCGCGCGACGTTGAGAAAATTATCGGCAGTATCGGTGAGGGCGACGTGCAACTCACCATGCTGCGCGGCTGGCGAGCGCAGCGATTGTCGATCCAAGATTTCCTGCACTGCGGTCGCGCAATTTTGCGCCGAATCGACGAGCGTGATCTTGCCTCCGAGCGCCCGTGCAATCGCGACGCTGAGCAGCGGATAATGAGTGCAACCAAGCACCAGCGTGTCGATCCCCTCCGAAAGCAGGGGCTCAAGATAACGTACGATGACCCGGTCGGTTACGTCGTCGTCGAGCAATCCTTCTTCGATCAAAGGGACGAGCAATGGACACGCGCGACTGCTCACGCGCACATTGTTGTCGGTCGCGCGCAGCGCCTTTTCGTACGCGCCGCTGCGGATCGTAGCCCGTGTCCCGATCACGCCGACATGCCGGTTACGGGTTGCTTCCAATGCTGCTCGCGCTCCCGGCTCGATCACTCCGATGACTGGGACGGAAAATTTCCTCGTCAAGCAGAGGTAGTGCGACTGATGAGACCGTGTTACACGCAACCACCAGCGCCTTGGCATTTTTTTGCATCAGCATCTGCGCCAGCTCTAATGCGTAGCGCTGTACCGTCTCGGGACTCTTCGGGCCGTACGGAACGCGCGCCGTGTCGCCGAGGTAAAGAATTGTTTCGTTTGGCAGCCGGTCACGGAGCGCCTTGACCACGGTTAGCCCGCCAATGCCGGAATCGAAAACGCCGATCGGTCGCGGGTTGCTCATGCAGCGGGAAAGTCATCGCAGTCGAAACGCCCTGCAACTATCTTCGCTCCCTTCACGATCGGGGGCGGTGATTCGGCCGCGCACGATGTCTTGGTCATTTGCAAACGCGCGCGACTTTCGGATGATTGATCGCGATGGCTGAACTTCCGAAGAGGTACGATCCGAATTCCGTTGAACCGAAGTGGTATCAACGCTGGATGGACGAATCGCGATTTCGTAGCAAATCCGGAGTCGTCGAAGCCGCCGTTTTCGATCGTCATGCCGCCGCCGAACATCACCGGTGTTCTCACGCTTGGCCATGTTTTGAACGACACCATCCAGGACATCCTCGCGCGCCGCGCGCGGATGCGGGGATTCGAAGTCCTTTGGCTGCCGGGGATGGATCACGCCGGAATCGGAACGCAGACCGCTGTGGAGAAATATCTGCGCCGGACTGAAGACAAAACGCGCCATGATCTCGGTCGGGAAGAATTTCTGCGTCGGGTGCTGGAATGGCAGGATAAACACGGCGGCATTATCATCGAGCAACTCAAGCGACTCGGTTGTTCATGCGATTGGTCGCGTCAGCGCTACACACTTGATGAGGCTTACGCTGCGGCTGTTCAAAAAGTTTTTGTCGATCTTTACAACAAAGGCCTGATCTATCGCGGTCGGCGAATGATTAACTGGGATCCGGCAGCCCAAACCGCGCTCTCTGACGAGGAGGTAATTAGCAAACCGCAGCAAAGGATATTTGTATTTCGTTCGCTACGAAATCGTGGAAGAACCGGGCCGCTTCCTTGAAGTCGCGACGACCCGGCCGGAAACGATCATGGCCGACACGGCGATGGCTTTTCATCCCGGCGACAAACGATATGTCAATTTGTTAGGCAAAACACGCCTGGCGCCCGCTCGCACGCGACAAGATTCCGATCATCGCCGATGAAGCAATCGATCCGGAGTTCGGAACGGGAGTACTGAAGGTCACGCCTGCGCATGACACACTAGATTTTGAGATTGGCCAGCGGCATGATCTGCCAATTATCGACGTTCTGGATCCTGACGGGCGCATCAATTGTCCGGCGGTTCCAGAGCTGCATGGCCTAGATCGCTTCGAAGCCCGCACGAAAGCGGCGGAGCTATTGGAGGCGAGGGGACTTCTGGCAAAAGCCGAGCCGTATGAAAACAACGTCGGCTTCAGCGACCGGAGCGATGTGCCGATCGAGCCGCGCATCAGCGACCAATGGTTCCTGCGTTATCCTAAAACAAAAGAAGCGCTGGCCGTCGTGCGCGAGCACCTGATCCGCTTTTTTCCCGCCCATTGGGAGAAGGTTTACGCGCAGTGGCTGGAGAACATTCGCGACTGGTGCATCAGCCGCCAGGTTTGGTGGGGACATCGGATACCGGCTTGGTACCGGAAATCTCAAATCGCAAATTCCAAATCCCGAAGCGGCGAGGAGATTCACGTCGGCATCAACCCGCCACCTGATTCCGAAAACTGGATCCAGGATGAAGACACGGTCGACACCTGGTTTTCATCGTGGCTGTGGGCGTACGAAACGATGGATCAGGAGACGCGAAAGAAGTTTTATCCGACCAGCGTTCTCGTGACCGGGCCGGACATCATTTTTTTCTGGGTCGCCCGAATGATCATTGCCGGGCTTGAGTTCAAACCCGGCATGACCAAGAAGACCGAGGACAACATTCCGTTTCACCACGTTTTCTTCACCAGCATCATTCGCGACAAGCAGGGCCGGAAAATGTCGAAGTCGTTAGGCAATTCGCCCGATCCGCTTGATTTAATCGACAAGTACGGCGCCGACGGCTTGCGTTTTGGTCTCATGCGCATCGCGCCGACTGGACAGGACATTCGCTTCGACGAAAAGCAAATTGAAGAAGGCCGTAATTTTGCGACGAAACTCTGGAACGTCGCGCGCTTTCGTCAGATGCACGGCCCAAGTGATCCTGCGCCTGCGATCGATCAGCCGAGACTGTCGATCTACGCCGTAGAAGTTCTTGCCCGGCTAAATGACACAATCGACGCGATCGACACAGCGTATCGCGAATACCAATTCAACATGGTTGCACAGCGGCTTTATGATTTTGTCTGGAGCGATTACTGCGACTGGTTTGTTGAAGCGGCCAAGACCGACATCTTCGGCGAACGACGACGCTAAGAAAGAAATCCGCCTGGCAGTGATGGATTTTGTGTTCTCGGCGATTTTGCGGTTGCTGCACCCTTTTATGCCGCACTGACCGAGGAGCTTTGGTCGTTACTGGCGCTTGGGGACTGGATCGATTCAATTTGCGGCGCCGCCTGAAAGGCTGGCGTTGGACGCGGTTGCCGATGTTTCGGATAAGCGTCGCCTCGTCTCAGCTATTTACGAAACGGTACAAGCGGGTCGCAATCTTCGTGCAGAGTCCAAAGTGGCACACACAAGCAAGATCTGTTTTATCTTACGCACGGATGAGCAATTAATTTCCGAGCAAATTCATTCACTGACTCGACTGTTGAATGCAGAGGAGGTCGCACTCGAGTGCGAATATCAGGCCCCAGCCGGCACGCCGGTAGCGGTCACTCCGCTAGGCGAGATCTTTCTGCCCATCGCGGCGGCAGACCAGCCACGTGAGCGCGAGCGGTTGGATAAAGAAATTGGCAGGATCGAAGAGGACCTGCGAACCGTGGAAGCGAAATTACAGAACGACGCATTCGTTCAACGCGCTCCAGCGGCCGTGGTGGAAGACCACCGCCGACGGCTGAATCGTCTTAACGCGCAGCTGGCGAAGTTGAAACAGGCGCGCGAAGGCCTGAGTTAAAAACGATCTTGTGCTCGTCTATTTTGGCGCCGCGTTTTTGGAAGAATTTCTTCAGTTCGGGCGTGTAGAATGTCTCATCGTATTCCTGATTCAATTCGAGCCAGACCCGGCCCCGCGGCTTTAAATGCTTCGCCAGATCGTCCAGAAAGAATTCCCATTCAGGCACGCCCCAAAGTCCGGGCATCTTATGATTGTTGAAGCAAACCATGAAGGCGGTAATGACATCAAACTTTTGTCCGAGGGCTGGGAGAGGACGAAACGCCTGGATTTGCTGAACAACGCGGCGCACCCCGAGAAGGCGTGTTATCTCGCGAAACATAGGCAAACGATCTATGTCGAGGCCGACTCCGGAATGGCCTAGCAGTTGCGCAATGTAGAGGAAGTATCCTGCCCCGCAGCCGAGATCCAGAATCTGCTTCGGTCGCGACAGATCGAGTTCAAGCTGGCGAATTCGGCGAGTATTTACTCCGATCCAGCGTTCGAGATCGAGATATTTGGGCCAGTCCGCACCCGGATCCGCTACTCCATATCGTCGGCGAATCTGCTCGAAGCCGGCCGGATCAATTGTGTCAATGACGCGCTTTGTCCCAAGCGAGAACCGGTTCGTGCGCAGCACCCTGAGCGTGTGCTTTCTTGCGCTGGCCAGGCTCCTGCCATCGACTAGTTTTCGGATCTTATGACGAAGTCGCACAGCCCACACCTTGTAGCGAAGCGCAACAATTTCAATTAACCTTTCACAGCGTGAGCATCTGGAAAAAACTCCTTTGGATTTGCGTGGCTGCGTTGGGCACGTGGGCCGTTGCCGTTCTCGCGCTGTCGCGCGGAGAACGAATCAGCGCGCTCTGGATTGTCATCGCCGGATTTTGCGCGTTATCGATCAGCTACCGTTTCTACAGTAAATGGCTCGCGACCAAAGTGCTCGTGCTGAACGAGGAGCGCGCTACGCCGGCGGTTTTGCGAAATGACAACAAGGATTACGTGCCAACGAATCGGTGGATGGTGTTCGGACATCACTTCGCTGCGATCGCAGGACCCGGACCGCTGGTTGGGCCCGTGCTGGCTGCGCAGTTTGGTTTTCTCCCAGGCACTCTGTGGATCCTGATCGGCGCCACCCTCGGCGGCGGCGTGCATGACATGATTGTTCTATTTGCGTCGATCCGGCGCGGCGGAAAAACGCTGGGTCAAATGGTGAAGGAAGAGATCGGCCCCGGCGTGGGATTGCTCGCTCTCGTTAGCGTGCTGGCGATCATGATTATTTTGCTGGCTGTTCTCGCGTTGGTCGTGGTGCAAGCACTGGCCCAAAGTCCGTGGGGCGTTTTCACCATCGCTGTAACAATTCCCCTGGCGTTGATAATGGGAATTGCGTTGCGTAGCGGAAAGGTAGGCGTTCTCGCCGTCACGATTTTCGGGTTACTCGGCCTGGCGTTTGGCGTGTGGGGCGGACAATTTCTCGGCCACTTCCCGGCGATTGAAGGGTGGTTCCGTCACGATCAGAAATGGCTCGCATGGGCAATCATGATCTACGGTCTCACTGCCTCGGTTCTGCCGGTGTGGATGTTGCTCACGCCGCGCGATTATCTGAGCACGTTTTTAAAGCTCGGCACAGTCGCCATGCTCGCGGTGGCGGTAGTGCTGATTAATCCGACCCTCCAAATGCCCGCCATTACAAAATTCGTCGATGGCAGCGGCCTTGTTTTTGCCGGGCCAGTGTTTCCCTTTGTCTGTATCACTATCGCGTGCGGCGCGGTTTCAGGTTTTCATTCGTTAATTGCCTCGGGCACAACGCCCAAAATGATTCGACGCGAGTCACGAATCAGAAGCATCGGCTACGGTGCGATGGTCACCGAAATGATGGTTGCTTTGATGGCGATGATCGCCGCGTGCGTCTTGGAACCGGGCGAATATTTCGCGATCAACACAAAAGGAGCGCCCGGCGAAGTTGTGGCAAAAGTTTCTGCGGTCGGTTTTCCTGTCACCGAACAACAGATGCAAGTGCTCGCCACGGATCTTGGCGAGTCCACAATGTTCAACCGCGCGGGTGGCGCACCGACGTTTGCCGTCGGAATGGCGCACATGTTTGCCCGCGTGTCTGCGAAGCCGACTGCGCTGGCGCTCTGGTATCACTTCGCGATCATGTTCGAGGCGCTCTTCATTCTGACGACGATCGATGCCGGAACACGCGTAGGGCGTTTTTTGCTTCAGGATGTTCTGGGTCATGTGTGGCGGCCGCTCGGCAACACGCGCTCCTGGACCGCGAATTTTCTGGCCAGTGTTTTGCTGGTCGCAGCATGGGGCTGGTTTTTGTATGAAGGCGTGATTGACCCTCTTGGAGGAATCAACTCACTCTGGCCGCTATTTGGACTTGCCAACCAGTTGCTTTCAGTGGTTGCGCTCTGTCTTGGCACAACGCTTTTAATCAAGATGCACAAAGTTAAATATCTCTTCGTGACGCTTGTGCCGCTATGCTTTATGTGCGCCGTTACTTTCTCCGCTGGTTATCTCAAGGTTTTTTCCTCCGATCCGAGGCTTGGCTTCTTGAGTGGCGCGCGATCACTCATGAGTCAGGCCTCGACGATGCCCGATGCGATTAAGGCGGCTGAATTGGTCCGGCAGGCAGGTGTATGGCGGCTTGACGCGCTAGTTGCGGTTTTCTTTCTTGTGCTCGTGGCGGCAATCGTAATTGGCTCCGCTCGTCAATGGTGGCAACTAATTCGTGGAAGACAATGCGTCGTTTTGCACGAAAGCGAGTTTGTAACGATTACCGCGGCGCAACTCGCACAGTTTTAGTCTTAGAAGCCATCTCATAAATGTCTGAGAAGGATAATTGCGCATCCAAGTTGAAGGAAGGCGAAGTAGTTTTCGGCTGATATTCCCAGCGCGTAACGAGCCTTCGAAAGTTGTGCAACCAGGCGAAGAGGCGCTCGATTTTCCAGCGCTTGGCGTAGCGCCTCAACCAACGATCATCGTTGAAGGAAGGCTTGGTTCGTCCGCGACGGTGCGGGGCCAAAAGCAGTATTTCCTCTTCGAGCATTTGCTCACGCAGTGGATCGCTGTCGTAAGCCCTGTCGGCAATAAGACGCAGAGGTTTTTCTTTCACGAGTCGCCGCTTCAAGGTCACTTCCACCAGCTTCACTTCCGCGGGCGCAGCAGCTTCTGTGTGGATGGAGATTGGAAGACCGTGAGCATCTCCAAGCGCCATGATTTTGCAGCCCTTGCCCCTCTTGGTTTTGCCAACGCCAGCGCCCCCTTTTTGGCCGCTGCAAAGCTGCCGTCCAAAAAACATTCTGAAAGATCAAGTCCTCCTCGTTCATGCAAATCTCTGGCCAAGCCGCGCAACACCGCCTCGACCACGCCTTGCTTACGCCAACGCTGAAAGCGCCGATGTACCGTTTGATACGCTCCGTAACGCTCGGGCAAGTCTTGCCAAGGCGCCCCGGTGCGCAAAATCCACAAAATTCCATTGAATGCTTTGCGCCGGTCGCTCCATGGCCGTCCTCGTCGATCCTCCCTGACCGCATCCTGCGGGATGAACTTCTTTACCACGTTCCACTGCTCTTCTATTAGGTCCATCCATGACTAATTATACCCTGATATTTTGCTGTACAGACCATTTATGAGATGGCTTCTGTATAAATCCGGACGGCGATGCCCTAACGACTGTACCCGCTGGCGAATCGAGCGCACAAGCTTTTGAGACACGTCGGCGTGAATCAGTTCTTCGCGATCCGCAGAGGCGGCAGCAATGATAACCCCGCGCGGGTCGATGATGGCGGAGCTGCCGCAAAACCACAACTCATCGTCTTTCCCAACACGGTTCGAGGCAATTAGATAAGCCTGGTTTTCGATCGCGCGCGCCTGGGCAAGCACACACCAATGTTCGACTCGCGGGAATGGCCACGCGGAAGAAATAACAAAAGCGTCGACGTTCTTTTCGGTGACTAACTTTCGGTACAGTTCGGGAAACCGGAGGTCGTAGCAGATGCTAAAACCAAATTTTAAACCGCCGAGTTCAAAGCTTGCGAACGAATTACCCGGGGCAAAGCACGTTTGCTCTTCTACTGGATCCACGGCGTACAGGTGAGTCTTGCGATATTTTGCAGCAACGCCGCCACTGGCATCGATAAGAACCTGGGAATTGTAAACTGATGAACCATCCCGCTCGGAGACGCCGCTGACGATTGCAATCGAAAGCTCTCTGGCGATTTGTTGAAGCCCGGGGACAAATCCAGTTTTCCAGTGACTGGCGTGTTTCTGAATTACGGGCATCGCGTAGCCAGTGTCAGTCATCTCCGGGAAAACGATTAGCTCCGCGCCAACGGCTTTGGCACGCCGGGAAAAGTCATGAACTTTTGCGAGATTCGCTTCCGGATCTCCGAGCGCGCATGAAATCTGGGCAACGGCGATTTTCATACAACCTTCGCCTGGTAGGACACGCAGTCCTCTGTGCGCCATTTGCAGCGAACGACGGCGCGCACGGAGTGACGCGCCCTACCAAAAGTTCCACCCGGCGAGAACATGCAGGATGTCCTCACGCGGCAATCGGCCGGCGGTAGCCGAAAAATTCGCTTTTCCTGATAATGTGGGCCACTTCCGGTGGAACCATCTGCTCCCATCTGCTGTCCCCGGATTGTAATTTCGCAAGCACGTCCGGCGGCTGAATTCGCAAATACTCGGAATGATAGTCGGTGATCTCCTGGACGTATTGGTTGTCGATCAGATACTGAAACAACGAGCGAAGATTCGGAGCGACTTTGACCTGTGTTGCGGTCACGATTTTTCCTGTCGTGTTATCGACCATTGGGTAAACGTAAAGTTTTAATCCTCCTTTGAACATCCTGCCGAGCGCCTCCAGGATTCCGCCTTCCAGGCTTGCATAGTATTTCTCATTGAAAATCTCGACCAGACTGGGCACGCCCATGACAAGGCCGATCGCGCGGTTGGTGTAACGAAAGAGATATCCTGCGAGTCGATAATACGCGCCGAACTTCGAGATCAAGACGGTTCGTCCCAGCGCACGGAGAATGTCGACGCGAGCGAGAAAATCCGCGTGATCAACCTGACCGTCTGCCAGCAAATTCTCGAGCGTCATCTCCATGAGGACAACAACCTCATCTTCCGAGCAATCGCAGTGCTGTTAGAAATACGCGGCGGGCGCCGTCGAGCATATCATTCGTGGCGTATGTGACAGGCCGAAAACTCCCGCGTTCGACCAGGATTGCTTTTTTGTGAAAAACTTCGGCTGGCTGAACAGTCTCGCCGTCTGCCGTGAACATCACCGCGTCCGTCAGAGTCTGGCTGACCAACTGCAAACTCATCAACCGGTTATCGACGTTTTGAAACAAGGGTCCGGAAAATTTGATCATGTCCACTTCGATTCGTCCCGGTGGGAGATTTTCCTGAAGGGATGAAATCAATTTCTCCGGCTGGCGACAGTAAAATGCGCCGTGGAGAAGATTCACCCCGATAACGCCAAGAGCTTCTTGTTGGTCAACGTTTGCTTCGTCGAGCAACCGGACGTGGACGATAATCTGGCTTGGTTGTCCGCGTGGTTGCGACTGAAACCGCACGCCCAGCCAGCCATGCGATTCGTTGCGCTCTTTGAAACTGCGTGCCGCGACCGTGTCGGCGAAGACAAAAAATGTTTTTTCGGCTCCGAATTTTCGGTCGAGCCGTTCGATGAGGAGCTTGTATTCGTGGTCCAGCATTGTCTGGAGACGCACACGGCTGACGTAGCGTTGCGCGGGTCCATAGATCGCGTCGCTGAATGTCATGTCGTAGGCAGACATCGTCTTGGCGATGGTGCCCGCTGCACCGCCCACGCGAAAGAATCTGCGCGCTACTTCCTGCCCCGCACCAATCTCAGCAAAGGTCCCATACTTGGTTGAATCCAAATTGATGTGGAGAGCTTTCTCGTCAGTGCCGATCTCCATCTGTGGGTTCATGCAATTTTTTAGGCGCGATTCTCCGTCGCCGCAAACACGGGTTAATCGAATTCCCAGCTCACGGGGCAGGTTCGGCGCGCTGCGCCGACCGGACGTCCCGTCGCGGCGCCCAGCTTACAATCGCACTTGCTCGGCGTCCTTCGCCGGAATCCAACCGCGCAGATCATTCGGTAGCGCGGCGTACATCCAATCGCCGCGGGTGCTCAAAATCTTGATTTCGCTGCCTGGCGGCAACGCGAGAACGCTGTTGGCCGTGTCTGCTGTAGCGAGGCGCGCCTGCACATCCTTACCCGTCACAATTGCGAGCGCACGCCCCTCGTTGCCGTGCTCCAATGTGTAAATCGCCCACGCAGCAAAAGCGCACACGAATAGGCAACACACCGATAACGCCACCAATACCGTGGATCGGCGACGCGCGAAAATAACCGCGGCAACTGCAAAAATCATCAGCCAAAAGGCCGCAGCTGCGACGACGCAGTATTGATTGCTGCTCGCGAATTGCAGATAACGTTCGAACCGGCTTGGTTGCAGCTCGAGCGCGCGCGCTTCGTCACGTGCAATCTGCAAATTAGCCGTGGCCTCCGGATGGTGTCGGTCCAATGCGAGCGCGCGCTCGTAATTCAAAATCGCGCGGCCAAAATCCCCTGTTCGGAAATATGCGTTGCCGAGATCGTAGAACAGGTTTGCATTCCACTGGCCCGCGCGAACCAGCGTCTCGTAGCCGGCGACAGCCTCCTTGAAATGTCCCTGCGCGTATTCCTCGTTCGTCTTCGCAAATTGTGCGTCTGATTGCGCAACTGCCGATGAAGCCACTACCAGGCAAGCGATTGCACAGATTGGAACATAGACTTTCAGTCTGTGTGCCCAGCGGCTTTGCAACCCGCTCGATTGCGCGCAGCGAAGAACATCTCCGCTGGGCGCACAGGCCACAGGCTTATGTTCCGAATTTGTCCGCACAAGTTTCATGCTCGTAGATTTTCAATTAACTCCAGCACGTCGCGCCGGTTTTCCGGGGAGATTCTTTCCGGTCCGTTATGCGTTCCGCTGTATTGCCACTCATCGTTTTGCTCGAATAAACGGCGAAGGCGGTCGCGCGAATCGGTATCCAGTTTGAAAGTGTTGGCGGCCGTCTCCGCGTCCACCACGTTTGGATCGATCCCACGGTTGCCGGACGCGAGGGCGGCTTTTAATCGAACAACTCGCGACGCTTCGGCGTAATATTCCTGCGGAGATGTGTCGTCCCGGCGCAATTTGTGCATCAACTCGGCTGCTTCATGCTGCAGCGCGGCGATGCGAAGCGCCTGACGATTGTCGAGTCTCGCTCGCCGAATCTTCCAGCCGGCGAAGACGAGCAGCGCAGCCAGCGGAAGTGATTGCGCCGCCCAGAAGATGCGGCGCGTGTAAATTGGCTCGAACGATTCCACTGTGCGGGATGGCTCTGTCAGCTGATAGAGAATATCCTGTGGCTTGGTTGCCGTCACGACCGGCGGACGCGTGTGCGATGCGCTGACGGGCGGCGATGACGGCGACTGAGCGGCCACGTTCGGCGCGGGTTGACCGCCCTGAACTGTTATCGCCACCGGTTCACTGCGCAGCGTCATATATTTCTCCTTGGCCGGATCGAAATAAGAGAACGCGAGGACCGGCAGAGTTTGCTTTTTCTCGTTAGGCGAAATCACCGTCTCAAATGTTTTGGTGCCGCTGATCCCGACCTCGTCGTCCTGATTGAACTTTGAGGAAGGCGGATATTTATGCCAGCCGCGTTCATCCTCGATCATGGGTGCATTCACGCGATCGAAATTGCCGCGCCCTGCAATTGTCGTTGTGACAGTGATCGGATCGCCCACTTGCACGCTCTTCGGCTTCGCGTCGGTTGCCATGGTAAAACTCCCAATTGCCCCTGAAAAACTCGGCGGCGCGTTCGGTGGCAATGGCTTCACTTCGAGTGCTACGGGTTGGCTGCTGATCTGTACGTCCCGACGTTCGCCGAATTGGGCAAATGGATTCGAGAAAAACGGATCCGAAAATGGATCATCCTGATCGAACAGATCGAAAGGCGAACGGGAACGGGGGGCATTCCGTCTTCGCGGAACGACGACCTGCGCTTTCGCTTTGACCGGTCCTATTTCAAATTTCCCAGCGCGCGCCGCAGCAATTGCCGTCTTAAACGTCACGACTTCGTAAGCCCTGCCGTTGATGGTCTCCAGGTTTTGTGACGACTGCTGTAGTTTCTGAGCAGTAAATCCTTGCCCCGTAATTTCGGGCGGCTCGACCAGTCTGGGATGAACCCGTGCATCGAACCCCATCCGGATTTGAACGGGAACGATCTCGCCTACATACGCAGTCTTATTTGGGACGATTAACTCGGCGAAAACCATATCGCCCGCGTTAGCGGACTGGGTTTGCGCACCACGACTCGGCCGCGTGGTGGTCGGACGTCCGGGCGAATCGGCGACGTTTAGGACAAGTTCGGGAGTCCTGAGTGTCTTGCCGCCTGCGATAACTGTTTGTGGCGGAATCGTGAATCGTCCGGCTCTCAGTGGCAGGATCGTGTAGCTGTAGGTCACGCTCGAGCTGGTCGCGAAGTTGTGCATTTCGAATTGTCGTGATGTTCCGGTGGAGTGGATCTCCAAACCATCGAGTGAAATTTCTTCCGGCGGTCGCGCGTCTCCCGGACCGGTGACCTTGATTTGCAACTCTACGGTTTCGCCTACAGCGGTGTCCGAATTGCTCAAGACCGCTGTTACGCTGGGTGGATCGGCAAATGCAAATTGCATGCACGCGAGCGTCACAAAAACCGCGATTAAGAATCGTTGAAACATCCTAAAACGTAGTTAGCGCCGTCATTCCGAGGGAAGTCGAGGGATCCCGTGGCATAAACCGAGGGATAAATTCACGGGATGTCTCGACTTCGCTCGACATGACACTTCTACCAATCGTTATAGACATGGCGCCTTACTTTGCGTTCATCAAGTCGGACTCGCGCCTCTTCGTCCTTCATCGATTCAAGCAGTGCCAGGGCCTGGCGTTCGCTCATCTGGCCTTCCTTCTCCTGTTCGGCCTCCGCCACTTGTTCGTTCTTATCGGCGGGCTTTTGTGACGTATCTCCTGCAGCGCCTTTCACTTCGCCCGCGAATTTCTTCTCCGGCGATTCCGCGGGCGTAGGGGAGCCGTTTTCCTCCTCGCCTTCTCCGGGCGACGGCGACGGCTCTTTATTTTCTCCTTCACCGGGACTGGGTGATTGTTCAGTTTGCTGTTCTCCGGGCGACGGTGAACCCTGATTTTCCTTCTGCTTTTCCGCGCCTGGCGAAGGAGATGGAGTTTCACCAGGCTGCTGCTCCTGTTTCTTTTGGGGTTCGTTCTTGGCTTGAGCCTGATCCTTTTGCTGTTGTTCCTTTTGTTCTTTGTCGCTGCTCGACTGATTTTGTGACTGCTGCTGCTGGTCCTTTTGGTTTTGCTGGCTTTGGCTCTGCTGTTGTTGTTGCTGCTGCTGTTGTTGTTGTTGCTGATCTTGTTTTTGGTCTTTCTGCTGCTGATCTTTCTGTTGTTGCTGTTGATCCTGGTTCTTCTGATTCTGCTTCTGCTTGTTCTGGTTATTTTTTTGTGGAGGGGTTGGGGAGGGAGAGGGCTGTTGCTCTTGCTTTTTGTTTTTTAACTCGTCGATCTTCCTTTTAACGTATTCGTAGTTCTCCTTCGCCTCCTTGTTCTGCGGATCGAGTTTGAGGGTTTGCTCGTAGTGATCGAGGGCATTTGTCCAGTCGCTTAGCTTTTTGTCGTCGTTCTTCTGCACTTCGCCGCGCTGATACAACGTGTTACCAAGATTGTAATGCCCCTTGCTCTGCAAGCCGGTATCGGGCGTGAGCAACGCCTGGCTGAATGATTCAAGCGCTTTGGTGTAATCCTTTAACTTGTAAGCGGCGGCACCCGAATCGAATTGGAGCTTGTCTTCGGCGTGGGATTCCGGGTGGGATTTCAACGTTTCCTGAAATTCCTTATAAGCATCTTCAAATTTTCCTTGCTGATACGCGTCAACTCCCGGCGCAGTCGCAAAAGCAGATGCGTATAACAACACCAGGAGAACTACAGCGGCGGCTGCTGTTTTGACCGGCGCCGGAATAGCCGCCCGCTCACGCCCGCGGCCGGCACGGCGAACCCGTGCGGTCGCAGATTTCCGCTCGGGAATCAACATGGACAAAGCGAGAGCAATCAACGCCGCGCTTAGCGACCACTCATAGCGTTCGATCGGCCGGCGCGACAAACGCACGTCCATCTCGGCGGCCTGCATTTTTGCCAAACCTTCATTTTGAACTTGCTCCATTGTGCGCGGTCCGTTTTCCAAATGCACATAGAATCCGCCCGTCGCTTCCGCGATCTCGCGCAGACGTTTGTCATCCAGCTTTGATTTGACGACCTGACCGGCTGAATCCTTTACGAAGCTTGTTTCGCCGCTGTCGCCGGTGATCGGGATGAGTGAACCTTGCGGTGTTCCGACGCCGACGGTGAAGATTCGCACCCCGGCGTCAGCCGCGGCAGCTTTGGCCGTTTTCACCGCGTCGCCGCTTAATTCCTCGCCGTCAGTGAAGATGATCAGCGCGCGATTTCCCACTGCGCTTTTGCCGAAACTCTGCGTGGCGAGAGTGATGGCACTGGAGATGTTGGTGCCGCCTTCTGGAATTGTTTTTGTGTCGAGATCATTGACCGCCTCGATTACCGCGTCGTAGTCAATGGTAAGCGGCGCTTGCAAAAAAGCGCGGCCGGCAAACGCAATCAGACCAACACGGTCCCCTTGCAGCTCATTCACCAAATCCTGGATGGCAAGTTTGACGCGTTCGAGCCGGTTTGGCTGGACGTCAGTGGACAGCATGCTACGCGATGTGTCCACGGCGACGAGCAAATCGAGCCCTTTACGCTTTACGTCCTCAAAAGTGTAACCCCATCGCGGTTGCGCAAGACTGGCAATGGCCAGAGAAAGCCCAAGCAACTGTAAACCAAATCTCACGATACGCCGCGGCCGATTGACAGTTCCTGCGAGTTGCGGCAGAAGACGCGCGGAAACGAACTGCTGTAACCGCTTGAGCGCACGATCCTCGCCGCGCACAAACAGCGCAATCAAGAGTGGGATTACCAGTAATCCCCAAAGCCATTCTGGTGCGCCGAAGGTCATGAATTCATTCAAGAAGTTGAAGGGTTAAAGGGGTAACGTGGAGGCGAACATGACAGGATGAACGCTTCGCCGGTTCAACGCTTAAACGCTTCAACCTTTTTCTCACGGTAGTTTTTTCCATACGCTTTGGGATAAAACGAGTTGCGCCAGCAACAGGCCGCACCCGCCCATGAGACACAGCGGAAATAGATCGCGGTATTGCTGATATTTTTTCACGCTGATCGTCGATTTCTCCAGCTTGTCGATATCGTCAAAAATTTGTTCCAGCGATTGAGTGTCAGTCGCTCGAAAGAATTTGCCGTCGGCGATTTTCGCCACCTCCCTCAAACCGGTCTCGTTAAACTCCACCGGCTGATTTTCGTAGAGGATGTTTCCCAATGCGTCGGTCAACGGACCGCGATTGGTGAAAATGGGAGCGGGCGCAATTCCATTTATCCCCGCGCCGATGGCATAAAGGTGAATCTTTAATGCTTTCACTGCTTCGGCGGCAGTATTCGGCGGAATCTTCCCGGCGTTGTTTTCGCCATCGGTCAAAAGAACCAGCACGCGGCTTTTAGAACGTTTATCGTTCAGACGATTAGCAGCCGCAGCCATCGCCGACCCAATCGCGGTGCCGTCTTCAACGAGACCGATCTTCACCCGATCCAGATTTTGCAAAAGCCAATCGTGATCCAGGGTCATCGGACTCACAACATACGGACGGCCGGCGAACGCAATGATTCCGATGCGATCATTTGGACGGGCTTCAATAAATTTACGCGTGACTTCACGAATCACGTCCACGCGCGCGGCCTCCTGGCCCCCTATGGTAAAATCCTTCGTCAGCATCGAACCGGAAACGTCCAACACAAGCATGATGTCGATACCGCTTGCCTCGATTTGAGTGAGGCTCTTGCCGAGTTGCGGTCGCGCAAGGGCAATGACAAAGATAGCAAGCGAAGCGAGCATTAGCGTCCGCAAGATCTTTCCGGCACGGGCCGCACTTTGTTTTCCGATCGCCCGCAGGTTGGCTGTGGACGAATAAGTCAACGCCGCGGCCGGCCCGCGTTTCCCGCGTAACCATGCAAGCAAGGGTATCGCCAGCAGCAACAAGAGCAGCCACGGATGCGCAAACGTCAACGCGCTGTTCTCCGGAAACCAATCAAATAAATTTGTCATGTCGCGCGAAGTTGAGACATCTCTCGATTAAACGGTCGCAAGTTGCCCGCCTTTGACAAAGCGGATCGCTTCTTCCAGCAACAATTCGCTGTCGGACGCGGTCGCTTCGTACCTCGCGAACTTTATCAGGTCGCAGCGATTCAAAAAATCCTCGAGCAACGATTTCTCATCGGCGGAAAAACCGGGCGCCTTTGCGGCCGCCGTCAGAAATTCTATGGACGTTTGTCGAGTTGCCGGTAGCCCGTACTGCTGCGTCACGTAGCGGCGCAAAATGTCGGATACGCGAATGCTAAACTGATACGGACTCATTTTTTCAATTTCGCGCCAAACTTGTTCGAGCTCATCCAGCGCGATTTCCCGTGGCAACTTCGGCGCCGATTCCGGTTTTCGCCGGTGCACAAACCACCACACGACCAGGCCGAGCAGTGTCAGCACGACGAATGCGATCACAAAAACGAGCCAGGGCGGAATCAACGAATAATCCACAGGCGGCGCGATGTCGTGGAACTCTTCGGCAGCTAATAAATACATATTCATTTTTTAGGAGCCGTCATTCCGAGCGAAGCCGAAGAATCCCGTGGTGCACTTAACGCCCTTTATCGAACCCCGAGGCGCCGCTCGCGTTGTTTGAAAAACGAGCGCAATGCTGGCAGATAGTCCCTTCCGGTTTGCAGCGTGATTGTATCGACATTGTTCCTCCGAAGCGTACGCGCCAACTCCGCTTCGAATCCAGTGACAACGTCTGTGAAAACAGCCCGCGTTCTGCGATCTGCAGTATTGATCTCGATCTGCTCGCCTGTCTCGGCGTCTTCCAATGTAATAATGCCGACGTTCGGCAGCGATCTTTCGCGTTCGTCCTGGATTTGAATCGCCACGAAATCGTGCCGCCGCGCGCTCACGGCGAGTGCTCGCGAGAAATCCGGCGCTTGAAAATCTGAGATGAAAAAGACAACCGCCCGGCGAGTAACGATTTTATTCAGGTAGTCAAGCGCCAGCCGGGGTTCGGTGCCGCGTCCCTCCGGTTCGAAAAACAAGATCTCGCGAATGATACGCAGCGTATGCGAGCGGCCTTTCTTGGGCGGGATAAAAAGCTCGACTCGGTCCGTGAAGAGTAGCAGCCCAACCTTGTCGTTGTTCCTAATCGCGCTGAAGGCCAGAAGGCAGGCCACTTCCGCCGCGAGTTCACGTTTGGATTGCGTTGTGCTGCCAAAGTTTCCAGAAGCACTCACATCCACTAGCAGCATGACGGTCAGCTCACGTTCTTCAGTAAATTTTTTCACAAACGCGCTCCCCATGCGCGCAGTGACGTTCCAATCGATAGTACGAATTTCGTCGCCCGGCTGATACTCCCGCACGTCTTCAAAGTTCATTCCGCGTCCCTTGAAAACACTGTGGTAATCACCGGCGAAAGCGGTTTCGACCAGCCCTCGAGTTTTGATCTCAAGCGTTCTGATCTTCTTGAGGATCTCGGTTGTTTTCTCAGCGCGTCGGTCATGCCGAGCGGATCCCGCGGACGCGGGAAGAATCGAGGGGTCGGGCGGAATCACGGCACAGGCAGCCCGGCAAAAATTCGCTCGATGATAGTCTCGCTCGTCACCGCCTCCGCCTCAGCTTCATAGCTGACAATGATGCGATGCCGCAACACGTCGGGGCCGATGCTCTTCACATCCTGCGGCGTCACGTAACCGCGCCCGTTCAAAAACGCGTGCGCACGAGCACCGAGCGCAAGATAAATAGTCGCCCGGGGCGAAGCGCCATAGCGAATCAACCCTTCGAGTCGCAGATTGTACGCACCCGGCTCGCGCGTCGCCCAAACCACGTCCACGATGTAGTCTTTCACGCGATCGTCGATGTAGATGTTGTTGACCACGTCGCGCGCGGCGATGATTTGCTTCGGCTCAACGACAGGGTCCACTCGCAGGTCAGGCGCCGAGGTCGCCATCAAATCAAGGATGCTTCGTTCCTCGCGCTTTTGCGGGTAGCCAATATTCAACTTGAACATGAAACGATCCAGTTGCGCCTCCGGCAGTTGGTATGTGCCTTCCTGTTCGATTGGGTTTTGAGTGGCCAGAACCAGGAACGGATCGGGCAGGGGATAGGTTTGGTCGCCAATTGTGACCTGGCGCTCCTGCATGGCTTCCAGCAACGCGCTCTGAACTTTGGCGGGCGCGCGGTTGATTTCGTCGGCCAGAATTAAATTCGAAAAGATCGGTCCGAGCTTTGTCGTGAATTCGCCTGTGCGCGGATTATAAATGAGTGTTCCGATCAAATCTGCGGGCAACAAATCGGGCGTGAACTGCAACCGCTGAAATCCGGTTTGGACCGCCGCGGCCATTGTTTTCACCGTGAGCGTTTTGGCCAGACCCGGGACACCTTCGAGCAAGAGATGACCATTCGCCAAAAGTCCGAGCACAAGGCGATCCACCAGATACTTCTGCCCCACGACAACGTGACCAACCTGTTGCCGAAGGCTTGGAATCCACTGGCCAAGCTCGCGTACTTCCTGCGTAATTTCCTGCGTCGATTTCATACGGTCTGGTCAGACACGTTTGGTAGCGAGAATGTTCGATCAAACCGAGACTAATCCGCCCGGTCTTTTCCCTACTTTCAAGCCAACCGTCGAACCGCGGGCTAACTGCGTCTCTTTTGACTGCGCGGACGCAAAGTTACGATGACCGGCAAGCCGGGATAGGGTTCCGTCTTGCGAATGCGAGCTTCGAGATAACGGCGATATACTTCATTGATCAAATCGGGATCATTTACGAACAGGACGAATTCCAGAGTTGGAAGGAACTTTTCAGCAGGAGACGCTTTCGCAACCGTCCTTTCGCCGGAGTGGCCGCCATCGTCGAGGCTGCGGCGCCCGAGGAGACCGCCGTTCCTTGGTTGTGTGGCATAAAAGAGTTTGAGCCTCCGGCCTTTCACCATTGGAGGCGGGTTGGCTTCAAATGCCTGGCGCAGCAAGCGATTGAGGACGCCCGTGCTGATGCGTTTATCCGCTGCATGTTGAAGCTTTTCGATCAAGGCAAATAGTCGGCTGACGTTTTCGCCCGTGGACGCAGAGGTGATCAACACCGGTGCGTATTCGAGAAAGAAAATTCTGCCGCGCGCTTCATCGACAAGTTGCCTTGCGGCCTGTTTTTCTCTGCCCGTCGGCTTAACCAAATCCCATTTGTTCAATACAATGATTGCCGGCTTTCGCGCTTTTTGGATCAATCCCGCTATCCGTTTGTCCTGAGCAGTGACTCCCAAGGTGAGATCGACAGTGAGAATGCAAAGATCAGCTCGGCGAATACTCCGCTCTGCGCGCATGACGCTGAAAACCTCAGCCGAACTCGAATGTCTTCCGCGCCGGCGAATTCCGGCCGTGTCGATAAAAACGAAGGACCGGCCGTCGCGCTCATAAAGAATGTCGATGGCGTCGCGTGTTGTGCCGGGCAACTCGCTTACAATCGCACGTCCGCTGCGGACGATGGAATTGATCAGCGAAGATTTACCAACGTTCGGCCGGCCGACAATCGCGATCGCGATTGGTCGTTCGGTGTTCGGTGTTCGAGGTTGGAAGTTGGCAGGCGAGGGGGCAATTCGCTCTATCGCGCTTAACAATTCCGAAATTCCGCGATCATGCTCTGCGCTGACGGAAATGATTTGCTCGAAACCTAACGAATCAAATTCCGCTGCCAATAGTTCGTGCTTCTCGGTATCTATCTTATTAATCACGAGCACGACCGGCTTTCGCGATTTGCGCAGCATTCGCCCCATTTCCTTATCGATCGGCGACAAGCCTTCCTTCGCGTCCACGACAAAAAGGAGAACGTCGCTTTGGCGCAGCGCTTCATCCGCGGCGCCGCGAACTTGCTTTGTCAGCTCAGCTTCGCCAGCCCCAAGGATGCCGCCGGTGTCCCACAATATGAACGGGGGCTCACCCCGGGTGCAGATTGCCGAAAGCCGGTCGCGTGTGATCCCCGGTTGCCCGTGGACGATCGAAATCTTTCGGCCAATGAGGCGATTGAACAGCGCGGACTTACCTACGTTCGGCCGCCCGACGATTACGACATTTGAGAGCGTGTTTGCGCCATTCACCAAAAGGGCCCGGATCTAGGATTTCGTAGGATGCGCATGGCCTTCGGCCTGCAACTGCCGGACGCCGTCGGCGACGTAAACGATCCCTGAGATTAAAGTGAAAGCTCCGGCGGCAAGAACAACGTAAAACAGCGGAACGACACGCAACTGCAGCATCACCCACCCGATGGCGAACATTTGTAACACTGTCGCAATTTTTCCTGTCCAGTGCGGTTTCACCTGCACTTTTCCGTTGAGGAAGTACAGGATAAGTGTCCCGACCAGAAGAATGGCATCGCGGGAAATGACCAGCACCGGGAACCAAACCGAGAATTTTCCGCTCTCCGGTTCGACCTCGCTCCAACTTGTCAGGCTCAACGTGATTATGCCGCTCAGCAATAATCCTTTGTCAGCAATGGGATCGAGAATGATTCCGAGTGAACTGCGCTGGTTGTAACGGCGCGCGACGTAACCATCCAGACCATCGCTCACAGCGGCGATGATGAAAATTGCGATCGCGGCGAAGCGCTGCCATTCAAGGGGTTGGCCGCGTTTAACGCTCTCGCCATAATAAATCGCCATCGTAACAAAAGCGGGGATCATCAAGATCCGGACAAGGGTGATTTTGTTGGCGGTGGTCATAAGGCGCGCGCACGGAAAATTGTAGGGCGTTTAATTCGTTTGCGCCAGTAAACTTACCATTCGGGCTTCCCGTCTATGTCGCTCGGCGCCCGCCGGCTCCATTCTGCGAAACGCCAATCCCGGATTGACGTCTAACAAAAAGCCCTGCAAGCCTGGGCTCCGCTGGGAAATTCGCCTGGTGTGAGTAAAGTTATGCCGCAACGGCCGTTTTGTGCCGCCCTTGGGCAAATTCTTCAATCATCTTCCGGTTGAATGCGGGAATGTCATCGGGCTTGCGACTCGAAACTAGTCCGTTGTCCACGACGACTTCCTCGTCGACCCAACGCGCTCCCGCGTTACGCATGTCCACTCGAATTGCGGGCCAGGAGGTCATTCGTCTTCCGCGAACAAGATCTGCGTTGATCAGAACCTGTGGGCCATGACAAATGACTGCTACCGGTTTGCTCTCACGAAAGAAATGCCGCGCGAACCCGAGCGCTTTTTCATTCGTGCGTATCGCATCAGGATTGTAAAGCCCGCCCGGAATCATCAATGCGTCAAATTCTTCCGGACGCGCCTCGCTTACTGTGATATCCACGTCGAATTTGTCGCCTTTATCCACGTGATTCATACCCTGAATTTTGCCGGATTTCAGCGAAACGATCTTTGTTTGCGCTCCAGCCTCATGAAGCGCCTCGCGCGGCTTCGTCATTTCCACCTGTTCAAAGCCATCCGCCACAAGGATAGCCACTTTCTTTCCATCAAGTCTTCGTGCCATAAGATTTCCCTTTTGTTGATGTTGATTCGTTCGGTCATGAAAATTGACCCTACTAAAGCTACGAACCGCACACGCTTGGCGGATGTCAGGGCGGAATCTTCGTCAGGATCGGATGTCTCGAACAGCGGCTTCGCGGGAGTTATATGTGCGTGTGGTGATCGATTCTATTCGCGAATTCAACCGAGCCGTTCCTTTTGTGCCTACGAGATTCACACGGTGAGTGCTAAAAACTACGACATTCCAGATCCAGATTTCATTTTCGTTGCTCCGCGTGGTTCTTACGTCGTTGTCGTTGACCCGAAGGGCCCCAAGGACATCTCGCATCACATTAGCGCTCTGCTGATTGAGTGCGCCTCACTACTAAACGGTCAGACGGCGTCGCAAGACTCCGAAGCGCTAGTGGGTAACTGACCCCGCTTTTACCGAAGGAATCTTAAATTCTTCGGTTTGTTTCTTGATCTCGTTAGCAAAAGCAGCCGCGCCGGCGCCATTTACAACGCGATGATCGAATGTGAGCGAGAGCGTGATCATCTCTGCGCTTTCGTTTTTGTTTTTGTTGGGAATCAATTCGCGATGCGCGGTCCCGACGAACAGCGTCCCGACTGACGGCGGCACCACAATCGGCGCCCCTGCTTTTACGCCAAACGCGCCGAGACTTGTGATGACAACCGGCGCATTCATTGCGTCAACGCGACCTGCGCGCGTGGCAGAGACTGCGTCGTCATAGGCTTTAACGAATTCGGGCCATGTCTTTTGATTTGCATTTGTAATCACGGCCGTAGCCAGGCGATCGCCTTCCAGCGCGACCGCAACGCCCAAATCGAAATCGTCATGTTGCATGATCTGGTCGTCTTCGAGAATCACCCGGCGAAATGGCGCGTGTTTTTCCATCGCCCGCACCACTGACCACGCGATCATCACGGAAGGGGAGGGAGCACGCTCACCGTCTTTCTTTTTCGCCGCTTCGCGCGCTTTTTCGATTGCTTCCCAGCGCGCATCGATTTGCAGATTGGCGGGAATGACGCGGTGCAGTTTGCGCGCAATCGTGGGCGAAAGGGCAGGTTCGATTGTGGTAGCCGGGATCGGGGAGTTCGACTGTTTGCGGTCGTGCTGAGCCGGTCCAGAACCGCGGTCGACGCCGGAGGTCGCAGCATCAGCGGCCGATTGTTTTGCTGCGGCTTCGAACTGTTCCACGAACGTCGGTTCACTGGTAAAAATCGTGCCCAATTCATGGCCAATCTCGACCGTATCGCCGACTTTGGTTTTCCATTCGCCCATTACTCCGGCGAAGGATGATTGAATCGGGTAAACGGCTTTGTCTGTTTCGACTTCGCACAATTCGTCATCGAGCTGGATCGGTTCTCCAGCTTGTTTGAGAAGCGAAACAATCTTCGCGCTGCGAATTCCTTCCCCCATGACAGGAACGGTGATGGCTTGCACATGTCGCTCAATGACTTCTCGGGCAGCGAAGGGAGTTGACCCCGGCTTGCCAAACTTTCGCTCCGGCAGCACATGGTCGCGGTCGACGCCCGTGGGTGCAGTTGCGCGATCATGCTTCGTTGAGACACAGCGTCTGATTGCGGCTACGATCCGTTCAACGTCTGGCAACGCGGCATACTCGTAAATCGGATTGTAACCAATCATCACGTTTGGTTTGCTGACAAGAATGGGTGGACTGAGCAGTTCGTTCCAAAGCTCGGGCGTGCCGGTGACGTGAGAGATAATCATCTGACCCACGCTGCAATTTTCTGTGTCTTCCTGGACAACGACGAGCCGGCGAGTGTTGCGCACGGATTGTTCAATCGCAGGTATGTCCCACGGGACAATTGAACGCAGATCAATCAGTTCGATGCTGATTTGATTTCCGATTGCGTCGAGCGCTTCGAGCGACTTCTCCACCGTGTTGCCCCATGCCACAACTGTGACATCGGAACCTCCCCGCACCTTGCGCGCCTTGCCGAGTGGCACTGCGCGGATTGGCTCTGTGTCCTCGTGCTCGGCCCAAAGAAGATGTTTTGGAATGAGGAACATGACCGGGTCTTCGCACTGCATTGCCGTCCAAAGCAATCCCGCGGCGTCGGCCGGCGTGCTCGGGATGATCACGCTCAAACCCGGATAATGCGCCAGCGCCGATTCGTTTGCCTGGCTGTGCCACAAACTGCCACCAGGCAGGTACGCGCCATATGGCGCATAAAACACCGCGGGACATTTCCAATTCCCAAATGATCGCCATCGCAGGTTCGAGATGTTGGTTACAAGTTGATTAAAACCGGGATAAATAAAATCAATGAATTGCAGCTCGAACACGGGGCGCTTTCCGTAGGCAGCCAGTCCGCACGCGACACCGAGAATCGTCGATTCGGCGAGCGGCGAGTTGAAAACCTGCTTTGGAAATTCAGTTGAAAGCTTCTGCGTCAGTCGAAACACGCCGCCTTTTGGATCTTCGATGTCTTCGCCGAAAAGCAGCCGCCGCGGATCTTCTTCCAGACCGACCCGCAAGGTTTTGTTTACGGTATCGCCGATGCGGTATTTTCCGGGTGGCAGGATTTGCTTGTCGCCCTCCGGCGGCGCTTGAGTGACGTTGGCAAGCAGCTCGTTAGGCGAAGGGTCCTGAGCTTTTTCCGCTTCGGCGTATTCGCGGCGAATGCGCTCCTTAACTTCATTGTCCAGCTCAGCGTATTCCTGCTCAGTGATGACGCCTTCCTTAATCAGTTGATCCTTCCAGAACTTTAGCGGGTCGAATTTTTCAAGCTCTCCCAGTTCTTCGGGGCTCCGGTAAAGTTTCTGATCGTCGGAACTGGTGTGACTCGACAGACGCTCCATGTTGATCCAGAAAAAGAATGGTCCACCGCCGCTGCGAATTTTTTGGAACGCCTCGGCCGTCGCGTCGTAAACCTGCTGGACGTTTTGTCCTTCGATTTCACGCCAGTTGTCACGCTCAAGGACGTTTAATGCGAGCGGATTCGTTTTGCGCGTGGGCATGCTGATGCCATAGGCGTTGTCTTCGACCAGAAAGAGCACTGGAAGTTTCTTCTCTTTTGCGAAACAGATCGCCTCGAAAAAATCTCCCTGCCGCGTTGCGGCATCGCCGATTGTCGTGACGACAAGATTTTTCTTTCCATCCAGCTTAATGCCCCAGGCAATGCCGCATGCGGGGAGGAGCTGTGCCCCGGTTGGCGTGGGCACGCTCCAGATGTGGAGATCTGCATTACTATAATGCGAGGGCATCTGGCGCCCGCCGCTGCCGGTGTTGCGCTTCGCAAAATATTCGAGGCCAAGCTGACGCGTGGTCATGCCGCGCCCAAGAACAAGACCGCGGTCGCGATAATACGAAACGATGTAATCGTCCGGCTCCATCTGAATAGAAACAGCGGCCAGCGCTTCGTGGCCCATCCCTGAAACGTGAAAATGTCCCTTGCCCTGACGAATCAAATTCTGTTCGCGTAAATCCGCGTGTCGGCTCTCCAGGATGAGCGTTAAGAGCCGGAGCTTATCGTTTTTGCTAAGGGCAGGCATACGGTTGACTTTACAGCTGGCTTCTCGATCGACAATCGTGCGGACTCGCCTCGCATAAGAAAACTGGATGAATTCGACAACAAAAAAATCACGGCGGAGCAGGGGAGTGATCGAATCTTACCGTGAATTTCTTCCAGTTTCTGCTGTGACGCCGGTTGTTTCGCTCGGCGAGGGAAGCACGCCGCTGATTCGATGTCCAGGACTGAGCGAACGCGTTGGCCGCAGCTGCGAAGTATTGGTGAAGAACGAAGGGGTCAACCCAACAGGATCGTTCAAGGACCGTGGGATGACGGTGGCGGTTTCGAAAGCGATTGAACACGGCACGAAAGCGCTCATCTGCGCTTCGACCGGAAACACTTCAGCATCGGCAGCTGCCTACGCTTCGCGGGCCGGGATTTCATGCGCGGTGATTTTGCCAGCGGGAAAAATCGCAGTCGGGAAATTGCTTCAGGCTTTTGAGTGCGGAGCGAAAATCGTCGCGATCGACGGGAATTTCGATGACGCGCTGCGAATCGTCCGCGAGCTTGGCACGACCGGCGATTCTACGATCGTGAATTCAATTAACCCGGACCGGATTGCCGGCCAAAAGACCGCTGCGTTCGAAATTATCGACGAAATGGGCGATGCGCCGGATTTTCATTTACTGCCGGTAGGCAACGCCGGAAACATCACAGCCTATTGGGCGGGCTACCGCGAATTTCACTCGCAGGGAAGATCAACGACATTGCCGTCGATGCTCGGCTTCCAGGCGGCCGGTGCGGCCCCGATTTTCTACAACCGGGTCATCGAAAGCCCGGACACTATCGCCTCGGCGATTCGGATCGGAAATCCAGCCAGTTGGCAACAGGCCCGGGAGGCCATCGTGGAATCACACGGAGCTATTGACGTGGTGAGCGATGAAGAGATTCTGGCAGCGCAGACCTGGCTTGCACAGCACGAAGGAATTTTTGTCGAGCCCGCCAGCGCTGCGTCCATAGCGGGCCTTTTCAAATGCTGCGAGTCAGGCCATGCAGCATACTCGTTCCAAGAAATCCCGGAAGGCAGCAGGATTGTTTGCACGGTCACCGGACACGGATTGAAAGATCCGGATGCGGTTCTTCAGCGAATGAGAGAATTGAAGCCGGTCGCCGCAACGGTAAGCGATGTGCGCCGCGCGATTGGACTCTAGCGGCCGCCTGTCATATCGAGCGAAGTCGAGATATCCCGCGAACTTACCTGTGAGGATGACCACGGGATTCCTCGACTCCGCTCGGAATGACGGTTAAATCTCGTGGCTTAGAAACTCTTCAAAACATGCGCCTGGTGGTTCAAAAATATGGTGGCACTTCGGTTGGAACGCCGGAGCGGATTCACAATGTTGCCCAGCGAATCATTGAGACGCAACGCCAGGGTTGCCGTGTAGTGGCCGTCGTATCCGCAATGGCTGGAGTCACTGATGAATTGATCAAACTCGCAAAAGCAGTCTCGCCGCAGCCAACCAGGCGCGAGCTCGACGTTCTGCTTTCAACCGGCGAGCGCGCCGCAGCTGCTTTAACCGTGATGGCGGTGAACGCGCTTGGCGGAACGGCAATATCCCTGACCGGCGCGGAAGCCGGAATCTTAACCGACCGCAATCACACCAGGGCGCGAATCGCGAACATCAGTCCGAAGCAAATTCACGAGTTGCTCGCGGACGATTACATCGTTGTTGTGGCTGGCTTTCAGGGGCAGAGTCCGGAGGGAGAAACAACCACGCTTGGCCGCGGCGGCTCGGATCTGACAGCGATTGCGCTCGCCGGGGCATTGAACGCCGATGCCTGCCAGATTTTCACAGATGTAGATGGGGTTTTCACGTGCGATCCACGAATTGTTAAAGACGCGGAAAAACTTGATGAAGTAGCTTATGATGAGTTGCTTGAGATGGCTGGCAGTGGCGCAAAAGTGATGCAGTCGCGTGCCGTGGAGTTCGCGAAGAAATTTGGCGTCGAGTTCGAGGTGCGATCGAGCTTTAAGCAAAGTGCCGGGACAGTTGCCCGGGAAGAGACTCCCAGCATGGAAGACATCGTCGTTCGCGGAATCAGCCTCGACCGGCACCAGGCAAAGCTCAGCGTTACGGGTGTGCAAGATAAGCCCGGAATTGTGGCCCGGATTTTCTCGGATATCGGCGCAGCACACATCATTGTGGATATGATTGTGCAGAATGCGTCGATCGACGGGACAACCGACATTTCCTTTACAATTCACGAGGACGAACTCGAGAACGCTCGCACAATTTTGATGCCGGTGCTGGGCGAACTGGGCGCAAAACGCTTAAACACCGCGAGTGGCGTAGCCAAGCTGAGCGTCGCTGGAATCGGAATGCGATCCCATTCCGGCGTTGCAGCGCGTTTGTTTGCATGCCTTGGACGCGCCGGGAATTAACATTCAAATGGTTTCGACCTCGGAGATAAAGATCGCCGTTATCATCGATGAAAAAGAAGCAGAACGCGCCGCGCGCTTGATCCATGCCGAGTTCGGCCTCGGTAGACTGCTGCCGGCTACGGCCGCGACGCAGCCGATCGCGTGATTAGCTACGGATTTCGCACCGGATCGACGTAGAAGGGCTGCGTACCTTCAATCTGCATTTTGTAACCGAAGACGCCGTGAATGACCGCGACCGCCGGATGATCCGTGTTTTTAGACCGATACCGGTCCTCGGCGTTTGCCTGTTTCCACACGGTGCCGTCTTCCAACCGAATCAGTGTCCTGCCGGTCAGCCCGGTGAAGGAGCCGTCGATGCGGCTCACGAGCAGATCCATCTTGGTGCGCTCAACCTTCGAGGCCCGCGCAGTCGCTACCTTTTCGGCCTTCTGTTCGGCGACTTGTCGGTATCCTTGGATCCAGGCATTGAGCTTTGCCAGCTCGTCGGGCGAAAGCTTATTCAAGCCTGCGGCCTTGAACTCCTCCGGGGTCATTATCTGCTGGATGTCGTCGGAGATCTTTTCACGCGCCGCACAGGCGGGCTGCAGACAGGCCAAACTGAGACAAATGCCCAGAATCAGACACTCGATTAGGTGGGTGCGCGGAATTTTCATGGTAACGGCGAAACGGACTCGGCGACCCTAGCGTCTAGCGAGACGACGTCAAGGGGCAGGGAACAAAGGCAGGGAACACATGCTGTAAAGATGCCAACAAAATAGCCGCCCATTCCTTCAATAACATCAGACAATATATGTCATATAAAATCCAAGTTATATCTGCGAGTAGAACATATATTTTTTATAACTTTCCGTGGCACTCTCTGACACTCCAAACTTCCAGCGAATGAACGGCCACACCCAAAGCCGGCCTCGTCCCGAGCCTCAACACCTGCCCGACCCCTGGCTTTTCGATAGCGAGGCACTCCTACGCGAGCTCGCACGATGCCGCGAGACCGCGCTGCAGATTCCAATCACAAACCCCAACGCGACGCACTTCGGTATCCAGTTGACCGTCAACGCCATCTACAATCTCGAAGAGAATCTTCGCTATTTGTTGCACCTGCACCGCGACGGGCAACGAGCCTTTCGCCGAAAGCACGACGACGATTTGGAAAGCGCTCTTTCCCAGCCCCACAAAGCGAGCCGCGACCGACAACCTCAAGCCCGGAGAGGCAATGCACGTCGCAACGTCTGCTGAGAATCGGGTTGCGCGAGTATGGACAGGCATAGAGTCGGCACCCTTTTTCCGAGCCAGAGGGTGTTGCCGTGCCACGCAGCCCGCACCTTTTTCGCATGAGCAGACCCGCTCGGTTCCCTGACAAGTTGAGCAAAGCAGACCGCGCAATCTGGAGTCGAATCCGACGTGAACTGGCGAAACGCACAGCCGACAAAAGACGGAGAAACGGGCTTAACTCCAACCGCGAAGCGCACTTATTCCTCGAACCACCCAAAACGCGAGGCAAAGCAAGCCAGATCGCTCGCCGCTAGGCGTTCGGGGGGAACAGTTCGCGACGCAGCGCAAAGGTTTGATCTTGATTCCTCTGGCCCGGCGAAGCCATTTCCTGGCGGGCCGTTGACCGGCTTTGGAGCTTGCCAACTTGCCGCCTTTTACAGACACTTCCCCTCTATGGAGGCAGAAATAGACGACAAATTGCCGTCTAATTCTAGTTAGCCTATGCGTCTTCTCGCGGTGACACTGATCGCATTGGTCGAGTGTACAATCACATCTTGTGTCACCGTTGGCGGCGCACCTGTTACCGGCAGAGCGCACGACGTATCGGTCGCCGATATTCGTCAAGCTATTGCTGCAGATATACCCCGTGGCGGACAGCCATTGGAAATCGACGTCATCAATAAGAACGAAATCCACCTTTATTACCTTCCTCGAGCAGGAAATGAAAGCGCTACGCACCACATCATTAAGCGCGTCAGTGGCCGATGGGAATATGCGGGAGGAGTACTTGTCACCTCGTGATGAGAACAGTCTAACCCATCGGTGAAGCCAACGTCCCCATTGCGATACGATTTCAGCGTGTTTGCCACGACACCCTGCCGTGGCTTATCTCTGTCTAGTTAGGCCGCTTTTCGCCCCGTTCCTGCCGATCACGCGCCCGACCGACTTCGCGCAAGAGACGAGCCTCCTCCTTGGCAACGCCAGCAGATGAAATTGTCGATTGGTGTCTGACCACTCTGCCAATCCCGATCACCAGACGAAAACGTATCACCCGCAGACGTCCAGCGGCAGCACACACCGCACTCACGAACCTCTGCCTCTCTCCACCTCATAGACACACCTCACCTTCAAGCAATTCCACGCGGCGCGCGAAGCGCGCGGCTCGCGTGGAGCCGGTCTCGTTCGGGAGCGCTCCCGTGCGACGAGTCAAACGTGTTGTATTGCTCGCAAATTGCCCGACGAAGTCCTGCCCTCGACGTGTGGCCGCCTCTGCAACCACGATGCTCGACGCACCGCATTAGCAATCGTCAACCCGATGTTGCGGACACTGTCCCGAGCGTTTGATCTCGCCAACATTGCATTGGTGCACCACCGATTAACGGATTCCGAAGAAAAAGAATGACACTCCGTCCTGACCTTGCGCTCCCCCGTTTGCCCTAACAAACGAGCCGTCACACTGAGCCCCGTCGCGTTCTCTACATGGCCGCAACCCCTCAGTGTGCACGCTTCCAAAGCGACGTCCTTGAACGACTTCACCCCAAAACCAGTGCTCCGTTTCAACACTAATTTTCGCTCCACAGAACATCATTTGACTATATGTCATATGAAACCGTTATCCGGCGTTGACTTGTATTTGTGCCCCTTGGCAGTATTCAAGATTCGACGACCATAAATCGACGAATGAAATTTAAGCGTTCACGATTTCGACTGATCCTCTGGTTACTGTTGTTCATCGCAGCTGCTAGCGTCACGGCTGTCATTCCAGCGCAAACTAGGCCGACACCGACTCCGCGCCCGAGACCATTCCCGCCGTGCGGCCGAGTTCCCTGCTCCCCGGTGCCGCACCCGGCTACCCGGCAACCGAATTTATAGCGACGGTTTAGCCGCGGCAATCCATATACGAGGGAGCCGGAATCACGCACCCCTGGCGTGACCCCGAACAAAACCCACCCCTCGAAAATTCCGTAAAAAAACTATATGTGAGACAAAATCGCGGACCGTTGGCTTTCATCGACTGATTAGGTCTCATCGTATCACAATCACGTAGGGCGGGTTCGATACCGAGAGCGACACCCTGCCGCTGCGCTTCGAGTCTGGAGACGTCGCGACAATTTCGTTTGGCCAGTCCCAGCTGACGAGCGTGAACTTGCCATCCGCGTTAGCCACCGTGCTGCGTACAAACGGCGCTTCGCCGAGTGGAAACGCGCCATGCATCCGTGTCCCTCAACATGCGCGTACGCAACCGCGCGTCGGTGGGCGTCAATGACGCGTCCGCTGTAGCGCTCGGCGCAACCGGCGACGGTGAGTGAGAGGAGATAAACCACGATGCGAATAGATGTGTCGGCAAGCACCCGACCTAACGACAATTAGACTGCAAGATGCAATCTATTTCTGCCTCCATAGAGGCAGTTTGTAGGAAAACACAGCAGAACATCAACCGCGATTCGAAGCGGTCCCCACTCCAAAAGTTCGGTAAAAAACCATATATCGTATGAAATTATTGGCGCGTAGTCTGCGACGAGTAATGGTTAGCAACCAACCGCCAGCGCCCTTGCTGCTTTACCCACACCCGGGTAAAGCGAGTGTCACGGGGAACAGTTTGGCCTTTGTCTTGCCCAATCATCGTTGGGCGGCCAGTCTCCACAGCCGCGTTTTCATAGACGCGCACTTGAACGTCATCGGTGGTGATAGATTGAAATTTCAAATCACCTGACGTGAAATCTGAAATCACCTGCGGCTTGGTTCTCACTCTGCCACTTGGCCCTACGCCTACGAAATCAACAGCGTAGATGCGATCAAGGGCCGTCGCATCAGCATGAATCTGTGCTTGAATACGTTCGTTATCCAGTCTCATGATGACCTCCTCGACACTTATTTGGTAACTGCCTCTCGCGCTCTGCTTTTGCGCTACGCCCATAGGGGCCACTGTAAGGGCGACGACAGCTATAAAGAGTGCTGGTCTCATGTAGAGTTCTCTATAAATCTAACTAGAAATTAGACTGTAAGTGCAATCCAATTTCTGTCTCCATAGAGGCAGCTTGACGGAAAACAGTGCAGCAGGTCAATCGCGATTCGGTGCAATCCCCCACCCTACAATTCGGTAAAAAACTATATGTCACATGAAACCGTTATCCGGCGTTGACTTGTATTTGCGCCCTTGGCAGTATTCAAGATTCGACGACCATAAATCGACGAATGAAATTTAAGCGTTCACGATTTCGACTGATCCTCTGGTTACTGTTGTTCATCGCAGCTGCTAGCATCACGGCTGTCATTCCAGCGCAAACTAGGCCGACACCGACTCCGCGCCCGAGACCATTCCCGCCGTGCGGCCGAGTTCCCTGCTCCCCGGTGCCGCACCCGGCTGCCCCGCAGCCGAATTTGTAGCGACGGTTTAGCTGCGGCAATCCATATACGAGGGAGCCGGAATCACGCGCCCCTGGCGTGACCCCCGAACAAAACCCACCCCTCGAAAATTCCGTAAAAAAGTATATGTCACACAAAATCCGGGGCCGGCGACCAACTCAAACACTGAGAACTGGAGTACAAATTTCCGCCAGCGGGAGGTTGTGGGTTAGAGACCAATTCCACCAACGTTATCGTGCGCTGGCGCTGGTTCGTGGTATGACGGCGGTGTGTCAGGATGAGCTCGCCAAGGATCAACGTCGGAATCGCTCGCGCAAGAAACCAGCGCCATCACCACTACAGAGAGCGCTGAAACAAGAATAATCGACTTTTTCATGGCGGGAACTGTCGTTGACGCCGCCGGGCAATTCAATCGCAGAACGCCGGGAGCCGTAAAAGCCCGCAACCATTTTCTGATGCGTGAAATGCGCACACAAGATTCGGCGAAAAAGTATATGTCAAACAAAGCTTCACACAGACTAGCCACGCTTTTTATTCGTGCCTCTCGCACGATTTGGGTTTGATGCCGGCGCAACGAGAGGCAGCTCCCATTTCCTAAACACCGCATCGACCGCCGCCGTCTGAACCCGAAGATGATGCCGCATGTAGTTGCCGCCCGCAAAGTAGTAAGCAAACACTTTAGAATCCTTCGTCCGGGAGCGTTCAATGGTCGAATCGCCTGGAATATCGACCCAGCGCACGTTAGGAACGGCCATCGAGAGCAGCCTTAAAATATCCAATTCCCACAATTTTCGATAGCGCTCGCCCGATACGAGTGAATCCGAATATGGTAGTTCCAATCGATAGTCGATTGCGACCGCTTTACCAGCCTTGAACAAGTACGTGATAATGAGATCGTCGCTTCGAAATATACAGTCCTCGCCAGAGTCGATCACGCTCTGATACGCACGTTCGGATCCTTCAGCTCTCCAAAGAGTATTCGGCTGGCATGACCCACAGCGTCGGATGAGTTCTTCTTTAGTCTCACCGATCTGGGATAAACTCTGATGCGTAAAACAGAACGCCAAGCAGCTAATACAGGCGGCACTCAATACAGCATGCATTGAGAAGCAGTTTGCCGGGGAGCACTGCAGGACGTCAACCGCGATTCAGGGCAAAACTCGCGCCTAAAATTCCGTAAAAAATTATATGTCAGACAAAATCGAATGCCCGGAGCATTAGACCGCTCCCGCGTCGCGTGCGACCTGGAGCGTATCGAGGTATTGCTGGAACTTAACAGCCCGACCGTCGCGGATCGTCCACACGTGGGCGACCTGTGCTTTGCGTTCTTCGGGTTGCCCGCGGAACCTGAAATAATAGTAGCCGAGAGCCACAACTCTCTCGCCGCCGTTGCACTCAAAGATTTCGTCCGCGTCAAAGACAAGTTTGTCGAAACCCGCCGTCAGACGTTCGAAAACGCCTGAGCGCACCTCAGCTATCCCGCTGATAAGGGCTGCGGTCCGCCAACGGCGAATTGTCAGCCACGATCCAGACAATGTCGTCAGCCAAATACGACATCACTGCTTCGTAGTCGCGTTCGCCTAAACGTGCGTAGAGTGTTTCAACATCTGCGATAGTATTGATGCTCGATAGCATAACTTGAAGTTTTCAGCGGCAGGCATGAGACCTAACGAGAAATGGATGAAATTTCCAGTAATATTTGGCTTCATCGATTCGGTTAGATGAATCTTGTCCTAATTCGCTTTGGCGGACTACGGGCGTGGAGCCGGAGTCGGGCGATGCCTCGGCGTGGGAGTAGGCCTTGCTGTAGATGCAGGCGTAGCCGTTGTTGTTGGAGTTGGCGTCGGCGTCACGCTGGATTGGGCGCAGTATCTGCCGCCACTATCCAAGGCAGTAAAGAAGGAGCCGCCCCAGACGATCATTTCGCTCCCAGTCCAAAGTGCCGTGTGTGAGGCTCGGGCGGCAGGTACATTATTGGTAGTGCTGGTAGGTGTCCAACTATCCATGCTGGCATTGTATCTCCCGCCGGTATTCAAATCGGTGCTGCTACCCACACCGCCCCAGACGATCATTTCACCACCCGTCCACACTGCCGTGTGGGCGCTACGGCCTTCCGGCACGTTCGTGCTACTGGTAGCCGTCCAGTTGTCGGTGTTGGGATTGTATCTGCCGCCAGTGGTTAGGGACATTCCGCCGCCCCAGATGACCATTTCACTGCCGGTCCACACCGCGGTGTGGACGGTATCGGGCGGAGGGCGCATTGGTCGTACTCGTAGGCGTCCAACTGTCCGTATCAGGATCATATCTCCCGCCAGTATTCACGTTGTGGCCGAAGTTGTCGGCGCCGCCCCAGACGATCATTTCACTGCCAGTCCACACTGTGGTGTTCCACTGCCGGGCGGTAGGTGCATTGATTGTAGTAGTAGCGGTCCAAGTGTCCGTAACAGGATTGTATCTGCCGCCAGTGTTTAGCCCATTAAACCCCTGTCCGCCCCAGACGATCATTTCACTGCCAGTCCACACTGCCGTGTGAGAGTATCGAGCGGAGGGCGCGTTGGTCGTATTCATGGAAGTCCAACTATCGGTGACAGGATTGTATCTCCCGCCAGTGTTCAAAGGGTTGCCATTAGATCCGCCCCAAACGATCATCTCACTGCCGGTCCACACTGCGGTGTGAGAGTATCGGGCAGAGGGCGCGTTGGTCGTGCTGGTGGCTGTCCAGCTGTCGGTGATAGGATTGTACCTCGCGCCGGTGTTTAGATAAGTATTGCCGTCGCCGCCCCAAACGATCATTTCACTGCCGGTCCACACTGCCGTGTGCTCACCTCGGGCTTCCGGCACGTTCGTGATGCTGGTTGAAGTCCACGTGTCATCGATGCAGCCAGCCGAGGGACTCGATATTGCGGGAAGCGTGTAGTTAGCGTTTTCCGGTTGCGTTACGCAGACGGAAGCGATTGCGACAGCAAACGCTACTGCGAGGAGAAGAGTACACATATATGTAACGGGAATTAGACCGCAACTTGCAATCTAGTTCTGCCTCATGGAGGGCAGTTTGCCGGAAAACGCTGCAGGACGTCAACCGCGATTTCGAGGCACAATCCCCTGCCCCAAAAATTCCGTAAAAAACTATATGTGATATGAAATCGGTTAGATGAACTTCTATCGTTCCTCAGCATCATTTTATCGGACGAAGCATAACGACCGAGTCTTTGTCCCCCACTTCCCGCTCGTAGACCTTCCAGCCGTTCTTTTCGTAAACCGGCGCGGTTACGCCGAGGCAATCGATATACAAGCCTTTCACGTCAGCCCTTTCGGCGATGGCTGCCGCCTCCTGGAGCATGGCCGAAGCAATGCCACGGTGGCGCATCTCCGGTTTAACAAACACCGCGGCTACCCAGGGTGAATACTGCGGTCGGTGCACACAGTCGTTCTGGATGACGGAGCAACTACCCACAGGAATCCCCTCCGACAAGTGCAACTACTGTATACGGAACCTTGTCCTTTTGCGTGTGGGTGTGCAGCCAGGAAAACACTACTTCAGCGGAGTCACAGCGCCGACTCCACCACTGATAGAAGATCCAGTTCCCAACTGTTTCCAGGTGCTGCAGGCACTCCGAGAGTTGTTGCACTTGGCATGTCATCGCCGGTCGCTCTAGTTTGCCGAACTAGAATTAGACCGCAAATTGTCATCTATTTCTGCCGCTATACAGGCAGTTGTCGGAAAAGACGGCGGGACGTCAACGCGATTCTGGGGCAAACCGGTGCCAGGAAAATTTCCGTCAAAAACTATATGTCATCTGAACAAATCACCCAGGAGGCAGCGGCGACGACGCAAACAAGAAAGAGGTAAGGGATTTGTGTAGGGCAGCGGTTCTGCTTAGGTTCGGTTACTAAATCCCTGAATACGAACTCGAAATCAACATTCAAAGCTTCCAATGGTGCTGTTTAGTAAACGTTTGAACTCAATGGTAGCTGCGGTCTTTGGCCTTGCCCTGTGCGCGCATGGTGCGCAGGCTCCGCAGCACGTCAATATTAACCAATTTTCCACGACTGTAGAAGATGTCGTGGTGCCGTTACCGAACGAACTTTTCGGAGCACTGAACAAGCTGGGTGCGGTAAACTGGAAGGAACATGTCCGCAGCGATGAAGAACCCAATTTCACCGAGCGACCGCGTATCGCTCTCTTGCTTGGGACAGTGATTGCCGATGGCTTTATCGCGGTGCAAGCGGAGGATGCGCCTGCAGTAAAAGATATTGGCCAGCGCGTCCTGGCACTGGCCAAGGGGATCGGCGTAGGAAATTCAATCACGCCACACGCCAAGGCGATCATCGATGCGGCAGACAAGCGCAATTGGGCAAATGTGCGGCAGGAACTGGATCGCACTCAAAACAGCGTTCAACAGGCAATGAACGAAGTGCACGATGAAAAGCTGTCGCAGCTCGTTAGTCTGGGCGGGTGGCTTAAGGGCACGGAAGTATTGACCTCCGTGGTGAAACAGCATTTCTCCAACGACGGCGCTGAGCTTCTGCATCAGCCGGATCTGCTGACCTATTTTCAAACAAAACTGCAGGCGATGTCCGAGTTTAACCTTCCGATCGTTCATCAAATTCAGGACGCCTTGGTGGAGGTAAAGCCTCTAATCAATATCGGCAATGCTCGCATTTCTGCCGAATCAGTTAAGAAGGTCAACGAGATCACTACGCGGCTCGGCAACGACATCATCAAGAAAGACTGAGAAATTTCGGGTGAACCCTTTCGCAAAGGTCCTTCTCTGCACGACCTCCCTGTTGGCGGCCATCGTTGTGCTACCGTCTGCGATTTTCGCCTCGGTGGACCCCACCACAGTGTACGCGCGGGCATTTGCTCTTCTGGCGGCAGAACCCTATGTAAAACAAGGATTTCAGGTGCGCGAGGATTACTGGCCAGGCGAGCTCGCTTCGGGTGAAAGGAAAGCGGTGCGGCAACAATTGTTTAAAGGGAATGAATATTGGTTCTGGCTGGGAACAGAAGTCGATCATGCAAAGGTGTCCGTTCATATTTATAATTCGCACGGAGAACTCGCGGAACAACCAGACAGTTGGGCGAAAGGCCACTTTGCGGCTGCGCACATCATTCCGAAAACCACAGGCAGTTACTTTATCATCGTTAGCGTGGAGCAATCGCCAGCAGCCCGCACGCATTGGGCGCTGGCGTATGGTTTCCGATAAAGTTGACTTCCTCGCCGGTAACTGTATGGGCGCGATGCCCGATACTACGAATTGATCATGCTTGGAACTCGGACCCCACAGTTTGAGAGATACCGCTTTCCAGCCGCTCTTAGTCTAAGTAACCGAGAGGGTGTTCAGTGACCTAACTAGAATTAGACTGCGATCTGCAATCTATTTCTCACTCCATAGAAGACAGTTGGACGGAAAACGCTGGGACATAGCAACGTTTTTTTCCGGTACAGAATCGTGCCCAGTAAGATCTCAGTTGTCAGCCAAAATCCGTATGAACCGCAGCAGCTCGTGCGAATCGTCAAGAACGGTCTAGCGTCGAATACGCATGACGTCTATTCCCAGATGCCTAGTGATACCATGATTGGTTAGGCCGTTGGACTGTGATCTTAATTGCCAAGGCACTCAATCTGAAGCTCGCGCCATGGACCAAGCCGCGCACGGATTTTGGTTGACCGGTCCCCACAACGGGATCGCTCCTTCGTCCATCCTTTCCCTTCTAGCTGGCACCACCATCTGATATAACCGTCCGGATTTAACTTAACTGTAAGGTGTCTCCAGACTGAAAAACCGTTTGTGCCGCGTCGTAGAATTACCGTGCCTGGAGTATTTGGCATGTCATCATAGCTCGGAACGATTGCCACTATTCCGCTGCAACGCTCCGTCATTAGTTCGCCAGCATTTGTAATTGCGGCGAGTACCATGCAAAAAGCCACCAACATTGTTTTTTTCATGTTCGTTTTCTTTCAGGGTTATTTTCTTCGTGGTTTTCTATTCCCCGTGCGAGAGAGGTTGCCTTTGACCGACGATCAAAGTGGCGAGAACCTTCATGCGTCTAACGAGAATTAGACTGCAGCCTCCAATTTATTTCTGCCTCCATGGAGGCAGTTTGCCGGAAAACAGTGCCGGAGGTCAAACGCGATTCGGGGCAAACCTGCGCCAAAATCTGTAAAAAACTATATGTCAGATGGAATCACCGTCGGCTGGAGCGATTGCTTAGGGCTGCGGAAGTGAGTACATATACGACAGCGAGTCGCCACGCGGAGTGATGAAATCTTGAAGCTGCCAGCACTCGTGTTCTCGCTTGCGCAATACCAAGTGCACCGTGTGTCGTTCGGGCGGATGCTTGGAGTCAAGCACGAACGGATATGACATGGAGACAATCGCCGTATCCGGCGACTCCGTTTCGACGGAGAAGCGAACCGGCTTGCCAATTTCTCCGTCTTGGCCTCCAAGCCAGGGGTCGTAATCCAGATGCCCGATCTCTCCATTCGAATATTCCCATTCCCTCTTAAGCAACGCTCCAAACTCTTGCGTGGTGAACTGCAAGACACGATCCGATCGGTCGGCATAAAAGGAATAGTGCTCGGAGTAGAAGGCGCGGGCCCAATCTGCAGCCTTCGGGCAATCAGCGGCAACTGGACCCGCACTCATTAGCGCTAATACGGCCAAGAGTAGCTTCATACGCAGCCCTAACTAGAATCAGAGTGCAACCTGCAATCTTTTTCTGCATCCATAGAGGCAGTTTGACGGGAAAAACTACAAGACGTCAACCGCGATTCCGGCGCAAAACCCCTGCTCTAAAATTTCCGTAAAAAACTATATGGCTTATAGAATCATAGGGGGTGTTGGTTCCGATTCACATCCATTCAATCCGAGCGCGATTGTTTTCGGGACAGAGCAAGATACTATTGACGCCAGCGATCGACGCGCGCTTTACTGCAAGTCGCAGCCAATCAAACAGGCAACGAACCATGAACACCAGAATAAGTAACCTGAGGCTGATTCTCATCTTGGCCGGCTGCGGCATCATTATCTTTGCAGGTTGCGCCGGGATGGAAACGAATAAGACCACATCGTTACTCTCCGCAGCCGGCTTCCGTGTGCACACTCCACAGACCGCAAAGCAAAAGGAGCTCTACGCCGCGTTTCCAAGCAACAAACTCGAGCGGGGCACCGTGAAGGGCAAAGTTTTCTATGTCTTTAAAGACGAGAAAGCCGGCGTGGAATATGTCGGCGGAGACCCGGAACATCGACGGTACCAGCAGCTCTGCACACAGCAGCATGTCGCGCCGGCACCGGAAGAGCCAATGAATGACTTCTTTACCGGGAGTTGGGCCAGGCAATTGGGCCACGATTACAGCGGGTGACCGCTGCTAATGTTGAAATTCCAGGAGATTCTCCGGCCGCAACGCCATTTCCTGCCGGCAGCAACACTTTTATCGAACCGGAGAGCGTGATTGTTACATTTTCTTGACAGACGAAAGATATTCTTGACGCAAACCGTCGAGGCGCTCTCAGTTTTTTCGCAGCCAATCAACCCAACTATCCACCGGTGAAAAAGCGCCTGAGCGTTCTGGCCCCGCAGGCACGGGGCGCCCGCGCCACCGGTGCACAACGCAAAAAGGCGATTGTGGCCGTGGCCCGTCACCTGGCGGTCGATCTGTGGCGCATACACACCGGCCGCTGCAGTGCGCAGCAACTGGGGCTAAAGCCCTAACAAGTCAATTTAACTCTTTGGAACGTGGCGTGTGTCCGGAACCTAACCTGGTGCAATTACCCCGAAAGTCTTCGGGAACTCGCACCGTCGCTTTAGATTGGACCGTGCCCCGTTCCGCTTCTCCGAGACGCAATAAGTCACATTGCGCTGTCAGCAAAAGCATCGACATGCGCGGATAGGAGTATCAGCCGCTGAACAACCCAAAGCGAGCAGCGGAAGCGGAAACGTTTCAGAAATCTCTACCAACCCAAAACCTGACAACACTACGCCACCGCCATCTTAAAACTTACCCTTGACAGTCTTCATAGGGGTTAGGCCTTTGCGGGCTTCATGGCTTTCTCTCGGCGACAATGGTGGAGACTTTCTTCAATTCTTCGCCCGGTGTGCCGATGTATAAAGTTTGAGTGAATGTCGTCGCGGATGTGATGTGGAAAAGTTCCCTCCACGCGGTGGATTTTCCTTTGCTGTCATACTCGCCCTTCATTTCAATATCGCTACCGAGCGATGTCACCTCAAATGGAGTGCAACCTTGGTCATTGAAGTCGGCGCACCAGATACCGCGGACTTTCTTCGCCTTGCCATCCCACCACAGTGCGGCGTAATCGTTCAATTTGTCCCCACTTGCGGTGATGGCCCGAAACTCCTCGGTGAGCGGCATTCCGCCCGTACCGCCTTGCCAGATCTCCTCGCCTGTCGTCTCACCATGATCGGAAGTTTCGCGTATCGACCACTTACCGGAAAGAGCACTGACAATCCTTCGAAAGTTCGTCTCAGCCTGGTCCTGTGCCGCGCCAGACAACACAGCGGCGGAGATCAGTGCTGACGTGAGCACAAACAAAGGGATTCGCTTCATCGGCATAACTAGAATTAGACTGCGACGTTGCAATCTACTTCTGCCTCCATAGAGGCGGTGCCGGATAACACTGCAGAACGTTAAAACATGCTGATGTCGCATCGCCAAGATGACGCTGGCTTCATCGACTGGGTAGATAGATCATTAGGAACACACTAGGTTAGGGACGGGGAGCGGGCGTTGGACGCACTCTTGGCGACGGGTTGGACCTCGGCGTCGGAGTGGGTCGCGGAGTGGCAGTCGACGTCGCCGTTGCTGTAGCTGTAGCTGTAGCGCTTGGGGTTGGTGTTGGCGTTTGACCTCCAGTCACATCCAGGAACGCCGCGCTGATCGGCCCCCAGGTCTGGAAGCCCTCGAAGTCGCTCACGCCGCGTCCCTGCACGAAGATAACGTGGCGGCCTGCCGACAGGCTGGCAGTGTCTATGGTTGCGTCGACGGCCACGGTAGGCGAATTGAACGAGCCGTTCATTGGGATGGCCGTGCCGCCATCCCAGGGAGGCGTGTCAATGTAATATTCTGCTGCGCCCACGTTCTGGCTGAATGCGTTGTTTGACCAGGCGAAGTTAATGCTGGCGGTTAGCTGTGATGGCACGCCTTGCGGCACTGATGCCGGGTTGGTGACAACGGTGTTGGCATCTGGTCCGTGCGAAGTCAGATAAGGCGTGCGCGCTATCTTCGCCAGGTAAAGAAGCATCCCCCGATTCTCAGGCCAGAGACCCTGCGACGAGCCGCAACCTGGATTATCTATGCACGAGTAGGAGGGGAGGAAGTCCTGGCCGCCCAACTCGGTGGAGAAGGCCGCCATGCCCAGCTCACCGTACGCCCAGTCAATCGAGCCTCCATCTACCGGATACAACTCTTCGATGATCGAGCCATAGGGGTAACCGTTACCGCCCGCGTTCGGCGCGGCCATGTGCGCGGCGATGTTGCGCGTCTCAGCGTAGTTAGGCATCTGCGTGGTACTCCAGCCCCACGTAAAGAGGTTGACTGCGCGCATCTGTGTGGATGTTCTGGTAAACGCCTGTGGCAGTGATAGGCGCCGGGTCGGTGTCGCCGGGGCCGCGCTGGTCGGGCACGAGGGTACGAATCTTGTTGACGATAGCCATGTCCTCCGGGTCCGATCCCGCCGACACCCCTCGATAGGTCTGGTCGCACACAAAACCGCTCGAGCCGTTGCAGCAGCCCCACTGGAAAGGGAAGTTGCGGTTGTTATCTACGCCGAACTGGTCAAATGCTGTGGGAGGCCAGGAGCACCCGTCGCCTCCGACGTTGTTGCCGTTCTTGCGGTAGAGGTACGGGCTGTTGCCGCCGCCTCCCGCCTCGACGATGTGGTGGCCGTCGGGGTTGACTTCGGGCATAAGCCAGATGTCGTGATAGTCCACGAGCCAGTGAACGTCGGCATCGGTATCGTAGTTATCGAGCAGGTAGTCAATCATGCGCATGACGACTTCTGGCGTAGCGATCTCGCGGGCGTGTATATCGCCGTCCGCCCAGAAGACCGGTTTGGGGCCTGGTATGTTGCGGTTCGTGATGTGCAGCACAAACAGGTCGTAGCCGTTCCAGGGGCTGGGTAGGACGCACGCGCCTGGATTGGCCTTGCACCAGGAGTCGCCGATGTCGATCTTCTCGACCAGATTGGGGAACTGCTGCCACCTTCTGGTCGAGGAAGGCGTATATTTCTTCCACCGTCTTGTACCCGCCGTAGAAAGTGATCGAGCAGGATTTGAGGGTCGCTGAGGTTGCGACTGCTGTTCTCGTCTATCTCTACACGGAGGCCGCGCGCCGTCAGGTCATAGTACAGGTCGCGATCGCGGATTACGGTGAGATAGCCTCCTGTTGTGGGCACTTCTTCGGCGCTGAGTTCCTGGGCCAGCCGGTCGCGCTCGGCGCGGTCGCGGAAGTAGACGCGCATTACCAGCGTGTCGTACTTCTCGGCTATTGGATTCTTGCCGCTTGTTGCCTGGGAGTGGACAGAGACGGTTGTAGTACCGTGATTGTTTGAAGCGTCAGGATTCTCCGCAACAATCTGCGATTTGCTGCTTCGGACACTTAGGTGCTTGGGGCCAGCCGCCAAAGCGAGACCGGCCAGAGTGACTGCCGCAACTACGCCGAAGGCGCCAAAGACGGGCCTCGCTCGCGCCGATGATTTCTTCGTCGTATTTCCTGTGTGAAGATAGTTGTTTTTCATTTTGGATTGTGGAGACGCATAGACCTAACGAAAAAGAACTGAGCCACCCCTGGCGGAAACGAGGGCGGCAAACTCTCTGAAGTTAGTTAGACGCCAACTTGCAATCTATTTTTGCCTCCATCAGGGGCAGTCTGCCGAAAACACTTCAGCAGGTCAACCGCCATTTCCGGCGCAAACGGGGCCGCTAAAAAATTCCGTAAAAAACTATATTACAAAATCTGCAGAGATGGCACAGGATTCCTCACCGACCCACCAGGTTCGCAGTCTAAATCCGTTTGATCGTTGCGAACCAGGCCGGTGCGCCGTCGTCTTGGAATCTCGTCTGAATCCGGTCTGGTTCGATGGCGGCGACATTCCATCCAGTGCCAGGGTTGAACGCCGCTCTAAGCTCCTCCTGACTGATTGGGTGCGGGCCGGTATCGGGACCATCGTCACTGAAGCACAACACATACAGGGTTCCCTCGTGCTCGGTCACCGACGCGAGACTCGCCGCGTATCGTCGTCGCTCGTCGCCGTTGAAGGTGTGGAACAGTCCGCAGTCCAGCACCGTCTCAAACCTGCGTCGCAAACGCTCCAACTGGAACGCGTCAGCCGCTGCGAACTCGACCTCGATCCCACGGTCGTCGGCCTTCTGTCGGGCGATCGCCAGTGCCGTCTCAGCCACGTCAACGCCCAGAACCGACAATCTCAACGAGGCGACCAGAAGAGTGTTCTCGCCGGTCCCGCAGCCCACATCGAGTACCGCTCCTGCGAACCCGCCTTCGGATGCCAAACGCACTATTGCCGGCTGCGGCTGGCCAATATCCCAGGGCGCCGGGCCGTTGTGGTATGATGCATCCCATGGCACCCCCGTCATCCGTTCGTGACTGGTTGGGTGGCGACCACCAAACGGATCGTCAGCGAGGGTTGGTAAGCGCTCCGACAATTTCGTCCCCTTTCTCCAAGCGATTTTGCCACCTTAGCATGGCACGTCAAACCACGGGTCTTGACTATTCCTTCCCACTCGAATCGAGCGGCGACAGAGCGGGAAAAGAGGTATGGTTTGCGTGCGCAACTGAGCGCAGACCGGCATAGGAGCGCCTGTTCTTCAAAAGGCGCCAGCAGGACTATCGCTGAAGATCGTCGACTGGCTAGTGGCTAGTAGGCCCCTGAGGAGGAGGTTCGGGTGGCGGCGGTGTCGGTGTTTCTTTTCGTTGTGCCATTCCAAATCCTTAGACGGACCAGGCACCGTAGTCGAGGCTTAATTTTTGTAAGGCGAAACGCTCAATCACGTTTGCCATGGAACTGGGTGCGTCGGTTTGTTAGGGCCGACCTCTGGAATGAGGGTTCAAAGCCCACCGTCGGCAGTGATTATTCCATCGCGAGAACAACGAAGTCCTTCTGTCGGAAGCTTGACGAATTTCACCTGTTTATCGTCAATCTTCCATGCAATCACTGCTGGAAGGATTTGAGCATCACCGTCATTCTTCAGCACACCAATCACTGTGCCCGGAAAATCGTGGCCATTTAACTGACACGAACCAACAAATTGCGGTGAATCCTTTGAATGCTTCGGAAATTTCAACAAGTCTCGCACGACACTTTTGTCTTCGAGAAGAACGTACTCCTCTCCACAAATCTTCCAAGATATCAAAAATAAACGATCTGAGATCTCTGTGCCTCCCAGATCTTTGAGACCCAAGTCTTTGTGCTTTGCTTCAAGGACGCTCACCTTCTGGTTTGACATTTTGCGACCGAGGAGAGCTTCTCGAACGTCAGATCCACAGCGAAGCGAGTCAAAACCGTCTGCATCGCAATTGCTGCTGATGCAAAAGAGCGGAAGGAATAACGTGAAGATCGCAATAATTCCTTTGGTTTTCATTAAGCACTCCATTGCGGCCTAACTAGTCCCGCTTAACTGCCGCACATCATTGGCCATGGTGTGTTCTGCTAAACCGCGTCGATCTTTATGGTGCACTTGCCGGCGAGGTATGCCCATACCCGCCTTGCGCCTTCGCCTTGTTTCAGTCTGAGGATAGAGCCCATTCCTCCCTCAGCGCCGCTATCAAAATGCAAGGCCAGGTACTCGCCAGCGCGTTCTGCGTAAGTGAGATGTTCGAGATTTATGATGCGCCCATCCGGCAAACTCAAAAGATTCATAAGCAATGCTGATTATCAGGTCGGGAGGAGCCGCACAAGAACTCCGTAGGCTGACTTCTGTTCTCAGCGCGTCGTCGGCGGATCAAATTCTCGCGTGATCGATCTCAAGTAAATGACTCCGAAAGCTTTCGAAGTCGCCAGCACGCGAGGCGCGGCCGCTTTCCAGAAACGGAACCGAACTAGACATTGCTCCCGCTCCACTTGAGTTTCTGCCGCACCACGCTGAAGAATGACGTGTCGGGTAACGAAGCCAGTGGAAGCCTTTTCTTTGCTTTGCGAACTGTGACGATCGAGCCGCGCTCAACGTGGATCGGCCTGCGGCCATCCAGTGTCAGGTAAACCGGGTAATCGGGATCGCTCGCTTCGATTTCAATGATAGATCCGTCCGCCACAATGATCGAGCGGTTCGTGAGAACGTGCGGGCAAATCGGCGTGATGACGAACACTCCGGACTCGGGATCCAGAATCGGGCCGCCTGCCGAAAGCGAGTAAGCGGTCGAGCCTGTGGGGGTGGCGACAACCAGTCCGTCGGCGTTAAACTCGGTCAGGGCTTCGCCGTTGACGCGGGTGCGCAGACAGCACCAGCCGCGAAAGTTCGCCACGGCTTAGCACGGCATCGTTCAGCGCAAGCATTTTGTTTGTTCTCTTGTCGTCGAGGGTAACCCTGGCCTCGAGCAGCGCGCGGTGACTGAAATTGATCCGATCTTTTGCGATGCATTCGACAGCTTCGCGATAGTTCGACGAACTCGCGCAGGTCAGGAAACCAAGCGAGCCGACGTTGATGCCGAAGATCGGCTTGATTGTCTCGCCGAGTTGACCGATGACGCGGAGAATCGAGCCGTCGCCGCCGGCTACAACCAACAGATCCGTCATAGTTCCAAGCTCCGCCACCGGATAGCCCAATGATTTTCCAGCAACACGCGCCGTTTCCTTTTCGAAGAAGATCGAAATCGAGAACCGATTGAATTCCTCGGCGATGGCGTTGATCAGTTCCGCCACGTCGCGTTTTCCGGTATGAGCTATTAGACCGATCGCTTTCGTATGCATGCGAAGAATTCCTGGTTGCCGTCCGCGCCTTTGATGCCGGCTGGCGCGATGCCGGCGACAACATTGCCCAGATCATCCACGAACGCGACGATCTTGTCTTGTGCCTTCTGGTGCAAGCAAGGATCGCGAACAATTCCGCCTTTTCCCACGTCCGAGCGTTGCAGCTCGAACTGTGGTTTTATCAGCGCGAGAATCACCCCAGCTGGTTTCACGAGAGCAAACGCGTTCGGCAGGATCAGGGTTAGCGAAATGAACGAAACGTCAACGACGCAAAGATCTACAGGCTCTGAAACGTGCTCGCGTGTGAGGAACCGCGCATTCAGTTTTTCGAGAACAATGACCCGAGGATCATTGCGGAGTTTCCAGTCCAGTTGTCCGTAACCGACGTCAATCGCGTAAACCTTTTCGGCGCCCCGTTGTAACAGACAATCGGTGAACCCGCCTGTTGAAGCGCCAATGTCCACCGCAGTTTTCCCCCGCACATCAATGTGAAAATGTTCGAGGACGGGCTCCAGCTTCATTGCGCCGCGTCCGACATACTTTCGCCGCGGCTTTACGTTGACAGCCGCTCCGGCATCCAGCAATTCCGACGGCTTCGCCGCGATCCGGGTACCAACCCTCACATCCCCGGCCAGGATGGCGCGCCTTGCCTGCTCGCGACTCGGAAAAAACCCTCTCCCGACGAGGAGTTGATCTAGTCGCAACTTTTTCACTATTTGTGTTCCTTAGCAGGCAAAAGAAAGGGGTGGCGTCAGGCAAATAAACACCGAAATAATTTGTCGCTAATACAAGTAATAATCAGTTTAACCTACTTTATTACTGGTTTTTATACACTCACTATCACAGAGAGCGCAATCTAATCGCCCTGATCAGCGATCAACCTCTCGATGGACGCCACGTCTTCGGCTGAAGCACGGCGTCGCTGGTACTTTCGAGCCAGGACTTCTTTCAAGGAGAGTAAGTCCTCCAGCAATGGTCGCTCATAATAGGTCCAGTCGAGTTCGCCTGCTGTTTTCGCCTGCAACCGCCACACACCGCCGAATTTTGTGGCGCGCACTTCGCGTCGTCTCCCATCCTCGGTCTTCTCCGTCCATATGTGTTGACTCCGCATAGCGGTATGACGTTACCTTAGCAGCCCTCTGCGGCATAAGCATTTTGCTTGTGTGCCCGGCGGACATGTTGTCCGCTGAGAGGAATTTCAGCGGCTTTCAAACCCGCTGGGCGCACAAAACCGCAGGTTCATATCCCTCACATAAGGTGAAAGACGCAGCTAGATTGGCGGCCTATTTTATCGCAATCGTCCTCATCGGAGCGCTTCTCGCTCCAATTCTTTTCTGGTCGGCTCAGTCGCTTGCCGCGTACGGCGTATTTCCTTTTTTGGCCAAATACGACTTCGACACGTTCTTTCACCGCGCCGTCCTGGTCGCGGCTGTGCTCCTGCTTTGGCCGCTGCTCGGCATCAGCCATGTGCGAGGGTTGAGTGATCTGGGCCTTTTCCCCAATCCGCGTTGGATCCGCAATCTCTGGGCCGGTGCTTTGTTCTCCATCATTCCCCTGCTCGTTTGCGGCTCTCTCTTCATCAAACTTCACATTTATTCGTTTCGCCACGTTCTAGTCTGGCCGCGATTTGGAAAGGTGCTCCTTGCAGCGATCAGCGTTCCATTGATCGAGGAGACCTTTTTCCGCGGGATTGTTCTGGGTCTTTTGCTCAGGACCGGTCGAAAATTCCTGCCACTTATCACTGTCTCCGCCCTGTTCGCCGCAGTGCACTTTTTAAAAGGATCGGACCGCGCACCCACGATTGTGACGTGGGCCTCTGGCTTTCAAGCGATCGCCCAGGCGTTCTCCGGATTCGGGGACCTGATCATGGTCGCCTCCGCGTTTGCTACGTTATTTCTGATCGGCTGTATTCTCGCTGATGCGCGCGTCATTACGAATTCATTATGGCTGCCGATTGGTCTTCATGCTGGATGGATTTTCGCAAGCGGCACGTTCAGTTGGTTGGCGCGCCGGCAAGTCGTGGCCTTTCCGTGGGTGGGCAAAGACCTCCTCGTTGGAATTGTACCGCTGTGCCTGGCCGCGGTAACATGGATACTGATGCGGCTCTGGTGGAAACATGATGGCGCTTCACACGTCTGAACTATTCCAGGCAGCCGTATCGCTGCTGTATCCGGCGACGTGCACGATTTGCGGGAAAAACGTTCGAGCCGGCGAATATCTATGCGAAGAATGCGAAGCAAAGATCGTCCGCATCCTGCCTCCATTTTGCAAGACATGCTCGGGACCCTTCGAAGGTTCGATCACCAGCGCGTTTACCTGCGCAAACTGTGCGCATCGAACGATCCACTTCGACGCGGCGGTGGCTGCGTACCGCGGCCGGAGTATCGTCCGCGAAATCATCCATGAATTTAAGTACGCCCGGCAGATCCATCTCCGTCATCTCGTAGCGCAGTGGCTTCGCGCTGCGTTCGATGATGAACGGCTGCGCGACATTTCTTTCGACCTCATCGTGCCTGTGCCGTTACATCCGGCGCGACAACGCGAACGCGGCTTTAATCAGGCCAGTCTGCTTGCGGAGTTGCTCGGCGCAGAGACTTCGATGCCTTGCAGCCCGGTGCTTCAACGGATTCGTTACACCACAACACAAACCGCTCTCGATCGTTCCGAACGCATGGAAAATTTGCATAACGCATTCCGTTTACGAAAAAACGCGGACGTGCGAGGCTTGCGCGTGTTGCTAATTGATGATGTGCTGACAACCGGCTCGACCTTGAGCGAGTGCGCGCGGGTCTTAAAACGCGCCGGCGCAATCTCGGTTCACGCGGCCACTGCAGCACGCGCATAAACCCATGGCAATTTTCAAAAAACCAGCAATCAAAGCCGAAGGCAAAAAGCGCGAGATTCCGCGAGGCCTTTTTCAGAAATGCCCCGGCTGCGGACAAGTGGTGCCCGAAATTGAGATCGCGCAAAATCAACGTGTCTGCCCGCGCTGCGATTATCACCATGCGCAGCCTGCGATGGAGCGAATCCAGAGCCTGCTCGATTCGGACACGTTTGTAGAGATGGATGCCGACTTGAGGTCAGTGGATGTGCTGCGATTTCAGGGCATGGCGACATACAAGGACCGGCTCAAAAAATATCAGGAGAATACGGGTTTGATCGATGCAGTGATTAGCGGACACGGCATTCTCGATGGCTACAAGGTCGCCATCGCGGTGATGGATTTCGGTTTCCTGGCGGCGACCATGGGGTCGGTCGTTGGCGAGAAGATCACGCGCACGATTGAATACGGCACCGCGCAGCGCTGCGCAGTCATCATCGTCGCAGCATCCGGCGGTGCCCGCATGTACGAGGGAATGTTGAGCCTGATGCAGATGGCAAAAACCAGCGGCGCGCTGGCGCGTCACGCAGAAGAGAAGCTGCCATACATTTCGGTTCTCACGAACCCGACCACTGCCGGCGTGATGGCTAGCTTCGCTTCGTTAGGCGACGTGATCATTGCCGAACCGAAAAGCATGATCGGTTTCGCCGGACCGCGTGTGATTAAGGAAACGACGCACCAGGATTTGCCAGAACGATTTCAGACCGCCGAGTTTCTCGAGGAACACGGCTTGATCGATATGATAGTGCCCCGGAAAAAACTGCGGGACGAAATCAGTCGATTGCTCAGTTACTTTGCGGTAGCGCCGTGAATGTGAGTTCCCGGGACCAATTGGGTTCTCTGGTGGGGACGCCGCGCCGTCCCGAAAGCGTTCACGAGACATCGCTGCGCGATGTCCCTGGTTTTCCCAGTCGTGAGATTTTGTACAAACAGGCTCTCGCCTGGTTGTACGGCCTTGAACGTTTCGGAATCAAGCTGGGTCTCGAAAATATCCGCCGGCTGCTCGGTGAATTATCAAGGAGCGGCGGCTTCCAAGCCTCCGCAGGCGGGATGGAGATCGCCCTGCCTTGCAGAGTCGTCCACGTCGCCGGCACAAATGGCAAAGGCTCTGTATGCGCCATGATCGATTCGGTCTGTCGCGCGCAAGGCCATCGTACCGGTCTGTTCATATCCCCTCACCTCGTGACGTTCCGAGAACGGATTCGGGTAAACGGCGAACTCATCTCCCAGGATGCGGTCACCGATGGTCTGGCAACAATTCGCGATCTAATCCGCACTTGGGATCCGCATCCGACATTTTTTGAAGTCACGACTGCGCTTGCGCTAAAACATTTTTGCGAAACCAAAATTGATGTCGTTGTTCTTGAAACGGGTCTTGGGGGCAGACTCGACGCGACCAACGCGATCCCATCCGATGTTTCAGTCATAACCCCGGTCGATTTCGACCATGAAACGTGGTTGGGAAATACATTAGCTGACATCGCACACGAAAAGGCGGGAATTATCAAAGCGGGAGTTCCGGTTATTTCCGCGCTGCAGCAACCGGAAGCAGACAAAGTCATTCGGTCCCGAGCCGCCGAATGTGACGCGCCATTGCAATTTGTGAATGAAGGTTACAATCGGTCGCCAGTTCCTCTGCGCGGACGGCACCAAAAAAACAATGCAGCCACGGCAATCGCGGCGATTCAGGCTGCGAATATTCACGTCGACGAAGATGCGATTGTTCGCGGTCTTGCATCGATTGAATGGCCTGCACGTTTTCAAAAATGGGACGAGCGCACTGTTATCGACGGCGCACATAATCCGAGCGCTGCGCGCGTTCTGGCACGAACGTGGCGCGAAGTTTTCGGCGATCGGAAGGCCACGCTCGTCCTCGCCGTTCTTGCAGACAAAGATTTCCGCAGTATCTGCGAAGCGCTCGCACCGATTGCCGGCTCGATAATCCTTCCCAAGATCCGCAGTGAACGCGCAGTCGTGCCGGAAGAACTGGCAAAAATCGTATCCAACATCGCTCCAGCACTCCCCTGCTCCATTACTCCAACCGCTGGTGACGCATTGATGCTCGCGCGCGCCGATCCAAATCCCATCCTCATCACCGGTTCACTCCATTTCGCCGGCGAAGTCCTCGCGCACTTGCGGGGTGCGCCCGCGGCGTTTGAGGAATGTGCGCAGTGATTACCTTCGATTCGAGGCGCCCATTTCGGCAGAATGCATAAACTGCTTCTGCCGTTGATGTGCTCGCGGTTTGCGCAAATCAAGCTCTCAGTAACTACTGCTTGTTATCAGTATTCCATCACACGATCTGCAGGTAAACAGTTGCGCTCACGCAGCCGTTTCTTCGACCTTGTAAACGACCATCCCGCGTGCCTGGTAATTCGCGAGCGCCTGCGGGTGATCGCGATTGCAGGTATGCACCCACACACGCGCCGGTTTTGGCGAGATTCGCCAAGCCTCTTCAATCGCACTGGTGAGCAAGGCGCCGCCTAGCCCGCGGCCGATAAATTCGGACAGTAAACCAAAGTACGCGATCTCGAGTCCGCCTTCCGCGTCCCGCCGCAGTTCATAATACCCGGCAAGCGCGTCCTCGAAGTATCCCGCGAATGTCCGCAACTCCGGCACTGTCGCGTATTCCTTCCATTGATCATCCGTCCACGGCCGTTTATCGATCCAGTCCCACCGCTGGCCGACACTAAAATAAAGATCCCGGTTGAATCGCCAGTCACGCTGCGTTACTTCGCGAACTTGGAAGTCGGCATCCGTGCGTTTCGGCCGCAGTTGGTCTGGGCGTCGCATCTCAAGATACGTAGTGATCAGGGGTGGTGCCGGCATCACATAAAGATTTCAGAACGACGCTGCACGTGTCACTTTTGATAGCGATTTCACTGCAAAAGATTCCTGCCCGATCGCAATCGTCATTCGTTACGGAAGTCCACGATATCCTGCGTGAGCATTCCTGCGCAACGGCTTTTCGTTAGGTTCTTTTCGGAACACGATGTGGTAGTGGGCCGTTCCGCGCATTCAAGCAAGAGGAGGTCGAGTCATTTGAGAATACGACCATAAATGGAAGAATAATCAGCAGGAAATTAACATTCGCATGCCGAAGAGGAAATCGCGTTCGCAGAGGCGCCGCCGTCGTTCGATTATCGCCTTTGAGATGATCCGGTTTGACCGGACGGCAACCGAGCCGCTCCACGAACAGCTTTACCGCCAAATTCGAGACGAACTGAAATCAGGCAGGTTCAGCGATAGCTCATCTCGACTTCCATCCTCTCGCGCTCTGGCTACAGACTTGGGAATTTCAAGAACGACTGTCAAGGTCGCGCTTTCAAAACTTCATGCTGAAGGCTATCTCCACTCAAAGCCCGGGTCCGGAACATTCGTTGCGGACCTTCTTCCCGAAGCGTTTTTAACCGCGGGTCAACCGACCAACTGCCAGCCAATCCAACGGCCGGCTCGTATCTCTGACCGGGTGAAAGCAATTCCAGATGGACGCGTCGGAAATCAGTTTGATCTCGGGGCAACGGGCGCAGGAGCGGGCGTCTCGCTGGTGCCGAGCATTCCCGCAGTCGATGAATTTCCGATGGCTGTATGGGAACGTCTCAGGACGCAGGTGCTAGCGAGAAAGGGAGTCAATCTTTTGCGCTATGCGTCGAATCGCGGCGACGCCGACTTGCGCAACGCAATTGCAGCGTACTTGTGCGACTTCAGAGCAGCGCGCTGCCAGCCGGATCAGATCGTAATCGTAGCTGGCATGCAACAGGCGATGCTGATCAGCGCAATGGCTGTGCTGAATCCGCGTGATATCGCGTGGATCGAAGACCCGTGTTATCAGCAGACCCGAAGGGTGCTTACTTTGGCAGGCGTTAGGGTGGTTCCCAAGCCGCTCGACAACGAAGGAATCGTGATTGCGAGACGGTCAAAAGAACCACTTCCGAGGATCATTTACGTAACGCCCTCCCATCAATTTCCTCTCGGCATGACAATGAGTTTCCAGCGCAGGACCGGCTTACTCGATTTTGCGCGCGCTCACAACACGTTTGTTTTCGAGGACGATTACGACGCGGAGTTCCGTTTTGCCGGGCCGCCCCTCCCTTCGTTACAAGGCATCGACAACGCCGGCCGGGTGATTTACGCGGGAACAGTGAGCAAGATTCTCTATCCTTCTTTGCGTCTCGGCTACATCGTTGCGCCGGAGCCCCTGGTCGACGCGTTGATCAAGATCCGTAGCGCGATGGATCAACACTCCTCTCCAATAGAACAGGCCACACTGGCGCGTTTTATTACCGAGGGCTTTTTCCTGAGTCACATCAGACGGATGCGAAAAATCTACTCCGAGAGGCGCGATTTCTTCATCAAGCAATTTAACGAGTTGCTTGGCGACCGGTTCATTTTGCAGGTTCCCGAAGCCGGATTGAACATCGTCGCATGGCTGAAGCGCGAGGAAGACTTCCCCATGATCAGGAGTACCACACTTGAAATTGGTGTGAGGCCTTCTGCGCTCTCATTCTTTGGCATCAAGGCAAAGCTAAAGCCAGCGTTCGTGTTCGGTTTCGCAGCTTGGACACCGACGCAGATTCGAGAAAGCCTTCTGAAACTCGCATCGGCACTCAGGAACCGCAGCAAGGATCTAAATCACGGACGCCAGTCACGGTAAGCCTCGTGCGCACCGAGCGTGAGACTGGTTCGGGCTTTGCTATGCCGGTCGATTTGTTCGGCGAGCCGATCGGTTAAATGACACAAAAAGCCGCAGGGTTCGTGGGAACCCTGCGGCTCGTATCGTAATATTCCGAATCGCGCGTTGACTCAGTCTATCACGACCACGCGATCGATCATACGCAAATCGCCCATGTTCGCGTAATAAACACGAACCCGAGCGCCGGGCTTAATCGCTGTTTGCACGATTTCTCCTGCCTTGTTCACAACGTGACCACGCCCATTGAGAACGTAACGACCCGGGTTATTCGAACGGTCCTCGCGAACAACGAGCGTTTTGGCAGGCTGATAACTGGCAGCCGCGCCTTCTTCAGTAGTCGTTCTGATGATTGTTCCGGTGACCTGAACCGGTTCCGTCGTGGTTGTTCCTTGTTTCTTATTCGTCGAAGTCGGCTGGGCGAATGCCAGCGGCACAATCAGCACACAGCCGAGCGTGAGAATTAAGTTTTTCATGTCGCCTCCTATTGTTGATGGTTACTCTGCTAAGGAAGTCTCTGGAGCTGGCGAGCATTCAACAAGAGCCACTTCGCGCGTTTCCCACAGCCCACTTTGGAGCCGCTTTGGCAGTCCAAAGCCAAAGAGGCGACCTTGCTCGTGAGAATTTATTAGTAAGTCCCCGGAATTAGTCGCCAGCTGTGAGAACGGCAAGTCTTAGACTCACTTCCAAGTTGTGCACACAGCAGGTTCTCGTCGGCACGGACTCTCGCTTTCGCGCATTCCCGATATGAATGCCCGCTGACCCACCGTGATGACGGGGCGATTTAGACAGTCCTTGCGAACACGAGCTAGGCGCTCGCACAGCCAGACGCTTAATTCATAAGTGGCAAAAATTCTTCGCGAACGATCTTGCCGTTTTTCACAGTGTAAACGCCGACTTCTGACATTTGCCTGCGTTCCTTGGTCTTTTTGTCTGAAACGTCAGCATCGAATTGAACGACGAATCGATCGTGCCCGACGAAGGGTCCGTGGGCATCGAAACGGTGAACCTCCATCGCGTTGACCCACCAATCGACTTTGCCGCGAACGCCTTCTTTTCCGCGCGTCTCAGGCGATCCGCCTCCCATGCTGAATGCTTCCAGGCTGACGACGCTGTCATCGTAAAGCGCGTCGAGCGCTTCGTACCAAGCTTGTTTGCGAGTTAATTCCACGACTTTCTTGGCTACTTCTTCGGTACTCATTTTGTCCTCCTTTGTTTAGGTTGTTGATCATGTACTAACAGACTGTAGAGCATCTGTCCCACCCCCGAATGCTTTCGGTCGCAGAAAGGCCCTACAATAAAAATTTTTCGAGGCGATTGAGAAGACTGTTCCAGCCTTCGTTATGCCGGTCGCGTGATTCTTCACTCGGCAATTGCTCGTGTCTCAATCGCACTTCCGTCCCGCCGTCGCGATCCGACAGCTCGACTGTGACGACGCTGTTGTACTCTTCCCAGTTTTCGTCGTCGTCCCATTTCCACGTGAAGACAATCTTCTTCCCCGGAACGAGCTCGCGATATTCGCCGAACACCGACATCTCTTCGCCCTCTTGGTTGATGAGATCCCACCGATATTTTCCGCCAACACGCGGGTCGGCTGTAAGATTGCGCATCCGAACGTTTTCCGGACCGAACCATTCCTTCAATTGAGCAGGATCAGTCCACGCAGCGTAAACGCGAGCGGACGGCGCGTTGATGAATCGTTTGATTTCTAAGGTGGTGCTTTCTTCTGTTTTCATAGTGTTTTGGAAACGGCGGGTACTCAGTGAATTTCGGCAGTGCTGACTTCTTTCGGCCGAGCGGACGCAAATGCAAACGCAAGCACCGCCGCGATCAAAAGATCAAACGCAACCGGTGGAACCAGCGAAAAGTATATCCAAACCAGACAAGCGTGGGCGACGTTGGCGAAGATAAAAAGCAGTACAATTGGTCTGACTCGCATGGCGTCATTCTTCGCAAGCGAAGCGACCTGCCACAGCAGAATGACCTCGATCAGGCCACTCAAAATCGCCAGCAAACCATAACCCACATAGAAATCCCAATAGCTGTGACGCTGGCTGGCGGCGATTGTGGCAATGGGAGATGGGCCGCGACTGGTCGACGACAAGAATAACCAGCCGTGGGCCGCGTACTGAACAAACACCAGCACCGAGGCGACGCGCAAAATGATCGATGCCCTCGACTGTGTCTTGATCGCGTTATCTGTTCGTGGGTTATGCCGATTCATTTGCGCTCCACGAATTCCTTCAATTCCGAAACAATGAGTTGTGTCCATCCCGCCTCGAAATTCTTCCGGGCATACGCTGGCGTTTTCGGAAACGTCTCGATTCCACTATGTGTCAGCTTCAGTCGCGTCTTATCGCCCTCAGGGAATATTTCAAAAGTCACCAGTGAATCTCCCGGCTCGCCTTTGTATCGCCAGGTGTAAGCAATTTTCTCTTGCGGAATCACTTCTGTCACTTTGCAAACGTGATGATAGGTATTGCCTTCGTGTTCGACCAGGAATTCAAATTCAAATCCGATTTCGGGCTTGAATTCCTTGAGATCAAAATACCACTGTCGCATTTCATTCACATCAGTGAGCGCAGTCCAAACTCGTCCCACCGGAGCATCAAAAGTGCGCTCCATTACGATCGGTTCCAGCAAGTCAGTTTTCACGCTCATACTCGTTTTAATCATCACTTTGCGTTTGTATCCGGCTCGTATTCGTCGTGTCGACGCACCCACTCCATCGTAGAATCAAGATGGTCCTCATCACGACCCTTTGGCACTAAATCGAGAAAATTGTAGGCGCCGACCAGAATATCCAGCCCGCGTCCGTACGTGGAATAGGTATGGTAAACATCGCCCTTGTCATCTTTGTAAAAGACGCTCAGACCCGGCAGCTCGTCATTGATGTATTCGCTCTCGGCGTAGTTGTAGTAGGCCTTGTTTTTCTTCTCGTCCTCCGGTGTAAACGAGACGTGATAATCGAAATTGAAATCGTTGCCGTGCGATGAGACCCACGTGAAACGCCAGCCCATTCGTTTCTGATAAGCCTTTATCTCGGAAAACGGTGCGCGCGACACCACTGCGAACATCACGTCGCGATGCGGCAAATGCCAGTTCGCGCCGTCAAAGTGATCGGCGAGATAGGAGCAACTCTTGCAACCTTCGCCCCAACCGGGGCCGAGCATGAAATGGTAAACAATCAGCTGACTACGTCCGTCGAATAGATCGGCCAGCGTTTGTTTCCCGTTCGGCCCTTCGAAAATGTAGTTCTTCTCGATTTTCACCATCGGCAATTGGCGGCGCGCGGCGCTAAGCGCATCCCGCTGGCGCGTGAATTCCTTTTCTCGCGTCAGCAAATCTTTTCTGGCAACAAGCCATTCAGTTTCCGACACCACTTCGCGGCTCAGTTCCATTTCTGCAGTTTTCATTTTGTTTTCCCCTGTTTGTTTGTTTTTTCTTCAAAAATCTTCGGATGGCGAATGCCGTGAACCCACTGCTCGAGCTCACGCCAACCACGAGCAAGGCCAGATTTCCGATGCACATTGGGCACATAATTATTTTCGGGTTCCCTTCTCTCCTGGCCTTGTTTTTTCCAGATAAGCAGCGAGCCGATCCAGCGAGCCTTCCCAGAATTTGCGATATTCTTCGACCCATTGGGCCGCCTGTTTGAGCGGTTTCGCGTCCAACTGCATTTCGTGTACGCGGCCGTAACGGCGCCGCCGCAGTAGTCCGGCCTTTTCAAGAACGCGAAGATGTTTCGATACTGCCGGCAGGGAGATCGCGTGCGGTCGCGCGAGATCAGTCACGCGCTGCTCGCCCCGGGCTAGATGCGCCAGGATTCGCCGGCGAGTTGGGTCAGCCAGCGCGGCGAAGGTTCGGTTCAGTGTGCTCGAAGAATATTTAACCATCTGGTTAACTATTTAGCAGAGTTAATACGACGTGCAAACATTTTTGGTTACAATTTACAGAAGCCTCACGTCCGCCGCGATGTCACTGGGCGAACGCTTCCTTGTTCACGACGTACGGCATCTTCGTCGGGTCGCCACCGTAGTTTCCTTCCAGTACATCCATTAATCCCTGGGCGCAGCGCCCGGCCATGCCTTTGTCGGGATCGACATCCAGACGCGTGATCTGCGCTCCGCTGGCGAAATGATGGAACACGCGGCAGCGATCGGCGATCTCGGGATCGAGCAGCGGCGAATCGGACGGGAGCGGCTCTCTCTCAAATACGTCGAGCGCAGCGCCCGCGATGATTTTTTCTTTCAAAGCTTCCGCCAGCGCTTTTTCGTCCACAACCGGACCGCGCGAGCTGTTTATCAAATAGGCGGTCGGTTTCATCAGCTTAAGCGTGGTCGCGTTCATGAGGTGATGGGTCGGTTTGTCCGCCTCGCCTTCCCTTAACAGCGGCACGTGCAGACTGACGTAATCGGCGCCGCGCAGGGCCTCCTCGAACTCGACGTATTTAATCCAGGTGGTCTCTTTCTGAATGCCGCGCGCGTGGCGCAGATCCATCAAATCCTGAATCGCTTTGACGAATTCATGATTCTGATACGCCGGGTCGTAGCAAAGAATGTTCATGTCGAACCCGGAACATTTTTTGATCATTGCCAGGCCGATTCGCCCCGTGCCAACCACGGCGATGGTTTTGCCAGTAACTTCATCGCCGAGGAACGGCAGGAACGGATGCCACGACGGCCATTTCTGTTCGCGCACCAGCCTCTCGCTCTGCCACATTTTTCTCGCCAGCATTCCCATCATGAAAAACGCGAACTCGGCCGTGGCTTCGGTGAGCACGTCGGCTGTGTTCGTAAACGGGATTTTGTATTTGTTCGCGTCAGCGCGATTGATGTTGTCAAAGCCAACTGCGATCTGCGCAACAACCTTCAGCGTCCCCTTCCCTGCTTCGAAGACTTCCGCGTCAATCGGATCGCGCAGTGTCGTAATCAACCCATCGACGCCGCTTTTCACTTTCTCGATGATTAATTTCTTCGGCGGCGCCTCGGGTCCGTGGAAGACCTCCAGATCGTAACCGCGGGAACGCAGAAGATTCTCCGCCGCATCGCCGATGCGCGACGTGGCAAACACCCGGAAATACTGTTTCTCAGTCATAGCTGAAAATCTACTCACAAAGTCAGGAATGGAGCGACTGGGATGCGCGACATAGAAGGTAAAGCTGCGAGGGTAGCAGCGACCGAGCGGGGAAGCGAGGGCGTTTCAAAAAACAGGAATGTTTCTTCTGTACGGCAGGCACGGCGACTGCGAAATGCTTCAGTGCATCCGATCGCAATCCAGATATTGATTTGCTGCTGCACCCATACTGCTAATCGCCGATCCGCGCGGTCTTGCGCTGTAACACAAGAATTCATTCTGTGGGGCCAACGCCACGGATGAGCGTCGGAATTTCTGAAAGACTGCTCAGCACATAATCAGTCTCCTTCTTGTATTCGCGCGCATCCACAAAACGCGTATCGGGAATCGCGGCGACTCGCATGTTTGCCGCTTTGGCCGCAGCGACACCCGAGAGCGCATCCTCAATGACAAGGCATGCGTCGGTGGCAATGCCAAGTTTCTCCGCGGTGCACAGGTAAATATCGGGATATGGCTTACCGCGTAGGACTTCATCACCGGTGACAATTATCTCAAACCGACGTCCAATTCCGGTCCGCTCGAGGAACGGACGTGCAGAGGCGCTCACCGAACTTGTCGCCAGTGCGAGACGCAACTTCATCTGCCGCAGTTCTTCCAGAGTCGTTTTCGCGGAAGGAAACAGGCCCACCCGGTTTGCGAAAAATTCGGTCGCGATCTGGCCGCGGCGCCGCATCAATTCCTCGACGGACGCGCAGAGGCGAAAAGCATTTTTGTAAAACTCTACAGCCAGACGGTAACTGACACCGAGCACGTTGCGGTGGTATTCGCCGTGATAAGTAACGCCGTACTCGGCGAGTAAATTCGCATCGATCTGATTCCACCACGGCTCGGAATCGGCGAGCACGCCATCGAGATCGAAGATCACTGCCTGGACCGCTAAAAGCATGATGTGCTGCATCTGTTATCCACCTTAAGCCGAAGAGCAATTAATACGCGGTACCAGGAAGCGCCGCCCCTGTAAGAGGAAGCCGCAGATGCGATGTATTTTTAAACGATTCGGATTATCCGCGGTCTCAAGCATAGTGCTGATGCAACCGAACCGGGGGATGCGAACGGCTGCGCTCCAGCTACAGCGGCAGGTCAATGCGCCGATCTACGACGCGCGACAACAGTTTGCCAGCACACATAAATCGCTTCGCGTCATTTTCGATTTCCTCTGCTCACCTACCGCAGCGGTATTCGAGTCCGCTTTGCTGATGATGCTGATTGGCTGGATTGATTACAAGACTACCGACTTCGCCATGACGGTTTTTTACTTCGGTCCGGTGGTGCTGGCGACATGGCGGGCAGGACGCAAAGCAGGTTGGTTTATCGCAGTACTTTGCGGAGTGACAGTGCTCGTGGCCGAGTTGATGGTGCCCCGCAGCGGACGTGTCATTGCGATCCCGTATATTAACGCCGGGATACTCGTGTTGGCCTCCGCCGGGCTCGCTGAGTTGGTGATCTCTTCTCGCCGGGCGCATGAACGCCTCGAGGCGCTACTTGCGCTACGAACTGTTTCGCTCAGCGAGATTCACCACAGAGTGAAGAACAACCTGCAAATCATCTCGAGCTTGCTTCGACTCCAATCCATCAAGTTTACTGATCCGGCTGTTCGGGACGTCTTCACGGAGTGTCGGGATCGCATTAACGCGATGGCTCGTCTTCACGAAAAACTGTACGACGAGGCGGGCCGCTCCCACCTGGATTTTGCTCCGCATTTACGCGAGTTGGCTGACATGCTGGTGCTCTCGCACACGCCTCCGGCCTGCAAGCTAACGCTGAACGTTGCCGCGGATCACGTTCCGCTCGATCTCGACCAAAGCATTTTGCTGAGCCTGATTTCCAACGAATTGCTCCTGAACCCTCTTAAACACGCATTTCGTGGTCGCACTACAGGCAACATCGATGCTGAACTGCGCACGACTCCCGATCGCGTAACCTTAACGATTTGCGACGATGGCATCGGATTCGTACCAAGGCCGGTTGGTATGGAAGAACATCGTGGAGCCGGCATAGAACTCGTTAGGGCAATGGCACGCCAGCTCGGCGGCGAATTCATCATCAACCGCGGGCCACCGGGCGGCACCTGCGCAACTATCTTCTTCCCCAACAAACTGTCACGCCAGCAGGCGGACGTTCATCACTAACTCTAAAAAAATATTATGCCAAAGAATCGTATTCTGATTGTTGAAGACGAAGCGCTGACTGTGTTAGCGCTTAAACGCGACATCGTTGAGCTCGGCTACGAGGTTGCCGGGGATGCCAGCACTGCCGCCGATGCGCTCCGAGCTGCCGAGGAGAATCATGTCGATCTCGTCCTCATGGACATTCAACTCGATGGCGGGGTCAGCGGTGTTGCGGCTGCCGCCGCAATCCGCGGACACCTTGGTATTCCGGTTGTCTTTCTGACCGCACATGCGTCGGCCGAAACACTGGCTCGCGCCGTCGAGTCCGGCGCATTTGGGTATGTGGTGAAGCCTTACACTGCCCCGGAGTTGAAAGCGGCGATCGACATCGCGCTGCACAAGCACAAAACGGAAAGCGCGATGCGTCGAGCGCTTAATTCACGAATGCCGGCCACTGTAGCACAACCGCACCCCTTCTGAGCAGCCAGACAACGGAAGACTGCAATAGCGCAAAACCGATCAACAGCTAAACCAAGCCGAGGACCCAAATCGCTAAGGGTACCCGCCGTTCGCCCACGCGACTGGCAGGTCTGCTCACGCGGCCCAGTTTTGCCTCACGTAACCTGCGTTCCTGTTGGCTCGACGACGCGAATTGCGAACGCCAGCACCAGGCGGGAAATGCCGCTCGAAATGAAACTGATCCCCACCAGGTATTGAATAAGCTCAGGATTAGCGGGTGGCCAGTGGGCGCACGCCACGATCCCGAGCACAAGCGTCACTGCTCCATCGATCAAGATCCAGATAGCGTGCCCATAGTCGCGCAGCACGAAAAAAAGAACAATCTCGATGATCCCTTCAGCAATGAGAACTACGCCTATCAGCAAGGCGAGAAGGACCACTCCGAGCAGCGGATTCACCAATAAACTGATTGCAGCCAGGGCGTACAACGCGGCGATCAACGCATGCCAGGGGAGGGTGCCGCTTCCGAAATGAATTCCAAAAATAACATGAGCAACGGCCGCGAAGATAAAAAGCCAACCTAACAAGCCTGCGACGCCGAGCGAAAATGTGAGAGGCAGCACAATCGCAAGAACGCCGCAAAGAAAAACAACTACCGCCGAAACAAACAACCATCGGGTTGCCCGGTTCACTTCAATGTCATTGCTATCGGATTCCAATGCCTTTCTCACGACTTTTGTGAAGTGTGTCCTTAACCATGGCGATGGAACAGCATTTTCACGTTGACCGGTTCGCCTGACCATTACTGCGACGCTGCGCGAGTCGATACATTAAAGGTCCCGTAACGATGGCCATGCCGGCGCCGATAACTGCTGGCAAACCGTATTCATCGTCGGCGAATGAAACGCCGATCACGCCTACTAACACCATCATTGGCAGCGCAGCGAGGACTGCCACACCTTTGCGGCCCAACGGAATTCGGAACACGCCGCGCAATGATGGTTCGGTTATGCGAAGTCGAACCAAGGCACCGAATTCAAGAAAGAGCGCAAGCGAATACAGGACCACATCCGCAACAACGAGTTTGCTGAAAGCGACAAGGGCAAAAAGCGAGTAGAAAACGGCTGACACGATGACAGCCGTCCGCGGCGTGCCGTTCACATCCAGCGTCGCCAGAGCCTGAGGCAGCAAACCATCGCCCGCGAGCACGAATGGAATTCGTGAGTATCCAAGCAGCAGCGCATTGAAAAGTGCGAGCGCGCTGATCATTCCACCAAGTCCGATCCAGATTGCGATCCATCGGCCGGCATTGCCGGCCGCCGAAGCGGCGATCTGCGGCCAGCCTCCTTCAGTCCACGTCGTCCAATCGCTTGCACCGAGCGTGGTGAGCAATGGAACGAAGTAGCCGATCGCGACAAACGGTAGTGCGAATGCGAGCGCGCGTGGATACGTGCGCGACGGATCTTTTACTTCGCCCTGCACGGTCGACGGATTATCCCAGCCGATGTAATTCCAGAGCGCAATCGAGATACCGACGGCGAAACCGCCGAGTCCGTGAGCGTGTTCCGACTCAAACGGTCGCCACGGAATGTGAGTGATGCGCGGCGCACTGGCGACTGACAATGCCAGAAAACCGAGCATCACAAAGCAGCCGGCGACGATTGAAGTGCGACTCACGTTCACAGACCCGCGAACGTTGATCCATGCTGCGCCCCAAATAATCGCAAGCGAGATAAGCCATTCCGCTCGCGCGTCCAATCCGGGGACGAAGTAGCGAAGATATTGATTGAACAGCACCGGATAGATCGCCATGTCCACAAGCGAATACATCCACGTGAGCCAGCCATTTTGAAAAGCCCAGAAGCGCCCGAACGCACGATCGACCCAGCGATAATAACCGCCCTCTTCCGGCAACATGCTGGCGAGCTCGCCCACAATGAGCACTTCCGGCACGGACCATACCAGCGGAACCAGCGCCAGAATGAGCAGGCCCAGCCCGGGCCCGACTGAGTGAATCAGCGTTTCAGTGGTGTACGGCCCGCCTGAGACAGAAAAGAAGAGAACAAACACGAGCCCGAGCGTTCCGATTCCGCGTGGAAGTCTTTGCCCCATTCGATTGGTGAACAAGTTTGATGACCGAATTATCGGGCCGCTCTTGGTTGATCGGGGCAAGAAGTTGATGATACCCTTTGGTTTCTTGGACCGCGTTGGCCTAACACTCTGTACTCCTCCGGAAAAATGACACAGACCAAGAAGAATAGCTTCAAGCGGACAGTCCGCATCTGTTACCCGGCGGGAGCAGGAACGCTGGTGATCCGCACCGATCTGAATTGGGGACGCGATACTAATCCTGTGGCCGTCAGCAGCGATGGCAACACGGCAACGTTCGAAATCGAGGCGCAGCAGCGATTCGTGCACTTCAAACCCTGCTTAATCAAGAACGGTAGCCTGCATTGGGCAGTCGGGCCTGACAATCTGCTGATCATGGCCGGCAAGGACGCGCGTCCGGTTTGTCCGTACTTCTTCAGTGATTCGCGCGGACGATTCTCGCCCATCGTTCAAATTGAATCTGCGATACTTGGAAGACACCATCGCTTGCGAATTTATCTGCCGCCCGGTTACGACGAGAACACGACGGCACGTTACCCCCTCGCCTACATGCAGGACGGACAGAACCTGTTCTTTCCCCAGGAAGCATTTCGACACGAACATTGGGAAATCGACGAAACGAGTCAGGTTTTGCGGGCAATGCGGGCAATAGAAGACCTGGTCATTGTAGGGGTTTATTCGAATGAGCGACGGGAGGATGAGTATACGAAGCCGGGCTATGAAGCCTACGCGCGCTCGATTGTGGAAGAGCTTGTGCCCGCTGAGCAACTGTTTTTGCGGACGACGAACGATCCGGTGGATCGCTCAATGTGGGGTTCCTCGTTAGGCGGCGTCGTTTCCTTTTACTCGGCGTGGGAATATCCCGGCGTATTCGGCGGCGCCGTTTGCATGTCGAGCACCTTCTCCTATAAAGACGATTTGATTGAGCGAGTGCTCAGCGAACCGGCGCGGGACGTAAGATTCTATCTGGACAGCGGATGGCCTAACGACAACTACGAAGTAACCACGGAGATGGCGCTTGCCCTGGTTAGCAGAGGGTGGCGATACGGTTGCGATTTTATCAATTTAGTTTTTCCACATGCCGCTCACGATGAGAAAGCCTGGGGAATGCGATTGCATCTGCCAATGCAATTTTTTACTGGCGCTGTAGCGCGCGCCTCGCGCGCAATGATCAGCTGAGCAATACGGGCCGCGACATCAACGCTTTTGGTAAACCAGACCTCCGCAACATTGTGTCCATCATGACCCTTTGTGATCTTCGTGTGCAAATTGGCAGATGCGGTTAGGCTGTTTTCATGGCGCGACTCACAAGATTGCTTATCGGCGTCAACGTCGCTGTTTTCGCCTTGGAAGCCGTCTCTGGCCCCTGGCTTCTGGCCGCGTTCGCGCTCTGGCCGATTGGCCACTTTAGTGTGGCCCAGTTCGAAGGACACGTCGGGTTCAGGGTGTGGCAGCTGATCACCTGCGGCTTTCTTCATGCGAATTTTCTTCATCTCGCGATCAACATGTACGCGCTGTGGATGTTTGGCTCTGATGTCGAACGCGCGATTGGTCCGCGGCATTATCTGACGCTCTATTTTGCCTCCCTGCTCTGTTCGAGCGCAACTCAGTTGGCTGTCGTATCACTGATGTCATCGACGGGTGTGTATCCCACCATCGGCGCATCCGGCGCGATCTTCGGAATTCTGCTGGCCTTCGGCATGCTTTTTCCGCGCCGCACCATCGTGCTGTTGATTCCGCCAATTCCGATGCCAGCGATCGTGTTCGTAATCCTCTACGCGCTTCTTGAACTATTCAGCGGAGTTTTCGGGACCGACCAGGGCGTCGCACATTTCGCGCATCTTGGCGGAATGATAGGTGCCTATTTTACGCTTCGGCACTGGCGTAGGCGCGAACGCTTCGTGTAATAAAAAACATACTCTCGTGAGGTAGGCGACTCGTCCTCAAGTTGGGGTTGATTCATGAACGAGCAGACGAAGAACAACTTCACGATCTGAAATGGACGATGCGACACAGAGAACGCGAACTGAACCGACAAGTATCGACGCCACGCGACCCAAGTCTGCCTATGTGATCGCGCTGTGCTGCGTGGCCGCGATCGGAGGTTTCCTCTTCGGCTTCGACAGCGGCGTGATTAACGGCACCGTTGACGCTCTGGCAAAGGCCTTCGGCACTGATGCCGCTGGGACCGGCTTCGCCGTTGCATCAGTGTTGCTCGGTTGCGCCATGGGCGCTTTCGGCGCAGGCAGGCTTGCTGACGCTATCGGGCGTCGACCGACAATGCTCTTCAACGCGATCCTATTTCTCGGGACCGCAGTGGCGACAGGTGCCGCGAACTCGGCAGCAGTTTTCATCGCGGCGCGGATCACAGCCGGTGTGGCCATCGGCGGCGCCAGCGTATTGGCGCCGATGTACATCGCAGAAGTCGCTCCGGCGCAGATGCGCGGCCGCCTGGCGTCGCTGCAACAAATGGCGATTGTGGTGGGGCTGTTTAGCGCATTTCTCAGCAACGCGATCCTCGCGAGGGTTGCTGGCGGGGCCGGTGCGATGCTTTGGTTTGGGGCGCCGACATGGCGCTGGATGTTTTGGATGGAAGCAGTGCCAGCTGTCGCATTTTTGTTAGGCAGCATGACAATTCCCGAGTCGCCGCGCTATCTCGTTTTCGTGGGCAAACACGAGCGAGCACGAAAAGTCTTCACGCGAATTGGTGGTGATGCCGATCGACTGGTGCGGCAGGTCGAGCAAACCCTCAATGTCGAACGCCATCCCCGGCTGTCGGATCTTATTATGCCCGGAACGAGGCGTATCGCGCCGGTGCTCTGGGTTGGAATGGGTTTGGCCGCTTTCCAGCAACTGGTTGGTATTAACATCATTTTCTATTTTGGTGAGATCTTGTGGAAAGCAGCGGGTGCAACCGAACAGTGGGCTTTGCGCATTAACGTGCTCACCGGCTTGGTGAACATCCTCGCCACCATCCCGGCGATTATGCTCATTGATCGCATCGGCCGGAAACCATTGCTGCTGATAGGATCAGTGGGGATGACTCTGACGCTCGGCGCGATGGCCGCTGTATTCGCCACGGCTGTTGTAGGCCCCGACGGCAAACCAATGCTAAGTCACATGGCCGCTGTGGCCGGACTTACAGCAGCAAATCTGTACATCGTTGCGTTCGCTGTGTCGTGGGGTCCGGTGATGTGGGTGTTGTTAGGCGAGATGTTTCCCAACGAAATTCGGGGAGCTGCTCTTGCCATTTCCGGCGCCACCAATTGGGTGGCGAATTTCGCCGTCACCGTCAGTTTTCTACCGCTACTGAAGGCAGTCGGTCTGACCGGCGCTTACGCTTTCTATGCGATAGCTGCAGCCGTTTCGCTCCCCTTTGTATGGCTTGCCGTCTGTGAAACCAAAGGCAAGACATTGGAACAGATGAAGGATACCACAACGCTGGAACCGCAAACCGCACAATGAAGTCGTAGAAGAACACCTTCGTTGCATTGTCGATCTTCGGTTAATCGGTTCGATGTCGAGACTGTTCATTTGGGCCATGACGAATCACGGCTGACCGAAGCCGAACGCGCCTGAATCAAATTCGCTCCCGCCCCCGTTCTCGTTGCCGCGTACTGGCAGGACTAAATTGTCGCCACGCGCGATATGCTAAGCGAGAGTGTTCGCATGGCTCACCTGTTTGATCCGCTTACGATTCGCGATGTCGAATTTGCCAACCGCGTCTTTGTCTCGCCGATGTGTCAATACTCGAGCGCTGACGGGTTGCCTAACGACTGGCATCTCGTGCATCTCGGCAGCCGCGCGGTCGGTGGCGCGGGACTGGTCATGACAGAAGCGACGGCGGTCTGGCCGGAAGGCCGTATCAGTCCGCAAGACCTCGGCATCTGGAGCGACGATCACGTCGAACCGTTGCGGCGCATCGTTCGTTTCATTCACGAGCAAGGCAGCGTCGCGGGAATGCAACTGGCGCACGCGGGTCGCAAGGCAAGCACGCGCCGGCCGTGGGAAGGTGACGGTGCGGTTCCGGAGAGCGAAGGCGGCTGGCAAAACGTTGTGGCGCCGAGCGCGATTCCGTTCATCGAAAATTATCCGAAGCCGCAGGCGCTCACGCGCGATGGCATTCGGAAAATCGTCGCTGCGTTTGCTACGGCCGCGCGTCGCGCATGCGACGCCGGTTTTCGCGTCATCGAGATACACGCCGCCCATGGCTATCTTATTCACGAATTTCTTTCGCCGTTGAGCAATCAACGCACCGACGACTACGGCGGCTCGTTTGAAAATCGCACGCGCATGCTGCGCGAGATCGTGCAGGCCGTGCGCGGAGCATGGCCGAAAGGCGCGCCTTTGTTCGTGCGCATCTCCGCCACCGATTGGGTCGAACGCGGCTGGGATTTGGAACAATCGATCGCGCTCGCGCGCGAGCTGAAACAACTTGGTGTCGATCTGATCGACTGTTCGTCCGGCGGCACCGTGCCGCACGTGAAAATCCCCGTTGGCGCCGGTTATCAAACACCGTTCGCGCAGCGCATTCGCGACAAAGCTGAAATTCTCACTGGAGCCGTCGGCATGATCACCTCGCCCGCGCAGGCGGAACACATCATCAACACCGGACAAGCCGACGCGATTCTCATGGCACGCGAATTTCTGCGCGAGCCCTACTGGCCGTTGCGCGCGGCGCATGAACTTCGGCAATCGGTTTCATGGCCGGTGCAATATCTCCGCGCCGCGCCGGGCGACGCGCACGCGCGTGTTCCCGTTAATCTCGACAAATTGAAATCCTGCTTCGAAGAACAACACGCCATCCCCGAGCGGCGTTGACGAATTTCTTCACCTCCATGGAGGTTCGCCGCAAATCCGTCGCTAACTCTAGCGATTCCGCGCCGCCGCCGCTCGTCCTACAAGTTATACGCCAGCTTATGTGTTGTCTGGTAAAGCTGCATGTCATTCGCGCCGGGCACGATCATCATGATAATGCGACCGTACTCGCATTCCTCAATTGGGCGGCCGAAGTGCGCTCCTTTCGCCGGCAACTCCTTCACCGTCGCTTTGATGGTCATCGCACATAATCGCGATCGAGTGCTGCCGCGGGTGATCATAAGTCTTGCCTCCCCACACGCTGTGTGTCGGGTGCACGCAAGGCGTTCGCCTTCGCTACTCGAAGATCTGCCCGTGGCGAAAGCGCCAGATGCTGATCGTATTCGCGGCGGCAGCGAAGGCGAGCAGGATGCCGAGCACCGGGAGCAGCTCGCGCGTGTTGCAGTTTGCCCAAAGCACGCGGAGGAAGCCTTCGATCGACCAATAGACGATCGTGAACTTGCTCAACTGCTGCATGAATGGCGGCATGAAGCTGGTCGGCCACCAGGCGCCACCGACCGCGCTCATGGTCAAGATGAGCAACGTGCCCATGCCGTTCGCCGCCGCGGCCGACGGCGCGAGCGCGGCGAGCAACATGCCGAAGGCAACGCAGGCACTTGCCGCGGCCAGACAAATGAGGAGTAGATTGAAAACGTTGCTCGTGATATCGACGCCGAAGAGGACACGGCCCGCAACGAAAAGCGTGAGCAGTTGCACCACACCCAGCAGGATGCCGAAGATGTATTTGCTCCAAAGAATGTGCGTCCGTCGCACGGGCGCGGCGAGCAGTCGCTGATACAAGCCGGCTTTCTTTTCATCGAAGAGCGAAGTGGACGCGCCGGTGAGCGAAAAGAGCAGGAACATCACGGCATAGCCGCCGACGCTGCGAGTCGCGATTGGACTCTTCGCGTGTTCGCCGCCGATTTCTTCGCGCTCGATTTTGATCAGGCGATCAAGAAATGAGTTCCCGTTCGTGTTAGTTGGTGTGGTCCCTGGGATGTTGAACTCGCCGGTTTCGATGGAGTGCAGAATCTCCGCCGGATCGCCGCCGAACCCGCGGGCGATCGCGTCGGCTAACGAGTGGTTGAAACGCGCCATGGTCTCGCTGCCAACCTGATTCGCGCCCAGCCGCTGCAACGATGCGAGCAACGCCTGCGGCGCAGCGGTGAAGATCGTCTTCTGCAGTAAGCCATCCACCGTCTCCGTTTCGATTTCGTTCCGCGCGTTGCGCAGGAACTTCATTTTCAACGCCACCTCAGAGTCGCTCGTTGCATCCGCGGGAAAGATGAGCGCAAAGTGAATGTCGCCGGCGTGCATCATCTCGCGCACTTCTGCTTCGGTCAGCACGCGCTCAACGCCATTCGCATCTTTGTGCGACGTGATGATCTTGAAGGCGGGCTCCTTTTGCAGCGCAGAAATAATTGCGGCCGGAGCGGGCGCGTCCGTCTGATTTACCACCGCGAGCGGAATGCCTTTCGGCCCGCGATCTTCGGAGTTCACGCCGAAGACGTTTCCGAAAATATAGATGAGGACGAGCGGGACGATGAAAGTGAGCGAGATGGCCACTTTATCGGCCGCGAAGCGCCGGAACTCATTGCCGACCAGAACCAGAACAGTGCGCATCGTTCAGGTGTCGCGAAGGTTTTTCCCGGTGAGATGGAGGAACAAATCTTCCAGCGTCGGCCGGCGAATGTTGAAGTAGCGATAGGGCAAGCCGAGCTCTTCGGCAGCGGCGAAAAATTCGGAAAAGCGCAGGCCATCGCGCAGTTTAAATAGATACGCGTCTTCTGCTTTCGTGATCTCACCGTACTCGGCGAGTGCTTGCATTTGCCCGGTGGTCTGGTCGTTGCGCGCGATGCGAACCAACTCGCTGAACGGCAGGTGCGTCAGCAGCTCATCGAGCGTTCCCAATGCGAGCAAGCGGCCGTGATCGATGATGGCAATGCGTGAGCAAAGCCGGGTCGCTTCCTCCATGTAGTGCGTCGAATAAACGATTGTCATCCCGTCGGCATTCAGCCGTTGGAGGAACTCGAAGATGGCGTTTCGCGATTGCGGATCGACGCCGACGGTCGGCTCGTCGCAAAGGAGCAAGGCCGGCCGATGCAGAATGGACGCCACAACGTTGATCCGGCGTTTCATTCCGCCGGAATAGGTCTGCACTTTGTCCTGCCGTCGTTCGAATAACTGCGCCGCGTGCAGCCCGTGATCGACACGAGCGCGCAGCTCCTGGCCGGCGAGACCATAGAGCTTTCCGAAAAGCCGCAGATTTTCCTCGGCGCTCAGCTCTTCGTAGAGGGCGATCGCTTGCGGCACGAAGCCCAGCTCGTGCCGCGGTGCCATCGCATTTGGACCAACGCGTTGTCCATTGATCGAAATGCTTCCGCTATCCGGCGCGCGCAATCCGGCGACTAACGACATCAGCGTTGTCTTGCCCGCACCGTTCGGTCCAAGCAATCCGAAGAATTCGCCGCGCGCGAGTGAAAGCGAGACGCGATCCAAGGCGACGATCTCGCCGAATCGCTTCGTGACGTTCTCGATCGTGAGCATTGACGCTTATTCAGATTCCATACCAGCGAACGGCCGTCGCCTCACTCAGGACGAGTCCAGCGCCACCCACCGCACGGCTGCCGAGATGAACGAAATGCCAATCGTTAGCGTATCCATCGTGGCTCGAATACTGACACATCGGCGAGACGAACACCCGATTAGCAAATTTTACTTCTCTAATCGCGAGCGGGTCAAATAGGCCGGGCATGGTCAGAGGTCGGAAGTCAGAAGTCGAAAGTCACAGGTCAGAGATCAGTAATCCGAACGCGACGTATGAGTAAAGTTCAAACTCGAGCAGGGCCGCCGCGGCGGCAAGGTTGGCGTATTTCCTCAGGCGCCTATCGCTTGACCTCGTGGGCATCCGCCCGCGCTACAAGGGGTGACGGGACACCAGTCGGAGAAAAATTTTGCGCAATCCTGCGGCAATTGATCGGGACTCTTCAGGCGTTGTGCGGCGGCCCCAGATAGGGGAACTCGGCAAGCAGATCGCCGTGCGGGCCAACCTTATCCTCCGTCACCTTCCCATTGGTGAGGATAGCTAGGAAGGCATCGGAGACGTCGTCGGTCAGTGTCCGGCCATTGTCCGGGAAGGACGCGGGTCGGGTAGGGTCATAGTGCAGGAGGTCCGGCAACAGTGTCTCTGCCACCCGACTTGCTTCCTCCGGCTTATACCCACCCGCATGCTCCAGCGCATGCGCGAAGACGGCGACAAACCGGGCATCGTCCACCGGCTCCCCAGCGAGGTAGGCAGCGTTCTGCTCGCCGGCAAGGAAGGGAGTTTGGTTGGGCCGCGCGCCGCGATCTGCCTGGACCCAGTCCCCGCCCGCGCCGGTTGCCGGGATCAGCGTGCGGGCCCAGAGGCCAACCTCTTTCGGTCCCAGGATAGAGTTCGGCACTTCGAGCACGATGCTGCACACGTCCTTGTCGGCGAAGAAATCGTCGCCGGTGAACTGCAGGTTGTTCAGGGCGCCCGCCACGTCGAAGAAGAAGGGATCGCTGCGCCAGCCAGCGAAGAAGCGGTAGTCGCCGGCTTGCGTCACCCGTGCATCCCGTCCGGTCGAGACTGGCACTCCCTCAACGATAATCTGACCGTCATCGCCAGTCGCGGGAGCCTGCGCGCCCTCAACGCGGCGCAGCGTCGCCGTCTGCGTCCCACCCTCAGAGGACGAGAAGCGCACCCGGTACGTAATATCAGCGACGGCATCCCCGTTCGTGTCAATCTTAAGCTCGTACAGCGCCTCGGGAGCGAATGGCTCCGTGGTAGTAGGTCTCGGCGGATTCACGACGGCAGACGGGTGGGCGTTCATAATGAGAATCGACTTGCCAGCATCGCCCGGCTTGGGAAAGGCATACAGATCAGTGAAGTCCAGGCGGGCATCCCCGCGGGGGAACCCGAAGTCAGGACCGGAGTAATGGTGCGACATGGATTATTTCTCCTCTCGTTCGTGGCGCCAGATCACCGAAAAAGGTCAACCGTTCATTACGGCACGGTGAATCTGTCGTACGCACTTATTATCACGCGAGCAATTAATTCGCAAAAGCGCCCACAGCTTTCGTTCCGGCTTTCCGAATTCGTTAGGCCGAATCCGGAGAAAAGCGATCCACGAAGTCCGGCTCGCCAGAAACGCAGGGAAAAGAATGCGAAATCAAATCAATCATGTTCAGTCCAAACGAACCAATCCTCACAGATGAGCGCGCGCGAAGTTAATTTGCCATGACTTTTCTCTCGATCCTCGCCCTCGGTTTCTTTCTCGGTATGCGTCACGCTACCGACTCCGATCACGTCGTTGCCGTCACGACCATTGTTAGTCGCCAACGTACGATCGGCAGCGCGGCGCTCACCGGAATTTTCTGGGGCATCGGCCACAGCATCACGCTGCTTGTAGTCGGCGGCGCGATCATTCTCTTCGGGATCGTTATTCCTGAGCGCCTCGGAATGAGTTTGGAATTTTGCGTGGCCTTAATGTTAATTCTGCTCGGCTGGTTGAACCTACGCGCATTTAAACGCAGCGTTGCTGACGTCGCGTCGATCGATCACTCTGTCCACGAATACGTCCATCAGCATGGCGATTATATTCACCGTCATGCGCATGCACACGATCCCGGCAAACATGGGCATTCGGAAACGGAAGTGCCGACAACGCGCTTGGATCGACAGTTTGGCCGCTCGCAGTTTTACCGGATGCTTCGGCCGGTCATCGTCGGCGTTGTCCATGGCCTGGCCGGCTCGGCAGCGGTGACACTGCTCGTTCTGCCAATCATTCGCGATCCGCTTTGGGCCATGATGTATCTGCTAATTTTCGGGGTCGGCACGATCGCGGGAATGATGCTGGTTACGGCGGCGGTCGCAGCGCCGATCACCTATTCGGCCAATCGTTTCCGTGCTTTCAATCATTACGTCGGCGCAGCCGCGGGTGTGCTCAGCTTAATTTTCGGAATTTACCTTGTCTATCAAATCGGCTTTGTGGACGGCCTGTTTCGTTAGGCCGTGAAAGCGATTTCTGGTAGGGACGGCTCGCCGAGCCGCCCGCGCCGTCTCTCTGGCGACTCCGACCTTCAAACTCGTAGCTGGCAAACACCTGCTCTTTTCGCCCACGCCATTGTGTTCGCGATCGAGCAGCCCGCCGATGTTGACGTGGGCGAGATTATTGTCCGTCCCACGGCGCAGAGTTAGTCCGAGCCGGACTGGCGATCCACATCCTTGGAACGCGCCGTTCCTAATCAACCGACGCGAAGAACGCTGCGAGGATAGATTGGCGTATTTCCTCCGGGGGCTTATCGCTTGACCTCGTCGGCATCGCCCGCGACGCAAAGGGCGACGTGACACCTATTAGAGAAAAATTTTGCGAAATCTTGCGGCAATTTACCGGCACTTAATCGCGCATCACGAGCGTTGAGGACTTACCGTGTATGACCGGACCCCGTGTGACCGTATGATGAATTTGAGACCGCTCAGCTTTTCACAAAGAAGAGCACATCTTCGTTTCGCATGGTGTTTGCTAGGCCGATGATACGCCGTTCCAACCTTCGAGCGAAGCTAAGGCCGACGGTGCCTCCGAGACGAATCATCAATTCGTCCAGTCCCTCGACTTCATTGGGCGGTTTGCCGAAGAGTTTGGCTAGCTGCTGTGTATTCGTTCCAATCACGATTGCGCAGCTACGGCCCGGCCTTAGCACACGACTGCACTCGGCAAGCACCTTTCGAATATCATCGGAGTAATTGGCATATTTCTCGCGAAGGGTCCGGCCTCGAAGGCCGACCATTTTCTCTCGCAGATTGTCCAAGTCGACACCGAGCAGCCGCAGGTGCGACGCATCGTTCTCGATGTAATCGACTGCGAAGCTGTAAGGAGGCGAAAAGAGGACGCCGTCTATCGATGAATCTTTCAATGGTAGCGACTTTGCATCCGTTTCAAGAGAAATCCCTTCCGCAATATCCAAACCGAGCCCGGTCATCGCGTCGCGAAGTTTCGCAACCACAAACGCATATCGCTGAACAATCCCTTGGAACTGCACATCCGGAGCTTGCCTAGAGCTACGCTCGGCAAAGCCGGCGCTGTCGAGAAACGCCAGCAATAAGATGTTCCAGACTTTCGGGTGGGCCCAATCCAACGGGAATTTTGCTGGCCATGAGTTCGGTTGATAGGTGGCATCGGTTTTTTGAAGTCGCACCGCTCCGGCTTGGATCTGCTGGAAAAAGCTGAATAGCTCACCGCTTCGTTCGGCGGCCTCTTTAAGAGGCGCTAGAGAGACGGCGAAGCCGTCCAACTTTGCTTCGGCCATGAATCGGCAAAAGGGACTTACATCGCACCCAACAGCGTTGATTCCCATCAGAACCGCCTCAACCAATGTGGTGCCGGAGCCCATCATGGGGTCAAGAACGCGATCTCCCGGCTTCATGTCCATCGCGTTGAGAATTCCTTTGACCATCTGCGGATGGAACTTTCCGCGATAGGGAAACAATCCATGGGTCGCATAGCCGGTGCGAAATTGGTTTCGCTCGAAAAATTGTCGCCTCTTGCGAGCGGTTCCGTCTGGGAGGTGTAACGCATCGCCTGCACAGATTCGAAAGTGATAGGTTTGCTGACCACCAACTGATTCAAAGTATGCGGCCCGTCTCACCAACGCTGCGTCGTCGAGAAATTGTGACTCCGAGAAGGCTAACTCGAGTTCGTAGATCTCATTCATCTGAGGAAGCAGCGCTAGATGGCTGTGAAATAAACGCGTTCGGATGTCTTGGTTGAGCATATAGTCAATCGTTATCAGATAATGTCTTTCCAGCAGGCAAAAGAAAGCCTAGAATGATGACTATGTTGCCCATCCCGTTTCTCCAGACTGAACATGGCCGCCTGTTCGAAGGGGACTGTGTTTCGGCGCTTCGGGAGATTCCAGAAGCGAGTGTGGACCTAGCGTTCGCCGACCCCCCGTTCAACTTGAACAAGATTTACTCATCGAACATCAATGACAATCGGCCAGACACCGAGTATCTCAAATGGTGCCGCGAATGGCTCACGCAATTGATTCGAGTCTTGAAGCCTGGCGGCAGCCTCTTTCTTTACAATCTTCCCAAATGGAATCTCCCGCTCGGTGCCTTCCTGATGCAGAGCCTGACGTTTCGGCACTGGATTACTGTCGACATGAAGTATTCACTTCCAGTTCCGAAGCGCCTATATCCGTCGAATTACTCGCTCCTCTATTTCATTAAGGGATCTGCTCCCGCGATTTTTCATCCAGACCGGATACCCATCGAATGCTGCCGACATTGTGGTGGAGAGCAACGCGATTACGGCGGCTACAAAGATAAGATGAACCCAATGGGTGTGAACCTTACAGATGTCTGGACGGACATTCCTCCGGTGCGACACAAAAAATACAAGTGGCGCGCTGCAAACGCGCTGTCAGTGAAGCTAATGGATCGAATCATAGCCATGAGCAGTGACGAAGGATCTGTAATAGTCGATCCGTTTGCTGGATCTGGCACGACCTTGGCCACCGCGGAGATACTAGGTCGGCGATGGATCGGGGTAGATCTCGACTGTTCAGCGATTGTCGAACGATTCAAGGATCTTTCAGGCGACCGCGACTACTTGCGAGAAATTCGCCAGAGAAAGAACACCCTGTTCACGAAGGAAGATGTCGTGCGCCGCAAGAAGAAAGGTATCACTCCTCTATCCAAGGACTACAGGCTCGAACAGCCCGCGCGCGAGCCCCAAAATCAGGATGAACCAACGTTGTTTACAGTTCCCCTCTAGCTCGACCTTGAGCCGCCCGTCCATCGTTTCCCACAGGCAGATATGGAATAAGTTCGTCGTCTGTTAGAGCGTCGTGTTCGACCACGGAAATTGCCAATAGCCCATGGTTAACGCGTTCTCGGGCGGCTTCCCATACTTCTAGGTAACCTGAGAGTTCACTGATGTTGCCTATCCGGTCAGTGAGGTGCTCATAACAGGAACGTGACGGAACAATGAGCACGCCTGCTTGTATAACACCCGACGCAAGGGCTATCGCCAGCTTGTTCATGCTGCGATGACTCGAGGAAATATTGCCTGTCTCCCATTCAATCGCCACCGTTAGGTTGTCCGGCGTCACTGTCAGGAAGTCGAAGCCTCCGAAGTCTGAGGTTATGGGCTCGCGGTACCGCTCACAAGACGGATAAAGTAGGCCCTCGGGTTGGTTTCGGTTGCGGCCGAGGTTCACGCCAAATTCTGGCTTCCATCGTTCCACATTGACGAGATGTTCTAGGAATCTTCTTTTAAGATAATTCACTCCGTTGCGACGCCATTGACCATTCGGTAACCGAACTTTGCGTCGCAATGTCAAAGCGCCCGAACCCTCAGGGTGGTCGATGCTCTCGATGCTCCGAACATAACTTTCATGCACCGCCGCCCAGTCTCGCTCCCCGATGACGTTTCCCTCATCGAATACAACGATTGTCCGCAGCCAAATCATTTTCGCGGTTTTATTGGGAGGCCCGTAGTAAGCGACGCGACATCACAGCGCAGCGCGGCGCATATTTGGCAAAGAATTGAAAACGTCACATTTCGTTCGCCGCGCTCGATTCCGCCGGCATAGCTCCTGTCGATGCCGGCCTTCTCAGCGAACTCTTCCTGAGTCCATCCCAAGGTCTTTCGCCTCTGGCGAACACGCTCTCCGAGAACTCTAAGTGCGTTGGCGCTCAACCCCGAGAGCATCCGCAGAACGGATTATGCGTCCACGGACTAGGGTACCTTCATCATCGTGATGATGTGCGCACGCGCGAGGCTCCGTGATTCTTCTAGCGTTTGCCTTGCTCAGTGTTTTTCGAAGGCGGACCTCAGTCCGCCGATGGTGCAGACGTGATGGTCCTCGTAACTTGAGAGAGAAACCATTTGCGACAACTTGCAGCCAAGACGGGACCGCCCCGTGGGCATTGGATCTCGGTCGTTTGCCTCGCGCTTACGTGTGACGAGTTATCTTCGTCGATGCAGGCGAGCTTCAGCAAGGTCGATGTCGTACTGGATGCGACGAAGGACTTCGTCATTGATCGCTTCCTCGTTGCGTAACCCGATGACGGTGTCGCGTTCAGTTTCCAATGCTTCGCGAGCCAGCTGTTCGAAGTCGCGCGAGTATAGTCGGCGGATGTTTTCTCCATGCGCGGTCTCCTTGCTCAGTTCGCGAATGCGATCCGCGTATTCGGAGCGAAGACGCTCAACGCTCTCGGGCCGGGCCTCGTTCGATGAGCCCAGCTCCTCGACCCGGGCCAGCGCCGCTTCGTTCGCCTTGAGTCGCGCGAGGCGCTCTTCTTTGTCGGCGACGTGATCGTCGACAATCCCCAGCCCGCCAATCAGAGGCTTCAGGCTCAGTCCTTGCACAACCAGCGTTCCGAAAATGACGCAAAACGTCAGGAGCAGGATAAGGTCGCGGCCGGGGAATGGCGCCCCGTTAGGCAGAAGAAAAGGAATGGCGAGAGCAGCGGCTAACGAATCGGCGCCGCGCATTCCGATCCAGGCAATCAAGGCTGTCTGCTGCCAGGGTGCGGGGTTTTTTCGGCGAAACGTTTTGCTGAATAGACGCGGCAGATAAGTAGCGCCGAACAACCAGGCGAAGCGAACGAGCACTAGGACGAGAAGGACAAGCAAAGCCAGCCTGGCGACCTCGATCGTCGCGCCCGGCGCGAGTGCGTGAATGACCTGTGGCAGTTGCAGTCCGATCAGCATGAACAGAATGCCGTTAAGGATGAACGTTACCATTTGCCAAACCGGGATAGCCTGAAGACGCATCCGCCCGCTCAAGACCCGGGGCGCGCGCCACCCGTAATAAATGCCGGCGATGACCACGGCCAGGATGCCGGAGACGTGAAGCATCTCGCCGCAGAAGTAGGCAACGTACGGCGTCAGAAGTGAGAGCATCGTTTGGACCGGCGGATCGTCCAGGCGCTTCTGCACTCGCGTTGCCAGCCAGCCGGTGGCGAGACCGACGGCGACGCCTCCGGCCGCGACGAGAAGAAACTGCACACTCGCCTCGCCTAATGAAAAGCTCCCGGTTAACACCGCGGCCACCGCGAATCGAAAAGAGATAAACGACGTGGCGTCGTTAACCAGACTTTCACCTTCGAGGATGACAATGATCTTGCGAGGGACGCGGAGATTTTGCGTCACGGCTAGTGCGGCCACAGCGTCCGGTGGCGAGATGAGTGCACCGAAAACAAAACCGACGGCCAGGGGCAATCCCGTCAGCGCATGGAAAAGGTAACCGGTCACGGTCATCGTCAATAGGACCAGGAAAATCGCCAGGGGAAGAATGGAACGAAGGTTGGCCCGGAAATCCCTCCACGATGTGTAAACGGCCGCGGGATAGATGAGCGGCGGCAGAAACAAATCGAAGACGAGTTTGGGATCGAGCCGAATCTGGGGAAGACTTGGAACGAACGCCAGGAGTCCGCCCGCGATCGTGAGCAGAATTGGATAAGGAACGCCGATTTTCCGGGCCACGAGCGCAAGCAGCGCGACGGCCACGAGACAAATCAGAATTAATTCGACGGGGGTTGCCATTTTGCCCAAGTCCAGGCGGAATCAGATCACCAAACATTGGTCGAACACAAGGCTATCGTGATCGCCGCAAACATCCGACCGATGTTGGCCTAAGTGAAGCATTGTCCGTCCCGCGCGCGCAGAGTTGATTTCGGCTGAACTATTTTGAAAGATTGGCTGGCACTAGCGCGTATTCAACGCATGAAACGCATTCTTCCCTTGCTTATTCTTGGCGCGCCGCTCGCTGTCGCGGCCGATCCAACCGTCGTTCTGACCGCTCTGCGCGGACATCTCTACGTGGCCGAAGACAATTTCTATTTAAAGGAAAACTCAATGGTGTATGTCGGCGACAATTTTGTCACCGTGATCGGCGCGACGTGGACTCCGGAAACGGCCAGGCTTTTAGCCGCGGAAATCAAGAAGGTTACTCCCAAACCCATTACGGAAGTGATCGATACGAACTACCATCCGGATCGGGCGGGTGGCAATGCTTACTTCAAAAGCATTGGAGCGAAGATCATCTCAACCAAACTAACAAGTGATTTACTAACGAAACACTGGGACGAGATGGTGCGTTACGTGCAAAAAGGAGCGCCAAGTTATCCGACGCTTCCGCTCGTCTTACCCGACAAAACTTTTGCTGGCGACTTTGAACTGCAAGCCGGCGGGGTGAAGGCGATTTATCTGGGTCCCTCGCATACGCCAGATGGTATCTTCGTGTTTTTCCCGCAAGAGAAAGTTCTTTACGGGAACTGCATTCTCAAAGAGCAACTCGGCAATCTCGATTTCGCGGACCTCTCGAGTATCCCAAGACTCTCGAGAGATTGAAGCAGCTTCATCTCGATTTCACCACGATCGTCGCGGGGCATTGGTCACCAATTCACGGGCCGGAGTTGATCGATGAATATCTTCAACTACTGGCGACCAAGACACGATAGGGCTCATAGTGCAGATTTGGTTCGCGACTGTCGGAGGCACGGCCGTAGCTAAGATCACCGCGCACGCGGGTGCGAGTTATCGCTCTGGTTCGTCGCTCTCCTCGTCTGCTCGGGATGCCTGACGCATTTGATCGTGCTCGGCTTCGGTGACGCCTTCTTCGAACATCTGCGCACTCTCGCTTCGCCCCTCTGCATCTTCATCTTCTCCGAGAGAGTCTGCTGCTTGCCGTCCGGTTGAGCCCGGCACGGGATCCCAACCGTCCGAATCGGGTACGGATTCACTGCTCTCTTCCTGCGGATCCGTGTCCGATTCTCCCGTCAGCTCACGTTTAGCCTGTTGATAGTCAGCCTCGGACGGTTCGGAAGAAGGACGACCGTTAATCGCGGCTAACTCGCGCGCACGGGCTTCAACCATCTCAGACGTCACCGTCCCAATGCCAGCAGCGTTCTCCATTATGATACCTTTGTTCAGCGGATTTTTTCTCATAATTTAACCAGCTTTCTATTCGTATTTACCTTGAGTTGCGCGACGAGCATTCAGGTGAGCCTCGTCACGAATATCCTTCAATCGATCTTGTCCTCATCAAATTCAACACCATTTTCGTCTAAAGGCACCCAGTTGGGAGTTTGCCCGGACGGATCTTTCTGTCGCTCGAACATCATTGCTTGGCGCCTATACATAGTCGAAGAGCGTCATGAAACCGTAGTCCATGTGCAGTTGCTGGTGACAGTGGAAGAGGGTCAGCCCTGGATTGTCAGCAATAAAGTCAACCTCGGCTTCCTGGTATCCGCCTAACATCATAACATCTTTCAAGATTCCAGCGGTCGGCTTTCCGGCCAGGCTCGTCAGCTCAAAACTATGGCGATGGAGATGGATTGGATGGATATCGTCACTGGCATTGCGCATACGAATGCGATACCGCTTGCCTTGCTTCAGGTGAAATGAAGCCGGGATCATCTCGTCGCTCATGGGGAAGGCCACGCCGTTGATGGTCCAACGGTTGAAGCCTTCCTCCGCAGCGTTGTCCTTCGCGAAGATCATCTCGATTGTCTCGTCCGGTGAAGGCGCAGTTGCACCGACCTTCGCGAAACGCGCGTAGTCCCAGTGAAACGGCGCAGGGGCGATCCATTTCGGTTGTCCGCCGCGACCAGCGTATTCAACGACACTGCCCATGCCGTGCCGGCGATCATCATCGGCGAGATCGCCCATGATCCAGACGCCCGGATGATTCATTTCCACAATGGCGGAGATACGTTCAGCCGTGCCGAGCCACAGCACTGGCACCTGCGCCGGATTCGGGACGGGATTGCCATCGAGAGCGACGACTTGAAACGAGTGGCCCGGTAAAGCAAGGCTGCGAATCTCGGTAGCGCTTCCATTTAAGATATGAAACAGGACGTGTTCCCCCTGCTTCACACGAATCGGCTCACCGTGACCGAGCATGCGTCCGTTGATCGTGAATGATCCGTAGCCGACCTCGTACCCGTGTGGCACTCCCTTCGCGATCGACGCTTTCATTGCGGACTCTCCCACTTGTTCGAGCGACTTGACGCGAGTCGTCGGAGACAGGAAATCCATGGCCATGTCGCCGCCGCGACTGAACGTGGGCTCGAATTCCTTTAGGACAAGAAAGACTTCGCGGTCGTATCTGCCCGGTTCCTGTCTCGGCTCTATGTACACCGGCCCCACTTGTCCGCTGTACCTGTCCAGCCGCGAGATTTGCGCCGGCGCGGTTGTGAGTGTGATAGAACCTCAAACCGGTTGGCCTGGGTGTGAATACAATGCGCCGTTTGCAATGCGCAGGAATAAATGGCGTTCCCTCCTCGGCGGCCCCGTCCACGTCAGTCGGAATCTTCTGACCATGCCAATGCAATTGCTCTGGGGTATCGGTGTCGTTGAACACGTCCACCGTGACTTGCTGACCTTCTTTGAATCGAAGCAATGGCCCAGGGAATTGTCCATTGTAGGTAGTGACCGAAATGATTCGCTTTGGCGCGATCTCAACTGGAGACGTTTCGATGCGCAGTGTGTAGTCTGCGGCAGCGGACTCCCTTGGCGAAACCGCTGGTTGACTTTGCTGAATTTGCTCCTTCGTCTGAGCTAGAATGCCTCTCGGCCAGAGCAAAAATCCTCCGGCAATAGCGCCTGTTGTCTTCAAAAATTCACGCCGCGACTCTGCAAAGTCCTTCATTGCATTCTCCCTACCTATCGTTACCAAGGTGTTCTACCGAGCGTGCGAAGCAGCTTCTTCAATCAGGGCTGCTACGTCCTTGGGCCTGGAAACGTAAACTGAGTGACTCGCGCCTGCTACTTCGATCTTATGGCTCTTGGCTCGTGCGGCATACCATCTACCGCCGGAAAATCTTGCGTCTTCTCCGGAAACGCATGGCTTTAAGTTCCTTAGCAGTCTGTTTCGCGCCAGCTTGGGGTCTGATCAGTAACTTGGGCCGGCGCAGGTTCCTCACCTTTCCCGCCAGAACGATCGCATTGCGCTCTTTACCTGGGCTATCCAAAAGGCGCACAGGCCAACGCAGCTCCTTGAATCCCGCAGCAATTCTGTCGGCAGTCGGATCTGATTTCCGGTGCAGGCAGACATTGGCCATGGCCACGCCATCCTTTCGCAGACATCTGCCAGCCGCCTTGAAAAAGGCCGCGCCTTTCATGTGCTCGGGAATATTTTCACCGGAAAAAGCATCGATAATCAGGACATCATAGCGCCGCCGCGTTGTTTGCATGAAGGCCAGTCCATCACCTACATGACAAACGATATCCCGAGGCAGGCCAAAATAGAGCTTTGCCAGTCTGAATGAAACGGGATCGATCTCAACAATCGAAACCCGTTTGCCTGCTCGCGCCAGCATGGTGCCGAGAGTGCCGCCGCCGCAGCCAATCATGAGGACGCTTTTCCCGGGCCGTTGCAGCGTTAATCCATAGAGTGCATGGATGTGCGCGTGAAGGCTGACGCCGTTGCAGTCGGCCGTGCTTTGATAGCCGCCCTTCTGTTCGTAGGTAAGCGTTCGGCTTCTTTTTCGGAAGCGAAGTTTGATGACTCCGTATTTGGAAGCGTGCTTCGGCGGCGGCGGGCGCATTGGACTTTTTTGTAACAGGAACTTCGCGCGAAAGCCATCGGGAGTACAGATTACAAGCACGGGCCCGGAGTCTACGGGGCCCGATACCTTTTTGTCATATCCGGCTGATTCAGCCGGTTACCGACAGCGTCCAGGAATCCGTGATCTTCGCACGAGCATGACGAGTAACACGTCGGAGCGGGTAGTGGTACAGTTTCCGATCATGTCTGGAGCTTGGATGAAGTTATCGCACTGCTAGACTCAATGCACGCCCCAGCCACGCGTAATGCCGCCGATGATTAGGCCGCCAATAGCGCCACTAATTAAAATGGGGGCGTAGGCTTTCGTCACAACCGCATCCGGCAAGCTCAACAGCACGCCGAAGGTCACGCCTACGAGCCAGCCCGGCCATGTCGGCAGATTCACTAGCGGTATAACTAAACCGATGCCGAACCGACTAAGGAATGCTGCGACCAACGCTGTACGCTTGTCGGGAAAGGACATTGGCAGCATGAGAGCAACATCGACAGCGCCAAAAATCAGGCCAGCGATAAGACCGACAGCAACCCGCGACATATTCGAGATTGAACAAAGTCCTTCTCTTATCGTCAAGCCACTTCAAACTGTACCACTACCTCGGAGCGCACTTGGGTGACTTCCTACGTTCCTGCTTTCCTGATTCAATCTTTCTGGTTTTCGAATTCATCTTCCCCAGTTACTCAGTTCCTCGATTGAGCCGCGGAACTGCCGAAAGACGTGAACGAAATGGCTCGCGTTCTGTTTAACGCGAAAAACTGCTATCTACTTAAACCGCTTTAGGAGCGCTCAAGCTTTTACTGTAGAACCCTGAGCGGTCGAAGCAGCAAGGACGTCGCTTCCCGGCAGTGAGCATCGAGCAGGCATTCGGGAAAATGACGAAACCCGAAGCCCGAAATCCGAATCAAGTCCGAATGACAAAGTCCGAAAATGGGCCGGCCGGGAACAGACGGACGCGTCATTCTGTAAATTCTGCCATGCATCCATTCGAAAGGTGATTTTGGCTGCTGGATCTCAGCGGTATATCTCCCTGCGATTACCGACCGTTAAAGGTAGAGGATGTTCCGTTCGCGATCGAATTCGTAGATCACGCGGAAGTCGCCTACTCGCAGCCGATACTCAGTGCGTCCTTTAAGTCGGTGATGTGGGTAATCAGCAAGCCGGGAGCCGAGCTGATGAATCTTGCTCTCGATCGCTTCGCGGACGTGCGGTGGGAGCTTGAACAAAATGGAATCGAATTCGCGCGCGTAAACTTCGGTCGCGCGACTCACGCCTGCTCTGGGTTTCGGATGCGAACGTTGCCTGTCGTAATGTCTTTCTTGCCGCGCTCAATACTGGCGGTGAACTCTTCAGTGAACTCGAGTTGGTCTTCCAAGTAGTCTTCGATCCATTCACGAAGTTCTTCGACATCGCGACGCGGCAGACCACGGATGGCTTGCGCAAGTTCCAGGACAGTTTCACTCATCGGAACAGATGCTACATCAACTACGACGAATGTCCGGCGGAAATGCACGTGCTCAGGAAGCGCGTCGTAGCACTGCCAGAACGAAGCGAGCGCAGGGACTTCACGGCAAGGGCCGGAACTTTCCCGCGTCAATCTCCGCATCGATCTTTTCCAAGGCAGGAGCGTGCTTGCCGCCAGGCGGCAGAAACTCGTCCTTCCTCCCAAGTTGCTCGTTCGCGGCCCTTCGGCAGGCTGTGCAAGCACTCGCCTCCTGAGTGAGATGAGACTTGGTTCGCGTTCTATTCAACGCGGCAAATGGGTGTTCGTTTAAGTCGCCGCTTTGGGCGCGCTCAAGCTTTTGTCGTAGAAGCCAGACCGGTCGAAGCAACGAGGGCGGCGCTTCCCGGCGGCGAGCATTGAGCAGGAATTTTTGATCCGACGCGCCCGCGTCTCTTCCCGCTTGGCGGAAATGATCCAATGGATCCAATCCCGGCGCGCGATGGGCGTGATGTCCGACCACAATTTTATCGCCTTCGGTGCGGCGGTCGCGAGAGCTTTTCTCAGTTCTGCTGGCACCGTGGGTTCCGGTTCCTCTGACGCGGGCGCAATCTCGAGCGTGACAGTGTCGCCTGCCTCAGCGCCCGCAGATTTGCTTAGCTTCCGGTCCACTTTGAGCCAGTGACTCTTTTGGCCGTCCGGCTCGAGCACGGCTTGAAAAAGGAAACCATTGAGGGTGCCTTCAATCGCGGTCATCCCGCGCGAGGGGAGCTTGGCACTGGCGTTCTTTGGCAGGATGAGAAACGTCCAGGAGTCGCCCTTCTCACTCTCCGCCGGCCGGAGGAGTTTCGCTTTGAAACGAATCATGGTGTTGGTCATTTCGCTTGATAACACTAATTGAGTGCCGGCCAAGCAACAGTTATTTGCGCTCGCCTAACAGCTTTGGTCACACGCACCGACCGAAAGTCATTTTATCGGATGCCGAACTTCCGACGGCATCGTTGTCGAAAAGCTGGTCAGATCCACTCGACCAGGATAGGCATGGAATCATCCGAAAGAGTTATTGCGTGTGCCGTGCAAGGTGGTTGCCTCTGTCTTGATCTCCGCTCGATATTCAGCTTTCAATCAGCAATAGTGGATTAATGAAACCGGTTATTCGTGTCGCTTCGCTCCTGATCGCCGTAACATTCTCGACTGGTTGTTCGCGTAAACCGGCACAGACCGCTCCGCCTCCGCCTGAAGTTCTTGTGACGACCGTGAAGCCGCAGGATGTGCCACGCGTGCTCGAACGCGTCGCGACATTGGACGGCTTTATCAACGCCAACATCAACGCGCAGGTTCAAGGTTACATCGTTTCACGCGACTACCAGGAGGGCGGCGTGGTAAAGAAGGGCGACCTTCTATTTCAGATCGATTCCCGGCCGTTCGAAGCCGCATTGGCTCAGGCCAAGGGAACTCTGGCAAAAGATAAAGCCAACCAGGTAAAAGCAGACGCAGACGAAAAGCGCGCATTGGATTTGTTTAAGAAAACTGTCATCAGCGACCAGGAGCGCGATACTGCCATCGCCGCCGCCCAGGCAGGCAGAGCAAACATCGAAGCCGACCAAGCGGCCGTGCAGCAAGCCGAGCTAAATCTGGGCTACACACGGGTCATTTCGCCAATTGATGGCGTCGCTGCCATCGCTACTGCGCAGGTAGGCGATCTTGTCGGACCCAGCACCGGAACGCTAACGACGGTTTCTCAACTTGACCCGATCAAGGCTGTTGTCACCGCGGGTGAAGCACCTTTCACGGATTTCATTACTCGCCACCCCGATCCCACTGAGCGTGCCGATTATGTGAAGACCCTCCAGTTCGAATTGATCCTCGGCAACGGCAGCGTCTATCCGCAGAAAGGAAAATTTTATGCGCTCGATCGTAATCTCGATCCCAAGACCGGCTCGATCCGATATGAGGTGACGTTTCCAAATCCAGGAAATATTTTGCGGCCCGGACAGTTTGGGAAAGTGCGGTTCGTAGCGGACATCAAAAAGGGTGCAATGGTGATTCCGCAGGAAGCGGTAAACGAGTTGCAGGGCAGTTATCAGGTCGCAGTTGTCGATCAGAACAACAAGGTCAGCATTCGTCCGGTGAAAATGGGCGAACGCATCGGCGCCATGTGGGAAGTGACCGAAGGCCTGAAGCCAGGCGACAAAGTTGTTGTGCAAGGACTCCAAAAAGCGCGCGAAGGGTCGACAGTCACCGCAAAAGACTGGACCCCTCCCCCCGATGCGTTGGTTTCAAAAGCGGACCAGCAAAGCAAGCCCTAGCAAATGTCCGAGTTTTTTGTCCGGCGGCCTATTGTTGCGATCGTCATCGCGATTCTGATGACGCTCATCGGCGGCGTATGCATTCTGGCGTTGCCGATCGCGCAGTATCCGAAAATCGCGCCACCGGAGATTCAGGTGCAAACGCACTACACCGGGGCGGATGCGTTGACGATCGAGCAATCGGTCGCGGCGCCGATCGAGCAGCAGATGAGCGGCGTGGACAACATGAACTACATGTACTCGATCAACTCGAACAGTGGTGACATTCGATTGATCGTCAATTTTGACGTCGCGACGGATCCGAACATCGATCAAGTCCTGACGCAGTTGCGGGTGGCGCAAGCGCAATCGCAGTTGCCCGCCGATGTTAACAACTACGGCATCACCGTTAAAAAATCGACAACGGCGCCACTGATGCTGATCGCGCTATATTCGCCCAAAGGCAGCTACGACGGAACCTTTCTCGCCAATTACGGCTACATTAATCTCTTCGATCCACTGACACGCGTGCCGGGAATTGGCAACGTGCAGATTTTCGGCGCTGGCCAATACGCCATGCGGCTGTGGGTCAAGCCGGATCAGCTCGCGAAGCTCGGCATCACTGTGCCGGACATCATCACCGCAGTGCAAAAGCAGAACACGGTGAATCCCGCCGGCCAGATCGGCGGCGAACCAATTCCAAGCGGACAAAAATTCACTTATACCGTGCGCGCCCAGGGACGATTGCAAACGCCGGAGCAATTTGGCGAGATTGTCGTTAGGGCGAATCCGGACGGTTCATTTGTGCGGGTCAAAGACATCGCGCGCATTGAGCTCGGCGCGCAAACCTACAACCTAAGAGGCAGGCTCAACGGACAACCCTCTGCGATTCTCGCTGTGTATCAGCTGCCCGGGACCAACGCCGTTCAAGCCGCGCAAAGCGTGCGCAAGCTAATGGCGGAAGCGAAGCAACGTTTTCCAGCAGACATGGATTTCGCCGTCTCGCTGGATCAAACCCTCTCGGTCACTGAAGGATTGAACGAAATCGTGAAAACGTTGTTCGAGGCGCTCGTGTTGGTCGTTATCGTTGTATTCCTTTTTCTGCAAGGCTGGCGCGCCACGCTCATTCCATTGTGCGCGGTGCCGGTGTCGTTGATCGGCACGTTTGTAGTGTTCCCGTTGTTCGGATTCTCGATCAACACGCTTTCGCTTTTCGGACTTGTGCTCGCCATCGGGCTTGTGGTTGACGACGCGATTGTTGTTGTCGAAGCAGTTGAGCGCCACATCGAAGAAGGAATGTCGCCGCGTGACGCGACACTTCAGGCCATGCGCGAAGTCTCAGGAGTGGTAATCGGCGTTGCGCTCGTACTTTCGGCCGTGTTTATTCCTACCGCATTTCTTCCTGGGATCACCGGCAGGTTGTATCAGCAGTTCGCGCTCACGATTGCTATCTCCGTCATTTTCTCCGCGTTCAACGCGCTCTCGCTGAGCCCGGCGCTTTCAGCCATGCTGCTCCGCCCGCGAAAGAAAACGCGTGGTCCGGTTGGCTGGTTTTTCGATCGGTTCAATCGCGTCTTCGGTGTGGCGACCCACGGCTACGTGAACTGGTCACGCACCGCCATTCGAAAAGCGGTGCTCAGCTTCGCGCTGCTCGCGGTGCTCGCGGTCGGCGCGGGACTGTTTGGATCGCGATTGCCGAGCGGCTTTTTGCCGGAAGAAGACCAGGGCTACGTATTTCTCGCGTTGCAATTACCGGACGCCGCATCGCTTGAGCGCACCGATGCCGCGTCTCGCAAAATCGAAGAAATGCTCGGCAAAATTCCGGGCGTCCAGTACACGACCAGCGTGGTCGGATTCAGTTTGCTCAGCCTCGTGCAAAACACTTATAGCGCGTTCTTCTTCGTCACGTTCAAGCCCTGGAGCGAACGGACCAAGCCGGAAGAACAATACGACGCCATCAAGGCGAACATTAACAAACAGCTCGCCGGGCTTACCGAAGGTATCGCCTTCGCGTTTCCGCCGCCGGCGATTCCGGGCGTGGGCACTTCCGGCGGATTCCAATTCATTTTGGAAGATCGCGCCGGCAAAGACGTCGCATTTCTCGCTCAAAATGTGAAGACGTTTCTCGACGCGGCGCGCAAACGGCCCGAGCTAGGCACCCTTATTCCGACGTTTCTGCCGAACGTTCCGCAGGTTTTCGTCAACGTCGATCGCGACAAAGTCATCAAGCAGGGGATCGATCTCGGCCAGGTCTATCAGACGCTCCAGACATTCATGGGCGGTTTTTTTGTGAACTACTTCAATCGGTTCGGTCGCACATGGCAGGTCTATATAGAGGCCGAAGGCGATTATCGCACCGACGCAAAAAACGTTGGTCAATTCTTCGTGCGCAACGCCAACGGCGACCCAGTCCCCCTCGATGCCATTTCAACTATCCAGAACATCGCCGGTCCGGAATTCACGTTGCGTTACAACGAATACCGCGCGGCCCAAATCAACGGTTCTGCCGCGCCTGGTTACAGCTCGTACCAGGCGATGAACGCGCTCGAAGAAACTTTTCGCCAAACAATGCCTAACGAGATGGGCTACGACTATCTTGGCCTGTCGTATCAGGAAAAGAAAGCGCAGCAGGGTGTATCCCCGACGGTGGTGTTCGGAATGTCGCTCATTTTCGTGTTCCTGATCCTCGCTGCGCTTTATGAAAGCTGGTCCCTTCCTTTTAGTGTGCTGCTTGGCACGCCCGTCGCAGTGTTCGGCGCGTTTGCGACGCTTTGGTTGCGCGGAATGCAAAACAATATTTACGCCCAAATTGGTCTGATCATGCTAATCGGCCTGGCCGCGAAGAACGCGATCCTTATCGTCGAATTCGCCAAGGACGAATACGAGAAAGGCAAACCTCTCCTCGACGCTGCCCTCGAAGGCGCGCGCCTGCGTCTTCGCCCGATCCTGATGACTTCCTTTGCTTTCATCTTCGGCCTTCTGCCGCTTTGGTTTGCCAGCGGTTCAGGCGCCGTCGCCCGACGTGTTCTCGGCTCAACTGTCATCGGCGGGATGATTGCAGCCTCAGCGATCGCGATTTTCCTGATCCCGGTAACGTTTTACGTGATTGAGCGACTCTTCGCCGCCCGAAAAGAAAAAACGCCCGCGCCGACAGTCACGACATTGCCGCCGAAGGTCGAGCCTGCGATCAAGATTTAGTAGCGCTACGTCTTCAAGGAGCGCACGCCGGTTACCAGCGCTTTTATCTCGGTATTGAACAACTCATCTTTATAGCTTTTTATCTTGCCGTTGCCGTTTTTGCTGACGTTCAGTTACGGAATATTTAGCCGACGGGTGTTTCATGTATTGCGTTTAGCGTAATCGAACAATTCGTTTAAACTGCCAAGCTCGTCAGGCGGCTTTGTCCCAGAAAGAAACGTTTGAAATTCCGGGGAGTACGCGTGCTTGCGCCCAGGCCACCACACGCGACGCACACCTTCGGCATGATAATATTTTCGAAGCAACGTTTCCCATCCGACCCACTGCGCCTGATCGAGGATGCCTGCCTGCCGCTGATACCAGGCGTTCTCTAACAGCTTGAAAAAGGAAAACAGAAAATAATGCGCCATGATCCGCTCTTCCCGGCTGGCAGAACCCCAATCTGTAGTCGCTTTCGACAACGCAGAGCCGAGCACGTGTGACTTCATTGCCGGAACGTTGATCGAGGTGATCGCGGCGGCGAGAGAATCTACCACGAGCGCCTTTTGCGATCGGGTGTTCTGCCGGATGGTTGCTATGACCGCGAGCAACGTCAGCGTTACCGCCAGCGCGCTCACAATTTGAGCGAGGTCCACCCACATTCCCAACGTCATATCGGTTGTTATCGTACGAGCAGGTCGAGTTTGCGGGCGTCGAGATCCGCCTCGCGATAATGCTTCCGCGTTAACTCGAGAAGAGTGAATCCGTCTTCGTAGGCAGCGAAGCTACCGTTGTCGGGCTTATCGAGATAAACGAGGCCGCCTTGGACTACAAAAAACGCGATCATCGGTTCCGGTGAATCGTCTGTAATCACCAGTGTGTGAGCTTCGCCTGCAGGCTCGTAAATGTATGTGCCGGGCTCTGCAACCCAATCGTGCTCAAGGTATCGCCACTTACCGCGCATCGTATAGCCATGCACACCCCCGACGTGATAGTGCGTTCCCACCATTGATCCCGGGAGACCTTTCAAGATGAGACTGAACCCTCCAGACGTGACATTGAAGCAGCACGGTTGAAACCAGATACCGTCCGCGTACAGAACCCACAGATGTTCGTCGCTGAGATTCGTGTTGGTGATGAAGTGTTCGCGGCTTCTTTGATTTGGCTGAAGGCCATCGGTAAAACTGTTGAAGGCGGTAATTGGCATGTCCCTTTTTAGCGATCACACAATTCAGGGTCAATCTCCGCCGAAGCGCTGGCGGACGGCGACACTGATCGAAAGGGACAGTCTCAGTCAATTACCCGAACGTTTCGCAAAAGCCGGGAGAGTTCTTCCTGGTCGGCAGCGTAGTAGGCTTCCCATTTGAGGCGCTCTTCCGGAGCGAGCGGCTCATACTTCTGGGCCTTGGTATTTAGCCGTTGATAGGTCTCGTGCAGCATTCTGGAGATTGCTGGCGATTTCAGAAGTTTATCCACGCCCGGAACTGCGGAAATGCCAGCATGGAGGCGTTGGGCGGCAGATTGAAGCATGGGAAAACGAGGAGCCCGAGCCGCGTTCTTTCCTGCTTCGAGCTGCGGTTTGAAGTCTGTTGCCACGCCCAGGAATTCATAGACGCCTCGGCGGACGCGATCGGGATCGCGCCGGATAACGTCGAATTGAACGACCAAAAAGTTTTTCGCAGGAAATCGGTCGAGATATGGCCTGAGGTGGCGCGCGAAACATCCCAGGTCTCGGAGAAACGGATTTTCCATCATCTCCTCAAACGAGTTAGGCAAAGCGTTCACCACGGCGTTTCGGCCGTACCAGTACCAGGAGTAAATCATCTCAGCCGGCGGCCGCAGGCAGACCAGCAGTTTGATGTCCGGCCGGTAAGCGGCAATCCTGGTCGCCGCTTCCTCCGAGTAGAGATAGGCGGGACAAAATTCTCCACGACACGTAATCGCTCCGGTGACTGCAGGAAATTGTTTGTGATACCAGTCGACACCCCGGTCAAAACAGCGCAGTTCCTGGCCAGCGATTCGCCGTGCGATCGTATCGGCGAAATAGTAAACCTCCTTGTCTGGAGCGAAGCCGATTTGTGGATGGGCCTCAAGCTGGGCGGAAAGCCAGGTGGTCCCGCATTTGGGTGCGCCAATGCCGATAAAATCAATGGGCGGTATATTGGGCATTATTGATGTGGTTCTTCGGGAGGTACTCCAAGGGTTTTGTCGCGTTCAGTGCACACAAACAATTCCTGAGGGGAACCAGGAACGCAGGAAATACTTTCCAGTACAGGATCAATTCCGATTTCCTGATTTCCTTAGAGGTTCTTCCTCACCCAGGCGCTGACGCGATCGAGTGCTTTCTCGATATTCTCGATTGAGTTGGCAACGCTGAACCGTAAATAGCCTTCACCGAATTCGCCAAACGCGGTGCCGGACAAACCGGCGACGCCGGCGTCGTCGAGCAACGCGTCGGCGAGTTTTTTCGAAGGCCACCCGGTCTCAGTGATGTTCGGAAAAACATAGAACGCGCCGTGGGGCAATTGACAGGAGAAACCTTTGATCTTGTTCAGCCCGGCAACCATCACATCGCGGCGTTTCTTGAATTCGTCGCGCATATGATCGACTGACTCCTGCGGCCCGCGCAATGCTTCAATGCCGGCGACTTGAGAAAAGCTCGCTGTGCACGAGCTGGAGTTCGTCATCAATCGCGAAATGTGTGTGGCCAAATCCACGCGCATCACGCCGTAACCCATGCGCCAGCCGGTCATGGCGTACGTCTTGGAAAAACCGTCCAGCAAAATCGTGCGCTCCTTCATTCCATCGAGCGACATGATGGAGTGGTGTTCGCCTTCGAAAATGAGGCGGCTATAGATCTCGTCGCTCAACACCATGATGTTGCGATCGCCGATGGCGCTCGCGACTGCTTCGATATCCTTCTTCTCCAGCACGCCGCCGGTCGGGTTCTGCGGCGAATTCAGAATGATGAGCTTTGTGCGATCGTTGATGAGACCGGCGAGCTCATCGATGTCGAGGCGGAAATCCAAGTCTTCGCGCAACCGGATCGGCACCGCTTTCGCGCCGACGTAATTGATCATTGACTCGTAAATCGGGAACCCGGGATTCGGGTAAATGATTTCATCGCCGTCTTCCGCCAGCGCGAGGATCGAGAAAAAGATGATGGGCTTGCCGCCGGGGACAACGACGACTTCATCGGGCGCCACATTTACCCGACGCGTTTCGCTTACGTGCTGCGCGATAATCTCGCGCAACTCGAACAAACCGGCCGAAGGTCCGTAATGCGTGAAGCCCTTGTGCAGCGCGTCGCAAGCCGCATCGATGATATTGCGCGGCGTATCGAAGTCGGGCTCTCCTATCTCAAGATGAATAATGTCGCGGCCCTTTGCCTCGAGCGCTTTCGCTTTCACCAGCACTTCAAACGCCGTCTCCGTGCCGAGTCGCGCCATGCGCGTGGCCAGCCGAAGTTCAAACGTTCGGGTCATACGATGTAAAATTGGGTTAGCGTTAACCAATTTGCGGTCCGGCACAAATCCTAGCACAAGATCGGCACGGGTGTGAACGCAACGAGCGGTATTGGTGGAATTGGCAAAGCCGCCAGAGTTACCACCTTGTTGTTCTCGATCTCCAGTTGCGGATTCGACCTCCATCACCCTGCGGCTTTATATTGATAGCCCAAATGAACGAGCCCGAATCCCAAATTCGGAATATCTCTGACACGGCGCGATGGGTGGCGGTTTATCGCGCGCGGGAGACAGAGCGAACGGATGCCGTGTTTCGCGATCCGTTTGCGCGGCGGCTCGCTGGGGAACGTGGAGAACAAATCGCCGCTTCGATGTCGTTCGCGGAAAAGAATTCGTGGCCGTTCGTTGCACGCACGTGGCTTATCGACCAAGTGATTTCGAGCCAGGTTAAACTGGGGACGGACATGGTCGTTAATCTCGCGGCGGGACTCGATGCCCGGCCTTACCGCATGAATCTCCCCGGCTCTCTGCAATGGATCGAAGTCGATCTACCGGAAATTCTGGCGTACAAGGAGGATGTCCTTCGAAACGAAACGCCTGCCTGCCAGGTTGAGCGGGTCCGCCTGGATCTTTCCGATGTGCGCGCCCGCCGTGAACTGTTCTCGGAGCTGGATCGCCGAGCAAATCGAGTACTCGTTGTCAGCGAGGGTTTGCTCGTTTACCTCGACGAAAAAGAAGTCACGTCACTTGGCCAGGACCTTGCCGTTGTCCGGAGCTTTCAGCACTGGGTCATTGATCTGGCTTCGCCTGCGCTCTTGAAAATGTTGGAGAAAAAGATGGGCGCGCCTCTCGATCAGGCAGGCGCGCCGTTGAAGTTCGCGCCCCGGGAAGGTCCGGACTTCTTTGCCCGCAGCGGCTGGAAACCGATGGAGATTCATAGTGTCATGCATGCGGCGGCGAAACTGAACCGTCTTTCCTTTTTTCTCCGACTAATCGCAAAAATCTCCTCGCCGGCGTTTCAAGCAAAGCGGCCGTGGTCGGGTGTCTGTCTTCTGGCAAAAGAATTGTAGCCCGTCCGCCCACGAAGGTTTTGGCCATCCAGGCGCAATTTTGCAGCATCAATTTTCTGGCGGCCACTCCACGTCAGCCAATTCCTTTGGCAGCTGCTTCGGGTCAACAGGATAAAAGAGCGACATGTCGAGCTTTTGCTCCGGTCTGCAACTCAGCTTCCTCGGGCGCACCCACAATGAGCCAGAGCACATCAGTTTCGGTATCGTTAAACACCTGACGCAGTTGCTCCGGCCCGACGAGAACAGCGCCATATTTCGGAATCGTCAGTGTATTCTCGCCGATACGGATTCGCCCCACTCCTTCCAAAACGAAATAAAATTCTTCCGACCGGATATGCTTGTGAAGCGTGTTGGCGCTTTTGGGCGGCAACCGCCAGAGTCGCGCTCCAAGATTTTCGCTCCCGGTTCGCTCAAGAAAATCCGCGTTCGGGATTTTCATGATGTTCGAGTGACGCCATTGGAGGTCGTCCGGCGTAATTAGAAAATAATCTTCTATCGGTTTCATCAGATTTATTCCTTCAATCGTGCTCGTCTATCATCCGACCATGGTTGAATTTGGATTTTCCGTCCATCAACCTCTACAGTTTCCATTGCGTGAAGCGCTGGTGGCCACTTGTTGTTAGCGTTCTGCTTCTGATCGTTGCAGCGGTTGCGCTGCAGATTGATTGGAATTGGAAGCGAAAACTCGCGCCGCGCGGCGGGCGTCCGTTTTTTCATCGCGTCGAATTGTCGGTGCCTTCGTTTCGGCAGGGCGATGACAAATGGCGCGACGATCCGCTGGGCGGGATTGTAGAAAACGGCACCTTGGGCGGCGAAGGCTGCGCCGTGGCCGCCGCGGCGATGGTTTTCAAGTTCTATGGGATCGACGTCGATCCGCAGCAATTGAACTGGTTTCTAACTGCGGTGGGCGGATACACGGACCAGGGTTGGCTTTACTGGGACCGCGCCGCATGGTTCGCGCCCGATCATGTGCGACACGTGTACGAAGATTTGCCGTCGTATCACCTGATCGATTCGAACATAGCGCACGGAAACCCGGTGATCGTGCGCGTACGTTTGGGGGGCGGCATCACACATTTTGTCGTCATTGCCGGAAAAGACGGCTTCGATTATCTCGTGCGCGATCCCGGCGCTGGATCTACCAAAGGTCTCTATCCATTGCGCGAACTCGGCAGCGATATCGAGGCGCTACGATTTTACGAGCCTATTGCGAAGGCGGACTCGCAACTCTCGGCGAAGCGGTGAGGTACAGTCTGTGCAAGCGCGGTGCTCGTGCTTTCTCTGCGGATCTTGGTAGAAAAAAGCGCCCCGGACGCCTGCTCGTCCGGGGCGCGATACTGCGTTGCCTAACCAATTATCCCGCGTCAGTCACGGGGAAAGACTTCGAACAGGTTGTTTTCGCCGTGCTGCTCAGTGAAGAAAAGCCTGGCCCGGTCTGTATTGAAGGTCTTCGTTCCGATCAATCCGCTGATTGTGCTGTTTCCTTCGGACATGTGCAGGCCGGTCGGTTCGTTATCTTCATCGATCGCCATTCGGTCCAGGCCAAGCGCGATGAATCGGGCAACGATGCTTCTATCAGGATGCTCGCTGTTCAGTTTGTAAGCCCAAACCGAATCGAGTTTATCCAGCTGGTCGTGCAACGAGTCCCCGCGATCTTCGGTTACGAGGATCGTGTCTGGGTGGTCCACGAAGGTGATATTATCAAACGCAGCATGGTCGGCGTCGCCCAGGACAACGAGAGATATGGTCCCATGGTTTCGGTTTCCGTTGAGATCGACGCGGAATATTCCTCCCCAGGCACCGCGCGCCGCCAGCACTGGATCTGTGCCCGCAGTGTTATCTGTGTCGCCTGTGATGACGAAGAAGAAGGTCCGAAAGTGTGAATTGGGCTGAAACTGTCCATTCTCCGGCCGCTTGAATGGAGTTGCGCCAGCGGCTTTTGCCAAAGCGTTGGCATCGAAGGGATCCGTGCCGTTTACCTCGGTGTCATGGATGGTGACCCACTGCACCGGCCACGACGCACCCACCGTATGGAGCAGCAGTTGGTTCTCCGACCGCGTGTCGCCGTCTGGGTGTTGGTCGTCCACCGGCACGAACACGACCGGGTTGCCGTTGATCGAGACCTGGAGCGCCTGCAATTTACCACGCGTCAGATCGCCCGGCGCCGTAGGAACGAAACGGTAAACGAACGAGTTCGGATTTTTTGCATTATTCGTCACCGTAGTGCCGCCCACGTCCTCAACAATCCAGATATTACCCGAGTCATCAGGATGGATGCCTTCGTAGCCGCCGCGGCCAAGACTCCCATACAGCGTGCGCAAACCAGCGCCCCCTCCGGTGTTCGGATCGAAATCGGAGCCCATCTCGATGACGCCCCCGTTGGTGCCGGCTTCCTGGGTAAAGAGCATGGTTCCGCTAAACGGATCCCATGCCGAACCATCGATGCTGTTAAAATGAGTCAAACCACCCGTGTCAACCGGCGTCAGAACCGTGATGCGATGGTCGGGGCTCGCAACATCGAGGTTGATGCGCGTGACGTAAGCGAGATCGCCGCTGTTCTCATGCCCCTGAAAGAGGAAATGCCGGCCATAATCGTAGTCCGGCGTGGGGCCACCCGGATTATGATCCAGAATGAGGTAGGTGTTTTGATCCGGCTCAGTGTTAGTTCCATCGCTGAGGCTCCCGTATTGCGTGATCAAGCCCGAGGGATTCTCGAGCAAATCGATCCCCTCAACGACCAATCCCGGAGCAAATTCCGGTGAAAAGATGTTGTCGGAAATCATCACAGGATTGGCTGAGGGCACACCACTTACTATCTCGTTAAAGACCCTCGCGTTGTCGGCGGCCGCCGTTGAGGCAGCCATGGTAGCAAGAGCGATAGAGGCGCTTATGATCGCGCAGGTCTTTGCCTGCAGGGAAGTTTTAGAAGTTAATATCATGGTTTATTTCTTTTTGATTGGTTTGTTTCTTTGTTGGTTTGAAGCGGTATTCACCGCCTGCGCGAAACACATACAGGCCAATTGTGACGAACTGGTTCAGAACGTGTAAAAGCTGTGTGACTTTGATGTAACAGGGCTGTTACAGGCCTGCAGCCGTTGCTACTTGCGGGGGACTGATCCACGCGCAATCCGAAGTTATTTGCTCCTTGTTAGTACCTATTCGGCGTGTAGCGTGCCGACACCTTTACTCTCCGAAAAGGAACGCGAATCATGGGTGTCATGTTGCAAGGGTTTTATTGGGATTGCCCCCAAACGGAAAATCGCGAACACCAGTGGTGGACGTTTATTAAATCACAACTGCCTGCGATCGCGCAGGCGGGTTTCACTGCCTTGTGGCTTCCGCCGGCGAACAAGGCAGCGAGCTGGAAATCGATGGGCTACGACCCGTACGATTACTACGACCTCGGCGAGTTCGATCAGAAAGGCGGCGTACCGACGTGGTTCGGTTCCAAAGCCGAACTACTCGATCTTATCGAGTCTGCGCACGCACAGGGATTGCAGGTGTATGCCGATCTCGTATTCAATCACAACAGCGGCGGCGATGCACAGGAACTGAATCCACTCGACGACCAATCGCGTTGGACAAAGTTCACGCCGAAAAGCGGCAAGTTTCCCCGCGATTGGAAATGTTTTCATCCCAGCCAATACGAGACCTGGGACGGCGTCACGTTCGGCGACATGCCGGATCTCTGTCATCGCACACCGTTCGTTTACACCGAGCTTATCAATTATGCCCGCTGGTTACTGGAAGAAATCGGATTCGATGGATTCCGCTACGACATGGTCAAGGGTTACGGCGGCTGGATGGTTCGTTCGATTCAGGAACTGCGCGCACTGCGCGGCGGCGCTAGTTTCAAGCCGTACGCGGTCGGCGAATGCTGGGACAGCGAACGCACCATCGACGATTGGCTCGATGAAGCGAACGCGTGGTCGGACAATCCTGTTGGCGCATTTGATTTTCCGTTGCGCTGGCGTCTGCGCGATCTTGTGTGACAGCTATGGATTCAGTCTGCGAACTCTCGTCGAACGCGGAGTTTTGATGTGGGGGCGCCCCGAGCAGGCTGTCACTTTCGTCGAGAACCACGACGTCGTGCGCGACACTCCAATCATCAACGACAAGTTGCTGGCGTACGCGTTCATCTTAACTCACGAAGGTTATCCGTGCGTCTTCTGGCAGGATTACTTCAACTGGAAACTGGCGCAGCCGGATAATCAAAGCGGTATCGATGCCCTGATCAAAGTTCACGAACAAAGCGCGGCCGGCCCAACCGAAGTGCTCTACGTGGATGACGACCTCTACGTCATGCAGCGATCAGGCGCCGCAGACCAAAGCGGACTGGTGCTTGTCCTGAATAACCGCGGCACTTGGAACGGCACGTGGGTCCAGACGCGATGGAATAATACCCGGCTCATTCCAGCAGCATGGCGCGGCCGCGACGATGTCAGCATACCTGAAGAAAAATGGACTAACGAGTCAGGTTGGGTCGATCTTTGGGCGGCTCCGCGCGGCTATACGGTGTACCTGCCGCAGTAAGTGATTCGGAGTTCTGACTCCAAATTCGACGCGGCCGAGGCGCGCCCAGTTACAGACATTCCCGCTCGAGCGTCATCGCCATTCAGTTTCACGATAGGGGCGATGCTGCTTGTAAAATTTCAAATGCTCTGCGAATTCTTTGGGCCGGTCTTTCGTTGCGCCTGCCATCACATTCGCCAGCTGTTGCCCAATCTTCGTGGACATGCCGGTGGCTAACTCCCTCGCAATTTTCTCAGGTTCGGATTTATTTACAATAATCGCCTGCTCTTCATAACGTACGGCCGAGCCAAAATCGCCAGCTTCGGCGCAAGCTGCAGCAAGCGTATCAATGTAGTTAGCGTGTTTCCACTTTGAAAGCTCACAAGCCCTTTTTGCATCGACTAGCGCGAGTTGTGCATTACGGATGGCCGGATCAGGGCATGTGGCACGGAGCCAAGCGCGACCATTCAGCACGTACGCTTGTTCCAGGTGGTTGCGGACTTCGAATGCAACCTTCACTAGCGTACTTAGATCGGCTAAACAGACGTTGTAGTTACTCAGCTTCGCATTTACGGCAACACGCAGAACGCTGGCATCGAAAAAGCTCGGCTTCAGCCGGATGACAGAATTCAAATCCTGCAAAGCCGCCGTCCAGTTTTTCTGCTGCCAAAATGTGACAGCGCGATTGTAATACGCCGTCCACATGTAGGGATCGATTCGTATTGCTGCATCAAAATAACGCCGCGCATTTTCGTAATCGTGTTTGTTTAACAAATCGTAACCGTGTCTTTCGTAGTCGCTGGCACGCCAACCTCCAGGTACGCCAAGGTCGCGAACATCAGCGGCGAATATCGCGCTCGCCAACACGGCAATTGTTGCAATTCCAAACAACGCACGCATATCCGACAATTATGTCTTCCGGTGGTAAAAACAGAAGTTTATTTCGGCGAGGACGGCGAAACCCACACGCGAGCCGCGTGCGCTCCTCCGAAGGTGCGGTAGATTAAGGTTGGTGTTCGTGAATGCATTTCGCGACCGAATTCTGGTTGACCCGGTTCTGCTTTCAACGCGCGCTCGGAGGCATTTACCTCATCGCGTTTCTAATCGCAGCTAATCAGTTCATCCCGCTGCTTGGCGCACGCGGTCTGCAACCGGTGCGGCTTTTCGTGCGACACGTTCCGTTTCGTCGCGCACCGAGTTTGCTTTACACCAACTGTTCGGATCAGTTCATTACTGCGACGATTTGGTGCGGCGTTGCGTTATCGATTTTTACCATCAGCGGTTTCTCAGAATCGTTCGGGCTCGGCGTGTCGATGCTCACCTGGGCGTTGCTCTGGATGATTTACCTGTCGCTCGTGAATGTTGGTCAGACGTTCTACGGATTCGGCTGGGAGACTATGCTCGAGACGGAATTCATCCGGACTCACGGCACCAGGAAAATTTTTCCCGTATATGGATCTTTGACGGCAGACCCGGGCGCAAATCCGCTGACATCAATATAACTGCCATCCGGTACATAAGGACTTGTGATTATGCCTTTCTTTCCCGGGATAGGAATTCCATAGGGCATGTCTCCTTTCGCTTTTGCGGCAGGTACAGCTGAAGCCCGCATGACAGTCACGGTAGGAGTAACGTTCTCCTGTTTAACCACGACTGTGGGCTGTTCGAGCGGAGTCGGCGACGCCTCGGGAACGTTCGAATTTTGCGAACCCGGGCGCCGCAATCCATGCTTCGTCTTCTTCCCAGTTGGATTGGGCGTGGGTCGAGGCTGGAAAGCCTTCGAAACGGACTGGCCAACTTTCTTGAAAAAATCTCCCACCGGATCGGCGCCTGCGCATGGTCCAATGAAAAAGAATAGCGCCGCCAGCGACAACAAAGCCAGGCGCGAGCGAATGAGACGTATAATTGAATTATCAGCGTTCAATGTGAAACCGGGATTTTCCACGAACATTGGGGGCTAAGAGAAGAAAAATTTTTTAACAAACGGGTTTCAGTTAAGCTCGATTAGTTTCGATCGCCGACTGTCGATACCGGCGGCCGCTTATCAAAATGGATAATGCAAACGGAGCAACTGAGGCGGATCATGAAGCGATACGACAAATATTTCAGAATAATCATTCTCAGGAATGGTGATCGGCGCTGTGATCCGAAGAGCCTTCATTAGGTCGGGAATGGTGTTGCCGTGACCCACCACCAGCGCGTTGCCGTTCAATGCACGGACTTTCGCAGCCAGTCCGGCAACATCATTTGCCGACATCAATGTAGCGTTAACGTGCGCCGCTTTCGCCGTTGGCGCCGCGGTTTCCTGTGTGCGCTTGAATTCCGTAACGAAAACCGCCGTAATCTGCGAATCCTTCAGAATACGTGCGAGTGCCTCCGCCCGCTTTTGGCCTGCGACAGACAAATCGGGATCATTACCGCCAGTGGTTGCCTTCTCTGCATGACGAACAATAAAAATAACCGGCGCAGCGTCGGTGGCCGCGGCCACAAAAAACGCGATCGAAAGAGTTAACGCGAGATGTTTCATGTTGAAAATCCTAACACAAAAATTAGCGATAGGATGTGACGGGAACTATATCACGGCTTCCTCCGGATTGGCCTTGCATTGCACAGATTTCCCAACCGCAAATTCACCCTCGCATCTTCTGTTCGGCCGTCACTCTCAAGATTGATTGATCAGTTTTGGGTTCACGGCTTAGTCGTCGATTGTCACGCCTGCCAGATTCGCTACATCGCATCCCCGCGGTGTCGCGGACTTCCTCGACACGCTTGTCGCAACGTCTGACGTGATTTGATCGCAACCTCGCTTCCAGGCCACTTGTCGGGTCCAATCGATCTTAAGGCTTCCGTATCCCTTTCCTCATTTCATATTGTCGAGGCATGTTGTGGACCATCAGCTTGTTTGTGGCGTTAGCTGCAAGTGCCTTCGCACAAAATTCAGTGGAGAACGAAGCACAGGTCTGGCAGTTGGAGAAAGCGTATTGGGAATACGTTGCGGAATAATCCGGGTATGGTTCGAATCCCATCATCGACACCCCTCGAAAATGCTATTTTGCTAGGGACACCGATCCTGATTTAGCCAATCGTGTGTTGCGAACGGTCGCGCACGAAAACGCATGAAAAGGCCGTTTAACTGTCAAGTATTCGTCAAATAACGGCTCACCTAAATCTTGCCTCTTGCCGTTAGCTCTCTTTTTGCGCGGTCTTGTCTTCTCTCGCAGATCAGTCTGAAGTGCCGTCTGAAGCTGATTAGCGCGGTTCCCGTCGCTTTAGGTTCCGGGTGAATCTCGTTGCTCTGTCGTCTCGTCTGATAAGCATTTCCTGAGACTCTTGGGGTAAGAGCGGAGCGATGTTCGCTATCACCGTGCTTAGATATGAGGCAGCGCTTTTGGCGCTTCGTCGATGATCTCCGCTTTAACGGGCTTCTCATTCTTGGCGAGATGGACCGCGAAGGCGACAATATCTTGATCGCTGAGACCGTGAATATGTAAATCGCGAAAAGGCGTTGGACCGTCGCCGGAGAGCGCGAGCACCTTGTCAGTTGCGACGCCAGCAATCGGGACAAGAACATTCGGCGAAAGCGTAGAAGCATCCAAGTGATCGTTTAGTTGATCGACTGCTTTGGTGGCGACTTGTTCCCACTGCGCGGCCAGGCGCCCTTTACGTGCTGCCACTTGCTGCCAATCCTGATCACGGATTGCGACAACGGTATTATTGCTCACATGCAGAGCACGGACGATTGCCCGAACGGGGTCACCGTTGGCGAGGGCATTTACAATTCGCTGCCGAATGGCGAGCGAGCAATGCTTTGCGGTGTGGCGCTTTGCTTTGGGAGAACGCCCGTGTGATAGCGATTCGCCGTTATTTGACTCGATCACGATCAAATGAAGATATTCGCAAACTTGGGGCATGACAATCATTGAAGTCAGGCCATACAGGAACGCTTGGCAATGTACGAAAGTCCCCGGTGTGCTTGAATCAAAAAGTATTGCGGCTGCGAGGATCGTCTGAAATACTGGTGGCCCTTTGGCTGGACGTTCCGGGGATGCCGTCCCTAAATGATTGCACCTTCACATCCCGGCGAGAAGCATTCCGCGCCCGAGCGCACATCCGGCGACAGTCACTTCAGTCTCAACGAACTTCCCATAAAGAAGAAACAGAATAACTCGGTGCGTGCTTCAGCGGTACAAATCACATTCATCTCGCTTTCGGCGGTATTGCTGACGCTCGGCGCGGCATCTGCGAGGAATCAATTCGAGCGAAAACCGACCGGCACGAGTGCGCCCCTTCGGAATCCTCATCAGGGCGAAGCAGTGTCAGAGTCCTCTGCTGCCGGAAAACAGACGAAGACGTCGAAATCGCTGGGTGCCGAATTTTCGCCGAGCCACGAATGCGTCGTTGTGGAAGGCCAACGGGTGCGCGTGGCGGCGCAATCCATATCCGGCACGGATGCGGCGACGCAGATCGTTCCAAGGTGGGTAACTACCGGCAGCTTGGCTACCGCACGTGACGGTCACACTGCGACGCTGCTGCTCAATGGCAAGGTGCTGGTGGCGGGGGGTTACCCCAATGGTGCCTTGAGCAGCGCGGAGCTGTATGATCCAGCGACTGGAACGTGGACGCCGACCGGCAGCATGGGCACTGGCCGTCAATTTCACACGGCTACTTTGCTGTCCTCAGGCAAAGTGCTGGTGGCAGGAGGCGTCGATTCGAATTTTGATGGCTTGAGCAGCGCGGAGCTGTATGACCCGGCGAGTGGGACGTGGACTGCGACCGCCAATATGGGTCACCGACGCAGCCAACACACGGCGACTTTGCTGTCCTCGGGCAAGGTGCTTGTGGCGGGAGGATACGACGGCAACATTAGTTTCTTGAGCAGCGCGGAGCTGTATGATTCGGCCACGGGAACATGGACCGAAACAGGCAGCATGAGCACTGGACGTAACACTCATACTGCGACGCTACTGCCCTCCGGCAAGGTGCTGGTGGCAGGAGGATTCGATGGCAGTACTTTCTTTAGCGGCGCGGAGCTCTACGATCCCGCGACTGGGATATGGACGGATACAGGTAGCATGGGCACCGCACGCAGCGTACACACGGCGACGCTATTGCCCTCGGGCAAGGTGCTGGTAGCAGGGGGAAACACCGGCAGCTTTAATACTTTTAGCAGCGCGGAGGTATATGATCCGGCAAGTGGGACATGGACTGCGACCGGCAGCATGTTCACCGCACGTGGCGTACATACTGCAACATTGCTGCCCTCAGGCAGAGTGCTGGTGGCGGGAGGATTGAATCGCGCCAGTGTTGACTTGAAAAGCACCGAGCTGTATGACCCGGCGACCGGGATGTGGACCGTGACCGACAGCTTGTCTCGCGCACCGGTACTTTCACAGTGCAACGCTGCTGCCTTCAGGCAACGTGCTCGCCGCGGGAGGAGTCAACAGTGGGAGTGGTTCCTTGAGCAGCGCGGAGCTGTATGACCCGGCGAGTGGAAGTTGGACGACGACCGGCAGCATGGGTACCACACGCTTTTGGCCCATAGCTACATTGCTGACGTCAGGCCAAGTGCTGGTGGCCGGAGGGGACTTCTTTCAGAGCAGCGCGGAGTTGTATGATCCGGCGAGTGGGACATGGACGGCCACCGGAAGTCTGCACACCGCACGCCTCCTTAACACTGCGACGCTGCTGCCCTCAGGCAAGGTGCTGGTGGCGGGTGGAACTGATGGCAGTATTACCTTGAGCAGCGCGGAGCTATATGATCCGGCGAGTGGAAGTTGGAGCGACACCGGTAGCATGGGCACCGCACGTGCATATCACACGGCGACCCTTCTGCCCAATGGCAAGGTGCTGGTGGCGGGTGGAATAGATGAAAATGCCACTACCTTGACCAGCGCGGAGCTATACGATCCAGCGACTGGGACGTGGACGGCCACTGGCGACATGGGCACGGAACGTGACACTCACACGGCGACGCTTCTGCCCAATGGTAATGTTCTGGTAGCTGCCGGAGGCAGTAATGGTTGTGGTTGCATCTTGGGCACCGCGGAGCTGTATGATCCGGTGAGAGGAGTGTGGACAGCGACCGGCAGCTTGGGCACTGCACGCAGCTTTCATACAGCTACGCTTCTCCCCAATGGCCAGGTGTTGGTGGCGGGAGGAGACGTTCCCCTTGGTGAGTCGAGCAGCGCAGAGCTATATGATCCGGCGACTGGGACGTGGAGTGCGACCTCCGACTTGGGCGCCCCACGTAAATATCACACGGCAACGTTGCTGCCATCAGGCCAGGTGCTGCTGGCGGGGGGACAGGAGCGCCGTCGTTACTTGAGCAGTGCCACGCTGTATGACCCGGTCAATGGAAGGTGGAGTCGGACCGGCAGCCTGTCCACGGCACGCGCCCAACACGCGATGACATTGCTGGCTTCAGGCAAGGTACTAGTGGCCGGAGGAGCTACTCCCTTGAGCAGCGCGGAGCTTTATGATCCCGGCCTCGGCTTTGATCCTGGTTGGCAACCTGTACCTGACAACGGTGACACCCTCGATCACGCAGGGTAGCGACCTCACGGCTTCCGGCTCACGCTTCCAAGGCATCTCCGAAGCTTCTGGCGGCAACGGTCCCCAGAACTCTTCCTCCAACTATCCCCTGGTTCAACTACGTAGCCTAACCAACGAGCAGACGCTTTTCCTACCGGTGGATGCGATGGCAGGTTGGTCTGATACATCTTTTAGTTCCGCGCCGATCACTCTGATGACCACCAGTTCGACCGGCTTCCCCATTGGCTACGCGCTTGCGACTGTTTTTACCAACGGTATCCCCAGCCAATCGCAATTCATACTCGCCGCGACGTCAACGCCGAGTCCCACGCCTACGCCGACCGCAAGTCCAACGCCAACACCAACAGCAACCACAACTCCGACGCCCACATCGACGCCGACTGCGACACCAACAGCCACGGCAACCGCAACAGCTACGCCTACTGCGACGGCAACACCCACACCAAGGCCGACGCCCACGCCGAGATCAGCGCCTACACCGAGGCCTCGTCCGACCCCAGCGCCTCGCCCGTAGCATCACGTTGGAGTAAAAATTTCATCCGTTCATTGCCATCTTCATCGTAAACCCGGATGACGCCCCCGTGACAATCATTGAAATCAGACCATTCCGAAACGGCTGTGCAATGCACCTGGTTAACTTGGCCAGAGCAGCTACGGGCGCGGTGCAGGTGTCGGGCGAGGTCGGGGCGTTGGCGTACTTCGAGGTCCGCAACTGCAAGTTGCACTAGGACTAGGTGTTGGTGTTCCAGATGCCGTCACAGTTGCAGTTGCTGTCGCTGTAGCTGTTGCGGTTGCAGTTGGTGTTGGAGTAGGCGTTGGTGCACTGGATTGCGCGCAGTATCTCCCGCCGGTATTGAGGAATACGCTGTCTGTCGGGTTCCTCCGCCCCAGACGATCATTTCACTGCCGGTCCACACTGCCGTGTGCATCGATTCGCGCTTCGGGCGCGTCGGTCGTGCTGGTGGCTGTCCAACTATCCGTGCCGGGATCGTATCTTCCGCCAGTGTTCAAAGTGATACGAGCTGATCATTCGTCGCCGCCCCAGACAATCATTTCGCTGCCGGTCCACACTGCCGTGTGACGAATTCGGCCAGTGGGCACGTTGGTGGTGCTGGTAGCTGTCCAACTATCCGATCCCGGGATTGTATCTTCCGCCGGTGTTCAAAGCACTGCGCCGTCGTTAGTAACTCCGCCCCAAACGATCATTTCGCTGCCGGTCCAGACTGCCGTGTGAAGCTGTCGCGGCCAGTCGGGCGCGTTGGTGGTGTTGGTGGCTGTCCAACTATCGGTGCCAGGATTGTATCTGCCGCCAGTGTTGAAATCCTGCAGTGGTAGCCGTCTCCACCCCAGACGATCATTTCGCTGCCGGTCCAGACTGCCGTGTGATCGACTCGGCCAGTCGGGCGCGTTGGTGGTGCTGGTGGCTGTCCAACTATCGGTGCTGGGATTGTATCTGCCGCCGGTGTTGAAAGCAGCTGGAGCCGTCAGCCGCCCCAAACGATCATTTCGCTGCCGGTCCAGACTGCCGTGTGATGGTATCGCGCAGCAGGGCGCGTTGGTGGTGCTGGTGGCTGTCCAACTGTCCGTGGCTGGGATCGTATCTGCCGCCGGTGTTCAGAAAGCCGGCACCATCGGAGTTCCGCCCCAGACGATCATTTCGCTGCCAGTCCACACTGCCGTGTGACCGACCCGGGCATCGGGCGCGTTGGCTGCTGCTGGTGGCTGTCCAATTGTCTGTAGCTGGGATTATATCTCCCGCCGGTGTTCGAGTACATGCCGTTGCCAACTGTCTCCGCCCCAGACGATCATTTCACTGCCGGTCCACACTGCCGTGTGATTGACTCGCGGCAGTCGGGCGCGTTGGGCGTGCTGGTAGCTGTCCAAGTATCAGGAGTGCATCCGGTCGCCGCATCCGATATTGTGGGAAGCGTGTAGTTAGCGTTCGGCACATAGCCGTCTTTTGTGTTTGCACCTTCGCTCGCGAGTCTTCCAGGTGACGGCGTGCCGCGGTTCGGCAATGGCGAAGTCACGCTCAACTAGTGTCGGCCTGGCCAGACACTCCGCGATGACAAAGGGATCGTTCCCGAGCGCCTCAAAAAGTTCCCGCAGAACTTCGGGCTGTTTCGTGTCTCGGGCCATTCGATCCATTTCAGCCTGCAGTTGCTCGGCAGTGATTGGCCGTTGCCAGTTATTTTCGAGTGCCTGCGAGTCGCGCAGATAATCTGCGACTTTGTTTTCCAAGCTGCGCCTGAGACATCACCGCATCGAGCGATGGCTTGGGATTAAGGTTCTCTTTCGGCCAGATGCGGTGACGCCAATAAACTTCTTCAATCGCTCGCTGATATGCTACACGCTGCGCAAATGTCACCGTTCTCTGCGAATCATTCGGACGGAAAAAAGCCAGCAGTGGTCGGCTAACCAGGGAGCAGGCAGCAACTGCACAAAGAAAAAGTGTGATCAAGATCCGCAAATTAAAGAAAGCGGATTGAGTAATGTGCTTCTTGCTGTTCACTGACTTCTCTTACTCGAAACGGGGTAAAGATGTCGATACATTTCGTTGCAGACGCGCATCGCGACGACGGAAAGCGTTTCGTTGTGCGTGCCGATGAAAAGCTGACTGCGTTTCTGGAGCTGGAATCGGCGATTCGGCAAAATAGCATTGACATTGTCTGCCAGCGGTGGGCAGCATCGCACTTGCGCTAAGCCTGTTGGGCGTCTCCCCCCGGAGCTCCACCTGACCTTCTTTCCGCAGGGTTAACCGTGAGCGAAAGGCTCGTTCACACAACCAACCGATGAACCAAATTCCTCTGCGAATGTCCTGTTCTGGAACAGTTTTAGCAACTTCCACTCCGGAAATTCCAAAGAAGAAACAATGTAAGGACACCAACACATGAAAAGCGTAATCTATTCGGTAGTCGCAATATTCACGTTCGTCTGCTTCGCGCTGGCTCAGCAAGCACCGGACTCAGTCGCGTACGATTCCAATCCTTCGTCACTCCAACTTAGGGCCCAGAAGGGAACGAATAACACGGTGACTCTCACTTGGAGGGGCGACCCGACATCGCCCGGCTTCATTATATACGAAAGTATCGGGCCCCACGGAACATACAGGGCGATTGTCGCAGTCGGTCCCCATGTACAAAGTTATAGTCTGTCCTTGGGGGGCGGAGTTCCATACATGTTTAGGGTGTGTGACTACCTTGATCCCCAGACCTGCTCTAATGAGGTACGGGTGCGATTCCCGCGCTAGGCAACCAGCCGGAGCCGCGAAGAGCAGTTTGCGTTAGAACACTACAGGACGGCAAGCAAACGAGCTGGAATGGCGGCACGTGAAGTATTGGGAATACGTGAAAGCCAGCGATCTGGACAAGTATCGCGCGCTGTGGCACGAGAACTTCCTCGGTTGGCCATTTATCAGTTCAGCGCCGGTGCGCAAAGATCACATCACCGACTGGATCACTGCGAACACGTCCAAAGGTATCAAACTCCACTCGTACTCGATCGAGCATCTCGCGATTCAGGCTACCGGCGATGTTGCGGTCGACTACTATCGAATTAGTTGCAACGTGGGCCAATGGCGAAGGTGCGAAGTCAGGACCGACAGGTTGCGGATCACGCACACATGGATTCGCATGGGCGGCACATGACAGATCCATCGGCGGCATGTCCTCGCCTGTGAATGCCGAGGGTAAATAGGACGACGCATCAGGCATCACTTCGAACAATGTCTTCAGTCGTATTTCTTCGCGCGGTAAACGTCGGCGGCACTAATCGCTGCCAGCCCGCGGTCATCGCAAAACAGCTGGCAAAGTTTGATGTCGTGAACATCGGCGCGGTCGGCACATTTGTCGTGCGCGAGGATGTGAGTGAATTGACTCTGCGCAATGCGTTTGCCAAAGAGCTGCCGTTCAAATGCGAAATGATGATTTGTCGAGCGCGCGATATCATGGAGCTCGCTTCAGGTGACCCATTCTCAGAGCAGCGCTCGGACCCGAACATAACCCGGTTCGTCAACGTTTTGGCTAAACGACTCCCCTCGCCTCCTTTGCTTCCGCTTTGTTTGCCCTCAAATGACGACTGGCTCCTCAAGATCATCGCGATCGAGAGCCGATTCGTTTTGGGCCTTTATCGACGACAGATGAAAGCGATCAGTTACCTCGGTAGAGTTGAGAAGCTTCTTGGCGTGCCAGCCACGAACCGTAATTGGAACACAATCGAGAAGGTGGTCGAAATTCTCCGCCACAATTAAACCTTCCCTATCTCCCGGGAACAAAGGTGAGAGCTGCTCAAAACGCGACTGCCTGATGGTATTTTTGTGAATGCTTTTTGTGCCTTTCTGATATCCGTGGATCATCGCGTCGGCACGCGGCCGAACTAGCGGAAGCTAATCGACAGCGCAACTGCTAAAAGGGTTTTGGAAAATATATGGATTTCGCAAGAGGCCAGAGGCGTCAGGTTTCTAAAGATTACAGGAATGTAATTTTGCTTGACCTCGAAAATCACGATTTATACGATCGCCAAATTCAAGACTGAAATTTCAGTCGTATTTCAACCGCAAAACAAGGAACAAAATAAGGAAACAAATATGATGTATCATGCCAGTAAAATTGGGACAACGCTCCGGCGACGTCTTTTCTCCACTACGCTGGGCTGCCTCATTCTTGCAGCCTGGACAATCCCTAACGTCGTCCACGGGCAACAGCTCACAGCCGCAGAGGAAGCCACGTCTGTTAGATGGCAGAGGCTGACTAATCAGCCTCCATTTGATACAGACAGTGCCAATCTGCTGACCGATGGAAGAGTGCTTGTCCATCAATACAACAGTCCCAACTGGTGGATTCTCACCCCGGATATCAACGGAAGCTACCTCAACGGGACCTGGTCCCAAGCCGGATCAATGTCGAGTAGCTATGCTCCGCTCTACTTCGCTAACGCCGTTCTGCCGGACGGTCGAGTCATCGTCGAGGGTGGAGAATATAATTTTCTGAGCGCGGTCTGGACCAACAAAGGCGCGATCTATGACCCACTCACCAACGTATGGACAAGCGTCAATCCGCCTGTTGGGTGGGCAAATATCGGAGACTCACCCGGAATCGTTCAACCGGATGGCGTCTTCATGATGGGCCAGGGCGGAATCTCATCCAAGAAACAGGTTCTGTTTAATTCAGGAACTCTGACCTGGACCGCCGTCGCCGCTACCGGCAAGTCCGACACTTTCTCTGAAGAAGGATTTTGCCTCTTACCTGACGGCACGATCTTGCTGGTAGATTCCCAGACCATTCCCAATTCTGAGCGTTACAATCCGGCGACCCAGCAGTGGATAAGCGCAGGAAGCACGATTGTTCCCTTGGCCGATGCTGGTAGCCTGGAAATCGGGCCTGCGATCCACCGCCCCGATGGCACCGTGGTCTGGTTCGGCGGGACGCCCCACACTGCTATCTTCGATGTTGCAACGGCGACATGGACGCAGGGTCCTGATTATCCGAACAGTAACGACTCAGCGGATGGCCCGGCCAGTTTGCTTCCCGACGGTAGTATTTTGGTCCCGGCAAGTCCCGGTGTTTTTCAGGGGTCCATTACAATGTTCATCTTTGATGGAACCAGTTTTGCCCAGGCTCCTCCCACTCAAAGCTCCAGAAGTCTGCAGTCCTGGCAGACGCGCACTTTGCTCCTGCCTACTGGTCAAGTCATGTATCTAGTGGCCGATGGCATGACCAGGGACGTCGAGCTTCTCAGTACAACGGGCCGTGCTGACCCCGCGTGGGCGCCCCGGATCCGGTCGGTTCCCACTACACTGACCCGCGGTGCTACGTTTCAGATTTCCGGCATCCAGTTCAATGGCCTTTCGGAAGGCTCTAATTATGGAGACGATGCTCTAGCCGCCACTAACTATCCTATTGTGCGTATCACCAACGTGGCGACCCGCCATGTCTTTTATTGCCGCACTCACGACCACAGCACGATGGCGATCGCGACTGGAAACACTCCGGTTTCGACGATGTTCGACGTTCCTGCGACTGCCGAAACTGGCGCGAGCAAGATCCAGGTCATAGCCAATGGAATCGCCTCACAGCCAAAGCAAGTTACGGTTCAATAGATCGAGCTGGTGCCCGTAGTCTTGGACTGCGCACGCCAAAGATAACTGTCAAGCCACCGTCGAGAATCCAATCCCCGGCGGTGGCAAGTCAGTCAATCGATGAACAATCTCAAGACGAGAATGAAGATAACGCGTCCGTCGATGAGGATTTTCTGTGCGCTGACAGCGCTTGGACTTGAAGTATTGCCGGCGTCCGCCCAAGATCCATGCGTGCGCTATCCGCAGGGAAGCATAGTAACCGAGCCGGAGAACCTCTATAGCACGAATGGTGTTTTGCAGGTCGATTTCACCTATCAAACTTCTGAAAATGTTTTCGGGCAGACATTATACTGTTTCGTGAATTCCGATGGGGCGCAGTCGCCAACGCTGCATGTTCATCCGGGCGACACACTGATCTTGACGCTGACAAACCTTGTCCCGGAACAGCCGGGCAAACCAGGCCGAATGGCCGATATGCCGGAGATGGAGTTATCGAAGGCGGGCGCGGAAGGATGTGGAGCGATGAATATGACAGCATCCTCTGTTAACATTCACTATCACGGTACAAACACGCCACCGATCTGCCACCAGGATGAAGTTATTCGTACCATCATTAACTCCCATGAGACATTTCGATATGAGCTCCATTTTCCAAGGAACGAACCACCGGGATTATACTGGTACCATCCCCATATCCATGGCATTGCGACCGCCGCGGTTCAGGGTGGAGCTTCAGGAGCAATTATTGTTGAAGGGATCGAGAACGTAAACCCCAAGGTAGCCGGATTGCCCCAGCGAGTCTTGATCGTGCGGGACAATCCGCCAGTCAATCCTCCACCAAAACACGGGCGGATGGGAAATCGTCCCTTGGATAGCGAACCGGCCGCTGATCTCTCAGTCAATTATGTCCCGGTTGGAGGGCCAGCATATATTCCTGCTGTGCTGTCGATGAAACCAAACGAGAAGCAGTTCTGGCGGGTTGTGAATTCAGCAGCCGTCACAATTCTCGATCTGGACCTAAGATATGATGGCGAGGACCAGCCATTTGAAGTGATAGCCCTCGACGGCGTCCCGATCGGGTCACAGGAGGGTTCGGGAAAGGGACAAAGTCTGATTCGCACCCACTTGCTTATCCCGCCCGCTGGTCGCGCTGAATTCATCGTCACCGGTCCATCGGATCAGGTCAAGAAGGCGCTGTTTCTGACCCATCAAGTCAATACAGGGCCAGGCGGAGATGCCGACCCGACACGGCCGCTGTTTACGATAACAACATCGCAAGCGGGAGCCGCGCGGTCAGATGTAAGTATGGTACCTGCTGTCTCAGGCCCGCCACCAGCAGAGCGTTTCGCCGGGCTGGCCAACGCCAAGGCGACCACCACCCGCAAGCTCTATTTCTCAGAGAATGACACGTATTTCTTCATCACAGTGGAGGGTCAAAGACCAAAGCCATACCACATGGATGACCCGCCGGCGATTGTCACGACACAGGGATCAGTCGAGGAATGGAAGATTGAAAACCGTTCCAACGAGAATCACGAGTTCCATATGCATCAGATCCACTTTCTTCTCCTGGCACGCAATGGGGTTCGTGTGCCTCTGGAAGATCGACAGATTCTCGACACGGTGAACATTCCATTTTGGTCCGGCACCGGACCGTACCCAAGCGTGACTGTGCGAATGGATTTTCGTGGTCCGGACATTGGAGATTTCGTATATCACTGCCACATCCTCGATCACGAAGATGGCGGTATGATGGCAATCATTCGGGTGTTGCCGCAGGATAACGAATCTACCTCGAAAGGTTCCAAACCGAAGGGTCCGGTTGAAGCCAGTCGAGGTGCGGCAGCCAGGGTGAGATAACACACAACAGGCCCCAGAGTTGTCTGCTTGTTTAGATTTCCTAGAAAGAGGTGACAGGCGACAGCGTCCCTGTTGCGAATCTCCGCAGCGAAGTTAGTACAAGATTGACGGCAGAAACGCGCCGGCCGGTTCGTTGTACAGCCCTTTGCTCATCAAAGTCATTGGCTGTGCAATTCGTAAACCGTTATTTAGGCACCAGCGAAATAGCTCGCCGTTGCGCGTCGGAAGAAGAAACCCAGGACCAGCGAATTCCTTTGCTGCGCTGATAAGCGCCTTTAGATCTTTATTCGTTTCACCCACCGCGTGACCAAAAAACCCGATGACGGTGGCGTAGCCGGTGATGCGGCCGTCTTGTTCCACCACAGTCGCGGAACCCCGCTCAAGCCCGTCTCGCAATTCTCTGTCACGATCGTGACCGTGCACCTGTCGGCACAGCCGATTGCAGCTTTTGACGTCGGCTTCGGTTGCGGGCCTGACAACGTGCCCGTCGATAGAAACTCCGAGAGCATTTCCTTGCATGCACGCCAGATGTTCCCGGACATCATAATCGAGCTTGGCATACAAAGAGAGCGATCGAGTGTGAAAGCCAGCCTGAATTAGTCGCACACCTGCGAAATTTCTCTCAGCCGCACGCTTATGCACGGCCTCCATCAAACGTCGGCCAATGGCACGATTCTGCGCTGTCGGATCTACGGTAATCGGTCCAACACCTGCAATCGTGTTGCGTTCGTCCAAAAAATTGCTGCCAACAATGCGCCCATCGATCTCGGCGACGACAGAGTGAAACTGCCGATGTGTAAGCATCCATTTTAACAAACCAATCGCTACCTCCGGTGCCGGAAAGTCAGGTGCGAAGCCATGTGCCTCCGAAATTGTCCTGAATGCGTTGTAGCAAATCGTGCCGCAAATCTCAGCGTCCTCAGGATTACCCGAACGAAGTTTGAGTTCCATATGGGATCGCCGATCTACTAACCTTTGACCTTCTGGAGCTCAATCGACTTAGGCTTGCGAAGTCCCCGTTCGCGTAATTGCTCATCGCGATGATAACGCTCGCGTGCCGCCAGAATACTGGCGCGGCCAAGATAACCGACGACTGTTTTTTCATTCGCACGATCCACTACCGGCAAACGTCCAACATCGTGACTGAGCATTCGCGCAATGGCGTCATGCAATGTTTCATCCTCATAAGCGACAATCAGGTCTGTCGAACCCACCTCGAGAACAGTCACACCTGGATCGCCGGAGCGATCAAAGGCCCGGACGACATCGCCTCGAGTGATAATTCCCACCAGCTCGCCACCTTCGCTGCCCAGCAGCGTTCCCTGTCGGGTGCAAATCAGCGGATCGCCGGTGGCTACCCGTGCTGAGAATCGCTGTAAAGGCGTGGTCGCAGGAATCAAAGGCACATCCTTTTCCATCACATCGCGCACCCGCATCAGCTCAAAGAGATCGACGCTGTATTCGCGGGCGATATGCTGACCGCGCCGGGCAAGTTTCTCGGTAAGGATGGAACGGCGTAACAAGAGCACCGTCACGGCAAGCGCTGCAACCGACCCGCATAGTAAAGCTGGTAGAGCGTTCAAATCATGAGTGAGCTCAAGCAGAAAGAACATTCCGGTTAAGGGCGAACGCATTGTCCCGCTCATCATTGCTGCCATGCCTACGCCAGCCCATAGGCCGACGTCCCCGACGTGAACGAATTGTCCCAGACCTGCACCGAGCGCGCCGCCAATGATTAACAGCGGCGCCAGCACACCGCCAGATGTTCCTGAGCCGAGCGCGATCGACCAGACTAACGACTTTCCAATCAATAATCCGATGAGCGCGGCACCGATGATTTCGCCACGCAAAAGGCCGTGGATCAGATCGTATCCGACGCCGAGCACGCGCGGATCAATCCAACCGCCAATGCCGACGAAGATTGCGCCAATGGCCGGCCACCACATCCAGTGAATTGGCAATTTTAGAAAGGCATCTTCACACCCATAAACAAGCGCGGTGAGCAAACCTGAACCAAATCCGGCCGCGATCCCGATGACTACAGCTATCAGTATTGCTTGCCAGCCTAACGAATTGTGTGGCGCTACCGGAAAGATCGGGCCGGCGCCCATGAGAGGCGTGCGCAAAAGCCACGCTACCACCGACGCGGCCGCTACCGGGACGAAACTGCGCGGGCGCCATTCAAAAAGAAGAAGCTCGACCGCCAGCAATGTCGCCGCTATCGGCGTTGCGAAAACAGCCGACATTCCGCCGGCGGCGCCTGCAACCAGCAAGGTTTTTCGCTCGGCCGCGGTGAGATGGAAAAGCTGTGCGAGGATGGACCCGAACGCACCGCCAGTCATGATAATAGGGCCTTCTGCGCCGAAGGGACCACCCGTCCCGATGGAGATCGCGGACGAAATCGGTTTGAGCACGGCTACTTTGGGTTCAATCGAACTGCCGCCCAGCAGAATCGCTTCCAATGCTTCTGGAATCCCGTGACCGCGGATCTTTTCCGATCCGTAGCGAGCCATCAGGCCAATTACAAGCGCGCCGGCAACCGGCGCCAGGATCACCCACGCTCCAAGATGATTATCCTGCAGGGAACCGAGCTGCGATGAAAATCGCTGGAAGAAGACGACGTTAGTAATTTCGGCAATCAGCCAGAGCAATGCCTTCGCAACGACAGCGCTGATCGCACCCACGGGCAACGCAAGGCCGATGAGAACGAGCATGCGCGAGTCGGTTCGAAAATCGCCAAGTAAAGTTGGTGAAGTCTTAAGCCCAGACATCGCATGTGCGCACCAGAAAACGGCCGCCACTTCACTCTCGCTATTACGGAACTTTCGGCAAGAAATTCAATAATTTTCTTCTCGTGCCGGCGAAGCACGCAGAATTCCCTTGGAATTTTCGCTGCGATTTTCGCGACGTGTGCGTGATTATTTATGTCGCTGTCGCCGAGATTGGGCTAATCCAGTTCGGTCATTGAAATCGTTCACAGAACATATTTGGTTCGAGGTGCCGAATCGACGCGGGTTCCTCAACATCACACCGAAGATTGAGGAGCTCGTTCACCGGAGCGGTGTGAGCGAAGGTCTTTGTCTGGTGAACGCCATGCATATCACCGCTTCAGTATTCATCAACGACGACGAGCCGGGTCTTCATCACGATTATGAGATGTGGCTGGAAAAACTTGCGCCGCACGCTCCGACGAGCGCCTATCGACACAACCAGACGGGCGAAAAATTAAACCCGGATGCAGAGATAGATCAACCGTGATAACACGGGACAGGTAAAAAGACTTCATCCAGTCGCGGCACGTTTCCTCGCAACGAAGAGACCGAATGCCATTGCGCCCGTGACATAAGCTTGTGTCATTAATGGAAACGATTTCACGAATCGTCGCGTAGGAGCGTCAGCGAACCGCATTAGCCATCTCAATGGTAAACGCCGAGCGATCCGCGAACAATACTCCCACGTGGGAATGACGTTTTTGGTGATGTCTTTCGCCGCCTCAACGTCCAAATTCGCTTCACGCATCCAGATCGCGTACTGGCTAAGCGTATCGAGGCTAGCGCTCAGCATCGCCTTACCGATTGTCGCAACCAATTCTTTTCCGTTGTCCCGCATTGGTTGCTCTCCTCGAAGCCATGCACAAACCGCAAGAACGCCGCCAGGTTTCAATGCAGTCCCACACCGCTCGAAGAAGCGCTTTTTGTCGCGAAAATGTTCGCTGCTCTCCATTATCCAAATGACATCGGTGCTGGCGGGTTGCGGTTGCCACACGTTTGCGTCGAGCACCAAAAACTGAAGTTGATGGGCTAATCCTTTACTTTTCGCTTTCTTGCCCGCCATTCGGGCCTGGACCGGGCTGATCGTAAGTCCGGTGACGCGGCAATCATATTGGTTCGCCAACCAGAAAGCTGAGCCGCCCAGTCCACATCCGATATCCAAAACCTGAGCGCCGCGCGGAATCCCTGCTTTCTCGGCCAGCTGTTCCATTAATTTGATCTGTGCACGCCCGATTGATTCACCATTTTCCCAATAACCGTGATGCAGATGCTCGCCCCACAACAGTCGGTAAAAGATTGATAATCGATCGTAGTGCTTGCGGACTTCACGAAGATCGACATCGAATTGCGGCGAACGCCCTATGATAATGTCAGTGCTCATTGTGTGGACGCATTGAGGCGGTTTAGCTCGACGGAGTAGAGATGATTATCCGGGAAACGATTGTGCAATTCCGACAGAATTTCACGCGCCTTGTCCTTTTGATTGTCGCGTAAGGCGGCGACAGCGAGCAATAGCTTGGCGAACGGCTCCAGATAGTAGCCATGAAGCGCCGTGCTCTGCAGATTGTGCAGTCCTTTCTCGCGATCGACCTCAGAGCCGGTCAATCGCAGGAGAATACGGAAGGCGATTGGCTTGAGGCTGAGCAGATAATTTTCAACTCCCGGGCCGAGATAAGCGTCAAAGGCTTCCGGGTCAGCATGCATGAGCCGTTCCGCGTAAACGCGGCCGGCTTTGGTGTAGCTCAACGCACGAACGCCCTGCCCATTGATCAGCGCGACGTAATCCGCGCGTAGGCCGTGCGTGAGTGTCTTAACAAATAGAGAGCGCGCATCATCGCTCGATTGTTGCAGCGCTAGATCGGCGAGGCGGTCGGCTTCAGCAATACATTGATCGAATGAAGCCTTGATCGCAGGATCGGGATCGAAAGTCCTACGGTTTTTGAATTGCTCGTCGTCAACGAAAAGCTCGGATTCGAGCACTCCAAGCCGGCTCAACTCTGAAAACAAATACGCGCCGGCGTCGGATGCTGGACCGAGAGGATCTTGCGGATGCATTTCCCGCCAGTGTTTCAGGATTTCATGCGCCTGATCGAATTTGAGATCATACATTTGCAGCCATGCTTGATAGACCTCCTCCGATTTGAGATCCGAATCACCGGCTAGGACTAACCCGTTTGAAGCAGCAAAAAAGAGCAAGAAAACCCAAGTCAAGAGTGCCATGGTTAAGTACGGTAGGAGTAGACTCTTCTCAAGTTGCGTTCGATGAGCTTCGCTGGAAGCATGCGAGTCACCATCTGCCGCCCTGTCACGAACAGCGCGTTCTGCCATTGTCCAATGTGACCAATCAAAAGTGAGCGCTGCTGAATGTGCCTTGTCCTGTTAAATCGCAGTGACTCATAACGACGAAGCGCGCCTTCAAGAGAAGCTTCTCTTTCGACGCATTTGGCGAAAACGAGTGCATCTTCGAGTGCCATACAGCCTCCTTGGCCAAGATTCGGAGTACAGGGATGTGCAGCGTCCCCAAGTAACGTGACCATTCCTATACCCCACCGCTGGAGTGGCGCACAATCACGCGCCCCGTTCTTTAGGATGTCGCCTTCGTCAGTCGTCTCCAGAAAGTCTGCGATTGGTTCATGCCAGCCAGCGAACAACTTTTGAAGTTCCCTTTTTCGTCCGCAATGCGCGTCGAGATGCTCCGAAGGCACATTCGCTGTGGCGTACCATGTGAATCTTCGATGGCCGGTGTTAAGAATTCCGAAACGTTTCCCTGTTCCCCAAGACTCGCTATTGCACCCGGGCGTGATCTCAGCGCCATCGTATCGCGCCAGACCCCGCCATACCGTGTAACCTCGATAAATGGGATCCGAAATCCCAAAGAGTTCGGACCGGACTCGAGACCGAATCCCATCTGCTCCGACGACGGCGTCATGCTCTTCCATGCGACCATCCTTAAAATAGAGTCGGACCTTGTCGTTCTGCTGTCTTAATCTCTGCAGCTCGCAGCTCAAACGCAGGCACTCCTGCGGCAAAGCAGTCAATAGAATTGAAAGAAGATCTGCCCGACGCATGCAAACAGCGGGAACTTCAAATTTTCCCAGCGCAATTGTCATCAGAATTTCGCCACTGCTCGTTCGAACGAGAAAATGCGTGTTTCGTCCACTACGCGCTAGCACTTCTTCGAGAAGGCCCAGCTCCTGCAAAACCCGGGTGGCATTCGGCCAAAGCATCATACCTGCACCTACCTCGCGGAGCAGCTCCACTCTTTCGTAAACGGACACATCGACGCCGACTCGATGAAGCGCTACGGCCGCAGCAATCCCACCAATTCCTCCTCCGACAATCCCAATACTTTTGGCGTCCATCCGGTCTAAGGCTTAACCATGGCGTAATCACTCGGCAGGACGAACGAGAAGCGGAAGGCGGCTTTTACGTTCCGGCCAACCGTGAGAACCATCTCTCTAATTTGCGGCAACCCGTGCTTCATAGTGTCCACGGTGGTTTCGCCGGCAACAATGACCCGGTCGTTCTCTCGCCAACCCTGTGCAGTACCGGAGAGCGGCTCTCTTACGCCGTTCAGAGTGAGCGTGCCGAATACTGCGAACTTCGCTGGCTGCGCAGCACTTGCAGTCTTGTAATCGCCTGTCAGAACTTTGACCCTCTCCAGTTGGAATGTGGCCTCGGGATACGCCTTGATATTGAGCCAAGCGCGCATGTTCTGGTCGCGCTGTTCCTGAAAGGTGGTCAAAGCGGCCATCTTGAAATGCAATGTCGCCCTTTGAATCGGAGGGACCGCCTCCAGTTCGAGTAGGGCATTGCCTTCGAATTCTTTTGCCTCGCCGCGGAAATTGTGAAGGAATGCTTCGCCGGTGAAGGTTAAGGAACTGCCTTTTGGGTCGAGCGGCAACGTCTCTGCGTAAGCAGCTGAACCAGCGAGACAAGTTAACAGTAACGCAGTGGAAACAAATCGATGGCTGATCATAACCGGCAGTCGGAAGCGCATGACCAACTCGTAGCCTTGGCAGTTAAACGGAAGCTGACGTGATGCTGAATTTTCCTTCAGTTTGGCCCCTTGGGCGGATAACGGCCATGGAAAGCTCAAGAACCTGGCATAACTCTGAAGGAGTGTCTGATACCTCATAGGAGATCCGCCGGTAAAAAAAAGATAAAGAGATAGAGCGAAATGAGCCTATCTGCTCAGCTGCCCTTTCCAGTTCCTTCAAGTAGTTGAGACAAGGAACATCCGATCGCTTGCCTAAGTCGTTGGATGGTCTCCCGTCGAATGTTGAGCTCGCCGGCCTCGATCTTGCAAATCGTACGGGCATTTAAACCGGTTAACAGAGCGAGCTTCTGCTGACTAATCAAACGCGCCACTCGTTCCCGGCGAACATTGCCGCCTAGAATTTTCAGCGCAATCTCGTCTCCACAGTCGCGAAATTGCGATACCGGTAGGTTTGTCGACATGTGCATAACCATCCTTTAATCGCAGGCATTAAATGGAAGCTGAAACGACGCTGAATTTTTTTTCAGTTTGCCCTCGGTGCGCAAAGCAATGCATGGGCGAGTGCAACTGCTCGATTCGTGATTCGAGTCCGCCTACTACGAAACCGGCAAGACAAACGTCTCGCCGATTTCGCTGAGAGCAATGCGTTCTGGCGTTTTGTGCAGGGCCAACTTGAAACGTTCGATCGGTTCTCGGAATGGTTCGAAGCTCAGTCGGAAAGTTTGATGGTGCACTGGCATGATGAACTGCGCGTTAGCCTCATTGGCCATTTGCACCGCTTGTTCAGGATTGCAATGGGTCCGGATCCACGGGTTGTAACATCCAATCGACATGATCGCTAAATCGACACGCCCGTAGCTGCGCAAATCCAGAAAACTTTCCGTCCTGGCGGTGTCTCCGCTGAAAACAATCCGGCGTCCGTATCTCTCGAAAATGTAACCGTTGAACCCGCGGTAACTGTCATGTTGCATGCGCGCTCCCCAATGCTTTACGGGAAAGGCTGCAATATTGATATTTTCGGCGGGCGTACTAATTGCCTTTTTTTCTCCCCAGCGCAGTTCAGTCACGTCTCGCAGTCGTGACCAACGGAGCAGATCCTGTGTGCAAGGCGCAGTCACTACTTTGGTGGAAGAGTCAAACTGATAAAGCGTTGGCAAGTCGAAGTGATCGAAGTGCGCATGTGAAAGAACGATAAGATCGATCTTGGGCAACTCATTTGCTACCAGGGCCGGCGCTGTTAGGCGCTTTGGTCCAAATGTAACCCCCGGCCATCGAATCCCAATACGTGGGAAAAGCACCGGATCGATGAGGATGTTCACGCCTAAGAAGTTGACCAGAACAGTCGCGTGCCCGAGCCATGCCGCCGTAAGTCGCTCGCAACTCCAATTCGCAGGTTTTGGCTTGATTAGGGTTGGAGCAATCGGTTGCCTGCTGTTGGATATCGCATCGCACCAAAGGCGTGCTGTCCATTGGCGCACGCGCGAGCTGCGAAAGCTTGGTTGTCGAGGCGCTAGCTTAAACGATTTCTTCCGGCTCACCGTGTGTCGAACTTTCGGCCTTTTCCCGCCGGAGAGACGGCGTTGGTACAAGCTCCTCGGTATCGTGGGTCTGCCTTGCGACAACTGGGAGTTCAAAGGATACGCGAAGTCCCGGCCCCGGCTTTCGATTCTGAGCGCGAATGCTGCCCTTGTGGATCTCGATCACACTGCGACAAATAGCGAGGCCGAGACCGGTTCCCACGTCGTCGTGTGAAACATCCTCGCCAGCCTGACGAACCCGGATGAAAGGTTCGAAGATTCTTTGCAAGTCCGGTGCCGGTAAACCGGGCCCAGTATCCTCCATTTCCACTTTCCAGCACCCATCATCCCGCCATGATGCGATTGTGATAGAACCTCCGGTCGAAGTCACGCGCAGCGCGTTGCTCAGCAGATTCAAAAGGACTTGGCGAAGCAACGTTGCATCAAAAATGCCTGGTAAGTTCTCATTTCGCGTGACTTCAAGGGAGATGCTCTGATCCTCGCAGAGAATCTGCGCGTCCTCGCAGAAATCTTGAATGAACTCAGCCGTGTTCTGTGACTTAAGGTTAGGGCGGATACCACGGACTTCCGACTTGGCAAGGAAGAGCAACTTCTCAATCACGGAGCTTAGTCTATTGATGCTTTCGAGTTGCTGTTGAATTATCTCCTGTTGACTTGGAGGCAGGTTTCCTTGTAGGAGAAGTTTTTCTGATTGAAGTCGCATTACGGAAAGTGGCGTCTTCAACTCGTGCGACGTATCGCCGGCAAAACGCCATAGCCGGTTAAAGGAAATTTCCAAACGGTCGAACATTCGATTGAGCAGGCGCGCCAAGGCTGTAATCTCATCGTTCGCGCTGTCTGTAGGAATGCGCGCGCTCAGGTTATCCGCGTTGATTCCTTCGGCGGTTCGCTGGATGCGTTTAATGGGGTCCAACGCCAGGCGACTCAAGCGATGACCGAAAAACATGCTCAGGGCCGCCGCAGCCCCTGAAACAAGCAAACCAGCCTTAAGATAATAGCTAGAGAAATGCTCAATGCTGCGCAGCGACGTTCCGATCTGAACGTTGAACTCGCCCTGCAGGAACTGCCCAACTCGGACGACTCCGAGCCCAGAGGTCGCGGTCGTCCAGTTCGTCTCGCCGCGCGGATTCGGTTCTAAAACAGCTGTGCGCATGTTGGGGGATCGAAAGAGCACCTTGCCATTTCTCCGTACTTGAAAAAAATAAAGCTGCGCGTCGATCTCCGCGTGCTCGGCCACCTGACGCAAGAAATCACCTTCCACAATCGGCACGTGTTGAGCTTCAACCCGGTCGCGAATCTCGCGAAACTCGGCGTTGTTCAGGAGATCGATTCCGTGGATCAACTCATCACGCAGAAGCCAGTAGCCAATGATCATTGTCGAAATGACCGTGCACATCACAACGAGCGCGTAGTAGTAGGTCAAACGCGATCCGAGTGACTTCATATCAGCTGGTAGCCAACGCCGCGCAATGTCTTGAACCAAGGTTTGTCTGCAGGCGTCTCCAGTTTCATGCGCAGGCGGCGCATATAGACGTCAAGAAGGTTAGTGTCGGCATCGAAATAGGAATCCCAAACTTTTTCCGCGATCATCGTTCGGGAGAGCACCCGGCCAGGATTCTGCATGAACAGTTCGAGCAACGCGAACTCTCGCGCAGTCAACTCGATCGTTTGACCGTTTCGTTGCACGCTTCGTGAAAGCAGATCGAGCTTGAGACCGCGATGTTTGAATACCGTGGTTTTCTTCCCGCCGTGCCGACGCAGGAGCGAGCGAACGCGGGCGAGCAGTTCCTCGAAGCTAAATGGTTTTGCCAGGTAGTCGTCCGCGCCCAAGTTCAGTCCGGCGATCCGATCATGAACGGCATCGCGCGCGCTCAAAATCAGCACCGGCTGGTCAAAACCCGTAGCGCGCCATTCGCGCAACAGATCTAAGCCATCGCCATCCGGCAGACCGAGATCAAGAATTACCGCGTCAAACGGGCCTTTTGCCAGCGTGTCGTTAGCTTCCTTGCAAGAGCGAACCCAAGTAGAGATGTAGGCCACCTGTTCCAAGCCGCGCTCAACAAAATGACCAACTCTCGGCTCGTCTTCCACGATTAGAATTTTCATCACTTTACGCGGGCAATATGTAGTATTCGCGGCATTTCTGCACGAGGGACTTGCTTTTCACGGTCGTTTCTACGTCTGCGTAATTTGCTGCAACACCATGCGAGTCTGCGCAAAACGCGGCGAAGAGCTGCTGATCGCAATGCCTAACGTCCGCAATGATATGCAAGAATGCGGAAACGTACACAACAACTGCTTTGTCGATTTACAAATCATCCGCCTTATTCGGCCAGGCTGCGGGCGCAAAAAATAGGGAAAGGTGAACGAACCGAACCGACTCTTTACTTTTCGGCAGGCGAGGCATGTCCAATTTCGGGCATTGCCGTGAGAAGAACTTTCGTCAACTCCTGACATTACGGTCGATTTGTAAGGAGACAAAGACAGGCGATAGACACTCTTTTCTATACGCCACTGGTCGTAGGTCTGATGCGAAATCTACGCGGTGCGGGCGTGACCTGCTACATTTCAGCCGAATGAAAACGAACCGGATCGAAGCGTTCAGTGACGGCGTCATGGCCATTCTCATCACAATCATGGTGCTCGAGCTGAAGGCACCACACAATCCGAGTCCCGCTTCGCTGGTGCGGATGTGGCCGACTTTTTTCGCCTATGTTCTTAGCTTCGTCATCATCGCGATCTACTGGGTCAACCATCATCATCTCGTTCATCTCGTGAGCCATGTCGATTCGATGATTCTTTGGGCGAATATGAACCTGCTTTTCTGGATCTCGCTGATTCCCTGGGTCACAGTTTATCTCGGCGACAATCACGCCCTGCCGTTTCCGGTGGCGCTGTATGCCGCTGTCTCGACTGCCGGCGCGGTTTCGTTCTTTCTGCTGCGAGGGGCGATCGCACGGCATCATCACGAACCGGAGTTCAAGCGCTTGAACAAGAGAATGGCTCGCAAAAATCTTATTTCGATTGTGATCTACCTTGCCGCCATTGCGGTTGCATTCATTTACACACCCCTCGCGTTGCTCCTGATCGCGTTACCAGCAACGATGTATTTCCTGCCGGAACGCGGCGTCGGTAGATTTGACCGCTGATCGAGTACTACAGCATCTGGCGCGTAGGCCGGAACAGGATTTCGTTAATGTCCACTTCCTCCGGCTGGCTCATCGCAAACACCACGGCCCGCGCAAACGATTCGGCCGGAATCGCGATCTCCGAATAATACTGCCGGATCTTTTCAGCGACATCCGGCTCGGTAACGCTGGCTGGCAATTCTGTGTCGACTGCGCCCGGTGAGATGATCGTCGTGCGGATACTGTATGGCTTTACTTCCTGGCGAAATCCTTCGGCGAGCGCGCGCACGGCATGTTTGGTCGCCGCATAGACCGCGAAATCCGGTCCGATCTTGTGACCGGCGACAGACGAGACAAAGATCATGTGTCCGGATTTCTGCTGCTTCATGTGCGGGAGCGCGGCGGCGATGCCGTACAGAACGCCCTTGATGTTGACGTCGATCGTCCGATCCCAATCATCGATGGTGAGACGCTCAAGCGGTGCGCGCGGCATGATCCCGGCGTTGTTGATCATGACATCGACGCGTCCGAACTCCCTGACCGCTTGATCGACTAATTTTTTGACCTGATCGCGGTGAGTAACATCTGTTGTGATCGCGAGTGCCTTGCCGCCGTCGCGATTCAATTCGTCTGCCAACGATTTGAGACGCTCGCTACGTCGGGCACCCAGGACAACGTTCGCGCCTTCCACGGACAGGAGTCGTGCCGCTGCCTCCCCCAACCCACTACTCGCGCCGGTGATGACGACGACTTTCCCTTTGATTTTATTGGTCACGTCTAATTCGTAATTTGCTTCGTTCTTGTTTCCTGCTCGTCACCCATCCACTTCCGGTTACCACTTCTTAATTCATCGTCCTGCCTTATTAATTTCACATCACCGCCCTGTCTTTTCCTCAATGTGTTCCGGGTATCGGGCTCCTTGCACAGAGATTTTTGATGCAGCGCTTTCGATGTGGCGGAGATCTTCTGGCGTAAGTTCGATTGAGGCTGCTCCAATATTTTCTTCGAGGCGCTTCAGTTTCGTGGTCCCTGGAATTGGAACAATCCACGGCTTTTGAGCAATCAGCCAGGCAAGCGCGATCTGGGCAGGTGTCGCCTTCTTCCGTTTTGCGATCTCCCCTAACAAATCAACCAGCGCCTGATTCGCTTTGCGTGCCTCGGGTGTAAAGCGGGGGAGAATGTTGCGGAAGTCCGAGCTGTCGAATGTGGTGTCTTCATTCATCTTCCCCGTTAGGAAGCCCCTGCCCAAAGGGCTGTATGGAACGAAACCGATTCGGAGCTCTTCGAGCGTCGGTAATACTTCCTCTTCGGGCTTTCTCCACCAGACCGAATATTCGCTTTGCACCGCGGCGATCGGCTGGACTGCGTGTGCCCGACGGATCGTTTGCACCCCCGGCTCGGAAAGACCGAAGTGCTTCACTTTTCCTTCGTCAATCAGCTCCTTGACCGCTCCGGCCACCTCTTCAATCGGCACGCCTGGGTCAACGCGATGCTGATAGAACAGATCGAGCACATTAGTTCTAAGTCGTTTCAGCGACGCTTCAGCAACTTCTTTGATGTGTTCCGGCCGGCTGTCCAGGTCACTCCACCTAGATTGATCGCCAGGGGCAGGCTTGAACCCAAATTTCGTAGCAATCACGACCTGGTCGCGGAACGGAGCGAGGGCTTCGCCAACCAGCTCCTCGTTGGTGAATGGGCCATAAACTTCGGCGGTGTCGAAAAATGTAACGCCACGTTCAACCGCTGCCCGGAGCAGCGCGATCATCTCCTTTTTTTCTTTCGGCGGACCGTAACCGAAGCTCATTCCCATGCAGCCCAACCCGATCGCCGATACTTCCAAACCGCTCTTTCCCAGTTTGCGCTTTTTCATTTGTGTCCGTCCTATTGTCATTCTGATCCCGCAGTCGCGGGAGAAGAATCTCGGGTCATTCGCGTATAGGGTCGCTGCGGCAAAGCCAGAGATGTTTCGCTTCGCTCAACATGACAGCGTTGGTTACGAAGTCATCCCGATTTCAGCGAAGCCATGTCGATCGAGAAGCGGTACTTTACGTCTGACTTAAGCAGCCGCTCGTAAGCTTCGTTGACTTTCTGAATCGGGATCACTTCGACATCGGCCGTGATGTTGTGTTTGCCGCAAAAATCGAGCATCTCCTGCGTTTCCGCGATACCGCCAATACTCGAGCCGGAGAAACTGCGTCGCCGCACAATCAGGCTGAACGCAGGGACATCGAGAGGCTCCGCAGGAGCGCCGACCAACGTGATGTTCCCGTCAACGCCGAGCAGATTGATATAAGCATTGATGTCGTGATCGGCGGAAACCGTGTCGAGGATGAAATCGAAACTGCCGGCATGTTTCTTCATTTCGTCGGCGTTGCGTGAGACGACCGTTTCATCGGCACCGAGGCGGAGCGCGTCTTCCTGTTTGTTAGGCGACGTGGTAAACACGACAACGTGCGCGCCGAACGCATGCGCAAATTTCACGCCCATATGCCCGAGTCCTCCGAGACCGACGACGCCAACCTTCTTCCCTTTGCCAACGCCCCAGTGGCGCATGGGGGAGTATGTCGTTATCCCCGCGCACAGCAGCGGCGCTGTTCCAGCGACATTCAGATTTGTGGGGACGCGCAGAACGAAGTGTTCATCGACAACGATGCTGTCGGAGTAACCGCCATAAGTAAATCCACCAATGTGCTTATCCGGCGAGTTGAACGTGAGAACCATGTTCGGACAAAACTGCTCGAGGTCACGTTTGCATTGCGGGCATGTGCGGTCCGAATCGACCATGCAACCGACGGCGACGAGATCGCCGGGTTTATATTTCTTAACTGCCGCGCCGACCTTGGTGACACGACCGACGATCTCGTGCCCCGGCACAATCGGGTAATTCGTGGCCATGAATTCGCTCCATTCATTGCGGACTGAATGCAGATCGGAGTGGCAGATGCCGCAGAACAGAATTTCGATCTGCACGTCGCGGTCTGTTGGGTCGCGCCGCGAAATCGTCGTTGACGCCAGCGGCGACGTCTCACTGGCAGCGGAATAAGCTTTCGCCTTGTAGGTACTTGGATGCATGCATGAACCTTATATGATAACGCACCCGCATCCAGCGACGCACTTGGTAAAAAACGTTCCGAGGAAACCAGGCGATCACTGGTCCACCGCATTCCTGCTTTTCTGAGAGATAAGAACGATGGGCTCTTGATCAGATCTTTCGCGAATCGTAGGCCCAATGCAACAACGCCTGACGTTGGCGGCGACGGCAGGTCAGATCGCGACGCTTACAGTGTTTTTTCAATTGCGCCACGTGCCGCCGAATTGCGACCCAACGCGCGATTTGGCGCAGATCATCTTCGTGGCGGCGTCCGCAATAATATCGGCAATACCATTGAAACCAGCCGCGGGGATCGTCGGGATGAATCCAACCTTTGCGCCGCCATTCTGAGAGTGGTTGCGACGCATTCACTCCGAAATAATTCAGTGATACGCGCGCACGATCCGGCGCGAGCTTTGCACGCTTGTACCAGCTCGCCGGAAATTCTTTGCGGCAATCGGTCATGTATTTTCCGCCAAAGACACCGAGCGCGAGCATCTGTTTCGGCGTCAAGTCGGGCCTGAATCCCCGGCGCAATCCGCGCCCCATCGGTTTCGTGCGCAGATAAACGTATCCCTTCTGCATTTTGTCGTTCACTTTCACCCGCACCGGCTTCATTTCGGGGTCGTCTGTCGCGCGTCTCCGTACGCTTCATTCCAGTATCGGCTGTCCGGTTACTTTTTACTTCAGCCTTCTTACTTCTTACTTTGCTGGTATTGTTCGGCGCTGACGTGCTCCATCCACTCGACGACTTTACCGTCCAGTGCTTCTTGAATGGCGATGTGAGTCATCGCGGTCGTCGGCGTAGCGCCGTGCCAATGCTTCTCGTTAGGCGAAAACCAAACCACATCGCCCGGCCGGATTTCCTCGATCGGTCCTCCCTCGCGCTGCGCCCATCCAGGGCCGGAGGTGACGATCAATGTCTGACCGAGCGGATGCGTGTGCCACGCGGTGCGAGCACCCGGCTCGAAGGCCACACGTGCACCACGCACACGCGCTGGTTCCGGTGCCTCAAACAATGGATCGATTCTGACGTTACCGGTAAACCAATCCGCCGGTCCTTTAGTGGAATTTTGCGAACCAACTCTTTTGATTTCCATGTCTTCCTATCAGCTCTCAAAGTTAAACCATCAACCGTCGGTCATGCGATGTTCACGTCCGCGCAAATTCCTGCACGTCTTTGGCGACCCGCTCATGCATCGCCGGACCTAACAAGTCCCAATGCGTCGGCAAGACGTTTGCCGGCAGGGCTTAGTGGGTATTGATCTGAGCGAGAAATCCGTGCCGAAGCCCGGCGGCATCGGTGTAGCGGCCGGTGATCATGTTGCTGCGGTTGATTCCGTTGAAAGAGGTCTCAGTCGCTCCTGGGTAATTGTAAGTAACAAAGCTGTGCGGAGCTTTGAAGATCATCCCGTGAACGCCGTTGGCGTTCGTGTATCTGCCAACCATTAAGCCGCTGTCGTTGATCCCGAGGAGGAGAGTAGCGGTCGCACCCGGCGGATCGATCGGGGATGTAATGATGCCACTGGCGTCACGGAAGAAACCGTGAAGGACCATGTTTTGATCGTCGTAATAACCGGCAATTTGATCGGTACTGTTTATTCCTGAAGCAAACGTATCGTAGCTTCCGGGCACGGCAAAGGTAGTCACGTTGCCACCGATATTGACGAAGCCTTGGCTGGGCTGCGTGGCGTTGCCGAAGGAGCCGTCAAAATCCCCGGCATCATTGATCCCATAAATGCCGGTCGAGAATTGACTGATGTCCACATCGTACTGCGTGTACACGCCGTGAGAGAGGAAGAAGCCATGGAAGGCGGAGTTCAGAAACTCCCCGACCATGGTTTGCGAACTGTTGATCCCGAAAACAGCGGTGTAATTACCGGTGTCGTTTGGCTCGATGACGGGCGAGATGATCGTGCCGTTGGCTCGCCGAATAAACCCACGGTAGTAGGAGACGGCGGTGTCGCTGTAATAACCGGCGATGTCGCCCCGTCTGTTAATCGAGTAAGGCGTAGTCGAAATTCCCTTTCCGGGAACATCGAATGTAGCGACGATGGAGATGGTAATGGCCTCCGGCTCCGCGTAAGCGGAAGCCGCAGCGAGCAGCAGCAGCATGGCGGTTAACCCGCGGGGAGAAAGAATTTTTTTCATGGCGTTGGTTGTTGTTAGGCAACCGAGAGTTATATGAAATCACGCGCGCGTGTCAATTGCGCTGATGAGCTGTTCTTTTTGCCCCGGGATCAGTTTTTCTCCCGGCAGACAGACAGCCGGAAAGACGCCGTTGTTCGTTTTCTCCGGCGGCGCGCAAATCCTTCCAATACATGTCGATGCACTAAGCGCATCCGTGCTTCTGTGAAGCGCGCAACTTGATCATCGTCACCAGGTTCCGCTCCAGTCCGCTTTGTGCCGGAGACCTTCGAGACCGCGTATCGCTTCATACACGCCGCGGCCGTTCTTTAGGTAATAACTCTTGGCTCCATCAATTTTCTCTACATCTCCTACTAAATATTCGCAGCTAACCATGCCAACAGTTCTGCCGACTCGTCACTTGTCACTGGTCACGCTCTTTGCTAATGAGCGACAAACAACTGGTCGGATCCCTGAAGTAGCGCTCGATGTGGTCGACCACTGGCGTTTTATCTACATGTTTTTTCTTTCGACGCTCAGCTAAGGCAACCACTACTGCTGGAACGTAGTCTCCGACCGAGTGGGGCAACGACGCGTCTCGGTTGTGGCGCCGGCCGTTAAGCCGCTGGCGCGCAGTGTCCAGCATTCGCCAAGTGTCGAGGAATAGCAGATCTCGACGGACACGCGTGCACGGTCCTTATTCATCTCCACCCAGAGCGGGTTGGATCTGTCGGTTAGCGGATTCCCTTCGGGATCGTGCGGTGTGAACACATCCATCGATTCACCCGCCGCGAACACGTGACCGGTTATGTCACTCTCGGAATACCGATACTTCCCGGGTCCGAGAAATTTATCGAGCACCTCATTCCAATTCTTCACTGGCCGCCCATCCACCTTCACTATCACATGTTGTATGATCGCCGGGCCGACGCCTTTGTTAGAAACGGTAAAGTGAATGTCGGGCCCATTGCTGCTGTCGAACTCGAGGATTGGCCATACCGCCGCGCGTACCTGCTGGCGCTGCATGTACGCGGTGTAACCGGCGACACACACAGCCAGTAATGCAATGAAGGTCGCGACGACCGCTTCGTATCTGCTGGCCGCGCGCCTCTCCTTTTCGTCCGCCACGGCGCCGAGCATATTGTCCTCGGTGCGAGTGTCAATCAATCCTATGTCAGGATCACTCCTGATGCACCTGCGGGAGCGTAGCACCTCAACCCTCCTGGTCATCGCAAAAAATGATCACTCTTTCGCAACTTCTGCGAAGCGCACGGCTCCGGCTCTGCGAAATTTGCGCATGACCGATACCGCCATTGATACTATCGACATCAGCAGGTCGATCTCGACCACAGCTCACTTAACCAAGATCGCCAATCCGCACGTCGTCGTGTTCGGGATGGGGCGTAGTTTTCTTCAGCAAATTTCCACTGGCAAACATCGGTTCCAGGCGGATGAACCAGTCAATGTCGGCGGCACTGATATGGCCCCCGATCCCTACGATTATCTGATGGCGGCGCTCGGTGCCTGCACGTCGATGATGGTGGGCTTGCAGGCCCGGAACAGAAAATATCCGCTCGAGAACATCGTTGTCTCGTTACGGCATTCACGAATTCACGCGGATGACTGCGAAGAATGTCTGACCAAAGAGGGGATGATTGATCGAATCGACGTCGGGATCGAACTCACAGGTCCACTTACACCCGAGCAGCGCGCAGAGCTGATGAAGACCGCCGCCGGTTGCCCGATTCATCGCGCACTCACGCACGAAATCAACGTTCGACTCCGCGCCGTTGGCGATGAAACGTAAGCGAACACCCAATCCGCGGTTGATGCATTTCCATAGGCAATTCTTATCGTGATCAGAGGAAACAAATATTTCACGTATCCGACCAAATCTGGTTGGTTGATGGACGTCTCAACTTCGATTCTAACGAAGATGAACAATACCAACCTTCTGACGACCATGAGCGAAATCGTGCAGCGACCAAGCCGCTGGGCGGTGAAAAGCAAAGCCCGGGCGGCCAGAAGTCAATTACCGGCACACTCGTGCCGATCACTCGCAACTCTTACACAGAATTCAATTCAACCCACGTAAGGAGAAAATATATGTCAACCGAAGCCAAATGCCCCGTCCGCCACTCCGCCACCAGCCCGTCCAACCGCGATTGGTGGCCTAACCAGTTGCGACTCGACCTGCTGCACCAGCATTCCTCCAAGTCCGATCCCATGGGTGAGGACTTCGACTACGCAAAAGAGTTCAAGAGCCTCGACCTGGCGGCGGTAAAAAAGGATCTCGCGACGTTAATGACCGATTCGCAGGACTGGTGGCCGGCGGACTTCGGCCACTACGGGCCGTTGTTCATCCGCATGGCATGGCATAGTGCCGGCACCTATCGCATCGGCGACGGTCGCGGCGGCGGCGGCAGGGGTCAGCAGCGCTTCGCGCCGATCAACAGTTGGCCGGACAACGTCAGCCTGGATAAGGCGCGTCGACTGCTCTGGCCGATCAAGCAGAAGTATGGCCGGAAGATTTCGTGGGCCGACCTGATGATTCTCGCCGGGAACGTGGCACTCGAAACGATGGGCTTTAAGACATTTGGTTTCGGCGGCGGCCGCGAGGATACGTGGGAGCCCGACCAGGATGTCTATTGGGGCGCCGAAAAGACGTGGTTGGGTGGCGACATCCGTTATGCGCACGGCTCGCCCGGTGTCGTGGAGGATCACGCAGTGCTCGTGTCCGACGAGGACGCAGATGGCGACATCCATTCACGCAAGTTGGAGAATCCGCTCGGCGCAGTGCAGATGGGTTTGATCTACGTCAATCCCGAGGGTCCGGACGGCAATCCGGATCCGCTCAAGGCGGCCTACGACATTCGCGACACCTTCGCGCGCATGGCGATGAACGATGAAGAAACCGTCGCACTCATCGCCGGCGGCCATAGCTTTGGCAAGACTCATGGCGCTGCCCCCGCCACTCATGTGGCAGCCGAACCCGAAGCGGCGGGTCTCGAAGAAATGGGCTTCGGGTGGAAAAACGACTTCGGCACGGGCAAAGGCCCGGACACCATCACCAGCGGCTTGGAAGTTACCTGGACAAATACCCCGACCAAGTGGAGCAACAACTTTTTCGAGAACCTTTTCAACAACGAATGGGAACTGACAAAGAGCCCGGGCGGCGCGCACCAGTGGGTGGCGAAAGCAGCCACCGCTACGGTGCCTGATGCGTACGACCGGGCGAAGAAGCACCGGCCGACCATGCTGACCACCGACCTGTCGCTACGGATCGATCCGGCTTACGAAAAAATTTCGCGGCGCTTCATGGCGAATCTGGATGAGTTCGCGGACGCGTTTGCCCGCGCATGGTTCAAGTTGACCCATCGCGACATGGGCCCGCGCGCTCGTTATCTCGGACCTGAAGTTCCGGCGGAGGAACTCATCTGGCAGGACCCCATCCCGGCGGTCGATCACAAATTGATCGATAAAAACGACCTCGCCGAGCTGAAGAAGAAGATCCTGGCATCCGGTCTTTCCATCTCCGAGCTGGTTTCGACCGCGTGGGCGTCGGCGTCCACTTTCCGTGGTTCCGACAAGCGTGGTGGTGCTAATGGCGCCCGTATTCGTCTGGCACCGCAGAAGGATTGGGAGGTCAACCAGCCGGCCCAGTTGGCCAAGGTGCTCAAGACGCTGGAAGACATTCAGAGCGAGTTCAACAACACAGCGTCCGACGGCAAGAAGGTCTCGCTGGCTGATCTGATTGTTTTGGCTGGATGTGCAGGCATCGAGCAGGCGGCGAAGAACGCCGGGCACAAGATCGCGGTGCCTTTCACCCCGGGACGCATGGACGCTTCGCTGAAGCAGACCGACGTGGAATCCTTCGCCGTGCTCGAACCCATTGCAGACGGGTTCCGCAATTATCTCAAAGGCAAATATACCGTGCCGGCGGAAGCGCTGCTGGTGGACAAGGCGCAGTTACTCACCCTGACGGCGCCCGAAATGACGGTGCTCGTGGGCGGCATGCGCGTCCTCAAGACGAACATTGGCGGGACGGCGCACGGCGTCTTCACCGGGCGACCCGAGGCACTGACTAACGACTTTTTCGCGAACCTGCTCGACATGGACACGGAATGGAAGCCGGTCTCGAAGGACGCCGACCTGTTTGAAGGCCGCGATCGCAAGACCGGCAAACTCAAGTGGACTGGCACGCGTGTGGACCTTGTCTTCGGCTCGAACTCTCAACTCCGCGCGCTGGCCGAAGTCTACGGAAGCTCGGATGCCGAAAAGAAGTTCGTCCGCGACTTCGTCGCAGTCTGGAACAAGGTCATGAACCTCGATCGCTTCGACATCGCCTAAACTCTTTCCGGACTGCAGCTCTGCGTCGCGTGACACAATCGCGTTCGCTTTAGCGCCCCGATACCTTCCGCTTGAACTTTTGCGGGAGCCATTCAGGTAACGGTTTTGTTACAATACGTTCCGTGCGCCATGGCGGAGCCGATGGAATAGATGAATCCGATCGCAAGGGGGGCGTCAATCGAACAGCGGGATGCCTAGCCTTGCGAACCCAACGGCCTAACGAGCATCACACAAATGAATATTACCAAGCATTTTCTGCGCGGACCTTTCGCAATTTTCTTTGCCATCATTCTTCCTTTGACGTGCGTTTGGGCGCAGACCAATCCACTCGCCGATGTCACGATCAGTGGCACCGGGAGCGATGTTGACTGCGGTTGGCAGGTCGCACCCGCTGGAGATGTTAACGGCGATGGCGTCACGGATTTTATTATCGGGGATCCTTCCAACAGTTCGGTGGCTCAGTTCGCAGGTCGCGCCTATCTCTTTCTGGGACCCTTAACTTCCGACATTGATACTTCAAAGGCCGTCGCAACGATTTCTGCAGAGGCGTTCGGTGATAACCTTGGGTTTTCGGTTGCTTCTGCCGGAGACGTGAACGGCGATGGGTTCGACGACATCCTCATCGGAGCGCGAAGCAATGACGACAATGGGATCCAATCAGGCCGGGTCTATCTCTTCTATGGGCCAGTGAGCGGATCGCTCGCCGCCACAACAGCCGATGCAATCATTGAAGGGGCCGCCTTCGATGAGATTGGTCGTGCGGTCGCCCCTCTGGGCGATGTGAACGGCGATGGTTTTGACGACATCGTTGTCGGAAGCGACATCGCGGGGGGCGGCTCGCGAGGAGAGATCTTTATCTTTAACGGTCCGCTCTCAGGTACACGAACTGTCGCGAGTGCCGACGCTACCATCACTGGCAGCTTTGCCAATGAGTCGTTCGGAGCATCGATCGCTTCCGCCGGCGACATCAACGGCGACGGCGTGAACGACATCATCGTCGGTGCGCCGCGTTTTCCGCTCAATGGCGCAGACACAGGTCGCGCCTATGTCTTCTTTGGACCAGTCACCGGCTCACTTGTCGCTACCCAGGCTGATGCCATTATCTTTGGCGAGGCGGTTAACGATGACTTTGGTGTGGCGGTGGCGGGAGGCAAGGACATCAACGGCGATGGTGTGCCCGATGTTATCGTTGGAGCAGACCAGCTTTTCGCCATAGCCGGCACCGGTAAGGCGTATGTTTTCTATGGCCCACTTAGCGGTAACATCCAGGCCGCGAACGCAGACGCGATCCTGACCGGCGAAGTGGATCGAGATTTGTTCGGGATGTCGGTCACCAGCGTTGGTGACTTCAATGGCGACGGCATTAGTGATGTAACCGTCGGCGCGCCGGACAATGGAGCTGGCGGCGTTCGATCGGGTCGTGTCTATACCTTCTTTGGCCCGCTCTCGGGAACGATCGCCGCAGCGAATGCTGACTCGATCGTCACTGGGTCCAACCAGGATCAACTCGGCATGTCGGTCGCAGGCGGAGACATCAATGGCGACGGCGCAACCGACCTGGTCGTGGGCGCGCCGCAATTCGCAACCGGCACACACGGTTACGCCGCCGTCTACTTCGGCACGGGAAGAGAGCGGTCAGAAATCAGGCTTACCCTTACTCCAAAGGGCGACCCGATTGTCATCCCGCCAAACGGTGGCACCTTTCGTTTTCGGTTGAACCTTATCAACCACAGTTCGGGGACGCGCACAATCGATATCCGGGTGAGACTAACCGGGCCCGGGACCCAGCGTACGCTCGCGCAGTTTTCCGAGACTCTCGAGGCGGGTAAGTCATTCAGGCAAGCCTTCACCACGAGGGTTCCGGGGCGCGCGCAGCCGGGCACTTACACAGTTACAGGAACGGCCAGCGTGTCGCAGCAGGTGGAAGCACGAGATAGCTTTGATCTGGAGAAGTCCGTAGGCCGGTGAGTCGGGGTCAGAGCGTGCTTCCAGCTATTTCGCCGGCGGCCTAGGGCATTAATTAGGATCCAGTTACAGGTCACCATCCGCGACAAACGCGCGCCCCCGGGGCGATTGGACCGCGTGTTCGAGCGTGTACGCGGTGCACGCGATTGTTGAAACCGAGCTTGAGCCCGGCTGTCAATCCGCTATCCTCGCAAGTCCATGCATCGTGATCATCAGTGTTGGTATTCGCACCGTCTCAATCGGAACATGGGCGTCGCCATTTACGGCAATTACGGCGGACCCATCCTCGCATTCCCAACGAGCTGCGGGGACGAGTGGGAGATGGAAGGTCAGGGCATGATTCGCACGCTAAGTCCCTACATCGAGCAGGGGCGCATCCGAATCTTCTGCATCAACAGCGTAAACAGCGATGCATTCCAAAACAAGGGAGCGCACCCCTTCCATCGTAGCTGGATGCAGGCGCAGTACGACGCCTATGTGGCGAACGAAGTTTTCCCGTTCATCGACTCCCAGTGCCAGACGCCAGGCATCGGGATCGCCACGCTGGGCGCATCGCTCGGTGCCTATCATTCGGCCAACACCCTCTTTAAGCATCCCGACCACGTGAAGCGCTGTTACGCGCTTTCGGGCATCTACGATATGCGGGACTCGATGGATAGCATGTATGACGACAACTTCTATTTCAATAACCCGGTGGACTATATGGCTAACCAGAGTGACCCGTGGTATCTCCATCATTACCCAAGTTGCGACATCCGGCTCGTGACCGGTTGCGGCCCGTGGGAGAACAGCGGGCCGACCTACCGAATGTCCGGGGTTCTGGCGAACCGGGGGATTGCGCATCACCTCGACGACTGGGGCCCGGAGGGCGGGCACGAATGGCCCTACTGGCATCACCAGATGTGGGAGTACATTGGCGCACACTACTAAAAGAACCCTTCGTCTCGTCGAATCGTTCACCATGGCAAAGAAAGTCACCGGCGGTTGCGCGTGTGGATCCATCCGCTACCAGCTGCTCGACAAGCCAATGTTCGTTCATTGCTGTCATTGCGACGACTGTCAGCGACTGACCGGCAGCGCGTTCGTACTCAACGCGATCATCGAGACTCAGGCGATCAAGCTGCTCCGCGGTAAGCCGGTAGCCGTGCGGGTGCCACGCGAGAATGGTCCGCACGACATCTACCGCTGCGCCAAGTGTCAGACCGCGCTCTGGAGCGAGTATGGGCGCAAGTCCAATCTCCGGTTCGTGCGCGTCGGAACGCTCGACAAGCCCAGCGCCCTAAAGCCGGACGTGCACATCTACACCCGGTGGAAAGCGGATTGGCTCAAGCTGCCGAAGCGAACGCCGTCGTTCAGGGATTACTACAACAGCAGCAAGATCTGGCCCAAGGCCAGCCTTAGACGCCGCAGCGCTGCACTCGGAAAGATGGAGAGCTGACCGTCGTCCGCCCAACACTTCACTCGGACTTGTCTCTCGTCACTTCCGTTAACTTCTGACTTTCTACTTTCTGCAAGTGACCGGCAAACTTCAAAAATATATTTCGATAGTAAGTCATGAGTGGTTGCTGCTGACACGCAGACCGATCACACTTCCACCGTCGAAACGCGAGAGCAGGGCTGTGATGCGCGATTTCTACGCGAGCCTCAGATGTTAAACTCCGCAACCATTAAACATCTCAACTTCGTCTTCGGCTTAGTTTAGTTGCTCGTCGGCCAGGCCAACCGTATGCAGAAATTTATTCCAACGCGGATCGGCGTGGAGATTCACCAGAAACGGATCGTAGCGCAAACCCGGCAGACCTCCATCCCGCTGACGGTGTGCGCGCTCCAGCCACTCGAAAGCTTTGTCCTTCTCGTTGCGATAACTGTAGACCTCGGCGATCTGATAGGCCGCCGTGTCGGCAGAGGTTTCGATTAATTTTGCGAGCGCGGCGTCTGATTCCGCATTTTGCTTCTGTCCCCATTGCGCGATCGCCACGACAAGCTGACGGGCCCAGTCTGCGGACTCGTTCTGTGTGGCGGTCACGGCCTCTTCAAATTTTCCAGCACGGATGAGGGCAAGACCAAGACCGGCATGAGCCCAGGGCGCAGTGGGACTTAGTTCAAGCACGCGGGCATATTCGGCACGCGCATCCGCCAGCGATCCGGTCGCGGCAAGGTGAAAGGCCAGGTACGAGCGTGACTCCGGATTGACGGGATCCAACTCGACAGCCTTCCGATAAAGCGCGGTCGTAGCATCGACGTCGCCTTTCGCGAGTGCAACGTTGCCCGCAAGGATGAGGAGCTGGGCATTCGCAGGAGCCAGGGCCAAAGCGGCCTTCGATGTCTCATTCGCCCCTTTCCAATCGTAGTCGAAATTGAGTTGGATCAACGCGCGCGTGAGTAACGCCTCAGGCAGGTTGGGCTCGAGAGCCAGCGCCCGCGCCGAGGCCTCGCGCGCCCGAGCCAGATGCTCGTCGAAGCCGGTTCGCCCAAACCCGGTTGAATAGCCGCAGATCCAAACATGTGTGTAGGCCAGACCCGCCCAGGCCAGCGCAAACTGCGGATCGAGTTGGACCGCTTTTTCATATGCAGCCTGCGCGTCCCCTGCGCCTTTCTCCGTATTTCGATTGCCGTAAAACCGGCCTCGCAAATATTGCTCGTGCGCCTGCACGTTCCTGGTCCCGCCTTTTTCCGCCGCCTGCACCTGCGCCTGGACCGCCGGATCCGCCGCTGCTCCGCCGCCTAACTGGCCGCGCAACTTTTCGACGATGGTTTGGGCAAGCTCGGTTTGCACCGCGAACACGTCCTTCAAATCGCGCGTGTAATTTTCCGACCAGAGTTGTTCGCCCGTATCAGCGCGAGTGAGCCGGGCGGCGATGCGCACACTGTCGCCAGATTTCCTGACGCTTCCGTCGACCAAATGCGCCACACCGAGCTTCTGTCCAATCTCCTGAGCCGTCGCGTTCTTGCCTTTGAACGAAAAGGCCGACGTCCGCGCGGCGACATGCAATCCGGGAATTTTTTGCAAGACGGTTAACAGCTCTTCGCTGATGCCATCGGAGAAGTATTCGCTGCCCTTGTCATCGCTCATATTAATGAATGGGAGAACTGCAACCGAGTTCTGACCAGGCGCGTTCGCAATATGGGTTGGCGATTCGGTATTCGGTCCGGCAGTCGCCGGCGCCCGACCCTGGCGTTGCACAAACCACCAGCCTAAAATCAGCGCGATTGCAAGAATGGCCGCACCGACGAAAATCGGGAGCGACGATTTCTTCGGCGCCTGGATTCCATGGGAAGATTCGAGGCGCGCTCCCCCCGCCTGCCACGGCAACACAATCCGGAAAAGCTCCATCGGCAGTTTAATGTTCTTCAGCTCTGCCGAAGAAAATTTTTCAAAACGGGCCTCGAGCGCGTTTCGAATCTGGCGTTCCACATCCATCGAGATACAAATTCCGCCCGCGCCGGCGAGCGGTTCGATCCGGGAAGCGATATTCACTCCATCGCCATAAACATCCCCTTCCCGATGGACGACGTCGCCGATGTGAATCCCGATTTTGAGTTCAATGCGCCGACCGGCAGCGACATCCAGGTTACGCTTGGAGAATACGCGCTGGATTTCAATCGCACATTGCGCCGCTTCCAGCGCGCTGCCGAATTCCACGAGAAAAGCGTCGCCGATCGTTTTGATTTCGACGCCGTTAAAGCGGGGGAAAATCTCCCGGAGCAGGCGGCGATGTTCTTCCAGCAATTCGAGCGCGAGTTTGTCATCCCGTTGGGATAGTGCGCTGTAGCCAACCATGTCGGTGAACATGATGGCAGCCAGCCTGCGTTGCTCGTGATCGGACATCCTTCAGTTGCTCAAGTTTGAATGGAGATACGGGATAATCGCCGGAAGATTTACCACGTCGCAGGCAGAGTTCACCAAGCAAATTTCGAAGTCGATCTTCGTAATGCCTCAGCTTCTTATTCAGCGTCTCCGTGTTCCGCTGTCAGCTCTTCTCAACTCCGCAGTTGTGGATTTGCTCACAGAGACAACACTTTTCCTGATCGAAACGCGACATGAACCCATCTGCAGAGGCGCGGCAAATTGGTAACTAAAGTTACCGTGACCTCGAGCGGGCGTTTCCTATTGTGGAAGTACACCAATCAAAAGCAGAAAGAGGAAAACTAAAAAAAATGAAAATCATAGTTATCGGAGGCACTGGCCTCATCGGAACAAAACTGGTAAACAATCTTCGCCACCGTGGTGAGGAGGTAGTTGCTGCGTCACCCAAAACGGGCGTCAACACCTTTACTGGTGAAGGACTGGCCGAAGCGCTAACAGGCGCTCAGGTCGTCGTTGACGTCGCGAATGCGCCAAAGTGGGAGGACAAGGCCGTGCTGGAGTTTTTTGAAACGGCAGGACGTAACTTACTTGCTGCGGAAAAGGCCACCGGCGTACGGCACCACGTGGCGCTGTCGATCGTCGGCGCTGACCGGCTTCCTGCGAGCGGGTATTTGCGCGCGAAAGTAGCTCAGGAAAACCTGATCAAGGCTTCTGGGATTCCGTTCACCATCGTGCGTTCGACGCAGTTCTTCGAGTTCGCGAAAGGCATCGTCCAATCGGCCACCCAAGGGCAAACCGTTCGGTTATCACCAGCGCTCTTTCAGCCCATCGCGGCGGATGACGTTGCCGCTGCCCTGACTGGGTTCGCACTCACCCAGCCACTAAATGATACAATCGAGATTGCCGGTCCCGAACCAATCCAAATGGATGAATTGGGCCGGCGTTTCTTAAGCGCAACGCGAGACCCACGGAAAGTGACCACAGACGTCCACGCCATGTACTTCGGCACAGAGCTAAACGATCAAAGCCTCACTCCCGGCGACAACGCACGCCTCGGCCCGACGCATTTCGAGGAGTGGCTCCGCCGCTTCACGGCACAAAAGGCCGCGTGAACTTAGGACACAGCGGCAGATCGCATGATACTCAGCGGTCTGCCGCGCATCCTAAAAAGGGCCTCGGATAAACGTCTTCCCAAACATCCCAAGAACAACCAAACCAAATACCAGAAAGAACATCACAATGAAACGAATCCGAACTTCAAAGCCAGTCGGGCTGCCGCGCTTCATGTACACACTCATTGTTTGCGCACTTCTAGTCTCCACTATCGGCGTGGGCTCAGCGATAGCCTCCGACAAAAATGCAAAGGTCACGCTCGTTTACGAGCATGCTCTGCCGAATGTGCCTGGCAAAAGCATCAAGGGTGTACTGGTCGAATATGGTCCCGGAGGTTCGTCGCCGGCCCACACGCATCCAAAGTCAGCTTTCATCTATGCGACGGTTCTCAAGGGAGCCATCCGAAGTTCGGTCAATGATGGTCCGGTCGTTACGTATCGCGCCGGACAGAGCTTCTCCGAGATGCCCGGTGACCGGCACAGCGTTAGTGAGAACGCGAGCAAGACCGAACCGGCTAAGTTGCTGGCCGTGTTCGTGGTCGATACGGACGAGAAGGAATTGACGACGCCGTACGAAAAGTGAAACGACGGGGAACGGCGACCCAATATCGCGCATTTGACCGGACTCTCTGGGTATAAAAAACCGATTAGGGCGCTTGTCGGCAAGTCCTGCGGTTTAAGGCAGCGCCAAGCAACGTAAGTGGAAGAAGTGACACTAAAAATGTAAGGTGATACCAAACCGGGAATTTATCCCAAAGCAGGTAGTGATCAGGAATGAAGAGACCAAGCAATACGATTCCGGTGAGCGTGGCCGCTTTCATCTGACCGTTGCCAATCCATGCGGCCACAAATCCCGCGCCGAGAGAAGAAGTGGCTCCCAAAACGAGCCGGGCGAGCTTCATTGCAAAGGTAAAATTGAAGGCGGTTTCGGCCTCGTGGTAGTGTGGCCACGAGGCGCGCAGCGCCAGATTTAGCACGGTGGCGACAAAGATCCAGGTGACCAAGGCAGCAATGACAGCGCCAACGGTCTTGAAGATCGCATAGCTGCTGGAAGGCGTATCGGGCTGAGCGCTGGGCAAGGGTATTGTTTCCATATTAGTTTGATTGTAATATTATAATTAGAGTATGAAAGCGGAATTTTATATCCTCGGCGCCCTTCACCGCGGTGACCTCCACCCCTACGAAATTAAACGGCGCCTCAACAACGCTCTGGTCGAGTGCTATACCGACCTCGACGTCGGCACCCTTTATTATGCGGTGCGGCAACTGGTCAAATCGGGCGATATCGTGCCCAAAACGAGGCAGAAGGTGATGCGCGGCGGCGAACGCACGATTTACCGAATCACATCTCAGGGCCGAAGACGGTTTCAGGAGCTTTTGCTCGAACGATTTCAGGAACAAGGAACCGTGGCCCAAACGATTTATCCCGCTCTGCTCTTTCTCGATCTCGCCAACCTGCCAGCTGTAGCCGAGCTTTTGCGTGAGCGTCTGCGCCAAACCGAATCAGCGATGACAAAGACCAGTAGGATTAAAGAGCAGCTCGGCGCCGGTCTCGGCAGCGGCAACTCCCATCTCATGGATCACCTCATTCAAGTTCGCCAACTCGATTGCAGATCGTTGCGGCGATTGCTAGGCGAGGTTGAAACCGGAAAAATTCGAGCGCCTCAGCCTGCTGCAATCAAGCAGCTGGGTTCGCTGTCCGCGGGTACGAAGCGGCGCTCTTAAAGCCGGATTTGCCATTGGCGGATTGAGGTCAACCATTAACGGCTGGTAGGAACTTGAAAATTTTGGACGACTGTAACCCGAGAGGAGGTATGTCCGATGGCAACTAAATATGACGCGATCGTTATTGGCACTGGCCAGGCAGGACCGTCTCTTGCGGTTCGGCTGGCAGAGACAGGAATGAAGGTGGCGATTATCGAGCGTAAACGGTTCGGCGGCACCTGTGTCAATAACGGCTGCATCCCAACGAAGACGCTGGTGGCGAGTGCGCGCACAGCTCATGTCGCACGCCGGGCCGGCGATTATGGCGTGACGATTCCGTGCTCGATCGCCGTTGAAATGAAAAAGGTTAAAGAGCGTAAAGATGCACTGGTCCGTAAAAGCCGCGAGGGCGTGGAGAAATGGCTAAGGACCACTCATAACCTGACCGTTATTGAAGGCCACGCGCGCTTTGCGGACGTGCATCGGGTTCGTGTCGGAGACGAACTTCTCGAAGCAGACAAATTCTTTATCAACGTTGGCGGACGCGCGTCTATTCCTCCGCTCGGCGGCATCGATGAGGTGAGCTATTTAGACAATTCAACGATGATGGACGTGGACTTTCTGCCCGAGCACCTCATCGTCATCGGGGGCAGCTATGTGGGGTTGGAGTTTGCTCAGATGTATCGCCGCTTCGGCAGCGAGGTCACCGTGGTGGAGATGGGCCCGCGACTGGTTAAGCGTGAAGACGAAGACGTTTCCGAAAACATCAAAACAATTCTCGAAGCCGAAGGTATCAAGATCCGTCTGGGTGCTGAATGTATCGCTTTTGAAAAACGCGGCGACAAAGTGGCCGTGCAGGTTGATTGCAGCAGCGGCGATAAGACTGTCATCGGCTCGCATGTCCTGCTCGCAGTCGGCCGTGTGCCGAACACGAACGACCTCGGTCTGGAACAGGCCGGAATTGAAGCCGATAAACGCGGTTACATCCAGGTTGATGATCAACTTCGCACCAATGTCCCCGGCATTTATGCGCTGGGTGATTGCAACGGACGCGGAGCGTTCACTCATACCGCATACAACGATTATGAAATTGTCGCCGCTAATCTTTTAGACGGCGACGAGCGCCGCGTGAGCGACCGGATCACGGCTTACGCTCTTTACATCGATCCGCCGTTGGGCAGAGCAGGAATGACTGAGGCGGAAGTGCGAAAGTCGGGACGCAAAGCTTTGATTGGAAAGCGTCCGATGACGCAAGTCGGCCGTGCGCGGGAGAAAGGCGAGACGGACGGATTCATGAAAATTTTGGTGGACGCTGAAACGAAAAAGATCCTTGGAGCGTCGCTCCTGGGGATCGAGTGCGATGAAGTAATTCATTCCATCCTGGACGTGATGTACGCCAACGTCGCCGTACACGGTGATTCAGCGAGCCATGCACATTCATCCGACTGTCACAGAATTGATCCCGACAATGCTCGGTGAGTTGAAGCCGTTGGAGTGAACCGTATCGTCGCGATCAGCGGAGCATCGTGAATCGTGGCCACAGCTAACACGCAGACCGATCGCACTTGCACCATCGAAACCCGGGAGCAGTGCTAACGCGCGTACCCGGCTCGCACGTGACGCTTGCTTCGCACAATTATCAGCTCAGATGGTCCGGCGAAATGCATTGACTTATCAGTGGCAGCGGACTACTTAGCGCCAACGCAAAAAAGCGAGCATCCGGCTTCTCAGCCGGTTCGGCGGCGATAGCTAACAAGACCGTTGTCCGCTGCGGTCTAAACATTGGGCGTGGTCAGCTCACACACACGGGGGGCTTCCTCGGAAGGAAAATAGAAATGAAAAAATTGATGTTGGTATTAATCGCGTCTGCCTTTTGCTCGGCTTTCACGATGAACGTGTCCGCTCAGCAAGCCGACCAGGCAACTGCTGATGGGGTAATTGCAATGGTAAAAGCCCAATGGGCATCCGAAATTAAGGATCCGACAAATGTCGCAGAACAGTCGAAGGACATGTCGGACGACTACACCGAGTTCAACGGCGATTATGCCACGCGGCTCGATGGGAAGGCGATGAGTTCGCGGCTGGCAGAGGCTACAGGAAAAGCCTCTGGCAAAACGGTCGCGGCGGAAATGGCCAATCCCAAGGTGCAGGTATACAACGGGAACGTTGCCATCCTGACTTACAACTATGTCGGCATGACGCAGGACAAGGACGGAAAGACGGAACCGATCCGCGCAAAATCCACTCGCGTTTATGTGAAAAAGGACAACAAATGGACGTTGGTCCACGCAAACTTTGGGGCGGATCCACTTGCGAAATAATACGACCCTGAAAATCTGAGAAAGGGGCCACTAAAGCGCGCTTTGCGCTTTTAGCGGTCCCTTATCTTGTACCCGAATCGCTAGCTACCTATGCCCAACGAAAGGTGCCTGGATCGCATGGCACGATAACCGCGGCCGAAGCAACGCCGACACGCGCGACATGCGCGCACTCTAAAGCGCCGCACAGTTTGAGTTCTTACTTCTTACTTGCAGCAATGAGCTACTCAAAACTGCAACCGACAAACACTACAGACTCATTCCGCGCGCAACGCAATCATGGGCTCAACGCGACTAGCCCTTCGCGCCGGAATCCAGCAGGCGAGAAGCGCGATACCGAACAAGAGCAAGGCGACACACGTGAAGGTCATCGGATCGGAAGCGCTCACGCCGTACAGCATGCTCTTCATCATGCGCGCACCGCCGAAGGCGATGAGTAATCCACCTAGCGAACCGATCGCGGCAAGAAACATTCCTTGTTTCAGAATCAGCTTCTGCACATCGGAGAGTTGTGCGCCGAGCGCCATGCGCAATCCGATCTCGCGCGTGCGTCCTGCGACGACGTGCGACATGACACCGTAGATCCCGACTGCCGCGAGAATCAGGGCGAGCACACCGAAACTGCCGAGCGCGATAGCGGCCATGCGCGCAGGAAACAGTGATGTACTCATGTGCTCCTTCAGCGTCTTCGCTGCATACACCGAAATCGACGGATCGAGCTTTTGGACTTCGCCGCGCAACGCGGCTAACACCTGTCGCGGATCACTGCGGGTGCGCGCCACCAAGGTGACTGTGCCGCTGTAATCCTGATATAGCGGCGTGTAGACCGCCGGCTTGGGGTCTTCGCCTAACGAATTGTATTTTCCATCGGGCACGACACCAACTATCTCGAAGAACGGATCCTTGGGCCCATGCCAGTTGAAGCGCCGTCCAATCGGGTCCTGCCCATTGAAGAACTTTTTCGCGAACGTCTCGTTTACAATCGCGACGCGACTTTCTTTTTTGTTTTCGTCATCACGAAAATCGCGGCCGCGTAACGGAATGCCCATGGCATCAAAGTATCCGGGACTGCTCTCGATCGGGATCGCGATTGGCAACGTGCTCGCGCCTTTGAACTCTGTGCCTTCGACATAAATCGTGCTGTCGTTGTAATTGAGACCGAGCGGAAGATAATCAGTCAGCGCGGCATTTTCGATTTGCGGCAAGGCCTGCGCACGCTCGAGCACTTGCTTCTGAAACGCGCGGCCGCGCGCTTCGTTATAGCCTTGCAAGCTGACATCGAACGAAATCGCGACCGCGTTTTCTGGATTGAACCCGGGCCGCATCTTCTGAGCGGCTTGGAGACTGCGCACAATAAGGCCGGCGCTGATAAGCAGGATTAAGGAAAGACTGACTTGCGCCACAACGAGGAAGTTGCGCAAACGCGAGCGACGAAAGCCGGCCATCGATGATTCGTCTTTCAACGCGGGCACGAGTTGCGGTTTTGACGATTGCAGCGCCGGAATGAGACTGAATAGAATTCCCGTCGCGATCGACAGCAGCAGCGCGAAGCTCAGCACGCGCCAGTCCGTGCGCAGATCGAACAACAAGGTAACGTCGCTCGGCAAGCGAATGCCTCGCACAGCGCTATTGATTGCGGCAGCGAGGAACACGCCAGCCGCGCCGCCGCTGAGTGAAATGAGAATGCTCTCAGTAAGCAGTTGTCTCACCAGTCGTTGTCGGCTTGCGCCGACCGCGAGCCGCACGGCGATTTCCCGCCGCCGTTCCGTCGCGCGTGCGAGGAGCAGACTGGCAAGATTCACGCACGCGAGCAAAATCACGAGCGCACCCACGGCCGCGAGCACTCCAGTAAAGGCGAAGACAGAATTCGCAATATCGGGAATAAACAACCCGGGTTTGCCGAGCCGGATGCCGCGACCGACGTTTTCCGGATAATCCTGCGATAGTTTCGCGGTCAGCGTCTCGAGCGCAGCCTTCGCTTGGGCGAACGACACGCCGGGCTTCAACCGGCCGACGGTAAAGAGATTGTTCGAGTCGCGCTTGTCGATCCACCTGCTCCCTGGTTCGATTGTCTTCGCCATCATTACCGGAATAAACATCTCCGGATCGTAGGCGACCTCGGTGCCAATAAATCCTTTTGGCGCGACGCCGATAATAGTGAACGGGCGGCTGTTGAACTCAACCGTCTTCCCCACAATCGCCCGATCGCCGCCGAAGCGGCGTTGCCAGCAATTGTAACTAATCACGGCAACGGGATGTGAATCAGGGGTCTGATCTTCTTCGGGCAAAAATGCGCGCCCGAGCATCGGCTTCACACCGAGGACATCAAAGTAATTTCCCGACACAAGATATCCCCAGACGCGCTGACTGGAGTTGTTGACAGTGAGACTGCTGACAACCACGCGATAAACGAACAGACCGGAGAAGACGGTGTTACGATCGCGGTAGTCTTTGTAATTCGGATACGACTGTAACGACCAATCCGCGCCGTTGTGCAGTGTGCCGTAAAGCTCGACCAACTGCGAAGGCTCCTTGACCGCGAGCGGCCGCAGAAATGCCGTCTCGACTAAACTAAAGATCGACGTGTTAGCACCGATGCCGAGCGCCATGGAAATGATGGCAAGCGCTGCAAAGCCGGGTTGTTTCATGAGTTGGCGAAAGCCGAAGCGGATGTCCTGCAGAAGTGTTTCCATAAGCCGCACAAGGTTCTGCATTGTGAGATGCAGCGCGGTCGCGCTTTGGATTCAAAAAACTCGCCACACGCGAAGTTGAGAGAGAAGCAGCCCTGGCGTTCCGACAGATGACAGCAACTGATGAGGGTGTCAGGCAACGGGAACGCTTTTCTTTCGTTCGCCTGCGAAGCCGATCGCGACGCTGAATACCACCGGGTTAAACGTGATCGAAAGCAGGGCACCGGCGACAATCAGGTTCAAACCTTCCGCGGGAAGCAGACCGAGCTTCACTCCAAGGGCAGCAAGGATAAAAGAAAATTCACCGATCTGAGCGAGCGCAGCGGAGACAATGAGTGCTGTTCGCGTCGAGCCTCGCAGCGCCCGAACAATGCCGAACGCGGCTAACGACTTTCCAAAAACGATCACTGTGAGCACAGCCAGAACTTGAAGCGGTTGCCGAATCAGAATCGAAGGATCGAACAGCATTCCTACCGCAACGAAGAACAAAACCGTGAAAGCATCCTGGAGCGGCTGAAGGTCTTTTGCTGCGCGATGATTTAAATCAGATGCGTTCACGACCACTCCGGCAAAGAACGCGCCAAGGGCAAAGGAAACCCCGAAGAATTTGGCGGAACCAAATGCCACGCCGAGGGCAAGCGCGATCACCGCGAGAGTAAACAATTCGCGCGAGCCGGTCCGTTCCACGTGTGACAAGAGCCACGGAAAAAATCGCACACCTGCGATAAGCATCAGTCCGACGAATACCACCACTTTTCCGATCGTGATCCCGAGCACCGCCCAGATGTTTTCGCCGTGATCGGGCGGGTGTCCACCCATTACTCCCGCGAGGGCAGGAAGTAACACGAGCGCAACCACCATCAGGAGATCCTCCACTACCAGCCATCCGATCGCGATGCGTCCATCGCTCGACTTGATCATGTTCCGATCCTCAAGCGCGCGGAGCAAAACAACCGTGCTTGCGACCGATAACGACAATCCAAAAATAATTCCCGCACCTAACGACCACCCCCACGCCATTGCCAGGCCAGCGCCGAGCGCGCTCGCCACCACAACTTGCGTGAATGCGCCGGGCAACGCCATGCCACGCACGGCGATAAGATCTCGGATGGAAAAATGTATGCCCACTCCGAACATGAGCAGGATTACGCCGATCTCAGCCAGTTGTTGAGCAAGGTGTGCGTCTGCGACGAAACCCGGGGTGAACGGACCGACCACGATACCCGCCAAAAGATATCCGACCAGCGGCGGCAAACGCAATCGCGCCGCCAGCATTCCACCGACAAATGCAAACGCCAGGCTGACAGCAATGGTCGCTATGAGGGGAACATCATGAGTGCTGACGGCTGCTAACACTCAGATCAATCGCACCTGCACACGCGAAACGCGAGAGCAGCGTCGTGGCGCGCGCTTTCTGCACGGCTGCCAAATCTCAAATCTCTACGCGCAACTCCCACTATCCTTCCCGCAAACGAGTTTGAGTGACGACCCATGACGATTCGTAGCATCGATGCGACCGATGTCCGCGATTTTGCAGAAACTTGGAATCGATCCCAGTTACCGTGTCGCATATCTGTCACCGAACACTCACGGGCAGCTCGAATCATTCTACGCGGTACCGCAAATCGCCGCCGTGCTGGTGGCCTCTTGTCGATTCCAGATTAGCCTCAGATAACCCATGAGTTTCGACACGCAGACGAAACTGGCGATTTACCGGCACTTCGCCGAGACCGGGCAGAGGCCGTCGCTGCAAGTTGTAGCGGAACGCGTTCGCGCCGACGTCAGCAGCGTCCGCGAAGCCTATGACAGATTACGCGCTCAGCGAGTGTTGGTGTTGGAACCCGATGGAGAGTCTATTCGTATGGCTCCGCCATTTTCCGGCGTACCGACCCAACATGTCGTAATCGTCGATGGGACGAAGTATTTCGCTAACTGCGCCTGGGATTCATTCGGCATACCAGCCGCACTGCATCGGCCGGGCCGAATTCATTCTCGCTGTGAGCAATCCGGTGAACCGCTCAATCTGGAGATTGGTTTGGAAGGTCCCCCGCCCTGCAGCTGGCTTTTTCATTGCCTTGTTCCCGCGGCCAAATGGTGGGACGACATTGTTTTCACCTGAAGCAACATGCTTTTCTTCCGGTCGGAAGAACGGGTTCGCGAGTGGTGCGCCGCATATGGTTATCCCATGCGGCCGCTCGTCACGATGGACCAGCTATGGACTCTCGCGACGACCTGGTATTCGACGCGCTTACAAGAGAACTCGCGGCGTCCGCAGCCCGATGAGATGCGCTCCATTTTCGCGGACCTCGGCTTGGGAGACGACTTTTGGGATCCCCAGTCGGATAATTTCGGTTAACAGATTCGCGCGGTTTACACTTCCAGCTAACCGATCCGTCGTTTCCTACTTTTTCGCTCCCTGCTGGACACTGACGCCTTCGCTGAACGTCAAATGTTTAAGACGCGCGCGCTCGGTGTTCGCTGCGAGCCCCGGAATTCGCCAGAATTCCCGATCGATGATCGGCGATCTTGCGCAGTCCTGATTTCCTTTGACTTGGCCAAACACTCTTGCTAGACCGATCAGCGTGATTCTTCGCTTCATCCCGCTGATGGTAATCATGGCCTTTCTTCTCGGGAGCTTTGCCGAAGTAAGCCATGCTTTGCGCCTCTCAGACGACCTCGTCGTGTATGTGGGCGACCGGCCTTATCCAAGCGACTTCGACCCCTACTACAACCAGCCTAAAATCTACCGTCAACCACGCTATTACACATCAACAAACAAAAAGACCAAAGGCAAAAGAGTGTTTAAGACTACAAAGGTGAAGGACCAATACGGTCGCACGGTTTACAAAAAGACCACTTCTCACAAGAAGAAAAAGAAGAAATAGCCCTCACTTATGAAATTTCGTTTCTTTCTCTTCATCCTTCTCCTAAGCGTCGCAAACGCATTCGCGTCCGATCTCGATTTCACCCTTGTGAACCAGACCGCGCGAAGCTTTGAAGGTCTCTATATCACCGCTTCTGACAACAAGGATTGGGATGCAAATCTCCTTCTCAACGGAAAAGTGCTCGCCGCTGGGGGAAAGATCCAGGTGCACTTCAAGAACGACGCCAAATCAGAAACATGGGATTTCAACCTGGTGGACGACGAGGGACTCTCAGTCACCTTCGATAAGGTAAAGCTGGCAGGCGTCGACACAGTCACATTGAAGGACGTCAACGGTAAGATCACTGCGGAGATTGAGTAGGTCGCGAATTTACTCTTGGTTGTTCCCCGAAAGTGTCTCACCAAAGGCAAACTTGATCCCAGTCCGTGGCAACACGCCTTCTACGGCGGAGTTCGACGGGCCGTCGCGAGACATGCGCGCGGGTCAAGATTATAGGCAACTGGACCGACATCGCCCGTACCAACGTCTGCAATCAGATATTGGCGATGCTCCCCCAATCGGCGCACAGGAGGGAATTTGTTGAGTCTCTCTGGAGCGAGTTGGGGCAAGTTTAGTAAGTCAGAACCTTACACATATTGAAAGTTTTTTTGAGCGGCTGCGAACTGGGTGACTTGAAGTACACGGTTATAATGACGGTTTCGTAGCAGCCCCAGCCTTCATATACGGCACTGAATGAAGGTGCGGCACCGCCTTCAAGTGAAAGGGGATTCGGGCCATAGACAAGATCGTAATGAACGCGGGCGATCTCGTCGACTAATGCCGGAGCATCAAGCGACAACGTGAATGTGTAGCGCTTGGGATTGTCTGAGAGAGGTTCCTGTCGGGCGACCAGTGAAAAATCGTCGACTCCGATGGACGCCGCATTTGTTTTTGCAGGCGGAGGCACTCCTTTTTCTGGACTTCCCTTTGTGGGCACGGATGAATCGACGGCTGCTGAGCTTGTCGTCATCTCCGCCGGTGGGTTGGCAGGCTTATCCACCACCTTCTTGACAGGCCAGAGATAGAACACCAACCCGATGACAATGCCGAGAAGAACCGCGATTACCGCGAGGGACTTAGTCGCTCTTAGCTTACTGCCTGCCTGGACTCGTTCTGGTTCGGGTTTTGGGCCTGTTAGAGAGATGTGAGGACGCAACGCCTTTATTAACACCTGGATATCGGAGTCCCAGCGCGGGTGCGTGAGTTCGACTGCGTTGCGAAACGCAAGCTCCTTCAAATCATCTGGCAGTTGATCCGGCTTGGGAGTTGACGCGCCTTGCACCAGAACGGGAATGACCGGGATATCGCGCTTTAGAGCAGCGCCCGTTTCAATACGAACGAAGTCGGCAGGGTCGTCTAGACGGCGTTGACCTGACGTGTCCTTTGCAGTCAACCAATTCTTGCCGATCAAAGACAGAAACACCCCGCAGGAGTTTAAGCTCTGGTCAATGGACTTCCGAAAATCCCGCCCGGGTTGTATGGCCGCAACATCCATAAATACTGAATCGGGACCGAAAACGGCAACAAGGTCGTCATACAGACGGCCAGCTTGACCTTCAGAGTCCTCTCGCCTGTAACTAAGGAAGATTGAGTCCATTCGGCTTACCGAGGCTATCACAATAGGCGCAGATGGCGACCCACGACAAGCAAAGCGCGAGAGGCAAGAGGAGTGTAGGACTGTCGTGGGCTTGGTTCCAAGTATCACCAACCCGACGTCGTTCCGCCGATGGTATAGCAGTGCGTCTCGTCACTGATCACACGTCATGTGTCACGTTTTCTTTCGATCTTCACGATTTGCGCGGTGCGTCCATCCTCAAGCGTAATCCAGTCGTCGATGTCCGCAGCCAGCAGGCTCTTGCCGATTGGAGAAATCCAACTGACGGTGTCCGGTTCGAGATCGAGTTCGTCAACTCCAGCGATCGTATAGGTTTCGGTCCTATCTTTTTTGTCCTTTACCGTCACCGTTGCGCCGAACGTCACGCTGTTCGACGCCGGGTCCGGAGGATCGACAACGTGGACCGACGCCAGAATCTGTTCCAATTCGGGCACGCGCGTGCTGTTCGCGTTGGTTGCGCGAAGTTTTTGCAGTTCGTCGCGCAAATGCTTCGCGCCGCGCGCGGTGATGTAATTGGTCGCGCCCGGAGGCAATCCAGACGCCGATCGCTTCCGGCCGCTGCGCTCCGGAAGATCGACATCTTCCTTAACAAATGCCCTACTCACCGTTCAATGCCTTCTACCTTTTTAATTCTTACTTCTTACTTTCACTCGCCCCCTACTCATTCAAAAGAGTATCGCAGCATCATTTCCTTTAGCGTTTCAGATTTCATGGATCAATTCGGACGGTCACGTGTTAGCCAATCGACCGGTCCTTCTTGTCCGCCGTAGCCGCAACGAAGGAGGATGCCTGAAAACTGTGCGCCGCTTCGTTTAGCTTCCCAGCAGGAAAGCGATTCGTTTCACGTCGTAGTTGCTCATTGCGGCAATTCCGTGCCGGCCTGCTCGGCAACCATGTACTTGGCATACCAATCTGGCCAGTTCTCGTCTCTCTGGCCGGTGCGTTTTTCGTGCTCACCGTGAGCGGCCTCTGCACGCCGAAGCGCGCTCGACAAATCGCTCACCGAATTGAACGTCGTCACCGCGGATCGATCCGTCCAGGCAGACGGGTCGTGATTTCCTGGAGTAGCCAGCTGTTTCCGTCGGGATCCTCGAACGAGGCAAACGAATAGTAGGAGCGACCTTGCGGGTCGCGCCCGGTGACGCGCGGATTTTCTACGGCATTATTGGACGGCCCGCCGGCGTAGTGGAAGCACCTGGCTCAACGTCGACACCGCGGGCGATCAAGTCAGCGCGCGCAGCGTCAACGTCGATCGACCGCGAGGACCATCCGGTCCGCCGAGCCGCGCTTGGCAGGCGTGATTCCCTTGCCGAAGATGATTGATCGCTTCCGAGCTGGGCGGTGTCTAGCTGCACGACGCGGAAATCGCCGGTCGCGAAATCGGCGTCAAGCCGCCAGCCAAGATTCTCTGTAAAACTCTTTCGACCGATCCACGTCAGAGACGGGAATGATGATCACTTCCAGCTTAAAATTCATGATTTACCTCCTTACAGCTTATTCACTTCTAATCGTGTTCGTTTGAGATTTGATCTTCCAATCTACTTTCTCATTAAAGCGTGATACTCGATACCTCCGAGAATCGTCTCATGTGTTACACGTCGGTGCTTCCACTTCGCGGATTTCATCCTTCGAGTCGATGTATTCAAGGCCGAGCGGACCAATCGCCGTTATCTGCGTGATGCATTTCGTCACGTGCCTCGCCAATATGTCCGTAACACGACAGTCGGCCCTCTCGCGCAGCGACAGGTCTAACGATGCCTTCGATAAGATCTGCGCCGCGGACGGTTATTCGATGAAGCATTCCGGAAACTCCACCCGATCTGGCCGTGCGGTCCGTCGCCGCTTCCACGCGGAGAATTTCCTGGGACTCGCCGCTCGATCTTTCGCTGCGACACTCGTGCTCCCCTGCCCTGCTCGTCGCGTGGCGGCGCAGCCTGATTGTAATCGAAACCTTCCGCCTTTTTCCGTACGATCCCGCGCCCGATGAAACGCTCGAGCGAACGCAACGGCCCCTGATCTTCCGGCGTGATAAAGCTGATCGCATCACCGATGGCGTGTGCGCGGCCGGTGCGTCCGATGCGATGGACATAATCCTCCGAGTGCATCGGGAAATCGTAGTTCACCACATGCGAGATCCCGTCCACATCGATACCTCGCGCCGCGATGTCGGTCGCGACCAGCACCCGCACCGCGCCGGACTTGAAATCTTTTAAAGCGCGCAACCGCTGATTCTGGGAACGATTGGAATGGATGGTGCCGGTTTTGATTCCGCTGCTTTCGAGACGACGCGCGATTCGGTCCGCTCCATGCTTGGTCCGCGAAAAAACCAGGACCGTGTCGAAGGTGGGATCGCTCAGCAGGTGAAGAAGTAATGCCGGTTTCAAATGCGGAGGGACTTCGTAAACAAGCTGAGTCACAGCCTCCACCGGATTCGCTCGTCGCCCAATCTCAACCATCCTGGGCGACTGCTGAAACTGATGGGTCAAAGCCTCGATTTCACGCGAGAGCGAAGCGGAAAACATGAGGGTCTGCCGTTTGTGCGGCAACGCCTTCATGATTCGCCGAATCGGAGGAAGAAATCCCATGTCGAGCATGCGATCGGCCTCGTCCAGCACCACGAATTCGACTGCGGAAAGATTGGCCGCGCGCTGCTCCATCAAATCGATCAGACGACCAGGCGTAGCCACGACCATGTCGACGCCGGAACGCAGCGCTTCAATTTGCGGGCGTTCACTCACTCCACCGAAGACGGTAGCCACGCGCAAGGGAACATGTTTCGCGTACGCGCGCACGTTCTCTTCGATCTGGACGACCAGCTCACGGGTCGGCGCCAACACCAGCGCACGCAGCCGGTGCACGTTTTGTTTCTGTGGGTTCGCAGTTAACTCGCCGTGGCGAGCAACGGTCTGCCTCGATTCTGCGAGCTTCATCAAAATCGGCAGAACGAAAGCAGCGGTCTTTCCCGTCCCAGTCTGCGCAATCCCGATCACATCGTGTCCCGCGAGAATGAGCGGGATGGCCGCGATCTGGATTGGAGTCGGCTCGGTATAACCCGAATCCCGAACCGCCTGCAAAATTTGCGGCGAAAGATTGAGTTCGCGGAATGGCATGAGACGACAACTGTCGCCTGTTAAGTGCCATCGCGCATCTATTCTTCCCTTAAATCTTCGTGTGCCCGCCACGTTCTACATGATTAGCCGCCGGATTCCGCACCTTTTATCATCGGTCGCAAACTTCGGCTTGGTCCAAAAGTCGTCGTCGCAATGCTAGAGCGCGACCCGCCTTGGATGATGATCACAGAGGGAAAGTCCGTGGGGGCAGACCGCCTCAACAAGGCCGAACATGACGATCAACTCCGAAAAGAAGCGTCACTCCCATGGAGCTTTACGCTCTAAATCAATCCCAACGCGCGGACAGTCGGTTCGTCCACGACGCCGGTGGCATCCAATCCGTAATCCTGTTGGTAAGCGGTTAAGGCATTGCGAGTGTTAACTCCCAGCGAACCGTTTATGTCTCCAGCATAGTAGCCGAGTTCTTTGAGGGCGCGCTGCACGTTCACGATGACCTGGTCAGGCAACAAGTTGCCATAGGTGTAGATCGGTCCGTCGTAATCATAGCGCTCATAATTAGGATCGTATCCCCATGCAGGATACCAATATCCCGAGTCGTGATAATAGTATCCGCCTCCGACCAGCACGATAACGACGTAGTGTTGTTTCCACCAATCGCGCTCGTGCCGTTCATGCCGGTAGTGGCGCATGGCATCCGCGTAACTGTCGCCATTGTTGTTGGGTGTTTTGCCGCGCCAAACATTCTTGTTATCGGTTGTCTTCCCATTCCCAGGATTGTTACCGGCTGGTTTCCCATACCCGGGATTATTAGCGACTCCCTTTTTCTGCCCAGGATTATTGCTTGCTGTTGTCGGCTGAGTCGGTTGCACGTTTGGCTGCGGCAAACCCTGGATCCCGTGCGCCTTGGGTTTCGCGGTTTGTTGCGTCGCGGTGTTCTGACTGGGCGATGCCTGCTGTCCGTTTAACGTTGGCATCGCGACCAGGACCATCCAAATCAATGAAAGAATGAAGTTTCTCATAATTCGTTAGACCGCAATCGACAGGTATCGCTCAGCAAGATGCAAGACTTTGTGCGTCTAAGCGGAATAGGATAGTTACAATTCTGTTACTTGCTTCGACGTTGTGCCTTGGACGCCAAATCTCGGTGCGGCTCGCAGAGTTCGGCGTTTTTCCGGTCTTGGGCGGGGATGAGCGACCTTTTCACCCCCTCGCTCCCTGCGTTCGGTATCCGGCTTCTTATCTCAACGACTCAATTTATTCAGGATATTGAATGTCTTGATCTGACCCGGGGCTCACGTTCCACCTGCCCACCTCGTCACCCGCCACTCGTCTGCCAAACTGTAGTTCAGCGACTACGGAACGAAGGCAGGTCACTTCCTGTGAACTTCTTACTTTTTCCTTCTTACTTCTTACTTTCCTTGGGCAGCTTCACTTTCGAAGTCATCGGCGGAAGTTTGCGCGCGCCTTCATCGAGACGACGCTCGAAATCCTCCGAAATATTCGCGTAGAACGGATACGCCGCCGGCTTCGCCGCCAGCGGGCGGTAACGGAAATGCTTGTACATCCAGAGCCAGGGGGCGGGATTTTTCCGGACAACCGGCTCGAACTGGTCCCAGCAAGCTTGTGCCATTTCCTGGAGCGAAGCGCCCGCGGGAAATTCAATCCGGGGATGAAAAACCACGCGGTAACGCCCGCCGGGCAGCGGCTCGCAATGGACGTTGATTAGTGGCGCCCCCGTGCGCTGGTGCAGCCACACGTGAGCAAAGGTAACGCAGCGTTCAAGCCCGAAGCACTTAATCGCCACGGTCGGCAGTTTCGCCGAAATTGTCAGATCGACGAGCAAGGCGAAGCGTTCGCCGCGGCGCAGGGCCCGGTACAGATGCATGACGGCGCCCTTGCGCGGTGCTACGCGATGACCGCTTCTCTGGCGCAGCTTCAGGAAGATCGGATCGAGCAGTGGATTCTTGAATTGCTGCGCGATCACGACACCTTCCAGACCGGCGAAGGCCGAGACGATGCTGAGCCATTCGAAGTTGCTGTAATGATAGCAACCGACAATGACCGGCTTGCCTGGGCGCGTGCTTTCCTCATCCCATCTCTCGCGATTCTCGAACTCAACGTAACGCGAGAAATTTTGACTCGTTAGGCGCGGACTCCAAAAAAAATCGAGCATGGTGCGGGCAAAATGCTGATAGGATTCACGCACGATCTGCGCCCGGCCTTCGGCTGACATCTCATCGCCAAAGGCCACGCGCAGATTACTCAGCGCAACGCACCGGCCCCGACGATCGAGCATGGAGGCGAGCCAGCCGAGCAAAAGCGCCAGCCGATAACAAGCTTTTCGCGACAAAAGCGGAAGGAATTTCGTGGCGGACTTGAGTCCCAGCCACTCCAGCCGGTAGCGAATCTTTCTCGCCGTGCGCATCGCTCCAGTGTAACCACGCTTCGCGCAGGCCGCGAACGCCGCTCAGCTAGCAATCTTAAATGGAGAGAAAATCGAATGGAGCGCGTGGCGCAGTTCTACGCGCTCGCTGATCACGTCTCACTCCTTCTTCAGCTCTCAGTTCCGCTGTTACCTTGGAACTTCCCACCACCACTTATCACTTAGCACTTGCCGCTGAGTTCGCCCTGGAGGGGTGCGCGCAAATATCGGTTCTCCCCCTGCCCTCGGGAAGGCGCTCGCTAAACGTGCTTGTCTGATATAAATCCAATCCAGGTCATGACGACGCGATCGAAAACGACAAAACCATCTTCATTATTGTCGGAACTGCATGTCCCGCTCCTGATTTTGGCCTCGTTCATTCTGGGTGCGGGCGGCATGTGGCTGATCATGCGTTCGTCCGCGCCCGGTCGCCCGGGAAATCCGCCGGTGGAACGCCTTTCTCCGTTGCCGGCAACGGAGCCGCCCGATGTTTCACAGCGCGCGCCTGCCGACGCCGCGAGAATACTCGGGGACTGGAACTACGACCGGCATAACTGGGCGCACGCGATAGAACATTACCAAGAGGCAATCGCCGCCGGCGCGGACAATCCGGATGTGCGCACCGATCTTGGCAATTGCTTTCGCTTCACTGGCGAACCTCAGAAAGCGCTTGAGCAATATCAGATTGCCCAGACCGAGAACCCCATGCACGAGAATAGCTTGTTCAATCAAGCGGGACTTTATGCCGAAGTGTTACACGATGATCAACATGCTCTGGCGCTTGCACACGAATTTCTGAAGCGCTTTCCACAAGGCGACCGGGCAGCAGCGGCTAGACAATTGATTTCGCAGCTAGAGAGGAAAGGGACCAATCGGTAAACCGTAAGGCAGACCGGCCACCCGCCTGGAACGTATTCCTCCGCACGGCGGACCTGGTCGGCGACCAATTGAAGACCAGCAGCTTGGATTGAAAACAGTCGAACGTCGATGATTGAGGGCTGAGTCCGGAAGACTGAAAAGGATTAAACGAGTAACTAGTTCGCGATTTCCCCGAACATCCCAGAGGAAAATTTTGCGCTCAAAAGCCGCGCTCCCCTATTTTCCGAGCTGGACGAAGAGGCATGCTATACGGGAATCACGTATATGATTGCCCGCTCATGGCATGATCGATTTGGATAAAGCATGTCAAGCTCTACCGACCAATAACCGCCGCAATGGCAGCCATCGCCAGGTGTCTGGGTTCCGCCCGGCCCTGTTCCCATTCTTGCAAAGTGCGCTTCGAAACTCGCAATTTTATTGCAGCTTCGCTCTGCGACAAATCATTCCTCTCGCGCCACTCGCAAAGCCGTTTGCTCAAACTTTTCACCGAAGAAGCCGACGAACCCCGTTTGCGGCGAACGATCCTGCGATGCGTTTGAAAGCTCATGACCAAACCGGGAAACAACCTTATACGTGACTCACGTATAGCACGGTTCTCTTCACTGACAAACACCGGTGGGATTTCTCGCGGCCCAACGATCGGTGTTGGCTCTGTCCGGTCCAGCTATACGTGATTCACGTATATCGACTTCAACCACTTCAAACGTGGTGGCCGAACCCGGGCACGTCCGCCGTTAGTCACTTTTTCTTCCGTGAGCCAGCGGCTCTAGGCTCTGACGCTCTTCTTTCTTCCGACCGGCAGCTCGGCAGGGACGAGAGGCTGGCTACCGGAACCGCTACGCTTCCGATAGGTTGCATTCGACGCGCGTATTTTGGAGGTGCAGGTGCCCAACTCCAAACTTGGCAAGCTGAACCTGGCACCGCTACTATCCGGAGCAATGAAGCGGACCCCGCACCAATTTTTCTCCTACCTCGTGGCACTTATGGTTATTCCCGGCGGGCTGAGCAGCGCGGCGGAGAATGAAAACCGAATCCTCGCGACCAGTTCGAGCGGTGGCTGGCGCGTGGAACTAAAGGGCGAGGAATTCTGGATTGTTTCGACCAAGAATGCTGGGCCAGAGGAAAAATTACCGGTGGAGTCAGCCGAGAGGGCGCCGGTGGAATTTCATTTTTCGCCGGATGAGAAGTGGATTCTTACTCTGCCTAACGGCGGCTCCTGCATGCGACCCGGCGATCTTTTTCATCGCAACGCCGATGGGACGATCGATTCGATCGAATCCTTTAATACCAAAGCGTGGGAGCAAGCAGTAAGGCTGGCCGCCTTCGCGGAAGACCCTGCCGCGGAGGGAGCCTGCGCCATGATGCGGTTTATCGGTTGGAGTTTGGATTCCAGCCGGCTGCTCATCGGCCTGCGCGGCGGCGAGGGTAAAACTGAAATGGATGCGGCCTACCTTTACTTTAATACCCGGACGAAGAGTTTTCAGATAACTCCGTATTTGCGCAAACTGAACAAGGTTAGCTCGGATATTCTCTCGAGTTCCGATGACGTATTACCCTGCCCCGAACCGGCCGGCCCCTTGCCTAGCGCAAAGGACTTAGAAGCGCGGCTCGGTCAGCTCGATCGACGGCTGAATGAAAGGTACGCGGATATCATGCAACAAACGTCGGCGGAGCAAGTGGTCTTCCTACGCTCGACTCAGAAGGATTGGATTAAGCATCGCGACGAAGGCTTGAAGTTATATCTGTCGCTTTACCCAAAGACAGAAAAGGAAGCGCGTCGTCTTCAGTTTCTCGGTGACGTCACGGCCGCGAGAATCCAGGTATCGCCTGGGCAATGGGGATCTCCCGAGAGCTGGTTGTATTAGTTGACGCGGCTGAGTTGGTAAAACCAGCGCTGGCGAATCGCCTCAAACTTGCTCGCACAGCGGCTGACCTCTGCGTTATTCGGCGACATGTAATTCCATCGCTCCCGTTATTTCTTCGCCGCGATCGCGCGATTTTCTTCCTGTCCGCAACTCCGGACTTGCGCGCCTGCGCGTATTGCTCCGACCCGGGGGGATTACTCAGCGCAACGCGCCGGCCCCGATGATCGAGCATGGCGCCGAGCGAGCCGAGCAAAGCGCCAGGCGACAACAAGTTTTGCGTGACAAAAGCAGAAGGAATTTTGTCGGGGATTTGAACCCCAGCCACTCCAGACGTTAGCGAATCTTTCTCGCCTGCGCATCGCCCCAGTGCAAGCGCGCTTCGCATTCTCAATCGTGAATTCTGATTGATCAGAAGTTCCCAATTCTTAATTGAAATCCGCAGCCGCGTGAATCTAGCGACTACCCTGCTCTGGGTTACGAACAGCCTTAACGACGCTTGCGTAAAGTACGTCGTTGGGGACCGGCGTTGACGTTCGGAACGTCTTCACCGAGGGCAGTGGCTAGATCAATTTGATGGTCCTGCTCTTGCACGAGGATCTCGCGAATCTGTTCAGCCATTGCGTATTCTCCAAGCGCTTCACATTGCGGGATGCGATCTCGGTAATTCCGAATGGTTTCATTTTCATTGTCGAGATCGTAGCGGAGCATGTCTCTGGCATTTTTCGATGTGCGGACCGGCTTCGGACTAGTCACCGGCATTTTGCCGAGGTAATCGATCTGCCGCGACAGGATCAGGGCATGATCGAGCTCTTGCTTGGCGTGAATTTCCAGCTGAGCGGCGATGTCCATGTATTCGGCGCCCTTGAGCACCTGGGAATAGACGACATACGCGATGATGGCCTGATATTCGCGGGACAGGTCTTCGTTCAACAACTCCGCGAGACGGTCCCGGGAGATTTCGTTGGATTTTTGTTCAGACATTGATTCCTCCTTTAGTTTGAAACACAAATTATACGGTAGATCGCTTCGGGCGCGCCGCTAGTTCCGCGTTGCAGTCGGCTCAGTTTCTCCAGTAGTACCAAGAATCGCGCACGAATCTCTTGGGCGGCAATTTTTACTGCTGCTGCGGTTGACGGAGCGAATCCTTGACCGAATCCGGTAATTTGTCGGCATTCCGCAGCAAAAGACTCACTTGCCAAATTTCCGAGTCGCTCAGTTTCTGGTTGAAGGACGGCATGGCGCTGAAACGGACCCCGTTTTTTACCACCCAGTGAGTGGCGCCCACCGGATCGTCGGTTACGCCGGTAGCTGGCGGAAACAGGTGCGGCGGGAGCGGATAAAACCCCTTCGCGCCACTTGACGCCTGGTCCAGCCGTCCGTGACACCCTGCGCAAGCCTGCATATATATTTTGGCGCCTGCCAGAAGATTGGTCTCGTCCGCCGGTAACGGCGATGGATCGCCCGCACTCTTGCCAATCGACGCGGTAATTGCCGCGCGCGCGATGGTCCGCTCCAACGGCAACGGTTTGGCGTCCGTTCCCATGAAAATTCCGCCGCGCGTCACTAAAAGATAGCTGGCCAGCACAACCAGCCCGATTCCAACGACAACCCCGAGAAAAAACTTAGTCATGGTTTAATGACGCGAAGCTAACGAAAAAATAAAGGACTTTCCCGCTTTCCGTTTGTTTCCGATGTAACGATTCACTTGTCGCGTCCGTAGTCCCGCGACTGCGGGACGAAGGCGGAACGCTTCACGAATAACGTCCGCGTGATTCCCAGGACGTTCAGACATGTAGCACGCGAACCGCTCGCCGGGGCGAGCGAAGCTGACTGCGATCGTACGACTAAGGTCCTATTCACCGTGAGTGAGAGTCGCTCTATGCTGAGCCTGGCGGTGTTGCCCACTGCCATTGTCATCACATACCAACAATCAACTAGAAATCTAAAATTATGCGCTTGAGAATACGAACTATACTTTGTTGCACAGCGATCTTTTCCGCTGTCAGCTTTTTCACAATCACGTTTGCCGAGACAAATCCACTTTCAAAGGCTCAGGTGGCTGACCGCATCGCCAAAGTGGAAAACGGCGTGGACGATTTCGAGAAGTATCTGACCACCCGCGGCGAAAACGCCAAGGATCAGGCCGGATCGGCGAAGAGCAGCGGAGCGGCAAAGCGCGGCCAGGGTGCAAACTCCGCGAACAAGCAAGCCGGGAAGGAAAAAGCTAGCCAAGGAAAAGACGACCTCCAGAACGCCATGGACGATCTGAATCGCACGACAAACCGTCTGCGGCGCAAGTTCGATGAAACGGCGAATTATCTGGAGACCAAAGTGCAAATGGAACAGGTCATGGACAGCGCCCGCCGCGTTAATCAGGTGGTGGGGAAAGGCAGTAATGACGGCCAGGCACAACGCCTCTGGACTGCTTTGCGCGCGAGTATCAACGACCTGGCGCGCGCCTACAACCTGACCCCCATGGCATAGGGAAAAGGGCCAGACGATAACAAGCTTTGCGCGACAAAACCGAAAGGAATTTCGCAGCCGATTTCCTAATGTTTACTTCTCACTTCTTACTTTTCCTGGGACGCCCTGCGATAGCTCCGCAGCGAATTACTGTTGTTTCGGTGGGCCAGAAGAACCATTACTGCTGGATTTACATTCGTAATGTTGCCAAGCAGTCCAGAAATTGTTAAAAGCGCTTGCGTGACCCTCGAACACTGGGACTTCTCGGATAAAGCCGCGAATTCATCGCTTCAACAAATTAACCGCCAGAAGTCCGCGCGAAAATTATTCGTACAGAGATTCGACCGCTCTAGCGGGCGCGCCGTTTTGTACAGACCCGAAGCGCAAGCAAACGCACGTCGCGACTTTAAAAACCTGCGATTGCGTGGATTTCCAGCGACTCAAAAAAGTTGTTTACCCGTGCATGCACATTTACCGCGTTGCTGCTGAACTTGGTCTGCTCACTCTGGATCATATGGACCGGGCGCTAGCCGAGAGGATTGATGCCGAATCGCGAATCGCAGAGACAGAGCGACTTCAGACGCTGCCACTAGATAAGTCTAGTTGGGGTAACTGGTCCAGTGAAATTCACGAGTCGTTCGTGCAAAGAAACCGACAGTGGCGTGGTTATGTCGATGTCTATGGTATCGAGGGTTTAGTTGAACAATCCAGTTCGGGCTGGCTAATTAATGGCTGGTCCGCTTCCGTGAGACAGTGTGAGTGCCCGGATTTCGACGAGCGAAAACTTCCATGCAAACACATCTACGCGGTAGCAATTCTCTCCGACATCCAACTACCATTGTCGAAACAACACTTCGATGAAGTTTGGAGTCGCGGTGACGAATTGTTCTTCCATGCGTGGGGCAAGGTCTCGTCGAAAAGTCAAGATCCGAAGGAAATCATGGATCGTTTGCGAAGCAATAACTCCGATGTGCCAAAACGAGGAATCGTTGTTCGCGTCGATTTTAACCACTAACTGCGACACCATTTGTAACGGACAGGAGAACAAGAGTCTGAGTAGGGTTGTATTGATTTGACGGACAGGATTTTGCAACCTTTCCTTTCTCAATGATTGCTGCGCCAGCAGTCGAGTAGAGCGCCTGTTCTAGGCTCCGCTTCGGAACTGGTCGTCCTTGTTTTGAACAGGATGTTGAAGGTGGTGAGCGACACGGAGGTCGTTGCGTGAATCGTAATTCGTGGATCGTGAATCGAGCAACACCATCGCCAGCATGTCGCCACGGCGACCGCGGCGGGTAAACTGATTGTCCGCCGGCTGCATAATCCAGCGTCCCGCGCTGCCATCGAGTCGCCAGACCATTCGAAAGAAATACGCGCTATACGTGATTCACGTATAGAATCCAAGCTTCGGTCGAACACTGCTGCAGGTTGAGCTTGTCCGCATCGCTCAGTCTGCTTGGGCGCGCCGTAGCCTCGGCGAAGGAGGGTCGCTTGCGTTCCCTTTCTGCTCGAGAACTCGCAGAATGTCTCAAGCGGGACTCCTTTCGGCTCAAGCGAACGGATTAAGGCAAAAGCTCGGGCTGGTTAGGCGACGGCGAGTTGCGGGGCGACCGGCTCCAAATCGACGATCGCATTGGCCAGTTGAACCGGCGAGACGGGTTTGCTCAGGCAAAAGCGTGCGCCATTCGCGTAGGCGAGGGCTCTTGCCTGCTCCGAATCTCTGTCAACAACAACAAGCGTTGGCAGCTGCTCACAGCAGCCATGAATGGCGCCCAGCAAAGTCATCCCACGGCAATCTTCATTGAAAGCCATGATAGCGGCATCTAACTCACGCTTTTGTCGGCAAACAATTTGTAATGCCTCCTCCGCGGTTTGTGCGATGAGGAGAACCGTGCCGGTGTCCCAAAGCGCTTGCCTTACAACTGTTTTGAAGTCTTCGTCGCGCGTGTAGAGAAGAACGAGCCGTGCGAGTCGTGGATGAGGGGGCGGTGCCAGTCGTGGTTTCACTGAGGGGTTCACGCTGATTTCTACGGAAATTGGAGGGCGGAGGTCCCAAATAATCTGGTGGATCGCTTCCGACTTCCAGCAATTCGCAGACGTTTCTCGCGGAGAGTCCTGTTTTCGGGGAATTTCCGTCCGCGGGTTCCGTAGAACCAGCTAAAAAATGACAGGAAAGCGGTAGATCAAACCGGTGCTGAAAACCGTGCCGATCGGAACGCGGCATACCCGCCGTCCCGTGCTGAAGCCCGGCTTCAGCGGCCAGCATAACCCGTCTATTCGAGCAGCTTCCTCAGATTTTGAAGTACGGCGTCTTCTTCCTCAGAGCGCGCGCCATCGGCGAGAAAGAGTTCCTGGCACAGGTTGAATGCTTGTTCCTTCACTGCAGCGGTACCAAGCCTGTCCTTTATCGAAGCCAGGAATCGATCTCTGTAGCCTTGATTTTCTGTCGCGTTCCGTGCGTTATCAATCGATCTCACATCGAACTGATCGAACGGTACTTTCGGGTCCCAACTGAATTTCGCGACCGTATCCGTGATCACCCTGTCCTCCGCGAGCATGACCAAATTGTCCGCGTACATGCAATAGTTTAGCAAATCGACTATCGCCTCACGCTGGGGCTGAGTGAGGTCGTCTTTCGGCGCTTCCGATTTATGGAATAGTTTTCTGATTAGACTGGGCATAACGTTTTACTCATTCTTGTTCGATTGCTGGTCATAAAGCTTTTTCTCGTTCCTATCAACCCGATGCCGCCTGGCCTTCAGAAATAACTCTTTCCAAAAATTGCAGCAACCTATTTTGAAACTCCGTCGTTGCCCACACTCCGTCGCTGCTACCCTCGCAGTTTCGCCTTCTATCTCGGCCGCGCTTTGACTCGACCGCTACAGCACTCCTCCCAAGTGGTGATCCCAGCCCACCGGCCATGTCGTTGACTCGCGATCTCCCGACCCGCTCGGTCGGATTCCCACCGACCAATGCAGTCCATCCGCCGGCTTCCCAGCACGGCGTATTCATCCCATTCGCTCCATTGTATCTCGGCCGCGCCCGCAGCGCTCGACCGCTACCCTTGCGGCTTTACCGGCCATGTCGCTCATCCCATTCGCTCCATTCGGGCGATGTAACGGCAAACGAAAGGCCGTCGGCTGCAAGAGAACGCTATCGCAGCTGTCGTGTTGCTATACGTGATTCACGTATAGCACATTCGCCAGAAGTCGAAGCCAATGTTTGACGTTGCAGGCGACGTGCGCTGCCGGGAATACGTCGCACAGCGACGTGGCTACAGCGAATCGGTCCAACGCAGAAAAGGGGTCAGGCGTTTTTTAAGCGACGGGAACAACGGCAGTGGGCACTTCGACGACAGGCGTCTCGGCCTTATCGGTGATCAGCTTGCGCAGGAATGGGATCAGTATGGGAAATTTCATCAGTAGTTTTCAAATCACGAGCAGGTTTCGGAGTTTGGCCTGAGGCACAGCGGAAAGAGGGATGCTTTCATCGAAGCTCACCAAACGCGCATCGCGAGAAGTGGCAAGCCCGAGCAGATAAACATTGGTCACCTGACGGCTTCCGTGAATCCGATCTGGCGCAAAATGCCTCTTGTCCCGCAGGCTTAGCTTGTCGGACCAAAACTCGTGATTGCTGTTCGCAGCAAAGCTGGCGAGCAGGCGGATCAACTCGGAAGGCACAAGGCTAATCCGCTGGCTATAGCCGGGATTGCACATGATGCGGATGACGCCGTTCTCGGTCAGCGGACAACTGGCCCACCCGCGACCGGCGTTGGCCGACCACCAAGTATGAGCGCGCTCGTGAAAGACATGATCTGCATCAAGCAGCGCGATCAGAACGTTAGTGTCCAGTAACGCCCGCACGCGTCACACGGCTTCTTGCTCGATTAATGTTCTGACGTGATCGAAAGTGATCACGTCGCCGCGCCTGGGGAGAACCGGCACTGCATTTTTCGTCCGTCTAGAGACCGGTGTTGCCGCCAGCGCCCGTCGAGTGAGGGTGGAAATCACTTTCCCCGTCGTAGACTTCTGTTTTGCTGCGAGCTCCTTGGCAGCCTGAAGAACGTCGTCGTCAATGTCGATTGTGGTGCGTATGCATCGATGATATTGCATCGAAATCCTCTGGCAAGCACCGGGAACAACGGTAGCCGCTTCGACGACAGGCGTCTCGCCCTTGTCGGTGATCAGCTTGCGCAGGAACGGAATCAGCACGACGAGCAATCACGAAGCTATACGTGAATCTCGTATAGCATTGCTTCCGACGGTCATAGGTCGCCGCTAGAAAGGCGAGCTCTCCACGCCGAGTGTTCGACCGGACTGACAGCAACGCCTCGACACATCGAGGCGGCTACAGGACTGGTAACAATGCATCGTGCTATCCCGGGCTATACGTGATGCACGTATAGCAACACGCCAGCAAATTCGTATGAGCGAGCGTCAAGCACCAACGCCTCGTGTTATCGTCATGCTATACGTGATTTCCGTATAGCAACATTCGCCAGCAAACCGCTGCGGGGGCGCGCTAGGCACGAATGGCTTTTTCGATTGCGGTTCGCGCAAAGCCGCGGGGCGCGGCTCGATCTTGCTCCCATTCTTGCAGCGTTCGCTTGGAGATCTGTAATTTCAACGCGGCCTCGCTTTGCGAGAGATTATTCCGCTCGCGCCACGCTCGCAGTCTTCGTCGAAAGGCACCGGCTACGAACCTCTGAGGCCGAATGTCATCAGGGAGTGTCCCGAAAGCCATCCTTACATCTTATACGTGAATCACGTATAGCATCAAGTCCCTGGGCAGTATCGCGGACCGGATTTGCAAGCGGCACCGCGGGCTCGCTCAACGTAGCGGTCGCTTCCGCCGGTTGGAGATCGCTGGAGGCCCGCGCGATTGTCCGCGACGCGTCGTCAAACGCGATCTCCGCCGTTTGCGCGCTCAGCGATCTCATCATCCCGACGCCGTATTGCGGATGGCGCACCTTCTTACCAATATGGAGCGTTTCGATGTTCAGGTTGCTCTCGAACTCTGCGAGACGTCATCGAAAGCACAACCGTCGTCGCCGTTCTGCCGTTACAACGTTAGCATTCGGGGCCAGGCAAACTCACGTGTCCCGGTCAACCCATGACCGGTGTTTCATTCCGCGCGCAAAGCATCAATTGGATTGATCCGGCCGGCGCGCCGGGCTGGCAGCCAGCAAGCTACCAGCGCGACCGCGACAAGAAAAATCGTCGTGCCAAGCACGGTTGATGTGCTCTTGAGCTGCATGCCGGAGTTCCAGGCGGACAGGATGTGCGTAACACCCAGCGCCCCAATCAATCCGATCGCGGAGCCAAGGAGCGCCAGCTTCACACCAGAGGCAAGAACGAGCCGGCTAATGTCGCGGGCATGCGCACCAAGAGCGAAGCGAATGGCAAACTCGTTAGTCCGCTGCGCCATCGTGCGCGCGATGACGCCATAAATTCCAACCGACGCCAGGCAAAGTCCAAGCAGGGCGAACAAGGTAAGGATGTCGCGCAGAATGGCGATCTGATAATTTGCGCGATCGATTGTGGTATCGGCCGATTGCAAGTGACGCACGGGAAGATCGGGATCAAGCGCGGTGATAACGTTGCGAATATCATCCACCGTGCCAGCCGGCGCGGAACTCACGGTGCGCACCAGGATCTCATTGTATCGAACGGGATGTTGTGTCATCGGCTCGTAGATTTGAAACGACACCGGCGGAGCTTCGGGCGTGACCGACTTTACGTCGGCCGCGATGCCGATGATCTCGGCCCACTCCAGCGGCTCGCTTCCAGTTTGCGCCAGCCGTTTACCGAGAGCGCTTTCGTTTCCAAACAAACCGCGAGCGGTATTCTCGCTGATGATGATTACCTTCGGCGAAGTCGCGGTGTCGCGCTCGTCAAAGGAGCGTCCCGCGAGGACCCGTGTGCCGGTTGTTTCAAAATAGCGGGAGCTAACCGTGTTTACTGCCGCGGCCGGCTCGTGACCGGATGAAGGAAGAGCGCGACCCTGCACGATGTATTTGCGAATATCCGGCCAATCAAAGAAAGGCGTGAACAACGAAACACTGGCTGATGCGACCTCAGGCATCGCCTGCAGCCGTTGTAGCATCAGGCGATGAAAGTTCGTAACATGCTCATCGTCGGGATAGTTGGCGGCTGGCAGCACGATCGTTCCCGTGATCAGATGCTCGGATTGCCAACCCGCGCGGCGATGGTTGAGCTCATCCAGGCCGCGGATGAAAACGGCTGCGCCCGCAAGCAACACCATCGCCAGCGCAAACTGGCCGACGATTAGAAATTGGCGAAAGCGCCGATGGCCGCGGCCGGCGGTCATTCCACGCCCGCCATTTTTCAGCGCTTCATTGACGTTCAGTCGCAAGGCAAAGAGCGCCGATGCCGTCCCGAAAGCGGTCGCGGTAATGAGTGACGCACCCAGAGCCCATGCGAAGACGGACCAGTTGAAAAGAAGAGTAACGGGTTCGCCATTCTCGCCGATCGAGCGATAGGAAAGCCAGTCGGCGCCCCATCGCGCGACGAGCATCGCCAGGGCAGCGCCGGCGAGTGTGAGCAAAAGTGTTTCCGCGAGGAGCGGTCGCAGCAATTGGCCGCGCGACGCGCCCAGGGCAGAGCGGACCGCGAACTCGCGCGACCGCGTGATGGTTCGGGCGAGAAGAAAGTTCGCCAGGTTCGAGCAGGCAATGAGCAGGACAAAAGCGGAAAGGCCGATGCACATTTTGAGCATCGCGGGGGCGCTTCTGCCATGCGTGGTCGATGCCAGCGAAACCGTGCGCCAGGAACTGCCGGCATTCGCTTCCGGAAAATCTTTCGCAAGATGCGCTCCGAAATTTGCGATAAACGCGTTGGCTTGAGTGTGCGATAGCGACGCGGAACGGCGCCCCAACACGCGCAGGATCGTGTTCCGCCGGTCGCTCATCTTATCCTTATCGAAACCGAGCGGCCGGAAAAAATCGGCCCAGCCCAGATGCCGCCAGTCGTTAAAGGATGCGGGCAACACGCCAACGATTTCGTGTGGTTGACCATCGACCCGCAACGTCCGGCCGATGATATCATCTTTACCGCCGAAGCGTTTTTGCCAACAACGTTCACTGATAATCACGACCCGGTCGTTTCCTGGAAGATCTTCCTGTGAGAGGAAATTCCGACCCAGTTGTGGGCGGATACCGAGAACATCGAGCAGGTTTGCCGTGCAGCGTATTCCAGACACCATTTCTGCGGGACGACCGGGTTCCGACAAGCTGCAATCCGACGGTGTATAGGCGGCAACTTCTCCGTAACTCGTGGCCGCCCGTTGCAGATCACGAAAGTCCGCTGCCGAAAAGTCCCCTGATGCGTCCTGCGGCGTTGCGCGATAAAAGCGCTCCAATGCTTCCTGCCCGGGATATGGCAACGGCTTCTGCATGATGGAAGTAAACGCGCTGAACATCATCGTGTTCCCGCCAATCCCAAGGGCAAGTGTGATGATGGCGAGTAAAGCAAAGCCTGGACTTCGTAAAAGCGAACGCACGGCGAAACGCAATGTGCGCCAGAGATCAGACAACTGCGGTGGCCGCCAGGTATCCCGAATTTCTTCGCGATAAACTCCGGTGTTACCAAACTCGCGCCGCGCCGCCAGCCAAGCTTCACGTTCCGTCATCCCCTCCTCTCGGAATTGAGCGATCAGTTGGTCCAGATGAAACTGCATTTCGGCGTCGAGAGCCGCTTCCGCTTTGCCACGACGGAACAGGCGACTGCATTTTGTTCGTAGCCAGCGCAACGTTTCGGAAAACATCGTCGGGTTACTCCATTTCGAGAACGCTCTGCACTGCGGTAGCGAAGGAGAGCCAATGCGCTCTTTCCGTCGCCAATTCCTTGCGACCTCTCCGGGTCAGGCGATAGAACTTTGCGCTCCGACCCGCGTCTGACACTCCCCATTCGGCTTCAATCCATCCCCGGTCCTCCAGCCGATGCAGTGCCGGATAAAGCGAGCCTTGCTTGAGCGAAAGGCGGTCTTTGGAAACCACCGCGATGCGTTTGGCCATATCCCAGCCGTGCAAAGCCGTGGCGGCGAGAGTTCGCAGGATGAGAAGATCCAGGGTCCCCTGGAGAAGTTCGTTTCGCACTTTGTCCATGCCAGCATCTTATTGTCATGCTTCTACAATGGCAAGCTTTATTTGTCGAAGCTCGACAACAAGCAGTTCTAACAAGGATTTGGATTCCCGCTCGACGGTCACAGACCGCCGCTACAAGTCCGAGCCGGACTGTTACAACGCCCTCGACACAGCGATGCGGGTACAGGACTTGCGCGATGCTATACGTGATTCACGTATAAGCGGCTTCTGCCAACAAAACCGTGTCGCGCTTCCATTGCGGTCCTTTGTTATCGCGCGGAAGAAGAAATAATTCCATTCACACCAATAGTTTTTTCGATTGCGGTTCGGGCTAGGCCGCGGGGCGCAGCCCGATCCTGCTCCCACTTTTGCAGTGTTCGCTTCGAGATCTGTCATTTCAATGCCGCCTCGCTTCGCGAAAGATTATTCCGCTCCTGTCACACTCGCAGTCTTCGCGGAAACGCACCGGCTGCGAACCTCTGATGCCGAACGCGACCAGGAAGAATCCCGAAAGCCATCCCTGTATGCTATACGTGAATCACGTATAGCATCAAGTCCGCGGGACAAAATGATTGACTCGAGCCTCCCGGCTCTCGGGCTGTGCCCAACGCTTCGCATTGTCTATGCCGCACCGCTTCCGCACGCTCCATTGACTCGACTGTATCCTGCGTTCTCGCGCTTCGGGATGCCGTCCATCTCATCGCGTTCCGCGCATTTTGACGACCTTCGTCGGCCCGCGAATCTCGCCTTGCAGGTGACCTTCAGTGTCATCTACCCAGCCGCTCCCGCTTGAAGGCGTGCTGATTCGTTCGCTCGAGCTCATTCAGCGCTGCTCTCAGGCGCCGGTTCGGAACTGGTCGTCCTTGTTTTTGAACAGAATATTGAACGTGGTGAGCGATCCGTAACAGCGCGTGATATACTGTTGCAGGTCGAACTTGTCCGCGTCGCTCAGTTTGTCGCTCGCGTTCACCTTCTGCTCGAGAACTCGCAGATTATTCCGGATCATCACGATTTTGTGGAAGAATGTCTCGAGCGGGACTTCTTTCGGCTGAAGCGAACTGTCCGCCGGCTGTATCACCAGCGTCCCGCGCTGCCATCGAGTCGCCAGACCTTCTACGAGCACATCTTTTTGTTCCAGCCCGAGTGCTTCGACCACAGCGTGAGCCGTATCGCGGATCAGATTGGCAAGCGGCATCTGTAGCTCGCTCAAAGTAGCGGTGGCTTCCGCCGGTTGGAGATCGCTGGAGGCCGGCGCAATTGTCCGCTGCGCGTCGTCAAACGCGATCTCCGCCGTTTGCTCGGTCAGCGATCTCACCGTCCCGACACCGTATTGCGGATGGCGCACCTTCATACCGATATGGAGCTTGTCGATGTTCATGTTGCGCTAGAACTCTGCGAGATCGTAAGGATTGCCGATTGTGAACAGACTCTAACCACGAAGAAGACGAAGAACACTGAGAAAATCTTGTTCAGGCTCTGTGATCTCTGTGGTGAAAGATCTCGACGGAAAGTTCGCGATGGCGAGGACAGCACCGCCAACACACGAGCCGCGTGTGCTCCCCGGAATTCTGATTGTCATCGAAAGCGCAACCCCGGTGCCCATCGCCTTTCGTCCTCCCGGGCTCGCCTATCTATGTCGCTCAATTTCCATGCCCACCGCCAATCGGTGCATTCGCTTGCTGCAGCCATACGCCGCGAAAAACGTTTTTATTCGACCGACCCGGATATTTTCCGTCGTCGCTAAGAATCAATATCCTGGCCTTGTCACCTTGACCCATTATCACAATCGCCTCGGGATTGAGATCGTCGAAATCAACACCGATGTCCTGCGGGTCGGTGCCGGGCTTCCAGTAAAAAACTCTGGAGGGCTTGGCGCCCGGTTCGAATCGATCACCGAAATCACCGGCAATGATCAGGAAGCCGTCGTTCCAGGCAACCATATCTCGAACGCCCAACCCGCCGAGCTTAAGAGCCACCGGGTCGCCGAGTTTAGCGCGAGCGCCTTCCTTAATTGCCTCCGTGGGATTAAGCAGCGGAACTAGCAACCCCTCTTTGGCCTTGTTTTTTGGACTGCGAAATCCGATCCATAGCTTGTCGCGATCCGCGGCGAGCGATTCAATATTCAGCGCACCTTCATCCTTTGGCGCGAGGGTGGCGGCTCTGCGGAGATCGAACGGCGCGAGAGCCGAATCGTTTACCAAATCATCGAGAAGCTTTGTGTAAACTTTTCCTGCGATCTTGAGCTTCGCGTCTTTGCCTGACCCGCTAAGTTTCGTTGCGAACAGGACCTGGCGTTCTTTTTTCTCGTCCGCATTTTCGTTTCGCCCGTGGGAACCAATCCAGAAGATCAGGTCTCCAATCTTCGCCGCGCCTTCGAGGTCGCACTCCTGGATTTTTTCTACCCCGAGCGCGCTCTTCACCGCCGCATCTACTCCCACGTCTAACTTTCTGGGTGAAAGACCTCCTTTGACATCGTACAGACGAAATTCGTTATCCTCGTCCGTGGCCCCTACAAAGAATCCTTCGCCGACATCAGCAGCGGCGGAACCGTCAACTGCTCCTTCGAACAGGACCGGTTTACTGAGTGAGAACTCCCCAGCCGAGACGGCGACGCAGCATGAGAAAACTATTGCAAACGACAGCGAGATTGCCGCTGTCGAGGCCAAATGAGGTTTCGGCGAACCCAAACACGCTAAGCCAGACTCCTCAGGGTATTTCAAAAATCTCGACCTGCTTGGCTATGCCGCGCAGCGAACGCTTCTCCGGGGTCACGGCGATACCATTTGATTGCAACAGCTTCGAGGCTTCGCTGTCAGTAACGACCCGTCTGGTTGCGAAAATGGAACGTGACGTCGCGAGTCCCTGGACGCGCGCGGCGATATTCACCGTCCGTCCGAAGTAATCCTGCCGGTCATTCAGCGAAACGGCCAGACACGGTCCCTCATGGATGCCGATCTTCAGCAGCAAGTCTCCTTTCAACTCCTTTAATGCTTCTCGCATTTTTAGCGCCGCTGCCATTGCCCGGTCTGGCGTCGGGAATGTCGCCATCACCGCGTCGCCAATTGTCTTCACTACGGCGCCGCCTTCCGCAGCCACGATTTCATGCAAGACCCGGAAGTGAGCGCGCACCAAATCGTAGGCAACCAGATCTCCAACTCGTTCGTAGAGTTCCGTTGAGCCTTTGAGGTCAGTAAACAGAAATGTGAGACTGGTAATCTTCAGCCTCTGATCCACGTCCAGCGCATCAGTGCGATAAATATCGCGGAATGTTTGATTGGTCAGAAGACGTTTCGCGGTCAAGAAGGGGCGACGCTTGCGGACGAGGTCGTGAACCTTGTCGCTAACGACCCAAATAGCGGGCAACGTCCGTACATTTGAGCGGTTTTCCAACGTCATCTGCAGAGGGCCGGGGCGCATCTGAATAGTCCCGGCGGGCGCGTGATCTCTGGTCATGACGAAGGCGAGCGATTGGCTTTCGCGCGCAGGCTCACCCTTCACCTCGATATCCTGGGACATGTGAACGACCGGATCGAACACAGTCACATCCCCTTCAGGCAGCTGGAGCGAGAGCACCGCCTTCTCGCCCACTGAAAGCTCGAGGGTGCCCAGAGTAGTTTCCTTAAACCATGTTGCCAATGTCTCGTCATCGGGCAAATCGACGCCTGAACTCCAAAAGATCTGTCTGTAGTATTCGATCCAGGGCAGTGTGCCGGGATCGTGCGCCGCGATTCTCCGCACCCGGGGACTGATAGTAAATGTGACTTCGACGATTTCATCGAGCGTCGGTTCGTACCCGGCAGCGCAAAGGACGCATGTGTATTCGGCCTGCTTTACCGTCTTAAGCGTCGCGCCTGAATCGAGAACGCCACCGCAAGCGGGACAAAGGATGTTCCAGGACATATCGAAAATGCCGAGTCGCGCGCCGTGCAGAAAAGCCGCAAGCACATCTTCCTCATTGAGCTTGTGCCTGGCGGCAAAGGCGAGCGCGTTGATACGGCAGAGATCACGGTCCGGCGCATCCTCGATGAGTTTTTGGATCGCGCTTACCGGTTTCGGCTTCGCGGATTGCCGCAAAACGGTGAAGAGGTTTTCGGTTTCGCTGGAAAGTTTCATGTCACGATCATGTTGATCACCGTGGCAGTTACCGTGTGGCTGGGAAAAACGGAAAGCAAAGGGAAAGAAAATATCGCTTCGGCGAGTCGCCGCCGTAACGCGGGTGAAGGAGTGACCGGGCTTTTCAACCGACAGCCTGGCAGCCTATGCTTCCCGGAATTCGCTACGTTCAAGCGACGGGAACGACGGTAGCCGCTTCGATGGGAAGAGTCTCGGCCTTGTCGGTGATCAGTTTGCGCAAGAACGGAATCAGCACGACGAGCGCAACGCCGACGGCGAGGCTGCCGAGGCCAAGCTCGGCGAAGAGTCTCGCGTAGCCGGGGTTGGTAACGACCGCCGTGGTGCCGGTCGGCTCGGGGATCATGCCCGAGAAGTCACCTGCAAAGAGTGACGCGAGACCGGTCACGAGCATCCAGGCGCCCATCATCACTCCTTGGTATTGCTTCGGCGCGAGTTTGCCGATCATCGCGTAGCCGATCGGCATGATGAGCAGCTCACCGATGCTTTGCAGCACGTAGCTCATGAACAGCCACACGAACGCGCTCTTCCCGTCCGCGCCGGCCAGCTTGATCCCGAGGGGAAGAATAAGAAAGGCAACCGCCATCAACAGCAGCGACGCCGCAAACTGTTTCGGTATGTCGATGCGCCACCCGCTGCGCACGCATGCGGGTGAAGAGCGACGCCATTACCGGTCCGCCGAGCACGATGCAGACGGTGTTGATGTTCTGAATCCATTGCGGCTGAATCTTCACAGGACCGACCATCAGGTTCGACGTTGTTGACCGCGAACAACATCAGGCCGCTCGGCGCCATCTGGTAGAGCGACCAGAACATCAGCGAGCCGATGGTCAGAATCAGGTAGGCCGTCATGTTGCGCTGCTCGCGGCGATCCGAATGACGGATCGTTAGGTAGATCAGTGCCAGCGCGACCGCGGCGCAGATCGCCTTGATCACCGTCTCGGTTCCGCCGGGCCGCTGGAGCATGAACCAGACAACGGGAACGAGACCGATGAGAATGCCGATCCCGACGAGCTGCCGCACCCGGAACTGCTTCGGCGTCGCGTCGAGTAGCGTGCGTGTTGCGGTCGGCGAGACGTCCTCCAAGTAAACACGGCGAGGATGATGGCGACGAAGTTGCCGAGCGTAGCGAAGATGAAGAGGCTCGAGTAGCTCTCGGTGGCCTGGAAGTAGCCGGCGACGCTGAACCCGACGAAGAAGCCGACGTTCATGCCGGCGTAGTTCCAGAGGAATGCTCCTTCGCGGCGTGGGTCGTCTGGGGTGAAGCGCTGCGTCAACATCATGTTGATGCAAGTGACGTTGAGGCCGCTGCCCGTGAGGAAGAGGGCGAGGCCGACGTAGAACAGCGCGAGCGTGCCAGTCGCGATGCATGCGCAGCCGAACACCTGCAGCACCATGCCGCCGACGAACAGGTTGCGGTTAGAAAGGAAGCGGCCGCCTAAGTAACCGCCGAAAAGGTGCAGGCCGTAGTTGAAGGCGCCGAACACACCCATCAACGTGGTGGCCGCTTTCACGCCGAGATGCAGGTGCTTCGTCGCGTAGAGGACCAGCGTCGAGTAGAGGACGGCGAAGCCGAGCGTCGCGAAGATCTGAATGAAGAACAGCGCGGCCGTTCCCTCCGGAGCCGCGGAGAAAAGGCGCTTGAAAGATTTGACGAAGCTGATACCCATCATCTTCGCTCGCTACCTCGCGAACTTGACCGTCTATGTCGCCTCATCCCAGTAGGCTCCATTCATCATGCGCTCCTTTGTCGCTCGACGGGCCGGGTAATGTCAAGCCGCGCGTGCGATGCTAGCTGCGTCGATCCTACAAGGTGCTCGATCATTTTGAGTTCGGGCTAGCCGATTTCGCCAGCGAGCAGTCCCCTTACGACAAGGATTGTCGCTGCGAGGACGATGAAGGCTAACCTGCGCCTGCGCGAAGTGTGACGAGATTAATATAGAAAGGTAAAGATTGTTTCGGCAAGCTGCCGAAACCAACAGGCTGGCAGCCTGTGCTCCCCAGAATTTCGCTGCGGACGCACAGCAGAGATCAGTCAACGAAAAGTCCGCGCACTCTCTTAAACACCTCGTCGAATTTCTCTGGCGTCACTTTTCCAACTGAGTGAAGGATGACGTGTTGTTCGACGGTGAACAGGCGTTGTGAACGAATGAAACAGGGCTGATCGACTTCGCCGCGTTCACAATCGCTCTTGTCCAGTGGAACGGCGAAAGCATCCCAGTGCCCACGACTCGTGATCTGGCAGAGAATTAAATCCGCGCCGGGAAGATCGGCAATCACCAATGCGGGCCGCCGTTTTCCGCCACTGCCATCAGCGTGCGGAAAAGGAATGACAACGATTTCGCCGGCTACAGGTTTGACCACGCGGTATCCTCTTCTGGTGAACTCCAATCGCGCCCGAGAACAGATTCGCTCAGCTCGGCGCCGTTGAATCGAGTATTCTCATCCGATTCATTCGAGGCGAGCTCTTTTTCGTTTTGTTCGCTCGTGCTCATAAAACAATCACCTGATGTTTTACCACGAAGGACACGAACCACACAGACAAATTTGCGGCTCCGACTTCAAGTCGGCCGAGAGCCCGCTCTTTCGCGTCACAAAGGTGGCCCGTGATTGCCGATGAACTCGAGGCGATAACTGCGTCGAGTGATCTCGCCTATTCGTTAAGAATTGTTCAAAGCAAGAATCGCCTGCTGATTTTAAATAACGTTCGCTTCGGCGCGCCGCCGAGATCAACACACGAGCCGCGTGTGCTCCCCAGAATTTTCTTCGCGATTACCCGGTAAGCTGATACTACGACGCTCGATGAAATCGCAGCGCAGTTGTTTAGTCGCAGGATTCATTATTTTAGCTTTTATCGGATCAATGCGCGCAGAACAATCAGCAGCAGAACGAGTGACGGAAATTCAGAGTGCGTTGCGTGCGGCCAAACTGGATGGCTGGCTCTTTTACGATTTCCGGCACAGCGATCCCCTCGCCTACCGGATTTTAAAGCTGGACGAAAAAATGTTGGCGTCGCGCCGCTGGTTCTACTATATCCCGGCCTCGGGCGAGCCGGTCAAAATCGTACAGTCGATCGAGCAGTTCAAACTCGACTCTCTCCCGGGCAGGAAACTCGTCTATCGCGGCTGGCAGGAATTGCATCAGCGGCTGAAGGAAATTCTGACCGCGCCGACAAAGGAATCCAGGCGGCGCATTGCGATGCAGTATTCGCCGATGAACGACATTCCCTATATCTCACGCGTGGATGCTGGAACGATCGAGCTTGTCCGCTCGTTTGGAGTCGAGCCCGCCAGCAGCGCGGAACTAGTGCAACGATTCGAAGCTGTGTTCTCACCGGAGCAGCACCAAATGCATGTAGAAGCGTCGGACAAGATGCATCGCATCATTCAGGAGGCGTTCGGCGAGATTGCACGCCGGATCGGCGCCGATGAACCAACCACTGAGTGGGACATCGCGCAGTTCATGCTCCGCCGCTACGGCGAGGAAGGGATGGAGCAGGAGCCGATGATTGTCGCGGTGAACGCGAACACGGCTAATCCGCATTACATGCCGACAAAGGATAAGAACTCGCCAATCAAACGCGGCGATTTCGTGCTGATCGATGCAGCTACGAAACTGGATAAACCGGATGCAGTCGCGACTGACCAAACCTGGACTGGCTACGTCGGCGAAACTGTTCCGGAAGAGTACTCACGCATTTTCAATATTGTGCGCGAAGCGCGCGACGCGGCGGTTGATTTCGTGCGTAAGAATGTTCGCGCTGGTAAACCAATTCGCGGCGCCGAAGTGGACGACGTGTCGCGTGGCGTAATCACACGCGCAGGTTTCGGCGAGCAATTCACACATCGCACCGGCCATTCGATTGGTGAAGAAACTCACGGTAACGGCGTTAACATCGACGACTTCGAGACGCGCGATTCACGGCGAATCATTCCCGGCGTTTGTTTTTCAATCGAGCCGGGAATTTACCTCGAAGGAAAATTTGGCGTGCGATCGGAGATCAACGTTTACGTTTCAGACAAGGACATCGAAGTCACCGGGCAACCAATCCAAACGGCAATCATCCCGATTCTGAAAAAGTAGGAGTTGTAGCCGAGGGCGCCGACCTCGGCCGGGTTGCGCAAGCCTGACAGATGCCGCGGTCAACGCCCGCGGCTACAGCAAACGAGAGCCTACGTTTTGTGCTGGACCGACACCATCCAGCCGACGCCGAACCGGTCTTCAAGCATTCCGAATTTGGGCGCCCAAAATGTCTTCTCAAGAGGCATTGTAACCTTGCCGCCGTCCGCAAGCGCGTTGAAGACGCTCTCGGCTTTTTTCTCGTCCGGAACGATAATTGAAAGCGAGAAACCTTCGAAGCGCGGTTGGCCTTCGCACCTGCCGTCCGAAGCCATCAGGATTGTTTCGCCGATGCGGACGCTGGCGTGCATCACTTTGTTTTCCATTCCCGGCTGCGTCATGCCCGGTTCGGGCGCGTCCTTGAAACGGCTGAGCATTTCTACCTCCGCGCCAACAGCGCTGCGGTAGAATTCCAGCGCCTCTTCGCAGCGACCGTTGAAAAACAGATATGGTTGCACAGACATATTTGAATTGGTCATACGCTTAGCTTGCGATTCGTTTGGCTGAACGTCAACGTGACGCCTCACGGCATTCTTGAAGACTCACGTTCAGTGAGCGCCATTTCCAAGCTAGAATTTTCGCGTCTCGCCCGGCTCCATGAACTTCACTCGCGCATCGTTTCCGACCACAATACGAATATCTGCCTCGCTCGATGACCCGGGCAACGCGCCGTAGTGCATTGGAATAACCACTTGCGGTTTGAAGTAACGATTCACCGCCAGCCAGGCCATGCGCGCATATTGCCCGTCGGCCACCGCACCGCATGCCATCAGGATGATATTGGGATGATAGAATTCCTGGATCAATGACATGTCGCCAAAGATCCAGGTATCGCCTTCATCGTATAGTGTTCGCCCGTCCGCGAACTCCAACACGTAACCAACCGGACGCCCGCTCGGTTCGCTGCTGTGCATGGCCGGCATCACGTGAATCTTCACATCGCCCGCTGTCACCTGATCGCCCACGTTGACCGTCTCGATCTGCTCGCGCGAAAGGCCACCCCTGGTCACAAAGGTGTCGAGCATCATCACACTGACTAATTTTGCCTTGCTCAATTTTGCCAACTCCACGGCGTCACCGAGATGGTCGCCGTGCGAATGCGTCACCAGAATATGACTGGGATGATAGCGAGCCAGATCTTTGTTTTCCGCAGGCGTCGCCGGATTTTTGGTCAGGAACGGATCGATCAACAGATGTGTGCCGCCGGGCGACACGATCTCGAAGGCCGCGTGCCCGAGCCAGGTAATCGAGATCGTCTTTTTCTCGTTAGGCGACGGCGTTTGCGCCAGCGCCTCTTTGCCAATCGCGAGAACAACTAAAAGACAAACCCATGTTCTCATCCCAAATCTTTTCATTCCAATGCTGATCATCCGTCGGCGCGGGTCGATGCGGACTTGATATCGACCACTGGCGTGCCGTCGAAAGCTTCGATCGGGCCGATCTTTAACCGCGTGCCGTCAATCCCGCGCACTGTCACAGGGTGAATTCCGAGTGGATTCGGTCGCGCGGGTGAACGCGTGTAAAACACACCGGTAAGCGGACGGCGCTCGTCGCTGCGCGGATGCCCCTTCAGCACGTCGCGTTTCGCCTGGTGCAACCAAGTAATCACAATCAATTCGTGCCCGACTTCCATTCCCAGTAACGCTTCCGCGAATCGCGGTTCGATCTCGAGCCAGGCGTCAGGGGCGCCTTCCGGTCCCTGCCGTGGCGCGTCTTCACGGCCTTTCACTGTCGATCGAATGAAGCCAATCGGCTCGAGTGTGTAAGAGCTCATCTTGTCCAACGTTGTTCACGTTTCCTGCGACGCAACTGATCCCTTTGGCCTACGCGAGTAGCTCTTCGAGTTCTTCGGTGGTGAGGCCGGCCATGAGCGGTTCCTCGCTGTCGATGGCGGCGTCGATCGCGGCCCGTTTTTTCTCCTGCAGCCGCAGGATTTTTTCTTCGACCGTGTCGCGGGTGATCAGCTTGTAGGCGGTGACGACACGGGTTTGCCCGATGCGATGGGCGCGATCGGTGGCTTGCGCCTCGACCGCTGGATTCCACCAGGGATCGAAATGAATGACGGTGTCGGCGGCGGAAAGATTCAAGCCGACGCCGCCAGCTTTCAGACTGATCAGGAAGACGGGAATCGCGGAATCGCTCTGGAAGCGATCCACCACTTCCTGACGCTGTTTGGTAGAGCCATCGAGATAGCAGAACGGAATCTCTAGCTTCTCCAGGCGTTCACGGACGAGGTGCAGCATGGAGACGAACTGGCTGAAGACGAGAACGCGATGTTCGCCGTCGATCGCTTCCTCGAGGAGCTCGTCCAGGAGGTCCAGCTTGGCGGAGGTCTCTTCCTTATCGATGCCGACGAGGCGCAGATCGCAACAGACCTGGCGCAAACGGAGCAGACCAGTGAGCATCTTCATCCTTTGCGCACCCGCGTTCACATTCTTGCCGGAACTGCCGAGACCCTGCTGGATCTCGCGCAGTAGCGCGTCATAGGCGGCGCGTTGATGACTCGTTAGGCTGCAAGGCACGACCTGTTCGATTTTTTCGGGCAGATCTTTCGCCACGTCGCGTTTCCGACGGCGAAGCAGGAACGGCTGGAGCCGGCGCGAGAGCCGGCGTTGCACATCCGGCGCGGAGCCGCGCGCGATCGGTAATTCGTAGCGCTCGCGGAAGTCGTTGCGATTTCCAAGATAACCGGGCAGCGCGAAGTTCATGATCGACCAGAGGTCGCGCACCGAATTTTCCATCGGGGTACCGGTCAGCACGAAGCGATGTCTCGCGCGGAGGGCGAACGCGGCCTGCGCGTTTTGCGTCTCCGGATTTTTGATGTGCTGCGCTTCGTCGAGCACGGCGCGTGGAAAATTTGATTTCGCGCAATGTGTCGATGTCACGTCTTAGCAGTGCGTAGCTCGTGATCACGATGTCGACTTTCGCGATCGATTTGAAACGCGCGGCGCGATCGGCGCCTTCGAGCACGAGCGTCTTGAGTTCGGGAGTAAACTTCCGCGCTTCATTCTCCCAGTTTGTCACCAGCGATGTCGGGCAGACGACGAGTGCCGGGCCCAGGCCTTGATGTGCGCGTAGAAACGCGAGCGTCTGCACCGTTTTACCAAGACCCATCTCGTCGGCCAGGATGCCGCCGAGATTGTTTGCAGCGAGGCGCGTGAGCCATTCCCAACCGACAAGTTGATACTCGCGCAATCTTTCCGCGAGCGGGCCTAGTTTCGTCTTCGCATCCGGAGACGCGTCGCGGCCGGTGATGAACTTCTTCAGCGCTTCACGACGATCGGCGACGGCGGAGCCAAGCTCGCGCGCGGTTTGTTCGACATACCCGGCGTGTGCGCGGTTGATGCGGTAAAGCCCGGGCTGCGTCTGCGCCGGGTCGCAATCGCGAATGACCTGCTCGAAATCCTCCAGGCCCGCGGTGTCGATCACCGCGAGGTGGCCATTCTTTAATCGTGTCTGTGACTGCCCGGAGCGAAGCAGTCGCTGGATGTCGGCGTTCGAAAACACCTCTCCGCCGGGCGTGGTCAGTGAGTAACGCACGTCGAACCAATCCTGACCTGAGCCGACAATCTCGAGCTTCGGCGTGACCCGCTCGATCTCGCCGCTCCATTTCTCGACCTGCGCGGTGAGGCTAACCTTCCAGTCGCGCTGCAGTCTCTGATAATCAGTCGCGAAAAACCGGACCACGTTGGGCTGGCCGTGCAGCACGAAGCCGCCGGCGTCTGTTCGGGCGAAGCCAATCTGCTCGAGCCGTGCGACAGCCGTATTCTCTGCGTCGAGATTTCGCATCAGCACTCGATCGGCATTCTGTGGATCGCGGAAAACGAATTGATCCTGCGCTTTGGCTAATGCTTTGATCGGCGAGCGGTCGCCGTAGCTACACATCAATTCACCCGTAACGCTGGAGAGCGTGCCGGCCAGCCGCAGCTCAAAGGCTGGCTGCGCCGTTGCGATTTCTGGAAGGCGAACGCCTTCGCCGGCGCGCACATCGAATGCATCGTGCAGTCGCGGCAGATCGAATGCGAGGAAATGCAACGCACGTTCGCCATCGAGCAGCAACGGCCGCTCGATCAGGTGCGTCGAGCCGGGCGGCAACGCTTCGCCGCAGCGAACGAACTCGTTGTTCTGCAGAAGCCACGCCTCGGTCGCATTCCAGAGAAGCAGTGCCCTCTTCTCCTGCTCGTGTCCGCCGTCGGACGGACTCGCCGTGGCGAGCTCATGCTCGTGCTCGTGCTCGATCTTCCCGCTGCGCTTCGGCGGAAAGTTGCATTTCACCGCAATGCCCCCCTCGCCGCGCGACTCGACCAGAAGCTCGGGACGCAGCGCGGTCGAAGAGATCCTCGCCGGAGTCGCTTTGCCGAAGGTGATGCGTGGATGATTCTGCAACGCGTGAAGCAGTCGCAGGAATGTGTCGCGTGACACGATCGCCATGCCGCCCTCAAAGATCGCCGGGACCGCGCGCAAGCCTTCGATCAGCACGAGATCGGCGCCGTCGACTGCAAACGTGTTCTTCTTCGGAAGTGCGGAGACGAGCGTGCGGTTTCGAGAAACTTCCGCTTCGACGACGATCATGATCTGCCCTTTCTGCCACGCGCCCGCGAAGTTGGGCGGCAGGATCACGTGCAGTGTCGTTAGGGCAGCGTCAGCCGAATCAGCTGCGACGAACCGTGGACCAGCCGGAGCTTCGGGCATCGTCGGCTCGTTAGGCACGGCGACTGCAGCGGAGGGCGGATTCAGATAACCCAGGCCCACCGCAACCGAGTGCGCACAAATTTTCCCCGCCGAGCGAGACTGCCAACAGCTGCAGAGATTCTCGACGTCGATCGCACTTTTGATTCGCAGGCCGGACCGATAATTCTTCGCGCCTTCGCGCACGTAGCCGCGCAGCAACGGCGGCTCGTATTTAGCCTCGGAGACGCGGCCGCTTTTGAGCAACTCGCGCGCAGGCTTCATCGCCTGCCATCCCCCTGCATTGAGGAGGAGCTTCTCAGTAATCGGAATATCGCTCACGGGCGAGCAACGTCGCGCATTCTGTGCGTTTACGAAAATCCGCGCGCGTCATGACAACGGGTTGCACTCGGCTCTCCCCCAGCGGTCGATGGAACCGCGTAAAAGGATTCGCCTCACGCGGTGGCGAGAAGAAATGGATTCTGGTCTGCTCGTGGTTTTGCTCCTCATCCCGGCGATGCAGGTGGCGTTGGTGCGATTCATCAATCCTCCGTGGACGCTGCCGATGTTGATCGATCGGGGCGGCGCGATGTTCTCGCGCGCGCCGAAGCCTCCGCTCCGCTACCGCTGGATCGCTTTGCCACAGATGCCTGAGATGTTCCTGGAGCACCTATGGATATCGGAAGATCAGAGATTCTTCCAGCACGAGGGCTTTGACTGAGTTGCCATGCAAGCAGTGGCGGCGGTCGCGCTTGCTCACGGGCGATCCTGTAGCAATCGCCACATGGTGGCTTCGAGCTTCTGGAGATTGACAGGCTTCGTGAGATGGGCGTCGAAGCCGGCTTTCTGGGCGCGCTCAATATCTTCCTGCATGCCGAAACCGGTGAGCGCGATGGCTGGCGTCTTCCGTGTTTGTCTTACGTTCCTAATGAAGTCAATGCCGGTGCCATCGGGCAAACCCAGGTCGCAGAGAAAAAGATCGAAGTCCTCTTGCCCGATGGCTTCGAGCGCGGTGGCTACATTTGGGGCGATCTGTGTCGTGAAGCCGCGGTTTTCCAACAATCGCGCCAGGGCGCGCGCGGTGTCGCCGTGATCTTCCACGAGCAACAGTCGCACTTTGTCCTGCGATTTCCGAGACGCGCTGGTGGGCTCGCTGCCTTTCGCGGCCGGATCGATCGTGGGAAAAGTAATGGTAAAGGTGGACCCTAAACCAAGGCCGGGACTTTCAGCGCGGATTTCGCCGTCGAGCAGATCGATAAGTGCGTTGGAAATGGCCATGCCGAGACCGAGGCCGCCGTAACGCCGATTCATCGTTGGATCGGCTCGTTCGAACGGAATAAAAAGCTTCGAGAGTGTATCGGGCGTCATGCCGATTCCGGTATCGCGAAACGTTATGTCGAGGCGGTCCCGCGCGTCATTGGAAGTGATGATGGTAATGCCGCCGCCCTGGTTGGTGAACTTGATGGCGTTGCGGAGGACATTCCATAAGACCTGCTGAAGCCGCGCTGCGTCAGTGTGAACATGGTGCCGCGGGGCGTCTAGTTTGAGGTCTAGCTTCAGCACTTTGTTTTGGACCTCGCTCTGGGAAAGTCCGACGAGGAATTCGATGAGTGAATGGACGTCGGTGTTTTCGGGAGAGACCGAGAGCAGGCCGCGCGCGATCCGGGTGAGATCGAGCAAGTCGTCGATGATGCGCGCCTCGAGTTCGACGCTGCGCCGCAGCATTCCCACATCGGCGCGCAACGCGGCAGGAATTTCCTCGCTCGCCTCCCAAAGATTCAGTGTGGCCAGGACAGGCGTAAGGGGAGTGCGCAGTTCGTGGGAGAGCATGGCGAGAAACTGGTCTTTTGCCTTGTTAGCGGTCTCGGCCGCGTTTTTGGCCGCGAGCACTTCCTGCTCGGCCCGCTTTTGCTGGGTGAAATCGCGGAAGACGAGGACGATGCCGCGAATACCGCCCTGGCCGTCGCGGATGGGAGCGCCACTATCGTCGATCGGAATTTCGCTGCCGTCTTTCCGAATCAACAGGGTGTGATTCGCCAGACCGACGATCACGCCTTCCCGGATTACCTTGTCGACCGGACTCTCCACGAGCGCGCGAGTGTGCTCGTTCAGGATCCGAAAGACTTCTGTCGTCGGGCGCCCTATCGCCTCACTCAATCTCCAACCGGTGACTTCCTCGGCCACCGGGTTCATGAACGTGATACGCCCCGCGTTATCGGCGACCAGGACGCAGTCGCCAATGCTAGAGAGGGTTACGCTGGTTAATTCCTTCTGCCGCTGCAACTCCATGCTGCGCGCGTTGGCTGCATGAAGCGCGACGTCACGCTCGCGCAAGGCTTCCGTGATCCGTCGATAGGCCCAGGCAAGAATCCCGAGATTGAGCAGACCACAAAGAAGGAATACCAGTGTCCGCGTTTGCGTCGCTCTAGTGCTGAGGGTCGCGTCGGCGTTGAGCGCGGCCACCTGCCTTTTTTTCAGGTGGCTTACTTCACTGCGGAGGTCGTCCATCAATTGCTTTCCCGATCCGGCTCGGACAAGGGGGAGCGTTGCGTCGAATCCCTGACGCCGGCGAACTTCAATGGTCGAATTCAACTCCGTCATTTTTTGATGAATTAGGGCCGTTACTCTCGCAACTTCCTCCGGAGTGATGACAACGCTGGGATAGTTGCGGAGTTTCTCGATGTCCGCGGGCAGCCGTTCGGTCGCCTGATTAAATGGCCGCAAATAGCTCTCGTCGCCGGTAATGATAAAGCCACGCTGACCGGTCTCGGCGTCCTTCAGGACCGATTCCAATTGCTCCAGCCGAGCGATCCCGTCCCGTCGAACCTGTTCGCGAGCGCTCACCTCCAAAACGCGATTTCCAAACCAAAATGTGACGAGCGTCGAGCCGAGAACCACGGCAGCCGTGACGAGAAAAACGCTCAGAATAACGCGAAGTCTTACAGCCATTCACCGAGACTTTGTAAAAGTGCCGACGGGTTGCCAATGAATAATACTACGCATTATCACAGCGAGTTGCGCTGGCACTCTACCACAGTCTCTTGGCGAAGATGCCGAAGCGAACGCAAAGACGCCGCGTAAAGGGCTCCGCCTCACGCGGTGCCGGAAAAAAATGGATGCTGGTCCTGCTCGTGGTCTTGCTCCTTGTCCCGGCAATGCAGGTGGCGGTGATTCGATTCATCAATCCTCCGTTGACGCTACCGATGTTGATCGAGAAGGGGGGTGCGACGTTCTCGAACAGGCCTAAGCATCCGCTCCTCTACCGCTGGATCGATCTGCCGCAGATTCCGGAGATGTTCCTGGAGCACCTTTGGATTTCGGAAGATCAGCGGTTCTTTCAGCACGAGGGCTTTGACTGGAAGGAGATGGATCTTGCGGTGAAAGAAGCGGAGCGAAAAAGGAAACCGGTTCGTGGAACGTCCACGATCACGAACCAATGCGCCCGGTCGATCTTCCTCTGGCAGGGGCGCTCCTGGATCAGGAAAGGACTGGAGGCGTATTACACGATCTGGATGGAGGCGTTGTTGCCGAAGCGGCGGATCCTGGAACTGTATGCAAACGTGATCGAGATGGGCCCCGGGATCTACGGGGTCGAAGCGGCCTCACAGCATTATTTCGGAGTCAACGCGCGCGGCCTAACGAGAGAGCAGTCTGCAATGCTGGCGGCGGTCCTGCCGAATCCGAAAGGCTGGGACCCGACGAAGCCTGGCGGGACGTTACGATGGCGTCAGCGGCGCATTCTGCAACGTGAACGGAACGCAAACTTCCCTGAGCGATTACTTCGGTGAGCCATCCGTCAGCCTGATCGCGTAACGCGCCTTCTGTGCGTTTGCGAAAATCCGCGCGCAGTTTACCCAAAGCCTGCTCAGAATTTACTCGCCGTGGCGAGCGGCGGGCTACTTCGGCCGCGAGTTCGCGATCCGCAGCAGCACGTCGGCGTGGCACGGCTGGTCGAGCGCGCACCAGCAGGCGAGATCTTTGTCGCGCAGACAGTGGCGAATATCGCGTTCGTTGAAGTTATCAGCGAGATGCTGCTCGTATAACGCGACGGCTTTTTCGGCATTGAGCGTTTCGCCGTTCATCAGCTCTGAGCCCACCACGTAGGGGTTTCCCCAAACAGTCGGCCGGCCGACGTAGATCGCGTTCGCCGGCATTTTCCAACCTTTCGCGCGGCTGCGCTGGATTCGCTTCGGTTTGCTCATGCGAGACCGTAAATTCTCGCGCCGCTTTTCCGTTCCGCAAATAATGGCCTTAGCATCCCTTCCCTTCGCCGACCGGACGATTACCGAATGTTCAATGTTAGACGCGACCTCCAATTTCTTAACTTTTTTTGGATTTTTAATTGGCTGGCGGCAAGCCGTGCCCGAGACTCGCGAACATTCCATGGCTATTCGAATCCTCGCCACCGGCGGTACGTTCGATAAGGAATACAACGAGCGGACCGGCCAGCTCTATTTCAAGGATACTCACGTTGCCGAGATGCTCCGGTTAGGAAGGTCGCAGGTGGAAGTATCCATTCGCACCGTCATGATGACCGATAGCCTGGAGATGACCGACGCCGATCGAAATCTCATCGTGCAAAACTGCCTGCAATCGGCCGAGGATCGCATCGTGATTACACATGGCACCGACACAATGACGGAAACCGCGGCCGCGGTGGCTGGCGCTGTCACCGGGAAAACAGTCGTGCTAACCGGAGCGATGACCCCCTACGCCTTCGGCAGTTCCGACGGCCTCTTCAATCTGGGCAGCGCGCTCTCATTCGTGCAGGCACTGCCTCCCGGAGTTTACATTGCCATACACGGTCAATGCTTTCCCTGGGACCGCGTCCGGAAAAACCGCGAGCGCGGCGAGTTCGAGGAAATTCCACAGGGGTAAGCGCTAAAAGCCAAGTCCATTTGAATCGCGAGCGCCAGGATTTGCGCTGCATCTCGCTGCGCGCACCATGAGGGATGCAAAGAATTACTCCAATGTTGTGGTTTGATAATCAGGCGGAAGAGGCGGCAAATTTTTACGTCTCGGTATTCAAGAATTCGAAGGTGAAGCAGATCACGCATTACACGGGAGAAGAATTTTCCGAAAAGAAAGGCCAGGTGATGACGGTATCGTTCGAACTGAATGGGCAGGAGTTCACCGCCTTGAACGGCGGACCGGAGTTCAAGTTCACTGAAGCCGTCTCATTCGTGATCAACTGCGAGACGCAGGAGGAGATCGATTATTACTGGGAGAAACTCACCGCTGGCGGCGGGAAGGAAGTGCAATGCGGATGGCTCGCGGACAAGTACGGACTCTCCTGGCAAGTAACGCCGGCAAAGTTTTTCGCCGAATGGGTGAAGAATACGGCCGGGCTGGAACGGGTGATGCACGAGGTGATGCAGATGACGAAGCTCGATCTCGCAAAGCTACAGAAAGCATTTGAGGGAAAGTGATTTGATTCTTGCTTGTTTCACATGCGTCACCGCCGCCACGGATACGAACGAGAACAATACGAGGATGAAATTGATCGAGCGAATAGGATCAGATGCGAACCGCACTCGTATTTCATGGCCGGTCGGCTGAGATCATAACTTGCGGAGGAGCGCCATGCGCCAACCGGCTCGGAAAGCGTACGGATTGCGGCAATCCTCAGACCCGTAAGGCGCCACGGAACGCCCGGCCGCTGTAGTAGGAGTCCGCGCCGTTGTGCCCCACGAAGACGCGACCGTAGCGCCGATCACAATAAAGCGCACCGCCGAGCTTTCTGATCGCAGCAGGCGTTTTGATCCAGCTGGATCTTTTCGTATCGAACTCTCCCAGTTTCTGAAGTTCGAAATATTCTTCTTCCGTCAAAAGCTCAACGCCCATGGCCGCCGCCATGCCGACCGCGCTATCCTTTGGCTTATGTTCCTTTCTCGCCTCCAGCGCTTCATCGTCGTAACAAAGACTTACGCGACCACTCGGAGTCTGCGTCGCACAATCGAAAAAAATATACTCGCCGGTCTCCTTATCCTGACCGACAACGTCCGGTTCGCCGCCCGTCTCTTCCATCTGGTTCAGGGACCACAGCCTTTCCGGTTGCGACTCCAGCCTTGCTCTGACCTTGGACCACTCAAGACCCTTGTGGCGGTTCATGTTTTTCTCGAAACGCGCTTTCAACGTTTCGAGTAGCTCCTCACCCTCTTTTGGTGACAACTTCTTCTTCGATTCAGCGCTTTTCATGATGAGCCAGTGCGTTCGGCGTCGGTTCTTTAGATGTAACGATTTAACGGATCAGCGTTCGCAGGGCAACGCGCAAACCGCTTGAGTTGTCGAAGCCAACGCCGTCGTTCAACAACGGCCGGGATTAAGACGAAGCGCTACAGGTTCGCTTCAGTTTAAAACGCTGGCGAGAGTGTTGGCCCTGACCGACCTTTGCCGATGCCAAACGTTCCCGGTCTGCGCAGTTGCTACGATAAAATCGGGCGCCTCATTTATTTCGGGCGGATGCTGGACAAAATCCGCCTCCGCGCCGCGGGCCAACTTCCGGCGGCTTACCACGATTACCTCGGCGACGAGAAATTCTTCACTCTCGACGGACGCTGCTGCCGTTTCCTCGGCGTTCCCCACTCGGAGATCAAGAGCCGTGTGCTCGCCGGCGAAACCGAGGACGCCATTCTGGCGTGGGCGCACGCCCACGGCACGCCGCGCACCGACGAAGAATGCCACGTCTGGAATCGCTTCATCGCCAAGCTCGGCTGGCGCGACGAACGCAGCCACGTCCTCCCCCAGCGCATCCAGGAAAGCGGCCTCAGTGACAAACCAATCGAAACTCTGATCGACCACATTGAATTCGACGAACGCCGCGACCCCGTCGCCGACCACGCTTGGGAAAAAATCTAAGTGTCAGCGTCCGCTTCTCGGCAGGCGATGGGGTCACGATAGGGTTGCATTGAATTGACGGACAGTGGGCTAAGGGTAAAAACCCGAGGAACCCACATGAAGACGCAGTTAAGGAAGACGGCTCGCGAGAGAGCGAGTTACACCGATCAATACAAGCAGGAGGCGCTGGAGCTATGGCGGTCCAGCGGCCGGAGCGCAGCGAAGGTGGCAGCGGAACTGGGCATTCGTCCTCCATTGCTTTACCGCTGGGCACACTTGGAGCGCAGCTCCAATGTTTCGACGAATGAGTCAAAGTCGAAGCGCAGCGTCGAAGCACTCGAAGCAGAGATCCGTCGCTTACGCGCTGAAAACGCCAAACTTTTAGAGCAGCGCGAAGTCTTAAAAAAATCTCTGGGCATCCTCTCCGAAGCGCCGCAGAGCGGTATGCCCGAATCGAACAAATGAGCGGCCAATACAAGACAGCCTGGTTGTGCGAAGCGCTTCTGGTCTCACGCAGCGGCTACTACGATTGGAAAGAGCGGAGGCGCCGACCGGGCCGACGACACTTGGAGAACATGCGGCTGCGCCAACGCATTCGAGAGGAGTTCGTCTGCAGTCGTCAGACCTATGGCAGCCCGCGGCTGGCCCAAGTGCTCGGCTGCCCGGGAGGACGCAACCGCATCGCGCGTCTCATGCGTGCAGAGCGCCTCTTTGCACGTCAGCGTTCCAAGTACCGCGTGGCCACAACTGACAGTCGTCACGGCGGACCAATCGCACCTAACCGTTTTAAAGGTCTTGCCCTCAAACGGCCTAACCCCTATGAAGGGTGTCAAGGAGTGAGTTTGGATAAATAAGGTTTATTACATGGGTGTGGTTGGTAGTTGGGCGATTGTTGGTTGGTGTTTGAGAACGTATCCGCTTCGAAGTGCGCGCTGAGCTTTTTCAGCGGCTGATACTCCTATCCGCGCATGCCTTTTGGTTTTGGCAGCGCAATGTGACTTATGCTGTCGGCTGAAGCGGAACGTGGGCGCGGTCCAATCTAAAGCGACGGTGCGAGCCGCACTGGCGACGATCGGACCAGGTTAGGCACCGGACACACGCCACGTTCCAAACTGTTCCCCTCGAACCAAATTGTTTTAAAACTTCAATCCGAGTTGCTCTGCGCTGCAGCGGCCGGTGTGCAGGCGCCACAGATCGACAGCCAGACGGCGCGCCACCGCTACGATGGCTTTCTTGCGCACGGCGCCGATCGCGCGTGAACCTTTTGCCAGAACGCTCAGGCGCTTTTTCACCGGTGGATAGTTGGGTTGAAAGCGCACCATACGCCAGGCACATTCCACCAGCGCCGCCCGCAATCGCGGGTTGCCGTGTTTGGTCACGCTGCCTGGTACCCGTTTGCTGCCGCTGCTGTGTTCGCCCGGACACAGCCCGGTATACGAACTAATGGCACGCCGATTGGAAAAGCGCTCCCACGAGCAAATCTCGCGGGTCATCACCACGGTAGTTAGTTTGCCCACGCCTGCGGGAATATCGACGGGAGCGGCCGCTTCCAGCTCCGCACTCAAAGCGCTGATCTGTTGCTCCAGGGTCAACAAGGCCGGCCGGTGAACTTCCAGGCGAAGACAGATCCAGGCCGGAAGCAATTTGCTTAAGCGCGACCAAGTCTGGTTCTTCCACCAGTGAGCCGGCGCCGGCAGACTGTGATTGATGAGCAAACTGCGCCCCTGGGCCTCCAACTTCTGCCGTAACCGTACCAGTTGTTCGCGTTGCCGGGAAACATGCCGGGCTTGTTCCTCCGCTTCGCTCGGCACCCGAATCACTGCCAACTCCCGCGTGTTACCCTCCACATAGCGCGAGAGTCGCTGGCACAACGTCGCCGCATCGCGCGGATCGGTCTTTACCCGGGTACATTGCTCGTCGAGTTTGCGCGGCGCAATCACGTAGCAGTGGCCCCCGAGCGCTGTTAACTCTCGATAGAGACCAAACCCAAACCCGCATGCTTCATAAACCACGTGCACGATGTGACCGCTTCGCAGCAGCCCTTCCACCCACGGCACAAACTCCGGCGGCGAAAAACGTCGCGGTGGCTTCGGCAACAGATGATCGTATTGCGCCACCACCACGTACGCCCTGGCGTGCATGTCCAACCCGAGCTTGATGATCGAGCGGGAGAGTTTTACTTTACCAACGGCGCCCTCGAGTGAGGCCGCCCCTTCGTTATGAACGATTGTATTTTGCATAGAGCGGATGAGTCTAAAAGCTCATCCGTTCCCTTTCATGCCATCTAGGTGTGGACGACCGACGCCACCTGCGTCCTCACCGGCCAAGGTTGGTTGTATCTGGTTGCGGTCCTGGATGTCTTCACCCGCCGGGTGATCGGCTGGGCCATGCATCAAATCCTCGATGCTCAGCTCGTCATCGCCGCTCTGCGCATGGCCTTGAAGCGACGACGTCAGCCAACGGCACAACTCATCGTCCACTCCGATCGCGGTCGTCAGTTCGCCAGCGCTGCCTATCGCCAACTACTCACTCAACACCGCTTGCTCGCTTCCATGAGCCGCAAAGGCAACTGCTACGACAATGCTTTCATCGAATCCTTCTGGAGCACGCTTAAATATGAACTGGTCTACCATCATCGCTTCGCCACCTATGCCGCAGCTCGCACGGCCATCTTCGATTACATCGAAACCTTCTACAACCGCATCAGACTCCACTCCAGTCTTGACTACCAAAGCCCTACCAACTTTGAATCCAAACTAAACCGAAAATTATCCCTTACTTACTGTCCGAAGAATTAATGCAAGCCCACGAGCTTACTTTCATCGCAAATTATCAATAGTAAGCTTGACCCCCTTTTCCCCTTCCTTCGATAACTAGTTCCCTCTCCTGACATTAGATATTACACCTTCGCATAAGCCTCGACGACAGATCGCACCGCGGTCGCGCTGCGTGCACGATCGTAGTTCCGCGATTTATCAGATAGTTCGTGAAACCGATTGACTTACCGGTAGCGTGGACTATCGGGGTCTAACGCCCAGCAAGCGAGCATCCGGTTTCTCAACCGGTTCGGCGGCAATAGCAACGACCGTTGTTCGTCGCGGTCTAAACATTGGGCATGGTCAGCTCACACACACACACGGGGTTTTCCCCGTAATTAGATACAAAATGAAAAAATTAATGACAACAAAAACAATTGGTTTGGGCGTGCTGCTTTCAGTCGCAGCAGCCGCAATGTGTTTCGCGAGCAACCCAACGTTGGGCACGTGGAAACTGAACGAAAGCAAATCCACTTTCGGCGACGGCGCCGGTAAAACCACGCTGGTGGTGTGGGAGAAAGTTGGCGACCAGCAAAAATGCACGGTCGACGGAACTGACGCTGACGGTAAGAAAACTCACAGCGAGTGGACCGGAAAGATGGACGGTAAATTCTATGCGGTCACCGGCGATCCGCAGGCCGACCAACGCTCATTCAAGAAGAGTGATGACAATACCATCGCGATGGTGAGTCAGAAAGATGGCAAGACTGTTGGTGACGGTACGATCGTCGTGGCCGCCGATCGAAAGAGCCGAACGGTTACAAACACGATGACGAACGCCAAGGGCGTGAAGGTCACGAGTAAGTTAGCTTACGATAAGTCTTAGCTAGTCGTTCGCGGAAGACGCCCGCGCATCTTCTGCCGAGGATAAGTTAATTAACAGCGGCCGAACGTGAAGACGTTCGGCCGTTTTTCTTCACACCGTCGCTTCGAGCACCAAAAGAATATTTCTGGCCGGATCTTGAATCAGGCGATTGTCGGACCCACTTTCTCAAGCTGGTTCACCAGCGGATACAAGAGCGGCAAGAAACTCGACATGGGTAAAGGTTGCGTTCGCTTCAAATCGTTGGAGGACCTGGCTCTCGACGTGGCCGGCCGCACCGTTGCGCGCGTGTCCGCGGAGGAGCACATGGCCAATTACAAGGAGGCGAGGGCGTGATTCCCCTTCCCCAAATTCATTCATCCATCTGGAGCGAAATAATCTCAGCCCCTCGGCCTTTGCGCCTCACTGGTCACCGGTGACTCGCTTGCCGCGCCAACAATCTCGGCGAAAACCGTCAGTTCTCGCGATGCCCGGTGTACGACGGAAAACTTGTCTGCTGCAATCAAGACGATAAACTGGCTCCAAGATGAAACGTGTCCGCTTTATTAACTGTGTTGTTTTGGGTAGAATTCTTGGCATTAGCGTGATAGCGATGACTGGCGAAAACGCCGTTTCGCAAGTTGCGAACCCGCCCGGTTCAGTCGCGGCGAACGGTGAAGTTGCGCCTAACGACCTTCGGGCGCCCATTCGGGAAACACCAGAAAAGCTGGTGGCGGCCATCCAGACGAACGCCCTCTGGCAGCACCTGTCGCACTTCCAGACAATCGCAGACAATCACCCCGGCGCCGACGGGCACGGCAATCGCGATACTGGCACTTCCGGCTATAGGGCGTCGGCGAACTATGTCGCGAACCTGATGAGGCGGGCCGGTTATACGGTAACTATTCAAACTTACAACTACCGTTCATCTCAGGTCGTTGGCGTCCCCACGCTGAACTTGGCCGGCCGAAATTATCCTGTGGAAAAGGATTGGGTGATGGCAAGGTTATCCGGCGGCGCAAACGTCACGGCCCGCGTTCGGCCGGTGACCGGCTCTGGAACCGGTTGTTCAGCCGAAGACTTTGCAAATTTCCGACGCGGAGATATCGCCATCTTGAAGCGCGGCGACTGTGCCCACGACGCGCAGGTTGCGAATGCGGAACACGCCGGCGCATCCGCTGTCATTCTCTACGACCCACAGTCCCAACCTGAGGCTCGCAGCAAGGAAGACCGCGCGATCGAGAACAGCAGGATGCAACGCCCGCGTCTGTATCGCCAGGCAAAGATTCCGGTCGTCGCCATCGCCTCTCCCTCCCTGGCAGCCGACCTTCTCGGGCGGATCGCCGCGGGCGAGTCTCCCGTTGCGCATCTCCAGATCCGCATGCAGACAACGTCCGGAGCGGACTACAACGTGATTGCTGACTCTCCCTATGGCGATCCCAATCATGTGGTGGTGGTGGACGCTCACCTGGATTCCATCTTCGGCGCCGGAATGCTTGATAACGCCTCCGGGTCTACAACCATTTTGGAAATCGCGTTGCAGATGTCGGGAACGCCCACCCTTAATCAGTTACGTTACATCTGGTTTGGTGGTGAAGAACTTGGCCTGCTGGGGTCCGCTTACTACACAACTCACCTGACTCAGGAAGAGCGGGACCTTATCGCCTTCGACATCGACGCGGATGTCACTGCTACTCCTAACTATGACTACGAGGTGGCCGATCCGAGGTTTGCTTATAACGTCAACCAATTCCCGCCCAACGTCGTCCCTGACTCCCAAATAGGTAACCAATTCTACGCGGATTATTTTAATTCCGTCGGTGTGCCATCGCAGTCGGCGCCATTTGGAAATGCCGGCACCGACTCCAACTCATTCGCTTTGATTGGCATCCCCGATACGGGCATTCTGACACGACAGGACTGCTGCAAGGGCTCATCGGAGGTAGCTCTCTGGGGTGGGTATCTTGGCAACTACGAAGGTAACATACCCAGCTTCGATGGCGGCTGCGTGGACCGGCCTAACCTCTGGTGTGATAACCTCTCTAATAACGATCCGGCGGTGCTGGCGCTTGCATCCAAGGCAACAGCCTACGTCACCTTTCAGCTCGCCAACCATACCTTTGCGGCCAGAAAGTGACCGCTGGCTCTCGACGTGGTCGGCCGCACGCGTGTCCGCGGAGGAGCACTTGGCGAATTACCATGCGGCGAGGCGCTCCTTGTGCAGTGGAAAAAGGCTAAACCAAAGAAGTGATTCCTAATTCTTAATTCTACCTTCTTATTTTGTTTAACGGACGCGATGACAAGCGCGAAACCAAAGAAGTAACTCGGGCGACGGGTGATGCGGGGCGACTGGGTGATCCAGATGAGAAGCTCGGTCTCGCTAAGCTCCAGAAAGCATTTGCGGAAAAGTGACGAACGCCCGCGCAGTCACGTTTCGCCATTTTTCTTCAGCGGAATTCATGCGGAATCTAACATCCGTTAACTCGCGCCTGACCGTTTCCGCGGATTGACGGATGACATAAAAACGATGATAGCCAATCGCTGAAGCGCGCGGAAAAACAATCTCGCAACCTCAAAGATGGATTCCTCCGGACAGAGCGGCGTGCTGGTCTTGCTTGGTGTGTTGTTCACCATCATTCTTGCCGGTCTCGACAACACGATCGTCAGCACGGTCATGCCGGTGGCTTTGCCTGAGCTTGGCGGTGCGCACCTGTACGCGTGGACATTTGCGGCTTACATGCTCGCCGCGGCGGTATCGATGCCGATCTGGGGACCGGGGTCTGATCGATGGGGACGCCGGCGCACGTACCTCATCGGTATTGTCGCGTTTACCGTCGGGAGCGGGCTCTGCGCTGTCGCACATACGATGATGGAGTTCATCGGCGCTCGCGCCATCCAGGGCATCGGAGCGGGCGCCGTTGCCACTCTTCCGTTTGTTCTGCTCGGAGTTGTATATCCGCCTAACAAACGCGGCAGGGCACTGGGCGCGGCCAGCAGCGCGTGGGCGGTCGCAAGTGTCGCCGGACCACTCCTAGGGACGCTGATCGTCACGCATGCTTCATGGCGCTGGGCTTTCCTGATCAACGTGCCGATTGCCATTGTGGCTGGGTTCCTCGTGATCGCTGGAATGCGCGAGAGCGTTGGGCATAGCGTCGGCCGATTCGATTTTGCGGGTGCGCTTCTGGCCGGCGCCGGCGGCAGTTGCCTGATGTGGGCATTTGTCGATCTCGGTGAGGGACAAATTGGGCCGATGCAGGCCGCGCTGATTGCGGCCGGAATCATTCTGCTCGCCACCTTTGTCTGGCATGAGGGACGAACGCCTCATCCTGTTCTGCCGTTGACTTTCTTTCATCATGCCGGCTACGCGTCGTCGATTTGTTCGTCATTCCTCGCCTTCTTCAGCGGCTTTGGCCTGAGCGCTTATCTGCCGCTCGCAACCAACGCCGCTTTTCATGAGAACCGCGCGTTTGTAGGCGTGGTGGTTGGCGCGTTCACCATTGGATGGAGCACGTTCGCCTTCGCTTCCGGGCGGTTAGTCCATCGAATCGGCGAACGACTTCCGAGTGTGATTGGAATTATTGTGCATATTCTGGGGCTACTCTTTTTCATGGTGGCATTCGAACATGGGCTCGGATGGGTCATCGCTGCGGCGCTCATCGCAGGCGCCGGAATGGGACTACTCTCGCCCGCACTCACTGTCGTAGTGCAGAATAGCGTCCCTGTCGCCCGCATGGGTAGCGCGACCACCAGCCAGCAATTCATCCGGCAGATCGGTGCTGCGCTTGGCATCAGCGCGTTTGTCCTGGCCGCGACCGTAGGCGGATTCCGCCTGGGCCTGCTTCTGATGATCGCGGTAAGCGCCGGAACATTCGCATGCGTGCTCGCGCTGCCCGCGCACAGTCTCCACTCACACCACGTCGATGCGTTGGAATAATTGGCGCCGCAATCGCAATCAGCTGTGCAAATGAAACCAGGCGGGCTTCAGATGGGCCAGCGGCTCTTTTAGTTTCGCGAGCTCTGCGGCTGGTCCGTGGACTTCGATCCGAATCAGGTCGGCCATCGCCAGCGCCTGCGCTAGCATCGCATCCACGTTTTCCAAGTGCGCCAGCAGCGCTTCGGCGTTGACGTAGCCTTCGCGGCAGAATACTTCGTCGCCGTTGATCGTGAACTCATAGAAAAGATTACCCGTTTCGTTCCGCGTCTTGGCTGCAAACTCCGGCAGGATCGCCTTCAAATAGGGCATCTTATCGGAAGGCACCTTGAAGTAGGGATGCAAACTGACGAATCTCGAAAGCTGATTCATACCTTGATGGTAAACCTTTCCGGAATGCAGGGCGAGGTCAGACTGCTTCGCCAGAAGCAAGTACGCTCCTCAATCAGACGAGCTTCGCGATCCTGTTCATCGCGGCGAGCAATCGATAGTAAGCTCTGACCGTTGTTGATCCCTTTGATTCCTTGTTGACCCTTATGTCCGCTCGAAAACCGATGCTATCCGTGATTCACGTACGGGCTACTTCGGCCGCGAGTTGGCGATCCGCAGCAGCACGTCGGCGTGGCACGGCTGGTCGAGCGCGCACCAGCAGGCGAGATCTTTGTCGTGCCGACAGTGGCGAATATCGCGCTCGTTGAAGTTATCAGCGAGGTGCTGCTCGTATAACGCGACGGCTTTTTCGGCATTGAGCGTTTCGCCGTTCATCAATTGCGAGCCCACGACCCACGGATTTCCCCAAACAGTCGGTCGGCCAACGTAGATGGCGTTCGCGCATGCACCGACTCCCGATCGGCGGCACCGGTATTTGAATCTATTTGAGCCATGGAACTTGGCTCAAAGAAATTTGAGCAGCGCGTCAGTCGTTTCCTTCGGCCGTTCCTCCAGGATCCAGTGACCGGTGTCCGGAAGAACGATTACCGTCACATTGTCCGCGACCAGCTTCATTTGCGCGGCAAGCTCGTTGCCTAACGATTTCTCACCGCCGATCGACAACACCGGCATCGTCAGCTTTGTCTTGGAGAGCGGCGCGAACTCCGTTGCCAATTGCGGCCACGACGCGAAGTAAGCCCAGGCCGCTCGCATCCTCCCAGGTCGGGCATAAGCAGCGGTATAAGCTTTGCGCTCGGCTTCAGAAATCGAATGTGTCTTGTCCGCCGCAAAGACATTCCAGAAATACTCGAAGTAAGTCCGCTCCCGCCCTTGCACCAGCTTCTCCGGATACTCGCCGTTGAAACGGAAATGCCAAACGTTCGGCGCATCGTAGATCGCTTCCCACCCTTCCACTCCCGGCAGGAACGCATCCATCACCGCGAGCTTTTCGGTCTCGTTAGGAAATTGTGCGGCGTACGCATATGCCACCATCAGCCCGATGTCATGACCGACCACGCGCGCCTTCTCGATTTTCAGTGAACGCACCAGCTCGTGGATTTGCTGCGCCGCGATGAGCATACCGGTCTTGGCCGGAATCGAAGAGTCACCAATGCCCGGCAAATCCGGCGCGATCACGGTAAACTTTTGTGCGAGCAACGGCATGATCGGCCGCCACATCCGCGAAGTCTCCGCGAAACCGTGTAACAAAATCACCGCTGCCGGTCCGCTCCCCGCCGTCAGATAATGCAAATGCAGATCCCCGATCTTCGCGTCGCGCGAAACAATCGCTTCGGCCGCATGAAGCGAGCTAATGCAAAGAAGAACCCAGCTTAAGAGTAATGAGAGCGTTCGCATGGCAGACACTATTTGCGTCGTTCGTTGATTAAACGAGCCTTTTCGGCAGGATGTCAGCCGCATTGCCGCGCACAATTCAGAATTACATCGACGCGAGCAACGCACACGATGTGCAATCAATTCTGGACTGTTTTGCTGACGACGCGACGGTGCGCGACGAAAACGCAACGCATCGCGGCAAAATCGACATCGAACGTTGGGCAACGGAAACAATCGAGAAATACAAATTTCACTTCAGACCGCTTGGCACTGAAGAACACGACCGCGAGATTGTTGTCCGCGTAGAAATTTCAGGAACCTTTCCCGGAAGCCCGATTTCTCTCGACTATCGCTTTGCCCTAACGAGCGACAAGATCGCCTCCTTGATTATCGATTCATGATCGATCGGTCATGTAGCGATCGGCGACAGCGGCGGCGGCTTCCGGACTGCTGCCGTTTAAACGCGCGTGGAGATACGGCGCGTACCAATCCGACCAATTATGTTTGGCGTGCGTCTTCTCGAATTAACTGTGGTACTGGTCCGTCTCGCGAAGCAATCGATAGTAAGCGCTGACCGTTGTTAATCCATTTGATCCCTTGTTCACCCTCATGTCCGCTCGAAAACCAGTGCTATACGTGATTCACGTATAGCATCGATTCACGCTTGTTCGGTAATTATTGAAGACGCAACTCCCAGCTAGCGTCCGGCGCGGATGAGACGTCTCTTTGTGGTTGCCACTCTCGCCGCCGCGCTGTTTTTCCCCGCCGCGGCGGGTCAATTCGAAAAGATTGCTCCCGCGGCGAAAGGGCGCGTCGGCGGCGCGGCCCAGCTCCTCGCGTCGGGCGCAACGGCGGACTTGCACGGCGACGAGCATTTCCCGATGCATAACCTAGCTGCCGAGCTCGATGGCAGTCTTGCTGCGCGTTGATCGCGGAGAGCTGAAGCTCGATCAGGAAGTGAAAGTCGAGCCGGCCGATTTCGTGCGAAAGGGAATGTGTAGCCCGGTGCGCGATAAAATATCCCAACGTTCTGCCGACGTTCGCCAGTCAAATGTCAAAGGCACGCGACCCCGTTCCCTTCCCGCTTGCAAGATTCAAGGACGCGACTCGTCACGTTACCTCAAGAGCTAGCGCGACCGCCTAACGGCTACAGGGAATGCCGGTATCCTGCGCAGCCACGATCTGCCATTTCCCGGAGCGTTTCAGCCACGTGTCGGTCCAGATCAGACAATGCTTTGTTTCCTTCGCATCTTTAGCCTTGGAGATCGCGCTTTCCGCCCCATACGCGATCGCGATGGAGTCGCCGAAAAATCTCACTTTTACCTCGCCCAGTTGGCAGTCGCGCTCGAGCGCCTTGGTATCTGAGGTGATCGCGTCCTTCTTGCCGTAGCGCCGTCCGCTTGGCGATGTCCCCTGGAAGTCGTCCGCAATGACGTCCTTAAGATCCGGTTGCGGGCTACAGGCCGAGTTGGCCCACTTCGCCTCAGCCGCAATGATGAACTTCACCGTCTCCTCCCCGGGCGATCCCCATCGAGATTCCTGCGCAAAGCTGGGTAAGGCAAACCCGCCGAGAAACAACACAAGAGATGCTGGGATGATTGATGCGAATTTCATTGCTTTAGGCCCCTTTCCGTTTGTATTTCACCGGCATCGCCGGGCAAGCCTTTTCTTCGCTCCCGATCGGCAGCAAGCTCTGATCCCTTTGATCCCTTTAGGGTTGCATTGAATTGACGGACAGTGGGCTAAGGGTAAAAACCCGAGGAACCCACATGAAGACGCAGTTAAGGAAGACGGCTCGCGAGAGAGCGAGTTACACCGATCAATACAAGCAGGAGGCGCTGGAGCTATGGCGGTCCAGCGGCCGGAGCGCAGCGAAGGTGGCAGCGGAACTGGGCATTCGTCCTCCATTGCTTTACCGCTGGGCACACTTGGAGCGCAGCTCCAATGTTTCGACGAATGAGTCAAAGTCGAAGCGCAGCGTCGAAGCACTCGAAGCAGAGATCCGTCGCTTACGCGCTGAAAACGCCAAACTTTTAGAGCAGCGCGAAGTCTTAAAAAAATCTCTGGGCATCCTCTCCGAAGCGCCGCAGAGCGGTATGCCCGAATCGAACAAATGAGCGGCCAATACAAGACAGCCTGGTTGTGCGAAGCGCTTCTGGTCTCACGCAGCGGCTACTACGATTGGAAAGAGCGGAGGCGCCGACCGGGCCGACGACACTTGGAGAACATGCGGCTGCGCCAACGCATTCGAGAGGAGTTCGTCTGCAGTCGTCAGACCTATGGCAGCCCGCGGCTGGCCCAAGTGCTCGGCTGCCCGGGAGGACGCAACCGCATCGCGCGTCTCATGCGTGCAGAGCGCCTCTTTGCACGTCAGCGTTCCAAGTACCGCGTGGCCACAACTGACAGTCGTCACGGCGGACCAATCGCACCTAACCGTTTTAAAGGTCTTGCCCTCAAACGGCCTAACCAGGTGTGGACGACCGACGCCACCTGCGTCCTCACCGGCCAAGGTTGGTTGTATCTGGTTGCGGTCCTGGATGTCTTCACCCGCCGGGTGATCGGCTGGGCCATGCATCAAATCCTCGATGCTCAGCTCGTCATCGCCGCTCTGCGCATGGCCTTGAAGCGACGACGTCAGCCAACGGCACAACTCATCGTCCACTCCGATCGCGGTCGTCAGTTCGCCAGCGCTGCCTATCGCCAACTACTCACCCAACACCGCTTGCTCGCTTCCATGAGCCGCAAAGGCAACTGCTACGACAATGCTTTCATCGAATCCTTCTGGAGCACGCTTAAATATGAACTGGTCTACCATCATCGCTTCGCCACCTATGCCGCAGCTCGCACGGCCATCTTCGATTACATCGAAACCTTCTACAACCGCATCAGACTCCACTCCAGTCTTGACTACCAAAGCCCTACCAACTTTGAATCCAAACTAAACCGAAAATTATCCCTTACTTACTGTCCGAAGAATTAATGCAAGCCCACTCTTGATCCCTTTGATCCCTTTGATCCCTTTGATCCCTTGTTCCCCTTACGTCCGCTCGAAAACCAATGCTATACGTGATTCACGTATAGCATCAATTCACGCTTGTTCAGTGATTGTTGAAAACGTAATTCCCAGCTAGCGTCGGGCGAAGATGAAACATCTCTTTTTTGCTGCCACTCTCGCCGCCGCGCTCCCTTTCCCTGGCTTGCAAAGTCAATTCGAAAAGATTGCTCCCGCGGCGAAAGGGCGCGTCGGCGTCGCGGCCCAGCTCCTTGAGTCGGGCGAAACGGCGGACCTGCACGGCGACGAGCATTTCCCGATGCATAGTGTTTACAAGCTGCCGATCTCGATGGCGGTCTTGCAGCGCGTTGATCGCGGAGAGCTGAAGCTCGATCAGCAAGTGAAGGTCGAGCCGAGCGATTTCGTGCGAAAGGGAATGTATAGCCCGGTGCGCGATAAATATCCGGACGGCACCGAGCTGACCATCGCGGAACTTCTCCGCTACACCATTTGCGAGAGCGACGGCAGCGCCAGCGATGTGCTCATGAAACTCATCGGCGGTCCGGGCAGTGTCATGGCTTTCCTGAAGGAAATTCAGGTGCCGGACATCCAGGTTGTTAACTCTGAGAAGGAAATCGGCCGCGACTGGGAAACGCAATATCGAAACTGGGCGACTCCCAAAGGCGCGCTCGCCCTCCTCGTGGCCTTGCAATCTCAGAGAAAACTCTCGCGGGAGAGCCAAGCCCTGCTGCTGAAGTTGATGACCGAAGCCATCCCGGGCGCGAAACGCCTCAAAGGCGAATTGCCTGCTGGAACCGTAGTCGCACACAAGACCGGCACCGGCGGCACTCGCAACGGCATCACCTCTGCGACCAACGACATCGGCATTATCACTCTGCCCGATGGCCGACACCTGGCCGTGGCCGCGTTCGTCTCCGATTCCGCCGCCAATGATGACACGCGCGATGCGATCATTGCCCGCCTGGCCAAAGCCGCCTGGGATCGCGCCCAATCGTTAGGCCGATGAGGCGGTAGCTTGTAGCGTGAAGTAATAAGGAGGAATGCAGAAGGAAGAAAAAGATCTGCGTCATCGGACGAAGGCTTTCGCGCTTCGGATTGTGCGCATGTTTTCCGCGCTCCCGAAGACGACGGAGGCTCAAGTGCTTGGTAAACAATTGCTCCGCTCGGGAACTTCAATCGGTGCCAATTACCGAGAAGCGTTTCGCGCGCGAAGCAAAGCTGAGTTCATCGCGAAATGCGGCGATTCGCTTCGCGAGATCGAAGAGAGTGCCTACTGGCTGGAACTGCTTGTGGAATCCGGGGTCGTCAGCGCGGGAAAACTCGTTCCGCTGCGACAAGAGTGCGAAGAGCTCACCGCGATTTTCGTTACCATCCTGAAACGAGCAAAAACTTCATAAGTCTTCCTTCATCCTTTTTCCTTTCCTAGTTCGTCTCCGATTCCGCCGCCGATGATGACACGCGGGATGCGATCATTGCCCGCCTGGCCAAGGCCTCCTGGGATCGCGCTCAACCACCAGGCCGATGAGCCCACCGCAATCTTCGTCACCATCTTGAAGCGAGCGAAGACTTCTTAATTCTTAATTCTTAATTCTACCTTCTTACTTGTTAACGGTTTTCGATTTCCGCAACTATTTTGGCCAGGCCGCGCGCAGCTTGTCACCGATCGACTTGTATTCCTCCGGCGCGAGCTTTCTTCTTGGGGCAGGAGTTCCAGGAGCTTTTCCTCCAAAAGAGGGGATGACGTGAAAATGCGCATGATAAACGGTTTGGCTGCTGCTAAGTCCGTTATTTTGTTGAACCCGAAAACCAGTTGCCCCCAGCCCATTCTTCTGCGCGATCGCCGCTTTTTGCACGGTCGCCAGCAGGTGACACATCTCATCCGGCTTAAGGTCCAGAAGATTTCGCGCGCCCATCCGTTTCGGGACCACCAGCACGTGGCCCGGCACGACCACCTCTTCCTCCGGCAGCGGCATGAAGACCAGCACACGATCGTCCTCGAATATCTTGGACGCGGCCGACTCCGCGCTCTTATCCTGGATCAATTGCGCAATACCATTTGTCGGATCGTATTTGCCTTCGAGCCCGGTATCAGTCCCGGGCGGGGGGAGATCGCTGGCGGGAATTTGTTGCCCGACGAGCGGCTTGGTTTGCGTAAGCAGGAGCGTACCCAATCCGATAAACAACGCGCAAAATTTCAGATTCATGACCGAGTATGCGTTCCGCTCATCAAAATGATCAAGGGTCCAATCACACGCCTCGCTTCGACCGCTGACTGCAGACATCGGACCTCTGACTTTCTCTACCAGGTTTTCGGCAGCGATTTTGATCATCTTCCCTTGTGAGATTGCGGTTCATCCGCTCGTTTTTTTCTTTTTCATAACTAGCTTCTCGCTTCCCGGAAACGTTGCTACCCAGGTTCCGTCGTTTGTTTCTCGCATCACCGAAGTGAGAAACTTGTCCGTCCCATCAGGTCTATAGGTCTGACGAAAATGTTTGCTCATGCCATCTGGGCCGACCTTTGCTTCGCCAATCGGCGCAACGCCTTCTGAAAAGACTCCGGTTATCTCACGCACGATCGTTCCGTCCGGAGCAACGTTGAAGGTTCCTTGCTCCTCCGCTCGACCCGATTTCAGATCCATGGTGAGGAGCATATCGAGGTTCTTGTGGACACCATTCCAGACCAACATTCCTTCGAAGTGCGGATCTTCCTTGCCACCCGGCCCGATGAAACTGCCCGCATACCATATATAAGAGTGGCCCGGCCCCCAGGTGAATCGTTGCACGGCAAAAGAGGGACCACCGTCCGGCGCAGTCACCTCCCAGGTTCCGATCAACGCTTCGTATTGTGCATAGACTCCGCTGCTTGAATTCAACGCCGTGGCCGACTTGCGCTCGGCCTGCCACGTTTCGGTTCGTCCTTCGGTAGTGTAATTCCCCGCGAGCATCCCATTACTTTTCAACTCGCCTTTCAAGACAACCGACTCATGTTTTTTGAAAACCAAAGTCGCCTCGAGTTTTTGCTTGCTCCACTTTCCATTTTCAACTGTTCCCGGTCCAGTATGACCAGTCTCAACCGTGCCGGCCAGCCGTTCACCATCCGCCTGAAGATGTAAGCTCCCCGAAACGCTCTCATGTCCCGCTTGGAAATGGATAACCCAATCTCCTGTGATCGACTGTTCGGCGCTTGGCGTCGCCGGTGGCGCGTGGTGTTGACCGAAAATAACGCCTGGTAGTCCGAGCGCGGCGCAGATCATCACTGCTATCTTAATTTTCATAATGAATACCTCTGTTTCATTTGTTTGCAGATCGAGGCTTACGCATGACAGAATTCAACTGCAACCGTTAGATAGCGGTTGCCCATACGATTCCGTACAAATCGATGCCGAATGTCCGAAAAGTTGAAAGGCCTGCTAAATCGGTAAAGCGCCGGGGCGACCGCCGCGTCGGCCGAACTCGTGCCCGACTCGGGCAGGCGTTGCGCAAATTAATGGAACAACGGCCGCTCGAAAAAATCTCCGTCCAGGACGTGGTCGAGCTGGCGGGGGTAAGCCGGTCCGCCTTTTACGCCCATTATGATGACAAGGTCGACCTTCTTCTTTCCGACATGGACGAATTCCTGGAAAGAATGGCGATGCTGTTGGTTGTTCGAAGTGAACAATCAAATCGGATTGCACCGGTGCACGAGTTTTTCGCTCATGTTGGTGAAGCGGAAGAGATCCGCGGAGCTCTGGCGCGTTCAGAACGGTTGCAGGATTTTTTCGATTTGGCGGTGGAACACTTCGCACGTGGGATCGAACTTCGGCTGAGACAACTAGCTGAACGCGAAAAGACCCAACCGCAGCGCCCGCGCGATGGATCAACCGCGGTTGCGAGCTCAGATCTCGTCGCGCATGCGCTCGCGGGAGCATTCATTGGTTTTCTCAACTCCTGGCTCCGAAACGGTCGACCGCTTTCAGCGAAAGCGGTGGACACTCTGTTTCACAGATTCGCTTGGGCCGGAATAACAAGTGCTGGGGCTATGAAAGAAGTACCACGATAAATCCAACTCGTGCATCGTGGCGGCAAGAAGGTCGACATGGGCCGTAGCCCGTGACGCGGGTGAAGGAGCGGCCGGGCTTTCAAAGTGCGGCGCCAGGAAAAACGGTGGCGTTCCCTGATGCGGGATTACGCCGGCTCGCCCCGCACGCAGTCAGGCAAGTGAGTCCCGCGCAGACTAGCTACTTGACGCCGTTCTCCGGATTCCAGGAACCTTGTAACTTGCGGACATAAAGAATCTGCCCTGTGTGATAAGCGTTGTGCGTGCTGATGTGCGAAATCAAGGGCGCTTTCAGCGCTAGTTTCTCCTCCGGCATTTTCTCCACCACCGCTTCCAGGTCTTTCATCACCCGATCGAGCCGCTGCACGATCTGGTCCCAATGTGCCGCGTCGAAGTCGTTAAACGTCTCTTGGTTGTTTCCCGGACTCGCAGGCTTTTCGCCGCGCAGACGGGCGAGCGCATTCTCGTTCCAGAAAACCAGATGATAAGCGAGCATTCCTACCGAATGGTTAGCGCTCGGATCGATTTTGCCCTGCGCGTTTTGCGGCACCCACTTCGCCTGCTCAGCCGTTAGTCCCGCCACCGCAGCTTTGATTGGGGTAAACCACTCCGCGTTGTCGTGCGTGCTATGAAGCTCCGACAAGAGAAGCGAACGGAGTGTAACCGGCGTAGGCGCGGGCGTGGGAGATGACTGCGCGATCGCGGTATGGAGGTTTGCTGCGATGATTAGTGAAATGCTGAAAGTAAGAGACGGACGCATACGCCGAATCCTAGCACGAAGCTCGATATTGGTCGCGTAACTCGTAACGCAGTCCCGCAGTCGCGGGACGAGGCCGGGCTTTCAAATTGCGGAGCAAACGGCCGGGCTTTCCAAGGCTGCGCCGGCTTCGAAAAGTTGGATGATCTGCCGCTCTACCTAGTCGGGCGGCGGCGAGGGCGCTCCTAGCGGACGCGCAAGAATCGACATCGTGCGAGTTAGTCGTGGCCTAACGAAATGAATTCGTGTGCTGAACCGCGGAGCTCCGAGATTTTTCAGTGCCTCTCAACTCCTTAATCACCGGCCACAAACCGATGACCGCTATTACGAGGCCGATGACGGCCAATACAACCGACCATAAGGCTATCCAGGTAGCGATTCGAGCTACGGGATCCGTCGCGTGCAGAGCCCATCTTAATTTTTGCCAAGGATTTGCTTCTTCGATCGTAAAATCATGCGTCGTCCCTATATCCAGTTTCAAGGCTTGACGCGCGACAAAATCAAATCGGATTTTGCCCAGATCTTGGTTATCAAGTCCTCGCAAGGAAAATAAATGGCGTGGCCCGTCATCAACTCGAATCGCGACAATTGAGCCAATTCTGTTGCGCTTCGCCCCTCTTTCCGTCCAATGGATGCGCGCAATGTCCTTGTAAACATCCCCTTTGATCGAGTCTTCAACGGTTAACTTTCGTCGTTCGATGTGCTTCATGCATTAATGCTTAACAAATTGCCCGCCGAGGCCTCAAGGTTCTTTGGCGATTAACGGTACCGAGATATCCAGATGAATTGACGGCACAACGCCAGCCACGAAACTGAGTCATGAGCCAAAATTGGGAAGCGACGTTCCCTAGCTGGGGTGCGTCGCCCGGACCGACCGAGCAGGCGAAGGCTGACAATGCCGAACGCGCAGTACGTAAGGCCATTGATGCAAGCACAAAGCTCAACTCGCAACCCATCGAGGTTTTTGTCCAAGGCTCCTACGCTAATCGCACCAATGTCCGCGAGGATAGTGATGTTGATGTGTGTGTGCTCTACACGGGTGCCTTCTTCCCGGATTACTCGCTCAGCCAAGGCTTGACCGGTGAAGCCCTTGGCTACGGAACGGGCACCTATCCTTATTCGGAATTCAAGAACGATGTTGAAGCGGCGTTGGTTTCATACTTCGGCCGCAGCGAGGTGGTCCGTGGCCAAAAAGCTTTCGATGTGCACGCCAATACGTATCGCACCGACGCTGATGTCGTCCCGTGTTTTGAGCACCGGCGCGTTTTGGGTTCGGTCCAAAGCCATTGGGAAGAACGCGGCACCGAGTTTCATCCGGACAACGGTGGCGTGATCGTCAACTGGCCGCAGCAAAACTACGACAACGGCGTCGAGAAAAACACGGCCACCCGTCGCGGTTTCAAAGCCATCGTCAGAATCTTGAAACGGCTTCGCAACCAAATGCAAGATGAAGGCTATGCAGCCGCTGATCCGATCCCTTCATTTCTGACCGAGTGCCTGGTCTGGAATGTGCCTAACGAGGGCTTCACACATTCGACGTTCACTGCCGATGTCCGCTATACGCTCGCGCATTTGTGGAACAACACGCGGACTGATGAAGCTTGTAATGAGTGGGGCGAAATCAACGAGAAGAAATATCTGTTTCGCGGGCAGAAATGGACACGCTCTCAAGTGAACACGTTCTTGCAAGCGGCATGGGATTACATCGGTTTGGAGGGATGACAACGCAGCGCTACATTAAGGCAATCATTTACACTGCGGTCCTCGCGTGGACGGTTATTCTTTACCTCAATCATGAGGCAATCAAGGCACCATGGTTGCGCCATGTTTCTACCGTTATCACGGTCGTTCTCTATGTTGTTATCGCTTTCGACCTTTGGCTGTGGAAACTCCCCTTTTTGCACGACTGGTTCGTGAAGCGCCCCGTCATTGACGGAACATGGAAAGTAGAGCTTCGCTCCAACTGGAAAAATCCGGCCGCCGCAGGCGAGGCCCTCGCACCGATCGAAGGCTATATGATCGTTAGGCAAACATTCTCCACACTAAGCATGCGGCTTTTGACTGCAGAATCTCAATCCGAACTGGTAGGCACAGAAATCGTTTGCTCAGCCGATCGGCAATATTGCGTCGGTGGCGTCTATCGAAATGAGCCGCGATTTGAGGCGCGACCAAAAAGTGAGATCCACTACGGCGCTGTATGGCTAAGAGTGATCACCGACCCGGTGAGGCAATTAGTCGGTCACTACTGGACAGATCGAAGCACAGCCGGTGAAATGGAGCTTAGCCAACGGCAGCGAAAGAGATTTCAGACGTTCAATTCCGCGAACCTGTACCATCAGCGACTGCCGAAATCTGTGGGCGCATAGTGGCGCATGCAGTCCCTTCTGCCAAGGCGACACTACTAGGGTCAGTCTAGGGTTGCATTGATTTGACGGACAGTGGGCTAAGGGTCAAAACCCCAAAAGGAAGCCCACATGAAGACACAGTTAAGTAGGCCGGCTCGCAGCAAGGCGAGATACACCGATCAATATAAACAGGAGGCATTGGAGTTGTGGAGTGCCAGTGGACGTAGTGCAACCAAGGTAGGGGCCGAACTGGGGATCCGTCCGCCGCTGCTCTATCGTTGGGCGCACGCCGAACGCGTGGCTGAGTCGCCAAAGGCATTCCCTATTAAAGTTGCCCGCTGAAGCTGCTTAACTATGAGGTGGAATCCTTGTCCGTGATTGCGCCAACGGCCCTTGCATGCTCCAAGATCGAGCTTTTTCCTCTTTCGTTAGACCAAAATAACTCTACCGCAAGCCGCGCGCGAGTAATAGCCACGTAAAGCCGGTTGCAAGCCTTGAATTCCACAAAATGCTTTGACTCCTCCTTAACCACTCCTTCGGATGGTGGCAGCCGGCCCTCATCGACGCCGACAATGAGAACCGCTTTGAACTCGAGTCCGCCTACAAAATCTGGATGCGAGACAATGTATGCGCCGGATTTTGCACCCCGGTGTACTGAACTCAAGGTCTCCACGATGGAGGATCTGGACAAAGCGCTTGCGATCGGCGTCCAGGGTTTCACAAAGTAGAGGTACCAACGCGTCGGTAGTCGCGATTAGCAAAATATCGCTCGACGGACATTTGAGAATACCCCTGAGTTCCTCAGCACGACTGAGCGCAAATTTGCACATATTCTGATCATTTCCACAGCTCCAATAAATGGGTTCTTGTGCCAATTCGTCATCGGTTGCTGAAATGATACTAGTTGCGTCCACTAAGGGATTTTCGAACGTCGTAAAAAGGGTAGCCCCGGCAGACGTTACTGCCTCTGCGAGATTTACAATCGCAGGAGAACATCGGAAAACGACCTGGGTTCGCGTTTCCGTTTCCTCCTCGTCTGATTGCGTTAGCATTTCTCGAACTAACCGCGTTGTGATCCCGCGCTCTCCGGGCGCTTGCGACCGATCGATTGAAAAAATAATCCTGGGATTATTGGAATCTCGAACGATGTGATGGAAAACAGACAACTCGTTGAAATTGAAGAGATGCGTTTCGTCGATAACGACCGCGTCAAATCCCTCTGATAACCTTCGTCTCCTCCAGATAGGTGTATCCAATCTTCCGAGAGTAGAAAGGACAATGTCATCGGTATCAAAAACGCCCGATTGATTTATTTCTTTCTGATATTCGGTGTATAAGAAAAAAACGAACCGCTTGTCATTTGCGGTCTTCGTCGGAAGGCAATATTCCAGCATCGGAAGTTCAAGATAGGTTTCTAAACTCTCTGATGCCCTGCCCTTTATCATTACTCCTATTTCGTGCTGTAATAATTCAGCCAGATAATCAGGTGCTTCCGATTCGAAGAACGCGCGAAATTCCTCCGAGAGATAGGATAAGCTCTTAACATCTGCAGATCGGCGATGTGTAATAACGTCCTTGAGGATTAGCTTTCGCATCTCCTTTGACTCAAGTGCGTCCTTGTCAAGATATTGGGAGTTGGCAATCTCTTTCGTACCGAGAACAAGGCCACACCATTCCTGAAGGGTGCGTAATTCGATTGTTTGAAGAGAGGTGTTGCGCTCTCTTTGATGAAAGAAAGGTGGACCGAGAGAGTCCAATTGGATAGAGGTCGCATTGCGGGTTGCGTCGCTGTGGGCAACGAAGAGAACGCGGAATTCACTTCCGGCCTCTTCCGCCTGTCGACATAAATGAAACGCACGTAAGAGGAGGCAGAGGGTTTTGCCGGTTCCTGCCGGTCCTTCGACCCGTTGTGGTCTCGCATCCTGTGATGTAACGAAACGCAACTGATCTGTTGTTAACCGCGGGAGCCATTGATCGAAGGCCTGATACTTAATTTGAGCATAGTTGGTGTCTGTTAGCACTAACGAGTGGTAACCGGCATCCATCGGTTCCGCTTGGATGCGAGTGATTTCGACATCGAGTGCTGTTCGAACGCTTGTTAGCTGTTCGAGAGCCCTCTTATAAGCTCGCTCTTGATCGGGGGTCGCTTTGGATTCCTCGCTTGTACCTGCAGCGAAGGCAAACAGCTGCTTTGCACCGTGGCGCACCGAGACCCGACGGGGACTTTCACCCTTTTTCATCGTGACACGGAATTCCGTGTGCTTCGACTTGGGGTACGGGAATACGACCCCGCAGCCGGTTTTTGGCGACCACATCTCAGAGTACGAGAAACTTAGATCGTTCCATTCTTTGAGCGCGAATCTGCAAACACGCTGGAAGACGAGCAGAGTTTCATCCAGTAACGTCGGCTTCTGGTCGTCGGTCGGCAAAGAGGCGAAAATGACAGAATCGATGAGTAAGTACCCTGTCTCGACTCGAGACTGCAGCAGATACAGCGATCCTTTGCGCCAAGTCGGGATGATTCTAGGCGAGATTACATTGATCGTGTTGTCGCCTCTTAATGCATTAGCCAAATTCTCTCCAGCGGCGAATTGACGCGACTGATACAGGTTGCTTTCGACGCATTCCTTCAGCGCGATTTCATCAACAACAATAATATGGGACATACGTTAAAGTGATTTGGCCGTTAGACAGTGTTGGGCAATCTGCTCACGAGGATGATCCTCGAGTCCGATTCGCACGAAAATATTTGCGAATTGCTGAGACAGGTGTTCGACATCGGGTGATCGGAGGACTCCCGTAACCATGCAAATCGGCTCATGCGCGAACGTAATGAGATGACTGGCCGGAATCGACGCCTCATCTCCGATAGTAAAACCATCGACAATGCTTCCTATCAGCGCGGAATCCATCGTTCGCATGTTTCGCAGGAGGACTACTGAGCCCGTTAGAGAGGCATCTAGGACATCGGTCGCATCTAAGAAATAGTACTCCGCGAGCTTTTGTTGTATCAGTTCTTCAATAAGTCGGTCGGATTGTTTACCTGCCAACGTGATCACTTGTCGCGCCACTGCGCAAGGAGAGGTATCTGGCGTCAACGCGGTCTGCAATATCCCAATACGCGAATGCTTTTCGAGCAACCTATCGCGCTCGGCACCCGTGGTTTCTTTTTGGATTATATCAATTAATGGAAATGTCTGCCGGAGCTGCGCCGATACGCCCTTCTTGCTGAGTTGGATTTCGATATCCTTTTTTATTTCTGTTAGTAGACGTTTTGCAAGTATCCGACAGTGGACACGTTCTATCCAAGCAGCGAAAGGGACTATAGGGAGGAAGTTTATGACCGTGTATTTGTTGTGCTCAAGGTCACAACGTGCTGTCATTACGATGCCGCAACACTTGCAATCTTCATAACCGGGTTCTAGGACACAGTTAAAAATTGCTCCCTGTTGAATGCTTCGGGCGCTGGGGTGCAGTAATCTCATAGGTTGGAGGAAGGCCTGATATGATTAGCTTTTGGAAGCACTCGAGCAATACGGAATTGCGAAGCGCAGCGAAGAGCCCGTATCAATCTGATTCGCGACTTTCGAAACCCTAGCTCACATTCCGAGGATCCCGACGATGAAATCCTGGCGAACCGCTTGCGTAGTCCTCCACTTTGCAGGTGCGAGAGCGGTCGCGGCTGGTCGCCGTGAGGTTATTTGGCGAGGTGATCGTTCGAATGGATGAACCACGTAAAAGCGTTCGCTCACGTGGCTGGAGAACGAGACAGCACGGGGACTTCACGCCTTCGGAATGTCCAGTTCTCTGCAGATCTTCTGGGCGAGAAATTCTTCGAACTCATTTGGTGAGGTGATCGGTCGAATGGATGAACGCGGCCACGTCATCGTGTAGAGCCTTGAGCGATTCCTGATGGGCGTAAACCATGTGGCCCGACTGATAGTAGCGATATTCAATGTGGTCCTGGAGCCGCTCCGGGATTTGGAGGTGGTGCATCTCGTACCAGCCCTCGTAATACGGTGTGGCCAGATCGAAGTAACCGCCCGTTAAAAGAATTCTGAGGTCCGGATTGTATTTCATGGCGGTAGCCAAATCCGGCATGGTGTTGGTCGACTGCGGCAACGGCCGCTCCGCACCCGGCGGCTGATGCTGGAAATTCCAACTCTTCCATAACGGAATCTCAGGCCGATAGGTTTTGTCCTGACCGTAGTGCAAAGACTTCCGCACGTAGTCATTGAAAGCAGAGACATAGGCCGAGCTGATGGCGGCGGCTTGCGGATCGTAGTCGGCCTTCTTGCTCAGCGGGTCCATGGTGGGACCTGAAAAGCGCGTGTCGAGCCGGCCGGTGGTGGTATCGGTGTCCTCCTCGAGGTTCTTCTGCAAACTCGCCGCCGTCGATGCGCAAGTTCGCCTTGAGAATATAGCTAACGGGAAGCCCGGTGTAGTTGTGCAGTTTTTCGGCAATGGCCTGACGTTCGGCTTTCGGCAGAGTCGCTCCTTCCGCCAGCGCACGCGCATAGTCGTGCGTGGCGAACTCTTCCACTTCTTTGACGAAAGGTTCGAGCGCGGCGGGAGAATTCGGGCCGGGCAACTTATGATGGTACCACGCGCTGGCGGCGTAGGTCGGCAACGCCACAATGTAGGGCAGGTCGATTCCGGGATTGCCTTCCGGGTCGTCCACGCTCAAGTCGAAGTTCAAGATCTGCGAAAGCATGATCACGCCGTTCAGGTCGACGTTGTATTCCTGTGCCAGCAGGTTCACCAGCACGGCGGAGCGCGGTGTTCCGTAGCTTTCACCGAAAATGTACTTGGGCGAGTTCCACCGCCCATACTTGCTGAGATACGCCACGATGAATTCCGCGAACGCGTGCGCGTCCTGGTCCACGCCGTAAAATTCTTTTTCTTTATTTTTACCGGCGATGCGGCTGAAGCCGGTGCCGGGCGCGTCCACGAACACCAGATCGCTCGCGTCCAGCAGGCTGTAGTCGTTATTAACAATTTGATAGGGCGCCGCGGCGGTATGCGTGTCGTCGGCGGTGATCACCCGCCGAGGTCCAAAGGCGCCCATGTGCAGCCAGACTGTTGAAGAGCCAGGTCCGCCGTTGAAGAGGAACGTGACCGGCCGTTTGTCCGCCTCCACGTTCTTTTTGTTATAGGCCACGTAGAACATCGAAGCTTCGGCCGTCGGATTCTTGTGCTCGTTAGGCTCCTGTTCGCTCTCCTCGCTTTCCTCGGTCTTCTTGCTTTGCTTATCCCCAGTCAAGGCCGCGTCGTCCCAGCCTTTGGGATGTACGACGATCGTGCCGGCCACGGCTTGATACTCGATCGGGCTGCCTCCGACAGTCACAGTGCCCGTACTGGTGATGGATTCGGGCTTGAAGTTGGGGGTTGCGGTGGGCGTTGGCGTATCCTTCGACTCAGCTTCGGAACCCTTGTCGGACGCCGCTTCGACTTGAACGGCGACTGCTGCAGTTCCCAGGAGGAGGCTGAACGCGAGGCGAAGCAAGGATTTCCAGAGAGCAATTTGCATTTTAAATTCTGGCTGGGAACAGAGTTTCGAGCAAACGCTGTTTTCAGCTCGACCCACGGCTCCGATCATGCGCGCGAGAGAGCAATCACCGGGTCGAGTTTGGCGGCGCGGCGTGCAGGCAGATAGCAGGCGAGAAACGCGACGACGATAAGCAGAAACGAAATCGCGAGATACGTCGTCGGATCATCTGGCCGCACATTGAAAAGCAAACTTGCCATGACGCGCGTGAGACTGAAGGCACCGGCCAGTCCGGCGACAACACCAATCGCGGCCAGCGTCATTCCCTGCCTGACGACCAGTCCGAGCACATCACTTCTCTGCGCGCCGAGCGCCATGCGGATGCCGATTTCCTGCGTGCGTTGCGTGACCGTGTAAGCCATGACGCCGTAAATGCCGATCGCGGCAAGGAGCAACGCCGCGATCCCGAAGACGGCAAAGAGCTGCATCGAAACACGCCGCGTGCCTAACGAGTTCATCACCACGTCGTCCATCGTGCGGACGTTGTAGATGGGCTGATCCTTGTCGAGCGCCTGCACTTCGCGTCGCAAGGTGGTAGCAAAGGCAGCCGGATCGCCGGCGGTTCGAATCACCAGTCCCATGAAATTCCACTGAGAGTCCTGGGCGTGTGGAACGTAGATTTGCATGCCGCCCTCTCCGGTCAGAGAACCCGTCTTCGTGTCGCCGACCACCCCGACGATTTCGCGCATGAATTTTTCATCGCGGCGATGCCCTCGAAATGCAGACCAGATGCTGAGGCGTTTGCCGATCGCGGCTGTGGGCGAACCGAAGTAACGCTTCGCGGTGGTTTCGTTGATGATTACCACCTTCGGTCCGTCAGCATTGTCGCGAGGTTCGAAGGTGCGTCCGGAAAGCAACGGAATTTGGAGCGCGCGAAAATAATCGCCCGTGATGGTGGAGAACATCGCGTCCTTCGCTTCGTCCACCGTGAGCGGCCGACCTTCCGGAATAAACCCGCGTCCAATCGCATAACCACTCGGGTTGAGCGGAAGATTGACGCTGGCTCCCGCCGCTTGCACGCCCGGCGCCGCTTCCAGCCGTTCTATCAGTTGCCGGAAAAATTCCACGCACTGCTGATCATCTTTGTATTTCGGACCCTGCAACGCCAGGTTGGCGATGAGGACGTTGTGCGCATTGAAGCCGGGCCGCACCTCCTGAAGACGGAGGAAGCTCTTGATGAGCAATCCAGCGCCAACCAGCAGCATCAGCGAGAGAGCGACCTCGCCAATCAACAGCAGGCTGCGCGCACTTGTCCGGCGATGTCCTTCGCCGCTGCGTCCGCCTTCTTTCAATGCGCTGGTGACGTCGAGCTTCGAGGCTTGGAGCGCGGGGACGATGCCGAAGAGAATGCCGGTAAGCGCCGAGACGCCGAGAGCGAACGTCAGGACGCGATAATCAATCCCGATCTGGTCGAGTCGCGGTGCGCCTTCGGGCAATGATCGACACAAGCAAATTCGTGAACCAGATGCTCAGGAGCAGTCCGGCAATACCGCCAATCGCGGAAAGCAGAATGCTCTCGGTCAGCATCTGCCGCAAACGACGCGTTCGCGGCTGGCCCCCAACGCGGTGCGGATCGCAATTTCCTTTTGCCGCGCGGCGCTGCGGGCGAGGAGGAGATTGGCTACGTTCGCGCAGGCAATCAGCAGCACGAATCCGACGGCGCCGAGGAGCGCGAGGAGGGATGGTTTTACCTCGCGAACGAGCCGTTCGTGGAGCGTCGAAATAGACACGTCCCAGCCTTTGTTCGTCTCGTGAAACTGTTTGTCGAGCTGCGCATTGATGGCGCTGAGACGAGTTTGCGCCTGCTTCAGATCGATACCGGTATTCAGACGCGCGATCGCCGACCACACGCGGTTATCGCGCGGTTCGTCCCTGAGATTGACCGCGGTCGGCACCCAAACCTGGGTTTGCTCCGGGTATTCAAACCCCTGCGGCATCACGCCGATGATCGTGAGAGGGAATGAGCTCATCTGGACCTGTTTGCCGACGATGGCCGGATCAGATCCGAAGCGGCGCTTCCATAAGCCGTGGCTGATGATCGCGACGCTTTGCGGCCACCCTTTGTCGTCTTCGGGAACGAACGTTCGCCCGAGAACAGGCTGGACCCCGAGCACGGAGAAGAACCCGGTCGTCACACCGGCACGCGGCACGCGCTCCGGCTCCGCCCCATCCGCACCAAAGTTGGCGGTACCGGTCCAGTAGGCGGCGGTGCTCGCGAAGAGATCGGTTTGTTGCGACCAATCGGTAAAGTCGAGAAACGAGATGTTGCTCTCGGTAATGCCCGCCGCAGGATTTTTGCCTTCGAGGTAGATGATCCGTTCGGCGTCCGGAAACGGAAGCGGACGGAGGAGAACGCCGTTCACCAGGCTGAAGATGGCGGTGTTCGCGCCGATGCCGAGCGCGAGCGCAATAATCGGCGACGGCGGTGAAGCCTTTGTGCTTCAGCAGCATGCGGAATCCGTAGCGGATGTCGTGAAGCAGCGTGTTCATGACTCGTTAGGCGTTGTGCGCCAGCGCGAGCATCGGATCGGCGCGCGTGGCGCGGTCAAAACAAGGAAAACAAGGGGTTATGTCTTTATTCTTGTAGGCAGAGTTTTGCGCAGAAGAATCATTGTTTCTTGCCAGCCGACCAACGTCGTCAAGAGGGAGGTGCGTAGGCGCATCCCTACGGAATAACAGATCGAGGATGGAAAACCAAGTTCGTTTCGGCGAGCCGCCAAAACCAACAGGCTGGCAGCCTGTGCTCCCCCGCCGCAGACGACGCCTCGACTGAGCGAGGCGGCTACAACATAATGTCTTCGCGTAGAGCTCGGCGCTCTTCTTCAGGAATTCCTTCCTCCTTTCCTGCGTTCCTGATTCGATAGCCCTCACCCAAAATGATCGTTCACCTCGTCGACGGGACTTACGAACTGTTTCGCCATTTCTACGGCTTGCGCCGATTCACCAAAGGCGTGGACCGCCCTTACGGCGCCGTCGTCGGCGTGCTGCAGACCGTTCTCCAAATGATCGAGAACGGCGACACGTACCTTGGCGTCGCCACCGATCACGTGATCGAGTCGTTTCGCAATCGGCTTTGGGCGGACTACAAGACCGGCGCCGGCATCGAGCCCGCGCTGCTCGCGCAATTCCATCCGCTCGAGGAGGCGCTCGCGGCGATGGGCGTTGTCGTCTGGCCGATGATCGAGCTCGAAGCCGATGATGCGCTCGCTTCGGCCGCGCATCTCGCATGCCAGGAGAAGAAGGTCCAGAAAGTCGCCATCTGGACTCCCGATAAGGATCTGGCGCAATGCGTGCGAGGTACGCGCGTGGTGCAGATCGATGGCCGGCGCAAAACAGTGCGCGATGCGGCTGGCGTACGCGAAAAGTTCGGCGTCAGCCCAGAGCTCATTCCGGACCTGCTCGCGCTCGTAGGCGATGCGGCCGACGGCTACCCGGGCATCCCTGGGATCGGCGCCAGGACCGCCGCACAGCTTTTGAATCGCTACGGTCGGATCGAAAAGTTTCCGTCAAACATTCTCGGTGAGCAGCGCGAGCTCGCGCTGCTCTTCAAGAATCTCGCGACCCTGCGCACCGATGCGCCGCTCTTTAAAAAAGTCGAGACGCTGCGCTGGCGCGGTGCGACGCCGGCATTCGCGGCCGGGGCGGATCGGATGAAAGCGCCGCAGTTGCTGGAGCGTTGCGACCGCGTAAAGCTGCGCCACGCGGCAAGCAAGGCTGCGTCAGACGAACGAGCATCAGGCAAGCAATAGTGCGCTTTTAGTGTTGTAGAGGTGCTTGTGCCAAGCACCGGTTCGGCGGTTAGGCGCTCGCCGCGGCGAGCGCCTCTACATCTCAGAATCTAGGCGGGAACTTCGCGGACTTTGCCGTCCTTCCAGGTGATCATGGGCAAGCCACGCTGCCGAAGTTCGGCGCGCTTTTTACGGGTCGCGCGACGATGGGCCTGTGATGCGGCTCTTGCCCATTTCGGCATATCCTTTTCGGGAATTGGTCTTAATCCGTTAGGCGATGTCTTCATTTATTCTCGAAGAACTTTCGTAGGTCGATAATACCATGCGTCGATGAATTTGCGAGAAGCCTTGCCGGCGGTGTGGAGTTGTCCCACAGCGCCCAGCGGTCGGCTAACGAAGTGTAATCGTCGAGCAGGTGTTGAATGCTTCGAGCGAACCGCCGCCGGATATCCTCAACAGGAACATCGTGGCCGCCTTCGATCACTCGTTGGCGAACGCGTCGAATCGCTTCGCGCACATCGGGAATCCAAACGAAATGCAACTCGATCCTGTAACCGCGCTGCTTCGCTTCTTTGAAAAACTTCACGTAAGTTTTTCCACTGAGCGTTGATTCCAGCGCCAATGTTTCCTGTCGATCGATTAGTTCGCGCAGTTCGCCCAGCAGAAGTCTACCAGCTTTAAATGCGACAACTGAAGGATCGAGCGGGGATAGTCCGCGAGCAATCTCGTCGGCGTTCAAGAAACGAGTCACGCCGATGCTCGGAAGAAATTCTTTCGCGAAAGTTGTTTTGCCAGCGCCGTTGCAGCCGGCGATTAGATAGATGGTTGGTTTGGGGGCCAGCATGGAATTAATTCAAAAGTTCGTTTCGGCGAGCCGCCGAAACCAACAGGCTGGCAGCCTGTGCTCCCCGGAGAAGTTTCAACCAGTCGCCCTCAACGTCTCTCTACTGAACTGCGGTCGATCAGCCCATCCGGCAATCGTTTTCGTGAGCAGCTCCAGGCGCTGTTGTCGCAGCGCGAGATCATGTTTCAATTGCCGCTCCACGCGCACCCGCAGATCCTCCGATGGACCTATTCGGGCGAAGTTCCATGAATCTTCCCGCCCGGCTTCGACCAGGCTTAACTCCAACGCGCGCACAGACCGTGTCAATTCGCTAAGGACCGAGCGCATCTGCGATAAGGTTGTGCCAGCGCCGGGCGCGTCCGACAAATCACTGAGCGCCAGCAGAAGTTCCATGCGGGCGACGTCACCGGCCACATACGCCTCCTGGACTTCATGCCAAAGCGAAGAGACCGACGCATCCCCATCGGCGCGCAAGTCGGGATGTAATCGACGCACCAGCCGCCGATAAATTTCCTTTACCCGCAGATCAATCGTCACCGGTTCAGTTGCGCCCGCCGACTCCTCATCAACCGCAGAACGCCGAACCCGCGTCGGCTGGGGATCAGATCGACTCGGGGCGCTTTCGGGCCTAACGAACATATGCGACTTAAAAACTTCAAAGCTGCTCGAATAAACCTCGTCATCCATCTTGGTCGGGTTCGTGCCAAGAAATGTTCGCACCCATTCTTGAAACAGAGCTTCCTGCTCGAATTCGCTCAAATGAGGTGTCGATTGCGATCCATTAGAGAAAGTCTCCCGCTCATCGGCGACGCCCGGATTTTCGCGTCGAAACAGCACGCGCCGATAGGCGCTGTGCGGATCCTGGATGTGTCGCCGCATTTCAATCTCCACTTCATGAATCAGGTTTTGCGCGTCCCGAATCTTATCCTCGACATCCCGCGCGGTGCTAAGCAACGCGCCAAACTCACGGGCCCGCCACCGGACGAACGCGGGCTTGTCCTGTCGTTCAAACTGATGCCAGCCAAGTCGCGCTCGCTCCAGACGCGCCATCATGTCGGTGCATTCGGCGGCGGCATTGGCTCGCAGCGGTGCTTGATCAATCCAAACAATCTCCAGGCGATCTCTACCGGAAACTGTCACGGCCCGTGCGCGAGTGACGCGTTCAGATAAGCGTGCGCGGATCATCCCCAAACCTTACCGCAGGCATGTCGGTCAACAACAGCACTCGCCGATTCCAAAGAATTGAAAGATAACCGCAGTTTCACTCGTGTGTTTCGCGGACCAACTTGGATTCAAGTTCGTTTCGGCTAGCCGCCGAAACCAGGTCGCCGCGGCGACCGCTCCAACGGCTCGGCAAAGCGAGACGGCTACAATTCACGCGGGGACTTCGCGAACCTCGCCGTCTTTCCAGATGATCATGGGCAAGCCGTGTCGACGAAGTTCGATGCTTTTTTTTCGCGTGGCGCGACGATAGGCCTGTGATGCAACGCGCGCTTGGAGGTGCTGTTGGGCGACTGTAGACACATCGTGTCCGGCCGCCTGAAGGATCTTCTGGCCACGTTGGCCCAGATTCTCATCCAGCTTGAACTTCACACTGCCGGCTCCAGCCGCACATCAACGTACCGCTCACGCGACATTTCCGCACCGTACGCAATACAAGCCTGGATATCTGTTTCGGTGAGACCAGGGTAGCTTTCCAGTATTTCAGGGATGCTGGAGCCCGACGCGATCAAATCCAAAATTAACGACACCCAAATGCGATGCCCACGAATGCACGGTTTGCCAAAGCATCGCTGTGGGTCAATCCAGATTCGTTGAAGAAGTTCTTCGCGGGTCACGGCAAGTATCTTACCGTCTTTGTATCCGCCAGTAAATCTCAACAGACTGGATCACCGACAAAGTTCGTTTCGGCAAGATGCCGAAACCAGCACGCTGGAAGCGTGCGCTCCCCGGATATTACGTCTTCGCGTAGATTTCAGCGCCGCTCTCCGTGAACTCCGTTGCCTTCTGTTCGAGTCCAACTTGTAACGCTTCCTCTTCAGAGATTTTTTGTTCCGCGGCGTACTTGCGAACGTCCTCTGTGATCTTCATGCTGCAGAAGTGCGGGCCGCACATGGAGCAGAAATGCGCGGTCTTGGCGCCTTCCTGCGGCAAGCGTTTCGTCGTGGAACTCGCGCGCGGTCTCGGGATCGAGCGACAGATTGAATTGATCTTCCCAGCGAAATTCGAAGCGCGCTTTGCTGATGGCGTTGTCGCGGTATTGCGCGCCGGGATGGCCTTTGGCCAGATCGGCGGCGTGCGCGGCGATCTTGTAGGCGATGACGCCGTCTTTCACGTCTTTCTTGTTCGGCAAACCGAGATGTTCTTTCGGCGTGACGTAGCAGAGCATGGCGCAGCCGTACCAGCCGATCATCGCCGCGCCGATCGCGCTGGTGATGTGATCGTAGCCGGGCGCGATGTCGGTGGTGAGCGGCCCGAGCGTGTAGAACGGCGCTTCGTCGCACCACTCGAGTTGTTTCTCCATGTTCTCCTTGATCATGTGCATGGGGATGTGGCCCGGGCCTTCGTTCATCACTTGCACGTGATGTTTCCAGGCGCGCTTGGTCAGCTCGCCCTGCGTGTATAAGCTCCGCGAATTGGGCTTCGTCATTTGCGTCAGCAATCTGACCCGGCCTCAGACCATCGCCGATGGAAAAGCTGACGTCGTAGGCGGCCATGATCTCGCAGATTTCGTCCCAATGTGTGTAGAGAAAACTTTCCTGATGATGCGCCAGGCACCACTTGGCCATGATCGAGCCGCCGCGCGACACGATGCCGGTAGCGCGGCGCGCGGTCAGCGGAATGTAGCGCAGAAGAACTCCCGCGTGGACGGTAAAATAATCCACACCCTGCTCAGCCTGTTCAATTAGCGTGTCTCGATAGATTTCCCATGTCAGTTCCTCGGCGCGACCCGCCGACTTTTTCCAGCGCCTGATAAATCGGCACGGTGCCGATCGGCACTGGCGAGTTGCGAATGATCCATTCGCGCGTGGCGTGAATATTCTTGCCGGTGCTGAGATCCATCACCGTGTCGGCGCCCCATTTGGTGGCCCAACGCATTTTCTCGACTTCTTCCTCGATCGATGACGCCACGGCGCTGTTGCCGATGTTGGCGTTGATTTTTACCAAAAAATTGCGGCCGATGATCATCGGCTCAGATTCGGGGTGATTGATGTTCGCGGGGATGATTGCGCGGCCGCGTGCGACTTCATCGCGGACGAATTCCGGAGTGATGGGACTGCCGATTGCCGATCGCCAATTGCCAATTGGTTCGGAACCGGAATGGCGGAACGCCAGCGAATTCCGGTTGTAGCCGGCGGCGTTGACGCCGGATTCGGGCGACCCGTTCGATCCGCCGGGGTCAGCGCCCCCGGCTACAGCCTGACCTCCATTCTCCCGGATGGCGATGAATTCCATCTCAGGCGTGATGATTCCCTGGCGCGCGTACCAGAGCTGTGTGACGCAGCGACCAGCGCGAGCGCGGAACGGGCGACGCGGTGCCGCAGTCGATGGTTGAGAATTGAAAGTTGAAAGGCTCCCCTGCTGCCCGTTCGACGTTGAGCGTTGGACGCTGGACGCTGGACGTTTTCTGCTCGCATGCGCAGCGTGCGCGTCAGAAAGCCAGCCATCATCAATCGGCTGCACGTTGCGTCCGTCGTATTCCTCCACATCGCTGCGGTCGCGAATCCATTTTGCGCGCAATGACGGCAGACCTGCGCGTCACGTCACCGTGAAAATCCGCGATCTCCCCACGGGCCGCTGGTGTCGTAAACGCGGACCGGTTCGTTCACTTCAATCTCGCCAGACATTGTCTTCGTCGGCGCGAGTGAAATTTCGCGGAACGGAACGCGGACGTCCTTGTACAATTCGCCGCCGACATAAATCTTCTCCGAGTTAGGGAGAGATTTTGGGACAGACTGAACAGAATCGACAGAATCTGTTCCATTGGATTTTTCCGAACCGTTTTTGTTCATCCTGTAAATCCTGAAGATTTAGAGGAGCCGCCCGGACCTCCCTGCGTCGGCATTATCCGCATCAGGTTCAAGGGGTCTCGCAGCACTTTGCAAGCAAAGTGGCTGGACTCTCAGCCATCCGGCTCCCCCGCAATCTTCGCTACGCTAAAGTGGGAAGTGACGAGTGACAAGAGACGAGATTCGCGACGCCGGATAGGCGGAAACCGGACCGAGACAATCTCAGTGAATATTGCCGATAAAATCGACGAGAAAATGCGCGATCATGTTGGCGACGAGATCGCGTCGCCAGAGGTAGAAGACGGAGAGAATTACGCCAAGAACAAGCGCAATGAGGATATTGGCCCAACCGCCGGTCCAGTGCCCAACGCCAAAGATCGCAAGCGGAATTACGACGGCCCAAACTCGATTCAGCCCTAACGACTCAAGCCGTTCGATGGCATAACCACGATAAAACAATTCCTCGACGACGCCAGCCCGGAGGATGATGAGGATGAGCAGCCAGACTGGCAATTTGGAGAAAGCCGCTGCCGTTGGATTATCGGCCTGCCCGTAGTGAGTGGCGTGAGCAAGTCCGAAGCCGACTACGCCTGAAATGACCGTCATGACTAATCCCCATAGAATCGATTTCCACCACGGGGATGTGCCGATGCCGACCGATCTGAGCGGAAGACGCTCGCCGCGCCGAATGATTACCAGCAAAATGATCGCGCAAAGCCAAATGAGCGATTCCTTCCAAATAGCGGCGGTCAAAGTAAGCGTCGGCCAAATGAAGGAAACAATCTGTCGCGCGATCAACATACCGAACAGCGCCACAAAAAGTCCCAGCCACGTGATTTTTGGAATTCGCGATGCGCCCACCGGTTGGTAATTCACAGTCAATCGTTAGGATGCAACGAACGACCGATTGGATTCAATTTTTTAATTCTACGACGAGAAATATCCTGGGCGATATTACACGCATCAGGTTCGACTGACGCTTCGCGCCGATCATTTGAGCCATGCGGCTGTCCCGCATCGTTTCTCGTTCGGAATGAGACTTTCTTGTGCGAAGTCAACGACCTGCAAAATTGCGGGCCGGTCCGATAAGGACGGCTTACAAACGTGGAGTCTAACCGTGGCTCGTCGTTTGAAACGTCTGCAACGCCGTAAGCTGTCAGACTACAATTAGCCTGCTGCCGGCTTTATGTTGGTGTGGAAAATGGCCATCCATTTCCCATTCTCCTTTTTCCACACGGTTCCGGCATTGTAGGTACCGGACATATCCTTGCCTTCATAGGTGCCTTCGATCTTCACCTTGTATGTCGCGACGACGACATCTTTTTCATCGGAGAACATGTCATAATCGCTGATCTCGAATGACTTCATGTCCCACTTTTTCATGTCGTCCAATTCCTTCTGCATATTGGAAACGCCCTGGTCGTAAACGCCGCGAAAATCCTTATCGACGACTTTTTTGAAGTCCGCTTCGTTCTTGTCCTTGAAGGCCTGCCATGCGGCTTTCTCTTTTCCTTCCATCGCAGCCTTGTCCGGCGTCGCGGCATTTGAAACAATCATTGTCCCGAGCAGAGCTGTCATTAAGTAGGTGATTTGCTTTTTCATAAGTCCTTTCGGTTGAAGTTGAGTGCAGTCATCTGCCGCGTGCGGCCAAACCGTCAAGGTCAATTCAGAGGTTGTAACGGCCGGTCACAAACACCGATACAGCGGGAGTGTTACGGAACAATGGGAGCGGATTCGAGAGACGATTTCTTTGAGGAAGTTGAGGTCTGTTGCTGCGGAAGAAATGCGGATCTGCCAACCAGTTCAATCAAGCTTGTATCCGCTTCCTTCACGCTCCCCTCCGAAACAACCGGATCAACAGGCGCCGATTTCGCCTGGCGACGATAATCGGCAACGAGCGTTGGCGGCTGATTTTTGACCGGTAGCGCGCGGTAATTTTCGATTCCTATCCCAATCGCGCCCGCGAGTTTCGCGCGCCAATCTTTGTTCGAAATCAATTTGCTTTCACCGCGCTCCGTGAGGAATCCGCCTTCGATGAGAACCGCTGGCACTTTCGTCAGGCGCAGCACTGCGAATCGGGCGCGCTTGATACCGCGGTCAAACTCGGGGATATGCCCGAGAAGCGAATGATAAATGCAAGCCGAGAGTGCCAGGCTTTGCGCATCCACAGAACTGCCGGGTTGCGTGTTTCGAAAACTGGCAGCCATGGTGTTGTCGGAGGTTGAAGGCGCGCCTTGCGGCGTGAACGAAAAAATTTCGAACCCGGTAGCGTTCGGATCTTCATTCGTCGCGTTGAAGTGAATGCTGACGAAAATCGAGTTACGCGCAGCGTTGGCGATCTGCGCGCGCACTTCCAAAGGCACGAAATAATCGCCCTCGCGCGTCATGATTACTCGCAGTCCTTTCGCCTGCAAAATCGGGCGGAGTTTTCGCGCCACATCCAGGGCGAAATCTTTCTCCGACCCGTAACGACTCACCTGCCCCTTGTCGTAGCCGCCGTGTCCGGGATCCAGCACGACGGTCTGAACCTTACCCACGTTTGGAACACGGTGCGGCCGCACAAGCGGCTCAATCGTTTTTGCTACGTCAGTGCGCGAAACCAGAAATTTTCCCTCCTGCTCGACCAGTGGAAAGCACAGCCAACTTCGGGCGCCATTGATAATCGCTTCCCGACTGCCGCTAACGAATTCGAGCGGGTGATCTGCCGTTTCCGGCTGCATCTTCGCTCCCGACGGGATTACTTCTGCGGGCAATCCGTAGAATTTCGAAATATTATCGACGCTCAGATAATCGTGTCCGTTGACCTTGATGACTTGCCACTCGACAGCGGCAAATGCGATCGATGATGCAAAGGTGAAGTAAGCGAGGACAAACGCGAAAATCGACCAACGCTTCACCGGGAGGGGCATGCCTGCGCGTATGCTAGCGAAAATCGCGTTCACCTCAAGGAGTGGCGGCTTACCAGACATCGTTCCCGGTTCAGCAAACTACCAATTGACTTACTCCTTTTTCGCGCTAAAAGCCGGAAATGTTCTTCCGGGTTCGACGAACCGCTGGCGGTATCATCGCATCGCTCGTCATGTTGACATTGATTCCACTCGCGACGGAGGCAGCTCCGCAAAACAAAAGGTTTCCGAAATGTTGCGTCTGGCGCGTGACCAATGCACGAGCTCCGTTCTACCTTGTCGGCTCAATTCATGCGCTGAGCAAAAAAGACTATCCATTGCCCACGCCGTACGAGATCGCGCTGAAGCAAAGCAACCGGCTTATCTTTGAATTCGACCCGACCCGGCACGCAGAATTCGAGAAAAAATTTGAGGCCGCGGCGAAATATCCACCAGGACAAGACCTCCGCTCGAAAATCAGTCCGGAGCTACTGGCATGGCTTCGTAAAAATATGTTCACCGTCATCCCCGAGGGTCGCGGCGGAAATGGCGAGCAATTCGGCAGCTTCGATAGCCAGCTTCGTTACAAGCCGTGGTGGATTGCGCAGCATTTGGCAGCCCCAGCGGCATACAGCAAGACATCTGCTTCGCATGGCCTGGATAATTACTTCGTCGATACAGCCGTGAGAGCGGGAAAGGAAATCGAAGGATTGGAATCCGTTAACGAACATGTGGCCGTGATGAGCGGGTTATCCGATCGAGACGCCGAATTCATCCTGCAGGACGCCCTTAGTCAACCGGACAATGGAGAAAAGGAATTCGCCAGGATGTACAAGGCGTGGCGCAAGGGCAATACCGACGCGCTTTGGGCAGGCGATGCTCACCTCCGCACGAAAGCGCCCAAAATTGCGGCGCGTTTTGTTGATGACCGCAATGTAAAATGGATCCCCCGAATCGAAGCGGAGCTAAGAACCGGCAAGTCGACGGCGGTTGTTGCAGGCGCTCTCCATTTCTCCGGGCCGCACAGCGTGATTACGTTACTGCAAAAGCGCGGATACACGATCGAGCAGTTGTAGCGGTGCTGTTAGTTTCGGCGTAACGCCGAGGCGATCCTTTGCTGATTCCGGGGAGTCTGCGCCCGCGGGACGTGCTTGCCGGACGTGAAAACGCGCTCTTCCCGGATTCGCCATGGGCGCTTCAACGGAAATAGAGCTTTGGAGGTCTAAGTCGGTTTACCAATCCAAAGTCATTCATCTCATTCTCAAGATTATGAAGTCATTCATCACGATCAGCCTTTCGCTTCTTTGCGCATTTGGTGTATTGGCCCAGCCGCAGCCGTCGCCGGACAATAATCCGCCACCGATCGATCCGTCGAACTTCGACACCTCAGTGAAACCGTCGGACGATTTCTTTCTCTATGCCAACGGCGGTTGGATCAAGCGCACTGAAATCCCGCCGGAGTACACCCGCTGGGGAAGCTTCAACGAGCTGATCGAGCACAATAACGACGCACTTCAAGAGATCGCGGAGAAAGCGGAAGGCACGAAAGTCGATCCGCGGATGGCGCCCGAAGCAGAGAAAGTCGGCGACTTCTATGCAAGCGGCATGGACGAGAAAACGATCGAAGCTTTGAAGACGAAGCCGCTCGACGACGAGTTCAACGTAATCGCCGCCATCAACGAGCGCAGTGCATTGCTGAAGGAAATCGCCCATCTCCATTCAATTGGAATCGACGCGCTATTCAATTTCGGATCACAACCCGATTCGAAAGACAGCACACACGAGATCGCACAGGCGGCTCAAGGCGGGCTCGGTTTGCCGGACCGCGATTATTACACCAAGACGGACGAGCCTTCGAAAAAGTTGCGTGACCAATATGTGGATCACGTCGCCAAGATGTTGACGCTGCTGGGCGATCCTGCAGCACAAGCGCAAAATGAAGCCAAGAGTATTCTGGCCTTGGAGACGAAGCTCGCCCAGGCGTCGCGCACTCGCGTGCAACTGCGCGATCCACAGAAAAATTACAACAAAATGCCGCTGCAACAGTTCCAAAACCTGACGCCGGACTGGAATTGGAGCGATTACTTCGAGACAATCAACCTGCTCGCGCCGCAGGACGTCAACGTTCATCAGCCGGAGTTTTTCAAAACGGCCGATCAAGTGTTCAAAGAAACGCCGTTGGACGATTTCAAAGCCTATCTGCGCTGGCATTTGATCGACGCAACCGCATCGGACCTGTCGAAAGATTTTGTTGATGCAGATTTCAATTTCAAAGAGCGGCTCTTGCGGGGCGCGCAACAGATCAAACCCCGTTGGAAGCGCGTGATCGAGTCCGAAGACGGTTCGATCGGCGAGGCGCTCGGTAAGCTTTACGTCGCGTACAATTTTCCGCCAGAAGCAAAAGCGCGCGCCCTCGAGATGGTCAACAACTTGAAGGAAGCGCTCGCGGACCGGATCAAGACACTCGATTGGATGGATCAACCCACGAAGGAACAGGCGTTGAAGAAACTTGCCGCAATGCAGGTGAAAATTGGTTATCCGGACAAATGGCTCGATTATTCCCTGCTGCGGATCGACCGTGGCCCGTACGTCTTGAATGACATCCGCGCCGCACAGTTTGCGACCACGCGCGAACTGAACAAGATCGGAAAGCCGGTCGATCCCACCGACTGGGGCATGACACCACCGACAGTGAATGCGTACTACCAACCGAACCGTAACGAAATCGTTTTTCCGGCCGGCATTTTGCAGCCGCCTTTCTTCTATGCAAATGCGGATGACGCCGTGAACTATGGCGCGATCGGTGCCGTAATCGGGCACGAAATGACGCACGGTTTCGACGATCAGGGCCGCCAGTTCGATGCTAATGGAAATTTGCGTGACTGGTGGTCAAAAACATCGGCCGACGAATACAACAAACGTCGCAAAGCAGTCGTGGCTCAATACAATGCGTATGAAGCATTGCCGGGGCTACATGTGAATGGTGAACTCACACAGGGTGAAAACATTGCCGACATCGGCGGCCTGAAACTGGCCTACGCAGCGTTACAGAAAGCGCTGGCAAAACATCCCGAAGATCGCACAAAGAAAATTGACGGCTTCACACCGGAGCAACGTTTCTTCCTCTCATTTGCGGCAATCTGGCGATCGAAGATTCGCGACGCCGACCAAAAGTTACGACTCACCACCGACCCGCATTCTCCGGCGAAATTTCGCGTCAATGGCCCGCTATCCGACATGCCGGAATTTCAACAGGCGTTTAATATTCCCAGTGGCTCACCAATGGTCCGTCCCGGCGAGAAGCGCGTGAACATCTGGTGACAGTTTCGCACCACGAACACAACGGTCACTACGAATCACCGCAAACAACCAGTCCTGGAAAAAAGCATTGTCCCGTAATGTCCTTCGTGAACTTTGTATGAGGCTGAATTTTCACGATTTTGCGGGCTCGAAGAGAATTTTGCCTTTTACCGGTGAAACTTTCGGCATTAAGCAGTCTCGGTAGATGAGAAACGGGATGTTAGTTCTCGCGTTCGCGGTCGCAATCCCGTGCGGGATTTGCGCACCGGATTCTCAGGACAAAACAGAAAAAATGATCCAATATCCGTCGCCTGATGGGCGGTTCGCGTTTTTGTTGACACGCACTCCGGAAGGTCGGAAAACCGTTGACCTGATCGAAAAGGACTCAGGAAAGATTCTACATCGGATTGTTCAATCGCAAGACGACTTCACTTATCGAGTCGATGCCAATGCGGCTTGGACATCGGACTCAAAGGAATTCGCGTTCAGCTATACGGTTAACAGTCGCGGTTCGAAGATTGCGGTGTTTTCACGATCCGGCGACGTGTTTCATCAAATCAAAGTGCCGAAATTTCCGCGAGTACAACTTCCAGCCAATAGTGGCGAGGGAAACATCACCGACGCCGATTATACGCACGCGTTACGTTGGGAGAAAGATGGCTCACTAGTGGCTGAGATCGAAACCAAGAAAACGCGCGCCGACAATGTAATGATCGCTACTCGCACGGTTGTGATTGGCTTTGATCAACATGGCGAAGCCAGGATTCTCAAAACGACGCAGAAGGTGACCACGGAAGAAGATTGAAATCAGGGGCCCGGCCTGCGTCCGCGTCATTTGATCGGGTTCAGTGCGAATGGGTCCGTTCGCCATCCGGAGAAAAATTCAGAATGCGTTGTCCAAAACAAAAATGCTTCTGGTTGTGTCAACCGCAAGAAACCATGGTTCAACATCTGTCGCGGAAGTGATTTTGTTCGCCGTTACTCTTTGGCAACTTTCCCGCCCCAGGAAATGATCTTGGCCTTGGTTCCGGCGGCTTCGGCTTCCTTGATGTTGCCGGCGCGATTGTAAAAAAGCGAAAGACTGGTCCAGCCGATCTGGTCGTTAGGCTGTAACTCCACCGCGCGTTTGCCGGCCTGGATCGCTTCCTCGAACCGCCCGAGCTTCATCAGCGCCATGCCGAGCGCGTGCCAGCCATCGAAAAAATTCGGATCGAGCTGTACGCACTGCTGATACTTCTCCGCCGCGCTGTTCAAGTCGCCGACAGCGACGTCGCCGCTGGCGTCGTCAAAAATTTCGGCTGACGTTTGCATTTATTCTCGCAACCGCCACAGGGTGACAACGAACGGGAACGAGAAGCGGGAAGCAGAGACTTTCATCGCGTCCTTTGTGAGCTTGGTGAAAAGCCTATCCTTTCTTAAACTCCAACCCTGCAGCTTGCTGCCGGTCGCGCAGCCATTCGACTAGAACGAGTCGTTCTTTGTTCTCTAAAATTCTCTTTTCGAATACTGCTTTCTTCTCTCCTGCATTCGCGTCGGCGGGCGACTCGCGCTTCTCCATAATCGCAATGAATCCGTCAGTGCCAGAAGGCACAAAATCGCTGACGTCGTCCGCCTTCAATAACGCCACAGCATTTTTCACAGCAACCAGCTCAGACGACTGGTTCTTCTGCTCCTTTGCGTCGGACTTTTCTTGTTCCTCCTCAATCAAGGAAAACGGCGGAAGCTTCTCAAGTTTTACACCGGCTTTTTCAATAACGGCTTGAAGTCCCGCGCCTGCGGGAGATTTGTTTTCCTCCCTTAGTTGTTGTGCCAGTTCCACACCTTTAGTGGACATTAACTCCCGCGACCGCGTCTTTTTTAACGCCTCCACAATTTTCGGTTTCGCCTCCTCGAGCGTGAGAGGCCGCGCCTCAGTCGTCCCGATAAGATGCAAAATATAAAATCCATCTGCCGCCTGGACCGGATCGCTGTTCGGTTCTTGTGCCGATAACTTGAACGCTGCGGCGCCAAGCTGAGGATCGGCTTTTAACTGTGGGTCCGGCTCCGTCGCAGTGAACTCGCCGGTCTCATGCACCGGCAACTGAGATTTCGCAGCCGCCTGCTTGAAGTCCGCGTCCTTCTGCAGCAGCGCCTGTGTAAAATCGGTTGCGCGATCGGCCAGCTTTTGTAACGCCTCGATCCGTTCCTTGCCCGTCAACTTCTTTTCTTCTTCGGTCATCGTCAGCTGAACAAACTCGACCTTGCGTTTCTCGCCGGCTTTGAGCTCGGATTTGTGCGCTTCGTAATACTTCTGCACATCTTCGTCATTAATCTTGATGTCCTTATCGAAATCAGCCGACCGAAATCGAATCACGCTGACGTAAAGTTTGTCGTAACCGCGCCGAAAATTTTCATCTAATTCGCTCCTGGGAAGCGAAACGCCAGCTGCCAAAAGCTGTTGGATTTCGCTCAGGGAAATCTGGTCGCGCACCAGTTGTTCGATGTGCTCTTCAGAAAGCCCCAGCGGCGCCAGCGCGTTCTGAACAACATCATTGAATTTGTTGATGTCGAAGCCCGAGGCGCCCTGGAAAGCCGGCAGCTTGCGTACGACATCGGCAATCTCGGAAGCGCTGGGGCGCAGCCCGAGGCGGTCTGCTTCGTGCCGCAGGACCAGCAGGTTCACAATGAATTGGACGGCGGCCTGATTCTGGTTAAGCCCCGCTCCTGCTGTCATCGTTCCAACGAAATCGGACATGCCGAGGGCCTGCGCCAGGTTGAGAAGCCGCGCGCTTTGCTGCGCTTCCAACGTCGAAACATTCCGATCATAGATGCGAGCAAATTGATCCGCGCGTATCGCTCCGTAATCCGGCGTTTTGACAAAATAGAAAACGAACGGGATTGCCAGAATCGCTATCACGATCATCAGCCAGTCCTTGTGCCTGCGCAGTAACTTCATCATAACGGAAGAAAATTAGTTGCGGCTGCACGTCGCCGCAACAACTGGAATGTCAGATGTCTTGGGATCGTGACTATTCACTAGAACATATAAATGGGCTGTCACGTTGAGCGAAGCGAAACATCTCTGTCTATTTCTGTTGGCGGATCGGTCCAAATTTGATCCAGATTCCTCTCCGGCGACTGCGGGATCAGAATGACAGTGCGCGATCGTTTTACTCAGTCCTCGCGATGTACTTCGTTGGCGGTTTGACAGATCAATTCCCACGCTTTGCGCAAATGGTCTTCGGTCGTGAGGACGTTGCCGAGGCCGATTCGCATCACGCTTCGGCCGCGCAAGTTCGTTTGCGTAAGATAAGCGCGTCCGCTCGCATTGATCCGCTCCACGATCTCGCTGTTCAATTTGTCAAGTTGGCGTGCTGTAGCCGTGGGCGGCGATCCCGGCCCGACATCACGGATGCCGGCCATAAATCGAAAGCACACTACTCCCATGCTGACCGGCACGGATAGCTCGAAATGGTTGTCCTCTTTGATCCAAAAGGCGAGCAAATTTGCCAGACGGATTTGCTCTCGCAGGAGCGCAACGATTCCCACGCGGCCTAACGACCTCCAGATCACCCAGGCTTTGAGTGCGCGGAATCGGCGTCCGAGCTGTACCCCGTAATCCATGTAGTTCTTTGTGGCCTCCACGGTATCGCCACGCAAAACGTCCGGCGGCGCGAGCGAGAAAACACGGCGCAAGCGCTCCAGATCGCGCACAAACAGCACGCTGAAATCGAGGGGCACAAAAAGCGACTTGTGTGGATTGATGATAATCGAATCGGCGGCGCTCCAGGCTTCGGTGATCCATTTGTATTCCGGAACGATTGCGAACCCGCCCCCGTATGCGGCATCAATGTGCAACCACATCTTCTCTTCGCGACAAAGATTTGCCAGCCCAACGATTGGATCAACGCTAGCGGTCGAGGTGGTTCCAGCGGTCGCGATGACCGCCATCGGCTTGAAACCTGATTCTCGATCTGCCGCAACCAGTTCGCGCAAAACCGGCAGGTCCATTCGAAACTCACCGTCACTGGGAACGCGGCGCACATTTTCTTCGCCGATGCCGAGAGCGATAGCCGCCTTTTCGGCGGCATTATGCGCTTGATCGGAAGTGTAAATGCGGAAACGCGGAACATCGGCACGTCCGGCGAGACCGCGTTTGCGCACTGATGGCGCGGCTTCTTCTCGCGCCGCTGCCATGGCATGCAGGATGCCAACCGACGCGGTGTCATAAACCACGCCATCAAATTCCTTCGGCAGATTCACCCATTGCCGAAGCCAATCGATCACCACGGTTTCAAGCTCGGTTGCAGCTGGACACGTGCGCCATGTCATCGCGTTCACGTTGAGCGGTGCGCTGAGAATTTCGCCGAGAATTCCCGGCGCGGTGGTGGTCCATCCAAAGTAGCCGAGAAACATCGGGTGGCTCCAATGCACCATGCCAGGAACGATGATCCGGTTTACGTCGCTGAGAATTTTCTCGAATGCTTCGCCTTCGTCGGGTCCGCGATCAGGCAGTTGTGCACGGATCGCTCCGGGTTGAGCGTCAGGTGCCACACGCAGCCGTTCGATGTGTTCGCGGAAATCTGCAGTCCAGTCCGCTAATTCGTGGAGCTGTTTGCGAAATTCCTCCGGCGGCATGTCTCCGAGATTTCGCAGTGTCATCCGCGATCACCGATTGCAGCGAGTTCGCATGTCTGGGGAGCACAGGCCGCCGGCCTGTAGTTCGCGGCAGCTTGCTGCGAACATGCTTCGTCGCTTTGGATAGTTGCGCTGTCGAGTGCATTCGGGCAGCAGTCGAATGCTGCAGGCTGGCAGCCTGCGCTCCCCAGAAATCTGCATTCGCATCTCCATAAGAAAACGCACATAAAGTGCCCGTGAGTCACTCTAAGCACACGATAACGTTCCAGAATTTTCCGAACGTTCGACAAGAGTTTTATTGGCGTCATTCGCGCAATTCGCGGGTTCTCCGTCAAAACGCAAAGCCAAAACTGAAGTGGAAGGCGCCGAAATCTTCACCGGCCTGCGGATCGGGATTGACGCCGTAATCGAGACGAATCGGACCGACTGGCAGCTTGTAGCGCAAGCCCGCGCCAATCGCGTAGCGCATATCTTCCAGGCCAATGTCTTCCGAGCTCGGCAAGAGATTGCCCGCGTCGGTGAAGATCGCGCCCTGCAGTTCGCCAAAAATCGGAAAGCTGTATTCGACATTGAACACGGTATAAAATTCTCCTCCGACAGGATGTCCGTGATTATCGTGCGGGCCAAGGTCGCGTTCGCCAAAACTACGCACGGTTGTGGCGCCGCCGATGAAGAAACGTTCGTCAATCGGGAGGGCCGTTGCTTCGTCGGAGCTACTGCTCGTGAGCGAATGAATAATCCCAGAGCGCGCGCCAAATGCGATCGAGGATTGCCGAAACCAACGCTGCAACGGCGTGCCGGCGCGCTCGACTCCGACGACACTCGGAGTAAGCGGCTTGGGTCCAAACGGAAGGTAGTAACCGACCCTCATTGTGCCTCGGATAAATTCGATATCGCTGCCCAACGCGCTCGAAGCCAGATCCACGGTGTTATTGATCAGGAAACCCCGTGGCGTGACGTTTGGACTCTCGCGCATATCCAGCGTATTCGTCAGGCCGACCGTATTTACAAGGTAGTTCGTCGTTGGACCAAGCAGGAAGGTGGGCCTGATCTCGGAGTCGGTGATCTTCACATGCCGAATGGCGACGGCCAGGCCGACCTCATCGTTTTTGGTAATTTTACGGGTAAAATCGAAGTGTCCGCCCAATTCAAATTTCGAGTAGCCATCATAATCAAAAGTAAAGGCGCTCGCTCGTGCTCTGAAGAAAATGTTCGTGTCGAAGAAAAATGGATCCTCGTACAGAATTTCGCCGCGATAGCTGCGTTGCGAGACCTCGATCGTTGCCGATCCTGCACGGCCAGTGCCAAACAGGTCGCGATCGCCGACCTGCACGCCGGCAAGCGCGCCTTCGTAAGTATCAAATCCACCCCAAAAACCAAATTCCTTGCTCTTGGCTTCCTCGGCGGAAATTTCGAGCCGCAATAGATTTCCATCCACGGGCACGGGCTTGATCTGCAACAGATTGAACAGGCCAGTCTTCATCAGCGTCCGAAATCTCTCATCAAGAACATCGGGGCTGTAGGTTTTTCCATCCAATTTTGTAAATCGCTTGGTCACAAAACTGGGATGCAGCCGCTGCAACCCGTTCACGGTCACACCGTCGAAATGGTAAACCGGCCCAGTTGAAATCGAGACTTCCACTGGCACACGCCCGTTGACTGCTTCCTCAGGCGCGCCATTGGCCTCCACCTTCACATCATAGTAACCGCGCCTTTTGAAATACTCCTGGAGACGGCGCGGAATATCCTCCACACGCACATCGGTGTAAGGTTGCTGGAGCAGGTCGGATATTTGCCCACGAAGTGCATCCGGACCGTAAACGGTCTGCCCGGCAAAGGAGATTCTTCCGAAGAAATACTGCCTGCCTTCATGGATCGGAACAATTACGTCCACCTGGTTACTTTGATTTTGAAAATCAGAACGCGGCGGATCGACGACTACATTCAAAAAACCTTCGGCCAGATAAAAGCGCTGCACGAGACGGGCGCCTTCCTCCATATCGGCGGCCACAAAAGGGTATTGTTTCTGGAGAGCCGAATATCGCTCACGAGTCGGCCCGATCATATAATTGAACAGTTTGTCCGCAGGCTCGTGCACGTTCCCATTGAAGATCACATTACGCACCGTGAATTGCGGGCCCTCGGTGATATCCAAACGCAGGCGATCCGACGATTCGATCACGTACCGGACGTCCACTTTCGCGTAGCCGTGTTTTCGGTAAAAGACTTCGAGGAAAAAAGCCAGATCATCCGCGCGCGCCGGGCTCAACCCAAAATCCTCAATCGTAGTGATCTCCTCCTTCAGAGCGGTCCTAAGTTCGTTCTCCTTGAATGCCTGGTTGCCGCGAAATTCGATCAGGCTTGCCTGCTTCGCGCGTCTCGCCTTTTCCTTTGCGATTGCTCGCTCTGTTTTCTGTTGCTGCTCGGGTCGCACGACGTCGACCGCGCCTTGCGCTGCGACTTCAAATACGAACGCTACTGTTCCAACGCAAAAAACGAGCGGGCGTAGCATGTCAGCGAAACCGAATCAGGTATTTTAGTCGTCCGCGAAAATCACCTCGGACGCCAACGTCTCCGGTAAGTACAAGGTGATCGTCGATTTTAAATCGCACTGTTGCCTGCTGCTGACCGGTTCGCGGATCGACTGTTCCCAAATCCAAATCCAACCTGTTAAAAACCGTGTTGCTTTGGGTGGGCTGACCTTTTTTGACGACTTTGCGGTATAGCTCCTGCACTAGCAGCATGGCGGCGCGACCAGCGAGAACATTTGTTCCTGAGAGTTCCTGTCTGGTTGCGCCCGTCGCGATCAAGGAAATGATTTCCTCCTGCGGCAGAGGCGGTTCGCTGCTGAAAATGGCCTGGGGCGACTCCACAGTTCCGTAAACATAAACGCGCACTGTGTAATCGCGGATGACCGAGGTCCCTTGCAGAGTGATTTTGGGATTCAACGGATCGCTTGGATCGAAAGTGAGCAAGCCTTGTGAAACATTGAGCCGGCTGAAAGGCAACGTGGCCTCGACGTTTTGCATCTGTACCAGGCCCTGCAGTCCTGGATGCAGACCCGTCCCGGTCAATTTCAAATCGACAGTCGCTCCGCCACTTGCCAGATTGCCGCGAATCTCCACCGGATTTTTGGTTGTGATTGCAACGTTAAACTTCCAGTCGCGCAGCGGCGGGGCTGTCACAGATAAATCAGGCGTCGCCGAGGGTGGCTGTGGCGGGGGGCGGCCGGGCAAACCTATGGGAATTAGCTCAATGTTCTTGAGAATGTGGCTGTCTGTTAGCGCAACAGTGCCGGCGACCGTCGCGGAAGCCAGTGGACCGGTTATCCCGATATTTGCGTCCGCCCGAATCGTGAGCGTGTCGTTGCGCGCGACCAGCACGCTCTGAGCTCTCGCTTGCAAATCGAGAGCCGGTTGCGTCAGCTTGGCAAATGTGACGCGACCGCTCATCGTAAATGGCCCCCCAGCCAAATTGCCTCCGAAGCGATCGAGACTAAGCGCGTTGTCCCTAAAAGTGAACCGCGCATAAAAACCTCTCAGCGCGGGAATAGTCGCGTTGGTGAAACGGGCGACGTTCACCGTCATATCCCCCGCTCCACTCAAGACCGGATGAGCGAACGTTCCGCTCACATCAACGTCCAGGCCCAGATCGCCATCCAATTGCTGAAGCTCAGGAACAAATTGCCGAACGAAATTTACCGAAGTCCGCGGGACGCGTGCTCTGGCCGTGATCGGCGTGTCGTCGGCAAATCCCCGATCCTTGACAATTTTCTGCACGTCGAACGGCATGCTGGCGTTTATTTCCAGCGGCTGAATCCGCGGCTGTTGCAGCTTGCCCGAAGCGGTCAGCCGGTTCTGCACGGTCTGCGCGCTCAGCTCGAACGTCGCCGGCTCCATGTACGGCCACTGTTCGTTGCGCAAATCCCGCACCTGGAGGTCAAGCTGCGTTTTCAAATCTGCAATTGTTCCGTCACCGTCAAGCTTCGCATTCACGATGCCGGAGATTGTCGATTTGATGCCGAGATCTTGCGCCAGCCTCTTTAGATCAAGATTCTCAGACCGCACTATCGCCGACACCTTGCCGGAAGAGGGAATCACCGTGGATTTTGTCCCGAGATTTCGCCACACAAACGGAAGCGAGACATAGCCGTATGCGTAATTCGTGAGTTGTTGCGCCGGGGTGCGTTGTCCAACCACCCCGCTGCGGCCAGCTCGCGGCGGTTGCGAGGCGACAATCTGATTCAGCTGGATCTTGTCTATCTCCAGTGTATCACCCCTGGTCCGAGCGATCGCATTGAAATCCATGTTGGTCGTCGCGAAAAAAATGATCGGCACATCAAGACCCTCCGGCGAGTACGACGCGTCGATGTTCGCCTGGAGCCCTTGCAAATTTCCGTAGCGCGCTTTTTCCAAAACGAGCTTTAGGTTGCCGGTGTTTTTAAACGCCTGCGCATTGCCGCTGCCCTCCCAATCCAATTTGAACGAGCCGGTCAGTTGACTCTGATTGCCGAACGCACGCAAAAGCGGCTCCAACACCGCCAGGTTCGATACGCTCGCGGACGCCTTGCCGCTGTAGTGCTGAGGCGGCTGCAGGCTCAATGTCCCAGTTGCGTTGATGTAATCGGTGTTGTTCAGAGTCGCGCTGCACTCATTCAGATGGACCACATTGTTTGCAATCGACGACTGGGCGCTCAACCGTTGCACAACCAGTTCCCGCATTTTCAGATTCGATCCTGAGAGTGAGATGTGCCCGTCGACGATTCCTTGTTTGCGCTCGATGTGACCCGTCATTTGCAGTGGACCACTGATTTTGTTCGGAGAATTTGCCACCCAAAAATCGCCGGTCTCGGGAGCATTCAACGCAATATCCAACTGCAGTGGTTGTGAAGACGCATTGCCAATGTTTACCGGGAGCTGGTAACGGCCGCGAATGCTTAGCTCATTTTGATTGCGACGGAGAGTAACTCCATCAAGTCCGAGTTGGTCATCGGCTCCGTTCATCGATCCGTGCACTGAATCGACGATGTAATCGCGATAACGCATGCCGGTCAGGGTGAACTCCACTGCCGTGCGAAGATCCGCGAACCAGGGTTTTTTGCTATCGCGCCCTACCTTTTGGGATGCGCGCAAAGTGGCGTTCAGGTTGTCGATGATCCCCTCTGGAAAACCGACCGCCTCGCCTGCAAGACCAAGTGTCACCTGCACGCTTGCATCAACGATGTCGATTTTGCCGTTACACTGAACTGACCCGGTCAAGCCAACAGGCAGTCCCGCGGTCAGTTTCTCCAGATCAGGCGCCTTGCCGGCGATTTGTAGACTCGCTGGTGTCCGGGCGAAATCTTCGAATGTTGCCGGCAGATCGATTGTCCCGTTCAGATGAAATTCGTTCTGGTTCTGAATAATATCGGCTGACTGTAACTTCGCTCTCCCCTGCCCAGCGGAAATTTCGACAGCGCTCTTGTCGAAATTCATCGCGGGCACATGCGCGTTGCTGAGCCGCAGGGACATCGTTCCGCTCCAAGTACGCGGCGAGTCGATCACTCCTGTGCCATCCAAGGCAAGCCGCTCAATTTCACCGGAGAAATAATTTTCCGGAAGCAAAAGGAACTTATTTAGCGATGCTGCCTCAATCTTCTCTGCAGCCAGATTAACCTTCGCGTTGAGAGAAGATGCGGTTTCATTCAACGCAGCCGAGACAGACAATTGGCCGCCCCCGATAACGGCATCCACCTTGGCCGCGAGCGCTTTGGAATCGATGCGTGACGCATCGATGTTCAGGAGGCGGATCTGTTCCTGATCGCTCAAAGCCACGTCGCGCAGGATCAAGTTCTTGTCCGTGTAAGACGTTTGTCCCAAAATTCTGGACCAACTCTCGCCTGACGGTAGTTGCAGTTTTCCGATTCGCAGCTCGCCCGGAGCGCGCGGACTTAAATCAAGATCAGCATGTTCAATGACAAAATCGTTAGGCGTCTCTCTAATAATGAGCGTCGCATCTGCCAATCGAATCCGGTCGGGAAAGACAGAAGGCAAGCTTGGTTTTTGTTTCGGGACCGGCTCGGGCGGTGGCGCCCTTGCCGGATTCAGGACGACCTGTGCACCGCGTACTTCAACGTCCTGCAAGAGATGCGAAGCCCCATTCAGAATGAGGCCGAATAAGCTGTAATCGACGTACAATGAATCGATGTCGATCGATTCGATCGCGGACGGCCCAGTCGCCACCCCGTGAACATTTCGAAGCGTTAAATCGCTGAGAGGATTCCCTTCCAGACGAAAATCGATCTTCAGGTTCTCTTTGCTAGCGTACCGAAGCCCCACCTGCCGGACTATGGCTAGCAAAATCGGCCGATGAAAAACGATCAGGAACCCCACGCATATCGCGAGGCCAATCATCAACCGGCGCCAGATGTGCCGGTGGCGTCCTTTCTTGGACTGATCGCCCTCGGCCACATGGCGACTCTATTGCCCGCTATGTCACAGAGCAAAGGTCAAATGTCGGCGGCTGGTTTGCTCCCTGCAGGAGCGTTCTCGACCTCAACTGTTTTTCGCGGCTGCGGAGACGGTCGTTGCATCTTCCAGCCGGCTTGAAATTCCTTCCTCTTGCAAGACGACTGTGCACGTGCGGGAGGCAACACTTCAGTCATCCCCATCTTCTTGCGTACATCGTCCAGCGCCAACCGATATCCATAGAGTCCTGTTCACCCAACTGGGGATGAAGTGTGCAAACGTAACGGTTCTGTTACAATTCAATGCTTGGGGCGCGAGCGTTCCAGGGAAAGTATCAGGGATGAAATCGCTCTTTCATCCCGGCACCATCCTAACGAAACGATCTATTTCGACCGCGCTGGTCGGGCTGTTTGTTTTTTCGGCATCGCTCACTCGCGCCTCCGACCAGTCCCGGTTTCAAGTGAATCCAGATGCTGGCGCGGGTGACGTCATCGTTCGCGGCATGCTCGGTGGCTTGATCTTTGGTTTCGAGGTCGATCCGAACGGCACAGAAGGTCTGCTCTGCGAGGCGCTATCAAACCCCGACGGCACGCTGTCGGCTAGAGTTGAAACCTTCAGCCAGGTTACGGGTAGGATCATAAGAGTCCTGGCGAAGTCGGAATCGCAGGATGACGCTATCGCCTTGGGCGTAGCCGGATCGGTCGGCTTGGTCGAGTATGAACACGTCAGAGGTCTGTTTAATATCAGGCGAACCTTTTCCACCATCAATCCGCTCGCGGGCAACATGATTAATGGCCAGTGGACGCCACCGATCGGCCCCAAACAAATCGTCAACCAAGTGAAACCCGCCTTGGACGGCAGTCCGAATGTCGCGGTCTACGCCCTCAGTGTTGACACGAACGTGAACCCAGTCGTCTTCAGCTCCAATCTCGCGGATAACACTTTCGGACCACTCATCGACATTACCGATCCGGATTTCACCCAGGAAGCGCCTCCTGTCATTGCCTTCGATCCCATAGGAAACCAAGCTATCCTGGGACATGACAAGCCGTCGCCCTTTATCCTTCCGCCGCTTATCGCTTTTGTCGATTTAACCAGCGGTTCCTTTGTGAAACGAACCGGCCTGGGTCTGGGAGTCATCAACGGCATCGCAGTCGATTCGGAAGACGGAGTTCTTTGCACTGATACTTCTTTCGACTCCGCCGTGCAGTTCTATAACCTGAACGATTCCACCGGTATCAGCGTATTCCTACCAGGACACGATCCGCAAACTTCAACCGCGAGCGGAGGAGACATCGAGTTTGATCCGGTAAACAAGCTATTCCTCGTCGCGCAGGCCTTTTCGGACGGACAGCTCGACAATGGCAGTAGTATCCAGGTTTACGACCTCATAGGAAATTTGGTAGAATCGATCGACGGGCTGAATTTCCAAGGCGGCGATAATGTCTTTCCCGTCCACATTACTTTGAATCCGAACCACAGGATCGGTTTCGTGAACGGTCCCGACCTAACGACTGCGATTCAGTCGTTTAGCTATTGATGGTTCAGCATTGCCGCGTGACCGCCAGTCCTTTTTTCCGATTCCCTGAATAAATTACCTCCCGGCCGATTCACTTCGGCGTTGCGTCTGATGGCGTCTGGCATCACGCTTTTCCTCTGGCAATAGTGAATCCTGACAAGCTTTTTGATTATCTTGACGGTCGATTATTACCGACCGAACGCGCTGCTTTAGAGGAGCGTTTGATGTCTGACAAACAATTGCAACGTCAATTGGCTGTCGCGCGTCAGATTCACGCAGGAATGCACGGTGATTCACGGGAGGTTGTATTGCCACGGCCAGAAATCGTCTCTGAGCAGGGCCGGAAAATGGCGATTCGTATAGGGGCCGCATTCATGGTTCTCGTGTTTGTAAACGTCGGCATTGGTCTCTGGTTCATCTTCAGACACGAAAGTAAAAATCCAAACCGTCCACTGCTGGAAGCTCAGATGCGGGAGCAGATCGCGCAATCGATCGAGCGCGCGGCAGCGACACTCTCGCCAACGCCAAATGTATTGGGCGTAAGCGAAATCATCGTACCAGCCGAGACGGGAAAAGTTGAAGCGGTTGCTGATCAAGTGGTCGCAATCAGTTCACGATTGGGCGGTTCCGCGACAAAGGGGCTTCAAGACCACGATCGCCTCACCATCCTGATCGACGTTCCAGCGAATCGCGAACAGGAATTTCGTGGTGCGATTGCATCGATTGGAGGCGAGAAGCCAGGGTCCTCCAGCCCGACTACAGCGCAAGAGCCGGGGGCATCGCCCACAGCTACAGCGGACAAGAAGAGTTTTGTCGTGCAGATCCTCGAGCGGGCGTCCAAATAAGAATGATCGCGGTCACTTTTGCTTTGCCGGCGGAAAGCTCAGGATTCGTGCGCCGCTTAAGCAATAAGTCCCGGTCAGCTAAAAACGGAATCGAGACAGTTTGTGGCAAGATCGACAATCGAGAGGTTGCAGTCGTTCATACCGGCGTTGGAGAGAAGGCTTGCCGGCACCGATTGGCAAATTTTCTTCAGGATCAACAATTCGACTATTTAATCAGCTCTGGATTTGCAGGCGCGCTCAACGATGAACTGCGAGTTGGCGATCTCTTGTTGGCGAAAAATTTTTCGGTGATTGAGCTAAACGACAAACACGCAGCCTTTGCCAGCCTGCGAATTCGTGTAGCCGATCTTTTAACCGTACCTGGTTTGATCGATTCCAGCGACGAGCGAAGTGAAACCGCACGCAAGTCCGGCGCATCCGCGGTGGACATGGAAACGGAATTCATCGCGCGAATTTGCGCTGAACACGCGGTTCCGCTCCTCTCACTGCGCGTCATAACCGATGCGCCGCGCGAACCTTTCCCAGTTCCCGCGCGGGTTCTATTCGATATCGAACATCAGCGGACTCCCATGGCGGCGCTGATAACGTTCTTTCTCACCCGCCCCAACCGGATCCCGCGCCTGATCCAGTTCGCCAGAAGGATCGCGCACGCACGTGAAATCCTTGCAAACGCTCTGGTAGTGACAGTCAACAAATTGTAAGGAAGGCGCATCGGCAGCCACGTGGGCAACCAGAGCGGTTACCTGCATATCCCCACGCTCGGTTCCGTCAGCTGTCAGCCGCTTCTTTTTTTACTCAACTTGCCATAGGACCGGTGGTTACCTATTTCCGGCTGGCTCGATGTGTACCAGCACGTCCGCGACGCGGGAGTCGCTTTGCTGGATCGCCGCCTTCACCCGATGGGCGATCTGGTGCCCTTCGTGCACGGAAATGTTCCCATCCACGCCGACGTGTAGATCCACGTAATAATCCAAGCCCATCTTGCGGGCGTGACATTTTTCCACCTCGACAACACCGGGGACTGAGCTGGCAACGGCGCGAATGGGCCCGACAATTTTTCCACCAGGTGCCGTGTCCATGATTTCATAAAACGCCGGTTGTGCGAGGCGAATGCCGTTTGCCGCGATCAGTGCGCAGGCAACGAGCGCGGCCCAGTCATCGGCACTTTGCCAATTTTTCCCGCCGACCAATGCCAGAGAGATGCCGATGAACGCCGCAGCGGACGTCAAGGCGTCAATCCGATGATGCCATGCGTCTGTTTTAACCGCGGTGCTTTCCATCTTTCGTCCAAACCGGATGACGTAACGAAACAGAATTTCCTTTACGATGATTGCCACCACAAGAACCGCCAGTGTCCACGGAGCGGGTGTATGGTGCGGCAGAAAAATTTCGCGGACACTTTGGATTGCAAGACCGACTGCGGCAGCCATAACCCCGACTGCAACGACGACCGCTGCAATTGGCTCGGCCTTACCGTGACCGTATGGATGCGTCCGATCAGGCGGCCGCGCGGCGACGGTTAACCCTCCCCAAATCACGATTGAGCCGCCGACATCGAGCGCCGATTCAATTCCATCAGCAATCAACACGTACGCGTGACCCATGGCGCCTGCGAAAATTTTTGCCGTTGCGAGGAGAACGTTGACGATCAAGCCGAACAGAGCGAACCGGGCACCGGTCTGGGAGATGAAGTGACTCCGCTGGTTGCCGGGCACGGCGGTTTGCACATTCTGGTCAGACGCGTCAGTGTGCGTTGGCATCGATGAACAAAACTACAAGCGCAGCCGTTTACGAAAAGCACGGAAATCCGGCGGACGTATTGCACGTCGAAACGCGCCCGTGGCCGACGCCAGCCGCAGAGGAAGCTGTGGTGAAAATGCGCGCCGCGCCGATCAATCCAGCGGATCTAAATCAAATCGAAGGAAAGTATCCGGTACGCCCTGCGCTACCGGCGACGCCGGGATTTGAAGGCGCGGGCGTCGTCGTTGAGTTAGGCGCAGGAGTGAACGGCCTAACGATCGGCGCGCTCGTGATCCTCCCACATAACGTCGGCACATGGCGGGATGCGATCGCGGTGAAAGCCGAAGAGCTCGTCGTTGTGCCTGAGGAAATCGAGCCTGTTCAGGCGGCAATGTTAAAAATAAATCCGCTGACCGCGTGGCGATTGCTGCACGATTATGTCAATTTGCAGGAAGGCGATTGGCTAATTCAAAACGCAGCAAATTCGGCGGCGGGTCGCGACGTGATTCACATCGCACACGAACTCGGTTATAGAACCGTGAACGTCGTTCGACGTGCGGAATTAATTAATGAACTGTGTGCCGAGGGCGGTGATGTCGTGCTCGTCGATGGCGACAATCTTCGCGAAGAAGTGAAGAGCGCGACCGACGGCGCGTCCATTCGTCTCGGTCTAAACTCTGTCGGCGGCGACAGCGCGTTGCGTCTCGCCAATTGTCTCGCCATCGGCGGTACGCTGGTGAGTTTTGGGGCAATGAGCTTGCAGCCACTGAAAATCCCAACCGGGCTTCTCATTTTCAAAGACCTGCGATTTCGCGGCATCTGGATCAACAAATGGTATGACAACGCCTCGCCAGCCGAGCGCATGGAGACATTTCGACCGATTTTCGAGATGGCCGGGCGCGGTGTGCTGAAAACCAAAGTCGAGAAAGCTTATCCGCTGAGCGAAGTCAAAGCGGCAGTGGCACACGCGGCACAGGGTAAACGCAGCGGCAAAATCATTCTTACGTTCGATTAACGTCACGCAATAAACGGCGCGAATCCGTTGCCGAGATGATTTGGAATTTGCGGGAATAATCCTGGGCACGTAGCCTTGGAAATGCTGCGATCCCGCTGGCCCCGCGTGATTTTGTTTATTGCACTGGCCAACAACCTCCTTGCTCTGACCGCTGCCAAATGCGCCACCGCTCCTGAACCTGGCGATTTGCGCGGAGTCGGGCATGTGAGTTTTCCGATAACGTGCGCGCCCGAAGTTCAATCTGATTTCGCCCGTGGCGTAGCGTTGCTACACTCGTTCTTTTACGAAGAGGCCCGACGCGTTTTTACTTCGGTGTCCGAACGCGACCCGAAATGCGCGATGGCGCAATGGGGAATTGCGATGACATGGTGGCATCCGATTTGGACGCCACCCACTCCTGACGAAATGCGCGCGGGCAAAGCGGCGATCGAAAGGGCGTTGGCGATGAACGCCGGCTCGGATCGCGAGCGCGGATTTATCGCTGCCCTCAACCTCTATTACAATACGCCTGACAGTTCGACTACAGACCCGGTGGGACAATCCTGTCACGGACCAGTGGGACCACGCGATCGAGTGATCGCTTATGAAAAAGCAATGCGCCAGCTGCGCGACAAGTATCCCGATGATTTCGAAGCGCAAACCTTCTACGCGTTCGCGGTCCTTTCTGTCGGCTACGCCATGCCTAACGACACGACCTTGTCGAAGCAACTTGAGGCAGCCGGCATATTGGAAAAGCTGTGGAAACAAAATCCAAATCACCCCGGCGTCGTTCATTATCTGATCCATTGCTACGATTATCCTCAGCTTGCGCAGCGCGGACTCACCGCTGCGCAGAGTTATGCTTCCATCGCACCGTGGGTGCCGCACGCGCTGCATATGCCGTCGCATATCTTTACCCGTTTGGGGATGTGGGATGAATCCATCGCTGCCAATCGCGCTTCGGCTGAAGCTTCGCGCGCTTACGCGGCGATGCGCCACCGTGATGCGACCGAAGCCGAAGGATTACACGCGCTTGATTACCTGGCTTACTCCTATTTGCAGGAAGCTCGGGATACTGAGGCGAAAAAGATTGTGGATCTGGCCGCGAAAGTGCGGAAGACAAATCCAGAGCTGGAATTCAGCGCTGCTTACGCCCTGGCTGCAATTCCAACTCGGTATGCATTTGAGCGAAACGATTGGGCGGCAGCGGCAACATTGCCGATTCCCAAGCTGCCACATTGGTCCTCGTTCCCGTTCATGGAAGCTCTCATCGAATATGGTCACGCGCTCGGACGCGCACACACTGGCGATCTCGACGGCGCGCGCAAGGCGATCGCCCGGATGCAGCAACTGCGGGACGCGACGAAGGATTCAAAGTTCGACTATTTTAAGAGTCATTTGGACCTTCAGATGCAGGCGGCTTCGGCATGGGTGACAGCAGCTGACGGCAGAAAGAATGAAGCTGTCGAGACGTTGCGTCGGGCAGCCGATTCCGAAGATACTCTCGGCAAGCATCCCGTCTCGCCTGGTGCGTTCGTTCCGATTCGCGAACAACTCGGAAGTCTTTTGCTCGAACTCGGGCAACCGAAGGAAGCGCAGCGGGAATTTGAAGCTGCGCTGAAAATCTACCCAGGACGATTCAGAGGATTGTACGGAGCGGCGCAAGCTGCCGAGCAAGCGGGTGACAATGAGAATGCCAGCCGTTATTACACGAAGCTAGCTGCACAAACCTCAAAAGCTGGCGTGTCACGAGACGAACTGAATCACGTTCGTGAATTCCTGTCCGCCCAAGCTAAAGCGGCGAATTCAAAGGACATGGCAGCCGCTCGCGACTAGCGGTGCAACGACGATTCTTCGCTTCTCTCAGAATGACGGCGTACGATGGGTTTGTGCCACCGTTGGCCGTCATCGCTTTGGTTCTGATTCTCGCGCGCGGAATCGCTGAACTGTGGTTGAGCCGGTTGAACCAACGCTACGTGCGGGCGCATGCGAACGAAGTGCCGCCTGCATTTCGCGCAATGGTTGACGAGGCGACCTATCGCCGCTCGGTGGATTATACCATGGCAAAGAGCCGGTTCGGAGACGTCGTCACAGTATTTGATGCGGTGCTACTCATCGCGATTCTGTTCAGCGGCGTTTTGCCGTGGGCGTTTGGGAAATTCACGTCAGCTTTCGGCACTTCTGTGCTGGCGATGGCTGGTTTTCTCTTCATTACCAGCGTCGCATTGAGCATCCCAAATTTGCCGTTCGCCTGGTACGCGCAGTTCAAACTCGAAGAGCGATTCGGCTTCAATACGACGACGGTGAAGACTTGGGTGGTCGATCGAATGAAAGGACTTTTGCTTGCCGTGTTGCTGGGATATCCAGTTCTTGCACTGGTATTGAAACTGATTGAGTGGACCGGGCCAAACTGGTGGATTTGGGCGGCGGCGGTCGTCATCGCCTTTCAATTATTTTTGCTGCTCATCGCCCCCTCGGTGATCATGCCGTTATTCAACAGATTTACTCCGCTGCCGGAAGGATCACTGCGTGAACGTCTCTCCGCACTTGCGCAGCGTGCCCACTTTCCGACGCGCAGCATCGAAGTAATGGACGGCAGTAAACGGTCTCGGCACTCCAACGCTTTCTTCACCGGGTTCGGTCGTTTTCGTAAAATAGTGTTTTTTGACACTCTCATCGCGCAGCTCACCGAGCCGCAACTGGAATCCGTACTGGCACACGAAATCGGTCATTACAAGAAACACCACGTATTGAAGTCTCTCTGCGTTTCCGTTGTTGGCGTCTTCATGGGCTTCGCTGTGGTCGCATGGCTGGCGCGTCAGGACTGGTTTTATCGCGCATTTGCTTTCCAACATCACGCAGGCTTTGCCGCGGTGAATGTCGTGCCGGCAATGCTATTGTTTGCGTTGCTAGCGGGGACGATCAGTTTCTGGTTTTCGCCAATCGTTCATATCTGGTCGCGCCGTTTCGAATATGAGGCCGATGCATTCGCGGGCGCAACCATGGGAGAGTCGCAAAGCCTCATTGAAGCACTGCGCAAGTTGACCGAAAAGAACCTGAGCAATCTCACGCCCCACCCGTTCTACAGCGGCTTTTATTACTCACATCCGACCCTGCCCGAACGGGAACGCGCGCTGCGCGGGGCGGCTTAGTTGGCACGGCTTCTTGTAGGGCAGGCGCGTAGCCTGCCATGAACGGCAACCGGAGCGGTTGCCCTACAAATGAAGCACATCCGCACTTGACACAAGCGCCGCTGCAACGTGCGGTTTCCCCTGAGATGTCAAAAGTGATCGTTGTTGGCGCGGGGATCAATGGCGTTACTGGCGCGATCGAGCTAAAAAAGCGCGGTCACAAAGTCGTGCTGGTCGATCCGGGGCCGCTGCCGCACGTACTGGCGGCGTCCACCGACATCAGCAAGGCGGTGCGCGCGGCGTATGGCGCAGACGAGGATTACACAGCATTGGCTGAACGCTCGATAAAGCTCTGGCGCCAATGGAACGAAGAATTCGGCACGCAATTATACCATCAGGTCGGGGTGATGTTCGTTTGCCAGGAGCAAATGGAGCCGGGTGATTTTGAATATGAAAGTTTCAAAACCTTGAAGCGACGAGGGCACAAGGTCGAACGAATGAACTCGGCAAAATTCTGGAAGCGTTTCCCCGCATGGAATCCGGAGCTTTATCGCGATGGAGTTCTGGAGATCGAGGCGGGATATGCGGAAAGCGGTCGCGCCGTTGCAACATTAATTAAGCGCGCGAAATCCATCGGCATCGAGCTATTGAGCGGCAGTCGCTTCGCCTGTTTAGATGAAGACGACGACGGTGTAAAAGGCATCGTAATTGAGGAGCGGCGCCGTAGTGTTGTCATCCCTGGCGATCTGGTTGTGATGGCGGTCGGCGCATGGACGCCATACCTGCTTCCATTTACGAAAAACTTTTTTCGCGCCACAGGCCAGCCAGTGTTTCACCTCAAGCCTTCAAAGCCGGAGATATTCGTACCCGAACGCTTTCCAGTTTTCGGCGCGGACATTACTACGACCGGGTATTACGGTTTCCCGATTAATCGCGATGGCGTGGTGAAGATCGCAAACCACGGTCCCGGGCGGGAGATGTCGCCTGAATCTCCAGAGCGCGTCGTCACTTCCGACGACGAAAGAAATCTGCGCAAATTTTTGGCATCCACATTTCCTGCTCTCGCCGACGAGCCCATCGTCTACACGCGCGTGTGCATGTACTGCGACACGCACGACGGCCATTTCTGGATTGCCCGCGATCCGGAGCGCGAAGGATTAGTCGTCGCTGCGGGTGACAGCGGGCACGGATTCAAGTTTGCGCCGGTGCTTGGAGAAATTATCGCCGACGCAGTGGAAGGAGAACATAACCCGCTGCTGCAAAAATTCCGCTGGCGACCGGAAGTGCGCGCGGGAAGTGGCACAGATGCGGCGCGGTTTCAACCCAAGGCTGTGCGGTCTTCAGATCGCCGAGGCGATTAGGAAATTGCCTTTCCTTGAGAAGCTACCTCTCGTTTCGGCTGGCGCTTTAGCAGCGTGATTTGCTTGATGCGTGCGGAATCGGAAGGACTCCACGTCGCAACCTCCGGATCGTCTTTGAAAGCGTTGTGGACGAGGCGGCGCTCGTAGGAATTCATCGGCTCGAGCTGAAGCGAGCGGCCGGTGATCCGCACGCGCTCGGCCAATTCGCGCACCCGTTGCACGATGCGATCTTCACGCATCGATCGATAATGTTCGCAATCGACGATAACTTTTTCGGCGTCCTTATCTCTGGCCTGCAGCAATCGATTAAGCAAAAACTGTATGGCCTCCAGCGTCTCACCGTCGCGTCCAATGAGCCGACGGCTTTCCTCTGTGTAAATCTGCAGCGTCGCGTTGCCACCCTCGTTCGTGGTCTCCTCGATTTGCACCACAAAGCCGAGGTAACCGAGCATGGTGTCGAGCAGATCTTTCGGCGTCATCATCGTTTTCGTTTTCCAGCCGGCGCGACTTTTTCGAGCGTCGGCATGGGTTGTCGTTTGTTCTGATAAAACTGCAGGATACTGAACAGATTTTGTGCGGTGTAATACAATGCCAGAGCCGCCGCGAAATTGTAGCAGAAAAATAGAAAGATCAGCGGCGTAAACATCATCATGCGGCGCTGAGTGGGATCGCCCGTCTTCGGCGTCATCGCCATGAGCCAAACTTGCGTAGCCGCCATGCACAGCGGGATGATGTTGATCGGCCATCCGAGCACAGGGAGATGCGCTACGGTGTCGGGTTGTGAAAGGTCTTGTACCCAAAGAAACTTCGAGTTTCGCATTTCCACAGCCTGCGCAAGCATCTGGTACAAGCCGAAGAAAATCGGGATCTGTATCACCATGGGCAAACAACCGCCGACAGGATTAACGCCATATTGCTTGTAAAGCTTCATCACTTCCTGGTTCATGCGTGTCGGATCGTCTTTGTACTTCTCGCGCAACTCCTGCATTTTTGGCGCGAGCACAGCCATCTGGCGCATGGAGCGATTCGCTTTGCTTTGAAGCGGCCAGAGCACAAGACGAATGACGAGCGTCAACATCAGAATGGAAATGCCATAGCTTTTCACCACGCTATGAATGGTGTTGAGAAAATTGAGCAGAAATTGACTGACAACCTTGAACACACCGAAGTTCATGATCTCCGCTTCGTTGTGGTCGAGCTGCGCCAGCCGATGATAGATTTTCGGTCCTGCCCAAATCTGGAATCGCGCGTTGTAAGTTTGACCTGGCTGCAATTGAAAACCCGGCATGCGCATCGCACCTTCGATGCCGACCATGTTTTGCTGGGCTGAGACTTCGAACGAATGGCCCCAAACCCCCGTAGCCTTCGCATTCAGCGGCGCGATGATCGTGGCGAAAAACTGATCTGTCACTGCTGTCCATTCGGCTCCAGCAAAATTTTCCTGGAAAAACGGCTGCGCCGGATGTTGACCGATGCCGACAAGGGGAAGGCCGCCACTGCCCTGAAATGCACTCACGTTCCTGTCTCTGGCCTTCCCATTGATGCACCAAACCAATCGCGTGTAGTACGGATAATCCCGTGGATGAATCGGCGCTGCCGAGCCAAGCGCCACAAAGTAATCGCCCTTCGTGTACGCTTCCTGCACCGGTGTTCTGAACGTCCACGTTCAGATCGACAAGAAAATTGTCCTTCTTCTCGCTCGATTGCAGCAGGGAAAATTTCTTTCGGACCGCGATTCCATCAGGCGTGGTCAGTTCGCAGCTGATACTGCTGTCGGACTGGTGCGACAATGTAAATTCCGGAAGCACAGGCTTTGCGGGGTCATCAATCATCGCGCCGACGGGCGTGTGCCGCGGGGAATTCACGATCACCCGCTTGGCGTCTTCGGCGATCTGATTGAGCATTACCGCCTCAGTGATGCCGCCGCCGCGATTCGTCAGGCGCAGTTCGACGTCTGAATTGCGCAACGTCTCGATCTTTTCAGTAAAGCTCGGAACCGACTCAAGACTCGTCGGCGCAGTTTCCGTTGTCGCCATCGGTGATGGCGAAGCCCCGACAATCGCGGGAGTTGCTGTAGCAGAAGCTTGACGGGGTGCGCCACTCACTGGGGCGGGCCTTGGGGTCATCTGTTTTGCCAGATAAAACTCCCACACAACGAGCCCGATCACGCAAAGGCCGACAACAATCCACGCAGTTCGATCCATAAATTTGGTTTTGCACGATCAGACGCAACGACGGATGTCATTCCGAGATCCGCCAACCCGGTGCAGCGGCACAGGGTCGTACCCGCATCCACCCCACGGTTGACACCGCGCCAAGCGCTTAAGTCCCAACCAGCTGCCGCGGCCGACGCCATGTGTCTCCACCGCTTCCAAAAAATATGTCGAACAGGTCGGGGTAAATCGGCAGCCGCAATCCGCCCCGCACAGCAGACGAAGTAATGGCGAAAACGTGCACTGATAAAGCCGAATGGTAAAACGAACTAGTCCGAGCATCAGAGCAGAATAGAAGCGCGCCTCGCGAGGCGCAACAATTCATGTTCCAGGATGCTATGCGTCGCAGTCGCGGCTTCGTGCCTGGCAACAAGCACGAACCAGAAGCCTTCTCGCAGTTCGTTCTGGTGCCGGCGCACAATATCCCGTAAACGACGCCGGATGCGATTGCGAATGACCGCGCCTCCAAGCCGTCCTGAAGTAATGAATCCAGCGCGCCATGGGCCAGAATTCTCGATCGGTAGCACACTCAACATAAGGTGTCTGCCGCGGCGCGTAACGCCGTCTCGTTTCACACGTTCATATTGCGATCGCTGCGTGAGGCGGCGGGCCTTGGGAAATGAGAACGAACCTCCCGGTGCCATCTCGATTGGCAGTGCTCTTGTCACACACCGACCGATCTCAAGACTACATTCATAGCAGTCGCAGCGTCTCTCATGGAGACCTCAGTACATAAGAAGTCTTCCCCCGAAAGCTCGGCGGAAGACTTCTCAAAAAACCCTGGGCAGCTTACGATCCGGGTGACTGGGCCGGTGATTCGCTGGATTCAGCCGGCGATTCTGTTGTCGTAGCGGGAGCTTCGGTTTCAGCTGGACTGGTCATTTCAGTCGCTGCAGGCGGCGTCGTTGGAGCGGGAGTTGCCGCCGGAGCAACTGTTTCGGTTTTTTGCTCGCACGCCGCAAGGAGCGCAGCACCGGCTAGGATGCAGATGTATTTCTTCATATTTAGAGACGCATATTGCTTTAATTGATCAATCGTAGCAAGCGTAGTTTTTGGACCGCGCAGAATCTGTTTTTGAAAAACAAATGGCTCGCGGTGAGCGCTAAAGCGGTGGCTCCCACTTGAAGCCATGTGCCTCGGCGACCGCCCGGCAAGTCAGCCGGCCATCGCGCGTATTGATTCCACCGATCAACGCCGGTTGCTTTTTGCACGCGCCTTCCAGGCCAAAATCGGCCAGTAACTCGACGTAACGATAGGTAACGTTCGTAAGCGCTTGCGTCGCGGTGCGGGCATACGCCGCCGGCATATTTGCTACACAATAATGCGTTACACCTTCCTCGACGTAAACTGGATCGAGATGCGTTGTCGGCCGCGATGTCTCGGCGCAACCGCCCTGATCGATTGAAATGTCTACGAACACACTGCCACGCTTCATCTTTCGTAACATTGCGCGCGTAACCAGCTTCGGCGCTTTGGCTCCTGGCAAAAGCACTGCGCCAATGAGCAAATCGCAATCGGGCATTAATTCCTCCAAATTTGCTTGATTCGAATACAGCGTGTGCAGGTTCTCCATCGCTACATCGAGAAATCGCAGGCGCTCGACATCGATATCGAGAATTGTGACATCCGCGCCGAGGCCTTTGGCCATCCGCAGCGCGTTTACGCCGGAAGTTCCCCCGCCGACAATGACGACGCGCCCGGGTAAGACTCCCGGCACGCCGCCGAGCAAAACGCCGCTGCCACCATTGTACTTGGCGAGAAAATACGCGCCCATCACTACCGACATGCGACCAGCGATCTCGCTCATTGGTTCCAATAACGGCAAACGATGGTCCACCTGGATCGTTTCATATGCCACGCCAGTCACGCCCGATTTCAGCAATGCCTCAGTGAGCGCTTTGCTTGCAGCCAGATGAAGATAGGTGAAAAGAATTTGGTCCCTCCGCAACAACGGAAACTCGGCTTCGAGAGGTTCCTTGACCTTCACAATCATGTCGGCGCGGGCGAAAACTTCTTTCGCTTGCTGGATGATCTCCGCGCCGGCTTTGGCGTAATCCTGGTCGGGATAACCTGAACCGACGCCCGCATTTTTCTCCACCAGCACAGAGTGACCATGTCGGGTGAGTTGGTTCGCTCCGGATGGCAGGAGAGCAACGCGCTGCTCTTGTTCTTTAATTTCTTTTGGGACGCCGATAATCATGTGCGCAGTGAGAGTGATTAGTGAGAAGTAAGCGGCGGAATCAAGCTAAATCACTCACTTCTCGCATTTCATCGCTCACATCAATTTAGCGACGGATCATCCGGTGCGGCGGCGAGCATTTTGTACCACGGCCCCAGAGTGCGCATGATGTCGAACCAGAGATTGGGCAGGCGATCCAGTTTCAGCAGCGAAGGATTGGCCTTTTGAATAACCCAGGCTTTCTGTTTCACCTCACTTTCAAGCTGACCGGCTCCCCAGCCTGCGTAGCCAACAAAAGCACAGACTGTCAGCAGATTCCTCTGCCCGTCGGCGTCGCTCGATTCTTCTAACGTTACGTCGTGATTGAGTTTCAAACCTGCGCCCTTCTGCCATTCAAACGCCGCAAACATCAGTTGGTTTTTTCCGACCGGACCGCCCAGAAACACGGGCACATCAGCGAGACCGGTGGGTGGCATGCCTGACACCAGTTCGGCCACTGGTTTGTCGAGGGGACGATTAATGATTACGCCCAACGCGCCTTCCTTCGGATCGTGCTCGGAAATGAAAAGTACAGTCCGCCGAAAATTTGAGTCGAGCATATCCGGATGGGCGACCAGCAAGGAACCGGCAAAGCTGCGCGACAACCGTTTATCGCCCAAATCACGCATGGCAAAACTAGAAACCGCGACGCGCTCTGCCGCAACCTTTGGATCGCGCTGTCGTCGGGCCATATTTCAGCTCTGTCGTCACGCGTCAGTTTACGCCGCGAGCGGAAGTGCGCGAAACATTACAAAAAATTTTTGTGCGAAATTTTGTTTGCCAGCAGCCGCAACCTCGCTTAGTAGGCTTGAAAGTTTTCTACGATTGTTCTGGGGGGAACAGCCGCCCTTCACGCCTATCGGGCGTGGGGGGCGGTAATTTTTTTGCGGCAGAATATCTGCCTATTTCTCTTGCTCGTGATCATGCTCTTGCTCGATTGCGCCTGAGAAGAAACGCTCAACGCCGAAGGATCAGACGTGCAATGTTGAACTCAGCAAAACCGTACCGCTTTTCGTGGCCAATCGCGTTCACCATTGTTGCGCTCATCATTGCGAGCACGATTGGTCTCATTTTTCTGCGTCTGGAAAGTTGGCCGGCGCGCACGGCGCGCCAAAGCAGCGCTGAACTCGAGAGACTCGGCAAGAACGTGCGGGCGGCTTTTGTCGACATCGCGCATTTGCAGCCGCGCATTACGATCAACAACCGCGTCTATATCGAACAGACCACCCCGAGGGCCGAACTGGTCGTTCTTTCACGCGTCATCGACGTCGAACACGAACTGCTTCACACCTGGGTGGGCAGTTCGAAGCGCGTGAAACTGCACGGCAGCTTCGTCGCCAAAGCCGGGTTCGATTTACAGCAGGGCCTTTCGATCAATATTCGACCGACCGAAATCGTCGTGGAGATCCCGCCCGCTCAGATTCTCGGCATTCAGCAGCAACAAGTGGACGTCCTTGCATTTGAAAATGGACTATGGAACCAGATTTCCGGGCAGGATGTTCAAAGCGAATTGTCAGTTCTGTCTCAACTAGCGTGGAAAAAGGCCGCGGAAAGCGGCCTGCCGGCTGAAGCCGAGCAAACATTGCGGCGGCAACTCGAAGAACGGATTCACACGCCGCAGCCTCTGCGTTTGGTCTTCAAAAACATTCCAGGAACAAAACGAAATGAATGACAGGCGCAAATGTAGAATCGGTGAAGCAAATTCAAACCACGAAGGCAGAACAGAGCTGAAGCGCACTTGCGACGCTTTAGTCCCTCCAGCCTTATCTTTGATTCGTCACGCGTCAGCAGTCATTCATCATTTTCCACAACGCTGCAAATGCCTCTAAGGAACCGCGTCGTTCTCAGTATTCTGTCGCTCTTGCTCATCGTCGTTTTGACGATTGCGCTTGCACCATTTGTTGTTTCCAATGGCGTTCGCCTGTGGGTCTGGTGGTTTGCACGGCAGGAGGGGTTCGTTGCCACTGTCGATAAGGTTGAGGCGCCATTTCTGCGTCCGATTGTGATTCGTCAGCTTCACCTCAAAAGCCTCCGTGACGACGCACTTCGCGTGGATGTCACCGCGACGGACGCTCGGCTTGGCTTGGATTTGCGGCACATCCTTCTGCACACCGGCGGCCACAATGTTCGCGATCTTTCTATTCAAGAACTTCACGCGGAATTGCATCGCTCGAATCCAACCATGCGGGCATTGAGCGAGCGGGGTTGGGCAACTCTGGACCGGTTGCTCCCGCAAAACTTGAGCATCGCCAAGCTGGAAACCCGCGTTGAGAACGGACCGACTTTGATCTTGCTGCGGAATGCTTCTCTATCTGCAAACGAGACCGAACCCGGCCGCTTTACTGCTACCGAACTTATGATTGCGTCACCGTGGGTGCGCCAAACTTTTTCGCAATTGCGTGGGGCAACTCATTGGGAGACCAATCGCTTGACACTCGCCGGAATTACTTTGACGCACGGCCTCGACTTGCAGTCCGCTGCAGTAGATTTCTCGCGTCTAGGGAACGAGCGACTGGGTTTGCAATTCGACATAGATGCTTTCGGCGGCAAACTCCGGGGAAACATTTCGCATGAGTGGCATTCCAAGTATTCCAACTGGAAAGTTGCAGGAGGCGCGGCCGACATTTCGCTGGCGCAAATCTCCGGTGCGCTAGGCTTCACCGATCGCGTTAACGGCGTGCTTCACGCCGGCAACTTCACCTTTCGCGGTAACCTTGCCGAACCGGACCGTGCAACCGCCTCACTCTGGTGTGAATTGACGGGGCTCACATGGCGCGACCGTACAGCAGAAGCCATCATGCTCGGGGCCGCACTTTACAATCGCAAGATCGATCTCCAGCAGCTTTACATCCGGCAAAAAAGTAACCAGTTCACGTTGAGCGGCGAAGCTGCATTACCTGCAAACTCGTCGGAATGGCTCACGCCGGATTTTCGCGGAAACATTTTGGCATCGATTAATCAGCTCGGTGAGTTCCTTGCTCTTTTTGGTGCAAATCCAGCTGATTTCGCCGGAAAAATCAGGGTCGAAGGATCAATGGACACCCGCGGTAAAAAAGTTGGCGGCCACCTCGCGATCCAGGGCACGTCGCTGACCTTCTTTGACAGCGCCGTTGACAGTCTGGCTGCAAAACTGAATTTGAATGCGACCGAGTTAGAGATCGAAGAGCTGGAACTGACACGCAAGAACGATTGTCTCTCGGGCCAAGGCAAAATCGATCTCTCGCCGGAGCACGATTATTCCGGAACGTTCGATGCTCGGACTGATGATCTGCGCGATTATTTACCAAACCTGCGCGGAGCATTTGGGCAAAAATCGCGTGCGATTCCACTTGAGGTTCAAGCGACGATCAACTCCAGTCAGTGGGGCACGCGCAGCATCATTCATTTGCCGAGTGCAAGCCTGATTACCTTCATGGCGAATTTCGCCTTGCCCATCGGGACCACTTGGAGCGTGTTTCAAATGTCCCCTGTTGAGATTTCGGTTGATTTTCCGGCAATCTTCCTGGCTGCCGCTCCCCGACTCTTCCATCTGGACATTTTTCAGGACGGAATTCTGAGCGGAAAGATTTCTCTTTCCGAAACACTCCAACACCCGCGCATCGTCGGGGACCTGCAGCTTATAAACGGCAAGCTGTCCAGCGGCAGCGGCTCTTTTTCCAATCTCACCGAGGCGAGCGGCCGAATTATTTTTGATGGCAAGCGTGCGTCGCTGGAATTTTTGAACGTGGCAACCAAGGATGTAGAGGTTGCGCTTCGCGGAGAGATGGATTTTGAAGAGATTAACGCCGTCGTTGTCAGAATCACTGGAGCGACACCGTTGTTCGATCTCATATCGCGTCCGGTGGACTGCATCAATAAAATTGAAATCGTCCCAGTAGCTCTGCCACTTGCGCCCGCCGCGACAGAGCTGGAATTTCGCGGCGGTCTTTCCGAACCCGGCTGGAGCGTCAGCTTAAAGGAACAGAATGCCATTCAGCTTTTCACTTCGGCGCCGCCCGAAGTCACCACCCGCGTGTTTCCGCTCTGTTTTGAGACGGGTTCGGAGGAAAAGCCGTTGTCACTCGGTGCGGTCCCGGGTGCCGAAGCTCCCTCAAAAGCACGCCCGAAAAAATTGAAAAGGCCGCGGTAGCTCAGCTACTGGAGTTGCTCGGTCACGAGCCAGCGCGAAAGCTTCTCCTGCAAATCCAGCGTAAGATCTACGCGAAATTCCAAGCCTGCGTCCAGTCGCAACGAATTGCCATTGCCGCGATCAAACAGCAACTGCACCGAGTGGCGTCCGGGTGGTGAGCTGACCAGAATGTTTCGGACCTGACGTAATTCATCGCCTGTCGTCGCGGCGGAAAATCGCAGAACGATCGAGGATTGCTGTGGTTTCTCGGGTGACGTGTTCGTTGCGCCGTTAGGTCTTCCGAGGCCCACCGGCTTGATTTCCAAAGCAGTAGCACGAAGCATCTCGTCGCGTCTGTCCAGTGTTCCTTTCACTTCAACAACCCGCCCTGGCAGGAGAACATTGGAGACCTTCAGATATACCTCGTTCCATACGACTACTTCCAGCATGTCCATGAGATCTTCGATCCACACAACCGCAAATGGCTTGCCTTCTTTCCTCGTGAATTTTTTTTCGATCTCCACAATCGCTCCGGCGATTTTGAACTGTGCGCGATCATCGAGCTCGCCTAACGAAGCAATCGGTCGATAGTTTTTCGCTGCAAAAATTTCGGCATACGAATCGAGCGGATGGCCGCTGACATAAAACCCGAGAAGCTCCTTCTCATACGAAAGTTTTTCGTGCTCCGTCCAAGGCCTGATCGATTGCCGTCTCGTGGCCGTGGCAGCATGCGTTTCTTCGTCGAAAAGCGAAACCTGTCCGGCCGCACGATCACGCTGTGCTATCGCCGATGCGCTTAGCGATTCGTCGATACACTCGAAGAGCTCTGCGCGGTCGCGGCTGGTAAAATCAAACGCGCCCGCCTTGATGAGGCTTTCCAACAGTTTGCGATTGGCCACGCGTGAATCAAGCCGCGCGCAAAAATCCTCCAAAGAAGTGAACGCGCCACGGCGCTCGCGCTCGCCGATGGCCATGGCCATAGCTGCCTCGCCGACGTTCTTAATCGCAGCGAGGCCGTAACGAATCGCCATCGTAGCGGGAGCCTCCTCGATTGCGCCAGCAGGGAGCGCAGGGGGGACGCATGAGGCACTCTCGGGCGTGAATTTCAATCCGCTCTTATTGATGTCGGGCGGCAGGATGGAAATGCCCATGCGTTTGCATTCGCCTACGAACACGGAGATTTTTTCCGTGTTATTGATTTCGTTGCTCAGCAAACCCGCCATGAACTCCACCGGGAAATGCGCTTTGAGAAAGGCCGTGTGATAGCTGATCACGCCGTACGCCGCACTGTGACTCTTGTTGAAACCGTAACCGGCAAATTTTTCCAGCAAATCGAAGATGGCGTTCGCTTTTTTCTCCGGAATCTTGTTTGTGCGAGCACAGCCCTCGATGAAATTCTTGCGTTCTTTCGCCATCTTCTCCTTGTCTTTCTTGCCCATGGCGCGCCGGAGAAGATCGGCTTGGGCGAGTGAGTAACCGGCGAGCTTGCTTGCAGCAGCCATGACTTGTTCCTGGTAAATCATGACGCCGTAGGTGTCGGCGCAAATGTCTTCCAGCAGCGGATGCAAATATTTGATCGGGGTGATGCCCTTCTTCGCTTTCACGTATTCGGGGATCAGCTCCATCGGGCCGGGTCGGTACAACGCAATCAATGCGATGATGTCGTCGAGCTTCTTTACGTCGAATTGTTTCGAAAGACTGGTCATGCCACCGGATTCCATCTGGAAGAGCCCGATCGTTTCGCCGCGGTTGTAGAGAGAGAACGCAGCAACATCGTCCAGCGGAATATTCTTCAACGAAAAGTCTGGCTCCCGTTCGCGAATCAGCGCGAGCGTATCCTCGATCACGGTCAGCGTTTTCAATCCTAGAAAATCCATTTTCAGGAGGCCCAAATCGTTGAGCGGTCCCATGGCGTACTGGCTGATCACGTCATTGCCTTTCACATCGCGACAAAGCGGGATGTAATCCGAGAGATCCCGATCTGCGATCACCACGCCTGCCGCGTGGACCCCGGCGTTGCGCGACAAGCCTTCAAGAAGTTTCGCGTGCTCGAAGAGCTGTCGTGTAGGCGCCTCGTTGGCTACCGCCCGTTTCAGTTCCGCGATTTTTTCCAATGGCCGCATCCAGCGTGATGTTCAGCTCATTCGGAATCATCTTGGCAATGCGATCGGCATCGCGATAACTCCAACCCAGCACCCGGCCCACGTCGCGCACGACGCTTTTCGCTTTAAGTTTGCCAAACGTGATGATCTGCGCGACTCGGCGTTCACCGTATTTCTTACGGACGTATTCCAGGACTTCCCCGCGGCGCGCTTCGCAGAAATCCACGTCGATGTCCGGGGGCGAAACGCGATCCGGATTTAGGAATCGCTCGAAAATCAGTCCGTACTGAAGCGGATCGATGTCGGTGATTCCAAGAACAAACGTAACGATCGAACCAGCGGCCGAGCCGCGTCCCGGACCGACGGGAATGCCTTTTTCCTTCGCGAAATGAATGAAATCCCAAACGATGAGGAGATAACTGACGAAACCTGTCGCTTCCAAAACGCCGAGCTCATACTCGAGCCGCCGAGTCAACTCTGGATCGCTCGTTGCGCGTTCACCGTAGCGCTTCCGCAAACCTTGCTGGCAAAGCTCGCGCAAATAGCCTTCTCGCGTTGTGCCTGGCTGGGACCGGATACTCAGGATATTTCGAGCGCCCAAATTCAAGATCCAGATGGCAACGCTCGCCGATCTTGAGCGTGTTCGTGATCGCCTCGGGGAAATCACGGAACACCTCCCGCATCTCCGCCGGTGATTTCAAATACAATTCCGGCAGATAACGCATCCGCGTTTCGTCCTGCACCATTTTACCCGTGCCAATGCAAAGCATGACGTCGTGCGCTTCGTGATCGCTTCGGCGCAGAAAATGCACGTCGTTCGCCGCAACCAGGCCAACACCGAGGTCGCTCGCCATCTGTGGCAACTCAATGTTGCACTTCTTTTGCTCGTCCATCCCGTGGTCGTGCAATTCGAGGAAAAAATTCTCCGCGCCCAGGATGTCCCGATATTCTGCCGCGCTATGTTTTGCTTTGTCGATGTTGTTTGCCTGAATCGCGCTGTTAATTTCTCCCGCAAGACAGCCGCTTAGTCCGATCAAACCAGCCGAGCGAGCCGCCAGCAACTCCTTGTCGATCCGCGGCGCATAATGAAAACCATCCAGGTGCGCTGTCGGTGACCAGCTTCACGAGATTGCGATATCCAATCTCGTTTTCGGCCAGCAACGTAAAGTGATACGCCGAATCCCGTCGCGATGGGGGACGGTCCTTGTGCGATCGCGGGGCGACGTAAGCTTCGCAGCCGATGATCGGTTTCACCCCAGCCCGCTGTGCTTCCTGATAAAACTCAATTGCCCCGAATAGATTGCCGTGGTCGGTGATCGCGACGGCAGGCATCTCGAATTCTGCCGCTTTTTTCATCAGCTCCTTCATTCGGATAGCTTCCATCCAGCAGCGAATATTCGGTGTGCAGATGAAGGTGAACGAATGAGTCGCGGGACATCAGTTTTGAGTATTAAGCGCCAGAATAATTTGGCAAATTTACGAGGCATCTGGCCGAGCTGTCATTCCGAGCGAAGTGGAGGAACCCCGCTACGGAACAAAACGACAATTCCACGGGATCTTTCAACTTCGCTTCGCTACGCTCAAGATGACGGTGCGAGATTGCAAAAATTCGTGATTGCATTCGCTTCGCGGCGTTGCTATGAGAGCGCGTGCTGCGGGTGGCTTTCGATTGCAAAGCACCGCACGTTCCCGAGTTTACATCGACATGAAAAAACTGGAAGCCATCATCAAACCGTTCAAGCTCGAAGAGGTCAAAGAAGCGCTCGCGGAGCTCGGTATCGAAGGCATGACCGTCACGGAAGTCAAAGGATTCGGCCGACAAAAAGGGCACACCGAAATTTACCGTGGGAGCGAATACACGGTCGATTTTCTGCCGAAGGTCAAAGTGGAAGTCGTAATGGCGGACGATCTGATTGAAAAGGCCGTCAACGTGGTTGTCGCAGCGGCGAAGACCGGCAAGATCGGTGACGGCAAGGTGTTCGTGCTCCCGGTGGAACACGCGGTCCGCATCCGCACCGAAGAGATCGGCGAAAAAGCGGTGTGATTTTAATGACGAACCTCGAATGTCGAATGACGAAATAATGGCGAATTTTGAATGACGGATCCAGCTGCGCGCGGGACTTCGTCATTGAGTCATTCTTCGGCATTCGGAGTTTGGGTTTCGTCATTTTGATTTTCAATCAATCCTCAACTATCAACTAAAAACTTCTAAACATGGCCAAAGACAAAACTCCATCCGACGTCAGTAAAATGATCAAAGACGGCGACGTGAAGTTGATCGACTTCAAGTTCACGGATTTGCTCGGCACCTGGCAGCATTTCACGACCACGCTCACCGAATACAACGAGGAGATCTTTACCGATGGTCTCGGCTTTGACGGATCCAGCATTCGCGGCTGGCGCGTGATCAACGCATCAGACATGCTTGTCATTCCGGACGCGACGACAGCGTGGATCGATGTTTTCAATGCCGAACCGACGTTGAGTCTGATTTGCACCATCGTCGATCCGATCACTCGCGAACCGTACGATCGCGACCCGCGCGGCGTCGCCGAAAAAGCGGAGACTTATCTCAAATCGACCGGCATCGCGGATACCGCGTTCTTTGGACCCGAAGCGGAATTTTTTATCTTCGATGATGTGCGATTTGCAAACAGCGGCAATGCCTCGTCATACGTTGTCGATAGCGTCGAGGGACATTGGAACAGCGCGCGCGAAGAATTTCCAAACCTCGGTTACAAGATTCGACCAAAGGAAGGTTATTTTCCGGTCTCGCCGATGGATTCGCAGCAAGACATCCGCAACGAAATGTGTCTGGAGCTGGAGAAAGCCGGCGTGGCCGATCGAGCGGCAACATCACGAAGTGGCAACGGCCGGACAGGCTGAGATCGACATCCGCTTCGCACCGCTCAAACGCATGGCGCGACAACATGCAGTATTACAAATACATCCTGCGCAACGTCGCCAAGCGGCACAACAAAACGGTGACGTTCATGCCGAAACCGATTTTTGGTGATAACGGCTCTGGCATGCATACGCATATCTCGCTTTGGAAAGACGATAAACCGCTGTTTGCCGGAAACGGTTACGCCGGCCTCAGTGAGACTGGCGCTCTTTTTTATCGGCGGAATTTTGAAACACGCCCCGGCGCTGACCTGCCTGACAAATCCGACTACCAACAGCTACAAGCGACTCGTTCCAGGATTCGAAGCGCCGGTGAATCTCGCCTACTCCGCTCGGAACCGTTCCGCCGCGATTCGAATTCCAACCTATTCTCCGAGTCCAAAGGCAAAGCGCATCGAATTCCGGACACCAGACGCCGCTGCAAATCCGTACCTCGCCTTCTCAGCGATGCTGCTCGCCGGTCTCGATGGAGTCCAGAACCGAATTGATCCCGGCGATCCGCTCGACAAAAATCTCTACGAGCTTCCGCCGGAAGAACTCGCGCAGGTCGCCAGCGTGCCCGATTCGCTTCGCGGCGCGATCGAAGCGCTCCAGGCCGATCATTCGTTCCTGTTGCGCGGCGACGTCTTCAACGAAGAGCTTCATCGCCAACTGGATCGACATGAAACAAAAAGAATACGACGCGCTGCGACTTCGCCCGCATCCGTACGAGTTCGCGATGTATTACGACGTGTGATCTTCGGATTGGGGTAAGCTGCTTCGTTCCCTTGGCCGGAGACTTCAGTCGATTAGAGGAGTAAATGTTCGCCTTTAATTACGAAGTTTCGTTTCTCCTTGGCGCCAAAAGAACCGAGCAAGCTAAACGCCGCAATGGATTGCGACGAAAGTCTTCTCCGACTTGCCGCGGCGCAAGGTTTACAAGGTCGCGAGTCGTGTTTGTTGCTTGGCTTGTAGGTCGAGATCACAACTCCTTGAACTCGCCAGCGTGCTCGTTCGCTTCAACGCTTTAATGCGTCGGCGGTGGATCGGCGTGCCGCGCGCTCGCCATTAGTCAGACTCTTGGCCAGTTTACGTCGCAGCACTCACAACAGCTGCTCGTCACTTGAGTATCAATTTACAAACCAATCTATGAAAGACGCCACCAAACGCTCGATTCTTCGCTCGATTCACATCATCTTTGGCATTCCGTTAGTCGGTTACATTTATGGTCCGTTTAAAGAGCTTCCAAATTACGCCCCTGTTGTTCGGTTTGTCGCCCTTCCTATAATTGTCCTATCGGGACTTTGGATGTGGAAAGGCCATCTCCTTCGACGACTCATTTCGAAAAGATCGGCCTAACAAGACGCTGCACATAACCCCTGGCTGCCTCATGGTCGCGCTCTTAATCAGCGAGCAGCGGAACGCCGCTTAGCCCAGAGACCTGTGATGCCGTCAACCTGGACAAATGTATCTAACCGGAGGGGAGCCGAGCACCACGCCGTCATTATGTCTAATTTTCAAATTGATTGACCGAGGCTATTCTACGTAAGTTGCGCCATGACAAAGACACACGTCGCAACTTGTTTGATGATCATGAGTTTTGCAGGCACAAACTTATTTGTCGAAGCCGCTGATCCAGCGCATCCGGAACAACCGAGCGTAGCGCCGGTGGAGGCGATCGCCAAGCTCAAGGCAGGGAATGAACGCTACACCAGGGGGAATCTGCAACATCCCGGGCAGACAACAGAACGGCGCACGGAACTGGCAGGCGATCAGCATCCGTTTGCGAGTATTGTCAGTTGTTCTGATTCGCGTGTTCCGCCCGAGATTGTCTTCGATCAGGGACTCGGTGATTTATTTGTTGTTCGAGTGGCCGGAAACGTGATGAATGATGAAGGGCTGGGAAGTCTCGAATACGCGGTCGATCACTTGGGTAGTCGCCTGATTTTGGTGCTGGGGCATCAGAGCTGCGGCGCTGTGAAAGCGGCAAAAGAAACAATCGCTGCGAAAGACAAAGCGCCTGGCCATATTCAGTCACTGGTCACAGCGATTAAGCCCGCAGTGGAGGCGACGGCAACTGGCGATCTCGACGCGACGATAAAGGCAAACGTGAAACACGTTGTCAACGCGCTGCGTTCATCGACGCCAATTCTCAAGGCAAAAGTTGATTCCGGCGAAGTTCAGGTAATCGGTGGATATTACAGTCTCGACACTGGCGCAGTCACTTTTCTCGATCAGAAGTAGGACATTCACTCAAAAGTTAAGCAGAAAATCCCGAGTACCTTAAGAATGTTGTAGCCGCCTCGCTGTGTCGAGGCGCTTAAGCGTTCTTGCCCACGCGAACACGGCGTCGCAGCGCCGTGGCTACAACCTGCGCGTTTATGAAGATAAGTTTATGAGCATCATCGGAACCGTGGACAGCCTTTGGCGTTATCCCGTCAAAAGCATGCGTGGCGAAGAATTGGATGAAGCTTTTGCCAGTTATTCCGGAATCTATGGCGACCGCGTCTTTGGTTTCAGAAGTTCGGCGAATCACAAGGGGTTCCCTTATTTCACAGCTCGCGAACAGCGAAGACTTCTGCAATATCGTCCGCGCTTCCGCTATCCAGACAAAGCAGCGCGCCCCATCAACTTGGTCGAAGCGGAAAGCAGAGACGCAAATCCTCTCCTGGCGGATCTCTCAGAGTTAATTGTCGATGTTGACACTCCAGAGGGAAAGACGCTTGCGATTGACGATCCAACTCTGATCGAAATGCTCCGAGCGGACATCGATCAAAAGCATCAAGTCACACTGATGCAATCTCAGCGCGCCATGACAGATTGCCGTCCAGTATCGATCTTCAGTTTGCAATCGGCGCGGCAACTGGCTGAAGAGACAGGCATCGCGGTGGATAAGCGGCGTTTCCGGGCAAACGTCTACGTGGACTTAATATCGCCCAAGAGTTTCGCTGAAAACGACCTTGTCGGCCGATCGGTGCGGCTCGGCCCGAAGGCAGTTATCACGATTCTCGAACGGGATCCACGCTGCATGATAATCACGCTCGATCCTGATACCGGAGAACAAGCACCAGCGATATTGAAGAAAGTAGCGCAAGCTCACGACGGTATGGCGGGCGTTTATGGTGCAGTCCTGCAAGAAGGCCTGCTGCACAAAGGCGATCTCGAGTGAGAACTGATCTGGATTGGTTCCTTTTGTTGCCGCCGCATGTCCGTCATTCCGACGGCTTTGAGGAATGGAGCGACGGAATCGACTGACAGGACGGTGTTGCCGCCAGTGTTGCGGCACGTGCAGTTGGGCGCGAATGAGCAATCTCCGGCGTTCGCTCGGGGGCGTCACAAGCGCATGTGGACGCCTCCCGGCGTTTGCTTAAAGCTACGGCGATACAGTTCACCACGTGACGCCGGGCGTCAATAGCGCGGTATCCGCCTTTGCGTCGCCACCCTTCTTTGCGCGAAAGACCTCACAACATGGCTATCGGCGAAACGATTGAATCGTATGTGCCTGCGCGGTTGGACAGTCTGCCATGGAGTTCCTGGCACTGGCTGATCGTAGCGTCGCTCGGCGCCACGTGGATTCTCGATGGAATCGAAGTAACTCTGGCCGGCGCGCTGGGCGGGATTTTAACCAGACCGGAAACACTCGGCCTAACGGCAGCTCGCGTCGGCGGAAGCGCGACCTGTTATCTTGCAGGAGCTGTCCTGGGCGCGCTGCTTTTTGGTTACGGTACAGATCGGTTCGGTCGTAAGAAATTATTCTTCGTTACCGTTGCGGTTTATCTCATCGGAACGGCGCTCTCTGCTTTTTCCTGGAACTTCTGGAGCTACGCATTCTTTCGCGCCATCACCGGCGCCGGTATTGGCGGAGAATACGCTGCGGTTAACTCCGCGATTGATGAATTGATCCCGGCTCGTGTGCGCGGCCGAGTGGATTTGATTATCAACGGTTCATACTGGGTCGGCGCGGCGCTCGGCGCGGCAGGGACGCTTGTGCTTCTCAATCCGAACTATGTGCCGATCTGGTTGGGGTGGCGCTGCGCGTTTGCAATCGGCGCGACGCTGGGATTGATCGTGATTTTCTTTCGTCGCTGGATTCCGGAAAGTCCGCGATGGCTGATGATTCACGGACGCAATGACGAGGCGGAAGACATTGTTGCCGCCGTCGAACGAAAGATCATTGAACCGAATGCGACCGGGATCATCGATCCCGGCTACAACAAAGCATCGCCTACGCGGATCCGAACTCGCACGCACACGCCCTGGCATGAAATCTGGAACGCGATCGTGCACGAGCATCGGCGCCGTTCGTTTCTCGGTCTTGTGCTTATGGCGACACAGGCCTTTTTCTATAACGCAATCTTCTTTACTTATGCGCTGGTCTTGATGCGTTTTTATTCTGTGCCCGAAAACGAGGTGGGCGCCTATCTGCTGCCGTTTGCGCTCGGGAATGTGCTCGGGCCACTGCTGCTTGGCCATCTTTTCGACACGATCGGACGCAAACCAATGATCGCTGCTACCTATGGGCTCGCTGGAATTCTGCTTGCGTTGGTCGGCTGGTTCTTTCACGCGGGTCTTCTCACCGCGCAAACGCAGACGCTGGCCTGGACAATTATCTTTTTTATCGCTTCGGCCGCTGCAAGCTCTGCGTACCTGACCGTGAGCGAAATTTTCCCGCTCGAAATTCGAGCAATGGCCATCGCTATTTTCTTTGCAATTGGAACGCTTGTCGGCGGCGTCGGCGCGCCGGTTCTCTTCGGATGGATCATTGGCACCGGATCGAGCACGGCTTTGTTTTTGGGCTATTTGCTGGCTGCGGCGTTGATGGTCTTCGGCGCGGCGACAGAAGCATGGATTGGCGTGCCCGCCGAGCGACGCCCGCTTGAGCACATCGCGCCGCCATTATCGAGCAAGGGTTTGTAGGCCGCCTGACCAATCGTCTTCCACGTTCGCTGGGTAGGGCGGGCAGTCCTCTGCGCGCCGTTCAGTTTGCAAATCGCGCAAACGGCGCGCACGGAGTGACGCGCCCTACCAATAAAGATATTGTTGGTCCTCGGCGGTCACCGACCAGCGCGGCAGTGCACCGTCAACTCGCGGGTGTGAATTGGCCCGGTAGGACGTCAGCTTGCTCGAATAAAGATAGAAAGCCTCGACGCGGATCATCCCCGCGTCGAACTCGGCGTTCGACTGCAAAAACTTTCGGAGCGATTGCGCGGATACATCTGTGGCAACGCGCAATCGTGACGTGCGGATGCCAGGGACGAAGCTCCGGTTCGATCCCGACAGCGAGGGCCGCCTCCTGCACGCGTTTGTGAATTTGAAACAGATGCGGATGCGCTTTGCCCACGCCTATCCAGATGATTTTCGGGGCGCCTTTTGCCGAAAACGAGCCGAGGGTATTCACGGGAAGAAAAAACGCCCCGAACTGGATTGCGGTGAGTTTTTCCCGCAGCTTCCGTTCAATATCTTCGGGCACATCGCCGAAAAACCCGAGCGTCAGATGGATTTGGGCCGGATCCGTCCAACGCATTCCGCGGATATGTGGATCAAGACCGGCAAGCAGCTGGCGCATTGATTCAGGCAGATCGATTGCGACGAAGAGTCGCTTGCTCATGGCTTCGCCACGTTAAGCGCTGAATCGTGAATCGTTAAATCGCTGAAATCCAGTTCGACGTATCGATGTAATGCTTTTAACGATTCACGGCGACGTCACGTCTTCGTTGTTCAACTTTGTAGCGCGATCGGCGAGGCGCGTCATCCATTCCGGTGTTCTTCGTGGGAGCTCAAAACCAGCCCGCGATTGGTTCCCGTTCTGGCCGGCTGCGTCTGGGAGAAACCGATTTACAAATTTCATCGCATACCCGGTGAGATTTGGAAACAGCGCGTTCCCGACGATCGCACCGCGGGCAGCAAATGTGAGCGTCAGCGATGGTTGACCGCGGCGGCAGGCCGCAAGGATTTTTCGCGCGGCGCGATCGGCGTTCATTGAGATCACCGGCGCCCCCGCTGAAGCAGAGAACCAGGCGAACTCGGCGTTGTGTTTGCCTTTAAACTTTGCATTCACGTGCGAACCGGTGCGCATGAGACCTGGCGCGACGGTCGTGACGTGAATGTTATCGCGCGCCAGCTCGGCCCGAATCGCGTCCGAGAAACCGGTCAGCGCAAATTTGCTCGCGCTGTACGGCGCCATGTGCGGCACAGCAATCTTGCCGCCGATTGACGAAATATTCACGATGCGTCCCCCACCCCAGATGCGCATTTCCGGAACGACTTGTGAAATCAATTCATAGGCCGCCCAAAAATGCAGTTGCATGGCGCGCTCAAAATCTTCACGGCTCATGTGCTCAAGTGGACCGACTTCCATGATGCCGGCGTTATTGATCAGGATGTCGATCCTGCCGAAGCGATCAATGGCACTCCGGACGGCAGCGTGAATCTGAGCACGATCGAGCAGATCGCATTCGATAGAGAGAACTTTACCATCGCGTCGGCTGAGATCGGCTTTCGCGCGCGCGAGTTCCTCACGGTCGCGCGCAATCAACACCACATTGCCGCCCCGCTCGCAAATGTGTCGTGCGAGCACGAGTCCGAGTCCGCGCGAACCACCGGTGACGAGGACAACCTTGTCACGCAACCCGTAACGAGCCGTGCGAAGAACTCGAGTGGTGATCCAGGCACCTAGTAATGCAGCGCCAACCGGGAGCAGAACGCGAGTTTTCATTTTCACGAGCCTATAATGAGATACGAAACGTTACCAGTAAACGGCCCTGAACAAGGAGCGACAGCACTCGTGGCACAATCACGCGTGCTTGCGATTGAAACGCGCGACTTCACGCGCCGTCTCACGATCCACGGTCCGCTTTTTCAAATCAGCGCGCTTGTCGTGCGCAAGTTTGCCAACTCCTACGCCAAGCTCCGCTTTCACCTTTCCATTTTTCCAGTAGAACTTTAGAACGACCAGCGCGCGCCCTTTTACTTGTGTTTCGCCGTAGAGCCTGTCGATCTCCTGCCGGTGCAGCAGCAATTTACGGACACGTTTCGCAGCGGGGATTTCATGGCTCGCACGTTCGTACGGTTGAATATCGGCGTTATAGATAAAGGCTTCGCCGTTCTCGATTCTCGCGAACGCATCGCCAATGTTCGCCTTGCCCTGGCGGATTGATTTGACCTCGCTACCCTTTAACTCGATACCCGCTTCGTATCGATCGAGCACATGATAATCGCGGAGCGCTTTCCGATTGATAATGGAATCAGTTGCCATATTGCCAACGGACCTCGATTCTGTCGCTCGGTCGCTGTAGCGTCCGCTGCCTCAGCAGAAAATCCAGTATACGGCGACCCAGACTCCAGCAAATTGCAGGGCGTCCGTGTCAGACGCCGCAATTCTAGAGCAGTTTCGAACGTCCCTAGGCACCGTCGCCGGAAGCTTCGAGTGATTCGTAAGTCAGTTTGCCGGCAATGATTTCATTGAGCGCAATATCGGTCAGCGACATTCGCGGCGTCGTCTCTACCAATGGCCGATGTCCCAAGCCAAGCTGACGCACACGCTTGGAGACAACATTAATCAGAAGTTGCTGATTCGGGATCACCTGTGCTGCTTCCTGAAGAAGTTGAGTCGTCATATGGCGCAAGGAACCAACGGGGCGGACTGCCTCCGTCGGGAATTGAAGGATGGTCGACACGCTGCTTGTAAACGCGGATGGAACAAGTGGCGGGACGAGCATGGTAAAAAGGAATGTTGACTTTCCGAACGATGCGGCTCTTTGTCAACGCTTTTTGTCCGCCAAAGCACAAAAGGTTTCGGGGCCAGAGGTAAGCACGGACTCTCCTGTTGCGCTCGGAACGAATTATTTGCGATACCATTGGCCGACCCAGGTGGTACTCAATCACCTTTCGAAGTAGCTCCAGCATGTCATTCAGACGGGACGAGGTGCTCGAGACCGAGGTCGGATTGGAAAACACGTCGATTTTACTGGTGCAGCATATCACGCCAGCATTGCGCGCATAAGTCCACGCCTCGCATATTTGCGATCCAATGCGAGTATCGGGCTGGTGGGATTTGAACCCACGGCCTGTCGCCGCGGCGACCGCTCTACGAAAGTGTGGCTAGTTCATCTCTACCACGACCCGTCTTGAAATATTGCTCGCGTTTTGCTGCTTCAGACCGGGTGACAAACCTTTCGCTGTGGACGAGAACCCACGGCGCTCCATGCTTCGTCGCTTTGGACTCGCCTGAATTATGACGTCGAATACGATCATGCAGATCCTCGCAAGAGCCCACGTAACGCCGTCCGGTTTTCTGGCTGCGTAAGACGTAGCAGTGAAACATGATTCGGACCGAAGGGGGGTTCAATCGGGCTGGTGGGATTTGAACCCACGGCCTCCTGGTCCCGAACCAGGCGCTCTACCAAGCTGAGCCACAGCCCGAAAATAAATCATTGCCAGACCCCGCGTCCCTGTTACTTCGCGTATTTTAATCCAAATCGCAAGGACAGAGCCCCAAGGAGTGATGGGTTGGTCCGCGGTTCCAGTCTCTCGACGGCTGCGAACCCGTGGTTCCTTCCATGATCATCGATCTCCCGCCGGAGGACAGCGGGACCTACTGCACGCGGCCTCAATGCTTGTATCTGGCATCGGAATGAAGTAAGGCGTTTCGGACAAACACCTCTGCAATGATGGCCGCGTCCATAGGTTTTCCGCCGATGCACTCCCCTGTCACGATCGTAGGGCTACTCATCGGAATCGTGATTTTGTTCTTCGGCCGAAAGTTGTTCTGGCTTTGCGTCGCCGCAGCGGGATTCGCGTTGGGCGCGGAAATTGTGCCGCACCTTATCCAAGAGCCGTCTTCGATCCTGGGATTAGTCGTTGCTCTCGTCTTTGGCGTGCTCGGAGCGCTGCTCGCACTGTTTCTCCAGAAAGTTGCGGTGGCAGTTCTCGGCTTTTTGGCGGGAGGCTATCTCGCGGGTGCAATTGGCGCCGCGTTCTTTATTCATTCTGCACAGTACTACACGATCATTTTTCTGGTGGGTGGGATCATCGGAACCTTTCTCCTGCTCGCCGTCTTTGACTGGGCGCTCATCGTCATCTCCTCTCTTATTGGCGCCCACCTGATTCAAAGCGCCATTGTGCTGCCGCCGACCGGCTCCACAATTGTATTAATCGGGCTTGCGATCATCGGCATATTCGTGCAGGCGGCATCTTTCCGCAGGAGTTAGATCGGGCGCATTTTTGCTGACAAATCAACGCGCAATCTGAACAATCGACGCATGAACTCACGAGCAACTGGATTGCGCGTAGCCAGCGTTATTTTCGGTATTTTTGCGATCGGTCATCTGCTGCGACTGATTAATCAGGCGCAAGTTACCGTCGGAACACATACGATTCCCATGGCGCTAAGCTGGTTGCATCGATCGTTGCCATCGTTCTTTGTATCTGGATGTGGCGACTGGCTTCAGGATCAGGGACGTGAAAGCCAATCTCGCGGAACATCGACGTAAGATCGATCCAGCTCCGCGACTGACGCGCAGCCGAGGAGCTTGAGCGTGCGCACGAGATCCGAGCGCAAAATCTCAATAGCGCGGGCAACACCCGCGCTACCCGCAGCTCCGAGTCCATAGGCATATGCGCGGCCGGTCATAACGGCTCGCGCGCCCAGACAAAGCGCTTTGACAATATCGCTGCCGCGGCGAATCCCTCCATCTAACAAGACCTCGATGCGATCACCGACGGCTGCTGCAATTTCAGGTAATACTTGAAGAGTCGGCGCGACACCGTCGAGCTGGCGGCCGCCATGGTTGGAAACGACCAATGCTTCTGTTCCCATGTCTACTGCCCGTCGCGCGTCCTCTGCTGTGTGTACGCCTTTTATCACAATCGGGCCGTTCCAGGCCTGACGAATCCATTTGAGGTCATCCCAAGTCACTACGGATTGCTCGAGAGCAGCAGCAACATCGGCATAAAGCATCGGTCCGTTTCCCGGAACAATGACATTCTGAAATTTCATCAACCCGCCATCCGCGAGAAACGCAGCGAGCCACCTGGGCCTAACGAGAATCTGATTCACAAAGGGCAGCATCGTTCCGGCATTTCCACTGAGCAGTTCTTTGGCGCCGTTACGGAGGTCGCGCTCTCTGAAACCCGCGATCGGCGTGTCGATCGTGACAACCAAGGCCGAAAAGCCTGCCTTACGGGCACGCTCGATTCCGCTCAAAGCACATTCGCGACCGCCGACGAGATAGAGCTGATACCACACCGGTCCTCCCGATGCAGATGCAACATCCTCCAAGCGGCAACCCGAAAGCGTCGAGAGCGTACAGACGATGCCTGCTTCACCAGCGGCGCGGCCGGCTGCTTCTTCGCCCCGCGGATACATCAAGCGGCAGCTTCCAACAGGTGCCAGAATCAGCGGCATCGAAACTGAAGTGCCGAGCACGGTGGTGCGCAAATCGCACACGGGGGTCGCGACCGCACAACGCGGGCGCAATGTTACAGCCTCGAATGCCCGGCAGTTTGCACGCAACGTCGATTCGTCCTCCGCGCCGCCGTCGATGTAATCGAATACAACGCGAGGGAGCCGCCGTTTCGCCGCGCGCCGTAAATCTTCGATGTTCAAAACGCGCGGTGGCTCAACCGATCGACGTTTGTCATGTTGAGCAAAGCGAAACATCTCTGAATCTCCGTTTGGCGCGTGTGCAACAAATGGTCTGAGATTCTTCGCTCCCGATCAGAATGACAAGCTATCGTCCGATTACAACCAATCGAGACATCAACTCAATTAAAAACGTGCGTCAATGCCGAAAGTGGCGAACGCCGGTGAAGATCATTGCCATTTTGCGCTCGTTAGCCGCAGCAATGACTTCTTCATCGCGCACCGAGCCGCCCGGCTGAATCGCGCATGTTGCACCGGCTTCGGCTGCAGCGATCAGGCCGTCCGGGAACGGGAAAAAAGCGTCACTTGCGACGGCGCTGCCTTTCAGGGAAAGCCCGGCCTCGTTCGCTTTCCAAACTGCAATCCGCGAAGAATCGACACGCGACATCTGGCCGGCGCCAATTCCAAGTGTCCGGTCCGACTTCGCGTACACGATCGCGTTCGATTTCACATGTTTGACGACACGCCAGCCGAACAGCATCGCGTTGAGTTCGGTTTTCGTTGGTCGCCTTTTGGTCACGATGTTTGGAGTTAGCTCCCCTTTAAGGTCCGCGTCCTGAACCAGCACTCCGCCGCAAACAGAGCGTAAATCAGACGCGGGTCTCACCTCTCTCGCCGGCGTCAATAAGCGAATGAGTCGCAGATTTTTTTTCTTTTGCAGGACGGCGCGTGCTTCGATCTCGAAATCTGGCGCGATGATGACTTCGCTAAAAATTTCGCTGATCACTTTTGCCACCGCCTCGTTCAGCGGCCGGTTGCAGACGATAATCCCGCCAAATGGCGCCTGCTTATCAGTCGCGAATGCCTTCTCCCAGGCCTTGCGCAGATCTGGATCCGAGCCGACGCCGCATGGATTTGTATGCTTCAGGATCGCGACGGTCGGCTCTTCAAATTCGGCGATCAAATTGGTCGCGGCGCTAATGTCGAGAATGTTGTTAAACGAAAGCTCCTTACCCTGAAGTTTTTCGAAATATTTGTCGAAATCGCCATAAAGCGCAGCGTTCTGGTGGGGATTTTCGCCGTATCGCAATCGAATCGCCAGGGGAAGCGAAAGTGAGAGCGACGCGTCGGTCGCTTGCTCCTTGTTCAGAAAATTGGCAATCACCCGATCATATTCCGCAGTCCTGTTAAACGCTTTGATTGCGAGACGCTCTCGCAATTTCAGCGTCGTCTCCCCGTCGTGTTTGCCCATATTTTCGAGCACCGTCTCGTAATCTGCGGGATCGACTACGACTGTGACTGACTCATAATTTTTCGCCGCGCTTCGAATCATCGACGGTCCGCCTATATCGATATTTTCAATTGCTTCGGCCAGGGTTACCTCCCGCTTCGCGACGGTGGCCTCGAAAGGATAAAGATTGACGGCGACAAGATCGATCGGATCAAAACCGCACTCGCGCGCTTCGGCTTCGTGCTTCGCGTTGCCACGCTTGTAGAGAAGGCCGCCGTGGACTCGAGGATGCAAAGTTTTTACGCGACCGTCGAGCACTTCAGGAAAGGCAGTGAAACTTGAGATCTCGCGAACGGGAATCTTTTCCCTCTTTAACATGTCCGCTGTTCCCCCAGTGGAAATGATGTCCACGCCCAGCCGCTCAAGCTCACGGGCAAAAGCAGCAATGCCGGTCTTGTCAGAAACAGAAATGAGTGCGCGTCGGATTTTCATGGCACGCTCGAAGCGTTGATTGGTTGAAGCGTTAAAGCGGCAAAGCAAAAAATCAATCAAAGCACCATTGTCATTCTGAACGAGTGAAGAATCTCTGGACCAATTCCTTTCCCGGAGTTGAAATGGCAATCAGAGATGTTTCGCTTCACTCAACATGAGAACCAGAGCGTTGGACGCTTCAACGTTTAATGCTTCAACGATCAAGAACAATGTTCTTCGCCACCGGATAGAGCACGGGGCAACAACCGATGGTTTCGCAAAATACTTTGCTGAAATGACTGAGACTGGAGTAGCCAACTTCCGTTGCGGCTTCAGTGACGTTGTAGCGTCCCGTGCGTAAGAGCTCGGCCGCGCGCTCCATGCGCAGGTTGCGCAGATATTGTGGAATAGTCAGACCGACTTCACGCGAAAAAATCCGACTCAGATAAAACGGGCTGCAGCCCACTTCCTGCCCGATCATTTCCAGTACAGGAGGGTTAGCCAGATCCCGAGCCAGAAGTTCCTTCACACGCTCGACGCGCTCGCGCGCGACGCGTTTCTGCCGCATACAGAAAAATTCCGGATCCTTTGGCGCAAAGAAAAAATGCGCCATAAGCTCGAGTGCCTTGCTTTGGTACCAAAGGATCTGTGCCGCCTTTGCGACTGGAGGCTCGGCCAAATTCCCCACCACGCTTCGTTGCAGGATTGTCATCGGGCGCGCGGGCGCAACCACGCTCTCGGCTTTTTCTCCAAAAACGATGCGGCGAATCTCCGGTTCAATATCCGCTTCGTTACGCGCAAACTGCTTTCGCAGATGTTCGCGTGAAAATTCCAGGGTCACGAATTGGTGATGATCATTTGCGCGTCGTAAGGCTGGAAGCGGTTCATCGGCGACAGCATAATAACCGCAATTGCCCGGAAGATAATCGCTGCGAGCGCCAGCAGTTTCGCCGACTGCTCCGTGACCATTGAGGTTCAAGCAAAATTCCAAGCTATTCGGATGAAAGGTGCGTCCCCAGTTAAACGAATGTTGAACGCGGAAATCGTGCCACTCGATGGCAACGCCGATCTTGTCCACATCGCCGTATAATGGACGCCATCCGTCTTTCAGTTCGCGCCAGGCAGCTTGTTCCGCTGCGCAACCAGGATTCATGTTCGTTAAATTACGGGCGCGGATGAGTAAAATGCAAGGATGGTTTGACTTCCTGCAATGCGTCGCGGTCCCATTTCCCCAGTCTTGAAGCGGCGTCATATGCGCTCTGCGCGAAATCGAGCAGGACTTCATCCGGTTTTTCAGCCGTGCGCACCGCTTCGTATGGCAACATGAACTCGCGAAGCTTCGGTTCGTAAAAGGCGGCCGCAGGTGGGACCTTCGCTTCTGCGAATCCCGGTGGCTCCGGATACGCATATGAATAAAAAATCGGCGTCGGCGCTGCGGCGTTGCCCGGCCAGAAACCGAGGCTGCTCACCTCCTGTGAGTACGCCTCGCGCGTAACTGCATCGGGCAGATGCGGGATCCCGCCTGGATGTGGCGGCGCAACCCGCCCCGAAAAACGCGTCACTGCCAGATCAAAGCTGCCCCAGAAGAAATGCACCGGACTGCATTTGCCGCAAAAACGCGACCGGAACTCCTTGAAGACCCGGTCGCTCTGGACAAGGACGCTCCAGAAGCGATTGGCAAACTCACGGTCGTAAGAACGGTGTTCTTCATCTTCATCGAACGGGATTGGGTTTTCGATCTCGTTCGGCACCTTGTTGATGGTCACCGGCAGACGCAATTCATCGAGGGTCTTCGCCACGGCCCTGTAAAAATCAGCTACAGAGCGGGGTTTCAATTCAATCGTTCGCCGGGCGCCATCGCTCGTGTCGATGAGCAGTTGGTGATCGATGAAATCAAACTTGATCTCGAACGTGCGCGCACCGTGCGGGATCGGTGAAGTCGTTAGGCCGCGAGAAGTGACGTAAAGGGTAACGTGCCAGGAGTGGTTGGTCCATGGACTAAGCGTCAGACGGATTTTCCCAACGATCTGCGTCCACATATGCAACGTGATGGCGGTATCCTGCCACTCTGCAAAAGGGAGTGCTGGCCATGAGTGAGATGTACTCTTCACGTTAACGCTGCTATCCGCGGTTGATGAAATCGGAAAACGACTGCTTCACCCTATCAAACATATCGCGCGCTTCGTCCTGTGTCCGGTGAAAAGTATCCTTGATACGCCTTTTGACGCCGCTGAAAGGACCGTTTTCCTCGTCGCTGTCGTAATCGTTCTCCACATCTTCCATCGTTGCGCCCGCAAACATTCCTTCCGTTCGCTTCACGGTGCCTCGCATCGCTCCGATATGAATCGTGCCAATTGGACGCGATGATCGATTTAAAAGAGTGATGACCCACACCGGTTCACCGCCCTGGTCTGTGCGCAATGTATAATCGACAGTTGCGAAATTGGCGTGCGACAGGTCCGCCGTGTGGTTCGCTACTTCGTAGGCGCCGCTGGAATCAAGATTCAATTGTGAGGTATCAATCGTCGCACCTTGGGTAGAACCCGCCACAGACCGGCTTGGCCTGTGGTCGGAAGCAATCTTTCCATCGGCGACTTCCACCTCGCGCACACCTCGACCATCAGGATCCTCCAAAATAATTTTCCATTTTCCCGGCTGCGGAGCGCCTTTCACGCCGGTAATCGACACAACGTGATTCAAAGCGCCGCGACCCAATTCAGTGCCGACCACGCGCAACGCCTCGTAGGCAGTCGCGTTTTCCTGCGCGAGCGCAGGAGTGGCGAAAAGCAAAAGCACACCAAACAATCTCCACATAAAGAAAATTGAACAACGGTTTCGGTAAGTGTCCATCATGTTTTCATTAGCATGTGATCAATGCGATGTATTCCACGCGCCATCTACTTGAATCAGCACGCGAAATCTGCTCACCTTTTCATGCGTACTGATGAAGAGAAGCAAAGTGGAATTCAGCAGTCACACCGCAAACCTGGCATTGCTGCGGAAATACGTTCGCGATTTCCTAAACGGCTACCCGTTTTCCGAAAAGGAGCGACTGATGATGGTACTCGGCGTCGATGAAGCGTGCACGAACGTGATCCGTTACGCATACCGGTTACGCGACGATCAACTCATCTCGTTGCAATTGGAAGGATTGCGCAAATGTGTGCGCGTGCGGTTGCGAGATTACGGCGAAAAAGTTTTTCCACACGAAATGAAAGGCCGATCTCACGATTTGATCAAACCAGGCGGACTTGGTCTTCATCTCATTCGCAACGCCTTTGACCAGGTGGATTACGTGCACAAACGCCGCGGCACCGAACTGGTGCTGACGAAGAATCTGAACAGCGTTGAAGCGTTGAAGCGTTAACAGAAACGATTTCGCGGCGAGCACGCCTCTTTTTGCCTCGGCGGTTGACAGGTTTGCCGCTAGATTATCCGCTTCAACGCTTCAACGCTTTAACATTTTAACGACAATGAAACCGCCTGTGCCAGATGCTGCTTTTGAAATTTCGCTGCGACCGCCAGCATTCAGCGAGTTTACCGGCCAGGTAAAGGTGCGCGAACGGCTGGAATTGATGGTGGAAGCGGCGAAAAAACGGGGCGACGTACTCGAGCACATTCTCTTGAGCGGACCGTCCGGGCTCGGCAAGACGACACTGGCGTACATCATTGCCAACGCGATGGGCGTAAATATAAAAAACACAAGTGGCCCGGTGATTGAGAAGGCCGGCGAGCTCGCAGGGCTCCTCACCACCCTGGAAAAAGGCGATGTGCTCTTCATCGATGAGATTCACCGGCTGCAACCGGCCATCGAAGAATATCTCTACCCGGCGATGGAAGATTACCGGCTCGACATCATCATTGACCAGGGACCACAGGCGCGCAGTCTGCGTCTCAATTTGCCAAAGTTCACACTGGTGGGCGCGACCACGCGCGCGGGAATGGTAAGCGCGCCACTCCGTTCGCGTTTCGGCATGACGGCGCGGCTCGATTACTACAACGCCGAAGAAATGCAGAAGATCATCGTGCGCAGCGCGGGATTGCTCGGAGTTGAGATCGATCCGCCCGGCGCGGGTGAGATCGCCGCGCGCTCACGCGGAACGCCGCGGACGGCGAATAATCTTTTGCGTTGGGTGCGCGATTACGTGCAGGTGAAAGCCGAAGGAAAAATCACTGCGGACTTAGCGGATCGCGCCCTCGCAATGCTGGAGATCGATCGCGACGGCTTCGATCAATGGGACAAACGCATCATCGAAACATTGATCCACAAATTCAGCGGCGGCCCGGTTGGCCTGAATTCGCTGGCGGTCGCAATAGGCGAAGAAGCGGGCACCCTTGAGGAAGTAAACGAGCCGTATTTGATCATGGAAGGCTACATCAAACGCACGCCGCAAGGCCGCGTCGCCACTGCGAACGCCTACCGCAAGCTCGGACTCAAACCACCCGCTGGAGCGCAAACGGAGCTGTTCGGCTAATGACGTGGCGATCTGAGGACTTGTAGGGCGTTTCTGTGAAACGCCGGCACAGACATTGGCGTCTGACACAGACGCCCTACAATTGTGCATTCGGCGTTGGACGTTGAGCATTGGACGTTGGACGTTTTCTTCGATGCAGCCAACCAGCGATCTCTTCCCACAAACATCGAAGGTTTTCACTGTCTCCGAACTAACGCGGCAAATCCGTGGCGTACTTGAAACGAGATTCGCCGCTGTGTGGGTGCAAGGCGAAATCTCGAATTACAAATTGCACCCGAGCGGTCATCAGTATTTCACGCTCAAAGACCAACGCGCCCAGATTTCCTGTGTAATCTGGCGTGACACCATGGCACCGCTGCGACAACCGCTTGCGGACGGCGCGCAGGTACAGGTTTACGGCGTTGTCACAGTTTTCGAAGCGCAGGGGAAATATCAGTTGCGGGTCGAGATTCTTCAGCCGCGCGGAGTCGGTTTGCTCCAGGCAAAATTCGAAGCGCTGAAACGAAAACTCGAGGCCGAAGGATTATTTGCGCCGGAGCGAAAACGGCCGTTGCCGAAATTCTCACAGCGCATCGGAATCGTGACATCACCGAGCGGTGCAGCCATTCGCGATATGCTGAACGTGCTGCGTCGTCGCGCGCCGTGGTTGCAGATTCTGATCAATCCGGTGCGCGTGCAGGGAACAGGCGCAGCGCAGGAAATCGCCGTGGCCATTCGCGAGCTGGCGACGCCTAACGAGGTATTTCCGCCTGTCGATCTCATCGTGATGACGCGCGGCGGTGGCAGTATCGAAGACTTGTGGGAGTTCAACGAAGAGATCGTCGCGCGCGCGATCTTCCATTCCGCCGTGCCGATCGTCTCGGCGGTCGGGCACGAAATTGATTTTACGGTTTGCGATTTCGTCGCCGATTTACGCGCGCCGACGCCAAGCGCCGCCGCGGAATTGATTGTGCCTGACATTATCGATCTTCAGCATCGCATCGACGGATGCCGTCGCGCGCTGGCGCGCCAGTTACTGAATCGGGTGCGAGAGGTACAACAGCGACTCGACCACGCACGCGAGACTGTGCAACGCTGCCTTGCGCACAGGCTGGATGGCTACAAGCGCGGTCTATTGCACGCTCTTCGCGTCTTGCAGGCGCGGAGTCCGGTGCGCGAACTGATGATGCGCCGGAACCGTTTTGTCGATTTGCATCGCCGACTCGTCGGCTGTCCGCCACGAGCAGTAGAAAACGCCATACACCGATTCCAACGCATCGAAGGACTTCTGCGCGTGCTGGGGCCAGATGCGACATTACGCCGCGGTTACAGCATCACCATGAACGAGCGTGGAAGGATCATCCGGGCAACCGCTACAGTCAGGCCAAAGATGAAAATTCGCACACGTGTCAGCGATGGCGAATTCGGTTCAGAAGTTCTTTAGAACTCCGCATAACATTCTCAGCCAAATGGGGCAAAACCATTTTTGAAATCTCACGTCGTCGCGCGATGGGCAGGCTTTCGATTTGTCTCTGACGCTCTGCCCTTCGGGTCGCCATTCCTTACGGCGAGCCAAACTCAATAGCGAACGCAATCGGATACGCGAAATTCTACAGCCATTCAGATTGATGCTGTGATCCGCGTTTACGACGACGACTGGCAATATGATCGAGAGGCACGAGTTGCATCGCGATTGCGATTGAAATTTTTCGAGAACTGCGCTTCGCAGTTTCCGTAGAAGGGATTGAGGGGAGAGGACACTAGGCCTTTAAGCGGCGCGACCTGTAGCCCGATAAGGTTTCGGCCCGTTTACGCACATGAAATCCGCTTTACTTGCCGTAATTTTTGGGATCATTGGAGGAGTTGCGATTTTGCTCGCCGTTCCCGCGGAAGAAAAGGCGCCAGTTATTAAAATTCAGCTGCCTAAGTCGTGGCCGGACTATGGGGAGCCGATGGTACCTCAAATAGAGGAGCTGCCACCTCAAGAGGCACTAGTTCCTGAACCTTTGGATCATTATTTAGTCGCTCAGGCGAAGACTGAGAAAGCTGCGCCCCGGCACCGCATGCATATCGTCCGCCGGCGGCCAAACTTCTTCGAGAAATTGGTTGCTGGTTTCATCAAACTCCAAAAACATCAGGCGTCGAATCATTTTGTAAACGGTCTCATACAACCTCGCGGCGCGGCTGAGTAAAAAAATGGCTCTCCGCGCACAGGCGAATCGGCTATGCCAAGTTTTTTAACTTTTTTCATAGCAGTGGGGCTCCCGGCGCCTGTTATGATCGCTAGCCAGGGAGTCCCACCAATTCTTTCCGCGTTTTGGAAGGCGCCTCAGTGAATCCACCGGGTCCAGCTTGGAATCAAATCCAGGAAATCGCCGATTCGAGTTCCAAACTTTTCATCCGCGTGCACGAAACACCGCTTTCCGTCGCGGCGATACGCGTCTGCAATCCAAATCCTTCGCCCGTTGGCCTGAATCGCTGAGACACAACCCCAACTCCGGCCAGCTTTGCTGAGATTCTCAGCGATACGCTGCAAGTAATGCACGTTTGAGAACTTCGTCGACGAATTCCCGTAAAATAACATGGGAGCTCTATATGAAAGTGCCAGTTCATAAGATCGTAGGGGACGTCTGCATGACGTATAAGGACGGTGAGCGTCTGCAACGTGAGTTCCGGGAAGCATTTGATCGCGGCGAGACGGTGGAGCTGGATTTTGATAAGATGCGGATCTTTGTGACCGCATTCTTCAACGCTGCCATTGCATCACTGTTAGAGAACTACTCTCGCGATGAATTGGAGCGGAGGTTGAAAATCGTAAACTTGCCGCCCGCTGCAAAAGAGCTCCTCGATCACTCGCTCGACAATGCGGATCGCTCCTATCACAATCCAAATTTCCGAAAAACTCTGGACAGGGTTTTGGGGAACCTCGCCGCCTAGGCCTGATAGCGCTAAATTAGGTGGTGCGTTCACAGGTCATTGACCGCGGCGGGCCTGTGCCGCCGATATTGCCCGCGGTGGATGGTTGCCAAATCCTCGACAAGGCAAAGTTTTCCTGCCTCATTCGCGCCCGATGTTGTGCTGGAAAAGCGGCATTCATGGCTCACTCTCACGTGGATTGTAGGGCTCCGGCAGGGTGATAACGCAGGTTTGGAACGCTTTCCGTCGCGGCGATGCACGCCGGTAATCGAGATCGTTCGCCCATCGCAATCAATCGCTGAGACGCAGCCCCCACTCCACCCGCCTTTCGTGAGATCGTCTGCGATGATCTCTCAATACATTATCTTATGTTGAGAGTGGCTCCTTTTCATGGAACAGCGTGGTACCGAGGAAAAGGTTGTATCGACCCCGGGTTGACTCGACTGGCTTCCTTCGTAAGATTCGCCGCTCTCCCCGCTCGGGACAGAGTCCCCCCTCACTGGAATGGATAAGATTCGTAATATTGCCATCATAGCGCACGTCGATCACGGCAAGACAACGCTGGTCGATCAACTGCTGCGCCAATCGGGCACGTTTCGCTCCAATCAAAAGATTGAAGAGCGCGTGATGGATTCTATGGATCTCGAGCGTGAAAAAGGGATCACGATCCGCGCGAAGAACGCATCGTTTCGAATGGAACGGCTATCGGATCAATATCGTCGATACGCCCGGTCACGCCGATTTCGGCGGCGAAGTCGAACGGATCATGAAAATGGTGGACGGCGTGCTGCTTGTAGTCGATGCGCACGATGGGCCTCAGGCACAAACACGTTTTGTTTTGCGCAAGGCGATGGAGAACAAACTGAAGCCGGTTGTTGTCATCAACAAGGTCGACAGAGAAAACGCACGCCCACACAAAGTCCTGGACGAGATTTTCGATCTGTTCGTCGAATTAAAAGCGACCGACGAGCAACTCGATTTCCCGATTATTTATGCCAGCGCGAAGAACGGTTTTGCCATGCACGAACTGCACGAGAACAACGAAGACATGACGCCGCTCTTTCAAGCGATTGTGCAACATGTGCCGCCGCCAAAGGTTTCGAGCGAGCCATTCTTTCAAATGCTCGTCTCGAATCTGGATTATAGCGACTACCTGGGAAGGATTGCGCTTGGGCGCATCGTCAGCGGTCGCATTGCGGTCGGTGACTCCATCGTCTGCATTCACCGCGATGGCCGCCATGAACGGGCTACAGTCACGGCGCTTTTTACCTATTCGGGATTGGAGCAGGTGGAAATAAAGCACGCGAGCGCCGGCGACATCATTGCGCTGGCCGGTTTCGACGAAGTGTATATCGGCGAAACTCTCACAGACCGCGAAGAACGGACGCCGCTTCAATTTGTGGATATCGATCCGCCCACGATTCGCATGCAAATTCTGGTCAACGATTCGCCGTTTGCGGGGCGCGAAGGAAAGTTTGTGACGGCGCGCAATGTTCGCGAGCGCCTCATTCGCGAAACGCGCGGCAACGTTTCACTCCAAGTCAACGACACTGAAACAGCTGGCGCATTCGAAATCAATGCGCGCGGCGAGATGCAGATCGCAATTCTGGTCGAGCAAATGCGACGCGAAGGCTACGAACTGATGGTTTCCCGGCCCGAGGTGATTTTTCATCGGGCAGAGAATGGCACCCTCCTCGAGCCTCTGGAAAATCTTTATGTCGATCTACCGAACGAAAATCTCGGTGACATTTTGCAATTGGTTGCCAATCGCAAAGGCGAGATTGTCAGCATGCATCATCACGCGACACGCGTGTCGATCGAAGCGATTATTCCGACTCGAGGCCTGATCGGATTTGAAACCGATCTTATCAACCTGACCCGCGGCGAAGGATTGATGAGTCATCTCTTTCGCGAATATGCGCCGTTCAAAGGTGAAATCGGGGGACGCGGTCGTGGTGTCATGGTCTCGATGGAATCGGGTGTGAGCACAGCTTACGCGCTCAACAACATTCAGGAACGCGGCCGGCTTTTCATCGGCCCGCAGGAGGACGTTTACCAAGGAATGATCGTCGGCGAAAACGCGCGACCGGAAGATTTGCCAGTCAATCCCTGCAAAGCAAAACATCTTACCAACATGCGAAGCCAGGGTGACGGCAAAGGGATTCAGCTCGAAGCGCCGCTATGCATGAGTCTGGAACGCGCGATTGAATACATCGACATCGACGAATATGTGGAAGCGACGCCGAAATCGTTGCGTTTGCGAAAGCGGATTCTCGACGCAACCGCTCGGAAGCGCGCCGTTGTGATAGCTGCTTAATTCAGCTGACAAATCACGTTTTCTGCCCTTCTTGGCGGCGCGTGCGGTATGATTGGCGTGGTTTGTTTCTCAAAATCCATCTCGATAAGCAGTAAGGTAGCGACGCAGGCTGGTGCATGAACTCATGTTGCGCCGGAATCCAAATGCTTGGAATTTTAACCTGAGCCAAATACGCCAAAGAACTCAGGGCGTGAACTGGTAGATGCAACCGTCGTCGTCGTCGCCACCGTGAACCGTGGCGCCGTAAAAGTTTCCGAAGCGATCAACAACCATGCCATTATAGGAAAACCCGCCATCGGGAGGACCTTGGAACGCGTGGACTACGCTCTCGCTCCACTGGCCGCCGCCACTGGGAGTTAGCTTGAAAATTGTGCCACTGCCCAAACCGCCTTCACTCGTCGTTCCGTAAAGATTGCCGGCCGAATCGTGAACGAGATTGCTGATAGGACTGTTGCCGTCGCTTCCGTTTTGAAAGCTATAAATAATTCTTTCTTTCCATTCTCCAGTCGGCCTGGGAGCCAGTTCGTAAACTGCGCCTATACCGTTTGCGCCTCCGTAATAAGTCGTCCCGTAGACGTTCCCTGCAGGAGCGCGGAGCAATGCGCCGTAAGGAAAGCTTCCGTCAGGTTGGCCGTGAAAAGAATAAAGCTTTTTGAAATCCCATTCTCCAACTGCTGTTGGCATGAGTTTGAACACAACCCCGGCACCATAAAGTCCACCCGAAGTCGCTGCGCCATAGAGCTGACCCTGACTCAGCAACATTCTTCCAGCCGAACCATTGGAACCGTCTGCACCGCCAGTAAAAGTGTGAATGACCTGAAACATCCAACTGCCGCCGTGTGGATGAAGTTTGTAAATCGTGCCTGCGCCGTATGTCCCGCCAGTGGGAGTCATGCCATACACATTTCCGCTCCCATCGACGGTGACTCTCGCGCCCGGGCCAGAGCCATCGGCGCCGCCCGTGAACGCATAAATAACATTTTGCGTCCACGTGCCGCCTGAATTCGTTAGTTTGTACACTACGCCGCAACCGCCTTCACAACTGCCGGATCCGCCCGTGACTGCCGTGCCGTACAAGTTCCCCTGGCGATCGACGCTAACTCCTTTGTACGGCTCGCCTCCATCGGCGCCGCCGGTGAAACTGTACAGGACGTTCTGAACCCATCCGTTAGGCGTCGGGCTAAGCTGAAACACTGTGCCACTTCCATGATCGCCTCCGAGCACTGTCGTTCCGTAAATATTGCCCGCGCTGTCCGTCTCCAGATCGGTGTCGGCGTATTCGCCATCGTCTTCCTCGAAGCTAAAGATGACGTCTGTCGTTGTTGCGGCCGCGCTGACCAGCGACAGCGCAATCACGAATAGTGGAGCTATGTTCTTAAATCGAATTAGTGCATTCATTGCTCTTCCTTCCCTTCCCTGTTTGAGTTGAGTTTTTGAAATCGCGGCTCCGAAAAGGCAGAGAACCGGGCGTGCCAAACGTCCCTCTGCCTGACTCCGAATCCGCTTTTGCGCCGCCCAGTATGCAAAAATCCCTTTCCGTTTGTCAAAACAATTCGGGCGATCAGATCGAGAAAAACTGTAGCGGCACTCTCTGAGCGCCGATCTTATTTGATCCGGCGTTCATAGGCAGCCGCTACAGAATTACAACTCTGCCTGCCACAATCGCGCGTATCAGTGTCCGCCCGCAACTGTATATCCGCCAGTTCGCAACTCTTCAGCCAATTCCGTTTCCATTTGGACCGCGGCTTCAAACGGCATCGGGTTCAAATGCTCATAAAGCTCTGGCATCAGTCGCACGCCGTATTTCCGGACGACCCAGGCCGATTTGTAGCCGTTTTTGTGATTTTCGAATCGGTGATCGACTGGAATTCCCGTCATCCCAACATAAACGCAGGGCTTCAGCGGATCGCGTTTCGGGTTGAGCCGCAAAATAGACGGATGCTTTGCGACCGCGTCCTTCAACAAAATAACATAAACATTGTGGTGAAAGCCCTCTTCCTTCTGGCGCGCTGGTTTCTTCCGTTTCATGACTGGAATGTGAGAGTGAAACACCGGCCATCGTCGCTCGCGGCCAAATCTACTTCGCCCCGGAACAAATAAAGTTTACGCCTTTGCTTTGCCCTTAGCTGACGACAGTCGCCTAACGAATCACTTTCTCCAGCTTGAACGCCAGCGTCGCCAAGGGCGGCAGTTGGATCAGTATTGAATGTTGGCGCCCCATCCACTCGCGGGCTTCGCTGCGGACACCGCCGAGATTTCCTACGTTACTGCCTCCGTACGTTTCGGCCGTCGGTGTTGATGAGCTCGTGATAGAAGCCGGCTTTGGGCACGCCTAACCGATAGTTGTAACGCACTACTGGCGTGGCGTTCACGACGAACACGACGAGATCGCCTTCTTGTGATTTTCTCAGAAACGAGACCACACTGTTATCGGCGTCGTGAAAATCGATCCAGTCGAATCCGTCGTAAGTATCGTCGAGTTGCCAGAGCGCTGGTTCGTCTTTGTAGGTGTAATTTAAATGTTGCACCAACCGGTGCAGCCCATCGTGACGCGGCAGTTCAAGGAGTGGCCAGTCAAGCTGCGTGTCATGATTCCATTCGTTCCGCTGACCGAATTCGCCGCCCATGAAGAGCAGCTTCTTACCGGGTTGCCCATACATCCACGCCAGAAACATCCGGAGATTGGCGAACTTTTGCCACTCGTCGCCGGGCATCTTGGATAACAACGAGCGTTTGCCGTACACCACTTCGTCGTGGCTTAGCACAAGAATGAAGTTCTCCTGAAATGCGTAGAGCAGTGAGAACGTGATGTTACCGTGATGATACCTCCGGTAAATCGGGTCGATGCTCATGTAATGCAGGAAATCGTGCATCCAGCCCATGTTCCATTTGAATCCGAACCCCAGCCCGCCGAGATACGTCGGCCGCGTCACGCCAGGCCATGCGGTTGATTCTTCAGCGATCGTGATGATTCCGGGGAACTGTTCGTAACAAACTTCGTTGAAACGCTTGAGAAGATGGATCGCGTCAAGATTCTCGCGGCCGCCATAAGCGTTCGGGACCCATTGGCCGGGCTTGCGCGAGTAATCGAGGTAGAGCATCGAAGCCACAGCGTCCACGCGCAGACCGTCGATGTGATATTTGTCGAGCCAAAAGAGAGCGTTACCGATGAGAAAATTGCGCACCTCGTTGCGGCCGTAATTGAAGATGAGGGTGCCCCAATCCTGGTGCTCGCCCTGGCGCGGATCCATGTGCTCGTAAAGATCGGTGCCATCGAACTCAGCCAGCGCGTGCGCATCCTTCGGAAAATGCGCCGGCACCCAGTCCATGATCACGCCGATACCGGCCTGATGACATTTGTCGACGAAATGCCGGAAATCGTCGGGCGGCCCGAACCGGCTGGTGGGCGCGTAATAATGTGTGACCTGATACCCCCAGGAACCCTCAAACGGATGTTCGGCAACAGGCAACAGTTCAATGTGCGTGTAACCCATCTTCAACACGTACGGCAGCAAAGTGTCGACCAGTTCGAGGTAAGTAAGCTGGCGATTTCCCTCCTTCCGACGCCAGGAGCCGAGGTGCACTTCGTAAATGCTGAGGGGACTTCGCGGCCAGTTTTTTTCCCTGCGCGATTCCATCCACTCAGTATCGTTCCAGGTGTAACGCTCCAGATCGTACACCAGCGACGCCGTGGATTTGCCGTGTTGATTGAAGAACGCGAACGGATCGCTCTTGAGCAGCACTGCGCCGGTCTGAGTACAAATTTCAAACTTGTAGTGCGCCCCCTGCTTGATGCCGGGCAGAAATAATTCCCACACGCCTGCGCCTAACAACTTCCGCATGGGATTCACGCGGCCATCCCAATCGTTGAAATCGCCAACGACGCTGACGCGCTGCGCGTTCGGTGCCCACACGGCGAAATAGACCCCGGTTGCATCGCCGATCGTTCGCAAATGCGCGCCGAACTTTTCGTAGATCTTCCAGTGTTGTCCTTCGGCGAACAGATGCAGATCAACATCGCCCAGGAATGGCCCATATTGATACGGATCGCGCATGACCTGTTGTGATCCGTCCAGTTTTGTGATTCGAAGATGATATGAGACGTCTCGCGCCGCGCCAGAAACGGTGGCGCAAAAGAAACCTTCCTCATTGATGCGTTCTGCAATGATTGGTTTCTCTGGATCCCGATCGAGGACGATGTCTACCGCGCGTGCGTCCGGGCGAAAGATTCGGATCTCCACGTCATCACCGACCTTGTGTGGGCCTAACACGCGGAAGGGATCGGAATGAAGACCTCTGACGAATCTGTTGACTTCGTCGCGCGGGACGCCGGCAATATCGAAAGCTTTCATTATCGAGCGAAAATCGTCAGGTTCACTTCGAGGAGCTAAAACTTAGCGCGCCTTGTTTGGTAGCCAAACGTTGTTTGTGCTCGCGACACGATCAACCGCTGCTCCTTGAGCGCATCTGGTAAACATGCGAATTAACATCGTGAGAAATCTTTGTGTCGCCGTTTGGTGTTTCGGCCTCAGTTCCGTTTTCGCTGCTCCCGTTATTCCGATCGCGCCGGGGACCAGCTGGCGATACAACATGACCGAAGAGGTCGGAAAAGGATTTAGCCTTTCGAACCTGAGAGCAGACGCTGACGGCAGGATTCGCCTGCCAGTTTTGTATCGAATTGAGGGAGCGGAGAACGTTGATGGCAAAGATCTTCTCAAATTTGAAATGCACCGCGCCGGCGCAATCACCAACACCGACCTGCTAAGCGTGGACGACCACGGAATTACTTGCTGGGCGCGAATCAATCTGGATGGCGAGCTGGTTAAGTTTAATCCACCGCAGACGATGATCACGTTTCCACTCAAAAAAGGCGCTGCCTGGGATTTCAACGGAAAGGCCGGGGAACTGAAAGTGCAACAGCATTATGACGTGCTGGGCGAAGAAGAAATCGACGTGCCCGCTGGAAAATTTCACGCCTACCGGATTCATGGCGAGCAAACGACGCCGAACCGCATGACAATAGATCGTTGGTTCGCACCAGACGTTGGAATTGTAAAAGACGTTACGACGATGCTGGACGCAAAAGGCGATTTGCTCCAGCGCATTTCGCTTGAGCTGGCGGAAGGCCCCAAAATCGTCGAGCGCCCCGAAGTAAAATCGGACGCCGCCCCAAAGCAGCTTGCAGTGAGTCTTGCAAAAGATCGGTTCGGCAAGCCGGTGACGACATTCTCATCGAACACTCCGGAAATTTATGCGCGCTGGCAGGGACTGCGTCTGCGGCAAGGAGCCAGCGTGAAGGCTGTGTGGATCGCAGAGAATATCGGGGAAGATTTTCCTCAAGATTACAAGGTGGACGAGGCTTCCGTTGCTGCTGAAAGCCCGATCGCACACGGCGCGTTCACGCTCGAGCGGCCCGAAGACGGCTGGGCACCGGGAGACTACCGCGTGGAGTTTTATGTCGATGATGTTCTCGTGGACGCGGTGAAGATGAAAATTGTGCAGTAACCGCAGGGAGCGGTGATTTCCTCACACGGCGTGGTCTCGGCGAAAGCGGCTAGTCCGCAGCTTGGAGCGCTCTGGAGTGACGCTTCTCCTTGAATTTTTGTTGAATCCAAAGCAAGGCACCGGCGCATCGTAACAGAGAAACCAGATTCCACATGAAGAAGATCACGATCGTTTTGCTAGCTGGGAGTGTGATTCTGATTGCCGGCTGCCGGTTGCCGGGAGTCCGCGGCAATGGCCACATCAAAACGGAGGAACGCTCAGTTGGCGCTTTCGTGAACGTCGACGCCGGAGGTGTTTTCGACATCGAATGGCAAAATGGATCGCCGGCTCTTCGAATCACGACTGACGAAAATCTGCTGCCTTACATCGAGAATGATATTTCCGGCGCTACACTTCGTCTTCGCATTCGCGAACACGTTTGGCCTACGCACGGGATCAAAGTTGTTATCTCGAGTCCGACTCGGGTCGGCGCCAAAATCAGGGGCGCCGTGAAGCTGATCGCAAACAAGTTGAGCGGACCAGCCTTTGCTGTGGAATCAAAGGGGGCGTCGGAGGTTTCACTTGATGGCAAAATCGACAGACTCCTGGTCGATATGACCGGCGCAAGCCAGTTATCAGCGGATGGATTGCAAACTAAGACTGCCGAAATTTCCACCACCGGCGCTGGCGATGCGGACATCACCGTTAGCGAAACGCTGAAAGTCGTTATCACCGGTGCGGGGAAAGTCACCTATTCCGGGAACCCGGTGACGATCCAGAAAAGCATTACCGGCGCGGGTTCAGTTCGCCGCAAGGACTAGCAGCTTCGTTAGGTGCCTGGCACGAGTAGTTCTACAATTTCCTTTTGAGCGCGCGCCAGTTGGCGATAAGAGCCATTCGTTAAAGATTCGACGGCGCCCAACGCCATGGACAAAATTACTGCGTTAAATAAACCGTTCGCCATTCGAATCCTGACCTGGTTCGCGGCCTTCGCGTCGGTGGGGATGTTCCTGTCGATTTTGCTCGCGATTCTGGACATCGGCCCACATCTCATGGGTGGCGAAAGAGTGACTCGCTCCGAATGGTTGCACATCGCCGCCCCGCTCGTCGCGCTGATTGGCTGCCTGATGGTTTTAATTGCCTACGGTCTCGGCACCGGCAAACCGTGGTCGCGTCATATGGTGATGGCGATCTTTATTTGGATCGTGGTGTATGCATCCGCTCTCGGCGCACTCAATATGCTTCGGCACACAATCATGTGGCGCGCCATCGCTAACGCTTCCGGGTTCGGCGGTGTTGCGGGCTGGTACTTCTATTTAAAAGCAAATGTGGTGGCGTATTTTCGTGAACTCGCAAACCGATAGGAATTTCGGGGGGATTTTCTATTGCACTAGCGACGCTGCAATGCGACATGCACGATCAAGAAAAAACACATCATGCAGAGGTTCACCTTAATTTTTGTATTGCTGCTCGTGGTTAGTGTGGCGCATGCCGGTGATGAGAGATCAATCAAAGATCTGGCCAAAGCCCTGACAGGACTTGGGGCGGATGTCGATCCGGCTGAAGCGCAGGCATTGTCTTACACGGCGCATACAACCGCCCGTCGACTCAAAAAAGAATATCGGGTCGTTCTCAACCCGGAGTTTACGGTTTTCCTATACAATGTCGGTCTGCGAAAGCGCGGGTGGTGTGGGCATTGGGCCCGAGACATCGGAGAGCAATTGAAAAAAATCGAGCCCAAGACGCTGGTGCTCCACTGGGGGGAAGCATATCCAAACACAACGAGCGAAAACAACGCGCTGGTCGTGACTGCCCGTAACCAGCGGTTCGAAGATGGGATCCTTGTCGACGGCTGGCGCCGGGCCGGTCGATTGTTCTGGTGCCCCGTGAAAAAAGACGACGAGTACGAAGTGGAACAACACTACGGCCATTCCGGTATCACGATGTGGAGAGAAAACATGAAATGGAGCGCGTGGCTGCAGGATTACGCAACGGCCGAGCAGACGCCGAAAACAGCCAGCGCGTCTCGGTGAGCCGCGTTCGGCCGCAGAGTTGTCAGAAAGCACAGCGTTGCCACTGAAAATTGGCTTTTCACAGAAACGCCATGCACATTCTTAGGTGCAGGACGTGAATGTTCAGACCGAAAAGGCTGAGGAGTACAAGGCGCCGACTGAAGAGACGGCCTGGAGCCGGATAAAAAAGGCGCTGGGTCCAATCGCAGTGGTGGGCGTCGCCATCGGGAAATTTTTTGCCCAACTCAAACTCTTTCTCCTGCCGCTCCTGAAATTTCTCCCCGTTTTGTTGAAGTCTGGCGGCACCATGTTGCTGATGCTCTGGGTTTACATGCAACTGTGGGGCTGGCAGTTTGCGCTGGGGTTTGTGCTGCTTTTGCTCATCCATGAAACAGGACATTTGATTGTCGCCAAAAAGTTTGGACTCAAAGTCGGCGCGCCTGTCTTCATTCCCTTCATGGGCGCGTTCATCGCGCTAAAGGAAGCGCCGCGCAATGCGTGGATGGAAGCTTGCGTGGGAATCGGCGGCCCAATGCTTGGAAGTTTGGGCGCGTTAGTCTGCAACGCGTTGGGAGAATTCTTCGCCGCTCCGATTTTCATCGCGCTGGCGTGGTTCGGGTATTTTCTGAATTTGTTCAACCTCACGCCGGTGGGAATGCTCGACGGCGGACGCATCGTGACGGCGTTGTCGCGCTGGTTGTGGTTGCCGGGGTTCGCGCTACTTCTGTGGTTTGGGTGGAAATATCCAAACTTCATCATCTGGCTGATCGTTCTTTTGTCGCTGCCACGGATCTATTCACTCTTTCGAAAACGCACTGAGGAAGAAGAGCGGTACTTTGAAGTCACACCGGCTCAGCGCTGGATCATGTCAGTGTTGTATTTTGGCCTAATCGCGCTGTTGCTTTTCGGAATGCACGTGGCGCAGCGCGATCTAGATGACTTCGGTGTACGCGCACACGGTCATGGGCATGACGTTATCGTGCAATAAATGGCCCGTCTGTGTCAGACGCCAAGCAGCGCTTTTCGCAGAAACGCCCTACAAATCCAGGTAGGGCGAAGCCGCGAATACCTTCGCCGCATCGAGTCCGATTTCTCGCAGAATCGAGAGGAACCGCTTATCCGAACGCAAAGGTGCAAATTCTGGGGCAATGCCGACTGAGTGGAGCGATGACGAGTGCTCGTCGCAGGCGCGTTCAAGTTCGCGCATCGCGTCCTGATGTTCTTGCAAAACGACGTGCACATGGGCAACCGCGTCCCCGGGCGTGTAACTTCCGCGACTCGCGCAAGCAGCCTTGAGAACCTCCCTCGCTTCGTTCGTGCGGTTCATCTTCCCGTAGGTGATCGCAAGACCAAAGGGCACTCGACCACTGACGTTTTGCGACTTTTCGTATAACGAGATCGCGTCATCGAAGCGTCCCATTTCCCGGTAAAGAGCGGCCAGCAGCGGTTCACTATAAAGAAATGTCGGATCAAGCTGTAACGAGCGCTCACCGGCGACCATCGCCTCGTCGATCAATCCGAAGTACCGATAGATCTCACAGGCGAAATTGCTAACCCAGAGCGAAGCAGGATCAATCTTCGCGGTGCGGCTTAGATACCTAAGGGCTTTCTCGCGCTCGCCAATCGCGGCGTAAAATGCAGCGATGAAATAATTCGAGGTTGTAGAGTTTGAATCGATTTCGAACGCGCGGACGTATTCGGCTTCTGCGCCGCGAAGGTCCCAATCGAGGATCCGTTTGGTTTCCGCCAGGTAGACATGTGCCTCGGCTTCGCCGTCGTCGATGCTAATCGCGTTGAGAGCGGCGTGACGGACATTGGAATAGGCTTCGACCGGTTTCACATAAGCATCCGCCAGCCAGAGCCACGACTTTGCAATGCCTGTCCAGGCGCGTGCGAATCGCGGATCTTTTTCGAGCGCGAGTCCGAAGAACTCCAGACTTTTCCGCAGAGCTTCCTCGGTGCTTTTGTCCGAATAAAACAGACCCTGTAAATAATCGTCGTATGCCTCTGTATTGCGAGGCAGAGATGGCGGCGTTATTGCCAATTTGAGTTTGAGAGTATCGACGATGGCGCAGGTGATCTCATCCTGCAGGGCGAAAATTCCATGCATTTCGCGCTCGTACGTCTCCGACCAGATGCTAAATCCCGAGCGTGCGTCGATCAGTTCTGCCGTAACGCGGACTCGATTTCCGTCGCGCCGCACACTGCCCTCCAGCAGGTGCTGCACGTTTAATCGTGACGCAATTTCGGCCAGCTCAGCTTCCTTGTCCTTGAACGAAAACGACGAGCGTCGCGCTGCCACACGCAAGCCTTCCACTTTGGCGAGTGCTCCAAGAAGCTCCTCGGCAATGCCGTCGCTGAAATAGGTGTCGTCTTTTCCTGCGCTTAAATTATTGAAAGGTAAAACGGCGATCGATTTCTCCGATGAAGGATTCGATGCGACAACTTCGACCACCCGGTCCTCTGGTGTGCGATCGGGAGTGCGCACAATCCCGTATCGAGTGACGTCGAAAAACCACGACAGCATTAGCGCCACAGGGAAACCGAGCACGATCAGAACGACAATGAGACGTACCACCCAATTCGGAATGTCGAATACTGGAAGAACCTGGGCGATGCCTTGAGCCAACGCCCAGCCGCCCACAAGGTACGCGACTGCTACGCTATAAACTCTTCTTCGCTTCAGTTCGGCAAAAAACTCTGTCAGCTTCACGGGTCAATGATGCCGGCACCAGCCTCGTATTTGGTCCACGCTTGGCAATCGAGAAATTGAAGGTCTTGGTCTTACAGAATCGCCGGGCGCAATCGCGTTGCTTCGCCAACGCCGACAGCATCGTCGTGACTTATATGCTCGCGGTGCATGAAACCTTTGATTAAACGCGAATGCCCACCAAACCGGCGCCACGCCCAAGCGTTGGAAAAAACGGTGGAAGGCTGGAATGGATTGGCCAACCTCAGCCCGATTCATTAACGGTTCCAAGCTCCTACGGAGTCTTCTGGTCGATTAGCTTTTGAAAACGTGGGTCGTTGCGCAGCGGGTCCCACTCCCAACGATATTTCATATCATTGAGGGTGATGCTGTAGTTGGCGCTATCAACTGCACCTGGGGTTTTAAGCAGCCGATCGATCAACGAAATGGCAAGATCGTTTTCGCCCACGCGAGCATAGATGAGCGCCAGATAGCCATTCATCAGTGGGCCATCGACAGCGTCTTTCGATTCCGGTTTGAGTTCGACAGCGCGTTGTCCCTCTCTGATGGCATCATTCTTCTGCCCCATTAAGGCATAAAGCCAGCCGAGGCTCGCGTGCCGCTCGGCTATCTCGGGTGCTTCTTTCACGGCTGCCTCGAAAGCGGGTCGCACCTGTTCGAACGCTTTTTGCGCGGCTGCATTGTCTCCCCGGGCAAGATATGTGCAGCCTTCAAAGAAGATTTTCGGAGTCAACCCGGCAGTGGCATAAGAAAGTTCGTTGACCGCGGACATTTCGAGAATCTTTTTGGCTGCCGCATAATCACGCTGCAGCATAGCGACATCCCACCGAGCCGCCGTGACCGAGCCATCAGGATCAACCCCTGCTGGAACTTGATCTATTAGTGACTTCAGAAGGCGAGTATCTCCTTTCCAGTCAAAATCGATGTAGCCGCTTTGGATTTTCGCCACTAGCGATGTCGGGGCCAGGGCGCGCATTCGCTCAGCCCAACGCGCCGCATCCGGCCAGCGGCGCATTGAAGTGTTTGTGTACATCAATTCGCGGGCGGTGTTCGGGTTTTGCGGATCGATTGTCGCAACTCTTTGGTACGCTTCGAGCGCTTGCTGCCATTTGCCCTGCCGTCGTTCAATCGCCGCTATCAGCCGGCCAGTATCTGCGTTGCTCGGCGACAAACGGGAAGCGATCTCGAATTGTTCCAGAGCGCGATCGTAGTCCTGGTCCATCCAGTAAATGCATTGGCCGAGCGCAAAATGACCTTCTGCAAGATTCGGTTGCAGCCGAAGCGCCGTTTCCGCCTCGACGCGGGCTTTCGTTTTCCAACTCTCAGTCGGCTCGTAATAACGGAAAATCTCAGCACAAACGGATGCCAGCCGCGCATGAGCGAGTGCAAAATTCGGATCGAGTTCGATCGCCTGAGTGTAAAGCTGCTCGGCAGTCTTGTAATCCTCCAGCAGTGTATCTGGATTTTTGGAGATTTGGTTCGCGCGCAGATAGAACACGTAAGCATCCGCATTTTGGGTCGGTATAATGGTGGTTCGTGCTTTTTCATCCTCGCTGAGCGTTGCGCGGAGTGTATCCGCGATTTCGGTGGCCAATTCTCCCTGCAACCCTAACGAATCAACCAGCGTGCGGTCGTAGCGATTCGCCCAAATCTGCCGGTTACTTCGCGCATCGATCAATTGGACATTCACCACGACGCGATCGCCTTCTTTGCGAACGCTGCCCTCGAGAATATTCGCCACGCCAAGCTCTTTCCCGACCTGGCGCAAGTTCTGGGCTGCAGCTTCACGAAACGCCATCACTGAGGAACGACTAATGACTCTGAGCTCTTTGATCTTTGCCAGACTGGTCAGGATATCGTCCTGAATGCCATCCGCAAAAAATGCATTTTCCTTCTCGATGCTGAAGTTCTGGAACGGCAATACTGCGATACTTTTCTCCTCAGGCAGCAAGGCTGCCGGCTTGTGCCGGGAATAAAACCAGATGGTCGCACTCGCGGCAGCAAGCAAGAGGACACACGCTGCCATCGCAATGTATACGCGCCGAAACGTCGGTGGCGCGGTCCTACCGGCAGTTTTGGCAGCTTGTTCCGACTGCGATTGTTGAACGAGTTTCGGCAATTCAGAATTCCCAAAGCCGTCGCCATGGAAATTCACGAGGAAGATCGGGACACCGTGTTTTACCGCGCATTCCCCCAAATCGTGCAGATATGGGGTCCACTGGCGCGAGTGTGCCAAATCCTCGGCGACCCTTTTGGATAAGAGGATGTGGCCGCCATCGCCGCAGTCCATCACACGCTGGGCAAGATTGATTCCAGCTCCTGCAACGTTTGTTCGATCATTTACGTCGCGAACTTCATTGATCGGGCCGCTGTGAATGCCCATCCGAAGCTTCAGTTGCGGATACTCTTTCAACTTCTTGCTGACCTCAATCGCACACCGCACGGGCGCTTCGGGACCGTCGAAAAACACGAGCGCCATGCCATCGCCCAAGGGAAGCTGAATCAACTTTCCTGCTTCTCTTGCCAGGCGGACCTGCTTTGTACCGCGAACAATTTCGGTCAACTGCTCCTGGTGCTGGCGCTGCTCATCGAGAAGCAAAGTCGAATAACCGACCAGATCCATAAATAGAACGTGGCCAATCTGTAATTGGACGGACGATCCAGATTCAGGCGGCATAAGTTAAGATCGGAATCTCAGCGATTTTTCCGATTTCTAAAATCCGATTTGCACGAAGCATTGCCATTGGGCTTCAGAGATCAAACGAGGCTGCGACGCTACGGGTGATATTGTGCTAAAATTGGTGAATGCCATTTCAGCTTGAATCCAGCTTCGAACCTCGCGGCGACCAGGGCCAGGCAATCGCGAAGCTGTTGAGGTCTGTCAAGGCGGGAAATCGCCATCAAACACTGCTCGGCGTGACCGGCTCGGGCAAGACGTTCACCATCGCCAATCTTATTCAGGAGCTGAATCGTCCGACGCTTGTCATCTCGCACAACAAAACACTGGCAGCGCAACTTTACTCTGAGTTCAAGCAATTCTTCCCGCGGAACGCAGTCGAATATTTCGTCAGTTACTTCGATTATTACCAGCCGGAAGCTTACATCCCGCGCTCCGACACATACATCGAGAAGGATTCTTCCATCAACGAAGAGATTGAGCGGTTGCGCCTGTCGACCGCGAGCGCGCTGCTTTCACGACGCGACGTCATCGTGGTGGCAAGCGTGTCTTGCATCTACGGAGTCACGTCGCCCGAAGATTATGCACAGATGTTGCTCACTGTGAAACACGGACAGCACATTAGCCGCGAAGCGGTGCTCGGTCGTCTAATCGATATGCTGTACGAACGCAACGACGTGAATTTCGCGCGCGGCAGGTTCCGTGTGCGTGGCGATGTGGTTGAGGTTTATCCTGCAACCGCCGATGAAGAAGGAATCCGCCTCGAGTTCTTTGGCGACGAAATCGATGCGATCCGGCGATTTGATCCGCTGACCGGTCACACCCACGAATCGCTAAATGTCATCACATTTTTTCCAGCCAAACAGTTCGTGACGCCGGCGGACAAGCTGAATCGTGCGCTGCGCACAATCCGTGAAGAGCTTGAGCAAAGGATCATTGAGCTCGAATCGCAAAACAAACTTCTTGAGGCGCAACGGCTGCGAATGCGCACCGAATACGATTTGGAGATGTTGCAGGAAATGGGTTTCTGCAACGGGATTGAAAATTATTCGCGCCATTTGTCCGGACGACTTCCCGGCTCGCGGCCGTACACAATTATCGATTTTTTTCCGGACGATTTTCTCACCGTCATCGATGAATCGCACGCCACGATCCCGCAGATCGGCGGGATGTACGAAGGCGACCGGTCGCGCAAAACTGTGCTCGTAAATTACGGGTTTCGCCTTCCCAGCGCGCTCGATAATCGCCCGCTCAATTTCGATGAATTCATGAAGTTGACGAACCAGACGATTTACGCCAGCGCGACGCCTGCAGAATTTGAGATTCAAAACAGCGTTGTCGGAAACAAAGGATACTTCCCGCACAAGCGGCAGAGGATCGGAGAGCAAGAATTAATTCCGTTCGTACTGCCTGGCGAACCTGTAGCGGTTTCCGACCGCCGACCTCGCCGGCCCGGCGCTCAGAGACCGCCCTTACAAGCCACAGTGCGTGTCTCAGCTACCGATGACCCGCCCGAAAAATTTGACGCGTATACGCCCGGCGCGCCGCTCGTGGTCGAGCAGATCATTCGGCCTACCGGACTTCTCGATCCAAAAATCACGATCAAGCCGCTTAAGAATCAGATCGACGAAACGATCGAGCTTTGCCGCCAGCGCGTGGAAAAAGGCGAGCGCATTCTGGTGACGACGCTGACCAAGCGAACCGCGGAAGATCTGGCCGATTATCTGCGTGATGTCGGATTGAAGGTGCGCTACCTGCATAGCGACATTGACGCGATCGAGCGCGTTGAAATTTTGCGCGGATTGCGCGCAGCGGAATTCGACATTCTCGTCGGAATCAATCTACTACGTGAGGGGCTCGATCTTCCGGAGGTTTCGCTTGTCTGCATTCTCGACGCGGACAAGGAAGGATTTCTGCGCAGCCAGACATCGCTCATCCAGACGGCAGGCCGGGCGGCGCGTCACGTCAACGGCGAAGTGGTGCTCTTCGCCGACACAATCACGCAGAGCATGGAAGCGCTCATGTCGATTTCCGATTATCGCCGCACCAAACAGATGGATTACAACGAAAAGCACGGCATCACACCACAAACGGTCCGACGTGCCGTGCAGGAAAGCCTCCACACAATTTTGCGCGGCCGCGAAATCGAATCGTCAATCATCCGCGAAACCGGCGGCGATTTCAATTTGACGGAGTTGCTGCGCGAATTGGAGCAGGAGATGCAGGAGGCGTCCGCCAATCTCGAGTTCGAGCGCGCCGCGCTGTTGCGCGACCAGATCATGGAAGTGAAGAGCGGCACAGGCCTGACAAAAATCGAACCGAAACGGCGACCCGTGAAGTATTCACGCAGCGCAGGGCGCCGCCGCTCGCGCGTGTAAATTTGAATTCTGGGGAGCACAGGCTGCCAGCCTGTTGCCGTCGGCAGCTTGCCGACGACTTCCATCGCGGTGCGAGAATTTCTCGCAATGAACGTTCGATGAGCTTTTCGGCAGGCTGCCGAAACGGACAGGCTGGCAGCCTGTGCTCCCCGGAACCCGCACTCACATCTTGTCGACGGTCGCAGCGCGTGCGATGAAATCGCAAATGCCGAAAGCAAAAACAGCAAGCACTGAAACTTACGCAGTCGTCGGTTCGGATGAAGCGGAGACAAAACGCGTTGCCGCCGAGATGGCGCAGAAGTTGGTGCCGCAAGATGCAGGCGATTTCGGCTTGGAAGTAATCGATGGCGTCGTGGACGACGCCGATCACGGCGCCGCGCAAATCCGATCGACCATCGAAGCGCTGCAAACATTGCCTTTCTTCGGCAGCACAAAAGTCGTCTGGCTCAAAAATGCGAATTTCCTCGGCGACGATGCAAAGGCACGCTCTGCGGCAGTGCAATCCGGGCTTGAGGAATTAGCCACGCTGATCGATGGCGGTTTCGGTCCGGGGGTCACGCTTTTGATCAGCGCCACGGAAGTGGATAAGCGGCGCTCTTTTTACAAAACCTTGGTGAAACGCGCGGAATTGCAGGTTTTCGATCGACTCGATTCGGCCCGAGCTGGCTGGGAAGAGGAAGCAACTGAGATCGTTCGGCAACACGCAAAGAAGCGAAAACTTCAATTCGATGAGGACGCTCTGGATTTGTTTGTTTTGCTGACAGGGGGCGACACTCGACAGATTGAGAACGAACTGGAAAAAATCGACACCTTTCTCGGTAAAGACCGCTCGGTGCGTGTCGAGCTTATTCGAGAGTTGGTGCCGGTTTCCCGCGCAGGCGTAATTTTCGAGCTGAGCAATGCGCTGAGCGCACGGGACCTGGAGCTCGGACTGATGCTGGTGCGTCGGTTGTTGGAACAGGGCGAAAGCGCTGTGGGTATTTTGCTGGTGGCCATCGTGCCAACCATCCGTCATTTATTACTGGCAAAAGATCTGATGGAGCAACATGGCATTCGCCGTCCGCATTCACCCTTTCAGTTCATCGCTGCCATAAACCGGCTACCGGGAAAGGCAACTGAGCATCTACCGCGGAAGAAAGACGGATCAATTAATGCCTACAGTCTGGCAGTCGCTGCACAGCACGCGCATCGGTTCGCAGCGAGCGAACTAATTGAGGCGATGCGCGCCTGTCTCAATGCGAATGTAAAACTCGTGACCACGCAGCTCGACCACGAACTAATTTTGACAGAAGTGGTCGTGAGGTTACTTCAAGAGCCGTCATCCTGAGCGGAGTCGAAAGGATCGTGCTGTGTCAGCTTAACGCGTTCGCGACAGGATTCCCTCGACTTCGCTTGGAGTGACGGGGATTCTACACCGTGCCTTCTTGTCGGCGCGCAACCGGCCCAACATAAGGAATGTCCCAGCGGACGCCGCTGAACGCTTTCACGGTGGCTACGATCCAAACAACGAGAAACGCTATATGAATCAGCGCCTGAATTATGCCCCAAAAGAATACCAGAATTCCACCGATTGCCGGAATCGACCACAAGATCAGGAAGAGGATTCTTGAGACGATGCTAAACAGAAGCCACGCGCCCCCGAAAATGATCGATTGCATGGCGTAGAAACGCACGAAGCTATCGTGCCTTTCAAGTACGTAAAAAATGATGCCGCCAATCAGCGGAATGCAGGCAAGCGCCGCAGCGACATTGGAAGGTAGACCAGTCGATGTAGATTTGGGGCCGAGCTCGGGGCCGGGGCTTGGCGCAGATTGAGGCGGAATAGGCTCTTGATCGGGCATGATCTACATACACCGAATGCAAAATGCCTTGTCAAGCAATCTTGCTGTCGCGGTTCATTTTCGCTTTCGCTCCCCGCCCAGGCACAATACCATGCGCTCCAAGCCATAAAATCCATGATCAAAAGTTCCCCTCCCCTTCTTGAACGAGCCTTCACGCTAATCGAGTTGCTCGTCGTAATCGCGACAATCACCATTTTGGCCGTACTCGCTGTTCCAGTCTTCAATAGCGTTTTCGAGAGCGCAAAAGCCACAAAAGACACGAGCAACCTGCGCCAGATCGGGGCCGCCACACAGATGTACTTGAACGACAACAACGGCGTACTGTTCTCGACGAGCAGCTCATGGATGTCGCAAATAAACCCAAAATACTCCTCGAGATGGGCAGTGTTTCAGTCGCCTTTCGACAGGCGTCCTTCGTCGGAAGCTGGGAATTCAAGCACACCAGTCAGTTATGGCGTCAACCCAAACGTTTGGGGACAACTTGCCGATAAGATTACGAAGCCCTCAAGTTTTATAGTCTTTGCGCCAACACAAGACAATTCAACAACGGTGCATTTCCAGGGCACCGCTGCTACGCCCGTCTCTCAGGGTATTACAGTTTTAGCGGCGACGAGCAGCCCCGGCGCAACTGCGACGGGCGGAACGCACAGCAGCCGCACAAAGATCAACGCGCTGTTCGCGGACTGGCACACTGAGACCATGCCGTGGAGCGGAACCGGTCCGGCATTTACGAACAGTACAGCGACATCCACCGATCCGGACGGACGCCTCCGTTGGTACCTTCAATAACGCTCGCCGAAATTAACGGACCCGCACATCGCTATCGCGCGCTTGTCGGCGCGGGTCTGCTTGCCCACGTGGGTGAATGCGCACGAAAATATTTACTTGGCGAAAGATGCGCTATCATTTCCGACAGTAATGTCACGCCGCTGTTTGGCAATCGCGTCAAACAAAATCTAGCGTCGGCTGGATTTCGCCCCGTTCTGATCACCATTCCGGCAGGGGAGAAATCGAAGAGGCTGGAGAGAGCCGGCGCGATTTGCGACAAAATGATTGCAGCCGGACTTAACCGGCAATCGTTTGTTGTTGGTCTTGGCGGCGGGATGATTGGTGATGTCTCCGGATTCGTCGCGGCGATTTATCACCGCGGTATTCCGCACATTCAAATTCCAACTACGCTGCTCGCCATGGTGGATAGCTCGATCGGCGGCAAAACGGGGGTGGATACGCGTGCAGGGAAAAATTTAATCGGCGCATTCTACCAGCCGTCGCTCGTCATTGATGACGTCGATGTTTTGAAGACGCTGCCGCCGCGCGAATTCAAGCAAGGGTTCGCCGAGATCATCAAGCACGCTATCGTCGCCGATCCAAAAATGTTCCGGATACTGCAGTCGTGGAAGACAGGCGCAGTGTCTCCCCTACAACGGCTGATCAAGCGCAATATCCAAATCAAATCCAGAATCGTAGCGAAAGACGAATGTGACCGCACAGGCGACCGAGCGCTTCTGAATTTCGGCCACACAGTCGGCCATGCGATCGAACGTGCCGGAAATTACCGGAGATTTTTGCACGGAGAAGCGGTGAGCCTTGGAATTGTTGCCGCTTGCGCAATCTCGATGAAGAAAGCTGGCCTGCCGCCGGATCAGCGCGCCGTGATTGTTGATCTTCTCGGACAATTCGGCTTGCCGACGCGATTGCCGTCGAACTTTCCGCGCAGGAAGATTCTCGATGTGGTAAAGTTCGATAAAAAATTCGAAGGCGGAAAAATCCGTTTCGTTGTCACGCCGCGCATCGGCGTGGCTGATATCGCAGATAATGTGACGCTCGACGACGTTCGCGAAGCGGTGAAACGACTCTAAGGTGGAACGCGTTGTCTTCGACGCATTGGCCATCAATTCGTCGAAGGCGCGGTCTGTGACATCGCGTTCGGAGAACGAGATCCACCTCGTGCTTTGGAATAATAATCGACCAACCCTTCCGCCACGCTGTCGGCGTATTCGCGGAAAATGCTTTTTCGTTCGATGCCGTTAACGTTTCGCGTTCCATCGTAATCACCAGCCTGGATGCGAGCGAACACGTCTTTGCTGTTCATGACGTATGGTTCGCAGTACACGACAGGGCAACGGTAAAGCCGTGTGGCCAGCAAATTGCGCGCATACACATAACCGCTGGTGCCAACCTTGGTCGTGCTGTTCGTGGTCGGATACTCGTATGGCGGGAGACCTGTCGCACGAGCCATAGCAGGCGCAATCGTGTCCGCCAGCGGCAATTCCTCATCGTAAACCCGGCTCAAAATCCGCCGCATCATTTCAAAACGTTGGTCATCGAATTCGAGTTCCTCTGCCAGATACGACCCATTCACAAGCAGATGAAGATGATTTGTGTCGGTCAGGTTCGGACTGTTCGGGTCGCCCCACACTTCGGCATTGAAATGCAAACAAAGGATCAGATCAGGATGCAATGTGAAGTTTACACGCGCCGCGCGGCGTCGTATCTCGCTAAAGCGGTAGAACAAAATTTCGCTTTGCCAGCGAATAGTTTGCTCTTTGGCCGGATCATTGGAATCGAGAACGTCGGAGCGCGGTTCTGGCACACCGTTTTTAATCAAAATCTTCCTTGCGAGCGCCCGAAAATCCTCAGGACGCTTCTCTGTGCTCGGTTCATCACCATTTCGGACAAACGAAACTTGAGCGCCGAGTTCGCGTAATCGCGGGGCCAACAATTGCGCCACGCGCAACGTCAAATCGCCTTCCTGAACCGGCTTGTTCTGGCCGACTTGAAACCACCGCTCCTCCATCTTTGCCCAGTTGCCACCGAGATGGCCCGGGTCGAGCGCGATCTTTACGCCAGAAAGCGGTTTCTCCCGCGGCGCGTGCGGCAAGGATTTCGCTGGGTGCCAGAGTCGCGGCACCGGTTTACGCTCCGTGCTGTTGGCCGCAAAACGCAAAGTGAAAAATTTCTGCGCTGCGCGGTTGATGAGGATCCGCGCCGTATTGCCGTCTATGTCGATTAAATCCGATGCGAACCCGTGGGTGCAGTACACGTCGTTGATCAGGTGCGCGAACTCGTCGTGGGTGATGGTTTGCTGATAATGTTCGAGCACACCCCATCGCGGCTTGGTCCCGAGGACACTGACGTTGTCTTCGGAATGAAGAGCCGGGAGAACGATCAGGAGCAGAAATAACGGACGAATCACGTTCGCCAACCGGCGGCGTGGCAGGCGAATAACGAAACACCAAGAAGCGCGGCGATCGCTCGATAAGGTTTTGTCATTCGGGCTTCGATATTCTTCCTTCATTCGCTTTTTTGATTTTGTCATAATTTTCACATCGACGTTTCAAATCGCTTTAATACGATGAGCGCAGAATGCTGACCGTCCTTTTTCTCGGCGACATAGTTGGCCAGCCAGGCCGCGCTGGGGTGATTGCGCGGTTGCCGGAGCTTAAGGCGAAGTACGCGTTAGATTTCGTTATCGTCAACGGCGAGAACGCTGCTGGCGGCCGCGGTATCACTGGCAAAATCACGATCGATCTTTTGCGAGGCGGCGTGTCAGTGATCACAACCGGCGACCATATCTGGGACCAGAAAGAGATCCTTTCGTTCATCGACACCGAGCCGCGTTTGCTGCGTCCGGTAAACTATCCTGATGGCGCGCCGGGAAGTGGATCTGTTGTCCTGGAAACGGCTAAGGGGAAAATCGGCGTCATCAATGTCCAGGCGCGCACGTTCATGCAGCCGATCCTGGATAACCCGTTTCATGCCGTCGAAGCAGCGGTGATGAAAATGCGCAGTGAAACGCGAAATATCATCGTTGACGCTCATGGCGAAACCACAAGCGAGAAAATCGCGTTGGGCCGTTTTCTCGAAGGAAAAGTCTCCGCTGTGATCGGCACGCATACTCACGTTCAGACCGCCGACGAGCAAATCTTTCCCGGTGGCACGGCCTTCTTGTGCGATGCAGGAATGTGCGGACCGGTAAATTCCATCCTGGGACGCGCCATCGATCCGATTCTGAATAGATTCGTCTCCAACCTGCCCGCGTCGTTCCCCGTAGCCGGTGGCGAGGTGCGCTTGCGCGGCGCCATCGTTGAAATCGATGAAACTACGGGTCGCGCCTTGCGTATCGCACGCGTCGATGAGCCCGGGCCTAGTACGCCAGCGATATCAGAACCGGAGCCAAAAGTGGACGTCGAACAAGCGCGATCGCCGGAACAGACTTGAAACTGTTGAACTTACGGCCAACTATTCACCTCTTTAGATTCGAATTGCCCAAGGATACCAACGTCCAACAGAAAACCATGAACAAATCTTCTGCTTTCATTCTCATCGCGGCTCTGGCCCTCTCCGCTTCACAAGTGTGCCAGGCACAGGCCAAAAAAAATCCCGAAGCGAATAGACTGGCCCGCGAAGGTGCCGAGGCCGCTAAGAAGCAAGACTGGGACAAAGCGGTCGACCTCCTTCGCAAAGCCACCGCTCTCGACCACAAATACGGGGACGAGCTCTCAGCGGTTTATCAACAACGCGGATATGCGGCTGCAAACGACCAGAGATATGGGGACGCGATCAACGACTACAACGAAGCCCTTAAACTGACTCCGCAAGACGCGCCGCGCATTGAGGAGCAACGTGCGGCGGTGGAAATGAAGATACAGGATTACGATAAAGCGCTCGCCGATTACTCCGAACTGATCAAACTGAAGCCAAACGAGGTGCGCTATTTGAATTATCGCGCCTATATTTACGAGCTGAAAAACGACTTGCAAAATTCGCTGACCGATACCGAGAATATCTTAAAGCTAGACCCCAACAATCAGGACTCAAAAGCGCGTAAACAACGACTGGAGCAGAAAATCGCGGAAAGGGTGCCGCTAACTCCGCCGCCACGATCACCCACGGCTTCGCCCGCCCATTCACCAACACGCAAGAAGAAGCCCTAAGCAAGACCGGGTAGTAGTGCCCCGCCGAGAACTAAAACATGCATGGCGCCGGAGCACGGGGCGCTCCAAAAACCAAGCGAAAACGTCGCCTGAACTAACGGCGACGTTTTCACGTACAGCGCCGCTGCCCGGATTTTCGCGGCTGGTTACTCGTGCAAGCTGTTCAGTGAACCAGCTTCGTCGTCCTGTTCATCCGTTGTCGGCTCCGCGGTGAATCTTCGCCTACGGCGGTTTGCCGGCAAAGGCGCCAATGTCATGGTGATGTTGCGACCGGCGATCTTCGGCTCGGTTTCCACCTGCGACATGCTCGAAAGATCGTCGCGTACTTTCCCGACCAGCTGAATGCCAAGCTCCTGGTGCGCCATTTCACGACCGCGAAATTGCAGCTGCACACGGACCTTGTTTCCCCGGTCCAGGAATTCTTCGGCGTGCCTTACCTTCGTCATATAATCGTGCTCGTCGATGTTAACGCGGAACTTGATTTCTTTCAGTCTCGCGCTGGCTGGCCTTTTGTCCTTCGAGTGCTTGGAAATGTCGTATCTGAACTTTCCAAAATCGACGATCTTGCACACCGGCGGATTAGCCGTGGGTGCGATTTCGACCAAATCCTGACCGAGACTTTGAGCTTTGCGCAAGGCGTCGCTTAACCGCATGACGCCGAGCTGCTCGCCTGTGGACCCCAGAATGACCCGGACCTCGCGAGCGCGAATCCGACCATTTACACGAATTTGTGGTTGCAGATTAGATCCATCTCCTCATCGGCGAAACGGGAGTGCGCCGCGCCGCCGTGTTTCATTTATCGCAATTTCGAGCGTCAGCATTCGCAAACGCCCGGTCACTCAGTCTTCGCCGCGGCTGCGATTCACCGTCACGAAGTGCTCGCATTACATTCGCAAGCCGAAGAGAAGTTGTAAGCAACAATTTCGCACTGGCAAGATCAAACTGCTGAGAGCCAACCCAAGCTACAAAACATCACGAAGTCCCGATTCTCTCGAGAGGAAGACATTCGCCACCACCTTTTCAACTCCGACTAATTTTTCGGGGGATCACCAAAGTGCGCTTTGTGGGCCGCGTACGCAGCGACATCGTCCAGCATCGAATCGATTGTCGCTGCTAGTGGCTCAAGTCTGACGACCCCGGAAAAGATCGCACGATCGCCGATCTCAGTATCGATCACGAATGCCGGGCGTTGCGTGATTTGAAGCGCACGAAATTCGACCGTGGATGCTCGAACACGCTTTTCAATTGCGGGCGATTTCGCGCGCTCGAGCAATTTGCCGACATCAATTGGTCCTGCCTCGCCTCCGACCTCAGCAGCAACATCCCAGTCAGCAACTCTTTTACCTTCGCGCAGAGCGGCGCGTGCAAGTGCCAGACGAACGCGATCGTCAGTGAAACCAAACTCCTTCGCCGCTTCGGCCACGCAATTGGGCGCGAGCCACTCCGGAAGACTTGGATCGTACCAGTCGGTATTGAGCATAAAAGGCGAACGCATCATCATTCCGCTGCGCCGATAAAACCATTGCTCCTGCTCGCGTGAAGTTGGCAAACCACTGGGGTCCATCAGCGCGATCTTCCACTGAAACTGAATCTTCCCATCATACCGCTTTTTTAATTCCGCCCACGTGGGCTCGGACCAAAAACACCAGCTTGAAATGACGTCGAGATAATCCGTGACAGTGATGCTCATCCTGGAATGTTAAAAGGTTGCAAGAGTTACAAAGGTTACAAAGGGAAACGTTGAACGGTAAACTCTTTGTAACAATGTAGCTCTTTTAATTTTTTAACTCCGATTGTGAGTCTCAATCACATCTTCCTCTTCCTTGCGACCGTTTCGCCGCTACTGGTGTTGGCTCGCGCGTGGCGGCCCGGAACGCCCTATCACGACTGGCGGTTCGCAGCGCTCATTACACTCGGAATTACAGGCGTAGCTTGGTTCTACTGGACTGACGCCGCCGGATACATTGGCGGCGGCGCATGGTTCTTCCTCCTGTTTCTGCCGGCGATTGGATTACGGAAAATGACGCAGCTCGCGACCCAAGGCGATTACAAATCGGCCGCGAATCTTGGCGCAGCACTCCAGATTTTGCATCCCAGCGGTGATTTGCGCGAACGCATCCGAGTCTTTCGGCGTTCGGGTTCTAATCCTGAATTTCGAAGGAATTTCAGTTCCGTTCCCACCGACCACGAAATGCCTCGTTCGGCCTGGCGCGATCAGTTCCGAAACACACCCGCTGTGTTCATCTTAATTTTAATCAATGTTCTCGTGTTCCTCTTCGAAATGTCTGCTGGCGACTGGAATGATCCCGAAGTTCTGCACCGAATTGGCGCCCTTGAGCCGTACGCCGTAGTCGTGCAAAAGGAATATTGGCGGCTGTTCACCGCGCTTTTTCTACATGGCGGTTTTCTGCACCTTGGGTTCAACCTTTTCGCACTTTACGTTCTCGGACCGCCGCTCGAGCGCGCCATAGGAACAATGCGATTTGCCGCTTGTTATTTGATTTCAGGGCTCGCCTCCAGCGCAGGCGTGGTTGCTTTGACTGTAATTGGACTGGTTCAAGTCGCTCAAGTCATAGGCGCTTCAGGATGCATCATGGGAATAGTAGGCGCGTGGGCTGGATTTTTACTAAGACACCATCATGCACCGCTGGCCAGGCAACGCCTCGCAAACATCGGCTTGATCGTCGCTATCCAGATCGCGTTCGATCTTTCGACTCCACAGATCAGCATGGCCGCGCACTTGTGCGGATTGGTCGCCGGATTTTTCGTCGGGCTGATGCTTGCGCCAGGGGAACCTGGAGCCGGGGGCGTTGACGCCGGCGGAAGCTATTAGTTGTGCAATTCCAAAACTCTTGCGAGGCGGGAATACCCAGCACTTGTCTGATGAGGTTTTCTCGATTAACTGCGGCTCTGCTGCCTGGGCTATTCGAATGGTAATTCATCGAACCTGTCACATTGGCAACCGGGATCGCCACTTCCGGCTACGATAATGCCCGAACGCATGCCGACTTTTCAAACTTACAATGTCACGCCGATCCTTCCGGCGACGCTGGAACCGCTGCGGGAGATGAGCTTCAATCTCTGGTGGACTTGGGAGCCGGCCGCACGCCGTTTGTTCCGGGAACTCGACCCTGATCTCTGGGGCCGCACAAATCATAATCCGGTGCGCATGCTGCAGCTTTCGCGGCAATCGCGGCTGGAAGAACTTTCACAGGACAAGAATTTTTTGCGCGAGCTCAAGCAAGTCTTCCAGGACTTCGAGAAATATCTCGGGCGCCACGACACGTACGGCAAGCGCGGGCCCGGTGCCGTTATCAAGAATCCCATCGCATATTTTTCCGCGGAATTCGGTTTTCACGAGTCGATCCCGAATTACTCCGGTGGACTTGGAATCCTGGCCGGCGACCATTGCAAATCGGCAAGCGATCTTGATCTGAATTTCGTTGCGATTGGTCTGCTCTACCGGCACGGCTATTTCCGACAACACATCGACAAGGACGGCGTGCAGGCAGCAATTAACCTCAACCAAAATTTCTATCACCTGCCGATCCGCGAAGTCCGCCGTGGCGAAGCAAAGCTTCTGATTTCGGTGCCAATTCTGGATCGGGAAGTTTTCGCCAGAGTTTGGGAATTGCGCGTCGGCCGCGTGAACGTCTATCTCCTCGACACCGATGTCCCGGAGAACAGCTCAGAAGATCGACTGATCACCGCTGAACTTTACGGAGGCGATCTCGAGATGCGGATGCGTCAGGAGATCGTGCTCGGGGTCGGTGGAGTCAAAGCGCTCACCGCGCTCGGAATCCAACCGGATGTGTTTCACATGAACGAAGGGCATTCAGCGTTTCTGGGGCTTGAGCGCATCCGTCTCAACGTCGTGGAGAGGAAGCTGGATTTTTACTCCGCCCTTCAGGTCGTCGCGGCAGCCAACGTTTTCACCACACACACTCCGGTGCCTGCCGGAAACGAATCGTTCTCACGCGAGATGATGCAAAAGTATTTCGGGAAATTCGCCAAAGAACTCAACCTTCCATTTGAAGAACTATTCTCGTTCGGCCAGACGCGGCTCAATCCGGACGAACAGTTCAGCATGACCATCCTGGCGTTGCGTCTTAGCCGACACGCCAATGGCGTCAGCAAATTGCACGGTGAAATTACTCGATCGCTTTGGAAAGATGTGTGGTCGGGTGTTCCCATCAACGAGGTGCCTATCACAAGCATCACTAACGGCGTGCATACAAAAACATGGATGGCGCCTGAGTTTGCCGCGCTTTACCGCAAACATCTCGGCGACTGGGAAGAACATTCGGCCGAACCTGAATTTTGGCGTGGAGTCATTGACATTCCCGACACGCAGCTTTGGGAGACGCATCAACAACTCAAACGCCGTCTCATCGATTTTGTCCGTAGTCGCGAACGACAACGCCGCGAACGACTGGGCGAATCGCCGGAGTCAATTCGCAGAGTGAATCGCATTCTTGATCCGGAAATTTTGACCATTGGCTTCGCCCGCCGGTTCGCCTCCTACAAACGCGGCACGCTTTTGTTCAGCGACAAGGAGCGGTTGAAGCGCCTGGTGAACGATCCGACGCGCCCGGTGCAATTCATTTTTGCCGGCAAAGCGCATCCGCGTGATGAGGCCGGCAAGGCGCTGATCCAGGAGGTTTACAGATTCACACGCGAATCGGGCTTGGATACTCGCGTTGTATTTCTTGAGGACTACGACAGCTACATTGCGCGCCGGCTCGTGCAGGGTGTCGATCTCTGGCTGAACCATCCGCTGCGACCGCTCGAGGCGAGTGGCACCAGCGGAATGAAATGCGCGCCTAACGGCGGAATCAACCTGAGCGTGCTCGATGGCTGGTGGCGCGAAGGCTACAACGGCAGCAACGGCTGGGCCATTGGCGCCGAGATCGATGAGGGCACCACCGAATTTCAAAATGAAGTCGACGCCGGCAGTCTTTATCACTTGCTCGAGAACCAGATCGTTCCGCTTTATTACGCGAAACCGGACGGCAAACTTCCCGTCGCCTGGCTGCAGTTGATGCGCGAATCCATTCGCAGCGTCACGCCCGTGTTCAACACGCAACGAATGGTCAAGGAATACACCGAACAACTTTACGTTCCGGCAGCCCAGGCGTATGAGAATTTCTCCCGTGACGGCTGTGGCGCCGCAACCCAGCTCAGCCAATGGAAAGCGCAGATGCGCAAGGATTGGCCGCAAGTTCAGGTGTCCGATGTGGAGGTAGCTAATAAAGATCGGCAAAGCATTTCAGTCGGCGAATCACTGCAGATCAGCGCGCGCGTGCACCTTGGCGCAGTCGATCCGCAACATGTCCGCGTTGAAGCCTACCACGGCGAAGTGGACAACGGCGACCTCCACAATCCTACCGCGACTGTGCTAAATCAAACCAGCCAAGCTGATGGCAACGGCACTTACGTTTACCAGGGCAGCGTTCCCGCGACCGAAAGCGGCACCTACGGCTTCAGCGTACGCGTCGTGCCCACCCACCCTTGCCTGATGCAAGCGCACGAACTGCGCTTAATCACCTGGTCGTAAAGTAACGCAGCCATCTTGGCTGTGGGCCGGCAGGGATCATGCCTGCCGAGGAAGCTCTCAACAAGCTGATCCCACGCTTGCAGCTGAATTAACGATTAGAGTGTGAAAATTAGAATCGACAGTGAACGCGTAATCCGTTTTATTACCAGAACCCCAATGACTTTGCCCGCAGATCAGAGAAACGAGCAAAATCTCTGTCGCGCAGCTTAGCCATGATTAGCAACGATTAGTAACATGGCGCGTCTATCTAAACCGCCGATCCAGCCGCATGCCTCTGCTGGTGCCGACCGATATTGTCGCCTTCTTCCAGAAGCTCCTGCTCCCACACAGAAAAAAATGACTCCTGAAGCACTGGAGAAGCTCGCTTGGTCGATGCACTCCAATGAGACGCCGATTCCGGTAGATCTTCAGCAAGGCCACGCTCCTCCGCCAATAGCTGTCACTTACTTCGGCCAATTTGTTGACCATGATCTGACTTTCGACTCTACGCCGCTGCGCGAAGCGGGGTCTTGCGAGCCTGTTTACACAGTCAACAATCGGACGCCTTGGTTGGATTTGGATCACTTATACGGCGATGGCCCGCGCTCCAGCCGCCACGCGCATCTTTATCAGTCGGATAATGCCTCGCTTCGTATCGGCGAGTCTGCCTCCAGAGAGGAGCCTTTTGACGTTCCATTTACAGATGATGGCCAGCTAGCTCTCGTTGACAAGCGCAATGGGGAGAACGTGATCATCCGGCAAATCCACGCAATGTTTCTCAAGTTGCACAACGTTGCTGTGCGAGAACTGCCGAGAAGTTTGCCGTCATGCGAGCGGTTCGATCGCGCGCGCGATCGGGTTCGCTGGCAATATCAATGGTTAGTTCGTAGCTGGTATCTGCGGGAGATTTGCCATCCGGAAATCTATGAGGCGGTAATCGAGAAGGGGGACCGCCGAATCGATTGGCTCAAAGCTGGATTTGCAATTCCAGTGGAGTTTTCGCTCGCAGCGATGCGTTTCGGTCACAGTATGGTTCGCGAGGAGTACCAGCTAAACAACGTACCAGCCCAAAAGGGTGGAAGCGGTGTCGTCCCCCTTGCAAGCCTCTTCGGTGCCAACAACAAGCGACCTCTCGATCGTCGATTGAAGATCGATTGGTCACTGCTCGCGACAGACAGGGCAAAGTCGATCGACACGGCTTTAGTAGAACCTCTATTCCAATTGCCGGATGAAGACATTAATCTTTTTGTGCGCACACCGATACCACACCCTCCAAACGCCCTCCCTTTCCGGACATTAATCCGCGGTGCGGCTATGCGCCTTCCGACTGGACAACAAGTTAGAGATGCTCTCGGCGAAAGGACAATCGCGGAGACGCCGCCAGAGTACGAAGAAGTCGATCCATGGGAGCCGTTGCGGAGCCTTGACCTGGATAGGGAAACACCTCTCTGGTATTACATTCTGCTTGAGGCGCAATTGGGGCGCGGGGTCAAAGGGACTAGCAGTGGCTTTGGTGGTAGTTTAGGCCACCTTGGTAGCAGACTCGTTGCAGAGGTCATCGAAGGAGCGCTCTTGCTCGATCCTACCTCTTTTCTTCGACGCAAGGGGCCGGAGTGGACACCGCAGGCATGGACGGCTGACGGCGACCAGATTGAAATCAAATCACTAGAAGATGTAGCACGCGTCGCCGTACTCTAACTCTGCTGCGTGGGCAGACTTAGTCCGGCGGGGATGTTAGCCCTAGCCACGGCGGCCATGCGGCGATCCAAATATCGGTCGCCTCTTCGGAATCGCCTCCCTTTGCTGATGGTAACACGAGCACTACCAGGTCCTGCCGCCTCCGATCCTCTGAATCATAGACCTTGAACTGCACACTTTTCGGGATTGCTTTCTTTCGTGCGTCATTTGGTGGCTGGTTCGACAACTCTTCCCCCTCCAGGTAAAACTCGCCTATGATTGCGAACTGTCGCTTAGCCTCATTCGGATCATCACAGCACCTTTGTCGAATGTCAGGGTGATCCTTCATGAATTTCGCGAAGGCTTTTGTCGCCTCTCGCCGGTGGTCTACATTGTTCCAGTCTCTCATACTGCTTTCTCCTTTTGTTCACTTGTTTGTTCTTTCGGCCATCTCACGAGTAGCCTGCTGAAGGTGGACGATTGCTTGTTGAAACCGCGGAGTGGCGCGAACTGCATCGAAACGTGGATCGAGTGTCATCGAGCGATAGTCGATCCAGCCAGCGGCTATCGCGCTCTCAAGCGCTCTGAGCGACGATGTCTCTTCGCCGAGCGCAGCGTAATCAGCCGCGAGACTGTATAAACGCGCCGGGTTGCCCGGAGCTGCGCCTACCTCCTTGTTATCCAGCATCAATGCCTCATGCAGAAGCGCCTTCGCATCAGCCACGCCCACTGTAGCATGAATCGAAGCGATTGCGGACAGGAAGCGAACTGAACCGGGGTAACCCACGCCACCGGCGTGATCGCCTTTCATGAGTCCAGAGTAAAGATTCTCCGCTGGGCCAAAGTTGCGACTAAAAAACTCAATCTGTGCAGCCATCATCAAAAGTTGGGGGTTACTCTTGTATTTTTCGCGAGCTCCTTCACAACGGGCCCGAGCTCTGTCGAACTCTCCACGAAATAGCTCAATTCTGCTTAGACCTATCGCACTTACAGGAAGGTCCGGCTGAAAGATCGCAGCCATGTTATATGCCTCCTCGGCCTTGTTGTAATCTCCCAAGTCGGTCCAAACCTCGCCAATATTGTCCGCGTAAAAAGGCTGAGTCTCGCGTCGGTTCGCTTTTGCGTACCACAGCATCGACCGATCCAGACGCCCAAGAACATGATACGCGTGTGCCAGGCGTGCACACGCTCGCCCGTTGCCTGGTTCCAGTTCGTAGGCGGTTAGAAAATCATCGAGGGATTCACGCGCCCGGCCACGGTAAAGTGAATTTCCCGCGCGAGCATCGTATCCTTCTGTCAGCATAGGCGCGATGCCTAGCGCCTTGGCGATTGCAGTATCTGCCTCATTAAGCCACGCACCATCTGGATCGAGGAGGAAGCGAAGCTGACAAGCAGTGGCCAACAGCGCATACGCTTGCGCGTAATTTGGATCCAGCCGAACTGCCGTCCGTAATGAATCGATCGCACGGTCGAGATCAGGGAAATTATGGCGCAAGAAGAATTCCTTGCCGCGCTCATAATAGCTGCGAGCTGATGGATCACTCGTTCCGCCGAGTAAACCTAACTCGAGCTTGTTGGCTGGCGGCGTATCGAGTACGTCGGAGACTTGTTTCACCGATCCTTTGGCGAACTCGGCGAGTGACTCCGCATCATGTAGCCACGTGCTCACAACTTCTCCGGTAGCCGTATCGATTACGTGAATGGCGACTCGCTGCTTGCCTTCGCGTTGCCTCACCGTCCCGCTGATTATCATTCGAGCGGCCGAAGATTCGCCGATCCTCTTCCAATCTTCGGCGCTCCAAGGATCGACATCTTGCGTCTTGCTGCTGGAAGCGCGAATTCCATTTGTTTGCATCAACGCCAACGTCAAAGCGCCAGTCGCCGCTTTTGCGGAATTCGAGGTGTTGGACAGTTGATCCAGATCTTCAAACGGCGTCACTACAACTGAGTGCCGTGCGAGTTCAGTGTCTTGCACGATCGACGACAAACGTGAACTTGTGAACGCCGCAATCACACCGACTGCGCCGAGCACAACTGCTGCTGCCAGTGAGGCTGCGAGTTTTGGGTTGCGTTTTGACCAGCGCCAGATGCGAACAGGTGGTGAGACGGAGCGCGCGATGATTGAGCGGCCTTCGAGCCAACGCTCGAGGTCTTCGGCTAAATCGCCGGCGGAGCGATAACGTGCCTGCGGTTCGCGCTCGAGACATTTCGCGCAAATTGTTTCCAGGTCACGATTGAACCCCGGAATGAGCGAACGCAATTTCGGCGTAGGTTTCTCGGAAGCTTGCTGGATCACAGCCAGCGCGTGCTCGCCTAAGAACGGCGGACGGCCACTGAAGAGATCGAACAGGATCGCGCCGAGACTATAAATATCCGCCGCTGGTGTTAGGTTCGCCGCGGATCGGTTCACTTGCTCGGGCGCAATGTAACCGGGCGTGCCGAAAATGGTCAGCGTACGCGTAAGATCAGTCGAGGTATCGAGCCATTTCGCCAGACCAAAATCACTCACAAGCGGTTCGCCGCGCGCGTCGAGCATGACGTTGCCCGGTTTCAAATCGCGGTGAAGGATGCCTTGGAGATGCGCGAATTGCACGGCGCGCGAGACCTTCGCCATCAGCGCCACACTCCGGCGAGGTTCATTTCGCAAAGCTGGCGCAGCGTCGAGCAAGCTCCCGCCGGGCGCGAATTTCATACTGAAAAACGGCAGGCCGTCCTCCGTCTCGCTGACTTCATAGATCGGCAGAATGTTTGGATGATCGAGACTCGCGGCGGCTTCTGCTTCGCGACGAAAACGAGCCAGCGTCTCTTGCGAGTCGGCCTGATAACTCAGAATCCGTTTCAGAGCGACGATCCGACGCGAATGTCGCTGTCGCGCACGATAGATGACGCCCATCCCGCCACGCCCGATCTCTTCCAGGATTTGATAATTACCGATCCGCCAATCGGCATCTCGGACATCAATTTGATCGAGCACTTCTTCGAGCGTATCGGTGTTCTCATTGTCCGGCGTAAGACAACGGTGGAGAAGACAGTTCAGACAAAGCCCTCGCCCAATGCGTGAGGTCGATCCACATTCCTCGCACGCTGCGATGTCAGTTTCGATTCGGATAGAATCGGAAAGATCGCACGCGCTCATGACCTTTCATGCCGCGGTGACCGCAAGCGTAGCGCACAGGTACCGCAACTCGTCGTCCACATCTTCTGGTTTCTCCACGGTGTGTGCGACTTCCTCGCGAAGCAGCGCACGATAACGCTGTCGCAGTTGATGAACGAGTTGCTTCACTGAAGCTTCGGGAACACCAAGCGCTTTGGCGAGCTTTTGATAAGAAACATCTTTGCGCTCGGCTGCCAGACACTCGCTTAAAACATCGAAAACCCGGCGGCGCCCACGCGCTTCGCATTCTTCTCCAAGCTGTCGCAAGGCGTGCTCGGCTGCCGTTGCAGCCCAACGGAGGTCATATATTCTTTCAGCGGGCCACTTCTCTGCTTCCTGCACGGATATGGACAGATGCGAAGGCGCCTCAGCCATCCACTCGTCCCATGAAACAAACTCTATCTCCCCGCCTCGTTTGCGTGCGCGTTTCCGAATTGTATCGTCGGCTAAAAAATTCTGTAGTCCCTTGAGCAGTAGCGACCGGAAGCGGCCGCGAACAGGATCGGCTCGTTTAAGAAGAGCTCCTTCAAGCAACATAAGAAAAAAGTCCTGGGTAAGATCCTGCGCATCGGGAACGGAATGGCCCTGGCGGCAAATGAACGCAAAAATGGGCCGCCAATAAGTTTTGCAAAGTTCCGTCAGGGCTTTGCGCGCTTTTTCCTCGTCGCCTCCTGAATCCATGCACGACAGCACTACGCTCCACCGCGTGGTGGAAAATCGATCTCGTCGGCCGCGCTCTTCGGCGGCTGTCTTGGGACTCACAGCCGCGAAGCATCTTATTTACACAATTGTTAGACAAGCTAAAAAAGCAGCTAGGACGCGTCATTCCCGCGTACGCCGCCGTTTGGGGCCGCGGCCACTCCACCGCGGCCCCTTATTCAGTTCACACCATCCATTCCACCATCAGAGAGAAGCAGTGGGGGCTGCTTCTCGATGTTCTTCTCCGAAATTTACTGGCCGCTCGGGTCGGTCAGTACCCGAGTACTCCAGAGAGGGCCCTCGGAAAAGCTGCCACCAAACATGATCATGCGGTTATTCACGCTGTCGAAGCCGCCATTGTTCCAACGGGTAGCTGGAACTGGTATGGGGGGCACAAACGCCAGTCTCGTCCACGTCGATGTGCCCCCGATTCCATTGGCGTGCGAAAGCACCCAAGTGTCGTTGAGCGCTCCATTTCTTGTGCTGCCACCGAAGATTGTCATTGTGTTGGTATTCGGTTCGTAGATGGCAAAAGTGGCCGATCGATTGGAAGGGGCACCATGGGTACCTTGCGGAACGAGGTTAGTCCACGCTGGCGTTCCGCCAGTTCCATTCGCATGTGATAAAGCCCAAACTGCGTTGGTCAGCCCACAATGCGTGCCAAGGAGCCCGGTCCCACCAAAAACAGTCAGGACATTGTTGGTGGAATCGTAAACCGCGGTTGAAGAATACTGTCCTGGCGGCGGCCCGCCGGTCGTCGAAAGCTGGGTCCAGTTCGGGGTACCGCCCAAGCCATTGGCATGGCTTAACACCCAAACATCTGGAAACGTCGCGCAGGCGCTGCCACCGCCGTCCTGGCCGGCCCAAACAATCATTGAATTAGTACCTGGGATCGTAAACGGCTTGGTGACTCTGCCGCGCCGGGGGTTGCCCACCAGTCGGAAAGAGTTGTGTCCAGGTCGGAGTTCCACCCAAACCATTAGCATTGCTTAAAACCCACACGTTATCGGCAATTGGAAGGCAGCCGTTCGATGTAGGAACCGCGCCGCACCCGCCATAAATAATCATGCGATTGTTCGCTGCATCGTATACCGCCGAATGTTGGGAGCGCACTTGGGGAGAACCTGCGGCGCCATTCGGAATCAGATTGCTCCACGCACCAGTGCCCCCTAACCCGTTCGCATTGGTTTGTACCCAGACGTCATTCAACCGAGGGTTCCCCGTATCATCAGAAGACCCGGCGAACAGAATGACCCGATTCGACGAGGGATCGTAGACTGTAGTCGACCCGCCGCGAAATAGAGGGTAGGTCAAACCACTGGGGCCTAACAGCGTCCAACTGGGACTCGCTGCTGCTATTAGGGCCAAAAAACTGCAGGCAAACAGAACAACACTTAAAGTCAACTTTGTACGTTTCATAATTTTATACCGATGAATTTGGTTACTATTTTGATAACTTCTTTCTTTCACCATCCTTCTCCGAAGTTTTTCGGGCGAAGTTTGAAAAAAAATGAAAAATCTTGTGGAGAGACCGCGGATTGCACGGATCGCTGGGCTCAGGATTCTTAGTCAGGAAAGCAGGAACCGAGGAGTGTCCTCACCGGATTGGACGCAAAGGCTGGCGACAGGTGATCTCGTCGCCAGCCTCTGAGAAGAACATCATCTACTTCAGGGCGAGCAGCACGCTGCCTACAACTTGATCGTTGATGAGGATGTCAACCGGATACGTGCCGACTCCTATCGCAACAGAGTTCAAGTTGTAGATGTGCTGGCAGTTGTCGATTCTGAGGTTGGACCCCGAGTTAGCTGAACCAGCCTACGTGGACTCATTAACTCTTGCTCTCCTCCGCCAGTCTTAATCCGTGCTGGTAGTCATGCTTTGCGCATCCCTGCGATTTCGTCCTACGTCACGTGAAACCGCTGTTAGTAGGTGAAGGATTGTATCTGGCCTGCCGCGATATCCGGCCCGTCCACAAATCCAATCCGCTTCCCGGGATTCAGCGCGATGTGCGCAGGAATCACATTGAAGGCGTTGGAAAAACTTAATCCATTGATCGACTCGACCAGGTTCCCGGACACATCATAGACGTGGATGCTGCTACCGCTCGATGCGGTACTGGAGTTGGGCTGTGCTACGAGGAAGAGTTTGTTCACAGGATCAAACTCCACATCAGCGCCGCTGAAAAATTGATTAGTGGCGCCGGGGAGCGGCTGCGCAAACCCGGTCTGCGTCGCGAGATTGTAAAACTCCACGCTGAAGTCAATCTCCGTCGTGGTGCAGGCCGTGCCCGTAGAGGAATCAACCGCCAAGCCGTTCACGTCACCGAGGCCGACCCCCGTAAATTTGGTGAAGGTGCCCGTAGTCAGATCAACCGTGGCCATTTTGCCCGGAATAAATGGATTTCCCAAAGTGGCGTGCCCCAGCACTGCCTGGTTCGTCACGCTATCGTAAGCGAAGCCAGGGTTGGCCCCGGAGGTGAAATCGGGGTCGGTAACTTCAATGACCGGCCCGAAGGTGTTCGCAGCGACATTGGAGGTAAACACGGTTGGCCGGAAGTTGCTGCTCACGTCAATCGCCCAAACGGCGTTAGTCGATGTGCCCTGGTTTCGGCTTACAAGACTAACCAGATGATCAGTCCCCACCGGTGGCGTCCACCTGCCGGTCACATGGCCTAAGCCAAGAGGATTTAGCAGAGCAAACGTGCGCACAACGTGCAGCAAACTCACCGGATGTTCGCGTTCCACGAGGCCGACAGAGTTTCCCACCACGCCGAGAGTGACGAAATCGTCCTGCGTGCGAGTCCCCACGATGACCTTGATAATCTGTCCCGTCGCCTGGCTGAATGTCTCGACGGCAGCCAGCACGTTGCCGTTGTTCAAGTCGCGGTACTCACTCAGGACACCTACGTCGCTGGCTTGATCGAGATCGAATCCAAGGATCTGGCCCCCAAACCTGTCTTGCACAATCACGCTGCCTGCCGGTCCCGCGGCGGGATTCGGCCGAAAATTATCTGCCTGGGCGACGCGCGGTCTCAAGCCAGCAAAGCAAAACAAACCGAGCACGAGAGCAGAGATCAGTGTGAGAATTTGAACGGCAAACCGCTGATTCATTTTCATAGGCGCAATTATTGTTCCTAATCGAGCCGCCTCCCAAGCAGGGTTTCGTAACAATCTCGTTACCTTTCATCCGAAATCGTCGCTTCCAGATCGCTCCATTCTCATTTCCCGCGCGCCAGACGCCCTGCAGTCGCTCCTATTGGCGATCTGAGAACGGACCGAAGCTGAGTTTTTCCGATTTTGACGGCCTCCCGGGAGCTTCGCCCGCCATTTTCCCTGCTTGCTTGGTGAAATGCGGTTCAACAAATGACAAGCAAACAAACGAGAATCTAAAAAGTGAGCGACCACCTTGAAGTAAGCAGACTTTTTTCCTTGTTCGAAAGATTTCTGCAAACTTCGCCTCGCAAATTTCGGAGAACATCAGTGAACCACCGAACCAGCTCCACAAAATTATGACAACTCCATCCGTAAAGAATTCGATTAGCCCGTCGCCTTTCCGGCTCGCTTTCCTTCTCATCCCGCTCGCTTGTTTTGCGCTGTTCCCCACGGCTGAAGCTGGCAGCGCGACGTGGCTTGCGTCTCCGGTTAACGGAGACTGGAACACCGCTACGAACTGGACGGCAGACGGCCCGCCCAACGGGCCATCGGACATGGCCTTTTTCGCCACCTCTAATACGACGGCCGTTTCCCTGTCAGCCAATACGGAGGTCAACGCAACTGTGTTCAACGCGGCCGGGAGCGCGTTCACGATCACGGCCAGCCCCTCGTTCACGTTGACCATCAGCGGCGCGGGCATGACGAACAATTCAGGAACCACACAGAACTTTGTGGCTGATATTGATGGAATCGGCAACTTTGGAACGATAGCATTCACCAACAGCGCGACCGCGGGGAGCCTGACTGCCTTCACCGCCAACGGCTCCACGCTCGAGCGGCGCACCCGGCGGCGCCATACAATTCTTCGACACCTCGACCGCAAGCAATGGCACCTTCACCATCAACGGCGCCGCGGGTGTCATGGGTGTGTGCGGCACAAACGGCGGCACGATGCAATTCTTCGGCACCTCAACCGCGGGCAATGGGACCTTCATCCTCAACGCCGCCACGATCGACTGTTATCTAGAAAACCCAACAGGGGGCTTGCTGGAATTCTTCGATAGTTCGACCGCGGGCAATGGCACCTTCTTCCTCGCCGCCTCTACCGGAAACACGGCGCCGACCCAGGTCGCATTCTTCGGCACCTCGACCGCAGGCAATGGGACATTCACCCTCGTTGGCGGCACGAACGGACCCGGTGCTCAGATGAACTTCTACGATAGCTCGACCGCAGGCAATGGCACCTTCACCATCAACGGCGCCGGGGGTTACTACCCGATCCAGAGCGTCCTGAGCTTTAACGACAGCTCGACCCTAGGCAATGGCATCTTCACCGTCAACGGCGGCTCGGTCGTCGAAAGCGCATACGGCGGCCAGATTGGTATCTTTAACATGTCGGGAGCGGGCAACGCCACGCTGATCGCCAACGGTGGCTTGGACTTAGGTTTGGGCGGCACGATTCGGCTTGGTGTTTCTCCCACGGGCAGCACAGCTCGCGTAGAGGTTTTCGGCAACGGTAGCGGCGATTTGACGAACGGGAACCTGGACATTAGCGGAGGTATTCCTCCAGGCCCGACAGTCGGCTCGATCGAGGGAACCGGCGTTGTGTGGCTCGGAAGCCTTAACCTGATCGTAGGCAACAACAACCTGAACACAACCTTTTCGGGGGTGATTCAGGATGGTGGACCCTATGGCGGCACCGGCGGCTCGCTGACCAAAACTGGGAACGGAAAGCTGATTCTGAGCAAGGCCAACACCTACACCGGCGGCACCACGGTTAGCAAGGGCGCACTCCTGGTCGCAAACAGAACTGGCTCCGCCACGGGCACAGGCGCTGTGCAGGTCAACAAAGGCACGCTTGGCGGCACGGGCATAATCACTGGCGCGGTGACGGTCGGAACAGGGCACAGCTCGGGAGCAATCCTCTTCCCGGGCAAGAGTGCGACTGCCCCTGGCATTCTCACCATCAACAACGCTCTGACCTTCAACTCCCGCTCGACCTACAAATGCGTATTGAACCGGCGTACTCCCATCGCGGGGGAAATTACCGCTCTCCTCGGTGTGACCATTAACAGTGGCGCGTCGTTTAGCTTTGTCGATACTGGCACCGGCACTCTCACGGTGGGCACAGTTTTCACTGTGATTAACAACACCTCAGCGCACCCGATTTCCGGCGCGTTCAGCAACCTGTCTGATGGCTCGGTCTTCACCAGCAACGGCAACAACTTCCAAGTAAGCTACGAAGGCGGGTCCGGCAACGACCTAACATTGACCGTGCTATGACCTTAATTTCACATCCAATAGATCTGGAACTAGCGCGGACGCTTGACCTGGGTCCTCTTCGCTCTTCCAGACCTCCAGCCGCAGATAAAACAGCCAGGTACAAGAAAGAGTCAATATGCGATTAGCAAACATAATTAGAACCATCAGTCTCACCGGCGCATCCGTTTTCGCTGTTGCGACGGCGCTAGCGGTCACCCCACCCCCGGACGGAGGCTATCCTAACGCGACCACCGCTGAGGGTACGGATGCGCTCTTCAGTCTCACAACCGGCATCGCTAACACGGCCATCGGTACCGATGCGCTCTTCAGTGTCACAACCGGCAGCCAAAACACCGCAACCGGCAATCGGGCGCTACAAAACAATACGACCGGCAGCTTCAACACGGCCAATGGTGATTCTGCGCTCTTTAATAACACAACCGGCATCAACAACACCGCCGCCGGCAGTGGGGCGCTCTCCAGCAACACAACGGGCACCCGAAACATGGCCGACGGCGTTGCTGCGCTCGGTAGCAACACCACCGCGAACGACAATACGGCCAGCGGTTTTTTTGCGCTCGAATTGAACACAACGGGTAACAGCAACACGGCCAATGGAAGCGGTGCGCTACAAAACAACACTACAGGCAGCTTTAATACGGCGATCGGCACCAGTGCACTTTTTAACAACACAACTGCTATCAACAATACAGCCACGGGCAGTGGAGCACTCTCCAGCAATACAACCGGCACTCAAAACACCGCTAGCGGTGTTGCCGCGCTCGCACGCAACACAACCGGGAACGACAATACGGCTAACGGTTTTTTTGCACTACAAAGCAACGCCACCGGCATCAACAACACGGCCAATGGCAGTAATGCGCTCACCAGCAACACGACCGGCGACGGCAACACGGCCACCGGCCAAGCTGCGCTCTTTAACAACACAACTGGCCACTTCAACACCGCCAACGGCGGTGCTGCGCTCCTTATGAACACAACCGGCGGCAACAATACGGCCACCGGTCTTAACGCGCTCTTTAACAATACAACTGGCAACGACAACACGGCCAACGGCTTTCTCGACCTACAAAGCAATACCACCGGTTTCGACAACACGGCCACGGGTTCTGATGCGCTCTTGAATAACACCACCGGCAGCAGCAACACCGCCACTGGTGTTAGTGCGCTCACTACCAACACAACCGGCACCTTTAACACGGCTACCGGTGAAGGCGCGCTCTCCAGCAACGCGACTGGGCAGGACAACACGGCCAACGGTGTTAATGCGCTTAATCACAACACAAGCGGCAACAGCAACATCGCATTGGGTTTTAATGCCGGTGATACTTTGACCACGGGCAGTAACAATATTGATATTGGCAACGCTGGAGTTGCGGCCGAATCCGGGATCATCCGCATTGGCAAAGCTGGAACTCAGAGGAAAACGTTTATTGCCGGGATTAGCGGGGCAACCGTTGCAAGCGGCGTAGGCGTGATTGTTGGTTCCAACGGTCAGTTAGGAACAGTAGTTTCCTCGGAGCGTTTCAAAGACGCGGTCAAGCCGATGGACAAAGCGAGCGAAGCGATCCTTGGGCTTCAGCCGGTCACTTTCCGTTACAAAAAAGAACTCGACCCCGATGGCATTCCGCAGTTCGGCCTGGTAGCTGAAGAAGTGGAAAAGGTAGATGCCGATCTGGTGGCTCGCGATGAGCATGGCAAACCTTACACCGTGCGTTACGACGCGGTGAACGCGATGTTGCTCAACGAGTTCCTCAAAGAACACCGAGAGATGCAGGAGGAGAAAGAGACCATCATCCAACTAAAGTCAGCGCTGGCACAGCAGCAGAAGGATTTCACTGTGCGCCTTCACGAACAAGACGCGAAAATTCAACAGGTGAACGATAAGGTCGAATTGAGCAAACCTGCGCCGCGAACGGTGGACGACAATCAGGTAGGGGCGGTTCACTGAACCGCCCTGGGGCGATTGAGTTCACTCGCCCCTACCATTCATAAGCAGCCGTCACGCTTAACCGCGTGGCGGCTCTTTGTGCATGACAATCTGCAATACGCCCGCAAGATGGCGACACCGTCCGCCGTCTCACTCCCTCCGCCGGTTCGATGTTCGACGTTTGCTGTTTGACGTTTGATGCCCGCTTAACAGCAGGGTTCCAACGACCAGCGCGCATAAAAGTCCTAATACTGCCGCGCAGACGACATAAGGGCATTCTGTCACGATGCGCGTCAGCTCCCTAGGGGAATTTTGTTGAAATAATCGGGGAACGTCCCCTATAGACGGCGACTCGGCGCGGTAATAATCTCCTCGCTTTAATGCTGCACCCCCAGAACCCCGATCCTTGCCTCATCGCCGAAAAGTCTTCGGCAACTTTGGCCAGTAAATCTCCTAGAAGCTTAATGGAGAGAAACAGCCAATGAAGACACCCCAGAAACGATGGCCGGACAACGTTGAACAGTTTCGCATTGCAGACTTGCCCGTGGGTGCGCTCGATCAACCGATGATGAGGTTAATGAGAAAAATCGCCGATATAAAGGGCTGGACCGTCGAAGAAGTCATGCTGGCGTTGGTCGTGCGATGTGAAGCCGAGAGAAAACTCGAAGGGAAAATTATCCCCTTCCCCAAAATAAGATCGAAAGTTACGAAGTCCGCTCGCGCAAAGCACTGGAGCGGTATGAGAAAACCTTTCATGCTCCCGGCGCTTCGAGAGGCACGAAAAAGGTTGGGGGTTGAGGCTCCAAATGAAAGTGCCAGTTCATAAGATCGTAGGCGACGGCTGCATGACGTGTAAGGACGGCGAGCGTGTGCAACGTGAGTTCCGAGAAGCGTTTGATCGAGGCGACACCGTGGAGTTGGATTTTGATAAGACGCGGATCTTTGTGACCGCATTCTTCAACGCTGCCGTTGCATCATTGTTAGAGAACTACTCTCGCAATGAATTGGAGCAGAGGTTGAAAATTGTAAATTTGCCGCTGGCCGCAAAAGAGTTGTTGGATCAATCGCTGGACGATACGGACCGCTCCTATCACGATCCAAATTTCCGGGAGGTTCTGCACAGGTTTTGGGGAATCTCCTTGATCGCAATGGGGCCTTTTGCCTCATCTATTACTTACACATCGTAGCCAGCACGCCGCCGGGGTTGCCGTTTGACTCCAGGCTTGCGCTCATCTGGCGGCGGAATCGTCGGCTGATGCAGCGGCGCGTCAAGATTGGCTGGCTTCGAGTTCTGAATATGTTTATCGCGCCGAATCAAGTCGCTCACATAAGCCGAAACCGATCCGTAATCCCCGTCACGCATTGCCCGAAGCGTGTGCAGAAACAAGCCGCGCGTTACGCTAATGCTAAGGCCGACTACTTCGTGTTGGTCGCGCTTTTCAGTGTCGGCAATTTCATCGAGAAGCGTCTTACGTTCTCGCCGCTTGGCCTTGCGTGGCGACGCCATAATTGCAGAAATCGTATCTCGGATAGGAATCGGTCGTCAACTTTGCTAACTATTCCGCGCGAGCGCGGCACTGCCAACATGGATCGCAGTCTCCGTTTAGATTTTCATTCCAACTTTGTCGTCCAAGTTTCCGGTTTGCCGAGAATCCATTCCATTTCGCCGAAAAATCTGCGCCGTGTTTTTATAGACTCTGCGTCGTTTCCCGGGGCCTTGACGGCTATCGAATCGCGCAAATTGGCGAATCTCTACACGCGCACTCAACGCGCTAATTGCCACAAGGTTCCGTCAAAATCGTGCGGTTTCACGAAATGGTGAAATTGCGTTCGACTCCCGTACGCGTCGCGACAGTAGTGCGAGATTAAAAGCGCTTTTTGCTAATATTGCTCAGCCTCGCGCTGGCAAATCTTAACAGAACTGTTACCGAGTTTAACCGTGCACACAGATTCTCCGCTCTTGCTCGGGGGGACTCAAAACGCAGATTTTCCCTGGAGCGCTCCGTAGATTCTGTTTCTCGACCCTCGTATATGCTGACATAGCGACGCGGTAATTCTCGGAGTGTTCTGACAGATTAGTGACCGATTCAGTCGTCGTCTGTTGGCGAAAATCCAGTTCCTGCGTACAATGTGTGTCATGAAACCAAGACACAACTTCGCCAGCATCGTTCTTCCGATTTTTGCTTTTGTGTGTGCAATTTTCATCAGCACCATTGCGGAAGGAGGTCCCCCCTCTGGATATCTCCGGTCTAGTCACGTCCCGCCTGGCCACCTCACTGTAGATAGAGTGGCGAACTTCGGATGGAATCTCGGTTTCAATCTTCAAATTGATGGCCGGCCCGTGACGACTCTCGCACAGGGTCACAGCTATAGCACTTGGCTGTCAGCGGGGCCTCATGTGTTGACCGTCCTAAAAGTGCCGGCTGTAGGTTATACCGAGCCAACTTCGACAACGGTCAACATTGAGCCTGGCGCGGACCATCTATACGTTGCGATGTGGGATTCAGGTTTGGTTTATCTCCACCCTGCAGGAGTCTGGCTGACGCCCGGCGCGCACTGGCAAAACAGAGGTAATGGCGTTCCCTGACCGCCTGACAAAAGGTTGAATCTTTAGGAACCCGGAACCGCGTACTGACTGTTCAAGCCGTGGCTTAGATCTCACCCACGCGTCAGTCGCGAACATTTCCAATGGGTTTTGTTTCATTTAGTAGCGTGCTCGGGCTCTGTTTTTTCCTTATTGCGAAACGGATGCTGCAAAGGCGTCAGTCGCGCGACAGCGGCAACAGTGTTTTTCGTAACGCGACGCCATTTTCAGCAACGCGGAACGAAATCAGTTCTCGCCGGTCAGACCAAAAAGCAAAATTCGTGGCGGGGGCGACACGGTGCGGACATCAGACGCTTCGATCATCTGGCGTTGTTTCGGGGCGCATTTGCTGAGATCAAGCGGACGGCTGGCAAAACCGCCGCGTATTTTAGGGACTGTCTCTCGCCACCAAACTTGAACTTGCTGCGATCGGTATTGAAAATCGTTTGCAGGCGCGCGACGAATTTTGGATGATCGCCGCAAATGACCAAACCCGCTCTCGATCTAGTTCTCGCAGCGTTGGAGACGATTCGAGAGAAAAGTGATCGGGCGCCGCGCGCATCGAAGGCTGCGCTCGCGCGATTACAACCTGTAGATTCTATAGCCGTTTCCTTATCGGAAACGTCTACGCCGCCTACCCGCCTTCGCTCGGCTACAGCGCCGCAAACAGAGCGACGGCTACAGCCACCGTCCGACAAAGCGGATTTACTTGAGCCGATTCGGGCACGCGTTCGCGCCTGTACGAAATGTGCGCATCTGGCCTGCTCGCGCACCCAAACAGTATTCGGCGTAGGAAATCCGGACGCCGATTTGATGTTCATCGGCGAAGCACCGGGCGTTGACGAAGACCAGAAAGGCGAACCGTTCGTCGGACGTGCCGGACAATTGCTAACAAGAATTCTGAAGACGATGAACTTCGCGCGCGAAGACGTTTACATCGCGAATATCCTCAAGTGCCGGCCGGATACGCCGCCGGGCAGTTTTGGCAATCGCGCGCCCACCCCCACGGAGATGCAGACCTGTCGGCCGTATCTCGTCGAACAGATCGAGATTATTCAGCCAACCGTCTTAGTGGCGCTGGGCGCAGTTGCTGTCGAAGGGCTACTTGGAGTGCGCGGCACAATGCGCGAACTGCGCGGCCGCTGGCACACCTACAACGGCATTTCTCTAATGATTACGTATCATCCTGCGTACTTGCTCCGAAACCAGGCGCCTTCAGAGAAACGAAAAGTTTGGGAAGACATGCTCCAAGTCATGGAACGCCTCGAGCGACCAATCACCGAACGGCAACGAAATTATTTCCTGTAACAGGGTTCAAACTTTCCAAACACGGCAAGTCGGCGGGCGGACCGCGGCTATAATTTTGCGCAATTAAACATCGTATCGATTTTCCGGCGCGAAACCCGAGTCAACACCAGCGATAAAATGATCACGCGCACTTCGCGCCGTGGCACTTTAACCGTCCGCTGCAAGACCGTTGGGCCGGCGGCGTCCAAAAGCGCGAGCGTACGCGCGCCGATCAATGCCGGGAGAACTGTAGCGGCCCGCACGCGACGATTATGAATGGCGCGCGAGTATTCGATTCCGGATTCCAGATTGGCTTTGGCTTTTTCCAGCCACCTTCGAAAAACCGGTTGGAAGCTTTCCGGTTCGGCAAGAATTTGTGATGGAGTCACATGTGCCGCGTTCAATTCGTGTTCGGGAAAGTAACATCTTCCTACTCGAAGATCGACACCAACGTCGCGCAACACATTGATCAACTGAAGCGCCATGCCATAACGCTTTCCCAGAGCCAGCATCTCGTCCTCGCTCCGGCTTCGCGAAGTTGCGAACATGCCGGAAAGCAGAGTCGCGTCCAGAATTCACCGACACAACCGGCAACGAGATAAGTGTATTCATCGAGATCAGCAGCGGTTCCAAGCACGCGGACTTCCTTCGGATTATCGAAGCGCTCCAGATCCAACATTTGACCACGCGTAATTTTCTCGAGCAGCGCGCGAATGTCGTTGCGGTCCGTATGCTCGATCCTGTCCAACCACGCAAGGCAATCGGGCTAGTGATTCAAGGAGATGTCGCTCACGCGTGTTTTGCTGAAGCGGAACAAATGCTGCGACGAGTTCGGCGACAACCTCCCGCGAGGCTGTGCCTTGAATTGCGGCGGAGAGCAGCTTCAAAGTTTCCATTCGCACGCTTGTAGAGATTGGTGCGGTGTCAGCAACGGTATCGGTTGTTCGCGCCAGCAGATACGCCAGCGCGATCGGTTCGCGTAATTGCCGTGGCAAAAGTCGGATCGACAGGTAAAACGAGCGCGAGACGGAGCGCAGGAGCGTTCTCCGTAATTGTCGCCGTGTACGGCCGGGGTCAGCGGCTCCGGCTACGGCAGGAGAGTTCATCGCCCAATGTTCCTGATCTCAATCCGATTAGTTGCCGAGTTACCGAGCCCGATTTGGCCGGCAAAATCGATGTAGGCTGCCACCGGCCCGACAGGACGAAGGCTCCCGCGCTTTCGCCATTCTTCCAATCGCTTCAACGCGACAGCGTCCAATGCCACCGGGTCCTTGCTGGCGTACAGCGTGCCATTGTGAACTGCGTAATTCGGCTGCGGCTGCGGACCGCCCGCGTACTGCGCAATGAGCCCATCCATTAAATTGAACACGACTTTCTTCGCGATCAGCGGGTTGGCATAAATTTCCGCGAGACTCTCGGCGCCGAATCGAGAGCCCTGCGCGAACCGACGCCAGTTGTCGATGTTCGGAATCGTCATGTTGTAAATGCAACCCGCGATCCCATTTGTTTCACTAACGCTCATCACCGGAACGTTGATAACTTTGTCGACTTCGTTGGAGATGATCTTGGCAAAATGACTCACGTTGCTGGTGGCATCAGCATCGGCGAAAAGCGGCATTTTTCCCAGATCTCCAACATACTCGAAATCGCCCCACACCAGTTTTCCTGCCAAAGGAGCAGACACCACGGCTTTCGCGTCATACCCGTCATGTGGCGCAATTGCTTTGACCTGGTAACCGTCAGTTGCCGGCCGATATCCGGCCTCTTTGATTCCACCAAGGGACCGGTCCCAAACGATAATGCCGCCGCGGGAATGACCTGCCGCCGCCAGCCCGTCCACGATTGCGTTCACGATAGCGTGATGCGTTGTGAAGAGCTCGCCCCCCGCTGCGCAAATCTTGATTCCAACCCTATCGTTAGGCGACACCAGCGAAGCCCACGCTTTTCCCACATCAGGCTGCCCGGTCACAGCGAGCACAAGCCGATTCACCATTTCTCGCACGACGCGTGGATTCGCCTCGTAATCCTTGATCGCATCAGGATTGTGGACGGTGTACACAATCGACGGCGTCGGGGCGGGCTGCTGGGCTTGCGCCAGCTCGCAATACATGGCGCAAAAGAAAACGAGAGCTACGTTTCGCATCGGCATGAGGGCCTCAATGGCAGACGGATTTTATGAGTAACGGCGCGAATCACAACTCTGGGTGTATAGCGACGGCCGTTCCGGCTGCGGAACAACCTGTTACAGCGGGCGGTACGCCTGCCACCGCAGAAGTGATTCGCCACATTTATTTGCACATCCCCTTTTGCGCTCGCATCTGCCCGTACTGCGCGTTCTACAAAGATTTGCTCGATCGCTCACAGACATGGGACTTTTGCGAAGCGGTTTTACAGGAACTGGCAGAGCGCGACCGGCGGGCACAGCGCCTTCTTCCATCCACAATTTATTTCGGCGGCGGCACGCCGACAGCGCTCAACCTCGCGCAACTGGATCTGTTGCTGCGGGGTTTTCACGAAAAGCTCGACCTGTCGCAACTGACGGAGTGGACCATGGAAGCAAATCCAGGAAGCGTTTCTGCGCGCAAAGCAACTCTTCTGAAAAAATTCGGAGTCAACCGGATTAGTCTCGGCGTGCAATCGTGGGACAATGAGCTACTGAAACTGCTCGGACGCGAGCACAACGCGCAGCAGGGAGAAGAATCGTTTTGGATTCTGCGTGCGGCGGGGTTCACGAATATCAACATCGATCTGATGTTCGGTTTGCCGGGACAAATTTCTGAGCAGTGGCGCGCAAGCCTGGAGAGAACGATCGCTCTTCAACCCGAGCACATTTCCACTTACTGCCTGACGTACGAGGAGGACACGGAATTTTTTCTGCGTCATGCGCGAGGTGAATTTCGCCAGGACGCGAATGCAGACGCTGAGTTTTTCGAAATGACCATGACGATCATGGAAGATGCAGGCTACAGACATTACGAAATCTCCAATTACGCGCGTCCCGGTTTCGAATCTGCTCATAACCGTGCGTACTGGCTGGGGCAGAATTATCTGGGAATCGGCCCGAGCGCGGTTTCAACCGTTGATATGCAACGCTGGCAGAATGTCTGCGATTATCGCGCATACAGCGACCGGGTGCTTTCCGGTCAATCCCCGCGCGCATCGATCGAAAATCTGACCAAAGAAATGAAACGCACCGAACGAATCGCGCTCTCGCTGCGTACGCGCGACGGGGTTTCCGGTTCAGAGCTGAAATCCTTTCGGCAACAAGCGGATGAGCTTATCGGGCTCGGGCTGCTTGAGAGATCGAACGGTAGTTTTGTGCTGACACGAAAAGGGAAAGTGCTGGCAGATTCCGTCGTTGAAGCGTTTCTGTAGGCGCGACCTTTCGTCGGACCGCCGATCCCGACTACAGATGAATTAGGAATGCGCGCGGATCCGCCGACTAATAGAAGTCTGAATCGGAGCTGTAACCGGAATCCCCGCGAATGGAACGCAAGCGAGCGCGACTTCCCCACTCGGATTCCGGCCGATTAATCTGTCCCAGCGTGATTTTCACAAGCCACGGCGCCGCTGCCAAAGCGCCGATTGCGACGAGCGCAATTGCGGCAGCCTGACGCAATGGAGGCCTGATGTTGTCCGCCATCAAAATTCCGCAGGCGGACCGCAAGATTCGAGAAGGATGAGGGCGTAGACCTCATTCCATGCCTTGTGTTTAGAGCACTGGGTCACCGCGCTTCATAGTGATCGCGCCTCTGTGCCTTTCAATCGTTTGTCGCAGCCAGTCCAACAGCTTTTCGATTGGCTAGTCGCATTCAACGTTTGGAAAGTTTGTCTCGATACGCGCTTGCGGCGTCTAACCTTCCCCATTTTTCATAGAGCGTGATTATGCGTTGAAGCGCGATCTGAGTTCGCGGGTTGCTCGCGCGCTGCGAGCTTTTCAAGCTTGCATAGCTTTCGAGCAAAAGCGGCTCGGCTTCGTTGTAACGTTTCTCTATCGTCCAACATTCGCCTAGCGCGCTGTTGGCGAGGGCCACCCAATAGTGTCCTTTCGGCAGGAGGTCGGTGCGAATCCTAACGGCTTCACGCGGGATTTTCTGCCCTTCTTTTGGTTGACCAGTCTTAGCCAGGATCAAGCCCTGGATCATCAATGCCGTGGGATAATTGTCGTAATACGTTCCGAAACTCTCGCGATAGATTTTTAGAGTCTCGGTTACTTTGCTGAATGACTCAGTGTATCTTCCTTGCTGGTAATATGAGATCGCTTGATTGCAAAGGTTGTCGACTGACCACAGATTGGATGGCTGTAGGAGTTTGCGGAATATCGCTTCCGCTTCATGTAAGTTGGCGTCGGCTGCGGTATAACCCATTTTTTCGGTGAGGAATCCTCCCAGCACCGTCAGTTGGAGTTTAAAAGGCCGCCGCTCGCCTCGAAGCGGCCTCCGTCTGTCCCCGTGAGAGCGTTGTTTCCAGTCGAAAGGACATTGCTCAGCACTGACTGTCGCCATATTCAGCTTCGCAAACGTTTTCGATCGCGCGTGATCGGACGTGGGCGTGAGGATCAGTGTGACGAGTTTGCGGGAGGGTCTTCTTGCACGGCGAAGCGGGCGGCCTCGGCGGGCTTGTTCCACGCCGTGTAAAATTCATGCAACCGCCGCGCCGCACTCAGAGACATCGGGCTCCTTTCACCCAAGCGTGCTTTCAGATCGATGTAGCCGATCAAGAGCAACGGCTCGGCCTCGGCATGGCGACCCTGCGCGAAGAGGCACTCGCCCAACGCCGTTTCCACGTTGCCGAAGGTAAACTCGAAGGGAAACCGCTCGGTCTTCCTACCGTCTGTATACGCTGCGCGCAGGAAAGGTTCGCCCTCGGCGGCACGACCTGTCCGCGTCAGGGCCACACCGTAGAGCCCGCGCGTTTGGACAAGGTTGCGATTGTTAGCCGGCTCCGCGGCGGCGTAAAAATCGAGCGGTTGCCGGACCTCCTGAAGAACTTTGGCGTAGTCGCCCTTAATGAAGTCTAAAACACTGTGTATGGTGCGGGAAGTGACGTAATAGAGGTTGTTCTCGCCAAGAGTTTGCAGGCAATCGTGGTCCAGCCGGTTCAATTCCCGCTCTTCCTCCGTGAACTTCTGCTCTCGTCCAAGACAGACGCAAAGGCCTTGCCGGGCGAGAATGGCTTGGGTGCTGGTGGGGGAGAGTTGATCGAAAAGTTCGATCACCCGGCGATAACCCGCAATCGCGCCGTCGAGGTCCGCCTTTCTGTTCTGGATGGCGGCGACTTCGGTCTCCATGTGTTTCGTGTAAGCCTGAGCATAGAGCACCTGGACATAAGGCAGGCTATGCTCTCCGCGGGTGGCGCGCATCAGCGCAAGCGATTGTGCAAGCAGCGGCGCGGCCTCGTCAGGACGACGGGCACGGGAGAGGGTCTCGCCCAACGCCCGGAGCGTATCGGCCAGCGCGAAGGTGTCGGGCTGGGCTTGCTGCCGTTCGATGACGAGCGCATGACGCAGCAATGGCTCGGCCTGGTTCAATTGATAAATACCTGACAGCACGGAGCCGAGGAGAAACTCTGCCTTTGCGGTGGCCAGGTCGTCCTCTCCGTGAAGGTGGCGGAGAATGCCAAGGGCCGTGCGAGCGTGTTGCTCTGCCGGCTGAAAGACTTGCAGGCGTTTGTAAGCCCGGCTCAAGGTTTCATGCACTTGGGCGAGGATTTCCGGCTCATTCGCCAAGTCGGTGTCGATGCTTTTGCCGGCGGCGTCGAGCACCTGGACGACCTTGACGTCCTTGCCCATTTTTGATGGGTCTGCGCTGCTGAGCAAATCCTCAAGGAAATGGTTGAGGCGATCCGCCTGCTTTTTGGCAAGTTCGGTTTGCTGCCGGGCCTGTTCTGCCTGCTCGCGAGCTTGTTCAGCCTTGATTTGGGCGATTTGAGCGCGGTCGCGCTCGCTGCCGTGCGACTCGGGCCTGCCAGGTCGTCGCGATCATGCCAGCCGACCAGAGCTAGTGCCACGAATCGAACTGCAGCGGCGACAGCGACACGGTGCCGCCGGATGAACTTGGAAGTGCGATAGGTGAAAATGTCTTTGCGTGCGACGACGGGCAATCCTTCCAGATGCCGCTGAATATCCGCGGAGAACTGCGCCGCCGATTCATAACGTCGCGCCGGTTCCTTGCGCATCGCCATTAGAACGATGTTGTCGAGATCACCGCGTAACGATTTCGGGTTGCGGATTGCGGATTGCAGATTGTCAGACGAATCCGATTGGAACGTTGCCATCACTGTACTTGGACGTTCCGGAGCTTGATCGGTAATCGCTCGCATGATCTCGTCTGGCCGATTGGTCGTCGTCCGATACGGACTTTGCCCGGTGAGCAGTTTGTAAAGGACAACGCCGAGACTGTAAACGTCGCTCGCTGTTGTCATGCTTTCGCCTCGTACCTGTTCAGGGCTGGCATATTCGGGCGTCATGACACCTTGCAGCGTAAGAGTCATGCCGTTGCTTTGTCCGTTGTCGGCGTCGATTAGTTTTGCGATGCCGAAATCGAGCAGCTTTGGCTCGCCTTCCGCAGTCACACGCACGTTCGCCGGTTTAAGGTCTCGATGGATAACCAGGCGCTGGTGCGCGTAAGTAACAGCCAAGCACACCTTGCGGAAAAGCTGGAGTCGCTCTTTCGTTTCCAGCTTGCGCTCATTGCAATAGTCATCCAGTCGTTGGCCCCCGACGTATTCCATGACAAAAAATGGAACTCCATCCGCAGTCACGCCGCTGCCGTAAAGCTGCGCGATGTTTGGGTGATTCAGACTGGCGAGGAGATGCTCTTCGCGTTTGAAGTGACGAATAATGTCTTCCGAGTTCAAGCCGCGGCGAATGAGCTTGAGGGCGACTTTGCGATCCAATTGCCGATCCTGCGCGAGGTAAACGTCGCCCATGCCGCCGCTGCCAATAAGAGAGACGATGTGGTAGTGGGCAATGGTCTGACCGGCGCTGAATGTGCCCTGGCCGAGGAACGATTCGGCCGCGAGGTGCAACGCTGGTTCTTCAATGAATCGGCTTGCGCCCTCTTGCTGTTGGAGGAGCGACGCGATCTCCGCATGCATCGCCGGATCGGAGCGACATTCTTCCTCGAGAAACGCCGCCCGACTTTCTGGCCCGCGCTCGACCGCGGATTTGACTAGCTCCGCCAGCCGCCCCGCCCGATCGTTAGGCACGGGCTGTGTCTCCAGCTAGTTCGCGCCGGAGCCAGAGCTTGGCAAAGTTCCAATCGCGCAAAACGGTCTTCTGCGAAACGTCGAGCACCTCAGCAATTTCGTTCGCTTCCAATCCGCCGAAAAACTTCAGTTCCACCACTTCGCCCTCCCGGGGATAGGTGCTGGTGAAACTCTTCAGCGCGTCGTCCAGCGCGATGAGGTCTGGGGCGCGTTCGTCCGACAGCTCGCGTGTCTCATCGAGGTGGAGCTTCTCCAGTTTCCCGCCGCGCTTCGCGGCGTTGTGCCCACGCGCATGCTCAAGCAATACCCGCCGCATGAGTTGCGCGGCGACGCCACAGAAATGCGCGCGGGTTTTCCAATCGACCCGGCTTTGGTCGACTAACTTAAGATAGGCTTCGTGCACGAGGGCAGTCGCCTGTAGGGTGTGGTCGGGCCGTTCGTGGCGCAGATATTCGGCTGCGCGTCGCCGCAGCTCTTCATAAATCAGTGGCATCAGGCGGGCGGGGGCATCTTTGTGCCCCTCGGTCCACTCCTTCAGGATCTGCGTGGCATCGGTTTTGGTCGCACTGTGCATGGGGGATCCCTTCGTCGCTGGATCTACCGGTTCCGATTACAACAAAAAATAATTTTAAAAGCAATGTCCGTTTTCGTGATCAAACCGCACGCTTAGAGAGTGGAGACTTATTATGAAAACTAAATCATTTCGCTTCGGCACGGCACTTGTCCTCGCCATGCTCGTATTGGCTGTTGCCGGGGCTGCGGTTCCTGCCCAGGCCCAGACTTACACCAAGCTCTACGATGCCCCTGGCTTTCCCCCCGGGATCTCACTTCCAGCGGCCCAAGCAATCGCGCAGGGACGCGATGGCAACCTGTACACCACGTCCTCTCAAGGGGGCACTGCTTACGGCACCTTGTTCAACGTTACGCCTTCGGGAACGGTGAACTTAGTGAACGACTCGATTACCGGTTTCCCTGCCAGTGGTGTAACGATGGGAACGGATGGGAACTTCTACGGCACAAATCAGGATGAAGGCCCCGGTGGTAATTGCGGATTTTCCGGCTGCGGCCAAGTGTACACGGTGACGCCGGCGGGGGTGGAAACCGTAATTTACAATTTCACAGGTTTCAGCGACGGGTCTGGTCCCCAGTCGGCCCCGATCGAGGGCACGGACGGCAAGTTCTATGGGACGGTGCCGGGTTCAAATGGCGTAGCCGGCCTTAGCACAGCCTACTCGGTCACCTCCGGCGGAGTGTTCACCACGCTGCATACATTCACTAACGCAGAAGGCCAGAATGTTGTTGGGGGACTGATCCAGGGCACTGACGGAAACTTCTATGGGGTCGCCCAAGCGCAGGGCGCCAACGGTTTTGGAACTATCTTCGAGATGACCCCGGCTGGCGACGTTACGGTGCTCCACAGCTTCACAGGCTTTGACGGATCTGTGCCTACCTACCCACTGATCCAAGCGAGCGACGGAGACTTCTATGGCGTCGCCTCCCAGAACGCCGGCAGCTTCGCGGGCGTCATCTTCAAAATCACCCCGACCGGCACCTATACTCTGCTCCACAGCTTGACAGGCACCGATGGGAACACCCCTAACTCCAGCCTGGTAGAAGCAACCGATGGCAAGCTCTATGGAGTAAGCTCCAACGGCGGAACTTTAAGCGGGGGGACGATTTACAGTATTACGAAAACCGGAACTTACACCGTTCTCTACAATTTTGACTCCACGAACGTGACAAACGGCTTTAATCCGGCGTCTCCCTTGAGACAGAACACGAATGGCAAGTTTTATAGCGATACTTACACCGGCGGCACCAGCACCTACTGCTCCGGGGGTTGCGGCGTGGTTTACAGTCTGGACGTGGGCCTGGGGCCGTTCGTGAGTCTGGTCACCACCTCGGGCAGAGTTGGCGACGAGATCGGCATCCTTGGCCAGGGCTTCACCAGCGCTTCTGTGGTCAAGTTTGGCGGCACGCAGGCTACGACCATCACGCTCTCGGGCACGACATTCATCGCAGCCACAGTGCCTGTGGGCGCACTGACTGGAAACGTGACAGTGACGACAGGCTCGACCACGCTGACCAGTAACACTATCTTCCGCGTCATCTCGACGCCAACTCCTACCCCCACTCCTACGGCATCACCTACACCTACACCGACACCGACGCCATGCACGGGGAGATGTACACCCACGCCGAGGCCGCGCCCCACTCCGCGACCTCGGCCGGCGGTATGAATGGATTATCCAGGGGAGAGCGCATCGCGTTGCGATGTTCCGTCGCACCCTCCATTGATTTGATCGAAAGGTAGGCCGTTATTGAAGCGACATGACAGTTAATGGCCGCTCAGCTTTACTGATTGTTCAGGACGACCGGCGGAAACTTCATCATGCAGGTTCGCGTTGCCAGCGGAAATGATTCGCACATTTGCGTGCAAAGTTCTTGAGGAGCCGACCCGCTCAAATTCACGGCGAAACCGACCGGGAGGAAGATTCCGCAACGACGATTGCAGAATTGAAATCTGGAATGAAGGCATTGGCTGCAACGGTAAACCAGCAAGCGTCACAACTGCGGAAAGTGAGCGGGCAGATGCAGATCAACAACGCTGCCACGCAAGTGATTGTAAACAATCCTTAAAAGCGGACGTCCCAGTACGCTGCCGACGCGGCTGCTTCTACACCGACTAGTAGAATTCTGAATCCGAGCTATAGCCGGCATCCCCGCGAATAGAACGCAAACGGGCGCGACTCCCCCATTCCGTCTCCGGCCGAGTAATCTGCCCCAATGTGACCTTAAGGAGCCACGGCGCGGCTGCCAACGCGCCAATTGCCAATAATGCGATCGCCGTCGTCTGACGCAGCGGAGGCTTGATCTTCTCCGCCATCAAGATTCCTAAGCCGAGTCCTATTGCTGTGCGCGTCAGGACCAACAGAGGCGCAACGGGAAGGTCTTCGGAAGTTTTTGAAATGGATATCAGGGAAGACATCGCCTACCTTATACGTCGCGTTTTGGAAAAAGAAACGGCAATTTTCGCCACGCGAAACCTTCTGCATTTTGCACCGACATGCCTGATTCGATTTACGCGCTCATCCTCGCCGGCGGAAGCGGCGAACGTTTTTGGCCGTTGAGCAGACGAGCGCGCCCCAAACAACTTCTACGCCTCGTATCCGACAAAACTCTGTTGGAAGAGACTTTGGCACGCCTTGAAGGGCTCATCCCGAGCGAGCGCATTTTGATCCTCACGAACACAGAACAGGAAAGCGCCGTCAGAAACTTGCTTGGGAAATTTCCGAAGGAGAACATTGTGGCCGAGCCGGCAAAGCGCGACACGGCCGCAGCAATCGCGCTCGGCACCGGCTGGGTGGCAGTGCGCGATCACGCGGCCCTCATGGTGGTTCTCCCTGCCGATCATGTGATTGCAAGTCGCGCGGCGTTTCAGGAAACACTTGCCCTGGCTGCGGACGCCGCGCAGGAGACAAGCGAGCTTGTCATCATCGGCATCAAACCGACCTGGGCGTGCCCCGGGTTCGGCTATATCGAGCACGGCAAACCGGTCCGTCTGCGCAGGCGCCCCGACAGCGAAGCGATCCATCGGGTCCGGCGCTTTCGTGAAAAACCCAACCTCGATCTGGCCGAATCATTTTTGCGAAAGGGACATTTCCGGTGGAACGCCGGGATGTTCGTCTGGGCGGTTCCCACAGTGCTTCGTGAGTTTAACCGTCACGCGCCGGAGTTGGCAGATTTCATTTCGCAACTGCGCGCGCCGGGAAATTTTGAGAAAGCTTTGCGAGAGCGGTTTAGCAAATTGCCGCGCATTTCATTTGATTACGCAATCTTGGAAAAAGCCGACCGCGTTCTTGTGGTAGAGGCCGGGTTCGACTGGAACGATATTGGAAGCTGGCGAGCAGTGGCGAATTATTTCGAAAAGGACGAGCATGGAAACGCCGCGAACCGCCCGATTACCGCGATCGATTCCAGCAACAACATCGTTTTCGAGGAAGACGGAACAGCGGTCGCACTGCTCGGAGTGCATGATTTGATCGTCGTGCGAACAGCGGATGCAGTTTTGATTTGTCACCGGCACGAAGCGGAAAGAATCAAGGATCTTATCGGCAAAATTCCTCCGGAATTACGATGAAAGCTGCGAACCATCATCCTGAGCGAAGTCGAAGGATCCCGCGAAGTCACCCATCCGGCTCGACTTCATCGGACGAGTCGCAATGAATCCGATTTTAGGTCTCGATTTTGGCCGGGCGCGCATAGGCGTAGCGATTTCCGATCAGTTGCAGTTGCTTGCGCATCCACTGGAGACGGTGCCGGCAAATGAACGAGCGGTATCGCGGATCGCGGAAATCGCCCGTGAAAAAAACGTCGATCATGTCGTGGCCGGAATCCCGAGGCAGATGAACGGAAAGATGGGCTCGGCCGCCATTGAGGTTCTCCAGTTTGTGGAAAAGTTACGCGCGCTTCTCTCCTGCCCTATCGTCACCTGGGACGAGCGGCTCACCACCGCCGCAGCCCACCGGGCGTTGCGTGATGCGGGCAAGAAGACGCGGCAGACCCGCGGCTATCTGGACCAGGTAGCAGCGCAAATGATTCTGCAAAGCTATATGGACTGCCGCGCCGCAAACGCAGAGCGTGATCAATAATTTGTGATCTGTGAGCGGCATCAAGATTCCGATCACTCATCACTATTCCCATGTCCCAAAAGCTGAAAATAATCGTGGCTTACGATGGGGCATTATTCGCCGGCTGGCAGAGTCAATCTCATCGTAATACAGTGCAGGATCATCTCGAGCGCGCACTTGAACGGATCATCGGCAAGGCTGTGCGCGTTCACGGCGCCGGGCGAACAGATGCGGGGGTTCACGCGCTCGCGCAGTGTGCGCATGTTGATGTAGAGAACAGATGTTTCGCACTTACTCGTTGGAGGGAAGCGCTCAATGCATTGCTGCCCCCGGCGATACGCGTCCTTCGCTGTCGGTATGTTTCGGACGATTTTCACGCTCGCCTTTCGGCAACAGGAAAAATTTATCGCTACAGGATCTGGACTGCGCCCGTCCTGCCCCCATTTGAGTACCGTCGTGCCTGGCATATTGCACGACCGCTCGATCTTAAAACCCTGAACTCGGCAGCAAAATGTTTTATCGACACCCATGATTTTGTCAGCTTTGCCGCCAATCGTGGCAAACCTGAAAAGAGTACGATCCGCACGATTCATTCCGTGCGCGTTCGACAGAAAGGTGCTTGCCTCACGATCGACTTCGAGGGCGACGGTTTCCTCTACAAGATGGTCCGATTAATGGTCGGCGCGCTGGTGAAATGTGCGCTCGGTAAAATGCGGATCGAAGAGATTAGTGCGCGACTGAACTCGAGGGAATTAGGTTTACCCCGTTTTGCGGCGCCAGCCGAAGGATTATTTCTCGTTCGCGTGTTCTACTGAATCCTCAATTTTTTTGAGGCGAGCTAACGGCGTGAGACAGGCTACGCGTTGCAATGCCTCACACTGTGAGGGCGACAAGTCGGCTGCGACTGGGGACCGCCAGTTTACGAAAGACGGAGTGAAGATGCTTCTTGACTGTCGGCAAACTCAAGCAGGCGTTTTGAGCAATCTCCTTATTGCTTCGCCCTTCACAGGCCAATTGCGCAACTTCTCGTTCGCGCCGTGTCAGCAGGGCGATGCCCGGCAATCGGAAAAGCCCGAGTCGTCCTGACCGTTCGCCGTTCCGGCAAAGATCTTCGCAGGCAATGAGAAAATGTGGCCCCGCTACACCGAGGGAATTGATCTCCTTGAGCTGAATGGTCGCCCGCAAGTGCGGCCGACGAGGATGATTCACTTGTTCTTCTTTAAAGTCGATCCGGCGAGTCGCACCCATCTGTGGCTGCGCATTCCTCCATCTCTCCTTGAGACCACGGCATCGATCCAAAATCTCGGCGGGCATTGAAAAGTTTACCTTGGTTCGCCTGGCTTCCTCCGGTCCCTTTTCCCAAACCGCGCAGAAATCGCGGGCGGCGTTGTTCTGATAGATCGGTTTCAAGTTCCATCGCAAAATGATTGTGGGAAGCGGTAAGCGGCGAAGGAATTCTTCAAGATCAGCCCGGACCGATCGCTCGCGTTCGAGCGTCTCGATTCGGCGAAGTGCCGCCAGAAGCTGTGGGTAGAGTCGCCGAAGCAGTTCTATCTCAGCCGGCGAGAAATCGCCCTGGCTTACCGTGCGCAGAATTGCCACGACGCAAATCAGTCTCCGCTGGTTCCAAAAGAAGAGCGTAACGCCGTGGGCACATTTCTGCGGGACCAGGTAGCGGCGATAGAAACTTGATTTCAAGAAGCTACTGCGACTGCGAAAAAGGAAAGGCGATCCAGGAGCAGCCAGCAACCACCCTGGGGCCAGAACCCTGGTTCATCACGAAAATCAGCAACTCAACCGAGTTGGCGGAATTCCGTGTGAGCCTCTATGGCAGAGAAGCGCGTTAAGATTCACAAACAGAAAGCCAACAGAGAAAATGAAAATTGAAGTTAATGTACCCGTGAGCGGGCTCGATCTAGCAAGTCTGCTGGAAGGAGAATAAGGCTTGTTCCTCTCTCAAAACAGGGGACAAAACTATATCACCGTTGCAAAGCCTGGTCACCCGATCGCCTTTGGCCCGATGCCAATCGGTCCAGCGATCCTGGAACCGGTGGCAATGACTGCCAGCCCTGAACCGTGGGTCGTGACGAAGATCAGCAACTCCGCCGATCTACGCGAATTTCGGGGGTAAGCAGCGATTGGGAGATGCTGCAAAAACAAAGCTTTTCAGTCACGATAAGTGTCGTCCCAGCGACGCTGGCCAAATCACGCCTTCTTCCAGTTGTTACCGTTCCCATCCGGCGCCAACGCCGGCGCCATTTCGGGCGTGAGATCCAAATCTTCGGGCGTATCGTCCCAGCCCACGTCCATGAGAGATTTCTCGTGGTGTTCCTTTGCGATGAGCATGTAAAGCGACGGGACGATGAACAGCGTAAAGATCGTTCCGATGCTCAATCCGCCGACGAGAACGAGACCGATTGAATTTCTCGCAGCGGCACCGGCGCCAGTCACCAAAGTAAGTGGGAAGTGACCGGCAACAGTCGCGACGCTCGTCATCAAAATCGGGCGCAATCGAATTCGCGACGCTTGTGCCACAGCGGCGAGCTTTGCCAGGCCTTTCCGCTGAAGCTCGTTCGCGAACTGCACAATGAGAATGCCATTCTTGGAAACGAGACCGACCAGTGTAACCAGGCCTACTTGAGAATAAATATTGAATGACGTAGTCCAGCCGTCCGTGAAAAATTTTCCAAATGGCATCTTTAGAAACATGAACACAGCTGCGCCGAATAACGCGAGCGGGACGGACCCGAGTAGGATGATCAACGGATCGCGGAAACTGTTAAACTGCGCTGCGAGAACAAGGAAAATCAGTAGAACAGCGAGCAAAAAGACTCCAAGAAAAGTGTTTCCTTCGTGCCTCAATTGACGTGAGCCGCCCGTATAGTCGACCACATATCCTGGCGGGAGAATCCGGTGTGCCTCATTCTCCAGGAACTTGAGCGTGGCATCGACCGAACCGGCCGGAACCCCGCTGATAGTGACGGCATTCAGTTGCTGCATACGATTAAGCGATCGCGCGACGGTTGTATGCTCTATGTGCGCGATCGTGTTCAGTGGGATCAACTGGTTGTTAGGCCCGCTGACGTAGATTTGGTCCAGTTGTTCGGGATTCAACCGGTCTACGCGCTTGATCTGCGGGATGACCTTATAGCTGAGGCCTTCCATGTTGAACCAGTTGACGTAATTTCCGCCGATGCTGGCAGAAAGGTCGGCGCCGATTTTCTGCATATCGAGTCCCATAGACGAGACCTTGTCGTGATCGATAACGATCCGCGCTTGGGGCTGGTCGATTTTCGTGTCGATGTCGCCGAACTGAAACACGTGCGCCTGCATCGCTTTTTGGAAAATGTCCTTGGCTAATTCAAGGATTCGTTCCTGGTCTGCGGTGGACGCGATGATAAAGCTGACCGGGAAATTGTCCGAACCGGGGAGTGCTTCCGGCATGATCGGAAACATTTGAATCGCCGGGATAGCAGACAACTTCTGCTGCACAATGGGCAAATAATCTTTGGTCGGCGTTTTGCGCACACCCCACGGTTTCAACACCATTCCCCCAAACCCGCTGCTTGGATTTGTAATCTGAAACGTGAAACGCGTATCGGGAATATCGTGAAACACCTTCCCGGCTGCGTCGGCATATCGAATCGTGTCATCGATGGTCGCATTGGCCGGTGCCGTAATGACGCCAAAGATCACGCCCTGATCTTCCTTCGGCGCGAGTTCCTTCGTCGCTACCTTGGGAATTGCGAGATACATCAAACCAGCGAGCAACGAAATCCCGGCCCAGACAATGTAAACAGCAGGGCGGGCCTGCAACGTGCGATCCAGATGGTTCCCATACCAATCGCGGAGACGATCGAATGTGCGATCAACCCAGCCTTTGAAGCCGTGCTCGACGTGATGAGGCGGCAAAAGATATGCCGACATCATCGGTGAAAGGACGAGCGCAACGACGCCCGAAATGAAAACTGCACCCGCTAGTGTGAGCGCAAATTCGCGGAACAACGCGCCGGTCAGTCCACCCTGTAAAGCGATCGGTGTGTAAACGGCCGCCAGGGTGATCGTCATCGCGATGATTGGGCCAATCAGTTCGCGCGCGCCAACCAGCGCCGCCTTCATGCGCGATTTCCCCTCTGCGATGTGGCGTTCGATATTTTCGACGACGACGATCGCATCATCGACGACCAATCCGACTGAAAGCACGATCGCGAGAAGCGTCAGTAGGTTCAGACTGAACCCGAACAGCTGCATTAAAAACAGCGCGCCGATCAGCGAGATCGGAATCGCGACAATCGGCACGACGACCGATCGGAACGAGCCGAGGAACAAAAAGATCACGACCATCACGATCAGCAGAGTGTCGATCAACGTTTTTACGACTTCGTGAATCGCGTCGTTAATGTAGGCCGTCGCGTCGTACGCCATCTCCGCTGTCATGCCTTTGGGCAACTCCTTCTTAATTTGCTCAAGCTCGACACGTACGCGTTTGATCACATCCAGCGAATTGGCGTTTGGCAGCACCCAAATGCCCATGAAAACAGCCTTTTGTCCGGAGAATCGCACTTCGGTGTTGTAGTCTTCTGCGCCGAGCACGACGTCAGCGATATCGCCCAGCCTAATGAGCGTGTTCTTGTCCTGGCGAACGACCAGCTGCTTGAACTGGTCCGCCGTGTGCAGGTCGGTGTTGGCGGTTAGGTTTACCTGCAGAAGCGAGCCCTTGGTGTTACCGACCGCAGCCAGAAAATTGTTTTTCGTCAGTGCATCGCGGACCTGCGAAGGACTGATGTTCAATGCTGCCATCCGGTCCGGCTTCATCCAGATGCGCATGGCGAAAGTGCGCCCGCCGAGAATGTCCGCCTTTTGCACGCCGCCGACCGCCGTAAGTCGCGGTTGGACCAGTCGCACGAGATAATCGGTAACCTCGTTAGGCTGCAGAATGTCCGAAGTGAAACTCAAATACGCGGAAGCAAACTGCGAATCTGCGGCCTGAATGGCGATGACCGGAATCTGTGATTCCGGCGGAAGATTGTTCCGGATCGCATCCACTCTCGCGCTGATGTCGGAGAGCGCTTTGTTCGCGTCGTAGTTGAGCTTCAATCGCGCGGTGATCGTCGACATCCCCTGAGTGCTTTGTGATTGGATGTAATCAATTCCATCCGCAGCTGCGATGGCGCGCTCGACCGGTGTGGTGATAAAGCCGCGCACTAACTCGGCATCAGCGCCGACGTAAACCGTAGTGACCGTGATCGCCGCGATGTCGCTGCGCGGATATTGCCGAACGTTCAACGTTTTCATCGCCTGTAATCCGGCGATGAGAATGACGAAGCTGACCACCATCGCCAGCACGGGGCGCTTGATGAAGAGATCGGTGAACGATGTCATCTACAAATTCGGTATTCGTGCTTCGGATTTCGTTTAGGTATCTGGCGGTTTCGGATTCAGTTGCGGTTTCGGCGCAAGATCGTTGTTCATGGTCACGGCCATTCCGTTGCGCAACTTAAAGACTCCGGTGCTCACAACTGTTTCGCCTGCTTTCAATCCTTGCGTGACTGCGACGAAATCGCCACGCGCTTCGCCGATCCGCGCAAACTGCTGCCGAAGCATCTCCGATTCCTTGCCCGTCTTCGGGTCCTTCTGTTTCTCGATCACAAAAACCGAATCGCCGTATGGCGCATAAGACACCGCCGATCCAGGAATCACGAGCGTCTTGTTTGTCTCGCGGCAAAGCAACTTCCACCTTTGCGAACATTCCCGGATGCAGCGCGTGATCCGGATTTTCCAGTGTCGCCTGCAACGACACGTTGCGCGTGACCGGATCCACCATGGAATTAATCGCGGTCAATTTCCCTTTGAACTGCGCGGCCAGGAAACGCGTCCGTGCGCACGCGTCACCTCCAGATCCGTCGCCAGCTTCGAGAGATCTTGCTCGGGCAACGCAAAATCGACATAGACCGGATCGAGCGCGGTCAGCGCGACCACCTGCTGACCTGCATTGATCATTTGGCCGACGTTCACCTGGCGAATACCGAGCTGCCCATCGAACGGGGCGGTAACTGTCTTCTTTGCGATGCTGGAACGCATCTGATCGACAACGGCGTTCATTCGTCTGAATTTTGATTGGGCAGAGTCGAGTTCGGCGCTTGAAACGACCTTCTTCATGGCAAGATCGCGGGTTCGTTCGAGATCTGTGCGCGCCAGCTGCGCATCAGCTTCTGCAGATCGCAAAAGTGCTTCCTCTTGTGACGTATCGAGTTTCATGAGCACCTCACCCTTTTTTGCGTCTGCTGCCATTTTCGAAATTGATTTCGCTCACAACGCCGCGCGAGCTCTGTGGAAACAACCGCGCCTTGGACAGCGCTGAACGGATCCGACCGCTGACAGCATCGGCGCCCAATCTTCCTCTTTCACCGACGCGCTCGAAACAGTCGTCGGCGGCATCGTTCGCGGCATGCTCATCATTTTGCCGATTTGCAGGAATTTGGTGCCAAAAACAAAAACAACGATCGCGATGAGCAGGGCTATCGCCATGACAACAGCTCGGCGACGCGGTTTTGCTCGCGCACTGGATGGACTCTTTGAGATAGGTTTTGCCACGTCATGCATAAGCGAGTTCTGCCTCTGGTTTAAACAACAAGCGCCACAAACGGCGCGTTACTTCCAATTGCCGCTCGCGTCGCTCCGCCGCGCTCGTCTGCTGGGGGCGCAACACATCGAGCATCAACATTCCACGCGCGACGGCAAAAATTAATTCCGCCACATCCGCTGGCGATAGACCGTGCGCAGTGTTTTGCGCTTCCGGCGCGCGCGAGATCAATTCGGTGACGCCGTCCATCGCGGTCTTTAAAACGTCGCGTACCAGATCGGCGACGCGCGCATTCCGTGATGCTTCCGCGTAAAGATCGACAACGAACGCTGAGACAACCCGCGGCTCATTTTCGCAGCAATGCGCTGTGAACAGAATCTCAAGCGACTCGAGCAGTGTCGGCGCCTGTCGCGCGCGTTCCAGCATTTCACTGATTTCCTTCTTGTGGTGGTCTGCCATCGCGGAGATGACCGCCTCTTTGTTTTCGAAATACCGATAAATCAATCCGACGCTGATCCCAGCTTCAGCGCTGATGTCGTGCATGCTGGCTTGGTGAAAGCCGTGCTTGGCGAAGCAAACGAGGGCAGCGTCAAGAATCTGGGACCGCCGATCAGGAAGGGAATCTGGTTGGGGCTGGGACATAGTTCGCGAAGATGAATGAACGTTCATTCATTGTCAAACGCGGATTCAACCAGCTAGTCCTGTTCCAGAACCCGGCACCGGTCGTTCTCATGAGCATGCGCTGTGGATTCGCTGTAAGAACGTCACGCTGCCCCGAAAGCTTTCCGCCCATCGGTGCAGCGCGACGCGCCTCTGTTTTGTGAGGTATCACGACCGGGCGTGTCTCAGGATTTAGTATCCGACGTGGCTTGCACGTTGTGTGACACAACTGGAGCAGGTTGCGCTGTCGGGTCATAGCCAGCGAATGGATCTGGAGTGGGTTGGCTGATGAATTGGAAGATCGCGGTAACCACACTCAAAATGCACGTGACATAAACCGCCGTTTCCGTTGCGCCCCGGCCTTTCTCTTCTGAATCGGCCAGAATCCCGTATAATGTTTGATCGCTTTTCATAATTTTAAGACGCCACGGACTTCCCGCTTTGTCTGTTGTCTGTTGATTGTTCATGATTGGCTTTGAAGGTTGGATGCCGCTGCCTCGTGAATTGGATTCAAATAAAAACAAAACTGCTGCGGAGTTTTCCGCCCGAGGCGCGCTATCTGATCGGTGTCTCCGGCGGGCGTGATTCCGTCGTACTGCTGCACTGGTTAATTAGTGCCGGTTACAAAAACCTGGTCGTTTGCCATTTGAATCATCAGTTACGCGGACAGTCGAGCGACACCGACTCACTCTTTGTGGAAAAGTTGGTGGAGCGCTCCAACAACCAAAAATCTGCAGGGCGGACGCTCCGACTGCCGGGCCGACAGACGGGAAAGCGAAACGCTCGGCTTGCAAGGGCAGCTGCGCATCTCGATTTTGAGATCGGCTCGGTAAACGTTCGTGCGCTTGCCAAGAAAAAAAAGATCTCAATCGAAACTGCGGCGAGAGAGGCCCGCTACGTTTTCTTTGCCCAAATCGCCCGACGCCGCCGTTGCCATACAATCTTCCTGGCACATCACGCCGACGATTTAGTTGAAACCTTTCTGATCAATCTCTTTCGCGGTGCCGGGACCCCCGGTCTCGCCGCGATTCGGGAGGTTTCTACCCGGCGAATCGATAAGGTTGAACTAACCATCGTACGACCGTTTCTCCATCTCTGGCGGAAAGACATTAACGATTACGTGCGAGAGCATGGCCTCAGATTTCGCGAGGATCCCACCAACAAAAACCTTGATCCCCTCCGCAATCGGATTCGGCATCAGATCATTCCCTATCTGGAGAAAAATCTCAGCCGAAACATCCGCATAACCATCTGGCGCACTGCTGCGATCGCCGCCGAAGAAGAACACTGGATCGAAAACGACGCGTTCCCACTGCAACAAGTAAATGTTGCAGCTGTAACAAAGAATTGCGGTTACCTGCTGGTTGAAAAATTACGCGAGTTGCCAGTCGCACTTCAGCGCCGTGCGATTTTGAAATGGCTGCGCTTGCAAAATATCGCTGGAGTTGGATTCGACGTGATCGAGCGCGTGCGTTCGCTCGCCGATCGTGACGCTCACACAGCGAAAGTGAATTTACCGCAGGATCGCCACGCGCGGCGGCGTGCCGGCAGAATCTTCATTGAGTGAGGTGTAGAGGCGCTCGCCGCGGCGAGCGCCTGCGACTGACACAGCTGCCACTACAACATTTTTGAAAATCTGTGTAATCTGTGCGTGATGGCTTCCGACATTCGCGTTCGTTTCGCCCCCTCGCCTACGGGCTACCTGCACATCGGCGGGGCGCGCACTGCTCTTTTCAACTGGCTATTCGCGCGGCATCACGGCGGAAAATTCGTGCTACGGATCGAAGACACCGACACGAAACGTAACACCGAAGAAGCGATGGCAGCCATTTATGAAGGATTGGAATGGCTGGGTCTGAATTGGGACGAAGGTCCGCACGTCGGCGGCGAGTTCGGGCCATATTTGCAAAGCGAACGCACACAACTTTACGAGCGTTATCTGAAAAAACTTCAGGACGCCGGCCACATCTTCGAAGACCAGGGCGCAGTGCGATTTCGGTCGCCGCGCGAGCATGTCATTGTGGACGACATCGTGTGCGGCAGAATCGATTTCGATCTTAGCAATCCCGCGACGCATCCCGACATGACTATCCGGCGCCCCGACGGCTCGTGGATTTTTCATTTCGTGAACGTGATCGACGACCTGGAAATGAAAATCTCCCACGTGATCCGCGGCGAAGATCATCTTTCGAACACGCCAAAACACATCGAGATTATTCGCGCGCTGGGCGCAACGCCGCCGCACTACGCACACATTCCGCTCATTCTCAATCGTGACGGGTCGAAGATGAGCAAACGCGACGAAGGCGCGCGCGTGGAGTATTACATCCAGCACGGGTTATCTTCCCGCGGCGGTCCGCAACTATCTCTGTCTGCTCGGCTGGTCGCCGAAGGACAACCGCGAGAAAATTGAACATCGACGAGATCATCCGGATTTTCGATCTTAAAAACATCGGACGCAGTTCCGCGACATTCGATCCCGACAAACTGCATTGGTTAAACGGCGAGTACGCGCGCGAGCTCAGCGATGAGGAGTTTTACGAGTTAGCCATAGCGAGGCTGAAGTCCAGCGGGTCGAAGGTGAAAGATTATCCAGAGCAATACGTGCGTGCCGCACTGCAAACGTGCAAAGGAAAGATCAACACATTCGACGAACTGCCGGCATACTGCGGGTTCTATTTCACTGATGATTTTGATTACGATCCTCGAAGAGCGCAGCGAAGCATTTCACTCCTGAAAACAAACCGCGACTGAAAGCCGTTCGCGATAGCTTGAATTCAGCTTGAGAAATTTGACGCCGCAGAAATCGAAACTGCACTAAAAAGCTACCGCGGCAAAGCTCGGCGTAAAAGTCGGCGCAATCGTTCATCCCACACGGCTCGCCGTGACTGGCAGCAACTGTGGGACCGAGTCTTGTATCATTTGCTCGAAGTTCTCGGGAAAGAAAAAGTTCTCGCGCGCATCGACCGCGCACTGGCGACGTTCTGACAGGGAGCGCGAGCATTCTGCTCGCATTGGCTGGCACGTTGCCAGCCAGCGTTCCCGCGTGTTCCTACTGTAATCAGCGCCTTGTGAGTTATTGGAGCGTTTACATGCATCCGGCAAAATGCCGGATGCTGCGAGCAGGATGCTCACGCTCCCCTTACCTCTTCGCTTCCTTCGCCCAAGTGTCCCGCAACGTAACCGTGCGGTTCCACACTTGCTTTTCCGCTGTCGAATCTGGATCGAGCGTGAAATAGCCGAGGCGCTCAAATTGATAGCGCTCTTCCGGGCGCGCGCTTCGCAAGCGCCGGTTCGCATTTTGCGTTCACCACTTCCAGCGAATTCGAATTTAGGAACGATTTGAAATCGCCGCCGGCATCCGGCTCCGGAACAGTGAACAGGCGATCATACAATCGGACTTCCGCATCGATTGCGTGCGCCGCGCTCACCCAATGAATCGTCCCTTTTACTTTGCGGCCCGCGGTCGGCCCGCCTGATTTGCTGTCCAGATCGACACTGCATCGTAGCTCAGTCACGTTGCCGGCGTCATCTTTGATCACTTCCTCGCACTTGATGATGTAAGCGTATTTCAGCCGCACCTCGCCGCCCGGTCGAAGCCGAAAGTATTTCGGCGGTGGCGTTTCCATGAAATCGTCGCGATCGATGTAAAGCTCGCGACCGAATGGAATTTTGCGTGTTCCAGCATTTGGATCCTCAGGATTATTGATCGCATCGAGTTCTTCGGTTTTTCCTTCCGGATAATTTGTCAGCACAACTTTGATCGGTCGCAGCACAGCGAGGCGGCGCGTTGCAGTGCGATTGAATTCATCGCGCACCGCGTGTTCGAGCAGAGCCATGTCGGTCATGCTCGGATACTTCGTGATCCCGACGTTGTACGCGAGGCTCGCGCAACGCTGCTCGGCGTCACACCGCGCCGGCGCAAACCGGAAATGGTGAACATGCGCGGATCATCCCAACCGTTGACAAGCTTCTCATTCACGAGCTGGATTAGTTTGCGCTTGCTCATCACGGTGTACGTCAGATTGAACCTCGCGAATTCGTACTGATGCGGGCGCGGCTCCGGCAATTTCGAGCGCGTCGAGGATCCAATCGTAAAGCGGTCGGTGCACTTCGAACTCGAGGGTGCAAACCGAATGTGTGATTCCCTCAATGTAATCGCTGAGCGTATGCGCCCAATCGTACATCGGGTAAATGCACCATTTGTCGCCGGTGCGATGATGGGTTGCGTGCCGAATGCGATAGAGCACCGGATCGCGCAGCCAGACGTTCGCGGCGGTCACGTCGATCTTCGCTCGCAACGTGCGCGCGCCGTCGGGGAACTCGCCCGCTCTTCATTCGCGCAAACAGATCGAGATTTTCATCGACCGAACGGTCGCGAAAACTGCTGGCCTTTCCGAGACGGCGATACGCGTCCGTTTCCTCGGGAGTCATATCATCGACGTACGCCTTGCCTTTGCGGATAAGTTCCACTGCATACTCGTAAAACCGATCGAAATAATCCGACGCATAGAACGGCGCGCCGCCGAGTTGTTTGTCTGCCCAGCCGTCGATCAACCAATGCACGTCAGCCATGATTGACCTGACATATTCTGCTTCCTCCTTCGTCGGGTTGGTATCGTCCATGCGGATGTTGCAGATGCCGCCGAACTCGCGCGCGATCCCGAAATTGAGACAGATCGATTTCGCGTGGCCGATGTGGAGATAACCATTCGGCTCCGGCGGAAAACGCGTGATGATTTGCTTGTATTTCCCCGTGCGCAGATCCTCCGCGATAATGTCGCGGATGAAATCGGAAGGTCTTTCTGTTTCAGTCGTCATCGTTGCGAGCAAAGCTATCGGCGAACGTGCAGATCGACAACTCTAGTCGGCGCTCCCGTTGCATACGGAAATTAGATCAGGCGACAGCGTACTCAGACCACGTGAACGAAGAAAAACAGACCACCGATCGCTATACCCTCGCTGATCTTGAGAAATGGCCTCAGGTCACACGCGATATTGATCCGCCGATTCGTCTCGGCGTTTTCGGCGACCCCGTGGCGCACTCGCTTTCGCCGCAGATGCAAAACGCAGCGTTGCGCGCGTTCGAGATCAATATGCAATACGCGCGCTTTCACATCCGGCCCAACGAATTGCGGTCAGCACTGCGTCTTTTGCGTGAGCTCGATTTTGTCGGGATCAATCTCACCGTGCCGCACAAGATCGCGGGGCTGACGCAAATTGACGTGGCTGACGAATCGGCGAGCCATTGCGGCGCTGTCAACACGGTTCGGCTGCATGACAAGAAACTAATCGGTTCAAATACCGACGCCGAAGGATTTTCCCGAGCAGTTCGCAGCGAGTTCTCAATCGATTTGCACGATCTGCGAGTGATGATTCTTGGCGCCAGCGGAGGCACAGGTCATGCCATAGCCTGGCAATGCGCGCTGGAAAATTGTGAACGTCTGGTCCTGGCAAATCGCACTCCGGCAAAAACGGGTGCACTTGTCGAGCGGTTGCGCCCTTTCTTTGTCGCACCGCGCGTGCTGGGTCCTGTCGCCCGGCTTGAAGCTTTGCCGTGGGACGAGGGCGCCCTCCGCGCGCAGTTGCCAGACATCGACCTGATCGTCAATGCCACGCCGCTGGGGATGAATCCGAGCGATCCGGCGCCGGTCCCGGCGCGGTTACTCCTACCCCACCACATGGTGTTCGATTGCGTTTATGCGCCATCGAGAACGAGGCTACTTCACGCGGCGGATGAAGCTGGCGCCCGCAGCGCGAACGGCTTGTCAATGTTGCTGTATCAAGGCGCGCTTTCATTTTCGATCTGGTTTAATCGCGACGGCCCCATTGACGCCATGCGCGCGGCGCTGGTTCTCTAGGTCGCTGGCCGTCACCTCACTCCCAACGAACGCGCCGCTGCCTTGATCGAGATAAATCGTTGAACCGACGCGCGAGATCTGAAGGGACTGCCGCCACGTTCCTGATGGAAAATGTCTCGTAGCTTCGATTGTTTCCGTTTCAGGCTTCTGCAAGGGTAACGGTTCAGCGGACCGCAGACTGCTGTTGTTTGAATTCGCGCCGATCATCGCTTCCGACAAAATTCTGCCATCCAGCTTGTCGGGCGGTTTAATGCCGAGAATCTGCAAAATCGTCGGGGCAAGATCGGTATTTCCACTCGGGAGATCGTCTGTTGTGCCAGATTTAAAATCGGGGCCGGCAGCGACCAACGTGTTGTGCATGTCAAACCTGCTGAGTGTGGCGTGGGTCCCCTTGCCTGCCCCACGTTGCCAATCGGCGTCGATCATTCCCAGGATGCCGAATTGGTTTTTCAAATCGTACCATCGGAACGCCATCACGACGTCAGGTGCGCGTTCATTTTGGATCCTTGCTTGCTCCAGCTCGAACGTTCCTTCCATCGGCTGTTTTGTAAAAATCACTCCTGCGAAATCGGACTGTTGCAGTAACTCGACAAGGCGGCGCGTGACGCTCGCGTCGTGTCCGATGACATAAAAAAGAACGCTACCACCGTTGCCGGCCAGCATGATCTCTCCCGGTTTCGGTTCATCGCTGAATTCTGTCGTCACCGTGAAACCCGCTTCGTTCAAAGTTTTCCGCAGATCAATTGAGCGCCTGATCGTGGAAAAACCGTGATCCGAAACGACAAAGACGTCTGTTGTTCCGCGCGCTTTGTAGTTATCCAACGCCGACAGAACGAGGGCGAGATTTTCATCGGCGGACTTGATCGCGACGAGGGCCGCGGGTGCTCCCGGAGCGGTTTCATGTTGTGTAAGGTCCGGCTCGCCCAGCCACAGAATTGAAAACGGCGGCAGGCCGTTCTTCCAAAGAACATTTATCAACGCTTTCGTTGTCCAGGAATCGTTCTGTAGATGAGCCGACGGACACGGACCAAGCGCCTCAGTGATTGACGCAAGCGCCGCGCTTGGCAAAGATTGCCCCGCGAAGAGCGTGACGCTGTTTTGAATTGCGGCATCTCCTTGCCGCCTTACGTCCGGGGGCGAAATGCTGTCTTGTGCCGAAGATCCGCCGATATCCCGGCGCGCTCGAATTTGTCGATCCAATAAAAGACCGACCGTCTTCGCGGCTGCCACTACGCTGCGACCGCCTGCGCGTTGCACAAGTTCCGCAATCGTTGGCGCTGCAATGTATTTTCCGCCCGACAGTTCGTCGCCCTTTTCCACTACTGATGCCACTTCGACGTCGATTGCGTGGCGAGGATCGATATCCGGTCGATACACATGGTTCGCAATGACGCTGTTCTTGCCAGGATACACACCGGTCACCATGGCCGTCCCGTTTACCATCGTTGCACTGGGATAAAGCGCATGGTGGTTGCGAAAAATAACGCCCTCTCGAGCGAGCTTCCAAAGCGTCGGAGTATTTTGCTCGTTTACAAAATCGGGACGCATCCCATCCCACACGACCACCATCACATGGCGCTCGGTTTTCGCCGGCGCGGCGGCTATGGCAGAGACGCAGACCGTCCAAAACAGCACTGAAAGAAATCGCGGCACCATTAAATCATAGAACAAAGAGCTACGGTCTCCAATCCGCCCGCCAGGTATTGCCACATCACGTCGCGAACTCGACGGCTACGGTTTCTTCGGTTTGAGCAAAGGAAACAGGATCACGTCACGGATCGATTCGGCGCCGGTGAGCAGCATCGTGAGCCGGTCAATCCCGATCCCGATGCCGCCGGACGGCGGCATGCCATGCTCCAGCGCGAGCAGAAATTCCTCATCGATATTTTGCTTCTCTTCGCCCGCCTGTTCGACCAAACGCTGGCGTTGCACAAACGGATCGTTCAACTCGCTGTATCCTGGGGCAATCTCCGCGCCGTTTATGATCAGTTCAAAAACATCGACCAGTGAGTTGTCGACTGCGTTTTGCTTCGCCAGCGGCACCAGTTCTTTGGGGCAGTGCGTCACAAACAGCGGGTCGATTGTCTTCTCCTCGACCAGTTTCTCGAACACGTGTTGCGTCACTTCGAAATCGGCAAGCTGCGGCAAAATTTCTAGTTTGAATTCGCTCGTAGCGCGATCACGGCGTTGCTCGGTGGAGAGCTCGAACCAATCCTTGCCGGCAACTTCTCGTACCACATCGTGGTAACGGGCCCGCCGCCAGGGGGATTGCAAATTAATGGTGCGCATAATTTTTCCATCAGGATCTCGATGCTCGATTGTCAGCGAGCCGCAGATCTTGGTGGCGAGATGACAAATCAATTCCTCGACCAGGTTCGCCATCTTCTCGAAATCGGCATAAGCCCAATAGGCCTCAAGCATCGTGAATTCCGGATTGTGTTTTCTGGAAATCCCTTCGTTGCGAAAGTTGCGATTGATTTCGAACACCTTGTTGAATCCGCTCACGAGCAAACGTTTCAGATAAAGCTCCAGCGCGATGCGCAGATAGAGATCTATGCCAAGTGCCTTGTGATGCGTTCTGAACGGTTCGGCGGCCGCTCCTCCAGCGATTGTCTGCAAAATTGGCGTCTCGACTTCGACAAAGCCACAGTCCTCGAAGAAGCGCCGGGTTTCGCGTACAATGGCGATTCGTTTTTCGAACACCGCACGCGAACGTTCGTTGGTGAGGAGATCAAGATAACGCTGCCTGTAACGCGCCTCGATGTCCTGCAGACCATGCCATTTTTCCGGGAGCGGGCGCAACGACTTCGCAAGCAAGCAGAAAGTGCTCACTTTTAGCGTGGGTTCCCCGCTTTTGGTCACAAAACAGGTTCCTTCCACGCCAATGAAATCACCGATGTCGAGCAACCGAAAAAGTTCGGTCAATTCCGGGCCGACTTCTTTGGCGTGAACGTAAACTTGAATGCGCCCGGTGACATCACGCAGGTCGAGGAAGTGGCTTTTGCCCATGTCACGATGCGCTGTGATGCGGCCTCCCACACGAAGCGTTTCGCCTTCTTTAAATTGGTCGCGCACCTCCGCGATCGATCCGGTTACGTCAAAACTTGTGCCGAACGGCTCGACGCCTTTCGCGCGCAGCGTTTCCAGTTTTTTACGTCTGAGCGCAATCAGCTCGCTTTCTTCTTCCATATTGGACAGCGAATGTAAGGCGCAGGGCGCGCTTCGCCACGCTAAATCGATGTGTCTCGAGATGCGACGCTTCGCCCCTTCACACCAAGATATTAGGTTTGCCAACGAAATGCCGACAATGAGATAGTTCGGCTGGCGCGTATGGCGGTTGCGTCGAAACGTGCAATCCAAATGACTTCGAATCTGCCGGGAACAACTTCAAAAAGGGAAGGACCGCTGGTAAAGCAGTTCTCCGTATTCCTTCCCAACAAGGTCGGGGCGATGTTAGACGTTGTGAAATTACTGAACACGCAAAACACCCATGTTGTGGCGCTGAGCGTATCGGAGTCCACCGACTCCGCCATTGCGCGGATCATCGCGAGCGATCCTGCGCGCGTGGAAAAATTGTTCCGGGAAAAAAACGTTCCTTTTGGGGTTAGCGAAGTCGTGGTGGTAGAAATGCGAGAAGTCGCTACGCAACTCGTAAAACTGCTCGCAGCATTAGTCATGGCGGAGGTCAATGTGCATTTCGCCTACCCGCTCTTGATCCGGCCACGTGGGTTTGCAGCAATCGCGCTGCACTTGGACGACACGGAATGCGCGTCCTCCGTGCTCAGGGGCGAAGGATTTAAAATGCTGAGCCAGGACGACATTACACGATAGGTGGCCGGTTAAGCAGACAGACCATCGAAGTTTTCTCGCCCATTCTAACTTTTTAACGTTTCAGCGGTCAAATATCCCGCTGGTTGTTGACAGGCTGGCAACAGCGCGCTTAGAAGACTGGGTTATTGCTCCCCATGCGGACTCTTCTCTCACGGGCCATCCAAATCGATCCAAGCTTCCACGTAACGCTCGGCCTCATTGTGATTCTCGGGGTAGCCGAGATCTTCTTTTCGACGTCGTATTATGTCGGCCGGGCGCGGGCGAATCGCGTTTCGGCCCAAGCAATTGCGGCAAGTATCGCGCGGCCTCCAGCCAGTTCGTCAGTTTCGGCGTCACCACCGCAACCGCAAGCGGCGGCGCGGCCCAGCGCCCAGCCGGCGGCACTGTCGCCTGCTCCATCAATTGTTCAGCAACTGCTGCGAGAAGGCAAAGAGTTACGAGAACGCGGCGATACGACAAATGCGTTGGCACGTTTGCAGGAAGCGTTGGACAGCGAACCAGACAATACCGGCGTACTCGAGGAAATGGCGCAGACCTATGAATCCATGCAACTGTTCGATCGTGCGAATGATCTTTGGCGCAGGATCAAGCAGATCAGCCCGTCGGATAGCGAGACTTATGCTTTGGCGGATCGCCGCTTGAAGGTGGGAGTTCCGGCCGCGCCCCCGACGGAGCCAGCCAGCGTGAGTCCCGAAAATGACATTGCGGCTCGCAAAGATGTCGGCGGCAACTCCGACGGCCAAATCATGGGCATCTCCGAAGTCAAAACAAAGGAAACGCCCGATCCGGAAGCTGAAACGAATTTGACGCTGGAGATCGGGATAAAGAAACAGCCCGGCGTGGCTATCGACCATGATAAGGTGAAAATCCTGGTGTTCCTCTACGACATTGTGAACGACAAAGACATCAGGTTGACCGATGCGGATGTGAGCAATGAATGGCTGACGCCGAAGCACGATTGGTCGGACACGAATCCAGAGGTGCTCCTCGTGCATTACGTGCGCGCGAAAACCGGCGGCGCTTTATCCGAGTCATCGCTTTCCGAGGCAGCGGCAAAAGTTCGGCCGGGGCAGAAAGGTCGCAGTTCAAAAAGTTCTGGGGACATCGGACAACGAAAATACCTCGGCTACATCGTCCGGGTTTACTACGGCGACGATCTGCAAGCTGTACAGGCGGAACCGTCGCGGCTTTTGCAGCAGTTTCCTCCTTCAAATAGTCCCTCAGCCCGATGACGCAATTGCTTCGACGATGTATTGCCTGCATCCGCACGAGCCGGAGCCAGACAAGCAACGCCACGATTCGCGTTCTTCCAGCGTTGGGCGTTTTTCTTTTTGCCGCCGTGGCAGAGGGACAGATTCAGGTGGACCTGAAGTTCAAGCGATTGCAATACATCGCATATGAACCAGTGGTGGCGACAGTTGCTGTGACTAACCTGGCCGGACGCGATATTGAGCTGCACGACGCTGACGGGCAATCCTGGCTGGGATTCGAGCTCACTGGCAGTGAGGAACAACCGATCGCGCCGCTGAGCAGGGCAAATCGCGAGCCGCCTTTGAAAATCGCGGCCGGGCAGAGAGTCACACGCCAAATCGATCTCACGCCACTGTATCCCGTGAACGAATTCGGCGCTTATCATGTGCGGACGAATATTTACTTCGCGGACCTGGGAAAATTCTTTTACTCTGCAACCCGGGTTTTCGAAGTCACCGACGCGCGGCCGATCTGGCAGCAAACAGTCGGAGTTCCAGAGGGCATTGCCGGATCCGGCGAGGTGCGCACGTATTCATTGATGACGAATCGCTTTCCGGATCACACTTCTTTGTATGTGCGCGTGCAGAACAAGGATACTGGCGTCGTTTATGCCACCTATTCGTTAGGCCGCACTATTGCTTTCGAACAACCGCAAGCGGAGATCGATCGCGTCAATCAATTGCATGTTCTACATTGCACGGCTCCACGCACCTGGTCGTATTGCCGCATCGGCTTAAACGGCGAACTGAAGGAGCACTCCTCGTTGATGGAAACGAAAACCCGGCCCCGTCTTGTTCATGCCGGGAACGGCGAAATATCTGTTCGTGGCGGCACCGTCGAAGCGCCTGCGCAAAGCTCACGTAGCACAGCACCAAAACTCTCCGCTCGCCCGCCCGGGGCGCCCATAAACGGCCGGTGATGCGCAGGAATTTTTGCGGGATTGTTTTAGCGGTCGGTCTGTTCGCATATCTGGCATGTACTTCCCACGCAGCCAGGAGCAGCCGCAGTTCCGGCGGCGACAGCTCACCAATCACTGTGGTCATCGACGCAGGGCACGGCGGGCATGATCGCGGTGGAATCCCCGGCCAAAGAATCGCCGAAAAAGACATGACGCTCGATGTGGCACTGCGCCTTAGAAAGGTTCTCGCATCCAGCGGTTATCGGGTAGTCATGACCCGGAGCACTGACGTATTTGTTCCATTGGGAGGACGAGTGGCAATCGCCAACTCGTATCGAAACGCCGTCTTCGTGTGTATCCATTTTAATGCGACAGGACGAAGCGGCGCGAGCGGCATCGAAACATACTTTTACAGTCGCGACAGTCTGCCGCTCGCCTCGGCCATTCATTATTATGTCGCCGGGGGCGCGCCTTCAGATAATCGCGGCGTGCGCCGTCGCGGCTATTACGTCTTGCGCAAGACAAACATTCCGGCGGTGCTCGTGGAGTGCGGTTTCCTCACCAACCCGACCGAAGCGGCGTACGCCCAGAGCGCCTCTTACCGCCAAAAACTTGCAGAGGAGATCGCAGCTGGAGTCAGCGGACGCAATTCCGTTGGCCGCGGTTTCGGCACGACGCGAGTCGCAACGGCGGAGAGCATTCCGCTGCAACCGTACATTGACCAAACCAAGGTCTCGAAATCTTCGGGTCGCAAGTCGAAGCGTTCACACAAGAAAAGCTCCCGAAAAAAGAAAAGTTCATCAAAAGCGCACGCCGGCGCGGCAGATCGGGAGGGCTGATTGGACCTGCCAATTTTGACTGCCGCGCAGATACGGTCCGCAGAAGAGGCCGCTTTCGCGAACGGCGTGCAAGTCGAAGCTCTGATGAACAAGGCCGGTGCCGGTGTCGCCCGGGCAGTCATGAAATTTTTCCATAAGCCAGGCCGCTGCATTGTGTTTGCCGGCAAGGGACATAACGCGGGAGACGCGTTATTCGCGGCGCAATGTTTAGCAACGCGCGGATGGAAAATCGAAGTGCGGCTCGCCTTCAAAGAAGCTGATTGCAGTGAGCTGATGCGCAAAAAGCTCTCCGATTTACGAAGCACGCCGACCAGAGTGCCCGATTGGACCGACGGAACAGAGTATGACGCCGGTGTCACGATCCTGGAGCTTTTTGCGGGCGTAGCTGGTCAATTGTCGTTTGCAGAAGAAGAAATCGTGACGCAGGCATACCTCGGCAGCGCTGCTCCGCTCATCATTCTCGATGGTCTGCTTGGCGTCGGGGGAAAGCCGCCGCTACGCGAACCAATACGCGCCGCGTGTCGTTCCATCAATCGATTGCGAGCAGCAAAAAACGCATACGTGTTTGCCGTTGATCTCCCGACCGGGCTCGACACCGATTCAGGCAGGACGGATCGCGATTGCGTAGTCGCGGATTTTACCGTGACGATCGGATACGCAAAGCCGGGTCTGATGGCCGACGACGCGCTCAATTACGTGGGCAGGCTGGAGGTCGTGCCATTGGAAGAATTACGGTCGCCTGAAAAGAAACCGAAGGAAATAATCGCCAGCCCGCCCGCCTTTGGCGGCTTGCTCTCCAGACGCAAATATGATTCATATAAGAATCAATTTGGCCGGATCGGTGTCGTAGCCGGTTCCAAAGGATTCATCGGCGCTGTGCTGATGACATCGCAGGGCGCGCTCCGGGCGGGGGCAGGACTGGTGGAAGTTTTTGTCCCCGAAGAAATCTACGAGATCGTTGCCACCGCCTCGTTCATGGAAGCAATGGTGAAGCCCGTCGCGTCGTATCGTGACTTGCTCAAGGAAAAACCCGACGTGTGGGCGGTAGGACCCGGCCTTGGTAAGTCGCGTGCAACCGAAATCCTCGAACTGATTGTGAAACTGAAGCAACCGATGGTGCTCGACGCCGATGGGCTCAACGTTGTGTCGGAAAAGATTTCCGTGCTCAGACATTGCAAAGGAGAACGGCTGCTTACACCGCACCCGGGAGAAATGAAACGGCTTTTCCCAGACGAGAAAGAGTCGCGCGCCAAAACAGCGACGAAATTCTGCGGTCGTTTTCCCGTAACCCTTTTGCTAAAAGGCAGTCGCACTATCGTGGCTGAACACGGTCGGCCGTTAAGCTATAACACGACTGGCAATCCCGGCATGGCCACGGGCGGAATGGGTGATGTCCTCACCGGGGTTTGCGCCGGTTTGGTAGGACAGGGGCTCTCACTCTATGATGCGGCGCGCGTCGGTGCATGGGTTTGCGCCCGTGCAGCCGAGATCGCGATTTTCAACAATGGTCAAAGTGAGCAATCGCTGTTGCCCGGTGACGTTCTGAATCATTTGGGAGATGCCTTCAAAGAACTGTAGGCGTCTTTGTCAGAGGCTGTGACTAGATCGCACGTTTACATCCGTTTGTCGGCTTTTCCCGCTTTCCTAGTTTCGTGATTCATAGATTCTTACGGAGTGGCAAGATTCGTTCTCATCGGCAGCGGTCTGGCGGGCGGATTGCTCGCGGCCTACTTGGGACGACGTGGGCACGACGTAGATCTTTACGAAAGACGGGCCGATCCCCGGGAAGGCAACCTCGTCGGTGGGCGTTCGATCAATCTTGCGATTTCGACGCGCGGCATTCATGCGCTTGAACAGCTCGGCATCGCTGATGAAGCGTTGAAACAGGCCATCCCGATGCGCGGCCGTATGATTCACAATAGAACCGGCGCGCTACATTTCAGTCCGTACGATGTCGATCCAAAAAACTGTATTAACTCAATCGGACGCGGTGCGCTCAACACGACCGTTATCGAAGCAGCGCAGCGCTACCCGAAGGTGCGCGTCCGCTTCAATCACAAATGCACTGATGTCGATCTGGACTCGGCGGTTGCCCATTTGGAAACACTAAACGGACCCGTCACGGCACGAGGCGACGCCATTATCGGCGTCGATGGCGCCTTCTCCGCAGTTCGCAAATCAATGCAAATCAAGAGCAAAAATTTTCAGTACGACGAAAGCTATCTCGCCCATGGTTACAAGGAGTTGACTATTCCGCCCGACGGGAATGGCTCGTGGCAAATGGAAAAGAACGCGCTCCACATTTGGCCACGGAAGAGTTTCATGATGATCGCTCTGCCGAACCCCGACGGCTCGTTTACCTGCACGCTTTTTTGGGAATTCGAAGGGCCGCGCAGTTTCGCCACGACCAAGACCGATGACGATGTCCGTCGATTCTTCAATGAAGAATTCCCAGATGCCGTGCCGCTCATGCCAGCGTTGCTTGAAGATTTCCGCAGTAATCCAACCGGTTCACTCGTGACCATTCGCTGCGCGCCATGGTTTTATCAGGACAAGGTTTGCCTCGTCGGCGATGCCGCACACGCAGTGGTGCCATTTTATGGACAAGGCATGAATGCTGCCTTCGAAGATTGCGTCGTGCTGGACGAATGCCTGGAAAGACGCTCCGATAATCGCGGGCGCGCATTCGTCGAATACTTTCATCGCCGAAAAGAAAACGTTGACGCCCTAGCCGATCTCGCGATTGGCAATTTCGTCGAGATGCGGGACAAGACCGCATCGAAAACATTTCGCGCGAAAAAGAAACTGGACCACGCCCTCGAAGCCGCACTGCCCGGAATCTATCTGCCGCTCTACACGATGGTAACCTTCACTCGAATACCTTACGCGAGGGCAGCGAAACGCGCCCACGTTCAAGACCGGATCGTACAGGCAACTCTCATTGGCTTCCTCGTCCTCGCCATCGTCGCGCTCGCAGCTTTGCTTTTCTAGGCCTTAACTTCCGGTTAAACTTGGAACTCATCCGTTTAAACTTGACGGCTTAAAGCCGTCGACTTCAAGCTCTATCATGATCAAATCGGAAAGGCCGATTTTGCGGGTGTTGTTTCCAGAAGTCAGGGCGAAGCTGTTGCAACTGCTGTTCAGGGCACCGCCGGAGCAATACTACGTGCGCGAGTTAACTAACAAACAGGCCTGGCGCTGCACACCGTTCAAGACGAGCTACGTAAGCTTACGGCAATCGGTCTCCTCACCAGTTCGTCAAATGGTTACCATCGGTTTTACCGGGCAAACCGCGATCATACGCTGTTTAAACCATTGAGCGACATGGTTCAGGCAAACGCAAAGCTGCCCAAGGCAAAACGTGACGCGTTGGAACGGCGAACGACACCGGGTTCGGGTCGGAAGCGAACCCAAGGTATCGTTCGAAAGCGATTACCGCGCGACCTTCCACTACGTTGGGATCTCTTTTCGAAGAGTCGCAAAACTTGACGGCTTAAAGCCGTCAAGTTTGCACGCTGCGTTACATCCGGGTTTAGCTAGGTTATGCAATCTCGATCGTGTTTTGGCGATTTTCATTCCAGAATAGTTTGTTTCATCGCCCGCTGACTCCTGACGGAAAGACAAGCGTCATTTGGATTGCAGGCCGCGATACGCGTTTGCTACGCTCGTGTGATGGATTTGAAATATCAGCTCTACATTATTCTCCTTGCCATCTGCCTTCTCCTAACCCCGCTGCTGCGGGCACAGGATACCAATCCGCTGAACGATCCCGACATGAAGGAGATGTTAAAGCAGGCCCAGGAAATGCAGAAGGAAGCCAAGGAACTTCAAAAACAAAACCCTACCTCGCCCGACGGAAAGAAGAAGCTCTCAGAAATGCTATCACAGGCGAAAGAAGAGGCAGCGCGACAAGAGGAGCAGGAAAAACGTGAAAAGGAAAAATTGCAGGCGGCGCTGAAGAAGCAACTCGAAGCACCGGGACCGGTGACCTTGCCCGATTGGACGCCGGCCACCCCAGAATTCAAGGCCGCAGGCACGCCGGCAAGAAAAATCGTGGATGACGAAGTAAAGATCGTTCAGACCGGCACCTCATCGCTTACTCCGGAAAAAATAGCGGACAGCTGGCAGGCGGCAGCAAACGCCGCGAATAATCTCAATCAAAGCCTTAACAAGATCAGCGTTAACGGCAAGATCACGAGGATCCTGTTTCTGAGCACGCGCACCGATCCCAGACAGGAAGTAGAACTTGAGGCCAGCCGCGAGCCGGATAGTAAAATTACAGAGATCGAAATTTCTTCGCCATTGCCGAAGCCAGATATCGAAAGCGAATAAGACGCCCTCGCAGAGCTCAGTAATTTGCAATTCGGCTGAGCCGGGATTACCAAAGCTGTTACTATGGCTGACACATACGTTCCATTGATCAGTTCCGGCCTTGCCGGACCGTTAGGCGTTCTGCATCTCCCGCGTCTTTGGCAGAAGGTCTCGTTGGAGGAAGCGGGTAAACTTGCCGTTGGTTACCCCGGCGTTGGCAAGGGTTTCGATGCGATGACGCTCGCCGCGCTCGGACTCGATGAACCGGCGGTGCGAGATTACATCAGGAAAAGCAAGCCGACGTACCCGCAGTTCGAGACATGGGTGAAGAAGAATGCGAAGTCGCTAAATCGAGACGCGATCGACAAGCACAATGCAGCGGTTCGTGGTTACAATCACGATGACGAAACACGCAAGGGTATTCTGGGTGTGTGCGGCATCGTCGATGACGCTTCTTCACCAAAAGACGCGGTGAACCTGAACAATCTCGACGATTGGTACGAGTTTCATCGCGCGGTATTGGCATAATTTTATCTGCGGCGATGTTCGATGAGGCGGTCGCCGCGGCGACCGCTTCTACAACGGCATTGACCCGAACATATGGCGAATACAGCTTGCGAAGTGTCCGCGATGCAAGCGAAAACAGCACCCACGTTTCGCAAAACGACGGAAACTTTCCGTGCAGGCGCAAAAACGCTGCCGCAACAGTACTTTATTTCACCGACGCTTTTTGCGAAGGAGCAGGACGAGATTTTCTCCAGAGAATGGGTATTAATCGGGCATCAGAGTCAGTTCGCGGAAGCGGGTGATTATTTTACCGCAGAAGTCGCGGGCGAGAGCTTGATCGTTGTCCGGGATAAACAGGGAGCGATCCACGGATTTTACAATGTGTGCCGCCACCGTGGAAGTCGGCTGATCGAAAACAGAAACGGACAGTGTGCGGCGATTCAATGTCCGTATCACGCGTGGACGTACGCGCTCGATGGACGGTTGATCGGCGCGCCGCATATGGATGAGACGCCTAGTTTTAATAAGGCCGATTATTCGTTAGGCCGGGCGCAGCTTGACCTTTGGGAAGGATTTATCTTTGTGAATCTGGCAGACGCCTCGACGCAGCGAGGCGGCTACGGGTCGCTGCGAGAGTGGTTTGCGCCGTTGACCGAAAAGTTTTCTCGCTGGAATCTGCCGGCGCTGCGCTCAGCGAAACGGATCGATTACGACGTACACGCGAATTGGAAGTTAATGTTTCAAAATTATTCCGAGTGTTATCACTGCCTGGGAGTGCATCCGGAGCTTTCGAAGATCTCACCGTACGATTCGGCCGAGAACGATCTGACCGAGGGCCCATTCCTGGGCGGATTCATGCGAATCGCGACCGATAAAAGCCTCACCATGAGCGGCAATGCGTGCGCGTTGCCCGTCGGCAACTTCGGTGACCAAGATTTCCGCTTAGTGTTCTACTATTCGATTTTCCCGAACATGCTGCTGAGCCTGCATCCTGACTATGTCATGGTGCATCGACTTCAGCCGCAATCTCCGGACCGCACACTGATCTTTTGCGATTGGTTCTTTAACCCGGAAGCGTTCAAGCGGAGCAATTTCGATCCGGATGATGCCATTCAGTTTTGGGACATGGTAAACCGGCAGGACTGGCACGTCTGCGAACTGAGCCAGCAAGGGATTTCCTCGCGGGCGTATGAACCGGGTCCGTATTCGGCGCGGGAGAGCATTCCAGCGGCATGGGATCGAGAGTATCTGAGTCATCTGCGGTGAGTTTACGACAGCGTCATGTCGAGCGAAGTCGAGACATCCAGCGAGGTTGCCTGTAAATTGCGCCACGGGATTCCTCGACTTTGCTCGGAATGACGTGCTACATGGGTTCATGCCGCCGTTAACCTACGCGAGCTACCTTGATCTGGAGAAGCTGCTTTCGCTTCAGAAACCGCGCTCCAGTCCGCCGGAGCACGACGAGACGCTATTCATCATCATTCACCAGACCTACGAGCTTTGGTTCAAGCAGGTGCTGCACGAGTTTGAAAAAATAAAGCGGGATTTTTCCGCGGGCGATCTTTTTGGGGCGATCCACACGTTTAAGCGCGTGCGCACGATCATGAAGGTGCTCGTGGCACAAGTGGACATTCTCGAGACGATGACGCCATCGTCGTTTTCAAGTTTTCGCGATCGGCTCGAGACGGCATCCGGATTTCAGTCCGTCCAATTTCGTGAAGTTGAGTTCACGCTCGGATACAAGCGCGCCTCGACGGTTAATTATTTGAAGCCGGATTTCCCAGGATACGATCGCCTCAATCAGTTGCTCCGTGAACGCAGCATAGTCGATCATTTCTATGATTTTCTGGAAACGCGCGACGCGCATATTCCGAAGGAGTTGAAGAATCGCGACGTGACGGAGCCGAATGGCCCGGACGAGCGAGTGCAGAAGGAAATTCTTCGGTTGTACAAGAATTCACCGGAGTGCTCCATCCTGTTCGAGTTAATGACCGATTTCGACGAGGGCCTGCAGGAGTGGCGGTATCGTCACGTCAAACTGGTAGAGCGCACGATCGGGGCGAAGAAGGGTACCGGCGGGTCGCCCGGTGTTCCATTCTTGAAGGAGTCGCTTTTTAGGCCTGTGTTTCACGATCTCTGGGCTATCCGGCACGAACTCTGATCCCGTCCTTCCGACCGAAGTGGAGGAATCCCGTCGCACTACCATCCGGTATTGTCACGGGATCCTTCGACTCCGCTTCGCTATGCTCAGGATGACGAATTGCCGTCTTAAGCCTTTCGATCGTTTTAACCGTTCACGCGATTCCCAGAAACTCGCGCACTGTTCCGGACAAGAGTTGCCCTTTTTCTTTTTCCGAAAGCTTCATGGATTCAATTAGCTTCCCGGGATGTGTTTCGCCTAACGAGAACGGGTAATCGGAGCCGAATGCGACGCGTTCCGGGCCGAAAAGTTTAAGCAACATCTGCAGCGCCTCGGCGTCGTGAACAAGTGAATCGACGTAAAACCGCGCTGGATTGCCGTCGTGAGCGAGATAGCGACGCGGACTGGTGGTGTTCTCCGCCGCCACCACATCTGGCCGAACATGAAACGCGTGATCGACCCGGCCGACGGTAAACGGAAACGCGCCGCCGCCGTGGGCGAACGCGACACGTAGTTTCGGAAACCGCTCAAAAACGCCGCCAAAAATCATCGAACAGATCGCGAGCGACGTCTCTGCCGGCATGGCAACCAACCAGGGCAACCAGTATTTCGGCATACGATCGCTGCCCAGCATGTCCCAAGGATGAACAAAAATCGCGGCGTTCAGTTCTTCGGCGGCGTTCCAAACAGGCTGAAGCGCTGCGTTATCGAGGTTCAAAGTATCCACGCGTCCGAAATTCGGATTTGCGTCCACGTGCGTGCCAATCTCCGCGCCACGCAACCCCAGCTCCCGGATGCAGCGTTCCAGTTCGCCCGCGGCAAGATCGGGATCCTGCATTGGAATAGTGCCCAGGCCTGCGAAACGCGTTGGGTGATCGCGAACGACTTCGGCAATGTGATCATTTAGTCGCCGCGAGAGATCGAGCGCATCAGTCGGTTTCGCCCAATAACTGAACATCACCGGAACTGTGGAAAGCACCTGCATCGACACACCCACCCCATCCATCTCTTCGATTCGGCGCTTCGGCTCCCATGCGTTATCGTTGATTTCCCGAAACAGACGATCGCCGACCATCATCCGCGCGCAGCACGGTTTGTAGTGATCGAGCCTGATAAAACCGCCGTACCCGTATTTCGTATCGAGGTCAGGCCAGTCGCGCGGCAAAATATGGGTGTGCAGATCGACCTTCACCGGCTGCAATTGTAGGGCGTTTCTGTGAAACGCCAATGTTGAAAGACGTCTGACAAAGACGCGCCGCAGAAATCACGCTAAAGCGACGTAACCGGCTGCGCTTTTTCGATTTTCTTACCGCACTTTTTACATTTCCGGCGCGCATCATCATTCCAAAATTCGAGCATTGCCTTGCTAAAATGGTCAACGATATCTGCGCAATCAAAGTGGATGTCCTCCACCAGTGCTCCGCAATTTTCACAGTAGAAAATGACATGTTCCTTTTCCCCGGGCGGACGCCGCCGCTCTACAACAACGCCGATTGTGTCCGGTGGTCGCTGCGGCGAGTGCGGCACATTTGGCGGGATGAAAAACGTCTCGCCCTCATGGACGACGTGATCAACGATGCGATCCCCTTCCCGGATTCGCACTTTAATATCGCCTTTTAACTGGTAGAAATATTCTTCCGAATCGACCAGGTGAAAATCGTTCCGCGCGTTCGGGCCCTTAATGACCATCACAAAAAAATCCCGCCCATCGTAAAGATACCGGTTGCTCACCGGCGGCTTGAATTTGTCGGCATTCTCTTCGATCCAGTTTTCCAGATTAATTGGCGGTTGCACTCGGGTCATGGCAAGGATCGTATTTGCCCAATCGACGAGCGTCAAACCGCGAGCAATCCCGCAAGGGGAGCTGCTACGATTTGAAGGTGAACATTTGAGTTGAAGCAGCCAATCCCGCTGCGCATATGTATCCACTTCCATGAACCCTCGCCGTTTGCTGCAAATCGCAGGTGCAAGCCTCGTTGCACTGATTATTTGCAGTTGCGAGGAGTACCCACCTTACGAACCGGGTCCGTATCCCCGCGCCGCTCCGGCGGGTTGGTGGCATGATGAAGGCGCCTCCGGGTCGGCAAAGATCGTCGTTCACACCGGCGAACAGAAAGCTTATTTCTACAAGGGCAAACAGCTGGTCGGTGAAACGACTGTCTCGACCGGCAAACCCGGGTTTTCCACCCCGCCGGGTCACTACACGGTAATCTCAAAGGACATAGATCACGTCTCAACTATATTCGGCGATTACGTGGATGATTACGGCAACGTCGCCAGGTCAAACATCGACTCACGAAAAGATTCACGTCCGAGAGGAACGCATTTTGATGGCGCCAGAATGCCATACGCGATGTTTTTCAGAGGCGGTTACGCGATGCACCAAGGCTATGTTCCGCCCTTTGCCGCGTCGCACGGCTGTATCCGCATTCCGAAAGGAATGGCAGCAACGTTTTACGAACACGCTCCTGTCGGAACTCCGGTTACCGTAACAGAGTAGTCTGATGTCTGATTCAAGTCGGATCAGTCAAAGCGTGGTGAAGTGATCAGTGCGGCTAACACATAAAATCATTTGTTTCCGCTCCGCACGACACTCTTTCTGTTAGGCCTCCTGGCAATTCTACTCTTCTGCAACGTTTCTGATTGCCGCACGATGTACAAGTTGTGGCCGAAAAGAATCGCTGTTGCGCCCTAGGATTTGATGTCCTTGGGGGTTGCGAGCGTGCCCTGCTGGCAGCAAATTTTGTTTGCATGGCAAAAAGCATTATCGATGAGGACCGCACCACGGCGGCGCATTTGAGCGCTGCAGAACTGCAACGCTATTCGCGTCACCTCATCATGCCCGAAGTGACTGCTGAAGGGCAGAAGCGACTTAAGGCCGCGCGCGTTCTATGCATCGGTGCCGGCGGTCTGGGCTCCCCTGCTGCGCTCTACCTGGCAGCAGCCGGCGTGGGAAGACTTGGAATTGTCGATTTCGACGAGGTCGATCTCACAAATCTGCAACGGCAGATTCTTCACGGAACAAAGGACATCGGCCGCCGCAAATTGGAATCTGCGCGCGACCGACTGCGGGACATTAATCCGGAGATCGAAATCAAATTGCACGAGTGCCGGTTCTCCAGCGAGAACGCGGGACAAATCGTGGCTAACTATGATGTGGTCGTCGACGGGTCAGACAATTTTGCCACGCGCTATTTGTCGAATGACGTGTGCGTTTTCGCTCGGAAGCCAAATGTTTATGGCTCAGTGTTTCGGTTCGAGGGTCAAACCACCGTGTTCGCGCCGCATTTGGCTGGGCCATGTTATCGCTGCCTTTTTCCGGAACCGCCTCCGCCGGACTCCGTCCCGAACTGTGCACAAGCGGGTGTGCTTGGGGTTCTTCCCGGCGTCATCGGCATGCTACAGGCGATTGAGGCAATCAAGCTGGTCGTGGGCATCGGCGACCCGCTGATCGGACGCCTGCTGCACTTCGATGCCCTAAAGGCGCAATTTCGAGAGCTAAAACTGCGCCGCGATCCGCAGTGTCCCGTTTGCGGCGAAAACCCAACGATCTTTGCGCCGATCGACTACGACCAGTTTTGCGGCGCGCGTGAAACCGGAACGGTTCCCGAAATATCCGTGCAGGAACTGAAACGAAAAATGGACGCACGCGAAGCATTGGAGTTGATCGATGTGCGCGAGCCGTTCGAATTCGAAATCGCCCGGATCGATGGCGCAACATTGATCCCACTGGGCGAAATCGCCGAGCGTGCAGACGAACTGAAACGAGAAGAGCCAATCATCGTTCATTGCCACAGCGGCCGGCGCAGCGCCCAGGCTGTGCGCCTGCTGCAGCAGCGCGGGTTCACCAACGTGTACAATCTCGAAGGCGGAATCGATGCATGGTCGGATCTCATTGATCCGAGCGTGCCAAGATATTGAGCCATTCATTAACACCGCGGCTTCAGCCCGGTGTGAGACAGGTCCGATTGGATTCGCCATATTGCACCGCGCTTAAACACCGGTGGTAATAAGATCACTTGAGCACCGCAGACAGTTGTTCTGCGCTGGGGACGTCGCGCCAGTGCGCCCGCAATTCCCCAGTTGGCCCAAAGACGAAGACACAGAAATCGTTTGCTCCTCCCGCTTCGCCCAATTGCGAAGCCACTGCTCCGTCAAAATCGGTCACGACAAATATGTCGCGGTTTGCATCACGCGAGATCTTTTGTGCGTCATACCGCGCCTGAAGCCGTTTTGCCTCTTCACGCGCCCGGTGCCGGATGAATGCAGTCGCGACCCGGCGTCCGATTGTCATGTGTCTTCCGATGAAATGAACGATGGTGATCATTCTGTAATCCGGATTCCCCAGACAATAATCAGGAACACGATCACCCACGGTGCGCGCCTTTTGGCGCTCCGCCGTTGTTGTCAACACGACGATTGTTACGTGTCCATCAGCGGTCGAAAGTTTGTTTCCATCGATGTCGACAAAACTGATTGGATAAGTCGCGCCCGTTGAAAGCATCCCACGCAGGAGCGCAGCAGGCACGAGGAGCGTAATCGTCACGAATAAAAAAATTTGAAGTGCGCGCACCTTCACAACCAAGCAAATTGCCCGGAATGTTCTGCACTGACAACTGCCGCCCGCCCGAATCTCATTCGATTTTTCCATTGCCGGCACGCGCGAACCTGGTTTGCGTTTGTTTCTCGATCTTGCTCCTCTGCGGTCTGGCTGGCTGCGATCGAATGGGCAGTTCGCGCTACGCTCAATTGATGCAGGACGCAGATGGCAAATCAGCCCAGGGTGACTTCGCACGAGCGGTGGACCTGTATGAAGCCGCCCTTGAAGATTCCGAAAGCAGTCGGAACGCCGAGGTGCACTACAAACTGGCGCTTCTTTACGATGACAAGCTCAACGATCCCGTGAGCGCTCTGCACCATTTCAAGCGGTATCTCGAGGTGAGTCCTAACGGCCCACATGCCAAAGACGTCAAAAATTCGATACAACGCGACCAAGTCACTGCACTCACGGCGTTGTCCGGCGATTCGGTGATCACTCGGGCGGAAGCGGCGCGGTTGCGCAACGAAAATCTGACGCTGCACAAGGAACTCGAGACGCGTACGGCATCACGAACGGTATTAGAAAAATCTCAGCCGAACGAGACGAAGAAGGGCGGGTCGAAGAAAGCCGGCCAGACTTACGTTGTGCAGTCGGGTGACACGCTCTTTTCTATTTCCCGTAAGTTTTATAAATCGCCCAAACATTGGAAAGAGATCCTCGAAGCTAACAAGAAAAATATCCGCGATCCAAAAGATCTCACCATCGGCCAAGCACTAGTGATTCCGTAGCTTTCAAGCTCCTTTTCGCAATGTTGCTCCCTGGTTGAGCGGGCGAAACATCTCTGCCCTATTGCCTACTGGGAGAACCGGTCCAAAACTGATCAGAGATTCCTCGCTTCGCTCAGAACGACATTCCAAAATAACTTGCAGACCGTACGCAGCCGTTCTCCTCTTTCTCAACCTCAAGGCTGTTCGATCTCGAGCAACTCTCGTTGCCACGGCACTAACAGCGTCGTCATTCGTGAGGGATCGACTGCGATCGATTCGAGGGCGCCGCGCGACGCGATGAATGAAGGCTCCAAACCCAATTGGTCGGCCGCTTTGTCGCGCCGTTCTCGCAGCTTCTCAGAGCGCCGGAGCGTGGCAGCAGTCGGTCGTGTGCCTGAGCGACGGCGCATAACCGGCCACTCCGCTTGTGGCGACTGCAGCCCAATTCTTGCTGCTTCGCGGAATGTCTGCCGGCGCCGAGTGGAAAACTGTTTGTAGTCGGGCACGCGTCCTGACGCGAAATTTAATGCCGCTGTCAAAAGCTCGTGGTTGTGCAAGATATGGAACGGAGGTCGATCTACCATTTCCGCTTCCCTCTCTCGCCATTGCCACAGCGCGCGAAGAACTGCTCCGGCATGCGGATCGAGGGCGCCAGTGCCGGGGATGCGCCAAAGTTCATCCGGGTTGCGCTCGCGGGCGACGGTCGCCAACTCGATTGCGCGCTCACAGGACTGCCGAAACCAGTCACCTCGCTGAAAGGTCTCCAACTCTTGCTCCAATCTGGCGGCAAGCGGCAGCAGGTAATGCACATCGTTCACGGCATATTGCGTCATGCGGGGCGGCAGAGGCCGGACTGCCCAATTTGCCTTTTGCGAATGTTTGTGAAGCTCGACACCAAAGAAGCGCTTTACCAGTGCGCCGAGACTGAACTCGCGGATCCCAAGCAGTCGCGCTGCAATGACTGTGTCGAAGATTCCAGTGGGGTTGAAATTCAAGCCGCGCCGAAGCATCCGCAGATCGTAGTCGGCCCCGTGCAAAACAATTTCTTTTGGCTGAAGTGCCTGGCGCAGCGGGTCGAAATCGAGATTACTCAGTGGATCGACTATGAAATCGCAAACCGACTGGACAGTCATTCCAAGCGAAGTCGATGAATCCCGTAGCCCCACGCTTGAGCCCGTTTCATGGGGTCCTTCGATGTTGCCCGGGATGACGGCGGACGGAACGCTGATTTGAATCAGACAAAGTTTCTCCCGATACGAATGGAGGCTGTCGGCTTCGGTATCTAGTGCAACGCGATCGGCAGCGTCGATCTTCACCAGCAACTCAGGCAACCGGGCATCGGTTGCAATAACATTACTCATTCCGATCACCGCAACCCGCTCAAGAGCAATTCTGCGTTCGTTTTGGTCGCGTGCAGATTGTCGATCAGTTTTTCCATCGACTCGAGCGGCGGAAGCGCTGCCATCGTTTTGCGCAGCATCAGCACGCGTTCCCATTCATCGGGGTGATAAAGCAATTCCTCACGTCTTGTTGCCGAGAGCATCGGATGGATGGCAGGATAAATCCTTTTCTCCTGCAGCGCGCGATCGAGATGCAACTCCATGTTTCCCGTGCCTTTGAATTCCTCGAAAATTAATTCGTCCATGCGGCTTCCGGTTTCAGTCAACGCCGTCGCCAGTACAGTGAGGCTGCCGCCTTCTTCAGCATTTCGCGCGGACCCGAAAAATTTCTTCGGTTTAATGAGCGCCTTCGCTTCGACCCCGCCGGACATGATGCGGCCTTTGCCAGGCTCAAGATTATTGTATCCGCGAGAAAGCCGCGTCAGACTGTCGAGCAGGAGCACCACGTCGTGTTTCATTTCCACGAGACGTTTTGCGCGTTCCAGCACCATCTCGGCGACCTGCACATGACGCTGCACGCTTTCGTCAAAGTTTGAATGATAAATCTGGCAGTCGATTTCCCGCTGCAAATCGGTCACTTCTTCCGGCCGCTCGTCGACCAGCAGGAGAATAAGAACAATGTCGGGATGGTTTGCGCGAATCGCCTTTGCAATTTCCTTCAGCAAAATGGTCTTGCCCACGCGCGGCGGCGCAACGATCAGGCCGCGTTGCCCGCGACCGAGCGGCGTCAGCAAATCGACCGCGCGCGCGCAGATGGAATTGGTGTTTGGATTCTCGAGAATAATTCTGCCCTGCGGAAACTGCGGTGTGAGCTTGTCAAAAGCAGTCGGTTGTTTCCATTCATCGGCTGGCCGCTGCTCGACGCTTGTCACTTTGTCGAGCGACAAAAACTTCTCGCGCTGAACCGGTAATCGCACAGTGCCGGCAACCTTTTGTCCAGGCCGCAGATCGTATTGCTCGGTCAGTGTCCGCGGCACCGCTACATCCTCCGGTACTGGTAGAAAATTCAATTTGGGCCAGCGCAGCATGGCAAAGGGGTCGCCGATCTCTTCGACAAATCCTTCCGCAGTAACGGTTGCGCCATTCGAGATTGCCGCCCGCACGATATCCAGAATGTGCTGATGCCGTGAGCGGGCGGGATGTAAATGCAAATCCAATTCGCGCGCCAATGCTTTTACCTTCTTATCGGAAAACTCCTGTAGTTCGTTCAAATCAAGCGTGCGCGCTGTAGCCGGGGTCGTTGACCCCGGTTCTTGAACAACGTTTTCTAATGTCTCTACTTCTTCGTCCATGTTTGCCGTTGCCACGATCCAACCAGAAATCCCGCCTGTTCAACAAGGGCCGCGCGATCCCCATTATTCCAGACTACGTGGTCAGCGCGTCTGATCTTTGCTTCCAGCTGCAATTGCGATTTAATCATCTGTTTCGCTTCGGCGATTTTGACCGACATCCGTTTTCGTAAACGAGCCACCTGCACCTTCCGCGAACAGGCCACCACGACCACTCGGTCGCACAAGCTTTCACCACCGGTCTCATAAAGGAGTGGAATATCAGCAACGAAGAAGTTGGGAGAATTGCGATGCCGTTTCGCCTCTGTCCTCCATTGGCCGCGAATCCGCGGATGCAGGATCCGCTCAAGCGCGCGTTTTTTGGTCGCGTCAACGAATACTATGGCTCGAAGCTTCGTTCGATTCAAGTCTCCATCCCTTGAAAAGACATGTCTGCCAAACTCCGAACGAATTTTTCGTTTCACGTCCGAAAGCTTGAGCAGAACGTGGGCTGCCTCATCGGCATTGAAGAATTTCGCGCCCGGAAGCACCTCGCGTAGACATTCGCAAAATGTGCTTTTACCCGTGGAAATTCCGCCGGTGATTCCGATGGCAGGCATTCAAGTGATGATTACAAGGCGCAGTGGTTTCTAAAGCGGCTTCATTCTCCACACCAGCGAAGCTTTGTCCAACCCCGGCTAGCGCCCCCATCTGTTTTTCGTCCACAGATCGCGCGTCAATTGCCAAAAGGGATATAAGGAAGTCTGCATTCCGGATTTTTTTTATTTGTTTTGTCGAAACTTCGTCCCGCCGCTCCCGTAGAATGAGGTGATGGAAGCTTTCCTGGACCGGATCCGGATTACGTCATCCGACATTTCGACGCATCTTTCGGCGCGGCTGAATAAGCCAGTGGGGCCGAACCTTCGCCGGAACACCGCCTTGCGCAATCTTCATCCAATTGAAGCGACGCAAGTCAACCGAGTGCGAATTGGAGCTGAGAGTGGGTAGTTAAGAAGTGAGATGCAGAGTGGCGACCATCCTTCAACCCGGCAGTCTTCAGTTCGCCCTCTCGCACGGTTCCTGGTCCGGGGGGCGCTGCAGCAGATGAAACACATGGGCTAAAAATTATGAAAACATTGTATTCTTTTGGGGCCGGCTTTCGGCCAGCTAGCTTGATTTTTGCAAGGCGAATCGCGTTACCGCTGATTTTTTTCGCTGCGGGGCTGGTGCTCGTGCAGCCTGGCGTGAGCGCTCCATTTCAGTTTGAGGTGACCAGCAGCCTGGCCGCGGCACGCGACGAGCACACGGCGACATTGCTGTCCAACGGCAAGGTTCTTGTCGCAGGCGGTTTCAATGACAGCGGCACGCTCGCGAGTGCGGAACTCTACAATCCGGCAAGCGGCACCTGGTCGGCCACTGGCAGCCTAATCACCGCACGAGATAATCACACAGCGACGTTGCTGCCTGACGGCAAGGTACTCGTCGCAGGTGGTTTCAATAACAACCACGCTCTCGTAAGCGCGGAACTCTACGATCCGGCAAGCGGCACCTGGTCGATCACCGGCAGCCTCAACACCGCACGCTATAATCACACGGCGACATTGCTGCCTGACGGCAAGGTGCTCGTCGCAGGCGGTTTCGACGGCAATTCTCTCACCAGCGCCGAACTCTATGACCCGACAAGCGGCACCTGGTCGATCACCGGCAATCTTGTCAATGCACGCGCTTTTCACACGGCAACGTTGCTGCCCAACGGCGGGCTGCTCGTCGCAGGCGGTCTTGATAGCAACGGCTTGGCTCTCACCAGCGCCGAACTCTACGATCCGGCAAGCGGCATTTGGACGGCAACCGGCAATCTCGTCAATGCACGCGCTTTTCACACAGCAACACTGCTGCGCAATGGTGGGGTGCTCATTGCAGGCGGTAACAACACCACCTCCGGCTCCCTCGCGAGTGCGGAACTCTATGATCCGACAAGCGGCACCTGGACAAACACCGGCAGCCTCAATACCGGACGCTATTCTCACACGGCAACGCTCTTGCCGGATGGCAAGGTGTTCGTCGCAGGTGGTGACAACGAAGGCACTCTTGCAAGCACCGAGTTGTATGATCCGGCGAGCGGCACTTGGACAGACACCGGCAGCCTCAGCACAGGGCGCGAGGAAGATACGGCAACGTTGCTGCCCAACGGCGGGGTGCTCGTCGCAGGCGGTTTCAACACCACCTTCGGCTATCTTGCGAGCGCGGAGCTGTATGATCCGGCGAGCGGCACTTGGACAGACACCGGCAGCCTCAACACCGCACGCTATTTTCAAACAGCGACGTTGCTGCCCAATGGCAAGGTTCTCGTCGCGGGCGGCTTCGGCATCGCCGGCAATCTCGCGAGCGTGGAACTTTGTGATCCGGCGACCGGGAGCTGGACGGACACCGGCAGCCTCGCCACCGGACGGGATGCTCACACGGCGACGTTGCTGCCCGATGGCAAGGTTCTCGTCGCAGGCGGTTACAACAGCACCTTTGGCCTTCTTGCGAGCACGGAACTCTACCACCCTGCGCTCGGGAGCTGGACTGCCACCGGCAGCCTCCACACTGCACGTTATTTTCACACGGCGACGTTGCTAGCTAACGGCAAGGTCCTCGTTGCAGGCGGATTTGGCCCAAGCAGCCTGTCTCTCACGAGCGCGGAACTCTACGATCCGACGACCGGGACGTGGACTGCCACCGGCAGCCTTAACACCGCGCGTTATCTGCACACGGCGACATTGCTGCCCAATGGCAAGGTGCTCGTCGCAGGCGGTTACAACAGCACCTTCGGCTATCTCGCAAGTGCGGAACTCTACGATCCGGCAAGCGGGACCTGGACAACAATCGGCAGCTTCGCCACGGCACGCGATCGTCACACCTCGACGTTACTTCCTAACGGCAAGGTGCTCGTCGCGGGCGGCTTCAACGGTGCTGCTCTCGCAAGCGCCGAACTCTACGATCCGGCAAGCCGAACGTGGACAGCCACCAGCGGACTCGCCACCGCGCGCGAGGAACATACGTCGACGTTGCTGCCTAACGGCAAGGTGCTCGTCGCAGGCGGTTTCAACGGCTCTGCTCTCGCAAGCGCCGAACTCTACGATCCGGCAAGCGGGACTTGGACGGCCCCTGAGGGCCTCGCCACTGCACGATGGCTTCACACCGCGACATTGCTGCCTAACGGCAAGGTGCTCGCCGCAGGCGGTTATGGTCCGACCGCAAGCGCGGAACTCTACGATGTCGGCCTCGGATTTAGCGGCCAGTGGCAGCCTAACATTGCCACAGGAACCTCGATGCTCAGATCCGGTCATCGCCTCCGGCTTATCGGCTCGCTGTTCCAAGGCATTTCGCAAGCTTCCGGCGGGAACACCCAGGATTCATCGAGCAATTATCCAATCGTGCAGTTGCGCAGTCTCGATAGCAACCAGGTTGTTTTCCTCCCGGTCGATCCGGTCGGCGGCTGGTCGGACACAAGCTTCATTTCTCGCCCGGTCAGAGACTTTCCTTTCGGCCCGGCCCTGGTGACCGTCTTTACTAACGGCATTCCGAGCACGGCGAAGTTTTTGATCGTTAGTGAAGCACCATAACCAGCAACCAGATCCGTCAAAGCATATCGGTCGGTTCGCCTTAAATTCGCGACCTGCCAAAATATTGTTTCAACAACTTTCATTACCCCTCCAGTTTCCTGAGGGTAGTGGTTTAGAGTTGCTTCATTCCCCACACCAGTGACGAGCGCACGAACCACGTAGTGCGTTTTCAGCAAAAACAAAAGATGCTACGCAGTTCATAATTGTTATTTGCTGCGCCCACCTCTTTGCAAACATGGCTGTTAGGTAACGGTTTTGTTACTTAATCGTTCAGCTGAGCCTAATGGATTCGATTGACAATCGATGGCCCAACTGATCGATTCGAGCCCAATCCGGCGGGCTCTGCCCTGGAAGCAAATCTCACGGAAAAAAGAGACTCCAATTATGAAAACTAAATTCGTTTGCGGCCTAATCACCTTTCTGGGTGTTCTTGCTCTACAATCCACCGCCCATGCCACGTTTCACGAGATGCAGATCGAACAGGCCATTGTTAGTGTAAATGGCGACACGACCGCGCAGGCCATCCAGTTGCGCATGCGCGTAGCCGGTCAAAACTTTGTCAGCGGGGGCAAACTCGTCGTATTCGACGCCGCTGGGCTTAACCCAATTACCGTCGTTGATCCGACTACCAATGTCGCAAACGGAGCCGTTGGCGATCATGTCCTGATCGCCAGTGCGACTTTTCCCAGCCACACCACACCGATGGCTGTCCCTGACTTCACGATGGCCAACCTTATCCCGGCCAGTTATTTCGCGGCGGGCAGCCTCTGTTGGGAAAGCAATGCCGGAACCGTCATGTGGCGCTTGAGTTGGGGCGGCGCCGCTTACACAGGCCTCTGCACCGGCAGCACCATCAATGATGTCGATGGCAACTTCTGCCCGGCGTTCGGCGGCGCAATTCCTTCGACCTGCGCCAGTGCGCTACAATTCCAGGGAACCGCCACTGATCTTAGCACCAACAATGCCGCGGATTATCTTCTCATTGGGAGCCCGATCGTGTTTTCTAATAATGCCCGTGCCAGCTTCACTGTCATCCCACCGCTGCCCACTATTACCATCACCGCTCCGGATCCCAGTGCATCCGAAGTCCCCGCAACCGACACCGGCAAATTCAGCATTAAACGTACCGGGTGCTCCGACAGCGATCTGGACGTATTCTACAGCGTCAGCGGCACCGCAACGAATGGGATGGATTACCGGAGACTGCGCGGTAGCGTAACCATTCCCTCAGGTGCGCCTTCCGTCGCGATCGCGCTCCGGCCGATCGACGACACAATTTCAGAACCCGACGAAACGGCCATTCTAACATTGTCGCCCGATCCGGACTACATTATCGGTCCGCGCAACACCGCCACAGTTACGATCCACAGCAACGAGTAACACCTGGCAAGGTCTGGATATCCTAGATGCGACGTTCACGCAACCGGGCCCACCGTCATGGTTCGCGATGCCTGCTCGTCGAGAGCTGCCGTGAGACCGGTTCCCTACTTTTGGGACCTTCTTCGACCGAGCTCTGCTAACTCAGAATACCAGATCCTCATCGAGCGACGAGACTGAATAGCAAGTCTATTGCACACCGGATATTTGCGGTGCCAGGATTGCCTTGGCATTACACGCGTCCTCTCCCTCTCCGCGCGGACACAGCCTGGTAAAACGATCGTACAGAGTCGCAGAAAATCCGAAACCTTACCTCTGCACGCCGTCATATTGTGCCGCCGCGCGGCTGGGGACAGAATGAAAAGAAAACGCCAACCCTGGGGGGTTGATGACGGAAAGTAACAAGGTTGTTACCAAGGCTCATTTGCCAGCAAGATCGTTACCCATTATCCCCTCACCCGAAAAGATTACGAAAACGAATCGCATCGGAAGGAATAACTTAAAATGAAATTACATCATGCATCTGTTCTTATCATTCTTAGCCTGCTTGCAGGCCACTCGGCCCGGGCCGCCAATTGGCAAGTCGTCGCCAGCCCTAATGCCGGCAACCAGGCCAATAGCCTTTCATCGGTCGCAGCCGTAACGGATAATGATGTTTGGGCGGTCGGCTGGGCTTACAACGCGCAGCTTAACGCTTACCGCACCGTAACTGAACATTGGGACGGCACACGTTGGTCTCTCATGGGAAGTCCGAACGCGACGAATGGCTACAATCTACTCAATGGCGTGGGCGTCGTGGCGGCAAATGACGTCTGGGCAGTTGGCCAGGCAGCCACCGGTAGCACTTATAGCACCATGATTCAACACTGGAACGGCACATCGTGGAGGATTGTTTCCAGCCCTAACGTTCCCGGATTCTCCAATGTTTTACAGGCGATTAGTGTCGTCTCAGTTAACGACATCTGGGCGGTTGGTTATTCCCAAGACACCAATTTTAGCACCTTTACTCTTACCCTGCACTGGAACGGCACGGCCTGGAGCATCGTTCCCAGCCCGACTGTTGATCATGATATCCTTTTTGGCGTCGATGCCATTGCAACCAATGATGTCTGGGCTGTCGGCCGGTCTCGTCCCGGCGGATACGGCGAAGACCGCACGCTGGCAATCCATTGGGATGGCGCCAACTGGAATGCCGTGCCAAGCCCTAATGGCGGTGTAAACGACAATGATCTCTTTGGCGTCGCCATAGTGGCATCTAATGATGTCTGGGCTGTCGGAAATAATGGGAGCCTCGCAACGCTGGCGATCCACTGGAATGGGGCCACCTGGAGTGTCGTTCCGACGCCGGCTTTCGATCCAAACGCTACCAATCAGGTCCTCGTCGGCATCGTTGCGCTAGCGAGCGACGAAATTTGGACTGCCGGTCAGTATATCGTTCCAATCCAAGGCAGTGCCCAACATACTTTGACAGAAAACTGGGACGGCTCGAACTGGAATTTTGTTTCCAGTCCGAACGCCCAAAATTCCAATAATCGCCTGCACGGGATCACCGCCACATCGAATGGCACGCTTTGGACCGTCGGTACAACAGGCGTCTTCGCCAGACCGGAGCGCACCCTAATCCTGCGGAAGAATCTGTAACGGTACGGAAAATCTCCAGAAGCCGTTCTCTTGTTCTGTATTGCTGCCTCTTCCTTGCCTTGACGGCTGTGGTCGGTCTCGTGTAATTAGGGACTATCCACACAGGAGCTCCACATCATGATTCGTTTTACACCGTTAAACGGCGCGGTTTTCACTTCCTTGCTTTCACTCATTGCGCTGTCCAGCGCTTCGGCTCAGCTGGCACCGACACAGAAGGCGCCCCGGAATGAGCCACTTGAGAAATACGATAATCCGCCTGCGCCTCCTCGAAAAATAGAGACTTCGCCGCGAATGACCTCGCAATTCGGGTCGTTTACGAGCTTCCAGGTAAATGTTGATGCGAATGGGAACAACATCCTCGGCGACGCCGCGAATGAGTGCTCCATTTCCGTTGACCCGACGAACGGCAACAACATCACAATCGCCTGGAGACAATTCAACAACGTAACCTCCAACTTCCGGCAGGCCGGCTGGGGATTTACGACCGACGGCGGTATTACCTGGACGTTCCCCGGCGTTCTGGAGAATAACGTCTTCCGCAGCGACCCTGTAACAAACTCCAACGAGATCGGGCAATTTTTCTATCTCAGTCTTCAGTCGGACATTAACACGTCCTTTTTTTGCGACGACTTGTGGCGCTCGACAAACGGTGGTCAATCCTGGACTTTACTCTCGGGCGAAAGAGGCGGCGGCGGCGGCGATAAGCAATGGTTCACCATTGATAAGACCAACGGCCCTGGACATGGATTCCAATACCAGTCAGACGACGGCATTAACTGCAGCGGCGGCGGCGTGGAATTCCAACGTTCCACCAACGGCGGGGTCACATGGCAGTCGCCAATCAGTGTTCCTCATGCGCCCGTGTACGGAACGCTTGATGTGGACACGAACGGCAATCTCTTTATCGGCGGAGAAGGGAACACCTTTTACTGCGTTCGCTCCAGCAATGCCCAGATCGGCGGCCAGACACCGACTTTTGACCAGAGCACCGCCGTCAATATGGGTGGCTTCCTCGGTAGCGGCGGAATCAATCCAGCAGGACTGGATGGAATGGTATTCCTGGCGATCGATCGCTCCGGTACCGCCACTAACAACAACATTTACATGCTCGCCAGTGTCGTGCCGTCCGGGCGAAGCACAACCGACGTGATGTTTGTGCGCAGCACAGACGGCGGACTAACCTTTAGTGCGCCTCGCCGAATCAATGACGACCCGGTTAATCCTAGCAAGTGGCACTGGTTCGGCACGTTTTCGGTAGCGCCCAATGGCCGGCTCGATGCTGTCTGGTATGACACACGAAACGCTGCTAATAACACCGATTCCCAGTTGTTCTATTCCTGGAGCACGGACGGCGGCGTCACATGGGCCCCTAACGTGGCGGTCGGCAACGTCTTTAATCCTTTCGAAGGTTATCCGAACCAAAGCAAGATAGGCGACTACATCACCATCGTTTCAGACAATACCGGAGGCAATGTGGCGTATTCCGCCACCTTCAACTTCAACTCGTCCCGTGGGCAGCACGAAGAAGACGTTTATTACGTCCGCGTCGCTCCCTCTGCTTCTGGTCTTACCCTGCTTAGCGCGGCGTCACGCCTGACACATGGCGCTGCGGGTACATTCGATATCGCGATGCCGCTCACCGGTATCTCAGGCGTGGAAGACCGAAGCGCCAGCACTTACAACGCTGTCTTCACGTTCGATGGGCCGGTCACCTCTGGCGAGGTTACGGTTCTCAGCGGTACCGCCACCGTTGGTACGATCTCATTCAGTGGTAACACCATGACCGCGCAACTGACTGGAGTGACTGTTGCCGAAGTAGTCACCTTGCGTGTGCAAAATATCAACGGCGACGGCCAGCTACATGGCGACGTTCCCTTTGGTTTCCTAACGGCCGATGTCAACGGCAATCGCATCGTTGACAGACCGGATCAGCAACAGATTCAGACCGACAGAGGTCAGCCGGTCACTGCCACCAACTTCCGAGACGATATCAATCTGAGTGGCAGAGTGGACAGGCCGGACCAGCAGTCAGTGCAGACCAACAGGGGCCACTCGATCCCGTAACTTGGGGCCAATTCATGAGATTCGCGTTTTCAAAGCCGCGCAAAATGACCGCTCGATACGGGGCCGAGGTCCAGAAGTCTCGATTTTGATCGCGATTTACTAAGTTGCCTTCGCCCGGTACTCGGCAACGATACGTTGCAACTCGCGCCGGACGAAGCTTGAACGACTACGATCTTGCCTGGCGGCTATCTCATCAATCGCCTTCAACATATCACTCGGAACGTTGCTGATCGTCAGAATCTCAACAGTGCGCTTCTTCGCCGCTGGAGTAACGGCCCGGGCCCGCTTACTACCTCTTGTTTTCAAATTGGCTTAGTCCGTCTTCCCCGCCGATTAGCGCTGCGAGATTGTGATTGTTTTGCTTATATTTATTGATTTGATCCATCTCTTACCTGCTTCTCCGGGAACGCCGGGGAGAAGTGTCGAAAAAAGTGTGAGGAAAATTCCAGAACAACAGGTTGCCCTGAGGAAAGCGGGTCAGGTGGAGCTCTTGGGGAGGACTCGCTAAAACAACTTAGCGCGCACGCTTGTGCGCCCAGAAGCAATCGTACTTTTTTCTCGACATCGCGAGCGCTCGTTTAGTACTCTTGTGTTTCCATGAAGCCAAACCGTAGCGTTTCCAGAAAACCGGCTGTAATCGCAAACTCTCGTTGGCTGGCCTACGCGACGGCCGGGCTTGCCAGCTCCTTTGCAGCCGGTCAATCGGCTGACGCCGAGATTCATTACTCCGGCCCGTTGAATATCCTCTTTGACGCGTCTCCCGGTCAGCCGGTGCACAAGAAGTTCCCTCTCAACGACCGCAGCGCCTACTTTGGCTTCGCCAATCTGCGGGCTCCGCAGCCCTGGTCCGGATACGGCATGGCTGGTTTTCTCATTAAGGCCCCCGTGGATGCTGGATTCGCCGCTACCAGCTACGGCGTATATGGCTGGGTTTCTCAACTGACTTATGGGGAGAATATCTCACAACACCAGTTTCTTCGAAACAAATTCCAGCCTGGTATATACTTTAATAATAAGCTCGGGAACCTGGTCAGATACTACTTCAATTATGGTCATTGGAACCGGGGTGATACCGGCTTTGTTGCCTTCAAGTTCGACGCCGGGGCTGGCATCCAATACGGTTGGGCCCGCGTGCGCATCGAGGGCAACCCACCCAGGACCGGCGACTTTACGGTTATTGATTACGCTTACGGCGACCCCGGTGATCAGCTTAATGCCGGTCAGACGTCAACCGCTGGCGTTGCTAAACAAATCCCAAGCCAGGGCTCAGTGGGGTTGCTTGCGTTAGGTGCAGCTGGTCTTCTTGCATGGCGGCAGCAGCGCACAATTGGTCAACAGTAAAGATCGGTAACTTAGGCCACAGAGACATAATTCTTCCCCGGCATCGCGAACGCGTATCTAGTAATTTTGCGTTTATCATGAAACCACAGCGTACCCATTCCAAAAAACCGGCTGTTATCCCAAACTCTCGTTGGTTCGCCTATGCGACGGCAGCCGCAGCCAGCGCATTCACCTGCGCTTCAGCCGAAGCCAGCATCCATTACAGCGGAATTATCGGCCAATACTCCGGGAGGGAAAGAACCAAAAGCTTCCGTCTTCAATTGGATCAACCGGGTGACACCTTTCGTCTGAGGCACTATGTGACCTTGTTTACGTCTGACGTATACGCTCACTTTGGCGTCCGCGGGCTGGCCGGAGCCGGTTTCGCTGGCTTTTACTGTCCCAATAATCCCCAGCAGGCCTATGTGTCCAAACTAACCCGCGGTCAATTCGTATCAAGGGAAACATTTCTTGCGCGGGGATCCGGGCTAATAGCCGGGAGTTTCGACCGTCCCTGTGATCAATTTGATCCCGGGAACGTTGGTTTCATAGGGTTCAAGTTCAATAACGGCAGCGGCGACCAATATGGCTGGGTGCGAATTCAACTGGGCCAACGTGCTGATTTCTGGCTAGTGGACTACGCTTACGCTGACCCTGGTGAACCAATCCGAGCCGGCCAGATGTCGAGTAACGACATTGTCCCGGAGGAAGGTTCTCTTGGCGGCCTCGCTGTAGGAGCCGCGGGACTCCTGGCATGGCGCAAGAGGCGGTCACGGAAACTTTAACATCCATCATCTTAGAAAAACAAAACCCCGTGTTATGAGAACAAAAACTCTCCACCGCCAACCTGCCACAATCGCCAACGCACGCTGGGCTGCCTACGTCACGGCGGCCGCGGCCAGCGCATTCGCCGGCGGTAATTCGGCCGAAGCCAACATTCATTACAGCGGCATAATCGGCGAATACCTTGGAAGCAGCTGTGAGGACAAAAGCGCCCGTTTCCAACTGGATCAGCCGGGTGACTCCTTTCGTCTAAGGCACTCTTTGTTTTTTGGCTGCACGGCAAGCTATGGCGGAACAGCTCATTTTGGCATCCTCGGGCAGGCGGGAGCCTCTTTTGCTGGCTTTTATTGTCCTAGTTATCCGCAGATTAAATCTGTGTCCCACTTAAACCGCGGTCAGCTGATATCGAACAGACCATTTCTTGCGCACAACTCCGGCTTATTAGCTGGCGTCGGTTACTGCGCAGGTCAATTCGAGTACGGGGACGTTGGTTTCGTAGGATTTAAGTTCAATAACGGTAGCGGCGATCAGTATGGTTGGGTGCGAGTTAAGTTCGGAGGTAGACATCCGATTGATAATAATTTCTGGTTAATGGACTATGCTTACGCCGACCCTGGCGAACCAATCAGAGCCGGCCAAACGTCGAGTAACGAAGTAGTTCCGATCGAGGGCTCTCTTGGCGGCCTTGCCCTGGGAGCCGCGGGGCTCCTGAGATGGCGCAAGAGGCGGTTACAAGCCGTACGTTAACTGGCCCTTTGCTGCTGGCTAGTAGGAGAATTCGGCCCCTGATGCCGGTGCGCTGAAGTTTTCTACCGCACTTGTCTTTTCATGGCTGACCTGTCACAGCAGCGGTCAGAAATCGCAAAAAGAATATTTGTGAGGGATTTCTCCAGCTAACGCGTTGTATTCACAATTGAAAAATAGTCTTGACACGTTTCTTGGATCTTGACATTTCTTATTTTTTATGAAAACAAAAACTCTCCGCCGCAAATCAACCTCGATAACGAAAACGCGCTGGCTCGCCTACGCGACCGCCGGCGCCGCTACGGCACTCGTCGGCGGTAATTCCGCAGAAGCTGCTATCCATTATTCGGGTCGCTTGGACGTGTGTTTCCCACCGCACAAGGATAAGCTCAAGCTGTTTCCGCTGGATCAGGCCGGCGATTACTTTTGGTTCGAACACGTTAACGTTCGTAATATCGCGGCATTTTCTTGTTACGGCATAGTGTCGGCTGGTTTTAGGGGATCCCGGAGCGGAGATAGCTGTGAGAATTTTGTTGCGAAGTTGTACGCTGGCCAAAACATATCGTCGGGTTTTTTTTGGCACGTGATCTCATGTTCTTTTGGCTTCCCATACGGAATCCTATCTGCGAATCAGAATTATCGATCGCAGTGGACCGATCCTGGGATCGGCTACGTCGGTTTTAAGTTCAATAGCGGCGCGGGCGTCCAATATGGGTGGGTGCGGGTCAGGATGTCGAACCGTCCGGAAAATGCTTTCAGAGTGCTTGACTACGCTTACGCCGACCCTGGTGAACCAATCGCAGCTGGCCAAAAGTCGAGTAACGAAATGGTTCCGGAGGAGAGTAACGACATCGTTCCGCAGGAGGGTTCTCTCGGCTGGCTCGCGGTGGGAGCCGGAGGGCTCCTGGCATGGCGCAAAAGACGGTCACAAGCTGCACGTTAACTGGCCATTTGCTATTAGCTGGTGGGAAGGATTCAGCACCTGATGCTGGTGCGGTGAAGTTTTCTACCCTATTGTCTCTCCATGGCTGAGGTCTCACAGCAGCGAAAAGTTCTGCTGATCGGGTGGGACGCGGCCGATTGGGAGCATATAACGCCGCTGCTCGAGGAAGGCCTGATGCCTACTCTCGACTCACTCATTAACCGCGGAGTAATGGGTAATCTGGCTACTTTGCAGCCAATTCTGTCGCCGATGCTATGGAACTCAGTAGCTACAGGAAAACTCGCCGACAAACATGGCATCCACGGTTTCATCGAGCCTGACCCGCTGAATGGCGGCGCACGGCCTTATACAAGCACATCGCGCAAGTGCAAAGCGCTTTGGAACATTCTTAGTCAATCGGGACTCACCAGTAACATCATCGGCTGGTGGGCGAGTCATCCGGCCGAGCCGATCAAGGGTAACGTGGTGACCAATGCCTTTGGCGGAGTGCGATTCGATCCGGAAAAAGGCTGGAGTATCCCAAAAGGCACGGTTCATCCGGCCGAGAAAGGAGCCGAGTTGGCTCGCTTTAAGGTCTTTCCTAACGAGCTAACCGAAGCTCACATTTTGCCGTTCATTCCCGGAGCGGCCAAGATCGACCAGAAAATAGACAAGCGCCTAAGCTCCTTCGCCAAGGTGCTAAGTGACAATGCCTCGATCCATGCAGTTGCCACGGCGCTTATGGAAACCGAGCCATGGGATTTCACGGCGGTTTATTATGACGGGATCGACCACTTTTCCCACGCTTTCATGGCTTATCACCCGCCAAAGCTTCCCTGGATCAGCGACGAAGACTTTGCGCTTTTTAAAGATGTCGTAAAAGGCGCTTATCGCTTTCACGATATGATGCTCCAACGATTGCTGGAGCTCGCTGGCCCTGACACCACCGTCATCCTTTGTTCCGACCACGGCTTTGAATCCGGTTCGCAGCGCCCTCAGGGAACGCCACGCGAACCGGCCGGCCCGGCGGCGTGGCACCGACAGTACGGGATACTGGTTGTGGCTGGCGCCGGCATTAAACGCGACGAACGCATCTACGGTGCGAGCTTGATCGACGTAGCACCCACCATTCTTACCTTGTTTGACCTGCCGATCGGCGAAGACATGGATGGTCGCCCCTTGCTTGAAGCTTTCGAAGTGCCGCCACAGGTAAAAACAATCTCAAGCTGGGAAAAAGTCCGGGGCGATGCAGGGCTTCATTCGCCAGGGCAACAGTTAGACACAGAGCAGGCTAATGAGCTCATGCAACAATTCGCCGCGCTTGGCTACATCGAAGATCCCACTGCTGATAAGGAGAAGGCAGCGGAATCGGCCGACATTGAAAGCAAATACAACGTGGCCCGTACCTATCTTTGGAAGAACCGGCCGGACAAGGCACTGCCGCTACTGGAAGAAATCGTCAGGCGGCGCCCGTGGGAAGATCGTTTCCTTACTCAACTTGCTGTCTGCTATTTTCAAAATGGCTATCTGGCTCAGACAGAGCGGCTCCTCACTGTTATGTCAGACGGCCCCGAGTCAGATTTTGCGGGCATGAAACTGCTTTGGGCGAGGATTAAACTCGCGCGCGGTGATCTCGGTGGCTCTTTGCGGACCTTGCTCGCAGCCGAAGCAATGGATCCTCAGGCACCGGGCATTTACATTCAGTTGGGCGACGCTTATGGCCGCCTAGTCCAATGGCAAAACGCAAAGCTAGCCTATGAGAAAGCCGTGGCACTCGATCCTGATAATGCCCTTGCCTTTCAAGGGCTATCGAGCGTTTACCGGCGTTTGGGTGATAATCAACAAACTGTTGACTGTGCTCTGCGAGCCGTCAGTCTGCTTCATCGACTGCCTTTGGCGCACTTCAATCTAGGCGTCGCGCTTGCTCGCTCGGGCAATAACGAGCGCGCGACGGTGGCGTTCGAAACGGCCCTTCGGTTTCATCCTGAGATGATCAATGCCCATCGTTATCTTGCTACGATTAACAGGACTAACGAAGGCAACCCTGAGAAAGCTGAGTTCCATCGTAGTGAGGTCATCAGATTAACACGCCGACGCCGACGCCACTCGCCCGGCGACGATGCACGACGAGAAAAGCTCTTCGACCTGCCGTCGATCCCGAAGCGCCAAGAACGGCTGGCTATTCTGCTCAAAGAACGTCCCGACCCGAAACCAGAGGGAGAACGCTCTGGCAAAACGTTCGTTCTTGTTTCTGGCCTCCCACGATCTGGCACATCGCTGATGATGCAAATGCTGGAAGCCGGAGGCGTAAAGCCATTAACCGATGGGGAGCGCATTGCGGACGTTGACAATCCCAAAGGTTATTATGAGTGGGAACCGATCAAACAGATCGGAAAAAAACCGGAGCTTCTCGATCGAAAAGACATCGATGGGCGTGCCATCAAATGCATTTCGATGCTGCTCCCGAGGATGCCGGCCAAACATGACTACAAAGTCATTTTTATGACCCGTCCCATCGAAGAAGTTGTCGATTCGCAGCAGGCCATGACCGTGCGGCTGGGAACCAAGGCCGCCGATTTTGACGCGGAACAACTCGCGCGTGGCCTGCGCGCCCATCGCGAAGACGTTCGCAAGTGGGCCACAACAGTGCCACATATTGCGTTGCTTGAGATTGATTATCCGACGCTCGTTCGGGAGCCGCTGCCGCAAATCTCCCGGCTCATAGATTTTCTCGGAAAGGACCGATTACCGAACTCCGCACAGATGGCGACGGTTGTTGAGCCGTCGCTCTATCGGAAGAGGGTTTAGTTGGCGTCGGTCCGGACCAGGGGATAACCGCCGATTACGCAAAAAAGGTCTCCTTTTTCTGTAGCCACGCGCCTGCGGCGCGTTTACTGATATCCCACGAACGGTCCGCAGGGCCGTGGCTACACCATCAAAGCTTTACTGATTGTTCAGAACCACTTTCGGCGCTCGGCGCGAACTCACATCGACCTGGGCGCTCATTTTCTGGATTTGTGAGACCTGTTCTTTCAGGGTGGCAGTGAGCAATTGAATCTGTTTCTGCTGCTGCGCGACAGTTGATCGCAAGTCCTCGTACTGCCCCACCCTTGATTCTAGCTGCTTGATTGCCACTTGCTGTTTCTTGACCTTGCGATGTTCCTTGAGGAACTCATTGAGCAACATCGCGTTCACTGCTTCGTAGCGGACCGTGTAAGGTTGTCCTTGCTCATCACGCGCGACCAGGTCGGGGTTTACCTTTTCCACTTGCTCGGCCACCAGGCCAAATTGCAGGGTGCCGTCGGGATCAAGATCTTTCTTGTAGCGGAAGGTTACTGGCTGAATGGAGAAGATAGCTTCACTCAACTTCTCCATCGGCCTGATTCGATCTTTGAAACGTTCGGAGGAGGTCAGAGTTCCGACGTGACCACTAGCATCAATGACCACTCCCACGCCTCCAGGCACGGTGGCTCCACTAATGCCGGCGATGAATGTGGCGGTGTGACGGGAGTCGCCCAGCCGGATCGTTCTGCGGTCGTCTTGAAGGCCGACGTTACCAATATCGATATTGTTATCTCCGGTAGTAATGCTCGATCCAGCCTCAAAGCCGATGGCGATATTGTTCTTACCAATGGTGTTGGCCGAGAGCGATTGATGACCGACCGCGGTGTTGTCGCTCCCCGTGGTGTTGAACTCGAGCGCACCCAGGCCCACGGCGATGTTTCTGTGGCCCCTGGTGTTGTAATAAAGGGCGTTAAGGCCGATGCCTGTGTTCAAAAAACCACTGGTGTTTTCATGAAGCACCCCGTAACCGATGGCGGTGTTATCGTAACCGCCAGTATTATTGTAGAGTGTTTGAAAGCCCAGGGCCGTGTTGTTGATACCTTCTGTACGGCTGAAGAGCGCATCCTCACCTAGAAAGGTGTTCCCGGTAGTCGCAGCCTTGCTGACAAAGCGCTTGCGCACCCGGCGAAGTTACAAAGCAAGTGAAAATGAAGGCGATGAGAACAAACCCGCGTCGCCACACCAGCCTGCTAATCGAATTTTCCATGAGTGAAGTTTGTGCTTTCATAAAACAGCCTTTCTGTTCTCCCGATTGGTTAATCGCGCGACAGCAGGTCTGCCCTAGGGACAAGGTGTCGGAAGAAGCCCCTCTCCCGGATCCAGACCCGGTTTCTATGGGTCTGCCACAAATCTGCCCAGCTTGGCAAGATGAAAATTGCGATGCAAACGCTTGAATCGGCCATGCGTTACAGCACTACTCGCCGTCATCGTCCATCGCCGGAAGCAGCTGTGCCATCATCACAGCCCGCCGACGCGCACGAGGAATGGTATCTGGGTGTGAATTGGTAGCGGCGATCGACTTCAATCGCCTGGGCGGTTCGGTGCACCGCCAATGCCCTCACTGAGTGTCGGCAATTTGCGGTGCAGATTTTCTCAGTTCGATCTGCGCGCTTATTTTTCCAAGACCCGCAGTTAGTGCTTCAATCTGCTTTTGCTGTTGCGCAACGAGCGTTTTCAAATCCTGCACAGTGCAATGTTCTTTCAAAAACTCATTGAGCAACATCGCGTTCACCGCTTCGTAGCGGACCGAGTAAGGTTTTCCTTGATCGTCGCGTGCGACCAAATCGGGATCGACTTTCTCCACTTGCTCGGCGACCAGGCCAAACTGCGGGATGCCCTCGGGGTCAAGCTCGTGCTTGTAGTGGAACGTGACCGGGTGCAGCGACAAAATTGCTTCACTGGCCTTGTCCATCGGCCTTATCGCATCCTTGAAGCGCTCGGAGGAGACAACCGTGCCAAGCTGACCGTTGTTCCCAATGAGTACTCCTACTCCCCCAGGCACTGGTGCCCCGGCAATCCCAGCGATAAACGTTTTTATCTGTGTTCCGTGCGTCCCGATGCGAATGTGCCTGGACTCGCCCACAACACCCGCGTTGCCAATATCGATATTGTCACTCCCGTTGGTGAGATTTATACCGGCTGAAACACCAATTGCGATGTTGTTGTCGCCGGCTGCATTGCCAAGGAGCGCATTGAAACCGGTGGCGGTGTTGTTGCTCCCGGTGGTATTTTTTGAGAGCGCACTGAAACCGCTGGCCGTGTTGTTGTTGCCGGTCGTGTTGCTTAAGAGCGCACCGACGCCGCTGGCGGTGTTATAGTAACCGATCGTATTGTTGTAGAGCGTCAGATATCCGTTCGCCGTATTCTGGTATCCTGTAGTATTGGCGCTCAGGGAATAAACACCACTGGCCGTGTTGTTGTTGCCGGTGGTGTTGTTAAATAATGCGTGAAAACCGCTGGCCGTGTTCGCGCTGCCGGTGCTATTGTTAGGGATACACTGTCTCCAACAGCAGTATTGGAATTCCCTGTGTCGCCGGGAAGCGCATTATTTCCGAGAGCGGTGTTCGCAGCGTTCCCATCGCAAATCTGCGGACACTGCGCACGAGTGATCGACGAGACCGCGATCAGCATGACGCTTACCAGTATAAGTCGAAGTTTAATGTTCATTTGGAATATTTCTCCTTTTTGTTTCTTGCTTTTGTTTTGTTGATTTTGTTGTCGGTATTAATTGGTCGCAGCCACCTGCACGACCGGCGCACTGTTGTCGAGCCACTCGCTCCCATTTTGTAAACCCGCAGTCAAGGCGCCACTCTTCTTCTCTTCTTCAGCTATTCGCGTCTCGCAACACCGATGGCTGTGTTGTTGCCGCCGAATTACTTACTGTAAAGCGCCGATTCCCAAGCAGTGGTGTTGCCACCACCATTTCTGTCTCTAATGAACACGGTAGAACTGATCGATCAGCGTGATGCTAACGAGTATATCACAAGTTGAGTATTAAATGAAATATTATGTTTATGTTATGTGGTGTTATTATTGTTATCAAGCTGTAATTAGCAGCCCTGACACCTGATTCGGGTGGCAGAGCCGAGTTCTGGGGGAAAACTCAGAACCCGTCAAGACAAATAGCAAGACTAAAGTGGCACTGGCCTCGCCGCTCCCAAGCCGGAGCCAGGGACCAAAGGAGATAAGCAAGTCACCGCAAAAGGCGGGGATTCCTTTGGCTCGACAGAGTCTCGCCAACCCAGCCGATCATCGCACAACGGAATGCGAGGTCGGCGATCGCATGCATCCTGGTCATTTCCCCGAGAAAACTTGCCGCAGGAAATGTTTATTCCCGAATCTGGCCCTCGCCGCGGATGACGTACTTGTAGGTCGTTAGCTCTTCGAGGGCCATCGGCCCACGCGCGTGAAGCTTGTCAGTGCTGATACCAATTTCCGCGCCGAAGCCAAATTCGGCGCCGTCAGTGAATCGCGTCGATGCATTCCAGTAAACGGTGGCGGAATCGACCTCGTTGAGGAATTTTTCCGCCTGCGCCGTGTCGCGGGTGATGATGACATCGCTATGATGAGAGCCACATGTTTCCACGTGCGCAATCGCCTCTTCGATGTTGTCCACGGTGCGGGCAGCGAGAATGAGATCGAGATATTCCGTTGTCCAGTCGTCCTCGCCGGCGGAATGGAGTAGCGGATAGTTGAGAGTTGCCAGCTGACGGAAGCTGTCGGGATCTGCACGTATTTCCACTTTCTTTCCGGCCAGTATCGGCGCGAGTTTTGTAAAAAATTGCGCGGCAATTTCACGGTGCACAAGCACAGTTTCGATGGCGTTGCACACGCCAGGGCGCTGCGTCTTTGCGTTAACGACTATCCGCACCGCCATATCGAGATCAGCTTCTTTATCCACATATGCGATGCAGAGGCCGACATAGTGCTTGATCACCGGCATCCGCGCATAACTAACAACTGTTTCAATCAAGGCCCGGCCGCCACGCGGGACGATGAGATCGATGTACTGATCCATCTGGGCCATGTGCCGCACCGCATCGCGACCAGTTTTTGGAATGAGCAAGATGCTGTCTTCCGGCAACCCGGCGCTGGCTGCGCCGGCGCGGAGCGCGTCGGCAATCGCGATATTGGAGCGAATCGATTCCGAGCCGCCGCGCAGAATGACTGCGTTTCCCGTTTTTGTGCAAAGCACCGCTGCGTCGCTGGTGACATTCGGGCGCGACTCGTAGATGATTCCGATCACGCCGATGGGGACGCGCACTTTAGAAATGTGCAATCCATTGGGACGAGTCCATTCGACGATGACTTTTCCGACCGGATCTTGGAGCGCGGCAACCTGACGAATACCTTCCGCCATCGCCTGAATGCGTTTTTCATCGAGTTTAAGCCGGTCGATCAGCGGTAAGGCGAGTTGATCCATTGTCGCTTTCTCGACGTCTTTGCTATTTGCCTGCCTGATCGTGCCGGCACTGGCACAAAGTTGATCTGCCATCGCAAGCAAGGCGGCGTTCTTCCGCTCAGTGCTCATTCGCGAGAGCATCCGCGCGGCGACGCGAGCGCGTCTTCCGTAGCTGAGAACCTCGTTTCTTAGATCGTCCGTATCCATATCAACGCAGGTTAAGAGTAATTACTCCACCTTCTCACTCTCGCCGCTCAAAGCGAGTGGGCGTCGGACTTTTCAGTCCGCACGGGAAAGAAGGTTCCGACTCGCTCGCCCGCCACGATCCGCGGAATGATTCCGGCGCGCCGGCCGTTTGCAATCACTGTGGGGATGCCGGCTGCGATCGCAAGTTTTACTGCCTCGAGTTTGGTGACCATGCCCCCCACCGAGAACCTGCTTTTTTCTTTGCGCACAAAACGAGCTGCGTCCGCGACATCAACGACCATCGGAATCCGTTTGCCTGTATGATTTATCAGTCCGTCCACGCTTGTAAGCAGGATGAGCAATTCGGCTTCTGCCAGCACCGCGACCTCGGCAGAGAGCCGGTCGTTGTCTCCAAAGCGCAGTTCTTCCACTGCCACTGAATCGTTCTCGTTAATAACTGGCACGACATTCTTGCAGTCGAGCAGACGCCGCAGGGTGTTTTTCGCATTTTGATGGCGGGTGCGACTGTCCAGGTCGCTATGCGTGAGCAAAAGCTGCGCAACGTTGAGCTGATGTTTCGCGAACATCGAGGCATAAAGATGCATCATCTTTGATTGACCCACCGCAGCGCATGCCTGGCCGGTCGTCAAATCCATTGGACGCTCCCTCAGCCCCACAACGCGCATCCCGGCTGCAACCGCACCGCTCGAGACAATAATGCATTCGCATCCGTCGCGAACGAGTTGCGCCACATCGGTCGTGAGACGGCGAAATTGTTTTTCATCGAGGGCGTTGGCGTGCGGCCGGGTAAGAATGCCGGAGCCGAACTTTAGAAGAATGCGCCTGGGTTTCCTGTCCATGCGGAGTTGCTACACAAACAGGAAAACGAAAGTCCGCAAAGGCAATTTCCATCAACGCTGTGCCTGCCGAGTTTGCCGATTAAGCATGCCTGTTCACGTTGCGGGGAGAGGACACCGGTTGCGCAACAGACAACAACCTCAGATACCGGTTTGAGAGGGGTGAATTGCTTTTACTATCGAGCGGTCCTCGTGTAAAAGCGGCCAATGAAATTCACTCTGATTTTGCTTTTTTCCGGGCTATTCCCCTTCTCGACTCTTTTCGCAGGCAGCGCGACTTGGAACCTTATCCCGGTCAGCAACGACTGGAACACGGCGAGAAACTGGACACCTCGTACGATTCCTAATTCGCCTGCTGACACCGCTACATTTCCGACTTCGAACGTCTCCAACGCCATTATCCACTCCAGCGTTGAGGTCAATTCGATCGTGTTTAATGACGATCCAACTGAATTCACGGTCACGGTCGGTGACGCTGCAAGCCAGAACATAGCTACTCTGACCCTGAGTGGTGCCGGTGTCATGAACAGTAATACCCGTCTACTCCAAACCTTGGAGGCGGCGGGCACCCTGTCGACAAGCGGAGCCACAAACGTCATTTCTTTTACCAACCGCGCGACTCTTACCACCATGGGAGGCATCACTCACTTACTTGCCTACGGAGGCGATGGCGTGGGCTCTGTAGGCGGCCAAATTCAATTCCATGATAATTCGAGTCTGGCCACCGCCACAATGGTTAGCTATTATGGGCTGAACGGTGGAGGCGGAAGTGGGACGCTTTTCTTCAATAACTCAACTGCAGCCGACGGCCAAATCGACAATTTCGCGGGCGCTGCCGGCACCACCCCGGGAGCCACGATGTTTCAGGATATTTCGACGGCTGGCACAGCCTTCGTGAATAACTACGGTTCGTCCACCGCGGGTGTCGCAGGCGGAACAACTTTCTTTCTTGGGTCCTCCACTGCCGCAGACAGCTCTGTTTATGCATTCAGCGGGGTCGTTGGAAATGCCAGTGGCGGCTCGGTGATTTTTTCCGACACATCCAGCGCCGGCAACGCCCTCCTGGATGGAGATAGCGGATTCAACGAGGGGTTACCTCCTGGATCTTTCCAGTTTCTCGCTGATTCAACCGGCGGAACGGCGGTCCTGGTCGGAACCGGTGACCTGATGATTGGCGATCACAACCCGCCCGGAATAACAATCGGCTCCATCGAAGGAGGGGGCAATGTCTTCCTCGGGTCGAACGAGCTCACTGTCGGCAGCGCCAATCTGAGCAAGACCTACTTCGGTGTAATCCAGGGTAGTGGCTCCTTCACCAAGATCGGCACCGGGCTTCTTAGGCTTAAGGGAAGCAGCACCTACACGGGCAGCACCACGATTGAAGGCGGTGAACTGATGGTCAACAACACGAGTGGCTCGGGAACAGGCAGTGGCGCGGTGCAGGTTAACGGTGGAATACTAGCCGGCCTGGGCACTATCGCCGGCAACGTCACAATCGGGGCCAGCGGGGGTTCGCATGCTTTGCTCGAACCGGGTAGCGTAGCAACCGTCCCGCAGACCCTCACGATTCTGGGGCGCCTGACTTTCAATTCCGGCGGGGTTTTCAAGTGCGGTGTTAACAGTAGCTCTGCGACCGCAGACAAGGTCGTCTCGAATGGTGTGAAGATTAACGGCGCAGCGCGTTTTTCTTTGACCGGCGACGGGAACACAACGCTTCCCCCGGGAATGGTCCTAACAGTGATTAGCAACACCGGCGTCGCACCGATCGCGGGCACGTTTGGTAATCTGGCCGATGGCGCGATTGTTGCCATCGGTGGAAACACCTTCCAGGCCAATTACGAAGGCGGTGACGGGAACGATTTGACTCTTACCGTTCAGTAGAGTCTTTCGTCTTTCACGCCGCAATCATGACTGCGAAAGAAAGATCGCTCCCAACCGCCGGGTAAGAATCCCGGAAGCCAACTTGAAGAGAGTGTGCCCTCGTTTTCTGTGCATGCGGAGTTGCTACACAAAACGGCAAACGAAACTGCGCAAAGGCAATTTCCATCACGCCGTGCTCCCGCGTTTGCTGCCAAGCCGGTATTGATCGCGAATACCTGCCACACTCCGGACCAGACACCGTAGGCGCACCAATTTCCCAATTTGATCCAGCAAATGCGGGCGCTTGGTTGGGCTCGGAACCCCTAGTGATTGTTGAGGACGATTTGCGGCGAAGATTTCCTTACTTGGAGCTCTGCGCTCACCTTCTGGATTTGCGATGCTTGTTCTTTCAGGCTGGCGGTGAGCGCTTGAATTTCCTGCTGCTGTTCAGAGATCGTCGCTTGGAAGTTCTTTTGTTGTTGCACTACGGTCGCTTCCAATTTCTCCACTTTGCGGTGCTCCTTGAGGAATTCGTTGAGCAACATCGCGTTGACCGCTTCATAGCGGACTGAGTAAGGCTTCCCCTCTTCGTCCCGAACTATTAAATCGGGATCAATCTTTTCCACTTCCTCGGCCACGAGGCCAAATTGCGGAATGGCTTTTGCGTCTAGCTCTTTCTTGTAACGGAAGGTGACCGGCTGCAACGCAAAGATAGCTACGCTCGCCTTGTCCATCGGCTGGATGTTCTCCTTAAAGCGAGCCGACGATGTACTCGTGCCCAGGTGACCATTGGAATCGACGATCACTGCAACTCCTCCCGCCACCGTCACTCCATTTATCCCCGCGATATAGGTATTGGTCTGAGTTCCGGATGTGCCAATACGGACAATCGCGGCGTCCGCGGCTACCCCGACGTTGCCGATATCGATGTTGTTACTACCCGTGGTGAGGGAGAAGCCGGCGCTTGCTCCGATAGCGATATTATTGGCGCCGGTCGTGTTCTCATAAAGCGCGGCACTCCCCATGGCCGTGTTGGTTCCGCCAGTCGTATTGTTATAAAGCGTCGCCTGCCCATTAGCCGTATTGGCCGTCCCGATACTATGGTATAGCGACTGGTAACCGATCGCCGTGTTGCTACCCCCAGTGGCGTTGCTTAGCAGGGCTTGGTAGCCGTTCGCCGTATTGCCCGGGCCGCTCGTATTCTTGTTAAGCGCTTGATAACCGGTCGCCGTGTTGTTACTTGCCGTGTTTTTATACAGTGCGCCCCGCCCAATGGCGGTGTTAAAGCTGCCGGTTGTGTTAAAGTAAAGCGCCAAATAGCCAGCCGCAACATTGCTGCCGCCGGTCGTGGTTTTGTAGAGCGCATTATAACCGCTGGCGGTGTTGGAGCTGCCGGTAGTGTCACTGTAAAGCGCGCTGTAACCGGCGGCCGTGTTGTCACTCCCGCTGGTATAGTTATAAAGACAGTCATACCCAATCCCGGTATTATTGCTCCCGGTTACGTAGTACAAAGCGGAGCCAGACATTGCATTACAGCCAACGGCAGTGTTGTTGTCCGACGACCCGTTTGAATAAAGGGCGCCAGTGCCTACAGCTGTGTTATAGGACCCGGTATTGGTAAAACGTAGAGCGGACCACCCAAGCGCGGTGTTCTGCGACCCAGTCGTATTGGCAAGGAGCGCGCCAACACCTACTGCAACATCGCCCATACCGCTGTTATTGTAGCTCAGCGAGGCGTCGCCGATTAGCGACGTTATAACTGCCGGTATTGTTTTTCAGCGCCTGGAAACCAATGCCGATCTCACTCGTTCCAGTCCCGCCCGCCTCGGGTACCCCAAAGAATGTTGTCGACTGTGTCGCCATATTGATCGACCACTTCGGAGCAGCTTTGTGTGCATTCCGCTCGGGTGAGCGGCGCGAACGCGCAGAAAAGCGAGCCAGTGATGATGATCAGTGTGTTTGCGGTTTTCATATGTGTTATCCTTTCTTCCTGAAGATTCCTTCGTTTATTTGTGAGGGCGAAAGAGGTTGCGCTGCTCTCCAGGCAAAAAGCATCGTCTCCAGATTCAGGTTTCGTTTTTATGGGTTGCCAGAAATCTGGCCAGCTTGGCAAGATAAAAATTGTGATGCACACGGCTGAATTGGGCGATGGGTTACAGCTTTCGGTCTGCTTGGCTGAACGGAATAATACGCTTGACTACGCCGCTCGAATCGAGAATACGAATCATGCCAGAGCGAAAAGCACACGCAGTTTTGCGCGCGCGCGCCCGACATTCGTTCCCTGCCGCGATCTGAAGCGCCTGGCCGCGAGCCGACTTCTAGGGAGACTCCAGCACCAGGACCCAATCTGGATCCCCATCCCCGTTATTGCCCGGGGTCGTGAAGTCTTGACTGCCGGTGTTGCCAAACGGCGACCCTGCGATCCCCGAGAAGGCATTGCTGCTCGGGTCGAACCAACTGGCGTTCGTGAGGCCCCTCATTTGTGTCATATTGACTGTGATCGTTGTGCTGGTAGGGCAAAAGGCCAATACCAGTGACCCATCCGGCACTCGAGCAGCGGTAACATAGTCGTTGTCATGGAGGCTGCCGCTGTCCGCGAAGGTTCCATACCCAGCAATGACAACGGTATGCGTTTGATCGGGAACCAGGTCCCACCATTGCCGCGCTGAAAAAAAATCCTTCATGTACTGCAACTGTCTTATGCCCGGCGTATTCAGGTTCTGTTGCCATCCACTTTCAAAAGTCCAGGTGTAATGATTGCCATACAACTGGCCGGTCGCGCCGCTTAGCATGGTCCAGTATTCTTGTCTGCGCAGAGTCTCCGGGTCGCCGTAGTCCATCCCGGTGTTGTCTTCAAACTCGTAATTTGCCTCCTCCATGAACACGGGAACGAAATTCGCTGCATTGTATTCATGGAGGACCTCCGCGTAGGTTGGATAGTAAGTGTAGGCGCCGGCCAACGTGGTATAAGGCACCAGCAAAGGATCATCCAGCGAGCCGCTGACCAGGTAGCTGAGTTCGGTGGTTTGCAGATGATTAGGGTCAGCCGATGCGATTCCCTGCATAAGCGCGGCGATCAAATGGTTGTCGGTTGAGCTGGTGTTCCAGGTTTGGAAGTCGTTTCCGGTGATCCAGATGATGTTGTTGAAGTTCTTATAGCGGTTTCCGAGGAACTTCCCGTATCGGAATGCCTTTTGAATTCCATTCTGTTCCAAGACCGGCATCCAGCCCGCTGTCTCGAAGGCGTCCATGACAATCTGAATGCCGTGATTGGCCGCCAGCCGGACCATCTGGTCCACGCGCCTGAAATAGGCAGGGTTGGGCGTGGACATGTCTCCCGGCGTGATAAACGGAATAATGCCGTCATACGTGCTTCCATCCGATCGCCCGGCGGTGTAGGTATTACACAACACCTCGACCCACAGTGCATTAATGCCGTAAGAGGCGCGGTTAGCAAAATAGGTGTCGGCTTGATGTGGGCTGAGATTGACGAACAACGAATGAGGAGAGTCTCCCACCAACAGCGTGGGCGTCCCATTCTGATCCACAAGATACCGGCCGTTGTCGCTGGCCTTTAGTGGATAAGCCGGCAAGCCCGCCGGCTTGGTTGACAGTGGTGACTCGCCAGGTCGCACCTGGCCGACGACACCGAGAGTGAAGGTCAAAATTACAGCCAAAACGAGCGTCCGGAACAAGCGGTTCATTGAATTTGTTAATGGCAACGTTTTCGTTTTCATAAAAGGAATCTTTTGTTTGCCCCAATTAATGAATTCTGTGACTACAGGTCTGAACGGGGAAAAGAAGCTGTCGGGGGGAAAGCGCCATCTCCGGGTTGAGACCTCGGTTTCGCAAATCTTGCAGAACCACCCGCCGGCTTGGCAAGATCAAAAATCACGTGCGAACTGCGCCTGTTCCTCAGGCATCTGCGATCACGTGGGTCCTGTGACAAAGGGTCTGTGGCTGGGGGCGGAATCGAACCGCCGACACGTGGATTTTCAGTCCACTGCTCTGCCGACTGAGCTACCCAGCCAGTTGCCTTTGAAACATGCGCCTTCCTATGCTCCCTGAAACTCAATCATTGACTTTGTATCGACATTCTCGGTCTCTCTGCACACATTTGCGGCAATGAAACGACCGACCCTCAGAGTCCTCGAGTATCGCCACAGCAAAATACATCCCTAGTATCTCGATCTCCGTCCTTTTAATCGAGGCCTGAAGTTTTTCAAGACCAAAGCCGAGGCGGAAGCAGAACGTTTGCGGCAGATCACAACCTAGAGCGCCACGGGCGCGAGGCCCTAGGTCTATCCACCGGTGAACTCTCTGCAATCATTCACGCGCGCAAAAAACTAGCCAAACACGCAAGAATGTCGAGGACGCCGCCGAGTTTTACCTGGATTACTTGGAATCCGCAGATGCAATGTGACTGTCGATGAACTGGCGAAAGAAGTGTTGGAGCCAAGCGCAAGGGCGGGATGCGCGCTAGATACATTGCCGATTTGAAAAAGCGTCTCGCGACTTTCTGCGCAGACTTCGGGAATCGCCCAATCTCCGCAATCACCATCGAAGAACTGGACAACTGGTTGCGCAATCTAAATTGCGGGCCAAAGAGCCTAGCCGAATTACAGGGCGAACATTGGCGTGATGTTTTCGTATGCCGAGCGCCGGAGGGGCATCGACAGCAATCCGGTTCTGCGAACTGCATAGCCAAAGCTGGTCAAGCACTGGCGAAACTTGCGCGCGGCGTCCCTAAACGGCATTCAAATGCCGAGCGCGAACGGCGACGCAAACGCCTGGCCGAAGCGCGAAAGAAACGCTGGGCTAAAAAGCGTTAGCGCGGCTCATTCCGGTATTCGCCTGCATTCAGCCGCTCGATACATCGTCCATATCGAGACCGATCACTGACTTTAGACTACGGCCGAGGCGGTGGTGTGGGAGCGGGCCGCGGTGTAGAATCCGGTCTTGGAGTTGGAGTAGGTCTGGGTGTTGCCGTTGGCGTGGGACTTGCAGTCGCTGTGGCTGTCGGCGTAGGACTGACTGTCGGTGTTGGCGTCGCTGTCGGTGTTGCGGTTTCGGTGGGCGTAGGTGTTGGACTTGGCGTTACAGTTGGAGTCGGTGTACCGTTGCCTGGCGGGATAGGCGCGCTGATCCAGGGTATTACTTCGCTTTTCACCTGACCCCAGTAATCAAATGAGTGTGTAAAAACTCCCACGTCCACAATTGTTGCCTTAAATGAGTCAGCCTCCGGCACACTTGCAGTCGATTCTCTTAATCCGATCGCAATGGCTGTTTCCACAATGCCGTTTTCGCCGTTCTCAAGTACGCCTTGTCTGTTATTTGGATTGTACGAGTGAATGTTGAACCCAGTTGATGTTGGAATGCCCAGGGAATCTTTGCTTGAACACATGTCCCAAAACGGACACATGCCGACGCGCGTCCAGTGAGTTGGCGAAGCGTCCCGTGCGAGCACTAGGTTGCTCCCGACTGGCGGAAGTGGCGCTGGATCAGGAATGTTCAGATAATTTGCTATCGCCGAGTGGGGACAGGTCTCATCGGGTACGCATTGTAGCGCGTATTGATTGGGGTCTGCGAGATTCGAGACACCGCATGAAAGAAGCACCGCAAGATCCGGCATGTCATATCCTGGTGTGCCTGTACCGGCCAAATAAAGACTGTGCGACCCGCCGGCGCTGCCGCCGATTACGACCACTTCGCCGTTGCTGCGTGGATCGTTCCGGTAATGAATAATGGCGTCCCTCACGTCATCGGTCTGCTCGGGGTAATGACCGTCGTCGCGGATGTCGTTTTGCCCCGGAAAGGGATGCGCGGGACTGTTCATTTCATCGTGAGGCGGCGCCAGCCGATATTCAATCGCTACGCCCATGAAGCCATACTGCGAAAGCTCTTGAGCAACGTCTGTTTGCATCAGGCCGCCTTTGTAGCTACCTCCATGAATCGCGATCGCTACGCGATGTCTTTGCCCATCGTCGACGTTGTACACGGTGGCTCGAATGTTCAGGCCATTAACGACCTTGTAGGTCTCAATTACGCCGGGTGGCGGCGTTGGCGTTTGCGCTTTCGCGAAATCGGCAACCCATATCAGGGCTAAAAGAAGAATGGCATGTTTCATTTATGTGCCTGCATTCGGGTGACTCAGGGCTTCAGTTGGATCTGGAAATCGCGTAAAGCGGCGTTCACAGCAAAGATCCGGCCCCCCACAGGTTTCTTCTGGCCGAAGGTAAATTGAAACGTCGGATGACGTAATCGAAGAAGCTTTTACGTGATCAGCGACAGTATGTCGAATTTTATTTTCGTGCGATGAGAGCGCGGGCCAAGTTTTTGCTCGTGCCCGCGCTTGCTATGAAACCAAGTTATGCTCGGTGCGATAAAGCCGCCACGATGCCGCCAACGATAGCGATTTATCACCGGCGATGGATCAGATCCCTGAATTAGATGGGATCGCGTTTAGCTATTTCAGCGTAATTTCGCGCATGACCTTGTCGCCCACGATCTCGCGAATTTCCAGGCGTTGCGTGGCTGTAGCACGTTGTTGATCCGCCGTTCCCTCAATTTTCCTGGCAATCGGATCAAACTTTTCGCGCGCATTATCCAATGCGGCCATATTTTTCGATTCGACCATCAGGAGGATGTTGAAGTCTTGCGGGGTGGCCGCATCGCCGAGCAGGATCTTGTAATCCATCACAAGGCCTTGCTTTTTGGCTTCGTCTAACGTGCCTTTAAAGCTTTTGGCGAGACCTTTCAAATAGTCGTCGCCCATGCCGTATTTGGCTTTGACCATTGTTATGGTCCAGACAGGTCCTTCGGTATAGGGCGCGTCACTTTGTGCGCAGCAAAGTCCCGTAAACGAGGCTGAAATCGCAACGCTAAAAATCAGAAGCAAGAATTTTTTCATATTCATATATTGGACAAGCTATATCTCTTCTACGGCATCGGCGAGTGAAAGTTCCTTTTGCCTCCGCGCAACCGTTACGCCTACGCGTGTATGCGCGCGCGCGGGAGAGGAGAGTGTACGTAACGCGGGTTGTAGCTCTGACTCTCGACAATTTCTGGAATTATCGCAACAGGTGCGGCCCGACTAGCCGTTGAAAAGCTAAGCCTAAAGGCCGCTGGCGGTGAGGCACTTACAATAGCCAACACTGAGTTCAGCTATCATAGATAAACAAACGCCTATTTTGGCGTCCAAGTTTTCAAAAATGTACGCCCGCGCGTACCGGTAACAGATCAATAGACAACCGCTACGGGCGCGGTGCAGGCGTCGGACGAAGCCTCGGTGTCGGCACTGATCTCGGCGTTGGCGTCGGGCTCGGGGTTGACGTAGGAGTAGGTGTCGGCGTTGCCGTAGCCGTCGGAGTCGGCGATGGAGGCTGAGTCGCAGTCGGCGTTGCCGTTACTGTCGCCGTGGGCGTGGGTGAAGGCGCCGTGCTGCAAAAGATTTCCATCGAGCTCAGAGGCGTGACACCATCGCTAGCATAGCCACCTGCTATCCAGATGTGCCCGACAACGCCGATACCATTCAGGTCGGTGTCAGTGGCAAAGTTGCGCCGCGCAGTCATGAATGGCTCGCCAAGCTGCCAGCCGGTGAACGTGTAAATGTCCACTTCATTCGACGGGTTGGGCGGCGTTCTCCCCCCGCCTAAAACCCATATCCAAGGAGGTAAGTTTGGGAATGTTTGGAATGTAAGCGCTCGCGTTTCGCCTGTTGGCCTTGGTATATTGGGAAAGCTGTCGATGGAATCAATCACTGGGTCATATCTAAAGGAATCGTTGGTATCGACAAGCGTGGTGCCATTCCAGTCGCTGCCGCCAGCGGTGTAAATTTTGCCCTCTAAATAGGTAGTCGGGATGTAGCCACGCGCCACCGGCAGAACCGCATTCTTCTGCACCCACCCGTTCGTCGTCGGAGTAAACTCCCAAATCTGATTCGTCATAGCGGTGTTGATCTGGAACCCGCCGAGGAGATAGAGCTTGTTTTTGAACACCGCGAAGCCGCCCGGCAGCGTTATCCCATTAGAGTCACCAGGCCACGGAGCACTAATGCTCTCGATCGTGTCGGTGACTGGGTTGTAACGAAAGACGCGGTCGGTAGCTGTCGGTTGCCCGGCTGCCGAACCGCCCACGCAATAAATGTAGGGCGTTCCCGAGTCGGTGAGCACACTACAAGCCATGTTGCTGACCTGGTTGTCTGGAAAAGTGGCTGATTTGACGGTCCAAGCATTGGAGCTTGGATCATACTCGAACGGGTGCGTGAAATCGTTGCCGACGGCATCCATGCTGCGTCCGCCCACCGCGTAAAATTTCCCATTTGCCGGGAAATAGACCCCAACCATGCGGACTCCGGGACTCGGCATGTCAGCACCCGGCTGCCAACCCTGGTTGCAAACGATGTTTGGGTTCTTGTTTGACGATGGTGCACGGATTTGCTGTCCGAATGCGAATGGAACCACAGAGACGGCGAGAAGCAGAACCAGGTAAAACGCGCCTCGAATTAGATGCGCCTTAATCGGGCCGCTAATTTGCGTTTCCATTTCAATGGCAGGCTACGGGCGCGGCGCAGGCGTCGGACGAGGCCTCGGTATAGGCGATGATCTCGGTGTGGGCGTCGGCCTCGCTGTCGCTGTTGCCGTTGCACTGGGCGTAGCTGTTGCTGTTGCCGTCGCTGTCGCGGTTGGTGTTGCCGTCGGCGTCGGACTAAACGTTGCTGTTGGTGTTGGACTTGCAGTTGGAGTAGGCGTTGGCGAACCGGGTTGTGCGCAGTATCGCCCGCCGGTATTGAGGTCACCATTGCCGGATGCTCGCCCACCCCAGATCATCATTTCATCACCGGTCCAAACTGCCGTATGCGAGATTCGACCACCGGGCGCGTTAGTCGTGCTAGTGGCTGTCCAATTATCGGTGTCAGGCTCGTATCTTCCGCCGGTGTTCAACGCGTTGGGACTACGATTTCTGCCACCCCAAACAATCATTTCACGCCCGGTCCAGATTGCCGTATGAGCGTTTCGGGGAGTGGGCGCGTTTCTCATGATGGTTGCTGTCCAACTATCGGTAACCGGATTGTATCTCCCACCGGTGTTCAAATAGCTGCTAAAGTTACCTCCGCCCCAAATGATCATTTCGCTGCCGGTCCAGATCGACGAATGGCCGAACCGGGCAGTGGGAGCGTTGGTGATGTTCGTGGCTGTCCAAGTGTTCGTGCCGGGATTGTATCTGCCGCCGGTGATAGTCCCTCCGCCCCAAACGATCATTTCGCTGCCAGTCCACACTCCTGTGGTAGGCGCGATCATCGGCGCGTTAGTTGTGCTCGTCGGTATCCAACTGTCCGTATCAGGATTATATCTGCCGCCGGTGTCGAGATTGCCAACGTCGTCCGCTCCGCCCCAGACGATCATTTCGCTGCCGGTCCAAACCGCCGTGTGTTGGCATCGGGGAGTGGGCGCACTGGTGGTACCGGTCGCTACCCAACTGTCGGTGTTCGGATTGTATCTCCCGCCAGTGTTCAGAAAGCCGCCCTCGCCGATTCCGCCCCAAACGATCATTTCGCTGCCAGTCCACACTCCTGTGTGAACCCATCGGCCGATGGGCGCGTTGCTGGTACTCGTGGCTGTCCAACTATCCGTAGCGGGATTGTACCTTCCCCCGATATTTTGGTACTGACTGAATTCAATTCCGCCCCAAACGATCATTTCGCTGCCGGTCCAGACTGCAATCTGACCGTAAAGGCTCGGCGCGTTGGTAGTGCTCGTGGGTGTCCAACTGTCTGGAGTGCATCCGCTCCCTGAAGAGGATATGGTGGGAAGCGCGCAGCTAGCATTCGGCACGTAGCGGCTTTGGGTTTGCACCTTCGCTCGCGACTCTTCCACTGATGCCGTGCGCGATTGGGCAACGGCCAAGTCATGCTCAACTAGAGTCGGCCTGGCCAGACACTCAGCTATGACAAAGGGATCGTTGCCGAGCGCCTCAAACAGTTCACGCAGAACCTCGGGCTGTTTTGTGTCCCGTGCCATCCGATCCATTTCGGCCTTTAGTTGCTCCGGACTGATGGATGTTTGCCAGTTACCTTCCAACGCTTGCGAGTTGCGCAGATAGTCTTCGACTTTCTTTTCAAGCTGCGCCTGAGACATCACCGCATCGAGCGAAGGCTTGGGATTAAGGTTCTCCTTCGGCCAGATGCGGTGACGCCAGTAAACTTCTTCAATTGCTCGCTGACATGCTACACGCTGCGCAAATGTCAGCGTTCTCTGCGAATCATTCGTTGAGGCTTCGGGACGGAAGAAAGCCAGTAGTGGCCGACTAACCAGAAAGCAAGCAGCAACTGCACAAAGAAGAAGTGTGATCAAAATCCGCAAATTAAAGAAAGCGGATTGAGCAGTGTGCTTCTTGTTCATCGATTAAACCGCGCCACAAAGAACATGCGCTGGCTTTTTCATTTCGGGGAGTTTTCGGTGAGCAAACACCTTTTACTCGAAGCGCGTCAGCGATGTCGAGGCTTTTCGTTGCTCTCTACGCATCGCGGGGACCGTCAACGCTTCGTTGTGCGTGCGGATGAAAAGCTGACGGCGTTTCTGGAACATCGAGATCCGACCATTCCGAACGGCTGGAAGTGCTTTGAAGCGTCCGGTGTCGAACCCCGTGTTCTTAAATCAAGAGCACGCAATCGCTCGTGAGAATGTGGCGAACGGGGCTCAGCTTTGAGGAAATCGCCAAAAGTTTCGATGTATCCGAAAAAGAGGTCGAAGCTCGGATTGAAGAGTTGCGGTTTGCGAACGACCTTTGAATGCACCTATGCCGCCCACAGCGCGATCCCAGACTAATTTTGAATCACAATCGTCGATTCACTTTCGCCATCTAACGAGCAATTCTAACGACTCGGAACACTAGCGTCGTCCTAATTAGAGGTCTCGCTCCTGAATTAGAACGGGCACCCAAGTTACGCGTACGGTGGTTGGTATTATCATTGCTGACCATTTGCCGGGCGTGAAAACCCATCGGCTAAATGCTGCCGTGCTGAGTTTGTCCAGAACCGCAGATGCCGATTTCATTATTGTAACTCGGCTCACTCGACCTGTTTTCAAATCAATGTCGAGCCGATACAAACCGTCACCGCGAAAGTTTCGCGACCAACTGGTCGGATCGCTCGACCGCGCCCGTAAAGGGTATGACGGGGCACGCGCCAAAATTATGTCACGCGCACACAACGCGTTCGGTTGGCGTTTGCCATGAGCATCTATCGCGTAGCCCTTGTCGATAGGCATAGCAACATAGGGAACTGGTTCACTGGCTCTGGCTGTGAAAGCGATTAAGGTGATCGCGATCACTGTTGTCAGTGTTTTCATTTCGTTTCTTTCTTGTTAATTGGTGATCTAACGAGAACAAGATCAGCTACGGCCTTCTCCGCGGCTGAACTGAAACCAATGGTAACTTAATCATGCACAGAAAGTAAACCCGTACCGGTAAGGCCGTTAGCTGCATCGACTGGTTAGATGATCATTTGGGTCGCTTTACCGGAACTACTACTTTCCCGTCCATAAGCACCATGACGGAATACAAGTCTGACTCGAACGGGTCCGGCAGCGGATCAGGAGTGAACGAGACCTCGTACATCCAAAGCTGCGCTGCAACCGGGTTCTTCTCGAGGCCTCGTGCCACTACCATGCACAAATCTGGGCGGAGCTGAGTGGAAGCGGGAAACTGCGTCTGAATAAACTCGCTGGCGATAACGATAGCCTGGTGCGGCGAAACTGGCAGCTCCGCAGCGATGGGATCGTAATGCGCGACTGCAGCTGCCCTAGACTGAGGAACTGCCCAGACATATTCGAGCGGCTGCTCACCGAATCGCGCGGTATGAATCGTCAGCAACGGGTCACCGTCTCCGCGCGTCGCCTGCGCTACGCAGAAGAATATCAACGGCAATATGTGGCGCGCGCAGATCATCTAACGAAACCGAAATAAGCCACGGCAGGGTGTCGTGACAAACTCACTGACCTTATTTCCAGGTGGGGCCGTTGGCTTCGTCGATTGGTTAGATGAATTATCATCATCGCGAAATCGGATTCGATCCGATGTGAAACGTTATACGCATGTCGATTTCTCGCCACCGCCCAGGCTTCCATCGCCAACGATGGAGCGTGTCGGTAATGTAGTCGTCGAGCATCGGAGAGCCTGTCGATTGGACGACCGTGACCTTGCTCACGGACCCCGTATTCAGATCGAGATCCATCCGAAAGAACCCGCTTCCTTGAATGTGCCGCGCTGCAGCTGCGTGAGGGTATTTGAATGGCACGATTTTGATTCTGTCTTTCATCCAAGGTACCTGTCCGACGTAATCGCTTCCGCGATGTCGCACTCCTTTCGCATCCACTGCGCCCGAAAGAGGGTCGCCATGTTGTTGAGCACTGAGTGCCGGTCCGATGAGTAACGCTACAGCTAACGCTCCACAAACAGACATCGATCTCATGCCAGGCTTCATCTAACTAGAAAGAGATAAGCCACGGCAGGGTGTCGTGGCAATCGCTTTTTGGCTCGCTTCATAGGGGGTCGCTGGTTTCATCGGTTGGTTAGACCTTTTCATGATGTGGAATCGGGCCTGTTTTCCTCAGATGATGCCACTCGCGAAAATAGTACACCAAAGCAGGAGTTGCCCCGGCAGCCCCGAAGATGATTGCGACCGCTTTGAGCGTGTCAGCGAGCGGGAGCGACGCGCCGACGAGTCCAAGCGCATAGAACGGGAAGAAGACTCCCAATACCATCGCGACTGCGAACACGATATGCACGGGCAACCACAAGAATATGAGCCAGGACTTCAATACTCTATGACCGATGCGACGAATCACAGCGACGTAAAAGTAAACGACGCCGAAAGAGAAGCCGCCACCAACCAGCGCACCAAGAGAGATGGCAATGAAGTCGCGCACAGTTTTGGGGTCTAATTAGATAGAGATAAGCCACGGCAGGGTGTCGTGGCAATCACTCCGAGGTCGTATCGAAATGGGGCCGTTGGCTTCATCGATTGGTTAGATGCCTTACCGTTTCTTAGCTTCCGTGTCATAGTAGGGATACGGATAATAATCTAAGCCCGGCCCAAGAGCGAAGGTGCGTTTGCCGTGAACGTGGAAGGCAACGGTATCGATGCGATGTGTGACGCCTATCGGCTGATTGGGGAAACCGTACCAAATATCAGCGTCGCCACGCAACAAAAGTGTGCCGCCGCAATGAAAACTGCACTCGACCTGACTAGACGCGGCGAGCGCCTTTTTCGAGCGTAAATACGGCATTAATTGACGCGTGAAAATCTCTTTGGCCCTCCAGTCCTCGGCTCCGAGGAGCGATCGGCAAACTGTTGTGATCTTGGTGATGTCCTCGCCGGTCAGTTCAGAGTCTCTTCCGCGTGTTTTAGCGGAGCCTAGCGAGATCGCAACCACCAGAGCTAGGAACGGAATGAATCGATGCGCGAGCATCTAACGAGAAAGAGATAAGCCACGGCAGGGTGTCGTGGCAAACACGCTGAAGTCATATCGCAATGGGGCCGTTGGCTTCATCGATTGGTTAGATGGTTTTGTTGCCATGGAATGCTGACAAAGCATTAGGTTCCGTAGGTGTTGAACGCGATGAACAGGCTAATCCAGCAGGAGAGCAATGTCAGCGCGATTGCAACAATAGCGGCAGTAACCCACGAACTGCACCGGGCGAGGAGAAGAGAAATGTAGCCAGCAAGGGCGAGCAACGTGGGAAGTGCAAAAACGACAAGATCAGACGACCAAAACACACTGTGTGTCAACACACGGGCGCGATACGTGAGAAAGATGTATCCGACGTGCGCAAACGCGACGATGAGTAAACCGATCGCGAGCTTGACGCGGCTGACTTGCGGGTGCTCGGATGCGCTCACCATCTAACTATAATTAGATTGCATCTTGCAATCTATTTCTTGCCTTCTAGAGGGAAGGTCGGCTAAAAAGGCTGCAAGATGGCAGGTCCTATTTCGCCAGGCTTGAAACCGCCAAAATTGCTCGACCGGGTCCGGGCGACCATGCGCCTGAGCCGCTACAGCCCCCGCACCGAACAGGCCTACGTGGATTGGATTAAACGTTTCATCCGCTTTCATGGCGTTCGTCATCCGCAGGAAATGGGCGCAGATGAAGTGAAGGCTTTTCTGAGTCATTTGGCAACACAAATGAACGTCGCTGCATCCACCCAGAACCAAGCTTTTTCGGCCCTGTTATTTCTATACCAGGAGGTGCTCAACGAGCGCTTGCCTTGGATTAACGACATCGTTCGAGCCAAACGGCCAGCGAAATTGCCCGTCGTGTTTACGCAGGCGGAAGCGCGAGCGGTTTTATCGAAAATGCACAGCACACCGCGCTTAATGGCGCATCTGCTCTATGGCAGCGGGCTGCGAGTGATGGAGTGCGTACACCTTCGGATCAAGGATGTCGATCTTGGTTATTTACAGATCACCCTTCGCGATGCCAAAGGCGGACGCGACCGGCGTACGATGGTCGCGGTTTTTCTGGTTGAAGCATTGCAAAAACAGATTGCGCTGGTAGCGGAACTGCACCGCGAAGATTTGAGTGCTGGAGCCGGCGAAGTCAATCTGCCGGGAGCGCTGGCTCGCAAATACCCGAATGCGGGCCGGGAGCTTGGCTGGCAGTATCTGTTTCCGGCAGCGCGACGCACAAGTGCACGCGATCCGATAACAGGCCGCATGTGGGAGCAGCGGCATCATGTCGACGAAAGCGTCTTGCAGCGGGCCGTGAAACAGGCCGTGAGAGAAGCCGGAATCAATAAACCGGCAAGCTGCCACACCTTTCGGCACTCGTTCGCCACGCACCTGCTTGAGAATGGATATGACATTCGCACAGTGCAGGAATTGCTTGGTCACAAAGACGTGACCACGACGATGATTTACACGCACGTGCTCAACAGACCGGGATTAGGCGTCAAGAGTCCGCTCGACTAACGACATTCAATACGCCCCCCTCGGAGTACGCACCCCCGTTGACACACTGTTGACCGTATCACGGTCTTTTTTGTTCTTTCACTGTCACTCATGTTCGCGACTGTGCGAGGGAGTGAATTTATCACGAGGGGCAAACTTCGGATTTTCAGTCCACTGCTCTGCCGACTGAGCTAGCCAGCCGCGATCGACGTCGATCTTACGTAGCGTCGTGGGGTTTTCACTATGCAGTAATGTGGTTAAGCAACCGCTGACACTCCCGCTGCAGATAATTTGGCACTGCTCTCTCCGATTCGTTGTGCCAGCCAGATTTGCAGTTACAATCGGCCACATGAAGAACAGCGTTTTCACCGGTGAAGCACCGGCGGCGATCGGCCCCTACTCGCAAGCGGTGCGCAGCGGAAATTTCCTGTTTTGCAGCGGCCAGATTCCGCTCGACCCCAAGTCGGGCCAAATCGTTTCCGGCGATATCGCGACACAAACCCGGCGCGTCATGGACAACATCGCCGCTATTTTACAAGCGCAAGGTCTGACCTTTGATAACGTCGTCAAAACAACCATTTTCCTGACTAATCTGGCCGACTTTCAGACCATAAACGAAACATACGGATCGTATTTCAAACAAGATCCCCCTGCCCGTTCCACAGTCCAGGTTTCTGCCCTGCCAAAGGGAGCGAATGTGGAAATTGAAGTGATTGCCGCCGCAGCGGAGGACGACCAAACTGCGTATGATACGTCCGGGTAGAAAGGCGGCCGCCAATAATTGTAGGGCGTCTGTACCAGACGGCGACTCCAGCGGCGTTTTACAAAAACGCCCTACAACATAGATGAGCGAGGATCTGCTGGCACTTTTCCGCAAAACCGGCGCGCTACTGGACGGTCACTTCGTGTTGCGCTCCGGCTTGCACAGCCGCGAATATTTCCAATGCGCGCTGCTCCTGCAGCACACTGACATCGCCTCAAAGGTCTGTGGATGGCTTGCCGACAAACTGCGGGATTTCAATTGCGACACAGTTATCTCTCCCGCCCTCGGCGGAATCATCGTCGGCCAGGAAGTCGGCCGGTCGTTAGGCAAACGCCATATCTTTGCCGAGAAAGAAGAGGGCAAACTCGTCCTGCGCCGCGGTTTTGCAATCTCGCCTAACGAAAGATTCACCGTGCTTGAAGACGTTGTCACCCGCGGCGGCCGCGTCCAGGAGACAATCGACATCGTGCGCGCCCGGGGCGGCATCGTCTCCGCAGTCGGCGTGATTGTCGATCGTAGCGGCGCAGACAAACCAGATTTTGGCTGCCCGTTTGTGAGCTTGATCGAAATGAATGTCGAAACCTTTCCGAGCGACAAACTGCCGCCCGATTTGGCAAAAATTCCCGCCGTCAAACCGGGGAGCAAATAAACAACGGGTTCGAACTCAGGACGCCGGCAAAATGCGTCCGGTTACTTCACCAAAACCAACGCGGTAACCATCTCCCTGACACGAGCCGGTGATCGTCAGGCTATCGCCGTCTTCGAGCCACTTGCGCGTTTCGCCGTTTGGGAGCTTTAAGGGATTGGCGCCGCGCCAGGTCAATTCCAGCATGCAGCCGCGCGATTCCTCACCTGCTCCGCTGATCGTCCCGCTGGCTAACAAATCGCCCGGTTCCAGGTTGCAGCCGTTAACGGTGTGATGCGCAAACTGCTGGGAAATGCTCCAATAAAGATTTTGGAAATTTGTGCGCGTGATCACGTGCGGCGCATCCATCGATGATGTTTGGAGCTGCGCTTCGAGCTGAATGTCGAAGGTAAAATCGTTCTTAGCGCGCAAATATGGCAACGGCTCGGGATCCTGTGACGGGAGCGGTTTCCGGAACGGCTCAAGCGCTTCGAGAGTCACGACCCATGGCGAAATGCTCGTGGCGAAGTTCTTCGCCAAAAATGGCCCAAGCGGCTGATATTCCCATGCTTGAATGTCGCGTGCGCTCCAGTCGTTCATCAGAACCAGTCCAAAGATGTGATCGGTGGCGCGATCGATCGGCACCGGTTTGCCTAACGGATTGCCTGGTCCGATGAGAAACGCCATTTCCAACTCGTAATCGAGACTTTTCGTCGGGCCGAATGCCGGCACAGCTGCATCCGGCGCCCTGGTCTGCCCGCTTGGCCTGCGCACATCCCTGCTGCTGACGACGACCGAACTGGCGCGCCCGTGATATGCGACCGGTAACCATTTCCAATTCGGCATGAGCGCGTTTTCCGGGCCGCGCAACATCGTCCCGACGTTGTGCGCGTGATGATAGGACGAATAGAAATCGGTGTAATTGCCGATGCGCACCGGCAGTTTCATGGTCACATCCTTTTGCGCGTGAAAAACTCTTTCGCGCAGCCGCGCGTCATCGCGCAGCGTTGGGGTGTCTGCTGATAGAAGATGTTGAAGAATCTCGCGCGTCGTTCGCCACGCCGGACGCCCAAGCGCGAGAAATGAATTTAGTGAATCCCCCGAGAATGCCTTTTTGTTCTGAAATTCCGGCGAGCGAAAATGACCCAACTCCTCCATTGCCGAAAGATCGACAATCAAATCGCCAATCGCGACGCCGACACGCGCGTTGCCAGCCTTCGGTTTAAAAACGCCGAAGGGAAGGTTCTCCAGTGGGAAATGCGAATCCGGTGCGACATTGATGAATGTTTTGAGCGGCATAAATCGTAGGGACGATTGACCTCAATCGCCTGAGGCGTGTTTGTTTGTGCTAACTGGGCAGTTCAGGTGACGCCCCTACCTTACAGGAAACCCAGCGCGCGCAAATCCTCGCGTGGCTCATCGAAGCTACAACTGCCAAACGACCTGACGAATCTCCGCCGGGATTGCAGGCGTTCCGTATCGATTTTCCAGTCGCGCCATGCGAAAAAGTCGTCGGTGAACGAAAATGACCGCGGATCTTCATCCTCGAGCATTATCGCGGTTTGATCTGCATCCCATTGGTGCTCTGCCGCGAGCACTGCGGCTCCGAGCACATTCAGGAATCCGTGCATCTTCGTTTTCACTTCGTCGCGAAACTGCCGGATTGGATGGTGCAGCCCAGCTGTAAACTTGATCGGAAGTTGATGCGTTGCCGGCCTAACTAGCGCTCGCGCGATCTCCGCCGAGCTTGGAAATGCATCCGCCGTGACTCCGCCGGTGCGCAATTTGTAACCGAATGTCGCCGTCTCCTCGTCGGAATTGTGCTCTGCCAGCAATGTGATCGTTTGCTCCGCTCTCTGAGGTGGCGCTTCCCAGAATAGCGGCAAATCGCCGACAATCGCTCTCGCCTTCTCTAGCGACGCGAGGTCCACATTCTCTGGCAAAAACATCTCGAGATGACTGACCGAAACCAGATCAACATCGTATTTCGAGAAGGAACGAATCGCCGCGTCCACCACGTGGAGCGCATCGAGAAGCGCATTCGCATTTGCCGTCTTCGGTCCGAGTGCTGCAACGCGCAACGGATGCAGGGGATCGAATTCTGAGAGAAATTGCCTTGTCGGGTGGAATTGTTCGACGGGCAGAACGAATCCATTCAGCATCCACGCTTCGGGCGAACGCACATAACTCGCGTGGTTCCGCAACGCTGGTTCAAGCGCCAGACTGCACGGCGGGAACATTCCGGCGTAATCAATTACTTGATCGAGAAGAGCGCGGAGCGAAGCGGATGGCATCAGAAAAGAGGTCAGTTCTCAGACGTCACTGTCCAGCTAATCACTAGAAGCAAACTGCGGAGTCATACTGAAGGAGGCGCGCAACTCCCCGCCGGCCGGAATGGTTTGGATTCCCTCCTTCTGTTCGAACGCGCGTTGGTCATGGTGATCGGGCAAACCCCAGCACGGCTCGACGCACAGGAATGGGCCGCCGTCGGACCACAATGTCATGTAGGGAACACCTGTCAGATCCAGCATCACCCAGCGCCCGCTCGGCGGGTCAACATACGAAAATTGCGGCCGCTGAACATCCACCAACTCGAGAAGGATGGCACCGGGTAACTCCGTTTTCGGGAATGGCATTTCGCCACCCGGAAACTCGATGTCGCGTGTCTGCCCTGAGAGAAAATTGCCCGGCGCAAAGTGCTGCCGATAATAACCTCGCGGCATTTGCAGGTGAAAGCTTTCGAACGAAGTCGCGCCGAAGCCGGGATGCAACCCAAATGAAACATGCGCCGTCAGTTCGGCTTCATGATTTCGAAAGTCAAACAGCACACCCAGTTTGTTGGTCTCGATCCGATAAGTGAGGTCCACGCCGACCTTCAGCGGATATTCGCTCGGAGAAAAATCCTCCGGCGTAATCTGATATTTCAACGATGCGCCATTCCCCTCCGTGGAAGAATCGGCGAGATGCCATGTTTTCGAGCGAAGAAAACCGTGCGTGCCGCCTTTGATTTCGTGTCCGCGGTATAGACTACGGCCGTTCTTGAGCCGATGAATATAATAACCCATCACCGTGGCGTGATTTGCCCAGCCTTGTGACGGCGCCGACAGATCGTCGTCGCGGTAGAGGAAGCCGATCCAATTCCCACCTTCATCCAGTCGCGCCAGGCTGATCAATTGCGCACCGAGACGCGAGACAGTGATGCGAAGGCCATTCTCTTCGTTAGTCAAAACATCAAGCTGCTGGCCGTCTCGTTTTTCCTCGGAGTGCGAAAACTTCATGAGTCGGTACGTTGATGCGTCATTCTGAACGAAGTGGAGCGTAGCGCAACGACGTCGAAGAGTCCCGCTGAACTGCCTAAAGGTAGCTCGACAGAATCCCTCGACCTTGCTCGCGATGACGGGAAGGCCGACCGCTCATGGGAACAAGCCGCGCACTTGTTTGGCCTTGATGACGCGCTCAACACCGATGGCCATTGCGGCCGTTCGATGCGACACCTTGTGGTCCTTGGCGCGCCTGATCACCTGCGCAAACGAATGCTCGAGAATGCGGAAAAGTTTGTCGGTCACTTCACTCTCCGACCACAAAAACGCCTGCAAACCTTGGACCCATTCGAAGTATGAAACGATGACGCCGCCGGCGTTGCACAGAATGTCCGGAATCACGAACACTTCGTCCCAGCGCTGGTCGAGAATCAGATCTGCATCAGGAGTCGTAGGGCCGTTGGCGCCTTCGGCAAGGATGCGGCACTTGAGCTGGTCGGCATTTTTTCCAGTAATCACGCGATCGACTGCCGCCGGAACAAGAATGTCGCACGGCAACGTGAGAAACTGGTTAGGATTGACATGATCATCCTGAGCGAACGCCCGGAGGTTACCTTTCTTCAGCATGTGCTGTTCGGCCGCTTTTACATCGATGCCCTTTGTATTGTAAATCGCTGCAGTATGATCGCTGATCCCGACGACTTTGACGCCGCTCTTGTAGGCCAGCGACAAAGCTGCGACCGAACCGACATTGCCGAATCCCTGCACGATCGCGGTGCACTTTTCCGGATCCATCTTCAGCATGTTCATGGCACGCTCGACGAGATAAACGACGCCTCGCCCGGTGGCTTCACGCCGTCCTTCAGTTCCGCCTATGGCAACCGGTTTGCCGGTGACGATTTCATTGACGGCGTAGCCCATGTAAACGGAGTAGGTATCCATGAACCACGCCATGATCTGCTCGTTGGTGCCCATGTCAGGGCCCATGATGTCAGTGTGCGGCCCAACGAACGGAATCATTTCCTGCATGTAACGGCGCGACACGGCCTCCAGTTCCGTGCGCGATAATTTGGTGGGATCAATTGCGACGCCGCCCTTGGCACCGCCGTATGGCAACTGCGCCAACGCGCATTTCCAGCTCATCCACATCGCCAGTGCAGCCGTTTCGCCCATCGACAACGAAGGGGCGAACCGTGTGCCGCCTTTGGTCGGACCGAGCGCAATGTGGTGTTGGACGCGGTAACCCTGGAAAGCTCTGGTGCTCCCGTCGTCCATGTGCACCGGCAACGTCACAGCAATGGCGCGCTTCGGGTACGTCGCCCATTCGCGGTCGTTCTTGTCGATGTTCAGATAATCGGCGATGACGCGAAACTGCTCGCAAGCCATCTGGAAAACTTCGTCGTGGTAAATCGTATGCATCGCTGCATCAGCGCAACTCTGAGCGTCCATGGGAAAGTTGCTATTTGCGCTGCGCAAGTGGCGTCGTCAACTGCGAAACTTTGGGGTGCGGCATCGACAACCGCGCGCGGAATGCAGTAACGTCGCAGCCACAAATGAAAATTGAAACCATAGCCGTTCACGCGGGACACGCGGTGGATCCTGCAACCGGGGCGGTGGCCGCGCCCATTTATCTTTCCACGACATTCGAGCGCGACGTCGAAGGGACGTACTCGCGCGGTTTCATGTACACGCGCAACGATAATCCGAATCGTCAGGCGCTGGAGCGCGGCGTGAGCATGCTTGAAGGCGGCCAGGCGGCGGCCGCCTTCGCCTCCGGCACAGGTGCGGCAATGTCGATTTTGCAGGCGTTATCACCGGGCGATCACGTGCTCGCGCACGTTGACGCCTACTACGGCACGTCGCGATTGATTCGCGAAATCTTCGTGCGCTGGGGAATCGAAGCCGATTTCGTGGACATGAGCGATCTCGCTGCAGTGAAAAAAATGCTACGGTCGAACACCAAGCTCGCCTGGGTCGAAACGCCATCCAATCCGTTGCTTAAGATTGTCGATCTTGCCGCGGTGGCCGAAATTGTTCGCGAGGCTGGCGCGCTTCTCGTTTGCGACAATACATGGGCGCCGGTGCTACAGCGGCCATTCGATCTCGGCGCCGATTTAATCCTGCATTCGACCACCAAATATTTCGGCGGGCATTGCGACGTTCTCGGAGGAATCGTTGTCACCAGGACGGACAACGAATTTTTTCAGCGCATCCGCAACATCCAATACGAGGGCGGCGCGGTCCCCTCCCCTTTCGATTGCTGGTTGATCCTGCGCGGCATGCGCACGTTGCCGTGGCGAATGCGTGCGCACTCCGGAAATGCAATGAAAATCGCAGAGTTCCTCGCTCGACATCCGAAAGTGAAACGTGTGCATTATCCCGGATTGCAGTCGCACCCTGGACACGAGATCGCGGCTGCGGAGATGTCGATGTTCGGCGGAATGCTTTCGCTTGAAGTGAAAGACGGTTACGGCGCTGCGATGTCCGTCCCGTCGAAAACGAAGATTTTCATTCGCGCGACCAGCCTGGGCGGTGTGGAAAGCTTAATCGAGCATCGCGCGTCGATTGAAGGCCCGGCCACGACATCACCCGAAGGCCTGTTGCGTCTATCGATCGGGCTCGAAAACGCCGACGACCTAATAGATGACCTCGATCAGGCCTTAGGGTAAAGAGGGCGTCCCTCCAACGGCCCTCTTTTCATCTTTTCGGCGGACTAGAGCCCACCGCTCCTTGGGCGTAAGCGATCCAGCATTCGTGCTGTAGTGGACGCTGTCCCAGCGGGCTTCTTGGATTTAATACGCTGAGGACACCACACGCTACAACATTCAAATTCTAACCGCAGCCCGCCCTCTCACTAACACTTGGCTTCAGGCTGGTGAAGGCGGCGCGCTATGAAGAAACCCGTTGAAACGGTTTGCCCCGAGCTGCTCGTAACCGGGCTTATTAGTGAAAACGCCGCCGGAACACATCAATGATGTCCTGGACCTCGCTAATACGCAGAAGAAACGCCGCGCCGAAAAAAACCGCTGCACCAGTCCCAATCACGCCAAGTAACATGGCCAATTTCTGCAAGAACCGCATGTTTGACCACGCATCCAGCCACCAGTAATTCCCTGCCCAGCAGACCAACGCTAGCAACGCGCCCGCGATGCAAATTTTCCCAAGCCCGATTAGCATTTGGCGCGTTTCAAGCCGCCGCGTGTGCCGGCGCATCAACGCGTAAAGCAAAAGGAAATTGATCGTCGCGACGAGGCTGGTCGAAAATGCAAGGCCGCGATGGCCCCAGCCGAGCCGGAACGTGAACAACCAGTTGAGAAACAGATTCGCCCCGATGGCGAGAAAGCTCACTACCATCGGCGTGTTGCGTTTGCCGACTGCGTAAAACGCCGGCGTCAACACTTTCAATGCCGCATAGGCAACAAGACCAATCGCGTAAAATTGCAACGCACCCGCAGTCTCCCGCGTCATTTCCGCTGTAAACCGTCCGTGCTGATAAATCACGCTGATAATCGGCGACGCCAGCATGGCCAGTCCGATCGCCGACGGGATGGTCAGCAAAAACGCCAGCCGCATCCCGCGGGCGAGGATCGCGCGGAACTCAGCCGTGTTCCCAAGCGCAGCGTGCTTTGATACCAACGGCAACGTAACGGTGCCAATAGCGACGCCGAAAATTCCCAGCGGCAATTGCATCAGTCGAAATGCTATGTTGAGCCAGCTCACCGGCCCGTTTCCAAGACTCGCCGCGAATCCGCTGTTGATCAGAACGTTCACCTGCACCGCGCTCGCCGCGATGACCGCCGGTCCCATCAAGGTCAGCACCGTGCGCACACCTTCGTCGCGCCAGTGAAGATCGGGGTGAAACCTGTAGCCGACTTTCCACAGCGATGGAAATTGCCCTACCAATTGCCACGCACCGCCGATGAGCGTGCCGATTGCCAAGCCGACGAGCGAGCGAGCGCCGAAATGCGGATCGATCCAGTAACCGATTGCCACGCCGGCAATGATCGAGCCGAGATTGAAATAACTCGATGCCATGGCCGGCGGACCGAATACATGTTTCGCGTTGAGCATTCCCATCACCAGCGCCGCGAGCGACACCAGCAGCATGAACGGCCACATGATCCGGGTGAGCAAAATCGTGAGTGCGGTTTTGTCCGGCGACCAACTCCCCCATGTCAAAAGCTCCACCAGTTGCGGAGCGAACACGATGCCGAGCAACGTCACCCCGCTCATGAAAACGGCTGTGAGCGTGGCGACCTTGTTCGCCAGGCGCCACGCCGATTCGTCGCCTTCGATCGCGATCTTTTTTGAGAATGTCGTGATGAACGCGGTTGAAAGCGCGCCCTCGGCAAAGAGATCGCGCAACAAGTTCGGCAATCGAAACGCCATGAGAAACGCGTCGAGATTTCTGCCGGCGCCGAACAGACCTGCAAACACCGTCTCGCGAACGAGACCGAGCACGCGACTCCACAGAATCGCAGCACCAACAACGCCCGTCGCGCGGGTGCTCATGCGTCGATCAGCTACCTCAGCCATTGCGGGACACTTTGTAGGGCGTTTCTGTGAAACGCCAATTCTAAACTCCGCCGCGCATCTAACCACGAATGGCCGCCAATTGATACGAATCGGAATCGCAGGTGGATGCTCTAGCGTGCGCTGTCCTCAACGCATTCCCTTGGAGCGTGCAAGGTCGCCCTCGCGGACCTTTCCAAAGATCGAAGCTTTCGTCGCACGATGCGTACGTCCCCCTAATCCATCCGAGTTGCATATAGCAAGACATCTGCTTCGCATGGCCTGGATAATTACGTCGTGGATAGAGCCGTGAGAGCGGGAAGGGAAATCGACGGAGTGGAATCCGTTAACAAACATGTGGCCGTGTCCCGCGTGACCCGCGGTCCAACTTATCACCATTTTTCGAGCGAGAGACTCAAACGCGGCCGAATTCTTCCGTGTCACGAGTAACCAGGATTAGCTGGGGCATTGCGTCGGCACCGAGCAGCGCAAAGAGGTGCGCGAGCATTTTATTGGCTCTAAGAGTTGTTTTCCTATTGGTGCCGCTTCCTTTTTAGAATGGTGTCCTGGGGGGAGGTTACTGGGGATTGTAAGCTAATTGCCCATGCGAGCCCTGCGCGTTGATATAGAAATGGCGGACTGGAGACCGCCGCTTTTGGTTGATACCCGTTGAGAGAGACGATGGGCTGGCTTACGCCAGCCCATCGAGAGAAGGGGGAAATTGATTTGACCACGTGCCTCGGAAATGGCGCGTAGTGTCGTGTAGTTCGAAACGGCCTGTAAAGGGGAAAATGTGTTTTGGAGCTAGGGGACGTCCCCTGATTTTTTCGCGAAAAATCCCCTAGGGGGCTTGTGCGGAAGCGAACACATCAAGCTTTTCCGCCTGAAAAACGTTTAAGGAGGGGAGATTGCCGCGCGGTAACCAGCGCTGCTCAAGGGTATAGAGGTGCTTGTACCAAGCACCGGCACGAGCGTTTAAGATCAGGCGGCAGGAAAACGGACAACTTTCTTCTTGCCTCGGCCGATCAGGTTGGTCGGCGGCACAAATGTTACTTCCACGTATTTCTTGGCGCAAGCAATCAGATCCCGGCTGCAACTCAGGTCGAGCTTATGTTTAATGTTCTCGCGATGACTCTCGACGGTTTTTACACTCAAGTTCAGCGACTGCGCGATCTGGGTGTTACCAAGCCCAGAGCCCAACAAAAAGAAGATGTGCATCTCGCGATCAGACAATTTTTCAATGCCAATGGAAGAACGCGCCGAGGGATGTTCTGAACGCGACTCCAGCGATTTCTTGAACGCGCGCATTGCAACGTCGTAGCTGACATGGATGTTGCCGGCAGCGATTTCGCGAATCGCGGTGAGCAACTCTTCCTTCGGCGCGTTTTTCATCACGTAACCGTCTGCGCCTGCACGCAGAGCGCGCTCTGCGAAGATTGTTTCCTCGAAGGCGGAGTAAACGAGCATGAACAAGGCGGGGTATTCGGACTTGAGCGCCTTGACAAATTCAAGGGTGTCGCCCGTCCCCAACCGCAGCGCCGTCAACAGCAACTGCGGTTTGCATTCCTGAATTTTCTGGCGGGCACCGCGGATATTGTCCGTTTCGCCGCATACCATCATATCCGGCTGCGAATTGACGTAATCCGCCACGCCGTGCCGAAGCAGCGGGTGCTCTTCCAAAATCAAAATCCGTATTTTGACCGGATGCTTTTCTGGGGGGGCGGACATGTCCTCGCTACGTGAAAGGTTTTGCCATACGCGGGGCGTAAATGTCAAGCCGAGAATTTTGGTCGTTTTCCTGCGTATCTGCAGGGGTCCGCTTTGCTCAGCGGAGAGCACAAGAGGTCACTGGCCTTCGCCAAGGTATGGCGTGGTGCCGGGCTGAGAATTCCGCTCCTTCCGCTGTCGTTAGCGGAGTTCTCGAAGGCGTCCAATGAGTTGGCGACAGCGCACACTGCAGCACGTTGGCATCCGACATGGACGCCCCGCAGCATTCGTTTTGATCATTTCGCTCCCAGCTTCGCTGCAGAGTACGCTGAGAATTAATCAGGAAAACAGGTCGGAGGAAAACCCTCTTTCCGTCTTCATTTCTTTTTTCTCCGATCAGATGGCACGCACAGTGGGCGCGCCAAGGTGAAGCGAACGTCTCAAGATTTCCTCGCTTCGCTCGGAATAACAGAGAAAGAACCAGAAATGCCGGCTCGACTTTGAAGCGCAGGATTTTAGTTTCAAAGGAGGAAAGACATGTCGAAGGAAGAAGTTCCAAAGAAAGAGTTGGAAACGCTCTGGGCACCCTGGCGGGTGGAATATTTCGAGAACGAACCGCGCGACCGCGATTTTCTCGAAACGGCGGCGCGAGCGAGCGACGATGCGCAGCACCTGGTGATCACGCGCCGGAAAAATTCGTTTCTGATGATGAACCGCTATCCTTATACGGTCGGACACCTGATGGCAGTGCCGTATCGGAAGGTCGCGGAGCTTTCGACGCTCGGGGAGAATGAGATCGTTGAGCTGTGGAGTTTGGTTGTGCACGCGCAGACGCTTTTGCGCGGCGCGGCAAAGGCGCAGGGGTTCAACATCGGGTTGAACCTTGGCGCATGCGCGGGCGCGGGTGTGCCCGATCATCTACATATTCACATCGTGCCACGCTGGAGCGGCGATACGAATTTCATGCCGATCATTGGCGGCGTCCGCGTCCTGTCGGATGGCTTACGCGCGTTGTACCAGAAACTCATGGAAGCGCAGGCGAAGATGGCTTCGCCACGTTAAATCGTGAATCCGACGTCCATTGTATCGATGTAACGATGTAACCACGTAACGAATCATTCCTTTTTGAGTGAACACCTGGGTTGAAGCGCCGCCGCGAAGACAAGGCCTGGGCTGTCTCGCCCGGGGTTGCCTGATTGTTTTGGTATTTGCGATCGTGCTGGCGATTGCTTGCTTTGCGGGGATGTACTGGGGACTTCATCGCCACTCGGCATTGTTCTACGGCAGTTATTGGCTGGCCAAAACGCGCTCAATCGCCCAAGCGCCAACGCCGGTTTCTGAATTCCGTGCTTCAGACCAACAACTTCAAAGTTTTCGGGAACGCTGGCAGGATTTCGAACAGAAAACGCGCGCAGGTCAACCGGCTGAAATCGAGCTGAGCGAAGATGACATCAACAGCTTGATCGCAACTAGCGACGATTTGCGCGGCAAAGTCTTTGCATCGGTCGAGAGCAACCAACTCCGCCTGCAGGCGAGTGTGCCGATCGGAGGTTTTCTCGGCCGGCCCGGCTATTATTTTAATGGCGACGTGATCATCGTACTGAACGGCGCCCAACCATTGGATAACCCGCAGTTCAGCCGTATTACCATTAACGGCGAACAGGTGCCGGGTGATTTTCTAAAATGGAAATATCGTTCCAGACACCTGCGCGAGTACCTTGCCGATCAACGGAACGCCTACGACATCGGCACGATGGAGATACGCGATGGCAAAGTCATCCTGCGCTCACGCACTGAGTAGTTCCATGGCGGGTGGGACTCCTTCGTCAAGGCTACAAGTCCACTGTCGCTCGGGTCCTGCCGGCTCCATATTGTCAACCCCGAATGCGTTCGGGTCTGACACAGACCCCTTACAGTTTAGAAAGAAGACACAGGGAGCCGATCATTTTGGTTGCATGATTTCACGCACAAAGACGTTGAGTTGTCCGTCTTCCTGTTTGCGCACTTCGGTGATCTCATAAGGCCGCATCTCATCCCGGTTAACCACGGCGCCTTGTGGCGGAGCAGTGTAACCGCGCGGAAATTCCACAATGATGCGCGTCGACGAACCGCCGCCGAAGTGCAACACCTTGCTCGTTAAGGTCGTGCGGGGACGCAGTACGGCCTTGTTGGCTTCGGAGAAATTCACCACGAATTGGCCTTTCAAATAAACGCGTTCTCCGGCGAGTCCGCGATCAGCCACATCATTCAGATCGCTGGTGCCGATGAGTCTTCCGAGCGGCATTTTCCCTGGCGGAAATGTTTTCCAACTGCCGCCTCCGGCGTTTGAGGCCAGCTCTACGTTGGACGAATCGGGCGGAGCAGGTTGGGCGGGCAAAACCGGCACTGCCGTGGCCATGGCAACTGGTGAAGTCTGTGCGACTGCTCCGGCTCCAACCTCGGCAGCTTTAGATGCAGGTGCTGGCGAAGCGAAAGGAAGATTTAGGTCTTTTGGAGGAGCAAGCGCAGACGCAACGGTTATCGGTGCAGCAGTTGGCGGAGATTTATCCTGAGCGACGACTGCCTGTGCAGGAGTCGACAGCGGCGCAGGAGATTCCAGTTTTTGTTTTTTGCCCTTCTTACCCTTTGGAACTGGCGTCGCTTTGGCGAGCTTGTCGTTGGCGGCGACCACTGGCGGGGTCATGGTCAGTGGTGCAACTGGCCTGGCTTGTTCAATGCGGACCAATTCATTTTTGGCAGGCGGCGGAGTAGCGCTCGCGCCCCAGCCGGGTATGGGAATCGGACCTGCTTGAGCTACTGCCATTTGTTGCCGGTATTCGGCCAGCCGTTTTTCGATTGAACCGCGTTCCTGTAATTTAAATAGCGGCCAACCCGCAGCCAGATTAAGACTCGGCGGGGGTTCAAGACGAAACGTGCCAAGACCGCGCGTGACGGTATAACTTCCGTACAGCAACGGAACAGCTGTTACCAGAATTCGGCCATCAACCAATCGTTCAGCGTGAACCGCCGCAGAAATGTCATGTGTCCGTTCCAGTTTCACTTCCAACCCAACTGAAAGCGTCTGTTTCATCAGTGGCAAGGCTTCGGGTTTGGCCGGATAGACGTGTTCCATCAGCAGCTCGCCGCTGTTGACCGCAGCAGTCAGCGCCGCCATGCCGCAGGGAAACACATCTCCGGGACCGAGCTCGCGCACTGCGATGATGGTGTATCGGCCCACTACGTAGGGCACAAGGCCGCGGACCTGTTGATAATTTCGGATGTAATTGCGCAGTAGCTCCGCATTGGTTTTCGCGAGCTCGGCAGCGCCCATGCCGACGTAGCGCTCGTAAAGCTCGCTCGCGTTAAGGAATTCACCGGCTGGCGCAGCCGTTAACTCGAAGCGTTTCGGCGGCTCGATCTTGTGCAGCTTTTGCAGAATTCGATAGCTGTCGGGTCGCTCAGGCTGATTGAAGATATAAAAACTTCCCAGCCACGCTGCGAGCGCCAGCCCTATCAAGAGTAAAATCGCAACCGTCCAGGCAAAATAATTGATTCGCTGCGGGGGACGCGTGTAAGGCTCGTCGTACGAATCGTACTGATGAGTGCCATAGTCCATCAGTTCAGCGCTAGAAAATTGTCCGATCTCAAGCTGACTGCGCCGCTTCGAAGGACGAACCGCATCCGCAGGTACGCGACGCATTGGGATTCACAATTCGAAAACCCGTGCCGGTCAAACCGTCGCTGAAATCCAGGGTCGCCCCGCTCAAGAAGGGAACGCTCTCGTTATCGATAAAAAATTTCACGCCATCGCGTTCAACTATTGAGTCGCCGTTTTTTCGTGCATCCAACGTCATTTCGTAGTGCAGACCGGAACAGCCGCCTTTGGCGACATGCACTCGAAGGCCTTTGTGCGAATCTTCTGATCGCTGCGAAAGCAAACTCTGGAGCTGCCGAACAGCGTTCTCCGTGACGCTAATCATCGGTGGAAAAAATACGGCTGCGAGGTGTTCAAGTCAAAAACGCGGACGCGAATCACCAAATTCCAACATCCCAAGCTCGAGAGAAACTTATCATGTCAGGTTGAGCGGAGCGATTTCGTCGCGTAATTGGAAGGATAATGCCGGACATCCTTCGTTTCATTCAGGATGACAATTGCTTTGTTTGATGCTGGAACTTGAGATTTCTCCGGATGCTGGAGCTTCGTGCTTGGAGCTTTACCGGGCAATCAAGTACATTTAAATCGCATGGGTCGGATTCGATTGTTGCCTGAAATCGTCGCCAGCCAGGTGGCGGCCGGCGAAGTTGTGGAACGACCTGCGTCGGTGGTGAAGGAATTAATAGAGAACAGTCTCGACGCCGGTGCTCGCAAAATCGACGTTGTGATTCGTCGCGGTGGCATTTCGCTGGTTCGCGTAATAGACGACGGCTGCGGCATGGATCGTGACGACGCGCTGCTTTCGCTGGAACGGCACGCTACAAGCAAGATTCGCTCCGCTGCCGATCTTCAGGTGGTCGCTACATTGGGTTTTCGCGGCGAAGCCTTGCCAAGCATTGCCAGTGTGTCGCGATTTCGCCTGACCACGCGTCAGGCGAGAGCAATCGCGGGAACTGAAATTATCGTCAACGGTGGCAAGATTGAAGTTGTACGCGACGGCGGTGAGGCCCCGGGTACGCAAGTCGAAGTTCGCTCGCTTTTTTACAATCTGCCCGCGCGCCGCAAATTTCTTCGCTCGGAGAACACTGAGAGCCGCAACATCGAACATCAGATTCACCTGCAAGCGATCGGTCATTGTGAGATCGGCTTCTCGTTGATGCGCGACGATCGCATGTCGTTTCAGTTGCCGGCGGCGGCGATGCTCAGCGACCGCATCCGGGATTTGTACGGCGTCGAGTTGTTGCAGCGTCTTGTCGAACTCGGTGACGGCGGTTCGGGCAAAATTCGGATCAGCGGTTTTATCGGGCAGGCGGGTCTGAGCCGGCAGACCCGGAGTCACCAGCTCGTTTTTGTAAATGGCCGCGCGATCGAAAGCAGTCTGATCACCGCTGCCATTCGCGAGGGATACCACACCGCGCTGATGAAAGGACAATATCCGGTGACCTTTCTTTTCCTTAAGCTCGATCCCGCAGTTGTGGACGTGAATGTCCACCCTGCAAAGCGCGAGGTCCGGTTTCGCGATCCCAACGGCGTGCGTGAAGCGATCGTTCGCTGCATTCAACAAACGTTGGAAACCGCTCGGGCCGGGTGGCAGGAAAAGTTTCGCGCGCCAATCCAGCCGTCGGCCTCTGTTTCGCCTAAAGCCGCTCCCGATTTAACACTGCGATCCGAAGTGTCCGTTCCTCAGGAAACACACCGTGATTTGCCACATTTCGGGGCGCCTGTAACCGGAGGCGTTGACTCCGCGCGAACACCCCTCCCCGATGTTGTAGGGCAGGCGCCTCGCCTGCCAGACCGCTCTGTCGATTCGGCACGCGAAGCACTTACCCAACAGCGGGAGGGAAGAAAAGCCGCGCAGCAGCAGTTCCAAATCATCGGTGTACTCAGTAAACTTTACGTGCTCATGGAAAATGCGGACGGGCTCGTCCTCGTTGATCAACATGCGGCACACGAGCGCATTCTCTTCGAGGAATTGCGCCGCAGAATGGAGAAACAAGGCGTTCCCACGCAAAAGCTGCTTCTACCCCAAACGTTCGACGTGCCACCGCGCGACGCCGATTGGATCGAGGGCAACCTACCAATCCTGCAAAGAATGGGAATTGCGATTGAGGCTTTCGGGCCCGGCACCTTCAAAATCGACGGTCTCCCCAGTTTTTTGGATGTCTCCGATGCAGCGCTATTCATGCACAAGGTCATTGACGATCTAAAGAGTGCTGGCGATAGCGCTTCAGCCATGCGTTTGGGTGAAGAAATGATCGCGAAAAGCGTTTGCCGCCACGCGGTCAAAGCCAATGATCCGTTGCGTTATCCGGAAGTGGAAAACTTGATCCGGGATTTGCTCGATTGCGATCTTCCTTATTGCTGTCCCCACGGACGACCAACAATGATCCAGATTTCGCTGGCCGAACTGGAGAAAAAGTTCGGCCGTAAAATCTGACGGTGCGCTTCCTATAATTGTCTTTCTTGACCTAATCCCACGGGCTTGCCATTTCGAATGCAGATGGGTTTAATTGGCGCGGTGAAAAAAATCGAAGCCATTATCAAGCCATTTAAAGCTGAGCCAGTACGAGAGGCACTAATCGCGGCGGGCGTGGAAGGAATGACTCTGAGCGAGGTGAAAGGATTTGGGCGACAGAAGGGGCACAGCGAGATTTATCGCGGGACCGAGTACACCGTGGATTTTCTTCCAAAAATAAAGTTTGAGATCGTGATCGCTGACGATCGCGCACAACGCGCGGTCGAAGCCATTCTGGAAAAAGCCAAGACCGGAAAAATCGGCGACGGCAAAATCTTTGTCACCGAGGTGGAGGAGGCGGTGCGCATTCGAACCGGCGAACGGGGAACGGAAGCGCTGTGAGAGCGGCCACAGCGCATTAAGGACTGTCATGTTGAGCGAAGCGAAACATCTCAGTCTTTTTTAGTTGCCACCCGTTGCATCAATCACCAGAAATTCTTCCCTTCGCGCAGAATGACACGGAACACTACAGTTTAGGCCAAAACATGCACGACTATTTGCTATCCGTCTTTTTGGGAGTGGTCGAAGGACTGACCGAATTTCTTCCTGTAAGTTCGACCGCGCACCTGCGCATCTGCGAAGTGCTGCTGCACATCGATCTGCACGATGGGTTCTGGAAGATGTACACGATTGTGATCCAGCTCGGCGCCATTCTCGCTTTGCCGGTCTACTTTTGGCACCGCATCGTGCAGTTTGTTGGCACATTTCCAGAGGGCGAACGCGGCAATCGCAACATCTTAACGCATCCCTTGAGTCTCACGCTGATCGCATTTGTTGTGACGGCGATCCCGGCGTGGGCGTTGGCGAAAGTGATTGGGGAAAACCTGGAAAGTATCCGGGTGATGGCCTTGGCGCTGCTCATTGGCGGGATCATCATGTGGATTGTTGACGCCGTTTTTGCACGGCCGCGAACGATGCACATGGAGGAAATGACCCTGCCGCAGGCGGTGTGGATCGGAGCGGCGCAAATTCTCTCCGCTGTTTTTCCGGGTACGTCGCGCTCGATGTCGACCATCGCTGCCGGGCAGGTCGCCGGCATGTCGCGGCCGGCTGCGCTCGAATTTTCGTTTTTTCTGTCAATGCCGACGATGGCGGCGGCTACCGGATACGATTTTCTGAAGTCGGTGATACCGCACCATCACGAAGGCGAGATTGCGCCGCTCACGATCACTGCGCATCAATGGATCGTGCTCGCAATTGGATTTGTCGTTTCATTTTTCGTCGCGCTGGCGGTCGTCGCATGGTTCATGAACTGGGTGCGCGCGCGCGGATTTGTGCCGTTCGCGGTGTACCGCATTCTGCTCGGTCTCGGATTGTTGACGCTGTTGATGCGTGGAATGATGTGATCCGCTAAAATGGAGACCGAGTCTATTCTTCCCGACCTGCAAAGCGCGGTTATATGTGAGGATGTCCGCTGCGAAGTTAACGGCATGCAAAGCCTCGTCGGTGTGTTGAGCGTTATCCCGGCCCCGGCATTACCGGTCAATTATTTTCGGCTTTGCATTTGGACGCGCTGGTGTAGCGGCTCTGGCAAGTTTCGCCAAAGATCTCGCATTGTCGGTGTCGACGAACAACATGTAGTCGCGCAGGCGGAGGTCGAATTTGCACTGAAAGAGATGGAAGGGCATGCGACCAATGTCCATTATTTTGGTGGCGTGCAGTTTCAGCAGTACGGAATGCATCACGTCGAGATCTATCTGGAAAATGAATTGCGGCTGCGCTTCCCGTTGCCGGTGATTCAGGTTGCGCGGCCACCGGGTTGAATTCGGCAAAGTCGCATGACCGAGGGCTTGTGAATGGGTTCATTCGTCTGGCAGGCGGCATGATGCTGAAAGGATTTCCCCGGGCGCTACTCTGCAGTATCATTCTCATCGGGAAAGTACATGCGCAGGAAGTAATCGTTGCGCGGGAGAAAAAACCTGAGCCTCCCAGGCAAACACCGCAGCCTACCGAACAGGTCATTCCAGAATCCACGACACCAGCGCCGCGCAAATCCAAGTCGCGCGAGAAGAAGTCTGCTCCTGCAAAACTCACGCTTGAAGAAATGCGAGCGGCCGGGGAACGGGCTGCCGAAGGATCGAACGACGAATCTGCCTCGCATTCAACGAAGACCCGGCCGCCGGATGTCGAGAGCGCTCCAGCGCCGAGTCCAATTGTTCCTCAAAGTCCCAAGCCGGCAAAGAGAGAAACACCGATCGAGCAAAGCAGTCCGTCTCGCCACTCGCAATCGCGAAGTACAAAGCTGGAGGGGGTCGGCCCGATTCGGCCAACCATGATCGAATCCGGAAGGGAGCCACCAACTCCTTCTCCCTCTGGAAGGTGAGCAGGAGCTTGTCATGCGGAAAATTCTTGCGCCGCGATTTCGCTAATCTATTATCTGTGGGCAAGTCCCGACTGCGTCCTGCCGGATGCATCGGGAAAATTTTTTGCCCATTTCTGATTTCCATGGCCAACACAATTTTGATCGGGATGCAATGGGGCGACGAGGGCAAGGGCAAGATTATCGACGTGCTCACTGCAAGCGCGGACATCGTTGTCCGCAGTCAGGGCGGCAATAACGCGGGGCACACGGTCATCCACCGCGGCGTCAAATATGTGTTGCATTTGATTCCGTCCGGAATTCTCAGGCGGGGCAAGACTTGCGTGATTGGAAATGGCGTGGTTATCGATCCGGTCGCGCTGGTCGCTGAGATCGATGGATTGCGTCAGTCGGCAGTTACGATCGACAAGAATTTGCTTATCAGCGATTGCGCACACCTTGTTCTGCCTTATCACCGTCTACTCGACGAGCAACGCGAGCTGCGCCGCGGCCGGATCGGAACGACCAAGCGGGGCATCGGACCAGCCTATGGAGACAAGGCAGCGCGCACCGGGCTGCGCGTATCCGACCTGATGCAGCCGATTGTGTTCTCGAAAAAATTGCAGTCCAAGACCATTGAGAACAACAGAATCCTTCAGGCGCTCGGCGCGAAGGCGATCAGTTTTCGTGACGTGAACGAAACTTATCTTGCCGCCGGCGAAAAATTGCGGCCCTACGTGACGAACACGGTGGTCTACCTGCATCGCGCCATGGAGCGTGGCAAAAAAATATTGTTCGAAGGCGCCCAGGGAACATTCCTCGATATCGACCACGGCACGTATCCCTACGTGACTTCCTCCAACACCACCGCGGGCGGCGCCTGCACCGGCACCGGCGTGCCGCCGCATCGGATGGATCGTGTCGTGGGCGTGATGAAGGCTTACACGACGCGAGTAGGCGACGGCGCATTGCCAACCGAGGACGCGCAGTTGGCACAGATGCTTCATAATCTCGGACGCGAATTTGGCGCCACAACGGGACGCAAACGCCGGTGCGGTTGGTTCGATGCGGTGGCCACTCGTTACGCGGGAATGATCAACGGAATCGACCAACTCGCCATCACCAACCTGGACGGACTGGATCGTGTCGACCCGATTCGCGTTTGCGTTGCTTATCGGCTGCACGGGAAACGGCTGGATGTTCCGCCTTGCGACGCAATCCAGTTGGCCAATTGCGAACCGGTCTATGAAGAAATGCCCGGGTGGAGTACTTCGATTCACGCGGCGAGGAAATTTTCGCAGCTTCCCTTGGCGGCGAGAAAATACGTCAGATACATCTCCGAATTGACTGGGGCGAAATTGTCGATGGTCAGCGTCGGGCCAGCGCGCGGCGAGACAATCGTTCTGTAGCGGATGTCTCCGAGCGCCAAAACTGTTCCCCGCCACATCGCGATCATCATGGACGGCAATGGTCGGTGGGCAAAGTCGCGCGGACTGTCGCGCATCAAGGGCCACGAAGCCGGCGCGCAGGCAGTTCGGGAGTGCGTGGAGGGCTGCGGCGAATTAAACGTGGAATATCTTACCCTTTACGCGTTCTCCGCCGAAAACTGGCAGCGCCCCAAAACCGAAGTCATCGCGCTGATGCGTTTGCTGGAGAAATTTTTAAAGGAGAAAACGCCGGAATTGATCGAGAAGAATGTGCGTCTTCAGGCCATTGGCCGGTTGACCGATCTGCCGCGGAGCGCGCAGGAACAACTTCACAAAACCATCGAGCAAACTGCCGGCAACACCGGTCTCATCCTAATTCTGGCACTTAGCTACGGCGGCCGTCTCGAGATTATCGATGGAATCAAGAGTTTGCTTCGCGCGATTGAGCTGGGGCACATCGACAGGGCAATGATCGATGTGGAAATGTTCAGCAAACATCTTTACACCCGCTACTATCCCGATCCCGATCTCCTGATCCGCACATCCGGCGAAATGCGGTTGTCGAATTTTCTGCTCTGGCAGACTTCGTACACCGAGATGTACGTTACGCCCAAGCTGTGGCCTGATTTTACGAAGAAGGATCTCTTTGCCGCCGTGGAAGAGTTCGGCCGCCGCCAGCGACGTTACGGAGCGGTCGAGTAGGCGGCTTGGTCAGGCGCGAAGTCCTCTGCGCGCCGCTGGTGGCGCCCACGGGAGTGATGCGCTACCAAATTCGTGTTTATTCGTGTGTATTAACCGCTAGAAATGGACAACGATATGAGATTTGAAGGTCAAGTTGCGATCGTCACCGGCGCAGGGCGAGGCATTGGACGTGCCATCGCCTTGCGCTTCGCCAACGAAGGCGCCCGGGTAGCGTGCGTGAGTCGGACGGAGGAGAACGCCAGCAAGGTTGCACGTGAGATCAATGGAGCGCGTGCCGATGCGGCGAAAGCTTACGCGGTCGACGTCGCAGATCACGCGGCGGTCCAAAAAGTCGGCGCCCATATCCTGGCGAATTTTGGCCGGGCCGATATCCTGGTAAACAATGCCGGTGTGACGCGCGATGCGCTCGCCATGCGGATGTCGGTTGAAGATTGGGATGTCGTCATCAACACCAACTTGCGCGGCGCATTCAGTTTTACACACGCGCTCGTTCGCGCAATGACCAAGCAACGTAACGGTCGGATCATCAATATCAGCTCCGTGATTGGTCTGATCGGCAATGCCGGGCAGACGAACTACGGCGCGAGCAAGGCAGGTTTGATCGGCTTCACAAAATCGCTCGCACGCGAGCTGGCCAGCCGCAACATCACTGTGAATGCAGTGGCACCGGGGTTTGTTATCACTGACATGACTGCCGGGCTGTCCGATCAAATCAAGGATACGATTCACAGCAAAATCCCTCTCGGTCGGACCGGAACCCCTGAGGAAATTGCTGCTGCCGTGGCGTTCTTCGCATCGCCGGAATCAGCTTACATTACCGGCCAGGTGCTGTGTATCGATGGCGGGATCGCGATGTGAGGCTGCGGGTCCGCTGACGACAGCGGGCACTAAAATTCTCGCCTGCGCGTTGTACCGCGCGCTGTCCTTAGCGCCCTGTCACGCGCGTTCGACGATGGTAACGCGGCCTTCGGCAACGACGACAGTAGCGGTTGAGAGAACAAATTCGTACACCGTGTTTGCGGCATCACCGAACAGATGCGTCGCGCAGATCTGAAGCGGCAAATGGATGTAGTCTAACCGTGTCACGTGCAACCGTCCTCCCCGCAGCGCAGCGAGATACCCTGGCGGGGCAATCGTGCCTGCCGCGCGAGCTCGCAAACCGCCGTGCACAGCGGCCGCTTGCGCGCCATATTCGAAAGCGTGCACAGCCGAAAGGTGCCCCTGGCGGCGCAACGGGTTCGTCGGATCACGATGAGTGTTGCTGGTGCATACAATTGACCGTTCATCCCAGCGCGTGACTTCATCCAACAGACACATCAGGCCAGCGTGAGGGATCAACGTCCGAATTTCTGCCTGATAAATCCGCATATTACAGAGACGAGCCTTTAACCTTCAAATCGTCGCCGCTCTGGCCCCAGAACGGATAAAAATTAAACCAGTTGTAAGGCGCAAGACGCGCGTAGTACTCCAGCCGCGCCGCGTACCGCTGCATCCAGTGCTGGATCTCCCCGGCCCGATCCTCCCTATCCAAACTGATTTCGTCGGCAAAATGTTCGAAGTAAACTTCGTAGCGGTTCCTGCCCCTGTAGAGACCGAACAACAAAATCACGGGGCAATGCATCAAGGCGGCGAGTATAACGGGACCAGCCGGGAAAGTGGCAGGCGCGCCAAGGAACTGACATTGTGTTGTCTTATCAGCGCCGAAAACGCGATCGCCTAACATCCCCACAAAGTAGCCTGCATCCAGACTCTCCCTGACTCTTATCAATGTATCCGGCCGGTCAGGTGCAATGACCGTGCCAGCAATCGTCGGGTTTAGCGCGTTCAAGAACCGGGTGATATTCTGGTTGTGCATGGTGTCCATCAACACCTTGAGGGGAAAACTTCTTTCCATTACCCCCAACGCGCGTAACACTTCGAAGCTGCCAAGATGAGAGCCTAACAAGATGGCGCCTCTGCCGGTTTCCATCTGACGCTTCAAAACGTCTTTTCCCTGAATGGTGACGCAAAACCGTTCGAACTCACCACGCAGCAAGTAAAGCCGATCCAGAATCGTAGCGGCAAAGCAATGAAGATGGCGAAAGACGTGGGGCCAATGAACTGATCGGTCACACGCGCGCTTCAGGAATTCGTACGACGCACGACGCGCTGCATCTGCCGTGATCCAAAAGTAAAGCGTGATCGGGTACAACAGCAGCCTTGCAGCCGCGCGACCGAAGCGCACGGCGATCCAGGCAATCACTTGCAACGAGCCCGACGTGCCGCGTTCCGGCAACGCCGTCCAGCGATCTGCCTCCGAAATTTCAGAACTGCTCTCGGAAACGCTGTAGCCGCGCCGCTGTGGAACGCTTGTGGTTGGGCAATTATCCATATACTGGAGCGATTTCCCCGAAACGGCGCATTTTTCAGGCACTCTTTTGTCCACAAATCGCCCCGGTGAAGAAATGCCGGTAAATCTGGCGGATCCGCGCGATGTCCGGCGCAATCTCGGCAGGGCCGAAGTCTGCCCGCGAAAAAGCACGCCGCCATTGCTCAGCAGTCAAAAAACCTGGATTCGGGCGAATTTCCGGATCGGTTTCGACGTTGCTAAAAGTGTCCAGAATCTGAAACATCAGTTCCGGATAGATCGGTTGATTATCGTAGGGTCGCAGGCATTCCCCGATCACGAGCCATCCATCAGGAGCGAGCGCCGAGCGCGCCTCGTTTAAGCTAAACAGAAGATTTTTCGAGACGTGCATGACGTTAACGCCATAGACAAGATCGAATTCTCCGGGAACGATCCCTTGAGTGCTCCACGGCAAATCGATATCCAGCGTCGCCCAATCCAAGTGGAGGTTTGGATGTTGTGCTGACACTTTGCGTTGATTACAGCGGCGGAAATATGGGTTGGGCTCGGTAACGACATAGCGCTCAATTCGCGGCAAAAGCCCACGTTCATCGAGTAATTTGAGCAGAATTTCCGTGGCGCTCCCTGTGCCGGCGCCGAGTTCCAAAATTTTCAGCGTACGCCGCGTCGTAAGACGATCAGCGGCTACAGCAGCACCTACCCAGTTGTTAACTGCATATGTCAAATTGTCGTTGTGGAAATAATTGAGCCAAAGTGGAATGCCTTGTGGTCCCAAGAGATTCTGATCGCCACTTTGGCGGCCAGTCGCAACGGCTGGATACAAGCCTGCGGCGTAGTCCAACAAATCCAACGTCGCTGCGTTCGCAGGATCAATGTTCAAGCCGAGCGTGCGCAGGCTTTTCAGGTCCGTTTGCCACGGTGTTTTGCACAAACGATAAGCGCAACTCTTGCCCTCGCCTTGGACCTCCACGCATCCGGTGTCGACCACGCGCGCCAGGATCCACTGTAACGCAAGTCGAAAACGCGGCTTAAAACAAAGGACCCTGCAAAGCTCATCGGCCGATCGCCACGTGCCGAGCTGTTCCACAACGTTCAATCGGCCTAACAAGTCAACAGCCAGTTCGATGCTGTAACGCTCCATTAGCTCGATGCTTTGATACAGGCGCTCGGTGAATATTGCGGGCGGAAATTCTTTAAGATACTCGGCGAGACGCGGGTCGCTGCGCCCTGGTTCAAATTTGTGCGCGTCAAATGCGGCTGCGTTCACCAGTTCATTTTGCTCCCCAACCGACTTCAAGTCGACCTTCGACTATTACGCAGTCTTCGGCACGACAGCTAAAATTGACTTCAGCAGCGCGTTCATTGTCCGCGGAGAGACATATCGTGAATGGCTGTTCCGGCTTCAGAGGCGCAAGAAACTTCACTGTTCGTATGCCGGTGAGCTGCGAGTTCTCACGCCATTCCATCAGCGCTTCGAGCACTTCATCGAGGATCACGACTCCTGGAACGATAGGCGCGCCGGGAAAATGCCCAGGCAAAGTTGGATGATCAGCGCGGACTACACGGCGCACTTCAAAGATCATCCGCAAAGTTTTCTTTCTCCATCGAATCAGGCAACAGAGCGACTTGGTAAGCCGGCCAAGCCAAACCGTTGGCAATATGGCGCGAACGCATTGAGCACTTGCTCCTCCGAAGAGCCAAAGTACGAGAGGTGGTACCGGTGGTTTGCGAATTGTCTATCGGCCTGAGCTGCAACGAGCGTGCGCATGCGCCGCTCCGCTTTCGGCGACAATGACCAGCCGAAATGATCGTAGATTCGCCGGACTGCGCCGATCGGATCGCGACGGATCTCGTCATGCCTCACATCAACAATGCGGCTATCGGCCAATCGATCGCGCTCACGCAAGAATTTGTTCATGCTTTCGGACCAGTAGTCGATTGCCTCGCGGCAAACCGTGCTTGGATCGACGGCGTCGCTGAACGTCCTCCGAAGGATCGTTACCAGACTGGATACTGAGGCCATTGCATCGACTGGCATCCGATGGGTCTGCACAAACAATGCATCCGGATAGACCGACAGCAATGATGGCATCGCAAACATGTGGGTGGGCGCTTTCAGGATCCAGCGTCGGCCTTTCCTCCGAAACTGTAGATGTTGAAGAAACCGGCGATGATATTCGTAGGCTGGCCTCAAATCTTGTCGAAAAAACCAGCTGCGATATGAGGGCACATAGTACATGGTGTCGAACTGATCGCTTAGAAAGGTAGGAGTCATAAGGCTGACGCACTCCTGCGGAATTTCTGCTCCCACCGTGTGCACGTAGCGAAATTGCGGCACGAGCCAGTTAAAAACATTACAACTTTGGGTGGCACGCTGAATTCGGCGTTGCTCATCGGCGGCGGTAGGTGGCGACGGCGACCTCACTTCCCACATGAGAGGAGATCGATGCTCCGGGTCTGCAGCCAACAGCCTGTGTAACACGCTGGTACCGCTGCGAGGCAACCCCACGATAAAAAGCGGCTCGCGGATTTCCTGACGTGAAATCTTTGGATAAAGCTGCCGGTCCCGTTCCATTTGCAGACGCGCACCCAAGATCTCCAAAACATCGACTTTCAAAGCAATTTTTCCGATGGGGTTGAGCCGCGCCTCGTTTTGACATGCCTGAAGCAAGCGCGACAGCGCCTCAGAAAAGTCGCCCCCGCCAAAGTCATCGAGGCCGCAACGTCGTTTTGCAGTCCGGATCAAGTCCGTCGCTACAAGCCGAGGCGATCGAATTCGCGTTTTTTCCAGCAGAGCTCCAAAGCCATTGAAAAGCCGAACCGGCAGCTGCGCACGAATCTGCTGTAGCGTAGTTGGGGGATTCTTCATTGCGGTTAAGGCATTCAGCAGTACCAGAGATCGTGATGGATCGCAATCGGACTTAAAGGTTATGGCGGGGACGCTGAAAGCCGTGCATGCGCCAGAAGCATTTGTTGCGTACCGCGAGCAATAGCTTGATCGTGTCGGCATGCAAACGGAGAAGGCTACATTCGGCGCAGGTTGTTTCTGGGGAGTGGAGGAAACTTTCCGTAACGTAAAAGGTGTTTTGTCCACAAGCGTCGGATATTCAGGTGGAACGAAAGAGAATCCGACGTACCAGGATGTTTGCACCGATAAGACCGGACACGCCGAGGTGGTGGAAGTGGAATTTGATCCAGCGCAGGTTAGCTATGACCAACTGCTCGATGTCTTCTGGTCGAACCATAACCCGACAACGCTAAACAGGCAGGGACCGGATATGGGAGCGCAATATCGCTCGGTGATTTTTTATCACTCGCCCGAGCAGGAGGCAGCCGCAGCCACTTCAAAAGAAAAACTGGAGAAGAGTGGTCGTTTCAATCGTCCGATCGTAACGCGGATCGAACCCGCCTCGAAATTCTGGCGCGCCGAAGATTATCATCAGCGTTATCTGCAAAAGCGCGGGCAGTCACATTGCGCCGTCTGATGCTCGCCGAGTTGCGACCCTGTGTAATTCCGCCTCTTCCCTTACGAATGGGATGGAACTGAGGTGACGGGCTTTCCAGCCGTGCAATGCTAAACCCTAACCTGCCATCTTGTTTGAGAAGGAAGAGGGAGACGGAGTTGCGAGCGATATTAATGTAAGGCGATATATCGACCTGGCTTTGGTGTGAAAACTGAACATCAAGTGATTCGTACCAAAAATTTCGTCGCCGAAGCTGCTGCTTTCATTCTTAAGCAGGCGCACGAAGCTATTGGCGAGCGCAACGCGTTCCGGATTGCACTCTCGGGCGGGAACACACCGGCGCCGGTGTACGCGCGGGTTGCCGCCGAGGTGCATGATTTTCCGTGGGAAAAAGTTCGCTTCACGTTTGGAGATGAGCGGTGCGTGCCGCCGGCGGATCCGCAAAGCAACTTCAGAATGGCGCGCGAAAATCTCTTTGCGCCTGCAGCCGTTCCCGACAAATCGATCATGCGAATGCGAGGCGAAATTGATCCGCAAATCGCCGCGCAAGAATACGGACAACAACTCGACGCGATTGCTGCTCAGCACGGCGAACCAATTTATCAGCACGACCTGATTCTTCTCGGCCTCGGCGACGATGGGCATACAGCATCACTCTTTCCCGGGACCGCCGCATTGGAAGAGAAGACGCGTACAGTCGTGGCAAATTTTGTTCCCAAATTAAACACCTGGCGATTGACGCTCACATTTCCGCTCATCAATGGTGCCCGACACATTTTGTTTCTCGTCGGCGCATCGAAGAGTTCCGAACTGGTCGAGCGCGTGCTTGAGGGCGACCGGCAATTCCCCGCCGCACGAGTGAATCCTTCTGCGGGCGAAGTCACATGGATCATTGGGGACTAGTTCAGATCGGGGATTGCACGCGATGCTCGTGTGCTTCCCGGAGCACGGACGCGGCACCTGTTCCGGTGAATTCGACATGATGCGTACAATCATCGTCACGGGTTCCGCGGGATTGATCGGATCGGAAACGGTCAGGCGCTTCGCGCGCGAAGGCGCGCGCGTCATCGGAATCGACAACGATATGCGCGCTGAGTTCTTTGGGGCCGAAGCTTCCACAAAAAAAACGCGCAACGATTTGATCGCGAACGTTCGCGATTACGAACACCGTGACATGGACATCCGGGACGCCGGCGCGGTGATGGATCTGTTCAAGCAGCATCGCGGAACCATCGAAGCGATCGTTCACACGGCGTCCCAACCGTCACACGACTGGGCAGCGCGCGATCCGCAGACCGATTTCACCGTGAACGCCAACGGCACGCTGAATCTGCTCGAGGCGGCGCGAAAGTTTTCTCCGGAGGCCCCCTTCATTTTTACGTCGACCAACAAGGTTTATGGCGACACCCCAAACCGATTGCCGCTGCGCGAGCTGGAGAAACGGTGGGAAATCGAGCCCGGCCACGAATACGAACCCGGTATTTCGGAAATGATGAGCATCGATTACACAAAACATTCGCTCTTTGGCGCATCCAAGGTCGCAGCGGACATTCTCGTTCAAGAATACGGACGCTATTTCGGCATGCCCACGGTTTCGTTCCGAGGCGGTTGTCTCACCGGGCCCGCGCACACCGGCACCGAGCTGCATGGTTTTCTCTCCTACTTGATGATCTGTGCGGTGAGCGGCAGACCTTATCGCGTGTTTGGTTACAAGGGCAAACAGGTGCGCGACAACATTCACAGCTTCGATTTGGTCGAAGCGTTCGCCGAATTCGTTCGCGCCCCGCGCGCGGGCGAAGTCTACAACATCGGCGGCAGCCGTTACAGTAACTGTTCCATACTCGAAGCCATCGAGATGTCCGAACAGATCAGCAGCAAGAAATTAGACTGGAACTACGAAGAGACCAATCGCATCGGCGACCATATCTGGTGGATCAGCGACGTGCGTAAATTCCAGACGCATTATCCAACCTGGAAATTTCGTTATGGCATGCGCGAAATCCTCGAAGAAATTCACAAGGCAGTGCGAGAATCGAGGATCGAGATTCGTGAATCCATTCACGATGTAACGAGGTAACCGACCTAATACTCCTCGCCTTCGTCGCTCTCCGGTGGCACTACGCGATCCTCGATCCCGTAGGCATGAAGCATCACCGCGGCGAGATAGAAGAAGAACAGACCCAGCCCCCACCCTGCAGAGGCAAACGCAGCGAGGAAAGCAAAAATACCGACCGGAATCGCGCCGACCATCCAGAGCAGCCCCGCCAGGATGTGTCCCTTGTAAATGTGTCCCAGACCGGGAATGATACTGAACATAACCGCGACTGCGTCACTCGCTTTGCCTTCTGCAGTTTGTGTTGCGCCGCGCACCCAATCACAGCGGTCGCAACGCTCGGCGTCCTTCGGCAGAAGATGCCCGCAATACGGACATGGCATTTTATCGTCTGTGCCCGTTTCCAGCTGAGCCGTCGGTGCATCTGTGTACTCCACCTTCATACGTATTGAAACTCACAAGCTGCGTCGAATTCGTCAAGCAAAGAGAAATTCAGACCAGCGAGACCACGGATTACGGATTCCACGGATGAGCAGATTTTGTGAGGTGTTTGCCTCAAGACGCCGCTTTGGCTTCCACATCCGCCGCATCAGCGTTATGCGTGGTTGCGTGCGTTTTTTGCTTTTCCTCACACTCGCAACGCATGCCTTCTGTGCGGGACTGGCACCCTGCGCTCAACTCGTGGTGAGCGATTCTCAGTCGGCTCCGCGCAACGGTGTGCGCGTGACTTATCTCGGAACGAACGGTTACCAATTTGAATTCAAAGGACGCGCATTGCTCGTCGATCCTTACTTCTCGCGCGTGGATCTTTTGAGCGTTGCACTTGGGTGCCGAATTCAACCGAATATTTCCCGCATCAACGATGGCCTACGCCATCTCGCGTGTGGCAACTGCCGGACGGACGCGATTCTGGTCACGCACGGACATTTCGATCATTTACTTGATGTCCCATTTATCATGTCAAAAACACGGGCGCGTCTCATAGGGTCCGCATCCAGCATCGATCTTGTCCGGCGGCTGCCGGGCGCCGGTGCATCATCCGGCGACGCGGTAAGGCCCGGAGACGTGCGACGAATCGGACCGTGGAAAATTCACGTGCTACCGGCGACGCACGATCGGCTCTTCGGCAAAGTGCCATATGATCGACCGCATCCGCACGGGGCTGTACCGCAACGCGCTGCCGACTGGGTTTGCGGCGAACCGCTTGCGTTTTTGATCGAAGTGAACGGCCAGAGCATTTACATCGACTCCGGTGGAACACCAGCGCAGTTGCCGCCTAACGAGTCGGTCAGCCGCCGGGTGGATCTGGCGATCCTGGGCGTTGCGTTGCCCGATTCGCGCATAAGACTGCGTGCTGCGCTCGAGCGGTTGCAGCCGCGCTTTTTTTTGCCGAGTCACCAGGACAATTTCTTTCAGCCGTTGACCGCCGGATTTCAGTTCGGGCCGGTGACGGATTTTCCGCGCGTGCAACGCGAGTGCGCATACGTGAATCGCAGTCGGTTAATTCTCCTGGATTATTTTAAGCCATGGACGCTGCCGAAGGCAGCAAGATCCAAATCCCGAAACGCAAATCCCAAACAAAGGATCAAATACGAACTCTCAAATCGAAGACACTCCTAAGCCTCGTGATCTCGAAGAGCGAACGTTTCGATTTGCAGAGTCCGTACGCGCATTCGTAAAGCAGCTGCCTAGGACAATCAGTAATACGGAAGATGTCCGGCAGTTGGTGCGCGCATCGGGGTCCGTGGCCGCCAATTGGATTGAAGCCGACGAAACTCTGAGCAAGAAAGACTTTTTGATGCGGGTGAAGATTTGTCGAAAAGAAGCAAAGGAAAGCCGCTTGTTTTTGCGATTAGTTGATGCTGGTTTGACGAAGGCCACATTGGTTGCTCGCGACAAACTCGCGGCGGAGGCGCCAGAGTTGACTCTTATCTTTTCTTCGATTGTCTCGAAAAGTGGGTAATCGCGCGAATTTTTTGGAATTTGGCGATTGAGATTTGCTTGGGATTTGGAAATCGGGATTTGGAACTTCCGGGTGAATGAGTCGAAATAATCGGATGCCCCTTGGAAATCCCGTGCGCACCCGTTACGGGCTCTTGCTTACCGCCCTGGCGCCGGTGATTCCACAAATTCTCGGGAGCGGGTTTAACATCTGGTACAACGCAACTGTTATTGAGCCAATGCTCACCCCTGCGTTGCGACAGCGTTTCTTCGACACGGTCATCGCTTACAACGCCCTCGTTTACCCCATTGGAATCTATCTGTGGTTGAGACGAATTTTTTCATTCCGCGATCTGATTCATCGGCTTCAAACCAATATCGCCGCTCAGAGACCGCCGCCACAGCAACTGACGCAGGCGCGCCGGCGGTTAATTCATTTGCCCTGGTTTGCGGCTGCGATTTGCGGTCTTGCTTGGTTTTTATGCATACCGGTTTTTATCGGCGCGCTGCTTCAAGTACAGAACCCACTGGATCCGCGCTTGCTGTGGGATCTGCCGATTTCGTTTTGTGTCTCGGGCTTCATCGCGGTCACACATTCATTTTTCCTGGTCGAGCTTGCGAGTCAGTGGGGATTGTTTCCGGCTTTCTTTCGTGACGAACGCGCCGATCGCACACCGAACATCTTTACGCTGTCGCTGCGCGGCCGCGGAATTGTGTGGGCGGTCTCCGCGTCCATCTGTCCGATCGCGTCGCTGTTGCTGCTCCTGTTGGCGCCGCGGGCACCCGCAATGAACGAGGCGTGGCTCGCCGTTTTTGTTGGGGTTATCGGCATCGCGTTTGGAATTTTCACCGCCCTGATGATGAGTCGGCTGGTCGCCAAACCGATCGATCAACTGCGCATCGCAGCCGACGCGGTTTCGCGCGGAAATTTGACCGTGGATCTTGGCCCGGCCGGCGCAGCGCGCGCGGATGAATTCGGACGACTGCTCTGTGAATTCGATCAGATGGTCCGCGAGCTCCGGGACAAGGAAAAATTGCGTCAGACCTTCGGCCTGCATGTGGGCAGACGCGCAGCGGAACGAATCCTGGCGCGCGATCCAGGATTGAGCGGCGTCGAAGAGGAAATCACCGTGATGTTTGTCGATATGCGTTCGTGGACGGCCCGGGCGAGCGCGTCCCCGCCTGCGGAAATCGTGGAAGTCATGAACGACTTTTTCCGGGTAAGCGTGCGCGCCGTTGAAGAGGAACATCGCGGCATGGTCAACAAATATTTAGGCGACGGTTTCATGGCGATCTTCGGTGCGGGGGACACTAGTTCGAATCATGTCCGCGATGCCGTTTCGGCCGGCCGTGAGATTTTGGCGAGCGGTGAACGGGTTGAACGACGAACTGGCAGTGAAAGGCCGCGCGCCAATCCAAATTGGAATTGGAATTCATTCCGGCCCGGCGATTGTGGGCAGCGTCGGTTCCCCGCAACGGCTGGAGTTCACTGCGATCGGCGACACGGTCAACGTAGCCTCGCGCATACAAGGCCTGACGAAAACGGTGGACAGACCGTTGCTCGTCACCGCGGCAGTGCGCGATCGCTCAGCCGACTCATTCACCTTCGAGGAACTACCACCGCATGAAGTCCGCGGAATCGAAGGGCGCCTAATGATTTTTGCGGTAACTCTGTAGAGGCGATTGCGGCGAGCGCCTCTGTTTTGCCTCGGCGTTTGACACAAAAGCCGCTACACTCGCTTCATGCCGGCACTCTCCGAGGTTGTCAGTTACACCGACGATTTTCTGCACATTCGCGAAGTGGGCGATTGGGACAACGCATTGAACGGTCTGCAGATCGAAAATTCAGGGCGGGTAAGGCGGATCGGCGCCGCGGTTGACATCTCGACGCGCGTTTTGAGTGAGGCTGCAAAACAAAACGTCGATCTTTTAGTCGTGCACCACGGCTTGTTCTGGCCGGGATTGCAGCCGATACGAAACGCGTTACGCCGGCAACTGCGGCTGGCCTTCGAAAAAGATATCGCGCTCTACAGCGCGCATCTCCCTCTGGACATTCATCCGAAAATTGGTAACAATGCACAACTCGCAGCCGCGCTGGAACTGAAATCGGCGCAACCATTTCTCGAGGAAAAAGGTCAACCGGTCGGGCTGCAAATCCGCGCGTCGGTGCCGCGTAGTGACCTTGTTCGTAAATTACAAAAGGCGTTGAATGGGCCGGTAAAAGTTTTCGGGTGCGGACCGAAACAGACACGCGCGATCGGCATGGTGACCGGGGCCGCCGGCTCGGAGATCTACCGGGTGGCAGAGGAAAACGTCGACACGTTTATCACCGGCGAAGCGCCGCACTGGGCCGCAGTTGCAGCCGAAGAACTCGGCGTGAATCTTTTGCTCGGCGGACATTACGCGACGGAAGTGTTTGGCGTAAAAGCGCTCGCTGCGCATCTGTCGAAACGATTCAGGGTGCCATGGGAATTTATCGATTGTCCGACGGGGTTGTGAGAGTGGCGCAGGCATCTCGCCTGCTTCGAAGCACTACCTCCGCCCGTTTGCGTCTCGTCCTCAATGCGGCAGGCAGGATGCCCGCCAGCCCCACAGCCGTGACGGCTGTGCTACTTCTCGCTCTCGTGCCGCTCTCGGTTCTTGGCGCAGCCAAAAATCGTTCCGCGATGCGTCTCCCCGGTTACAAAGCCGTGCCGGTCCATTACCGGCCGCTGAACAAAATGATCATGTCCGTCCTCATCAACGCGCAGCCCGCGAATTTGCTGGTGGATACCGGCGCCAGCCAAATAATTCTCGATAAGGATATCGCCGAATCAGCCGGCGTAAAACCATTCCAACGAGCCTTGAACCAGGTTCGCTTTTCGGTGCCATCTCAGGTTTTCACGATGGGCAACGAAATTAATGGCGAGCTGTTACCTGTTGGCCTCGCGCAAAACATTACCGCAGGTACCATGAATTTCGGAAGCAATCCGGTCGCACTGCGCAATTCAAGTCATTCCGGTAGTGGCACAGATCACGTGGCTGGAGTCCTTGGTCTCGACATTCTGCTCCGGCACAAAGCGGTGATTAATTGCCGAACCAAACTGGTCTTCTTTAAAGTCGATCAAGGACGCCAAACAAACCTGAATTCCATTGCTGTTTCCGAGAAATTCACACGCATTCCGATCCAGCGGGAGGAGAACGGCGCCCTGACGGTCCCCTGCTCAATCCGCGGACAACCAGCGCGTCTTCTTGTCGATACCGGCGCGTTTGTTACCGCGTTGCACGAACCTTTTGTTAAATCGCTCGGACTCGTGCCCGAGCCGACGCGGATTTCTGCGCAGTTCGGCCGTGGCGCCTCGAAACGGGTCAGCGCCGCAAAAATTAACGACCTGAGCATCGGCGGTTTCAAAGCGCCACCGGAGAAATTTGGCGTCGCTTCTCTGCCAAACTTTGCCTTGCAACATGGCAGCAGCACAATCGCCGGCATCCTCGGCATGGACACGCTCTACGTCTGCCACGCCATCATCGACCTCGACAGCATGGGCCTGTTTTTGAAATAATTCCTAACCCCGAACGGACACGAATGAGCTTCGCCTGGCGTGATTCGTTAAATCGTTACAACGTCCCAAGCGGCCGACACCAATCGTTTGTAGCATGCATTGTCTCAACGCATGTGAATAACGGGCTAAATCGGTACTGGATTCGGTTGCGAACAGCGGACACTACGGCAATCGCGAACTGTTACGCCTTCTTCTTGCCCGACTTCGCCACTGTGCCGCCGAGTTGTTGCGCGCGAGCGGTAGCCCGCTGGGCTTCGGCGCTGCGACCGGTGGCTTGATACGCTTCAGCCAGATGTTGCCAGGCGTATCGAGAGTTTGGCATAAGCCGGGTGGCTTTTTCCAACGCATCGACAGCATCACGATGGTGTCCACGTTTTTGATAGGCAACGCCGAGGTGCTCCCATACTGGGCCATAGCTGGAATTCAAGCTCGCGCCTTTCCGTAAATATCCGATTGCCGCGTCCGGTTGCCCCGCTGTCATCAAGCAGTACCCGAGTTGTGATTGCACCAGATAATTGTTAGGCAGGAGTTTCGCTGCGCGTTGGAGTGGTGGAATCGCCGGTGGAATACGATTGAGGTTGATGTAACTGAAGCCCAGTACCGCCAGCAACATTCCGCTGTCCGGTGAAACTTGCGCTGCTTTTTCGATTGCATTCAATGTCGATTCAGTGTGCCCGAGAGATTTCTCTGCCTTGGCCAGTTGCAACCACATATAAGCGTCGGTGGGAGCCAAAGCCGCGCCTTTCCTCGCATACGTCACGCTGTCTTGTTTTCGGCCCACTTGATATGCGCAATCGCTCAGACCGTAGTATGCGCCCGACGCGTTCGGCTGCAGCTCGACTACTCGCTGGAGATGCGGAATCGCCGCCGCATAATGTCCCTGACTCACTTCAACTAACGCAATACCAAAATGTGCGAGGACCGATCGTGGCTCGGCGTTTATCGCCGCTTGAAATGATGCGGTCGCTTCACCGAACTGACGCAGATCGTACGCAGCGATGCCGCGAAGAATCTGCGCACCGTCGCTGCGCGGATAGCGCTCGACCAATTTACGAGAGAATTTCAGCGCCGCCGAAAAATCCCCTTTTCGGAATGACTGAACGACGGAGGCAGCCAACGCATCTTTGAAGGCCGGGTCAGGTTGCTGAAGCGCCTTTTGAACCGACGGCTTGATGATCTTCTCCGGCGGCGGCAGCTTACTCAGCAGCCGATCAATCGACGCGTCCTCCGCACGCAATGGTAAAAGAATACCTAACGAAAGGATGCAACACACTTCCACAACTCCAATAGCCGGTTTCACGGGCGCCGACTGTAAGGAACCCCGTCGCGAAAACCAAGTAAAAAATGCTTGCCGGTCTGTTGGCGAACTGATAGGACAACGACCCGCAGTTGAAATTCCGTCTCTCCAGTTTTGCGTCGATTACTGCGGTAGCGCTGTCTTGTGTTCTGCCGCGCACGGCAGTCGCATTGTCGTGCGTATGGAAGGTGACCGGACCGACTGGCGGTATCATGTATCTGGGCGGATCGGTTCATGCCTTACGCAACACCGATTATCCCTTGCCAGCCGTGTACAACCACGCGTTGGAGACCTGCTCGCGGGTTGTGTTCGAAGACGATCCAAAGGCGGGTGCTAGAGAAGCAAAAGAGTTATTGCGCGCCGGCACCTATCCGAAAGGCGACACTTTGAAAAATCATGTTGACCCCCGCACCTACGCCTACATCCGTCGGTTTTTCGCGCTGATGAATGTGCCGGAAAGCGAATTTGCCAGGTATCGACCGTGGCTGATCAACGTGCTACTTTCTTCGCCTACCTACGAGCACTGGCAATTGGGCGTTGAGCAGTACTTGGAACGGCGCGCCGCGGCGAAGTCCAAGCCAGTGTCCGGCCTGGAATCGGTAAAAGAGCATAACGCCTTCTTCGTGGACATGAGCGACCGTGAATCGGAAGCTTTACTCTTGATCTTGTTCATCGACGCAGCTCGCGAGGGTCCAGGCGGCGCGACTCTCACTACCGCATGGCGTCGCGGCGATGCGGAAACCCTCAACCAGGTCGTGCGAGAGTCGTTTCAGGATTTTCCTTCGCTGGCCAGACGCCTCATCGATGTGCGCAACATGAACTGGCTTCCGAAGATCGACGGCTACCTGCGCAGCGGTAAAACTTATTTCGTTGTCGTCGGCGCAGGTCACATCGGCGGGCCGAATGGCCTTCTCGCACTGTTGAAAGCGCGTGGCTGCAAAATCGAGCAACTCTGAGCCGACCTGGCGCAACAGCAACCACAAATGAAACTGATAGGCTTCGCCTCTCGTGATTCATCACACGGTTCAATCCTTACACCGCTAACCTCCATGGCGTTTGTTGTAGAATTCAATCAGCCCGACCGCGTCAGCGTAGCTTTTATGCGCGGCACCAGTTTCGCTACACATCTGCTGCAGAATGGCTAGGATATTCGCACTGTGCAGGAACAGCTCGGTCACAAGGATGCCGCGACCACAATGATTTACGCCTATGTACTGAGCCGTCGCGACGTCCACGTCCGCAGCTCGCTCGATCAACCATTGTCGCTGGAACCTGCCCTCCAATTAATATTAGACGAAAAAATGTTCGCCTTTTACTGCGAACGTTCGCCTAATTCTCGTTAGACCTATGCGCATCCTCTTGCTCCTGAGCCTGTTCGCAGCGAGCACAAACGCCGCGCCGATCCACGTCGCGGTCAAGGACATCGTTGGCGATTGGGTCAGCTTGCGCGGATGCAGCGCGAGCCTGTATAAGTTCAGCGGCAATGGGGAGTATCGTGGATACTGCTTCGACATGATCGAATCTGGCAGATGGTCGCTCAGTGATGGAGACAAGATTCTCATCACCTACTACGACGCCAAAAATACGGTCTCAGCAAAGTCACGGCGAAGCACTATGACGATCACTGGTTTTGAGCCACATTCCGACCGTACGTTTATGTATGTCCGCTCTCACGGTGGTGAGGACAAATGGATGAAGTAATGGGGTCTAACAAAGCGCTGCAGGCGACGGCTACCCGTTGTGCGTTCACATTTTTTATGATTAAAACAGTTCCAGAGCTTTTCGGCCCCGCTCCCGGTAGCCGCGGCTGAGCTTGTTCTCGTTAGGCCCATGAAAACGTCGCTTGTAGGGATCGTGATCAGCCTAACGACTCTGCACGTGCGTGCGCAGGGGTCGGAGACAATCCGGCTTCCGGATGGTGCTTCCCAAGCGGGCGATGGTTTCTACGTGCACATCGACGGCGCCCCTGTTGCAGCACGTCCTTCTGAGTGGCCAGAGCGCACGCTTTGGTTTTATGTCAGAGCGCCGCGCCGGATCAACGGCACCGAACTCGGCGATTGCGTGATACACATCGAGGACCGCCACGGTCAGTTCGTCGGGACGTTCCGTAGCTCACCTCATCGCGGAGACCAGGCCAATAAAGAGGGAGTCTTTGACGTCATTGTCGTGCCTGAGCTAGCAAAACAGATTCAGCTTACGATTGAGTACACCAAGCAGACGGACTTTGGGAAAACCATCGCGAAATATTATGAGATGGAGCTGCGAGATTACCTGACGAAACAGCCATAAAGGCCTAACCCCTATGAAGGGTGTCAAGGAGTGAGTTTGGATAAATAAGGTTTATTACATGGGTGTGGTTGGTAGTTGGGCGATTGTTGGTTGGTGTTTGAGAACGTATCCGCTTCGAAGTGCGCGCTGAGCTTTTTCAGCGGCTGATACTCCTATCCGCGCATGCCTTTTGGTTTTGGCAGCGCAATGTGACTTATGCTGTCGGCTGAAGCGGAACGTGGGCGCGGTCCAATCTAAAGCGACGGTGCGAGCCGCACTGGCGACGATCGGACCAGGTTAGGCACCGGACACACGCCACGTTCCAAACTGTTCCCCTCGAACCAAATTGTTTTAAAACTTCAATCCGAGTTGCTCTGCGCTGCAGCGGCCGGTGTGCAGGCGCCACAGATCGACAGCCAGACGGCGCGCCACCGCTACGATGGCTTTCTTGCGCACGGCGCCGATCGCGCGTGAACCTTTTGCCAGAACGCTCAGGCGCTTTTTCACCGGTGGATAGTTGGGTTGAAAGCGCACCATACGCCAGGCACATTCCACCAGCGCCGCCCGCAATCGCGGGTTGCCGTGTTTGGTCACGCTGCCTGGTACCCGTTTGCTGCCGCTGCTGTGTTCGCCCGGACACAGTCCGGTATACGAACTAATGGCACGCCGATTGGAAAAGCGCTCCCACGAGCAAATCTCGCGGGTCATCACCACGGTAGTTAGTTTGCCCACGCCTGCGGGAATATCGACGGGAGCGGCCGCTTCCAGCTCCGCACTCAAAGCGCTGATCTGTTGCTCCAGGGTCAACAAGGCCGGCCGGTGAACTTCCAGGCGAAGACAGATCCAGGCCGGAAGCAATTTGCTTAAGCGCGACCAAGTCTGGTTCTTCCACCAGTGAGCCGGCGCCGGCAGACTGTGATTGATGAGCAAACTGCGCCCCTGGGCCTCCAACTTCTGCCGTAACCGTACCAGTTGTTCGCGTTGCCGGGAAACATGCCGGGCTTGTTCCTCCGCTTCGCTCGGCACCCGAATCACTGCCAACTCCCGCGTGTTACCCTCCACATAGCGCGATAGTCGCTGGCACAACGTCGCCGCATCGCGCGGATCGGTCTTTACCCGGGTACATTGCTCGTCGAGTTTGCGCGGCGCAATCACGTAGCAGTGGACCCCGAGCGCTGTTAACTCTCGATAGAGACCAAACCCAAACCCGCATGCTTCATAAACCACGTGCACGATGTGACCGCTTCGCAGCAGCCCTTCCACCCACGGCACAAACTCCGGCGGCGAAAAACGTCGCGGTGGCTTCGGCAACAGATGATCGTATTGCGCCACCACCACGTACGCCCTGGCGTGCATGTCCAACCCGAGCTTGATGATCGAGCGGGAGAGTTTTACTTTACCAACGGCGCCCTCGAGTGAGGCCGCCCCTTCGTTATGAACGATTGTATTTTGCATAGAGCGGATGAGTCTAAAAGCTCATCCGCTCCCTTTCATGCCATCTAATCGCTCCAGCCAACTGCTGGCCGTTCCGATGTCTAGCTTTTCGATGAGTTCAACATTTAACTCCACAGCAACGCTCGCTCCCGCCAGCGGTGGCTGAACTCCGTCTCGCTAGGACTAATGCGCACTCTGATAGTTGTGGCTGCTAGCGCTCTCATCACGCTCGCAGCGAGCTCGCGTACCAATGAGACGACAGTCACAGGCATCGTCGTCGATTCCCTTGCTCGTCCTGTATCGCAAGCAGTGATTTCGGCGGGGTTGCGAGAGCGCCAGTTCACTTCCTCTGGAGACGAACGCATCGCCATCATGATGCACATACAGGCCGGCCGCGATGGCAGATTTGAGTTCACGACAACCGAGCGGATTTCCGATCTGATGATTCGCGCTGATTCTCCCGACCTGAAGCACCCCGGCGGATTGAAGCATATCGCGAAGAAAGGGAATGTTGTCGTGGTGCCGTGATCGTCCTAACCAATCGATGAAGGCAACGACCCCACATCGAAATGCGTTCAGCGTGTTTGCCACGACACCCTGCCGTGGCTTATCTCTTTCCCGCAACGGTGCTATTCGCGTTATGTCCAAAAGGTAACCAATGAACAGCAATGATGAGTAAGCTAAGCGCACCGAACATATGCCCAGTGTGCGGCGAAAACGTTCCCCGCACCGCGTTGGCATGTCCGGAGTGTGGAGCAGACCACACTTCGGGCTGGCGGGAAGATGCCGAAGCATACGATGCCGTAGATTTACCGGACGAGGACTTCAACTACGAAGAATTCGTTAAGCAGAGGTTTGAATCATCTCAAGGACCCGCGATCAAAACAGTTTGGTGGATCACCGCAATTCTACCGGTTGCTGTTTTTATCGCGATCTATTTCTATGCTGCTCACTGATTGTAGCACGCAAAAGGCCTAGCCAACCGATGCAGCCACCCTTTGGCCGCCCCGCCGTGAATTTTTAATATGACTTCAAAACTTCCATTGCAGATTGGGCTCGGTCCCGCCAGCGATGACTGTTCTTGTACTCGTTAGGCTGCATGAGGGTCCTACTCTCCACCCGAGGTGTGTTGTTGCTCTTGGACAGGTCTGAACTCCCCGATCGTTAAGCCCTATGTCGTTCGAACAAATATCCTATCTCGCGCAAATTGTTGCTTCGGTTGGCGTCATTGTGTCCTTGATCTTTGTCGGTTTACAGATCAAACAAAATACGGCCGCACTCGAGCGCAATGAGCACAATTCCACAATGGAGCAGTGGACGGTGATCCGCCAAGCCATCGCCCAAAACCGCGACATTGCCGAGCTCATGACTGCTGGCCTTCACGGCGAACGCGCCCTGGATGCAGCTGATCAGCTGAGGCTGGAGCAGATGCTGCAGGAAAACGCATGGGCAGCCTTCCACATTTGGGACAGAACGCAGCGCGGCGTCTTTCCAAAGGGGACATTCGAATTAACGGCGGGACCGCTCCTGTGCAGCTTGCTCAAGACGCCGCGTGGCGAGGCGTGGTGGAGCAATGCTAAACATAAGGGCTTCATTCCGGCGTTTATCTTGGACGTCGATGCCCTGCTCGCCAGCGACAGTGGGCCGGCCGCTGTCGTAAATGAGAGGGTTTAACCAGACGATGCAACGCGCCGCGAGCAAGCCTGCGATCTAGTTTCAGATTGTTTGCCATCCGCGCTCTGACCGCGTGGTTAGTTGCAGCGGACGCGTGATCACCAGGTGCCGTGACATAGACGGGAAGACGGAGTTGAGCGAACGGAAGTGAGCAAATCAAATCTCTCCATGAATTTTTTCCTCGCGTCGCGTTAGATTGCAAAAACCAGTCGAAATACAATGAACTGAAACACAACATGGAGGTATCATCATGAGACGCATTGTTTTTGTCGTTTTGATTGTTCAGGTTTCATTAATCATGAGTCGCCTTTTCGCCGGCGACACAGCCCAATCCGAAGACGAACTCACCGGGCTTAAACGTGAGTATGCCGATGTTCTCGGCCTTACGGGCACAGCGAAAGGCAAGATCCTAGCCATCGCCAAAATCTTGCGTGCGAATCCCAAGGTAGCTGTCGATCAAACGGCGGCGAGTGGCGAATACTGTTTCAATAGCGGCCTCGGTACCATGGTTCACTTCTCGACTCAACCGGAACGCACATCGGAAGACGTAGTCTATGAATTCGACGCCTCAGGACTCATTGCGGCCGGCCTGAACCCTTCGAACTTGCAGCCGCTGCCTGAACGAGGCCGAATGATGCCGGGCGTGTGGTATTTCCTGGCAAAGGGACAACCAGATCCGCATCACGCACACGCAATGGCCGCCCCGACGATAGCACTTGCAATTAACGTCAAGTGAATCAGAGAGCGGACTGGCTTGGCGCGGTCGCTGATCTCGTGTCTCGTTAGTCTGAAGATAGCATCGACATGCCTGGAGTTCAGATTAGCTATCTTGTCGAGCACGCGGAATACATCCCGCAGTTGGCGCAGTGGCTGTTTGAGGAGTGGGATGCCATTCTTGGCGAAAAGACCCCTGATGCGCGGATCAAAAAGCTACAGGCGCACATGAATCGAGATCAGTTGCCCATCGCATGGGTTGCGCATGAAAATGGGCAACTTGCCGGAACTGCGGCCCTTCGCGTGCATGATCTTGAGGGGCGCGAAGACCTGAGTCCGTGGCTCGGCGGAGTATTTGTCGGTCCGCAGTTTCGGCGACGCGGGACTGGTGCCGCGCTGTGTGCCACCGTCGAGGACGCGGCTCGAGCACGCGGGATACAAACTCTTTATTTGTTCACACTCGACAAGCAGGCGTGGTATTCACGCCTGGGCTGGACAATATTTGCCCCTTGTGTTTTGGCACAATCGCTCTGGCGACATTATGTGCAAGCCACTGCAGAATGCGTGTCCTTAGGCGACTATGCGTATTACCAAACCGAACCGGGCAACACACACCTACAGGCAAAGATTGTACGCGTCAGCTGCGCGAGTGTTCCCGCTTCTCTGCCCAGTGCGAGAGACCGAATGGGCGGCTGGTTGGCTGCCAGACCTGGTCATCAGTTCCTCCGGCATTGCGGAGCGGGATTGCGTTTTCATCACTCCGGACAAGCCCGGTCAAGCGATTTGGTATGTCACACGTCACGAACCGGAGAACTGGTTTGTAGAGATGTTAAAGATCGTGCCGGGGGTCACGGCTTGCCGCCTGGAAATTCAGCTTACCCCAAATGGGGACCAATGTTTTGCCGACGTGACTTACAGCCACACGAGCATCGGGGCAGCAGGCGACGAATTCGTGTCGAAATTCACGGCTGATTCTTATCAGAAATTCATGCAGGCCTGGGAAAAGGAATTGAACCATTTTCTCAAACAGCGGGGCGACTAGCAGCTGGTTATGTCCGAATCCGCGGGAGGGTTAACGAGTAATCAAAACGTATCCCCTGCCCTGCTGGTGTTGTTCTTGCTCATTTGCTTGCAATTGAGAAAGAGCGGCACCTTGAAGCTCGCGCATTAGAGCCGCCGCTTTTTCTTCTGAAGCAACGAGCGCGTCCAAATTTCCGGCGTTCCATTCTGTAATGGCATCAGCCGGCTCAACGAAGTGCGTCTTTCGAAGATAGAGAAGCAGCCCTTCATCTTTGGCAGATACAATCTGGTAACGCCAGTGATGCGCTTCCGCTTCGCGCCGCACATTTCTTCCGAAGACAGCCAACGTATTGCGATGATCGCGATAGCCGGTGACGATCTTCCAACTCGCGTAGCCACCGGTGAAGGAGATTCCAAACGCCAAAGCAATCACACTCCACTTATAGACGCGCGTCAGCGCATTTTGTGTATCCACCGGCCTACGGCCGGTCTCTTCTGATTCAACATTTCTTGAAGAACGGCCCACAGGATCGCGGCTACAGGAATTGCGCGCTGCAATCTGCGCCGCCAGCAGTAAACAGAGCGGCGGAATCACCGGGAAAATTCTGTCCACGCGCTTTGATGGAATCAGCGACATCGCAATCAAGCCGCCAATGCTCCAGCAAAGCAGCCAGAAAGTTTCCGGAGACATTTCGCGAAACACGGAGCGCACCCGCCAGTTTCGCGCCCGGAGACCGACAGCCGCAATCCCAATCATAAGCACGCTCCACGGCGTGAATTTGTGCAACAGATGCGGGAAATAAAAATAAAGTGGTTGCGGCCGATGAATTGTTTCGCCGAAGCGGCCGACGAATTCGCGCATTACAACTTCCTGGTAAAACCCGGGCTGAAACCAAATACCGCCGGATACCCAGACGAGAAAAATTGCTAGTGATGCGATCCATGGCCACCACCCAGGCCAGGCGCTACCCTCCTTCGCTTTCGGCGCGCCCGGCGGTCGCGCCCTACCACCGCGCAATTGGAGCAACGCAATGCCCGGAAATAAAAACGCGTAAACAATGGGACCCTTGATCAACATTGCCGCCGTGAGCAGCACAAAAACGTAAATTTGATCGCGCAGTTTCCAGCTGGTTCGCGCTCGGATCTTGTGCCAAATCAGCACGCCGATCAGAAAAATCACAAGCGCCAGCGGCATGTCGGTGCGCACGAGCGTCGCCAGTCGCGAACTCAGCAGATTGAATCCGAATGCACTGAGTGCAATCAGTGCGGCGATTTTTCCATAAGCATCTTTAGCCGCGCGGAATAACACAATCGCGAGCGCGAGCGCAGCCAGAAGCGATGGCAATCGCCATGCGATCTCCCATGAGCGCGTCACTGCAAAAAGTGCGGCTGAAATCCAGCCGACCAACGGCGGCTTTGTCGCCACGCCTTCGTGCGGAGTGTGCTGATAAAGCCAATGGCCTTCCTTGACCATTTCGAATGAGGTGAACGCTTGCTTCGCCTGATCGTAATCGTCGAGCTGCCGGGGCAAATTAGCGGTCGCGAACAAAACGACGATCAGTGCCACGATAACCCACTGCGTCCGGCGGTCTTCCAATATGCTTTCTGTCATGTCGCGCGAAGTCGAAATTTCCCGCGAAGCTACCTTAGGGCTATGTCATGGGATCCGTCGCCTGCGTCGGGAATGACAGTCATATCGATTCAATCACGCCAGAGCACCGCGCGCACCGGCGCGCCATCGGCACCCGCGATCTTCAGAGGCAGCGCCGCGAAATTGTAAACGCCAGGAGCAACGTCGCTCAGATCGAGCGATTCAATGATGGCGACGCCAGCCCCGGCAAGCGCATGATGGTTCTGCAACGATTTGGAATCGATGTCGTCCACCGACGGCAAATCCACGCCCAGAAGCTTCACGCCGTTCTTCTGCAACCACACCGGCACATCCGCCGCGAGCACGGGAATTTTCTCTGGGAAAACTGTTGAGTCGCTCCATCGGCCGGTCTTCAGCAGGAGCCGCGACGTGGCGGCGATCTCTTCCGCGTCCGGACGGAGATCATCAAGCGTAATCAGATGCTTTTCCTTCAGACGCGAGAAACTCTGCGAAAGATCGACCACGGTTGCGCGGCCCAGATAAAGGTCGAGCGGCGCTTTCTCGATCGATTCGCCATTTGTTTCGAAATGGAACCGCGCATCGGCGTGAGTCCCGTTGTGCACGCTCATGCTGACTGCGCCCAGATTTACGCTTGCGCCTTTTGCGATCTCATTAGTCAAACGATAACGAAACGGCTCGTCGCCCGGCCATTCGGCAAACTCGTTCGATAGACTTCGTGAAATATCCCAGATTTTCATGGCGATTAATTAATTCGTTCCTTTTGGCTCGATCCGGCTTTGCCCGTTAAGGAAGGGCGATTTCACGATCGCTCCGGACGTCTGGAGACCGTCGCTCGTTAAGTTCTTGAATAATTGTTTGCGCCGCCTTCTCACTGGCTCCGCCTCTCCCTAGTTTGCCAATGATCGAATCAAAGTCAGAAGTCATCCGATCGCGCGCATTTGCGTCTTCCATTAACGACCGGACAGTATTTGCAATCGGCTCCGGTTTGGCATCGTGCTGGATAAATTCGGGAACGACTTCCTTGTCCGCAAGCAAATTAGGCATGCCCAGATAATCTACATTTACGACGAGGCGCGCTGCGATGTACGTCGGCCACGCTACTTTGTAAATCAGCACAAACGGCATTTGAAAATAGGCGGCCTCAAGTGTTGCGCTTCCCGAGGCAACAATGCCGGCCCACGCCTGCTGCATCAGCGCGGGCGTCTGGCCGACTATAATTTCAATCGCCTGCCGGTCCTCCGATCGTTCACTCCTCAGCATTTCACTCATTTCACTCGCGAGTCCTTCGGATGCCGCTGCGACGCGGAAGCGCAAGCCCGGCTTGGTCCGCAAAAGCAGGCGCGCTGCTTTGACCATCACGGGGAAGATTTTCCGAACTTCACGGAGCCGGCTGCCTGGAAAAAGCCCGACTAAATTGGGATCACGCTCAATTTCGATCTTCTCCGTCTCAAGTCTTTCGATCGTTGGATGACCGACAAAGACCGCACGGAGGCCCGATTCGTTGTAGAGATTAGTCTCAAACGGAAAAATGCAGAGCACGAGATCGATGAAGCGCGCCATTTTTTTGATCCGGCCGCGATTCCATGCCCAAACCTGCGGGCTAATGTAGTAGATTAGTTTTGGAACTTCCGACCGCCGGCGCAACGCGCGGGCTAATCGCAAATTAAACCCTGGATAGTCGATCAAAACGACTGCGTCGGGTTTGCTTTCCAGAATTTCGACAAGCGTCTGATGGAACTGTTCGCGAAAATAGCCGTACTTTCTCAGCACTTCCCACAAACCGAGAACCGCTGCGTCACCAATCCAATTCTTAATGGGCGCGCCGGCGACTTGTTGCATTTGTGACCCACCGCGCCCGACGAACCTCACCTCGGGATTCAACTCGCGCAGCGAATGCATTAGTGCGGCGCCGTGATTATCAGCGCTCACTTCGCCCGCGACGAAATAGATGGTCATTGATTTCATCTTCGTTGTAGCCACGGGCCTCTGGCCCGTCCATTCTGAATGCCAGCAAAAGACCGGCCACAGACCGGTGGCTGCAGGCCTATGTACTCGCCGAGATTTGCTTCGTAATCTTAACTGCCAGTTCCAGTGCCGCCGTGGCTTGCGAACCGGAAACGCGCGGCTGGCTTCCCGTGCGTGCACATTCAATGAACGATGTCAGCTGAAGTCTGAGCGGTTCGCCGTGTTCGATCTCAACTCTGTCGCGCCAAATTTGTTTGCCGACGCGCCGATAAATCTCCCCGCTTTGATTTTGATAATCCAGCGAGAGATACGCGTCTTCTTGAAAGATCCGGATCTTGCGCATCCGCTCGGGACTAATGCGACTGGCGGTCACATTTGCGACGCAGCCATCCTCGAAATGGAGCCGCGCGTTAGCAATATCTTCGCTGCGGCTGAGCACCGGCACGCCAACCGCATCAACGCTCCAGAGAGGCGAGCGCACAAAATTCAGAATGACTTCCAGATCGTGGATCATTAAATCGAGCACGACACCGATATCGGTGCTGCGTTCCGTGTATGGGGCGAGCCGATGCGCCTCGATGAACCGCGGATGGGTCAGATGTTTTTCCAGCGCGCCCAAAACGGGGTTGAAGCGTTCGACGTGGCCCACCTGGAGAACGAGACCACTGCGCGCGGCCAGTTCAGCGAGCTCGGTAGCCTGTGCAGTGTTGTCGGTGATCGGTTTCTCTACCAGCACATGTTTGCCTTTGGAGAGAAGCGCGTGGGCAACCTCGTAGTGCGTATTGGTGGGCGTTGCCACGGAAGCGGCGTCCACCATTCCGATGAAATCATCAAGCGATTTGGCAGGGGCTACCCCGAATTTGCTCGCAATCGTGCGGCTTCTGAACGGCTCCAGATCGTACACTGCGGTGAACTCAGCCGACGGAATTTCTGCGTAAAGTCGCGCATGATTACTTCCGATATGCCCAACACCAACAACGCCAACGCGAAGCTTTTTCATCGGTCCTCAATTGAGTCAACTCCGAAAGCTTTCGCGGGTCAACGCCCGAACCTTTCAGCGTCAGCCGGGCAGGGTCGGCGCGCTGCGCCGACTTCCGAAAGCTTTCGGGACAGCGCGGTATCCCTACCGTACGGCGCAATTCGCTGCGAACCATTCGTACGTTTGTGCGATGCCGTTGCGCAATGGAATTGTTGGTTGCCAGCCAAGCGTGCGAATTTTCGTCACATCCAACAGCTTTCGTGGCGTCCCATCGGGTTTGGTCCTGTCCCAAACGAGTTCGCCGTCGAACCCCACGACGTCGCAGATTAATTTGGCCAGTTCGCGAATTGTGATGTCTTCGCCACAGCCGACGTTGATGATCTCCGGCGAGTCGTACTTCTGCAGCAGTAAAAGCAGAGCTGAGGCAAGATCGTCGACGTGCAAAAATTCGCGGCGCGGTTCTCCGGTTCCCCACACGATCAGCTTTTTCTCCTTACGGATTTTCGCTTCGTGCGCCTTGCGCAGGAGCGCCGCCAGCACGTGTGATTTTTCCAGATCGAAATTGTCGTTTGGCCCGTAAAGATTCGTCGGCATCACCGATATGAAATTTGCGCCGTACTCCCGCGCATACGCCTGGCAAAGCTTGATCCCGGCAATCTTGGCGATTGCGTATGCTTCGTTGGTTGGCTCAAGTGGCCCGCTGAGAAGCGCGCTTTCGGAAATCGGTTGCGGCGCGAACTTGGGGTAAATGCAGGAGCTTCCTAGAAAGAGCAGTTTCCGCACGCCGGTCCGGGAAGCGGAGTGAATGATGTTGTTCTGAATGCGCAGATTCTCGAGGAGAAACTCCACCGGATATTCGTAGTTTGCTTTTATCCCGCCAACCTTCGCCGCCGCGACAACGACGATGTCGGGTGTTTCGTTTGCAAAAAATTTCGCAACCGCAGATTCGTCGGTGAGATCGAGCTTTGATCGATCTCGAATCAGCAAATTGTCGAAACCTTCTGCTTCAAGTCGCCTAACCAGCGCACTGCCGACCATTCCCCGATGACCGGCCACGAAAATCTTGTCGGGTTTGTTCAACTGCACCGTAGTCTCTAGTCACAAACTGTCTGGCAGGCAAGATGCCCGCCGGCCGTTTACTGGTATGCCGTTTGGTCTTGCTGAGAATAGCGCTTCCATTTTGAATTCCGAGGAATGAGATTCATTTACTGGGTCGCTGCGACAGCGTTAGCGAGTGCCGCTTTGGCGCAAAGATCACCGGCGCCGAAGGAGCCGGTGGACCAATTGATTCCCTGGTTGCTGGATGAAGATCAACAACTGCGCGGCGTCCCGTTTAGCGAAGTCATTCTGGATGCGACAGGGAAAAGAGTGCTCCCGTTTGACGCGAGCAACCCAGTGGATCAGCGCGTGGCAAACGCCATCAGCACCGCCTGCAACGAGACCGTGAAGCGATTAAATGCGCCCGGCAGCGCGATCCAAAAAGTCGATCGTATCAACGAAGTCAGCAGCCATTTCGAAGATACGTTACGCGAGTTGCTCAATGCGGCTCCCGGTTTGCGCTGCGATTTTCCGCTCACCGCCGAAGGAAAAGTCCAGCGCTCAGGTTATCCCGACTTGCGCATCGTAGATCTGGAGAGCAGGCGCGTCTTCTATTTGGACCCGAAACTTTACGCTGTCGGAAGCCGCGACAGCAGTTTCCGGGCGTTCTATTTCGAGCCAAGAAAATCCACGAACAAAGTGCGCGACGACGCGGTGCATTTCGTGGTGGGATTTGAACATTTGCCACGTGAAGCCGGATCAGGTTCTCCGAATGCGATTTGGAAATTCACGCGATGGGACCTTGTTGATCTTTCGCGGTTCACCGTGAAACTCAAAGCCGAATTTCAGGGCAGCAACCGCGACATGTACCGCCCGGAAGCGATCGTCGCGACGAGCGCGAAGCAATTTTAATCGCCCGCCAGCTCAAAAAAATTCGAGCACAGACAGGAGTAACAGGAAGAGCAAGAGGTTGCTTGGGGCAGTGTCGGGCGTAATGGTATTGTGCTCAATGATCTCAGAGGCAAAGGAAACATTTCAGTTCGACGCGATTGACGACGTGCTAAGCGACATCGCCAAAGGGCGCATGGTGATCGTGACCGACGATGCCGATCGCGAGAATGAAGGTGATCTGGTAATGGCGGCGGAGAAGGTGACACCGGAAGCGGTCAATTTCATGGCAACGCACGGCCGCGGCTTGATTTGCGTTCCTATCTCGAATGAGCGGGCCGATCAACTCGGTTTACAACGCATGGTGGCGCAAAACCGCGAGAAGCATAACACCGATTTCACAGTTTCCGTGGACGCGGCGCGGGGTGTGACCACGGGTATAAGCGCCTACGATCGCGCAACGACCATACTGGCCATTGCCAATCCGAAATCGGCGCCGGAAGATCTGAATCAGCCGGGTCATGTGTTTCCGCTGCGCGCAAAAGATGGCGGCGTGCTGCGCCGCGCCGGCCACACCGAGGCCGCTGTCGATCTGGCAAGAATGGCAGGGCTACAAGCTGCGGGTGTGCTGTGCGAGATTTTGCACGACGACGGGACGATGGCGCGCCTGCCGGAATTGATGGAGTTTCGCAACAAACACGGTCTGCGAATTTGCACGATCCAGAGCTTGATCGCCTATCGCCGTGTTCGCGAGAAGCTGGTCGAGCTGGAGCAAGTCGTAAAAATGCCGACCGAATACGGCGATTTCGATCTGCATTTGTATCGCTCCAAACTCGACGGCCAGCATCATCTCGCACTCGTTAAAGGCAAAATCGACAAACACCGGCCCACCCTCGTGCGCGTACACAGCCAGTGTCTCACCGGCGATGTGTTTGCTTCGCGCCGCTGCGACTGCGGAAATCAATTGCACGCGGCCCTGCGGCAAATCCAGGAAGAAGGCCAGGGTGTTTTGGTTTACATGCGGCAGGAAGGTCGCGGTATCGGGCTGGCGGCAAAAATCCACGCCTACAAGTTGCAGGAGGAAGGACTCGATACCGTCGAGGCGAATGCACGACTCGGGTATCCGAGCGATCTGCGTGATTACGGACTCGGCGCACAGATCCTTTTTGATCTCGGCGTCCGGCAATTCCGGTTCCTTACAAATAACCCGAAGAAAGTTGTTGGCCTTGAGGGCTACGGTCTTGAAATGGTCGAACAGGTGCCGATCAGAGCCGAAGCCAATCCGCATAACGAAAAGTATCTCGAAACAAAAAGAACGAAGCTCGGACATCTGCTTTAGAGCGTTCGCGAATGACGAATGACAAAGGAATCGCCATCGCGCCCCCAAACCGCGAAGAATAAACGCGCGTTCCACGTCGTCGCGAGCAGGTTCAATGCGCAATACGTGGATGGACTCATCGAACATGCGAGGGACGAACTGCGTGCGCTTGTGCCGGACGCGACGATTTCTGTTTATCGCGTGCCCGGCTCGTTCGAGATCCCGGTGCTCGTGCGCCAACTTTCGAACCAAAACAAAGCCGACGCCATCATAGCGTGCGGAGTCATTCTGCAGGGCGAAACCAATCACGCGCAAAATCTGAGCCGGTCGGTAACAGACGCTCTGCAACGGATCGCGGTCGAACACGGCGTGCCAGTCATCAACGTGGTTCTGAGCTTTGATAACGAAAATCAGGCGCGCGCGCGTTGTCTTGAAAATGAAATCAATCGCGGCACCGAAGCCGCGCGCGCGGCAGTGGAAATCGCCAACGTTTTATCGGAAGTTCGGAGCAAACAAGGAGCGGCGGTTTCCAAACCGTCGAAGGAGGATGGGTAAACGTCGCAGGGCGCGGGAAGCTGCCGTTCAATATCATTTCTGGCGAGATCTGCAGCACGGCGAGGGACCGGAGAAGATCGAGGAGTTTTGGGAATTTTGTCCCGCTGCGCCGCGAGTGCGCGAATTCGCGCAGCCGCTGATCGAAGGCATGGTGGCGCATTTGCCAGAAGTCGATGAGCGCATTCGCCGATACTGCGAGAACTACGAATTTCGCCGGATTTCAGCAGTCGATCGCAATGTTCTCCGGCTGGCGATCTACGAAATGCTTTACCGCGATGATATTCCGCCAGTCGTCTCTATCAACGAGGCTATCGAGTTGGCCAAAATATACGGTGGCGCCGAATCAGGCCGGTTTGTAAACGGAATTCTCGATCGAATCCGAAAAGATTTGGACAGGCCCGCGCGAGAGGCGGTCAGACGAGAATCGTGATTCGCTAAATCGTAACATCCATTCACGAATCGCGATTCACGATTCATAGTTTCAGACATGAATTTTCTTCAATCACTGGCCAAGCAATTCGCTGGCAAACCGATTGACTGGGATGAGCTCGAAGAAGGGCTCATCCGTGCCGATCTCGGCGTGCTGATGACAACGCGAATCATTAAGACGCTCCAGGAACGCGAGGCATGGGCTTTGCTCGGAATTGGCGACGTGATCAAAGCGGTGCGCGAAGAGATCGCGCGCATTTTACCGCGCGATCCGGCCCCAATCCGTCGAGCAAACGGCAAACCAACGGTGATCTTGATCGTTGGCGTGAATGGAACCGGCAAAACAACATCGACCGCAAAGCTGGCGCAGTACCTGCAAGATAGCCGCGATTCATCTAAACCGCCTTCAGGCAATTGGGGTCGTTCGCCTCTGCTTCGTGCCTCGGTGATGCTCGCTGCAGCAGATACATTCCGGGCGGCAGCTATCGAGCAACTCGACATTTGGGCAAAAAGGCTCGGCACCGAAATCATTCGCGGCCAACCGGGCGCTGATCCAGCGGCACTTTGTTACGAGGCATATCAGGCGGCGATGAAACGCGAATTTGATTTCTTGCTTTGCGACACAGCCGGCCGGCAACACACGAAAGCGAATCTGATGTCCGAACTGCACAAGATAAAACGTGCCCTCGGCAAACTCGACGCCGATGCGCCGCACGAAACGTTGTTGGTAGTCGATGCGACGACTGGCAGCAACGCGCTCAGTCAGGCGCGTGAGTTCCATAATGCACTTGGACTCACTGGCCTGATCGTGACGAAACTCGATGGCAGCGGCAAAGGAGGCATCGTCGTGGCGATCCAGGATGAACTCGGAATTCCGACACGCTTCATCGGCACCGGCGAAAAGCTTGAAGATTTTGCCCCGTTCCACCGCAAGACCTACATCGAAAATTTGGTCTGATCGTAGAACCGTCGGTCATCCGGAGCGAAGTATTAGAGTCCTTGACTGGCCGCGTATTCGCTGCGAATCCAAGATCGGCAAGCCGCACGCCACCGGTACGCTGCAGCGCAGCTAACGGGCGCCAAGAGCACCTCCCTACAATTGAAAGAAGGCCAGGCAGACGAAGATTGCCGCGCACACGCAGATCAGGTCGATGAGCAGCATCGTGCTTAGTGCGTAGCGGGTATTCCTGATCTTCACGCTCCCGAAGTAAACGGCGATGACGTAGAACGTCGTCTCCGCTGCGCATTGAAAAACGCAACCGAGGCGGCCGGTGAAGGAGTCGGCACCGTACGTATACATTCCGTCGAGCAGAAATCCGCGGCTTCCAGCTGAGTTGAATGGCCGAAGAATTGCGATTGGCAGCGCATTCACGATCTGATCGCTCACGTGAAAAGCGCGAAACGCCCTGGCTAGCGCAGCGGCGAACATCTCGAACAGTCCACTGTTTCGAAAGAGCGAAATCGCGACAAGCATTCCAAGGATATACGGGAAAATGATACGCCCGACTGCTAGCCCGTTGTAGGCGCCTTCAACGAACGAATTGAAGATCGTCGTGCCCTTTGCCGCGAATTGCGTCTCGCGCAACAAGCCGTAACCGAGAATTGCGAAGACAAGGCCGAGCAGTAAACCGTTCGAGAGATTGCCGGTGAAATGGCTTTTGCCGATCAGATCCAGCCGCGTGATATAAGCAAGCAACGCGGCGATAACGGCAGCGGTTCCGCCGATTGCGATCACAATCGTAGCCTTAAATAAATTGATCCGCTGGCGAATGCCGACGAGTACGAGCGCCGCAACCGTGCCGATGAATGAGGTGATAATGCACGGTAGCATCACGTCCGCCGGGTTCGTCGCATGTGCAGCCGCACGATAACCGATAATCGAAGTCGGGAGGAGCGTCAGCCCGGCCGCATGCAAACACATGAACATAATCTGTGAATTGCTTGCGCGGTCCTTTTGGTCGTTCAGCTCCTGGAGGCTCTCCATCGCCTTTAAGCCGAACGGTGTCGCCGCGCTATCGAGGCCGAGGAAATTCGCTGCGAAGTTCAACGTCATGTAAGAGATCGACGGGTGACCGCGCGGCACGTCCGGAAAAACGTGGACGAAAATCGGACTCAGGAATTTTGCGACGCGTTCCGCAGCGCCGCTGTCTATCAGCAACTGCAGGATACCGCTGAAGAACGACAGGTACGCAATCAGCGGCAGTAAGATTTCGAAGATCGTAGTTTTGCATTGCGGCAGGACGCCGTCAGCGGCCTGCTTGCCGGCGTAGAGCTTCAAGACCTCGTTGTCAGTCGTGTACTGATATTCTTTATTGTCGATCGTGATCTTGTGGTCGGACGCGCTCTGCAAGCTGCGCTCTACTTCAGGTGGCAGCTTATTGAGGTAATACTCGCGTTGTAGCAGCGGATCGTCCTTCTTGCCGCTCACGGCAAATTCGATGGTGTAGTATCGGCCGGTGAAAAGCTGGACGAGGAGATAGGCAATCGAACAAAGGAAGAGAGCGACCCAAAATCTGCTTAACGCCATTTGGAGCTAGTTCGCGGGCTGAAATCGCGTCACGACCGCACTTAAAGCAGTACGCTCGATTCGCCGCAAGCCCAAAACTTGAATCGCGGCAGCGGAACAACCGATCTCTGAACACCCTCGGCATTCCCGCATCAGCTCATGCGGCTGGCCATCTTCTCGATCAGCGAAGCTTTCTAGTCGCCAAGCGTGCACGGGGGCCGGCGGCGCCGGGATTGAACAGGTCCCAGCCATTTCGTGTCTGATTTGCGAATCTAATTATGAAGGGAACTTCCGTCACATTCGCTTGAATGAACGCGATTGCGCGTGAGATTAAGCACTGCCAAAGGGGACAATTCTCACGCGAGAAACAGGGATGAGCGCGACGCGATTGACATATAAACACTCACACAAAAGTCTGTGGTTTGGGCTGGCAGGCGTGGTGATTGTTGGTTCGATCTTGTTCGCTTATGCTCAAACGCAGAAGCAAGAAGCCGAGAAAATGAACAACCCGACCAAACCCGTTCCAAGCGACGCGGAGTTGCAGCAGAAGTTAACCAAGGACCAGTACAAGGTGACGCGTCAATGCGGCACAGAACCACCGTTTCACAACGCCTATTGGGATAATCACAAGCCAGGAATTTACGTCGATATTATCACCGGCGAACCGCTCTTCAGTTCGCTGGATAAGTTCGATAGTGGCTCGGGTTGGCCAAGCTTCACGAAGCCGATTGAGAAGCATAACGTGACAGAAAAACGCGATTCTTCCTATGGCATGGAGCGCACCGAGGTCCGTGCGAAATCAAGCGACTCGCATCTCGGCCACGTCTTTGACGATGGCCCTGCGCCCACCGGACAACGCTTCTGTGTAAACTCCGCCGCGTTACGTTTTATTCCGGTGGAGAAATTAAAGGAAGAGGGCTACAGCGAATATCTCTTGCTGTTTCAGTCACAGCAGCAGAAGCAACCAAGCGGCGAACAATCGCAAGCCAAAAGTAAGTAGGCACAGATTAGTACGCCGGGAGGTCCGGTAAGCGATAATCGCGCCCCTCGTCCTTGCTACCTTTAGTGTCCTTTGAAAAACGCGAGGGGCACCATACCTTCCACCCACTCATGACTCGCGACGATTTCGATTACGCTCTTGAAAATACGCATGTAATCCTGGCGCCGGAGCGCCAGATCGCGACGTTTGGCAACACGAGTTTTAATTTTTATTTGATCTCGGAGTTAATGGATCGAGTGGATCAGGTCCGGATTCGCAATGGCAAAGTGCACGCGGAACGCCCGCAGATTCTAACGCCCGAGCATTATTGCCGGTTGCTGCTCGAAGGCTTCGGAGAAAAAGCGGAACGATACGTGGAGCAATTGCGTGAGCACGCGCGGAACAGCGCGGTGCTCCGTTACGGCTTTCAATTCCGCAAAACCGATCTGAACGAACAAACGCTGCGGGATTCAATCGGCGCGGTGATCGATCGCACCAGGCGTCGCGTCGAGAACGCAAACGAACCGCTCAGCGCCATCATCCAGGGCGTGGATGACGCCTGGGAAGTGTGCCTGCTTAAATTCACCATCGATCTGGTCGAACGCTCCTCTGGCGGAAATTTCGGAGATCTTCGCAAACGGGGGCTGATCTGAATCGACTCCCTGCCGGCCAAAACAGCTTTCGCTCTTCCAAGGGTTCGGCGTTACGATCTTGGCGAAAATTGAAGTTGCTACTTTGCTCCCTTTGGAGCAACCGGATAAGTAATGACCAAATCGCTGTATGACTTTGATTTCGCTATTGCGGGAGGCGGTCCTGCTGGTTCGTCGGCGGCCATCTGCCTGAGGCAACACGGTCATTCGGTCGTTCTCTTGGAGCGCGATATCTTCCCGCGATTCCATATCGGCGAGTCACTGCTGCCGACTGCTAACGACGCGTTCGCGGCTTTAGGCATAACCGAGAGGATAGAAGCCGCAGGTTTTCCGGCGAAATGGGGCGCGCGCCTCTACACTCACGACGGTAAGGGCGGACGATACGTTGACTTCGCGAACGCGCGCGAGATCACAAGATCTCAGACTTATCAAGTACCCCGGCAGGAATTTGATAGCATTCTGCTGGAAAGAGCCCGTGAATTGGGCGCCGACGTTCGACAAGGATGCAACGTAACTGCGTGCGAGTTTTCCAAGGATGCGGCAACACTCGAGGTCGCATCACGCCATGATGCTACGACAAAGCGGCTGTGCGTGCAGGCACTGGTTGATGCCACAGGCCGGCGAGGATTGATCGCCCAAAAATTCAATCTCCGCACCGAGGAACCCAGGCTTGCCAATATAGCAATCTACTCTCATTACACGAACGTGCCGCGACTGGAGGGTCCGCGCCCTGATGATATTCGACTTATCGCGCGCAGCGACGCCGGCTGGTTCTGGCTTATTCCGATTTCAAAAGAGTTAACTAGTGTCGGGTTAGTTCTACCGAAGACCCTTTACCGCAGATTAGCGAATGGATCGTCGGAAGAAATGCTCAATAGCGCGATCTCCGACACACCGGTTGTCGCCGACCTAATGCGCGAAGCCCGGCGCGAGTGGCCAGTGCGCGTTGAGAAGGACTTCTCATACAGTGCTTCAACGTATGCCGGAGATCGTTGGATCCTGGCCGGGGACGCCGGATCATTTCTCGATCCTGTATTCTCAACTGGAGTCTCAATCGCCATGGAATCAGGCATTGAAGCGGCTGCCGAACTCCATCGTGCGCTGACGAAAAACGACTTCTCAGCTTCGGGCTTCGCTGCATTTTCCCGTCGTCAGCGCAAACGGTTCGAGAGGTTTCGTCAGTTTGTTGTGGGATTTTACTCACCAGAGTTCCGCGACATCTTCTTCAATCCACACCCACAGAAGCTCATTTTTCGGTCCGTTGTTACCTTGCTTGCAGGTAAGTGGAACGCTGGCCCGTGGACCCGCTTTTTAAACAAGCTGTTCTTCGGTATGATATCGATCCAGAAACACTTCCCCATCACGCCCTCCGTTTTCCGGCGCGATCGAGATGCCGGTTACCCCTGGTAAGGCGCGGTACTTTCAGCGTGCTTCGCTGAGACGCTCCCCCTGGGCGGAGCAAATTTCACAGGTATGATGACGGATAAAATCGCCAGCGCTAGCGAGCGCGCGGCGTCCGGCTTCAAGGTGAGCGTTCCATAAGGGCCATGCATGAATCATCTGCGGCCAGATTTCCAAAGTCACGCGGACATCGGCTGCACCAGCGACACCCGCGAAGCGAGTAGCATCATCAAGCAACGCCTCGGCTGAGCCCACTTGAATTAGCATTGGAGGAAAACCCTTTAGGTCCGCGTAAATGGGAGAAACCCGCGGGTCCTTCCGATCCACTCCGGCGGGCACATAAGCATCGGCCAATTCAATCAGATACTGTTTGTGAATCAGCGGATCGATGGCGTCCTTGCTTGAAAGCGTCGAACCGGACATCGTCAGGTCCGTCCACGGCGAAATCAGCCACGCGCAGGCGGGCAGTTCCTCGCGTGCATCACGCAGGCAGTTGATCAGTGTCACAGTCAATCCGGCACCGGCGCTGTCGCCACCGATCGCAATTTGCGACGCAGAAATACCCTGATTGCGCAGGAATTGCCACGCCGTCAGGGCGTCGTCGGAAGCTGCGGGGAAGGGATGCTCCGGTGCAAGTCTATACGCGACAGCGAGCGTCCGCATTCCAGCAGCTCGCCCCGCCTCAGTGACGAGACGGCGATGGCTCCGGATTGAGCCGGAACAATAACCACCGCCATGGAAATATAGCAGGACACGCGACGGATCGCTGCCGGGCGCGATGGAGTATTCGCCCGGCACCTTGTTTAGATCCACTGCAGTCAGTTCAATGTCGTCGGCGACCGGCCAGACAGAACCGACTTCATCAATGCGCTTTCGGCGTTCGGGCCAGCCGACCGGCCGCGGTTTCGAACTCAGTAGCGCGCGTACAGCGTCGATTTCGCTCTGGGCCATTGTCTTTCTCCCGTGATCCTCACCTGGCGAGGCAATCGTCAGCTTTCAACGCTTAACTTTCGGCTTTCGTCAGTGCGCGCAGCTTGGCATTCTGCGCAGTCGTAGCAACTGAAAATTTTCCGGTCACCTCGCCATGCCGCATCATTATGACGCCATCATCATTGGCGCGGGGCACAATGGCCTGACTTGTGGCTGTTATCTGGCGAGGGCGGGGCTAAAGGTTCTCGTCCTGGAGCAATATCACACCGTCGGCGGCATGACCGTCACCGAAGAGGAAACTTTGCCCGGCTTTTGGTCGGACATTCACGCGAGCGGGTATCAACTCGCAAATCTCTCACCCGTTCCGCGCGAATTGGATTTGCTCGATCGCTACGAAATCATCGAACCGGAAATTCCTTTCTCACATGCCTTTCCCAACGGCGACATCATTAGCGTCCATCGCGACGTTGAAAAAACCGCCGCGGACATCGCCCGCTATTCACTCAAGGACGGCGAGACATGGCGTGTTTTGATGAACCGTTTCCGCGCGGAAAAAGACGCCATCATTGCGTCCATGTTTTCACCGCCTCCTTCATTCCCGACAGCGGCGGCGGACTTCGCTGCATCGACTGGGGGCATGGACGCCTATCGATTCAGCATGCAGACCGTCCGATCGTGGGCGAATCAAACGCTTGAAGCCGAGGCGACTAAAACTTTGTTCTGTTCATTCGCCACTTTTCTCGGTGCTTCGCCGGATGACGCCGGTGGCGCGGAGCTTGGCTGGCTTTTTGCCTCGGTCTTACAAAACGCCGGGAACAATCTGGTGAAGGGCGGGATGCACCGCGTTACACTCGCGCTTGCTGAAGATCTTAAAGCCCATGGCGGAGAAATCCGCACCAACGTCCGCGTCGAGAAAATTGTGGGCGATTCAAAACGCGCCAGCGCGGTGCGCGCGATGGGCGGCGAGGAAATCCCTGTCGGTAAGCTGATTGTCTCGAACGTGGATCCAGGTCATCTCGTCGCCGATTTGTTAGGCGCCGAGATGGTGGGACAAGAAATCATCGATAAAATGAAGCAATACGAGTGGGGCGATTCGGTCTTTGTCATGTTCGTCGCGCTCGACGGCTCAGTTAACTACAAAGCCGGACCTGCCGCGCGCCAATCGGCGCATGTCCATCTTACGGAACCATCACTCGATTTCTTTGCGCGCGTCTATTTACAATGTCGCGGTGGAACATTGCCTTCGGCGCCTATGATCGTGAGTTGGAACGACTCCGTGGTAGATCCCAGCCGCGCGCCAGCGGGCAAAGCCCTGATGAAGTTTGTCGTCCTGAGCGTCCCGTATACTATCACCGGCGACGCAACGGGTAGAGTTCCGGCGCGCACATGGGAGGAGGCGCGAGAACCGTACGCTGATTACCTTATCGACCTGATCACTGCGAATTACATTCCCGACTTGAAGGCAAAGATTCTCAAGCGCGTGTCGCATTCTCCGGTCGATATTTCGCGCAAGATCATCAGCGCCGTTCGAGGCACGCTTGGTCAGGGGGCGTTTCTCCCCTATCAAACCGGTTCGCTGCGCCCGATCCCGGAGCTCGGCCAATACCAAACGCCGATCTCTAATGTTTATCTTTGCAGCTCCGGCAGCCATCCGGGACCCGGTGTGTCGATGGCGCCGGGAAGAAATGCCGCGCAGGTGATCTTTGGTGACTTGGGATTGGATTTCAGCAGTATCACTCGGAATTCCCGTGAAAAATTATCTTCAACTTAATCTCAGTCTGCTCTATTGGATTCTTGTTGCGCCGTTCACCGGACAATTTTTCAAAATCGCTCCGATTTTCCGGCAAATGGTAGCTATCGGTGTGCGCGCTGCGCCAATGGTCGCGCTCACGGCATTTAGCGTTGGTGTGACGCTGGCGATGCAGGCGGCGCATTCTCTCGAGAGCCTCGGCGCGGACATGTACATCCCCGACCTGGTGATGCTCACGCTGTTGCGCGAGATGGGACCGGTGTTGATTGCTGTTATCGTCATCGGCCGCAGCGGGTCGGCTGTGGCGGCCGAATTGGGAACGATGAAAGTATCCGAGGAAATCGAGGCGCTCGAAGTGATGGCGATCAACCCCGTTCAATTTCTGGTCGTGCCGCGTTTCCTGGCCATGCTCGTCATGTTGCCGGCGCTCACCATTTTTGGAAATTACATCGGCATCTTGGGCGGCTGGGCGGTCTGCCGGTTCACGCTCGATTTCAACACTGCCGGTTATATCATGCGCGCGCTGGAAAGTGCGGACACATGGGATTTGTATTCAGGCATGATCAAGAGCGTGGTCTTCGCCTGGATCGCCATCACCATCGCTTGCAACGCGGGACTAACTGTCGAAGGTGGCGCCGAAGGTGTCGGCCAGGCCACGACGACGTCGGTGGTCCAAGCCTTGCTGGCCATGTTAGTCATGAACGCGGTGCTCACCGGCATTTTCTTTTTCAGCGCATGAAATGAATACCGAAGCACGAATGTCGAATGACGAAACAATGACGAAATGCGAAAACCGAAACACTAGTGCCGATGAGTCGTTCTGGTACAACGATGCTGAATCAATGGTCCGCGAAGAATTGATGGAACCGCGTGTTTACGACTTGGAAGAACGCACGGCGAGATTCGGTGAAGCGGTTATTGATTTCGTAAAACAGATTTCGCAAGATGCGGTCACGAGTCGTTTGATTAGCCAACTCGTCGCTGAAGCGACGAGTGCTGGCGCTAATTATGTCGAAGCCGACGACGCCGTCTCGAAAAAGGAGTTTTTGAAAAGCATTGGCACCTGCCGAAAAGAGGCACGCGAAACGAAGCACTTTCTCCGGATGATCGTTAGAGCGGTGCCGGAGTTGAAACCACAAGCTCGTACGCTGTGGGTTGAAGCAAAAGAACTTAATCTAATCTTCTCCAAGATTTGGAGAAGCAAATAAGGGTACCGGCATGATGCGAAGACCAAACCACTCCGTGTCAAAAACACTCCGTCATTCGACTTTCGTCAGTCCTTCGTGCTTCGGCAATCGGATTTCGTCATTCTAATCATGCCCGCTGATTCTAAAATCATTGAGATTGATCGCCTTGTTCGACAATTCGGCGATCGCGTCGTGCTTAACGAGATCTCCTTCAATGTCGATCGCGGCGAGACGCTCGTCATCATGGGCGGCAGCGGCTGCGGCAAAAGCACGCTGCTGCGGCACATGGTTGGCTCCATGAAGCCGACCTCAGGCAACGTGAAACTCTTTGGAGAAGAAATCTCCGGAATGAAGGAGCGCGAGATCATCCGCATCCGGCTGCGATTCGGAATGCTCTTCCAATCCGGTGCATTGCTCGCCTCGATGACAGTGGGCGAGAACGTGGCGCTGCCACTTTTGCAACACACGGACAAATCCGATGATGAAATCCAGGAAATCGTAGAGGAAAAACTTCAGATGGTCGGTCTGACCGGCTTTGAGGATCTCAAGCCGGACGAAATCAGCGGCGGAATGAAGAAACGCGTAGGACTTGCCCGCGCGCTGGCGCTCGATCCGGAGTTACTTTTTAGCGATGAGCCGACTTCAGGACTTGATCCGATCATGACCGCGGTAATTGACGAACTCACGCTGAAATTGACGCGTGGCAAAGGCATGACGGCAGTCGTGATCAGTCACGACATGACCAGCGCATTTCGCATCGCTACGCGGATGATTATGCTTGGCCACGGTGGGATTGTGGCTCAGGGTACACCGGATGAAATCCGCGCCAGTTCGAATCCCGAAGTGCAGCAATTTATTAAAGGCGAACCCGACGGCCCCGTTCCGTTGAATCTCTCGCAAGAGGAGCATGAGCATCATCAGCAAGTGAAACCGCGTCCATTCGTCAGAGCCCGCGGCAGGTTTCATCGCAAATCGGCATAGTGAACGAGGAAATGAAAGCCGAGGCGAAACCATGAAGCGCAACTTATCCGACTATCTCGTCGCGCTGTTTGTCATCGTATGCAGCGTCGTTCTCCTCGGCGCCCTCACATTTGCGCTCTCCGGCCGACAGCTGAAAAAACCGACGCGTACGCTGCAAATCAATTATGAAGATGTGACGGGAATAAAAGTGAATTCCGAAGTGCGTTATGCCGGCGCGCCGGCGGGACGCGTGATCGCGATGCGTCACCTTACCGCGCAAGAGCGTGACGCTAGCGCAAACAAAAAGGATGCTGTGCGCGTGACGATCAGCCTGGACGAGGGAATTCCGCCATTGCCCGCAGATATTACTGCCACCCTGAGTTCCGATACGATGCTCTCGCCGAAGTTTGTTTCACTTTCCGCCGGCACACCTGGAGGTCAGACGCTGGCAAATAACGCGATGATCGAAGGACATCCCGCCTACGGCCTCGACCAAATCACCGCGGAAGCCGGGCCATTGTTCGAAAATGCAAACAAACTCCTCGATAACATGAATGTGACGGTCACAGGTCTGAAGAAAGACCTGGGCGAATTCACACCGAAGCTCGGGCCGCTGGCCGATTCGTTAAAAATGGACGCGGACAACGTGCAAAACATGATCACAAACCTTGAGGGCGTGGCCAAGGGAGCGGACACTGTGTTCGACAGTGCTGATAGTTTTATCAAAACGACCGACAAACAGCTTGCGGAGGACCTGCGACAACTTCATGTGACCCTCTTGAACCTGAAAGTGGTCACCACATACGCCAAGGAGCTCGTCGCAACACTCGCGGAAAAGCCAAATCGCGTCATTTTCAGCGGCAAACCGGAGAAGCTCACACCTGAATCAGAGATCCTGAAAAGTTCAAAGCCCGTTCCGGCAACAAAACCTTGATCGCGCGAGGTCGATCTCACTGATGCTGCAATTCGTCCTCGGTGGCGGCGTGACCTTGATTCGATAGAGAGCCAATTGGTTCCAGTCTGGACGTGGGAATCCCACAGAATTGTCCGCCGAATTGGGAGACTGCCTATGTGTGGCTGACGATCAGGTCACCTGTGGATCGCTTATAGCGCCGCATTAATTTGAAAAAGCGAATCGCATCGCGCACAGGATGGATCTTGCTCACTTGATCGGTGTAAACGGTTGTAATCGGGACCGACTCGATCTGGTAGCCTGTGCGGCTAGCGATGATGAGCACTTCGGTCTCATAATCGTACCGATGTCCGCCGCCAATGCAAATGTGGGGCTAGATGCCGATCTACCATCCGGAAACCGCACTGCGTATCGGGGATTCGTTGTCCGCAAACGCGGCTGATCTCTTTGCTCATGTAGCGATTCACCACGCGTCGAGCGAACGGCATGCGCGCAACGTCGTTCATGCGATTGCCGATGAAAAAAGTCGGCCGCGTTACAGAGGCGGCTGACGCCATGAACCGATCAATTTCTTCGGGAAGATGTTGGCCGTCGGAATCGAGAAGGATCGCCCAAATGATTTGCCGATCCGGGCCGCCGGTGGACCGATTCGGTGCGGCGAACCAATGCGCCAGGCCTGTCTTGATCGCTTCGCCTTTGCCGCGGTTTTCAGGGTGAACAACGACTTCAACGCCGGCTTCGCGCGCGCGTTCTGCTGTCCGATCGGTTGAACCGTCATCAACAACGAGAACATGATCCAGCCGCTCGCGGGTTCGGCGAGCAATGTCTCCGATATGTTTCTCGTCCTGGTATGCTGGAATGACCGCCGCTGTCTGCGATCTCATGTCTTTCGTCATGTCGAGCGAGGTCGTCTGTCGAGCCGTAGCTTTATTCGAAGGCTGAAGATATCTCAAAATCGATCCAGAGATTCCTCGACTTCGCTCGGAATGACAAGGATTAGAAGCGCAGCGGGAGCACTCACTTCGCTCATCGCCTCGCCTCGGCCAATGCTACCGCGGCCGGCGCACTACCGGATGGAAATCGGCCGCGTGATACGAGCTGCGAACCAGCGGACCGGAGGCGACGTGAAGAAAGCCTTTTCGACGCGCCATGTCGCCGTAGTAATTGAATTGCTCCGGCGTGATGTATTCGACCACCGGCAAATGCTTCGGACGTCGGGCGCAGATACTGGCCCATCGTCAAGACTTCGCAGCCGGCCTCGCGCAAATCGTCCATCGTCTGGAAAAGTTCGGTCTCCTTCTCGCCGAGACCGAGCATGACACCGCTTTTCGTCACAATGCTCGGCGATAATTTCTTTGCGCGTCCAAAACTTGCAGCGAAGTCCGATATTTGGCGCGCGAGCGGACCAGCGGCGTCAGGCGCTCCACCGTTTCCATGTTGTGATTGTAAATGTCCGGCCCGGCATCGAGCACGATCTGGATGCACCAATCCTGGGCATGAAAATCGGGCACGAGCACTTCGATGATAATCGAAGGATCCATTTCCCGAATCGCGGTGATCGTCCGGGCGAAATGATCCGCGCCGCCATCCTTTAGATCGTCGCGCGCCACCGCGGTAATGACGACGTGTTTTAGTTTCATTCGGCGCACCGCTTCGGCGACGCGTTGCGGCTCGTCATCTTCCAGCGCGAAAGGCTTCGCCGTTGTCACCGCGCAAAATCCGCACGCCCGGGTGCAACGATCGCCCGCGATCATCATCGTGGCCGTGCCCTGGCTCCAGCATTCCCAGCGGTTCGGGCATTGCGCGCTTTCGCAAACGGTGTGCAACCGCAAATCGGAAATCAGCGCCTTGGTCGAAAAGAAAACCGGATTCGACGGCAACCGCACCTTGATCCAGGGCGGCTTCTGCGCCTGGTGCAATGCTGGATCGATTTTCGCGCAGGACATCGAACAAAAGTTACAATATTAAAACCGTTACAAAAGTTAAATTGCCAGGCGCCACGCTCAATTCTTCAATAGGCCGGCGTTGCCCGAATCACGCCGCGCACTACTCCGACAATTTCGGTTTGTCTGGATTCCGCGGCGGCGCTAGCATCGTCCTAGTGTCGCCGATTTCCCCCTGTTCGACTGAAAACCCGATCCTGATTAGACCCAGATTTTGGGTATTTCTCTTGAAACGCCCAAAAACTGGGTCGAATTCTCGTTAGGCCTCAACGCCGATGTTCCTCGTGACACGCAACGCTGCAATAATAATGGCAGCGGCGCTCTTCAGCGCCGCTGCTCATAGCTTCGCGAAAGATGTGAACACGGACTACATCACGCCGGCGACAACTTTTTCGCCAGACGAACACTATGGTGTCACGATTCCGGTTTTTCACATCGAGGCAGCTAAGCAGCCGGATCACAGAAAGAACAACCTGGTTGATCGTCGCAGCGGAGAGGTCGTCGCTGTTATTCACGCTGATCCGCCCGGCTACGATCGCGCATTGAATCACCATGAGGCGCCCGTGGCTCGTTGGACATCAGATTCATCGATCTTGCTTTGGAAAATCGGAGGCAAGTGGTGTCCTGATTCTCTTGCTTTGCTCAAGATTGAGCAAAACAAGGCCAAGTGGCAGCTCGATCTTCTGAGGACAGCACAGCAAGCTCTGCTATCGCGGACACGACAAGCCGCGCCGGATCAATACAAGGTTTGTAGGCGCGCCAACTCGGAGAATGGCAGTGCATTTCCCGATGGCTTCACAATCGATGTGACGACTGACGGCGAAGACACAAAAACAGTTTCTCTTCCGCTTACGGTGCACGCAGATCTCACAGCAAATCCCAAGCAGATTGAAGGCGATCCGAATTTGGATTCACATCTCGATGGTGTGGTCACACGCGATGGCAAGTTCATAGTCAAAGATTTTAAGCTCGGTTCTCGCAAAGAATGGTAGTAACGATGCAGAGGCCTAACCCCTATGTAAGATGTCAAGTGTGGCGGGCGAATGGGTGTAGATGGTTGGTTAGGTCATAAGCTTTGTTGATCGAGGTTGAAGGTTTTTTGGAGCGCTTCCTCTTCCGTATTTGCTCGTTGGTTTTGTTTTCCAGCGGCTCGTACTCCTATCCGTGCATGAGCTCTTTGTCTCAGCACCATTTGATCAATGCGATCAGTTGGAAGAGGAACGAGGGGCGCGCCCAATCTAAGTCGACGCACGCGAAGGGCATTCGGAGCAGGTTAGGCACCGGGCAGCGCCCACGTTCCAAAGTAGGTTTATTTTCTCAAAGGCGTGTTCTCCTTTCTGTTCCCCTCGAACAACTAAATCATCAGGCCGAGAGCTTCGGGTTTGCAGCGCCCGGTGCGCATGGCGGGCAGAGCACGTAGCAGTGGATCCCCACCGCGCTCAGTTGCCGCTGCAGCGTAAAACCAAACCCGCACGCTTCATAGACTGCGTGCACCTCGGCTCCAGTTTGCTTCAACCTGGCCGCCCAATGCAGCAACGCTTGCTTGTGGAATCGCTGCGGCGACTTGGGATTGGTTCCGCCCACCCTCGACCACCACATGAAAGTCCTGATGCACATCAATCCCAAGCTTGATCGCTCCAGTGCTCCGATTAAACTCGAAGCGGGTTTCCTCGTGTAAGGACAACTCAGTGTTAATTAGATATTGCATAGCGCGGGCGAGTTTAATCACTCGCCCGCGCCTCTTACATGTCATCTATACGATGAAGCGAACGGCGGACCGCTGTACACTCCACTTTTGAGATGACTTCCATACTTTTACTCAGAGCGATGCGCGCTACAGTTTACCCGCCGCGGCGGGTCCGCCGTCGCTCATCTTGTTCTCGATGATTGAGGCGGGGCTGAATCGGTCGTAGAAACCACGGATTTAGAAAACCTTAATGAATGTGGAAACGATTAATGTCTGGGCACAGCTAATCGCGTCGATCGGCGTCATCGTCTCGCTCTTTTATGTCGCGGCGCAGGTCCGGCAAAACACGCGCTCTTCACGCGCGATCGTGGTCGATTCCCTTGCCAGATCGATGCATGACCTTGCCTTCGAGATGGCGCAGAATGACCAGCTTTTAATGACTGCCACGATGTTGAAAGACTGGAGCAGCGCCTCGGAGCTGGAGAGAGCGCGGTATGCATCTTTCATGCTCGGTTATTTCAAGCTATTCGAGAATGGATGGTTCCAAATGCGTCAAGGGACGCTCGAACGCGATCAGTGGGAGGGATACGACGCATTTTTGCGCACGGTTTGGATGGTGCCAACAGTCAAGACATGGTGGTCCATGAGGCGGACGTTCTTTGCGCCCGGATTTCGGAATTACGTCGAGAACCTTAAAGAAGCTCGCGGTGTACCTTCACTCAATCAGCTTACGCGGACTGAAAAGTGATAGCACCGAGCATCTAACCAGTCGTTGGAACCGACCGCTGGCCGTTGCGATGTTTAGTTTTTGGATGACCTCAACACGCTCATTGCAATTCACGCTCGCTTTCGCCAGCGGCGCCTCACCTCGTTCTCGTTAGATCTCATGCGCCCGCTGCTCGTTATCGTACTCGCTGTTGCAGCCGTGGGTTCGGCGAATGCGCAGGTACTTGATTACCCTCGCGACATCTTCGACACGTCACAGCCGGCTAGCGGCGCCACGCCGTTTCCAAATTACGACCCGTACCGGCTTAACCAACTGTATGACAAACGCCATGAAGTTCAGTTACAGATGTTCGACGTAATCAACGAGGCGGCGCTGCGTCGCGATAAGACGCTGAAACAAGCGCTTGACTTATTCGGTAGTGATCTCGGATACATTCCTTCTTTGGCAGCAGCGCATTATAAGTGGGTGTTTGGCGACAAGTCGCAACTTGACTGGCTGATAGCTGAAGACAGGAAGCATGGCTTCGGTGCCGATAGTCTCACGATTCTCGTGTTCGCATACATGGACGAGTGGGACAAGACGATTCGCGCACTTAAGACGCGCGACGCTTATCTCCGGAAAGGCGAAGGCGGAGCCACTGACGAGATTTTGTATCGCGCGATTGAGATCCGGAAGCGACTTTATGGTGCGGAGCGTTTCGAAAAAGCTTGGAAGGCCGCAAAAATCAAATGAGACCTAACCTCTATGAAGGGTGTCAAGGAGTGAGTTTGGATAAATAAGGTTTATTACATGGGTGTGGTTGGTAGTTGGGCGATTGTTGGTTGGTGTTTGAGAACGTATCCGCTTCGAAGTGCGCGCTGAGCTTTTTCAGCGGCTGATACTCCTATCCGCGCATGCCTTTTGGTTTTGGCAGCGCAATGTGACTTATGCTGTCGGCTGAAGCGGAACGTGGGCGCGGTCCAATCTAAAGCGACGGTGCGAGCCGCACTGGCGACGATCGGACCAGGTTAGGCACCGGACACACGCCACGTTCCAAACTGTTCCCCTCGAACCAAATTGTTTTAAAACTTCAATCCGAGTTGCTCTGCGCTGCAGCGGCCGGTGTGCAGGCGCCACAGATCGACAGCCAGACGGCGCGCCACCGCTACGATGGCTTTCTTGCGCACGGCGCCGATCGCGCGTGAACCTTTTGCCAGAACGCTCAGGCGCTTTTTCACCGGTGGATAGTTGGGTTGAAAGCGCACCATACGCCAGGCACATTCCACCAGCGCCGCCCGCAATCGCGGGTTGCCGTGTTTGGTCACGCTGCCTGGTACCCGTTTGCTGCCGCTGCTGTGTTCGCCCGGACACAGCCCGGTATACGAACTAATGGCACGCCGATTGGAAAAGCGCTCCCACGAGCAAATCTCGCGGGTCATCACTACGGTAGTTAGTTTGCCCACGCCTGCGGGAATATCGACGGGAGCGGCCGCTTCCAGCTCCGCACTCAAAGCGCTGATCTGTTGCTCCAGGGTCAACAAGGCCGGCCGGTGAACTTCCAGGCGAAGACAGATCCAGGCCGGAAGCAATTTGCTTAAGCGCGACCAAGTCTGGTTCTTCCACCAGTGAGCCGGCGCCGGCAGACTGTGATTGATGAGCAAACTGCGCCCCTGGGCCTCCAACTTCTGCCGTAACCGTACCAGTTGTTCGCGTTGCCGGGAAACATGCCGGGCTTGTTCCTCCGCTTCGCTCGGCACCCGAATCACTGCCAGCTCCCGCGTGTTACCCTCCACATAGCGCGAGAGTCGCTGGCACAACGTCGCCGCATCGCGCGGATCGGTCTTTACCCGGGTACATTGCTCGTCGAGTTTGCGCGGCGCAATCACGTAGCAGTGGACCCCGAGCGCTGTTAACTCTCGATAGAGACCAAACCCAAACCCGCATGCTTCATAAACCACGTGCACGATGTGACCGCTTCGCAGCAGCCCTTCCACCCACGGCACAAACTCCGGCGGCGAAAAACGTCGCGGTGGCTTCGGCAACAGATGATCGTATTGCGCCACCACCACGTACGCCCTGGCGTGCATGTCCAACCCGAGCTTGATGATCGAGCGGGAGAGTTTTACTTTACCAACGGCGCCCTCGAGTGAGGCCGCCCCTTCGTTATGAACGATTGTATTTTGCATAGAGCGGATGAGTCTAAAAGCTCATCCGCTCCCTTTCATGCCATCTAGACGCTGGACCCAACCGCTGGCCGTTCCGATGTCTAGCTTTCAGATGATTTCAACACGCACATTGCAGGTCACGCCCGCTCCCGCCAGCGGTGGCTGAGCTTGTTCTCGTTAGGCCGACAGAGTTCACATCGAACATTTATGAATAATACCAACCAGATTGAATTGTTGCTCTCAACTTTCGCGATACAGTTGCCTACGTTACTCGTTTGTTTTGTGGCTGGCGTTGTAATTCTCGGGAGGTGGAAGCAGGGCTCCAGCGGCTCGATGTGGGCGCTTCTTGGATTCGGCCTTGCTGCGGTTCTTTGCTTTGCCATTCCAGTTGGGCAGACTGCTGTGCAACAGTGGGTCAGGCACAGCGGCCACACAACGGTCGAGAGTGCATCGGTAATGGCCGGCGTTTCGTTCGTTTGGTCAGTGCTGCGCGCTGTCACTTACGCTTTACTCTTAATAGCGGTATTTGCAGGACGCTCGATCCCGCCTCCGGTATCTACACCTCTTTGATCCAGATAAAAACACCTACTCGGCCTAACCAGACACGGGAGCCAACCGCCGGGTGAAATAATTCTCCGAATGGAAAAGGCTGATTTTGCGGGACGCGTCGCCATCGTCACCGGTGCGTGGCGCGGCCTGGGACGGGCTGCCGCAGCGCGCCTGCACGAGCGCGGCGCCTTGGTCGCGGTGAACGTCCGTAACCGTGAGCGCGGCGAGGCGCTGGCGGAGGAAATCGGCGAGCGCGCCTTCGCCGTGCCGGGCGACGTCGCGGCGCACGGCGTTCCCGACGAGATCGCACGGCGCACGCTCGAACGCTTCGGCCGGATCGACATCCTCGTCAACAACGCCGCGCTTCCACTGTCGACACGCTTCCCCGATCTCACCACCGAGGAATGGCGCAGAGTGATCGAGGTCAACCTCACCGCGCCGTTCCTGATGACGAAAGCCGTTCTTCCGGCAATGCGCGCGCAGCACTACGGCCGCATCATTAATATCTCGTCCTCGGCAGGCCGGATGGTGAGCACGCTCGGCGGCGCGCACTACACGGCATCGAAGGCCGGACTCCTCGGACTGACGCGCGCGGCCGCGAAGGAGCTCGGCAAGTTCGGCATCACCGTGAATGCCGTCTGCCCCGGCATGATCGATACCGAGCTGACGCGTGAGCATGCTTCGGATGAGCTACTCGAACAACTCGCCGCGAATTATCCCGTGCCACGCCTCGGCACCGCGCTCGAAGTCGCTGATTTAATTTGCTTCGCCGCTTCCGAGGCCGCCGGTTACATCACCGGTGCATCTTTGGACATCAACGGCGGCGACTTGATGATGTGATCCAATGCGAGACCATGAAGTGGCGTAAGATGATTCTTGCATGAGGGCAAAGTTTTACGGGCGCATTGTCTTTGGCGCATCGGCGGTGCTATTCGGCGTGATCGCATTGATGTGGCACGACGCTGAGACGTGGCAAACCCTGCGCAAGCTGTGGAGCCTTCCTTTCGGCATAATCATCGGCGGGAGTCTCATGCTCGCTCAAATTGCTGGTGGAATCGGGATACTGTTTCAGCGAACGGCGCGCCCGGCCTCGCTCGTTCTCGGCTTCGTCTATTTAGCCTTCTCGCTGGCCTGCATTCCTGGCGTCATCGCCGCACCGGCCGTTTATGCGCAATATGGAAGCTTCTTTGAACAGTTCTGCTTACTATGCGGCGCGATGGCAGTGTGCGCGGCAACAGAACCGAATTCAGCACGGGCGACAGTGCTTGGCCGACTCGCGCGCGTTGGCCTGGGACTTTGCGCGATTTCATTCACGCTGAGCCAGATATTCTATCTTACCGTGACAGCTGATTTGGTTCCAAGATGGCTTCCGCCCAATCAGATTTTATGGGCGATCCTCACGACGATAGCGTTTGCACTCGCCGCTATCGCCATTCTCATCAATCGCCACGCGCGGCTTGCGATACGCCTGATGGCCGTGATGCTGGCACTCTTTGGCGTGTTAGTTTGGATCCCACGGCTGGTCGCTCACCCGGAGGCGCATTTGAATTGGTCTGAGTTCGCCCTGACGTTTTTGATGACAGGGGCCGCGTTGACGGTGAGTGAGTTCGGGTCTTTCTGATTCAACCGGTGAAAAGTAATGGTGCGTCTCGAACATATGGCAACGCTGATTCTCACGTAACGATTCACATGGCGGCGAGCCTCGACGGCTTCATCGCTCGAAAGGATGGGCGTGTCGATTGGCTCGAAATCTCAGACGAATTCGAAGACGGGGAAACCCTGGACCCAGGATTCGTTGAGGCATTCCTTAAGACGATCGACTGCTATGTCATGGGATCAAGAACCTATGAAACGGCGTTGAATTTTGAAGCGAAAGGATTGGGGTGGGCGTACGGCGACAAACCTGTTTTCGTCCTTACTAGTCGCAAGCTGCCACGGACCCGGGATACCATCGAGTTCTACTCAGGTGATCTTGCTCAGTTCGTGAATGAGCGTCTGCGGCCGACGTTCCGTAGCATCTGGTTTGTGGGAGGCGGCGTGGTCTCCGGTGAATGCCTTCGCCTAGGGCTAGCCGATGAGGTTCGCTATTCAATCCTGCCGATCCTGATTGGTGATGGGATACAGTTCTTCGAGAAGCTCGACAGAGACATCGCCCTCCATCTGGCGGAGGTCAAAGCCTACAAGAGCGGCACAGTGGAGCTTCGTTACGACGTGCGAGGACATCGCAGCGAGTTAACAGAGGCGACCTAACAACACATGCAGCGAACGGGAGTGCGCTGTTCGAAAAGCCTGCCATCGGCGAAATGGCGCGCGAAAGAATCGTCTGGAGCGGTCGGCGGAGTGCACTTAACATTTTCGGCAAATGGAGGCTGACGAGAAGACCAAGCCCAGCCTGGAGATCGCGCATGTCTTGTTCATCGACGTGGTGGGGTATTCCAAGCTGCTGACCGACGAACAATCAGAAGCGCTTCAGGAGTTGAATCAGATTGTCCGCAATACAGAAGCAGTGCGTGAAGCAGAAGCAGCGGAACAACTGATCATCCTGCCGACCGGCGACGGTATGGCCCTGGTCTTCACCGGTTCAGTCGAGCGGCCCGCCGAGTGTGCTTTAGAAGTCAGCCAGGCTCTGTGCGCGCAACCGAGCCTACCGGTAAGGATGGGAATCCACAGCGGGCCGGTCCAACATGTTAGCGATGCTAACGCGCGCGAAAACGTTTCCGGAGTAGGAATTAATACCGCGCGTCGGGTGATGGATTGCGGCGACGCAGGTCACATTCTGGTGAGCAAGCGCTTCGCGGATGATCTGGCGCAGCATCGTCGTTGGCAGCGTTACCTGCATGAACTGGGCGATGTGGAAGTGAAACACGGAGTTGTTGTTTCGTTGGTCAACCTTTATGCCGAGACGATTGGCAATCCCGCGCCCCCGTCGTGCGTCGCGGGGGTACGGCACATCGCGCCTGGCGCCACCATCACGCGCAAAGGACTTTCTCCAGTCGCGTGGGCGATTTTTATCATCGCAGCGTTACTCCTCATACTTGCCATTGTGTCAGTGATTTTCGCGCCGGCGATTATGCACTCGGTTGATAAGAACAGAGAAATGTCAGCACCGCAACCAAGCGCTACTGCGTCACCTTCGTTTAGCGATGCCATTAAGAACATGGTGAAACAAAGAATCACAGATGAGTTAAAGAAGGATCTTTCCGGGAAGAGTAAAGCACCTGCACCAAGAGCAGTCCCGTCCCCGGGCAGTCAACAGACGGTCCCGCCGCCGCAGTAGTTCAACTGCTGGATCTAACATTTGCGATTAAAAAGTCCTCATGACAACGAGCCGTTGCTCCGTTGATTATCCGCTGGGCAACACCGACGCCGAGCACGAGCGTTTGATTCGCCAAGCTGCGCGTGTTGCTCCCATCACCGAAAGATTCTTTCGTGAGGCGGGCATTCGACCCGGCCAACGCGTTCTAGATCTCGGGTCAGGCGTCGGGGACGTGGCGATGTTAGTTGCCCGACTGGTGGGCCCTTCGGGCGAGGTTGTGGCCATCGAGCGGGACCCGAAGTCCATTGCCAAGGCCCGTGCTCGCGTGACCGAGTTCGGCTTTCACAACGTAAGCTTCAACGAATCGGGCGTGAATGAGATCCCGGGCGGAAAGCCCTTTGATGCAGCGGTGGGCCGTTTTATTCTGATGTACCTTCCCGATCCGGTTGCAGCGTTGCGCTCAGTATCACAATTAGTGCGATCGGGAGGAGTGTTTGTTTTTCAGGAGCCAACTTGGCACCCGGTCCTTGCGCATTTGGCATCACTGCCTCTTTGGTTCGCAACGGCCTCTCTCATTGACAAGACAATGCGCGCCTCTGCTAATCACGACATGGGAGCGGAGCTTTACGGCACATTTGTCGCGGCTGGACTGCCCAAGCCTGTCGTGCGCATGGAACTTCCGATGGGGAGAGAACCGTACCTTGCACAATGGTATTACGACACCTTATGCAGCTTGCGACCACAGATGGACCAGTTGCATATGCCTGTCGAGTCCTTGGGTAGCCTTGAAACCCTGGTACAGAGGCTCCAAGCGGAGGTTGCAGAATCGAAGAGCGTTGCGTGCTGGTTTGCATCTGTTGGCGCGTGGTGCCGCAAAGCGTAACCTGATTAGAAACGAGATGAAACGCAGATGGAGGATTATCGGCGTAAACGCGACCGAAGCGGTGATCGTTAGACGCGATGCCCTATTCGCAACTCAGGATGACGGCGTGTTACAGTTTCGTTCTGCCAGACAGCGCGGCGGATAGCGTCAATTCATCTGCTGATTCAAGACCGCCGCCGGCTGGAATCCCGCGGGCAATGCGCGTGAGCATGATCGGTTTGCCCTTCAACAGATCGACAATGTAATTCGTGGTCGCTTCGCCTTCGACATCGGCGGGCAGCGCAAAAATGATTTCGGAAATATTTTCGCGCTCGATGCGGTCCAACAAGTCTTTGATCCGCAAATCTTCGGGGCCGACATGATCGAGCGGCGAAATTTTGCCGCCGAGCGAGTGGTATCGGCCGCGAAACACGCCTGTTCTTTCCAGGGACAGAATGTCGGTCGGCTGTTCGACCACACACAGCAACTCTGCTGAGCGCGACGGATCGGCGCATATTTCACAGGTCTCAGCAGCGGCAAAAAATCCGCAAAGCTGACAGGCATGAATCGACTGGCGCGTGTCGGTAATGGCACGCGTAATTTGCTCCGGTTGATCGCCGCGTGCGCGCACCATCCAAAGCGCAATCCGCTCCGCCGAGCGAGGGCCGACTCCCGGCATTTGCCGAAGTTGCGCAATTAAATCCCGGATTGCCGCCGGATATTCCGTCCTTCTCAACACGTCCTCGGATTTATTCCACTGGCCACTGCGTCAATTGCAGCACGAGCGGCTCCAGTCGGCGCAAATAAAACTGCAACGGCGCATCATCTTCCTCGTCGGAGCCCCGCGCCTTCTGGAATTCGCTATACGCTTCGGCCCAGCGCTGCTCTCGATAAAGAACCACGCCGCTCCAAAAAGAATCGCGCCGCGCGACGCGCTCGGGGCCGGCTTCGGCCGCAGGCCAAAGCGGTTCGTAAACTTCGAGTCTGTCATGCGAATTCAGTCCGCTCACGAAATCAATCGGCCGCGCGACAACTGTCTCAGCTACTTGATCGAAAGCCCGGGTGTCCATCAGGGCCTTGGATCCGTAGAAACGATTCAACGCACAAAATCTGCGAGCCAGCTCAATTGGCTCGCCACTCGCCAGAAGCGCCGGGCTACCGCCGTCCTTCAATGCACCGGCAATGATCGTGCCGGAGCTAACCCCGGCACAGACATTCAGTGCGCCACCCGCGTCCTGTTGATCTTCCGGGCGCTCGCGAGAACTCTTGATCATGTCGAGAACAACTCGCACCGCTTTCTGGACGTGATCCGCATCGGAGCGCGGGAAATCCAAAGATGCCGACCACGCCTTCTCCGTCGGCGGCCTGCAGGTAAGCGCCTTCCTCAACGAGACGCGCAGCAGTTTCACGAATGAACTTTGCCGCGGCTTCAGTGAAGGTCGCCGGGCTCGGAACCTTCGGCGAAGAGCACTTTATTTCCGATATCGCACACCACCACGCTGACTTCGTACGTTTGCGCCTCCGCATCGAATGGAACTGTCCCGTCGTTAAGACGGCGAAATTCCTTTTTCGATACTCGATCGGCAAACAACGTTCGCATTAAATATGAGCGGTTCCTGCTTAAGAAAGCGGACCACGTCTCCGCGGCGGCGAGCGCGAACAGGAGCGCAAGAACAGACGGCGCCGGCTGAAAGAATACGCGGTAAAGAGAACAAACCCATGACAGGGCAAAAAGCTCGATGAGTAGGAGAGCAATTAGCAAACGGCTGTACCATTTTGGAACCTTGCTCAGGCTGAGCCACGCAACGCCGAGCGCAACCAGCAAAACAAAAACGTATTGCCATTTGTCGCCGACGACTTTTGTCGCCTGGGCGTAATCGGACACAAGCTGTCCCGCCGCATTTTCGAAACCGGCTACGAACTTAGTGGCATGCAGCGCTCCGACAACGAGAGCGACCGCGACTCCAATGATCAGCGTTGTAATCACCGACCGCTTCATGAGCAATCAAGCCTTTTGCGCGGTTGCAGCGGGGTAATAGGATTGCACGACAAGTTCGCTGAGGAATTTGTCCGGGGCGTCGATCGCTTCGGCGTTAAAAAGAAATGTTGCGCGGCCCGTGTTCTTTTTGATCAGGCTCAACCCGAATTGATAGTCCTTGAACAAATGTGCGCACAAATCACGCATGTTCATTCGCTCCGCTTGTGCGCGCTCGACCAGACGACGAATCGCACTGTCATCAAAAATAATTTCCAACCCGTGCTCATTCTTAAATCTCGCCATAAATTCACGCGCGCCCGCTTCAAGCATTTGTCCCTCCAGCTTGTGTCCCTCGGCCATTAACTGCTCGAGCACCCGCTGCGGTTCACGCACGAGGGCCCCGGTGACACGCAACTGGCTCAGGCCCGATCCGGCCAGATGGAATTTGTAATCGCGAAATAGCTTTTCAAACACCGTCAGCAATCCACGCGCGCCGGTTTTTTCCGTCGCGGCAGATTCGAGCCAGCAGGCGCAGCGCTTCATCCTCGAAACTGATTTCGATCCCGTACGCACGAAACGCGCGCTCGTATTGCCGGAGCAAACTGCCCTCTGAATATTTCATGATGTCGAAGAGATCGTTCGCGTCGAGCTCCTCACAAACCACGCGCACCGGCAAGCGACCGATGAACTCCGGCTCGAAACCGTACGCGATGAAATCCTGCGTCGTGACGTGCTGGAACAATTCGTTGTCCATCACATGAACCGGTTGCGCGCTGAACCCGATCTGGCCCTGTCGCACACGTCGCGCCACCTGTTCTTTCAGTTTTTCAAACGCACCGCTCACCACAAACAGAATGTGGCGGGTGTTGATCGTATCGCGTTTGGCTTTGCCGCGCCGTTGGAATTCGAACGCGGCTTGCAATTGCGCCTGGAGATCGTTCATGCTCCGCACCGGCACTTCGGTTTCTTCCATTAATTTCAGCAGCGTGGTCTGCACGCCGCGCCCGCTCACGTCGCGCCCGATTAAATTTCCAGCCGAAGCGATCTTGTCGATCTCGTCGATGTAAATGATTCCGAATTGCGCAAGGTTCACGTCGCCGTCGGCTTTGTGGACCAGCTCGCGCACCAAGTCTTCCACGTCGCCGCCAACGTAACCGGTCTCGCTGAACTTTGTCGCGTCCGCTTTCACGAACGGCACTTTGATTAAATCGGCAATGTGTTTGATCAGATAGGTTTTGCCGACGCCGGTCGGCCCGACCAGGATCACATTTTGTTTGATGTATTCGATCTCCTGCGCGCGATCCGGATCCTCTTTTTCCAGCCGGCGCAGGTAGTTCGCATGGTTGTAATGATCGCAAACCGCGATCGCCAGGACCTTCTTCGCTTCATCCTGTTTGATCACGAACCGGTCCAGATGCGCCTTGATATCGCGCGGCAGAAGATTGAATTCGAATTCCTTGTGCTCGGTCTTCTCCGGTTTTTCATCTTCTTCCGCGCTCGCTGGCTCCGGCTCCGTAATGGTCGCGACGGATACCCGATCACCGAAGTTCTGTTTCATGAACTCCGTAATCTTGGACTTCAGCTCTTCCGGCGAAGGAAACGGCTGTGGTGGTGACGGTGGGTTTTGTGCCATGTGCAGAAAAACATCGTGCCAAAGACGGTTCGTGGCAACGGTTGCTCTAAATTCTGACCCTGGCGCGCGACGATCGTTCATCTTCAGTTTGGATTTGACGCTGGTAGGGCGGGCAGTCCTCTGCACGCCGCATGGCGTTTGTGATCGACGGCGCGCACGGAGTGACGCGCCCTACCTGCGCTACGTTTACGTGGTCAGAGCGCTTCCGGAATTGACGCGCTCGCGCACTGCCACCTGAATTTCAGGGTTAGGATCAATTCTCCTCGGCTTGACCGTTCACGCCCCGGTCAGATAGATGATTGATATGCATCAAGCAGCGGCGCGGAACATCACTTTGGGGATCGTTGCTGCGCTGGCTTGTGGGGCGCTTATGGCAGAGGAACCGGATGTTGTTTTGGGCGGGAACGTGAACGAATCGCAGAACGCGGTGAAGGCACGGAGAGTCACTTTGGGCGGCAATTTGTTTGTCGAGCCTTGCAACAGTTGCAACTACGACTCCAATAAGAACGGCCCTGCGGTCGTCGGCCCGGATAACTGTCTATCGCCTGGAACAACGCAATGGGTTGGGGTTCCGTTTATTGCCGCGGCCACGGGTGTCCCCAAGCAAATCTCGGTTCCCCTTATCGTCCGTGACCCGAGGAATTGCCCGAGCCGCGAGGTGACACTGAGCATCTATAGCGACGCGTGCTACCCAGTAGGGCCGGGAACACCGCTTGTCTCTGCTGTAGCCAGGCTGCCACGTGCCACTTGTAACTTAGGACTCGCCAAGCTAACGAATGCGCCCACGCTCATACGAGGCCAGAAATACTGGGTGGTTGGGACGACTACCGCCGAGGAGTCCAGCTTGGATGCCAATTGGAAGCCTTCCAACGATGCTCAGTGGGCCATCAACACTGGGACTGGATGGACACAAATTGGTGGCGGGACACCAGCATTTCTGGTGCAAGCCGTAGCCGCGCTGCAAACCGCGAGCGAACCGGAACCTTCCACTCAGGGGTTTGGAGGCAATCTATTCATCGATCCCTGTACCGGCTGCAACTATGATCCGAATGATAGTGGCCTTTTCGTGCGTGGGCCTGACAACTGCAGCATACCGGGACACCTGAGTTGGACTGCCGTTCCGTTTATCGCCGCCAAATCGGGTGTGCCGACACGGATTTCAGCGTCAATCATTCTTGACGACGTGCCTATTTGTACAGAAAACAAAGTCACTTTAAGCCTTTACACGAACGATTGCGATTTGGGACCAGGAGAACCGCTGGTCTCTGGCATTGCCACCGTCCCGAAGAGCGCGGACCAGTGCGAGCTCGCAGTCGCGACATTAACCGGGGCTCCAGCGTTAGAAGAGGGCGTGAAATACTGGATCACGGCAACCACGGACGAGACCCAAACGGCCTTGGACGCAAAGTGGTACGGATCAAACAACGCCCAAATTGCGGATAGCGACGGCGATGGCTGGTTCCAGTTTAGCACTGCGACGCCCGCATTTCTGGTGCAATAGCACGCGACTCCGTTTAGCACGACCAACCTATTCGGAGACATCGTAAGACTCTGTGGCGCCCCAGCGTGTCGGGTCGGCACAAAAAGAAAACCCCCTTTTTGGAAACTTGTGTCGATCTGCAGCAGGTAGAGTTGTAGACGGGAGCGGTGATGCCCCTTTTTCAAAGTTGGGCTGCCGGAATCGACCATCCCGGCTACAATGTACTCCTCTGATTATGAAAGGACTTCCAACTGGCGGATCGAAAACGAGCCAGTTCGCGGTCTCAAAAGAAGATGCAAAATCGCGTCTCGATCGTTTTCTGGCAAAGCGGCTTCCCGAATACTCGCGGTCGCGTCTTCAACATCTGATCCAGACTGGATTTGTCCTGCTCAATGGCGCTGTAACCCGGCCGCGCCAACTGATTCGATCTGGCGATAAGATCGAACTAACCGAGCCGCCGCTCGAAAAGATCGAGACCAGACCGGAGCCGATTCCACTGGAGATCCTGTTCGAAGACGACGATCTGGTCGTCATCAACAAACCTGCCGGTATGACCGTTCATCCCGGTGCGGGTCACCGCGAACACACTTTGGTCAACGCGCTGCTGCACCATTGCCCGACATTGTCGGGTATCGGCGGAAAAGAACGGCCGGGCATCGTTCACCGGCTTGATAAGGAAACAAGCGGCTGTCTCGTTGCAGCAAAGAATGACGTCGCGCATCGGCACCTGTCGAAACAGTTCGCCGAGCGGACCGTGGACAAGATCTATCTCGCGCTGGTCGCTGGGAAGTTGCGGAAACAAACAGGCGTGATCGAAGAAAAAATCGGGCGACATCCGGTTCATCGGAAACGAATGAGCGTTAGTTCACCGCGCGGTCGCGCCGCCAGGACGGAGTACCGCGTTCTACGTTCGAACGAGCAGGCGAGTCTCCTTGAATGCCGGCTTCACAGCGGGCGCACACATCAGGTCCGGGTGCATCTCCATCATCTCGGTCATCCGGTGTTGGGCGATAAAATCTACGGAGCGCGGTTCACGGAAAATTTTCAGCGTCAGATGCTGCATGCGTGGAAGCTCGGGTTCCATCACCCGCGCACCGGAGAATGGAAGAATTTCGAAGCGCCGTTGCCTGACGATTTCAAAGGAGCCATTGCAGTGGTAGGGCTGCAAAAAGGCTGACTAGAGACTACGGACGACTGACCACCAGACCAACGAATCAGGCCAATCGCGATCAGACTCGTCGCAGTCGCAATGATTTTGCCAAGTTTGCCAGCTTCTTTCTCAACCGCCTGAATCAAACCGTGCAGACAGGCAAACGTCAGCTTCGTTTGCCTCGCCAGTGCGTCAGCTTGTTCTTCCCCCAAGTAATTTAGCCGGCGAGCAAGGTGAACAAAATATTGCGTTTCAGCTAACGAGCCCCGCGCAATGTAAAGAAAATGCAAATAATCCTTCTTAGTTTCCCGCAAAGCCCCTTCAACGATGTTCGCTGGGACAGAATAAGCAGCTCGCCGCAGTTGGCTCGTTAGTCCGTAAGTCTCTTCTTTAGGAAAGGATCTCGTTCGTTCGTAAACGGTGACCGTAAGGTCATCCGCCAGCCTCCACGCTTCGATTTTCGTATAGTCTCTCATTTTTAGTCCCGTTGTCTCGTAGTCAGTTGTCTTGTTGTCCGCTGCGGTGCTCTCCGCCGCTTGCGTCTTCGCACTAGTGCGCTGGCCAGCATCGTTTGCACAACCTCGCCGCGCTGGTTCGTGGTGACGTAGCGCAGACGAATGATGCCGTAGCGAGGCCGCGAACGTGAGAGGCGCATATCAAGAATCTTCGTCTCAACCGTGAGCACGTCGCCGGGTCGCACCGCATTGGGCCAGCGCAGCTTGTCCACGCCCAGTCCGATTGCGCCCTTCGCGAAGTTCAGTGTTTGCACAAACAGTCGCATGGTCATCGCCGCGGTGTGCCAGCCGCTGGCAACGAGTCCTTTAAAAATCGTTCGCTCCGCTTCCTTGCGGCTGAGATGAAACATCTGCGGATCAAACTTGCGGGCAAACTCGATGAGCTTCTTCTCTGTCACTCTCAGCGGCTCCGATTTGAAGCGATCGCCCACCTTCAAATCGTCGAAATAACGTGCTTTCATGATCAGAATGCAGGAGCACATTCATGCGCAATTGCTCACGCTGAGCAACAGTTAACCTGCCTTTAGCCGAATCGATCGCGCCAGATTGCTATCCGATCCGGCGGCCTCGCAACACTCCGATGGCATTGTTCCCCCACTTGAAGCCTGCGAGAGAAGGCTCGATTTTGTTGCGTGGCCCAACGTTTTCCGCGCAGTCCATCAGAGAAAGTCGGCGGCCTTTTTTATTTTGGCCGAATGCTCGACAAGATCCGGTTCCATGCCAAAGGCGAATTACCGTCAGATTATCATGCGAACCTCGGAAAGGGCTTCGATGAAAAATGCGTGAAGTTTCTCCGCGTCGATTACGATCAGCTCGTGGAGCGAGTGAAACAGGGCGGCACGGACGAGGAAATACTGGAATGGTGCTTCACAATCGGACGCCAACCGTCCGAAGACGACATCTACGTCTGGAACGAATTCATGCGCAAACGCGGGTGGAACGACGAAGTTTCGGAAATCGTGGACCGCCGGAAAGCGGAGGCGGGCATGTCCGACAGATCGGACATTCAGACGTCATTCCAATTTATCGACGCTGACGAAGGGCGTCTGCCATAGGGCAAAGGCTCCAAATCCCAACTCCCAAATTCCAAAACAAACTTCAAACTTCCGAATCGCAAAGCCATTCCGAAGGGATGCGCCCTGCCTCTATTGATTGAGACTTCGAATTTCTTTGGAGCTTGGGTCTTGGGATTTGGATTTCCGATCGGTGCTATTCCTCCAAGGTATCGATTCGTTCGGCCAGATTAAAATCAAGCTCCGTCAAGCCGCCTTTGCTGTGCGTCGATACAGCCAGACGGACTTTGTTGTAGCGGATATCTATGTCCGGATGATGTTCTTCTTCCTCAGCCACCTCGGCTACTCTGTCCACAAAATCGATCGCATCGACAAAATCATCGAATTCGAAAGTGCGCTCGATCTGGTTTTTCTCCAGTTCCCATTCCGGGATCTTCTTCATTCGATCCTTGAGCTCGCTTTGTTTGATCAAGTCAGCCATAACGGGACAACGAGTATCACCCGAAAATCGTTTTGCAACGGCAAATCGAGCGCCTAAGAATCCAGTATCCGGCGCAGATTTTTGACGGAATCAAAGACTTCTACCGCGCACCGGCGCGCTTGCTCCGACAGCCGTGACCAATCTCGCAGTACTTCGCGCATAGCGACCTCCGCCTCTGCAGCGGATCGGACAGAGCGGAATCCATTCTCCGCCGGAAGATAACCGTCCGCGCCCGTCTCTTCGGTAATTACGGGACGACCCAGCGCAAGAAAGGCCGCAGCACGATCGCTGATCCAGCCGGTGCGCCACGCCACGTCAACGCCCTTAATCGCGGTGAACTCAGCGAGCGCGCTGGCGAGGTAGCGGCGGTAAGCTCGAGGCGTGTGCGCGACCCGGTGCGGATCGACAATTTTCCAACCGAGCCGGTGTAGTCGTTCTCTTTCGGAATCCCCTGCGGCGATGTTCATCGCCAGTTCAAATCGCGCTTCTGGAACGCGCGTCGGCAAATCGAGATACGGTCCGAAGGCAAATTTCTTCGATAGATCGGGAAATTCGCCTGCAACCTCCACCGCCCCACCCCAATACCATTGGCCAACGGTGGTGAATTTCGGTTCGCGCGGCCGCGGTCTGGGCTGGAAGAATTTCGTATCCACAAGCGGATAAAATGTTTTCCACGGGAGCGCTGATTTCGGCAGATGACAATCGTCTCCATCAACGTTGAGCCCAATCGTCCAGAATTCGTGATGATACGATTGCCCCATCTCCATCTTGGTCATCCAATAGAAGATTTCGCTCGGATCGAGATCGCAAAAAATCCGCCGCTCGAATTTCAGTAACAGCGGCGGATGAATGGAATACGCGAGATTGAGCAGAACATTCGGTGCGGCTAGGCGATCGAGCAGTTCACGCTTCGAGATTCCGATGCAATCCATACCGGCCAAATCATGAGCGTCATTGGCCGGCTTCTGATAAAGTAAACAATATCGACCAGCCAGCCCATGTCCGCGCAACCTTTGCTGGAAATTCGCGATTCTGATTTGGTCCGTTCGCGGGTCGTTTGTCGCCGGCAACAACTCCAGCCAGATGGCGTCGAGTTTCAACCGCATTAAACCGAGCATCCACTGCAGAGGCACGGAAAGAACGCCACCGCCTTCGCGATATTTTGCGGCAAAGCCGCAGCCCAGGAAAATGGTCACTCGAATATAAAACAAGGAAAACGCCCAACGCTCAACGTCCAACGTCGAACGCGCCATTCAAATTCAAGATTGGGCGTTCGCGTTCAATGTTCGGTATTCGCTCCGTTTGCCGCTGGTTGACGCGATTGCATTGTGCCCGCAAATTGACCGCTCTTTACGGGCGCCCGTAGCTCAACTGGATAGAGCATCTGACTACGGATTGAAAACAACGCGTTTTCACTTTTTATCAAAGCGTTGCTTTTAGTGCTTCCTTAGAGGAGAAAACACCGCTTTTCGCCATTTTGCGCTTGCAATGTTTTGCGCACGTTTGCGGCGATTTCGGCCCGCGACCGTGAACAAGCCGTGAAAGAAAGCTTTGGCTAAACGGGGTGCCCACTTGATTTCCGAGGTGCCGCCGCTTCATCGTCTGTCGTCATCGAGACATCTGATTACCGCTCAAATGTTATAGCAAACCGAATGGGATGCACGATGGCTGCCGAATTGGCGAACATTCTATAATGCAAGCAGTCGCGCAGCTTGCGCCAAAATTGACTCCCCTCCCCAACGATTGATGTGACTCGGTTCATTTCACAAATTCGGGGCCTTAGCCGCAGCATAACTCGGCTAATGGTTCAAAGAGCGTCTTGGTTTCTTGCTCCGTTCAACCCCGGCGTAATACACCCGATTGCGCCGCAACTCCGGCGCAGGCTCAACAAAAAGCAGAAGCGGCGATACGGGCGCGTCGTGTCCATGAAGCGCGGGGCGCAGGCGGGACGCAAAAGGGCGACAACGCGATGGGCCGGACACAATAAGGCAGAGCGAACGTCAACGAAACAAAACGACTGCGTCGACTTGCTTAAGGTTTTTGGAGCGTTTGCGTTGCTTGTGCTGCGGTTGATTGGCAAAACGCGAGAGCGCAAAAACTGACGACTCATCGCGCTGTAGATCTTTTGACTGGCGCTCATTCGCGCGTCCTGACATTCTCACTTCCTCGCTAATGAAATATTGGGAAATCATCGCTGATAGGCTCATTGCGGCTGGCTGGAGGTGGAGCTGTGTTGCAACTATCAATTCCAGAGCGCAAACAATCTTCGTCGCAGATGCGCATCGCGGAGATGGAAGGCGTTTCATTGGTGGTTCTTGCCTTCGTTCAATCAATCGTTCGCGGTAGAAAGCAGTCCCACCGGCTGGTGGGTTTCGCCGTATCACTTCGGCGTCGATCAAGGTCCGGTGGAGGTGATGATCGAGAATCATCGCACCGGGTTGCTATGGGTAATCATGCGCCGTTGCTCGCCAATCTTGACCGGCTTGCGTCGAACAGGCTTTACCGGGCGATGCGTTCGTCTGCCGTCAAGCGACCCTTAATATCTTTATCTTTAGCGCACTTTGTTGCGTTAGCGGCCCACTCACCGACAAAGGCCTCACAGATGCGGACGTTGAGACGAAATCGACTAGTACTCTTACCATTACCCGCCGCAGCAACTTGGACGACCACTCGGCCGCGCAACGCTTCCGACGGAATCGTAACCGCCACGGCCGGTTGAATTCCTTACTCTCACAATTAACGTCACATCTCAAAGCGCATGACTGCAATATCTCGCTCCGCGCAGAGCAAGGCATGCGTCCAGCCCCCCTGGCGACAATGGGTGGAGCCCTGGTATTTCATCTATGCCTTACAAGGGGTCGTAATTGGCGGAATGGCTCCGATGCTGTTGCCTCTCGCCGTCGTGCGCGCTGGAAGTGCTCTCTACGTCGGATTGGTGATGGCCGCTTTCAGTTTGGGTGGATTGACCGCTCCGTTGTGGGGCCGTCTCGCCGAGTACCTTCGCTGGCCGCGCTGGCTGCTGATTGGCGGGTTCTTGCTCACCGCCTTTGGGTTGGTCGCATTCGCCTTCACGACCGCGCCGATTGTGTGGGTGGCGCTGGCGCTGCTTCAGGGCAGCGGCGCGGCGCGGGCCACCACGATGGCGAATTCGTTCATCGTGGAAGCTCGCCCACAGGAACAATGGGAACAGCGCATGGGATGGCTGCAAACGTTTTATGGCGGCGGACAGGTAGCCGGGCTCTTACTCACGGGGTTGCTTGTTCAGGCTGATGTGCGCACTGGATTGCTGGTCGCAGCAGGCTTGAGTGCAACAGCAGCTTTCTTAGTCATGGTGGTTACGCAGCCCTCTTTTCCCTCGCCGACATCCGGGCCGACGCCGAGCTCGCTGCCTCCGCACAGCGAATGGACGCACGGATTCACGGAGTTCCTTGCACGTGGCCCGCTGCGGCAGGCTTTACGACCGGTGTGGCCGGCTTTGGGTTCGCCGTTCGGGCTCTTCCTTGCTTCGTGGCTGATCAGCTTCATCGGCACTGCGGCCTTTTTTTCGCTCTACCCCGTCCTGATGCAGCAGGTCTTCGCTACCACACCGAGGGTGTCATGCACTATCTACGCGATGGCGGCTGGACTAGCACTGATCCTTTACCCGTGGGCCGGGCAATCGTGCGAGCGCTACAGCGCGACCAGGGTGTTGACAATCGGAATGAGTGTGCGCCTGGCGGCTTTCCTGGGCCTGTTGTGTCTGGGCCTGACGCAGCCCACCGCGCGAAGCGGCCTCGCCATTTTTATTTTCACCTTTGTCGTTCTTGCCTGGTCCTTGCTGGCCGTCAGCGGCACGGCTTTAACAGCGCGCCTTTCAGCCAGTAGTAAGACCAGCAAGGGAGAAGCCATGGGGATTTTCACCGCTGCATCCGGCGTCGCTGGCGTCATTGGAGCCGCACTCGGAGGCTGGGTTGCCGGGCGCTGGGGTTATGCTGCAGTGCTGGCTTTGTCAGTGTGCAGCCTGTCCGTAGGTCTATTGCTAATACCTTCTATCTCTTTTTCCAAACATTCCACCGGAGGAAGCAAAGACGGACATGCGTCCCGTCGATAGTCGTCGACGCTAGTCTGAAGCTACAGCCAGCCGTGAGCGCCAAACAAGCGCCGATTTCTCAATGACCCCGACCGATTCGTCGATCCATGCGCGAAGCGGCTGGTTTGAACGGTTCATTCTTCACACGCAGCGATGATCCTCCAATACGTGCTGGAGGCGCATTGCGAATAAATTGAAGCCGAACCCGAGCAAAAAACGCTCAATCTTTCGCAAGTCAAGCTGAGTTAGCAGGCAAGTTCCAGGCGATTGTGAAAATTGTACAAGAATGATGAGGTACGGAGGCCTTATAGTTGGATCGTGGGAACGGACTGATGGCAGTGTCGGACCGCCGGGCGTTGTCTGGCTGGAAACCGAGCGGGCGTGGAACTTCTCATTGTACTCGCGTTATGCGACGGGCGTGACGCTGCTCTTGTATAGCGAAACGGATTTCGTCGAGCCGGTGTTCCAGCTTCGACTCGATCCGCTGCGGAACAAAATAGCTCGCATCTGGCATTGCTTTGTGCCTAACGAGTCCGTGCCGGCTGCACGCTACTACGCGTACCGAGTCCAAGGACCGTGGGACCCGAAAAACGGACATCGGTTCGATCCGGAAAAAATCCTGTTCGATCCCTATGCCGAAGGACTGTTTTTCCCGCCTGAATTTTCGCGCGAAGCGGCCCGGCGACCGGGCCGGAATGACGGGCGCGCAGTACTTGGAGTACTGCCTCGTTTTCAGCCGGAATTCGATTGGGACACGCAACGGCCATCGCCGCGACATACGCATGACGCGATCGTTTACGAGCTGCACCTCAAAGGATTTACGGCGCGCGCTAATTCGGGTGTCGCAAAGGAGAAACGCGGCACGTTTCTCGGATTGATTGAAAAGATTCCGTATCTCAAAGAACTCGGAGTCACGGTGGTGGAACTGATGCCAGTGCAGCAATTCGATCCACAAGAGGGAAACTTTTGGGGTTACATGACGTTGAGTTTCTTCGCCCCGCATCATGGCTACGCCGTGCGCGATGCGGTGGCGGAGTTTCGCGAAATGGTTCGCGCATTTCACCGCGCCGGCATCGAGATTTGGCTGGATGTCGTTTACAACCACACTTGTGAAGGCGGCGAGACCGGCCCGACTTATTCGTATCGCGGGATCGAGAATAGCGGGTACTACCTGCTGGACGTCGCCGGTCGTAATCAGGACATTAGCGGCTGCGGAAACACAACACGCTGTGGTCATCCGAGCGTGCGCGCGCTCGTGTTGAAGAGCTTGCGTTATTGGTCGGAGTGCATGGGCGTGGATGGATTTCGATTCGATCTCGCATCGGTCTTCGCGCGTGACAAGAACGGTAACATCGATCTGGATGTGCCTGCCGCCGTGGCGGAAATCAGCCTTCTCGCGGCCTTACTCGATGTGCGGGTGGTGGCCGAGGCGTGGGACCTCGGTACGTTCCTGTTAGGCCGGAGTTTTCCCGGGCTAACCTGGCGCCAATGGAACGGATGTTTTCGAGACGACATGCGCTCGTTCGTGAAGGGAGACGCAGGGATGCTCGGCGCATTGATGCGGCGGTTGTACGGAAGCGACGATTTGTTTCCCGATGGTCCGGGCGATGTGTACCGGCCGTACCAGAGCGTCAACTTTATCACAAGCCATGACGGGTTCTGCCTCTACGATCTCGTCTCTTACAACCAGAAACACAATGAACCGAACGGCCACGCAAATCGTGATGGCACCGACGACAATCGCAGTTGGAATTGTGGGTGGGAAGGCGATGACAATGCGCCCGCCGAAGTGCTCGCGCTGCGCCGGCAACAAGTGAAGAACTTCTTCTGTTTGCTCATGCTCGCGAACGGCACGCCGATGTTTTGCGCCGGCGACGAGTTCCTGAACACGCAACGCGGCAATAACAATCCCTACAATCAAGACAACGAAACGACATGGCTCGATTGGTCGTTGCTCGAGAGGAATCGCGACGTGTTTCGTTTCGTTCAGCACATGATTGCGTTCCGTAAAGCGCGGCCCTCAATCGCGCGCAGCAGCTATTGGCGCGAGGACGTGAGTTGGTATGGCGCCAACGGCCCAGTCGATTTCGCTCCAGAGTCACGCAGTGTCGCCTACCGCCTGCACGGCGCCAGCGACCTGTATGTGATGATTAATGCCTGGTGGCAGCCCGTCCGTTTCCATATTCAAGAAGGTGCCGCCGGGGAGTGGAAACGTGTCGTGGACACCAGTCGCGCGAGTCCCGATGACATTGCCGAGCCCGACCACGAACGGACGCTCGAGTCGCTCGATTACGAAGTAGCGCCGCGCTCCGTCGTCGTGTTGGAAAGCACCTAATGTTATGGGAAACAACGCATCAGCCGAGGATGGGCATTCGTTACTTCTAACTGCATCTCCATCGCTTGCCGACGAACTCTTCCTCGAAGAACCGCGCTCACGCATTCGTGAGTTAATCACTCTCATTCGAGTGATGCGCGATTTTATTCGCGGCTTCCGGGTTCTGCATTTTGTGGGGCCTTGCGTAACCGTTTTCGGTTCGGCGCGGATTAAAAGCGACACCGCATATTACGATCTCGCTAGAAAGATCGGCGCAGCCATCGCGCAGCTCGGCTTCACCGTCATGACGGGCGGCGGATCGGGAATCATGGAAGCCGCGAATCGCGGCGCGAAAGACGTGGGTGGTCGTTCCGTCGGTTGTAATATTGAGTTGCCACACGAGCAAAAACCAAACAGCTATCTCGATCGGTTCGTGACGCTGCATTACTTTTTTGTCCGCAAGACGCTGCTGGTGAAGTATTCGTACGCGTTTGTAATTCTCCCAGGTGGCGCGGGAACACTCGACGAAATGTTCGAAGCGATCACTCTGATTCAGACCCGCAAGATGAAAAACTTCCCGGTCGTGATCATGGGCACTGATTACTGGGACGAAATACTCCCGTTTATCGACAAAATGGCGAAAGCCGGAATGATCGCGCCATCGGACCTGGAGTTGGTTCACGCTACGAATTCAGTCGATGACGCGATCGCGCATATTCGCACCCACGCGATCGAGCGATTTGGACTCCACGCCGCTCGCCGAGTGCGCCCCCACTCGCGGTGGTTGGGAGAACGCGGTCTGCCGATACGATAATCGTGCTTTAATGAACGGACATCGACCCGATGACATGACGCCGACGAGCAAAAGCAAATTCAAGCGGACGCTCCGCGTTTGTTACCCAGCGGGAACAGGGACGCTGGTAATCCGCACTGACTTGGATTGGGAACGCAACGTTCATCCCGTGGAGATCAGCGGCGATGGCAACATGGCCACGTTTGAAATCGAGGCGCAGCAGCCATTTCTTTATTTCAAGCCGTGTTTAATCAAGAACGGCGCTCTGCATTGGGCGGTTGGGACTAACAATCTGCTGATCATGGCTGGGGACGATGTCCGCACGGTCTATCCTTACTTCTTCAGCGATCCACACGGGCGGTTCTCGCCTTTGGTAGAGATCGAATCAGCGATCCTTAATCGACGGCATCGCCTGCGCGTTTACCTGCCGCCGGGCTACGAGGAGAACACGCTGGCGCGTTACCCGTTTGCTTACATGCAGGACGGACAAAACTTGTTTTTCCCGCACGAAGCATTTCAACACAAGGATTGGGGCGTAAAGGAAACAAGTCAGGTGCTGCGGGCAATGCAAGCGATTGAGGATTTCATTATTGTCGGCGTTTACTCGGATGAACGCCGCGAAGAGGAATATACCAAGTCGGGTTATGAGGCTTACGCGCGTTCGATGGTGGAAGAGCTCGTGCCTGCTGAGCAACTGTTTCTTAGGACAACCGGGAATCGACTCGACCGAACCATGTGGGGTTCCTCGTTAGGCGGCGTGGTTTCTTTTTACACCGTCTGGCAATATCCCGAGGTATTCGGAGCCGCCGCGTGCATGTCGAGCACCTTCACCTATAAGAACGATTTGATCGACCGCGTGCGGAACGAGCCAAAGCGTAACGTAGGTTTCTATCTCGACAGCGGCTGGCCCGGCGACAACTATGAAGTAACCGTCGCAATGGCGCTGACTCTTGTCAGCAGAGGCTGGCGATACGGTCGCGATCTCATTCACCTATGTTTTCCGCGCGCTACTCACGATGAAACAGCGTGGGGCATGCGACTGCACCTACCGATGCAGTTCTTCACCGGCGCGGTCGCGCGCGCCTCGCGCAGCGCGGATGGGCTAGTGAATACAGACGCGTACGACGCGCTTTGACGCCCTAAAAGGTCAGATCATTTTCTTGTTATGAATGCAAGCCGAAATCACCAAAGAGGGCATTTGTGGTTATTGATCTCGCTTATCGTCATTTTCATCGTGGCGCCGTTTGTGGAGCCCACCATTCTGACCATCATTGCCGTAGTCGTGCTTCTTTCGGCGACTTATGCGGTTAGCCACCGTCGAGGTTTTTTGATAATCGGCCTTTCGGTCTCGACATTGTCAGTCATTTTGATTATCTGGGCGACAGCAGCGCCGAACCACTGGTTAATCGTAATTTCGCACGGAACGCTGGCTGTATTGACCGGCTTTTTCGCAGTCGTCATACTCGGCTACGCGTTGGGCGCCGGAAAAGTCACCGCCGATAGAATCTACGCTGCGATTTGTGTTTATCTCCTCCTGGGCTACGCGTTCGCATTTGCGTATTGTTTGATGGAGGAAATATCGCCTAATTCCCTCGCCCCGATGTCTACCAGTGCGCCCGGCGATCTGGTCAGTCGCGTGATGCAAATGCGCTACTTCAGTTTTGCTACGCTGATGACCGTTGGCTACGGCGACATCGTACCACACACGCAAATGGCCCGAACAATCGCGTTGCTGGAAGCTTTGCTCGGCCAATTTTATCTTGTTGTGTTAATCGGTCGCCTCGTCGGCTTGCACATCGTGCACGGGACCGACCGCCGCGACACCAAGTAGCTACATTTGCGGGCCGTGATCACGGTGGTCGAACCAATGACGGTCACGTTGCTCGCGATGTTCGCAGTCGGCGCTGCCAGAAGTTTTCCGTCTCAGGCCATCTTCGACCAACGCATGACGTTATCGCCGCTTACCTCGAACCGTGCCCCAAGCAGATACTGATCCCAGCCAACAGCGCACTACGTGCCGTGGCTACCGCGATTAGATTTGGCAAGTAATCCGCCCGGAGAGATATTCAACGTTTACGAAACCGGTTCCGGGAACGCTGCAAGAGGGTGGTGCGCCATTCCAGACGACGCATTGGACAGTTGTATTGCAGGCGGGCAAGGTGGATTCTGATGAGTCGGCGCGAAAAGCGCTCTCCATTTTCAGTGAAACGTACTGGCCGCCGCTTTACACATTCGTTCGGCGACGCGGCTGTTCGCCCGCCGATGCGCAGGATATCGTCCAGGGTTTTTTCCAGCATCTCCTCGAGCAAAACACGTTGAGCCGCGCAGATCGCGAAAAGGGGCGACTCCGCACGTTCCTGCTGGGTTCACTGCAAAATTATTTATTAAAGCAACGCGAGCGCATGCGCGCGATTAAGCGGGGCGGTGGGCAACAGATTGTGTCGTTCGATGACCAGCTGATTGATGCCGAGGCGGCGATGCAGGCCACCGCCCATTTGAGCGACACCAATTCGTACGACATCGCGTGGGCGTCCAGCATCGTGACACGCGCATGGAAGAACGTGCGTGAAAGCTTTGCAGCCGAAAAGAAACGCGAATGGGTCGATGCGCTCAAGCCATTTGCCGCTGGTGGAACGTCGGCGCCGCCAAATCAGCAAGAAGTTGCAGAACAACTGGGGACGACGGTCGAAAACCTGCGCGTCGGGCTTTCGCGCCTGCGGCAACGTTACCGGCACGCATTGCGAGCCGAGGTGGCAAGCACAGTGTCGGATCCGAAGGATATCGACGATGAGCTGCACTATGTTTATCGAGTTTTGACCTCATGAACGTCGTTGATCCTCAAAAGCACGCGGTTCGGGTTTGTGCTACGTGCGGCCAAGCCCTCACCTACGCTGGATCGGAGGGCGAATGTGCGCGTTGCCTGGTGAGCTTTGGCTTTCTTGCCGAAGACGACGAAGCCGAGCGACGAAGCCAGGGTAATCGAGTCAGACTTGGTCCATTGCGTTATGCTCATTTCGAAGTCGAAGTAAATGCGGACGGCTTCCCCGTCATACTGGGCTCTGGGGCAATGGCGGTCACATATCGTGCCCGCGACACCATTCTGAATTCAACGGTCGCACTCAAAGTCATCAGTCGAAAGTTGGCAGAGGATCCCACTGCTCGCGCGCGATTTCTGCGGGAAGCCCGCGCGGCCGCGCAGATTCATCATCCGAACGTTGCGCGCGTCATTCATTACGGTGAGCAGGACGGGGAATGCTTTTATGCCATGGAGCTTGTCCATGGTGAAACGCTCGAAGCGCGCGTACGACGGGAGGGTCCGCTTCCTCTGAGCGTCGCGCTTGAAGTAGTAGAGCAAACAGCACGCGGTCTGGCCGCTGGAGAGGAATGTGGAGTTATCCACCGCGATCTAAAGCCGTCGAATTTGATGATCGAGTCTCACGCAGGCGATCAGCTCTTGGTCAAGATAATCGATTACGGGGTGGCGAAGGTCATGGCCGCACAACCCGGGACGGCTTATCAGACGCAAGCAGGCTTCATCGGAACCCCTGCGTTCGCCAGCCCCGAACAATTTGATGAAGCGGGCCACGAGCAGATCGATACGCGTTCGGATATCTACTCGTTAGGCGTGACCTTCTGGTACCTGCTTACAGCCCAAATGCCCTTTGCCGGCCGCTCAATTGAGGAAATTCGGGCGAAGCAAACGGAGCCACTTTCGCTGAAGCAGTTGAACAGCGCACATGTGCCGCACGAATGCGCCACATTGTTAAAGTCGATGCTATCTCTCGACCCGGGAGAGCGGCCGCAAACCGCGCGGGAACTACTCACAAAGATTCACCGGTGCTACCTCCGTTTTGAGCCTGCGGCGCACCGGCGGCGAAAACGTCTCGTCCTTGCTTCGTTAGGCATCGCGCTTGCAGTCGCTCTCCTCTTGTTCGCCAACTTCCTCTCCCAACGCACCCACTCCTCCTCTGAGCTCGACCGATCGATTGCGGTTCTTCCGTTCGAAAATCTCAGTTCGAACAAGGACGATCAGTTTTTCGCCATCGGTATTCAGGACGAGATCTTGACCAGGCTAGCAAGTCTGGCTGATCTGAAGGTAATCGCGCGAACCTCGACAGAAACCTACAAAAGCAAGCCTGAGGACCTAAGGACAGTTGGAAAACTACTGGGAGTTGGCAGGGCGTTGGAAGGTTCTGTGCAGAGACAGCTGGATAAGGTTCGTGTGAACGTGCAGCTGATCGATACGCGCACCGACGCTCATCTATGGGCCCACAGTTACGACCGAAAACTGGACGATGTCTTCGCCGTCGAAACCGAAGTAGCCAACACCATCGCCGAGCAATTGGATGCGAGACTCGTGCGACGAATTAGCACCCAACCGCCGACAGTAAACGTGGCTGCTTACAACGCTTACCTGCGCGGCATGGGGATTGAGCACAGTCAGGCTGGGTTTGCCACATCGTATGATGATGCTGCCGCAGCTTATGCAGAAGCGGTCCGGCTTGATCCAAAATTTGCGCTGGCGTGGGCACGGCTGAGTCTTGTGCGCAGCTTTCTTTACTTCAATAGCATCGATCAAGACGTGAATTCCGCTGCAGCGGTGAAGGAGGCTGCGAGTCGCGCGATCGCACTCGCACCGGAACTGGGAGAAGCATGGCTCGCCCAAGGAACGTATCGATCGCGCGTCCTGAACGATCCGGCCAAGGCGGTTGAGGCTTATCGCGAGGCCGAGAAGCGTCTGCCGAATAGTCCGCTCGTTAATGAATACATCGCGTATGCGGAGCGTCGCCTCGGTCGCTGGAAAGAAGCGGAAGCTCATCTTCGCAGAGCCATTGAGCTTGACCCACGCAATCCGCGGCTTCTGACCAATATTGCTTATGACATACTCTGGCCATTAGGACGCGCAGCAGAGGCGGAGGCAGCATACGATCAAGCGCTGGAAATTTCACCTAATGACGAATCCGTCATCACGCTCAAGGCTGAGTTGTATCAACAAAATGGCCGGCTGGATAAAGCGGCCAAAGAACTGGCGCGAATCCCGACAGATTCGAGCGATAAGACTGTTCTTCTACATCGCGTCGAGGAGGCGGTGTTGGAACGTAATTTCGATGCAGCACTCGTCTGGGTAGCAAAAGCAACGACCTCACCAGGCTCGGGGCACCTGCTGAACACGCAGGATATCTTTGTTCTTGCGCTTCAAGGTTATTGTCAGCTCTGGGCCGGCCGCGATGAAGAGGCTCGCGCCACTTTTGAACGTGTGATTCAGGAAGTTGCACCTGGCGGAGCTCTTCGCACTCCGCCAATTCTCGGCTCACGGCTCTACCTTGCGGTCGGGTATGCTGGTTTGGGCGACAAATCGAATGCACACGAGCAAGCGAGGCTTGGTGTGGCCGAGTACGCTGATGACGCTCTCTTCCAACCAATTGCCGAAGCTTTTCGCGCAAAAGCACTGGTGCAATTGGGTGAAACCGATGCAGCGATTGACGCGCTTCCGCACCTTCTTGAAGTTCCCGGCGGAATTCACCCGGGCGAACTTCGATACTCACCCTACTGGGACCCGCTGCGCAAGGATCCAAGGTTTCAAGAACTGCTGAAGAATCCGCCGCCTGTGCGGTATTAGACGGGGAGAAAGATTGCCCTCAATCGCCTGCAGCACTTCAGTGAACCGCCCCTACTAAAAGCTGTCCAAAAGCAAAGCACAAAAATCTCAATTTTTGTGAAATGTCGTCCTCGGAAATCGGGAGATAAAACTGTTCACACAACACACAATGAAAGCCAAGCAAGAAACACCTCGGCCGGTTCGAAGCCGAGCTTCGGGATACTGCGTATGATCGACATGAACACGTTCGCTTTTCTTTTCGCCATCCAACCCGCCGGCCAACCTGCGCTGCGCATTGCATTCACCATTGCGTTGCTTCTTGCCCTGGGCGCCAGCGTTTTCATTGACAGCCGACGCGATCAATTGTTTGGTCGCGATCCCGAAGTCACAAACGACACACCGGTCGTTAGGCATAACCGCGTCGAAGAAATTGTCTTTGTGTTGGGCGGACTGACGCTCGCAGTCCTGAGCGTTCTTTATCAGCTCTGGTTCAGCTGAAGAAAGAAGAACCAAAGGAAAGCATGCCCCGTAGACATGCTGAGGCAACGGAAAGAGTCTTTCACAACAGCGCAGCGCCCCGCGAATATTGCCGCATGAAGAAGACGAAGATCTTGATTGCCGGCGGCGGATTTGCCGGGTTGTACGCCGCGAAATATTTGGACAAACATCTGGCCCGCAGGCCGGATGTCGAAGTAACCCTGATCGCGCGGGAGAATTTCATTCTCTTTACGCCGATGTTGCACGAAGTCGCGGCGGGCGACCTTTCGCCCGGCGATATTGTGAATCCACTGCGGCGCATTCTGCGCCATGTCAACGTGATCGAAGCCGACGTGGAAGGTGTGGATCTTGGCGCGAAGAAAATTCGGTGCGCGCACGGACTCGATGGCACGGAGCTCGAGTTCGAGTTCGATCATTTGCTGCTCGCGCTTGGTTCGGAGACAAACTTTTTCGACAACGCCGGCATCCGCGATTGGGCGGTGACGATGAAGAACATCACCGACGCGGCGCTGCTCAGAGATCAGGTGGTGGCGTTTCTGGAAGAAGCGAGCGTCGAGCGTGATCCCGCCGCTCGCTGTCAATGGCTCACGTTTGTGATCGCGGGCGGCGGATTTGCCGGCGCGGAAACGGCCGGCGCGATCAATGATTTTGTGCGCGACACTGCGAAATTCTATCGCGGTATCGGCGACGAGGAGATTCGCGTCGTGATCATTCATCCGGGCGATTATTTGTTGCCGGAGTTAGGCGAAGAGCTCGGTCGTTATGCCGAACAGAAAATGCGCGAGCGCAAACTGGAAGTAATCAAAGGCGCGCGCGTGGAGAGCTATGACGGGTGGGTGGTTACGCTGAACAACGGCATGTCGATTCCCGCCGCGACACTCATTTGGACTGCCGGGGTGAAACCCAGCCCGGTGGTGGCGGCTTTGCCGTGTTCGAAAGAGAAAGAACGGATTCGCGTAAATGAATTTCTTCAGGTTCCCGGATTCACCGGATTGTGGGCAGCGGGCGATTGTGCGGCGGTTCCCGAGGAAGACGCAGCGGGAGGCGGTTTGTCCGCCCCGAAAGCGGGCGATTCCGGCCCCACCAAATTTTGTCCGCCGACGGCGCAGCACGGAATGCGTGAGGCGCTGATGGCCGCGAAAAACATCGAGCGCACGATTCTCAATCGACCATTAAAGCCGTTTCGATATCGGACCATGGGCATGCTCGCGAGCATCGGCCATCACACCGGTGTGGCGAGCTTCTTCGGGTTCAAGTTCTCCGGATTCATCGCCTGGGCGATGTGGCGTTTAGTTTATTTAATGAAACTTCCGCGACTGGTGAAGAAACTGCGCGTGATGATGGCGTGGACTCTCGATGTTTTATTCGGCCGCGACATCGAACAGATGATCACGTTGCGCGAATTCGACCAACTTTCCGAACGCTGGACGCGCATTCGCGGCGCCCGAGCAACGCTCACATCGCCAGCTTTGCCACAACCGAAAATGGCTGCCGTCGCCTCACAAGATAAGGTCATGTAGCAGCCGAGCGCTTTGGGCCTAACGAACAGACGCAAACGCTTCTTTCGCACACTGGCAGAATTTCTCCGTTGCGGGGCCGACTTTGCCTTTGCGGGTAATAATTCCGACGGGCACGCGTTTTGGCTCCGGTGTGAGGCGCACGAGCTTGATACCATCGCCAACGCCGTGGTTGAACGCGTCTGAGGTGATCGCGACTCCGGTGCCGGCGCTCACGGCGGAAAAAACACCCGACCAACCATCGTGCTCCTCCACGACGCGCGGTTTATCACTTACGTGGGCGAAGACCGCATTCAGATATTCGATGAAGCGCGGATACTCCTCACGCGCAAGTATGATGAACGGTTCGCGCGCCGCGTCCGCCACAGAAACCGACTTTTTGCTCGCGAACGGATGATCGGATGCAACAGCCAGACAAACCCGCACCGTGAACAATTGTTCGAACCGCAGCTCCTCGAGCGCGTTTGCCTTGAGTGGAGGAACAATGATCGCGAGGTGCAATTTTCCATCGCGCACGCCGTCGATATTTTTTTCGACCGGCCAATCGTGCATCTTCACCTTCACGCTAGGCATCGCCTGTTGATACGCGCGCAGAAGCGAAGGCATGATCCGGCCTGTCGCCAGCGGCCAGTCGCCGATGTGTAACTCGGTCTCGCGTTTGCCCGCGATCGCGCGCACCTTGCCCACTGCGTCATCCGCGTGCTTGAGAATCGCGCGAGCTTCATCGAGAAAAGCGCGGCCGGCGTCGGTCAGGCGAACCGATTTCGCTGTGCGTTCGAGTAACTGCACACCCATTTCATCTTCGAGATCGCGAATCTGCCGGCTCAACGACGGTTGCGACACGTGTAATCGTTGCATCGCCGCGCGCGAGACATTTTCCATCTCGGCTACAGCGACGAAGTAGCGCAGATGCCTCAGCTCCATGGCGCAAAAGAGTATGCCTCCTACGCATGCTGAGGCAAGAAACATAGTCTTTCCCAAAATCCCGCGACAGACGCCATAGTCGGTCATGAAAGGAAATGAATATTGTTTGAAATCTCGTCCTCCAAAGTCGGGAGATAGGAGTGTCAACACAACACACAATGAAAACTAAAGATGCTGATATCTCGCAAGCAAGCCAACACGAGTCGTCGACCAAGGCGCTCAAACAGACCGCCCAACGTGAGCTGGCAGCCGGGGTGCTCAAACAGGCCGCACATGATTTGCGTCGCTTTCATGGTGCAACGAGCAACATCGAGCGAGAACTTTATCTAGACGCTTATCGCTGGCTCACAATCGACGAATGCTCCTCGCCGTTTTCATTCCTGAATGTTTGTCAATTATTGGATTTAGTACCGGACAGCGTCCGCCAGGAATTGATCGGCGATCTGTCATTAGGCGCATTCCGCTGTTGGATCCAACGCTGCAGGCGCGCTGCAGGCCGATTTTGGGTGTCTTTTAGCCAGCTGTTTATGAGCGAGCGCAATGCAAGCACGAGTGCCCGGGTTGGCCGTGCTGAACCAGCGAACATGATCTTCCACAGAACGAACTCTATGGGTGGAGCAGTTTGAAATGAAAACGGTAGCCAAGATTTGGTCCAGTTCTCATCGCGAACGTTTTGCTGTTCCGCGTAACCCGAACCTTGTTGCGCAATCGCAGCGCGGATTCGCGACGATCTCGGGCCCGACGCAATGGAAATTGCATTTGACGCTCGCGCATTATCCATCACCTGCCTTTGCAACAGTCAACCACTGCCAACAGCCATGAGTGCGATGTCGATTTTAGCAATGACAATGGTGATCTATTTGTTTGGCGGATACATCGATTTCCCCGATGAATCGCGGATTCCACCGCCGGGCGGACCACCTGTCACACCTTCATTTCCAAGCCAGAAGGGACGAAAAGAGAACATGAACCCACAACGTGGTGCCATGGCCGCGTGGGATTTCTCGCGATGGTTCGTATTGCTCACTCCCGTGATCGGTATCCTATCGGGGCTTTCGGCGCATTCCGCATTCTTCACTGAAAGGAAACTCAACGATGAAAACAAATAAACTCGGACAATGCAACGCCACAAAATCTCGAAATTGGTTTCAGCGGCGGCGGCGCTGGCACGATCCGATGCTCGTGTTCAACATCGCAATATTCAATTCGGCAAAGGTCCGGGAATGCATCTTCAAGTCGTTTCCGCAGCGCGAGAACGTTTGGTCATGAAAAAAGCAAACTACACGGGCTGTATGCTCGCCAGGAACTCACGCTATCCAACCGCCCAAAAGATGCCCGAAGATTCGCAAGTTTTGCCGCGAAAGCCATCGCGATCTTCGCGAAATTGTAAAAGCGCAATCTCTAACCTAATCAACGAAAGTAACACCTATGCCATTCGATAAATTTGTAGATATGGAAACTCTGAGTGAAGAGCGGCGCAAAAGCGTCGCGGACTCCCTGCGACCGATTACCCTGAAGGAGTTAGTAGTCACTCTGAAGCAGCACGAAGAAGAGTTTGTCGGTGATCCGTGGCGGGACGAGTTCGTGCGGCTCATGCAAGAGCAACCGCACGCCAGCTTTTACCTAGCAATCCCACAGAAGGATATCGTTGTTTACTACTGCCGTGACGCAGACTTCGGCGTCTGGGTCGTGCCCGGCAGTGGTTCCGGTCCCCTAGACGAAGCCGGCAAACGGGTGATGAAGGAAGCAATCGAAGGCTCCCATTCCGGCCATAAGCTTGGAGGGAAAAGATAACACGGATGCTCCAACGCAGTGACGAATTCGCATCCACAAAGCAAAACCTGCAAACGCTCATGAAAATATTGAATTCTATTTGCCCGCCAGTGTTCGGCCTCGGACGCCTAGCCATCCCGATCGTCCTCGCGTTCCTGGCATTGGACGCCTGCAAGAAGAAAGCGGAGGCGCCTCCGGTGGTGCGCCCGGTTCGCTCGATCGTTGTTGAAAAACGGGATGTAGAAGACCCCAAGGTCGCGTCTGGCCATCTACGGGCGCGCGATGAAGTCAATCTCGCCTTCCGGATTGGCGGGAGGATCATCCAAAGAAAAGTGGACGTCGGTGACAAGGTTCAAGCGGGGCAGACGGTGGCGTTGCTGGATGCCGAAGTCGAACGAAACGCCCGAAACACCGCCCAGGCCGAGGTCGCCGCGGCACGAGCCGCGCTTGACCAATCGGAAGCTTTTGAAAGACGGCAGAAGCAATTGCTTACCGAGCTGGTGATATCCCCCAATGAATACGATGTCGCCCTGCGCCAACTGAAGACGACGAAAGCGCAGTTGGATGCGGCACAAGCCCAACTGAAATCCGCCGAGGAACAATTGAGCTACACGGAACTGAAATCCGATGCCGCCGGAGTGATCACGCAAAAAGGGGCCGAGGTAGGTGAGGTCGTGCCGGCGGGTAAGATGGTCCTGCAGGTGGCGCAAGAAACCGGGCGAGATGCGGTTTTCGACGTGCCCGCCCAGGCTATTCGCGACGGCCTGTCGTTGGGTGCACAAGGTGAAGTCTGGCTCGCGGACCATCCAGAGATCAAGGCGGAGGGCAAGGTCCGCGAAATATCGCCGCAAGCGGATCCAGTCACACGAAACTACCAAGTTAAAGTCGAACTTGCCGATCCCCCGTCGGGCATGTTTCTGGGGGCAACGGTCGTGGGGCGTCTGAAATTAGAGGCCGACTCGGTGATCGAAATCCCGGCTTCAGCACTGACCACGGTCGAGAACAAGCCTGCTGTCTGGGTGGTCGATGCCAAGGGCCAGCGCGTTCATCGGCGTGAGATCACCGTGACGCGTGATACTCCGGACTCTGTCATCGTCACGCACGGGCTGGCATCCGGCGAGAGGGTGGTGACCGCCGGCGTGCAAACGCTCTATGACGGTCAAGCCGTGAAGCTGTTGGGAGGCCAATGATGAACGGCTTCAATCTTACCGAGTGGGCGATCCGCCACAAGGCTCTCGCCATCTACTTCATGATCGTGTGCATGGTGGCCGGAGTCTCGGCCTACCTGCACCTGGGGCGCAATGAAGACCCTGAATTCACGGTCAAAACAATGGTGGTCCAGACGCTATGGCCGGGCGCTACCCAGGAAGAAACCATGCAGCAGGTGACCGACCGCATCGAGAAGAAGCTGCAGGACACACCCAATCTCTATTATTTGAAGAGCTACACCGTCGCTGGGCAGTCCACCATTTTTGTCTATCTGCTCGAGTCCACCCCGAAAAAGGACGTGCCGGACCTCTGGTATCAGGTCCGCAAGAAAGTCGGCGATATCCAGCAGACGCTCCCGCAAGGCGTCGTGGGGCCGTTCTTTAATGATGAATTCGGCGACACCTACGGGATCATCTATGGCTTCACGGCAAACGGCTTCACTCATCGGGAATTGCGCGACTATGCGGAAGAGGCGCGCTCGCGCCTGCTGCGAGTGAAAGATGTCGCAAAGGCCGAGTTTTTGGGCACACAGGACGAGCGAATCTATGTCGAGTTTTCGACGCATCGCCTGGCCGAACTCGGCATGGACCGCATGGAGCTGGTCCAGGCGCTTGTCACTCAGAACGCCGTGGTTCCCTCCGGCAAAATCCAGACGAAGGATGAAACAATGCTCGTGGATGTGACCGGACGCTTTCAGTCCGAGAAAGACTTAGAGCAGGTGAACTTTGCCTTTGGCGGAAAGATGCTGCGCCTGGGAGACGTCGCGACGATCACGCGTGGCTACGCCGACCCGCCGCAGCCGATCTTTCGCGTCAATGGCAAGGACGCCATCGGTGTCGCGCTCTCGATGCGCACCGGCGGCGACATCCTGGCTTTAGAGAAGAATCTGCATGAGGTGATCGAGGGACTCAAAGCGGACTTACCTGTCGGGATCGAAACCTTCCTGGTCTCAAATCAGCCAGAGGTGGTCCACGAATCCGTAAATGAGTTCATGAAGGCGCTATGGGAAGCCATCGCGATCGTACTTGTCATCAGCCTCCTGAATCTGGGCCTCCGAGCTGGCCTGGTCGTGGCAACCTCTATCCCACTGGTGCTGGCCATCGTGTTCGTCACCATGCAGGTCTGCGGGATCGACTTGCAGCGCATCTCGCTGGGAGCGCTGATCATCGCGCTCGGCCTGCTCGTCGATGACGCGATGATTACCATCGAGGCCATGGTCTCGAAGGTGGAACATGGCTGGGACTCGATCAAAGCGGCGATCTTTGCCTATGCCTCCACGGCCTATCCGAGGCTCACCGGCACCTTGGTGATCGCGCTCGGCTTCGTGCCGGTGGGTTTTGCCAAGAGTTCGGCGGGCGAATACACTTTCACACTCTTCGCAGTCGTCGTGATTGCTGTCCTCACCTCGTGGCTCGTGGCCGCGCTCTTCACGCCACTCATTGGGACAATGCTTCTGTCGCCGAAACACGAAGAGAAAGAGAAGGCTAAAAGCAGTCACGAGGGCGGCGGGCGCATGCTGAGTGGATACCGGCGCTTTCTGCTCTTCACGATGCGTCACTCTAAAATAACACTGGCGGTGACAGTCATCATTTTCGCCGTGTCGCTGTGGCTCGCGCGGTTTGTGCCCAGCCAGTTCTTCCCGGCGTCCGATCGGCCTGAGCTCGTGGTCGATCTGCGCCTGAGGCACGACGCCTCGATTTATGCATCAGACACGGCCTCGCGAAAGCTCGACGACATCGTGCGTAACGACCCCGATATCGTCCACTGGAGTTCCTATGTAGGTCGCGGAGCGATTCGGTTCTATCTGCCGCTCGACGTGCAGCTCCAGAACGATTTCTTTTCGGAAACAATCATTGTCACCAAGAACCTGGAGGCGCGGGAGCGAGTCAAAAAACGCCTGGAGGCCGCGCTTGAGGAAAAGTTGCCTGAGGCGGTCGTGAGGATTACCCCGCTCGAACTCGGGCCACCGGTGGGCTGGCAGGTCCAGTACCGGGTCAGCGGCCCCGATCCGTATAAGGTGCGTGAACTATCCGACAAGCTGGCCGGGATCATGGGGCCGAGCCCCGACGTGCAGAACATAAACTTTAACTGGATGGATCCGATCCGGAAACTGCGGATCCGCGTCAACCAGGATGAGGCGAGGCAATTGGGGCTCAGCTCGGCGGCCGTCGCCCAGTTGATCAACGCCGCCGTCACGGGCATCAACGCGACCCAAGTGCGTGACAGCATCTATCTGATCGACGTCGTGGTGCGGGCCGAGGCGACTGAACGCATGTCGCTGGAGACGGTCCGGACCCTGAAGATTCCGCTTCCGAACGGAAGGTCGGTGCCCTTGTCGGAGCTTGCCCGCGTCGAATACGCACAGGATTTGCCTCTGGTCTGGCGCCGGGACCGGCTGCCCACCTTGACAGTCCAGGCCCAGCCAAGGGATGGCGTGCTGGCGGCGACCGCCGTGGCGGGCCTCGCCGAAAAAGTCTCCGAGCTGAAGCGGCAACTGCCGGTCGGCTACAAGATCGTTGAGGGCGGCAGCGTCGAGGAAAGCGCGAAGGGACAGTCCTCCGTCCTCGCGGTCTTCCCGATCGTGGTCGTTCTGATGCTGACCGTCCTGATGATCCAGATGCAGAGTTTCAGCCGCCTGTTCCTGGTCTGCAGCGTCGCGCCCCTGGGCGTCATTGGCGTCGTTCTGGCGCTCTTAATCACGCAAAAACCGATGGGGTTCGTGGCAATGCTGGGCACCGTCGCGCTGGTCGGCATGATCATCCGAAACTCGGTCATCCTGGTTGACCAGATCGAAACCGAGAAAAAAGCCGGACGCGGGGGTTGGGATGCGGTGGTCGCAGCCTCCCTGGTGCGCTTCCGTCCGATTATCCTGACCGCACAGGCGATGATCCTGGGCATGGCGCCGATCGCGCCGACCGTCTTCTGGGGCCCCATGGCATACGCCATCATGGGCGGGCTCGCGGTAGCCACGCTGCTGACGCTGATCGCGCTGCCCTCACTCTACATCACCTGGTTCAAAATCCCGCCAGACGGAGAACAGACCGCTTCGACCTGCCTCTCGACGCAAGTTCCGGCCGAACTAACCAGTGCCTAACGAAATGGTCGATCAGATTTCTGTAGATGATTCCGATCCGCGCGTGCGGCTGGCCTGTGAGCGCACGTTGCTCGCGTATGAGCGAACGCAAATCGCCTGGGTACGGACGGCGCTCACGCTGATCGCTTTCGGCTTCGCCATCGCTCAGTTCTTCACGTATCTGCGCGAGCAGCAGGGCGAAAACGCGACGGTGCTAAGTCCCCGCGCGGTCGGCCTGACCATGATCGTCATCGCTCTGATCGGTCTGACTCTTGCGACGTGGCGGCAGCAGCGCGCTGTAAAAGTGCTCCGCCGCCGTTGTCCCGATTTGCCGGCGCCGATCGGTCATGTGATGGCCGGAATGATCGCGTTCCTCGGAATTCTTGCATTACTAGCCGACCTGATTCGCTAGATCTCCTGAATATGTACTGCGCCGAAAATCTCAACTTTTCTGAAAATGTAGCTCTCCAAAGTCGCGAGATAGAGGTGCCGCAAATACACAATGGAAACCAAAGACGTCGATATCTCAGAACTGCACCCAACATGAACACAGCGGTTGAAACCGAAGCGGCGGCGCTACTTAGATGAACCAACTGCTTCCAATTGTCTATCTGGCAAGACACGGGGAAACCGCGTGGACGCTCTCCGGCCAATACACAGGAGTTTCCGATGTGCCGCTGACAGAACGTGGCGAACGCAACGCCCGCCGGCTCGGCGAACGGTTGCGTCGGCTGACTTTCGCCAGCGTGTTTACCAGCCCATTACAACGCGCCAAGCGCACCTGTGAGTTGGCTGGCTTTGGAGCCGTGGCTGAAATCGACCGGAATTTAGTCGAATGGAACTATGGCGATTATGAGGGCCGCCGTAGTGTTGACGTCCACAGGCAGCACCCTGATTGGGAATTGTTTCGCGACGGCTGCCCGGGAGGGGAATCGCCAGCCGAAGCCGCGGCGAGAGCGGATCGAGTGGTGAGGCGCGTGCGCACCGTGTCTGGCGATGTGCTCCTTTTTTCCAGCGGACATTTCATTCGAGTACTAGCAACGCGCTGGATCGGGCTTGAAGTGACGGTCAACGCCAAGCGGTTCTTGCTTAGCACGGCAAGCCTGAGTGCGGTGGGCTATGAAAACGAGGTATCCCGGCCGGTGATCCGACTGTGGAACGATACACATCATGTTGGCGACTGAATTGCACACAGACAGACATCGCGGAACGATCGTGCCAGAAATAAAAACCAAGATTCTGGTTTGTAATGCTGGCTCCAGCAGCCTCAAGTTCAGCTTCTTTGACGCAGAAGACGAAGTGTTACTGGCCGGGGGTGGGATCGATTGGCTAACAAAACCAGCGCGACTAGTTTTCCGTCAAGCAGATCGGCCGGAAATCCGCGAGGATCTAAAGCTGGAGAAACACGCTGATGCTGTAGTTCGAATCCTCGAATATTTGCAAGCCGGCCAATCGGCAGCGTTGGACTCCCTTGAAGACGTCCGAGCTGTGGGACATCGCATTGTCCACGGCGGCAACCGGTACAGCTCCGCTGTGCTTATCACGGCTGAGGTCAAGCGGACGATCGAAGAACTAACTGAGCTAGCTCCGCTCCACAACCCAGCCAGCTTGGACGGTATCACAGCGGTGGAGCAAGCCCTGCCAAAAGTTCCGCAGGTGGCAGCGTTCGACACCGCGTTCCATGCAAGCTTGTCCGAGGCCGCCAGAACCTATCCGGTTCCGAAAAAGTGGACGCGCGAATGGGGCATCCGCCGTTACGGTTTCCACGGACTGAGCCATTCTTACTGCACGGGCCAAGCGGCGAAGATGCTTGGTCGACCAAGTTTGCGGCTAGTTATTGCCCACCTAGGGAACGGCGCATCGCTCTCGGCGGTTCGTGACGGCATTTGTATTGATACTTCGATGGGCTTTACACCAATGGAGGGCCTGATGATGGCGACACGCAGCGGCACTATCGACCCAGGGATACTTATCTACCTGTTGCGGCATAAGGGACTCGACGTAAACGCGCTCGACGAAGCTCTGAACTACGAATCCGGCTTGCTCGGCATCTCGGGAACATCTTCCGATCTGCGCCAACTTCTATCCGAACTTCCGCACAATCGGGACGCGAGACTGGCCGTCGACGTTTATGTCCATCGTATCGTACAAACAGTCGGAGCCATGGCCGCTACTCTCGGCGGAATCGATGCTTTGGTCTTTACTGCGGGCGTAGGCGAAGGTTCGTCGGAAATCCGCAAACGGGTTTGCGAAAAGCTTAAGTATTTAGGTCTGGAACTCGACCCAGCCGCTAACGAAACTTGCAAGCCAGACGCTGACATTGGTACGCCTGCCTCGAAAGCGCGTATCCTCATAATCGCGACGCGCGAGGATTTGACGATCATGCGCGAGACGCGGCGGTTGGTCGCTTCATCCACAACCCAGCGCTCTCGAGTCAAGAGCGCCAGATCTCTTTGATAGATAGATGAAACGAAACATAAGGAACCAAAGCCTCAACAGGGCAAAGCGGGCGTCCCTCGCAAAATAGCATTAGAACGGAGCAACAGAATGATAGCACCCAATATTAAGGTTAAGAACCAAGCTCGGAAGACAGCGCACTCTGCTTACGGCGCTTCTAGATCGAAAGGCAAAAGTGTTCCACGCAGTCCCAAGAAGGTAAGCGAGGGGCGAGCAATCTTTGGGCACAGCGCCACTCGCTCGAGGGTCAGGGGCACGCCGCTTAGCCCTGAAGATTTAGACAAGATCGACGCGTACTGGCGGGCCGCAAATTACCTATCGGTCGGTCAGATTTATCTCTACGACAATCCGTTGTTGAAAAAGCCGTTGTCCAAAGAGCACATCAAGCCGCGACTGTTGGGGCACTGGGGAACCACACCAGGCTTGAACTTTATCTACGTTCACCTGAACCGGCTAATCAAGAAGCACGATCTTGACATGATCTACATCACCGGCCCAGGACATGGCGGACCGGGCCTGGTTGCGAACGCGTACCTCGAGGGAACCTACAGCGAGGTGTACCCGAACATCTCCACAGATCAGGAGGGCATGAAGCGCCTCTTCACGCAGTTTTCGTTCCCGGGTGGCATCCCGAGCCACGTGGCCCCAGAAACGCCAGGCTCGATACACGAGGGCGGGGAGCTGGGGTACGCTCTCTCGCACGCGTACGGCGCCGCCTTTGACAACCCCGACCTGATCGTCGCCTGCGTCGTCGGGGATGGCGAGGCCGAAACCGGACCTCTTGCGACGAGCTGGCATTCCAACAAGTTCCTAAACCCGGCAGCCGACGGCGTTGTCCTGCCGATCTTACATCTGAACGGCTATAAGATCGCCAATCCTTGCGTCTTAGCCAGGATCAGCCACGAGGAACTCGACTGTCTCTTTCGCGGTTACGGGTACACGCCTTACTTCGTGGAGGGAAGCGAACCCGAAGAGATGCACCAGCTGATGGCCTCCACGCTCGATACTGTTATCGGCGAGATCCAGCGCATCCGAGTTGATGCGCGTCGGAACGGCTCTAATGGCCGACCCCGCTGGCCGATGATCGTGCTCCGTTCGCCTAAGGGCTGGACTTGCCCGAAGGAAATCGACGGCAAGCGCACTGAGGACTACTGGCGCGCACACCAAGTGCCCATGGGCGAGATGCACGAGAAGCCGGCCCACGTGCGAGTACTGGAAAAGTGGATGAAGAGCTACAAGCCGGAGGAGCTGTTCGACGACCAAGGCAAGCTCATCCCAGAGCTGGCCGACCTTCCACCGCGAGGCATGCGTCGGATGAGCGCCAATCCGCACACTAACGGCGGCTTGCTCCTCCGGGACCTCCGCCTCCCCGATTTTCGCGATTACGCCGTCAAGGTGCCGTCACCGGGTGCTGTCACGGCCGAGTCAACCCGGGTCATGGGTCGATTTCTGCGCGACGTGATGAAGCTCAACATGGAGAGCCGCAACTTTCGTCTCTTCAGTCCCGACGAGAATAACTCAAACCGGTGGCAGGACGTGCTCGAAGTCACGAACCGCGCCTGGGATGCGGAGACCTATTCGTGGGATGACCACCTCGCTCCCAATGGTCGAGTGATGGAGATGTTGAGCGAACATCAGTGCCAGGGATGGCTCGAGGGCTATCTCCTGACTGGCCGACACGGTTTCTTCTCCTGTTACGAGGCGTTCATCCACATCATCGACTCGATGTTTAACCAACACGCCAAGTGGTTAAAGGTGTGCAACGAAATCCCCTGGCGTCGCCCTCTCGCCTCACTTAACTACCTTCTGTCCTCACACGTCTGGCGGCAAGACCACAATGGTTTCAGCCACCAGGATCCGGGCTTCATCGACCACGTCGTCAACAAGAAGGCCGAGGTGGTTCGTGTCTACCTGCCGCCGGACGCCAACTGTCTCCTCTCAGTCGCAGACCACTGCTTGCGCAGCCGAAACTATGTCAATGTCGTGGTCGCCGGTAAACAACCTGCCCCACAGTGGTTGACGATGGACGAGGCGATCAAGCACTGCACTGCCGGGCTTGGAATCTGGGAATGGGCCAGTAACGACCGCGGCGAGGAGCCCGACGTCGTGATGGTTTGCTGCGGAGACGTGCCGACACTGGAGACTCTGGCTGCCGTCGACCTCCTCCGCCGTCACGCGCCCGACCTGAAGGTGCGTGTCATCAACATCGTGAATCTTATGAAGCTGCAACCCCAGACTGAGCATCCGCATGGCCTCTCGGATCACGATTTCGACGCGCTGTTCACTACTGACAAGCCAATCGTCTTCGCCTTCCACGGCTACCCCTGGCTGATTCACAGGCTTACCTACCGGCGAGCGGGCCACCGGAATCTTCACGTGCGCGGCTATAAAGAAGAGGGTACGACGAGCACGCCGTTCGACATGTGCGTGCTGAACGAACTCGATCGGTTCCACTTGGTGAGTGACGTGATTGACCGCGTGCCGAAGCTCGGAGCGCGAGCCGCATACGCCAAGCAGGCGATTCGTGACAAACTCATCGAGCACAAGGAGTTCATTTGCAGGCACGGTGACGACATGCCCGAGATCACAGACTGGAAATGGGGAGGACATGCCAAGGCAGCTAGAGGTGCCCGTTCAACGGAAGCTGACAACATTTAGAACCAACAGCGGAAAACCGAAACTGAGAAAGGAATGACTTTCATGGACACACAGACAGAAGCGAACATCACTTTACGAAAACGGATAGGCTCCACTGAGTTGTCGAAGCTTATTGAGCAATACGGCTGCGGGCCAGTACGCTTCACTGGAACAAGCGATGCTCTGTATGAGCGCCACCTGGTGTTTGACAACGTTGTGGACATGGCGGCGGTCGGCGCTCGCGAGCGTTTTGAAGCCGTCGCCCATTCGGTGCGTGATGTCCTTTCGCAACGATGGATTCAGACTGAGAAGACCTATGAGCGCAAGAACCCAAAGCGCGTTTACTACCTCTCGATGGAGTTTCTCATCGGCCGGTCGCTTGCCAATAACGTGACAAACCTTCTTCTCGACGACGTCAGGAAACAGGCCGTGCAGGAGAAGCATCTCGATTGGTCCGAGTTACTGGAGCAGGAACCAGATGCCGGTTTGGGCAATGGAGGGCTTGGGCGTCTGGCTGCTTGCTTCCTCGATTCGATGGCGACAATGGAAATTCCCGCCATGGGTTATGGCCTACGTTATCAATACGGTATGTTCAAGCAAACCATCCAGGACGGCTGGCAGCACGAAGTTCCAGACAACTGGCTGCGTCGCCCTGACCCTTGGGAGGTCAGTCGTCAACACGAGACCGTCGAGGTGCCACTCAACTGCTCGTTCAAGATCAGTGGCGGAAGTTTACAAGCTGTCCTCGGCAAGCCATCCAGTTTGATCGGTGTCCCGTTCGATCGGCCCGTGGTGGGCTACGGTGGCAAGACCATCAATACCCTTCGGCTCTGGGAAGCAGCGGCATCCGATTATTTCGATTTTCAAGAATTCAGCAGCGGTGATTTTGTCGGAGCGCTAGCGGAAACACTCCAGGCCGAATCGCTGACCCGCGTGCTCTATCCCGACGACCACACTGCCAAGGGCCAAGGACTGCGCTTTGTACAGGAATATTTTCTCGTCGCCTGTTCACTGGCCGACCTTGTCCGTCGCTTTCGCAAGACCAACACAGAATGGCGTTCACTACCCGACAAAGTTGCTATTCAGCTCAATGATACGCATCCAACAATGGCGGTGCCGGAGTTAATGCGGATCTTGCTCGACGAGGCACATCTCGGTTGGGACGAGGCTTGGGACCTTACCCAAAGGACTTTGGCCTATACCAATCATACGCTACTTCCCGAAGCTCTTGAGAAATGGCCGGTGATCTGGTTTGAGCAAATGCTCCCCCGTCATCTGGAGATCATTTACGAAATCAACCGCCGCCTCATTGATGACGTCCGAAGACGCTTCCCCAACGATGAGGGACGTGTTGAGCGGGTAAGCCTTGTCGAAGAGGGCGCAGAGCGCAAGATTCGAATGGCTAACCTTGCTATCGTCGGCTCGCATAGCACCAACGGTGTCGCGGCTATCCACTCGCAGCTGCTGCGTACAATGACTGTCAAGGACTTGGCTGAATCGTTTCCCGAGCGTTTCAATAATAAGACAAATGGGGTCACGCCCCGACGCTGGCTGCTGATGTCAAATCCTGCGCTATCGGAAACGATTACCGAGGCGATTGGCGACGGCTGGGTAACTGATCTCAGTGAATTGAAGAAGCTCAAACCACTGGCCGATGACAAGGGGTTACGCCAGGCTTTCATGAAAGGAAAACGTAAAGCCAAGCTGAGCTTTGTCGATTGGCTCAAGCGGACCACAGGTGAAACGGTAGACGCCGACAGTATCTTCGATTGCCAGATCAAGCGCATACATGAATACAAACGACAATTGTTGAACGGGCTTCGGATCGTAGTGCTTTATGATCGGCTGCGCAAACACCCGAACTGTGATATAACGCCGCGAACTTTCTTCTTCGCGGGTAAAGCGGCACCCGCTTATCAGCTCGCTAAGGTAATCATAAAGTTCATCAATAATCTCGCCAGCATCATCGACGAGGATCCGATCGTCCAGGGACGACTGAAGGTTCTATTCTTGCCTGATTACTGCGTCTCGATGGCAGAGCGGCTCATTCCTGCAGCTGATGTTTCCAACCAGATTTCCACGGCCGGTTACGAAGCCAGTGGCACCAGTAACATGAAGTTCATGATGAACGGGGCATTGACCATCGGCACGCGTGATGGCGCGACCATTGAGATGGCAGAGGAAGCGGGCGAAGAAAATTTCTTTCTGTTCGGACTGACCGCCGAGCAAGTGGCGAACAGCCGTAGCTGGTATAAGCCGCAGTGGCACTATGACAACGAACCTGAGATCCACGCCGCCTTGGACCTGATATTCTCCGACTATTTCAGTAGCAACGAACCGGGCATCTTTTCTCCACTGCGGGACACGCTTCTAACCCAGGGAGATTACTACATGCACCTCGCCGATCTGAAGTCCTACTTACAAGCAGACCAGCAGCTATCTAACCTCTACGCTGATCCGGCAGGATGGTCTCGCAAGGCGATCTTAAATGTGGCCGGCTCGGGGAAATTCTCCAGCGATCGAACCATCGCCGAATACGCAGCCGATATCTGGAACGTAAAGGCCTGTCCCGTTTCTGTTAGCGACTAGTGACAGGGACGATTGATAACACATGGAAATTCCTATCTCGCTGGCAAGCCGGCCCCAGGAAAAACCTTCTCGTGAAAAATGATAGCTCAACTAACAACCTGATTAACCAATATCCAAAGTCCAAGAAGACCTTATGAAATCAATCACCTTAAACGAACAACAATCCGAGAAGGTGAAATCGCATCCCGGCTTCATCGCCGCGCTGGATCAAAGCGGTGGCAGCACGCCAAAGGCGCTGGCCCTATACGGAATCGCAGAAGGCGCCTGGTCGAACGAGGATGAGATGTTTGCAATCGTGCACGAAATGCGCACCCGCATGATTACCAGCCTTGCGTTTAACGGGGAGCGGATTATTGGGGCCATCCTCTTCGAGAATACGATGGACAGGGCTATCCACGGGCAACCTGCGGCTAACTATGTGTGGAACGTAAAAGGCGTGGTGCCATTCCTAAAAGTGGACAAGGGACTCGATTCTGAGAAAGACGGCGTCCAACTGATGAAGCCCATGCCTGCACTAGCTGCGCTACTCGAGAAAGCTAAATCGAGGCGCATTTTTGGAACCAAAATGCGCTCGGTCATCAAGCAAGCCGACGCAGCAGGCATCAAAGCCATCGTGAACCAGCAGTTCGAATTGGCTGGGCAGATCATTGCCGCCGGACTGATGCCAATCGTCGAACCGGAAGTCGACATTCACTGCCCGGAAAAGGCGAACGCTGAAGGATTACTTAAGGCAGCTATTCTCGAGAAACTTAATCAGCTGCCACAGGGTCAGATGGTCATGCTCAAGCTGACACTGCCGGAGCAGGACAACTTCTATGCCGACTTCGTCAAACATCCCAAAGTTTTGAGAGTAGTTGCCTTGTCGGGCGGTTATTCACGGGACGAAGCCAATAAGCGCTTACGTCGCAATCACGGGGTTGTTGCGAGCTTCTCGCGGACCCTTGCCGAAGGATTATCGGCTCAGCAATCCGCCACTGAGTTCAACAAGGTGTTGGACAGATCGATTCAAAGCATTTTCGACGCATCCAACACTTAGAAAGTCTAGCCTGAAATGAGACCACCGTCCTAATGACCTGAAATCAAAAATGAGGAGGCAAATCTCCTCTGAACCAGCAACAAATTATGCAAATCGGAATGATTGGGCTCGGCCGGATGGGTGCAAACATGGTGCGACGGCTTCTGAAAGGAGGACATGAATGCGTGGTATTCGACACGTCCGCAAAAGCGGTAACCGAGTTGACCCAGGTGAAAGCCATCGGGTCGTCATCGCTCACGGAGTTTGCACAAAAGCTCAGTAAACCGCGAGCCGTTTGGCTAATGGTTCCGGCGGCCGTGGTGGACGAGACGATAGCCACTCTCCTCGCCCAGCTTGAACGCGGCGACATCCTCATTGATGGCGGAAATTCCTACTACGTGGATGACATTCGCCGTGCGAAGGAGTTGAGCTCGAAAGGAATTCATTATGTAGATGTAGGAACCAGTGGTGGCGTTTGGGGCTTGGAACGGGGCTATTGTATGATGATCGGCGGCGAAAGGGAAATGGTTCAGAATCTCGATCCGATTTTCGCCACGCTGGCGCCCGGCACCGGAAACATTTCCCCTACACCCGGGCGCGATAAGCGCGGCGGCACGGCGGAACAAGGTTACCTGCATTGTGGCCCAAACGGCGCTGGGCACTTTGTTAAGATGGTGCACAACGGAATCGAGTACGGTCTTATGGCTGCATATGCCGAAGGGCTTGCCGTGTTGCATGCCGCGAACGCGGGAAAGAAACAACACGTCTTCGATGCCGAAACGACACCATTGCGCGACCCTGAATACTATCAGTACGATCTCAACTTGGCTGACATCGCGGAGGTGTGGCGCCGCGGAAGCGTGATTGCATCCTGGCTACTGGATTTGACGGCGAGCGCGCTGGCTGAGGATGCTGCGCTGACGAAGTTTGCCGGCCGCGTTTCGGATTCGGGCGAAGGGCGCTGGACAATCAAGGCAGCAATTGATGAAGGTGTGCCGGTGCCGAGTTTGGCAACTGCGTTATACCAACGCTTCACTTCGCGAGGCGAAGCAGCTTTCCAGGACAAGTTGGTTTCCGCCATGCGCTTCGGCTTTGGTGGTCACCTGGAGAAACATGTGACCTGCGAGTGACTCCATGCCGCTGGCGCGTTATTTAACAATGCATTGCTCAGGTGAGCCGAATCAAGCTAAGTGATCAGTTTGCTCTAATTAAAAGAAGTCAAACTCAGATTTTGGCTGTCGTCGCATTGGCGACGCTTGGTGCTTGCGCACCGTTGGCAGAGGTTCGCCAGATTAATCCCAGACTGGGCGCACAACATGGGACACCGACCCAGCTTCACGGCGCTGAGCAGTCGATCGCGTATGCTGAGAATTTTAAGCGCACCAACCCGGAAAAAGCTGTCGGGTTTTATTTGAGTGGGGTTGAATCAGCAACAAGTGAACTGGGAAAGAATCCAAAGAATCGCTTGGCTTTACGCGATTACGACTTCGCTTTATCGCGGGTGTTTTCCGTAATTTGGGACGCTCACCTCGATCCTTGGACGCATCCATTGCGAGTGCCGGCAGCGAACGGCAGCGACTACATCTTGGCCCAGCGGCCTCCAAGCAACCGGCTCTGGAAAGCTCAGGACTACGAATTAATTCCGGCCGACGAACTTGAGCTCCGCGGCAGGTTTGTCGCTCAGCGTGTGACTCGCGAGGGCATAGGCGCGCCCCTGGTTGCAATCCGAAATCCTGAAGCCCCAACGATTCGGCAACCGTTCGGTCCACCGAAGGTTTATACTTCAGTGACTGCGATAGCGCAGTTTGCTGGTCGGCGGTGCCAAATCGAATTCGTCGACCCACTCGATACCGAGACCGTTCGCGTCTCCGGTAAATCTCTGCCGTGCGCCGCAGACTTTACCGCGCCGATAGCGGTGGGCCTGTCGCGCGAGCATCCCGAGAAAATGGGAGTGCCGGCGCTGCTCGACCCGGACAAATTCGCCGCCAAGGCTCGCCTCATACAAGTTCAACCGTACGACCCGAAAAAAATTCCAGTGCTTTTCGTTCACGGCCTTCAATCGACGCCTGTCAGTTGGGTACCGATGGTGAACGCTATCTGGTCCGATCCCGTCCTGCGCCGGAATTACCAAGTGTGGGTGTTTAATTACCCAACCGGCTATCCTGTCCCGTACTCCGCCTTGCTGCTCCGGCGCCAACTCGATGCGCTGGATAAAACGTTTCCCAATCACCGCCCGATTGTTCTGGTCGGCCATAGCATGGGTGGCATGCTTAGCCGGCTTATGATCACCGACTCACGCGGTGACAAAATCTGGCGCTACTTCTTCGGCAAGTCCCCCGCGCAGACCAATCTCTCTCCGGAGAGCAAGGCGTTAATCAAGGAGGCATTGATCTTTAAGCCGCAGCGGGATGTAGCGCGGATTATCTTCATCTCTACGCCGCACCGCGGTAGCGTAATTGCACAAGGCCCGATTGGCCGAATCGCATCAAGCTTGATCCACAGGCCGTTGGAATTTGTCAGCCTAGGTCCGGAAATCATGCAGGCATCCGTTGTTCAAGCGGAGGATCCGGGAGTGCTGAAACTCAGACGAATCCCGGACAGCATCGACACGCTTTCACCTAACGACGCGTGGGTGAAAAGCACGAGCACTCTTCCGATGGAAAAAGACATTCCGTATCACTCGATTATCGGCGATCGCGGGCGCGGCGACACGCCGAACAGCAGCGATGGTGTTGTGCCTTATTGGAGCTCGCATCTTGAGGGAGCCAAATCGGAGAAGATTGTGCCGTCTGGTCACGGCGCAAATCAAAATCCCGAAGCGATCGCTGAGGTGATTAGAATTTTAAAGAAGCACATCGACAGAGATACGTGAAGAGAACACGAAGTGGCACTTACGACCTAAAATGAAGCCTAAAGAGATCATAAAAATTACCCGGCAAATCGCTCGTCCATTCCGCGTCACTAAAGGCAAAGACTTTCGCCTAAAGGATGTCGATCCCAATGACACACTCGATTTCACGAAAGAGGAGCATAAGCCTGCGGCAAAGGAAGCGCTCGCGTTGGGAGTGGCGGCGCTGGCGGATTTGCAGGACAAGCTTTATGCCCAAGATAAGTGGGCGGTGCTTCTCACCTTTCAAGCTATGGATGCCGCAGGCAAGGATGGCGCCATTAAGCATGTGATGTCCGGTCTAAATCCGCAAGGCTGCCAGGTCTATTCGTTCAAGTCGCCTTCAGCGGAAGATCTCGACCACGATTATCTCTGGCGCTGCATGAAATGTCTGCCGAACCGAGGACACATTGGAATCTTTAATCGGAGTTACTACGAAGAGGTACTCGTGGTGCGGGTGCATCCCGAGTTTCTAGCGAAGCAAAAACTGCCGCCGGAACTCGTGGGGAAGAACATCTGGGACAACCGCTTCGAAGACATCCGTAATTTCGAGCAATATCTGGCGAGGAACGGCGTCGTCGTGCTGAAATTCTTTTTGCACGTTTCGAAGAAGGAACAAAAACGGCGCTTCCTGCAACGAATCGATGACCCGCTAAAAAACTGGAAATTCTCATCCAACGATGCGAATGAGCGCGATTTCTGGGACAATTACATGGAAGCGTATGAAGAAATGATTCAGGAGACCGCCACGAAACATGCGCCATGGTATGTAGTGCCGGCGGATAACAAATGGTTTACGCGCGTCGTGGTCGCAGCGGCGGTGATCGAGGCGCTCGCTGACCTCGATTTAGCATATCCTCAAGTTGGCAAAGACAAACTGAAGGAGTTGGCGACCGCGAAGGACAAACTGTCGAAGAAGTAGCCAGCCGGGATTAATAAGGCGATGCACACAATCACTAACGACTCCAGGGACGCACACATTCTAAACCTCGGATCCGAGGGTGAACGCGGACCTTATCTGGTAACTCAAACCGGCATCGCGCCGAGCGATCCGTTGTTAAAAACGCGCATGTTTGTGCTGCGTCCGGATGGATACTGGGTCGACTTCAACGCCTACGCCTCGCAGGGGAAGCCGGAAGCGATGGACGAGGAAACTTTCGGCAGGCTATTTGGCCGTCCTCGGGTTCTCGATCTTCCAATCGATAAGAAGGGACTAAACACCTGGATAGAAGGTTACAGCAGCGATCCATTGCAAGCTATTCGCGCATGGGTTGCAGAATATCAAAAGCGCCATCGCAAAGATTCAGGAGGTTAACCTGGCGTTTCAACAGCGCCTGTAATGAGAGTGCCTCGATGAGTTTTCCGTCCCTACGCCGATGGATTCCCGCTCTCACGTGGCTGCGCGCTTATAATCGGAGTTGGGTGCGCAGCGACGTTCTCGCCGGTGTTATGCTTGCCGCCTATCTGATTCCCGCGGCGTTAGGCGACGCATCCCTTGCCAATTTGTCTCCGGAAACCGGTCTTTACGCCTGCTTGTTTGCTGGCCTAGTATTCTGGTTTCTTTGCGGTTCGCGCCAGACCGTCATCACTACTACTTCCGCCATCTCACTGGTCATCGGTGCGTCGCTTGGCGAGATTGCGGGCGGCAATATGACCCGCTTTGGCGCGCTCGCAGCCGGCACAGCCCTGCTCGTTTCACTGATCGCCTTCATTGCTTGGCTAGCCAAAGCAGGAGTTCTCGTGCATTTCATTTCGGAAAGCGTCATGACCGGATTCAAATGTGGCGTGGCGCTGTTCCTTGCCAGCACGCAATTGCCCAAGCTTTTTGGCTTTCATGGCGTTCATGGAAGCTTTTGGAAGAACGCGGCCTACTTCTTCCAGCACCTGGAGGAGACGAATGCAACGGCGCTATTAGTTGGAGGGATCGCGCTGGCGCTTCTAATACTTGGGAAAATTTTTCTAAAAAATAAACCCGTCGCGCTTTTTGTCGTCATCGGGGGCATTGTGGCCGCATCGGCGTTTTCGTTGGAGGCGCGCGGCGTGAAACTGATCGGTGCCGTGCCACAGGGAATACCTCCGCTCAGATTGCCTGCAGTTTATTGGCGTGACGTGAACCAACTGCTTCCGCTCGCTTTTGCTTGCTTTCTCCTCGGTGCGGTCGAGACAGCTGCCATCGGCCGGATGTTCGCCGCGAAGCACGGCGGACGGTTCGATGCCAACCAGGAAAGTCTGGCACTTGCGGCATCGAACCTGGTAGCTGGACTCGGTGGCGGCTTTCCCGTGAGCGGGGGTACGTCGCAATCACTCGTCAATGAAGAGGGCGGCGCCAGCACACCACTCTCTACAGCGCTCGCAGCAGTCTTCATTCTCTTGGTTGTGCTCTTTTTTTCCCATCTCCTAAGCGGCTTACCCCAACCGGTCCTTGCGGCCGTGGTGCTGACTGCGATAGCGAGTCTGCTCAAGCTTTCAACCTTAAAAGAACTTTGGCGGAGCGACCGATCAGAATTTGTGGTCGCAATGGCAGCTTTTGCCGGCGTGCTCACCTTCGACCTGCTCCTCGGGGTGTTGATCGGGGCAGCAATCTCGCTTGTCCAGCTGATGCGCCGGTCCTCTCATCCGCACGTCGCTCTTCTTGGACGAATTCCCGGCACACGCCGTTTTTCGGATCGCGACCGGCATGCAGGCAACGAACTGATTCCGAACGCAATGATTTTCCGGCCCGAATCTGGCCTCGTCTACTTCAACGCGGACAATGTTTGCGATGCAATTCTTAACCGAGTCCACGCCGAGGTGACCTTGCCGAAGCTGGTAGTGCTCGACCTTTCCGCCGCACCGGTTGTGGACATGCAGAGTGCCTACGCACTAGCCAGCATGGCTGTCGAACTCACCGCCGAGGGTATCGAATTCCATGCGGTCGAGCCGCGTTCGTCGGTACGCGACCGACTTCGTCACGAAGGTGTAGACAGCAAATTGGGTGGCATAAATCGCTTCACGAGCGTTGCCGATGTGATCGATCATTTTCTGGCCGATACCGAGCGGTCAGCAGGTGCGATCAAATCCGCGCTTTAGATCTACTGATTATTTCACAGTTGCTCCCGGCGTACCAGGCCGAAGGGTTTCGGGTTCTCGCTCATGTTGTGGTCATTACACTCTTTGCTTTATCGTGCGGATTTCACTCTCACTTTGGCGGCCCACGTAGATTGAAAAGCACAGCAGCGCCGATGGAAACGAATAGCGTCTGCAGAATGAAGGCTGGCCATGCAACAGCGTAACTGCTCGACACAAAGAAGGGCAATCGCTCATACATTTCCATCCCTGCGCCACGCGGCACAAGCATCATCGACACAAGTACCGCAATGCCAATCGCGAGCAGTGTTCGTCGCATCATGTCGATTCAATCACACCGCAGCGTGAAGCGCAAAGCCTGCTATACCCGTTACTGGACCGCCGGACGCGGCGGTCACTGCGATGCGCCCTAGGGACTAACGAATCCGCTCGTGCTGCCTGAGCAGAGTTTCTGTTGGCTCCACCACGCGAACTGCAAAGCCCAGCAACAAACGGGAAATGCCGCTCGAGATAAAACTGATCCCCACCAGATATTGAACAAGCTCAAGGTTAGCCGGTGGCCAATGTGCGCATACCACGATCCCGAGCACAAGAGTGACCAATCCGTCGATCAGAATCCAGACGACGTGCCGATATTCACGGAGCACGAAAAAGAGAAGGATCTCGATTATCCCTTCGGTAACCAGAACGACGCCGATTATCAAGGCGAGAAGGACCACTCCAAGTAGCGGATTCACCAGCAGATTGATCGCAACCAGTCCGTACAACGCGGCGATAAACGCATGCCAGGCAAGCGTGCCGCTTCCGAAATGAATTCCGAACGCGAGATGAGCAACGGCCGCGAAGAAGAACAGCCAGCCTAACAAACTCGCGACGCCGATCGAAAAAGTGAGCGGCAGCACAATCGCTAAAACGCCGCAGACAAACACTATGACCGCCGAAGTAATCAACCACCGAGTTGTTCGCTTCAGCCCAATATCAACATCCTCTGATTCCAATAAACTCATAACCCTTGTGAAGCCTGGCCTTAACGACGGCGATGGAACAGCATTTTCCTGTCCTTCATTTGGGCGGACAATCTTCTACCCCGTCCGCAAGCGCCGCAAGAAATGCGCAGCAATTAGCAATTACCGCCGAGCATGCTCTTAGTCTGCGCGTGAAACCTCATCTATAATCGAACAACAACATTGAGAAGACGGTGCTAGCGTCCAGAGCATTCCGCGCAGAGTGCGTCTCGTAAATAACCAACATTATGAAAGCAATTCCAAAGACAATGAAGGCGGCCGTGGTCGAGAACTTCCGGCAGCCGCTGCAGATCCGCGAAGTTCCTGTTCCTTCTCCCGGACTAGGACAAGCTTTGGTCCAAATCGTCGCGACCGGCGTCTGTCATACCGACCTGCATGCAGCTGATGGGATTGGCCGGTTAAACCCAACCCGCCATTTGTTCCCGGACGCGAAGGTGCGGGGATTGTCGTGGCGCTCGGACCGGGTGTCGCCCACCTGAAAGAAGGTGACCGGGTCGGGATCGCATGGTTACACAGTGCGTGTGGCTATTGCGAATTTTGTCTTTCCGGTTGGGAAACCCTGTGCAAGGCGCAGCAGAATTCGGGGTATTCAGTGAACGGAAGTTTCGCCGAATATACGCTCGGGCAGGCGAATTTCCTGAGCAGAATTCCCGATCAGCTTTCGTTTGTTAATGCCGGCCCAATCCTTTGTGCAGACGTCACTACATATAAGGGTTTGAAGGAAACAGAGGCGCGTCCCGGAGAATGGGTCGTGAGTCAAGTGTCAGCAGTTTAGCATATAGCGATTCAATACGCAACAGCAATGAACGCGCCCGTTGACTTTGCCTTCTTTCAGTCGGCTGAAGACTGTTCTGGTACCCGTGAAAGCGTCCCATTCCGCGCGCCAACGGAGTTTGACTCCGTTGACAATCGTTCGTGAGTGCCTGGCGAATCTCTGAGTCCTCAATCCAAGTTTGAATTCATAACTGCGAAGCAGATGTGGACGCCCCCTTGTTGTTCAACGACAACGGAATGTTGTTCTCTCGGTCATCTTCGATTGTGCGCGTCTTCTCTTTTCACAGTAAGAAAACTTCGGCATGTCGAGCATTGCAGAAACGGCTTTGAGGTTTCACTCGCGACGTAGAGTCGCAGGTCGACGGGTGTCAAAGTGACAGAAAAACTACGCTTCTGGTGCTTAAAAAAGCACCGAGGGACGGTTGCACTCCTTCTTGAGTGCCAAAATCTAATAGATTCCTTTTCTGTGGCACGCATGGCGCGCATGCTGGTGACGCTCGCCTTCGGAGCATGCAACAACAATAAGTGCCATAGGCAACGATATTTATGAGGCGCTTGAGCATGCCCAGCATGCTCAAGACTACCTTAATAAGAGCCGATGAGTTACTTACATGTCGCTGAGTTAGTAGTAAGTAACTTCCGTGCTCTAGGTGTGGATAGGGTGCAGCATGCCCGGCATGCTCATTAAATTGATAAATAACGGAAAATGAGCACGATACCTTAGCATGCATGCTCATGGCCAAAGCGCCGCGAGCATGAGTGCAGCCATTCCGGCAGCGCGGATGGGTGCCCAAAACTTCCGATAGCGACGTTGAGCCTCGCGGCTCTGCTGGCGCGCCTTCTCCGGATTTCTGGCGCGCCAGCTACGCATATAATCGCGACGATTCGCTCGGTGCAATCGGTTTGCGGTCTCGGTTGATGCCGATGAAATCTCGGTGAATTGCCAAAGTTCCCATCGTCCGAATGAAGGAATCATCTCGAAGAAGCAGGAGCGCGCCTGACGGAATTCGTGCCACGTTTGCGCGGCAGTAATGTGTTCGACGATTCCGGCGATATGCGTTGCGGCTTCAGCACGCCAGGCATCATAAATTTTCTGAAGTTCATCTAAATTGGTGGAACCTTGTTTCCGCAGAGCGTCGACTGCAGCGTCAGTCCCATACTTTAGCCGCTGGCGATCGCCATTATCCGTGATGAAGGTGGTGACGGACGTTTTAGCAGGTGGATCGTCGTAATATAGTTGTTGATAAACAATGGCCTCCGTGCCGTCCTTCATCGTGATGATTTTGCTAAACATTCCCGGCTGATCGTGACAGGGTTGCCATTCATCGTAGCTATAGGCGGTATCGAGGATCCGAGCAGCCAGCGTATTCATGACGCGAATAAACGCTTCACCACCGGTTACGGCGATCATTGCGCCCGTGGCGGAAACGCAAGCAGGCTTTTGACTTTGTCCTCGCACTAGAATCGTTTGCTTTTCGACCATGTTTTGCGTTGCGGTGGCGTGGTCGAATTTTTTACTGCTCAGGAAAATTTCTCCGCTGAGTTCAATACGCGATCCAACTCGGCGCGCGGAATCATCATATTTCCGAACCCGGTGATCGCTTTAACCCGGCCGGCGTAAATTTGGCGATATGTCCAAACCTTTTGTTTACCAAACTGCGCTGCGAATTCTTCGGGGCTTAACGTTGCACGCTCCGAGAATGGTAGATAACGCTTTTTCTGACTGCGCCGCTGGTTTGCACTTGTTTTCATGGGTTTCTCTAATCGCGCGTGTCGAATTTTATTTGGCAACCCGCAGTCTTTTTGCCCATATTCCGGGGCAAAGAACGGCCGCTCAACATCATTTGATAACGGGGAACGGACTTTGGAATTGGCCTGATGAGCCGATTCACGTAGTTCTTTATCGCCGCCCGGCGACAGCACTATTTTTTTCATAGTGCTATAACTAAGTAACCGCAATCCGGGGGGCATGTGAAGCAAATTCGTAAAAAATTGTTCGTCAGTTTGCAGTAAACGACACCAGTTTCGCTTGTGCTTGGTCGTGTTCGTCCCGCAAATGGCCGTAAGTTTTCATCGCTAAGACGCCCCCATCTTTGTGACCTAGCCACCGGGAAACGGTTTGGAATATCCACGCCGCTTTCGATGCACCGCGTCGCGAAAAAATGACGTAGATCGTGATGTGTGATTCGTTTCATTCCAACTCTCTTCGTCGCCCGGTCGATCGCCTTCTGACATTCAGCGACGCGGAACACGCCATCGCGGTCGCGATCATTGGGAAAATCCGCACGCATTCGTTGAAATAGCGCTCTCGCGTCTGGCAAAAGTCGGAACCGGCGAATTTCGCTGTTTTTGGTCCCCGTCTCCGGATTGCCGCGGACCACGATTCGCCCGAGTTCAAAATCGATATCACCCCAGGTGAGCGCTTTCGCCTCTCCGAGTCGGCAACCTGTAAACGCAAGACCAGCCGCTAAGTCAGCGCACGCTTTGGAAAATCGCCCCTTCGCACATCGCATCTCATTAAGCATGGAACTGAATTGCGACAAGGATGGTAACTGCAAGTCTTTGGGTTTCACGCTCACCCGTTGCAGAGCATTAGCGAAATTGTAAGCAATCACGCCCTGCTCGATCCCGACGGCGAGAATGTGTCGCAGCAAGTGAATCGTGTTGTTGTAGCGTGTCGATGAAGCTTCTTCCGAGTAACGCCTTGCCCAATCCTTAAGCTGATCCTCGGTGATGCTGCGCAACTGCGTCTCGGAAAGAGCCGGCCAATTTTTGCGCAGTGCCGATAATGTTTCGCGCCAGTAATCGCGGGTGCGCTTCTTTACACCGATCTTGCGATCGATGTTCGCAATGTGGATCTCGGCAGCGTCATTAAACGTCATTTTCGCCGAGCCGATGCGTTTGCCTTTGCGCCTAACGCCGCGGTAATGCTCGAGGAATTTGCCGAGCTTAACCTCGGCTACGCTTTGCAGCGTGGTCCCGAGCGATTGCCAGACTTCCTTGCCGCCCACGAAAGCTCTGCCATAGTAACGCCCTGATTTATGTCGGTAGAGATTTTGCAGTCTGGTGGGTTTCCATGTGGTTTTTTGTGCCTTCATGGACCAAACCGTGAAATTGACCGTGAAAACAGTCAAGCAAAATCCTAATTTGCGCCCGTAGCTCAACTGGATAGAGCATCTGACTACGGATCAGAAGGTTAGTGGTTCGAATCCTCTCGGGCGCGTTTTCCGTGACTCTTGTTCCTGCTCGCAATCGAAATCATTCACTGAAAATACGGCCGGAGCTCCGCGTATTTCTTGTCGCCGATCCCGCTAACCCTCTTTAGCTCGTCGGCGCTGCGGAACGGTCGCGCCGCGATGATTCGAGCCGCCATTACGGGTCCAATACCCGGAACCATTCTCAATTCTTCTTCAGTCGCGGTATTGACGTCAATCCTTCCTAATTCGGACGTTTCCTTTGCATGCGACCTTATAACTTCAATTGGGCTGCCGCTCGCAATCAAAGGAACCGGTGTTGCAGATTTTGGCTGCGACGTATCGACAAGCGGTTGCGGCGTGGGACTGGGCCACTCCAATGGCCGCCCGCTTATTGCCCAAGCTCCAAGTTTCTTTTGTCTGGCGTCCCTCTCCAACTGCTCGAGCTTTTGAATTTCATCCTGTCCACTTGAGCCGTCGGGCGTACCGGGGTGAACGCCGTGAATGCGAGCAAGTCCATTGGCGACGAGCTGCTCGCCCAGATCGCCCTCCCTGGTCCGCACAAGCCCATAGACTCGCTCGATTTTGCTTCGTCCCAATCCTTCCGCCAATCGCGTGATGACGGTGAACGGTTCGGACAGTTTCGCGTCAACGAATTTTTTTGCGTCCAGACCAATTTCAATGACCTGCGGCACGCTGACCCCAAAATATTCGGCCTGCTCGATCAAGCGTGCCGGACCGACGCTCGCCGTTTCGGGCGCGTCAACAAAGTAGAGTCGGACCAAATACTCGGTGTCATTCGCCCGAACGTGGAAACTGTCGCCGTCGTTCGCTTTGTTCGGGACGAGCTGACAGTTGTCGAGAGTGATCCAATCCTTTTCTTTCGCCTTTGCGTCGACGCGGTCGATTGCGCTTAACCAGATCGTGCCGCAAATGATCGCGACGAGCGATGATGAAAGTTCCTTGATCATTTTGAAACCTCGAACCGGCTCATTCGTTTGATGTCTTGCATCGCTTTGCCATCCCTCCTGTCGAGACGACGCGCAAACGCTCCGGACTGAATGCTCACGTGAGTTGCTCGGGTTTTACTGCTCTCGCGTAACCCGAATACTCACAGGGTATTTTGAGCCGCGCCAAATGCGTCGCGTACACGGCTATCAGCGCGCCTAAGACGCTACCGGCGATGACATCGCTGACAAAATGATAATTCGTCGCCACAAGGCTCACGAGCATCGGAACGGCGAGCACCGTCGCTACAATTCGGGTGCCTGGCATCGCAATCATCCAAACCCCGGCGAAACTCAGGATTCGGCAGGCGTGCCCTGACGGAAAACTGCCGACGTCGTCGCCGCGCTGAAACGGATGAAAACCGTATGTGCCGGTCCCGATGAGCGATGGATTATCATGGGTCCACGTCTCCGGCCAATACCGGCCGAAAACATCGCCTAACGAGATGCGAAAATCATCGGCGACGATCAAGCTGATACAGGCGACCATGAGCACTTTCTGCCACCGCAAAAACGGACCCCACGCGCGTCGAATTATCAGGATCGTCAACATCAAGGCCGCCCAATTCTGCACTTCCGGCGGCGGGTAGGTGAGCCAGCGAAAGACCTCGATCTTATTGATGTGATGGTCATAAACAAAGAAAGCGACGCCGCGATCAACCCAGAAATAACAGATCACCACCGCAACAATGCACGAACCCGTTGCCATTAAACTGTGGCGTAGCAAACTGCGATACTCTTCGTCTTGAGTCATTCCGGCGGCGCCTCAAACTGGCTCATCAGTTTGAATGTCTCGTAGCGTTTTGCGATTTCCTCCATTGATAGACTGCGCAAACACTCGAGGCTGAATGCTTCCACGCAAAAGCTGGCCAGCACGCTTCCGTAGATCATTGCTTTGCGCAGATCATTGAAGTGCACTTTTTTCACTGTGCCCGCGAGATATCCGGCCATGCCGCCGGCGAATGTGTCCCCTGCCCCGGTTGGATCGTGAATGTCTTCCAGCGGATACGCGCCACAACTGAAGAACTGATCTTCCTGGCCGAAGAGCAATGCGCCGTGCTCACCTTTCTTTATGGCGACATGCCTCGGCCCCATTTTTTGAATGCGACGACCGGCCTTGATTAGACTCGTTTCCTTCGTCATTTCGCGCGCCTCGCTATCGTTCAGAATGAGAAGATCAACGCGTCGAAGCAGCGCATCGAGATCCGCCCTGGCGGTTTCAATCCAAAGATCCATCGTGTCGGCAACGACGAACCGCGGACGCTCCATTTGATCGAGCACATGCGCTTGCAGCGAGGGCGCGATGTTGGCGAGCAAAACGAAATCGGTCTCCCGATATAGCTTCGGCAAAACCGGTTTGAAATGTTCGAAAACGTTCAGCGCAATCGAACGGGTCTCGCGCGTGTTCAGGTCCCACGAATATTCGCCCGACCAGCGGAACGTCTTGCCGTTCACTCGTTGCACACCATGGGTGTCGATCTTGCGCGATTTCCAGAAATCGAATTCCGAATTCGGAAAGTCATCCCCTACGACGCCAACCAGCCGAACAGGAGAAAAGAAACTTGCCGCCAGTGCGGCGTAGGAAGCCGAGCCGCCTAACAACTCCGAATGTTCCTCCACCGGAGTCTTGACCGTATCGATTGCGATGGAACCAACGACGAGGACGGACATGATTAGAATGACGAAATCCGAATGACGAAGCTCGAATGACGAACCAAGTGTCGCGCGTTTGTTTCCTCGCGGACGACTTTCGTCCTGTTATTCATTCTTTCGGCCTCTCCAGATTCTTGAGAAGATCAAATGCAACTCCCTGGCTTCCATCCACAACTCGCGTGCTTGCAGTTTCAGTCCTGGCACAGCCCGAGCAATCATGCGAAGGAAATGCTTTGTTTCGTGCGCTTCCTTTCGGCACGTTCCGATGCTTTTTAGAAAATCCTTTTTCGAAACAGAATCATCGGCTTCAACATAATTCGCGCCCACACTTGTGCCTGCTCCAACGAGCTGACTAATGAGGCGGTTGGTTACCGGATCCTGTGGAATTGTCTTCGCGAAATCAATTACTGCTTCGCCGAACCGCGCCGTGCGCTCTTCCAAATCATAAACGCGGTTCTTCTCCGGCTGTTCACGGATAACCCATTCTGCGTCCTCACTCCGGAACGAATTATCGGCGCTGTCTGACTGACGAGCTTCGGATTTCGTCATTCCTTCGGCATTCGTCATTCGAGCTTCGTCATTGAGCAGTATTCCTTCGGCGTTTGTCATTCGTCATTTATGCCAGCATATCAGTGACGCAGCGCGCGTAATCAACAATGCTGTGCGCTTTCAGCAAGGCTGAAACCATCACGACGCGCTTCGCACCGGCATCGATCACACTCTGCAAATTGTCGATGTTGATTCCGCCGATGCAGAAAATCGGCAGGCTCACTTCGGCATGCGCGCGTCTAATATCCGCAAGACCGATCGGCGTATAGTCGGGTTTTGTAGGCGTGGCGAAGATCGGGCCGAACCCGATGTAATCCGCGCCTTCGCGTTGCGCGGCGCGCGCTTGTTCAAGGCTGTGGGTGGATTTTCCGACGAGAACGTCGCGCCCTGCTTTGCGTCGCACGACTTGGATCGAATCGTCATCCTGACCGACGTGTACGCCTTCGAGCGGAACACGGCTGGCGACCTCGGCATGATCGTTCACGATCAGGGATGTAGAAGATTTCATTGTCAGCTGGTGCAGCGCAGCTGCGAGATCGGAAAGTTCCGGGATTGATCTCCCTTTTCCGCGCAGCTGGATCAGGTCGACGCCGCCCTCGATCATTTGCTCGACAACGCTGCCGGCATCGGAAGGTTCGACGTAGCCGAGGTCAATGATCCCGTAAAGACGGCAATCATGTAATGACCTCGCCATACGTTGTAGTGTTCGCTCTACAGCAAATTGCGCTTCAGTCACGCAAACGAAGCGGACGAGATGCCAGATTAAGTTTGCCCCCTGAAATCAGGCGGTCGATCAAGCCGGTGTCGTAGTTTCCGTCGCGAAAATCGCCGTTGCGCATCATGGCAGCGTGAAACGGCACGGTGGTTTTAATGCCGGTGACATAATACTCGTCCAGCGCCCGGCGCATTCGGTCGATCGCGTTCGTGCGCGTGGATCCGACGGTAATTATTTTCGCAATCAGCGAATCGTAGTAAGGCGGCACGGTGTAGCCGGTATAAACGTGTGAGTCGATGCGAACACCGCGGCCACCCGGCGCATAATAGAAATCGATGCGGCCCGGTGCCGGCTGAAAACCATTCGCCGGGTCTTCGGCGTTGATCCGGCACTGAATGGCATGCAGGCGGGGGACTGCACGCGCGACATGCGGCGAAAGCGGCTGGCCGGCGGCGATGCGGATCTGTTCTTTCACGAGGTCGCATCCATAGACCTCCTCGGTAACCGTATGCTCCACCTGGATGCGCGTGTTCATTTCCATGAAGTAAAAATGCCTGTCCTGGTCGACCAGAAATTCGATCGTTCCGGCGTTTTCGTAGCGGACTGATTTGGCCAATTTCACGGCAGCATTTCCCATTTTCTTGCGAAGACCCGGCGTCATGAGCGGTGACGGACATTCTTCGATCACTTTCTGGTTGCGCCGTTGAATCGAGCAATCGCGTTCGCCGAGGTGCACGATATGTCCATGGCTGTCGGCGATGATCTGAAACTCAACGTGGTGCGGATTAACGATCAGTTTTTCTACATAAACCTGATCATCTCCAAACGCTTTCTGTGCTTCATGTCGTGCGCTGTGAAAGGCCGATTTAAGACTGGGCTCATTATGTGCAGCACGCATCCCACGGCCGCCCCCACCGGCAGCCGCCTTGATCATTACCGGATAGCCAAGTTTCCTTGCAATCTTGATTGCCTCACCTTCCGTCGCGACGATTCCATCGCTTCCGGGCGTCACGGGTATGCCGGCTTTGCGCGCAGCGGCACGAGCAGCGTTCTTGTCTCCCATTGCTTGCATCGCACGCGAGGGCGGCCCGATAAACCTGATGTTGCAGCTCTCGCACACTTCGACGAAATGCGGGTTCTCGGCGAGAAATCCGTAGCCGGGATGAATCGCGTCAACATCTCCGATCTCGGCTGCGCTCATGATCCGATCGATTCTCAAATAACTTTCCAAGCTCGGGGCAGCGCCGATGCAGATCGATTCGTCAGCAAGCTGGACGTGCAGAGAATCGACGTCAGCCTCCGAATAAACCGCCAGGGTGCGAATGCCGAGCTCTTTGCACGCGCGAATCACTCGCAGCGCGATCTCTCCGCGATTAGCTATCAGTACTTTCTCAAACATTGGGACGCGTGATTCGGCGCGCTCGGCAGTAGCGCCCTACCATGCTTGGTCTAACGAACACGAAACAGCACCTGGCCGAATTGAACGGGCTTACCGTTTTCCACGAGCACTTCAGCGATGACACCGCTGATCTCGGCTTTGATTTCGTTCATCACTTTCATTGCTTCGATGATGCAAACGACTGTGTCCTCACTGACCGCCTTCCCCACTTCAACAAAAGCCGGGGCATCAGGCGACGCGGCACGATAAAGTGTGCCCACCATCGGGGAAACAATCTCTTTGAGCGGCACGCTTTCGATCGGTTTCGCCGCGGGCGGCGGTTCGACTCCGGTGGACCCAGCCTTAGGCGGGCCGGCACTGGCCCCCGGCGCAACAGCGGTTCCCTGCGGAACGGAGCCGCCTCGCTGCAGCTTAAGACGGAACCCCTCCTTTTCGATCTCGAAGACCGAAAGATCGTGCTTCTTCATCAAATCGATGATCGCTTTGATTTCCTTGATGTCTTTGGAGTCCAATGTCGCTTTTGGTTAAGACTGAGGCGCTTTAGCTAAAGCAGTTTTGCGGCGGCACGTCAAGCGTCAGCTGCAGCATGTCCAGTATTGGGGTGATGGAGTAATGACTCTTTGAACCGGGGCGCGTTCGCTACTCCATTACTTCATTACTCCAGCACTCCATTTTGAAATCGTCGATGAGACCGATGACTACGTCGTCGTGGATAAGCCGCCGCTTCTCCTGATTCACCCGACAAAACCGAATGGTGCACCGACTCTGTGGAAACAATTACGTGAGCTGCTCGCATTCGAGATCGCCAGCGGCGGACAGGTGTCGATCGTGAACAGACTCGACCGCGAAACGAGCGGACTGGTGCTGGTTGCAAAGACCGCCGCGGCCGCGCGCAATTTTGGGCTTTTGATGCAGCGGCACCGCGTGCGCAAAGAATATGTTGCAATCATTTGGGGCTGGCCGGAATGGGAGCACAAAATCGTCGATGCTCCTTTGGACCGTCAGAGTAAACACCAACATTCAGCGGTCTGGCTCAAACAAACGATTCACTCTGCCGGGGCGCCCGCGCTGACGGAGCTTCGAGTGGTACGGCGCTTTATTAGATCGACATCCTTTGGCGACCGATTCAGCCTGGTTCGCGCGATTCCGGGGACGGGCAGAACTCATCAGATTCGTGTGCATTTGAGCTCACTTGGTCATCCGATCGTCGGCGACAAAATCTACGGCCCTGACGAGCGGCTTTATTTGCGTTTTATCGAAACCGGATGGACTCCCGAGCTACAGGAGAAACTCCTCTTGCCGCGCCATGCTTTGCACTCAGCGAAACTGGCAATCGACGGCGAGCACGAATGGGCCAGTGCGCCCTCTCATGATCTTGTTGAATTCTGTAGTGGCGACTCATCGAGATGAATACCGCACGCAAGGGACCACGGTCGATAGTGCCCTGCTTTGAAATTGCCCGCTCCTGGGTCCGGTGCTCACAAAGCGCCGCAACAGACAATTGCAAGACAATCACCGACCGGTATCGTAGGCGCTCCGGATGAAAGCTCTCCGCATCTGCATTGGTTGCGTCGCCCTTTCGATCTGCTCGCAAATGTTCGCCGGTGTTGAAAGGCAGGTGAGCATCGCCGCCAGCGACGAACTCAATCCGGACCGAATCGAATTCGCACTCGAGACCGGCTACCTATTTGGCGCGATTAATCCGCCCGCGAATTATCAAATTGGAGCGTTGTTTCTGACAGAACGCATCCGCTGGGGAGTCATTCGAACCGATAGCTGGTTTCGCGGTTATCATCAGTTCTATATCAGCGCGATCGCGGAGCCGATTTTCAAAGGAATCGAGAATCACTACTTCGGATTCAACGTTGGCTTTCGCTACAACTTCGTTCAGCCACACTCGCGATTCCTTCCTTATATTTCCGGCGGTGTAGGCGCCGGCGGGATCGATAGCCACCCCGAAGTGTCGGGCGGCCAGGGGCAGGATTTCACGTTCAATATTTTATCGGCGGCGGGCATTTCCTACATGGTGAATGACCATTGGAAGCTGGATGTAGGCGCGCTTTACCAGCATTTGTCCAACGGCGGACAAACAGATCCTAATCCAAGTCTGAACCTGTTCGGGCCGCAAGTGGGTGCGAGCTATTCGTTTTGACCCGCTTTTCTCATGTTGAGCGAAGCGAAACATCTCTGGAGCACGAACACAGATTCTTCGCTTCGCTCACAATGACAGTGGGTTCGGTTTGTAATGAATCCAACTGACGAAAACATCCTAGTCATTAGGCGCAGTTTGTTTGATGAACTTGGTGCGTTCCAAGGACTCAGCTTTGAGCCGGAGAAATATCTAAGCGCGATTCTATCACGCGGAAACAATTTCTTTATTCCGCGTTCGCAAGCCGAGAGCGATCCGACATTCAAGCAAATCATTCCGTACGCACTAATCGTCTTTCAAAACTCCCTGCTCCACTACGTGCGCGGCAAGAAAGCGGGCGAGCAGCGATTGGTTGCAAAAGGGTCGATCGGCATTGGCGGGCACATGGCAGAAGATGCCGACAGGATTTCTGTGGCATTCGACTGATGAGGAGACTTATCGCGCGGGAGTGGAACGCGAAGTCAACGAGGAGATCAAGATCGATACTCCATTCGAAGATCGAATCGTCGCGCTTCTAAACGATGACACAACAGAGGTTGGACGTGTGCATCTTGGCATCGTTCACGTTTTCAAACTGGCAGAACCGAAGGTGGAAAAACGCGAAGCGATGATCACCGGGCTAACATTTCTCGCAAAGAAAGAATTGCTTGCGCGCCGCGAAACCATGGAGACGTGGTCGCAGATTTGTCTCGGTTCGCTCGACCGTTTACTGCTGTAACCCCTGCCGCCGGGAAACAGGCCACGAAGTTGTTGTTTAGCCGCGAGGCGGAGCAGGCGAAGTTTCAGCTGCAGGTGACGTTTCAGTTGCAGGCGAAGTTTCAGCTGCAGGTGAACCTGCCGCAGGCGCAGAAGCAGGTGGAGGTGCGGGCGCGGGTCCAGGTCCGGGCACCTGCTGCGGAATGAATACAATATCGTCAATTTGCCACCGACCAACCGGGTGCGAGATAGTGAGGTCCATATCGCCGTATCTCGCGGGATAATAGATTCGCGCATGGAATGACCCGTGCGGCTCGAAAAATTGTGATTGGAATTCAATCTTGCCCTGAACGTCAACAGGGCGGACCGGCGCTCCGAGCTTTACAATCTCATTCATAAACTCCTGTTGCGTCGAGGCCGGGAAGTTCATGCGCGCCTGAGGACTGAGCCGTGAATTGAAGAAATTAATATCGTGCTGTACAGCAATGTGCTGGATCGCCTCCTTCGCGAAATTTGTCCCTTCCTTGGCCATCTCCTGCTTGGTGGAGTTCAACCACCAAAACGCCACGCCAACCAACCCAAGCACGATAATGAGCAGAACAATGACTTGTCCGGATGATTTCCGTTTAGAATTCAACTTTAATTGTTTCATTTTTGTTTAATAACCGAACCCCATGCTCTTGATCACTTCGCCGTTACGAATGAGCACGGAATGTTTTTGCTTTCCTGTATAAGCGCCGAATTGGTTACGCGCGTTCACGGTGAAATCTACGAGATAGCCGAAGACAGCTTCGCTGCCCTTGCCCAAATCAGACGGTTTCGGTTCGCCGCTCCATTCAATTCGCGCGGTGTCCGGATCGATTAATTGCTTGTTGAGCCAGTGCATGATGATGTCCTGATAATCGGTGGGGTAAGGGCCGTAACGCGTTGTGTCTGCTGACGGCGTCTGGGCATTTAAGCTGCCGACGGTCATTCCCAAGCCGACTGCGCAAATCAGCGGCAACGACACGAATGCTTTCATGTTGTCTAGTTACCATCGGTCGAGGCGGCTAGTCCAGCCTAATGAGACGGTAACTGTCAAGCTTCCAGAGAGAGCCCGGTTCTCACGTCAGGGCGGCAGTCCGAACAGGCACCATGGATGTGGATTGCGTCGCGTGATAACGCTGCTTTCTTGCGGACGCGGTGCGTTATCGATGTTGTTCCCGTGAAGAAATTCCTGCTTTCATTTGCAATCGTCGCCGGTCTAATAACCGCATCGCCGGCAGCCTCCTCTAACGAAGCTCCAGCCCAAACTTCAACTCCCCCGCTCTCTGAAACGCCTGCGTCACAGGAGACCGCAGCCGCCCTTCCCAACCGCGGCAACGACTCCCTCGCCCCGCACCAGACAGCGCCGCTTGATCCCGCTGCGGCGACACAGGCGTGGCTGGACAGTGTCCCGAAAGACAAGCGCCATAAATCAGACGCATATTTCGAGGGCGGTTACTGGCTGATTCTTTGGGATTATCTCGTGGCCGCCGGAATCTCGATTTTGGTGCTGTCGTCCCGAATCTCAGCGCGGCTGCGCGATTCATCGGAACGACTAACGAACTCGAAGATGCTGCAAGTCGCCTGCTACAGCGTTCTGTATTTGCTGCTCGTCTATGTTTTAAGTTTTCCGCTCAACCTCTACGAACACTTTTTCCGCGAGCATCAATACGGTCTGGCCACCCAGACCTTTCCCGCGTGGTTTAGCGAACAACTGATTGGCCTCGGAATTACAATCATTGGCGGCACGATATTCTCGTCGGCGCTGTATGCGGTGTTCCGCCGGGCACCGCAGACATGGTGGATATGGGGAACTGGCATCGCGATTGTTTTCTCGTTCGTTTTGCTGTTTATCGCGCCGGTATTCATTGAGCCGCTCTTCAACACGTATAAACCTCTGGCCAACCCCGAAATCAGTGAGCCCATTCTCGCAATGGCGCGGGCGAACCAGATTCCGGTCAAAGAAGTCTTTGAGGTCGACGCTTCGCGGCAGAGCACACGTGTTAGCGCGAATGTCTCCGGCATCCTAGGCACCACGCGCATTGCGCTGAATGATAATCTGCTCAAACAATGCACGGTGCCGGAGATCCGCGCAGTAATGGCGCACGAAATGGGTCATTACGTTCTTAACCATGGTGCGAAGTTGCTGACCTACCTCGGAATTTTTATCCTCATCGGCTTCGCGCTCACTCGAATTCTGTTTGACGCCGCAGCCAGACGCTGGGGGCAAAAATGGGGCGTGCGCGGCGTTGCCGATCCAGCCGGGCTTCCGCTGCTAGCTTTGATTTTCAGCACATTGCTTTTCGTCGCCACGCCCCTTCTCAACACAGTGGTCCGCGTCACAGAGCGTGAAGCGGACGCTTTTGGAATCAACACCTCCCGCGAACCCGATGGGATGGCAAAGGCGGCGCTGAAACTCGGCGCTTATCGCAAGCTCGATCCCACCGCTATCGAGGAATTCATCTTTTACGATCATCCCAGCGGCCGTGCCCGGATCCGCATGGCGATGGATTGGAAAGCGGCAAATCTGCCGGCAGGCGAATCGGGCACCGCCGAAAACGGCTTATCATTGAAGAATCACTGATCAGTGGCGGCTGCTAATAATTATCCTACCTCGCGTGGATGTTGCGAAGGCGCAGCAGCGGTGAACGCGAACTTGCGTTTTCGGATGAGCATCAGATTGCGAATGTAAATCAGCGAGTTTGGCAAATACGCCAGAATGCCGACGGGGTCGCGACGGAAGATAAAATACACGCACATGAGCACGCTGCCGGCAATGCTCCAGTACCAAAAAGATACTGGAATCACGCTTTCGCCCTGTCGCTCAGAGGCCACCCATTGTACGAGAAAACGCATCGAGAAAAGAGCGTTTCCGATAAAGCCGAGAACCATGAGATAACTCCAATCGAGGCCAACAAACCGGTATTCTTTTCCGATCCATGTGATAGCGATAAGTGCGAGTGTGTTCATAGGCTGTTAACTGATTCGGCGATTTCGTATTGGATTCTTCTCGGTTTCATCCAGCGGACTGCAAGCAGGTCGCGGAACGATTTTACGATTCCAAACACCGAATGACTGGTGCCCGAGAACCGTGGGTTTGTCGAGACCAGGGCTTCCACTGACGCGGAATCCTTCCATCTTGATCAACGTGAAGAACCCCTTTTTAAGTTCACGCCGATCCTCCCACCAGCGGAACCTCGACTCCAAATTAGCCGAAACCCTTGATTCGCGATATAAGCGTATCGGCGATTGCGGCCGGCGTTTCAGAAATAGCAATTCCCGCTGCTTGCAGCGCTTCAATTTTTCCCGCTGCCGTTCCTTTACCACCAGAGATGATGGCGCCCGCATGACCCATCCGGCGCCCCGGCGGCGCCGTCTTTCCAGCGATAAATGCCGCCACAGGTTTCTTGCAGTTTGCTTTGATCCAATCGGCGGCTTGCTCTTCAGCCGCGCCGCCGATCTCACCGATCAAAATCATCGCGTCTGTTGCCGGGATCCTCGTTAAACAATTTTACGCAGTCGAGATGCGACAGACCGTGAATGGGATCGCCGCCGATACCGACGCACGTCGATTGCCCGTAACCACGTGACGTCAGCTGCCACACTGCCTCGTACGTAAGCGTGCCGGAGCGCGAAATCACGCCAATGTTGCCGGGCTTGTGAATATAGCCGGGCATTATCCCGATCTTGCATTGACCCGGCGTGATGATGCCTGGACAATTCGGCCCGATCAGCCGCGCGCTTTTTCCGCGCATCAAAGCCTTCACTCGCATCATATCCATCACCGGAATTCCTTCGGTGATGCAGACCACCAGCTCCACCCCGGCATCAACTGCTTCCAAAATTGAATCCGCTGCCGCCGGCGCAGGAACGAAGACCATCGATGCGTTACATCCGGTTTTTTGTCGCGCCTCCCACACCGTATCGAACACCGGCACCTTGCCATCGAACATTTGCCCGCCTTTCCCCGGTGTGACACCTGCAACGACCTTTGTCCCGTACTCCATGCACTGACGAGTGTGGAACGCACCCGCGCTGCCGGTGATGCCTTGCACCACAAGGCGTGTGTTTTTATCCACCAGAATGGACATACAAATCAGGAAATCAGGAACGCAGGAAAAAATCTGGAAGCCAAAATCCGTGAAGCACACAAAATAGACGCAGCGGGTCTTCCTGGTTTCCTGGTGTCGAGATTCATTTTTGCTTTCGTTTGTGAATCACGAGCTTGTTTCCGTCGGGATCGCGGAGTTGCGCCATCCAGCAGACCGGTGTCTCGGTCTTTTCAATATCGAATTCCACGCCGCGGTCCTTGAGCTTCGTGTAAGCGTTATCAAAATCTTCCACCTCGAAAGCGACGGTTGTCCCGTCGCGCGAAGGTTTCCACGCCGGGTGACACCCAACGCCGATGGTGATCGGCGCCAAGGTCGTACTCGACCCATGCGCCATCCATTTGTGTGCGCGTCGGGCTCAGCTCCAGCGTCTCCTGATAGAATTTTCGTGCGCGTTCCTTGTCAGAAACCGCAATGGCAACGAAGGCCACCTCGTTTGTCATCATTTGCAGACTCCTTTCTCATTTTCGGGTTTGAGTTTATGAATTATGAGCTTGTTACCGTCAGGATCTTGCACGACCGCCATGTGACAACATGGCGTTTCAAAGGGCTCCGCTGCGAATCGCACGGCTTGAGTTCGTAGCCTGCTAATCGCTTCCTCGAAGTTTTCCACCTCGAGCGCGGCACTTGTCCCTTGGTCCGACGACCTCCACTCTTCACCGACATTGGCAATCGCGAGCGTGTTATTGCCAACCGAGTACTCGATCCATTTTCCGCCCATCATTTCGTCGGACACTTGCAGACCAAGGACATCCTCATAAAACCTTCGCGCTCGTGGGATGTCAGTTACTGGAATACCAACAAATCCGATTTCCTTGATTTTCATCCTGCGGGTTTCCTTTGTTGTTGTTCCAACCAGTCTGTCATAATCCGAACAATCTTCCCGTCGAACTGGGCCTGCTTTTCGGTCGGTTGGCCTTCAAGATCACGTGGCTTCGAGCCATTTTCCATGTTCGACTTGGGCTTTGAAGCTTACTTCGCGCCTGGGATTTTGGATTTTGGATTTGGGGCCGCAGCGGCTGCGACGACCTTTTGCGCTGCATCGGCAAGATCGTCTGCCGCAATGAGCGCGAGCCCGCTTTCCTTCAGCAATTGCTTGCCTCGCTCGACGTTCGTTCCCTCGAGACGAACGACCAGCGGCACGCTCAGCTTCAGAGTCTTCGCGGCATTGATGATGCCCTGGGCGATCACATCGCATTTCATGATCCCGCCAAAGATGTTTACAAGAATTGCTTTCACATTTTTATCGGCGATCAGGATTTTAAACGCTTCGGTCACCTGTTCTTCTGTCGCACCGCCTCCGACGTCGAGGAAGTTCGCCGGTTCGCCGCCGTAAAACTTAATGATGTCCATCGTGGCCATAGCCAGACCTGCGCCATTCACCAGGCACGCGATGTCGCCGTCGAGGCCGATATAATTCAGCCCGTGTTTCGAAGCTTCCACCTCGCGCGGATCTTCCTCCGCGATGTCACGCATCGCGGCGATCTCCGGGTGCCGATACAACGCGTTGTCGTCGAAGTTGAATTTGGCGTCGAGCGCCAGGACTTCGCCTTTGCTCGTGACGACCAGTGGATTCACTTCGACCATCGAGCAATCAAACGCAATGAATGTGCGATATAGTCCTTCGAATAGTCTCGACGCGTTTTTTAATTGCGCCGACTCGAAACGGAGCTGCTTCGCCAGCTTGCGTGCCTGATACGGCTGCAGACCGCCTAACGGATCAATCGGCTCCCGAAGGATTTGGTCGGGAGATTTTGCCGCAACAGCTTCAATTTCAACTCCACCTTCAGTGCTGGCCACGATTAAAGGCGCAGCGGTCGCGCGATCGAGCAGGACAGCAAAATAAATTTCGCGTGCGATATCGGCTGATTCGGCAACGAGCACTTTATTCACCAGACGACCTGTTGGGCCGGTCTGGTGCGTCACGAGAATTTCCCCGAGCATTTTTGCAGCAACTTTGCGAACCTCTTCAGCAGTCTTTCGAACGTGCACACCGCCTTTGAATCCGTTCTTGAAAGTCCCCTTGCCGCGTCCACCTGCATGAATCTGCGCCTTAACAACGATATCGATATCGCCCAACTCGCGCGCGATCTGCTCTGCTTCATCGAATGTCGCCGCGACTCTGCCGCGCGTCGTAGCGACATCGAATTTTTGCAGCACTTCTTTGGCCTGATATTCGTGGATGTTCATCGGGAGACTAGCGAACGCATAATGTCATTGTGATTCCGCAATCACGGGGAAGAGAATCTCTGATCCTTTCTGGACCGGTCGGCCAGCAGAACGAGGAGAGATCTTTCGCTTCGCACAACATGACAAATACCATCTTTGGGTTCCCTGAGAGAGAGTGTGTGTGGAATAGCCCGCGCAATGCGACTCGGCAACGACTTTTCTCTTTCAAATTGGCTTGCCTTGCTGAAACTCCGCCGACTACGGTGGCTGCCATGACAACATCAACAAGAGTCCTGGCAGTAGCTGGCGCACTTCTGTTTACGCTGGGAATCGTGACCGGCACGCCTGAACAGGAAAAAGCATTTACTGACAAATACAAAGCTGCAATGGAAGGAAAGGACAGCGCCACGCTGCAGTCTTTCCTTTACACGCAAGGCGCCGACCCGGCGGCCGTTGAGTTCTACAAAATGATGCAGTCGGGAGAAGCAGGAGAGAAAATTTCTCAAATTCAACTCGTGAATCTTACGCCGGAGGATGCCAAGAAAGCGACGACGCCCATGGACGGCCCAACTGGCAAAGTTTGCCTTACCCTCAAGCCGACGAAGAAGCTCGTCATTAAGGTCGAGAATAAGGACGCGAACGGCAGCTCATCGAACACCAGCGAAAATTTTGTCGCCGAAAAGGACGGCAAATTCGTAATCCCTGTCCCGGGGCCGTGTAAGTAGTTGGTTGAGAGCCGCGCGGCAACGTCCAGACGGGCGACCGCGCGTCCTTCCGATCGCGTTGGCCGCCTCATTATTTTCGCTACCCCTTAAAAAGAGTGCCCACGGTGCGTTGTTCTGCAGGTGGTTGGAGTGAGTTAACGAATTTTCGAAAGCGCTCGGAGAAAACTTCCGGCCGAAGTTTCCAGTAATGCGCCATGCCGGACGCGAAGATGTAATGGCGCAGGAGTCCGTGCCAGCCTTCCCAGAGCTCCTGGTCCATCAGTCCGTAAACATAGTGAAAGTGAATTGTCTCAAACGCTTTGAGGAATTGGTAAGCAGCATGGAAAAAACGCGCTCGCTCTTCGACCGAGAGCGCGCTGATGTCTTCCAACCCAATTCGCCAGATCCGTTCCAGCTCGGCATTCTCCATCAAAGGTTTGGTCACGTCGCGCAGAGCGGTTGCCGCAGCATCCTGGGTGGCGAGCCTGGCAACACGCGTGCTCTGATGCACTTGAACAGCCAGATATAACACCGACAGAACGACCGCTAGCGAGCCGATCAGTTGGGAGATGGCGCTGATCGCATCCCAATCCATTGCCTCGTTTGTACTACAGGCGAACCGCAGTCGCCAGAGACTATCGCAAAAATGTCGTTCTGAGCGAAGCGAAGAATCTCTGATCTGTTGGACCGGTGCGCCAGCAGAAGCTTGCGCTCCGTTTACGGCGCCTTGGCTTCAGTGTGAAGAGCACCGACCCATTTGCCGCCTTGTTGAATCCAAACACTTGCGCTGTTGTACGTGCCGGAAATGTCCTTGCCGTCGGCACTCGCCTGCACTTTCGCTTTGTAGGTAAGGACAGCCATCTTCGGATGCGGGAAGACTACTTTGATATCTGAAAATGAGTAGTCGCGCAGATCGCTCTTTGCCATGTCGGCAAGCTCAGTATCCAAAGTCTTCATTCCCTCCGCATAGACGCCATAATAATCCTTCGACATCAGCGCCTTGAATGCGTCAGCCTGTTTGTTCTTGTACGTTTCCCAGGCAGATTTTTCCAGATCAGTGATCGTCGACTCGTTCGCAGCTAACTTGCCTGGCTTCGCCGGTTTCCCCTGGCCAAAGCAAACAGGGGCCAGGGCCAGCAACGTAATAAAACAAAGAATTACTGGTCTTTTCATAGTTATCTGTTTAGTAGAACGCGGGAAATGAGTCGAGACTTTTTCCGGGACGCGCGACGATCGATTTCCTCTGCTTATCGTCGCGATCATGTTTCTCGTTAGGTCATGCCGCTTCGGTCCCGGAGGCCGCGGGCGGTGGCATCAACACAGGCAAGAATTCCGGTGGCATGAGGGTCGCCCACACATCGTAATCCGAGCCGAATTGCCGCAGAAACAAAAGCGAAAACGCACGGAGCAAGACAAAGACCGGCAGCAAAATCACCGTGCCCACATACGGAATCGCGGCGATGCAGCAGGTCGCGCAAGTCGCAACGCACGCCACGATGGCGGTGGCCAACGCCAGAACAATCAAAAACAAACAGTACAAAAGGATCTCACCGGGATAGGCTGCAAGTAATCTGACAACGATACCAAAGGCTTTGGAGGCGCCCCATCTCTGCCGATACATGACGGGCACCATGAAATTCGCGATCAGCGACCATGCCAGAAGGAGAAGAATCACGGCAAATGCCCATGCGGCAATCGTCGATATCAGATAGACATCGTGTATGTGCAGGAAGGTAACACCTCGGATAATTGGAAGCATGAACGGGAACGAGAGCAGCGTCGCGAAGATCAGGAACGCTAGGCCGACCAGCAATGAGAAAAAGAAATAGCTGTTCCCCTCTTTTTTGAAGGCACGCCATGGCTCCGCAATTGCGCCACGGTTCTTCGCGATGCAATCGATAAACATGAAACAGCTGCGCGCTCGCAGCCAGGCAAAGAAGACAATGAGAACGAGAACGAACACAACCAGAACACAGACGCCTGTCATGAGAACCGGATGCGGAATCTGGCTGATTGCCTCATTCAACTTCTGCACATCTTCGCGGCGGTTAAAGCGGTAGTTAAAAACCCCAACGCCACCCAGGTTTGCCAGCCACGCGGCGAAACCAACAACGAGCCATTTTTTTAGATCGAACGGATGAAACAGAATCCGTTTCATCAACTCGATCGCTTGACCAAACGGCTTAAAGATTTCGATCTTTCGTTCCGTTCCGTTCATATTCGATTTGTGAGGAAGCGGCGGCGATTGTAGGGGAACCGCATCCGTTGCCAAGCCAAACAAGAAGCAACCGAAGCGGTTGCCATGCAATTTCGCTCGCAGCCTGATCAACAGTGTAAAGTCCGCTGTCCTCAGCAGAAACGAGAAAGGCAATGGTAATGTCGATACCGCAACCAAAACGCCGATATCCAATCGGCGCTGAATTGATCGCCGAAGACGAAGCGCATTTTCGCGTTTGGGCTCCAAAAGCTTCGAAAGTTGACGTGGTTTTGGAAGAGGTTGCGGAGCCGACGGCAAAATTCTATCCGCTTATAGCCGAGTCAGACGGCTATTTCTCCAGGGCGGTCAATGCTGGTGCCGGCGCGCGCTATCGTTTTCGAGTAAACGGCGGCAAAAACTTCTATCCCGATCCAGCGTCGCGCTTTCAACCCGATGGGCCGCACGCTTCCTCGTGCATTGTCGATCCAACGAAATTTCGTTGGAGCGATGCGCAATGGCACGGATTGAAAATCAAGGGCCAGATCGTCTACGAAATGCACGTCGGCACGTTCACGAAAGAAGGAACGTGGCGCGCCGCTGCGCAACAGCTGTCGGAGCTGGCGCGCATCGGAATTACCGTCATAGAAATGATGCCGGTTGCGGAGTTCCCCGGCAGATTTGGCTGGGGCTACGACGGCGTCGATCTTTTCGCGCCTTCACACTTGTATGGAAACCCCGACGATCTACGCGCTTTCGTTGATCGTGCTCACTCGTTAGGCCTCGGCGTAATTCTCGACGTCGTTTATAATCATTTCGGACCCGACGGAAATTATCTGGGAGTTTTTTCCGACGATTATCTGGCCCGCGGAAAAGGACACGAATGGGGCGACGTAATTAACTTCGACGGGCCAAACTCATGGCCAGTCCGCGAATTTTTCGTTACCAACGGACGCTATTGGATCGAGGAATTTCATTTCGATGGCTTCCGCTTTGACGCGACGCACGCCATTCACGACCAGTCCGAAGAATACATTATCGGCGCGGTCGGCCGCGCGGCGCGCAAGGCCGCCGGGTCGCGTTCGATCATTCTGATTGCCGAGAACGATCTGCAGGAATCAAAGATGACGCGCCCGCCGAACGCAGGCGGCGACGGTTTGGATGGGATGTGGAACGACGATTTTCATCACAGCGCGATTGTGGCGTTGACAGGTAATAACGTCGGCTATTACAGCGATTACTCCGGGAAACCACAGGAATTTATTTCCGCTGCGAAACACGGTTTTCTGTATCAGGGACAGGCGCTTTCGTGGCGCAAGGTCTTACGCGGAACTCCGGCTTTCGAAGTTGCCGCGGAAGCATTCGTTTGTTTCATCGAAAATCACGATCAGATCGCGAACACCGGGCTCGGCCAACGACCGCGCTTTCAAACTTCTCCAGGACGTTACCGTGCCGTGACCGCACTTCTCCTGCTAGGACCATGGACACCGTTGCTGTTTCAGGGTGAAGAATTCGGCGCGTCCAGTCCTTTTCTATATTTCGCAGATGTCGGCGATGTGTCCGTGCGCAACGGCATTCGTAAAGGCCGCGCTGAATTGCTGGCGCCATTTCTGTCGCTCACCGAGGAGGAGACGTTGAGGCGTTTACCTGCGCCGGATGATCTGGAGGCTTTCTCCAGATGCAAACTCGATTTCGCGGAGCGCGAAAAAAATCGACAGCTTTACGATCTGCATATCGATCTTCTTAAATTGCGCAAAGATACGCGTTTTCGGCAACAGTATTCAGACGGAATTGACGGCGCAGTGCTAGGCCGTTCGAGTTTCGTCCTGCGATATTTTTCAGAAGCCAATGACGATCGTCTACTGATCGTGAATTTTGGAGAACGCCGCATTTTGTGTCCAGCTTCCGAGCCCTTGCTCGCGCCGCCGCCAAACTGCAGATGGGAAACGCTTTGGACGAGCGAGTCACCCCGCTACGGCGGAGTTGGCGCGGTCGCAACCGCCACTCCCGAGCAATGGAGTTTGCCAGCCGAATCGACGTTGGCACTACGGCCCATCCGCCAAACCTTCAAGGAACGACGGCTTGGGCAGCAGTCGAAAACCTGACGGCTGCGAAGCGGTCAGTCCTGAACGCGCGTTTGCGCGGCGGCATTCACAGCGCATAGCTTTCAACCGATGAAACTCGCTCTGCTGATTATCGTCTTCGCTTTCACGCCCGCGTTTGCGCATGCACAGGAGACGCCTGCACCCACTCCGCCACCGAGAGTCTATCCGGTGGCATTGCCAAATTACGACGAGGAAACGGCCACCCGGCTCCAGATTTTTTTGGACAACAACGATTTTGGGCCGGGCAAGATCGACGGAAGAATGGGCGAATTTTTCCGCAAAGCGCTCATCTCATACAAGCACGCGCACGCGATGCCAAAGACCGGTGCGGTCGATCAATGGATGCTCGATCAGGTGCCGGTGACTTACACGACTTACACGATCAAAGAAGAAGACCTGAAATTGATCGGCGATGTTCCGGGCAGTCACGCTGAGCAGGCGAAACTGAAATGGATGCCTTACACATCTCTGCTGGAATTCGTCGCCGAACGTTTTCACTCGGCGGAGGCGTTTATTCAGAAACTTAATCCTGGAAAGAATTGGGAGCACCTTCAAGCAGGCGAAACCCTCAAAGTGCCAAATGTGTTGCCGTTCGAAGTGGAGAAATTCACCGAAGGAAAAATCCCGGAAAATCCGGCGTTCGCCTCTCGCAAGGTTTTCGTCGATACGCAGGAGCATTTGCTGGAGGTGTTCGACAAGGACCAGCTCGTCTGCGTATTCCCGATTACGCCCGGGTCAAAGACGCTGCCTGCGCCAGTGGGCACATGGAAAATTCTGGGAGCGACTGTCTGGCCATGGTTTCGCTACGACGAAGGCATGCTCAATCACGGTGTGCGGACGGAGAATTACTACAATCTCCCGCCGGGTCCGAACAACCTTGTCGGCGTTCTCTGGATGGGGTTAAACAAACCGGGTATCGGTATTCACGGCACCAATAATCCCGAGACAATTGGCCGCGCCGCAAGCCACGGCTGTATTCGCCTCGCCAACTGGGACGCCGCGCGGGTGAAAGATCTCGTAAGCGTCGGAAATACCGTGATCATTTTTTAGCCTTTTCCACGATTATTGTAGGGCATCTGTGTCAGACGCCTGGCGTTTCACAGAAACGCCCTACAGTAAAAAAATTCCGCGCGGAATCGCGTGCCCGAACGTCTACGCTTTAGATCGACCCAATAATGGATGCCAGTGAACGCGAACAGTACCGAGCGGCCATTCACGGCGATCGTGAGACATTCGAAATGATCATTCGCACGCACAGTCGAACGCTTTTCGCGATCGCTTACGGAATTTTGCAGAACCGCGAGGAAGCCGAAGACGTGGTGCAGGACTCACTGGTTAAAGCATGGAAGATGCGCTGGCGCGTGCGCGATCCGGAAAAATTCCCCGCATGGCTCAGTATGATCGCTCGCCATCGCGCGCACGATGTATTCCGCAAACGGCGATCGGTTCCTTTCACTCACGAAACAATCGAAACAGCCGAAGTGAATGCGCCTGACACAATGGCGCTCGATCAACAGTTACACTCAGCGCTCGCCACCTTACCGGAGCTTCACCGCGCCGCGCTCACTCTCCGTTATTTTGAAGAGATGGATTATCAGACCATCGAAAACACGTTGGGACTCACCAATGGTGCGTTGCGCGGAATTCTGGGCCGCGCTCTCGCCTCGCTACGCAAAGAACTTCGCCCCGCTCTCGTTTCAACGGACTGAATCTATGACAACCGTTCACGACGAAATCGACAACTGGCTCACTGCCGATCTTTACGGCGAACTCTCCAATCAGGAGCAGCAAGAGTTGCATACGCATCTCGTCGAGTGCGCGGCGTGCCGAAAAACTCACCAGGAAACCAAAGCTATGAACAAAATTCTTGAAGAAACTCTCGCTCAGCAGAAACCCGATCCGGCTTTCGAACAACGAATGCTGGCTAGTTTTCGCCGGCGCATTCCCGAAAGAAGCGGATTGCTGAAATTGCTTGCTGATCTGATGCGTTTGCGCGCCGCTCAAGTCACCGCAGTTGCTGCGGTGTTACTCGGACTTGTGCAGCTTGGCCGGATGATCACGGGCGAAACCACAACGACGCCTCGCCCTGCTGACCGCTACGCAAATGAACCGTTCTTAGAACAACCCTCACAGGTCGCGGCGACGTCGCAACCTGGTCGCGCCTATGCTTTAGACACATCGGACGAACTCGCTGCTGGCAAACCAAAAGACCTGGCACTCCCAGCGCCGCCGCCGCAGGCATTTTCTGAAGCCAGATCAAAACTCGAAAAGGCACCCGGAGTCTTTGCGGGGCCCGTTGCCCCAGCCAAGACAGCGCAGGCGGAAACGGCCGCGAAGGAAACCGGCAACGAAGAAGCGATGAACTACATCGCCGAGCCGAGCTTAGCCGAAACACCGGCTCCGGAGTTGGCGAATCGCAAACTGATTCGGAATGCAAATGTCGAGCTTGAGATCGTGAGCTTTGATGATGCTGTGCAGAAAATCACCGCGTTTGCGAAGGAAGAACGTGGCTACGTCGCGACGACAGATTCTCAGAAACAAGCAAACGGAAAGCTGCGCGGGCAGGTCGTCGTCAAGGTCCTGCCGGAAAATCTGGATCGTTTTCTGCAAAAGATTCGCGGGCTCGGCGAGTTGAAGAACCAGACCCTCGGCACTGAGGACGTGACCAAGGCGTACTTCGACACAGATGCACGTCTGAAGAACGCCCGGGTGATGGAGCAGCGTTTGATCGACATGATGAAAACGAAGACAGGCAAGGTTTCCGATTTGCTGCAGGTAGAAAAGGAACTCGGTCGCGTGCGCGAAGAGATCGAGAAGATGCAGGGCGAATTGAAGTACTGGGATTCCCAAGTGCAGTTCGCCACGGCAACGATCTCGCTGGTCGAAAAGGACATGGAAGAACCCGCGGCCTTCTTGATTAAAGAGCGCTCGCAACTCGCGCTTTATGCGCCAGATGTTGAGAAGACTTACAACGACATCAAAGCGCTCGCGTCGTCGAAAGTGCAGATCACAAATGCCCAGCTCAACCGCGACTATTCAGGACGTATTTCGGCGACAATGAGCATGTTGATCGCGCCGGAAGAAAGCGAAGCAGTAATCGGTCGGGTTAAAAGCTTCGGACGCGTGGAAAACTTTCAAACCCAAACGGAGCGCATCGCGCAGGGCGGGACTGGCATGGCTGAAAATGCAAAGACCAAGCGCGACAAGGTGGAGCTCAATATCACTATCTCGCGCGAGGAACAGGAGCAGGCGTTTCAGCAAACGACCCTGCGAATTCGCGCGTCGTCCGTGGACGAAAAGGCAAAGGACCTTCGCACGTTGGCCGAAAAGCAAGGCGGCCGTATTCGCAGTTCGACGTTTAATCGCGATCCCGACGGCCGCGAACTGGCAAACGTTTCGCTTCGGGTTCCAATGAAGAATTACCCGGCGCTGATGCAATCGCTCGAGTCGTTAGGCAAAGTGGAAGACGTCAGTGTGCAGCGGCAGGATCACACGGGTACTCAAGTCGATGAAGCCAACGCGCCGGCTGACATTTCCATCCAGGTTTACAGCCAGGGAAACATTGTCTCTCACGAGAGTGGCCCGCTCGCCACACTGCGACGCACGCTTGCGCAAAGCGCTGGCGCAATCATGTGGAGCTTGCGCATGATCGGCGTAGCGATTGCCTTTCTCGCGCCGTGGTTTGTGGCGATCATCGCGATCGTCTGGATCGTGAAGCGCGTGATACGGGCGCGGAAAGGCAAAACCCGATAATTGTAGGGCGTCTGTGTCAGACGCCGATCCATGGAAAGGCGTTCCGCAGAAACGCCCTACAATTGCGACGCGCGGCCCCTGCGGAATCATTCTTGCCGCTTCACCAAACGAGTCATAACTTATATTCGCCCAAATGAAGAGGTCTCCCCGAATGAATTCTCAAAACGGTATCAGCTATGACAACGCGGCCGTCGCCAGTTGCCCCAAACATTTACTCCAATTCGCAGTCGATCAGCGTTACGACGATTATACGTCCGTTGATCACGCTGTCTGGCGCTTCATCATGCGCCAGAACATTTTTTTCCTGAAAGAGTACGCGCACAAAGTCTATTTCCAGGGCCTTCTCAATACCGGCATCTCCTTTGAGCGCATCCCGCGCATTCAGGAGATGAACGATATTCTGGCGAAGATTGGCTGGGGCGCGGTAGCCGTGGACGGATTCATTCCGCCAGCAGCGTTTATGGAATTCCAGGCTTACAAGGTGCTGGTGATCGCGTGCGACATGCGCCAGATCCATCATGTCGAATACACGCCGGCACCGGATATTGTGCACGAGGCCGCAGGGCACGCGCCGATCATTGTCGATCGCGAATACTCGGAATATCTGCAGCGATTCGGCGAAGTGGGCGCGAAAGCGATGTCGTCAAAGAAAGATTTTGAACTGTATCAAGCGATCCGGCATTTATCGATCTTGAAGGAGCGACCGAACGCCGACCCGAAAGAAGTCGATGAAGCGACCGAACTGGTTGAACATCGGCAGAAAACTTTGGGCGAGCCCTCAGAAATGGCGCTGCTCTCGCGTCTGCACTGGTGGACAGTTGAATACGGGCTGATCGGCACACTCGGAAACCCGAAAATTTATGGCGCCGGTTTGCTTTCATCGATTGGCGAATCCGTCTCGTGTCTCGAGCCGGCAGTGAAAAAGATCCCCTACTCAATCGACGCACGGACTTGCGCGTTCGACATTACGACCAAACAACCGCAGCTCTTCGTGTGCCGCGACTTTCAGCACCTCAAAGGTGTGCTGGAAGAATTTGCCAGCACGATGGCGTTTAAAGTTGGCGGATTAGAAGGGATCAAGAAAGCCATCGAATGCCAAAACACTGCGACCTGTGAGTATTCATCCGGTCTGCAAGTCAGCGGCGTTTTCACGGAAATCGTCGCCGACGAAAACAACTCTCCAATTTATTTGCGAACAACCGGCAAGACCGCGCTGGCCTACCGCGGCAAGGAACTCGAAGGCCACGGGGTCGATTATCACAAGGATGGATTCGGCGCGCCGGGCGGAGAATGGAAGCAAACGACCACGTCGCCGGAATCGCTCACCAACGATCAATTGCATGCACTCGGAATCGTCGAGGGCAGGAAAGCGAAGATTGAGTTCGTCAGCGGCGTTGTGGTGTCGGGCAAGGTGGACAAAATCCTGAGGCGCGATGGGAAATTGCTGTTGATCACATTCTCGAATTGCAGCGCGAAATACGGCGACCGGGTTTTGTTTGATCCCGATTGGGGCGTGTACGACATGGCCGTCGGGGAGCAAATCACCTCGGTCTTCAACGGCGCTGCGGACATGGATGCGTACAACCAGGTGGCACTCGTGCCGAAGGAGCGCACAATTAAGGTTCCATCGGACGCAAAGCGAAAGCGCTTGGAGAACCTCTACCAACAGGTGCGCAAAATCCGCGAAGGCAAAACCGGCTACGAACGTCTTGGCGAAATTTGGGAGACACAGCAGGCCGAACATCCGGAAGACTGGCTCTTGTCGATGGAGATTTTCGAAATCCTCGACACAACCGAGCAGCAACTGGAATTGAGAACGAGAATCGAAAAGTTCCTGAACGAAAAGAAGGACAAGACCACGGATCTCTCGACGCTAATTGGTTGGGGATTTCGTCTGGTCGAATATCACAAGACACCAGAATACCAAGCAGCGCTGCAGGCCTCACCGAAATAGATCTCGTTTTTCATCACGAGCGAATAAGACGAAGCGAGGATTTCTTACTTTTCGCCTTGTGATGGATTAGAAATCTCTCGACTTCTCTGGTCTGTCTTCGGTTGGACAACGACACTCGATCCATAGGATCCTGATACCCGGCCATTTCGCGCAAAGTCCCGCATCATGGTGAAGTAGCCGGGCGCATATCGGGTCGAGACACGCTCGCCATTTGAAGCAATTTCGTACTCGGTCATCCCGTGTTCGGCGTGGGGAAACAGCGCAAGCGTAATTGGCTTCCCTTCTACGATCAGCGTTTTGATACGTCGACTGGTCTCAGCGCTCGGAGCTTCGAGGTCGTCTTCTCCCAGAATCCACAACTGCGGGGTTTCCACGGCGCGAAGCGTAGGCATTGGATCGTATCGAAATGGCGTGCCGGGAAGAGAATCCTTAAACTTCTCGCGCGCTTCGGCCGCCGTGTACGGCAAAATGAAATGCGTATAGTTGCCATGCACATCTTTGTACCAAGGCTCGTTGCGGTACTTGGCTCTCACAGCATCGAAACGCTCGAAACCTTTGGTGAAACCGCTCTCAAACACGGCCTCGGCCGCGGATGCAACCTCCAGGCCCTTTGAAATCTCCTCCTGGCTATGACCTTTGAGGCGCATCTCGAGCGCAACCTCTTCCTGGTCCTCGTCAATGACGGAGACGGCCAATCCAAAACTAACAATAACGAAATCGACAGGCGCGCGCGTTGCCGCGAGCGGCGCGACCCAGCCTCCCTGACTACCGCCCTGATATCCGATTCTAACACAGCGCGTGCCAGCAATTCGCTTCGCTTCCTGCATGGCGGCCACGGCGTCATCTGCGAGCACATCGAAATCTTGCGTGTATTTGCCCTCCGAGGCACCGGTGCCCCGTTTGTCGTACACGAACGCGCCAACGTTCTCGGCCGGTAACAATCGTTGGAGCGCGTACGACTCGCGTGCAGATTCCCTTTCCGCTCCGTGAACGAGAACTACGATCGGAACGGGATGATTGCCCTTCGGCAAGACTAATCTCCCAGCGAGATTAATTCCGCCGCGACCTTCAAACACCGTGTCAGTCACATCGAATGGGACCCGGTGAGCCTTCTTGCCGTCGAATTCGATTTCACCCGTCGCACAACGAGTGAAAGACGCGCTGTGTCCATCGGCACGATCTGTCCATCCTAGTGCGCTTGCCCATGAGCCGTCCGCGTCCTTGTGCAAAAGCCCGGTTGTACCATCGAATTTACGCCAGCGAAACCTGCCTCCTTCAGATCGTGCGATATCGATAATTTCTCCATCCGAAAAGCGATACGTGCCGATTTGGCAATCGTCGTTCCCCGCTGTTTTCGATTCACTGGCAATAACTGCGCCGATACAAACGGCTAAGAGCGCGCAGACGATCAATCGGCGCAACATCAAGTGAATTCCAAACCACGACATCTCTGCTTAGGATGCAATTCGTCACCAATTTGGATTCGAAATTTTTCGTTCATGCGATCAGTCTCCGTGTCGGGAACAAGTGGCAATCATCGCGTCCAGCTGAAACTGAGATCTGATCAAGAGATCTCGACTGCGCTCGAGATGATAATTTAAAAAGCTTCGTCCCTGAAATGGCGTTTGCCCTTTAGTGCTTTGGCGTATTCGTCCTTGCTCAGAATATTCTCATCGAGCTGCATATCGGTGCGAAGAAAGTTTTGGAACCACGTTGCGATTCTTTCACGATCCTGCGAGCACTTGATCGGTGATGTAATTGGCGTCGATGTTGATGCAAATCGCGCCAACGATTCCGAACTCCTTTCGCTTAATCGGAATCGTGGTGCATTTGAATTTTCGCGCGCCGATGTTCAGCTCGTAATTCAATTTGTCCTCGTTCAAGAGCTGCCGGCGTTTTAGGTCGATTAGCAGATTTGTTGTGCCGTCGCGCAAATGCCGGCCGGTCACATTGTTTTCGAGCGTGATTAGCGAGTGCGCGGGATCAGCCAGGTTGTGCAACAAGATCTCGATTCCGGTGTTCGGAAATGATTTGCCGATCAGGCGCACAATGCGCTCGTAGTTTTCAAGAAATTCGTGCGTGTCATCGGTGACCTTTTTACCGTCATATTTCTCGAATAGCTGAGCGTAAACCTTTTGCTCGGCCGGCTCGAGCTGTGCGCGCACATTATTTTGCTCGCCGATAAAGATGAGCTGTCTCGCGGCTGTATGATCTTCGTTTTTGAGGAAGTAATGCATGCCTAGCCGGAAATCTTTCAGGCTGAATTCGCCAAAATTTTCGCGAGTGACCGTGAATGGATAAAAATCGTACTCCTCGAGATTTCTGCCGAACTTGCGACGGCGTTCCTTATATTTCCCCCAAAAGAAGCCCACTGCGAGGAAAAGTGCCGACACGATGATCGACGCGATGACGTTGATACCCAGCTCGCTCTGCAAGGCATTGATCATGGGATGAGTACTTTCTGCGCTGTAGCCACCGGTTCGCCGCAGGACGAATCCGTCCGGTGTGCGGACCTGCAGCCGGTCTCTCGCGATGTTCCCCGAAAACGCCTCACAGAGCCGTGGCTACAACGTGTGCTGACCCCAAATTGCGCGATCATCACAGATTTCCAACCAGACTGGAGAGGGTGATATTCTCAATGAGCGTGTCCGTCGGACGCGCCAGTGCGAACGCGACTGCATCAGCCACTTGCGTGGCGCTCATCATGCGTTCGCGCGGCCATTGGCCTTCGAGTTGGCTCCAGATGTCGGTGTCTGTCGCGGCCGGGTAAATGTTGATCACACGAATTTTGCGGTCGCGCAATTCCTCGCGCACACACCGCGAGAACCCTTCGAGGGCAAACTTGCTCATGCAATAAGCGCTCCAACTCGGGAACACAGTTTTCGCTGCCACGGAAAGAATATTAACCACGCTCGAACCCGGCGGCATTCGCGGCGCAAAGCGCTGTGTTAACAGGAATGGCGCGGTGATATTCACGCTGATAGTTTGCTCCCATTCGACCGACGTAATCTCAGTAAACGGTTTTACTACTGCTATGCCGGCGTTGTTTACGAGCAACTCGATCGGTTTCCGGCCGACTTCGGCGATGAGATCCGAAACGCCGCGGGCCGTTGCCAGATCATAAATCAACATCGTGACCCTGGCGCATTTCGGCTCGACAGTTTTGCGGGTCTGCGCGAGGGCCACCGTGTCGCGTCCGTGCAGAAGCAACTCCACGTCTCTGCCGGCGAGTTTTTCTGCGATTGCGCGACCAATTCCGCGGCTCGCGCCCGTGATCAGATAACGTTTCATTCTCTTCTGGGGAAAACGTCGAACGTCCACCGGTCAACGTCCAACGCCGAATTGTGAAACTGCCAGGGCGCGATCGCCGGGTGCGCGGGACTATGTCCTTCGCAATGTAAATCGGTTATTGGCCGTTTCCCATAAACGCAATCGCACCACTCGTTGGTTAAGACGATTATCAATCTTTGGCCACAGGGCGCGGACGATATTTTCTCCAGTCGAAGGAGCGCGTCGAAAATCATCCGTTTCCAGATCGAGATGCCGATCCTGCCACGGTTTCAGTGATTCATGGATCGCATTGTTCAACGAAACGAAATCGTAAAGCGTTCCGCTGCGCCCATCGGTACTCGCCGCCGATCGTTGTCTCGGTCAGATAACCGTGACCATGGCCGCTCGGATTATTGCACTTGCCGTACAGCTTCATGTTCTCGGCGTCGGAAAGCATGGCCGTATGCAACCGATGCGCCGCATAGAACGGCACCTGCAATCCGAGAAAAATCGTGTTGCCTGCCCACGCTTCCGCGAAAAAATCGGCCCGCTCGTGCAAGCGAACGCGATGCAGCGGCATCATTGAACTTACGCGTTCAAAGATGTATTCGGCCAGACTTTCAGTGGTGATAGGACGTTCTTTTAGGCCGATAACCTCTGCGTTCAGATAACGGTGATCGAGCTCGGTGCGCAATGCGCGGATACAAGTGTCGATTTCATCGTAACGGACCAGCAAGATTCTCGGATCGAGTTGTTCCACTCGAAATGTGAGACGGCATCGGTAATTGTGCCCGTGCGGCGCAGTCGCCGGCCCAAACAACCGTGCATTCTCATCCGCGCTTAACAGCGGCGACATGGTCCTGCGCGCCGCTGAGAATTCGAACCAGTAATTCGCCTCGGTGGCGCCGTCGAAATAATAAGTCGCGCTCCGCTCGGCTGATTCGGTTACATGACAAGCGCAAGTTTGGCCTTCAGGCCGGCGAACAGAGGCGATACATCATTGTAAAGCTGCCAAGCCACGTTCTCCGCAGTCGGTGGGACGTCGTGGAAAGCTGGATTGTCCTCGTTCAAAAACTTGTGATCGAAGCGTTCGCGCACAATGTTGCCCGCGCGCTCCTTGATTTCGCTGATGTTGATCAGCATTCCTGTCGTCGAGTCCACCGACCCGGTGAAAATGAAATACGCAACGTAATTGCGACCGCTGCCATGCAGCGCTTCCGTTTCCGGACCGAAAGCGGCCAGGTTCTCCTGTTCGCTCCAACTCTCAACATACAAACGCCGCGAGGCAGAGAATTCCAGCCGCTTGCTAACGGTTAGCAGCATGATTCAGCAAACACACTGCACGTCATCGCGCAACTGACGTAACTCAGGCATCTTGACTAACTTGTCCACCAGGCTTCGAACCTGGCGAAGTGCGAAAAGCTGGCGGGCAAGAATGCCTGCCTGACAAGACAGCCTGCCTACTCCCTCAGCAGCGAGAGAAATTCGGAGCGCGTTCGGGCGTCCTCTTTAAACACACCGAGGAGGCACGATGTTTTCATCACCGAGTTTTGTTTCTCGACGCCGCGCATCATCATGCAAAGATGCTTTGCCTCGATCACGACACCAACACCGCGGGGGTGGAGCGCCTTCATCAACGCGTCGGCGATTTGCATCGTCAGGTTCTCCTGGATCTGCAGCCGTCGTGCAAACATGTCCACAATCCGAGCCATTTTTGACAGACCAATGACTTTGCCGTTTGGAATGTAAGCAACGTGCGCTTTGCCGATGAACGGAAGCAAGTGGTGCTCACACAACGAATAAAGCTCGATGTCCTTGACGAGAACGATCTCACTGGCTTCCGACTCGAAAAGCGCGTTGTTGATCAGTTGGTCCAGGCTCTGCCGGTAACCCGTGGTCAAAAATTCGAATGCGCGCGCAGCGCGGGCCGGGGTTCTGACCAAACCTTCGCGCTTTGGGTCTTCACCAATGGCTTCGAGCAATCCCAGAAAGGACTCCTCCATGCTTGCGACACGAGCGGCGCCACACTGGGGAATTTTGCTGATGCGGCGTTCAGCCGCTTGCAATTCAGTTTCGGTCTCGGAATTTCCGTCCCGCATGCAATTAACTTAACTCGCCTCGGCAGCGTCACAAGGTGCGCCTGTCGGCTCTCCGAACGATCGGAAGCCCGCGGCGTTTCCGGCTACTCGAGCCAGCTCTGCGGATATTTTTCGTCGTCGAGCGCGACGGCTTGCTCGGTGAGTTCGAGCGTGTGTTGCGTGTCGAACATGACCGCGAGCTCTTCCGTACGCGTGGCGTTCCTGCTCGCCATGATCGTGCCCGGATGCGGACCGTGCGGAATCCCGCGTGGATGCAACGTGATCGAAGCCGGCTCAATGCCGCGGCGCGAGCCGAAATTTCCGCGCACGTAAAACAAAACTTCGTCGGCTTCGACGTTGTCGTGCACCCACGGAATTTTTACGGCCTCGGGATGTGTATCGAGCATGCGCGGCGCGAATGTGCACACGACATAGCCGCGAATCTCGAATGTCTGATGGATCGGCGGCGGTTGATGCACCGTGCCGGTGATCGGCTCGAAATCCTGCGCGTTAAACGTGAACGGATAGACGATAGCCGTCCCAGCCGACCACGTCGAATGGATGATGCGCCATTGTCACCTGGGTCCAGCGTGGGCCGTCCTTCACGAAAATTTGCGTGTCCTCCTCCTTGTCGATGGCCAGTACTCTCGGTTGGGCCATGAAGATCGCGCTCGGAATACGGCGAGCCCATTTTGATCTGACCCTCGTTATTTAGATAACGTTGCGGAATCCGAACCGGTCCAACAGATTCAAGAATCAGATAATCTTCTTCTTCAACCTTGTCCGGGACGAGCCGGTACGTGATGCCGCGCGGGATCACAATGTAATCTTCGGCGCGATAACGTTGTTTACCGAAAATCGACTCGAGTGTGCCGCCGCCTTTGAAGACGAAAATGATCTCATCGGCGCCGCCGTTTTTGTAATACTCGAATTTCTCGTACGCCTTTGCGGGGCGCGCGCGATAGGCGATCACGTCCTGATTGAACAAAATCGGGATGCGCCCGGTGTAGAGATCGCCGCGACGAGGAATATTCGCTGTTTTCAGATGATGATGCCGCAGCGGACTATCGGTAACTTTCTTTAGCTCTTCGCACTTGAGCAGCTTTACGTTGCGCACGCGCGTCGGCGGCCGCAGATGATACATGATTGAGAACGCTTCGTTGAAGCCTTCCGTCGTAACGACGTGCTCGTAATAGATGCCTTCATTTTTGAAACCAGGTCCCGCGCCATTGCGATGGAACCAGATGTGATGCTTCCGCGGTATCTCGCCAAGTTTTTGGTAATACGGCATTGTCGATCCTCCTAGTTTTTAAATTCTATCAACTCCTCATCCTCCCCCACTCTTTCTTGAGAGGCGATCAGTTTGCGTGCCGGGCGTACGCTCGCTGCGCGCGTCCTTGCCTTTCGTCTCTCCCCTCGAGGGGAGAGGATTGAGGTGAGAGATGAATCTTTGATCGGTCATTGGCTACAAATTACCTCTTGCAGCCTGTTCGCGCTCGATCGCTTCGAATAGCGCTTTGAAATTCCCTTTGCCGAAACTCTTCGCGCCTTTGCGCTGAATGATCTCGAAAAATAGCGTCGGCCGATCTTCGACAGGCTTCGAGAAAATCTGGAGCAGATAACCTTCGTCGTCACGATCCACCAGAATTCCGAGGTCTTTCAACGCATTCAGTTCTTCATCGATGTGACCCACGCGATCGAGCAGCGTATCGTAGTACGACGACGGCATTTTCAGGAATTCGAGCCCGCGATTCTGAAGATCGGTCACGGTTTCGATGATGTTGTGCGTCGCCATGGCGACGTGCTGCACCCCTTCGCCGTCGTAAAAATCGAGGTATTCCTCCACCTGCGATTTCTTTTTGCCTTCAGCGGGCTCGTTGATCGGGAATTTCACGAACCCGTTTCCGTTACTCATTACCTTGCTCATCAAGGCCGAGTACTCAGTCGAAATGTCCTTGTCGTCGAAGGTAAGAATGTTGCGGAAGCCCATCACTTCCTCGTAAAACTTCACCCACGGATTCATCTGATTCCATCCAACATTGCCGACGCAGTGATCCACATATTGCAATCCAGTTTCCGGCGCTCGAAATGATGGCTCCCACTTCACAAACGTCGGCATGAAAGGTCCGGTGTAATCATCGCGCTCGACAAACACATGCACGACTTCGCCATAAGTATGGATACCACTCAGGACGATTTTGCCGTGCTCGTCCTCCAATGTTTTCGGTTCCATGTAACTCTTACCGCCACGCTTCGTGGTCTCCTTCCAGGCGGAGGTCGCATCTTTCACTTTCAACGCGATCGCTTTCACGCCGTCGCCATGCTGATGAACGTGACCGGCGATTGAATGCTTCGTGCGAATCGGCGTGGTCAGAACAAACGTGATCTTGTTCTGCCGAACCGCGTAGCTGGCGCGGTCTCGCACCCCGGTTTCCGGTCCGCTATAGGCCAGCGGTTGAAAACCAAGCGCGCTCTGGTAAAAATGCGCCGCCTGCTTGGCGTTACCGACGTAAAACTCGATGTGATCTGTCCCTTCAAGCGGCAAGAAATCTTCCTGGACCGCCAGAGTCTTTCTGGTTTTTGGAGCAGCAATCGTCGTTGGCATAATGACCTCCTAACTTCTTTTGCGCCGAGCGCGCCTTCCCAAATATAAGATCGACAGTCACCCGTCGCAAGGATGGTAGGGGCGATTTACCTCAATCGCCCGCGGGCAGGTTCGGTAAACCGCCCACCAGATTATTTTTGGCGTGGGCGAGGCAATCAGTTTTTGGAACGGTCGATCGCTACGGAGCGAATTGAACATGGGATCGAGCAGCAGGAGGGCAGAAGACGCATGTGTGCTATTCGGGATGGGCTTCAACCGCCGTATTGAACTACAAGCCGTTAGAGGGTTCATTTTGGCGACGAAGCAACGAGTTCTTGGAAAGCAGGATCGGCGCGCAACGGGTCCCAGATCGGATCGAGCCTCAAAAGCGCGGGCGTAACGGGCACCGGGTCGTAAAGCCAACTACCGTATGGCCTTTGTAACAACCGCGTGAGCGTCGAGATCGCACGGCTATTCTCACCGAAAATCGTCTGAATGAACGCTAGGTTCTGTTCTAAGGAAGGTCCGGACACGCGGTCCTTCGCACTCGGCAAAAGCACGATCGCTTGTTCCGCCGCCTCGAGGGCCAGGTGCTTCTCTCCCATTGCAGCATAAGCTTGAGACAGTGATGCCGCAAAAACGAAGTTGTCTGGTTGATCTCTGTACAGCGGCTCCAGTGTATCGCGCACCTGTTGGGCGGTAACTCTTGCTCCCGCCGTATCGCCAGCAACGTGCTGCATGAAAGCAAGCCACACTGGATTAAGGGCCTTTTCGTACTGAGAATTAAAATGGAATTGAGCCTGTCGCGCTTGTAGCAGTCGAACGCACTCGCTGTAACTTCGCTCAAGTCTCAACTGAGTGATCTTGACGTGAAAGGTCTCCTCAGAAGGAGTCTGTTCGTTTATTTCTGATAGCAAGCTGGCGGCTTGTCGCAGGTTACCCTGGGCCTGATAAATGCTCGCCTTTCCTGCCATCACATCCGGATCGCTTGGCGAAATGTCCAGCGCTTGATCATAGAGCTTTAGCGCCGTCGCGAATTGTCGAAGCATGCCGTAAGTCTCTGCCGCGGTAATGAGTAACTCCCCATTGCGTGGGTCCAGCGTGAGGGCTTGCTCGAAGTACGCGATGCTTTGATCCCAGTGCCCCTCGCGTCGGCTAATTAAGCCAAGGGCCCTTGGTACCTCACTGCTGCTTGGCAGCATTTTGCTGACGCGACCGAACGTGGTTTTGGCAAGCTCGTATTCACGCAGCACCCAGTATTGATTGTAACCCAAAGCAAGCAGTGTTTCAGGTGAGTCCGGCTCCAGTTTCTGCGCATTTTCCAAAGCACGTTCCGCTGCACCGCGCCGAACGGCGGTAGTAGGGTCTACAGGGTTAAAGTAGAGAAAGGCGTCCATGCGAGAAAGCCGCGCCCAAGCAAGCGTAAAATCTGGATCAAGCTGCACTGCCCTCTCATAAAAACCTATCGCCTCCAATACGAGGTCGGCAGAAGTAAACCAGGAGGGAGCGTGGCTGCGTGCTTCAAAAGCCAGGCCCCGCAGATACGCATCGTAAGCCTCTGGATTCTTTGTTGGTTTAACTGCTAACTCCTGTTCTTGGCGATCTGTTAGCTTGGCCCGTAACGACTCCGCGATTCGTTTGGCAATGTCGCTCTCAACGTCAAAGATGTCAGTCAACTTGCGGTCGAAGGTATCGGCCCAAATATGGGAATCATTGGCTGCTTTGATCAGTTGCACGTTGACGCGCACGGCATCGCCGCTTTTCTGCACGCTTCCTTCCAAGATGTGAGCAACGCCAAGTTGCCGGCCGATCTGAGACAGGTTTTCCGGCGCGCTTTTATAATGCTGCGTGGATGTGCGCGAGATCACCTTCAGGTCAGCGATCTTGGACAAGCGGGTGAGAATTTCGTCCTCGATGCCGTCGGCAAAGTAAGCGTTCGCCTTGTCCTCGCTCCGGTTTTCGAACGGCAACACGGCGATGCTCTTTTCCGAAATGGCAGAAGTGGCAGTTTTGTCTCGAGCGTTTCCCGTATTTTGCGATTGGTTGCTCCAGAAAAAGAGCACCCCGATGCTGAGCGCAAGAACCGCCAACGTCGAGAGCAGGATGGGTCGAAGGTTTCGTGGCTCACGGGAGTTGGCTTCGTGAGCCTCGCGAAACGCCGCGTTCAAATTTGTTTCGGCGGGCAACGCCTCCGCCAGCGTCTTAGAGAGCACGCACTTCGAGTCATCGGTCCTGAGTTCGTTCTGAGGCTCGGTTGCCTCTCCGGACGTTCGGACATCCGGGGCAAATCGATAGCCGCGACCCGGCACGGTCACGATGAAGCCATGTGAGGCTGGCGTTTCGCCGAACACCCGGCGCAACGTGGAGATATTTTGGCTGAGGTTGTTTTCTTCGACGATCGAGTCGGGCCAGACCGCCGCCATCAGCCGTTCTTTGTCGAGCACCGTGCCTTGGTGCTCCACCAGAAATAGAAGCGTGTCGAACACGCGAGGAGTCAGCGGCACGGGGGTTCCATCGCGTCGTGAAAGGAGATGATTCGCAGGGTCGAGACGAAAATCGCCGAATTCGTAAATGGAAGCGGACGACGCGTTCATCGCATTTTCACAAGATTCACGAAAAATTCAGCCGCACATTAAAGACTTTCACAACCGTCTGAGGAAAATTTCTCCTCACACATACACGGCGGGAGAGAACGCCTGCCAAAATATTAACCAACTCAAAAGGAGATTCAAAATGTCAGATCCAATTAGTACTCAATCCGGGGACCCTAAGGTAGCGGCACTCAAAGGCGAATGCACAGGCAAGGGTGGCTTCGGAGTATGGGGGGTATGCGAAACCGGACATGGTGTCCACGGCGATAGTACAACGTCACGCGGTGTGGTCGGCATGAGTAAAGATTTCCACGGTGTATTCGGAAAGAGCATCAATAATGCAGGAGTTGCCGCCGAGAGCACAAACGCCGAGGCGATGAATGCCATCAGTCATAGCGCCGGACACGCCGCAGTGGTTGCGATCAACGACGCAAACGGCGTGGGTGTCCAGGGTCGCAGTGGCGGCAATGTTGGTGTTGTCGGCGAGTCGGACACCGGACGCGGGGTGATGGGAATAAGCAATGGCAACCTTGGTGTATCCGGCGAGAGCCAACTTTTCCCAGGGGTGCGTGGACACTCGGTTAATGGCCGAGGAACCGAGGGCTTTAGCGACAATCTGGAAGGTGTCGTAGGAATCAGCAAACAGAGCACGGGCGTGCTCGGGATCAGCGAAGCGGGCGGCGATGGTGTCCTCGGCCAAAGCGCGTCCGGCATTGGTGTGCACGGCAAGGGCGGTCATCTGGCAGGCTTCTTCGAGGGCGATGTTGAAGTCACTGGGGACATTCGCCTAGCAAACGCTGACTGCGCCGAAGACTTCGATGTGTCCGGCATTAACAAAGTAGAGCCAGGAACAGTGATGGTCTTGGGTAATGAGGGCGCTCTGTTTGAGAGTCAATGCGCCTATGATAAACGCGTCGCGGGTGTCATTTCTGGCGCCGGTAACTACAAACCGGGCATCGTGCTGGATAAGAAGCAGTCGTCAGGCAACAGGCAACCCGTCGCCTTGATGGGCAAAGTCTTCTGCAAGGTGGACGCAACATTTGGCGCGATCGCAGTAGGCGATCTGCTCACAACGTCTAGTACACCTGGTCATGCAATGAAAACCAGCGATCCTTTCAAGGCGTTTGGTGCGGTGATCGGTAAGGCTCTGCGCCCGTTGATGGGTGGCAAGGGACTAATCCCGATTTTGATCGCGCTGCAGTAGGAAGACCTCACAATGAACATCGTTGACGAAATCGGTCCTGGCATAACCAGCCTCGATTACGTTCGCTCTCAACTGAGGATGGATCGTCCCGTTTCCGTAAAGGACCTACTAACGAAGTACCGCGAGCCGATTGTTCTCGACGAACCACTGATCACGCCCGATGGCGTCGCGCTGGGCGGTCATCACACCGTCACACTGGAGCGAAACGGTCACTTCCGCCACGAGGGCCATATGCTCGCCACCGGATTCCCTTCGTTCCGGTACGGTGTGCGGACGGTGATGGGAGACGCCGCGGGAATACCATTCGTTGCGGCCGCGAGCGGAGAGGTACACGGCTCGAACGAGTTCGGGCACGACAGGTCAAAGTGGGACGAATCGGGCGAGAGCAGTGGCATCAAGTTGTACTGGGCGGTGTTGAAAGGTGCCGATCACAAGACAGACATCAATTTCGAGTCCGATTTCTTCGGTACGATTGGAGACGTGGCTATGTTTGTGGCGACGCTTGCCGGCGGCTTCTTCGTAGCCGGATCCGTCGGCGTGTGCTTCGTGCTCGGTGTTGATGCAGCCGATGCGATCGGATTGGATGAGGACCTCGGTACAGCTGGCCTCGCCGGAGTGACCGTTGCGGCCGGTGTCCTGATCGTCTTCGGACCAAGCGCCATCGTTCCCGCAATTGTGGCGGGCGTTGCTGCAGGGGTCACGGTCGAACTCGCGCTGAAGCACCGCAAGCTCACGGATCGACCAGAAGAAGTGGACTTTGCTAATCGCGTGTTTCAAGGCACTCTGCCCGTCGACCGGATCGTCCTCACGAACATGCTGGGCATAGGTGGGCGACCGTTCACCATACCGAGTGTAGGCAACACCATTCTCGTGAATCTTGGCGAGGGATTCGACGATCCCATCCACTATGAGGGAAAAGGTGACCCGGCCAAACCCAGAAAGCAGGCTCCTGGGCAGCTTTTCATTCATGAGCTCGTGCATGCCTGGCAGATCGATGCGACGTTTTTTTTGCCGGGTCTCATGTGTGGCGCGATTCTCAACCAAGCGACGACGCTCTCCGACAACATGGACATCTACCTGTATGGGAACCCTGATCGTGCCTTCGGCGAGTTCAATTTGGAACAACAGGCAAGCATCGTCGACGAGTGGTTCGGCGCCAACGGGCCAATGCAAAAAAGCAATCGACAAGAAAGCGAGGAGAGTCCCTACTTCCGCTATATCAGAGACAACATTAGGAACCGCATCTTATAAGGCTTACTTTTTATGAGAAACACGCCTTTGATAATACTGCTATGCAAGTTTAGTGATGATCCCAGAACGGCTACTCTGAGGCCCATCGCTGACTACGCGGCTTTCTTCGGTAGCGACCATCCCGAGAGTATCCGGTCCTGCTGGCGGGATGTGTCTTATGAAGAGTTAGACCTAGTGACAGGGACTGAAGTCTGGCCCTGGCTGCAACTGCCACGAAAGCGCTCAGACTATAAGGGTCTGGAAACCCAAGGACCTTTATTAGAGTGGGCAAGAGTTGCCACGAAAGCCGGGCATCCTTCCAAAGCGTTTGGAGCAGTAACCGACAAGGTGCTTCGTCCCCTCAAAGAAGGACGAGGGTTGATTCCAGTTCTGATCGCGTTGCAATAACCATCCATTTTTGTAAATGCTCTCCTTACGAGACACAGGAAGATTTAATGGGCCTAGCGACAGCGTTGTCGATGTGGCCTCTCGTTGTCATATAAATGTTCCATTTTCTATTTCAGACTTTATTCGCAGTGATTGTCTGGAAGATGAAAAACGCCTCCGACTGTGCGTTGTCCTTTTCACTTGGACCCCGCCAAACACCGCACCACCTGACTTCACGGGCAAAGACAAAGGTTGGTATGAGAGCTATTTTCTAAACTGGGAAAATCTAAACGGAATCGCTCGCTTTTGGTATAAGGAAAGTTTCGGTAAGCTTAAACTTGACGGAAAAGTCCTCGATTGGACACTGGTGCAAAAAGACCCTGCAAAGGTACTTGACAAAGATAGCAGTGGAAAGTCTCTCAATCAGATTGGTCGTGATACGGCAATAGACATTGCAGAAGCCATCGCGATAAGCAAGAACGAGTCTCTCGATGCATATGATGGCTTTATTGCTATTGTTAATGTAGATAAGCAATATGTTGTACTCGGGGACAACAGCGGTAGTGGTTCCACTTTTGCCATTGGAGCGAATCATAACCATACCTGTCATGAAGTAGGACATATCTTCGGAAACATTAATCGAGTGTTCGGTACACTCTTTTGGGCTGGAAGGAGCAGAATATCGGGGAGGAGTATACGGCTACCCTTACTGTATAATGAGTGCAGAAACCTATGGAAATGCTTATAAGTTGTTCACACCCGACACGGCAGTGAAGTCCGAACCCGAGGAAGCCAACAGAGGGCCGGGTTTATGCGGAGGCACGCGAGCCATGCTTGGATGGGCAAATAGTATAGACTTTGATCTTGATGACAACAAAGAAGCGGAATTTGAAATACAAAGTCTCGGTTCGAATCAGCGTCGACCTCAGGTAGTCTTTATTAAAAGAGGAGATAGAACGTTTTTCGTCGAGTATCGCTCTTCGAAAGATGAAAATGACAGGGCCATATCTCAGTTAGGCTTCGACGCGATTGTTGTAGTAGGCATAGTTACCGGCGGCATAGCCGCAGGTGAAAGAGGCGGGGGTCAGACGACAAATGGAACATTTATCGGCCAAATTCCCTTGAAGTTTATTGCTCCCCCTGAAACAATTATCAACTTTGAACCAAATTGGGGAGTAAAAGTAACTGCCATAGGCTCTAATTCAAAGGTCACCGTCAAGCTAGTTAGGCACTTTGCCTTTAGTTTAAGAACCTATCGGCGAACTCACGATATTCGCCTCTCGGATGGAAGTAGTTCTTTTCAGATCGACGGATCACCTGACTATTCAGCCAAGTGCGACCTTTATGATAATGTAGGGGAATGGCGAATAAATGAGCAACCGGTAAGAAGTATTCGCGATCTCGTGAATTCCTGATGCCGATAATGTTTCAGTTTAAAAGTTGGTTAGCAGTTTAAACGAAAGGAAAAATGATTATTTATCAAATCAAGTTACCGAAGACACAGGACGCGGAAGCCTTCGTGACGTTCATGAACGAGGAATACTTTCCCGCGGTTCACAAGGGACCATCGCGCGTTGGTCAAGTGATTGATCTCAGGCTGCTGCAACGGGAAAATGAACTCGAAGGCGATGACTTGAAGCATGACTTCCTTTGGCACGTGCACTGGAGCGGTCAACCAACCGGTGAAGTCGCGATAGACGACGAGGCAGTAGCGCGCAAGTTCGAGGCATTCAAAGCCAAGATTAAGCGCGTTGGCTTTTATGAGGAAGTTGCGACCTGGCACAAAGGCCATGCAGATTAATCTGGCCGACCCTCGTTCGTGATCGGCGCGAAGAGTCTCGAGCAGCAGGCTTTCAACCCTAAGAATCCCGCGGCAACCACGGCGATACTTACAGTCAGAATCGTGAGTTTACGTCCGGCTTGACGAGCGACCAACTTGTTAGACAAAAGCTTCCGGCCGCACGATCCCTTCGTGAGTTAGGTTTCAAACGCACACGCCAAAATCAGGGAAACCGAGATAACAGGTGGACGAACATCTCTTGGTTGTAAGTGGAAGCTTTGAATTGCCGACGATGTGAATAGAACGTGCGCGATGCCAAGCCGGATTTTGTGCATTTATGTCGCTAGTCATGTGAGGCAGTTACTTCGCAGCAGGCGAGGTCGCGAGTTTTTGAAAAGGCAAATCGCTGCGCAGCGGAACGAACATCGGATCGAGCCGGAGCAACGTAGGCTTGAGCGGGGCGCTGCCCGAAGGCAGCGCGCCTTCATATGCTACGAAAGAAGTTCCTCCAACGCAGCCAAGGCGCGGTCGGACTCTCCAAATTGCGCTGCTGCACGGGCAAAAAAATCCGATCGGAGAGGGACAGTGACGCGCCGCAGATTGGCGCGTGGTGACATCATTGTTACCAGACGGATACATCCGGTGTGTTGCTCCAGTATTTGCGCGATGCATACTTGATGGCGCACCGGAGTTCGAATGCCAAAAACCTTTCTACCCCATCATCTCGTCGCGCTGTGGTTTGCTGATATCGCAGGCTACAGCGAACGCTCCGCACAAGACGAACGCGGCGCGCTACAGTTGATTGAAATCCTGCAAACGCTCTCTCGCAGCATTGTGCAACGCTGCGACGGCCGGGTCGTCAAGTTCCTGGGCGACGCAGTCCTGGCCGAATTCCCGAGCACTGAAATGGCTGTCCGCGCAGCAGCCGCATTGAGCAAAGAGTATACTCAAGAATCAGCCAAAACGGGTCGCGCACACGATCTGCGAGTAGGTGTTCACGTTGGCGATGTCGCTGTAGATACAGACGGCGACCTCTACGGTGATTGCGTCAATGCAGCCGCGCGCATTGAAGCTGCGGTTGATCCTGGCCAGGTTGTCGTCAGCGAGGACGTATGGCGTCAAATCCGCGGTCGCGAAGGATTGCGGTTCCAGGCATTGGGTAACAGGAGCCTGAAGGGCGTGGGTTTAATCGATCTGTACGCCGTCACTCTTGACGAACATCCCACGGCGGTCGGGATTTCAGACGCGACAGGCGCGCATCCCGATAAACAGCAGGAAAAGATTCGGTCGATTGCGGTTTTGCCGTTCGCCGACCTAAGCGCAGAAGGCGACCAGGAATATTTCAGTGATGGTGTCGCCGAGGAAATACTCAACGCTCTTAGCAAGATCGGCGGTCTGCACGTTCCGGCCCGGACATCATGCTTTGCGTTTCGTGGAACTGCCCTCGACGCGCGGCAAATTGCGAACCAGCTTGGCGTGGAAACCCTCCTCGACGGCAGCGTTCGGAAGGTTGGAAAGCGAGTCCGGATAAGCGTGCAACTCGTCGATGCAACTAGTGGATATCAACTTTGGTCTGAACGTTTCGACCGTGAGATTGAAGATATCTTTGCAATCCAGGACGAAATCGCCAGAAACGTAATCGAGTCGTTAGGTCTGGCGCTCACCGAACCGGAAGACTTCCGTTTTCTAAAGCCTTCCACAGCGAACATTGAAGCGTACGAATCCTATCTTCGCGGACGGAAGCTTTATCATAAATGGACACGTCAAAACGTAAAGTTCGCGCGACAGATGTTCGCCAGAGCAGTTGAGATTGATCCCGACTTTGCCGCTGCCTGGGCTGGACTGGCCAATACTTATGTGGACCTTTTTCGCTGGGGACGTGACCCGCGAGACTTGCAAGAGGCGCAACGCGCAAGCAGCCGTGCGCTGATCCTTGGTCCCGACCTCGCCGAAGCGCACGTTTCCGCTGGACAGGGGCTGGCCATCCGACGGCGCTTTACGGAGGCTGCAACGGAATTCGAGAGGGCAATCGAATTGGATCCTACTCTTTTCGACGCTTACTATTTTTACGGTCGGGCGTCATTTGAAAGCGGTGATATCGAGAAGGCGGCGAGATTTTTCGAAAGAGCGCAACAGGCACGCGCCGAAGACTATCAATCGGCAAACTTTCTTGCCTTAGCGTTGCACGAGCTCGGGCGACCGGAGCAGGCTCATCGCGCCGACAAGATTGCAAGTGACCTGGTTAAAAAACATCTCGAGCTCAACCCCGATGATTCACGTGCGTACAGCCTCGGAGCCAACGCGGTGAACAGACTGGGAGACAAGGAGTGTTCGGAACGATGGTGCGAGCAGGCGATGGAACTCGCCCCCAATGACCCATTGGTGCTCTATAATGCTGCATGTAATTTCGCACTGCTTGGCGAAAGCGACCGCGCTCTCGATGGACTCGAGCGTGCAATCGAAGCAGGCGTTGCCGTAGGAGACTGGATCAAGCACGACCCGGATTTCGAAACTCTCCGCAGCCATCCACGCTTCCAAGCGATCGTGAAGCGAATCGCACCATAGTTTTGTAAACCGCACGGCGATTCGCCTGCGCTGCGGCAACAGCCGGCAACTATTTCTGGGCGAGCGAGGCGACGATTTTCTCGAAGCGGGGGTCGCCGCGAAGGGGATCCCAAAAAGGCGATAGCTTCAACACGCCGTAACTGGCGATCAAACTCGCCCCGGGTGTCGGCGCTGCGATGGCCAGATGCTGCAGAGCCAAATCCTTTTCTCCCACCCACGCTGCAATCAGTGCGAAGTAAACACGCATCGCCTGCCCATTCACTGAATCCTTTTCCACCGGGAGCAGTTCCATTGCGCGTCGACCTTCCTCAATGGCAGCTTGCTTGTTACCCAGCCCGGCATCGATCACACCCAACACGCAAAGAGCCGGCCCATAATCCTTCTGTTTTTGCACTATCTGCTCCTGCTCGGTTCGTGCGGCACCGAATGCTTTGCGCGCACGAGCTTCGTCATTCATCGCACGCGCAAGCAGCCCCTCGCCAAAGTGCCGGCTGAAGCTAACGGCATTATCAACCCACCAAAAGTTGCTGCCCAACGCCGTGAGCGCCTTCTCGGCTGTGACCCAGTCCCTTTGCGCCAGCGCACAATCTAACCAGTTATCCGCGGCCTCGCCCAACGCCGCGGGGCGTTCGGCGCGCAACCGCTCAATGAATTGGTGAAAAGGCGACGGGTCGGCGCGCCACAAAAAATCGACAAAGGCCCCCTCGGAGGCTTCGCCCACATCATCTGGCGTAATCTCCAAGACGCGCTGAAGCGTTGCTTTCCTGTCGGCATAACGGCGCAGCAATTGATAGGTAATCGACAGTTGTGAGAGAGTGAATGTGTTGCGGGGATCGAGCGTCACCGACTGTTCCAGCGCGCGTAATCCTTCTTTAAAATTACCCTGTCGACGGTAGATAAAGCCAGTCATGGCGAATACACGAGGGTCGTTAGGCAAGCCAATACTCGCGAGTTTCAGTTCCGCTAACGCGCCTTTGTAATCTCGAAATGCATAATAAAGATGCGCTCCGCGCGCCAGGTGAGTTTCGGCCCCGTCAGGGCGAAGATCGGTCGCGCGTTGAAGAGCAGCTTCGGCAGCCCGCAAATGTTCAGGAGTATGATCGCCCACGACCGAATACAATCGATCGTGCGCACCGACCAGCTGGCAAAGCGCAACGTAAAATGATGGATCCCGACCTACCGCGCTATTCAGAAGGTCAGTGGCCTGAACCAAAGCCTTGTCTGCCGACACATCCATACTGGTCGTCAGGATTAGCGTTTTGGCGCGTGTGTACTGGTCGAATGCGATTAGATCAGAAGTTGGCGGCCGCTCGATGGCACTTTTTTCGGCCGGCGAAAGCTTGGCCTGTAACTGGTCCGCGATCCCTTTGGCGATCTCGCTTTGAATTGCGAACACGTCGGCGAGATCACGATCGTAAGTCTGTCCCCAAAGGTGGGCGTCGTTATGCGCATCGATGAGCTGCACGTTGACCCGAACCTTGTTGCCGGCGCGTTGGACGCTGCCTTCTACCACGTGAGCAACGCCTAAATCGTCTCCAATCCTGCGCAAATTGCGCGCCACTCCGGTTTTGTACTGCATGACGGAGGTCCGGCTAATGACTTTCAGATCGGCAATCTTTGCGAGATTGCTAAGAACTTGGTCGTGCACGCCGTCGGCGAAGAATGCGTTCTCTTTGTTGCTGCTCAGATTATCGAACGGCAAGACCGCCAGGCTTTTGAGGGGACGAGCGAAATCAATCGAGGAGGCATGCTTGGGTTGCAACAAATGTTCATAGCCAACGACCGCAATGGCTAAAAGGACCACTACAATGATGATCGCCGGGAATTCGAACTTTCCTACCGGCCTGTTTCGGACGGCCGCAGTCTCAACATTATCCGTGCGTTTGATCCCTTCAGCAGTGAGATCGAACAGCCACGCCAACACCAGCGCAACCGGAAACCCAAGTGCTATCAGCACGACCGTCAGGCGGATCGCCCAATTCGAGATCTCAAACACTGGGAAAACTTGCGCAATCCCCTGAGCCAGCGCCCAGGCAGCGATAACATAACCGACGCCGACTCTGTAAACGTGACGCCGCTTCAACTCGCAAAGGAACGGCTTAGCATTCATGATCTGACTATCTAATCGCCATTGCTGGCGTCGAGTTTGCACGTCCCGTTTAGAGGTTACGCGATTGTTACTTTTGCTTGGGTCTATCTTAGGTCGCGAAGCAATCACAGCGGGCAGCTTAAGCCGTAGCGTATACCGCGATGACGCGTTCACGGCCACGCCACTCAAGTAGAGCGGACAGTTGAAGCAAAGACCATGGACGGCGCCGACGTCAATTTGATTTCGGCTCTCGGCAGTGAAAGGAAAAAGGTTCACCGTGCACTTGGAGAACAAGTCCGGCGTTGTAGCCAAACACTCGCGTCCATAGATCGGACAAGTCGATCGCTCAGGGTTGGATCCCCGGCCAATGCCGCCGGCGCAGACCTGACACTTTCCATCCGTCCAAACCTGGACGGGATTGTTTCATCGAAATTTGGCTCTCGCGGGGAATAGCAACGCCGGATCGTACGAACTCGCCATCCTTTTACCCAGGTAGGTTGCCCGGTCATTCCACTCGAACCGCATTTTGAATCGCAACGAGTATCAGCGAAGTAAGTGATACAGAACAAAAAAGGAACGGCGCATTACCGTTCCTTTTCTGCTTTTTGCTGAATGATTATCTCAAGGAGACATCGTCTATCCGGAAGGTCGTCGACAACGAAACATCGGTCGTGCAACGGAATTGCAGCCGGATAGTCTGCCCTCGGTAAGCAGAAAGGCTAAATGATTTTTGCGAATAGTTTCCTGACGTCGTTTTGTCCCTGTTGCTATAAGTCGCGATGGTTTGAAGTAACGTGCCACTGGTGTTGCGGACTTCGACGTATAAGAAATCATACGCCCTCGTCGTGCCCTCGCTCGAATTGCAATTGAACCAGAAAGTCAGACTTCCCGTGGCCGTCGATGGAATCGTGACCGTTTGGTAAACCTGGCCTGTGACATTGTTGTTCACCCCAAAATACATGTAACCCGTCCCGCCGTGAGGATAATTGCCATTGTTGGTGTAAAAGGCGCCGGCGCCCGACAGGATCCAAGGCGATATGCTGCCTTCCAGTCCACCATTGACGATCAATTCAGTCGGAGTTGCGGTAGGAGTAGCTGTCGGCGTTGACGTCGCGGTCGGAGTAGCGGTTGGTGTTGCTGTAGCAGTAACGGTTGCTGTAGGCGTTGCTGTAGGTGTAACGGTAGGCGTCGCAACCGGAGTCGCCGTTGGTGTTGCTGTTGCGGTCGCAGTTGCAGTAGGCGTTGGGGTCGGAGTTGGGCTGCCCGTTGCTAGCTTGAAACTGCCAATGCGTGTGCGCCAGTTAAATGAGGTGGTCGAAGAATAGTATTCGTTGGTATACCAAAACGTCGTGTCGTCCACGGGATCGATTGACAGCGCGCTGTAATCGCCCCAGCGATTGCCGCTTCCGCTTTGGCTGCCGGCGCCGTCATAGAGGTGGGCTTCGCCCTGGGCCAGAGTGTTCAGCGGGTCTGTCGCCAATCGTCCTGCGTAACGAAGCTGCGGCTTAATACTTGAGCTCGAAGCGCTGAAGCCGATGGCGAGGTTCCCCTGCCCGTCCATCGCCGCACTTCCCATCCAGCGCCAGGTTGTATCCGGTTGATAAGTGCTCTGCTGATAAACAGTGACGGGTCCGGAAGTCACGTTGCGTAGCTCAAACCAGCGCACACCTGCCACGCCGCCAGAGCTTACTGTGTAGTTACCGACGACCGATTCGTGGTCGCCGAAATTCCGATAAGCCAGACGAAACATCAAACGATCCCCGATGCCATCAAGATAATTTGAGCTGGTGACTCCATTTTCAGGCACACAGGCGCGAGTCGTGGGACAAAGGGCGGTGAAACCAGCCGCCGCCGGAGTGGCAAACGTTGTAAAGGTCGAGTTGGCAGGAGTAACGAAATCCACATGGAAATGATAGGTGGTGTAGTTTGGACTACTGGCTTGACCCGGAAATCCTATGAACGTGTTCGGAGCTCCAGTTGGCGGCAAAGTCGGCCCGTCGAGATCTGCGGGCAGAAAGGGATCAACGGATCCGCCGAGAGGCCCGACCGGACTAATAAAGGTAGCGGCTTGACCGGACAGCATCTTCGTCCGGTCAAAGGCGAAGGGCTGAGGACCGAGATAAGTCGTGCCTGACGCGTTAAACACGTTCATGCTCATGTAATACGCGTCGGGCCATACGCTGATTTTAGGGTAATCGAAGAAATTCGTGCCGAGGTGGAATCCGTAGCGGTTATAACTGCCCGTAGCATCTGAGGTCGTCGAGATGGCCACACATTCGTCCGTCACCGCGCTGCCGGAGCCGGCGAACTGACTGATCACCCATCGGTTTGCTAGATGATCATAGAGCATGACTGGATCGCCTTTTCCACCGGTTTGGCAGACACCGCCAAAACCACTCCAGATGGAAGAAATGCTATTGGGCCCAAGAACGGAATTGCCGGTGACCTTATCAAAGACCTGGTAAGCTTCGTTGACGATTTGCACATACTGCGTTAGCCCGACGGCGCCGTTGGGGTCAGGCGGTGCGCAGCTACAACCCACGCCGGGAAAAGGAATGCCGTCGAATGTGCGGATGGGAACAGGTATGTTTGGCCCTTTACCGCCGAAGACTGATGCATCCCAGTTTTGGACGACTGGATCAAAACTGTCTATGTGCCGATAAGGTACTTTCGGGTTTTCATTCGCGTCTCGGTCAACTCCGCGTCTCAAATCGGACTCGTTCCAGGTAGGCATTTCACGCAGGGGTGGAGAAACATCGTTGTGATAAGAAGCGCCAACCCAAACAGAGCTGCCGCTGGTGTTACCTGCTCCCTGGGCCAGAGATTTCGTACCGAATGAGCCACTGATGGCGAGCAGCGCCAGAAAAAGGCTGACCAAACACAACAGACAAGCGAGAGGACGCGAAAGAGAGAACGCAGATTTCCGAGGGTTTACTTTTTTCATAATATTTCCTCCATTTTGTTAACCGATTGACGCGGCGATGCTATGGAGGTCCGCTTGCGGTTGCCAAGCTTTCTAACATTATTTTTTTGTAATGTGTCAGCGCCAGAATAGGGCGTTTGTCGATGAACACTGTCGCATCGCTGTGATCAGACGGACGCGCGGCCTTCCATCGTTGCGATCCTTGCACCATATAGTCCCGGATTTTTACGGCCGGAGACGTTAATGTTGCCTTTGAAGAAAATGGGCGGATAAGAAACCAGGCGAAGAATAGAAAGTCTTCAGACATCAGGAGGTGTAGATGTTTCAAGAATCTTCGAAAGACGGTTTCTCGTTCAAGGTTTACCAGGGCGCGCAGATGAGTCTGCTGACGCTGGATCTTGCCCAGCAGCCCGCGGCAGGCGTTTTCGCGGGGTTCACGCTGGAATATACCGGGCCGAACTCGCCCCGAACCCCGATAAAAAATCTGCTCAATTTCGCCGGCACCGACACGATCACTTCGTCGATCGATTCGCCATTTCAGGCATTCAAATGGGTGCACTTTCCAGGCAGCTACTCACAGAATCCAGTGCCGTTCGGGAATTGGGATTACCACGCCACACCGCGTTTTTTCGATGGCGATAAGAAGCTCCTTCCGCTCGACGCTGGCAAAACTGTTACCGTTACAATTCCCGTCGGCGATTTTTCAAAAGGCGGCCTCGAAGTTGGTTTTACCCGAGCGTTCCTGAAATCGCAAGCTTACGCCAGCCATTATGGCTCTAACACCAAGCTTAAACCCACCGGCGACTGGCTTTTCGATATGGCGAAGAAGGCGGGGACAAAAAGCGGTCACGATTTCACTTACGAAGACATGTACGTTTGGCTCGGCTACATCGCTCGACGCCAGATTTACGAAGTGCTCGATGAGGCATTGAATGACGACACTGTTGAGGTCGAGATGTTCGCCTACGATTTCAACGATCCCGGCGTCGCCCAGCGATGTCTTGGTCTTGCTGCAGCGGGCCGGATCAGAATCATTCTTGATAATGCCGCCCTCCACACGACGCGGGCCGGAAAGCCCACGACGGAAGAAGACGATTTCGAGGCCAGATTCAACGCCGCTGCCGCCGCGGGCGCGGAGCTCTTCCGCTGCCGATTCGCACGCTATTCGCACTGCAAGATCATCATCCTGAAAAAGAATGGTGCTGCATTTCGCGTCCTGACCGGCTCGACCAATTTCTCAATCACCGGTCTCTGCGTGAACGCGAACCATGTCCTTCTTTTCGATCGCCCAAACGTCGCAAAGTATTACTCCGATGTTTTCAATAACGTCTGGCAGGTCGGCAAAGCCGCCCCTTTCCGGACCACAGATTTCTCAACCAAGACGAAAACATTCACCGCCACAGGGTTCCCACATACCGAGGTCAACTTCTCGCCACACGACGACGCACGCGCGGCCGCGATTCTCGACCAGATCACGGCGCAGATACAGAAGCCCTCGACAAAGAGCGTCCTCTTCGCCGTGATGGAAATGGGCGATACCAGCACCGGAACGCTCATCCGGGCGCTTCGCGACCTGCACAAGAACGATTCGATCTACACATACGGCGTGACGGACAATTCGAGCGGAGACATTTCGCTTTATAAACCCGGTCGCAAGAACGGCCTGCTAATCGACGCCTCGCAGGCCAAACGCGAACTTCCACCGCCCTTCAAGACTGAGGCTTTGCTGCCCGGCCACGCCATCCATCACAAATTTGTGATCACCAATTTCAATCGCTCCACAGCTCGCGTTTGGTGCGGTTCCTCTAACCTCGCACTCGGCGGTGAAGAAGATAACGGCGACAACCTGATCTGCATAAAGGATCAGGACGTCGCGACGGCTTTTGCAATTGAAGCGATGCGTTTAACCGACCATTACAACTTCCGGTCAGTGCGTGAACCCGACATCGGTGCGCCAAACCAAGAACCGAAGAAGCTCGACAGCACTGGCGCCTGGGTAAACAAATTCTTCGATCAGAATGACATTAGGTGTGTGGAAAGAAAGATATTGGCATAAATGGACTGCTATACGGTGAGGCAGCCAGTGGTGCTTGAACCAAACAAGAGGATATCGACCGGCGTGATTACAATCGCGGTGGCAGGTGAATCGTCGCGATCATGCAGCGCGCGCTCCCGCCGCCAAGTTCAATGGTAGGAAGTTCAAGCGGTACGAGTCGCGCGTAGCGGCTCAATCTTTTACGTTGTTCCTCACTCAATGCTCGAGCGGCGCGGCTGGAAAGCACCAGCAATTTCACTCCATCCTTATTGTGCAGTTCAATGGCATTACCGGCGAAATTCGCGATCTGATCTGCCGATAACTCCACGACCTCCTTTCCGGTCTTCTCCAAGCGCGCTCGCACCTGTTCCCGCTCGGCTTTGTTCCGAATCATATCCAGGCCAACCATGGCGAAGGCTGTGCCGACACACATCATCACGTTGGTGTGATAGATCGGCTCGCCATTGGGGCCGATGCTGGTAAAGATCACCGGCTCGTAGCTGAAATCATCAGCAAAACGTTGGATCATTTTCGGATTTGATCGATTTGAGAGAGAGACGTACGCAAGTTTGTTCAGGTGATCGAGCACAAGACTGCCTGTGCCTTCCAGGCAGCAACCTTCATCTTCGAACCGCGAGTAATCGATCACGTCGGTGACCCGATAATGCTTACGTAGTTCCTCGACGATATCCTGCCGACGCTCGTGTCGCCGTAGGGCTGAATACATGGGGAAAAGCGCGATCCGCCCATCATGATGCGCCAGGATCCAGTTGTTAGGGAAAACCGCGTCTGGCTTTTCCGGCTCAGGTGTGTCTTCAAAGACATGCACGTTTACTCCAGCCGCGCGGAGCGTCTCCACGGCCGCGTCGAATTCCTTTCTCGCCGTCAGTGTCAAAGCATCGAAGTCAAAATGCGTCGTGCGTTGAAACGCATTATCCGCCGCCGTTTGCGGATTGGGATAAAACCGGCCAGGGCGGATCATCAGCACCGAGTTGGTGCTTTGCGTGTGCGCAGCACTTTGCGTCATTAGGCAGCTTAATACTACCGTACTCGCCTTGATGCCGCACCTAGCAGGTTGCCGCGGGCGGACGCTCGCCGGGATGATGCCTTTCAATCACCGAAAGAAATATCGATGTTACGCGCGGTTTGTACCAATTCGCCATTCGGCGGGACAACCGAACGGAATTTCAGGAATTAAATGATATCGACACCCAACCACTTCCCACCCGACCTTGTCTGCTCCGAGTACTACGGCGCGCAACACCGCATTGAGCCCGGGACAATCGCCACCGCTGGTCAGCACGCCAATGCGCACCTTCATTCGCAAAAGCGAGGTCAGAGGAGTTTCTTCGGATCGGCAAGCCGCCCGGCAGCCGCCCATTGATCGTAAAGCTGCCAGCCGCGTTGGAGTAGAGCGGCGCCTTCGCTAAATCGGTTCGTGCCGCCAAGAAGCACGACCATCAAGTGGCGCGGATAGACCGTTTCCATCTGGCCATTGCGAACAACTTCGGATTCACGATCGGCATAGAGAATCAAACACTGTCCCGATCGAGTTGAGGTGCCGGTCTTCACTCCGTCGACACCCATTTTGCCGAGAAGCTCATTGGTATTGCGAAGCACGTAATTGAGCTGCTGACCCGCGCGATTGAAGGAGATCTGGCGTTCTTTTTGGGACACATAAAAGCGGAAGCTCGGCTTGCTCATTGCGTACCGCGTCAGCCGTGCCATGTCTTCCGCCGTGGAATACGGCAGCGGCTTCACCTTGTAATCCATCCCATGCGGGTTAACGAAACGCGTGCGCTCCATCCTCAACTGTTTGGCAAGCGCGTTCATCTGGGCCACGAACAGGTCCGCCGACGTCAATCTCGCACCCGCCTCAGCCGATCCCAACCGGGAACCCACATGGTAGGCTAGTGTGTACGCCGCGATGTTATCAGATTGCACAAGCGCGGCATAAAGAAGATCGCGCAACGTGATGCTGTCACCCGGTTGAAAGCCAATGTTGTTTTCGGTTGTCCCTTGAAACGCCTCCTGCGGGATGGTCACCAGTCCGTTGACATCACCAGATTTGCGTTCTGCCCAGTCCAACACCACGCAAGCGGTAGCAATTTTGGTCAGACTACCCACCTGCAGTTTTTTCCTCGGCTCTTGTTCTTCCAGAATGTAGCCGGTCTGCGCGTCGGCAATCAGGTACGCCTGCGCCGCAACCGCTGAGCGAACAAAAGACGCACCGGCAACAACAGCTGCGAAAACGAGCAGAGATCGACGTAGTGAATGCATAAAATCCCGTGGAACGGCAGCACCTTAATCGGTGCACTCTGATTCGCAAACGGGTTTGGATTTTCGCGGGTCCGCTTTTCCAGCCCCGGTAATGTCATTCTGATCCCGCAGTCGCGGGAGAAGAATCCCGGATCAAACTTGGACCGATCCACCAACGGAAATAGTCAGAGATGTTTCGCTCCACTCAACATGACAGAATTCTAGTTTGCTTTTTGTGCTGTCCGGGCACGGCTGATCAGTAAGCGCATGAGAAAGTAAATAAATATCGCCGAAGGGATGGCGACGAAGAGCGAACCAACAAATGCGGGCCAGAATGTGGGCCAAACCACCCGCGAAAATACGTGCCAGTGCGCATAATCGCGTAGTCGAAACTGGTGAAGGTGTACGCGCTGCGCGACTGGCCGATTCAGGATCCAGCAACCAAACTGATATTCGGCAACATAGATCGCCGGCATCGCCCAGATCATCACGTCGTGGAGCGTGACAGCGATCGCGGCCGCGACCTTGTTGCAACGACAAATCCACGCCACAGCGATCGACAGCAATGTCTTCAGAGGATATAGCGGCGTGAATCCGAAGAAAATTCCGATGGCTGAGCCAAGAGCAATCGAGTGTGGCGTATCGGTAATTGCCATCAACGTCATGTGATGCGCAACAAGCCAGCGCTTTAGTCGCGCCAGTGGCCTTGGCAATCGTGAATCGTAAGCGGGCTTGCTCCCTTTATTTGGTTCGTGCACTCGCAAACTTAACCCAAAAACAAATTTGAGTCTGCAACTGCCAGATGGGTTTGCTTCTGGCAAAATGGAGGAAGCTCGTTCTGCTTGTCGCGGTCAACGCCCGCGGCTACAACCAGAACTCTGATTGATCGATCCAAAGCGCAACACCGCTACGCGATTCAGGGAGGCAAAGAAGGCAAGGAGCGTCTCGACCTGCTCGCGCGCGTGATGCTGCCGACCACCGTGCAGTTACTGGATCGTGTGGGTCTGGTCAGAGGCATGAAATGCCTCGACGTCGGCTGCGGCGGGCGGTCACGTGGCGTTATTGATGGCGTGCATCATCGGGCCGGACGGGCGAGTGATCGGCACCGACACAGACGGAGAGACTCTCGCGTTGGCAAGAAACGACGCCCAAGCGGCGAACATGGCCAACGTTGAGTTTCAACAAGTGGATGCTTGCGCCTCTTTTTGGCAGGAGGAGTTCGACGTGGCTTATGCACGCTTTTTGCTATCGCACCTGCAGACGCCGGCGAACTGTCTCGCCGCAATGGTGGAGGCGTGCCGGCCGGAAGGAACAATCGTGATCGAGGACACCGATTTTTCCGGCAGCTTTTGTTATCCACATTGCGCCGCCTACGAGCGCTATAACGCGTTGTACCAGGAAGTAGTGCAGCGCAGAGGCGGCGATCCAAACATTGGACCGAAAGTGCCAGCGCTGTTGCGCAGAGCTGGCATCCAAGGCGTTCAATTCAATGTGATCCAATCCGCTCACATCAAGGGGGAAGGCAAATTGATGGCGCCGATCACCATGACTCGAATATCAGACGCTCTGATTGGCGAAGGACTCGCCAGCAAAGATGAGGTGCAGCAGATCCTGACCGGCCTGCGCATGGCGGCAGCAGACTCCGAAACGGTGATGAGTTTGCCTAGAATCTTTCAAGTGTGGGGCAAACGCAGCAAAATCGATTGAGTTGTTCAGCCACACAATCGAGCTCATGGCGTACACCCTCCTAGAACAACTCCAGAGTCGCCGGAGGTGTTCTGATGATCTGGCCCAGCGCCTTACGCAACCGAAGCGCCGCGCGCGGCGCGTAATCGAGATTGTTGTTGTTGAAGATCGCATGCACCGCGCGCGCTTCCCTTGCCAGTTTTCTGCTACGCTCCGCGACTTCCGCGATTTCGTTGTCATTGTAATTGTAATCGAAACGCGCGGCCACGGTTTTGCCCGTGATGTAAGCTTTTGCGTTGCGACCGTGCAGACGCAGGTAAGCGACGTTTGGGTTTGTCACTTCGTCCACATCCGATGGCATCACGGTGAAATGGTCGGATGCAGGCGCGTCCACGTTCACAAAAATCGCGCCATGCTCCCGCACAAAGTCAGTTGTCGATTCCAGTTGATCGCCAACGGTCCAGTTGCGGTTTCGAAACTCGATCGCCAGCTCGTACCCATTCAGCATGTCGATCAGTGGTTCGAGCTCGCTCAGCCGATGTTTTCGCGGCGAAAAGGCCGGTGAAAGTTGCAGAAGCAGTACGCCCAGCTTTCCGGAGCTGCGAATGATCGCCGTCCCGCGCAGAAAAGTTTTCAGCAGCGCCTCCTGCATGTCTGGCGTCGCCTTAACGTTCCCTTTCGCATCGGTCTCCGCGCCGCTTTGCAAATCCGGCGGCAACAGGTTCACTGGCGTCGAGTGAAACGAAAACAGCTGGTGCAACTTTACATCGAAGGTGAAATCATCCGGTGTCACAGCGCACCAGCGCTCAACCATTCGTGGCTCCGGCACGGAGTAGAACGTCGAATTAACCTCGACCAAATCGAAATGCTGCGAATACCAACCGAGCCGTTCGCCGGCCGGCATTTTCTTCGGATACCAGCGCTCGACAAAACCGGGATCCGACCAGCTGGCAGTGCCGACAAGTATTCCTCCCATTTTCGACTCAGCTTCATTCTTCGGAGGCATTCGTGGCAATCTTTGTTCTAAACGCAATCCTGACGCATGATACCAATGTGCGGCGAACTGGTGCAAGCGAGCTTCGCCTGCGGTTACGCTAAGCTGATAACACGATGGCAAATCACCCTGGCTCAATCCCATTGCCCGATGGCTCGATCGTTCGGGGTGACGTCTCCTCTAACCGAAGGCAATCCAGCTCCGGGTCTCCCGAACAAACTGACGAAGATACGCGGAGAATCGGCCTCGTTCATCTCTCCGTCCTTGCCCTGATTGTCGGGGTCGTGACCGGCTTCGGTGCAATCGTGTTTCGCGATCTTATTGGCCTGATCCATAACGCTCTGTTCCTGGGGAAAATCGCAGTGCGTTACGACGCCAACCTTTTTACCCCGGCGAGTCCCTGGGGACCATTGGTAATTCTTGTGCCGGTCGTCGGCGCTGTGGCCGTTACGTTTCTGATCACGAAGTTCGCGCCCGAAGCGCGAGGTCACGGCGTCCCGGAAGTGATGGATGCGATCTATTACAACGGAGGCGTGATTCGACCCATTGTGGCGGTAGTTAAGTCGTTAGCTTCCGCGATTGCGATCGGAACCGGAGCAGCCGTCGGACGCGAGGGCCCAATCATCCAGATCGGATCGGCTCTCGGGTCGACATTGGGCCAAATTGTGCGGATGCCCGCGGGGCAGCGGATCATCCTCGTTGCCGCGGGTGCTGGTGCGGGTATTGCGGCGACATTCAACACGCCGATCGGCGGGGTCATGTTCTCCATCGAACTCATGATGCCGGAGGTGAGTGTCCGCACGTTCCTGCCGGTAGCTTTGGCGACGGGCACCGCGACCTTTATTGGCCGGTTCTTCTTTGGTCCACAGCCCGCATTCAATGTTCCGCCACTGACTCCTCTCAGCGTCAACGCTTCTTCAGCGCTCGCTCTCTGCTCTTACGCATTGCTTGGAGCCGTCACGGGAGTTGCAGCGGCGGGATTCATACGCGGATTGCATGTAACCGAAGATCTTTTCGAGAAGATCAAGGGGCGCTATGTGCGGCACGCACTCGGCATGCTGCTCGTGGGCATTTTGATTTACGGCCTTTACCAAGCCTTTGGCCATTACTACGTCGAGGGTGTCGGTTACGCTACGGTCCAGGCGATTCTGCTCGGACAATTATCCGCAGCCGGTCTCCTTTTGCTGCTCTTCTTCTGCAAATTGCTCGCGAGTTCGCTTAGCCTGGGCTCTGGTTCCTCAGGAGGAATTTTTTCACCTTCGCTGTTCATGGGAGCGACTATTGGCGGCGCTTTCGCCATGCTGCTCTCTGCATTTCCTCTTCCTTTCCCAGTCAATGTTCCCTCTTTCGCCATGGTTGGCATGGGGGCAATGGTTGGTGGGGGCACTGGCGCAGTCATGACTGCGATCGCCATGATCTTCGAGATGACGCGCGATTATGACATCGTTTTGCCGATGATCCTGGCGGTTGCATTAAGTGTTGGCGTGCGGCGCCTTCTTTCCCGCGAGAACATCTACACCTTGAAGCTGTTCCGTCGCGGACACGTCATACCAAAGGCGTTGCATGCAAATATGTTTTTGGTCCGGCGTGCCAACGAAGTCATGGAGACCGACGTGGTTTTGGCTCCAACTGACATGACTTTCGATGCGTTCCTGTCCCGGCCCGACAATAATGGCCGGATGCGTCATCTCGCCGTCATTGAAGGCAATCGCATTGTTGGCGTGCTTCGCGTCAACACAGCCCTTCGGCGCAGCTCGCCGAAGGAAGCACGAGATTCCGGTGTGAAGTTGCGGGATATAGCAAGTCGCAATTTCACTATCGTTCGCGAAGACGACATCGTTTTCGATGTGATCCAACGGATCTGGCGAAAGCACGCTGCGATGGCACTGGTCGTACGTGGCAGTGGCATCCCACGGCCGGAAAATGTCGTGGGCGTAATCACCAAAGAGCATGTCGCCGATTCTGTTGCGAACAGCGTTAAGGTCTATCCAGCCTGATGCCGTTTTGGGGGCGGTCTAGCCGGCCGTGATCCATCTTCGGGCCTCAGAAGCTTGGCTCACTCCGAACACCCGGACTTCACCAGGCACCATGAAACGCAAGACGTTTCCTACTCCTCGGATCCAATCCACGTCTGTCACGATTGCGACCTTCTCCCAACCGGAGATATGCCCGAGCCCGACTTTGAAGTCCTCCCACGCTGCGCCCGGATCCATTCCGGAAAACTGCGGGCCAAGCTCGTAATAACATCGGATTTTTTTGTGACGCGCGAAAGTCTGCTCGACTTTCGGCACCACCACGTCGGCGTAGTCGCTTCGCGTTACCTTCCCTTCGGCAGCGAAGGCGACGACGTCATCTGGAAAACCCGTGAGTATACTGATCATCGATACTTACTAAGTGGACGACAGATGACGTTCGCAAGGGAACTTGGCATTTGCCCTCCAAGAATTCATCGCGGCAGCTTCGGCACGCGGCCGTAATTGAGCGAAAAATTCGTCGCGGGAGCTGGATCTGCTTGGAGGTCATAAACGAATCGTTCCGTCCGGCTCTGCACGTTTTTCGATTGCGCGAATCGAGATCGAAACTATTTTAACCGCGCGGGGTGGAGCAGCCTGGTAGCTCGTCAGGCTCATAACCTGAAGGTCGCTGGTTCAAATCCAGCCCCCGCAACCAATTTCTTCCTAAATCGCGCTGCTTCGGCCACGCTTTTTCGTGTCATCCCACGCCCCATCCCACTCGTGGCGATGCGATATGAAATGGCTCCAGCGGTAGGATTCGAACCTACGACCAATCGGTTAACAGCCGACCGCTCTACCACTGAGCTACGCTGGATCACCTACTGAAAAACTCGAAGTGCATATTTTCGCGCACGATTGACTTGAGGCAACTGCCAATCATTCAATTGCGCCTGTTCACAGGCGCATTCGGCGTTTCAACAACGATACTTTAAGTACCATGAAAACGTTCTTTTCAGTCGTTCTGGCGTTCGCCCTTTGCGCCAGCAGCGTTCAAGCAGGACCTGTTCGAACCGCGAGGAACGTCGCGAAAAACTCCGCGATTACAGCAAAGAACGTCGCGCACAGTGTTGTGAAGGGCACTCGGAGAGCTGTGCACACAGTCGTTTATACGTTCACTCCATAATCGGCGCAGTTATGCCGCAGAAAAGATTAGCGGGCGCCGTACGTACTCGCGCCAGTGCGAGGAATAGCCGTCTGCTACGGCCATTGGTAAGCCGAGTCGCGATTAGACGAAACACCGTTTCGAACACAAATTGCTCGAAACTGTCGAATCGGTTTCGGGTTTTTTGTTCGGGAATGATAGCGTCAACACTTTTTCGTCATCTACCTTTTTCGCCGCGAGTTCGGAAAGTCGGTTCTTGGATTTTCGCTGGAGTTTTTGTCGTTGCTCTTTTTCTCGTCGGCGATCAACTGCGTCGTTGGATCGGGGAAAACACAAGGCACGTCCGTTACCAGCACGACATCGTCAATGCTTTTTACTGGGGCAACGAGACGCTGAAAGAAGCGCGCCGGTTGTCACCAGACGACGCGACTGCCAATTCGTGGCCAGGATTCTTCCGCGGCTATCTGGGACTCTACGATCGGGTAAAGGACGAGGCCTATGAGGACGATTACGGTCTCGATTATCCGCCGCTACGACTCCTGAGCATGGCGATCTGGACGAAAGAAGTGCGCGATGGATTCCCATTGGTCGACAGCGAACACCCGAAACTTGTTAACCCGCTGTTGAAGATCAATCTGGCGTGCGAGCTGGTTTCCGCCACAGCGATCTTTTTCCTGGTTCGCTTGTGTGTGCGACGCTCATCACGCTCGCACCCGAGTTGGCCCGGTTGGCTCTCTAATGAACAGCGCGCTTCAATCTGCGGTCTGGCAGCGGCGAGCGTGGCATGGCTTGAACCATCCATGATTCTCGACGCGCACGGATGGCCGCAGTGGGACGTCTGGATCTTGCCGTTCTACCTCTTCGCCGCGCTCGCCGTCTTAAAGAACCGCTGGGTCTGGTGCGGTTGTTTGCTCGCCGCAGGCGCAATGCTCAAAGGACAGCTGTTGTTCGTTTCGCCTTTTTTTCTTCTCTGGCCGCTGTGGCAAAAAAGATGGGCCGGTGCGCTGTGCATGCTCGCAGGGTTCATAGCCACGTGGGCGGTGATCGTTTCACCGTGGCTTCTACGCACTCGCGTGGCCTGGCTCGCACTTGCCGCCACAGTTGGTGTCAGTCTTCTGCTCGTCTTGCGATATAAATTACCGCATCGAGGTGTGTGGTTCGCCGGAATTGTCGGGTGCGCCACGTTCGTGATCGGCGCGTTCACCGGCGGGAGTTTCGCCTGGTTTGAGATCGGCTTTCTGTATGGCACCAAGCATTATCCGTATCTTTTCATCAGCTCGTGCTACAACCTTCCATCACTGCTCGCCGATGCTGGCTGGTCCTTACAAGATTCCTTGTTGTCGGCTGATCTCGGATCTGTTCATTTGCAGCTGACGCTTCAATGGGCGCTCCGTCTGTTTTATCTGGGAGCAGTAGTGTTATGTGCCCGTGGCGCAGTGCAACATCTTCGCGCTCACGATTCGCGCGTGCTGATTGCCATCGCGGCGCCATGGCTGTTGATGTTCGCATTGCTCGGCCAAATGCATGAGCGCTATCTCGTATGGGGAGCGGTCGTAAGCGCTGTCGCCCTCGGCGTCAGTATCCGTTTGAGCATTATTCATTTCATCATCTCGGCTGCGAGCACGGCGATGATCGTTCACGTGATGTTAATCGATAAGAAACTCGATGCCACGCTACGGGCGATTGACGTGCTCGAAGGCATTCGACCGTATGCGTCAGGTCTGGTGCTGGCTTGCATCGCCGTCTACTTCTGGCATGCCATTGGCGTACGTATTGCGGATTGGCAACGCGGCGTTCCCAAAACTGCTGCGAGGCCTGCCTTGTCGCTCGAACCAGAGCCGGAGGAAGCCTGAAATCTGGGCTGACTGATTCGGCTTCGGACAAAGACGAAATACAACACCAGCACAAGAGCCAGCAGGTAAGCGGGGCCAACTAATCTCGCGAGCGCAATCCGCTGAACGCTTTGATGAGCGCATAGCTGATAAATCCCAGCGCAAATTCGTCGGCGATCGAATACGAGAACGGAATGCCGACAATAGTCAGGAATGCCAGGGCCGACTCGGTGTAATCGAATGAATTGACGTCAGCCTCCTGGACGCTTTAGCTAGGAATCGTTATGCCCAAGTACGTGATTGAACGAGAGATTCCTGATGCCGGCAAATTGTCGCGCGAACAACTCCAAGCCATCTCGCAGAAGTCTTGCGCAGTGTTAAACCATCTCGGTCCACAGATTCAATGGGTTGAAAGCTACGTGATGGACGATCGGATTTACTGCGTTTACATAGCGCCCAGCAAAGAACTGATTCGTGAACACGCCCGGCAAGGCGGCTTTCCCGCGAACCGGATTTCCGAGGTCCGCGCAATCATCGATCCAACCACCGCCGAATCGGCGGCTCGCTAATTAATTCTGCTATTCTGAGCAAAGCGAAGAATCTCTGATCCTCGTATTTTGCTCTCTCGCTGCGGCCCTATTGCCGCGAGAGACGGCGGAACAAAAGCACGCCCAGCACGATAAACAGAACATTGGGAAACCAGACGAGCAGCTCCGGGTGCGCATGCGGATTTCCGCGCAACGTATCGCCAATAATCACGAAGAGAAAATACGTGGTCGCAACGATCAACGCCATGGCAAAGCCGACGGAAGTCTCACGCCGATGCGCTGTGACACCGAGCGGCACTCCAATGATCGCGAAGGCGACGCACGCGAACGGAAATGAAAAGCGTTTGTTCAGTTCTGTTCGGCTGGCACTGCGTTCGCGGTTGTTTTCGCTTTTCAATTGCTCCAGCAATTGCTCGATCGATAGCGCGGAACGGTACGGCCGCTTCTTCTCTTTCTCGTAAAGCTCTTCAAGACTGATCGGCAGCGTGCCTTCCACCATGTTGATGCCATCGTGGATCTTGTGGAGGTTGAATGGGTCCTTCTCGTCTCGTTCCTGATACCGCGCCTGATACAGGTGCATCAGAATTTGTTTGTTCGCCAAATCCGCTTCGAGCATGCCAGTCCGTGCGAACGTGACCTTTACTGGTAGCGCCTTATCGTTCATCTCGAAGACTGTGATGTTCTCGAGCTTGTTCCCTTCTTTTTTGCCGACGTAAATCCTTCGACCGGGGAACTGATCGATCACCTGATCGCTGCCAAAAAGCGCCATCGGATTTTGCGTCGCCAAATCAAAAATCGTACTGCGTAATTTTTCCTGCGCAGCCGGCGCGGCCTGCACATTGAGCCAGAGACAGATCACCGTGCAGATCAACGCGATCGCACCCAACGGAATGCAGATTCGCGTGATGCTCACGCCGTTTGAGCGCAATGCGATCAATTCGTTGTCCGCCGAGAGCCGTCCGAAAACGAGCAGGATCGCAGTCAATAATCCCCATGGAATGGTAAAAATGAGCGAGAACGGCAGCACGTACGCGATAAATGCGATAAGGTATTCCATCGGCACATCGTGGTTCACCAACAGCGGAAGAAGTTTCCGGAAAATATTTCCGACAACGAGCACCAGACTCAGCACCGCGATCGCGAAAAGGACGTTGACTAGCAATTCACGGCTAACAAATCGATCGATCAGTTTCATTTCTCTTAGAGAGATTAGCACAACTCAGATTTTTCTTCATAACTGGGCATATGAATCGTTCAGACACGCAACTGCCAGGCCCGAGAGGTTCCTGAAATGTGGTGGTATCTGCGGCAATGTCGCCAACGGCACCATTGTGGGAGCAAGTCCAGCGTTTGCCTCGCACAGTGCACGCTGCAAAAATGCGTCCGCTCTACTTTTCCTCGCGCGTGCGCGCGCGAGTGCAGGTGGAAAGGTGCCTCCTTTTAGCAAAGAAAGCTTGTATTAAGAAAGGCAGAATTTAGAATCAAAAAAATGATGAGCGCGAGATGCCACAGGGGGTGGGCATCCTGGTTGCGCCGTTCGGGCGTGACCGGCACGATCGTTCTTTGCACAACTCTCGCTGGCTCGCCTCAGTCGCACGAGCGCATCCATCACCACGGCGCGCGGCTGATCCATTCCTGCGCGATCACACTGCCCAACGCGGGCAAATGCACGCGGGCGATCGAAAGTCGCGCGCGCTTGCTCGTGCGCAGAACGCCCGCTGCAATCTTGCCGGCATCGCGGATCATCCTAACCCCCGTCTGGGTTCCGAAGCTTTTCCTGGAAGCCTGTCGCTACGAGCACGGGCCACCGGGGCTTGCTTAGGGCGTCTCGTCGGTGGCGTGTCGGTCACCTAGCGCGGCCCGCGGATGGCACCACTCAGCGTATCTAGACTGATCGATTTTCGATCAGCCAAAACACCTACACCCGAACTTCAAACTCCATGTCCACATTCGACAAATCACCGTTATGAAAACGAAAACTTCATCCACAACAAATTCCGGGAACCGCTTGCCTGCGCGGATTTGCTTGTGAGCGTGGATGCGTCATGGGCAAGAAATTTCCTAGAGAGTTCGCGCACGGTTTGGGTGATCGGCGCGGTTATCCTCTGCTTGTTTGCCGTGACGAATCTGCCGTGGCAGTTAGATGATTACGACCAGGCCCAGCAGGCGTTTACTTCGTTCGAGATGATCAAGGAGGGTCACTGGTTCTTTCAGCGTACCCCGCACGAGTTAATTGCACAAAAACCGCCGCTCGTTGGTTGGGCTTCGGCCGCGATATTCGCAATCACGCGATCGTGGGATGTTGCTTGGCGGCTTCCTTCATTCCTGGCAGCAGTACTCTTGGCAACCATCTTGTTCCGCGCGGCGATTGCTGCTTACGGAGCGGCCGCAGCCTTGATCACCTTGAGTGCCTTCGGCTTGAATCTGCTGAGTGCGCGCCTTGCGACTTTGGTACGCACGGACATGCCGCTCGCGTTAGTGATCTTTCTAGTAGGACTCTTGATCTGGCAAAAAATTCGCGACCGCAAACCGTGGCAGGTACGCGAGCGATGGAAAATGTCGGTTCTACTCACCGCTTCCATGTTCATCAAAGGGCCGATCGTATTAGCGTTTGTGCTTCCAGGAATCCTGCTGTTTCAATGGCTCGCCGGAAAATCGAGAACCGCGAATGCATGGTTTGGTTTGTGGCCATGGATTGCGTCTCTGGCCTTGTTTTCGATATGGGTGTTCTGCGGCATCAAGTTGGTCCCAGGCTTCTATGAGCAGGTCGTCGTGAAGGAATTTCTCGGCCGGTTCAGCGAAACTGTCCATCGCCCGGAACCGGTCCTTTATTATCTCCCTCACCTACTGCATAAATTCGCGCCCTGGAGCGTGCTGATCATCGCTCTTGGTGTGCTGTATTTCCCCCGAACGCGTTCGGGAATTCGTAATTTACTTCGCCACACAAATCCTGATATCTTGTGGCTGGTTTGCTGGAGCTTCGGCGGTTTTGTCGTGATGTCGCTGGTTCCGTCGAAACGCGTTGACCGCATTTACCCGGTTGTGCCACCGCTTTGCTTGTTGCTCGCCGCGCAGGTCGTCGGCAGCTCGAGAATAAAGCAACTAGGTGAGCGTGCCCTTCAATGGAGCGCGGCGGCACTATTCTTCTCGATCCTGTTTACCGGCAGCTATGCCACCGGAAAAATGCTGTCTGATTATCGTGACAACGCCAATAATCTCGAACTCTTCAGCCGCGCGGTGAATGAACAGGCTATCGCCCATCACTGGCGTTACGAAGTCATTTCCGGAGAAGGAGGTGGCTACGAAGGGATGCTCCTCTACCTGCAAAAACCGCACTTCATCAAGCCGGATGAAGCGGTTCAGGAATGGAATGGCGAAGCGCTCGATGCCCTGGTCGTGCCCAAGAATAAAATTTCGGAATTGATGGGCGAGTTGCAGAACGCCGCTATTGCGCCACTCCGGTCAGTTGATCGTAAGACCGATCCACAAATCGGATATTTCCTAGTCACGAGACGGAGCTGATTGATCCCAAATGTCTCGTTCGCACCCCAAACCGCTCAGCTTCTAGTGATCTGAAGGCCTTAACCGACATATTAGTGAGGTATTGGATGACATCTGATTGTCTTGCTCAACGAGCTACAGTCAGGCTAACGTTGTTGTCTACGTCGAGGACTTGGCCCGCGGCACCGGGCGCATCGGTTCAAAACCTTGCCTCGTGGTATTGGGACTGTCCAACTGTCAGTCCGAGAAGGTCCTAGAATGTGTGGCATCTGCGGCAATGTCGCTTTTTCCAGCCTAAGGTTTCCCGACGCAGCTCATCTTCGCGTAAAGGCTATGCTCCGGTCCCTGTCCCACCGCGGGCCGGACGCCACCTGCCAGCTAGACACGGAGTCGGCCGTCCTAGGTGCGACGCGCCTGGCCATTCGTGGTCTCACCGAACGGCTTAACCAACCGATAAAAGACCCGGAGAGCGGTGTGATAGCCGTCTGCAACGGCGAGATTGATAATCATCATGAATTAGCTCGGTGGTTGGAGGAGCGGGGTCGCCCAGTACAGCATAAAACGGATATCGCGGTGATCCCCGGGCTATACCTCGAAGATGGCGAAGCGTTCGCGAAGCGGCTCGTTGGGGCTTTTGCTATTGCGGTATGGGACCCACGCAACCGGCGCCTTACTTTAGTGCGCGACCGAGCCGGGGAACGCCCGCTGTTTTATGCAAACAACGGAAACGAAATCATTTTTGCGACTGAGATTGCTGCTTTGGTCAGCCACAGCCGCTTCCAGGTTACCCTCGACCAAGAGGCATTACGAAAATATCTTCAGTTCGGAATCTTTCCGTCACCGGACACGCCGTTCAGCGAAATCCGCAAGGTCGCGCCAGGCGAATCGATCCAGTTCGACGTGGGTGGTGTGTGCTCAAAATCCTATTGGCACTGGCAGATCACAGAGACGGCCAAACGACATCGATCACTCGACACGTTCGATCAAACGTTCCGCACCGCTATCGCTCGCCAGACTGACGTCGATGTGGACTTCAGTGTCTTTTTGAGTGGTGGTATTGACTCGTCGTTGGTTGCGGCGGTGGTCCGCTCACTGCATCCGACGCGTCCATTGAAAGCTTACACCCTGCGTTTTGAGGAAGAATCCTTTGATGAAGGTCGCTTCGCCGCGGCGGTGGCGAAACAATTGCAGATGGAGCTCGTGGCAGTACTCGTTAAACCTGATGATGTGCGGGATGGATTAAAGTCGCTGATCCGTATGGTGGGCGAACCCCTGGCGGATCCAGCGTGGGTTCCGACAAGCCTGCTGGCCCAGCGCGCGGCGCAGGATAGCAAGATGGCGCTCGTCGGGGAAGGCGCGGACGAATTGTTTGGCGGTTATCCGACTTACATCGGGGCGGGGGTTGCCGAACGCTTCGTACAGTTGCCGAACTGGCTCAGGTTCGCCATCCGCCGCGTCGTGGAAGTGCTTCCACCCAGCGAGAGGAAGGTGACGATTTCCTTCTTGCTCAGGCGTTTCGTGCAGGGCGCGAGTCGGAATGGCATGACGCGACACCGGCTGTGGGTTTCCAGCATCACGCCTGCACTGTTGCGGCAACTAGGCATGATACCGATAGACTTAGATAGCAATGACGCGAGTGGTGGTGATCTACTGGACCGAGCGCAACGATGGGACTTGGAAACGCTTCTGGCTGAGGGATTGTTGACCAAGGCCGACCGCGCGAGCATGAGTTCAGCGCTGGAACTGCGTGCACCGTTCCTGGACGAAGGGGTAATGGAATTCGCAAAATCGCTTCCAGTCGAGGACCGGGTGCGCGGATTCAAGACAAAGGTTTTTCTGAAACGCTACGCCCGGCGTTACCTGCCGAATAACATCGTAAATCGACGCAAGCGCGGCCTCTCGGTGCCCATCAGCAGCTGGCTGCGCGGCCCTCTGAAAGAATGGGCGATCGGCACGTTGAGAAAGGGGCGCCTAGAACAGGTCGGCATTCACACGTCTGCCGCTGTAGAACTCTTCTCCGAGCATTGCCAGCGCACAGCCGACCATGCCCGCGCCATTTGGACCCTGCTTGTCTTGGCGGAATGGCTGGATTGGGTGGCGACGCAAACTAACTGCGGCTAAGCTGACCCGTGCTACAACGGCATTTTCGATGATCCGCCGCGCAAACTTACCCGAAAGACACTTTCGCGTCGATCTGTAGCGATCCCCTTACAGCGTCCGCCGATCACTCGTTAACGAGCAAATAGATTTTGAAACGACCGGTCGGCCGGCCGCGGTGTTTTGACCAGAAATCATCAATCAACTGCGAGTGGTTGAAATCGCAGCTCATTTCTTCCGGCAATCCCGCCTTTCCGACGGTAACAAATAGTGCCCGTGTTCCATATCTAACTGTGTAACCCGGCCAGAGTGTGAATTGGCTTTCGCCGTAAGCCTCGGGTTGTACATAGGCAATAGGATGGTCTGGCAGATAGAACTCCATCATACTGGCGGGTACTCGGTCGCTGCCAATCAACAGGTCAGGATGAGTCTCCTGGCGTGCTTTCTGTACGTGCTGCGCAAAATCCAACCAGCCCTCCGCCCGGCACAATGGGTCATACTTCAAGGGCAGCCGAAGAAAAATTACGATGTGAAGAAAGACTGCCGCAACTAAACTCAGGCTCAGCGCGGACCATGTCACCCAGCGCCATTTTGGGTTTCGAGCAATCAGTTGCCGCCAAAAGACCACAAGCATTACAATTCCCGTGATCAAGGAAGGAGCCATCCAGTTGGGTTCTCCTTTATTATTCAGGCCAAAGAAGAGAAACATGACTTGGACAGGCAAGAACTGGCTCAAGAGGTGTTTAACTCGCGCTTGATCGCCTTCGAATCGCCAGAGTCCAATCGCGGCGACCAACATGCCAGCCATGATCGGCGGTGAGACGACCGCAAAAATTCCCCCCAGATATTGGAGGAATTGCCAGGGATGGATGCCGAAAGAGTGTTGGATACCACTGCGTTCATGCAGCGCCACAACATGGAGCCAGCCCGTCTGCACATTCCACCAAAACACCGGAAATGAACTCACTCCAAATGCACACAATGTTGCCAGACTTTGCCGGCTGAAAAAGAAATGCCGGTGCGGTTTTGACCAACAGAGGAACAGCGTAACCCCAACCAACTGGACTGCGTTAACGAACTTTGCGAGGAAGCCGACGCCGATGGCTAGTCCAAGCAGCATCCAATAGCGCATTTTCCCGGTTTGGAAAGCCGACCATGACAAATTCGCGCCCCAAGCCCAAAAAAATACACTTAACGGATCAATCGTCATTAAAATGGATCCGACCGCAAACAGTGGGATTACTGCGGCGACGCCAACGCACCAAAGTGCGGTGCGATCGTCGTACAATCGCTCGGCAAGCCGAAACAACTGAAATGCGGTACCGGCGCTGAGCAGCACAGCAAAAAAGCGGACACCAAATACAGTGTCACCGAAGAGGTGCGTACCAACCGCGATGGTCCAAGCAACCAGGGGCCCCTTGTCCCGGTAGGAAAGGGCAAAGTGTTTTGACCAAACCCAGAAATATGCTTCGTCGGGAACAAGGTCGACCCAGCGAATGTACCAAAATCGAAAGAACGTCGCTAAGGTCACGCCTAACAGAACGAGGTGTACGGGGCGCATACCCCAAACCAGCGAGTTTTTCCTCGCAGTTGCCCCCGCGGGAACAGTGGTGAAATTCATCCGGGGAGATGGCTCACCTGCTGACTCCTCTTCTTTCGGCTTCTCACAATTCTCATCGCGCCATTTTGACCAAGTCGAAGCACCGCGCTAACGCTATCAAACTTCTGATAATTAGCTAGGCTCAGCACTGATGAGTATCAGCATGTACGTTGTAACCAAAGCTGACGCTCGTGCCGAGGAAAGAAGGAGCGTCTGCACTCATCGAAACGGTACGGACGGCACCATGAGATCAGAGGTGGGGACGATTCACCGAATCGCCCGCGTGTTCTTGGTTTTTATTTGCGCGCTTCGAAACAACCGCACTTGCCTGGTTTGCGTCCTGGCCGCGTATTGCCTAACGAACTGCGCAACGATCTCACATCATCAATTTTCTCAACCACCAGGCGGATGGCAGACCAAGGCCGGACAGCTCATGTATCGAACGCCGAACACGACATTGATCGGGGATGCGGTCGTGCGCTTCTCAAAATCCGGCGACTTTGAATTAACCTTCTCCAAAGGTCCTGGGATCACACTGTTCTCCCTCCGGCAGGATCCGACCTTTTCTGAATTCAACGCAAACCTTACCAGGCAGCACTGGTCTGGTCCGATCGCGCAAGCACCAGCTCAGCTACGCGGCTGGCTTGGGTTGTGCGATCAATTTCTTCGCGCACCAAATCAAAAAATCATGCGATACGCTTCCGGTAACGAAACGTTTTTATTCCGGTTCTAATCAACCGGCCTTCATGCCGGTAAGATGCTGACTCGGTGACCACGCAGTTTCAATGGTTTGGATGAGCAAGCGTGGCGCGAAAAGCCGTTGAAACAGCTGGAATCGCTCCGCGCGACATGCACCGGGGATTGAAGCCCGGTGCTAATGCGAGAACCAGCCAACCGTTGTAAAGCCGACGCGATTGCAGAACACTAGCGCTGCCCATGCGCGTCAGTGATTTCATCGCCCGAACCATTACGCAGCGCCGCTCCTTGGTATGGAGCGCTGTTGCAGCGCTGTCTGTCGCGTGCATCGCGATTCTCGCGACGTCATTGCGACTGGATTCGGAGATCTTCAACGTTTTACCCGGAAGATTTTCATCGGTGCAAGGCCTGAAAATCTACGATCACGATTTTGAGCAGACGCGTGAGCTTACGTTCGCGCTTGTGTCTGACCCCCAAGACATCGACAAACTGGACGAGTTCGCACCGATGTTTGCGGAACGTTTGCGCCGGCAACCGTGGGTCGAGCGTGTGCTCGCGGGTTCGCCCATGGCCACACCTGAAGGCGTTCGCGATCTGCAAACAATCGCGGTCCCGCTGCTCCTGAATCTGAAGCCCAGCGCGTTTGACCAGGCAATGTCGCTCTTGCAACCGGCGAAGATTCGCGATCGCCTCCATCGGTTGCGGCAGGAGATCGAGGCCGGATCGCCACGGCCGGAGTTCGAGCTTTCCTTCGATCCGCTCGGCCTGATCGCGCTGGCGCTCCAACCTTTCGCCGAAGGCACAGCCATTGAACAGGCGCAACCACTTACTTCGCCAGATCGCACAATGCGAATTTTTCTGGCGGTGACGAACCAAAAATCCATCAGCGCCTTTGAATGCCAGCGTTTGATGCAGCGGGTAAACACCTTTCGCAAGACCGCAGCCGAAGGTTGGGACGGCAGCAGGCCTTTGCAAATTCTCATTACCGGGCGTTCAGCCTTTGTATCAGAAATTTCGCTGAGCATGCGCTACGATGTTGTGGCGACCCTGCTTGGTTCGGTCCTACTGGTGGGCGCAATTTTCTTCGCTGGTTTTCGTCGCTGGCTGCCTTTGGTAGGCATGGCGTTTTGCCTTCTTCTCTCCTGTCTGGTAGCGCTGACTGCTGGCCAGCTTCTTTTCGGGAGGTTAAGCATGATCAGTGTGGCGTTTTGCGCGATCCTTGTCGGCCTCGGTGTGGATTTCGCGATTCTCATCATCGGACGCTACATGCAAGCGCGCGCTGATGGCGAACCACATCAGCAAGCCATTGTTACGTCGGTAGCAAAACTCGGCCGCGCGGTGTTCTTTGGTGCGCTCACAACAGCTGTAGGCTTTCTCGCTCTGGTGCTGAGTGGCGCGATGACCTTTTCCCAACTCGGTGTGCTCATTGCCATCGGCATTTTTGTGGCTGGCCTGTTCATGTGCTCGATTTTGTTTTTGTTCGTTCGCGAGCAGCAAGTCGCCGTCTCCTATGATTGGCTCTTTAAGCTTGTACGAAAATATGTGCGATGGATTGTCGCCCGGCCCACGCCGATACTGATGTTTTCGGGCACGGTTTTGCTCCTGCTCACCATCATTGCGGTCTCGCCGGTTCCCCCGCTTCAGTTCGAAGCCAACACGCGATCATTGCAACCCAAAAACATTCGCGCAAGCGGGGCTCTTGACGCAATCATGCAAAAGATGCCGGTTCGCTGGGAACCAGTGCTCGCAATCGTACAAGGGGCTGACTCGCAACAATTGCACGACTATTGGCAAAAACTTTCCGCACATTGGCGTGACCTGCAGGCAACCGGCAAGATCAAGGGATTCTCCACGCCGGCGGCCCTTTGTCCGTCACCAATATGGATGGAACGAAACCGGGAACATTTGCGTACAACCAATTTTCAGGTGGCGCATGAAATATTAAGCCAAACTCTCGAGACCGAGGGGTTCAGCGTCGAAGCGTTCGCGCCGGCGTTCAAGTTACTCGACGACTTACAACGCGTTTCCGGTCCGGGCGTGCCATTGCCAAATTGGCGGACGCAATTGCCGGAATCCTCGAGCTGGTGGTTTTTGATCGACCGCTACTTCGGGAGAGACCCTTTGTTGACGATTGGATTTGTCACAACCAATGGACCGCTCGCAACTCACGCCCAAAGCCAGGAGTTGGGAGGCGAGCTGTCGGTACCCGGTCTCCCCATGATTCTCACGGGCTGGGCGTACGTGCTCGCCGATCTTCAGCTGTGGTCGCACCATCAACTGCTTCTGATCAGCGCGCTGATGGCAATGTTCGACATCTCGTTGTTAGCTATTTTGTATCGCGATCTTCGCCTGTGGCTCATCCAGGTGATCACACTCGTGTTCGGTATCGGAGCAATGATCGCTACGATGAAGCTGCTGCACATTCATCTGAATCTCCTTAACGTACTTTCGTTCCGTCTCGTACTGGCCATTGGCGTGGATTATGGAATCTACGTCGTGCTCGTCTGGCAAAGGACGCGTGACATTGAGCATGACGTGGCCGGCGTGGTGAAACCAGTCTTGCTCGCAGGGCTCACAGCTATTAGCGGTTTCGGCTCACTTGCTCTTGCACGAAACCCTGCGCTCACCGGCCTGGGTATCGCGGGCGCTATCGGGATTTTCTGGAGCTTAATCGCCACAATCTTCTTTACCTTGCCAGCAATGGCAGCGACGAAACCAAAGAGTGAAGTCGGGATCGTGTGAAGCATCCCCGCTTCCGGCGCTTTCGTTCAACCAAAGGCCTGTTAGACTGGCAAGATATGCGCCGGCTGGGATTGCTGTCGTTGAACGTGATTTTGTCCATCATTCCCGCTTCGCTTTTCGCAGGCGCGGCTGTTGAGGGGCGTGTCGAGCTCCCGAAATCGCACGCGGCGCCGGTCCAGGCTAAACGCTACGAGATCGTGACCAAAGCCGGAGTCCTCTCCACCGAGCCACCGCTGGCGGTCGTATATCTCGATGGCAATTTCCCCAGACCGGCATCGTTGCAAACGAAAGAGGTTGCACAAAAAGATTTGACGTTCATTCCAGCGCTTCTGCCGATACAGGTGGGAACCAGGGTTCAGTTTCCAAATCTGGATGACACGTATCACAACATCTTTTCCTATTCACCAACCAAGCGATTTGATCTTGGCCGTTATCGTCCCGAGGAGCGACCGATCCCGTCGGTGATCTTCGATAGTCCAGGGTTGGTGACCCTGCGGTGCGACATTCACGAGCACATGCGCGGATTGATCCTGGTGTTGAACACGCCGTATTTCGTAATGACGAACACGGCGGGCCGGTATCGATTAGATAAGCTTCCGCCAGGTCACTATACCCTAAAGGCATGGATCGATAGCAGAACGATCCGTGAAAAGCCGGTGGACTTAAAAGAAGCCCAAACATTGCACGTTGATTTTCCATGAGCGACGCGGGCGGACCGAGAAACAAAGATGTCGCGAGTTTTCGCACCCGATTGTTCACCGCGATCATGGTGATCGTCGTGACACTGACTGCCCTCGGATTTTATCTGGCCCAGCGCAGAGTCACCGCCGACGCGGAACAGAATTTGCGACAAACGTTTCAGACCGAACTTACTTCCTTACACAAACTGGAGGAATTGCGCCATGCCGCGCTGGCAGAACGCTGCAACGCCCTCGCGTCCAAGCCGCGGATTCATGCTGCGATTGAAGACGACGCGATCGACCTCCTCTATCCGAGCGCGCAGGATGAACTTCGCGATCTGATGCAGGGCGGCGAACCGCCTACGGAGAAAGCAGCACGATCTCTGGACGCCCGATTCTATCGCTTCCTTGATAGTTCAGGCGCAGTGATCAAGCCGCCGAATGCTTTCGACGTCGGAGAGCTGGATGCAAACACTGAAGCTCAACTTTCCTTGAGTCGATTACCGGAAACACAGCAGATCGGTTACGTTCAATCCGCCGGAGATGTTCATGAGGTCATAGCGGCACCGATCTTTTCGACCGAGACCAGCGCTTTGGTTTCCGCGCTCGTGATTGGGTTTAAGCCGCTTGAGCTCGAAGACAAATACACAGGAATGCAAAGCGGTATTTGGGTAGATGGCCACCTGCATCTGCCGGCTCTCCCGCCCTCTGCGAAGACTTCCCTGAACGAGAAAATTACAAGTGTGCTGACCAATTCCGACTCGGAGCAAAATTATTTTCGGGTGGACCTCGCAGGTGCGCACCAGCTTGTGTTTTATAAGCGTCTTAATCCGGGCTCGCTGTTTCCACCCGCCTATGAAATCTGTGCTTACCCCCTCGCATCGTGGGCAGCACAGCTGCAACGGCTCCGCTGGCAAATCGGCGCGGCAGGCGCGCTTCTTTTGTTAGGCGGTTTCGTCGCAACCCATGTCGTGGCCCTCAGGATGTCCGCGCCGGTGAAAAAGCTGGCGCTGGATTCGGAAGAGAATCGCGCGGAGAGAGAACGCGCTGAGGCGGCGCTCGCTTCCACCTCCGAAGAGCTGGAACGGTCCACAAGATATTCAGCTGACGCCTCACATCAGCTGAAAAGCCCCGTCACTGTTCTTCGAATCGGTCTCGAATCACTCCTGGATCGCGAAGGCTTTAAGCCAGAAATTTACGAGCAGCTGTCCGGTCTCCTTCATCAAACGCATCGGTTGACCGGCGTCATTGACGATTTGCTTTTATTGTCACGCATGGATGCCGGTCACCTTCAAATCGTATCGGCACCAGTGAATCTCAGCCAGCTCGTTGATGAATGGCTGGATGATCTTGGCGCGTTGCCGGATTCCCCCGATGTGAAGATTGAAAAGGAATTTCCGGTCGGGCTTTTTGTCGCCGGAGAGAAACGCTACACGTCGCTCATCGTGCAAAATCTTCTGGAGAACGCACGAAAATACAATCGTGCCGGCGGACGCATTCGGGTCGGCGCGCATGGCAACGGCAGCAATGTCGTGCTGACTGTCGGGAACACCGGACGCCCGATTCCACCTGGCGAAAACATTTTTGAGCGATTCCATCACAGCTCGACTCCTTCGGCCGCTTCAGGCCATGGAATCGGTCTTAATCTGGCACGCGAGCTAGCGCGGCTGCATAGCGGTCATTTGCGCCTTGTACGTTCGGAAAACGACTGGACCGAGTTTGAAGTGCGCTTTTGCGCTGCAAACGGTGTTAATGCAGTTGCATGAGGCTGCACATCTTCAGCCTGTGTCTTTTTGCGTGCACGGCATGTGCTTTCGACACCGATGATTTTCTTGACCGGCTGGACAACACGCTGACCGTCTCCGCGTTTCATGATAATTTTCGCGCGCGATTGAGCGGCACGCTTGATCTTGAATTTTATAATTTCCAACAACCCGCGCCCGGCCTCCTCGACTCAAACATTGATAATCTCTTCAATCCAAGGCTTACACTGTTCCTCGACGCGCAACTCGGCTCGCAAATCTATTTCTTCTCGCAAGTGCGACTGGACCGCGGGTTCGATCCGACCGATTTCGGCGCCGACATTCGTTTGGATGAATATGCGCTTCGAGTGACGCCATGGCAGGATGGCCGTTTTACATTACAAGTCGGCCAATTCGCGACGGTGGTAGGCAATTGGGTCCCGCGGCACTTATCGTGGGAAAATCCGTTCATCAACGCGCCATTAGTGTATGAAAATGTCACCGCCATTCAGGACAAATACGCGCCGTTTTCGCCGCTGAATTTTATCTATGCACCTTACTATTACGGAAAATACACATTCAACCCGGTGATCTGGGGACCTGACTACGCCACTGGTATTTCTGCCTCCGGGCGCCTGGGCGAATTTGATTATGCCGTTGAAATGAAGAATGCATCCCTCTCCTCGCGTCCCGAATCCTGGTATATTACCGAGAATGGCTTCGACAATCCGACTTTCAGCGGCCGGGTCGGTTTCCGGCCTAACGAAGCTTGGAATCTCGGGTTCTCAGCAAGTGAGGGCCCATATTTTCGGCGCGAAGCCGAGACGACGCTGCCTCCGGGGCATGACATTGGCGACTATCGAGAATTTGTTCTTGGACAGGACGCCAGTTTCGCCTGGCATCATCTGCAAGTCTGGGCCGAGGTTTACGAAGCCCGCTTTGAAGTGCCACGCGTCGGAGATGCAGACACATTGGCTTATTACGTCGAAGCGAAATACAAGTTTACGCCGCAGTTTTTTGGCGCCCTTCGCTGGAACCAGCAACTCTTCGACAAAATCAATAATGGCTTCGGCGGTGAAGAGCGCTGGAGTCCCGACCTCGAACGAATCGACCTCGCTGTCACATATCGCTTCACAACGCACGCGCAGCTAAAATTGCAATACAGTTTTCAGCATGAAACCACTGCCCCTAATCAGGACAATCATTTGCTGGCCACCCAATTTACCGTCCGTTTTTAATTATCGAAACCTCCTAAGAAACTCATGCGAATCCTAATTGTTGACGATGAAGTGCCCTTGGCGCGGCAAATCGCTGCGGCGTTGACTGAGGACGGTCACGATCCGAAAACAGTTCACAGTGGCGAAGCCGCATTGGACGAAATGCCCAATGGGCCGTTCGACCTGATCGTGCTCGATGTTGGGCTGCCTGGGATCGACGGCTTCGAATTGTTGCGACGTTTGCGCACGCAACACCTTGCCAGTCGTGTACTGTTACTGACGGCACGCAGCGCTGTAGACGATCGAGTAACCGGCTTGCAACTCGGGGCCGATGATTATTTACCCAAGCCATTTGCGATGCGTGAGTTGGTGGCACGCGTGCGTGCGCTTGGCCGTCGGTACCCGGAGGAACCAGTGATCTCGTTACGCGTCGCCGATCTCACGCTCGACCTGTCCACGCACGATGTTTACCGGGGCGTGCAAAGAATCGAGCTTTCTCCGCGCGAGTTAATGCTGTTAAAGGTGCTGATGCGCGAAGCGGGCCGCGTGTTCACGCGCACGGAGTTGTGCGAGCGCGTCTGGGAACACGCACACGAATACGACACCAAGCTGGTTGAAGTGTTCGTTGGTCGACTGAGAAAGAAGCTGGGCGAACCTCCTCTGATCCACACGGTTCGCCACGTCGGATATACCATTCGCGCTCCAGAAACGAAGGTCCTTGTCCGCCGCGGGGCGCGTTCGCGGCGAGGCTGATTCGATCGGAAAACGCGTTGCGTTTGTAGCACCGCTCTCTGGCTTCAGCGACTGCCGGGCACTGCATCCGAGGTAACAACCGCGTTACCTTTGCTGCATTGCATCTGACGACACATTGGCCGCCATTTCACGACATGATGTCGGCGATCATTACCAAACAGGCGATACGATGAAAATCTTTTCTTTTCATGCTGCGGCGGTGTTAGCAACGATTGCTTCGCTTTTTGCTTACACGAACTCAGCAGGCGCAACGACATTCAACGTAACTGTTGCGCCGAGCGGCAACCTCGTTTTCTCGCCTTCGTCTGTGACGATTCACCCAGGTGATACGGTACGATGGACATGGGGCGGGAATTTCCACAGCAGCACCTCAGGTATTCCCGGGGCGCCCAACGGAATTTGGGATTCCGGAATTCTCACCCAGGGAGCTACCTTCAGTCACACCTTCAATAGTACGGGGACTTTTCCGTATTACTGCATACCGCATGGTGGATGCTGCGGCATGGTGGCCACGGTCAACGTGGTAAGTGCGATCCCATCGCCCACACCCACCTCCACACCCACGCACACACCCACGCCAACGCCCACACCGGATCCGTGTTACGCCAATTTTACGACGGCCGAAGGCTGCGACGCGCTTAGTCTTCTCACCACTGGCGCTGGAAATACAGGTCTCGGTTGGAGTTCGCTCTCTTTAGATACCACCGGCAGTTTCAACACGGCTGTCGGCGGTGGAGCACTGGTCCTCAACAACGCAGATTCCAATACTGCAGTGGGCACGGCAGCGCTCTTGCTCAACACCACTGGCACACAAAATACCGCCGTTGGGACTGATGCTCTGGTCTTTAACGACACTGGTTTCGCCAACTCGGCTACTGGTTACTTTGCGCTCATGAACAACACCACCGGCGGCTCCAATACGGCCGTAGGCGGTAACGCGCTCACTGCCAACACCACCGGAAACACCAACACAGCCATCGGTAATCAAGCGCTCAAGACCAACGCGACTACGAGCAATCACGTTGCCCTGGGCAGCATGGCCGGGTCTGGTATCACCAGCGTCGATAACAATATCATCATCGGCCACCACTCTGGTGTGCACAGTGTTTTTGGCCAGGTCAGTGACAGGTGCACGATCGACAATATTTTCGGTGCGCCGGTTTCCGCCGCGACGGCCACTATTGTGATGGTCGATTCCGATGGAAGATTGGGCACGGTCGCCATGGATGGACCCGATCCGGGTGGATTTTCGCCCAAAGGCGGTATCCGGCCCCAAGCCATTCCCGATGCCGCTGCCAAGCAAGCGACGTTCAATCTCAAAGTTCAGAACTTGCGGACAACGGCCACACAGCAACAGCAACAAATAAAGACGCTCACCGCCCAGCTCAAAGAGCACGCTACACAAATCCAGAAAGTGAACGCCCAGCTCGAAATGAGTAAGGGGCCGACCAAAGTGAGCCAACCTTAAAGAGAGACTTCACTGACAGCTAAACAACGAAAAGAAACTGCAAAGATGAAAAACCGAATTACGATATTACTGGCCATCCTGGCGGTATTAACCTGCTTCGCGCTTTTGCCAGGAGCGCGGGCAGTAAGTCCGGCACCGGACGGGTGCTACCCCAATTTCACGACAGCCGAAGGGTGCGACGCGCTTAGTCTTCTCACTACCGGCGCTGGAAATACAGGGCTTGGTTGGCGTTCCCTCTTTTCGGATACCACCGGCAGTTTCAATACCGGTGTCGGCGCGGGAGCACTGGTCCTCAACAACGGTGATTCCAATACCGCAGTTGGCGCGGCAGCGCTCTTGCTCAACACCACCGGCACACAAAACACCGCTGTTGGAACTGATGCTCTGGTCTTTAACGAAACCGGTTCCACTAACACTGCCACTGGTTACTTTGCGCTCATGAACAATACCACCGGCGGCTCCAACATCGCCGTAGGCGGTAACGCGCTCACTGCCAACACCACTGGAAGTGACAACACAGCCATCGGTAATCAAGCGCTTCAGAGCAACGTAACTACGAGCGATCACGTTGTCCTGGGGACAATGGCCGGGTCCGGTATCACCACCGCCGATAATAATATCATCATTGGCCACCACTCTGGTGTGCACAGTGTTTTTGGCCAGGTCAGTGACAGGTGCACCATCGACAATATTTCCGGTGCGCCGGTTTCCGCCGCGACGGCCACTGTGGTGATGGTCGATTCCGATGGAAGATTGGGCACGGTCACCATGGATGGACCCGATCCGGGTGGATTTTCGCCCAAAGGCGGCATCCGGCCCCAAGCCATTCCCGATGCCGCCAAGCAAGCCATGCTGGATCAAACAGTTGAGAGTTTGCAGGCAACCATCACGCAGCAACAGCAACAAATAGAGACGCTCACCGCCCAGATTAAAGAGCAGGATACGCAAATCCAGAAAGCCAGCGCCCAGCTCGAAATGCGTAAGCCGACGGCCAAAGTCGTTGTGAACAAACCTTAAAGCTCTTCCTCGAGAGAAAGTTCACGGACAGCGATGCGCTTATCTTCGCTCTTCAAACGTAACAGGGGCGTAACCTTTGCGCGCTAGTGTTAGTCACCTTGCCGCATTAGAACAACATCATGTCAACTCAAAGTAACTTGATGAAACGTTTGCGGATCTCTGTCTTGATGGTTTCTGTTTTGGCACTGCTGACATTCGCCTACTCGGGTGGCAGCACAGCAGCGGCGGATTCAATGGCTGACAAGTGGCTCAGCCCTGCCCCAGTCGCGGCGAAAAAGAGTCCAATCGCACCGACACAGGACTCCATTGCGGCCGGGCAGAAGATCTATTTGAAGACTTGTATGATGTGTCATGGAAAGAGCGGGGACGCCGACGGCCCGGCCGTGATCGAGCTGAACATTCACCCTGCGAAGCTCTCCGATCCACAGTTGATAGGAACGGAATCCGACGGGTCACTCTTCTGGAAGATTTCAACCGGCAAAAAGCCGATGCCGGCATATGGGAAACGGCTTTCCGAAACAGATCGGTGGAACCTGGTCAACTACGTTCGGACACTTTCAAAGCATTAATTAGGGCGCCAACGAAGTGAATCTCAAGGATTACCCGCTCATTTAACTTGGACGCACAATACCGGAGCCGCTGCTCGAACCCAAAAGTAACAACCGCGTTACTTTTCCAATCCGCCGCGCCGCACTGCTCGATGCGATTCTTTCTGCAAACAAACACATCAAACTATGAAAATGACTAATCAATACATAAAAATCGGTCTGCTCTCGTTAGCAGCAGCAATGTTCACGGCCACGTCTGCACTCGCGGACACTTATTCGTGGACAAACTTCCAATCAGACATTGCCGGTGTGGCGCAGCACACTGATTCAAATCTTGTCAATCCCTGGGGCATGGCAGCCTCGACGAATGGCGTTATTTGGGTCAGCAACAACGGCACTGGCACCTCAACACTGTACAATCAGGATGGCACAGCCGCTCCGCTCGTGGTTCAAATCCCACACTCCGCGAGCAACACTGATGGCGCCAATCCAACCGGCCAGGTGTTTAACAACACCGGGTTCTTCCAAGTCAGAAAGAATGGAACTTCGGCTTCCGCGTTGTTCATTTTTGTCAGTGAAGACGGTTCCATCTCTGGTTGGAACCCGACGCTGGATGAGACGCACGCGATCGGAGCCGTCGATAACGGCAGCCGGGGGGCTGTTTACAAAGGTGCAACCCTCGGCGTCTCTAACGGTAACAATTATCTCTTCGTAACAAACTTTCATACCGGGAAAGTCGAGACTTACGATCAGAATTTTACCCGCGTGAATCCCGATGGGTTCGTTGACCCGAGTCGTGTCTCTGGGTACGCACCGTTCGGCATCCGAAATTTCAATGGCGAAATTTTTGTGACCTACGCGAAGCAAGATGCAGATAGGCACGATGATGTTGCCTGTGCCGGCTGTGGGTTCGTCAATGTATTTGATACCAGCGGTAACTTCCTTCGGCGGCTGACCGAACGCGGGAATCTCAACGCGCCATGGGGACTAACTGAGTTCAACAGTGAACTTTGGGTCGGTAATTTCGGTGACGGCAAGATCAACGTTTATGATCCGACCACCGGCGCTTTCATCGAGACGCTGATGCGCGCCGATGGCACGCCGCTGCAATTTGATGGCTTGTGGGATCTTCTTCCGCTGGGAACTGGAGTTTACTTCACCGCCGGAATTGCCGACGAAGGGCACGGCCTCTTCGGCCTCATCACTGAGGATAAATAGGGGTGCAAAGATTGGGGGCGCACGTTTTCTTGTCCGTTGCCTTAAGGGGTGTTGTCCCGGGCAAGGACGTGCGCTCACCATTCCACGCGCGATTAGTTTTACCCGTTAGCAAATTCCTCCGAATCGCCAGGAGGAATGTAAAGAACTGACCGCGTTTGGTGCCCCCCTTTTCGCTCTAGACTAAACTAGCCATCCGATTCAGGATCCGGGTCGCCATTTATCTCCCATCAACGGCTGAGCAGCTCAATCAAGCGTTCCACCAACGCGGTGATGTACGGCTCTTTCAGCGATGCACCATTGCAGGAAGAAAAACTACGCTCTGCTAGCATGGCTTGTGGATTTTAGCTGAGCGATACACCCAGACCGTGATGCAGTGACGATGAAGGAATTGAATGAAAGAAGACACGTCAGCCACTCCGGTGCCGCGTCAACACCGCCCGAATGTCCTGCCGCTTGAAGGTGATATTGACCTGCACGTTTCGCCTGCCCTCAGAGACTCCCTTAACGCAATGATCAAGAAAAAACCGGAACGGATAGTGATAGATCTTTCCCGCGCGACTTACATCGATAGCGCAGGGGTAGCGGCGCTTATTCTAGCCATGCAAGAGGTTGAAGCGTACGGTGGCAAGCTTTTCCTGAGCGGTTTGCAGGAAACCATACGCTTGATTTTCGAAACTTCGCGGCTTGATCGAGTATTTCGGATTGTCCCAGACGTAAACGCTGCGCTGATGCATCAGTCGTCACACAATTTCCCGCGCACGCGAGAGCGACTGTCGTTCACGGTCCGTTCCACGGTCTGAATGTTTTTGCGTACAAAATGGCACGAAATCTGAAATTGGGCTGACGCACGCAGAGGTTTGTCAGTCGGCTCGGCGGAACGCCGCGCTCACCATTACAGGGGCGCTTAACTCACCGTAAGAAGCCTCTCTGAGTTACGAGAAGAGGCGTCAAATGTTTAGATTTGTGTCTTCATGTGGGCTCCTCATCGGGTTTTGACCCTTTGTTCCACTGTCCAAATCAATGCAACCCTAATCTGACCCCTGTTCTTCCCCTTTTCCTTCACGCAGCTTGCGCCCACTCTCATCCAGCGCGCACAGCACGCTGTACTTCTTGTGAATATCTACTCCGACATAGTTCATGAAAACAGCTTCCTCTCTTTCTCCAGCCTACGCACTCGAATGCTGCTTTCATGTTACCTGACCCCTTTTTCTTCTTACGCCCGTTTGTGGCGTCGATCAGTCAACTCGCTGCCATATCTCTTTCGGCACTTGATAGTCTTCGAATGCAGAATCGACGGCCATTTCGAGGGTATCTTGGAGATAATCGCGAATGCAGCGGCCGTCCTCGTAGACGTACAGATAGAATCCAACCGCGTCGTCTTTTTCAATTACGAACTCGCGTCGCCCGAGCGCGGCAGACTTAGCGACCAGTTTCACTGGCCCTCCCTCTCTTTAAGGTAATACCGGTGTTGGTCACCCGCGTCCTTCCATTTCCCGCTGTCAGTCTGCTTCTCAATGTGGAAGTGCGGCTTGTCGCCGTGCGGATTGTTTGCGTCGATCCGGATCCTCTTGTTGTCTCGCGTGATTAGCGGATCGCCGTGTTTGTTCAACTTAATCTCCCCCTTGCCACCGAGGTGATCCTCAATTGCTTGCGCCGCTTTTTCAGCCTTCTCGTTTGAAACCGCAGCTTTCGCGGCTTTCGCTCCTATCGCGCGTTCCCCAGCTCTGGCGCCAGCCCGAGCCGCTGCGGCCTCCCCTTCACCTGTTGCCATACCCACGAGCAATCCACTGCTTTGGCCTGCTTTATATGCGGCTGAACTGTGATCAATTGCAGCGCTGTAACCTGGAAAAAAGTAATCGGCTATCTTTTCGGATTGACCGAATGTAACCATGTCTCCCGTGCCTGCGATGAAATCGCTGACTGGATCTAATCCCATCGGATCTTTGAAATCGATCGGGTCATTTCCGCAGTAGCGGAAGAGATTGAATTCTGCTTCGTCGGGATGGGTGCCGAATGTCCAATCGCCAAGCGATGCGCCTAACCCATCGCGGTGCACAAAGAGCTTCGGATCTTCGCTCATGAACCGGCCCAAGGTGGGGTTGTACGCGCGGGCTCGGTATTCGTAGAAATTAAACGCGGGCGTGATATACGTGGACCGATACGTGGCTGCGTACTCTCGTCCAGTGAACAGGAAACGGTTATCGCAGATTGTGTTTGAACCTGTGCCCCATGTGCCCGTGTAGAAGGTCGGCGCGCCAAACGCGTCGTAACGATACCGCTCAATTGGGCTACCGTTTATATCAGTCAACAGCGTCACGCTGCCTTCGTGGTTCTGTTGCGGAAAATACGTCCACCAATTGCTGTCGAGAGAGAAATTGGAGGAGAGAGAAATTGGGGTCAGATCTAAACATTTAACATTGTTCCTATCAGCTTCCTCGCGGCAACTGGGTGGTGGCTGGAGCGGGTTCGTCGAATCCGTTGCGCCACCGCCGCGTAGTCCAACCCGCCGAAAAGCTCTCCAATCTCGCGCAACGATTTGCTTCCGCTCTCCCATATCATCCACATCGCGAGGTTCCTTGCGTACAGTCCCCTTTGGCGAGGCGAGACTAAGCGCTCTCGAGTAACCTGGTATTTTTCGGACACTCTTTGCAGTATTCGCTCTGGATCAATGGAAGCCATGGCCTTGCGCACCGAGGTCATTTCCCGCCGCTCCTTGTGCAGACCTTTTAAACGATCCCGGAGCTTTTGCACAAACGATTCGTCGCCTAAAGCTGCTTGCCACTGCACGGCTTCGAAGGGATTTGCAATCTCCCGCAACAGGCCCTCCTCCGCAAAGCGCCTGTAGCGCAATCGCTCCTTCCGGCCCGGGCCGCGCAGTTCGCCTAATACCAATGCCTCTTGCACAAACGGAAACGGCGCGCTCAGCCCGGCATAACCGCAATAACTGCTCCACTTAAAACCGCGCAGACGTTTCCGCCGTTCCACCGGGGTGCCACGGCCCAAACTCACCCCCCGTACTGGATTCAGATGCACATAGCGACTTAATCCCAACAGATAGTCGCCCTCCTGCACCAGAAAACTCTTGTAACGGCCTTGAAACAAATGCCCGCTCAAACGATGCCGCCGATTAAAATACACCGTGTAGGAGACCAGCAGCCAGTGCATCCAACGCCGCAAATTTGGCCGGTGCGTTTGCGCGACCAGATGGAAATGGTTGCCCATTAAAACGAAACACAGAATCGCCGCCTCAAAGCGTTTCGCCGATTCACTGAGCAACTCGACAAAGCGAGCGCGATCTCGCTCATCATGAAAAATCGCCTGGCGCCCATTGCCCCGGGCACAGAGATGGTAAATCGCATCTTCGAATTCTACCCGAAGCGGCCGCGCCATCTCTCTCGCATAGCAACCGAGCCGACCAATGTCAAATGTTTAGATCTGACCCCTATTTCCTTCCCGGCGAGTAGTCGGTTGGGCCATGAGCCAAATCCTCGATGCCACACTGGTCATTGCCGCGTTGCGCATGGCGCTTGGTCAACGTCGCCCCGCTAAAACTCTTATCCTCCACTCCGATCGCGGTGCTCAGTTCGCCAGCGTCGCTTACCGACAAGCCCTGGCCCAACACGGCCTAGTCCCTTCCATGAGCCGCAAAGCCAACTGCTACGATAACGCCTTCATCGAGTCCTTCTTTAGCAGCCTCAAATACGAACTGGTCTATCATCATCGCTTCGCCACCCGCGCCCAGGCTCGCACCGCCATCTTCGATTACATCGAGACCTTCTACAATCGCACCAGACTCCACTCCAGTCTTGACTACCAGAGCCCTATCAACTTTGAATCCACACTAAACCGAAAATTATCCCTTACTTACTGTCCGAAGAATTAATGCAAGCCCAATCTGACCCCTATTTCCTTCCCCTTCTTTTTTCTAATTTCCCTCGCGTTAGTGTAGCTACGGGCCGGTATAGGAGAACGCATTTTCGATATAGACAACGCGGTCCTCTTGGTCAACATAGGCGCGATACATTTCGCCGATTCCGCGAGAGCGATCGATGCTTCCGTAGATTTGGTAACACTTTTGAATTCTCAGTACATCAAGTGACCGAGAGTGCCGCGCCGGCGGAATTTCCATGTTAGTCGCGCGGTCGCCACATACTTCATATAGTAAATGCAGTTTATGCAAAAGAGCGACGAACTCGCTCTGACGCATCGGAAGCTTTAAGAACAAGTCGTATTTCTCGGCAAAAGTCCGCTCTCCGGTACCTGCGATAATGTTAGGCTGCATGTGCATTGGCTTTCTCCTTTCGCCAACACGGTCGCAGCAAGGCAGAGTGAGCACCGCGAGTACTGACAGAATTCTTATGCGACAGGATAATGCTGGCAGGATAGGGCCAGCATTCCGCATGTATGTTCTGAGGTACCTGCGCCAAGTATTTCGTGTTCTGTCGTCTTCTTGTCGCACAAAAATTAGTGAATGAGTTGAATAAAATAAAGGGTACTCGGATCTTGGAATCTTGGATAATTTTGCTGCGGTTGTGGCTGCTGCTGTTGTGGTTGATTATGGACGAAGCTACGCTGAAGGTTTTTGTTATCTCTCAGATCGACTTCAGAGCCGGGTAATCTTTCCGAGACCGGCGGTGCCTCGCCGGTTAGCACATTGTAAGCTGTAGCAGCGTAGGCATTAGAGTTGGTAGTCGTTGGTTTGTAGTTGATGTTCGCCGAATCCACAGCATTGTTAAATTTTTGAAGCGTATCCCTTACTGCTGATAAGTCTTCTTTGAGGACAACCCTGCTACCAGAAACAGCTTTGCTTTTCTGACCGGCATCTACGCTGTCCTGCGTGCGTGTTAGCGCAGTTTTAATAGTGATGTTTCCGAGACCGCTAGCGCTTTTCTCAGTTGAGTTCGAAAGAACATTGTGAGCAAGACTGCCCTGACGATATTTTTCACTTGGACCCGCTCGGGATATGACGCTATCACCAGTTTTGGTATCTCTTGCGTATAGATATTGGTGACCAAAAATGGATGCTTCGCCTAGCGGGTAGTATTCAAGTGTGACTTGAGTGTCCAGCCCCATGGGATCAGTCATATCAATTGGATCATTGTGGCAGTAGCGGAAGAGATTGTAATCGCCCGCGTCGAAAACCTTCGGGTCTTCGCTCATGAAGCGGCCGATTTTCGGGTTATACGCTCGGGCCCGGTACTCGTAGAAATTAAGGGCCGCGTTGGTGTAACTGGAACGATACGTCGCCGCATACTCTCTTCCGGTAAACAGAAAACGGTTGTCGTAAATTGTGGCTGACCGCACGTTCCAATTCTGGTCGTAAATCGTTGGTGCGCCGAAGGCGTCGTAGCGATATCGCTCAAGCACACTGCCCGAGCCGTCGGTCAGCAGCGTAACGCTTCCTTCATGGTTCTGTTGCGGGTAATATGTCCACCAATTGCTGTCGGCGCCAATGGCGATCCGCATCACAATTTCGTCAATCCCTTTCCCATACAAGTTGACCCCGGCCGAGCCCCCGCCTCCGTCATACTCCAGGATCGGTTTCTCGCCATCGTATATGTAATAGGTCGTCGGGCCGCCGGTGAGCGAGCGTTTCACACAACGTCCAAGCGCATCGTACATCATCGAATAAGTCGTGACGGGTGAAAAACCCACGCTCGTCGCGGCGGACTCTAAACGTTCCCGGAGCTTTTGCACAAAGCATTCGTCGCCTAAAGCTGCTTGCCACTGGACGGCTTCGAAGGGATTTGCAATCTCCCGCAACAGGCCCTCCTCCACGAAGCGCCTGTAGCGCAATCGTTCCTTCCGGCTGAGCGCCAGGATAACGGTCAATCGCGTCACCTGAGAGCGAACTCATCACTTGCCATCTTTGCTGCTACGCGGCGGGGGGTTCAGTGTGAAATCAATTGCCTCGTGTGGGAGTTCCAATTCCGTCATTCCCTGACTTTTGCTAGAGAAGACGAAATATCGAACGTCCAAACAACCTATCTTATCCAACAGGCCTTTGATCTCTATCCAGTCACCAAAGCGACCTTCTTCGGGTATAAAAACAATGACCGGTGTTCGAGAATCGGTAATTGTGCTCGACAGTTTCTCCAAGACCTGCTCATTGGCAACGAAGTGCCCGTTCAGACGAATATTAAGGGTTTTGGAGTAGTCCGGTGGCAGCATAACCGTAATTGGCACCAGATCAGTTGCGTACGCTGCTGTCACTACGAGTAGTAACGTAAATGCTGATATTTTCATCTTATTCGCCTGTATATCTTAGATAAGTGCTATGAGGATTGTCTTCGAATTGCCCCGGTAATGTATAAACTCCGCGTTCGTGAGCGCTCACGTTAAGCGTTTCGTCGATTCACTGAGCAACTCGACAAACCGAGCGCGATCTCGCTCATCATGAAAAATCGCCTGGCGCGCGTTGCCCCGTGCACAGAGATGATAAATGGCATCTTCGAATTCCACCCGAAGCAGCCGCGCCGTCTCTCTCGCATAGCAACCGCGCCGGACCAATGTCAAATGTTTAGATCCCTCTCGGCTGTTTCTTTCCCCGGAGAGGTTGGTGGGTCGAGTTTGTTTGCTCCCGTATCTGGTTCCTCCCAATATTTTGTACCCCATTCCTCAAGGAATTTGTCCGCTTCCTGGTCAGAATATGGCCCAAGCAACTTCACATCTTGTATGTCTGTCCTTCCGTCGAGGACAACCGTGAATGTAACGAAGAGATGGACAAATACGTTATCACCTCGATCGACCATGATTCCCGATACCAGTCGAACGGACTTGTCGCTGGTCCAAGGACCTAAGCTGTTTTCGGACGCGTTAACATGCTCTTCTGACAGCTGTTTTATGTCTGGTTTGCCGTACATTCCCAGAGGATCGGGCGTTTTCAGATCAATTGGAACAAACTTGCCTGTGTCGTCTCGCTTAAACAGTTTTATCTTGCTTGCTCGCACGCCATAATAGACAAGGAGGGCAACTTTAGAGCTCGAAGCATTCCAACTACTCAACACGTTTACGTCCGTTAGGTCTCCTTCGTTGAGAAGAGATAATATTGAGCCTAATCTTTCACCCGTGGCTGAACTTATAAAGAACACGTGTATAGCCCCGTCTGGATCTTTTTCCTTAGCAATTAACACTTTCTTGTCCGGTGATGCCGTCGCCGTTAATTTGTTGTTTTCAGCTATGCAGACAGCGGTTCTCCCACATATCACCAGTGCGACGATAGGCGTAAGGACCACTAGGGGCCACCTGCATCCGATGCTAATTTGCACTATTCCTATTCTCGGTGTCATGGGAAATCCCCTGACGCAGAACCGGGGTACACAAACATGGTAACAGGCGTGGGTCGCACATCATTCCCGCGGAATGGAATTCCTAAACTGTTGAGAGCCGCGGGAGACAACTCAAGTCCAGTATTTCGTCTCCCACGATAGTCGCCGTAAACCATCCACGTGCCCCTCCCGTTTAAGTGATTCATGGCGTAGACCACGTCGCCCGGCCTTGCCCCGAAAGTCTGCCTGCTTCCCAACGCGGCGTACGGATATATTGAACCGTTGATGTTGTTTCCTTGAACAGTTTGATCGCCACGGTGAAACGATGTCTTTGAAACGTAATCTCCATGTTCGATAACCGGTCTTCCATTTTTATACGCAATAGTTGTATCACCAGGTCCGGCGTTAGCTAGGATCTCGACGCCCCGGTGACTTGGTCCACCATAGGCGCCGGGAGTGCCGTCATAGTCGACGCTAATGTTCTTTGATGTCATCCTGAGCGGCGTTGCCGGAAAACCATAGTTCTCTGGTTTAACGCCACTGCGAACAGTCAGTTGTAGTTCTTGGAGGGCCGTCCAGGCCTGAAAAGTGCCCTGAAACGGATTGGAGCGATCGGACCATTTGGCGAAATCCCACAAGCGTTCCATCGACGACATTGGACTAGGTCCCGCCCGAATCCATTCCCATCGGATCGGTGAAATCAATGGGATCGTTATGGCAGTAGCGGAAGAGATTGTAATCGCCGGCGTCGAACAGCTTTGGGTCTTCGCTCATGAACCGGCCCAAGCCGGAGTGGTAAACTCGCGCTCGGTACTCGTACACCCATGCTCCGTCGTATTCCCTGCCGGTAAAGAGAAACCGGTTACCGTAGGAGCTGCCTGTTCGGCCGGTCCAGTTAGGTGCGTAGATCGCGGGCGCGCCGAAGGCGTCGTAACGATACCGCTCGATGATGGCGCCGGTCCAATCGGTCAGATGCGTCACGCTGCCTTCGTGATCTTGTTGGAAATAATACCAGTGCCATTGGTTGTCTGTCCCGTAGGCGCCGCGCTCAAGAATTTCATCGATCCCTTTGCCATAGAGGTTAAAACCCACTAGTCCGCCGTTTGCGTTGTATTCCAGAATGGGCTTCTCGCCGTCGTAGAAGTAATAGGTGGTATAGGCCGGATCGTTGTTGATGGTGCGTCTTACGCATCGGCCAAGGGCGTCATACGCGAGGTCGTAGGTGAAACCTGTGGCAGTGACCTTGGTCAGTTCCTGGTCCCTCATGTAGTAATAAGTAAATCCACCGTACAACTTGATCTCATGCTCGTTGCCGTTGGTCACTGCGGTTCCAGCAACCGATGTATATTGGTTAATGCTGTTTGGACTGTAGCTGGTACTGTTCACGCTAGTGCGATTGCCTGCTTTGTCCAGCGTATAAGTCACCGTGCTCACATCCGGGGCCATCGGGCCCTGGCCGGACTGGACGTCTGCCATATCCAGAGGATAAGTCATTGGCCGCTGGCCGCTGTCGTAGTCGTAATCAGCGCTGTGGATAGGCGAGTCGGTCATCCCCGTTTTGTACGCGATCGCCTGCAATGTCGCGTGGCCAAGGCTCAATGTGACGGTTCCGCTTGTTCCGTTGATTAATGTGCCGTAGGTGGAACTTGGCGGTTGCGGGTCGTTCTTCGTGTATCGCATCTGCGCCCCGGCCGTGGTCGTGGAGATAGTAACGTTCAGAGTGTGCTGGTTGGTTGTGCCCCCATCAGGGTTAAACATGGGCTCGGCGACTTGTCCCCCTATTGGAGTAGGTGTTGGCGGAGGCGTTGCTGCTGCACCGTAAGTGGCCACATTTAGTTCACCGTCGAGATAATAGGTAAACGAATCCTGTTTGTTGTCTTCGCGTGTAACGGTGTGCAGGCGGCTGATCGTATAATAGTCGTAGCTTTCGAGTCCCAGTTGCGTGTTCGTGGTGGTGTTTTTCACCTCCGCACTGGTCATCCGATTCAGGCTGTCCGGAACGTAATTTTGTGCAATGTGATTAGCCCAATTGTATCGCTGCGTCTCATTGGAAGCCGCATCGTAGGAGTACTGGAATTGTACGTTGGGGTTGCCAGTGACGAATATCTTCTCGAATCGTCCCATATTGTCGTACGAGAAGATGTAATCATAGGCGGGGCTCGCCCCAGTCACGAACACACGAAGCAGCTTCCCGTCGTCATCATAGTTGGGATAGTTGACGTCCCTCATATTGCCGACGCCATTCACGTAAACCGTTTGTCGATCCAGAGTGAGGCGTCCAGCGTCGTCATAAAAGCGTCGCACGTCGGCAATAAAATTGGTCCAATAGGTGCCAAGTCCGTTTGTGGCCAGGGTAAGGTGGCTTGCATCGTCGTAACCGAAGACGCGCCACTCGCCATCGGCCGGCCAGCCGTCCCACCACTCGAGGGTCTTCCGGTTGCGACTGTCATATGCGAAATTCTGGGTCTCGTTGTTGACGGTAGTCCGACTCTCCAGATTCTGAGCGTCGTCATAGGCCCATGACTGCGACGAACCATCGTGGTAAGTCATCTGAGTCTTCAGGCCGGCGGGATTATACTTAAATTGGCAGTTGTGGCTTTCGCCGTCGATCACTTTCTGGAGCAGACTGCCAGAATGTCCACCGTCTGCAGGATCTCCGCTCCACGGGTTGTATTGAAATTGGGTTACAATGTCGACGCCTACCGACTTCGGGACGGTATCGGTTTTAAGCCGGTTCATGCCATCGTAGGCTTTTGTCTCTGTTGCTACTTCAGGGGTGCCCACGCCGCGAATGATCCTGGTAATATTGACCCCGTCATCGTAATAGAATTGAGTCGTGCGGCCAAGCGGCTCTCTGACCTGCCATTTGCGATTGCGACTGTCGTAATCGGTATGGGTAGTGTACTGCGCATCGCCTGAGCCAGTGCCACGAGGATCAGTGACGTAATCCTGGTTGCCCACCGCGTCGTAATGGAACCATGTGGTCTTCCCGCCGACGGTACTTTGGATCTTCCGAAAATTCTCATCGTAAACGTTCGTGGTCATTATGCCGGCGGGTGTAGTGACTGTGTCAGGGTTACTGGTGGTATGTTCGTAAGACGAACCTCCACCGCCGTTAGTCGGAGTGTAAGTGTAACTGGTTATGTGACCAGTTGTCTGACCGATCGGATCTTTAACAGTAAGGACTCGATTGTAGCTGTCGTACGTGTAAGAGGTGTATTTGTACAGCTCGTTTTCCTCCCAGAGCTTGTTGCCGTAAGCGTCGTACCAGAATGACTTGTATTTACCGTCGGCATGGGTGATCGTCGTCACCAGCCCGCGGCCTGCCACAGGAGTTACGCCGTTTTTATCGTATTCGTAAGTCTCGTAGGCGACATTACCGCTGACATTCGCCGGCAGGGTCGTCGTCTTGATGCGATCCGTCCATGGGTTCTTGCTCGTGTCGCCATCCGGATAGTACGTATAGTGCGTCTTGGGGTCGGTTTCCAGTACGGTGGAATGCCACGTTGGCTCCCATTGATCGACGAGGAGGCCGCGTCCCTGTGCATCGTAGCGGTAATACACGTAAGCGCCGTTTTTGAGTTTGTGTGTCTTGATTTGCCCATGCATTTGCCCAGTTCCTGGATTCACCGGGCCGCATTGATTCGAATCAGACTGATCGCAGTAAGTGAATGTTTCGCTTGCAAGGAGAGTGCCGTTGCCGTCGTTGTAATCGGTCTGGTAGATCTTATGGGTGATCGCATCGCGGTAATGTATGGTTTGACTCCTGAGTTGATTCAGCGGTGTGTACTCCGCGATCGAGGTCAGATAATGTCCGCCAATGTTGGAGCCTTCGCTCTGATAACCGTAATCGATGTGCGAAAGGTCCGGAGGCGTGATTTTAGTGATCTGACCGATGCCAGTGGGCGGCGGGGAAGCCCGCACATACGCGGTGGTGTTTCCCCTCGCGTCTTGAACGGAAGTGATGTACCAGGTATTAGGATCATAATACAGCCAGGTGATGTTCTTTTGGAAATCACTGTAATGATCGAGCATTTGATTGTGAGGCTCGCTCTCTCCGTACGCGGCGCAGGCGCCGTTGCAGTCATCGTCAATGCAGGGCACCAGATGAGTATAGGCGATGGTCCGAGTTGGTCCGTCTCCGCGCGTCTCGGTAAAACTATCTACCGTGCCGTGCCCCGTAGGCAAAACCGGATCGATTGACGAAACCACACCGACGCCAGGATACTTCTCATCTATAATGGCCCCATGGGGGCCGCCGCCCTGATAATCGTAGAAGATCGTGCGCATCGCCCCGTTGTAACGGACGTCATCGCAACGTTGCAGAAGAGGATAGTACTTGGAGTCGGCCGGCGTGACATTATCAGTCGTGTAGGCGTAAGTTGCCGAGGTACCATCCCTGTAAGTGACTCCGGTGAGCATCTTCTTCTGCGCGTGGCTGCCTCCGGGAGATACCGAGGTGTAGCTGTAGGTCACGGAGTCGGTTACCGTGGAATTTCCAAGTCCGTGTGCCTCCACCGTCTTTAGCATTTTGGTTCCGTCCAGGTCAGCATCCGGTCCGTAAATAAACTTTAGATATCTGCCGCCCGGTTCCGTCACCTGGCTGCGCTGGCCAGTGCCGTCATAGGTGATGGTTGTCCTTAGCCCGTATGGATCGTAAATATCAGTCACCTTACCGGGATGCTGGCCGTCTCCGTTAAAGACGATCTTTCCACCATCTGCCAGCCGCCATGTTCCGGCACTATCGGAATGTGAACCCTCCCAACCCTCCGATACACCCACCGGCGGCCCGCAAGAGAAATCGTACACACCCCCTTGAGGCGAGACCACTTTGGTGCCCCCACCCCACAAGAGCCATGAATATTCGTGAGACCAGCCGGGCCCCAACCCGATCGCAGTCAAAGCATAGTACTGAGCTCGGCTGTTGTAATATCGCGTCATCTTAAGCGGATACTTCCCGATCGAACCGGGAACAACGATGTCGTCGACGGGGCGATGCGCACTATGCGTTAGGGGATCGTACGAGCACCCAGTGGTTATGTTGCCGTTGAAAATTCCGGTTACACCAACTGGCCCTTCGTAGTTAGTGCCCTGGCCGAAAAGCGGCGTTGCAAACATGAGGCCGATTGCGAAGAAAATCGCGATTCTTGCAGCAATAGTTATTGAATTCATGAAGTTGCGATTCTCTTGGTGACGCTCTCTTTCGCGCACGTCCCTTTGAATTTCTCCGAGCCTGATGAAAGACTGCGACTGGCGAATGCAACCGCTGCCAAAACGGACGAGCGAGGCCGCCAAAACGGTAAATATTGTTTTCTCCATGGTTTCACCTCGCGTTGAGAATAAGCGGAGCGCTGGCGATTTGTCTGTCGGGGTGAATCCCTGAATTTTTGGCTTGGCCTCTGTCGAATTTCGCCCTACAAAGGGCTAAAAAACTGCTCAGACCCCCCAAGGACATGCAGCCACGCAAACACAAACGGCTCGCTGCACGCGCGCCGCTGAACCTGGAGCGCAACACTGGACACAAACAGTCGCCAGACAACAGATTTGCCCACGGATCAAAGAAATCCCCGACAGAAGGGCCTTACCCCGTATCAGGGAAACGTCCGACAAGAACACAAGTGCTCGTTGTTTATCGAACAGGTTTCGTTCGATCAGGCGTGCTTTCGCTAATCGGGGAAAGCAGCCACTTTGTCGTGTGCGGCGAAACGGACGAAGCGCCTTTGGCGCGTGAGTTATTCCTGCGCGAGAAACCAGATCTGGCTTTGGTTGGGTTGAGGCTCTGCGGTGCCGACGGGATCCAATTGATTAAAGAATTCCGGAGCCTCGATCCCGCCACCGCAATACTTGCCCTGTCCGAGCATGCAGACGCCTTCCTGACTCAACGCGTATTCCGGGCCGGGGCGCGAGCAGTTTTAAGTGTCGAGGATGCTCCGGAACTACTTCGGGCGTTCGATGAAATCTTGACTGGCCATCCGTACGTGGGTGTGAGTGTGTTGCCGTTAATCCTGAGCAACTTCGCAGGCGGCACGAAAAATTCGCGCAACTCCGATCTCCACTGTCTCAGTGATCGTGAGCTCGAGATTTTCTCTTTTATTGGCAGAGGGCTGAGCGTTTCGGAATTAGCGAGTGAATTGAATGTAAGTGTCAAAACAATTGAGACACACCAGATGCGAATGAAAGAGAAGCTCGCGGCGCATAGCGCTGCTGAGCTGCGACAAAAGGCTCGAGAATGGTTAGCCAGATCTGCAGTGAACCGCGTGCGCGAAGAGCCGGACCCTGAATAAGGAAATGGAGCGCGCGTTCGCGTTGGTTTCAGAAAGCCGCGTTGGCCGGCAACAGCGACAGAGGCTGGATGTACTTTGAGAATTCAATGGTGGCCGCCTAAATTCATCGCATGCGCACCTTGAAGTTTACGATGCTTGCGGTCGTCGCGGTGACGTTGATCGCCAGAGCTGCGCCGCTCTCTGAGGCTGAGCTCAAGAATCTTCTCGCCGCGATTCGGCAGAACCGGACGACACGTGCCGATTTTCAGGAAGAAAGAGTGATGCGGCTGATGAAAAAGCCGATCGTCAGTTCGGGTGCAGTTTGGTTCCAGCCGCCGAACAAGTTCCGGCGCGAAGTGAACGGCAATTCCCCGAGCATCACGGCGAGTGATGGCCGCGAGCTGTGGATTTATTATCCCAACTTCAAGTCAGCGGAGCGTTACCCGTTAGGCAAAGGATCGCCGCTGGATGCCACCGTGGCGGCCATCAATTCCGCGCTGAACCTGGAGAACATCGAAACCAGTTTCAACATCGCTGCGACAAAGACCGAGAACGGATACGAACTGCAACTGCTGCCGCGCACTGCGGCGATGAAACGAGTATTTCAAAAGCTGGATCTGCGAATCAACAACCAGTTCCGGGTCGAACGCACCGATATGCTGCTGCTGAATGGCGATCGTATCGTCACCACCTATTCAACCCGACGCGCGCGCCGATTCCCGCGTCCACGTTCGAGTTTAAGCCGCCACCAGGCACGGAGGTTACCACGCCACTTGGACAATAACGGGAACCCTCACCCTCCCCTCTCCCTTCGCAAGGGAGAGGCGACCCATGCCGGATGTGTGGTATAGGTCGAGCAACGCACACCGAATGCGCCGCACGGATTCTCGACAGAGATGGCAACTCTGTAAAACCGATCGCGGTGCGACGGATTGTATTAATCTTTTGCATTTCAATTGCCGTAATCGCCGTTGCATCGGCCGAGCCGTCGGCGACACCGAGTCAGATCATTTCTCGTATTCCACGGCAGCCGGTTCAATCGAGTGCGATCGCAAAGGTTGGCTACAGCAAACGGCGGCACATACTCGAAATCGAATTCGTAAACGGCGCGGCCTATCGCTATCTCGAGGTCCCACTTGCGGTTTACCGCGACCTGATGTCATCGGAATCGAAAGCGCGGTTCTACGATTCAAACATCAGGGGACATTATCGATCGGTCCTGGTTCGGTCGCAGCAAAAGGAGCGAGTATCCACGAAATCACCTGAATAGGCTCGCCCAATCTCTGGCTCATCGAGAAGTTTGTGCATAACGATCAGGAACACGTTCGCGGCGGGAAAGCCGAAATTGGCAATTGACGATAAGCAATGAGCAATCCGTCACCTCCACGTATCAGTGTGAGAAATATTCAGCGAAAAATCCGAATCAATGTTGGCGAGCTTGAAACATTTGCCGCAGCGGCCGCGCAGCGTTGTCTGCGGTTACAAAAGCAGAAACGAACTGACTTGCGCAATTTGTCCGAGGTCTTCATCTGGCTGATTTCCGATCGGCGGATGGCGCTTCTGCATCGGCAATTTCTCGGAAAAACGGGGCCCACTGACGTGCTCACGTTTCAACACGGCGAAATTTTTATCAGTGTCGAGACGGCACGCTGCCAGGCGCGCGCATTCGGGAATTCCCTGATGCGCGAGCTCAAACTGTACGTTGTCCACGGACTTTTACATCTGCACGGCTTCGAAGATCGAACGCAGGCAGAGGCCCGCAAAATGAAAACTGCGCAGGAGAAAATTCTTCGCTGCGCGTCAGCATGATCGTAGCTCTATACGAAGGTTGGAGAATCTCTGATTTTTGCCTCTCGAACCCGGAAGAAATTCCACAGATCCTTCGCTTTGCTCAGGATGACAATTTGGTCGTGGGCCGTTGCCGCTTGGAACCCAGCGGTTCCCAAAGGTTTGAAGTGAGAGCCGCGTATGTTAGCATTTTTCACATGAGCGTGGAGCCACAGAGGGAAGTGGCCTGGCCTTTAACCGCCGGAATCGCAATCCTCCCAAAAGATGTCGCGCCGTCCGCTATCGGCGCGCCGACGATTGAAAAGGAAACGCGTTCGGAAGAGGCGCTCGATGTTCCATGGCAAGTGGTCGTCCACAATGACCCAGTGAATTTAATGAGTTACGTGACCATGGTTTTCCAACGCGTGTTCGGTTATCCACGAGACAAGGCGGAGAAGCACATGTTGGAAGTGCATCAAAACGGGCGTTCTATTTTGTGGAGCGGCATGCGCGAACGGGCCGAACTTTATGTGCAGCAACTGCACGGCTACCTGCTGCTGGCTACGCTGGAGAAAACTTGTTAGCCATGGAGATTCGCCGCCGCAAGAACCAGATCGAAATGGCCGAACTCGATCCGTTTCTTGCCGAGCTTCTTCGACAAATTCCCGGATGCGCGAATCCCGATGGGGCGCCTGCTGCCGAAGAACGCATCTTCAGTTTGCCGGCAAACGGAGCAGAGACGGAACTGTGCGCCGAATGGAAAATGTATGTCGAACCTGAATTGCGCTGTCTCTTTCAAACCGCGACGCAGACTGTGGCGGCTGATCTCGAGCAACTAAACGGAAATGAAAAAAATCTCGCGAACCGTACCCTGCGAATTCCGGCCAAACACGCCGACGCATGGCTGAATGCGTTGAACCAGGCCCGTCTGGTGATCGCCGCAAAAAACAATTTCACCGAGACCGAACTGAACGACCACCTTCACTCACCGATCGGATCGCGCCGGGACCTGAGCTTGTTCCAGGTAAACTTCTACGGTTTCCTGCAGGAGTTTATCCTGCGAGAAATGGATTAGGGGCGATCGACTCAATCGCCCAAGGCGGCTCGGGTGAACCGCCCTACCTATCCGCAACCAATCGCAGCACGTGATCTTGCGTGTGAGCCGCTAGCCATTGCCGTTCGCAGCCTAACGCTCCGCTCAGAATGACGTTTAGGGGGGAGCTACGGTTCTTTCTTGGCCTTTACCATGGCCATGAGGCGTTCCTTGATCGCGTCGGAGGACTTCGCTGGGCGCAGGCTCAGCGCAAATGCTTCGTGCAAGTCGTAGCACCTGGCGATGAAATCTTCGCCTTTCTTCCCGAACTTCTTTCGAGCTTTCTCGAATTCTTCCGTTTCCTCCGGCTCCAGTGCCCCGATGACGTACAATCGCGACTGATTCTGAAACCGCTCAAAGTTCATCTTTCAAGTCCTTGAGGCCGTCATATATTTTTTTCAGTCCCAATTCAAGCCTGGTTTTTACGGTCCCCAATGGTGTATTCGTTTTCGCCGCGATTTCGCGCTGGCTCATGCCCCTAAAAAATGCGAGGTCGATTGCCTGTTGCTGGGCCGGGGGGAGACGACTGATGACCTTTCGGATGAGCGTGCGCGTATCGCCCAGCACGATTTCTTCTTCGGTGGCATTGTGCACCCATGCGTCGGGCTGCTGTTCGGTCTCGTTTTGCAGGCGTTCCTCCGCGCGCGCGTAGGCCTGTTTCTTGCGCAAGCCATCGATCGCCCGTCGCCGCGCCAGTGTAACCATCCACCCGAGCGGTTTGCCTTTTTGGGCGGAGAAATTTTTCGCCTGGTTCCAGATCTCCATGAAAATCTCCTGCAAAAGATCGTCAGCCTCGGTTTCATTGTGAATGACTCGCAGGATTAGCGCCTTAAGAATGCCGTTATAACGGTCGTAGAGTTGAGACAGCGCATCAGCGTCACTGGCCTGTATGCGCTCCATCAATTCGAGATCAGTCGGAGCCCCGGGTTCGAGTGGCGGGGCCACCGAGATGGATTGCCTTCGCGCCTTAGGCAGGCGCACGCCTCTCTTTGATTTGCCAACAGGAGAAACCACTTTCGAACGTCCCATGTACAATTGGAGCAGGAGTTAACCAGAAATCGAGCGCCGAGACATAATCGAGTGTCTTAGGCTGCGCAGCCGGCTTCGTCCAGCGCTTTCCGCGTCACCCAATGACGGCGATTGCGCGCCACGTTCCGCGCGTCAAGAGTTAACCTTATGTCAGAGGGATCTGGAAAGACATCAATCGACCCGCTTTGGTACAAGGATGCTGTCATCTACGAGCTGCACGTTAAAACGTTTTGCGACAGTGACGGCGACGGCATGGGCGACTTTCGCGGTCTCATGGAGAAGCTGGATTATCTGCAGGAACTCGGCGTCACTGCCCTCTGGCTGCTGCCGTTCTATCCATCACCGCTGCGAGACGACGGCTACGACATTGCCGATTATTTCGACGTCAATCCGAATTTCGGCACGCTCGACGATTTCCGCGCGTTTCTGGACGCCGCGCACGAACGCAATCTGCGGGTCATCACCGAACTCGTGATCAATCACACCTCGGATCAGAATCCGTGGTTTCAAAAATCCCGTCGCGCAATAGCTCGCTACGGAGTTGTAGCCGCGGGCGCTGACAGCGGGGGAGCGGGAGCGACATCAACGGCAGCCGGGGTCGACGCCCCCGGCTACAAAGACGACCTCGCCTACAAAGACTTCTACGTCTGGAGCGACACGCCGGAAAAATACGCGGATGCGCGGATAATTTTCAAGGATTTCGAGACATCGAACTGGGCGTGGGATCCGGTGGCAAAAGCTTATTATTGGCACCGGTTTTATTCGCATCAGCCGGACCTGAATTTTGATAATCCAGCCGTGCACGAAGCCGTGAAAAAGGTCTGCGATTTCTGGCTGTCGATGGGTGTGGATGGACTTCGGCTCGATGCCGTCCCCTATCTGTACGAACGCGAGGACACGAACTGCGAGAATTTGCCCGAGACGCATACATTCCTCCGCGAACTCCGGGCTCACGTCGATGCGAAGTTCCCGAATCGCATGCTGCTTTCAGAGGCCAATCAATGGCCGGAGGACGCGGCGGCGTATTTCGGGGAGGGAAACGAGACTCACATGAGTTTTCATTTCCCACTTATGCCGCGCATGTTCATGGCGCTGCAGATGGAGGACCGGTTCCCCATCCTCGACATCATGGAGCAGACTCCGGACATCCCGGAGAATTGCCAGTGGGCAATGTTTCTTCGCAACCACGACGAGCTCACGCTGGAGATGGTGACCGACGAAGAGCGCGACTACATGTATCGAGTTTACGCCACGGATCCGCACGCGCGCATCAACCTCGGCATCCGCCGCCGGCTCTCTCCGCTTCTCGCGAATAACCGCCGGAAAATCGAGCTGCTCAACACGCTGCTGTTCTCCATGCCGGGTACACCCATCATTTACTACGGCGATGAGATCGGGATGGGAGACAATTTTTACCTCGGCGACCGCAACGGTTGCCGCACGCCGATGCAGTGGAGCCCGGACCGCAACGCGGGATTTTCAAGAGCAAATCCGCAACAGCTTTATCTGCCTGTCACGATTGATCCCGAATATCACTACGAAGCCGTTAACGTGGAGAACCAGCAGAAAAATCTTTCGTCGCTGCTGTGGTGGACGCGTCGCGTGATCTCCATGCGAAAACATTTCAAGGCGTTCTCGCGCGGCTCCCTCGAATTTCTGCATCCCGACAACCCGAAAGTGCTGGCGTTCCTTCGCCGCTGGAAACACGAGACGATCGTGGTGGTGGCAAATCTTTCGCGCTTCTCGCAGTCGGCCGAACTGGATCTTTCGCGTTTTGCCGGCTGCGTGCCGATGGAGGTTTTCAGCCGCAATCTATTTCGGCCGATCAGGAAATCGAGTTACGTCATTACACTGGGTCCGCACGCCTATTACTGGTTCGCGTTGCAAAGCCCAACCGATACACGCCGTGCATCGAAGAAGCGCGTTGTGCCGAGCATCAATGCGCCAGCTCAGTTCGACGTCTTGCTTGGCAATAATCAGCGAGAACACCTCGAGCGCGAGGTTCTTCCCAATCATATCCATAATGCCCGCTGGTTTGGCTCCAAGGCGAGGACGTTTCGGAATCTCAAAGTAATCGAGCAGCTTGCTTTTCCCTCCGATGCCGACGGCGCGCGACTTTGGTTTGTTGAGGTCAACTACCTGGATGCTCCGACGGAGACGTACGCCATTCCGGTCAAGATTGCCTCCGCCGAAATGGCGCACTCGATTACGCAGAACGCGCCGCACGCGGTTGTAGCACATTTCGCCGATAGCAACGGCGCCATTTTGTGCGATGCCATTTGGGACGCCACGTTTCGCTCGCAATTATTCGACTCCATCGTACGACATCGCACGCTCGGGGCTCAAGCAGGACAATTTGTAGGAATGGCGACCGCGAACCTGGGATCGCAGGAGCTTGATTTCTCCGGCAACTCACAGGTCTTGAGCGCAGAACAGAGCAATTCTTCAATGCTCTTCGACAATAGATTTTTCCTGAAACTCTATCGCAAACTCGAGGACGGAGTGAACCCTGACGTTGAAATCACGCGGTTCCTCACGGAGCAAACCAATTTTCCAAATGTGCCGGCTTTCGTCGGAGCACTCGAGTATCGCCGCGCAAAGGCGGAGCCAACGGTGGTCTGTCTCCTGCAAGAGGCGGTGGCGAATGAAGGCGACGTCTGGACGCTGACTGTTGACGCGCTCGGGCGCTTTTACGAACGCGTGCTGGAGCGCAAGGCCGATCTTCAGAGTGAAACTACATCGCCCGGTGCTCTTCTCGAAGAACTGGTAGGCGGCGTCTATCCTGAAAAGGTAAACCTGTTAGGACAGCGCACGGGCGAACTGCATCTTGCGCTCGCGTCAAGAACTGACAATCCCGCATTCGCGCCGGAGCCATTCAATTCCATGACCCAACGCTCCGTTTACCAAAGCATGCGCACCTCGTTGCGCCGCGCGTTTACGTCTTTAGAGAAGAAATTGTCGGATGTCCCTGCGAAATTCCGAGATGAAGCTAAGGAAGTTCTCGCTGCGGAAAAAGAGATACTGGCGCGCGAAAAACGTTTGCTCGACCGCCGCGCGAACGCCGCAAAAATCAGGATTCACGGAGATTACCATCTGGGGCAACTGGTTTATACCGGCAAAGATTTCGTGATTCTCGATTTCGAAGGCGAACCGGCGCGTCCCCTGAGCGATCGGAAGATGAAACGCTCCGCTCTGCGCGATGTCGCCGGCATGATGCGCTCGTTCCAATATGCCGCGTACACCGCATTGTGGCAGCCGGCCATGCGCAAAGAAGACGTGCCTTTTCTGGAGCGTTGGGCCGATCTCTGGTACCGGCAGACGAGCAGTTTGTTTCTGCAAAGCTATCTGAACACGACCGCCGGCGCGACGTTCATCCCCAAAAACAGCGACGACCTTCAAATTATCGTCGAATCCTATTTGCTCGACAAAGCCGTGTACGAAATCGGTTACGAACTTAATAATCGCCCCAACTGGGTCGTGATCCCCATCAGAGGCATCAAACACATTTTGCAAGGAGCGTGAATTTTTCAGCCACGGATGCACACGGATGAAACACAGATAAAGATTCTGTTTCGCAATCCGTGAAAATCTGTATCAATCTCGGGCTGATTGGAGACTAGCCCAGCGCTTTAGCGTTGGGTTACCGCATTGACAAACGTCAAGTCCCCGGCGGGGACGAAGAAATCAATCGAGCATCCGCTCGTCGTAATCCAATCCGTGTCCGCGAAGCATCGTCACGAATTCTTGTCGAAACGAATGCATAATTCTTGCGTCCCTTTGGAACTCCATCTGTTTTATCACGGTTGACCCAGCGTTAAAACGCTGGGCTATTATCGAACGAATCGAATTCGGACTTGCAGCAACTGAGACTCCGTTTATAAGCAGGAGCAGAGGGCATTTATGCATCAAGAATATCTCGACAAACTCGATAACGACATTGCAAACAAACATCTATTGAAACATCCATTTTATCTCGCGTGGACGCGGGGAGAGCTGAGCAGGGAGGCGCTCACGGATTATGCGCGGCAGTATTATCAGCATGTTGCGGCGTTCCCGACTTATCTCTCGGCGGTGCACGCGAAATGCGACGACCAAACGACGCGCAAAACATTGCTCAACAATTTAATCGACGAGGAAGCCGGTTCGCCGAATCATCCCGAGCTTTGGCTCAAATTTGCCGAGGGGCTCGGCGTTTCTGAGTCTGACATTCGCAAATCGGAAGAATGGCCGGAAACAAAAAACTTGATCGACACTTTTCGATCGGTTTGCCGCGATGGATCGACGGTGGAAGGTCTGGCCGCGCTCTATGCGTATGAGAGTCAGATCCCGTCGATCTGCGAATCCAAGATCGACGGACTGAAAAAACATTACGGCTTCGCTGATCCCAAACACTACGAATATTTCACCGTGCACCTCGAAGCAGACCGCGAGCATTCAGCCGCCGAGCGAAATTTGCTGGGCGGATACATCGGCAATCAGAATTTTGAATCCGTGAGAACATCCGTGAATCGCGTTCTCGACGCGCTTTGGGAAATGCTTTCCGGCGTGTGCAGGCGTCACGCGATCGCGTGCTGACGTGCGTTTGCCACGTGAGCGCGTTGGGACGTGGAGGACACGCCTGCGATGTCCGACGCCGCAGCGCGGCGTTACCCTATCGCGGTCGCAACACCAGAAACGAGCGCACTCGATGGCGGCAAACCGATAAAACTTGCGGCTGGCTTGGGTCAAGCGAGGCAGCGATCTTCTTGTAGTCGGAAACGGACGTGACCGGCTGTTGATTGATTTCTTCGATCACGTCGCCTCTTTGCAGGTCCGCCGTGCCGCTATCAGCATCAACGCCGGTGACTACAACGCCGTGCACATTGTTTGGCAGATCGAGCTGGCGCACCATCTCAGGAGTCAACTCGCTAACGTCAATTGCCGCCAGCGGATTGTCGGTTTGGTCCTGAACGTTCGGTTGTGGTGGGTTTTGCGACTGCGAAGGACCTTGTTTCGGCGAAACGTTCGAAGTCTGATAATCCTGCGGCTGTTCTTTGATTTGAGTTGTTACCTTCAGCGGCTTCCCATCACGCAAAATTCCCAGTTCCACATTTTTGTCCAACTCGGCTTGTCCCACCATGTTCCTGAGCCCAATGATGTTGTTGACGTCGTGTCCATTAAACTTGCGAATGACGTCGCCTGGCTGCAATTGCGCCTGTGCAGCAGGCGATCCTGGTATTACTTCCTCTACCACTACTCCCTTGTTGTCAGTTGCGGTCTGCTCGCCCGGCTGCAATGCGCGACTTGTGATTCCCAGATAACCGCGAATGATACGGCCGTTTTTCAACACGCTTTCCAGCACGGTGCGGACGGTGTTGGATGGAATCGCAAAGCCGATTCCTTCTGAACCTCCGCTCCTGGAGACGATTTGTTCGTTAATACCGACCACTTCCCCTCGCACGTTGATCAATGGCCCGCCGCTGTTCCCCGGGTTGATTGCCGCGTTAGTCTGGAGCAGATCGCCACGAAAATCCGCGCTGTTTGGCTGTCCCTTCCAGCTAATGATTCCGTCCGTCACCGTCTCCTGGAGACCAAACGGATTGCCGACGGCGAGAACAGAATCTCCCGGTTGCACCGTGTCGGAGTCAGCCAGCTTCAGCGGTGTGACGCCCGGAACATCGATCTTGAGCACAGCCAGATCGAGTTGGTCATCGGCACCCACCAGGCGCGCTTTTGTGGTGCGTCCATCACTCAATTGCACTTCAATTTCATCCACCTGATCGACCACATGAGTATTGGTTATGATGTGACCTTCCTTCGTCACAATCACGCCGGAGCCGAGTGAATTCTGCACTCGCGCCTCGTCCCGCGGACTACGAAATCGCCGTGAGTTACCAAAAAAGAATTCGAACGGATTAACCCCGTTGTCGCGCTGGATACTAATTCGTTTCGAAGTTTTTACTGCCACGACGGACGGAATCACGCTTTTCACAAGCTCGCGCCGCTCCCGGCTCAACGCCTCCAACGATGGCACTTGCTTTGCATCCACGCTCGGCTCCGATGCCAGCGTGTACTTTTCCGGTTTTCGGACAGAAGATAGATTCAGGCCGCCATGTTTGAGGCGGTAATCGTAAAGCAGGGAAATTCCTGCGCTTAACAGCAGAACGAAAAGTAAAAATTTTGCGAGATTTTTCATCAACTAATATGGGAGAAACTTTGTCCCTGTTGTTCGACAATTAAACGTCGGAAACGTTGATTCTCAGGCAGCTCCAGGCGGGGGTCCACTTCGAAGATGGACATCGCTGCGGCGCGGGCGCGCCGCATCAGGTCTGCGTCGCGTTTCAAATCGCCAATCTTGAGCGCCGGCAAGCCGCTCTGCGCTGTGCCAAGAACATCGCCGGGCCCGCGCAATTCCCAGTCTGCTTCCGCCACTTCGAAGCCGTTTGTTGTTCGTTCCAAAACCGCGAGCTTCGCCGCTGTCTCCTTTCCCTGGTTCGAGCCGAGTAAAATGCAATACGATTTGTGTTCGCCGCGGCCGATCCGTCCTCGAAGCTGATGCAACTGCGCGAGACCGAAACGCTCGGGGTTTTCTATCAGCATCACGTTCGCATTCGGTACATCGACACCGACCTCGAGCACAGTGGTGCTGATCAACGCGTTCGTATCGCCGCGTCGAAAACGATCCATGATCTGCTGTTTCTCCGGGGCCGGAATCCGGCCGTGAAGCAATTCGCAGCGGAACGGATGCAGACGTTCGCGCCACAGTTCGTATTCCGCCGCAGCGGCTTTCACGTCCAGCTTTTCGCTTTCATCAATCAACGGATAGATCACATAAAGCTGGCGTCCCCTCTCCAATTCCGTTCTCAAAAAGCTGAGTACCTCGCCTAACTTCGACGTATCCCGAGCCGCAGTGATGATTCTTCCACGGTTCTTCGGCATCTCATCGATGGTCGATACGTCGAGGTCGCCGTAGATGGTCATCGTTAGGGTTCGCGGGATCGGCGTGGCTGTCATGACCAGTACGTCCGGCGCCGGTTCACGCGCAGTCAGTCTGGCGCGCTGCGCCACGCCGAACTTGTGCTGCTCATCAATCACGGCGAGCCCGAGATTCGAGAATGAAATCGATTCGTATAGCAACGCGTGCGTCCCGACGATGATTTGGGGCTGGTCGGTTGCGAGCGGCGTCTGAGGGGCGCACGCTTGGAGCGTGCTGGTCGCCACATTTTGCGATGACGAACTTTTGCGCCTGGAAGCTTGCGAAGGCGGGACACCTTCGCCAACACCCGAGACGAGCGTGCTCCCCGGAGGAAGGCGAAGCTCATCATCCTGCGTCCAGACCCATAGATAGTCTTCATTCTGCCGGGCCACACCCGCCTCCCACGGATTCCGCAGAATATAATGGAACTTTTCCGCCAAGTCGCATTCCGACCGGATCAACCGATCAAATGACTCTTTTTCCCAAACTAGGCCCCTTGTCTTTTGAAGTTTGTTTATCTCGTGCGCAGTAAAGGATTTTATCGACTGCATAAGTTCTGCGACTGACCAAAAAGCAGGGTCGTCATTTGCATCGAATTCCTTCGGCCATGGTTGGAGGAGCAAATGCGCGTGGTCGGGCATCACGCACACAGCATAGAGCTCGTAACGTTTATCATGAAAATGTCGGAGCGCGTTGAGCACGATGGTTCGCGCAGCAGGCGATAGCTCGTTACGGTGACGCGTACTGATCGTGATGGCATAAACTCCCCATGGCCGATCGAAATGCGGAAGGTGACGTTTCGTGTAGAGCGCACCCTTGGATTGAGGAGCATACGCGTCCCGCGTGTTGGTCGTTGCGTCTCGCAGCGACGAACTCTGCTCCGCGTCTCGCTGCTCATCAAAAGTTCGTGCTTCCGAGACAACAGCACCAGCACCCGAGACGCGTGCGCTCGCCAGATTTTCATTCTGCGCAAAGAGTGGCAACGGACCGCTGTCTTCCTGCCTGGCGGCTGTTCGCAACGACAGGCGCAAGCCCAGCGGCTCGAGCCAGCGCCGGAGCACATCGTAATGTTGCTCGGCCAAAATTTGCGTCGGCGCCATGAACGCCGCCTGATATCCCGCTTCAGCCGTCAGCAGCATCGCCGCAATCGCAACGACGGTTTTTCCCGAGCCGACGTCGCCGTGTAACAAACGGTTCATCGGATAATTCGCCGCAAGATCGCGCCTGATTTCCGCGATCACTTTTCGCTGCGCCCCGGTCAATTCGAACGGAAGAGCCTTCAGGAATTTCTCCAGCAGTGCGCCTGACCCGCAGTGTGCCTCGCCGGGGCGGTTCGACGACCGGAAGCGACGCGAGGCGATCAGCATTTGCATGGTGAAAAATTCTGAAAGCACCAAATGCTCGCTCGCAGCATCGCGCGCTTCCCAACTCTCCGGAAAATGAATCGCGCGAATCGCGTCCGATCGCTTACCGCGCACCAACGTGGTCGGAACAGCCGGTTCCCACGCTGCGTCTGAAAGTTCCTGCAGCATCCGATAGATAATTCCGCGCAAGACGCGTTGTGAAAGACCTTCGGTCGCAGGGTAAATCGGCGCGATGCGCCGGAAATGGATCGACATCTCTTCGTCGTTTTCGATCACCTCAAACTCCGGATGATCCATGCAAATCCGCTTTCCGCGCAGTCGCGGCTTGCCAAAAACAACGATCCGCTGACCCGTAGCGATCATTTTCTGCACGTAATGCAGATTGAACCAGCGGCATACGAGTGGTTCGCTCAGAGCGTTTGGCTGCGATTCCTGCAGCGTCGCTTCAAAAATTTTCTTCCAGCCGCCAAACCGGCGCAGCGAAGTTTTAACAACCTCACCGCAAAGACAGATTGGAACCTCGCTTTCTTCTCGCGGAAAATGCGGGAACTCTGTGCGATCCTCGTGACGCCGGGGAAAATGCGTCAGCAAGTCTTCTACAGTTTCAATGCCTAGCCGCCGCAGGGCGAGCAGTCGCGGTCGCGGGACCCAGGTTAATTCCTCAAGATTGGCTGAAACATTGATCATGCTGCTAACCCGTCATTCCGAGCGAAGTCGAGGAATCCCGTGGCATTACGGACGGTAGCACAACGAGATCCTTCGACTCCGCTCCGCTCAGGATGACAATTGAACGGAACGTACTTGATTTCACGCCCGTTCCGCCGCGCGCACCGCCTCAATACGCATGGCGACCAAAGTTTGGCCCTCATATTGATCCATCCCAACTCGGAATGCTACGTCCCATGGGGCAGGCGGTAATTCAGTCGCCGCGCCATCAAAATAAACCGCGCGACGGTATCGGTCACCCTGACGCAACCGGAAGATGAGATGCTTTTCGTTTGCGACTCGCGGCGGCGCGACCGGTTCGACGGCGCGCGCAAAGAAAATCGGCTGCGGATTTCCGCTTCCAAAAGGCTGCAACAGTTCGTGCCAGCGTAGAAACTCCACATCGATCTCCGAAAATGGCAACTCATGATCGAGGCGCAGACAGCGTTGCAAAGCTTCCTTCGAAAGTATATCTCGCGCAGCGGAACGAAATGCCTCAGCAAACCGCGCGAAATTTTCTTCGCGCAGCGTCAAGCCCGCCGCCATTTCGTGGCCGCCGAATTTCTCGAGTGTCGCCGCGCAACGAGTTAACGCCTCGACGAGGTCCAGGCCTTCAATGCTTCGTCCGCTTCCCTTGCCCGCGCCGTTCTCGTCGAAACCGATCACAATTGCGGGTCGATGATGTTTTCGAGCGATCCGGGACGCAACGATGCCCAGCACGCCGGGATGCCAGCCGCGGGCGCCCGCGACGATGGCTGCGTCACGCGCCGGGTCGAACGATTTATCGATCTGCTCAACGGCTGCAGCGAGGATTTGCCTTTCAACTTCCTGCCGTTCACGGTTCTGCTGGTCCAACTCGTTCGCCAGCGCCGTCGCTTCGACTTCGTCACGTGTGAGCAATAGTCGCAAAGATTTCTCCGCTGTGCTCAAACGCCCCGCAGCATTCAGCCGTGGTCCCAGTCTGTAACCAATATCCTCCGGCAGAATTGGCGGCCGCACCCCCGCGACTTGCATCAATTTCTTCAATCCGATGCGCGAGGTTTGCGCAATTTCGATTGCGCCGCGCTGAACCAGGATACGATTCTCCTCGACCAGCGGCACAATGTCAGCCACCGTGCCAAGCGCGACAAGATCGAGTTTCGATTTCAAATCGAACCCGGGCAGCGGCCGCGTCTTTAACAACGCATGACAAAGCTTGAAGACGATTCCCACGCTGCAGAGATAATGAAACGGCGATGCAGGATCAGTCTTCGGATTCACAAGCGCGACGCAGTCGGGCAGCACGGATTTTGCCTCATGGTGATCGAGCACGATGACGTCCACGCCGCGCTTGTTGAGCTCGGCAATTTCACCGGTTGAAGCAGTGCCGCAATCGAGGGCAACGAGCAGTTGCGGCCGATACTGTTCGAGACAGCGCTCGACGCTTTCCCGGCTCAACCCGTAACCCTCCTCCATGCGCAACGGTAAAAACAGCTCCGGTCGCGCAACTGCGGAATAAGCGCGCAACGTTTCATCGAGCAACGCCAGGGAGGTCACTCCATCTACATCGTAATCGCCAAAGAGCACGATGCGCTCTTGCCGATCCAACGCGGCAAGAATCCGAACGACTGCCGCCCGCATTTGCGGAAGCAGAAATGGATCGCTCAGCGAGCCAAGGCGCGGCCGCAGAAAATTTTGAACTTCATCCGCGCTCCGAAACCCTTTCCTGAAAAGGAATCGCGCGATGCATTCCGATCCGCAAATTTCGCTCCATGAAATGGCGTCGCCATTCAGACTTTCGCACGGCGGAAGAATCCATCGAGGCTGCACCGCTTAGTTTATTCGCTCCGCATTGCGTGACAAGATGACGGCGCGGACGAATAATGCACGAGGCCGGACCGATCCTGGTGTCAGCGCGCTAATCCAACCTGGAGTCAGTCGCAATGAGAGCGATTCGGGGAGACATGCGTACTCTCAAACTGACGCGAAATGGGATCCGCTTTCCTAACTTTTGCACCAAGTGCCTTGGAGTGCGATGCGTCCTCGCGCCGCTTTTAAATATGCACAATCGTCTGTGAGCGTACACCCGAAATGAAACTCATTCGCTGGCTCATGCTTATCGTTGCGACTGTTGTGCTGATCTATGGCGCGTCGCCATATTTTTCATTTTGGCGGTTCACGGTCGCAGTTCGGTCACGCGACGCCAGAGGGATCAGCGCGCGCGTTGATTTTCCGGCTGTTCGAGCGTCGCTAAAGAGGCAACTGGTGGCGCGCTTTGCCAAGGCGACCAGCACACACAAACGTTGGAGTAGCCTCGGGCCAACGCTGATCGATGCGATGATTGACGCCTATGTCACGCCCGACGGCATCGCCGCGATCCTCTCAAATCCGGAAGCGGTGAAGAACCTGAAGGCGCCGCGCCAATTTCGTTTCACGCTCGGCAATAACCCAAATTCATCGAAAGTGAAATACGCGTTCTTCACCGGGTTGCGAAGCTTTGTCGTTGGCCGCGATGGAATCAAGCTCCGGTTCCATTTTACTGGCGCAGGCTGGCGCCTTTACGATCTCGACCTTGGCTTGACCGAGGAGAAGCCTTGATTCTCGAGGACCGCAAGCGCATGTTTTAGCTTTCTACACAAGGGTGAACAGGCGATCGCGCGCGGCAAGCAGTCCGTGCTTTACGCACAAATCCGCGAAACTTTGCAAACCTTGCTTCTCTTTTTTTCCAAAGTTGAATCGAAGATTTTTGCGGAAATAACGCGAAAGGAATTCGCGAGTCATTTTGCGATTACCGGGGTCACCGACCCCGGCTACAGCTTCCGCGATCAAATCGTCGAGAGTGGCGAGATTTCCGTCGCGCAATTTGCGCAGGCGTTGAGCGACCGATTTTGCGTCGGTGACTTCAGGGCGGATCAGCCATAATGCGTAAACGAACGGTAGCCCGGTAAGTTTCTTCCATTGCTCGCCGAGATCCCAGAATTGGAATTCACTGGCGTGCTTCTGGCGAAAGTGAATGGCTTGATCTCCAATGAGCAGTCGAGCGTTACCTTTGCCCGGCACGCTGCCAGATACAACAGGCTGGCAGCCTGTGCTCCCCGGCACTCCGGAGACAAAACGCGGCTTTAATCCAAGCTCTGTCAGGAGGCCTCGAAGAAGGTTTGCGGACGTCTCCGACGCAGGATCGAGTTCAATTTGCTCGATCTCTGAAATCTCGCCGCTATACGCGAGTACGACGCTGTAAACCGGTCCGTAAGATGAAATTGAAACATCATCGACGATTCGATAGACCGGGTTGCGCAGATATTCGAAGCTGGAAACAAGAGCGACATCGAGCTCGCCCTTCGCGAGGCGCTGACACAATGCCGATGGATGATCAAACTCAACGTTCCCCGGCCAGCCGCGAATCAGCGGACGAGCGTTGACGTACTTTACGCAACCGATACGCAGCGAGTTCAATTTGGGAGATGATCAAAATCGCGATCATCCTGATCGCACCGAACTGAAATCGAAGGATCCCGGAAAGCTGCCTGTAGATTTCGCAACGGGATTCCTCGACTTCGCTCGGAATAACGGCGTCGCTACGCGCAGACTAATTCTGCTGGCGCCGGCGCCCCGCGTTTCTCGCTCGTTATCCGCGGAGAAATATGCCGGTAATGACTGTCGCGCTGGATCGGCTCGCGGCCGGCTTCGCGAATGGCGTGTTCGAGTGCAGCTACGCTCTGTTGTTGCGGGGTAGATGCGCCGGCCATGTGGAAAATCTTTTCCTCCAAGATTGTTCCATGCAGGTCGTCCACGCCGTAGCTGAGCGAGACCTGCGCAAGCGGCAATCCAAGGCTGACCCAGTAAGCGGTCAAGTGGTCGATGTTATCGAGGTAGATTCGGCTCACCGCAAGATTTCGCAGTTGTTCAAAAGCAGAGGCGCGCTTCATCTGGGCCAGGGTGCCGTGGGCTTGGTTGGGTTCGAACGCAAAGGGAACAAACCCGGTAAACCCGCCGGTCTCATCCTGGAGTTGACGCAGTTGGCGCAAATGATCGGCGCGTTGCGCGACTGTTTCGATGTGTCCGTACAGCATGGTGCAGGTGCTGCGACCCCCCATCGAGTGCCAGGTCCGATGCACATCGAGCCATTCGGCGGCCGTTTCTTTGCCGCGGCAGATTTGGTCGCGCACGAGTGGATCGAAAATTTCAGCGCCACCGCCGGTGATCGAATTAAGTCCGGCCTCGCGCAAAGTTTCCAGGGTGTCGCCAATCGGCATTTTGAACACTCGCTGGGCCAAATGTCGAACCTCGATCGCGGTGAACGCCTTAATGTGCAGCTGTGGATCGAGGGCACGCAACCGGCGCAAAAGATCGAGATACCAATCTTTCTTTAAGCTCGGATGCAGTCCTCCCACCATGTGCACTTCGGTGACTCCAAGGGGAAGCGCATCCGTCACGGCTTGCACGATTTCGTCGATCGCATATTCAAACGCGTGGGCGTCGCGTTTCTTGGCGGCAAACGCACAGAACTGGCAGGATAAGATGCAGATATTCGAGTAATTGATGTAGCGGTTGTGGATGTAGGTTGCGTAGTTGCCGTTCTTTCGCTCGCGCACGACGTTCGCGATCATTCCAAGGGCGTTGAGATCATTCGTGCCATAAAGCCGGAGAGCGTCCGCCTCTGAAATGCGCTGCTGCGCCTCAACCTTTTCGGCGATCGGCCTCAGCTCGTTCGGAATGAGTTGGTAATTCATCTGGGGACTCTGATTTATCGCGCCTTAAGCATGCACAGGCCGCTTCTGGGTTGCAACAAAAACGATGCCTACGAGGGTGGTGGACGCTCAAATTTTGGCGGATTGCGTTTTTCTGGAAAAATTTCGGGGTGCCAACGTCTAAGTCACGATGTCTCAGAACGATCGAGGAAACCAGGGCAGATCGGAAGAAGATGCCGACGACGTGCGGCTGATGGAGCTGGTCGGCCGAGGAGATACCCAAGCCTTTGAGCGGCTGATCGAAAAGCATCAAACTCTGGTGGCCGGCACGATTGCGCGCATGCTGGGCAGCAGTTCGGACGTGGAAGATATCGCGCAGCAGGTTTTCATTCGAGTGTGGAAAAGCGCGCGTCGATACGTTCCGCGCGCCAAGTTTACCACGTGGCTGTTGAAAATTACGCGCAACCTGGTGTTTAACGAGATGCGCCGCACCAAGCGTCGCCCTCATGTTCCGCTCCAATCAGAACCCGGCGCGGAGGATCCTCCTTTCAAGGACGAAACAACCCTCGCCCCGGACGCATCTCTGCTCGAGTCGGAACTGCAGCAAGCGATTGAGGAAGCGATTCAACGCTTGCCGGAGACGCAGAGGATGGCGCTCGTGCTGCGCAGATACCAAGAGCTCAGCTATGAGCAAATTGCCGAGGTCCTGGATCTCTCGGTGCCGGCTGTAAAGAGCGTGCTCTTCCGCGCTCGCACAGAGCTCCGCTCCCGGCTCACCAAATATCTCGATTGATCGGCTGAACTGCTCCTCAGCGGCGTTCGTCATCCTCCAGGACCCTACCGCGAACGCGGCGCACTTCGGTGTGATGGGTCAACACATGCACACGTCCATCGCTTCCCCGGAAAAATGCGCTCAAAACCCAGCTAACAATGCTGATCACAATTGCGCCCCAGAATGCGCTCCAAAAACCACCCACATGAAATCCGACAACGACGCTGGGCACCAGAAGCAGCAAGAACCCGTTAAGGACGAGAATGAAAAAGCCGAGTGTAAGGAGAATGACTGGCGCGCTGAGGATCAATAGAATTGGGCGAACGAAAGCGTTCAAAATTCCCAACAAAAGCGAGGCCCCGATGAGCGACGCGACAGTGTCATAACGGATCCCGTGGATTACAGACGAGGCGACCATCACCGCAACGGTCGTCGCAGCCCAGCGGAAGATGAATTGTTTTATCCCAGCCATTTCTGTTCCAAGTCTAGCCGATGTCGCAAGGAAGGGCGAGAAAGCACTTGCCAACTATCCGATCAACGATAAACGAAAACTTAACAACCCTTATCGATCTGTGCCAAAGAAAACGAAAACTGCCCAAGACAAAAATCAGCCATCTGCAGAGTCAGACGGCCCGAGCATGACCAAGAAAACCGACAAACGACGGAGCGCACGACGCGCAACTGCAGCCAAAAAGCCAAGGGCGACCGTCACCAAAGATCTCGCCGATCGAACTGCACTGATTTCAGCGTTACCATCGGCGGAACCGTCCACCTCTGCTGAGCCTTCAGAGGAAGTAATTCGTCTCCGCGCCTATTTCATTTCCGAACGCCGGCGCAGATTTGCATTGCCGGGCGACGCGGAATCCGACTGGCTTGAAGCGAGACGACAACTGCTCTCCGAGGCTCGGCGCTGAGTTGGAAAATGTAACCACGGATTTCTCAAATGGGTGCGGATGAAATCAGATATCTGCAGGCACCGAATTTCTCATCCGCGTTATCCGTGTAATCCGTGGTTCTTGAACCAATGAAAAACGAGGTTGCCGATCTTCGAGACGCACTGCGAGAACGCGTCGCCATCATTCGGGACGAGGAAAGTCGTCGCGACGAGGCAAAACACATCGCCCGATTGCGCGCGGTGTCAGAAAAAATCGACCTTCTGCAAACGTCGCTTCCGCAGCCGATCGATCCGCGGCTGAAACATTACCTCGAGCGCAAAAGTTACGAGAAAGCGCTCGAACATTTAGAAACCATCAACGCGGGCGACGGAACATAGGCATTTTGCCTGTGCGCCCAGCGGAGTTGGACTCCGCTGATTTAACAGCCGCGGACAATATGTCCGCCGGGCGCACAGACCGGAGGTCTATGTTCCAGTTACCGGGAGTACAGCTCGACGACCAGTTGTTCGTTCACGATCGGCTGCATTTCTTCCCGAGACGGGATGCGCGCGACTTTACCGCTCAGGCCATCGCGATCGACTGTGAGCCAGTCGGGAACGGGAGCAATCTGCGTAAGATCAAGATTCCGCAGCACCAGTTGACGGGATTTTGGTTTGTCCTTGATCGTAATTTCCTCGCCTGCTTTTACATTATAGGAAGCGACGTTGACGCGACGCCCGTTCACCAGCACATGGCCATGTGACACCAGCTGGCGCGCCGCGCTGCGAGTATTCGCAAACCCAAGGCGGTAAACAACATTATCGAGTCGCGTTTCCAACAACTGAAGAAGTGTCTCACCGGTCACGCCGCGCTTGCGCAGGGCACGTTGAAAAATGCGCCGGAACTGTCGCTCGAGCAGCCCGTACTGATAACGCAGTTTCTGTTTTTCACCGAGCGCGATCGCGTAATCGGATTGCTTGCGCCGGGAGCCTCTCGGGCCGTGCTGGCCGGGCGGATAATTCTTCCGCTCCAATGCCTTTGAGGGCCCGAAGAGCGGCACACCGTAACGGCGGCTTACTTTTGTTTTTGGTCCTGTGTATCTAGCCATTCCAGAAAACTGATAGTTGAGAGTTTAGCGTTGATAGCCTCAGACCCGGCGCTGCTTGGGCGGACGACAACCGTTGTGAGGCACCGGCGTAACGTCGCGAATCACGGTGAGATCGAGCCCGATGGCTTGCAAAGCGCGGACCGCAGATTCGCGCCCTGCTCCTGGGCCTTTGACCAATACTTCCACTTCTTTCAGCCCATGGCCCATAGCCTGGCGCGAGGCGTCCTGCGCTACCATTTGCGCCGCGTAAGCGGTGCTTTTGCGCGAACCCTTAAAACCAACCTTTCCGGCGCTCGACCACCCAATCACGTTGCCTTTCAGGTCGGTGATGGTGACAATGGTATTGTTGAAAGTCGCCAACACATGCGCAACGCCGGAATGAACATTCTTGCTCCCTTTGGCCTTGACGATCTTCGGCTTTTCAACCTCGTCGGTTGATAGTGAAAGATTCTCCGGCGCTGCGGTCGCAGGCGCAGGCTGTTCTTTCTTGGCCTTCGCCGCTTTCTTTGGCCCCGCACGCTTGGGAGCTGCTTCGGCTTTGGGAGAGGCCTCTTTTGGCGCCGGCTCCTGTTGAGCGGCATCGCCGGCGGGCTTTGTATCGTCCGGAGTTTCGGGATTCGTTTCTTCAGCCATTGTAAATCGTGATTAGACCTTGCCAGCTTTCGCGTCGGGATTGCGAATTACACCAACTGTCTTGCGAGGTCCTTTCCGTGTTCGGGCGTTTGTTGAAGTACGTTGACCGCGCACGGGCAAACCTTTCCGATGACGAATGCCGCGATAGGAATTGATCGCCTGCAGACGTTTCAAATTACCCTGCACGTCGCGTCGCAGGTCGCCTTCGATTTTAAGTTTATTGTTGGTGATCGCGTGAATGATCTCGTTCAACTGCTGCGGAGTAAGATCTTTGGCGCGAATGTTCGGATCGATGTTGGTCTGCTCAAGAATGCGCCTCGCTGTGCTGAACCCGATTCCGTAGATGTACGTCAGAGATACCTCAACGCGTTTGCCCGCTGGAATCTCAACTCCTAATAGTCTTGGCATAACAAATCACTGATCACTTCTCGCAAATCACCCTTGTCTCTGCTTGTGCCGCGGGTTTTTGCAGATCACGCGCACGACGTTCTTACGCTTCACAATCCTGCAACCTGCACAAAGCCTTTTTACTGATGGTCGTACTTTCATAATCCGCGAAATCGAAAACCGCGGCGGCCCGCCGGGTTGTCATCTTTGGCGATAAATAATTCGCCCTTTCGACAAATCGTAGGGTGAAATCTCTAGCATAACTTTGTCTCCTGGCAAGATCCGAATGAAGTGCAGACGCATTTTGCCGGAAATGTGTGCCAGCACGCGACGGCGCCCCGGAATCTCGACCCGGAACATTGTGTTAGGCAGCAACTCCACGACCGTGCCCTCTACCTCAATTGCGTCCTTGCGCGCCATGTCAGAATTTCCGGTTCGTCCCTCGTAATCAGAACCGTATGTTCGAAGTGTGCCGATGGCAGGCCATCCGCCGTGCACACCGTCCAGCCGTCCTCGAGCAAGCGGACTTCGGACGCGCCGATGTTGATCATCGGCTCAATGGCAAGCGTCATACCGGCCTTCAATTTTGGTCCGCTGCCCCGTTTGCCGTAATTGGGAATCTGCGGTTCCTCGTGCATCTTGCGTCCAACGCCGTGCCCGACAAATTCGCGCACAACGGAAAAACCATTATGGCGCGCTTCCTCTTCGATCTCGGCGCAGATATCGCCCACACGACGACCTTCATGAGCGACGCGAATGGCGCGCGCAAGCGCGTTTTCGGTCACGCGCAGCAATTGGTCCGTCCGCTCCTCGACAATTCCAACGGGAACAGTGGTGGCGTTATCTCCAACCCAGCCGTCCGCAACGATACCGATGTCGAGCTTCACTATGTCGCCATACTGAATTCGCCGTTGACTGCCGATGCCGTGGACAACTTCGTCATTAAGCGAGATACAAATGTTTCCGGGAAAAACACGGTGTCCAAGCCGATAACCAAGAAACGCGCTTTTCACACCGGCGTTGCTCATGAAATCCGCAGCTGCCTGGTCCACTTCCTTCGTTGTGATTCCAGGGCGAATCAGGTCGCTGACCTGGTCCAGGATGTCGCTCGCCGTGCGGCATGCCTGCCGCATCTTTTCGATTTCTTTCGCGTTCTTGATGGGAATCATTTCGGGCTCTTATCCTCAATCAACCGCGAGATCTCACTGAACACAGCGTCCCGGTCGCGGTTGCCATCGATCCGATGCAGGATCGACACCTTTTCGTAAAAAGCTGACAGCGGTTCGGTCTTGGTGTGAAATTCTTGCAACCGCGTCTGCAATACGCCCAGATCATCATCGTTGCGGCGTTCCAATCGCCCGTCGCAATATGGGCATACGGGACGGTTGGCAAACTGTGCACTCGATGAGCTCGTCGTAAAACCGCACTCGCCGCATTGAAGTCGCCCGGTGATGCGATCGCGCACTGTTTCCTCCGATACCTCCAGCCAAATCACCAAATCCAGCGCTGTGCGCAATTTGGTTAACATTGACATCAAACTTTCGGCCTGCAGCAACGTTCGAGGAAATCCGTCGAAGACGAATCCATGGCCACCGTGCAACCGCAACCAGTCTTCGATTAGTTCGATGATAATTTTGTCCGAGACGAGCCCGCCGCTTCGGAGTGCTTCGGCAGTCTCCTGCCCCAACGGCGTTCCAAGATCGCGCTCACGGCGCAGAATCGCGCCCGGTGAAGTCACAGGAATCCCGAAGTGGCGCGTAATCATTTCCGCCTGGGTCCCTTTGCCGGAACCGGGCGGGCCGAGAAGAACAAGCCGCCTTTTCACCTATCGCTTCACCTATCGCCCATACAGAAAAATCGCGACCCCGGCAATCACGAGCACGGCAATGCCCACATACAGCCACATCAACGTGCCGCTCGCCGCCACTTCGCCGCGCGCGTAGGCAGCGCGATCAAACGATCTCCCTCGGATCCGGCCTTTGCGCAAGAAGCCGTCGTAATGCCGCTGAATCAGGTGAGTCTCGACTTGCCGCATCGTGTCGAGCATGACACCAACGATGATCAACAAACTTGTGCCACCGAAAAACTGAGCGGTGATTACCGGTACGTTCAGCCATTGGCTGAGGAGGCTTGGAAAAACTGCGATCAGCGTCAAAAAAATCGCGCCGGCAAACGTCAACCGCGTCATCGTGAAATCAAGAAAATCAGCTGTTGGTTTTCCAGGGCGCACACCGGGAATGTAACCGCCATATTTTTTCAGATCATCCGCAATTTGAGTTGGTTGAAACTGTGTAGCGACCCAGAAATAGCTGAAGAAGAAAATCATCGCTGCGAGAACGACATAATGAACCCAGCCGGTGGAAAGCGCAGCAGCAATGCGCGCGGCTGTGGGGCTGTTTCTAAATCCGTACTGGACAATTGTGGCCGGGAACAGAAGGAGAGCCCAGGCGAAGATGATCGGCATGACGCCGGCATAATTCACTTTCAAAGGCATGTATTGCGTCTGACCACCGTACATTTTCCGGCCGACCACGCGCTTGGCGTACTGCACAGTGATCTTCCGGACGCCCTGGGTAATCGCGATTACTGCAGCGATAACAAAGATCAAAACCAATACGAGCAACACGAGCACCATCGGGTTCACCTGGCTCGAACCCGCTTGCCCCGACGGCACAAAAGTCTTCCACGCCTGTACAAGCGCAGCAGGCAGGCGCGCAACAATGCCGATGGTAATGATGAGCGAGATACCGTTGCCAATACCGCGCTCGGTAATTTGATCGCCCAACCACATCAGCACCATCGTGCCGGTCGTTAGAGAAACCACTGTTACGATTCGGAATTTCCAGCCAAGATCGTCCACCAGCGGAATCCCAAGCTGCCTGATCGTGTCAGTGATCCCCGGCAGCATGGTGTGATACGATTCCGGGTGCTGAAATGAAAGCGCCAGCAGATAGCCTTGGAAAATGCACAGAACAAGTGTCGTGTAGCGCGTCAACTGCATGATCTTCTGGCGACCGCCGTCTTCGCGCGCCAACCTGCCGAGTTGCGGAATAACCGCGGTCAACAACTGCATCATGATCGAGGCGCTGATGTACGGCATAATGCCGAGCGAGAACACGGCGCAATTTTCCAGCGCGCCGCCACTAAACAAGTTGAAGAGCGCCGCCAGCCCACCTCCAGTGCGCTGGCTCAACGAAGTGCGAAACCACTCCTGCAAGACACCTTGATTGACGCCCGGGGTCGTGATCGCAGCCCCCAAACGCACAATCACAATCACGGCCAGCGTATACAAAATGCGCCGGCGCAGCTCCGGTATCTTGACGCTGTTTAAGAACGCCGAAATCATTCGCTCTTCTTGTTGCGCGATTTCGTTTTCTTAACCCGCGGCTTATCTGTCGCGACCGCGGCCTCTGGTGCCGCTTGCAGCCGAAGCAACGTCTGCCTGGCTTTTTTCAATCCTGCGCGCTTCACGCAGCGTGACGGTTCCACCGGCCTTTTCAATTTTTTCGCGCGCGGTCGCACTGATTTTGTCGGCTTGCACTTCGAGGCCGTGCTTCAGTTCGCCCTCGCCGAGGATTTTGATCCCGACAAAATGACCTCGGACGAGATTCGATTCGCGCAAAAGTTGTTCGTTTACGACCGTGCCGGCCTTAAATGCATTGAGGTCACTCACGTTGACAACAGCGTAATGCTTGTGAAATGCTGCATTATTAAATCCGCGCTTCGGCAATCGCCGAATCAGCGGCATTTGTCCGCCTTCGAAGCCGAGCCGGATGCTCCCACCCGAGCGCGCTTTTTGGCCTTTGCTCCCCTTTCCGCTGGTTTTCCCGTGTCCCGAGCTTTCACCACAACCGAGGCGTTTAGTGCGGTGGCGCGAGCCGGGACGCGGCCGCAAATTATGAAGACGCATCATGTGGTTCACCTCTTCCATCGCGGGACGGAATCCCGCGCAGTTTAAAAATTTGATCCTTGCGACGAAGCGAGCGCAGTGCGGCGATCGTTGCCTTCACCACGTTGGCGTGATTGCTTGACCCGAGCGATTTCGCAAGCACATCGCGAATGCCGGCCGCTTCTGCAACGGCTCGCACACCGCCGCCAGCAATAATCCCGGTTCCCGGCGAAGCAGGACGCAACAGCACTCGCGCACCATCGAACTCGCCGATCACTTCGTGCGGGATGGTATTTTCGTTCAGCGAAACTTTTTCCATTCCTTTGCGTGCCGACTCAGAGGCTTTTCGAATTGCCTCGGAAACTTCATTGGCTTTACCGAAACCGTATCCCACCCGTCCATCGTGATCGCCGGCTACAATCAAGGCGCTGAAGCTGAAACGCCGGCCGCCCTTCACCACTTTTGCGCAGCGATTTATGAACACGACTTTCTCACTCGTGTCACCCTTTGCAGTCGACGCCTTTTCTTGCCTGCGCGAGTCTCCCCGCCTTCCTGAGCTTGAGTAATTCATGAATTTAAAATTTTAAACCGCCAGCGCGCGCCGCATCTGCCAACGCCTTCACCTTTCCGTGGTAGAGGAACCCGCCGCGATCAAAAACAACGCGATCGAGTTTCTTCGCCAATGAGCGCTCCGCGATTGCCTTGCCGACCAATTCCGCCGTGGTGCGGTTTGCATGCGTTTTTCCTTCGCCGCCCAACGAACGCTCAGCAGTCGATGCAGCGGCGATTGTCCGTCCAGCATCGTCATCGATGACCTGCGCATAAACATGCTTCCCAGAGAAATGAACCGCGAGGCGGGGCCGTTGCGCCGTGCCCGTGACTCTTTTTCTGATCCTTCTATGAATGCGCTGCCGCGCTGCTTTACGAATTGTCGCCATGCCTATTGAACGGTCTTTCCTACCTTGCGACGAATCTGCTCGCCCGCGTAGCGAACACCCTTTGCCTTGTAAGGCTCCGGCGGATAAAAGCGGCGGATGTCGGCTGCAACCTGCCCGACTAACTTTTTGTCCACGCCCTGGATCGTAATTTTCGTGTTATCGGCCACTGTAATTTTGATGTCCGCTGGGATGGGAAATGCAAGAGGGTGCGAAAAGCCGAGACTCAAATTGAGATTCGATCCCTGCACAGCCGCTCTGAATCCGACCCCTTCGATCTCGAGTTGTTTCGTGAAACCTTCGCTAACTCCCTGAATCATGTTATGCACGAGACTGCGCGAAAGTCCGTGCAACGCTTTCGCACTCCGCGTTTCAGCTTCACGCACAAGCGATACACGGTTGTCTTGCACGCTGGCCTTGATTGAGCGCGGAAGCGTCCACTGCATTTTGCCCTTCGGCCCTTCCACTGACACTTCTCCCCCGTCGCCGATGTTCACCTTGACCTTATCGGGAATCTCGACCGCTGTATTTCCAATTCGTGACATAAGCTCGTGATCGTTGGTGGTTAGGAATGTAAATCGTCACCAAACGTAGGCCAGCAGTTCGCCGCCTACCTTTTGCTTTTTCGCTTCGCGCCCCGACAAGATCCCTCTTGAGGTGGAAAGGATCGCCAGACCCATTCCACCAAGCACTCGCGGGATTTCATCTGCGCCAACATAGCGACGCAACCCGGGGCGACTGACGCGCCGGAGTCCTGCAATTGCGCTGGATCGGTCCACGAGCTTATTGATCACCTTGATTTGCGGGTGCGCTCCGCTTGTGTCGACGGCGTAATCCGAGATGTAACCTTCCTCTTTCAGAATGCGTGCAATATCGGCCTTGATCTTGGAGTACGGGGCGAGCACCTCCAGCCGCTGCGCGCGCGCGCCGTTGCGGACGCGCGTCAGAAAATCGGCAATAGGGTCTGTAATGGTGCTCATACAAATCAGGCGGCGGCTTGCGCGGCGGGCTTCTTTGCCCGGTCGCTGAACGGCATCCCCATCTCGCTCAACAGCGATTTAGCTTCGTCGTCCGTTCGCGCCGTAGTGACAATTGTAACATCAAATCCGATGTTGCGCTTGATTTTGTCGAGCTCGATTTCGGGGAAAATCGACTGGTCGGAAATTCCGATGGTGTAATTGCCGTGGTTATCAAAGCACCGGGGCGAGACACCGCGAAAATCACGAATGCGCGGGAGGGCCGCCTTGATGAAGCGCTCAAGGAATTCATACATGCGCTCTCCACGAAGAGTGACCTTCGCGCCTATGGCTTGATCTTTGCGCAATTTGAAATTGGAAATGCTCTTCTTCGCCAGCGTTTCGAGCGGTCGCTGTCCCGTAATTAGCGCCAGTTCCGATTTTGCTTCCTCCAGCGCCTGTTTCACGTCGGATTGTGAGCCGATCGATGTATTGATCACGACCTTCTCCACCTTTGGGATCTGATGCACGTTTTTGTAGCCATGGCGCTCTTTAAGCGTCGGCATCACGTGTTCTTTATAGTGACGACGAAATTCGTTTTCCATACCACTAAGCTGTCTCTATTTGCGCAGCCCTTCGCTGATCGGGCTGTTTCCCCTTTTTGCCTTTTTCCGATTTTCCACCCTTCTCTGGTTTCTCGCGCTCGAGCAATCGCACATTAGAAATATGAATCGGGCCTTCGCGCTCGGCGATCTTGCCGCTAGGGTTGTCCTGCGATTTGCGGAGGTGCTTCTTGATGATACGGACGCCTTCGACCAACACCCGTTGTTTCCCTGGAAACACTGCCAGAATTTTTCCCGAAGAGCCACGGAAATTCCCTGAAATAACCTCGACGTGATCGCCTTTTTTAACGTGACACTTGTTGCGGTTCATAAGACTTCAGGAGCGAGCGAGACAATTTTCATGAAATTGCGCTCGCGCAATTCGCGTGCGACCGGCCCAAAGATGCGCGTGCCGCGTGGATTCAAGTCTTTGTCGATAATCACGATGGCGTTGTTATCAAAGCGGAGGAGCGAGCCGTCCTCGCGCCGGATCGGCTGCCTCGTGCGAACGAGAACCGCTCGCACTACTTCGCCCTTCTTCACCGTACCAGTCGGGCTGGCTTCCTTCACGTTGGCAGTGATCACGTCGCCAATGCCGGCGTAACGCGTCTGTTTCCCGATCACACCGATCATCGTCGCCATGCGCGCGCCGCTGTTATCTGCCACATCCAGTCTGGATCGAATTTGCACCATGGGAATTTACTTCTGAATTACTTCCACAAGGCGCCATCGCTTCAGCTTGCTCAGCGGCCGCGTTTCCATGATGCGAACAGTGTCCCCGGGTTTCGCCCGGTTCTGTTCGTCGTGCGCATAAAATTTTTTCATCTGCTTGATGATCTTGCCGAATTTCGGATGCGGCACGCGCGTGACTGTCCGCACCACAATCGTCTTGTTCATGCTACTGGACACCACCTCGCCTGTGCGCGTCTTCCGTGCACCACGGGTAACCGCATCGGCCTGGTTTGATGTTGGTGAAGATTCTTGCTCGGCCATGGTCTACTTCCTTTCGGTTTTTTTCGCGCGCTGCGATAGCTCTGTTTCGATTCTGGCGAGGTCGTGCCGCAACAGGCGCAGCCTGCTCGGCTGCTCAAGCTGACCGCTCTGCTGTTGCAAACGCAGATGCAGACTTTCCTGACGCAGGTCCCGCCGCTTGGTTAACAACTCGTCCATGCCCAACTCTGTGAGTTCTTTCATTTTCATGGTTGTTAAGCAGCCCTCGCGCGATGACGTGTGAGAAACTTCGTGCGCACAGGTAACTTGTCCGCTGCAAGGCGCAAAGATTCGCGCGCGACGGATTCCGAGACGCCATCGAGCTCAAACAAAATGTTGCCGGGCCGCACCGTGGCGACCCAAAACTCGGGTTGCCCTTTGCCCTTCCCCATACGCGTTTCCGGTGGACGCGCGGTTACGGGCTTGTCCGGGAACACGCGAATCCACAGTTTGCCTTTGCGCTTCATGTTGCGAGTGAGCGCAACGCGCGCGGCTTCCAGTTGTGTGTTGGTAAGCCAGGCGCGTTCGAGCGTTTGCAATCCAAACTCGCCAAAATCAATTGTCAGATTACGTGAAGCGGTCCCCTTTCGGCTGCCACGCTGGGCCTTCCGATACTTCACGCGTTTGGGCATCAATGGCATAAAAACTTCTCTTACACTTCAGCTGGCTCGGGTGGCGGGGGCGGCGGTGCGGCAGGTGGTGCGGGTGCTTCCGCGGGCCGCTCTTCTTTTCTACAGATCCAACATTTTACTCCAATTTTTCCGTAAACCGTATTGGCCTCGGCAAAGCCGTAATCAATTGGCGTGCGCAGCGTGTGCAGTGGAATTTTTCCCTCCCGGTACCATTCCGAACGCGAGATCTCAGCGCCGTTTAGTCGCCCGGAGGAACGGATCTTGATTCCCTCTGCGCCAAAATCCATTGCCGTTTGCACTGCTTTTTTCATCGCGCGCCGATAGGCGATGCGACGTTCGATTTGCAGTGCCACATTTTCGGCAATCAGTTGCGCGTCGAGTTCGGGCGTTTTGATTTCCTGGATGTCGATTTTTACCTGTTTACCATCGGCCATCTTGGAAATTTCCTCGGTCATCTTTTCGATCTCCGCTCCCTTGCGTCCGATCACAATGCCGGGACGTGCGGTATGAATGGTTACGCGAATAGAGTTCCAAGCCCGCTCAATCACGATTTTCGAAACTGCGGCAAATTGCAGCTTCTTCTTTACGTAATCGCGAATCTTCAGATCGTTGTGCAGAAACGAGGGGAATTCCTGCGGCGAGGCGTACCAGCGCGATCGCCAGTCGCGATTCACATTCAGGCGGAACCCAATTGGATTAACTTTTTGTCCCATAATGTTGCTACTTCGCTCCCCGCTTGGTGTCATCCCGAGTGAAGTCGACGGATCCCGCAGCAATCCTCGACGCTGCGATCGGCTCAAAATGACAGTTCATCGTTAACTTATTTGTGTGATTTCTTACTCGTGTTTTTGTCGGATTTTCCCTCCGCCGGCACGGATCCAGTCGCTTCGCTCTTAATGTCTTTCTTCGCAGCTTTCTTCTCTTGTTTGCGCTTGGCCTTTCGTGTTTCTCGCGTGTCAATCGCAATCTCGTCAGAAAGCACGATGCGAATATGACTGGTGCGCTTCAGAATCCGGCTGGCACTGCCGCGAGCACGCGCCATGATCCGCTTGAGTGTCGGGCCTTCGCCGACTGTCGCTTCTTTCACCACCAAGCCATCAGGTTTCAGGTTCGCGTTGTTCTCAGCGTTGGCGATCGCGCTCTTCAGGGTCTTGCCAATAAGAGACGCCGCCTTCTTCGGCGTGAACGCAAGTAAATCTAGCGCCGCCGAAACCCGCAAACCCTGAATTTCACGCGTGACTTCGCGCACCTTAAATGGCGAAATCCGCGCATACTTATATATTGATCTGATTTCCATTATCTCAAACTCACATCGGGTTGCACATCCACCTGGAGGCGGTCCCCCACCTTAATTTTCTCCTTCTTCGAATCCATGTCCTGAACGACCGCGCCGCAGATTTTCTGCCGTACATCGACTACCCGCAGCGTCGCGATCTTTCGGTCCTCGCGCATCACTCGCATTGGCATCCCGATCTTCACTCCCTGTTTTTCGCCAAGGTTGCCGACGATAAATGACCAATCCTCCTTCACACTGATCACACTGCCATCCATCAAAGTTGGCTCAGGAACCGCCGCCGGGCTTGTCGATTTCGTGACCAACTCGTTAATGCTGCGCAATTGCGCTTCCACATCCATCCGCGCCTGCGCATCACCGCCCTGCGACGTTTTCAGGTAGCGCAAGATTGCTTCGTTAAGCCGCAGCATCTGGTCGCGGTACTCGTCCCGGACCTTCTGCGCCAACTGAAGATCGCTTACCGCCGCGAGTAAACGCTGCTCGAGTTTCGCCCGGTCCTTGTTCGCCGACGTCAACCCCAGCGCTTCCATTCGCAATTCGAGATCGGAGTACCTGCGACGCAACTCTTCCGCCTCGCCATTCGATTCCGCCAGGCTACTCGTCAAGGCCTTCAGCGATTCCTGCGCAATGGATAATTGCCTTCGCAATTCTTCAGTTTCCGCCACTGCAGTCTGCGCCGTCGCCGATTGCGTACCGGTTTCACTCTTGGATTCTGACAAAGAACTATTTCCCTGCGCGTATGCGCAAAACCCAATTGCAAACTGCAAATTTAAAATAGCAAATTGCATTATCCCGCGACATCGCCGCGAGGTGCCAATCCGCATTCTGCAATTCGCAATCCGCAATTATTTCGTGACCTTCGCCGTGTGCGAACCGTGCTTCCTAAACACGCGTGTAGGCGAAAATTCACCGAGCTTGTGGCCGACCATGTTCTCGGTGACAAAAACGGAATTAAAAGTCTTCCCGTTATGCACCAGAAACGTGTGGCCGACAAAGTCCGGCGTCACCATCGAGCGCCGCGACCAGGTTTTAATCGGTTTCTTTGCGCCCGACGCATTCATCTTATCGATCTTCTCAAGAAGATGAGATTCGACGAAGGGTCCTTTCTTTAACGATCTAGCCATAAATTTCAAGTGATAAGTGACATGTAAAGTAAGAAGTAAACGCCACTTCTCACTTCTCACCAACGACATCTCACGTTTTCTTTTTCGCTCTTTTCCTTTCCAAAATGAATCGATCACTCGGCTTATGTTTCGAGCGTGTTTTATATCCTTTGGCCAATTGTCCCCATGGGCTGACCGGATGATGGCGACCGCCGCCTCCCTTCGATTTTCCCTGACCGCCGCCCATAGGATGATCGATTGGGTTCATCACCATGCCGCGCACGTGGGGCCGGCGCCCTCGCCAGCGAGTGCGGCCCGCTTTACCGCTGGAAACGTTCATATGGTCGACGTTGCCGACCTGACCAACGGTCGCGAAGCAGTTCTCATGAATCCGACGAATTTCGCCCGAGGGCAATTTCACAAGCGCATAACCAGCTTCGAGCGCAGTAAGCGTCGCCTGTTGTCCAGCGCTGCGCGCGACCTGTCCGCCGCGTCCGGGAGTCAATTCAATGTTGTGCACGTTCGTGCCCAGAGGAATGACCCGAAGAGGCAGCGCATTTCCCAATTCAGGGGCAACATCATTTCCAGCATTAACGGTTGCTCCGACTTGAAGTCCGTTCGGCGCAAGAATGTAGCTTAGTTCGCCGTCAGAATATTTGATAAGAGCAATGCGGGCTGAGCGGTTCGGATCGTACTCGATTCCGATCACTTCCGCCGAGATACCGTGCTTGCGACGTTTAAAATCGACTTTGCGATACTTTTGCTTATGACCGCCGCCAATATGTCGCGATGTCATCCGACCGCGGTTATTGCGACCGCCGCTCCTTTTCTTCGGCTGAACGAGGCTCTTTTCAGGGCGCCACTTGGTAATTTCATCGAATGCCGGCAGCGACTTGAAACGTTGCGTTGGTGTGAGTGGGCGAAATTCTTTGAGTGCCATAACTTCTCGCGATCAGATCAGATCGATCTTGTCGCCCTCCTTCAAAGTCACGATCGCCTTCTTCCAGCGCGGACGTCGCCCAAGAGGTCCACGCAGCCGTTTTTCTTTGCCGGCGTAATTACACGTGTTCACATCGACAACGGTTTTCTGAAACAGCCGTTCGATTGCATTCTTGATCTGAATCTTGTTCGCCTTGGGGCTGACGCGGAAAACGTACTTGTTCTGCTTCTCGCTCATCAGCGTTGATTTTTCCGTCAACGACGCGGTCTTAATAATCTCGTGTAATTCGTTCATTTTATTGCGCCGCAGTTTTCGGCGCCTGCGGACGTGTTCTTTCCGCCAGTTTTTCCAAGGCGTTCTGGGTAACGAGAATTTTCTGAAACCCGAGCAACTGCTCGGTGTTCACGTCTGAAGCGGTGGCAAGTCTCACCGGCTTTACGTTGCGAGCCGATTTGTATGTTTTTTCGTCAAACGAATCGGAAACGATAAGCACTTTCTTTGCGTCGGTTTGTTTCCTGAGAAGATCGACGAACGCTTTCGTCTTCAATTCCCCCACAACAAAATTATCGATCGTCAAAATGTCTCCGGCATTGATCCGTTCGCTGAGCGCTTTTCGAAACGCGAGTCGCCGAACTGACTTTGCCACTTTCTTTGAATAATCACGCGGCTTCGGGCCAAAAACGACGCCACCGCCACGCCAAATCGGGGACGATTTGTACCCAGCCCGGGCGCGACCGGTCCCTTTTTGCCGCCACGGTTTCGCGCCTGACAAATCGACTTCGGCTTTGGTCTTTGTACTGGCCGAGCCGGAACGCCGCGCCGCGCGCATGGCCGCGATAACATCGTGCACAGCCTGCGTGCCGCGACCATCCTCGATCAGGTCGATCTTTGCTTCTTTCGCTGCCGCCTTGCTTAAAACTTTCGCGCTCATTTCTTCTGGGCCATCTGACGCAAAGTTTTTGGCTTCTTCGCCTTCTCTTCTTCCTCATGCTGTCGGTGCTCAGCATGCAAGGCCAGTAAACGTTCGGGATGTTTGATGGCGGGGCGAACGATCACGTAGCTGCCGTTCGCGCCGGGAACAGCGCCGCTTACTAAAATGATTTTTTCGGCTTCGCGCACCTGCATGACCTGTAGATTTTGCACCGTCACGCGCCGATCGCCCATGTGCCCGGGCATTCCCTGGTTCTTCCAAATGCGTCCCGGCGTGGAACGATTGCCAACCGCGCCAATGCGCCGGTGCGTTTTCGAACCGTGCGCCGCGCCTTGCCCAGCGAAGTTGTGCTTCTTCATCACGCCCTGAAAGCCTTTGCCTTTCGAGCGACCGATAACGTCGACGAAGTCGCCTGACTGAAATTGCGTAACGCTCAAGTTGATCTCGCCCTCGGGGAGATCTTTTTTTAGGCGAAATTCACGCACAACCCGCCGGGGCTCGACTCCGGCCTTCTTAAATTCGCCAACTAGCGATTTGGTCAGACGCGATTCCTTTTGCGCGCCGAACCCAACCTGCACGGCGGAATAACCTTCCTTCTCTTCGGTCAAACGGCGAAGCAAAACATTATCGCCAACCGCGATGACAGTGACCGAGCACAATCGGCCCCTGGCGTCGTAAACGCTGGTCATACCAATTTTTTGTCCAAGAAGTCCGATGCTCATGACCATGCAATCGCAAATGTTTCAGAAGCGCCTCCGCTTAAATTTTAATCGTGATGTCAACGCCCGCAGGCAGGTTCAGTTTCTTCAATTCGTCCACTGTCTTCGCGGTTGGCTCGATAATGTCCAGTAACCGTTTGTGAGTGCGAATTTCAAATTGTTCCATCGATTTTTTGTCCACGTGCGGGGAACGATTTACGGTGAATTTTTCAATTAACGTCGGCAGCGGAATCGGCCCAGCCACGCGCGCGCCTGTTCGTTTGGCAGTATCCACAATCTCCGATGGCGGATTGGTCCAGCATGCGGTGATCGAACGCTTTCAGGCGAATGCGGATGCGCTGGCCATTGCTCATTTCGCCTCCTTTTGATCAAGAATCGCCGCGACCAGATTCGCCGGGACGGGCTCAAAATGCGACGGCTCCATCGAATAACTCGAGCGGCCCTTCGACAACGACCGGATCGCCGTAGCGTATCCAAACAATTCCGCGAGCGGAACCAGCGCGTGAATGATCGCCACGTTGCCGCGAGTCTCAATGCTGTTGATCGCGCCTCGCCGCCGGCTCAAATCGCCGCAAATGTCGCCCTGATACTCTTCCGGCGTGATGTTCTCCACCTTCATAATCGGCTCCAGCAGAATGGGCTTGCCCTGCTTGAAACCGTCTTTCATGGCGAAGATCGACGCCATTTTGAATGCGATCTCGCTGGAATCGACTTCGTGGAACGAGCCGTAAACAATGTCCACTTCGACATCGACAACAGGATAGCCGCCGAGCACGCCGTTGAGCACCGCTTCGTCGATCCCCTTTTTCACCGCGGGGATGTATTCCCTCGGAATGATGCCGCCCACGATCTTGTTCTCGACGATGAGGCCGTTGCCGCGCGCGGCGGGACGCACGTCCACTTCCACGTGCCCATACTGACCACGCCCACCCGATTGCTTGATCAATTTGCCAACGCCATGGGCGCTGCTGGTGATCGTTTCGCGGTACGCGATCTGCGGTTTGCCGGCGTTCGCGTCCACTTTGAACTCGCGGAACATCCGGTCGCGAATGATTTCCAAGTGCAATTCACCCATTCCGGCGATGATGGTCTGGCCAGTGTCTTCGTGCGTGTAGACGCGGAAAGTCGGGTCTTCTTCCGCGAGTCGTTGCAACGCGGTCGCCATTTTTTCCTGGTCCAATTTCGTCTTTGGTTCAATCGCCATCGAGATGACTGGATCAGGGAAAGACGGCGGCTCGAGAAGGATTGGATGATCCTCATCGCACAGCGTGTCGCCCGTTGTAATATTTTTAATCCCGACGATCGCGGCGATATCGCCCGAGTAACACGTTTCGATGTCTTCGCGTTTGTCTGCTTGAATCTGAATTAAACGCGAAATTCGCTCACGTTTGTTCGTGCGCGGATTGTAAACAGTGTCGCCTTTGCTGAGCGTTCCAGAGTAAACGCGGAAGAACACGAGTTTGCCGACAAACGGATCGCTCCACAACTTGAATGCGATCGAACAGAACGGGTCGCTATCGTTGGTCACCGCTTCCATTGGCTCGCCCGTGTCGGGGTTTTGGCCTTTGGCCGGCGGAATGTCCAGCGGACTCGGCAGGTAATCGACGACCGCATCGACCAAATATTGGATGCCGATGTTCTTGAGAGCCGAGCCACCGATAACCGGCACGAATTTGTTCGCGATCGTTTGTCGCCGAACGCCGGCCTTCAGCAACTCGGGAGTGACTTCGCGCTCTTCGAGTACCGCCTCGGCAACTTCATCGTCGAGATTGGAAACCTGTTCGACTAGTTCGTTGTACGCCTTCTCAACCACGTCCGCGTATTCCGTCGGCACATCAGTCACCTCATAGGTCGATCCAAGTTGATCGTTCTCGGAATAAATAATTGCCTTTTTGTTAATGACATCGAGTTGGCCGCGCAGCTGATCTTCTTTGCCCAGCGGCAGCAAAACCGGCCACGCATTGGCGCCCAGTTTCTTGTGGATGCTGTCCACTGACATTTCGAAATCTGCGCCGACGCGGTCCATTTTGTTGATGAACGCCAGACGGGGCACGTTGTACTTGGTCGCCTGCCGCCAGACCGTTTCGGATTGCGGTTGCACGCCGGCCACGCCGTCGAAAACTGCAATCGCGCCATCGAGCACCCGCAACGAACGTTCCACCTCTGCGGTAAAATCAACGTGACCCGGCGTGTCGATGATGTTGATGCGCTGCTTGACGCCTTCGAAAATCTTGTAAACGCCTTCTTCCTTACGTTGCGACCAAGCGCACGTTGTCGCAGCCGACGTGATCGTGATGCCGCGCTCCCGCTCCTGTTCCATCCAATCGGTGACGGTGGTGCCTTCGTGCACCTCACCCATTTTGTGGATCATACCGGTGTAAAACAGAACGCGCTCGGTGATCGTTGTCTTGCCGGCATCAATGTGTGCCGCGATCCCAATGTTCCGCGTTCGTTCCAGCGGAAACTTGCGATTCGGCGAGTTTGGATTCTTCGCCGGAGCCTTCTTCTGTTCCATTGTCGCCGTCGCCATAATTGTCACCACCTGAAATGCGCAAACGCGCGGTTCGCCTGCGCCATTTTATGCGTGTCGTCGCGTTTCTTGATCGCGTTCCCCTGGCCCGCAGCCGCGTCTTTGAGTTCTTGCGCCAGCGCGTCAGCCAATGGCAGACCCTTGCGACTGTCGGCAAATTTCACGATCCAGCGCATGGCCAGTGAGATTTGCCGCGCGGGCGTCACTTCCATCGGCACCTGATACGTCGCGCCGCCAACCCGGCGGGAACGCACCTCCAGCCGCGGACGAACGTTTTCAACTGCTTTGTTTACAATCTCCAGCGGATCGACTGAATCAGAGCCTTCGCGCGACTTATCGATCGCGGTGTACACGACGCGTTCGGCGAGCGATTTCTTGCCCCGCTTCATTACTGTCGTGATGAGACGGGCCACCGCCGGACTCCCATATCGGGAATCGACGTGCTCTTCTTTTTTGTGAACTCTCCTCCGTCGCGACATTGTCGATCGTCTCTTTCAAATTTGATTTTAATTTATTTGGCCGCCGCCGGCGCTGCTTTCGCCGCGCCGCCTCCACCGGTCGCCCCGCCCTTCGGCCGCTTTGCCCCGTATTTGGAGCGACCGCGCCGCCGACCATCCACACCCAGCGCGTCGAGGGTTCCGCGCACAATGTGATAGCGCACGCCAGGTAAATCCTTCACTCGTCCGCCGCGCACGAGCACGATCGAGTGCTCCTGCAAATTGTGCCCCTCGCCCGGAATGTAGGCAATCACTTCCTGGCCGTTCGTCAACCGCACTTTCGCCACTTTGCGCAGGGCAGAATTCGGCTTCTTCGGCGTGCGCGTCATCACCTGCACGCACACACCGCGTCGCTGCGGACAATCTGCCAGCGCCGGTGACTTTGATTTCACCGACACCTTCCGGCGTCCTTTTCGAATCAGCTGATTGATCGTGGGCATCTTCCAAATCCTAAAAACAATGCGCCGCCAAACGTCTTTATTCCGGCGACAAAAAACCCGCTTCAGGCCGCGCAACAAACTCTCTCACGCGCCTGATGCGGTAAGCGCGCAAGATAGAGGGAAAAACTCGATCTGCAAAGAATATTTTGCGCGTTCGATTGTCATTCCGAGCCAAGTCGAGGAATCTCTAACTTCACATCCAAAATGTTCGAACTACTCGCACAAGATCGGCAGACCAAGGCGCGACGCGGCCGACTAACCATAGCACATGGCATACTCGACACGCCGGCGTTCATGCCGGTGGGAACGCAGGGAGCGGTAAAAGCCGTTAGCCCAGGAGAGCTGCGCGAGTTGAAGGCACAGATCATTCTCGGGAACACCTATCACTTATTCGTTAGGCCGGGACTCGACGTGATCGAACGCTTTGGCGGACTGCATAATTTCATGGGTTGGCATGGGCCGATTCTCACCGACAGCGGCGGGTACCAGATTTTCTCGCTCGCGAAGTTGCGCAAAATCACCGAGGAAGGTGTTGAATTTCAAAATCATATTGACGGCGCGCGTGCGTTTATTTCGCCCGAGATCGCCATGGAAATTCAAACTGCGCTGGGCAGCGATGTCGCGATGGCGCTCGACGAATGCGTTCCGTATCCGTGCGAATACGATTACGCTGCGAAAAGCGCTGAGTTGACGAAGCGGTGGGCGAAGAGGTGCAAGGAATGGAAAGAAAGAAACGCCGAACATCGAACGCCCAACGTCGAACGTCGAACGAAAGAGTCTCTCAACGATCAACCATCAACTGCGGACTCTCTCCTTTTTGGCATCGTGCAGGGCGGAACGTTTGACGACCTCCGGCGTGAATCGGCGCAGGCGATAGTGGAGCTTGGGTTCGACGGCTATGCGATTGGCGGCGTGAGCGTCGGTGAACCGGAAAAGGAAATGATGGCGGCGGTTGAATCGGTTGAACCGTTTTTGCCAACAGACAAACCGCGGTACGCCATGGGACTCGGCACGCCGCCGCAATTACTGGAGATGATCGCGCGCGGGATGGACATGTTCGATTGCGTGCTGCCGACGCGTCTGGCACGCAATGGAACCGCGTTCACCACAACGGGTACGCTGAATTTAAAGAACGCAGAGTTCACGCTGGACAAACGGCCGATCGAAGACAACTGCGAGTGTTATTCCTGCCGTGACTTTTCACGGGGGTATATTCGTCACCTCATTAAGGCGGAAGAAATTCTCGGGCTTCGCCTCATCACTCTGCACAATTTGCATTTTTATTTGAACCTGATGAGTCGAGCGCGCGTGGAAATCGAATGCGGGACATTCGATCAGTTCCGCAAGACGTTCGTAGCAGAATACAAGACGCGAGACGCAGCGATCGTCGAATGACCCACGTTTATTCTTCGTCAGCAGCGCGTGATGCGGCGCGCAAATCGGCGACGAAATGCTTGTATTCGCGTTCGCGCGATTCCTCATCGGGTTGGCGAAGAAGCGATGACGGATGAACAGTCGCAAGCACTCGCGGCGCAAGTTTCGACGACAGAACCTTACCGCGTTCACGGGTCACGCGGAACGCCGGACCGAAGATGGTCTGCGCCGCTGTCGCGCCCATTGCCACTACAAGTTTCGGCCTAACGAGTCGCAACTCCGCTTCCAGCCACGGACGGCACGCGGCGATTTCGCGCGAGTTAGGCTTTTGATGAATCCGGCGTTTGCCGCGCGGTTCCCACTTGAAATGCTTCACCGCGTTAGTGACATAAACCTGGGAGCGATCGATTCCCGCTTCTTCGAGTGCGCGGTCCATGATCTTCCCAGCGGGCCCAACGAACGGTTTGCCCGCCACGTCCTCGTAATCGCCCGGCTGTTCGCCAATCAGCATCATCGTTGCATGCTTTGGACCTTCGCCGAAAACTGTTTGAGTCCCGCGCTTGTATAAATGACACGCTGTGCAGTGACGTGACGCCTCGCGAAGCGTGGTCAGACTCGAGGTATCGGGCGGACGCGCCGGTCGCGCGTATTCTTCACCGTTTTTTTCCATTTCCATCTATAAATCGAAATTAGCGGCGCGATCGTATGCTGCCGTGGCCATCACGCCACGATTCGATATGGTAGGGACAGCGCGGTGTCTCAACGATGGAACTACAAACGGCTCGCCTGATCCTGCGCCGGTTTCGTGCGGACGATCTCGATAGGTTAGCGGATCTGATGGCGAACGAGGAATTTATGCGCTTTTCGCTGGGCCCGTACACGCGCGAGCAAACGCAGGCCATCCTGCAGAAATTTCTCTCTTGGGACAAAGCTGGTTTGCCTTCGCCGTTCGCAGTTATCCTTCGCGGGCATCCCGGCGTGCTTGGCTATTGCGGCTTCCTCCATCACCCTGAAGTGGCCGAGCAGGTCGAAATTGGATACAGACTCGATTCCACGTATTGGAACCGTGGTCTGATTGCGGAAGCGGCACGCGCCGTGCGCGATTATGCGTTTATCGATCTGAAACTGCCAGGCGTGATTTCGCTGGTTCACCCGGACAACATCCCCTCGCGTCGCGTGGCCGAAAAAATTGGAATGACTGTAGAAAAACAGATTACGTTTCGCGGTTTTCCGACGAATGTGTTTTCACTGTCGCGACATCACTGGCTGGCGATGCGTGGCGTTTGAGGAACTCCTTCGCCAGCGCGCGATACGCCTGCGCTGCCGGTCCGCTGGGCGCATACTCCAGGATAGATTTCCCAAAGCTCGGCGCCTCGCTCAAGCGCACGCTGCGAGGGATCACAGTTTCGTAAACGCGTTCACCAAAATGCTTTCGCACGTCAGCGACTACTTGCTGACTAAGATTGGTTCGCGCGTCGAACATGGTCATAACGATTCCGCCCAGTTCCAGACGCTCGTTCGCGCCTGAATCGAGCACTTTCTCGATCAGCCGCACGATTTTTACCAATCCTTCCAGCGCGAAATATTCGCATTGGATTGGAGTCAGCAGCTCATTTGCGGCGGCGAGTGCATTGCTCATCAGAATTCCAAGCGAAGGGGGACAATCCAGAAAAACGAAATCGAATGTCTCATCGGTGTGCAGGGGTTTGAGTGTCTCCGCCAGGCGTGTGAGATGATTTGGCATCCGCGCGATCTCCACCTCCGCGCCGGCCAAATCAAGATCGGCAGGCACTATGAACAGTCCATCTCGCCGCGTGGGGAAAATCTTTTCCGTGACGGAACTCCCGCCAAGGAGTGGTTCGTAGAGACTAATTTCCTCGATGTCCTGCAAACCAAACGAGCTGGTCGCGTTTGCCTGTGGATCAAGATCGACCAGCAAGATCCGTTTGCCCATTTCGGCCAGCGCAGCGCCGAGATTCACCGCTGTGGTCGTTTTGCCAACGCCGCCCTTTTGATTAGCAATCGCGACAATTTTCATTTCTGAGCAACGCACCGCGGACATTTGGTCTGCGAGGGAGGCAGACAATTTGCGGCTCGCGTCGCCTTTCCCTTCACGCCGAAGGAAGAGGACTGAGGTGACGGGCTTAAGCCTGCCCGGCTCCAACGTGCCCTGGATGAACCCTCACTCTCCTCTCCCTCAAAAAGGGCGAGGAGACCCAGCGCAGTGTTAAAGTTCCATTCATCCCACCGGGCGACGACCTCAGCATTGGCAAAGAGTGCTTCCATCAGACGACATGCATGATGTTGTCGCTAGCAGTAAACGGAAACTAAATTTTTCGAATTTCAGATTTGGAATTTCAGCGGTCGCGGTTTAACCGTCACAGACTAAGTGAAAGCTTCTCTAGAAGAGATCGAACCGGCCTCACGTCCGAAAACAACCGAAGCCAAACAGCCGCTCGTCTTGCGAACCCAGGATACGCGTGGCGTGGTCATATTGACTCTTAACCGGCCACAGGCGTTCAACGCCTTGTCCGAAACAATGCTCTCGGAATTACAGCGCGAACTCGACGCGATCGCCGGCGACGAAGCCGTCCGCGTACTCGTCATTGGTGCTGCAGGCAAAGCCTTTTGCGCCGGACACGACCTAAAGGAAATGCGTGCCGATCCATCGCCGGAGTATTACCAGCGGCTTTTTACTCAATGCTCGGATGTCATGCTGAGCATCCAGCGGTTACCGGTCCCTGTAATCGCGCGGGTCCAGGGAATCGCGACTGCTGCAGGTTGTCAGTTGGTGGCGATGTGCGATCTCGCCGTCGCATCGAGCGTAGCCAGATTCGCCGTTAGCGGTGTAAACGTCGGTCTTTTCTGCTCCACACCCGGTGTGGCACTCTCACGAAATGTTTTGCGCAAGGCGGCGTTCGAGATGCTCGTGACAGGAGAATTTATCAGCGCTGAAGAAGCAAAGGCGCGCGGTTTGATCAACCGGGTTGCCGAACCGGAACAGCTGGATGGCGAGCTTGAGAAACTTGTCGCTACGATCCTCGCCAAACCGCGCGTCGCAGTCGCGATGGGAAAAGAATTCTTCTATCGACAAGCCGAACTCGACATCGAAGCGGCGTACCAAGCAGCGAGTCAAGTCATGGCATGCAACATGATGGACGAAGCTGCCCTTGAAGGGGTCCAAGCATTCATCGAAAAACGCCCGCCGCGCTGGAAATGACCGTGTCTTGCATGCTGGTTTCGGCGTCACGCCGAAACGATCTTCTCTTAAACGTTCCGCGCAGGAAAGTGGAGATCGAAACAAAAGTCCACGATCGCGAGGACGCGCTTGCCAGCACGCGAGACGCGTGCGCTACCCAGAAGGTGTCGATTTAGCTGTGATGACTTTTACCCTGCAAGAGCTGGCGACGATGTCCGGCGGCGAATTAGTCGGTGATCCATCGCTGCAAATTACCGGCGCGGCATCGCTCGGGGAAGCGACGCCGGGAGAAATCAGCTTTTTCACGAATCGAAAATACGTAGGGTTACTACGCAAAACGCGGGCATCGGCGATTTTCGTACCGCCGGATTTCGCCGAACCTATCAATGCGGCGCAGGTTCGAGTCTCAAATCCCACAAGGGCGTTCGAGCAAGTGGTGCGTAAATTCGCGCCGAAGCCGATTATATTTGCGCCGGGCATTCACCCGAGCGCGGTCGTTGATCCGAGCGCCCAGCTCGGAGAGCGCGTTTCGATTCAGCCGCTGACGGTCATCGAAGCCGGGGCCAAAATCGGCGACGACACAATCATTGGCGCCGGCAGCTACATCGGGCATGAGACGGTTATCGGATCCGCGTGTGTTGTTTATCCGCGAGTAACGATTCGAGAGCGAAGCCGGATTGGCTCCCGCGTAATCATCCACAGCGGCGCGGTAATCGGAGCCGATGGATTCGGTTTTGAAATGGTAGATGGCCGACAGGAGAAAATTCAGCAGCTCGGAATTGTTCAGATCGACGATGACGTCGAGATCGGCGCCAACACGACCATCGACCGGGCGCGTTTTGGTCGAACCTGGATCCAGGAAGGAGCAAAGATCGACAATCTCGTTCAGGTCGCGCACAACGTCGTGATCGGCGAGAATACCGTCGTCGCAGCGCAGACCGGAATTGCCGGCAGTGTTCAGATCGGTCAGCGTGTCCTGATTGGCGGTCAGACTGGTATTATTGGGCATATCGAGATTGGCGATAACACCGCCATCGGTGCACAAAGTGGCATCTCAAAGAACATCAGCGGCGGGACATGGTGGGCGTCGCCCGCGGTGCCGCTTGCGGAAGCCAAGAAACAAATTGCCTGGCTCCGCCGGCTCGGAAGACTATTTGCGCGAGTGAAAGAGATTGAGAAGAAATTGGGGCTATAGGCGCTGGACCTCTCATCTTCAGAGAAGTGAAACGGAGTCGAAGGATCCCGTAGCGGTAACTGTCGGCGCTTGCACGGGATCCCTCACTTCTATCCTCGCCGCACACTGGAAAGAAGTCCGCGCAGAGCTTCGGCTGAAATCGATTCTGCTCCGCAGGCCTGAACGGTTTCGGCTTCCATCGAATCGGAAGTGGCAACTAAGAGCTCGTAGCGTTTCGCGTACTTGCTTGCCAAACGCTCGATGATTGCATCGGCTGATTGCCCACTACGGGAATAGAAAATCTGCACGTCGCCTGGGTCGGAGCTCTCCCCGACCTTTCTCCCTTTTCCATCAAAAACGACTACGACGCGCACACCGGTCCAATCCTGATAATCGCGCAACTGCTTGAGCAACAATTCTCGCGCTAGCGAGGACCGGCGCGCGTGGAGTCCGCGCAGCTCCGGCCAAGCGAAGATGACGCTGTGCCCATCAACGATCAGGTAACGAGCGCGCGGCTGCATCCTCATATCCTACGTTTCCGCTCGAATGAATTGAATCATTCAAACCCTGCATCTCTCGTTAATACCTGCTTTAGCGAGGTGATGCACACAACAGCAACACGCAAACCGCTTCAACGGTTTCATTCGCCGTCAGCCAAAACCGCTTAAGCGAGGTATGAATAAATGCACCATTCGTCGCAGACCGCACCCGGCAGATGGTCGCAGCGTTGCATTACCAGGTAATCTGGAGATTGGCGCTGCGATCGAACCCCAAACTAGTCCGCGGAGCTCGCTTCTTTCTGTGCCGACTGCTTTGATAGCGACGAACGGGTCGCGGCAGTTCTCGCCGCGGCCTTTTTGCGTTGCAAATACGCTAAACGCCGCTTGCGTTTGCCTCGTACGCGGTGCTGCTGTCCCATGGACTCTCTATCGATTGAAACGTAAAGAAACGCAATCGGGATTAACATTCGACTAAATGCTGACCCGGCTTGGCTGACTTTCCCTTCCCCGCGCCAAGAAATTGAAATCGTAATTGCGTTTTAACACGATCCGTTGTTAAGAGGTACGTTTATGGCGCAAAGGGGACCGGCGCTCTTTACGGCCACGCCGAGAAGCATGAGCCGTTTGGCCATCATTTTCCTCGTGCTCGCGACGGTTTTTGGTCTTTTGAACAGTTACAAAGTGAAAGCACTTCGCGCGAATGTCGCGAGCACACAGGCTACTGGCGCCGCGTCTCCCGGGCACGGTCAGGTCGCGGCGAAATCCAATGCGGGAACTGCTGGAGCGAAACAAGGTAAAACCGCTGAAGGAGAAAACCGCCTCGCAAAAGCCGAAGCGGCACTCGCGCAAGCCGAAAAAGATAAAGCCGACTTGCAAGCCAAATTAGACTCCAGCCAGCAAGAGATCGTCACCTTACGACAACCCGCAGTGGCAGCGAGTGAATCCGCCGCCGGCAACGCAGTGGCAGCCACTGAGAATGCACAGAGTCCTGATTTACAATCGCAGGTCGATGATCTTCGTCATCAGCTCGATAGCGCAGAAAAGGAAAAAGCGTTGCTGGCCGAAAAACTCGAGGATGCTCAGCAGCGCACTGCCCAAAACAAGGAAGTGCCCAAGGAATCAAGAAAAAAGCGCGATACTGCACCCACACAGCGGGAAAACGTCACCAGCCATCGTGCGGGCGTGCATGGAAGCGTGCTTGCGTACAATCAGGCTTATAATTTCGTGGTCTTGAACCTTGGTGCACGCAACGGAGTAGAGCCGAGCTCCGAAATGCTTGTCTTGCGAGACGGAACGCTGATTGCAAAAATTCGCATTTCTTCAGTTGAACCCGCGACGGCCATCGGCGATATCATCACCAACAGCTTGGCGCGCGGCGTCCAAGTACAACCTGGAGACAATGTGATTTATGCTGGCACAAGTCCTTAAGCTCCGAACAATCGTCGTTCCCGTTCTGTTGTGCGCATTCGCGATCGCGCTCACGTCATGCGCGACACAGAAAGAAACAGCTCTCGTTCAGGATCCGGACGATCATCATGATTCCCAGATGCCATGGAATAAACAGGAACAATGGGAAACAGGCGGGCAGTTTCAGGCCATGACCGACCGCCGCTAGGTGCAACGCCGGATTAAGGTGCCGCTTACATTGCTGGACAGAGTTTGAGCGGTCCAGTGGCCGGCTGTCAGCTAAAGATCCGACGCCGAACGTGTAACAATCGCTGCTCACCGTTTCACCGGAGCGCAGTACACGCGAAGGTCGCGCGCTGCCTCGATCTTCAGGGCCTAACGATCCGCTATCGAGGGAAAACTGTTACCCTGCGGGCTCGCCAGGAGGCGCAAAGCCCGCAGGGATTGGTGGGGGGCAGCTTCAGGAATATCCCTTGGACCGAAAGGCGAACTTGAGCAGTCGCGACACGAAGTTGTCGTGTTGGCTGCCAGGTTGGACTGTTTTGCCGTTGCCGTTAACGACCGCAGCGGGTTTTGATGCGGAAGCTTTGCGCTGTTCAGTTGCCAGCCTTTCCACGTTCGTGAGGATCTCATTCGTGGTCAGCACCCAATCCATTGGAATTGAGTCGCAACCTTGGGTCGGACAACTTAGCCGCAGCGGTCCGTTGCCGCGGATTCCGCCAGCGACATGGATTTGCCGCCCGGTAATAAGTTTGCCGCAAACCAGGCAGTAACGTTCCTCATCGAGTGAATGCCACTGCCGAAATTGATCGAGTCGCCGGAGGACCTCCAGTTTCTCGCGTCCGACAATCTGGTTGGTGTAGATAGCGTCACAACTCGAAACATTACGTTCCCGTCAACAAGACACGCAATCGGGAGCACGGTGGATTCTCGTATAGGCGAAAATCCGATCTGCCCGTGCGGACAGCAAAATCACATCCAATTTCCCGCAGGCATGCGTTGTAGAACCAAGATGGACACAAAAGGTTATCCTTCCCGCGGACGACGCGTCGTCGATTATGCAGCCGCGGCAGTCGAGCAAATGCAGCATTACTGCGCGACTCACCCCTGGTAGCCCATCCGCCGTGCGTCGGCCACAGCTGTTTTTTCGCGGCGAACTTTGGGTCGCTCTGCTTGGGCCAAGCGTGGAAGAAGGCATCGTAGGGATCGGGGTCAGCGTATCGGCGGCGCTCCGCGCATTTGACACGCAATGCCTCGCGGGCCTGCGTCCGCCCAACGAGAGGATTAAATCTCCCAAGAAGCGTGGGCAATCACTTGGCACGATTGCATCGGTTCTGGCTGTTTATTTTCAGGCTTGATGCGCTGAAACGTCAATCAGCGTCCGTAAGAATTTGTACCCCTGCCAGATCGCGAAACTTTCGCATTCCCGCCGCTGTTGAAATAGGAGACTGGCGGAACGATTTTGCGACGGCCGCTCCCGAATTGTGCTCCGAATTACAACTAGAGGAGAAAGGACGGAAAAATGGTGACGGGAGGAGCACGACCGACGCGCCGAAAGTGGCGAAGAGCAAAATCGAGACGCAAAGTGCGAAGTGCCGCGAAAGATCCGTGGCAAAGAACCTTCGACGGCGATGAATCTCTGCACGGTGAACAACCTGACAGGCTCGTGCTTTCGGCCCTCAAGTACTGGGAGATCAGGCGAGATTTGATTGAAGAACGTCTGGCCGCCAGCAAGTCCACGTCGCCTGCTTCGTGACCGACTGCAGGATCGCATGTTCCATATGGCCCTTGGAGCGTTCATCCCAGCACAAACGGCGTGATGATAGAGACGCGCAACAGGACGTTTACCAAGCTGCTTCTGCTCCGGTCCGGCATACGAATTCCGTGTTCGTTCATGTCTTCCCCCTTTCCCCATTGCAGCGCGAGCTCCTGCCCCGGCGGCTATCGCGACATTCACTGGATCCGATCCAACGCGTTTCAGCTGGTCCCCCAATCGAAGCTTGTCTGATCGAAGCGCTGCCGTTAAACATACCGAAGGCCATGGCTGCAAAGCCAACATCGAAGAGGACATCACGCTCGCCTGGAAGGCCTGACCGCACAAAATCGGCGCGATCTAAACCTATCGATTTATCCGAGCGCAAGCGCCACGAACAACAGTTCGCCGAGCAGGCGCGGCTGCTTGATTTGAGCAACGATGCCATCATCGTTCGCGACGTAAACGATAGGGTTACCTACTGGAACAAAGGCGCGACGACAATCTACGGCTACACTCAACAGGAAGCTCTGGGCAAAGTCACCCACGACCTCTTGAAAACGGAACACTCCGAGCCGCTGCCTAAAATCTACCAAAAGCTGTTGCGCGATAACCGCTGGCAAGGGGAACTCATTCACACGCGACGCGACGGCAGGCGTCTGATCGTGTTCTCGCGCTGGGCGTTGGACCTCGATGCACAAGGAAACCGAGCGTATGTTCTGGAAACAAACAACGATATCACCCAACGCAAACGAGGGGAACACCGACAAATGGTCAACCTTGCCGTAACGAAAATCCTTGCAGAATCCCCCGCCCTTACTGATGCAGTGCCAAGAATTCTCCAAACGGTTTGTGAAACCCTGGGATGGGAAATAGGAGATTTCTGGACGCCGGAGCCAGAGACGAGGCTGTTGCGCTGTGTCAACGTCTGGGAGCGGAATGCCGGCAGGCTTCCCAAGTTCAAGGCAACGTGCTCTACACGTACTTTTGCTCCGGGAATCGGTCTGCCAGGACTTGTCTGGAGCAGCCGCAAACCAGTGTGGATCTCTGATATCAGGAACAACAGTGAGATTCCCCGCGCGCGAGTTGCGGCCGCTGAAGGTCTCCGTGCCGCATTTGCATTTCCGATCTCCTTTAGAAAACGCTTCCTGGGAGTAATGGAGTTTTTCAGCGACGAGATCCGTGAGTCGGATACAAACCTGTTGAAAATTCTCACCAGTATTGGGAGCCAGATCGCACAGTTCATCGAACGCAAAAATGCGGAAGTCGCGCTGCAAAAATCCAAAGAACTCCTGGAACAGCGTGTGCGCCAGCGAACACACGAGTTACGCGTCGCGAACAAATTGATGAAAGATGAAATCGCGCGGCGGAAAGGCCTTGAAGGCGAAATTCTTGAAATCAGCGATCGTGAACAACAGCGCCTCGGGCAGGAATTGCACGATGGACTTTGCCAGCATCTAACCGCGGTCGCATTCATGGCGCGCTCGGTTGGCTTGCGACTAAAGAACCATCGCGTCGTCGACGCGGCCGATATCGAAAAAATCGCGCAGTTGGTGAACGATGCTGCAACTGACACGCGCAACCTTTCCCGCGCATTGCATCGTATCGATGTCGATGCAGGCGGACTGGTTGATGCATTGCAAGATTTGGTTGACAGGGAAATCTGGAGAATACCCTGCCGGCTGGACTTCAAGTCGTCGTTCCTTATTGAAAATGACATTGCCGCTGGTGAGCTCTACCGCATTGCTCGTGAAGCCGTCATTAATGCCAACAAACATTCTCAAGCGCGAAAAATTGTGATCAGGCTGGAGCGCGTGAACAATGAAATGGTTTTGCGCGTAATCGATGACGGCGGCGGATTTTCAAGTGAGCCAAAAACGAAGCGGGGTTTGGGAACACATATCATGGGTTACCGCGCTCGATTGATCGGTGCCCGTTTGGAGATTGACTCTCCAAAGGGAGGAGGTACACGCGTGTCCTGTTATTTGCCAAACAACGTCCCCCAATCAAAGGAGAGAAAAAACGCCCAGACGCGATCGTTTCCTACAAGAATCACGAAAGCATTGGCAGCGTTAATCTAAACTTTTCTACATCGGACAATCCGCCGAGGCGCGAAGTCTTAAGTAGAAGCGAATGAAAGAGGCTAAGAAAAGCGCCGCGAAGAAGCTTCCGGCGGAATCGACGCGGTCACATAGAGAAATGAAACACCTCAAATCGGTCAACCAGAACCCGCGATGCGACCGACCCGAAGCAAAGCGCCTTCTGATCGTCGATGATCACCCACTATTTCGGAAGGGCCTCGAGGAATTGATTCATTCCGACCCGGAATTCGCTGTCTGCGGCGAAGCCGGCAACGCACCTGAGGCGATGGAGGTAATTCGGAAACTGAATCCCGATATGGCGATTGTCGATCTCAGTTTACCCGGCGCCAATGGGATTGAGTTGATTAAAAATATCCGCGCGGAATTTTCGAGCCTCCCGATTCTGGTGCTTTCGATGCATGATGAATCGCTCTATGCGTTGCGTGCGCTGCGCGCCGGCGCGGATGGATATGTGATGAAACACGAAGCGATGACTAATGTCGTTCAGGCGGTGCACGAAGTCTTTAACGGACGCCCATATCTCAGCCCGGCAATGGCGGCGCAGGTGATCACAAAATTCGCGCACCGCCAGGCTGAAGGCGAAGGAGATGCGGTCGAGAGACTGAGTGATCGCGAACTTGAAATCCTCGAACTCATCGGCAAAGGCAACGAAGTGCGTCAAATCGCCAACTTATTGCATCTCAGTCCCAAGACAGTGGAAACGCACCGGGCGCACATCAAAGACAAACTCGACCTAAAAAACTCCCGCGAAGTCGCCCGATTCGCCCTGCAATGGCTCCAGGCTCGCGGGGCGTGAAAGATACTTCTAATTAACGCCGGCCTTCAGGCTGGTGATCATCGCTACGCAAAGGGGAAAGCCGTTTTAGCGGTTTCGCCTACACTGAGAGTTTCACTTTTTTTCACCGCCATCGGGCGCATATTTCATCCGATGGCTACGACAACGCGTGATGCAGTTGAGGAGTTGCTTCAGACGTATGGAGAAACTGGCGGAATCAATTACCTGGCCGCGGCCGCCAGCCTCCCTTCGCGTCTGTCCATCGAAGCGGCGTGCACAGAGCTGATGAGCCTCATGTTTCCCGGTTTTCGCAGCGAAGCGCTGGTGAACTCCGAAGATTTGGCAGACACCACCCGCATTCGCGTCAGACATTTGCACGCGCGGCTCAAAACTGAAATTTGCAGAAGCCTCGGCAAAATTCCTCCTGATGAGGCTACGGAAGCAAAAGCCAAAGAGGTCTTAAGTGAATTTTTCAAGCAGTTGCCTTCCGTGCGACGCATGCTCTGGACCGACATCGACGCGGCCTACGAAGGCGACCCGGCCGCGACCAGTTATGAGGAAATCGTTCTCGCTTATCCTTCACTTGAAGCGATTGCGATTTATCGAATGGCGCATCTGCTCTATGGGAAGGTGCCGTTAATCCCACGCATTATGACCGAATGGGCGCACAGCCGCACGGGGATCGATATTCATCCCGGCGCGCAAATTGGCTCACATTTTTTCATCGACCACGGCACCGGTGTTGTCGTGGGCGAGACGACACAAATCGGATCGTGCGTGAAACTTTACCAGGGTGTGTCGTTCATCGCTCGCTCGCTCGCGGCCGGGAAAGCGTTGCGCGGTAAAAAACGCCACCCCACGATTGAAGACGGCGTTTGCATTTATGCCGGAACCACGATCATGGGTGGCGATACCGTGATTGGCGCCAATTCTACCATCGGCGCGAATGTTTTTCTGACAAAGAGTGTCCCGCCGAATTCGCTGGTCTATTACGAAGAGAAAGAAGTCCGCGTCGTGCCGAAGCGAAAACACGAAGTGGCAAGCACGCCATGAATTTCAGGCGTGATAACATAGGTAGGGTGGACGCCGTAGCGCGGCGTCTCTGCCGTGGCGTGCCGCTCAAGGATGAGCGAGACTCAGAGCAATGATTTATTTCGACTACAACGCCACCACTCCATTATGCGACCCAGCGCGCGAGGCGATGCTGCCCTATCTCAATCGCCATTTCGGCAACCCATCCAGCATTCACGCTGCCGGCCGTGAAGCGCGCGCCGCGATTGACGATGCTCGTGACAAGCTCGCTGCATTGCTGCGGGCGAAACCGAGCGAGATCATTTTTACCAGCGGCGCAACCGAATCATGCAACCTGGCCGTGCTCGGCCTGGCGCGATCCCCGTCTTCGCGCGGCGGACACATCATCTCGAACAAAGCCGAACATCATGCGGTGCTCAACCCAGTCGAGTACCTCGAAAAGCGCGAAAATTTTGAAGTGACCTGGCTAAATGTTTCCCGAAATGGAATGGTCGATCTCGATCAGCTCGCTGATTCAATTCGGCCAGACACCAGACTCGTTTCCATCATGACCGCGAACAACGAGACAGGCGTGATCCAGCCGATGCGCAAAATCTCACAGATATGTCGCGAGCGAGGCGTCTTGCTGCACAGCGACATGGTCCAGGCCTTCGGGAAAACGGATGTTGATGTCTCCCTCGTCGATGTCGCGAGTTTTGCCGCGCACAAGTTCTATGGACCAAAAGGTACAGGCTTTCTTTTTCTACGCGTCGGCCTACCGATCCAGCCAATCATGTTCGGCGGCGCACACGAGAACCAGCGACGCCCAGGGACAGAAAACGTGGCCAGCATCGCGGGAATGGCTGCCGCCGCGGAATGCATAGCGCGCGATCGCGAGACAGAGCAGGAACGCAAAGCGCAGTTGCGCGATCAATTGTGGCGAAGCATCGCCGACGTTTTTCCTGATACGCGGCAAAATGGCGACCCAGTTTGTCGGCTTACTAACACACTGAATGTAAGTTTTACCGGTATCGACTCGGAAACGATGCTCATGGCGCTGGATTTGGAAGGGATTTGTGCCTCCAGCGGCTCTGCCTGCATGGTTGGGTCAGTGAGAGCTTCGCATGTTTTGCTTGCGATGGGTCTGCCGATGGAACGCGCCCGCTCGGCCATTCGTTTTTCGCTTGGTAGATGGACAACTGCGGAAGAAATCGCCGCTGCTACCAGCGCACTTCAGCGAATTGCGAAGCGAACCAAAAACGCGCGCGAATATGCCGTTGCTTAGGCAACTCGAGTTCGCGTTCGAAAAATTCGCCACACGTGTCGCTGTAGCAAAGGGTTGTGTTGCAGGGCAGGCTCTCCGCCTGCCACCGACCCAATGGGCAACCGAAGCGGCCCTGCAATTCGGGCGCGCCGTCGATCTTGAAGCACAAGCCCACCAACTGTTGCGCTCGTTAGGCGCGAACCGAATCGTGACTGAACTTCGCGTCGAATGGAATTCCCGCCTCAAAACAACCGCCGGCCGCGCGGATTATCGCCAGAAACTCATTTCGTTAAACCCGCTGCTGGTTGCGCATCCCGAGGAGATCGAGCGCACGTTACGTCACGAACTCGCTCACATGCTGGCACAATTTCGCGCAGGTCGGCGACGCATTTCGCCGCATGGCACCGAGTGGCAACAGGCTTGCCGCGACCTGGGAATCACTGGTGAAACGCGCTGTCATACCCTGCCGTTTCCAGCAAAGCGTCATGCGCCACGCTTCATATATCGCTGTCCAAATTGCCGCCGCGATTTTCCTCGCGTGCGCAAGATCAAACGGGTGCTAGCATGTTTCGCATGCTGCCGCGCACACAACGGCGGCGAATTCGACACGCGGTTTCGGTTGCGCCCGGTAAAGTAGCGCTACCGTCCCCGCTTGTGACGCATACGACATCGCAAGCCGGAGGCATACGCTATTCCTTTTCGGTTTTCTGCCCGCGCAATTTTGCCTGGATAAACATGTCGATGTCGCCGTCCATCACGGCTTGCAGGTTGCTCGTCTCGGCGCCGGTGCGGTGGTCCTTCACCATTTGATACGGCTGAAACACATACGAGCGAATTTGGTTTCCCCACGCGATCTCGCCTTTTTCGCCATATTGCCGTTCCATCTCCGCGCGTTTCTTATCTTCTTCGAGCTGATAAAGTTTTGCTTTCAACATTTTCATCGCCAGTTCACGATTACGCCCCTGACTACGCTCAGCCTGGCAGGCGACCACGATTCCACTTGGCTTGTGCAAGATCCGCACCGCAGTTTCGACCTTGTTGACGTTCTGCCCGCCCTTTCCGCCGCTGCGAAATGTGTCGATCTCCAAATCGGCCGGATTAACTTCGATAGGAGCACTGTCGGCGATTTCAGGAACGACATCCACGCTTGCGAATGACGTATGTCGCCGCTTGTTCGCATCGAACGGCGAGATGCGCACGAGCCGGTGCACTCCGCGCTCAGCTTGTAGATGTCCGTAAACGTATTCGCCGCTCACCAGCAACGTCACCGATTTGATGCCGACTTCTTCACCCTGCTGGATGTCGACTGTTTGCGATTTGAATCCGCTTCGTTCGATCCAGCGCTGATACATCCGCAGTAGCATGTCGGCCCAGTCGCACGATTCCGTGCCGCCGGCGCCCGAATGAATCGTCATAAACGCGTTGGCGCGATCGTTTTCGCCGGAAAAAAACTGGCGCAGCTCAAACTCGTCAAGGTTGTGGGCCAGGCGGTAATGTTCGGCAGTCACTTCTTTCTCTGCCTGCGTGCGATGCGTCGGATCGGTCTCTTCCGCAGCCAGCTCTTGCAGCGCGCTGAAATCTTCGATCTCGCGCTCCAATTGTTGGAAAGGATTGATCAACGAGCGCAACCTCGAAACTTCCTCCACATCACCCTGAGCGCGCTCCCGATTCGACCAAAAATCGGACGCAGCCATGCGCTCTTCAATTGCTGCTAGGTGTTTCTGGAGCTGTTCGACGTCAAAGAAACCTCCGCAATTCGCGCACGCGCGATTTCAGATCCTCAGCATCTGGAATGGAGATTTCCGTTGGCATCCAGAAAAATAATTCAATTCGCCGCAATGGCAAAGGAATCGCCCGAGTGCGCTTCTGCTCTCTGGAGAGCACAGGCTCCCAGCCTGTTGTCATCGGCAACTTACCGACGACCGTCCAGCGCAACGCAGGAACCTCGGCAATGAAACGTTCGATGAGCTTTTCGGCAGGCTGCCGAAAAGAACAGGCTATCAGCTTCCCAAAGTAGACCCTACTTGCGGACGGGAGCGACGGGCTTCAGTTTATTGCGCGCTGTTTCGAGACGGAAAATTGTTTCGCCTTCTTTCATCAAATCAAGGCGATCGCGCGCAATTGTTTCCAAGTAGCTGACATCTGTCTTAAGCAAGTTGACCTCCCGGGTCTGTCGCGCCAGCAAAGTTTGTTGCTCGTTCACGTCTTGCTGGAGGTTGTCAATTTCCGTGCGGCTCTGCATCAATCTTTTGTAGGGCGGCACAAAGAGGCTCACGATCACCAGCCAGATCGCGATGATGAGCAAAACGAATAGAATTCGGTTCAGTCGCTGCCAGACGGTGGCTTCGCGACGCGCGCGAAATTCAGCGTAACCATGCTCCACTTTGGCGGATTGTAGCGCCGTACAGGGCTTTGTCACCAAGTTCTTCCTCTATTCTCAAGAGCCGATTGTACTTCGCCACACGGTCGCTCCGGCACGGTGCACCGGTCTTAATCTGTCCGGCGTTGGTCGCCACCGCGATATCGGCAATGGTCGTGTCCTCGGTTTCACCCGAGCGATGACTGATCACAGTCGTGTAATGGTTTTTCTTTGCCAGATCAATGGTCGCCAGCGTTTCCGTAAGCGTGCCAATTTGATTTACCTTGATCAAAATGGAATTCGCTACCTGTTCGGCAATTCCTCTTCGGAGAAATTCCACATTCGTAACGAAGAGATCGTCGCCGACCAATTGGATCCCGCCGCCAAGTTTTCTCGTCAGCTTTTTCCAGCCGTCCCAATCATTCTCGGCACAACCATCCTCAATAGAAATGATCGGAAACCGCTCGCAAAGGTCGGCGTAGTACTCGACCAATTCTTCAGCGGTTTTTTTGGATCCATCGGATTTCTTGAAAACGTATAGATTGTTTTTGCTGTCATAAAATTCCGACGCAGCGGGATCGAGCGCGATAAAGATTTGTTCGCCTAATTTGTAACCGGCCTTTTCGACGGCTGCCGAGATCGATTCCAATGCGTCCTGGGCGGAATCGAGTTGCGGTGCAAATCCGCCCTCGTCACCAATTGCCGTGGAAAGATGTCGCGCTTTCAAAACAGATTTCAGCGCGTGGTAGACCTCGGCGCCATAGCGTAGTGCTTCAGAAAAACTCGGCGCGCCGCGCGGCACGATCATAAATTCCTGAAAGTCAATCGGCGCATCCGAGTGCGCGCCGCCGTTCAGGATATTCATCATCGGCACCGGAAGCACACGCGCTTCGGGTCCGCCCAGATAGCGAAACAGCGATACGTTTTCTGCGGCTGCCGCGGCATGGGCAACTGCCAGCGAAACGGCGAGCGTTGCGTTAGCGCCCAGATTTTTCTTGGTTGGTGAACCGTCGAGCTCGACCAGTCTAGTGTCGATGCTCGCCTGATCGCGCGTATCCAATCCCTTGAGAACAGGCGCGATCTTCTGGTTAACATTGGCAACAGCCTTTCTTACGCCCCTGCCGCCGAAGCGGCTCTTATCGCCGTCGCGCAGTTCCAATGCTTCATGTTCGCCTGTGCTCGCCCCGCTGGGAACGGCGGCTCGCCCTAGCGCGCCGCCTTCGACACGCACATCGACCTCAATTGTCGGATTCCCGCGCGAATCCAGGATTTCGCGCGCATGAATATGGCTAATGCTCGTTCGTGCCATAGGCTTCTGCGCCGACTAGAACAGCTTTCGCCATGCGAGGCAAATCAGTTCTACCGATCCAACTGGCATTGCGATCAGGCGAGAGATTCCGATTGGCAATTTGGCTGAGGCGCGCATAATCTTCGCGATGTTTCGTTTCGTTGCACTTACCACGCTTGCGCTGGTTGCTGCTATTTGCACCGCCGCGTCCGAGCAAGCGCGACGTCTTTCACCGGATCAAATGGCGAAAGCTGTCAGAACCGATTCGATCACCGTCCCGACTCCCGGCGAGCTTTTCGCCGCGTTAGGCAAGGCCGGAAAAATAAACTGGTCAGCTCAATACCGTGGGCCAATACCGATGACCTACAGCGATCGCGCGCAGATCGCGCTGAACCTCGGCGGTTTAATTGCCGACGGATTCATCGCCGTGGAAGCCAAGGACGGACAGCAGGTCAAAAACATCGGGTCGGACATTATAAAGCTCGGAAAGGCGCTCGGAGTGAGCGAGCAGCTGCTGAGCCGGGGCAATAGCATCAATGAGTTTGCCGAACACAACGAATGGGACACGCTGCAGGAGGAATTGGAAGCAACCCAAAACGAGGTAAAATCGTCAATGCAATCGCACGCCGACCAGGATCTGGTCATCCTGGTGACCCTTGGCGGGTGGATCCGCGGCACTCAGGTGGTTAGCGGCGCAATCCTGAAGAATTACAGCGAGTCCGCCGCGAGCGTCCTGCGCCAACCGACCCTGGTTCGGTTTATGCAATCAAAGGTGAATGAAATTTCGCCTGAATTACGCCAGGAACCTTTGGTCAAACATGTGAACGAACAACTGACCGGGATTGAAAAACTCGTTTCGTTTCCGGAGGACAAGGTGCCGACCGCGGAGGATGTGCGAAAAATAAACGACGCTGTCGGCAAGCTTATGACGGAGATAGAGAGCAAGGAGGCGCCGAAATGATAAACTGGTTGGTCGTATTCGTTTCGATCTTTGCGCTCAGCACCAGCATTGTCGTGCGCGCAGACACAGACGCGGAAGTGAGTGCACGCAAAGACGCACTCGAGATTGCGGGGGCGTTTTCGAATGACGGCTTCAAAATCCGAGACGGACATTCGTGCGGCATGCTTAAGCCACACGATCGCTCGCTAATCGCAGTCAACCTTTATGCGGGTAACCAGTATTGGTTTTCTGTGGGCACAGTGGAATCGGTAAAAAAAGTCGGGGTAGCCGTCTATGATGAAACCGGAAAGCAAATGACCACCGAAAATTACAGCAATGGAGAAAAGGCGGCGGCCGGTTTTGCGCCGGAGAACAGCGGTCAATACTTTGTCGCGGTTGATCTGGTTGAAGGCCAGGAAGGTAGTTTCTGTCTCGTCTATTCGTACAAGTAGACGATGCTCGGTACTGGAATTTCGTGTGCGAGAGCTTTGCGATCGGGTATCTGGTATCGCTTATCTTGGAGCAGGTGATGATCTCGCTTCAGGTATTTTACGAAGGTCGCGTCCAAGGCGTTGGGTTTCGTTTCACTGTACGCCACATCGCCAAGGGCTTCGACGTGACCGGTTGGGTGCGCAACCTGGCGGACGGCCGAGTGGAACTTCAGGTTACAGGTGAAGGAGACGAGGTGCGGGCGTTTCTTGATCAGGTCATGCAAAGCGAACTCCACTCGCTGATCCGAGAAAAAGCCGAGAATAAGTTGAACGAACCGGTTACTACCCGGGGCTTTGAAATTCGCTATGACTAACTCGGCAGTCGCTGTTCATGGACTAACCAAGATCTTTTCTGTCCCGTTCCATCCCACTCGCGGGGTGGTCGCAGTAAAGGATCTCAGCCTCCACATCGAACCCGGCGAAGTCTACGGACTGCTCGGACCCAATGGCTCCGGCAAGAGCACGACGCTGAAAATCATACTCGGCTTGGTCTCGCCAACGCGCGGTCGCACGGAAATCTTTGGACGGGACAGCCGCCTGGTTGAAAGCCGTGAAGCTGTAGGTTTTCTGCCAGAGAACCCGTATTTCTACAAATATCTCACCGGAGAGGAAACCCTGCGCTTCTTCGGGCGCCTTTGCGGAATGAAAGGCACAACATTGAAGAATCGCGTCGACGAATTGCTTGATCTTGTGAGGCTGAACAAGGCGCGCGACCGCCGACTGGGGACCTATTCGAAGGGAATGCTGCAGCGCATCGGGCTTGCGCAAGCATTAATCCATGATCCGAGGCTGGTGGTATTGGATGAACCAACCGCCGGCGTCGATCCAGCCGGCTCGCGAGAGATTCGCGACTTGATCATGGACCTGAAGCGGCGTGGCATTACTGTCCTGTTTTCGTCGCATTTGCTTGCGCAAGCGCAGGAGATTTGCGACCGCATCGGCATTCTCGCTGATGGCGTGCTGGTCCGCGAAGGGCATTTGCAGGAGCTGATAGCGATCGAAAATCAGACCGAGCTCGTGATCGCCGACGCTTCCGATGAGCTGGTGCACGAGATTGAATCTTTGGTCACCCGCTCGAAAGCGAAGTTGCTGGAGCGGCGAAGATCGACAACCACGCTGGAAACATTATTCCTGGAATCGACCGGAGGAAGTCACAAAGCTTCAGCTGCCGCCAAGGCGACGGCGGGCAGGCAAACGGCGGATGAACAAGTAGGGAAGCAAAAATGACGAACGACGACACCGCTTCAGCGCTTCAACCATTCAACGGCGTAACGGTCGTGAATCGACACCGCGTTTTTTCCTTTTCGCGCATTCTCGCCATCACCAGCAACACATTGACCGAGTTGACGCGTCTGAAAGTTTTTTATGTACTCCTCGTGTTCGGGCTGCTGTTGATCGGGAGCTCGATCTTCATGGCACAATTCTCGTTCCAACAGGAATTCCAAATCCTGAAGGATGTTTCTCTCGGGGCGATCTCGATTTTCACTTCGCTACTTGCGATCGTTGCCACGGCCAGGATGCTGCCGCAGGATATCGAGGACCGCACCGTCTACACTATTCTCGCAAAGCCGGTGCCCCGGTTCGAATACGTAGTTGGCAAAATTGCGGGAGTCCTGGTTTTGCTGGCGATCAGCACGCTGGTGATGGTGGCGGCGTTTCTGGCCGTGCTGTACATGCGCGAGCAGGCGGTCCTGCACGCTACCGCGAGACAGATGGCCGGCGCGCCACCGGACCAACTTGCAGATGCTTTGCGCGCCGTCCGAGCATCCGCGTTTAACATTGATCTGGTTCCCGGAATCATCATCATTTTCCTCAAAGCCTGCCTGCTCACCGCGTTAACCCTGTTTGTTTCGACGTTCGCCACCTCAACCATTTTCACCATTGTGGTGATGGTCTTTGTTTATTTCATCGGGCACCTGGAAGCCACTGCCCGCGAGTATTGGTTGCACGAACACGGCAGCGGACTCATAACGCGCGTGTTTCTCGCGATCGTGGCGCTGCTCTTTCCCGATTTGCAGGCGTTCAATCTGGTTGACGACATCGTCGCCGGCACCGCTATTTCGACAGCCGTCTTTATTAAGACTGCGTTGCTCGGAATTTTCTACACCGTGATCTACACGTTGCTGGCCGTCTTTGTGTTTTACGGAAAAGAATTATGACGCGGGGCCTGATCACGCTGGCTGTATTGCTCGTGATGGGCCTGCTCAAATTGCCGCTCGAACACAATCTTGCCGCGCTACACCGGCAGGAACATTTCCGGGGCGTCGAGTTCAATCTCGATCTGCGCGAAAAACTTGGGCAACTCGGATTCATCGCCGCCTTGAGCGGATTTCGTGCGATTGTCGCCGACGCCCTTTTTATCCAGGCGCACGCGGCATGGGAGGACACCGAGTGGGGTCGGATGCTGTTGTTGTTCCGACACATCACCACGCTGCAACCGCGGGTGCTGCTGTTTTGGGACACGGCGGCGTGGCACATGGCCTGGAACGCAAGCGTAGCCGCCATAAACAATCCAAACCAGCCGCGCCTGGCGCTGCGAGTAAAGGCGCAGCGCGAATATTTTGCGCTCGGTAAGGATTTTCTCGAACGCGGAATAAAAAACAATCCTGATCGCCCCGAGCTGTACGAAGCGCTTGCCCGGCTGTACAAAGAAAAATACAAAGAGCACGAGCGCGCGGCGGAATATTACGCTAAGGCAGCGACATTGCCGGAAGCCGCGCCATGGGACAGGCGTTTCTCGGCTTACGAGCTTTCGTACTGCGAGGGCCGCGAGCGTGAAGCCTATGATCGCCTGCGCAGCCTCTACAACGAAGGTGAGAAGGAGCGGCTGCCTACTTTGATCAAGCGGCTGAAGTTTCTCGAAGACAAGATCGGCATTCCGCAGGAAGAACGAATTCCTGATAAGCAAAGCAACCGCTAGGCGATTCAATCGTTCAATCGTTGTTCGATGGCCGCTGCAAATGTGAAGCGTGAAAACATTGATGCGGCCGCGCACTTGCCTTATAACGTTCTAACTTTCAACCGTCTACTGGTGTTCGTCATGCGGTTCGCAATTTTCAGTGACATCCATTCTAATCTCGAAGCGCTCGAAGCCGTAATGACGGACGCGCGTGAACGCAGATGCACGCACTTTGTCTGCCTTGGCGACGTGGTCGGTTACAACGCAAATCCGCATGAATGCATCGAACGTGTTCGCGGCCTGGATTGCCCGGTAGTAAAAGGCAATCACGACGAGCAGACAACCTTCCCCGCGTCATCGGAACGATTCAACGAACTGGCCGAGCGCGCCATCAACTGGACGCGCGAACATTTGACTGAGCAGGACAAGGAATGGTTACGCAGCCTGCCTTTTCAGCGCCTGGTGCACAACTTTACGATCGTGCACGCCACGCTCGATACGCCCGGACAATGGGGTTATGTGTTCAATAATCTCGATGCGCTCGCGAATTTCACGTATCAGCGCACAGCAGTTTGTTTTTTCGGACACACCCATGTACCGATGGTGTTTGTTCGCGACGAAGGTATTCGCCAGGAGACCGGGGAGCACATTCGGATCGAGCCCGGCAAAAAATACTTCATTAATGCTGGCAGTGTTGGACAGCCGCGCGACGGAAACTGGCGCGCTGCGTATCGCATTTACGACGTCGACAACAACGTGGTCGAACTGTTGCGGGTAAAATACGATGTCGCTGCGGCACAAAAGAAAATCACGAAAGCCGGTCTGCCGCGCCTTCTCGCCGAGCGACTCGCGATGGGCCGTTGATGCTAAAGGCCCCGGCGGGTTTACGATTCGACAGAGGCTGCGCGGCACAAGCCGGCACACTTCTCTGTAGCCCGCTTCACTCCCGCCCAGGCCGAAGATCCTTCTCTCGGCCGCGGAGAATAAATTCTGCGACTGGCAAATCGCGTGGATAAGTGATTTTGAAATTAAACTCGTCATCGAGAACGAGAGCGATCTTGTAGCCGAGTCGTTCGACTGCGGAGACTTCGTCGGTTATCCAAATATCTTCCGCGTAAACGGCGCGATACGCGTCGTCGATTAAATCTCGGGCGAATATCTGTGGCGTTTGCATGGCATACAGTTGATGCCGGTCGACCGAGCCGGCGACGAAAAGGTCGGCGTCCGCGCGTTTTAGTGTGTCGTTGACTGGCTGTGCCAAAGCGGCTGCGCCGTGGACGCGGCATTGTTTGAAAGCGCCTTCGATTTGCTCCGGCGTGATTAACGGGCGAGCGGCATCGTGCACGGCAACGTATTTCGCTCCCCGCTCCGCGCGATCCAAGCCTGCGCGAACAGAATCCTGCCGGCGTTCGCCGCCGGTGACAATCGAGCGAAGTTTTTTGAAACCGGCGTCCCGGTTAATTTTTTGAATCTGATCGTGTCGATCTTCGCGTGCCACGACGATAATTTCGGTAACAGAAAACGCCCGATCGAATGCGCGGATTGCGTGTGCGATGACCGGTTCGCCCGCAATCGTGGCAAACAATTTATCGAATCCCATACGCTGACTGCTGCCGGCAGCGACGAGAATAGCGGTAAGCATGGTTGAAAATTAAGCAGTTAAAGCACTGGCGTCAGCCTAAGCGCAGCGAAGCCGAAGGATTCTGCGGCGCCGCGCGAAAGTGACGCAATGAGATTCCTCGACTTCGCTCGGAATGACATTCTTTTTGTAACACTCCAACCGTCACGTCAGTTCGCGCATCACTTCCGTGCTGAGTGTTTTGCCGTCGGCGCGGGCGCCTACTTTTGCCTGTAATGCCTTCATGACCGCACCCATCTGCGCTCTCGATGTGGCGCCGACTTCAGTGATCGTTTCGCGCACGACTTTTGCCACTTCGTCTGCACTCATCACCTGCGGCAAATACGCGTTTAGAATTCCCATTTCTTCTCTTTCCTTCTCAGCCAGTTCTGCGCGGCCGCCCTTCTCGAAACTCTCAATGGAATCCTGGCGCTGCTTCACTTGTTTGCGAATGACCTGGACGGCTTCAGCGTCACTCAACTCGGCTTCAGCGCCGGATTTTGCGATCGCGGCGTACTTGAACGCCGATTTAAGCATGCGCAACACGCCGAGTTTGCTCGCATCTTTGGCGCGCATCGCCTCTTTCAGGTCTGAGTCAACGCGTTCTTGCAAGGTCATAAAGGCACAATTACGACGACCAGACGCAATTGTCGATGTTGTAACCACGGTCCGTGAGCCGTCGATATTAATCCTGTGGAATCAGGAATCAGACGACCCACAGGGCGGTGGCTGCAGTGCCTCGGCGCACTTCTGAACCGAGTCGGCGTCACCCACGGAGGCGACCGCGATCCCCCGGTTTCTGCGTTTTAATAAGCCCGCCAGCACATTCCCAGGGCCGAGTTCAATGAAAACATCGCAGCGAAGGTCCATAAGGCGCTGCATACAATCGGTCCATCGCACGGTTCCGGTCACTTGATCGCGAAGCGACCGCCGGATTTCGTCAGGCGTTTTTACTTCTTCGCCGGTGACGTTGCTGATCACTGGGAAGGCCGGTGATTGAATCGGCACGCCGGCCAGCGCTTTTTCCAATTTTTCGTACGCGGTTTCCATTAGGCGCGAATGATAGGCGCCGGCAACGTTGAGCATCATCGAGCGGCCAATACCGTATTCCTTCGCCACCGCCACCGCGGTCTCGACGTTCGCCAGCTCGCCGGAAATCACGATCTGATTAGGCGCATTGATGTTGGCGATATCGACATCTTCATCAGCGGCCAGCCGGCGCACATCGTTTTCCAAGCCGCCAATCATCGCTGCCATGCCGCCTCGCGTCGTTGCGCACGCTTCGTCCATGAATTCACCGCGCTTTTGCACCAGCTTGAGACCGGTCGCAAAATCGAAAGTGCCCGCCGCAGCGTGCGCCGTGAGTTCGCCTAACGACAAACCAGCCGCGCCGCCGATGGAAAATTCGCCGACGAAATCTCGGAAGGCTGCCAGCGACGCGAGCGCGTGAACGTAAAGCGCCGGCTGACAATTTGAAGTCTTGGTCAATTCATCGATCGGCCCGTTCCATGCAATCTCACTTAAGCTGCGACCGAGAATTTCATCGGCCTGACGAAACAAATCCGCTGCAACAGGAAATTGCTCGGCGAGATCGCGTCCCATCCCGACGCATTGCGCGCCCTGACCGGCGAAAAGTAGTGCGATTTTTTTTGCCATAGGCGACGTAGTTAATCGTGTTTCGTCGCGCGCGCGAGCGCCGCCTTCGCATTTCTGGGGGGCACAGGTGGCAGTCTGTGCTCCCCAGAATTACGCTTGCGAAATGACTTCCACTCGCCAGCGTAAATCTTAACGTTTCAACGTCTTCTTCCATGCCATTTACGACGCGCGAAATTGAATCGCCCGACCCGGTTACGCGAGTCGCAGCAGCCGACGCAGCACTGCACAACGCGGGTGAGGACGACATCGGCGAGAAGATGGTGCTCAACATGGGGCCCTCGCATCCGGCCACGCATGGCGTTTTGCGGCTCGTGCTCGAGCTTGATGGCGAGATTGTTACCAAAGCTACGCCGGACATCGGTTTTCTCCATCGCGGTGACGAAAAAATCGCCGAGAACATGCAATACAACCAGTTCGTTCCGTACACTGACAGACTCGATTACCTGGCGCCGCTCTCGAACAACGTGGCCTACGCGCTCGCGGTCGAAAAATTGATGGGCTGGGACATTCCGCCACGCGGAAAAGCGATCCGCACGATTTGCTGTGAAACGTCGCGTATTTCCTCGCATCTGCTTGGGCTTGGCGCCATGGCGCTCGATCTCGGCGCGATGTCAGTCTTTCTCTACACGTTCACCGAGCGCGAAAAGCTTTATAATCTCTTCGAGTTGCTGACTGGGGCCCGGTTTACGACATCTTACACGCGAGTGGGCGGGCAAATCCGCGATCTTCCTGAAGGCTTTGTCCCGCACCTCAAACAATTCCTCGACGAGTTCGGCCCGAGTCTCAGCGAATGCGACCGGTTGCTGACTCGGAACAAAATCTTTGTCGATCGCACAAAAGACGTCGGCGTCATTTCGAAGGAGCAAGCGATCGCGTACGCGCTGTCCGGTCCGAACATGCGCGGCAGCGGAGTCGAACACGATTTGCGCCGCAAACATCCCTATCTCGATTACGACCAGTACGACTTCGATGTGGTGATTGGCAGTTCTGGCGATTGTTATGATCGCTACCTGGTGAGGATCGAGGAGATGCGTCAGAGCGTGCGGATCTTGCGGCAGGCAACCGAAAAACTGCCCGGCGGCCCGATCAATGTTTCGAACTGGAAAAACATGACCCCACCGAAGTCGCGGGTCATGACGAACATGGAAGAGTTAATTCACCACTTCATCGTGGTCACTGAAGGACTCGATGCGCCGCCAGGCGAAGTCTATTTCGCGGCCGAAAATCCCAAGGGTGAACTTGGGTTTTACATCAACAGCAGAGGCGGCGGCGTTCCGTATCGGTTGAAGATTCGCGCACCCTCGTTCGTGAATCTCAGTATTCTGCCGGAGTTGCTGCCCGGTTGCCTGGTCAGCGACGTGCCAGCAGTGTTGGGCAGTCTGGACTTCGTTATGGGCGAATGCGATAGATGATGGGAATGACACCAATGCGACGAACTGGAGCGATGACCACAATGTTCCGAACTGCGTCGCAGCTCGTGCTGGTGCTCATGCTGGTCTTCGTGCTCGATGGCTGTTCCAACAAGCGAATTACGAAGGCAAATGTGGATCAGGTGGCCGAAGGCATGTCGAAAAAGCAGGTGGAATCGATTCTTGGCCCGCCGACTTCTCTTACCAACGAAGATTCCGTGATCCTGAAAAAGACGACTTACGTTTATCGGCAGGGCAAAGACACAATCACGATCGTTTTCAAGGACGACAAAGTACAGTCGAAAGACAGTACGCTCTCCGATTAACTCCGGTGTCCGGTGCGCTGTCCTCAGCGCAATTTCGCAAGGTGCCGGATGGAATCCGCCGAGGAAAGCGGACTCTACAACTCCAGCGGCATTTGCCGCCCGTAGCCTCGCTGGGTTACCTTCTTCGATGCCAAACTCGACGACGGCTTCTGTTCCGGCCGAACTGGAACGAAAAATGGACGACGCGATCGCGCGTTATCCCAGCGAACATCGTCGAAGTGCAGCAATGCCGCTGTTGCATCTCTGGCAGGAACACTTCGGTTTCATCAGCGACGAAGCCACCGTGTGGATCGCGGAAAAGCTGCGCCTGCACCCGATCAATATCCTCGAGCTCGTCACATTTTATCCGATGTTTCGCCAGCAGTCGGCCGGTAAAACGCATATTCGGGTCTGCCGCACGCTCAGTTGCGCGATGGCGGGCGGATTCGAGGTGATGGAAAATTTACGTGCGAAGATCGGAATTCAGCGCTCGGTTGATGGTGAAGAAACGCATGACCCCATCGCGGTCAGCGCCGACGGAAATTACAGCGTTGAGTTCGTGGAATGTCTGGCCAGTTGCCACACCGCGCCTGTGTGCATGGTGGGCGAAGAGCTGCATGAGAAGCTTGATCCTGAATCCGCAGCCGACCTGATCCGCAACCCGCAATCCGCAATCCGCAATCCGCAATTGCATTGGCCGCCGCATCCTCTCGAACACCGCCTGGTTTACAAAAACATCGGACGCCCGGGTTGGACGACGGATATCGATTGCTACCTGCGCGACGGTGGTTACGAACAACTAAAGCAAGCGCTGACCCTGGCGCGGGCTGACATCGTCAATAAGGTCAAAAACTCGGGGTTGCGCGGCCGCGGTGGCGCCGGCTTTTCTTGCGGGCTGAAATGGAGTTTCATCAAACCGGACGAAAAACGGCCGGTTTATCTGATCTGCAACGCCGATGAATCCGAGCCGGGCACGTTCAAGGACCGTTACATCATTCATGACGATCCGCACCAGTTGCTCGAAGGAATGTTGATTTCTTGTTATGCACTGAATTCGCACACGGCATACATCTACATACGCGGTGAATTCCCGCAGGGCGCAAAGATCCTCGAGCGCGCGATCGAAGAAGCGCGGCAGCACAATTTCCTTGGAAAAAACATTCTCGGCTCCGGGTTCGACGTCGAGTTTTACATTCATCGCGGTGCGGGTGCTTACATTTGCGGTGAGGAAACGGGGTTGATCGAATCGCTCGAGGGGAAACGCGGTTATCCGCGGATCAAGCCGCCGTATTTCCCAGCCGTGCTGGGTCTCTACATGTGTCCAACCATCGTCAACAACGTCGAGACACTCTGCAACATTAAGCACATCATTGCCATGGGCGGCGCGGAGTATGCGCGCCTCGGCCGGCCTAACAATACCGGCACGCGGCTTCTGTGCGTCAGCGGCGACGTGCAACGGCCCGGCTACTTCGAAATCGAAGTGGGAGCCGTGACAATGGGCCAGTTGATTTACGAGATGGCCGGCGGCTTGCGACCGGGCCGAAAATTAAAGGCAGTCATTCCGGGCGGGAGTTCCGCAAAAGTTTTGCGCGCCGATGAGCGTTTCAAGCTCAAGGAAAGACAGAGTGACGGCTCGACAACCGAACGCGAAATGTCGATCGACGATATCCCGATGGATTTCGATTCTCTGGCAGCCGCAGGTTCAATGGCCGGTTCCGGCGGGGTGATCGTCCTGGACGATTCGCGCGACATGGTCTGGGTGCTGAACAACATCAACAAATTCTACGCACACGAGAGCTGCGGCCAATGCACACCCTGCCGGGAAGGTTCGCTTTGGATGCAAAAAATCACTGATCGCATGCTGCGCGGCGGCGGCGTGGTGGAAGATCCAAGGACACTAAAAACCATTGGCGATAACATCGCGGGGCGCACCATTTGCGCTTTTGGCGAAGCGTGTGCCTGGCCGACGCAAAGTTTTGTCGAAAAATTTCCCGAAGAATTTGCCGCCCGCGCGCAAAAACCCATTCCCCCGCCCCTTCCGCCCGAATACATGTCGGAAGAACTGATCCAAGAACAATCGATTCCCACGGTGCCGATGGCGCACGACCCCGGCTGGGAAAAGGCCGGAGCCAAAGGCACGATTTAGAAGATGAATCAGGAAAGCAGGAAAACAGGAAAGAGTCTCAGAGATTCCGAAATCACGCAGCAGATTATTGCTGCTGCAATTCGCGTGCATCGCAACTTAGGACCAGGCTTTCTCGAATCAGTGTACGAGGAAGCACTTGCTGTTGAATTTGCGTTGAGTGAAATCCAATTCATCCGCCAGTACACCGTGCCGCTCTTCTATCGGGATCACCAGATCGGCGAACACCGTTTGGATTTTCTTGTCGAGGGAAAGATTATCGTCGAATTAAAAGCTGTCAGCGAGCTCGAGGACATTCATTTCGCGATCGGACGCAGCTACTTGAAAGCAACTAATCTCGAAGACGGCCTCCTCTTTAATTTCGCCAGCATTCCTTTAACGATAAAGCGCTTTTGCCGCGAACGCCCGAGCGGAGAGCCGGTGGTCGATCTTTCTGAATGAATTTCCTACTTTCCTGCTTTCCTGATTTATAAAATGCCTAACGAATCCACGGTTCCAATGTTCAGCGTCCAGATTGACGGGACCTGGCATCAGTTTCCGAAGGGCACGCGCGTGATTGAGGCGTGCGAACAGGTTGGCATTTTCGTGCCGCGGTATTGCTATCACAAAAAGCTTAGCTCGCCGGGCAATTGCCGGATGTGTTTGATCGAAATGGGCTTTCCGAGGCTTGGCCCGGATCGCAAACCGGAGCTCGACGCTAATGGCAAACCAATCATCAACTGGATGCCGCGTCCGCAGATTTGCTGCGCGCAGGATGTGGCTGAAGGGATGGCCGTTCGAACGGACTCACCGCTGGTGCAGGAGTGTCGGCATGGCGTGATGGAATTCCTCCTGATTAACCACCCACTTGACTGCCCTATTTGCGATCAGGCCGGCGAATGCGAGTTGCAGGAATTCAGCGTTGACTACGGCAATTCGCAATCGCGTTTCCTGGAGAACAAAGTGAAGAAGCCGAAAGCTGTGCGGGTCGGTCCCCGGGTAACACTCGACGACGAGCGCTGCATTCTCTGCTCGCGTTGCATCCGTTTTTGCCAGGAAATCGCGCATGATGACGTACTCGGGTTTGTTGATCGCGGCAGCCACACCGTCCTGACGGCGCATCCCGGCAAGCGGTTGGAAAACAATTATTCTCTTAATACTGTCGACATTTGCCCGGTGGGCGCGCTGACCTCCACCGATTTCCGCTTCCAAATGCGGGTCTGGTTCCTGAAAGAAACCAAGAGCATTTGCACAAGTTGCGCCACGGGCTGCAATACGATCGTCGGCACCCGCGAGGACGTGATCTATCGGCAAACGCCGCGCGAGAATGATCACGTTAACTCCTGTTGGATGTGCGATTATGGCCGCCTGAACTACAAATACCTCGAAACCGAGGACCGGTTACTGGAACCACTGATTCGTTCCGAGGGAAAACTGATCCCCGCGGATTGGCCAACTGCTATCGGTCAGGCAGCGCTTCAGTTGAAGCAGTTTGCCGGATCTGAAATAGCCATTGTCGCCTCGGCGCGGATGACAAATGAAGAGCTTTGGCTAACGGCGCAGCTGGCGAAATCGTTAGGCGTGGAGCGGATCGATATCGTCCCGAGACGCGGGCCGGGTGATGACATTCTATTAAGCGAAGATCGTAATCCGAATACACACGGCGTGCGCCTGATTCTAGGTTCCAGCTCCGAACCCGGTGCAAAACTCATGACCATCGCCAACGCGGTTAGATCGGGTGAGATCAAAGCGCTGGTGATCTTAAAGGAGAATGCGATGCACCTGGATCTGTCTGTCGAACAACTCGCAAACTTACCTGCATTGATCGTCATGAATATCATGCCGAATGAAGCAACAAGAAACGCGGGCGTCGTCTTGCCCGCCTGCGGTTTTGCCGAAAAACGAGGCTCAATGGTCAACGGAAAGGGCCGTTTGCAACGTTTGAATCGCGCGACTCGGCCACCTGGCAACGCACGAGATGATTGGGAAATTTTGCGCGATCTGCTTCAGGCAGTCGGCGGCTGCGACTCACTTCACTCGATCGAGGATGTTTTCCGTCGGATCAGCGAAACAATCCCGCGATTTGCGGGACTTAGCCTCAGCAAAATCGGCGACCTCGGCGTGCATATCTTGCAAATGGAAGAACTGCCGCCGATGCATCCCAGCGACGAAGAAGCCATCCAGGAAGCAATCGCCGTCCAGGAAAGACGCCGCGAGGTTAGGCAACAGTTGGATGGCGGGCGGGCGCGTGTCGGCGCCGCGAGCACCGAGCCAGGAGCGGCGCCTCGGCGGTAGAAAGCTGCAGCGTGCCCTGTAACACATCATTTCGCTGAGGACATCCGCCGTCGCCGAGTCTCCGGTGGACGCGTCAGACGCTGCGGGGAAGAAACGTTGTAAATCTACAGCTGCTGCAACACAGTAAAGCTACAAGAGCGCAATGGATTTTATTTTTATCATTACGTCGCTGCTGAAGATCGCGATTCTTCTGGGGGTGATCTTGTTTATGGTGTCTTACGCAGTGTACGCCGAACGACGGGTCAGCGCTTTTATTCAAGACCGCCTGGGGCCGAATCGCGTCGGGCCTGCGGGACTTTTCCAGCCCATTGCCGATATGTTCAAGCTGCTGCTGAAAGAAGATTTCACGCCGCGCTCCGCGAATACGTTTTATTACTGGCTGGCACCCTGCATGGCGGTGGCGCCAGCCATTATCACCATCGCAGTCGTGCCATTTGGCAGCACGTTGTTCGGAGTGCCAATGGTAATCGCCGACGTAAACATCGGGATCTTCTTTGTATTCGCGATCTCCTCGTTAGGCGTCTACGGGATTGTCATTGGTGGTTGGGCGTCGAATTCAAAATATCCGTTCCTTGGCGGGATTCGCTCCAGTGCGCAAATGCTTTCCTACGAGCTTTCGCTCGGACTCGCGGTTATCCCTGTTTTTCTTCTTGTTGGAACTTTGCGGCTGACGACTGTCGTGCGCTACCAGGTCGAGCACGGCTGGTTCATTGCGCCTTTCGTCGGCGATTGGACGAATCCATGGAAATGGCTGCTCGCGATTCCAATGATCATCTCTTTTTTGGTGTTCATGATCGCGCTTTTCGCCGAGACAAATCGGCTGCCCTTCGATTTACCGGAAGCCGAGCAGGAGCTCGCGGGCGGCTACAACACCGAATACAGTTCGATGAAGTTCGCTCTTTATTTCCTCGGCGAATACGCGGCGATGATCACGGGCTCGGCTGTCGTTGTAACATTATTTTTTGGCGGCTGGCATTTTCCGGGGATCCCGGATGGCTCCCACAGCTGGATCTTCGGCCTCATCAACATCGCCGTTTTTTTTGCAAAGGTCGGTGTCGTGATTTTCTTTTTCATGTGGGTACGCTGGACGCTCCCGCGTTTTCGCTGGGACCAGCTGATGCGCCTCGGCTGGCTTTTCTTTTTTGAAATCGCGCTGGTAAACATCTTTTTGGTGGCAGCAATTCTTCTTTACCTTCCAAGGTTATGAATCTGGAAACCAGGAAATCACGAAGCTTCAAGAAAGGCTTAATCCTGGAGTCCTGGCCTCCAGCTTAAACGCTCATGACCATCACCGTTCCACGACCGAGATTAAACTGGCGCGAGCGCTTGTATTTGCCGGCAATCGCCGCCGGTCTGGCCATTACCTTTAAGCACCTGAAAAACATGCTCCTCGGACGCACCAAGGTGACCATGCAATACCCGGAACAAAAATGGGACACTCACCTGCCCGATTATTACCGCGGTGCACCTGCCCTGGTGCGCGATGCGAGTGGACGGGTGCGCTGCGTGGCGTGTCAGCTTTGCGAATTTATTTGTCCACCGCGCGCGATCAAAATTATTCCCGGCGAAATTCCACCGCGCGACCGTTTCGCCAAAGTTGAAAAATTTCCTCAAGAATTCGATATCGACATGATCCGCTGCATCTACTGCGGGATGTGCGAGGAGGTTTGTCCGGAGCAGGCAATTTTCCTGCGCAAAGATTACGCCATTACCGGCTTCACTCGTGCCGACATGGTGCATCACAAGGAAAAACTCCTCGAGATCGGCGGAGTAATGCATGGCGTGGTGTTGAAATGGAACGAAAAGAAGTAAAGCCACGCATTAACACAGATGATCACAGATTTTCGGGAATTCGCCGTTACATCCGTGTTTGATCCGTGTTCAGCTGTGGCCTGAAAAAATGTCTCCATTCCTATTTTGGATTTTTGCAGTGCTGACGGTGATTTTTGCCGCGGCGGTGGTGCTAAACCGCAACCCGGTTGCAAGCGCGCTGAGTCTCGTTGTTTCATTCCTCGGACTCTCTGCGCTCTTTATGTCGCTCGATGCGTTTTTTGTCGGCATCATTCAGGTGCTCGTCTATGCAGGCGCCGTGATGGTACTTTTCCTTTTCATCATCATGCTGCTCGATATCCGCGCAGAAGAACGACGCCGGATCAACTGGCTCGGCACCACCGGCGGCATGGGAGTCGCCGTAATCTTGCTGGTTCAGATCTGCGTTGTGATTGGGCGCTTCCAAACCGCGCGACAAGTTTTTCCGCCCCTGGCAGGGCCGACAACCGATGACGTCCGGAACATCGGGCGGCTGCTTTTCACTGACTACAATCTGCCTTTCCAAGTGATCGGCATTCTCGTGCTCGTGGCAACTGTTGGCGTCGTGCTCTTGAGCAAGCGTGAACCACGAAGTTAAGGATCAATCAGGAATCAACGAATGACGATTGACAAACGAGCGATGCGCGCGCCGGATCGAGTTGTCGTTCGGGCATTCGGCTTTCGCCATTTTTATATCCCATGATTACCCTGGGCGATTACCTCATCGTAAGCGGCGTTCTTTTTTCGATTGGCTTCGCTGGGGTCATGCTGCGTCGGAATTTGATCATCATTCTCATGTCCCTGGAGTTGATGTTGAATGCAGCCAACTTGTCCCTTGTCGCGTTTTCGCGGTTCCGAGTTGGTTCTAACGGGCTGCCCGATTACAACGCGCAGGTGTTCGTCTTTTTTGTGATAACCGTTGCAGCAGCGGAGGTAGCGGTGGGCCTCGCCATTCTCGTCGCACTCTTTCGCGCACGTCAGACGACTGACGTAAACGACATCAGCAGCTTGAAATTTTGAGTCTCCGAGTTTCATGAACCCAATCTTGCCCTGGATTGTTCTGCTCGCGCCGTTCCTTAGCGCGACGGTAATCACGCTGTTCGCTCTTCGATGGAAGACCTTAAGCAGTTCAATTTCAATCGCTGCTGTGCTGGTAAGTTTTATCCTTAGTTGTTTAATCTTTGCACAGCGAACCAGCACCGCAGCTGAGTTCACCTGGATCGCAGTTATCGGCCTTTTTCACGTGCCGTTTGGCCTGACACTAGATCAGTTAAGCAGGACGATGGCCGTTCTGGTGTCGGGTGTTGGAGCGCTCATTCACATCTATTCGCTGGGTTACATGCGGGACGACGAAGGCAAGTCACGATATTTCGCGGCGCTCTCGCTGTTCATGTTCGCGATGCTCGGGATCGTTTTCGCGAACAACTTCGTGATGCTTTTTATCTTTTGGGAATTGGTCGGGTTCACCTCGTATGTTTTGATCGGTCACTGGTTTCATCGCGATGCGGCTGCGGACGCGGCGAATAAGGCATTCATCACCACGCGCATTGGCGACTTCGGCTTCATGATTGGAATCCTGATGCTCTGGATGGCGACTGGCTCGGTCGTTTTCACCGAAGTCGCGCTGCGCATGCCGATTTTCGCTGGCTATGCAACGCCGGTTGCAATTGTTGCGCTCTTAATTTTTTGCGGCGCGGTTGGAAAATCCGCCCAATTTCCGCTGCACGTCTGGTTGCCGGATGCCATGGAAGGTCCGACGCCAGTCTCTGCGTTGATCCACGCCGCTACGATGGTCGCGGCGGGCGTTTACATGCTGGTGCGCGTGGCGTTCATCATCCAAGCGTCACAAACCGCGCTTCTGGTCATCGCCTGGATTGGCACGATTACGGCAGTAATGGCTGCGCTAATTGCGACACAGCAGGACGACATCAAACGCATTCTCGCTTATTCCACGCTCTCGCAACTCGGTTACATGGTCATGGCTGTGGGTCTCGCGTCAAACGATGCCGCGATGTTCCATCTTTTCACTCATGCATTTTTCAAGGCGCTCCTGTTTCTCGCGGCCGGCTCCGTTATCGTGATGCTGCATCACGAACAGAATATTTGGAAAATGGGCGGGCTGCGACGAAGACTGCCGATCACATTCGTTACTTTCGCCGTCGGCGCTCTGGCGTTGATCGGGTGCCCGCCGTTCAGCGGTTTTTTCAGCAAGGACGCCATTCTCGCCCTCGCCTACGAACGTAACCTTCCAGTTTTCGCCGTAGCATTGTTCACAGCGTTTCTGACAGCTTTCTATGTAATCCGGATGCTCGTGATCGTCTTCTTCGGCAACCCCCGTAGCGAAAGCGCACGAGAAAGCCGCGAATCACCCCCGGTCATGATCATCCCTTTGATTGTGCTCGCGATTCTGGCAATGCTCGGCGGATTTGCATTTTTCGCGCGAAATTTCCTTGCGCTCCCAATTGAAAAGGAAGTGGCGGCCTTTGTTCCCGTGTTCGCGCTCGTCGCGTTGATCCTGGGAAGCGGGCTGGCGATTGGTCTCTACCGCAACCGGGCGACTGAACCGGTGAATATAGAGTTGTTGCGCCACAAGTTTTACTTCGACGAATTTTATAGCTGGCTCATCCATTGGACGCAGGACCTCCTCGCGCGCGTATCGGCCTTCTTCGATCGCTGGATCATCGATGCGGCTGGCGTAGGTGGAACCAGTCGCGGAGTCTGGGGCGTTGGCGCTGTCTTGCGATTGATTCAACTTGGCAACCTCCAGGCTTATGCATTTCTGTTTGGCTTGGGAGTCATTGCCCTCATTTACTTTGCCGTGCTTCGATAGAACCACCACAAAATGACGAATTACAAAGAAGGGCACATTCCGCTGTCATTCCGAGCGAAGTCGAGGAAACCCCTGGTGAGACTTTTCGCGACCCTGCGGGATCCTTCGACCCCGAAAGCCTTCGGGGCTCAGGATGATTTTGCGTTAGTCAGTCGTGCTTTGTCATTCCGGCGTCGTTCGTCATTTCGATTTCGTGATTTTCCCTGATGGTTTTATTCGTCATCTTCTGCCCAATCACTGCGGCGGCCTTAATCATGCTTGGCGCACCAGCGCGGAAGACGGCGCTGGTCGCGTCGGTGGTGACGTTTGCAGCGGCGATATTTCTATTCGCGTCTTCGGAGCACGGGCGAGGTGACTTCCAACACGTCACATCCTTTAGCATATCTCCTGAGTGGCGACTGAGCTTCACCACCGGTGTTGACGGGTTGAGTGCGGTCATGGTGTTGCTCGCCAGCATTGTGACCCTGGCTGCAGTCTGGTTCGCCGGCTCGATCGACAGATATCAAAACGCATTTTATGCCTGTCTTTTGTTCATTTCCAGCGGTGCAATCGGCGCGTTCGCTTCGATCGATTTGTTTTTCTTCTACGCGTTTCACGAACTCGCGTTGATTCCCACCTTTTTGTTAATCGGAATCTGGGGCAGCGAAAACAGGGTCGCAGCGGCATGGAAAATTACGGTCTATCTGGCGATCGGCAGTTTTATCCTGCTGCTTGGACTGATCTTGCTTTATCAAAGTTTTCCTCTGGCTTCCCGGAGTTTCGATATTCGTACGTTGCAGACTGCGGCCTCGATGGGCCAAATCACAGCAGACGCGCAACGCCATGTGTACCTGCTGCTGCTTATCGGTTTCGGAATTCTAATCTCGCTGTTTCCATTTCACACGTGGGCGCCGGAAGCCTACGCGGCCGCACCGGCCCCCGCTGCAATGCTGCACGCGGGCGTATTGAAGAAATTCGGCTTGTACGGGCTTTTACGTCTGGCCATTCCAATGCTACCTGAAGGCGCGCATTACTGGGCAACTTTACTCGTCGTACTGTTACTCGGAAACATCATTTACGTCGGATTGGTTACGATCGCGCAAAATCGGCTCGATTGGATGCTGGGTTACTCGAGCGTGATGCACATGGGCTACATTTTCCTTGGGATCGCCAGCTTCAACATACTCGGCATCACCGGTGCCGTTGTATTGATGTTTGCTCACGGTCTCTCAATCGCGCTGCTGTTTGGTCTCGCAGGCGAGTTGCGCAGGCGCACGGGCACACTGGCGTTTGATGAGCTAGGCGGTCTGGCCAAAGTCATGCCCCTCGCCGGGCTTGCATTTGGATTCGGTGCGTTCGCTGCAATCGGTCTTCCAGGCTTTGCGAATTTTGCCGGCGAAATCATGATTTTTTTCGGCGCGTTCAGGAATGGCTGGGAAATCGGAGGAATCCACATGTTCCAAATCGCCACAATTCTTGCTCTTTGGGGTGTGGTGATCTCGACGGTGTACATGTTGCGAGCCTACCGCAAGACGTTCATGGGCACGATTCGCGAGCAATGGCGGCAACTGCCTGATCTTGGCCCGGCATTACGTGTGCCGATCACATTGCTTGTCACTGCGCTTCTTTGCTGTGGATTCTTTCCGCAATTGTTGGTGCAAATCGTAGCGCCGAGATTCAGCGCTTATCTTCCGGCGGACACAAGACAGGTTGCAGAGATGAAAAGCTGTCGCCATGGCGATGTGCGCCGTCCCCGCGAGCTAACTACGTACGAACGACAAGCCCAACCCGTCTTCGCGGAAGCGGTAACGGACGGACAGGGGCGCGGTTGCAGCATCCGATGATTACCGCCCCCATGCTCGAAATCGCGGTCCTGGCGCTTGGGATGGTGATCCTGATGATCGAAGCGTTTGCCGCGAAAATCGACAAGCGCGCTTTGGTCTTTGCTGCGATTACCGGTCTGGCGATAGTTCTTCTCGTCAGTTTCTTTGTCGTTCCCTCTCCGTCGCCGTCCTATGTGGCCGGTTTCTGGAGCTTCTACACAGCCGACCGACTCTCGATTTTCTTCAAGCAATTCGCGCTAGTGACCACGATTTTCGTGCTGATCATGACCATCGATTACGCTCCAGTGCTACGAAGTTCTGTTGCAGGCGGCACCTCGCAGGCAGGTCTCGGCGAATTTGTTGCGCTGCCTCTTTTTACCTGTGTTGGACTGATGTATCTCGTTTCCGCAATCGACCTCGTTTTCATCTTTGTCTCGATCGAGCTAGTAGCGGTTTCTTTTTACGTGCTCGTTAGTTTCACTCGACGGAATCCGCTCACTCTCGAAGCTGGAGTGAAATATCTCGTGCTCAGCGCGCTTTCCACCGCGTTTCTCGTATATGGAATCGCCTGGATTTTTGGCGCGACTGGCCAAACGAATCTTTACCGACTCACGGCGGTGCTGGCGAATGCGAGCACCGAGTCGGGCGCAGCATTGTTAGGCATGGTGTTTGTTCTTGTGGCACTAGGGTTCAAGATTGCAGCCGTCCCGTTTCAAATCTGGGTGCCAGATGTTTATCAGGGTGCGCCCACGCCGGTGACAGCGTTTCTTTCCGTTGGCTCGAAGGCAGCGGGATTCATCGTGTTGATACGTGTTTTGCAACCGTTCATGAACCTCCCACAAACACAACGGCTTATTTTTGCGATCGCGCTGCTGACATTGATTTACGGAAACCTTGCAGCGCTGCCGCAGACGAACCTGAAACGGCTGCTCGCGTACTCCAGCATCGCGCATGCGGGTTATCTGCTTATTGGCGTGGTTTGTTTCGATGTGCGCGCGATCAGCTTCTATCTCGTCGCTTACTTGTTGATGACCCTGCTGAGTTTTACAGTGCTAATAATCGTCGCGCAGCAAACTGGCGAAGAAATTTCCAACTTTGACGGTCTTGCAAGGCGTTCGCCTTTTCTCGCGTTCGCCATGCTGGTCGGCATGGTTTCGCTCGCCGGTGTGCCGTTCACAGCGGGATTTCTCGGCAAGTTCTATATTTTTTACGCAGCAGTTTTGCAGCGTCAGATTGCGCTGGTTGTGGTCGGCGTGATTACGGTCGGCTGCGGTTTTTATTACTATCTGAAAGTCGTCCGCGCGATGTACTGGCAATCTGGCGACAAGATCGAAAAGATTCCCGTAAGCGGATTATCTCGTCTGGCGATCAGTGCGTTGATCGTTGCGACGATTTGGCTGGGCGTTTGTCCGCAACCGATTCTTGAAGCGATAAAGCGCTGAACAAGAAGCGACGGTTTAGTCGCTGAGCTCAACGTTCCAGTACGCCAGATCGACGAAGTGTTTCCAGAGATCGTGCTGCGGCGCTGAAAACGTGATCTGTACAAAAGGCCGCCACTTTGGCCGCTTCGGTTTGCGGATCAGACTCATGTGCGCTTCGCGCGGCAGTCGATTACCCTTGCGCGTATTGCAGGGGATGCACGAGCAAACCACGTTTTCCCACGTGGTCATACCTCCGCGGTCACGCGGCACGACGTGATCCAGATTAAGGTCGCTCCGGTCGAAAATCTGACCGCAATACTGGCACGTGTTCTTGTCGCGCTCGAACACATTGTGGCGCGTGAACTTTACCTCCTTTTTTGGAAGCCGATCGAACACCAGCAGCACGATCACCCGCGGAATACGGATTTTAAATGAAATCGTGGTGACCACTTCGTGCTCGGGCGCGTTCGCCGACAGATCGCGCCAGCTTTCGAAATCATGCGTCGAAAAGTTGGTTGCATCATCCGAAGAAACAATCTGGGCGTGTCCTGCATACACGAGAGAAAAAGCCCGGCGGGCCGAGCAGATGTTCACCGCCTGCCAGAGCCGGTTCAGAACCAAAACCTGACTGTTCAATGACGTGTGCAACTCCCTAACCTGTAAACGTGTTCGCGGCCGCCTTTTGCGGACTTCCGCGTAAATTGGGCGACGCTATCATTGGCCTTTTTCCCTGTCAACGCGAGTGGAACCAAGCCCGCTTCGACATAAATGCTTTTCTCGCCTTTGCATTCGAGTTCATTTGTGTCGATTCGTCGTTACATGAAACCGCAATTTCCAGACGAGGAGACTGAGTCCGGAGAATTCAAACGGCAGAAGGACGCGTTTCGCGAATGGGTTTCAAATAACGGCTCGACGCCTTACGCCGCTGCGGCCGGACGCTATCATCTTTACGTTTCGCTCGCCTGCCCGTGGGCCAGTAGGACGGTAATTTTTCGGAAACTAAAAGGACTTGAAGACGCGATCGGCATGACGGTAGTCGATCCGATTCGAGACGAGAAAGGCTGGGCCTTCCGCGATCCATCCGGCAAAATTCCGGGGGGCGCTCCGTTTGAGTCCACCGATCCGATCAACGGCTTCAAATTTTTGAGCGAAGCGTACAAAGCCACCGATCCTGCCTACGACGCACGAGTGACTGTGCCGGTGCTCTGGGACATGCAAAGGAAGCGGATCGTGAACAACTGCGAGGACGACATCTGCCGAATGTTCAACGACGTGTTTGATGATTTCGCCCAAAGAAAAGAGCTGGATCTGTTCCCCGGGGAAATCGCGCCCGAGCACGCGAAGCTCTCCGATTTTATTTACGACAATGTGAACAACGGCGTCTACAAAGCCGGATTCGCCACTCGCCAGCGCCCGTACGAACTCGCCTGCCAAAGAGTTTTTCAAGCGCTCGACGATCTCGAGCAGCGTTTGTCGAAAAGCCGATATTTGTTTAGGGATCGCGTCGTCGAGGCAGATTGGCGATTATTTTGTACGCTCGTCCGTTTTGACGCGGTTTATCACGGCCATTTTAAATGCAATCTGCGCCGCATTATCGACTATTCTAATCTGCAGGGTTACCTGATGGACTTATATCAGCAACCCGGCATCGCCGAGACCGTCAACTTCGACCATATCAAGCGCCACTACTACATCACACACGGGGAGATTAATCCGACGCGCATCGTTCCCATTGGCCCGCTGCTCGACCTCACAAAGCCGCACGGACGCGAGAAATTGAAGTAAGGATGGGGTTTGCCGAAATCGGCAAAATCGCTTTGCCAGGGCGACAATTCTTCATACAGTCGTGCGCTTCAACGCGAACCGATGATCTTCCTGGCCTTAAATCTTCTTAGCTCAGGCGTGCCACTGTCGATGGTTTGCGCCGTGATCGGTCTTGTGTTCGCCTTCTTCTTGATCGCTGCGGTGGTTCGCTCACCCTCAGGGAATGAACGGATGCGGGAGATCTCCGGCGCAGTTCAGGAAGGCGCCAAGGCGTATCTGAATCGTCAGGTGATCACGATCAGCTCCATCGCAGTAATTATTTTTATTTTGCTGTTCATTTTCAAAGATCGCCCAACGGCGATTGGGTTTGTAATCGGCGCGTTTTGTTCGCTTTCGGCCGGTTACATTGGAATGCGAATCGCGGTGATCGCCAACGTGCGGACGACTCAAGCCGCAACGGTGTCGATCACGAAGGCGCTGCGAATGGCTTTCAACGGAGGTGCCGTTACCGGGTTGTTAGTGGTAGGGCTCGCCCTTCTGGCAGTATCGATTTTCTACAGTGTCGTGGCGCATATGATTGGTCTGCGGATGGCGATCAATAGTCTGATCGGTCTCGCCCTAGGGGCCAGTCTGATCAGCGTGTTCGCGCGACTGGGCGGTGGGATCTACACCAAAGCGGCCGACGTCGGGGCGGATCTTGTAGGCAAAATCGAGAAGGGTCTCGAAGAAGACGATCCGCGTAACCCGGCTACGATTGCAGACAACGTCGGCGACAATGTGGGCGATTGCGCCGGCATGGCCGCCGACGTGTTTGAAACGTACGCGGTGAGCTTGATCGGAGCGATCCTGGTCGGCGCTCTCACTTTGCCGGGCAATCCGGCAGCGGTGATTTACCCGTTCGTTCTCGGCGGAATTTCCGTACTGGGCGCAATCTTGGGCGTGCTATTTGTAAACTTTGCCGGCGGCAAGCCGGCCACGCTGCTGATGGGTGGCGTGATCACGAGTGCAATGGTTTCGGCCGTCCTTTTCTGGCCAGCCACGCAGTACCTCTTTCCGACCGGCGTGATGATCGCCGGCCAAATGCACTCACCCACTCAATTGTACTCGGCCTCTGTCGTCGGCCTCATCATGACAGCCCTTGTCGTGGCGATCACGAATTACTACACGTCGATGCATTATCGGCCCGTGCAAAAAATTGCCCGCGCCTCAGAGACCGGTCATGCGACGAACATTATCGCTGGCCTGGCTGTTGGTCAGCACGCCACCGCGTTGCCAGTTGGCTGTATTGCAATCGCCATTTTGCTGAGTTTTCATTTTGGCGGGCTTTACGGAATCGCGATTGCCGTGATGGCGATGCTATCCATGGCCGGGATCATCATCTCGCTCGATTCGTTTGGTCCGATTACCGATAATGCTGGCGGCATCGCCGTCATGAGCAATTTGCCCAAGGAGGTGCGCAACGTCACCGACCAACTCGACGCCGTGGGCAACACCATGAAAGCGGTGACCAAGGGCTACGCCATTGCTTCAGCCGGGTTAGCAGCGCTCGTTTTGTTTGGGTCTTACGTGCAGGAACTCAAGGTGCACATGACTCACAATGGCAAGCCGTTCGTATTCGAGTTTTCGCTTACCGACCCAAAGGTGATCATCGGTTTGTTCCTCGGTGGATTGCTTCCGTTTATTTTTACCGCCTTCAGCATGGACGCTGTAGGCAAGGCCGCCGGGGCGGTGGTACGCGAAGTGCGACGGCAAATACAGGTGCACCCCGGGATCATGACCGGCCAGGACACGCCTGAGTACGGCACGTGCGTGGATATCGTGACCAAAGCAGCGTTGCGCGAGATGATCGTGCCCGCGTTGCTGCCGTTGATTTTCGTAGTGGGGGTGGCGGTGATTCCGCAACTGGGTCCTGTTGTGCTGGGAGGTTTGCTCGTGGGAACGATTGTTACCGGGCTCTTTGTTGCCATTGCCATGACATCCGGTGGCGGTGCGTGGGACAACGCGAAAAAATACATTGAGGAAGGGAATCTCGGCGGCAAAGGCTCGTTTGCTCACGCCGCAGCGGTCACCGGTGATACTGTCGGCGATCCTTATAAGGACACCGCCGGACCCGCAATCAATCCGATGATCAAAGTCGTCAACATTCTCGCAATCCTGATTATCCCAATTTTCTTTTAGAAAGAGGCGATTGACCGCAATCGCCTGGCGGTTCAGGTGAATCACCGCTAACACGTTTTCATAAAAACGCTTTGTTTTAATTAAGAATGCGTGCCAAAATCGGCGTTCTGCCATCCCATGCCAAGCGTTTCGGCATCGTCATCGCCTGTGCGAATTAAATTTTGGGGTACACGCGGCTCGATCGCTGTACCCGGGCCGGGAACACTGCGGTATGGCGGTAATACCACTTGTCTCGAGGTGCGCGCGGATGGTGAAATTGTCGTGCTCGATGCCGGCTCGGGCCTTCGGCCACTTGGCCTTGCCCTGGAAGAAGAATTCCAGGCGCAACCGATAAAACTCTCGCTCTTCATCACGCACGCGCATTGGGACCACATCCAGGGCTTTCCGTTCTTTAAGCCTGCGTACAATCGAAAAAACGAAATTCGCATTTTTGGTTTTGATGGAGCCGGCGCCAGCTTCCAGCAGATCCTCGCTGAGCCGATGAAAGCGCCGTTCTTTCCGATCGCCATGCGTGAGCTCTCCGCCAAGATGGACATTAAAAAGCTGACCGAGATGAAGTTCGCAGCCGGTAAACTGGAGATTCACGCCGCGTTCGTAAATCATCCCGGGGTTTGCGCTGGCTACCGCATTTTTACCAGCGCCGGCTCGATTGCTTTTCTGCCTGATTACGAACCCTACGAGTTCTTTCTCCATTCGACGAAAGGAACTCAGCTGAACCCTGAACAGGCGAAGAAGACCGCATCAGATAAGCGCGCCGGCCTGGTCGAATTTCTTCGCGGCAGCGATATTTTGATTCTCGACGCGCAGTACACCGACGAAGAATACGAAGCCCATATCGGATGGGGACATGGCTCCATCTCCAGCGCGGTCTCACTCGCGCTCGATGCGGAAGTGCAGACACTTCTGCTTTTTCATCACGATCCAAATCACGATGACCAGACCGTTGAGGCCATGGAAGGATACGCTCGCGAACTCGTGGCAAAAAGTGGAAGGCCCCTGGAGATTGCAGCGGCCCAGGAAGGCAGCGAAATCCTGCTCGAAGCAAAAATCGCTGCCGCGTAAATATATCGTCGAACGCCATCGCGCTCGACTTGCAGCAAGGCACATCGATCTTTAATTTTCTTGCTTGTTGCCTCGTGGTGTAATGGTAGCACTAGAGACTCTGAATCTCTCTGTCTAGGTTCGAATCCTAGCGAGGCAGATTAGTGAAGTGGGAACGATATTGCCTAATTAAGTGGGAACGAATCAGAAACAACACAATGCCTGGCAATGTATCCCTCGGAGAACCGTCCTTTGGAGCTGCTGACGACAGCGACACTTTTTCGCCCGTCAAGAATCCGTCGCTTTTCTCAGTCGGTGCTGAGCGCGGAAGGCTGGTTTTGCACCGCTGACGAACTCATCGCGACAATGGAGGTACTGGAACCGCATGTCGAGCGCTTTTGGGACGACGCGCGTTCAATAGCCTTCGGCGTTGATTTGACGACCGGTATGCCGTCAAAGCATCAGAAGAGCGATGCGCCACCAGCGCATGAGAAAACCGATGTCGCATCAAAACACGATTTAAGAAGCCAGCATATGATGCTAGCAGGCTTCGCGATTGAAAACCTGTGTAAGGGGTATCTGGCGCGCCAGCTAAGTCAAAATCGCAGCGCACATAAAAAAAGTTCAGTCCAGCCGTAGGTCGCGATCCTACCGCTGGAGCCATTGATTTACCTAGCTAATTCGCCATTCGCGAATAGCGAAGTCACATCTAGGTCACACTTTTCTCTTGCCAGCGAGTGACGTGGGTCACATAACGAGACCAGATTTGAAACCCTACTATCAGGATTCTGCCAAACGAAACGGGCAGTCATGACGCCGCTCCGCCGCACCAAACAGCCACGGCACCCAAAGCGAGTGACGGCCCCATGTGGGTAACGCCTACTGCTCATGACTGCGAGAAGCTAATCAAGTGATGAAATCCGAAGAGATGAAGATACTCGCCGACCGTCACCTGCGGCAGGAGAAACAACGCGAAGGGCAGGCACAACCTAAGTACGGCAGCCACATCCATGAATGGTTCCAGCCTAAAGTGCGAAAAACGGCGCAAGAGCTTTCCGCGGAGATGCGGACCAGGGCGACAACGCCAGCAAAAAAGCCCCAGGGAACAGTTCTCACCGTCGGTGAGCGACGCGGGTTTGTCGTCGAGCACCGCGGCGAACACCTTGTTGTTACTGCCAGCCACTGCCTTCCATGGCTTCCTTCGGGGTTCGGCATCGCTTACTCCGAAGAACACGTTTACCGGAAGATGCTCGGCCCGCTCGGCTCCGCCCCGACTGTTGCCTGTGAATGTCTGTTTGTGAATCCCGTGGACGACGTGGCCGTGCTCGGCGTTCCCGATACGCAGAGCTTTTCCGATGAAGTAGACGCCTACCGTGCGCTTCTGGAATACGCTACACCGTTCCGAATTACTGAGGCACCGGAGAACGGACGCGGCTTTCTTCTTAGCCTGGAAGGGGAATGGTTTGGATGCCAGGTCGAGTGGAAGAAAAGCATTGATGGCCCGCTCTGGGTCTCAAAGCTCGCGCAATCGATTGAAGGCGGCATGTCCGGCTCGCCGATCGTTTCCGAAAACGGTAACGCCATCGGGATAGTTGCAGCTTGTGTCATGGAGAAGAGAAAAGACGCAGCCACGGACGAATTCGGCGCGTCGAACCCACGACTAACGCGCGATCTGCCGCTCTGGCTTTTGCGGACCCAGATGGGGAGGAAGCCATGATCGGCCAAAAATTTAAACGGCTAACTGTCATCGACCTCAAACGCTTTGGATGGTTCCTCGAGCAAGCGTATTAGACGGAATAATTCCGTAAAATACTGCGGAGAAAATCCATCCATATCTCGTTACGCTACATCATGGTGCACTCCACGGAGTAACTGAAGGAGACTTCTTTGATGCAAATGTATCATATCATGTGGCGAATTTTGTTTGCGGTCGCCTCAATTGTTTTGCTGTCCGGCACTGCTCGCGCGGATCAGTTGCGATTCGAGAGTGGCGAAAAGCGCGTTGCATTCGTCGAACTCTTCACCTCTGAAGGTTGCAGCAGTTGTCCGCCAGCTGAGCGAACACTTTCAAAACTCACGACGCATCCGTCTCTGTGGAAAACATTTGTGCCAGTCGCGTTTCATATAAACTACTGGGACAACCTCGGCTGGAAGGATCGCTTGGCTTCGCTTGAGTTTACACAGCGGCAACGCACCTATGCTTCCGGTTGGCGCAGCGGCACGGTTTACACTCCCGAGTTCGTTCTAAACGGACGTGAATGGCAATGGGCTGGTGCGGACACGCTCGCGCGTGAATCGAATGAAAGGCCGGGTGTACTTAAGGTTTCACAAAATGGTCCTGGAAATTTCATTGTCACATTTGCTTCGACACAGCCGATGACGGGAGATTTAACTGCGCACATCACCTTACTCGGCTTCGGGGTCACATCCGATGTTGCGCGCGGTGAGAATGCCGGCCACAAACTTACGCACGATTTTGTCGCGCTGTCGCATCATGAGTCGAAACTGCAAGGCTCGCCGCTGCGCGCCGAATTTAAGCTGGACGAAACCAGCAGCGAATCTCAGCGCCGCGCTCTTGTCGCGTGGGTAAGCATTGGTAACAATCCGACGCCGATTCAGGCTGCTGGCGACTGGCTTACGCAGTCGCACTAGATCCTGAGTGCCGAGGATCGGCCACTCCTATCTCCGTTAGATTACCGGGCTGTGGCCCCGGAAGCTTCCCCTCACATGTTTGTGTGGCGTGGTCTATCGCGGCAAGTGGTGAAAGATGAATGACATTGCCAAACCATCCGGTTGAGCATGCCACAACGCACCGAATAGGGGCGATTCTTATTTCGCCGTTTTTTCCTTGACTCCAGAATACCCAACAAAAGATATTCATCTTTATGACATGTTATGATCCACTATTAAGACTTAATATTCGGAAAAGTCTTTGCCTTGTGATGATAGGCCTCATTTCCGTTGCAGAGGCTACCGTTGCTCCCATTCCGAAAGGTATTTTCTCCATGCCTGCTACCGAACCGGGTGGATTTCCAGATTCAATCCTTAACGATTCGCGAATCGTTGGGCTCGATCTCGGAAACCAGTGGCAGGATATTGAAACAACAGAAGGCGTGTATGATTGGTCGTCTATAGACAGTGAACTTGCCAAAGCGGAGGCTCATGGAAAAAAAGTTGTTCTCGCAATAACCTCAGGGGGTATAAACGTTCCTGATTGGCTTCTGGCGAATTATCCGGATATACAAACCTTCACATTTATCGACCCCAACCCATTTCATTCGACATATGGACAGGAACTTACGATACCTGTCTTCTGGGATCCGATCTTTCTGGCTAAGAAAATAGCGTTGATTCAGGCTGCGGGCGCTCATTTTGCCGCTCATTCCAGCATCGCGGTTGTGTCTTGCGCGTTTGCTAACGCTACTACAGAAGATTGGAACATACCCGATGCGCCGGAGGATATTGCGAATTGGTTGGCGGCGGGATACACACCCGAGCTAATGGTTAACACAGGCAAAAACATCATCGACGCCACAATGGCTGCTTTTCCAAACCAGAATGTCGTCATGTCCATCGCAGACGGCGCTGGCGGTCTCGACCCGACCTCAGATTACCTGTCAGAAGCGGTCGTTGATTACGCGACAACGACGTATGGGCGATTTATTACTACAAAGTTCTCACTCTCTGCAACCACCCCGGATCCATCTATTAGTACTTCCTTGGATAACTGGCAGGTCCTCTTCGATCAGTGCCCGAATGTGTCCGCTCAAATGCTGTGGTATGTGAGCGGGGATTCTACTCGTCGGATGAACGGCGGCGTACCCGACGATGAGGGGACTATCCTGCTTAACGCCATTATCATTGGCACACATTACGGGACCCAGTATCAAGAAATTTATGAAGTAGACCTGGAGAATCCAAACTTGAGTTCTGTAATCGACATTGCGAATTATCTTCTTACTGTCACTCCGCCTCCTCCAGCTGCACCAAGTAGCTTAAATGGGACAGCAAGCGGCCGGTACGTAGCAAACCTTACTTGGAGTGACAATGCCAATAACGAACTGGGTTACAGAGTCGAGTCCAAGATTGGAGCGACTGGAACTTATGAAGTTACTAACCACGCTCGGATCAAACAGAACAGCCGCTACCATTAACAGTCTCATCGAAGGAACTCAATACTACTTTCGACTGCAAGGGGTTAACGCAGGAGGGTGGTCGGCTTACTCTAACGAAACATCTGTGACGACCGTTCTGGTTTCTCCCGGAAGATTACGTGCACAGGCGTTATCCTCATCCAAAGTGCGTTTGAGCTGGACCGATAGATCTGCGACTGAAACCGGATTTAGAATTGAGCGAAGCCCGCTCACAGATACACATTTCAGGGAAATTGCGACGGTCGGCGCCAATACAACCTCTTTCACTGATACAGGTCTTAGGGAAGGAACCGAGTATTACTATAGAGTGCGAGCTTACAATGCGTACACAACATCCGCCTATTCGAATGAACAGTCAGTTACGACCTTTTACAACATTCCAGCGGCGCCATCGGGACTTACAATTACATCTCTTCTATCAAACAAGGTCACTCTCTCTTGGAGCGACAACTCTGGAGATGAATCCGGTTTCAAGATCTATCGAAAAACAGGGATTACGGGAACGTATGTCCTTATTGGAACAACGGCAGCTAATGTAACAAGGTGCAACGATAACACCGTCATAGATGGCACTTTGTATTATTACAAAGTTTGTGCGACAAACGCGGCTGGAGACTCTGCTTTTTCCAATGAAGCGAGTGGCACGACGCCTCTGAAAAAGCCAATTCATCTTACTGCAACCGCGGTGTCGTCAAGCCAAATCAACGTTACCTGGGTTGATAATTCAGCGTCTGAGACAGGATACAAGATTGAACGCAAAATAGGGTCGGGTGGCACCTATGCGCAGATCGCCCAAGTGGGTGCAAATGTGCAAATGTTCAGTGAAGGTGGGCTTGCTCCTAACACAAGATATTGTTACAGAGTCCGGGCTACCAATGGGACGATGGATTCAGACTACTCAGACACAGCGTGTGCTGTGACTTTCCCGTGAACAACTCATTTAGCAGTTTCTATTGATAGTGTGGTTGGGGATGAAGACCATCATTCAGCGTGACCGGATTCGCCACCCGAATCACAGCATCGTGTGATCGGCTGCGAGAATTCGCGTATTCGATTGCGTTGCTGACTGCGTTTGGCTCCCCATACCACAGCTGACCGAATGGCAGCGCATCGGAAATCAGATCGACCCCGCGATGATCTTTGCGCGGCGGACTTCGTAGACCTGTGCAGGAATCGCCGATGGCATCGCGGCGGATTGTTTTTCATTCGCCAATCAAAAGCGATTCTAACGCGATCCTGCGACGCGGGCCGTGGTGGTAGCACTCTTAAATCCTCATAGGTAAATTCTCTCTGTCTAGGTTCGAATCCTAGCGAGGCAGCCACGTAAAAACGCTTGGCCCCTCGCGCGGCATTAGTCTTCAGATCCACCGCGTGAGGCGAAGCCTTTTACGCGGTCGGTTCGGTCGTCGCGGCGTTCGCGGAAGAAATCCTGCAAAATTGCTGCACACTCATTTTGCAGAACACCAGGCGTGATCTGGCACTGATGATTTAGGTCAGGCATCTGCAGAAGGTTCATTACGCTTCCCGCCGCGCCGGCAGACGAATCTGTGCAACCGAAAATCACACGTCGAATTCGTGTGTGAACAAGCGCGCCTGCGCACATTGCGCACGGTTCCTTGGTCACATAAAGATCGCAATCAGTCAGGCGCCAATCGCCAACGCCCGCCTCGGCTTGCGTTAGCGCCAGCATTTCGGCGTGCGCGGTGGCGTCCTTCAGTAACTCGACCTGATTATGGGCACGCGCGATGATTTTGCCTTCGCGCACGACCACCGCGCCGACTGGGACTTCAGCGGCCGCGTACGCCTTTTGCGCTTGTCGCAATGCTTCGCGAATGAAAAATTCATCGGGCGGCGTTTCGATCATTCGTCTAACGTTGTAGCCACGGCACGGCGGGCCGTCCAATTAAAGCTAGACCATTCGCTGCGGACCGGCCATAGGCCGGTGACTACAGGGACATGCCCTTGCCGAAAAATTTTCCTCGCCATATTAGGGACTGCTCATGCACGACAACATCGAATCGCATCTGGTCGAAAAGCGTGTTTTCAAACCACCGACGGATTTTGGCAACAAAGCCCGAATCAGAAGCCTCGGTCAATATCGGCGAATGTATCGCCAATCGATCCGGCAGCCGGCCAAATTCTGGGCGCGCGAGGCGAAGGAGTTGGTCTGGCGCGCGCCGTGGAAAAAAGTGCTCGAATGGAAATCGCCGTTCGCGAAGTGGTTCGTCGGCGGCAAACTCAACATTTCGGAAAATTGTCTGGATCGCCATCTCGCTGGGTCGCGTCGGAACAAGGCGGCAATCATTTGGGAAGGCGAACCTGGCGACAAGCGCACGCTTACCTATCAGCAATTGCATCGCGAGGTTTGCCGTTTCGCCAATGTGCTGAAACGGAACAAGATCAAAAAAGGCGATCGCGTCATCATTTATCTCCCGAACATTCCCGAAGCGGCAATTGCCATGCTGGCCTGCGCCCGGATCGGCGCGGTGCATTCGGTGATTTTCGGCGGATTCAGTTCCGACAGTATTCGGGACCGAATTACCGACAGTGGCGCGATCGCGCTCATCACCGCCGATGGCGCCTATCGTCGCGGCGGCATTGTGCCGCTGAAAAAAAATGTCGACGACGCGCTCCGCGACGGAACCTCTGTCCGGCGTGTGATCGTTTTTCGCCGCGCCGCAAATGACATCCACATGGAAGAAGGCCGCGACGTTTGGTGGCATCGGGAATTGGAATACGTGGATGCACACTGCCCGCCCGTGCCGCTCGATAGCGAACATCCGCTTTACGTTCTTTACACAAGTGGATCGACTGGAAAACCGAAAGGAATTCTGCACACCACCGGCGGTTACCTGGTGAACGTTTATTCGACCACAAAATACGTCTTCGATATCCGTGACGAAGACATTTACTGGTGCACGGCGGATGTAGGCTGGGTAACCGGACACAGTTACATTGTGTATGGTCCGCTTGCGAATGGCGCTACTGTCGTGATGTACGAGGGCGCGCCGAACTGGCCCGAACCGGATCGGTTCTGGAGAATCATCGAGGAATATCGGATCAACATTCTTTATACTGCGCCGACGGCGATTCGCGCCTTCATTCGCTGGGGCGATGAATGGGTGGCGAAACATGACCTCTCGTCACTGCGCCTGCTGGGCACGGTCGGCGAGCCGATCAATCCGGAAGCCTGGATGTGGTACTATAAAACGATTGGTCGCGGGCGATGTCCTATTGTTGATACATGGTGGCAAACTGAGACCGGTTCGATTTTGATTACGCCGCTGCCGGGCGCGACTCCCACCAAGCCTGGCAGCGCAACGCTTCCGTTCTTTGGCGTCGATCCAGCCGTCGTCGATGAAAGAGGACACGAAGTCGGGCCGAATATTGGTGGGAAACTGATCATTCGCCGGCCCTGGCCGTCGATGTTGCGCACGATTTATGGCGACAAAGCCCGTTATCGCCAGCAATACTGGAGTGAATTCAAAGGCAATTATCTCACCGGCGATGGCGCGCGCCGCGATGAAGATGGTTATTTTTGGATCGTGGGGCGAATCGATGACGTTCTCAATGTGGCCGGCCACAGACTTGGCACATCGGAAATAGAGAGCGCGCTCGTAAGTCACCCGCGAGTTGCAGAGGCGGCGGTCGTGAGCAGACCGGATGAGTTAAAGGGTCAGGGGGTTGTCGCGTTTGTGACCGTGAAAAGTGGAGTTGAAGTCGATCGTAGACTCAAACAAGAATTGCGCGATCACGTCAGCGCGCACATTGGCGCAATTGCAAAACCAGACGAAGTGCGGTTTGCCGAAGCGCTTCCAAAAACGCGCAGCGGCAAAATCATGCGGCGCCTTCTGAAGGAAATCGCAAGCGGCGCAAAGGTCACAGGGGATACGACCACACTGGAAGATTTCAGCGTATTGGCAAAGTTGGCGGCATCTGAGGAATAGTCACGCCTCTCCTGCGACTCATATGACATCTGGGCCAAACGGTGCCGAAAAATCTTTTGTCAACCAGACATTCGTATAGCCTCTCGTCGTGAGCTTCATCGGCACAGGATTTCGCGAAGTAGCCTTAAAGCTCAAGCGCCAGCGAACGCGGATGGCGCTTCGGCATGACAGGCGACTTCTCCAAAAAAGTGAGATCAATTTGGGACGCGAGGGTACGGCGCAAGCGGCAAATTTTCCCGAGCTCCGCAACGAGATTGTCGCGCTCAAAAAACTGGAACAGGAACAAAAAGAAGTCGCGCTGAGAATCGCGCGGATCGAAGAAGGAATTAAAACGATTGAAGAAGAACGGCGGCAAATTGCGCGTGATCTCGCCGAGGCGATTGCGAAGCTCGAAGCAGAGAAGAAGCCACTTCTTCAGCAGCGCAATCACGCGAAGACAAATGCCAAGGTTTGCGAACGCGAGCTCGTGAGCGTCGAGCGCCGCATTCAGCAAAGCGAAGCTGCCGATCGCGATCTTTTGAAACAACTCTCCGATCTGCATGCTCTTGATCCGGCTCCTCCCGACCTCGACACACTTTCGGCAGGCATAATGGCAAAGCGGGAGCGTCTTCCGGAAGAACGCGCAGAACTTGTTCGGGCGCGCATGGGCAGTGCAGACGCGGCGCGCATGGCCACGGAGCAGCTGACCAGCGCAGAGTCTGAACTTGCTGCCGTGGAAAAAAATATCGCGCGCACGCGAAGCGAGTTCGAAGCACGCGACCGAAAACTGGCCGAGAGTATTCAGACCCAACAACAAGCAGCGCGCGACGCGCAGACGCGCCATCAGACCGTCGAAGAGCGGAAGAATCCTGCCTATTTGAGTATCGGCCGACATTTATCCACTAAAGGTGTTGCACCACCAAACGCGCCGCATCTGCTGGAGGAGGCGCATCGCCGCAGAGACGCGGTAGACTTACAGTTGCAACAGCAAACAGAGCTGGCGAGACTCTCCAGCCAGGTCGACAAACAAGAGCTGCGGAAGTTTTATTTCACCGCGTTTTCGGTACTGATTCTACTGGCGATCACGTTGCTCGTGTTTTTCCAGTCTCCACGGGGACGCGATTGGTTGCCGCAGGAAACCGACACCATTCTGTCGATCAACGCGGATCAATTCGAACATGCGACCCTTGCGAAGCGTTGGCGCGACGAGCAGCCAAAGCTATGGCCGGCATTGATCGGCCCGGCTGCGTCTGTTCCAGGTTTGAATCCATCTCGTGACGCGGCGCGGATCACCCGCGCGCTGACTACAAACGAAACGGGAGGAACTCGAGAGTTCAATCTCATCCAAACCCGCCGTGGTCTTGCCAAGGTGATCCGTACAGTCGCAGCCGATAAGACTTTCCAAAAGCGTGCGATTAGCGGACTGCCGGTGTGGGAACGACAGAGCGTTTCTGCTGCGCCCATGTCGGGTAAGCCCGATTTTGCGCTCGCCCGCGTCGGACCGGAAACCCTCGCCGTTGGCGCTCCAGAGGAAGTGGACGAACTCGTGCTGGTGCGTCTGGGAATGAAACCGGACCTGAAAATAACCGGACAACTGTTCGACCGTTTCCAGGCTCTTGATCGCGAGAGCGCGCTGCGGCTCATTTCCCGGGATCCCCCGGATCTCTCCCGCGCTTTCCACCCCATTTTTTCCCGTGAACTACTCGAGGCTTCACAATTGATCGGCCTTGCATTGAATCTGCAAAATCCAGTAAAAGCCAGAATTCTGATAAAAGTGAACGCTCCTAAAAACGCAGCTGATGTTGCGCGGCATTTGCGCGGCAATCCACAACAGTGGTTGCGACTGGCCGATTCGCCGCTCCTTCTTTACTCGCAATTGCCGGAGATCCAAACACAAGGCAACTCCAATCTCGAACTCCGTTTTACGGTGCCCGAAAACAGCGCCCGGCTTCTTGTAGAACGTCTGGCGGGAATGGATGTTCCAGAACCGGCCGTGGCAGCGTATTAGCCAAACCATGCAAACAGGCCACAAGAGCTTTTGGGTTTGTTTGGTTATCGCTTTAACGCCCGCACTGGTTTTAAGCACCGCAAACGCTGATGGTCCTCTTGTCGATATCCAATCGGTGAATCCCACCATCATGGTCGACTTGCGCTATGCGAGACCCAACAATTTGGTGAAGCATCCGCTTTATCCCCAGGGCATGCGCGCTCTTGCACGTTCGGAGGTCGCCTCAGCCTTGACTACGGCGCAAACGTTTCTGCATCGTTACCAATATGGCTTGAAAATCTGGGACGCTTACCGGCCGGTCGCGGTACAGACACAGTTGTGGGAGGCGTCGCACAACAGTGATTATGTTGCTAATCCCGAAGTCGGTGTCGGTTCGCTGCACAGTTGGGGAATCGCGGTCGATGCCACACTGGTAGACTCATGGAATCGCCCTGTGAGCATGCCAAGTGATTTTGATGATTTTACGCCTGCTGCCATGTGGCGTTACACGGGTCCTTCCTACGAAATCCTCGGTCACCTGCGTTTGTTGCAATACGCAATGCATCGCGCAGGTTTTTGCGGGATGCGCACTGAATGGTGGCACTTCACGATCCTCGACTGGCGGAAATACCTGCCGGAAGAAGCACGGCACTCCGCGCAGGTCTGCGGAACCCGGTGGAATGGCCAATTATGATCGAGGGCTTCATCCGTAGTTTGCGTCAGCCGGAATACCTTCATGTGCTGCTCAACCCGCTGCCTGTGTACGGGCTGCTTATCAGCTGGATCGGTCTTGTGGCCGCTATGATTTCAAAGAGTCGCCGAGCGCTGATTGTCGCGTTAATTCTCGTATTCATCACCTCCCTTTCTGCATGGCCAACGTTCGAATTTGGCCAGCAAGGATATGATCGCGTTCTGGCAATGGCTGATGAAGACGGTCATGCGTGGCTCGATGAACACGAAGCTCGCGCCGAGAAATTCATCTATATCTTCTACGCGCTCGCGGCCTTGAGCGCGGCTGCGATATTTGTGCCGACACGCTGGCCGAAATCTTCCATGCCACTGACGCTCGCAGTCGCATTGCTCGGAGCAGCCGCTCTGGCATGTAGCTCCTACATCGCGTACGCCGGCGGCAAAATTCGCCATCGCGAATTTCGAAACGAACCCGCGCCGCCGATCCGCTCGCAAGAGTAGCAGGATTAAGTCGTCGCTTCTGGGCAGGCGCTCCGTTTGCCAGTTTTCGGTGGGCAAGCAAAGCGCATGCCCTACAATTTGCCGCGTGATCAGCCAGCTCGATCGCGCAGAACACGACGTCGAACAACAAAGCGCTGCTCTCAAGAAGCCGCTGGCTCTGCGCGATCTCGTTTTGACGCAAATTCTTTTCGTGGTCGGCTCGAGCTGGGTCGGTGCCGCCGCGAAGCTCGGTCAGGCGCACCTCTTCTTTTGGCTGCTCGCGATTTTGCTTTTCTACATTCCGCAGGCCGCCGTGGTGATTTATCTGAGCAATCGCATGCCGCTCGAAGGCGGCATCTATCAATGGGCCAAGCTCGGCTTCGGTGAGTTCGCCGGATTTATCGTCGCCTGGAACCTCTGGCTGCTGTCAATCACGGTGATCGCGCTCGGCGGAATGTTCACCACCACGAACATCTCTTACGCGATCGGCCCGGGCGCCGCGTGGCTGCCAGACAGCAAATGGTGCGTCTCGCTAATCAGCGCGGCATTGGTCGTTGGGCTCGCCTGGACTTGTGTTCGCGGTTTGTCGTTAGGTAAATGGGTCCATAACATCGGGGCGTTCGCGATGCTCATCGTTTACTCAACGTTAATGTTGTTGCCGTTGCTTGGGCTGGCGCGCGGCGAACTAAAGTCTTATCACCCGTTGCAACTCGCCTTGCCTACGATGTCGATCTTTTACTGCTTCAATATTTTCACCAAGCTCGCGGTCGGCGCCCTTAGCGGATTTGAATATGTGGCTATTCTGGCGGGCGAAACTCGCTCCCCGGCACGCGATATCGGGCGCTCGGTGCTCATCGCTTCGCCGGTGATCGCGCTGATGTTCATTCTTGGGACGAGCTCTGTTCTTGCATTCATCGGCCAAGCTCCGATCGATCTGATCGGTCCCGTGCCACAAACACTGCGGCTCGGGCTGCGTTCCTTTCCGATCGCTGGAACAATCGCGTCGATTGGGATTTTGTTAATGACCGTGCGTACAATTTCTTCGACCAGCGTTCACGTCACCGGCAGCTCGCGATTGCCAATGGTCGCAGGCTGGGACCATTTGCTACCGACTTGGTTCTCGCGTTTGCATCCGCGCTACAAAACGCCAATCAACTCGATCGTCTTCATCGGGACGGTGACGCTTGTGATTGGAATCGCCAGCCAACTCGGTGCTGGAATTCAGGAAGCATTTCAACTGGTTGATAACGCAGCGAACGTTTTCTACGGCATCGTTTACTTCACAATGTTCGCAATACCGATCTTTGGCGCGGCTGCGATTCGTCTAAACGCTCCAATCTGGTTGCGTATCGCGGCGATGTGTGGCGCTGCCGTCTCGCTGTCTGCAATTTTTTTCACCGTCTACCCGATAATCGACGTTCCAAGCCCGCTAAGTTTCGCCGTGAAAATTATTGCAGTGACGGGAATCGCGAACGCCGTTGGGGTTGCAATTTACGTCATTGGCAAGAAACGCCGGCGCACCTAGCTGCAGCTTGCGGCTACCCAGCGCAGGTATTCCGGGAGGCCGCTCACGACTGGAACAAAGATTATCTCTGGAATGTCGTAGGGGTGGATCGATCGAAGTTTGTCCTGAAATGCTGATTTTCTATCTTCGCTGAGTTTGAATAAGACGAGTATTTCATTTCCCGATTCGATCTTGTTCTTCCAGCGGTAAATCGACTCAATCGTCGGCAAAATGTTTGCGCAGGCCGCAAAGCTTTCAGTGATCAGTTGATTCGAAATCCGGCGCGCAATTTCCGCGTCCGGAAACGTGCTGAGGGCAAGCAGGATTTTTTCAGTCATTTTTTAAGCAAGAACGGTCATTCCGAGCGAAGTCGCCTGGCAAGCCGTAGCTTTTGGCGAAGGCCTGGAGGAACCCGGTTGCGCTGCATCAATGCATCGCCGCGTACTCCTCCGATTTCGCTTCACTCCGCTCAGGACAACGCGAAGGAACGGTTCGGCAAATCCAGCCGCCGCCTAAGACAACGTCGCCATCGTAAATCACTGCGGCTTGTCCCGGCGTCACCGCGCGCTGGGGTTCGACAAGTCGAACGCGTGCGCGATCGTTTTCCAACGGCCTTACCGTCGCAGGCGTACCGGGATGGTTATAACGAATCTTGACCGTGGCTTCGATCTCTCTGTTGTAGCCAGGGGCGTTGACCCCGGCCCCGGCAGCAGGATGCCAGTTCACGCGATCGATCTCGAAATTCTCCACCATCAAATCATCCGCGTCGCCAACAATTACGCGGTTCGTCGCCGGATCGAGATCAACGACGTAACGCGGACGCGACGAACCACCGGGCAATCCTTTACGCTGGCCGATCGTGAACAGCTCGATCCCGTCATGTTCGCCAAGGCAGTGTCCATCGACGTCGTAAATTTCGCCGCGATGAAATTCCCCTTCGCCGAGATGCGAGCGTAAAAACGACTTGTAATCGTTGCCGGGAACAAAACAAATTTCCTGGCTGTCAATCTTGTCAGCCACTTTCAAGCCTAACGAATGCGCGATTTCACGAATGTGCGGCTTGGTCATTCCGCCCAGTGGCATCAGCGCACGGCGCAACTGCGGCTGGCGCAGACTGAAAAGGAAATACGACTGGTCCTTTCGTTGATCGACGCCCTTGCGCAGCACGGCGAAATCGGCGTGATGCTCAATAATCGCGTAGTGACCAGTCGCGATGTAATCGCAGCCGAGAGCTTTCGCTTTGCTCCAGAGGTTGCCGAACTTGAGTTTCTCATTGCACATCACGCACGGGTTGGGCGTTCGGCCTGCCTGATACTCGCTGGCGAAATAGTCTATTACGACGCGCTCGAACTGATCGGCCTCATCGACCACGTAATGAGGAATGCCGAGCGCATGGGCTACGCTGCGCGCGTCCGCCACGGCCTGTGGCCCGCAACATTTGTCCTCCGCTCGAGAGATGCAATCCTGGGGCCAGACCTTCATCGTCACACCGACCACGTCGTAGCCCTGCTCACGCAGCAAGTATCCTGCGACGCTGGAGTCCACTCCACCGCTCATGCCGAGTAAAACGCGTTGTCTGGTTTGGTTCATCGAGCGAAGAATTTCGATGCAGCGCAGTTTGAGTCAATGGAGGGACGAGCTCCGGCGAGCCTCTTCCTGTGCAGCGTCGCGGGAGCTCCGCGCTCCAGTTTCACCGGCCGGCTAACGAACTCACTTCCACGAAGCGTAAATCGCCATGGATAATGCGCGGAGCGCGTAATACCGACCCGCGCATCGGCCACAACATGAGCGGCCGCATTTGTGTTGGCGACGAAGCAGTGGCTCGGATCGGAGCAGAGATCCATCTCGTGATTTCGTCCGCTGATGGCAAACGCCTGCGTCAGTTTGCCGGGCCCCGAGCAAAGCTGGCGAACATCGTCAATCCCGCGGCGTTTCTTCATCAATTCGATCCCTCGCCGCGGTTCCAGTGCACGAATCAAAACGAAACCGTTTGCGTCGCCTTTCACCAGCACGTTCAGCATCCAATGCACGCCATAGTTAAAATAGACGTACGCTGCGCCCGCCTTGTTGCGCTCGATAAAGTTGCGCGCGCTGGGTCGCGTAAACGTGTGCGCGGCTTCATCATCGATTTCCGCATACGCTTCCACCTCGACGACCGTCCCGGAACAATCGCCCCAAATCAATTCTTTCCCGATGAGCTCGCGCGCACACCTAAGCGGATCGCGTCTGAAGAAAGAGGCGCGAACAATTCTGCTCATCGTCTTTGTCTTGTCCGCTCGTTGCAAGGGCACTTAAGCCGATGGCTTGTAGTAGACAGGAATCTTAACGTTGCATTCAACCGGCTGACCGTTGCGAAAGGCCGGGATGAATTTCGCGCCATCGAAATCCGAAAGCGCCGCATCGCCGAAGCCAAGCAGCGGCGGTTCCTCAGATAAGACCTGGATGTTTTTCAGGTTTCCTCTGGCATCGACATCCAGCGCAAGCTCCGCAAGACCAGTCACCGCCACGGTGCTGCCTGTGTCGGGATAATGCAGGCCGGTGAATTTTGAGTCCTGGCCGACGAACGGTTGGGGATCAATGAAGTCGGTTTCCTTGTCCAATTCACTGAGTTGTTGATTGGCGAAAATGCGCAGCCGTGGTTTGCCGTTCACGATTGCGAATTTTACTGTTCCATAGAACACGGCAATGACCGGCTGGTGATTATGGACCGCCGGAATGAGCTTCCCAGTGGCCAAGCGTTTTAGTAATTCCTGCTCGAGCAGTTCCGATCCGCGTGTACCGCGATAGGCGCCGCTGCGAACGACATGGCCGGTCGGCGCCACGAGACAGGAAAACATGACGGCGCCTTCTTTTTGGCCCTTCTTCATCAGATCAGCCGCATCGATCGTGTTAATCAGCGAATTGGGAGCGGTCCCAATCAACGCTGGCCGAAATTCCGGCAGCGTCGGCTGCGGTGAGGGGGACGGTGATAGCGATCCGCTTTTTGGCGTTTGCGATGACGCAACGCCGAGACCCAGTAACAAACCAACTATGCAAGAAATGCCAAGTCGCATGGCGAAATAGGCAACCGAAAGCCGCGCTTTTTGCAAGAGCGAACTATTGCGTCATTCCGCGCGAAGTCGAGGAAGCACCATGGGTGAGACTTTTCGCGACCCTGCGGGATCCTTCGACCCCCAAACGCCTTCGGGGACTGAGGATCACCAGCTAATCAAGCGGCAATCGCCCAGACGCGTGCTTCGGTAATTCGATGCACCGTTTTGTGCCGCCGAAAATAATCGATGAGCGCGTCCCGTGTTTGCACCGGGTGCAGGACGTAATTCGCCTCCGGCCGGTCAAGCAAAGCTCGCAGTCTCATGAAGTGATGGCCACCGCTGCGGGAGTCGAAACTGTTAACGGCGATGACATATTTCTTTCCGCGCTCCAGCAAGCGTCCATCTGGAAACGTCATCGACGCGATTCTGCGATCACGAGCGTGGCTTTTCACGCCCACGTCGATACCCACTAGATTCCGCGGTTCGTGGCTGGCATACACTTCTTCCATCACCGTTTTGATTTCTTCGGCCGATAGCGTGGCAGTAACGACGAAGTTTTCGTAGGGAATGATGTTCCAAATGTCGTTTACCGTTTTCCGGCCGGCGTCAAGTTGAGCATTGCTGTCAAAAACGCCGTGGATCACGCCGTCGATTGCGACGTTTCGTTCCAATAACGATTCCATAATCGCTGCGCCGATTAGTTTCTCGATATCGCTGGGGTGACCGGGCCGGCTCTGAGCGCGTAGAACCTCCGCCAGTTCGCCGATCGGCTGTGCAAGAGCACCTGCTGATTCGGCGAGCTGCGATCCGGCGCGCGAAACGGCAACTTGATCGGGGTGAAAACGGTCATCCATCAACTCACAAATTGCTTCACGGCGCAGCAACTTCTTCGATGCTCGATCAAATAACAAATCGAGACGGCCCACGTGAATTCCAAAGTGGTCCGCCTGCGTGAAGAGCACGTTATTTGTCAGGCGACTCAAAATTGCCTGGTGCGTATGGCCGGCGACGAATGCTGCCACCTCCGGAAACTCAAATGTCAATGCCACGACCGTATTCGCAAAGTCATCGCCTCTCGTGCGCGGTTTCAGTCCCATGTGACCCGTCAGCACAATTGCGTCGGCGCCGTCCCCCTTCGCTTTTGCAATTGCACGTCGCACCGGCTCGATGGGATGCTGAAAATCAATTCCGGCGGTAAACTCTCGCGGAAGCCAGAACGACATCCCGGGTGTCGTAACCCCGATAATCGCGAGTTTGATTCCCGCGATTTCCTTTAAGATGTATGGCTGGATTTTTGCCAACGGATGTTTGGCATCAGGGAATTCGCCCGCCGGATTGCCTTCCAATACAGTGTTGGCAGCCAGCACCGGCATCGCCGATCTTTGCAAAGCCTGGTGGAACGGCTCGATTGTCCAATCGAACTCATGATTACCAATGACCCACGCGTCGTATTTAAGATGATTGAACAGCTCGATCATTAGTTCGCCCTTATTTCGCAAACTGACGTCTGTGCCCTGATAAACGTCGCCCACGTCGATCAAAATCGAGTTCGGATTCTGCTGTCGCCATCGGCGAATTTGTGTGACGCATCGGGCCAGTCCGCCGCGATCAGTCGTTCCGTCGTAGTCAGTCGTCGGCAAGATATGGCCGTGCAAATCGGTCGTATGCAGGATCGAGATACAAACTGTGTCACCATTAAGCGCGGCAGCAGCACTCTCCAGAGTTGGTGCCGCGGTGACCAATCCCGCTTGGCCAACCAGCTTCAAAAAATCGCGGCGCGTCCAGGCTTTATTCTGGGGGAACATCGGGGGTACGGTTTTGCCCCGATGATAAGCGGGAATGGACTCGGGCTTCAAAGAAAAAACGCTGTGCGCGTTTTGCTTGATCGTGCGACCGAAAGTTCTATATCCTCGGCGTATGCTTAACGAGAATTCCATCGCCGATTTTAAGGCAAACCTGCGTGGACGCCTGATCCAACCGGGCGACGCAGATTATGATGACGCCCGGAAGGTCTATAACGCGATGATCCATAAAAAACCGCGTTTGATCGCGCGTTGTGTGGATGTCGCGGACGTAATTCGCTCCGTAAACTTTGCCAGGGAAAACGATTTGCTCCTCGCGGTTCGCGGCGGCGGTCACAACGCGGGCGGCCTCGGAATTTGTGACGACGGCCTGGTGATCGATCTCGCCCCGATCAAATACACGCGGGTCGATCCGGCGGCTCGCACGGTCACAGTCGGCGGCGGCTGCGTTTGGGGGGATGTCGATCATGCCACGCACGCGTTCGGATTCGCAACGCCGAGCGGAATTATTTCCACAACAGGCGTTGGCGGACTAACTCTCGGCGGCGGCGTCGGTCATCTCACCCGCAAATGCGGATTGAGCATCGATAATTTGCTTTCGACCGATGTCGTCCTTGCAAATGGCGGATTTGTAAAGGCGAACGCCGACGAAAATCCTGATCTGTTCTGGGCGCTTCGCGGCGGCGGCGGCAATTTTGGCATCGTCACTTCGTTTACGTTTAAGCTGCATCCGATCGATACGATCTACGGCGGCCCAATGCTCTACGAATTGAGCGAGACAGCCGATGTTATGAAATGGTATCGCGATCTGATCCCGTCGGCGCCCGACGATCTGAATGGCTTTTTTGCCTTTCTCACGGTGCCGCCCGCTCCGCCATTTCCAGAACATCTGCACATGAAAAAGATGTGCGGCGTCGTTTGGGCGTATGCCGGACCACAAGAGAAAGCAGAAGAAACATTCGCGCCGATCCGGGCCTTTAAGCAACCTTCGCTGGATTTCGTGGGGCCGCTGCCGCAACCAGCGCTGCAAAGCATGTTCGACGCGCTTTATCCGCCGGGTCTGCAATGGTACTGGCGCGCCGATTTCGTGAATGAGATCAACGACGACGCAATTGCCCAGTACATTCGCTTCGGCAAAGCGCTTCCGACCATGCATTCCACGATGCACATGTACCCGATCAACGGCGCTGCAGCACGGGTCGGCAAAAGCGATACGGCTTGGAATTATCGCGATTCCAATTGGGCGCAGGTGATTGTCGGCGTGGATCCTGATCCCGCGAACAACGAGAAAATTATTTCGTGGACGAAAGATTTTTACGATGCGGTACATCCGTATTCCGCGGGGGGAGCCTACGTAAACTTCCTGATGGGCGACGAAGGAGAGGAACGTGTGAAAAAAACCTACGGCGGGAATTATGATCGACTGGCCGCGATCAAGAAGAAATACGATCCGGATAATTTCTTTCGAGTGAACCAGAATATTAAGCCGAACTAGATGTAGCGGCGCTTATGCTAAGCGCCGAACCTCGGAGAACAGGCGTTTGACACAAACGCCTCTACAAAGAAAGCGAGTAAGCAATGACTGGTGAGAAGTTAAGAGCATTACAGGCGCCTCTCAAAGCGCAGTATCGCGAACGGCCAGAAACAGCATTGGTTACTCTGCGGGCCGAGGGACGAGTCGGCAACAATGTCACCTGCAAAATCGAAACCGGAAAAGCGCGCGTTGCAGCCGGGCTCCATCCTGCGACCGGCGGCGATGGTCAAACCGCGTGTTCCGCCGACATGTTGCTCGAAGCGCTGCTCGGATGCGCAGGCGTCACATTAGGCGCAGTAGCTACCGCTCTCGGCATTACTTTGCGCGACGCGGCAATTCGCGCGGAAGGCGATCTGGATTTTCGCGGAACACTCGGTGTTTCCAAAGAGGTGCCCGTTGGCTTTAAGCAAATTCGGTTGCATTTCGACCTGGATACCGATGCGAGCGAAGAGCAGCGGGCAAACCTAATTCGATTGACCGAGCGTTATTGTGTCGTTTATCAGACTTTAAGCCAGGCGCCACAGATCGCCGTTTCACATAGCGTCATCTCACGCTAAAATTCATCGGTATGCCGCTATATATGGACATTCACAACCTTCCGGAGGGAACCACGCCGGAAGATGTCGCCAAAGCTCACGCCAAGGACATGGAAATCCAGCGGAAATACGGCGTCGAATATCACAAGTACTGGGTCAATGAGACTGGCAACAAAGTTTTCTGCCTCGCACACGCGCCAAACGCAGAGGCAGCAGAGTGTGTGCATCGCGAAGCTCACGGAATGATGGCCGAGAAAATTATCGAGGTGGAGCCCGACGTTGCAGAAGTATTCCTCGGCGGCACTGAAACGAACCCAGTAGGAGCAGTTCTGCTGCCCGGTGGCGTGGCCAACGAGCGCGACCCTGGCATTCGAACGATTCTGTTCACGGACGTTGTGAATTCGACAACGTTGACTCAATCGCTGGGTGACGAAGCGGCGCTTGCAATCCTTGGCGTGCACGACACGATTGTCCGAGATGCCTTATCCGCATTAGGCGGGCGCGAAGTAAAGCACACTGGGGACGGGATCATGGCATCCTTTGTTTCTACAGTTGGCGCAGTTCGATGCGCGATTCAGATTCAGCGCGAACTGGACAAGCATGCACAAGCAAATCCCGACCGCCCGCTGAAGGTTAGAATCGGCGCCGCTGCGGGCGAACCCGTCGAACAAAATAACGATCTCTTCGGATCGACTGTTCAACTGGCCTCCCGCTTGTGCGCTCACGCGCAGCCGGAACAAATCCTGGTATCGAATGCGATCGCCGAGCTTTGCCTTGGCAAGGAACTTCTATTCGAAGACCTCGGCGAAGTGACCCTGAAAGGTTTCGGTTCACCCGTCCGCTTCCATGCCGCGGCATGGAAGCGGTGAATTGAACACAGAAGCCGTTTCCTACGAATATTGGCGGGCCTATCCTGCGAATATGAGACGGACGCTTGCGGCTGCTGTATTGATCGCGCTGCCTATCGCCCTGTCCATTGGTGCTGGCCCCCCGAACATCACGATTTCGGAGACATCAATCGGTATTAATGGTGTCGAGCTTCGCAGCGGACCGCGAAGTCCGACTGGAAGATACATCTCACTTTCAGCTGCAGAGAAAGTACTCGGCTCACCGCAAGACAACTATATAGCGGGACTTGGTGTGCGCGTTTATGCCTGGCGCGATGCCGGCATACACCTTCAGCGAGGATTCCGCGGCTCGGAAAAGGGAAGGATATTCAAGTTTCAGGTCTGGCTTGCTGATAGCTACGACAAGGCCGAGGACAAACACACCGGAAAATTCGCCGGCATTGTTCATCTCGACGGACTCGAAATCGGGCCTGACACTACATTCGACAGCATTCGCGGCGAGCTCCAGAAGGCAGGTTTCGAGATCAAGGAATATCCGAACGTCATCAGCGCGAAGAAGGGAAACATCAGCATCTTCACGGTCGAGACTACAAATAGGATTGAACGTGTTGAGGCGTGGTGCAGCTAAGGCACAAGCGAGCTAATGAAATACCTCGGTTTCTGCTTCCTTTTCGCAGCGACCATCCAAAGTCTCTGCTGCGGCGAGGTGACGAAGCTTGCGGCAGCAGATCGTAGTGCGTTGGAAAATACGTCGCGTTTCCATGAGGTGTATTCCACCAGCGATTTGCTACCGGCAATTGTTGCACTTTGCGTCGGCGATAATGCCAAGATCGCAGACCCCGGTCAGAAGTGGAACGCGACTGATGCCATCATAGATCCAACTCTTCCAGTCAAACGCCTTATTTGGGGAGCGGTTGGAGGCGAGTATTACGTTATTTACTACGAGCGCGGTGGAATTGCGCACACGTTTCATGTGTTGGTTGCGAAAATGCCGAAGGGCGAAGCGAAACCAAAGGTAATTGGGAGCACCGTTGGAGGTCCGTTCAAAGATTACGCAGCATTCGTCGCCGCATTGCGAAGCGGTAAACTGGATGACCGTTTAGAATATGCGCGTTGAGCGGCTTTTATCGTATGTCGCCAACTTAGCGGCGTTAGCGAAAAGCGACGCGGGGGACGCGCCGCAATCCCAAAGCTTCGCGAGAGCAGGAGATGCTCCATTACACTTCGCAGTGCTTTAGCAGTGGATGCGTGCTCGCATGGCTTTTATTCTTGCAGCGGCAGCAATTCTGTAAATTCTGTCCAACAGCTTCATGCAACTCGAAGGCATCGATCACGTAGCCATGGGCGTGCGTGACATTGAGCGCGCAGCCAAATGGTACATCGACATTCTCGGTTTCGAGCGACTCCACGAAGGAATGTGGAACGGCGTGCCGACTTTCATTGGCAATGGAAATACCGGCATCGCATTATTCCCGGCAAGTCACGAGGCAAAATCGTCAGCGCACCGGGAGATTCGAATGCTTCACCTCGCTTTCCGCGCGGACCGGGAGAATTTTCTCGCCGCGCAACGCGAACTGGAGAAGCGCGGAATCAAATTCGAATTCCAGGATCACGAGATCGCGCACTCAATTTATTTTCGCGATCCCGACGGGCATCAACTCGAGATTACGACCTACGAGGTGAAATTGGCCGTCGCGGATTCGCTCTCTGCCGGAATGAGAGCGTAACAGAACGCGACACTAAATTTACGCCATGCGACCGCAGCAGTTCTTGTATTTCTTTCCGCTGCCGCAGGGGCACGGTTCGTTGCGGCCGACCTTCGGCAATGATCGGCGAATCGGCAGATCGATTGATACTTCGCCCGCGCCGTCGCCGTCACCGTCGCCACCCACTCCGGCCATCGCGCCAACTGGATGGCGGATGCGCGCGTCGGCGGTTGCTGTTGGCGCGATTGGGCCTTCTTCGCGCAGCAGAAATTGCGGCAACGTCGCCAGGAAATTCTCGAACGCCTGCAAATTCGATGTGCTGCGGAAAAGATTGTTCAGCACCTCGTTCTTAATATTCGCCATCAATTCGACGAACATGTCGTAGGCTTCGGTCTTGTACTCGATGAGCGGATCCTTTTGCGCGTAGCCGCGCAGGTAAACGCCCTCGCGCAACGCGTCCATGGCGTAGAGATGTTCCTGCCACAGGCGATCGATCGCGTTCAGAATGATGTAACGCTCCAGGCTTTTGACGGCAGTCGGCTCTTCGTGACTCGATTTGCGCTCGTACGCATTCTTGATCTTTTCCAGCAGGAACTTCCCGTTTTCATCCACCGTGCGCGCATCGAACTCCGCTTTTTCCCTGGTTAAACCGAGAGGAAACGTCGTGTTCACCCAGTGGACAAGACCCGTGTAATTTGGTTCGTCGCCATCGAGATATTCCTTAACTTTCGCCGGCACAGCTTCATCGATCACTTCGTAGATGTGCGTGCGCGGTTCCTCAGCATCGATCACTTCGTTGCGCCAGGTGTAAACGACCTCTCGCTGCATGTTCATCACGTCATCGAAATCCAGCGTCCGTTTGCGGACGAGATAGTTCCGTTGCTCGACTCGCTTTTGTGCGGTCTCGACGGACTTATTCAACCAGCGATGCTCAAGCTCCTGACCTTCTTCCAGGCCGAAGCGCTCCATGATTTTTGTCATCCGATCGGCAGCGCCGAAATTGCGCATCAGATCGTCTTCGAAACTGACGTAAAACCGTGATGCGCCGGGGTCGCCCTGGCGCGCGCAGCGTCCGCGTAATTGGCGATCGATCCGGCGCGCCTCATGGCGCTCGGTGCCGACGACCATTAGTCCGCCCACTTCTGTGACGCCCGGTCCCAGCTTAATGTCGGTGCCGCGTCCAGCCATGTTGGTCGAAATCGTGACGGTGCCTGGTTGTCCCGCGCGCGCCACGATCTCCGCCTCTTGCATGTGGAACTTTGCGTTCAACACGTTGTGCGGAATTTTCTCGCGCTTCAGCATTCGGCTCAGCAACTCGGAAGCTTCCACGCTCACCGAGCCGACCAGCACTGGCTGATTCCTCCCATGAGCTTCTTTGATTTCTCTGATGACCGCGTTGTATTTTTCGCGACGGGTTTTGTAGATGCGATCATTGTGATCCGTCCGGCGCACCGGCCGATTCGTCGGGATCATGTTCACGTCGAGCTTGTAAATGTCGTGGAACTCTGCCGCTTCGGTCTCGGCGGTGCCGGTCATCCCCGCGAGCTTCTGGTAAAGGCGGAAATAATTTTGAATTGTGATCGTCGCCAGTGTTTGCGTTTCGCGATCGATCTGCACGCCTTCCTTCGCTTCGACCGCCTGATGCAGCCCGTCGCTCCAACGGCGACCGGGCATTTTGCGTCCCGTGAACTCATCGACGATGACGACTTTGTTGTCTTCGATCACGTACTGCACGTCTTTCTCGAACAAGCAGTAGGCGCGAAGCAATTGCGAGATGTTGTGGATCCGCTCCGCCTGGGTATCGCAATGTTGCTGACGCTCGGCTTTTCTCTTGTCCTTCTCCTCGGGCAGAAGCGTCTGATCCAGATCGATCTCCGTGAACTCGTTGATCAAATCCGGCAACACAAAAGCATTCGGATCATCGGGATTCAGAAAGCTGCGGCCCTGTTCGGAAAGATCGGCTTCGTTCGATTTTTCGTCGATTGTGAAGAACAGCTCCTCTTTGAGTCGGAACAATTCTTCCTTGCGAGTGTCCTGGAAAAACGAAAGCTCGGCCTTATCGATAGCCCGGCGCTTCTCCGGGTCTTCCATCATGCGCAGTAACTGCTTATTACGCGGCTGACCCAGTTTCACTTTAAACATCAGCAGGCCGGGATCTTTTTGCGCACCCGCAGCGCGGATGTCGGCTTCCGTGTAATCGCCTTTTTTTCCTGTCGGAAATGCCTCGGTTAAATGAACACGCAACTCCCTCGCTTGTCGGACCACTTCACCGTTCACTTTTACACCGTCTGGAACTTTGGGTTCAAAATTGTCGGTCTTCAGCCGCTCCCACACATCGATAGCTTCGTTCGCAGTGCGGTTGCACAACATGGTCTGCTTGCGGACCAATTGTTCGATGAGGGGTTTCCATTTGTCGTATTGATGAGTGGAAATCGTGGCCGGCCCGCTGATGATGAGCGGCGTGCGCGCCTCGTCGATCAGAATGGAATCGACTTCATCGACGATCGCATAGCAGTAGCCGCGCTGGACCTGCTGTTCCCGCGTGGTCGCCATCCCGTTGTCACGCAGATAATCGAAACCGAACTCGCTGTTCGTCCCGTAGGTGATGTCCATCGCGTATTGCTGGCGACGCACGTCGGGTTCCTGATCGTGTTGGATGCAGCCTACTGTCAGCCCGAGGAAATTGTAAAGTTGGCTCATCCATTCGGCGTCGCGGCGAGCCAGGTAATCGTTCACCGTCACCAGATGCGCACCACGACCCGTGAGCGCGTTCAAATAAAGCGGCAACGTCGCGACCAAAGTTTTACCTTCGCCGGTCGCCATCTCCGCAATCCGCCCTTTGTGCAGCACGATTCCGCCGAGCAGTTGCATGTCGAAGTGCACCATGTCCCAGACCATCGGCTGATCGCATACTGTGAATGCGTGTCCTCGATCCTTGAGCCGGCGTGCGGCGTTTTTGACCACCGCGAACGCTTCTGGCAAAATGTCATACACCTTATTCCACTGCTCTTGCAGGTCCGGGAGTTTCGATATCTCGTCCTTCCAGGCGGCAGTTTTGGCTCGCAACTCGTCGTCGGACAAGCTTTTGAACTGCTCGTCCAGCTCGTTAATGCGGCGCACAATCGGCATGAGACGCCTGAGCTCGCGCTGATTTTTCGATCCTAAAATCTTCTTTAAAATCCAGGCAACCATCTGAACCCGTAATATCGGTCAGATTCCAACAGTATCAATGATCGGCAGGTGACTGGGCGAGCTCCGACGCCTCTCCTTGTCACGTTCGGCGGAGCGAAACATGTGTGATTGTCGTTGCAGCGCCGGGAGAAGGAATTAAGCCAGAGATTCTTCTCTCGCGAGTGCGGGATCAGAATGACAATGACGATTGACGGGCCAAATTGACGAGCTCTGTTGCCAAGCTTGGCAGGTCACCCATAGAGTTAGCCATAAGCTGACTCTCTACCGAAATTTCCGCGGCAAATCGATCGCTCTCCGCAAAAGGCGAAGATAATGGCTCCGCGAAATTTGAATACCCCCGAACTGTTGCAAATGGGGCGTGAGCCATTGCGTATCGAGCAAGATGAATTTGCGGGCACGCAAATGTTCCACCAGCGCAACGAGGGCAATCTTGGACGCCTCAGTTATATGATGAAACATTGATTCGCCGAAGAATGCGCCGCCGATTGCGACCCCATAAAGGCCTCCGGCGAGTATGTTTTCTTTCCAGGCTTCGACTGAATGAGCATGGCCGAGCTCATGCAATCGCGTGTAGCTCTCGATAATCTCTTGATTAATCCAGGTATCTTTGCGTTCCGCACATGCTCGGATCACACCAGAAAATGCCTCGTCGATGGTAATTTTAAACGGTTTCCTGCGCGCGAGACGCCGCAACGCATGCGGGACGTGGAAATCATCCAGCGGCAGGATGGCGCGGGGTTCGGGCGAAAACCACTCGATCGAGTCGTCCTCCATGGCCATCGGGAAAACACCGAGCCGGTAGCCCTCGAGCAAAAGTTCGGGGTCGATCATTGTCGTTAATGCGTTAAAGCGTTGAAGCGTTGCAGCGGCAACAACATTGTCATTCTGACCCCGCCATCGAGGGAGAAGAATCTCCGATTGGTTCCTCCCGCGAACTTTAAGGTGACAATCAGAGATGTCTCGCTTCGCTCAACATGGCAGCAAACTTGGGCCCTCCTTCAACGCTTCAACGTCCTTGCAATGAATCAGTGGCTTTCTAAGATAAGCAGATGAAGCCCATATCGATCCTGCTTGCGATCGCATGGCTGGCTGCCGGGGGCTGCACGGACCCGCTGGAACAGCGTTCGACAGGGGAATTGCAAGGGCAGTTAGAACGCGGCGTCACCGGACAAGGGACGCTTGGTCCGATCGACAGGCCCGAAAGTGATCCGGCGGGCCAGCACAGCGTCCCTCAAACTCACCCGTAGCGCCTGAAAATGGCAGAGGTATCACGGCATTCGAAAATTCTCATCCTCGATTTCGGGTCGCAGTACACCCAGGTCATCGCACGCCGCATCCGCGAATGCCAGGTGTATTCGGAGATTGTGCGCTTCGATATGTCCGCCGCTGAAATCGCAGCAGTCAAACCCAATGGCCTGATTCTTTCTGGCGGACCCTCCAGCGTTTATGACAAAGGCGCGCCTCAAGTGGATCCGGAAATCTTTTCGTTAGGCGTTCCAGTGTTGGGAGTTTGTTATGGGCTAATGCTGATGGCGCATCACCTTGGTGGCCGGGTCGTTTTCACCGGGCGCCGGGAGTATGGCGCGGGTTTGCTGCACATGTCGAAGCAATCGGAACTCTTCGATGGACTAGGCAACCAACTCGATGTCTGGAATAGCCACGGGGACGAAGTAACCGCGTTGCCAAAAGGTTTTCGCGTCGTTGGCACAACGGACGGATGCAACTTCGCTGCCGTCGAGGATCCGCGACGCAAACTTTTCGGCCTCCAGTTTCATCCCGAAGTGGCCCATACGCCTCGAGGCAAAGAAATCCTGCAGAATTTTGTCTATCACATCTGCCATTGCACCATGGACTGGACGATGGGCTCGTTCATCGAAGAAGCTTGCGAGCGCGTCAGGAAACAGGTCGGCGACGAGAACGTAGTTCTCGGGTTGAGCGGCGGTGTCGATTCTTCAGTGACGGCTGCGCTTCTGCACAAAGCCATCGACGACCAGCTGACCTGCATTTTTGTGAACAACGGATTGCTGCGCACGCGAGAAGAGGAAATCGTGCAGCGGGTTTTCGGCGAAAATTTTCACGTCAAACTCAAATACGTGGACGCGTCGGAACGATTTTTATCGAAACTGCGGGGCGTCACCGATCCGGAGGAAAAACGCAAAATCATCGGCAACGAATTCATCCGCGTTTTTGAAGACGCTGTGACTGAATTAGCTGACGAACATGGAACGTCGAAGGCCGTACATCGAACGTTCAAGTTTTTAGCGCAAGGCACGCTTTACCCCGACGTGATCGAGAGCGTGTCTATCGAGGGAAATCCCGCGCAGGTAATCAAGACCCATCACAACGTCGGCGGGCTTCCGGAAAAGATGCATTTCGAGTTGGTCGAACCTGTACGGCAATTGTTCAAAGACGAAGTGCGGCAGGCCGGCCTGCAGTTGGGCTTACCCAAAGAAATCGTTTATCGCCAGCCCTTCCCGGGCCCGGGTCTGGCCGTTCGCATTCTGGGCGAGGTCACGTCCGAGCGGTTGTCGATCCTGCGCGAAGCGGACACGATCGTGCAAAGCGAAATGGAAGCCGCCGATTGGTATTACAAAGTCTGGCAATCGTTCGCTGTGTTGCTCCCGGTGCAATCGGTTGGGGTCATGGGCGATCAACGCACCTACGAAAACACCATCGCGCTGCGCATTGTGGAAAGCCAGGACGGCATGACTGCCGACTGGGTGCGCATCCCCTACGAACTGCTTGCGCGCATTTCCAACCGAATCTGTAACGAAGTCAAAGGCGTTAACCGTGTCGTCTTTGATATCTCCAGCAAACCACCGAGCACGATCGAGTGGGAGTGAGGCAATTTTCGATTGCCGATTTTCGATCTCCGATCGAGGAAGGATTGAATCAACCAATCTGCGCGAGTTCGCTGATGAACTCCGCGAAGTCCTTCCCGTTGCGCGCGGCGTGATTGAGCGCGTTCAGGCGCGCATCCATGGCGGCTTCGGGCAGGGCGACTCGGCATGAATACGTGCCGTTTGTAAAAACAATTTCGTCCCATTGAATGGACGAAATCTGGTCGTTGAAGCGCGCCACAGCGCGACCGCGGAAAAACGCGCGCGTGGTGTCCGGCGGATTAAAGATTGCACTCTTGATTTCGTCCTCATTGGCGAGGCGGCGCATCAGACCTTTCCGCAACAATTCGTAGTACAACCCGGTATCGAGATCGAGATTGTGATACTCGAGGTCGATCGATTGCAGCCAGGGATCGCTCCAGGAAAGTTTCTCGTCCTGTTGCAACGCATCCAACAGGAACTTTTTGGCAGACCAATCGACGCGATCTCGCACTGACATCGGGTCGTGTTCGAGATCGTTCAGCACGTTTTCCCATTCGCACAAAATCCATGCGTGCTCGTCGTCTGGCGGATCACGCCACAGCCTGCTTGCAGCGCGCAAATAGATCCGTTGCACATCGATTGCGGAGATTTTGCGGCCGTCTTTCAGCTCGATAATCCAATCGTAACTAGGGTCGCGGCTAATGGACTTATTGGCGTCCACCGGTTGCGCGATTTCCAACTGCGGAGCTTCTCCGCGCTCGATTAAATCCAGAACCAGCGCAGTCGTCCCAATCTTCATCGCTGTCGCCCATTCGCTCATGTTGGAATCGCCGAGGATGACGTGAAAGCGGCGGTACCGCCTCGCGTCCACGTGCGGTTCATCGCGCGTGTTAATCAGCGGACGGCGATTCATCGTGTCGATGCTTACGACCACGCTGAAGAAATCGGCGCGCTGCGAGATTTGATAGATTCCCGGGTCCCCCTGACTGCTCTCGCCTTCAATCCCCATTTTCCCGGCTCCGGCGAAAATTTGGCGAGTAACAAGAAAGGGCAGAATGCCGGCGACGATGCGATCCCATGCGATATCGCGACTCATCAAATAGTTGTCGTGACAACCGTAACTGTGGCCGGCGAAATCGGTGTTGTTCTTGTAAAGCCGAACTTCATATCCGGGCGGCAACTTCTGATTTCGACGCCGAGCACATTCCGCGAGGATGCGCTCGCCGGCTTTATCCTGCGCAACGATCTGGCGAAGCGTTGTACATTCCGGCGTGGAATACTCCGGGTGCGCATGGTCGTTGTAGAACCGCGCGCCGTTTGAAAGCACAAGGTCGCTTTTTATTTCCTCGAAGCTGAGCGGGCGACGTTTATCAATTTCGTAATAAGCCGATTCGTCAGTATCCTGAAGTAATTCGCGTGCGCGAAAACCGCGCGCGTCAAGATGCGGATCTTCCAGGTCGTAATCCCATTTCATCAGGGCGCCGTGATCGGTGTAACGGCGCACCAATTCGATCGATTCCGCCACGACATCGACGGTCTCCGCGCCGCAGAGCGTGATGCCGTATTCCGTCTCCAGCCCAAACACGCGTTTCATTGCTACGCAAGATTTCCGAGATTACCCAGCCAGCGCACGGGCTTCGCGCCTCAAATTACCGACGTTCCAGGCGCACGCGTATTGGAAATGGGTTTTACAGGAGAGATTTTGACCACGTTTTCCGGATCGTAATCGATCAGCTTGAGCCAATCTTCCGTAACGTCCGTGGCCGGGAAGATATCGTTCTCCACGTACTCGGCGTTGAACGCGAGTTGCAAGTCCATTTCCCGGAGTCCCTGCTCCTGTTGAGTCCCGATGGCGCGTTTGATCGCCATCGCTTTTGCGCGCTCGACGATCGATGCGATGATCGCGCCGCTGATGAGATCGCTGCGGTAAAGCGTTTCTTTGCGCCCGCTGCGCAGCGTCACTTCCAGAAATTTGTTTTCATCGCGACGCGCGAACTGCCAGTCAACAAAGCGCTCAATCAGCTTCTCGATCGACGCGCCAATCCCATCGGCTTCCTTGCCCAGCACGCCATCGTAAGGCAAGATCGTCGGTAAGATAGATGCGGTAAATTTCTCGCGCGCCCTCCTTGTCTGGACGACTAACTTTGATTTTTCGGTCGATCCGGCCCGGCCGCAAAATTGCGGGATCGATCAGGTCGGCGCGATTGGACGCGAGAATAATAACGACGTCGTTGAGCGAATCGATTCCGTCCATCTCCGAGCAGAACATCGGCACCAGCGTCGAAAGAATATTCGAGTAACGCGATGCGCGCCGCGTGCCGAGAATCGATTCCGCCTCATCGATGAAAAGGAAGGGCATAAACCCTTCGCTCCGTTTCTCGCGAGCGGTAGCAAAAATTTCGCGCACCATTCGTTCCGATTCGCCGACCCACATGTTCAGGATCTCGGGGCCCTTGACGTGCATGAAGTATTCGTGCATCTCGGTCCCCGTTTTTTCCCGGAGCTGCCTGGTCAAATTGTAGGCCGTGGCCTTGCCGATCAGCGTCTTGCCGCAACCGGGCGGACCGTAAAGCAGAAAACCTTTCGGCGTGGCATGCTGAAATTTCTTGAAAAGATCGGCATGCAAAAGCGGCAGCTCGATCGCGTCCTTGATCGCCTGGAGCGCCGTTTCCTGGCCGCCGACCTTTTCCCACGGCAACTCGGGAACACTGTCGAGATAATATTCCTGCGATTTGGTGCTCGAGAGCATCTCCAGCGCCATCCGGTAATTCGAGTCAACGCGGACTTCGTCGCCCGATTTCAAGCTGGAGTGAACAAGATCGGAAGAACGCTGCAGCACCATCGAATGCAACCCGTGCTCGGAACCGACTCGCAATCGGTCTTTGCCGATGACTTCGGTAATTTTCGTCACCGGACCGGCTGTTTCGAATCCGAGATCGCCGACGATGACGAACGCTTCGTTAACCAGGACGCGCGTTCCTTTTTTCAATTTCGAAAGCGGAATGCGCGGATCGACGTTGCAATAATAATCAGCGCCGCCCACCACGATATGCGCTGTATCCTTCGAAGTGGCGCCGAGAAACGTGCCGATGCGATTGGCGGGCGATGTCACTTTCTTAATGACCTCCTCGAGCTTCTCGATCATCCGGCGCGCCTCGACCATCGTCTCCTGTTGATCGAGAATCTGCGGCCGCAGTTGCAAGAGATCGCGTCGAATTGGATCGCCCGGTGGCAACGATGCAATCACCTGATCGAATGAATCGAGGAGATTTTCCGGACCCGAGTCCCCTTCCCCTCCCTGGAATCCCTCGCTGCGCTCGTCGCTCATTATGGTTTGGGTCAATCCGCCGAACCGATTAAAATTATAGCGTGATCAAGGCGCATTCGCAATGTTCACTCGGCGAAAGGTTTCAGGAGTTCGACGGTACAAATCTACAATATGTTCAACCAAGACATTGATCTGCTGTTGCGCTAAAAATGTTTTTCTCCGCTCTTGTTCTCGCCTAAACATTATCCTCATGGCCGGTCGCGCCGACTGAACAGTTGCGGCTGAAGATGTGCGCCTTTACACTTTGTTTCTTCCCGGGGAGCCTTAGCTCAATTGGTTAGAGCGCCGCCCTGTCACGGCGGAGGTTGCGGGTTCGAGCCCCGTAGGCTCCGGGATTTTTGTATTACAAAAACTCCCCTAACGAGTCATTGTTTGAATGGCAGGTCAGCAACGTTTTCTATTGACACTAGCGGAGCAACTCCCGCAATATCGCACGCGCGTTAAGTCCGTTGGGCGTCTTCCAAAAGAGCTCCGCCTCAAGTTCTTTTCGCAGGGGTTAACCAGTGAGCGAATCGGATCGTTCACATAAACAACCAATTAACTCGCCATCAACAAGTTTTCGAGACGTCCACTCGTCACGTTTTGCGCGCTTACGCTGATCGCATTGGCATCGGCCGCGAACGCGAACTCATTGAAAATCTCGGCGTTAGGCCAAAGCAGAGTTTTGCTACTGGCCGAGCGTGTTGCGTATCAACACGCGATCGAAGAAGTCTATTGGCGTCATCGTATCTGGCCCAAACAGAATGCTGGCCCAAAGCCGGCGTTGGATCAAGTAATATCGCAAGCGCAGCTCGAGAGAAAAGTTGAAGATTATCTTAATAAGTCACAAACCCTGGAGGATTACTGGCAACGCCCCATCACCGCTCAGAATTTGCAGATTGAAATGGATCGCATCGCTAGGGACACCGAACAGCCCGACGTATTACGCGAACTCTTTGGTGCGCTAAAAGATGATCCCTTTCTTATCGCTGAGTGTTTGGTGAGACCGCTCCTATCGGAGCGGTTAATAAAGACCTTGGCTCAGGAACAACAGAATGGAGCTCTAGCTTTATCGGGAGTCACAGCGAGCAGGCAAACCTGGAAATTGTTTCTATCCAATGTTACCTACACACTTCCTAAAATATCGGATGCGACAACCGGATGTACTCCTGATACTTCGATTCCAACCAGCACTACCAACGCGCCCGCTGCCAGAACCGCTGATACAGCAGTCTGGACCGGTAGTGAAATGATTATCTGGGGCGGGCACGTCAGCGGCGTCTCTGTAAACACCGGCGGGAGATATAATCCCAGCACTGACAGTTGGGCAGCTACCACGACCACCAGCGCGCCCATGGCACGACAGTTCCACACGGCTGTTTGGACAGGCAGTGAAATGATCGTCTGGGGCGGCAATGCCATGGAGCTCCGCAACAGCGGCGGGCGATATAACCCGAGCACGGATAGTTGGACAGCCACAGGTACCGATAACGCGCCCGCTGGCCGATACAAGCACACGGCAGTCTGGACGGGTAGTGAAATGATCGTGTGGGGCGGTGTGCCCAAGAGCGGAGACTCCAACACGGGCGGGAGATACAATCCCGATACCGACAGTTGGCTGGCCACCAGCACAACTAATGCGCCTTCCGGTCGATTCTCTCACACAGCAGTCTGGACCAATAGTAAAATGATTGTGTGGGGCGGATCCGACGGCCCCACCATTTTGAACACCGGAGGCAGATATGATTCCAGCACCGATAGTTGGGCCGCTACAAGCACCGCCGGCGCGCCCGATGCCCGAATTTGTCACACAGCAGTATCAACGGGGAGTGAAATGATCGTCTGGGGTGGCAGTGATGCCAATGGCATGCCTCTAGACAGCGGCGGCAAATATGACCCGAGCTTGGATAGTTGGACAGCCACCAGCGCTACCGACGTGCCCGGCGCACGAGAGTCTCACACGGCTGTCTGGACAGGCAATGAAATGATCGTCTGGGGTGGCAGTGGTGCCAATGGCATGCCTTTAGACAGCGGCGGCAAATATGACCCGAGCCTGGATAGTTGGACAGACACGAGCACAACCAATGCACTCGCTGGCCGATCATCTCACACAGCCGTCTGGACCGGCAGTGAAATGATTATCTGGGGCGGAGAGAGAAGTGGAAGCGGTAACCTCGCTACTGGCGGAAGATACTGCTCGCAATCCGGTGTGCCAACGCCTACTCCGACACCAACTGCAACTCCGACTGCGACTGCAACAGCCACGCCAACCGCAACCCCCACGCCAACGCCTACGCCCACGCCATGCACCGGGAAGATGTACACCGACACCCCGACCACGCCCAACGCCGGCACCGCGCCCATAAGTCCTTGTCAGTTTTGCCACTTATCGACTCCACCTGTCACGCCATTACACGCTCGAGAGAGGGCTCTTTTCACGCTGCCTTTTACGGTCTGCCAATCTGTGCTGCAATTCTGCGCAGGAGCGCGGAAGCTAGGTTGTCGCTGATCAGCCGTGAAGACCAGCACAGCGGCTCTCTAAGTTCCGGGGCCGGATGGGCGGCCTTTCGGCTCCGCAGCGTAGGATGTATCTCGTTCCTCGTGACAAAATGGTCGCTCGTAGCGACTCTGTAAGCAAATGTTCAGCGATGGTGTCAAAAAGGTATCAAACGAGGGTCCGTAACCCCCACCCTCGGACAAAATTGGCCGGTTTTGGCCCGGCTTTTTGGCGCCAATGTCAAAAAGGTTCCAAATCCGTCGGCTTCAGGGGCTCGACCTAGGAGAAATCGATCTTCGGAGATTTTCCGTTTCGGCTATGAAAAAGCCGTAAATGACAAAAAGGTACCGGACCCTGTAGGCTCCGAGGTTTTTGTATTACAAAAACAATTCGTTAGGCGAGAATGCTTCATCTGCCCTTCAGAGTTTTGAAGGATCATCGGCCGAATTCTCAGAGTGCTGCCACAGTCATACCTGAATAATTACGGGACTCGAATCGCCATTAGTCCGGTAACTTAAGTTTACCTTTCGCTCCGGCTACAGCTGTGTATCTTGCCCATTGCGTAGGTAAAGTACCAATGGCGGAGCTGAATCTTCATCCGACCGCATTTCCTAAAATCGAGGCCGCTTGTCCGAAGCTCGATGAAGGACAGATCGCAACTCTCGCCAAGTTCGCTGCCTCCAGACAATTCAAAGCGGGCGAAACACTGCTCGCGGCCGGCGAACAGGAACTAAAATTGTTTGTTGTCAAAAGCGGCGAAGTGGAAGTTCGAGAACATTCCTCGGGCGAAGTCGTGACGGTGCTCGGTCCCAGACAATTCACGGGCGAGGTCGATTTGCTCGCCGGCAGGCCGTCCGCGGTCAGTGTCATCGCAAAAACAGACTGTGATACGTACGAAGTTTCCGCTGATGCTCTAAAGAAAGTAATCAGGGAAATGCCGCGCTTGAGCGATCTCCTGCTGCGCGCGTTTCTCATGCGCAGAGAATTGATCGAGGAGCTGGGCCTTGCCTCGGTCAGAGTGATCGGCTCGCGTCATTCCAAAGAGACACATCGCATCCGCGAATTTTTGGCGAAAAACAAAATTCCCTTTAGCTGGATCGATTTGGAAAACGATCCGCAAGTCGATGCTTTATTGAAGAATTTCAAGACCGAGCCTAACGAGACGCCGCTCGTGATTTGCGGCGAGAATCGAATCCTGCGCAACCCCAGCAATCGTGAGCTGGCAGATTGTCTCGGCGTCAGAAAACCGATCGAGCACACGATTTATGATTTGATCATCGTCGGCGCCGGACCAGCCGGACTGGCGGCGGCTGTATATGGCGCGTCGGAAGGATTGAAAACGCTCGTGCTCGATCGCATTGGACCGGGCGGGCAGGCAGGCAGCAGTTCGAAGATTGAGAACTACGTGGGATTTCCCACCGGCCTTTCTGGAAACGATTTGGCGGAGCGGGCCGTAGTTCAAGCAGAGAAATTCGGCGCCACGCTCTCCATTCCCGATGAAGTGATCGGACTTGGGAGCGACGGCGGTTATCATGAAGTGATGTTGGATGGAAATGAAAAGCTTGCGGCCAAATGCGTCCTGATTTCGTCAGGGGCTGCCTACCGTAAGCTCAACGTCAAAAATAACGACCGCTTCGAAGGCACAGGGGTTTACTACGCCGCGACTCGCGTCGAAGCGCCATTTTGCAAACACGTCCAGGTTGTGGTCGTAGGCGGCGGAAATTCGGCGGGCCAGGCGGCGATATTTTTGTCGGATACAGCCAAAAAAGTTTTCGTCGTCATCCGCGGTGACGATTTGAGCAAAAACATGTCGCACTATCTTGTCTGCCGCATCCAAGAAACGCCCAACATCGAAGTGCGGAAACGGACCGAGGTGAGCGGAATGGAAGGCGACAAATGGCTCGAGACCGTTTGCCTAACGAATCGTGAAACCGGTCAGACCGAAAAGCTCTCGTGTCCGGCCGTGTTTGTCTTCATCGGTGCGGTGCCGCACACGAAATGGCTGCCGTCCGGGATCAATCTCGATAGCAAGGGGTTCGTGCAAACCGGACAACAGGTCGCTGAGTCTGGCGCCTGGCCATTGCAAAGACAACCATTTCTTTTGGAGACAACAGTGCCCGGCGTTTTTGCCGCCGGCGATGTGCGCCAGGGTTCGATCAAGCGCGTCGCGGCCGCAGTCGGCGAAGGATCGATGGCAGTACAGTTCGTTCATCAATTTCTGGCGGCGAGCCAGAAAGAGGTCGCCGTTCAGCAACAAACCGCCGCGTAATTTCAGTGGTTCGCGTGCGCCGGCCGGACCGCGTCGATCATTTCATGCACGGTTTTCACCAAGGTGCTCAATTCCCTTTTCCGCAACTATTGAAATAACTTTCCTCCTATTTTTGGCTGACTTGTGCTTGTTCGATAAATTTTCGAATCTGCGGCGCGGGCATCGCTCCGGCTTGGCGTGCAACTTCCAAACCGTTTTTGAACAATGTCATCGTCGGGATGGCAGAAACACCAAAGCGCCGTCCGAGAGACGGTACTTCTTCTGTGTTCACTTTTGCGACGAGTAAACGGCCTGCAGTTTCTCTCGCCACCTTCCGCACCTCCGGGGCCACCATTTTGCACGGACCGCACCACGGTGCCCAAAAATCTACCAGCACCGGCACACTGGAGTGGTTCACCAGCGCGTCAAAAACGAGATCATGGTGAACATCGACCGGTTCAGCAACAGGCTGGAGTTCGCATTGACATTGGCCACACCGGAAAATCTGCCCCAGTCCTTCATATCTCATGCGGTTGCGGCGGCCGCATTTCGCACAGTTCACCAAAATGCCGCGCTCATCGAGTTCGCTCATTCTATTTACAATAACGCATCCCGCTGCCGACGAAGCTGCGTCATTATTCCTTCAAATCGCGCGTGTTGGCGAAAAGAGAACTTAAGTTACCGGTCCGTGAGAAGGCGATCAGACGCATTACTAATATGAAGACAATACTCAATACCATCGCAGTTTCTCTGCTGCTCATTGTTGTTGGCACCGGCGGATCAGTCGCCTGGGCAGCTAAAAGTAAGAACCCAGCCACTAACTATTCCTCCCTCGTAGGAGCGTCGGAAATCAAAGGAACACACGTTAAGAATCTACAAAACCAAGACCTCGGACAAATTGACGAAGTGCTGATCGACCCCGATACCGGACAGGTACGATTTGTGATACTGGAAGTCGGCGGCCGAGGTTTTTGTAATACATTTAATCCCTAGCGAGCCGGACCAACCGTTTCCAATCCTTGTTTTGTCCTCCATCGTAGGGTGTGCTGCAACGATACCCGATATCAAACAGTTGGACTTCTCCGGGACCGCGTTAATCACGGCTTAGCGGGTTCTGGCGTTAATCTCTGTTCTCGACGACTATGCTACAAATCGAAAATGGCGCTGTCGTTGGCGAATTCTTGCGTCTCAAACAATTGCAATTGGATCGTCACCCTGTAGCTCGCTGAGCTTGCGCAGTTTCCCACTTCCAATTCAGGACCTTGTGCGGCCGAGCCGTGTTGTATCGTTCGCGACAATCGGCCAGCAGTAAGCGGACAGCCCTAAGCTTAAGTCCGCACCCCATCCGAGCTGAGCGTTAACCATACCTGAATTCCGGCTTGCTCTGTCCGACCTCGATAATATAGCCGTCAGGATCGCGGATGTAGCAGCGCGTTTCGCCGTATTTGTCCAGCGGTTCGGTGATGAACTGGGCTCCTCGACTTTTCCACAATTCATAGCACGCTTGAATATCCGCAACGCGGAAATTCATAAAGCTGTTGATGTGATTCGGGTCGGGGACGCTCAGCGTTACCGTCGGCTTATCCGGGGTCGGCCCGCCTCCGACGTTCAGGATCATCCAGATATTCGCAAGCTGAAGGTACCCAGGTGCGTTGCCGTCGCCTCTGCTCAGAATGCGAGCCCCGAAGACCTTCTCGTAATAATCAAGCGACCTGTCGATGTCGGTTACGGTAAGAAAATGCGCGATGCTAGTTCCCTCCCGTGGGGGCATCTCGTAGCTCTTCTGTTCGATTTGTACGCCGTTCATCGACGACGACTCCAGTTCCGATCCAGTCATGAGTTTCAGAAGCGCCTGAGCTGCGGAGGTCGACGATGCCGGGTTCTGCCCGGTAACAAGACGGCCATCAACGATGGAAAACGGCTGCCAGTTCGCCTTCTTCTCAAAGACGGCACCGAGCCGTAGCAATTCATCTTCGACGAGAAACGGCACGACCTTGCTCAGCTTCATCTCTTCCTCCTCGCCGTTAGTAAAGCCGGTTACGTGCTTTCCCTTTACCAGAGGTTCGCCTTTGTAGGTAACGTGGCGGAGCACTCCGGGCGAATGGCAGACGAGCGCGATCGGCTTGCCGGAGTTGTAAAACGATTCGAGCAGAGCAATGGAAACGGGGTCTTCTGCAAGATCCCACATCGGGCCGTGTCCGCCCGGATAGAACACGGTGTCGAAATCTTCCGACTTCAGGCTCGAAAGTTTGACCGTGTTAGCGAGAGCCTTCTGTGCCTCCGCGTCCTTCTTAAACCGCGCCATCGCCGGCGTTTGATTTTCAGGCAGATCGCTTTTCGGATCGAGTGGCGGCTGCCCGCCTTTCGGAGAGGCGAGCGTCAGCTCAACGCCCGCATCAGCGAACACGAAATAGGGGGCTGCGAATTCCTCAAGCCAGAACCCAGTCGGGCGGCCCGTGTTGCCCAGTTGATCGTGCGAAGTTAGCACCATAAGTATTTTCATTTTCTTCTCTCCTTGTTTCCTAATTCTTGGTCAACCTTTCTGACTCTTCCAATAAATTTGTCGGCGGCATACGTGTAGTCGATATGCTTTCGGGCGAACAACTGCCCCGCATCTGTTGATACGCCAAGGTTAAGCACTGATTTCTGCTCCCTGACTTTCTGCCCGAAGTAGAGAACCTGTCCTGCCGTCGGCGAAATCAGCTTGGCAGCGTCTAACCGGAAAGGTCGTGCCGGCAAAATCCAGTATTATTGTGCCGAGCTTGCAATCACGAAAGGCGATCCAGTTTGTGTGTGGTATGTCTCGGGGTAAAACGGCTCACCCCCGAAGCGAATGTCCAGGAGCGCTGAGTTGGTCGGCGTGTTTGGAACAATCCAGTAGAAAAACCTGGTATTGGGAACCATCGACGGTGTAATTCGGGTAGTGAACGTCCTGCCGCCATCCAAGGACAGCCAAAGCTCGATCTCACACCACGCCGGATAAGTGACCGGGTTCGGGATCGAATCCTGCCATTGGACCCTGACTGTCTGCCCAGGATAAAGAACCTGTCCAGCCGTCGGCGAAATCAGTATCGGAGAAAAGCTGGGCGGCGGCGGCGGCATCCCAAACATCCGCGAGGGCGTGAAGGCAAATGCTATCAAAAACAATGTGACAATGAATCCTGCTACGGTTTTCATTTTTTTATTCCTTCTTTTGATGAAAAAGAATTGCGAACCCGAGCGGTCCTTAGTCAAATAATTTCTGTCTTACATTGTTGTAATGACAAAGGATCATCTTCAGAAGCTTACCCTCATCATCGGCATTGTCG
>CAVZLJ010000001.1:0-82584 GCA_963776065.1 uncultured Verrucomicrobiae bacterium | reverse complement strand
GGTTCCCTTCGTATTGATCGCGTGTTTTGTAGAGGGTGTTTGAGCTGGGTTCGCCGCCCTGTGCTCGCAGTATAATTCTGAATTGAATCTTCGTACTTTAGCCGCGGGCGCTTTTTCCGGGGGGTGCTTGACCGTTGATGGTGACTGCTGTTCGACTGGCTGTTGTGCCAACGCCGCTCCAGCCACCGCCAGCGAACAGCCTATCAATAAACTAGTAAGTGTTTTCATAATAATCATGGTTAGTCGTTGAATCTGCGCGATCTCTTCAGGCGCGTTCTTCTTCTTTCTTTTTCACGCCGCGCCTGTCCCTACGCGATTCGGCAGTCGCCCTGCAACCAAAATCTCAGGTCCGTTGACATTGTGTTGACCGTATCACGGTCTCTTTTGTTCTTTCACGGTCACTCATGTTCGCACATGCACCTAAGCAGTCATTCGTTACCTAGGGTCTTCAACCGATCCTAAGTCTGGCGCGTCTGCCAATTCCGCCACTCCGGCAAAGGATTTCCGATTGTAGATTTCCGATCAAGCAGGCGACGGGGATGCCGGCGCAGCTGCCGACGCCTTTGCAGCTGCGGCTTTTGCCGCTGCCTCAGCGGCAGCTTTCTTTTTCGCCTCAGCCACAGCTGCCGCGTCCGCCAGATTTTTGTCAACCGCTGCGGCCTCGACTGGATGAATCCTGTGATAATACTCGTTCGATTTGGAAAGCTCCTCTTTGCGGAAAGCAGAGAGTCGAATCGCTCGCGTTTACTTAGCTCGAAGTCCTTGTCCATTTTAATCGCTTCGAACGGACACACCTCGACGCAAATCTGGCAGCTCATGCAAACTGATATGTCTATGTCGAAGATCTTCGGGTAAAACTGCGGTTTGCCCATGTAATCGGGCTTTTTGTCGTCGCTCTTGACGATGTAAATGCACTGCGGCGGACATTCCTTCTCGCAAATCTTGCATGCCACGCAGCGCAGGCCGGCATGCGGATTGTTGCCGTCATAAATGAGAAACGGAAAGTTACGATAATTCTCCGGAAGCGGCGCGCGTTCCTCCGGATATTGCACCGTGATCAGCCGCTCCTTCTCGAAATAACTTCCGACAAAGTTCCGTGCCGTGACCGCCATTCCCTTGAGTATGCCCGTCCCAATCATCGATCGACTTCTCCCATGACAATATCCACGCTGCCGAGGATTACCATTACATCGGCGACCATGTGGCCCAGGCACATGTCTTCGAGAATCGTAAGATTGATGAAGCTTGGTGGGCGAACACGGTAACGATACGGACTTGGGCTCCCGTCGCTTATTAAATAAAAACCGAGCTCGCCCTTTGGCGCTTCAATGCGACCATACGCCTCTCCCACTGGCGGACGGAACGAGCGGATTTTCACTTTCGGATTCAGCACCGGTCCGGGCTGAATTTGCGCGAACGCTTGTTGCAGGATCGAGACGCTCTCGCGCATCTCCAACGCGCGCATCATCAACCGATCGTAAGTGTCGCCATGTTCTCCAAGCGGGATTCGGAAGTTAAATCGGGGGTAAAATCCGTAGCCATCGACCTTGCGAATGTCGTAGTTTACGCCGCACGCGCGCACCATCGGACCGGTAATGCCGGCATTAATCGCCAGTTCGGCGGAGAGTTTGCCGACATTTTGAGTACGGCCGATGACGATTTCGTTCCCGAGAATGAGTTCCTCGAACTCGTCGAGAAATTTCGGGAACCGATCGACAATCTGTTTCGCCCGGGCGAGCCACTCCTCGCTCGCGTCCAGGCGGCAGCCGCCAAAACGCATGTAGTCGCACATCATTCGAGAACCGGATAAGGACTCGAAAAGATCGAGAATTTTCTCGCGTTCGCGAAACGCGTACATGAGCGGCGTGCCCCACGCACCCATGTCGCTCAACAAAAAGCCAAGCAGCGAGGCGTGATTTTGTAGTCGAGTAATTTCCGCAAGAATGACACGCAGATATTCAGCGCGCTCGGGAACTTCGATGCCGGCAAGTTTCTCTACGCTGAGCGCATACGCCCAGTTGTTGGTCATGGAGCAAAAATAATCGAGCCGGTCGGTGTAGGGCATTGAGCCGAGATAGCTCGTGTTCTCGCCAATTTTCTCGTGGTTCCGATGCAGATAACCAAAAACCGGTTTGAGCTTGCGAACGACCTCGCCGTCAAGGGCCACATTCATCCGAAATACGCCATGAGTTGATGGGTGCTGCGGTCCCATCGAGACTTCGAGCAATTCACCGTCGAGTCGCGAAGCCATCGTTACCGGTGGCCGCTCCATTGCTTCGAGTGTCTGAACTGTTGCGCTCATTTCAAATTGTCATCCTGAGTCGCGAAGACGACGAAGGATCTCTGGGTGTGTTTCGGGCTCTTGCATTTGAAAATTGCCAGAGATGTTTCGCTTCGCTCAACATGACAGATCAGGACGGTTTTAATTCCTCCTCGGCTGGCCTTGGCGTGTAATGCTGCTTCGCTCTCTCCAGCACCTCATCATGCGGAGTGGGTTCCCATTCGTAATCATCCGGTTCACGGTAATCCTTGCGCATTGGGTGATCTTCAAACTCGTCCCACATCAAAATGCGGCGCAAATCGGGATGCCCGTCGAAACGGATGCCGTAGAGATCGAAAATCTCGCGTTCCTGGAATTCCGCGCTCCGCCAGATTGGCGTGAGTGAGGGCAGGCGAGCGCTTTCTCGGCGATCAGCCGTGCGCATTCTAATGATCACCGGCCCATGTTTATGCGTCATCGAGTAAAGATGATAGACTGCCTCGAGATAGCCGGGGATTTTCTCCTCCGTCGTTTCGACGATCTCCTTTTCCTGGCCGTCAATCAGCTTTTTAACTTTGGTCGTCTTTTTCAATGTGTGGTCGAGCCAATCGACGCCTGTGACGTTCGAGCAAAAATCAAGGCACTGGGCCGGGTCGACCCGCAAAAATCTCGCAACCGCGACGGCATGCTCGTTATCGATCAAAAGCGAATGCTGCTGCGATGGGCTGCCGTTTTGCACGATTTCGACGTTCGCACCGGGTACACCGGCTTCGACACGAGATTTGATTTGCTCGAGAGATTCCACGGTTAGCTGCGCTCGATTGCCGCTGGATGGAAAACGTCCGGATTCGCCGCGGGCTCCAGATCATGTTGGCCAAACTTCGGCACGGGAAACTCGCTCGGTTGCTCGGGTTTCAAGAATCCCGCCTTGTCGGCCCCGGTGAGTTTCTGGCTATCGATCTTGCGCTGCAGTTCCATGAACGCGTGCAAGAGCGCTTCTGGCCGGGGCGGGCAACCGGGAATGTAAACATCGACCGGGATATAACGATCGATGCCCTTGAGCACGTTGTAACCTTGTTTGAAGGGTCCGCCTGAAATCGCGCAGGCGCCCATGGCGATCACGTATTTCGGGTCAGCCATCTGGTTGTAAAGCCGCACAATTTGCGGCGCCATTTTTTTTGTGACCGTCCCGGCGACGATCATTAGATCGGCCTGCCGTGGCGAGGGCCGGAAGACTTCGCCGCCGAACCGCGCGAGGTCGTAGCGGGATGCCGCTGTGGCTATCATTTCGATGGCGCAACAGGCCAATCCAAATTGGAGCGGCCATATCGAGTTCTTGCGTCCCCAATTGTAAAGTTCCTGCATCGAACTCACCCACACTCCCTGCCTTTGCAATTGGCTGCGGAGTTCTTCGTCGATTTGTGCGCCCATAATAATCAAACCTGAAACAGCTAAGTCCGTAAATCGATTTGCGTTTTAAGAATGTAACCCCCTTTTGCTGTTTTAACCATCAGTGCGCTAGCGCTGCCACTGCAAACATCCCTTGCCCCAAGCCCAGACGAGGCCCTCGAGAAGGAGCAGCAAGAAAAATCAGGATTGCGATAAACCCTCCGACCGGTAATCCAGTAAAGGCGACTGCAAACGGCACGAGAAAGACTGCTTCCACATCGAAGATCAAAAAGATGATGGCATACAGATAGTACTGCGCATGGAACTGAATATGGGCGTCGCCGATCGATTCGACTCCGCACTCATAGGTCGATGTCTTGTCGGGCCCGGGCTTTGGCGGCTGAAAAAATCGCCGCCACAGCCACGCCAGCGCCAAGGGGATCAACGGAAAAGCCAGTGCTACACCGATGAAAATGACAATGAACAAATACGGATTCGGCCTCATGGCGTTCAATCAAATTCGCTCGGAAACCATCGCTGCCAAGTCATAGTTAAGGCAGTGAATGAAACAGTCACGGAATTTCACAGTTTCGTCGGCCCTGAAAAAACCGATCGCGAGTTTTACAAAGAGCTGTGGTACAACGAACGTCTGCGGGTTCTGGTGAATCGCTCAGGTTTTCAGTCCTTGTATTGATTTTCGTTTCATTCCTGGGCCGTTGCCCCAAGTCGGGATGCCGTCATCCCCTGTTTATTTGCGTTGCCTAAAACGCCGATATTGTCCTAATGTGAAAGTGCCGCTGTTTCGGCAGCGAAAATTTCTGAGCAATATGGACGTTAGCGGCACAATCGGCGCGGTTCTGAATCAAAAAAGCCGCGACATTTATTCCGTGTCGCCCGACGCGACGGTCTTCGAGGCGGTACAATTGATGGATGCGAAGAACGTCGGCGCTCTCCTGGTCATGGACGACGCGCGATTGGTTGGAATCATTTCCGAGCGCGACTACACGCGCAAAATCATGTTACGCGGGAAGCGCTCCCGGGAAACCAAGGTCGCAGAAATCATGTCAACGAACGTGTTCACTATTCATCCGCGTGAGGGCGTGGAGAGATGCCTGCGCCTGATGACCGATCAACATATTCGGCACTTGCCAGTGCTCGACGGCGACAAGGTCGTCGGCGTGATCTCCATAGGCGACCTGGTCAAACATGTGATTTCCTGTCAGCAAGCCGCAATTGCACATCTGGAAAGCTATATCCACGGCGGATTTATCGCGGAATGATCCAGATTTGTAGGGCGTCTGTGTCAGACGCCAATTCGATGGGCGGCGTTTGACACAAACGCCCTACAATTTCCAAACAGTTTTGCCGCCGACAATCGTCCGCACCGCACGACCTTTAAGCTTCCAGCCATCGAATGGCGAATTGCGGGAAGCTGATTGAAACTCATCAACTCTGACTGTCCACTCGAGTTCCGGATCGATCAGCGTTACGTCGGCTCTTCCGCCAACAGATAACGTCCCCGCATCAACTTTCAGCAAACGTGCTGGCTCAATTGTGTACATCTCGATCAACCGGTTGATCCCAATCTTGTGATGTTTGTGCACGAGCAAATCGAGAAATAACCCGAGCTCCGTCTCCAGCCCGACAATGCCAAACGGCGCTGCATCGAATTCCACTTCCTTTTCGAAATGTGCGTGCGGAGCATGATCGGAGCTCAAGATCGAGAAGGTTCCATCCGCGATCCCCTCCAGCAGCGCATCCACATCGGTTTGCGAGCGCAGCGGCGGGTTCATTTTGTAGTTCGTCTCGAAATTTTGGATTGCTTCGTCAGTCAACGCGATGTGATGCGGACAAACCTCGCCTGTGATTTTCACGCCGCGCGCCCGCGCTTCACGAAGCAACCGCACACTGCCTGCTGTCGTGATGTGCTGGCAATGAATGTGATGATCGCAAAGTTCCGCGAGCAAAATGTTCCGCGCGACAATGACTTCCTCGCCGGCCGCGGGCCAACCGGGCAAGCCGAGAAGCGTGCTCCAATAACCTTCGTGCACCACGCCATTACCCACGAGATTGTAATCCTGGCAGTGATCAAGCACCGGTACACCGACCATGCGCGCATACTCGACCGCGCGCCGCATGACTTCGTGACTTTGAACACAATGGCCGTCGTCCGTGATCGCGACCACGCCTGCCTGTGCGAGTGACCCGATTGGTGCGAGTTCTTCGCCCGCGAGATTTTTTGAAATCGCGCCCGTAGGTAAAACGTTCACAGACGCGACGGCTGCCGCGCGATCTTTGATCCACGCGATTGTGCTGGGATTGTCCGCTGCCGGCAAGGTATTCGGCATACAAACAACAGTTGTAAATCCGCCGGCTGCAGCCGCGCGCGCACCGGACTCGATCGTTTCCTTGTGACTGAATCCCGGCTCGCGCAAGTGCACGTGCATGTCAATGAGGCCGGGCGCGACGATCAACCCACGTGCGTCAACCTCGCCGATCGCCGATCGCCGATTGCCGATTGCCGATTGATCTGCGATTCGATCGTCAACGATGAAAAGATCGGCAATTTCGTCCCGTTTATTCGCGGGATCGATCACACGACCGTTTCGAATAATCGTCGCGCTCATGTCCGGGGAGCACAGGCTGCCAGCCTGTAGTTCATCGCCCGGCGTGAATTCCATCCTAGTGCGTTCGGCAAGCTGCCGAACACCGCAAGCTGGCAGCCTGCGCTCCCCGGAACAAAAACGGCGCTCCGGATGCTCATGTCGCGATCCCTCCGCACAAATACAAAACCGCCATGCGAACGGCGAGACCATTGGTCACCTGATCGAGAATGACGCTCTGCAATCCGTCGGCAACGTCGCTGTCAATCTCGACCCCGCGGTTGATCGGTCCGGGATGCATGATCATACAATCCGGTTTCAAGAGTTTCGCGCGTTCTTTCGTTAGGCCGAACAAGCGAATGTATTCGCCGAGGCCCGGGAAATATTCGCGTCGTTGACGTTCGTGCTGAATGCGCAAAAGATTCACTACGTCGGCTTTGGGCAGGACATCCTCGATATTGTGCGAAACCTCAACGCCGAGCTTCTCGAACTCGCGCGGAACCAGCGTACTCGGGCCGACCAACGTCACGCGCGCCCCGAGCTTGAGCAGACCGAAAATGTTCGAGCGTGCGACTCGACTAAACAAAATATCCCCGATGATCGCCACGTGCAGGCCGCCGATTTTACCTCTGCGTTCCCGGATAGTGTAGAGATCGAGAAGTGCCTGGGTCGGATGTTCGTGCGCGCCGTCCCCGGCGTTGATCACGCTCGCGTTTAGCCGACTCGCCAGAAACTGTGGCGCGCCCGCAGAACTATGACGGAGAACGATAATATCGGCCTGCAACGCCTCGAGATTGCGTGCGGTGTCCTTGAGCGTTTCCCCTTTTGTCAGGCTGGAGGTGGTCGCCGAGATATTAATCACGTCGGCGCTCAAGCGGAATGCAGCCAACTCAAACGAGATGCGCGTACGTGTGCTTGGTTCTACAAAGAAATTTACGAGCGTTTTGCCGCGCAAAGCAGGTACTTTTTTGATTTCGCGGGTGCCGACCTGCTTGAACGCGTCGGTTGTCTCCAGAACGAAATTGATTTCGTCGGCTGACAATTCACGGAGGCCGAGCAAATCCTTTCGTGTCCAGCGCGTAGTCATGTGCTTTTGCCCAGAACTTCCGCGGTCACATTCGTTCTCTTTCCAGCCATACCGCGTCTGGTTCGTTGTCAGTTTCTTGCAGGCGGACCTGAATTCGTTCGGGAGTCGCAGTCGGCAAATTTTTTCCGACGTAATCGGGTCGAATCGGCAGTTCGCGATGGCCGCGATCCACCAAAACTGCGAGTTGAATACGCGCAGGCCGTCCAAACGAATTGATTGCGTCCATGGCCGCGCGCACCGTGCGCCCTGTGTGAAGGACATCATCGACGATAATCACCGTCCGCGTTTCCAGCGGCACCGGAAGCTTCGACACGCGCACTACGGGTAACTCCGGACGCGTTCCGACGTCGTCGCGATGCATCGCCACGTCAATCACGCCGGTACCGACGTGAGTGTTTGCGATCTCTTCAGTGGCAGCCGCTATGCGGCGCCCGATCTCCACGCCTCGCGACGGAATTCCTGCGACCACGATTTCTTCGAGATGGGGATTTCGCTCGACGATCTCATGCGCAATCCGTCGAACAGCGCGGCGAATTGCCTCCGCGTCCATGATCGGGACGCTGGCGGATGAATTTTGTTTCGGTTGCATCAGTTTCCTTGGCGACCTCGCAGGATCACCTTAAAGGTACAAAAATTAGGAGGCGGCCTGTTCGGTGCGCGCCTCCTTTCGTCGTCGCTCTCGCCAGTTGGAGCGATGTTTCAAAATCCAGTCCAGCAAAGCTCTTTCAAAGCCGATGTCTTTACCGGCTTTTTCACTCTCGATCCACTTGTGCTTCAAAATCTCTGCGCGCTCGGCAAGAAACTCTTTATAGAGCGCCGATTCTTTGACGAATTGCGCTTCATCTGCTTCCGAAGACGGCATGCCCGACTGTTCTTTCATAAGATCACCACCTAGTCAACTCCGAACGGCTCGGTCGCTGCGAAATCAATCTCGGAATTGGACGAGGGGATCGCGGAGTTTATTTGAAGCACTTCCGTTTGCCGCTCGGGGTGCGGGTGCCTCCGCTCATGTCAGGGTTTTGCGAATGCGCTCGGCAATCCGCTTGAATTCAGCAGTTACCGGCGATCGCTGGTCTTCGCATACGATTGGAATTCCACGATCGCCTCCCTCGCGCGTGGCGATGTCGATCGGAATCTGGCCAAGCAACGGAACGCGCAAGCGTTTGGCTTCGCGTTCGCCGCCACCGGTGCCGAAGATGTCGTAGCGTTTATTATCCGATGGCGAGAGGAAGTAACTCATATTCTCAATCAACCCCAGCACCGGCACGTTCACCTTTTCGAACATGGTCGCGGCCTTGCGTGCGTCGATCAGTGCGACTTCCTGAGGCGTGGTGACGATGATAGCTCCCGACAGCGCTGCGGTCTGCACGATCGTCAGCTGAATGTCGCCCGTGCCGGGCGGAAGATCGAGCACCAGATAATCCAGTTCGCCCCATTCGACCTGCCGCAGAAATTGTTGCGTGTAGCGTGTCACCATCGGCCCGCGCAAAATTGCCGGCGAAGTGTCGTCGAGCAGAAAGCCCATGGACATCAGCCGCAACCCGTATTGCTGGATGGGGACGATCATGTTTTCATCCGTAGCCGTCGGCCGTTCGCGCGTACCGAACATGAGCGAAATACTCGGGCCATAAATGTCGCAATCACAAAGGCCGACGCGCGCGCCGGTTTGCTCGAGTGCCACGGCAAGATTTGCCGCGACGGTTGATTTGCCCACGCCGCCTTTACCGCTGGCCACGGCAATGACGTGCCTTACTCCCGGAATCCGCATTGCAACCATACCGGCTCCCGTGCCGCCGGGGGGCGCCTGGATATCGATCAGCACTTTCACGCTCCGGACTCCTTCGATAGCGCGGAGTGCGTGTTCGGCGTCGTTTTTGATTGTCGCCGGAACGTTTGGATCGTTTGTCGCCAGCGCGAATTGTACCTTCACATCGCCATTATCGATCTGGATCGATTTCACCAATCCGAATGAAACTATGTCGCGAGTGAAACCTGGATACTTCACGGTCTTCAACGCGTTCCGCACTTCTTCCTCTGAGATCGACATACCTCGAACCTACTTTGCGGTGACATCGACGTAAACTGCGTGTTGCCCATTTTGGTGGCTTGGTCCGGGGAGCGCACGCGCCTCGCGTGCATGTTTCGACGCCTTCCCCGAAACGCACATGACGGCCAAATAAACCGGATTCGGAATTCGCGACCGCGATCGCGCGACGATATACAGACGATGACCAGCCCAATGAAGGCCAAATCCTGCGTATCCCGCGCCAGTAAAGTGTCACAAGAATCGCGACTGGCGTGACGAGAATCGTCACGATTATCACGATCGCAATGGCGAAATAACCGGCCCCGCCTTCGAACGGCAACCCACGGTCCTCAAGAAATCGAGCTGCCCGCGACGCGCCGCTGGCTGACGATGATGCTGCCGTCTTTCATTTCATGGATCCAATCGCACGCTTCGGCAATCGCCGGATTGTGCGTAGCCAGTAGCAGGGCTTTCCCACGTTCGTGCACCAGATCTCGCAGCAATTCGAAGGCGCGCTCGGAGTTCGCAGTATCGAGGTTGCCTGTAGGTTCGTCGGCTAGAATAACTTTCGGATCATTGGCCAGCGCGCGCGCGATGGCTACACGTTGTTGTTCGCCCCCGGAAAGATGGCGACTGGGCCTTCGCAATTTATTCCCCAAGCCTACCCCTTCGAGAAGATCGGCCGCGCGCTCACGCATCTGCTTATCGGAAAGTTGGCTGAGCTTGCGCATTGGGATCATTACGTTTTCCTGCGCAGTAAAATCCTCCATCAAAAAATGGAACTGGAAAATGAACCCGATAGACTGGCTCCGTTTGTATGCCAAGTCGTCATCGCTCAGGCGTGTCATCGACTCCGATTCGATTGAAACGCAGCCGGCATCTGGCACATCGAGAAGCCCAAGAATGTAGAGCAATGAACTTTTGCCGCAGCCGGAAGGACCCACAACTGCGTGGACGCTTCCGGTCTCAATCTCCAGCGACACGCCGCGCAGCGCATGCACGCGTTCCTCCTCTTCGCCCAAATACCGTTCGATTCCCTCACAACTGAGGCAGCTTTCGCCATTCATCTTGACCCTCGAATGGTGACAACGGGAGGCAATTCAGCGGCGCGGCGCGCGGGGACGTAACTCGCGATGAAAACAGCGAGAAGCGCAAGTAACGTCGCGAAGACATAATGGCGCCAGTCCCATGTGACCAAAAAATAATTTGTATACAGCAAGCCGCGGAGGCGAATGGGAATATGCGATACGCCCCAAGTCATCAAGGCGCCCAGCGCACAACCCAGCAACGATCCTGCCGCAGCGATCAGCGCGCCTTGCCACAGAAAAATCGACGAAATATCGATGCGGCGATAACCCATCGAACGCAAAATGGCGATCTCCTTGATCTTCGCCAGCACCGACATGGTCAGCACATTAAAGATGCCGAAACCGGCCAGTAAAATGATGAGCGAAACGGTAATTGCAACGGACATTCTCAGGGTCAGAAAAAGTTGCAGCGTGCTTTCTTCGCGTTCCTGCCAACTTAAGGCACTATGTTGGAACAGTGTTTCGAACCGACTGGCCAATGCCGGCGCGCGATCGCGATTTCGCAGTTTGTAAATGATCATCGACGCACCGGACGGTTGTTGCAGCAGGGCCTGCGCGACCCTGGCATGCGAATAAACGCGGGTTGAATCAATCGAGCCAATTCCTGCGCGAGCGATCGCGGCAACCGTGAATCGCCAGTACTCGCCGTTAGGCGCCAGCAATTGCACCGTATCCCCGACGCCAGCTCGAAGCAGTTCCGCGAGGACCGAACCGACAATGATCGAGCCGGTGTTATTTCGAAAGTCATCAAAGTTGCCGTCGATCAACTGGTGGAGAATATCGGTGGTTCGTGCGTGGAGAGTCGGGTCGATGCCGTAAAGATCGACAGTCGCGTTCTCAAATCCCGAGCGCGCGCTAACTGTTCCGCGCAGAACTGGTGAACAGGAAACCACATCGGGGAATTGCCTGCTCACCCGCATGATTTCATTGGGATTAGTGATGCCTTCAAAGTAGAGACGGCGCCCGGTGGATTCCTTGGAGCCCTTCGCCGCCACCATGAGCGGTTGGTAGCGGGGCCGGAAACGCGATTTGAGGACCAGCGCGCCGTTGGCTCCTATATTGGAATCGATGAAATAGCGGGCGAAGCCTTGGGTTTGCGCTTGGGTGCAAACAAAGATGGCCACGCCGAAGACAACACCGCTAAGGCTCAGAAGCAGCGCCCGCTTGCGATGCGTCAAAAAACGCAGAGCAATATAGAGTGCCGGGGTCATGGCACGTTCGGCGGAGGCGGTGAGCTGACCATGCGCTGGCGCACCGGCTGACCGGAATGAAACTTGTCCTGGTCGGAGACGATAACATGATCGCCTTCGGCCAGACCATTCAGCGCCTCAGAAAAATCCAGGGTGCGAAATCCCACGTTGACCGTTCGTCGCTGCACGATTCCGCCGTTCACCACCAACGCTTGATCCACAAGCAACGCGCGCGTTGGTACCAGCAAGGCATTCTGATGGACGCCTGTGATGATGTTCATTTCGCCTGTCATTCCGACCATCAAATTGTCGGGGGGATTGTTCATTTCCAGCACGACGGTGTAGCGCTGAGTGGTTGGATCGGCCGCTGGCTGAACCGACGTAACGCGCGCCGTGAATGTGCGCGTTCGGTAGGCGTACAATTGCACTTTGGCTTTCATCCCGGGCTTCACCTCCCCCACGTCTTCCTCATTGACTTCGCCACGAATGTAGGTCTTGCGCGAAGAGACCGTGAAAAGTTCGTTGCCGTCAGACACCAGTTCCCCGTCGATCGTCTGAACGTTCGTGAGGATTCCGTCAATCGGCGAACGAACTTCGGCGTTCTTCATCTGTGCTTCCAGCTTTTTCGTTGTTTCCTGCAGCGAATTGAGATTTCGATCCCGTTCGATGCGCTCTGTCTCCACCGCCCCCCGCAATCGATTGGCCTCGCTTTTTGCCTTCTGGTATTCGACTGCTGGCACATTGCCCGAACCCACTACCTTTTCGAGCCGTTGCAGATTGTCCTCGGCCGTCTTGAGCAACTCCGAAGAGGGCAGGGGAAGCGCGGCTCTGTCGATGGCGGCCTGCAAATCGGCGCGGGCCTGTTTTAATTGTCGCGAAGTATCCTGGTCCGCGATTGTCGCCAGCAACTGGCTTTTTTCGACGCTCTTTCCGATCGCGCCGCGACCCGCAGAGAAGGGTTCCGCTAGCCCGATGAAACCATCATTTTGCGCGCGCACACGCACGACAAATGCGGGCTCGATTCTCACTGTGCCGTAAACTGCGGAGATGGCTGTGCCGCGACGCACCGTCGCCACTTCCGCGACCGGCATCAGAAGAAAATATGCCAGCGCGAAAAGGACCACGAGCGATATTCCGCCAATCCAAAATGCGGTTTTTGATTCGGGCAATTTCAATTTTGGAAAACTAGTCTGATGTCCACGGCGGTTCTTTGCAATAACCTCGTGCCTGGCCTTTGCGGTTCTCGTCTCCTTTTTTTCGTAGATGTTGGAGAGCATTATTGGCAAGACACTGCAGCGGACAGGTCCGTTCGATCCGTTGAGCCAGTCACACTGAAATTTCGATGGTTAGGAGGATAATCAGAACACTGACAATCCAACTTCAAATCGTCAAGGCGAGCCGATGTTCTGCAACCTGCAGCAGATCACTTGGTTGGATTGCTTGACCGCGTAGGCTGGTCTGAAAATTGAAAATAGCGGCCAGTGGCACGGTCCCATTCTGCAAGTGCAAGGTTATGTTGGTAAACGGCATCGAGGAGCCCGCTCTTGGTCTTTAAAAAGGCGGTTTGAGTGACGCGGTACTCAAGCGCCGAAACCAGACCGCTGACGACATTCTCCCGTACGGTGCGGGCGCTCTCCTCCGCGGCGGCAGACGCAGTTGCGAGCGATGTTTCGCTGGCATCAATTGCCTGAAGGTTGTTGGCGATTCGGGACAGTTCACGGCTGACATTGGCCTCGAGCTTCCTGCATGTCAGTTCGTTCTCTTCCCGCGCGGCGCGTGCCTTTAAGACTGCGCCGCCTACCTGGCCGTTGTCGACCACTCGCCAGGTATATGTGGCCCTTTCCATGACTTCCGATCCGATGAAGTCCTGTGTTTTGCTGGTTGATTCCTGACGATGGATGCCTTTCACCGGGACATACTCGCCACGAATGTGTCCTCCGATGGCAGGATAGTAGTCCGCCGCAATGATCCGCTGATCTTCGTTGGCAGCCCGCGCAAACAAGCGCGCGAGCTTCAGATCCGCCCTGCGCTGTAGAGCCGCTGCTGTATCGGAAGCCAGATCGAGATGAGTCGGCACAAACCTCAGCTCACCTTCCGGGTTAGGGAGCGATGATTTCGCAGGATCGATCCCCATCGCTTCTGCCAGTTTTAATTGTGCGTCGGTGTACGCCCGATGCGCCGTTTCAATTTGCGGGACCAGTTCGTCGACTTGGACAGTTGCGCTTGTGAATGCGCTTCGATCGGTCAAGCCGGCTTCGAAACGATTCTTCTGAGTGGCAACGTTTTCTTCCAGTTTCTGTCGTTGTTCGTCTCGAATGGACTCCAGCGAGCGGTTGTAAAGCGCTGCGTAAAACGCCAGCCGGGCGGCGTGTAACTGTTCCACAACAGCGACATTCAATTGCTGTTGGGCGATTAACACTTCAATATCTCCACGCCGGAGCGATGGCGGCACAGCCATATCGAACAAAGCCTGGTCGAGGAAGCCGCGCCCGATGGCAAAGCCTTTCACTCCGTTTTCACCAGCGCGGTGACCAGCTTGAACACCAGCCGGCACACCGAGTTCGGCCTGAGGCCACACGACGGAACGAAAAACAAGACGTCGCCCCGCAGCCTCCTCGAGACCGGCCTTCGCCTCCTGGATGGTTGGATTTTTGTCCAGCGTAGTTTGAAGGACCTCGCTCAGCGTGACGGCGCTGGCCGAAGGTACGAAGCAAATCATCAACACTGCGATCAGAAGTAGGAATTCACGCTTCATCTCTGACTTAATTTTTCCGGCGGCTTCGCTACATCGGCGGCGTGCGTCCTGTCGTGATTTTCGTTCTTGGTATCTTTAAAATCCGATCCGAAATTGAGCGCTTCGGCAGAATTGGCGCAGGCGTGGGCGAGGCGGGCGAGAGCGACGTTGTGCAGGTAGATGGCGCTCAACCGAGTCGTACGCGTCCTGGTTACGTCGGATGCGGCCTGCAGGACGTCGAGTTGTGTTCCCAACCCGGCAGCGAAATTTCCTTTCGCCGCGTCGAGCGCTTCATCCGCTGTTTGCACGTTTTGCGTTTCACTTTCGAGGACGCGTTCCGCTTGTTGAAGGTCGAAGAATGCGCTGCGCACTTCCGAGGCAACGCTGCGCCGTGCCGCTGCGAGGGCTTGTGCCGCCGCCTCGCGCCTGGCGCGCGTCGCTTGCATGCGCCCTTTGGTCGCAAATCCGTCGAAGATGTTCCAAGTAGCGTTGATTCCCACAACTCCCCCGTAGTTAAATTCCGGACCGACGTCCGGATCCCGCTCGCTGTAAACTTCATACCCTGAGAAGGCGCGGACGTGTGGGCGCGTTGCGCTCCGGTCCAGAACGTACTGGTGATCTTCGATCTCGATGTCCTTCTCCCGAGCTTTGATCACCGGCCGATTGGCATCAGCCCGGGCCAGGCAGTCGTTTAAGTCCGGATGAGTTGGCCGATACTGCAATTCGCCGGAGATCTCAAACGGAGGCGTCTGGGCTCCCGGGTGCACATCGGTTCCGAAAAGTTCCGACAATCGCAGGTAGGAGTTTTTCAATTCGGTCTGCGTGTCAAACAATTCGGGGCGCTCGTTGGCAAGGGCTACCTCAGCCCGCTGCACATTTAATTTGCCGACGATTCCGGCGTTTAGTTGCTCCTGCTGGCTCTTCAGTTCCTCGTCCAGCACACTTACGGAATTTTCGCGGACGCGGACTTTCGCCCGGTTCAACAGAAGTTCGTTGAAGGCGATTCGCACATCCATCGTAACCCGGCTGATGGTTTCCTGAAGCTCATAGTTTGCCTTGGCGATGTTCAACTGCGCGATTGCTACCTGGCTGCTTACCGCTCCGCCGGTGTAAAGGTTTTGCTCCAGCTTGAGTATCGCGTTGTAATCTTCCTGTCGAAGGTTCGTCTCGCTAGTAGTCTGTCGCTTGTCGGCCAGCCCGCTGGAGCTCAACCACGGCAGATATCCGGAGCGCGCTTCAATGAAGCTGCCGTGCGCAGCCACCACTTTTTTCCGCGCGATCAGGATTTCAGGGTTATGTTCCTGGGCCAGAGCGACTGCTTGTTCGATGCCGTACACTGGCATTGCGTGGAGCGACTCCGAACAAGCGGCCAAAGCGACAGCAATCAGTATGCTGGTGGCCGCGAACTTCGAACACATGTGGTCTGTTTCCTGTGCGACGGCGTTCCTTTCGTGGCGAACGCCTCTGACTGTTGCTCTTATATCAGGTCTTGCAAGCGGGTGCGACTTCGGACACATTCAGGCTTCGCGGCCCGGATTCGGGGGCCTAACTAGGCGGGACGCGGCGGCGAACCAGCCTAATTTATCGCTTGCTCCGAATTATTTAGATCAGGTAGGTTTTAGTTTTTAGAAAATGAGAAAAATTAGAATCGCAATCGTGGGCGTTGGAAACTGCGCCAGCTCGCTCGTGCAGGGACTCAATTTTTATGATGGCTCCTCCTCTGCCAATGGTGCGAGCGTTGGCTTAATGCACCGGCAGATCGGGGGTTACCGTCCGAGTGATATTGAAGTCGTGGCCGCTTTCGATATTGACCGGCGCAAGGTCGGTCTGGACGTGAGCAGGGCTATTTTTGCGCCGCCCAATTGCACAAAGGTGTTCTGTGAAAAGATCAAGCTCACCGGCGCGATCGTAAAAATGGGCTGCGTTCTGGATGGCTACCCGCCACACATGCAGGATCAGGATCCGCTCCGCACATTTCTTCCACTCGAGAAAGAAACCACTCGCGAAGACATTATCGCCGAGCTGAAAAATTCCTCTGCGGAACTGATGGTCAATTATCTTCCCGTCGGCTCTGAGCAGGCCACCCGATTTTATGCCGGTTGCGCGCTGGAAGCGGGACTCGGCTTTGTAAATAACATCCCAGTCTTTATCGCGAGCGATCCGGCTTGGGCCAAGCGCTTTGCGGACAAGAATCTGCCGCTAATTGGGGACGACATTAAGGCGCAGGTGGGCGCCACCATCGTGCATCGGGCATTGGTCGATCTCTTTCGCAAGCGCGGAGTGAAAGTTGTGCGCACGTACCAATTAAACACCGGCGGCAACACAGATTTCCTGAACATGCTGAATCGCACCAGGTTGGCGTCGAAGAAAACTTCCAAGACGGAGGCAGTGCAGTCCGTGATGGGCGATCGCCTGGCGGACGAAAATATTCATATCGGCCCGAGCGATTACGTGCCGTGGCAACTCGACAACAAGATTGCGTTCATTCGCGTGGAAGGCCGCCTCTTTGGCGATGTGCCGATGGAAATTGACTTGAAACTGTCAGTCGAAGATTCGCCCAACTCGGCAGGCGTAGCCATCGACGCGATCCGCTGCTGCAAGGTTGCGCTCGACCGCGGCATCGGCGGCGTGTTGCATTCCCCTTCGGCTTTTTTCTCCAAGCATCCGCCCGTGCAAATGACCGACGACGAAGCGTTTCGCTGCGTCGAACAATTCATCCGCGGCGACCGGGAGAGTTAGTCAGCCGCGAGCGTAACGCGCCTTGGGCACTTTTGGTTCGTGGTTTCATTCTCCCGTCAAAAGCCATCGCCCGAAATCGCCGCGATTTCATTTTCCAATTGCGCGGACGGAAGTTGTTCCAGTCGGCGCCATTCCATTTGCAGTTCCTCAGCGGAATAGAGCAGCAAGCGGCCAAGCGCAGTCGAGAACAAGCCGGCTTCTACTTCGAGGCAGGTAATCTCCGTGACCGCCTTCCAATAAGCAGCCACCTGTGGCCGGTAAGTTTCGCGAAAGATTTCGACGTCGCTTTGGGAAACGTCGTTCGTTTTCCAATCTAGCAGAAGACACCTGCCAGCTTCGCGGTTAATCATGATCGAATCGATCACGCCTTCAAGCACGCTGCGATCGTTTCTGCGCCACGAGAATGGAAATTCCGCGTGAAATAACGTTTCATCGGTCGCAAGAAAACGAGCGATGGTGGCGTCGCTGAATAAATTCCGGCGTGTGGCGCTCCAGTCTTTTACCGCGGCTTTCGGGTCGGGAGAAATTGGCAATTCCTTTTCGAATAACTTTTGTGCGGAATCGATTCCACCTTTCCAATCTAAACCTTGGAAAAATTTGTGCCACCAGCGACCGTAGAGGGTGGCCAGAGTATCGAGCCGCGAGCGCGTTCGCACGTCTGCCGAAACTTCCGAACCGAGCGCGCTTGGGGTGATCTTTCGCACGAATTCCGAAGCGCGTTTCGCGGTGCGCTTTAGTTCGCCGTCGGTTAACGGCTCGATTTCAGAGCCGTTTTTCTCCTGCGTCTGCCTCACAGTCTGGAAAGGTTCGAGGACTTCATCGATCGTGCTGCTGTGTCGATCGAATTGGCCCGAGTAAAAGTCCTTGTCGCGAATCAGTCTCCGAAGTTGTGCTGTCTTCAGCAGTTTGCCCTCGCTACTGGAGAAGATTTCCTCATCGAGCACAACTACGAGTGTGTGGCGGGCTCGTGTTGTTGCGACATAGAGAAGGCGCTCAAGTTGCTGTTGTTCCGCGCGCTCGATCGCGTCTTTCAGATCCTTCGATTTGTCCTGGTTGCCAAACGCGATAATCAGTTCGCCATCCGCGGGCGATTTAACGAAATGCGGATAACGGGGTGATGGCGTCCGCAGATCGCGCGCGAGGAATGGCACGATCACCGCCTGCCATTCAGACCCTTTTGCCTTATGCGAAGTGATGAGTTGAATCGCGTTGTCGTCAGCGGAAAAGCGGACGGCGCGTGCCGACGCGAAGTCGTTGCGTAATTGTTCGGCGAACCCGGCCAGAATTATTCCGTTTGCTTCCGCTTCCGCCGCTTGTGCGAGCAAGGCATCGAGTTCGCGCGTGAGATCGCCAAACTCAGTCGCGGGCAATAGGAGCAAACGCTCGCGCAATTGAGTTTGCTCGATGATCAAAGTAACGGCGTCAAATAACGCCAGACCTTCCGTGCGCTGGCGAATTTCTGCGAGCGTATGCAAAATCGAGGAAATTCTTCCGGTCGCCGACACAATCTCGTCGATGCGAAACCTCGTTCTCTGCCCTTCGGAAAAGACGGCAAGATCGTGATCGGACGCGCCGAAGATCTCGCGCAGCACGCCGACGATTTCATAAGCATTGAGCGGGTCGGTCATGATCGTAAGGAGCGCGGTCAGCCACGCATAAGCCGGACTGTCGCCCTTGACATCCTGTTCAGATTGGATCGCCACCGGTAAACCGACGCGGCGTAACGCTGCGGCCGTCGTTTGCAGCCAGGCTTTGCGCGGACAAAGAATTGCCACCTCCCGCCAAGAATCGGCCGAAAGCTTTTTCAGTCCCGCGTCCTTGATCCAACGTGCAAGATAGTCCGCTTCGATACGTGCCTTTTGGTAGTCCTTGAGCTTTTTTCCTTGCGGCAACAGTTCTTTCGCGAGCGACACGCGGATGACTTTCCCTGGAAGAATGCTCGGCCGCGGTTGCAATTCGACGAAGCGCGCCTGTCCGTCCTTGTTATTCAAAATCTCGCGGAAAGTTTCGTTCACGAAATCGAGCTGCTTCTGGTCCAGCCGAAATGTGACGGCGAATTCCATGCTCTCGCCGTTCCTGTCGGAAATGAGCGCTTCATGAACTGCTCGGTAATAATTCAAGTCCGCGCGCTGCCAGTAGATCGATTGCTGGAAATCGCCGACCATGCAGAAGTGCCCCGGCTGCGGACCTAAATGTCGATCTTGCAACCAAAGTCCCTTCGCTGCCGGCGGGCGCGTCACTTCCAGCAGCACCGAAAATTGTAGCGGCTCAGTGTCCTGTGCCTCGTCGAGGATGACGCGAAAGCTTTCTTCGCGAATTCTCTGCGCGGCGACCGGATGTTGCAGCAACTCTTCCGCGAGCGCGATTTGATCTCCGTAAGTGACGAGTCCGTGGTCGAGTCGAAAATTGAGATAATCACGCTGAACCTCTGCCGCGACGCACGTGGCCGCGGCGCAGATCCATTGTCGCAGCGGCGCAAATTTTTCTTGCCAGAGCTGAGTAAACTTGGCGTTTCCCGCCGTGAAACACACCGGCCAGCGCAGATATTCCCAATCGCCGGCGAAACGCTTTTCCCATTCGTGCAATTCCGCCTGCGATTTGGCAATATTGTCGTTCCCCTTTGCCTTATCCGATTGTGAGTAGACCTCAGTGAAATCGAGTGGTGGACATGGTGACAACCCTGGCACCTGCAAAGCAGCCGAGCGCGCGCGTCGGGCCAATTCCATGAGGTCGCGCGCTTGCACGAAACGCAGAAGCATGGCCCGGTCGTTTTCGCCTAACGACCTGCCAATTCGAGTTTGGTTTTGCGCGAACTCCTGCCACAAGTCGTCGTCGTCTTCTTCGACTAACTCGAGCGGCGCAGGCAGGCCCAGATAATGACCGAAGTCGGTCAGGAGTTTCATGCAGAACGAGTGAATCGTGCCGAAGAAGGTGCGGTTGAAAGCAGTCTGCACTTCCTGTCGCAAATTTTCATCAAGCAGAGCTTGTCGCGTGCGCTGTTGCATTTCGTCCGCCGCACGATTGGTGAAGGTCACGACGACCAGACGGGGCAAAATTTCCACGGCCTTTGCCGAACGCGCGATCGACAAGATGCGTTCGGTGATCGCGGTGGTTTTGCCGGAACCCGCCGATGCGACTACAGAAAAATTGCGGTCCAACTCGCTGGCAAAACGAGCGCGTGCAGATTCGTCGCGCAGCTTCACCATATTTCCCACTCCTCTTTCTCAAGGACGAGCGCAGGATGCGTCAGCGCCCATTTATCTTCCAAAATGTCGTTGTCGATCGGCAACGTCGCGAGCGGGTACGGCGCGCCGTAACCGAACGCCGGACGGATTTCGCCTTTCATCCCGAAAACTCCGGTGCGCTGCATTTCCGCGAGATCGGCAAAGACGTCCTTATGTGGTGCGAGATCGTCAACGGACAATTGTGGCGCTACGTTCTTAACCGTCAGCGAAATAATGCTCACACTTACTTCGGCGGCTCCGAGTTCCCGCATGGCCAGCGCGTAAAGAGCGAGCTGCAAGGGTGCGCCTCTGATCAGATTGTCGTGCAGATCGGAGGTCTTCAGTTCCTTCGTCGAACCGGTTTTGTAATCGACAATCCAAATCTTTTGTCCACCGAAACTGGATGCGTCATTTTGCGCGAGCACCAAATCGATCTTGCCGCGTAGCTGAAGTTCGACGCCATCGGCGATTTTCACCGCACCTTCGCGACCGACGGCCCACTCCGTCGCCATCCAATTCCACCCTTTCGCCGCTCCGATTTTAGTCCCGAGGTGCCGTGCGAGATAGCGCGCGTTCAACCAGCCCGAGCTCCACCAATCAGGGACGACCTTGCCTGCCAAGCCGCAAAGGCGCCGCAGTGCCGCACACTGCTCATCTGCGGCAAAGCGAATGCGCTCGTCGATTTTTGCCAGTGTCGGAAACGCCGAGAAAATCTTTCCGTCCCGCGTTTCGATAATATTCGCCAGCCACCGATGCACCCATTGGCCGGTTGTCGCCGCCCAAGGATTCGCGGCGTCCTCCGGTGCTTCCACGCCGAGATAACGTTTCATCCAAATAATCGCTGGCGACGAAACCATTCCTTGCAGATCGGTCACGCTCAGCCTCGGCACTGGTCGATACGACCCGTTCGGCCGCAACGCGAAATCATATTCGCCGGCAGGTTGAGAGGAGTCACGCCGGGTGTTGAATGCGATCAGGGTTTGCTGCACATCCGTCGCCATAGCCGCAGGCTTCGGCAGCAGCGCCGTGGCGCGTTGGAGATTTTTCAACGTCGCCTGGGTTAGCGGCTCACGTCGCGTTTTAAGATAAAGCTCGGTGAAGCATTCGCTCGGATTCCAGAAGCGCTCCGGCGCATCTTCCTGTACCAGACTGGCCGTGAGCGTAACGGCTTCACTGGCCGATTCGAGGAGCGCATTGAATTGGCGCAACGCAATCGCGCGCTGCTCGCTGGGCCCGAGATAGAGCGAATGGTTTTCGCGAACACTCGTGTGGCCCTCGCCCTGGCTTCCCTGGCGCGCTGCGCGCTGGTTGAGCTGTTGCACACTGTGATTGAAGGCATGAATTTCTTCGGCGCGTGCAAATTCTGCGCCGGCTGGCGGCGGCCAGGCACCTTGGTTCCAACCGGCAAAAATCAGGTGCGACCATTCCTGATTTTGCGCGTGTGCTACTGTGAGCAATTGCACGCGTGCGTATGGATGATTGCCTGCGGCCGAGCGTGCGGCAGTTAACGTCGCAGCAGTTTCTTCCAGCCAGCGTAAAAAAAGCGCGCGTGAAAAATTCACATCAAGACGCCGGGACCAATCATCGGCGACAGCGGCAAGCTCGAGCGCGTGTTGCTTCCACCCGGCATGCGCAAGCGCGGCGTGAGTTTGTTCGAGAAACTGCACGAAAGTGGCGCGTGCAGGAAGAAACGGCAGCGCGCGCAGAGCTTCGGCCGCCGCCTGAGATTTGTCGTCCACGCGTGCCGCACAGAATTCGCGCAGCAGTTCGAGGTCATCTAGCAACACCTCCTTGTAACTTTCGTGCAGAACCCTTTCGAAAACTTGCCGGTTGATTTTGGGCGATACGAGCGTGGGCTCGGGCAACGCATTTAGAAAACGTAGAAAGGAGCTAAGTCGTGGCGCGCGTTGCAGTTCGATCCATGCCTGCCACTCCGCCGACTCGAAAATGCCGGGTACAATGTGGCCGAGCCCGTCGTTATGCAGGATTTCAAGCCGCTCCAACGATTTCGCGACGAGTCGCGGTAAGGCCCCGCTGCCTGGAAAAATCACGCCCAGCCGCGAGCATTTCTCATCTGCCAAATAACGAACGCATTGTCGCGCAATCGCTTCGGCTTGTTCCGAAAAGTTTGTGCCGATCAGAAAATCGAAGCGCATTGCCGTTTCCGCGCCTCCGCGCATTTCCATTTCGCTAAAAAGCGAATCGCCGAGCGTGATGGTTTTTCTCGGCGAGCGTTGGGCTTCGCCACAGATCTCTTCCCAGGAGCCAATCCAGCAAAGATCGACATCGGAAAAATTTTCTCGGGGTTCTTCGAGCACGATCGTGGCGTTTTCTGCCAGTTCGACCGCGCTACGCAGGAGAAACCATTCCGCCCAATGGGCTGCGTCGAATCCGCTGATAAGCACGTGGGAAAATTCTCGTCTGCCGCGTGCCGTTTCTTTCAAACGCTTTCGATCAGCCTCGCCGCGAAGTGCAAACCCACATTTTTTCAGCAGCTCGTTAAAACGCTGAACCACTGGTGCAAATGACGACAACCCAAGTTCTTGGAATTTCCAACCGGCAGTCTCGAGGCGATTCAATGCGCGCAGCAGTGGCGCAGGTGCTCGAGCAACGGATTTGCCCGCAAGCGCTTCAGAGTCGTTAGGCCGATCTTCCATTTCGCTGGCCGCAATCGCGAGAAGCAAACGCAGATGTTCGAGCTCAGGACCCGGAGCCGCATCATCTCGCGCGAGCAAGGCACGTAAGCTTGCTGGCGTAACAAACTGCAAACCGAGATACGAAGAGTTTTTTGCAATCAGGCGCGCCTTGAGATCGTTGACGTGCCCGCGCGTTGGGAGCACGACCAGCGAAGGCAACGGGTGCTTCCAAGCCTCTGGAGCAATTCGTTCGAACCAGGGCGCGATCGCGTCGTCCCAGGCTTCCTGAGGGGACGGCACAACGAGTAAATGTGCTAGCGGTCGTTTCACGCGTTACATGATTCTGCCAAGTGTGCGTGTGTCACCGACGCGTCGCGTGATGCCCTCGCGATCGAGTCTCTCCAACAACGGCACCATGACACGCCGTGAACTTCCCAGTGCTTGACGCAACTCACTTACGCTGGCCGGTCCATTCTTGAAAATGAACTCGGCGACGCGCGACTTCATACGCTCGAAATTCTCGCGCAACAGAAGCACATCGGGAGCAATTTCTATCGCGTCTTTTTTCTCGATCAAAAACCGCACGACGTGCCGCGCATGCGAATCCGACTCGATCACCTTGCGCGAAGGAGGGTCGAACGGCTGTTTCGAGAGCGTTTCGCGAATTCCTGCCTCAACCAACTGAAGGTGGGTCGGCAGCTTTGGTCGATGGGAAGCGCGGGCAATGAGTGCTCCTTTGCGGACAAAGTTCCCGGCGCACAAATCCGTCACTAGCGCTTCCATGATGTGCGCCTGTTGAATGCCCAGCACCGAGCGCATCACGTTCAGATCAACACCGGCGCACCCGGGATTTTGTTTGTGCGCTTCGTCGATCAACTCAGCCGACTGTATGCTGAGTTTCTGCCATAATTCGTAATCCGCGACAATGTGTTGGCGCAGAATAATCTCGCCCCGCCCTTGCAAACGCATCAGCGCCTCAGAAATTTCATTCGCGCTGAACTGTGATTTGCTCAAAAGATTTTCTCGGTGTGCAAATCCATGCCGTGAGATCGTCAGGCGCACCACTGTATCGACATCGTCCAAGCTGAGGCTGGAGGTGAGTGATTCTTTGTGGCCCTCTGGATCCAGCACTATTCCGCCCGCAATGGTGTTCTGCTCCGCCGAATCCCGAATGACAAAACGATCGCCGACAAACGCAAAGATCGGGGATCTGAGTTTCAGTTGGGCAATCGTCTTTTCGCCGAACCCAAGCCGGCCACTTTCAAGATGACTGATCTTCGCAGCGACACGTGATGTTCCGTGATGTAGATAAACCCATGATCCGTTTTTGAGGGGACGCGCAGCAGGATTTTCGCCATCAAGGCGAGATGATTTTTCGATCAAAACAACCAGAGCCGAACTTGGTGCGCCAAGGTCGCGAACCGTGACAACGTCGCCGCGTTTGATCTGATTGACAGCAATATCCGGCAGATTGAGGGCCGTGCGCATTCCCGGTTGCACGATTTCCAGGTCCCGGCCGTGACTTTGAATGGACCGAATACGCGTTTCGAGGTTGGTTGGATACAGAGTGATTCGCTCTCCCCGGCGCAACCGTCCGCCGGTCAAGGTCCCTGTTACAAGCGTGCCGATTCCACGCAGCGTGAACACCCGATCGACAAACAAGCGCGGCTTGCCAATGTCGCGTTGCGGTTCCACCATCCCAAGTTCTGCGGCCAGCGCTTCTTCCAGGTTGTGAATCCCTCTCCCGGTGCGGACAGAGGTCGGAACAATCGGGCAGTGTGCAAAACACGTGCCATGGAGTTGGCTGCGAATTTCGTTCGTGACGACATCAATTCGGCCCAGATCGCTTTTGGTGAGAGCAACTACAGCGCGTTGCACGCCCAGATAATTCAGGATTTGCAAATGCTCTTCGGTTTGCGGCATCCAGCCATCATCCGCGGCGACGACAAACAGCGCGACATCGATTGAGCCAACGCCCGCGATCATGTTGCGCACGAAATCCTCGTGCCCGGGGACATCAATCACGCCGGCGTGAATTTTGTCGCCGTTCGGACCGGCTAAATTTAATTCGGCGAAGCCAAGGTCGATTGTGATCTGTCTCTTTTTTTCCTCGGGCAGACGATCGGGATCGGTTCCGGTCAGCGCCTTGACCAGCGCGCTCTTGCCATGATCAACATGGCCTGCGGTGGCGATGATGAAGTGCTTCGTTGTCGCAGACATGCTTGGCGGCATCATTCTGAGAGGAGTGAAGCGGAGCGGAACGAAGTCGAAGAATCCCGTCGAACAAAGACAAAGCCAATTCCGCGGCGTCCCTCGATATCGCTGCGCTTCGGTCGGGATGACAGCATCGCGTGTCCTCAGGGATTTCCACCACACGCTGCGCGAATCGCTTTGATCACCAGATCGTCCTGATCCGGGAAGATGGTGCGCATATCGAGCTTAAATCGCTCGTCGGCGACGTAGCCGATGATCGGCGGATCTGATGCACGAAGCGTTGTCGCAAACTCGGCCACCGATGAAATCCTTGGAATGATATCGATAGTCACTGAGGGCATGTTTGAGCCCGGCAAAGTGCCACCGCCGGCCTTCGCTTTGCCGCGACCGACTCCAATGGTTGCTGGCAATCCCTGCAAACTTGAAGAAATCGCCACAGCACGAGCGCGCAACGCATCGTCCGGGATTTTCAAAGCCGCAATCGTTGGCGCTTCGCCGATCTTTTGATCGAGATGGAGATCCACCGTGGTCTGTAACGCGGCAAGACACAGTTTGTCGCAGCGCAACGCCCGGAACAGCGGTTCCCGTTTCAACGCGGTGATGAATCGTTTTCTTCCGACGATGATTCCCGCCTGCGGCCCGCCGAATAGTTTATCGCCGCTGAAGCAAACAACGTCGGCGCCAGCCTTCAACTCCTCGGCCGCGGTCGGTTCGTGCTCGGTAATTCCCAACGATTCAGTGGCGAACATGGCGCCGCTGCCGAGGTCCTCGACAAACGCAATCCGTTTTTTCCGCGCGAGCGCGCTGATTTCTTTTGAGGAGGGCGATTCGACAAAACCGCTCATGAAAAAATTGCTGCGGTGCACTTTGAGAATCATCGCCGTCTCTGGTCCGATGGCGTGCAGATAATCGTCGAGCGTTGTCTTGTTGGTTGCGCCGACTTCGCGCAATTTCGCGCCGCTTGCTTCGAGAATTTCGCCGATGCGAAACCCGCCACCGATTTGCACGAGTTCACCGCGTGAAATGATCACTTCCGATCTACCTCGCGAACTTGACTGGTTAAGGCAGGCAAGTTTTTGCTGGGTGAAATGATGGACGATCAAGACCATGGCGGCTGCGCAGTTGTTCACGATTGTTGCCGCTTCGGCTTCACAAAGCAGCGCGAGCGCAGCTTCGATATAAGCGCCGCGCCGGCCGCGTTTCCCTGTCGCAAGATCGTATTCGAGACTCGAATAGCCTGAGCCGATTTCGTGCAGTGCACGGACCGCTTCGCTTGCGAGCGGAGCGCGTCCGAAATTTGTGTGAATGACAATTCCGGTTCCGTTAACGACAGGTTGAAGTCTGCTGGCGCGAATTTCATCGAGCGAGCGGCGAATATCAGCGACGATTGATTCCAATTTCGGGACGTCGTTGACAGCTCGAATCTCTGAAAGTTTGCGGCGGACAACCTCGACAACGAAAGGGCGCGGCAAACCGCGGTGGCTCAGCGCGTCGAGGACTGTCGAGACGGCCGGAATTTGCCGTCGCGCTGCTGAGTTCAGCTGGTCATGCATATCGATGGCCGTCGTTGGCGTCGCTTTACGATTTTTCCGATTAGCGCGGCGACAGGTGTGCGTGCTTTTCGCAAAATCATCAGTACGTCTGCAAGGTGTCCTTCGCGTACACACAGCAGCAAACCGCCGCTGGTTTGTGCATCCGTTAAGAGAATTCTGCCGGTGTCATTCGTTTGCGCCCAATCGACAGCCACAGTGGCGGTATGGAGATTGTCCCGGCTTCCTTGCGGAATGCAGCCCAACTCGATTAGTTTGCCGATCTCTTCGCTGATCATCGGTACGGCAGCGGGATTTATATCGGCGGATACGCCGCTCGCGCGGCATAATGAAATCAGATGCCCGATCAATCCGTAACCGGTGACGTCGGTGGCGGCCCGGACCAGACGACGCTCGGCTAGTACAGCGCCAACCGTGTTGATCTTCGACATGAGGTCGATCGCTTTTTTCTGGAGCGCGCGCGACGCGATTCCGCGTTTGATCCCTGTAGTGGCGATGCCAGTGCCTAGCGGCTTTGTCAGGACGAGCAAATCGCCGGGACGCGCGTTTGCATTGGTCGTGAGTCGCCGAACATCGACGACGCCTGTCACCGCGAGGCCGTAAATCGGCTCGGGATTACGAATTGAATGGCCCCCGATGATCACGCAACCGACTTCACCAGCCTTGGCAAGTCCGCCGCGCAAAATCGAAGAAACCACCGCTGGCCTAACGAGATCGGGCGGAAAACCGATGATGTTTAGAGCAGTCAATGGACGTCCACCCATGGCAAAGATGTCGGAGAGCGCGTTGGCGGCTGCGATCTGACCATATGAAAACGCGTCGTCCACAATGGGCGTGAAGAAGTCAACCGTCTGCACCAGCGCGCGATGCCGATCCAGGCGATACACGCCGGCGTCGTCGAACGTTCTCGAACTGACGAGCACGTTGCGGTCCAACGAAATGGGAAGCTGCGGCAAAACTTGTCGCAGGGCCTGTTGGCTCAATTTGGACGCTCACCCCGCGCAGGATGAGAGCGAAGTCAGTTTGCGAATCTGCTCACGCGACACTTGCGGTCACCTCCTTCGAAAGCTTGTACCCGTACGACGGTGGCTACACTGGCAATCGAAAATCGAAAATCGCAGATCGGAAATCAAATGGCGGAGAGGGCAGGAATCGAACCTACCTCGCCACTTGCGTAGCAACGACGGTTTTGAAGACCGCGAGGGCCACCAGGCACCCTTCACTCTCCAGATTGCGAAAAATACCCAATGCCGAACGCCTAACGTCCAACGCCGGATTTTTCGCGCATTGAGCGCGATTTGAAGTGCGGCGGTCCGCCGCAGGACGGGTTCACCGTGGCGAACTTGACGCCGCTTCTGAAAGCTGAACGGCAAGCGACGAATTACAGAAACGAAAGCAAGCGGGCGGCTATTTTGCTTTCTTGATCGCCTTGACGATCTCGTCGAAATCCGGCCATTCGCCAGAATCGAGTTTGGAGTGGAGCAGTTTGCCATTGGCGCGAACTTCGAAGGCGCCGCCGCTCGACGGAATCAGCGTAAGCGACTTGATGCGCTCGCCGAGTTCGAGAATTTGGGCCGCCAAACTGACGGCCTTCGGCGTGTAGTTTCAAACGACGCAGTATTCGATTGATACTTCGGTTTTCACCGAACAAAGCTCCTTTCCGCAGCCAAGCTATCGATCTGGATAGAACGGGTCAAGAGTCATACTGCCGAGTTTGCCACGGTAGTTTGCGAATACAGTCTTGACAAAAGTGCGTGCAGCCCTTCAAAAAGGAAGTGTGCCGCAGTCCGCTCCACCAAGCTGCGGCGTGTCCACTTCAGCAACCGCGGAAACAAGCCTCGGTTTTCGGCTCTGAGGGCGCTAACCCTCAAAATGTCAAAAGGCGAAATTGAGACCGCTCCGGAACATTCCGAAATTATTTTGCGGACCACTGATGACGCCGAAGCTCAAATCGTTAGTCCAACCGATGTTCCGCGCGAATCGGAATTCGAGACCAGCGCCGAATTGACCAAGCACTTTGGTTTCGCTGCCGAAATGTTCGGTCTGCGCATTGACAGCGAAGGCGTCCGGCGGCCCCTGTGTGTGAACGACATCATTTTCTCCGCCACCAAAAATCGCGCCGACACCAGCCCATGCATAAGGCGCGAGGCGCGTGCACGGAATTGGATATCGCAGCGTAAGCGTTCCTAAAATAGAACCGATGGTATGATCGTGATTGATTCTTTGGTGAACAAAAATCGGGACTGCCTGGTCCTCGAAGATATTGAAACCGGGCTTGCTGGCGTCGAGAGCAAATCCTTCAATGCCGAGGCCAACATAGCGACAGAAGAAATACTTAATATCGGCTCCGCCACCCCAGGCGTGATCGCCGCCAATGTAATGGTCGTAGGTGCCGAGCACGGCGCCGCCCTCACTGGTACTTTGCACGATGTCCACCAGCGAAGGATTAGGAGCGAAGTCGGTGTTGGTGAATGCATATGTGCCCCAGAGATTCACATTAAATTCGTGGTCGCCGTACCATTGCGGACAGGGCGGGACATATGCGACCTGCTTCACCTCTTTTCCTGAATCTTTTCCGGAATGGCTGTAAGCAGCGTCGGTGTAATAACGGAAGCGCGTAGAGACCGGGGCTTCTGCTTCGCCCCGTTCGCCACCGAAGAGCCAGGTGAAGGCAGCAAACACATCAGCAACCGGAGCACCCGCGGTGCAACCGAACAAGGGCGAGATATCGAGGCGAGTTTGCGCTGTCGGTTTCCACGCAACGGTTGGGCCGATGGTGAAACTGTGCAATGGCATCGCCGCGTGTATCTTTGACGGTCAAATTCCTATATTCCATTTCTATGCCGACTTTCAGACGCTCGTTCGGCAAGAGAATCGGAGTCATGGCGGCCTGCGAGAAGCCCCACTCGATACCGCGGTCGCCCGTGTTCTCTTTTTCAAAAAACCAGTTCATGGCCCATTCGATGTGCTCGCCGATGTCCTGAGCGAGAAGCAAACGGACTTCGTAGGCATTGGGAATCTGGGGCGGCCCGCTCTCTTCCTCTTCTCCTCCTCCAGGAGGGGGTGGAACTTCTTCGTGTCGAATCGGGCCCACGCCGAATTTGTATTCAGCGAAAATTGTCGGGTTAAGCGGAATCTTATTCCAATCAGCAAGCGCCCATCGTGCTTCCAGACTCACTGTCTGCACACCGCCACCACCATTAAATCGTTCGAACTCCGTTTCGGCCGCCACGTTAAAACGATAAGGCAAATCCGAACTCGATCTCTTGGGTGAACAGATAATCGGGTGGCCCGTGACGGAACCCCTGACCTTCAAAAAGCTCGCCGAAGAAAACTGCCCCTGGCGGCAACACATACGCATTTACTGCGTTGGAGAAACGGCTGCGCGAAAACTGCGGGAGGCGCACCGTACGCGCTGGGCACCTTCTTCGCTGTAAGCGGTGGGCACCGCCTGGCCCGTAACGACAACTGGTTGCTGTGGTGTGGAAGCCTGCGGATGAACTGAACAGTTGAGGGCAGGGCTAAGAAAGCAGATGGCTGCGATCAGAAGCGCGTAGTGCGAAAGGATTTGTCGAAGAAAGTGAGTTTTAATCATGGCTGAAATTGAGGTTAAGGTTAGTTGTCAGAACCGATCATTACAGAGTCGTAATAAATGGCAAGCCAAATTTGTAGGGCTGTGCCCTACATAAGAATTAGGCCGCGTCTGACATGACACTTTAATTACAGTTTCGTAATATCAGCGGCGTAGTCGGATTGATTCTAAACAATCCTAACCTGAATCCATCTATGAAAATAACGTATTGTGTCCGGTCAATGTTTCTGCGGTTCATGCTGTTGATTGTGTCCGCGTGGTTCGTATGTCCTGCTTTTAACCTTTCAATCCGCGCGCAGGTCTCTACCGAGCAGCCGGTCGTCGTTCAAGCAACGCCGCCACCAGCTGGCTTGTACGAGATCCCAAGCGCGTACGGCGCGCCGGCTGCATTTTCACAGTCCAGCTTCTCGCCGTTAACAAAGGCCTATGTCCTTCCATCTGGTGTAATTTACTCTGCCCTGATTTACGAACTCACTGATCTGCATTATCGTCTTCCTGATAATATTTGGACCCTGGAGTGTGAAATGGGTGTGCCTTACCGCACCAATATTGCCATTGAAAGCGATATCCAGCATTACGATGGCATCACTCAGGATTCGACCGTCAGCTTTGAACTCCGGCATGCATTCGCAGATTGGGACGTGATTCCGCTGAACCCGACCGTCTTCGCCGAATACAAAATTGGCATCGGGAACGTTCTCCATGATGAAGGCGCTCCTACACCTGGAAAAAGGTTTGGGCCTGGGGGGTTTGATAAGTCTGACCCGATTCCTGATGGTTACGAACTGCGCCTGCTTTTGTCCGAAGAGTTTTTCCACCGCATCGAATGGGCCCTAAACCTTTTTTTAGAAAACGAAATTGAGGGCGATCGCGGCCGTGAGTGGGGCATTGCTCAGAGTGTGGTCACTCCGATCCACCTCTTCCCAGCGCCGGCGCCACCGCCACCTCCTGATCACAAAAACGTGCAAGCAAACAATGTTCAGCCCGTCGCAGGAGCTGATGTTCTCGCGGAAGAACTAAAGGTCGGAGTCGAGTTCCAATTTCGTAGCTTCACCGACAAATTCGGCAGGGGCATACCTTACAACACTTTCGTGATTGGCCCAACCGCTTCATGGAAGCCGACTAGCAGATTGCGTTTCGATGCCTCTCCATTATTTGGCGTGAATCATAAGTCGCCGATCTTGCAACTGTTCGTAGTGGCTTCCTACATGTGGGGCCCCAACGGGCCAGGCAAGGAAGCCGGTGGCGAAGCGCCTGCTTCAACGCGTAATCGCTAAGAGAAACGGATGCGAAGCTGGCGCCGTCTGGCCAGTCTGTGCCGCGACCGCGGAGGCCATCTGGTTCGCGTATAAGCTTCAGACCACACAATGCAAAAACAACGGAACCCGGATTCGGAATATGAAAAAACGACAGCTCACATTGCGCGGTCGAATTTCATATAGGACCCAAGGCCTGGAGGTCGCTGACCGTTTTGCGCGGCTGACGATTCGGAGTGAGCAGCAAGAGTGCTTTTACGGATCATTTCGCCGCTCTCCAAGCTGTTGACAATAGGAGAGCTCTAATCTCTTTTCGCCTTTATTTTGGCTGACTGGCATCGTCCCATCGGATAGCTGCGCGAAGCAACTCAGCCAAGGAGGTAACGCCGAATTTTTCTTTCGCCCGAGCGTAGTAAGCCTGAACCGTTTTAAGACTTAAATTCAAATCTGCGGCAATCTCCGACGTGGTGCGGCCCTGCCCGAGCAACCGAAAAATTTCCAGTTCGCGGTCGCTCAAGCGTTCAACCGGCGAACCGGCAACCGGTCCACGCGACGATGTAAGTCTTTTGGCCATTCTGTTGACGATCCGTTCGCTAACATAAACGCCGCCTCCGAGCACTCGCCGGATAGATGCAAGCACGCTTTTGCTCGTCTCGTGCTTCATGACGTAACCTCGTGCGCCCGCGCGCAGCGCACGTTCGGCATATAAAGCTTCGTCATGCATCGAGAGAACGATTAACGCAACTTGCGGGGCCTGCCTTCCCATGTGTTTCACCAATTCCAATCCCGATTCGTTTGTGAGAGAAATGTCAATGAGAGCGACATCGGGCCTCGCCTTCGCGATTCCGTCGATCGCTTGGGCTGAATCTTTTGCCTCACCACAAACGATCAGATCATTTTGCCCGTTTATGAGATTAGTAAGCCCCTCGCGGACCAGCGGATGATCATCGACTACAAAGACGCGACTCTTGCGCGTAGCCATTCTAGAAGGGCTTGAACTCATCGGGTGAGGGTAAAGTTGTTGCCGCTCGAACACTTTAAGCGACATGTTGCTATCGTTCCCTTCTCACCATTTCGTCTAATATCGAATGTCGCACCGCTCAGTGCTGCCCCATGACGCATCAGATGAAGCCCGAGCCCTTCGGATCGCGGCTTGTCAGGAAATCCAATTCCATCATCAGCGATCGATAAGCAAAGTTCAGGGCCGTGTATTACGAAGCGAATGTCAATCTGTCTAGCAGCAGCATGTTTGACCGAGTTTGTCACCGCCTCCTGAGCGATTTGATACAGTTGGTTCGCTAAAGTGGAATCGTGGACCGGAATTAGCTCATCGCTATACAGGACGCAGTTAATCCCAAATTGTTCCCTGACGGTCTCTGCCAGATGCTGCAACGCCACGACTAACCCTTCGGCTTCAAGTTCAGGCGAGAAAAACCCACGGGCAAGGTTCCGCGTGAGATCGATCCCTTCTTCAACGCAGCGAACGAGTTTCTCTGCTTCGCCGGTTTCCGGGGCCGACCGTGCAGCGAGTTTTTCCTTCAATACCTGAGCGGCAAGAGCCGTGCCGGTGAGGTGTTGCCCAAGCCTATCGTGCAGATCGTGGCCCAACCGCCGCCGCTCGCGATCTGCCACTTGTGCGATCTCTTGATCGAGTCGCCGCCGCTCAGCCATCTCCTGTTCGAGGGCTGCAGTCCGTTCTTGAACCCGTCGATCAAGTTCGCAAACAAGCACTCTTACCTTCGATAGCACAGCTGCAAAAAGCACGTACGAGGCGAAAGCCATGCCAATGTTCCAGAACCCAAGGGCTGGGATCCCGGATGCGAGGTCCGAAACCACCCACGCCGCAATGCAGACGAGACTTATTGCAACACTGAACACGAAGCTGCCAAACCAGGCTTCCAAGGAAATCGGGACAAGATAAAAAAGAAGGAGCGACCGCTCGTATCCGGTCAGATAATCGGCATATCCAATTAGGCCAGCGAGAATAAGACAGGCGATCGTCAAAGGTGCGCGGGAAAACGTGAGTTGACGAGAGTTCCGCAGGTCGACTATGAATCTATCAAACACGAATTCGGCGCTTGCCACGGGCAAAAGCGTTTTTCATTCTCCGGGTGTTTTTCTTCGACCAAATCGAATCCGCATCGCAGCGCTCGGACTACGCCGGTGTATTAGTGAAGTTTTAAATTGAAAACCAGTTAGCAACATTACAGAAGTGTCATGCTTGACAAGACAAATTTTGATTAAGTTTTGTAAAGTGCGCATTTGCGCGCGTGCCAAATTCAGGTGCCAAATCAGTGTGCTAAGAAGCTACCGGCAATTTTGCGTTGCCCCCTTACTTCGAATGGACCAACCCGCTGCGGATTCCGCTAGACGCTCGAGGCAGCGTCTGGGTTAAATCACAAAACAGCAAAAAAAGGGGCCGCAGCCCGCTCCACCGGACTGCGGCCTATCCACTTCAGCAACCGCGGAAACGGCCGCGGTTTCAACTTCAGGCGACAATCATTACAGGATTGTAATCATTAGCAAGAGCAAAATTTTGCCTCGAATCCAGATTGGCTTCAATGTGCGATCTGTGCGCAGGCGCGTTCGATCGCCTCCACGAGAGCTGTGATCGCTCAATTACAATAACGTAATTCTAAATCTCTAGACCGTCTTTTCGTGAGGCCGTACGGTAAATAACTATGAAAATGACGAAAGCAGTCCTAGCGATAGCGATCGGCATCGGGCTAACTTTGGGCGCGGCCGCTCAACCTGGAAAACATCCTGGAGAAAAGGTCGATCTGAAGTCGCTCCCCGCATCTGTCCAAGACACAATTAAGCAAAAGGCGGCTGGCGGAGATATCGTTAAGGTCTTCAGAGAAGACGATCCCGATGGCAAGTGGAACTATGAGGTGTTCGTCAAAGCGAACGGTAAAGAGTCGGGATTTGAGGTGGACCCGAACGGGAACTTTGTGAGAGAGCACAGCGAATAATCCACAGCGCTCGATAAATAGCCGTTCTTGCTCGCAGTTTTCCGTCGGTCTGTTTAGATTTCCAATGACTGACGGCGTCGGCGAGTTGGAGCGCGATTTTGATGTGCGCCCGCCACAGAATGTTAAAGTGGGGCAAAAAAGGGGCCGCAGCCCGCTCCACCGGGCTGCGGCCTATCCACTTCAGCAACCGCGGAAAACGGCCGCGGTTTCAACTTCAGGTGACGATCATTACAAAAGTGTAATGATTAGCAAGAGAAATTTTTTAGTGGAACTCAAATAGTTCCCGATGTCTGCAAGAGCACGCCTCGATTAACACCCGCTGTTACAACGGGGAGCGGTCACAATGCTGGCGATTGCTCAGGTCGCAGCCGCGATCCAGATGACCACGCCCGATTAGGCCGGCATGCGCCCCGGACGAATCGACGCCGGCTATCTCTGTTTCAGAGGAAAAAAGGCTGGGGCAAAGACTATGGGATTCAGTCTAGGAACTTGCGATTGCCCAGCGCTCGGAGAAGACATTCTTTGTGTCAAACGACTGAATTGTTTCCCGGCGGGTTCTCACCCGTGGCGATGGTTCGTTTGTTCGAACGTATACGGAATTATTTTCGTCATTCCATACGCGCAGTCGAAGAGTAGGGGATTGCGGATCTTTAAATCCGATTGCGGTACACTCGACCCCCCGGAGCATTCGCAGAAAGTCTTCGATTGTCAGCGGGAGACAATTCCGTCCCCTAGATTGAGAGAGTTTGCGATAAGCCTCGGCAACGCGGACGTGGCCGCCGGCTTCGCGCACCATCTGCGCCAGAGCGAGATCGAACTGGTCGACAGAACGGTCAATACGTTCCAGCTTATGGTTTGTTTCCAGCCAACAGGGAATGCCTCTATCGAGCGCCGCTATTAAACGCACATGCGCTTCCATCGATAATCGAAACCTGGCGAAATAGCCACGTGTCTTTGACCGTGACCGCGAGTGAGCAGGCGAGTCGACCCATTTCTCAAGCAACTGCGGAGTCAGTGGACAAATCATCGAGAGGCAGCGCCACTTGATCACTTCGAGAAGTCGCGGGACGCGAGGTCCCCAGATTTTTCTCAAACTGTCCATCGACTTTAGAAACAGTTTGTGAACGCCGGCGCGCGTCAGTCCGCATCGCCGGCCGATTTCTGCGTGGCTCAGACAGAGGAGATCTGCGCGCGGACCGCGGCCTCTTTCCATTTGTCCTCCGATTTTTGCAAGAACAAATTCTCTGTCACGGAGCGGCAACTTCGCTAGCCCTTCCTCAAGCAACCTTAGTAACTTCGCCACCGCAGTGGCCTGTTCAATCTGCCCGACATCAAATTCGCCGGAAACTGCGCGATCAATTACTTGCTGGATCTCGCTGATCATGCCCCAACCGAAGGCTTTGTATTGAAGCAATTCAAAAGCGTTGCGTCCGTCGAGATCACCCAAACTCCGAACCCCGATGAACCGAACCGCGTTGGCGAGGCGCTTTGTTATCGGCAACTCGTTGAAAGAAAGGTACCAAAGCGATTCCGGAATTGCAAAATTCGCCGCGTCTTCCTGTATTTTTCCGATGGCTGCCTCGGCTGGCCGTTGCGGTCAGACTGTGCGAATGGATGTGCTGAGTGTGAGCGCAGTCGCATCGGTGGCCAAGATGCGACCCGTTCCCGTTTCGGGATCGAGCACGACGGGCGAGCAGATCCAGTTCATACAATGTTTTTGGTCCACAATTCCTTTCGTGCGCAAAATCGACCACCTTTCGTCCATGCAGGTCGCCGAGTACACGAATCCTAAAGCGTTCCAGCAGAGCGGTGAGGCGCGGTGATTTTTGCCACGCACCCAGCGATTGATTGCGTAGCATGGCTGGAATTTCAATTGCTCTCGAAAAAGAATTGAGAGCTAATGCTGGCACGGACGGTTTCTTCAGAATTGCTTTTTCGCGTCTGTGGCAAGTCGCTCTCATTGCGTCGGTCAATCGCCAGATCATTACAAAATTGTAATCATTGGCAAGACAAATTTTTTATAACTTTTTCGACGCCGGAGAAACGAAAGGTAAAGTGAAAATGACAAGAGCACTGGTAACCGCAACCGTTGGCGTCGGCCTCGCGTGCAGTGCGACCGCGCAACCTAAAGAGCAACCTGAGAAGTGGTCGAGTTAAAGTCGCTTCCCGTCTCTGTCCAAGAAACAATTGAGCAGAAAGCGGCGGGAGGAGAGGTCGTTCAGGTAAAAAAAGAAGACGACACCAACGGTAAATGGAATTATGAGGTCGTCGTCAAAACGAGCGGAAAAGAGTCCGGCGTCGAGGTTGATCCAAACGGGAAACTCCTGAGAAAGCACAGCGAGGTTAAAAGATAATCGGAAAATTGGAAGGGGAACCACCCTCGCTCTAGGCATTGAATCTCGGTTGCAAGCGCTTTTCCTCTATTCGTGGCGCACGTTTAAGAAAAGATAATCGGCAGCGCTATAAGGGCGATCCCAGCATAGCGCGTGTGCCGCGGGCGAAGCTTTGTTCCCAGGACTATTGCAGGAGATTCGCGGTGCGTCCCTTGGCCAAACGCTGATCTTGCGATCAGAATTTAGCCCGTCGGCACTCCGCTCTTCGCGATGGTGAACATCGATGCAGGCTGAGGAGCGTAGGTTTCGGGGTAGTGCAAGTCGCACCCGAAGCGAATATCAATTACAGCTGCGTTCGTAGGCGTGTTCGGGACAGTCCACAGGAAAGATGTATTCCGTGGGTCGAGAAACGTAATCCACATGGTAAAACTCCTACCGCCATCCAGCGACAACCAAGCCTCGCTCTCACAACCAGACAAGGGGATGTTAGGAAGCCTGTGCTGCCACTCGATCATGATCTTCTGCCCAGCGTAGAGAACCTGTCCCGCCACTGGCGAAATCAGCCTGACAGCGTAATTGCCTTGAGCATTCAACTTCGCAGGAGCGAAAGCGAATGCCACCGCAACAATGATTAAAACAAATCCGCGAGTTTTCATTTTTGACTCCTCCGTATGGTTAGAGAGTCCGACCACAATCGAAACTCTGTCAAAGGATTTTATCCTTACTTTTTTGTCATCTGTCCTGCTACTGAGAGATGGTGTGCTGCGATGACTTCTGTTTCTGCGGATACGGGAATATTAGTTTTACCGTTGTGCCACGGCCCGGGTTGCTCTCGATGCCGGCGGAGCCACCGTGGAGATCGACAATCGATTTTACCAAAGCCAGGCCGAGGCCTGCGCCATCGGAACCGCGCGATGATTCGGCACGGTAAAATCGATCGAAAACGCGCGGCAAATGTTCTGCAGCTATTCCGCTGCCGTTATCACTGACGGCAATTTCGAAATCACCGTTGCGGCGTGAAACTGCCACACGAATTGAACCGTGCTCGGCGGTGAATCGCAGCGCATTATCGAGCAAATTTCCCACGGCGCGTTCGAACAAATCGGGGTCGGCATAAACTTGTCCGTTGCCGCTGCAACTGATGGTCACGTGGTGATCGTCGGCGGCCGTTTCATAGAACGCAGCGATCTTTTTGACAGCAGCAGCGGCATCGAACCATTTGCGTGCGATCGGTTCGCGCGCTGCATCCACGCGGGCGACAAAAAGCAGATTATCTACGATCCTGGAGAGGCGTTCGCATTCGGCGACGGCGGATTCGATTGTCTCGCGATACTCGAGAGCCGTGCGGTCCCGCGTCAGAGCGACCTGTGCCTCGCCCAGCATATTGGCGATGGGAGTTCGCAGTTCGTGCGCAAGATCGGCGGAGAATTGCGAGAGCCGTGTAAAAGAATCGTCGAGTCGCGTAAGCATCTGGTCGAAAGCCATCGCGAGCGGATGAAGCTCGCGCGGCCATCCTTTAGAACCAATGCGCTCCTTCAATTGGTCCGGGCCAATCCGGCCGAGTGATTGCGCCATTTGTCGCAGCGGTCGCAGCCCGCGCCGGGTAACAATGATCGCAATTAAAGCCGAGGCGAGAACACCGCCTAAGAGAACCACAACGAACAAAACAGCGAAGTTCCTTTCCACTTGCTCGTCACTCGAGCGGTCCTGCGCCATCTGGAGCGTGTAAGTTTGGCCATCGGAATGTTCGTTGAAGGCCACCAAAGAAAACAACTTCCCTGTTGTGCGATAGTCGTTGCGACTCCCCAGGGGCAGCGCCGGTTCTCGCGCTGCGGGAAAAATTTGAGTCGGAATCAACTGAGCCATCCCCGGCGTTTCTGCAACAGTGCGCTGTTGTGAGTCGAGTATCCTGATCCAGTAAGGCATATGTTCTCCGGCGTGATGGGCCCTCAATTCTCGGGCAAAGGCCTGAGGTCCGTTCTCGCGGAGATCTGCGCCCAACGCGAACATTTTGTCAGCCAGAACGGCGTTATCTTCGGCCAACGCGTGTCGGACAACTATGGAGTAAAAGATCCCAAGTCCACATGCCAGCAACAGCGCCGCCGCCAGCGTAAATAGCAAGATAAGCTGGAAGGCAATAGAGCGCGGCTTGGCTGACTGGCGTGTCATGTTGAGCGAAGCGAAATATCTCGGGCTGCTTTCGTGGAATCGCCCCAGAAAGAAATCAGAGATTCGCCGCTCAGATTAACATGGCCAGATCGCTTTACGTCGTGCGCCATTCAGTGTGCTTTGAGAACATAACCGACGCCGCGGATGGTGTGAATCAGTTTCGTCTTAAAGGGGTCGTCCACCTTTGCGCGCAACCGGCGGACAACGACGTCGACGACGTTCGTGTCAGTAGTAAATCCGACGTCCCAAACATTCTCTGCAATTTCGTCACGCGATACGACTTCCCCGACCGAGCGAACGAAATGCGCGAGCAGAAGAAATTCCTTCGGTGTAAGGTTCAGCGGAACTCCGGAGCGCGTTGCCTTGTGGTGCCGCATGTCGAGTTCCAAATCGTCGATACGTAAATGTTCTGGTTGTCGCTGAGGGGCGCGCCGCAACACCGAGCGCACTCGCGCAAGTAATTCTGAAAACGCGAACGGTTTCACCAGATAGTCATCTGCGCCGAGCTCAAGTCCTTTCACCCGATCGCGAACACTATCCCGAGCGGTAAGAAAGAGAATCTGGGTCCGGACCCCATCGTGCCGCAATTCCCTCACGACATCCCAGCCGTCCTTGTGTGGCAGCATGATGTCCACGATCAGGAGATCAAACTTGGTCGCGCGTGCTTGCTCCAGTCCGGTTTCGCCGTCGCGCGCTACGTCAACTGTAAAGCCAGCTTCGCGCAACCCTTTGGACAGAAAGGCAGCGGTTTTGTTCTCGTCTTCAATCACCAAAATCCGCGAAGGGCTCATATCTTTTCTGCGGTGCGACAGCCTATGAGGACGGTTGGGGTTGTGAGGGCGGGATGGCGATCAGCAGTCCGGCAATGAGAAACGTAATCGCCGCTGAGAACAGGCAGTACCGGCAGTACGCATGCAGCAGAAACGCCTGCACGTACAGCAGCCATAGCGTCCCCAGAAACATCATACCTACCATTAGCGCAAGGAATTTCCGCATGCGTGCGTAGCCGAATGCTGCAAATGTGGCGAACGTGAACACGCTGAAGTACGCCAGCGCACCGATCAGAGCCACCGGCATTCCACCTACCTTCGCATACGAACTGCCTAATACGCGAAAACAATCCGGCGATCCCCCGCAGGTGAGTGTCTCACCAGTTAGCGCCTGCACTGTCAGATATGTGGCGTCCGCCAGACCGGCCACAGAAACAATGGCAACGACCATGTAAAGCACTGTGCGGAATCGCGATACGGTCATGGCCGGAATGACGAATGATGAATGACGAATGGCGAATGAACGAAAGAAATGCAGAAATTTGAACGCCGACTGATGAAAGAGGTTGCGAGCTCGAATCCCCCAGAAGCGGTGACACCATCCTTTGCCATTCGGCAATGTGTGATTTGTTCAAGCTTCATCATTTGGATTTCGTCATTGCTGCGCGTCTGACACCCATGTGATTCGCCGACACATCAGGCCCCGCTTTTTGATTTCTCTTGCAACGCCGCGTTAATCTCGGCGCGGATTCCCTCCGGGTTTTTGTCTTTTTGATCCACGGGGCGGTTGTTGATGAATAGCGTTGGGGTGACCTTTATTCCCATGGAATCGGCGAGCGCCACGTCGGAATCGACACGCTCCCTGGCTTTGTCACTGTCCATATCTTTTTTGAATTGGTCGAGATTGACCCCGATCGTTCCCGCGTACGATTCGAATAATTCGCGCGTATTCGGGGCCTTGCTCCAGACCGCCTGTTCCCGATACAGCGTGTCGTACATCTCCCAAAATTTCCCCTGGAAGCCCGCAGCCTCGGCAGCCAGTGCGGCTTCGCGAGCGTGCTCGTGAGCTGAGAGCGGAAAATTCCGGAAAATGAGGCGCAACCGCGAATCGTATTCTTTCATTAACTGTTCAACAAACCCGGCGAATTGTCCGCAGGGCGGGCATTGGAAGTCGCCGAACTCTTCGAGCGTGACGGGAGCATCCGGATTACCGCGAACGTGCACCGATTCAGCTCCGCCTTTTGCCGCGAGACGCTGGCTTTCAGGGAGGTTCTTAAGCTGCGGAAGCTTTGCGCGATAGAGCATCGCTCCACTTCCAAGAGCGGCCAATGCCACCACAACCACGATCACAAACGGCAGATAGCGTTTCATGCGCGAGACGAGCGGAGAATTTTCGATGCGAGAAGCGAATCGTCAAGTGTCGAGCTTGCGTGACCCCAGACCAATGCTAAGCGACAGAGCCGCAATCAAATGTCATCTGGCACTTCCGCAGACTATGGACCGTCTCTAGTCCATGTCTGCCGATTTTCTCTGATCTGCGTTAATGTGTGTCATCGTTCGTGATTCTCTTGGCCTTCCGCGTTTTGCGTTTGGAAGTCTTGACCAATACCATTTCGCGCGAGTACATTCCGCAGTGCGGCTTCGAAGGTTCTGGATCATTTTTGGGCTCATTGTTATGGCTGTTTGCGCATGTGCAGAGCAAACTCCTTCCGAAGGACAATCAGGGATCGAAGGAGTCATCACGATCAGCCCGGCTAATCCAGGGCCAATCAGAGCGGGTGCTGCTGGCTCGGTGCCGCTAGCGAATGCGACGTTTGTCGTGGAAAACCAAAGCGGCGAAGTCGCGTCATTTACTACCGATGGCCAGGGAGGCTTTCGCGCGTCGTTACCGCCCGGTCACTACAAAGTTTCCCTCAAAGGAAGGAAATCCAGCATCGGCCGCTTCGGCCCTTTCGAAGTCGACGTTGTCTCAGGCAAGATGACAAACGTTCAATGGGAATGTGACTCGGGAATTCGATAAATCTAGACGTTTGAAGCGCTCGGGTGTCAGATTTTGAATCCCATCGGTTCCAGAGGATCCCTACGTCTTAGCCCACCGATCGCAGAGTCGATAAAACTGCGCGATTGCGAGGACACAATCGGCAGCACGCGACACGCGTGAACTGCCCAGAAAACGCGCAGCCGGAATCTTTCGATCCCGGCTGCGCTGGAAGAGCTATCAACTATCCCCTATCAGGCAACGTCACGGCCGAGGCGGTGGCGTCGGGCGAGGCCTTGGCGTCGGCTGTCTTCGCGGTGTAGGCGTAGGTCTAGCCGTTGCGGTCGGTGTAGCCGAAGCCGTTGCGGTAGCGGTCGGCGTGGCTGATGCAGTCGCAGTTGCCGTCGCGGTCGGTGTTGCCGTTGCTGTTGGTGTCGGGCTTGGTGAAGCGCACGGCGGTATTTCGTAAGTGTGCGACGCTGCTGCCGGCGGATTAGCATCGCAGAAGTCCTGAGTGACGAACCCGCCACCCGAGTTGCCTTGGACGCCCGAGACATAGCTATGGTCGCCGCCTACCTGAACATTACCGACAACCACATCGAAGCGCAGGTTCGCATTGGGATTCTCATACAGGCGCGCTTCAAAATTCGCCGTCGCAGAATTATCGGCAAAATACACGGCGCGCCATTCAATATTAAAGATGCGGTTAGGCGCGCTGCCTGATACCGACGTAAAGACACCGCAAGTTCCACCGGGGAAACTCGCGCAGCCGCTCAAACCAAGATCAGTGCGCATGTCCTGCCACACAGGGAAGATGCTGTAGTCGTAAGGCCCGACGTTGGGCGGCGCGGGCAGACACGCTGTTTGGTAACCGCCCGGTTCATTTATCGTCACGAAGTCGAGGCGCCCATTGGAGCTGACGTTCACGCCGTTAAAGGTTTGATCGTACAACTGGAACGCGAATGGCAACGTCACAAATGTATCGCCATCGTCGGTGTGATTACCGATATCGGTGTCACCTGGCACGATCGTATCGGTTCCGTCGGTTATAACGTATTGGCTCGGAGGACAACCCTGGACGCTATAATTCCCAGTGAAGGCCGCGTTACCATTGCATCCTTCAGCGGTGATTGACCCGGCCCCGATGCTCGCCGTCACGCTGCCTCCGAAGTTGAAGTGCACGGTGAACATAACTGTGCTTCCATTGACTGACACAGCGGTGACGCTGCCGCCAGCATTTCCGGTCAGAGTCAGATCGCTCGTGTCGACTGACGCTGGATCAACAGCCTGGTTGAAGTTCACGTCATACTCATAGTCGCCTGGTGCTGGTGGCGAGAATGTGCCGCCATCAGGCGGGCTAGTCGTAGTCACCTGTAGAGGCGTTATGACGTAGCAGAACATGCACGTGAACTCAAAGTTAGGCATACCATCAGAAATACGATTAAATGAACCGGCAGGGATATCCATGGTCTGCGATCCCGGCGCCGTCACCGGCGAGCTGGAGTAGTGGAAGGTGATCTGTGTGTCGCCGTTGGCAAATGTAGGCGGCAGGTTCGACGGAGTTCCATTCACCGTGAAATCGCTTGCCTGGACAGTTGTCGTGTCCACCGCGTCGCTCAAGTTAATGACAAAGTCCGTTGGCTGCGTATTGATGACGGCGTTGCAAGCTGGATCGGTAGTGGTCACAGCAAAGCCGACCAGCTCTCTGTCGGTGAAGGTATCCTGCTGCGAGGCGCTGCTAATGATTACGCGCCCGTCTGTCCATGAAGTGCTGTGCTTGGTCAGCAACGCACTGCCATAGTCGTAGTCTCCCGCATACGTGGGCTGGATATTGGGGTCACTTTGCGCTGGCAAAGGGCTCACCACATCCGAAAGCGTATCATCAGGTAACCATGTCGCGCCATTGTCGTTCGACTTACGCGACCACATTCGGTAGCAGGGGACGCTCGGGTTACCTTTGGTGCAAGTGGTGCTCTCGCGCGCGTCATACCATGTCGCGAAGAGGGTGCCGGTTGGGCTGACCGAAAGGTTAGCCTGCCACTGAGGCCGGGTAGTGGAATCACTGTTTAACTTAAATGGCGTGCCGAAGGTAACGCCGCCGTCGGTGGAGCGAATGTAATAGACATCGCCCGCGTCACTGCCACTGCCGTGCTGGGAATAGACCAGGTGAACAATGTTGTTAAATGCTGCCGGTTCACCCCAGCCCTCGTGTCGCCAGTAACCGCCGTCGTCGGGAAACATGCAGGCGAAGTAACCCACGGCCGTAACGCCCGGTCCGGGAAAGCTGGGGCCGGTGTATGTGTTGTTCCAAGTGTTGCCGCCGTCGGTGGACTTAAAGATGAGGTTGGTGTCGTTGTGAGGGAAGCCGCCGCCTCCTTCGTCCATGCCCGCGATGTAGATGGTCCCGTTACCTGACATGTCACCCGTGATCTGCACGTCGCGGATGAAGGTACTGGTGTTGCTCACTGTCACCGGGGCGTGCCACGTTGCGCCGTTATCCGTGGAGAAGGTGACCTCCAGGGCGCCGCTGCCAACATTGAAATCATTCCAGGAAACATACATCCGCCCGAAGAACGGAGAGCTTGGGTTATTGTCGGCCCAGCCAGATTCGCGGTCATCGCCGCCGCTGGTGTGAACGCAGTAATGGGTCCAGCTATTTGGATCCTCAGGCGTGGTCGACTTGTAACCGCCCAACGTGCAGCTCCCGTTCGCATCCAGCCAGACCGTGAACCAAGTCTGTGTCGGCTTGTTATATAGAATAACCGGGTCGCCAAATGTATTGGCAAAGGGGCTGCAACCGCTACCGTTGAGGATTCGGGCGAAAGTCATGCCGCCGTCGGTGGAGGCCGATATCGCGGAAAAGTTGCTGCTGGATGCGCATTTGGAATCGTTGAACGCCACAATTATTTCGTCGGGATTGTCCGGGTTGGCCGAAGTGTATGTTTCCGACTGAATAATGTTTGGAGGGGTTTCCGTGCCCGTAACCAGGTCAACATCCGCGGCGCCATATGCGAGAGGGACAGGCAACAGTTTTTGGGCAAGCCTGGCAAAGGCGTTGCCAGGTGAAGCTGAACCTGCTTCTGGCTCGCCTCCCTTTGACTCGCCGCAGGCAATCATGATGAGTCCCCATTTTAGGCCCTCCATCCTGTCGATGCCCTTCTCGTGAATCGTGGCACAGTCAAATCCCGGTGGAAGGCCCTGGATATTGATAATTTTGTGCTTTTGCTTCGGTTTTGCGGAGCTGGCAGCAATTGCGGAGAACGTGCCAGTGCCAGCCAGCGCCAGGAAGACGCCGGCCAGGACGACGAACAGGCCGATTAAGACACGTACATTGAAGAAGGCTGAGCGTGAAGCGGATTTCTTTTTCATGAATGGTTATGATGTGGATGGAATTTCAGTGTGAAACGTCGTTGTAGCAGAATAGCCACCACTGCGTCAACACTTTTTCCAGTTTTGTGGTGTGATTGCCCCCGGGTTATATTGAGCCTGCAGACGCTTGGCAAGCTTTTTTTGAGCTTTTTGAACCAGAGATTACGTGGATCCCAACGGATTTTACCATTAGAGAAGAGCAATGATTTGGAAGCAAATGATAACAGCGCTCTTGCTTTTCCCGCGAGGTCGCCACGGGAATCGCGTTGGCCTTTTCCTCTGCGGACTATCGGACGGCGGGCTAACGGAGCGGTGAGTTCCGCGAGGTTTTTTCTGGCCGCTCATTGGCGACCGTTTGTTAGGCCTCGCAGGGCTCCGCCCTCCATGAGAAGGGATTTGTCATTTCGCTGCGCGGAGCGCTTTAAACGTGCCGTGTTTCGATGGCCGGTCTCCCACTGACGGCGAAAATTCAACTTCGCCCGAAATCAAATCGGCGCTTTCAAATTTCCCCTTGCAGGTCAATGTCCCGGCGTCGCGTCCTACATTGCCGAGCAGAAACTCCACAGGACCTGAGACGGTCACGGAGTCTCCTTCGCCCCGACTCCACTTTGCCTCTGAAGGCTTGGCACCTACCCAAACCTTCGCGGCGGGATCACTCAACTGCAACGAACCTTTGCCGTCACCTTGTGCCTCAAAGCGCAGCGAGTGGTGTCGTTCATTGGTGAAAGTTATCTCGATGTTCCATGTGCCAGTCATGCTGGGAGTTTGTGCTTGAGCCAGGGCGCTGCAACACATCTGTGCGATCAGCATGAGAAGCACACTCCGCCAAGCGACAAATGAAGGATTAATTACCCGCTTTGGCTCGGCCACGGCGTGGCGGGCGAATAAGCAGAAAGCAGCATCGCGACACCTCTTGATCTGATCGTTCATCATTCTTTCGAGCTTCGTTATTCGGATTGTCATTTTCTCTAATCCGAACTTGGGTTTCGAGCAAGCAAGCCTTGCCGGTGCTCACTCGCTTAGCGCGGTGTTTTGACGTAAATTCGCCGACTCTGTGAAAAGTGGTTGCGTCAGCCCGGAATTGAAGACAATGGGGATTTCCCGAAGCACGACTGCCGGGGTCAACGTCCCCGGCTACAGCAAAGCTGGCATCCGCAAATCAAAGACCAGCCGGTGGCGTGCGGCGGCGCTGATCGCTCTGAATTTATTCATGATCGCTCACATCATTCAGTGGCGGATCATGAGCAAAACGGTTTCACCGATCGAGCCTTCGGAGACGATGTACACGCTGCAAAATGGATTCGTCAACGCGGGGTTCATCTTTTTTAGCCTGGCAATTTTGGCGACGCTGATCTTCGGGCGTTTCGTTTGTGGCTGGGGTTGTCACATTCTCGCGTTGCAGGATCTCTGCGGATGGTTCTTAAAGAAAATTGGCCTTCATCCGAAGCCGTTTCGGTCGCGTTTGCTGGTGTATGTCCCGCTCATCGCGGCGCTGTACATGTTTGTCTGGCCCGTCGTATATCGACTGTTCACGCAACCGCAAGAACCACTGATCCCAAAATTCACCAATCATCTGGTGACTACTAATTTTTGGCTGACGTTCCCTTCCGTCGCGGTGGCGATCCCGTTTCTGTTCATATGCGGTTTCATGACAGTTTATTTTTTAGGGCAGAAAGGCTTTTGCACGTATGCCTGTCCATACGGCGGTTTCTTCGGGCTGGCCGACAAATTCTCACCGGGAAAGATCCGAGTGACTCCGGCGTGCAATCAGTGCGGACATTGCACTGCGACCTGCACTTCGAACGTCCTTGTGCATGCGGAAGTGAAGCAGTACGGGATGGTGGTCGATCCGGGTTGCATGAAATGCATGGATTGCGTCAGCGTCTGCCCGAACGACGCGCTCTATTTCGGTTTCGGAAAACCGGCGCTGTTGGCGCCCAAATCTACCGCGATCAAGAGGAGCTACTCGCTGACCTGGCCCGAAGAAATCGTCGGCGCACTGGTTTTCCTGGGAAGTTTCCTGGCTGTGCGCGGGGTTTATGCGTTAGTGCCATTCCTGATGGCGCTCGGTTGCGCTGCAGTAACGACGTTTCTCACTCTGAAACTGTGGCAATTGCTTCGCGCGAGGGCATTATCCTTTTACCGTTTCAATTTGAAGTCGTCAGGCAAAATGCGAACGGCGGGCTGGGCATTTGCAGCCTTCGCCTGCGGATGGATTGGTTTAAATGTCCACAGCGGCTGGGTGCGATATCACGAGTTCCTCGGCAACATCGCATTCCAAAAGATTCAGTTAGCCGACGAACTGGCTCTGGCGCAGCTCAATCCCGCCCGTTGGCTTACCCCTGCTGACCGGGAAAATATTCTGCAAGGAAGAAAACATTACCTCGCTGCTTCACGGACCGGGTTGTTTGTGAACAGCGAAGCGCTACCGAAGCTGGCCTGGTTTCAATTTCTGTTGGGCGACGCTGAACAATCGGTGGAAACGCTCGCTAAAGCCGCAGCTTACCAGAAGGATCAGAGCAAAGCTTTGAGTCTTTACTATCGCGGGGCCATTTTAAATCGTCTGGGGCGTTACTACGAAGCCCGAACAAGTCTCGATGAAGCGCTGGCGGAAAGAGACGACTTGATTCTCGCGCGACAGGAAAAAGGCGAATCGCTTTGGCAACTCGGCAGCAGGGAAGAAGCGGTTTCGGTTTGGAGGGACGCTGTGCGGCGCAATGCGCACTTGGTATTGGCCAATAACGAGCTGGCTGGCGCAGCGCGCGTATCAGGCAAGCTTGACGAAGCCGATCTCTATGAAAAACAGGCCGATCAGTTTACTCCCCACGATCCGCTTTACCATTGGGTGCTTGGACGGCGTTTACAGGATCTTGGCATGACTGCTCTGGCTGAAAAACATTTGCAGCAAGCAGGCGAACTCGGTGGAAGTCGTGCAACGCCTAACGAGCACTAAGCTCGCACGGAACGAGTTCTCCGGGGAGCACAGGCTGCCAGCCTGTTCTTTTCGGCAGCCTGCCGAAAAGCTCATTGAACGTTCGCTGCGTGTGGTTCTTGTAGGGTGTAGGGAGTCGTCGGCAAGCTGCCAACGACAGCAGGATAGCAGCCTGCGTTCCCCGGAACCTGGTGACTAATTCTTTAAGCGCGTGTCTACGGCCGCGGCGCCGGTGTCGGCCGAGGCCTGGGCAATGGAGTAGGTCTTGGCGTAGACGTTGGTGTTGGTGTCGGTGTAGCTGTGGGTGTGGGCGTCGGCGTAGGTGTAGCCGTAGCTGTAGGAGTCGGACTCGGACTGGGGGTTGGCGTTGGCTGGGGCTGCAACTGAATCAACTCGATGCGTCCGCCGCCGCCGAATTGGTTAGCATGAACGTGCTTGGAGCTGCCGACCACGTATTGTCCGTCAGTCGACACATCGACACCGAACGCCGAGCCGGGGAAGTCGATCTGACCAATCAGGTCCACGCTGCGATTGAACACCATCACCTCCGGCCAGTCATGGAACTCCGTGCCCCACGACGCGAAAGCCATGACCGTACCATTGTCGTTAGATTCCGCACCCACGGGCGTGCCTTGAAACGAGCCAGTGCCGGACACTGGGTAGGAACCGATCATCTGGGCACTGGCGACATCGAACAAGACGACGTTGCCCGAGAGCCAGTTCGTGTAATTCATGCCAAACGAACCCACGGTGGACCCGTCGCGTGAGACGACGGTCGCCCCGCCGAACCAGCTACTAGCCTGACTGAAGTGAATCACGCGTTGGTAAGTGGTGCCGTCGAACTTGTAGACGTCAAGGTCGAAACCGCCAGTGACAAACACGTTTCCATCGCCCGAAATCCGGTAAAAGATGTTACCAGCGCCCGAGCCCGCGACACTGAATATGGTGTTACCATTGCTGGTATCTACCAGGACGGCGAGGTTGTCCTCCGTGACCAGTGCGATCGAACCGTCATCGGTCAAATCGACCGCGTCCATCCGAAGAGCGTCCGTACGCGACGATCGAATCGCACCTGTGTCAGCTTCAAAGACGTAAAGCGTTGAATTTTGTGTTATCGAATCGCTGACAACAGATGCAACTGTCGAGCCGTCATAAGACACAGCGACCTTCCTCGAACTGGCCGGCAGATTCGGGTCGCTGACTGGAAACGAAAACGACCAGTCGGGCGTGCCGTCACTTGTGGACCTGAAGCCATGGATCCGAAAATCATTTCCCGCGGCATTCGATTCCATAAAGGCCATGCGATCGGCGCCCTTGGCAGACGCGACACCTGAACTGCCTTCACCAAAGGAGGAAAACTCAAAGTCGGGCGTGCCATTGCCAACAATGGGGTAGGCACTCAGCCGGGCACCCTGCAGAGTCCATGCGCCCCACACATCATTAGCGTCGATGGCAACACCGTCCGCGATTGCGTTGTCGTCATCGACTTGCCACAGTGTGTTCCCGTGCGGTCCCAATGTGGGCCGTTCAGGTGCCACTCGAGCTACAGACTGTACTTGCGAGGTGTGGTTCTCGGTGATTATCCCGCTGGGTGCGACTCGCGCGAACGTCCGGGCAGTTAGCTGTGCCGGAAATAGCGCAGTTGCCGCAAGCGGCTCATTCGAGTGGGCGCCCAATGCGCGTCCATCGCCTTTGGAGGGACTCGCCTCGCCAGCGCGAGTCCGTCCAATATCGGCGGACGAGGCGAACAGCACGAGGAAAACGCCGACCAAGACCAAAAGCAGACTGATTGAAGCGCGTAAATCTAGAAACCCTCCTTCGCCAATCCGCCTTCGGGTCGATAGGCCAGGGCGTGGACGTGGTGCGGGATCGAAACATATGGTTGCAGCCTGAGCGGCCAGCAGGTTCGTATTCTGATGAACGCCCAAGCCAGCATCTCGCCTGTGAGACAACATCCCTGTTAGGAGCGCAGACAAAATGTCTATGTTCCACCAATTGCCTCGCCAGCCGAAGGAACAACAGAGCGACAGCAGGGAGCCTTCGCGAGCAGGTAGACGGCCAGGGGCGGGCCGTAGATTGGATTTTATTTTTGTTTTCACAGCTCGAATTTCGGATACGCCGATTTGATTTTATCTCGAACCGTTTGTCAACAACTCTCCTTGGTCCATATACGTTGTAGCCACGGCAGAGCCTGCCCCCCAGTGGCCGGTTCCCGTTGTGGGAGTAGGCCGCAGGATTGCAATGAATGTTACTGTTGGTGTACGTGTTGCGCTACGCATTGGGTTTAGCATGTGGGTGCGCGCCAGGAGAAAGGCGAATCGCTCTGGCACTCGGACGTAGGGACGAAGCAATCTCGGTGTGGCCCGATGCTGTGCGGCGCAATCCGCGTCTGGCCCTCGTTAACAACGAACTTGCCGGTGTGAAAGAGTCGTTAAGGAAACTGGAAGAAGCCAGTAGTCATGAAAAGCAGGCCGACCAATTCACGCCCAGCGATCCGCTTTTGCATTGGATGATCCGACAGCGGCTCCGGGATCTCGGCATTAGTGATTTGGCTGAGAAACATTTGCAGCAAGCCGGCCGACTCGAGGCTGCGAAAGAAGTGCCTGGCGAACATTAAGTATCTTAGCTTTCGAGCCTGACAGGTCGGACAGCTGCTAGCCTGCCCATCCGCAGGCAAGATGCCTGTTCGGCGTACCGGGCAGGATGCCTGCATTACCAGGCCTTATGGACGCGGCGCTGGCGTGGGACGAGGCCGCGGCGTTGGCAGAACTCTGGGTCCGGGGATGAATTGAATTGTCAGCATAGGCGGACTGGCGCTCTCCCGAGTGTCGAACCGCTTCGACGTCAACGTGGGCTTCTCGTCTCCCAACACCAGCCAGCCGAAGTTGCCTGCTGCGTTATCCAGCCAATCCTGCACATCCGCCACCATTTGCGGTGAGCTCCACGTGTAGGGCCCAACGACACTGACCGACTGGCTGGCGCTGACCGTTGCGGAAAAATCGCCTCCTTCGTTGGTCCAAAAAATGGTGTCGAAGAAACGGTGCCGCCACGTGGCATCATTAGGCGTAGCCGGCGCGCCGTCCCCTTCCTCTCCGGGTGCGATGGATGTTCCCTCTCCCCAGTCGGCAAGCAGTTTGTGCAGCTCGACCGGATACGCAACGCTAAGAGGTGTTCTGGACATGTTCATGGTGAGGCTAACGCCTGTTATCGTTGAGCCAGCAGGGATACTTCCAGCGATATCGAATGCCAGAACCCCGCGGCGAAGTTCACCCATAGCCGTCTTGCCGGCAAAGAAGTGCAAGCCAAGGGCGTTGCTGGTATCGCCATCGGCGGGATCGTACTGATAAAGCGTGTTGTCTTTGCTGGGAGTGATATTGATAATCGCTGCGTCCGCTGAGCCGGCGACAAAGCCAAGCGCGGTCGTGAGTATTAATGCAAGTAGAGTTTTGGCAGTAAACATTGGGTGTTGGAGGTTGTGGTTACAAAGTTACTCAAGCATCCGCGGGTTCCAACCTGTCTGAGAACTGACAACTCTTTACTGATAACAAATGCCCCATCACTTCTCGTCGATTACTAAACTCAGGGCCTCGGCGCAGGAGTAGGACGAACCCTTGGCGACGGGTTAGATCTCGGAGTAGGAGTAGGTCGTGGCGTAGCTGTCGCCGTGGCACTTGGTGTTGAAGTCGGCGTAGGCGATGCTGGAGCTGTGGCTGTGGCCGTCGCTGTCGGAGTAGCAGTAGCTGTTGCCGTGGCCGTGGCCGTCGCGCTGGGAGTAAATGTGGGTGTGGGAGTGGGTGTAAACGTTGCCGTCGCCGTCGCGGTTGCGGTGGGGGTCGGTGTGAACGTTGCCGTTGGAGTGGCTGTCGCTGTAGGAGTGGATGTGGGTGTTGGCGACGGGGTTGGGACACCGCCCGGTGCCTGGACGAGAGCACCCATGGGAGAGCCGGTCTTAAAGAAACCTACTGTGGCATCCGTAGGGTTCGGTGCCTGGTCGGCATCAAACCGGAAGTTATACAGCGTCCCAAAGCGAATGGCGTTAGCGTTTTGATTCTGTGCAAAAGTTTCCGTGCTCCAAGTAATAGAGCTCGCGTCCTGAGTAACATTCCACGGTGTGCTGCTATAGCCAGCATCGCCCTGGGTACCATCGTTTGTCCAGCCGGGTTCCTGTGGCGGCGCGTGAAAGTCGATGTTGCTGATGTTAACCCCAGGCCCGAATGGCACGCTGAACGATTGAATTCCACGGTCGAGATTCTCATTATAAACCGCGTATTCGTAATGCCACACACCGGCACTAGGGTTAGTCACTTTGTAACCCATAAACCAGATTCCGTCGTTGCCTGGATCGGGTTCGAGTTGACTGACCGTTGCGCCAGTCCAGGCCATGATGGCCGGTTCCATCTGGATCGTCGAGCCAACAGAGGAAAAGGTGAAATTGGTTGGGCCTCCGTGAACGATAAACTGACGATAGGAGACATTGTTGTACATGTTACATTGCCCGGGATGCGACTGACACCATGTGTACTCGTGCGGAGTGACGTATTGACCCTCCGCAAAATAGGTCGCTCCAGAGTTGAGCGTCGTGTCCAGATCACTCGCCTCAACCCGGATCCGGTGGGATACGCCATCGTGGCTGTGGCCGGTATGGTTATCGGCAACGTTCCCGGAGGGGAAGAAGCCAGAGAAGGGATTTACCCAGGCGCGCGACCCTAGACCGCTCTGACTCGCGTTTAAGCCGGAGCTGTAAAGATCGGAACAACCCGAGCCAAGATGATCGCCGCCCACACCGTTACAGCCAAAGCCACAGGTGTTCGACGACGCTGCCGCGAATGTATGTTTCAACCATGACTGCCCAATTTGTTCAAACCGGTCGTTGTTATTGGCGGCACTACTCATACGGTACATGTTTTGCGGAACCACTGGGTGATCGTTGTTCGGTAATGCAAACCAATCTACGTTCTCGGTCCCTCTGTTGCAGGAATCTGTTCCTACCGCCAGGCCAACTTGAGTTCCAGCGTGGCCATATTGTGCCATTTCGGGCAGGTCTCCAACGATAACATCCGGGCCCGGTTGAGTGCCAACTGCTGGCTGCCGTAACGCCGGCATCGTCATTGATCGCAGCTCGCCATCAACAACCTGGTCGATCTCTATCGGTTGCATCGCGGCGCCGATCGAGATCTTGCCGACACTCGCGCCGGCGTCCGATGGCCGGCCGAGCGCATTGGCAAACTCTGGTGAAACGAGCAGGTTTCCGCCTGTGATGCTTAGAGACTGTGCATCAGGGTCGTAGTCATACTGATGCCCTTCAATGTTGAAAAAGGTGAATCCCGTTTTGCCGTCGCGCACAGCGAGGTCAAAAGCTGCGTCGGGAGGAAGTTTCTCGATAACCAGTTGCTTGAGAGACGTGGATATTGCCGCAGGTAGGCCGTAGCCGGGAGCATTGCCGCCGGCCAAAGAATTTTGCAGAGCAAGCGCCATTGAGCCCGGCTCGGGACCGCGCAACAGATTGTTAAAAACCAAAATCGTGAAAAAGGAATTGGCCGCGGCGTCGAAATGCACTGTGGCAGGTGCTGTCGCGATGGAGCTGATTCCGTTCAACCGGTTGAGATCGAGATCCATCGTGACGCTGCCGTTTTCAACAATCATTTTTTGAAGCGTTCCGGTCGGTGCGTCGGAAGTATTCTGTTTGGATTGGGCGGCGTAGTTCCGTGAACTGTTCCCAAAAAACAGAAGAAGCAGCAAAGCGAAACTGGTAAGCGTTATTTTTGACATTTTATTGAACCCTCGGGTTGCGCTGAAACCTGGCTAAGGTTGAGCGAGCGTGATCTTTCTCACGCGCTCAGCGCGTAAGCAAAGAAGATTTTTGGAAAAATCTTTGCGCTTCGTTCGAGCGAAGCGGCTTGGTTGTCCCTAATGCGGGAAGTTCACCGTGACATCATTGGAGCATGTCGCGGTGTCAGCTTCACAAACCCGATACCTGTATTGAGCTCGACCAGTGTCGCCGGTGGAATCATCATACTGTCCATCGTTCGGCGTTGTCACGATCAGCACGCCATTGCGGTAGACGTCGATGTTGGCCGAGGTCGCCCCGGTCCAGGTGAGACGCACCGAATTTATTCCAGTTATCTTTTTTTTCTGGGCGCCGAGCGTAATAGGCCGCGGCGTCGGAGTCGGTGTCGCTCCTCCTGCCGGCGCCTGGATCGCAACTATCATGGGCGAGCCTGTTTTGAAGAAATCGACTGTCGCATTGGCGCTCTGCGGCGGTTGGTCGGCATCAAACCGGAAGTTGTACAATGTGCCCCAGCGAATCGCATTAGCGTTCTGATTAGTCGCAAAGGTTTCCGTGTTCCATGTTATGGAACCAGACGACTGAGTAACAGTCCAGGGAGTACTGCTGTAACCCTGATTGTTGAGTGTGCCGTCATTTGCCCAGCCGGGTTCCTGCGGCGGCGCATGAAAGTCGATGTTGCTGATGTTAACTCCAGGTCCCAAAGGCACGCTGAAGGATTGAATTCCGCGGTCGAGGTTCTCGTTATAAAGGGCGTATTCGTAATGCCACACACCGGCGCCAGGGTTAGTCACTTTGTAACCCATAAACCAAAGCCCGTCATTGCCTGGATCGGGTTCGGCTTGGCTGACCGTCGCGCCAGTCCAGGCCATGATGGCTGGCTGCATCTCTATCGTCGAGCCAACAGGTGAAAATGTGAAATTGGTTGGGCCTCCGCTAACCGCAAACTGACGGTAGGAGACATTGTTGTACATGTTGCATTGCCCGGGATGGGACTGGCACCACGAGTACTCGTGCGGAGTAACATACTGCGCTTCGGCGAAGTAGGTAGCGCCGGGATTCTGCGATGAGTCCAGGTCGCTCATTCCGACTGTGACCCGGTGTGATGTGCCAGTGTGGTTGTGGCCAGAGTGATTGTTGGCCCCCGATGGGAACGAGCCCGTAAACGGATTCGCCCACGCGCGTGAGCCGAGCCCGGTTTGACTCGCGTTTAAACTGGAACCGTAGGGATCCGAGCATCCGGCGCATAGGTTGGACCCAGTAGTGCATCCGCTGGTGTTACAGCCAAAGTTACAATTATTGCCTTCGAAAGCTCCAAACGCATGTTTTAGCCAGGATTGTCCGATCTGTTCAAAGCGGTCGCTGTTCGTAGCGCCGCCGCTCATTCTATAAAAGTTTTGCGGAATAACGGGATGGTCGACGTTCGGCAATGCAAACCAGTGCAGTGGTTGGTCACCGTTGTTACACGACGTTGTTCCAATTCCTAGTCCGACGGAGGTTTCAGTACGTCCGTATTGCGCCATTTCCGGCAGGTCACCAACGATCACATCCGGGCCCGGCGCGAGCATCGGCGTTTCTGCACCGGCTGCGCCTCGCATTGGTGGCATGATCGCTGATTGGACTTCGCCGTTGACGATTGTTTGGATCTCGACCGGCTGCATCACTGCGCCGACGGAGATTTTGCCGACCGTTGCGCCAGCGTCCGCTGGCCGGCCCAGCGCGTTGGCAAACTCTTGTGAAACGTGCAGGTTTCCGCCGGTGATTCGTAGAGATTGTGCCCTGGGATCGTAGTCGTACTGATGCCCTTCAATGTTAAAAAAGGTGAATCCAGTTTTGCCGTCGCGCACAGCCAGATCGAACGCTGCGTCGGAAGGAAGCTTTTCCACCACAAGCTGCTTGAGGGAAACGGCGAGCACGGGCGGAAACGCGGGAACCGCTCGGTCTTGTGGGACCAGCGCGATCGAGCCCGGCTCGGGACCGCGCAACAAATCGTCAAAAACCAGAATTGGAAAAAACGAATTGATTGCGGCCGCGAAACGCAGCGTGGTGGGTGTCGTGATCAACGCGTCGCTTCCGTTTAATCCGTTGAGATCGAGGCTCATCGTCACGCTGCCGTTTTCGACGATCATCTTTTGAAGCGTTCCCGTCGGCGCCTCGGAAGTCTCCTGTTTGGATTGGGCTGCATAATTCTCAGGGCTATTCCCGAGAAATAGAACTAACAGCAGCATGAAAAAGGTAGGCGTTATTCTTGACATTGCATTGAACCCTCGGGTTGCGCTGAAACCTGGCTAAAGGTTAAGCGAGCCTCATTTTTGTCACGCGCTCGGCGTGTAAGCAAAGCAGATTTTTGTAAAAATCTTTTGGTCGTGCGAATGCAGGAAGGAATGCTCAGCTTGTCCGAGAGCGATGTAGCCGTACCGACTGGAATCGGGGCCACACTTTGGAGTCCAGTCCCGATCCGTCGAGACCGCTTTGTTATTGGCGCCGCGCGCCAATTTGATCACGACAGGGCTGTTCGCTAATCACCAGTCGCCCGGCACTTCTTAGCTACGGACGAGGCGCCGGAGTGGGGCGAACCCTCGGCTGCGGGCTGGACCTTGGTGTCGGCGTCGGCCGCGGAGTGGCAGTGGGTGTTGCACTAGGTGTTGCCGTCGCTGTCGGAGTCGCTGTTGCGGTTGCAGTAGGAGTCGGCGTTGCGCCGCCGACAGGTGCCTGGATCGCAACCGTCATCGGCGAGCCCGTCTTGAAATAGCCGACGGTCGCATTGGCATTTTGCGGCGGCTGATCGGCGTCGAACCGAAAATTATACAGTGTGCCCCAGCGAATCGCATTGGCATTCTGATTAGTCGCAAAGCTTTCCGTGCTCCAGGTAATAGAGCTCGCGTCCTGAGTAACAGTCCACGGGGTGTTGCTGTAACCCTGGTTGTTAAAAGTGCCGTCATTTGCCCAACCGGGATGCTGAGGCGGCGCGTGAAAGCCGATGTTACTGATATTAGTGCCAGGCCCCAGCGGGACACTGAAGGATTGAATCGCGCGATCCAGGTTCATGTTATGGAGAGCGTACTCATAGTGCCAGACTCCAGCCGATGGGTTGGTTACCTTGTAACCGATAAACCAGAAGCCGTCATTTCCCGGATCCGGCTCGGACCGGCTCACAGTCGCCCCCGTCCAAGCCCAGATGGCAGGGAGCATTCGGATTGTGTTACCTACCGGCGAAAAGCTGAAACTGGTAGTGCCGCTCACGATATACTGGCGATAGGACGCGTTATTATACATGTTGCATTCTGTGGGATGCGACTGGCACCAGGTGTATTCGCTCGGAGCGACATATTGCGCTTCAGCGAAATAGGTCGCGCCTTGATTGAGTGTGGTGTTGAGATCGTCCACGTCCACGAGAACCCGGTGCGACACGCCGTCGTGATTGTGCCCGCTGTGATCGTTCGCAGTCGTTGGAAAGTTACCCGTGAATGGATTGACCCAGGCGCGCGAACCGATCTGGTCTTGGTCGCCATTTAAGCCGGCGGTGTACGGATCAGAGCACCCTGGGCAAAGATGGCTGCCCGTGCCGCAACCACTGGTATTACAGCCAATGCTGCAGGCGTCGTCTTCCAAAGCGAAGAAGGTATGTTTGAGCCAGGATTGGCCAATTTGTTCGAACCGCTCGGTATTATCTGCCCCGCCGCTCATCCGATAAAAATTTTGCGGGACGACCGGGTGATCAGTATTTGGCAGCGCAAACCAATCGACGGGCTGGTCGCCACTATTGCAGGATGTCGTTGCTACTGCCAGACCGACCTGGGTGCCGGCACTCCCGAGTTGCTCCACGTCTGGCAGATCTCCTACAATGACATCGGGCCCGGATGTTCGTGTTGGCACTTCGCCTCCTGTTGCCCCGCCAATTGGTGGCATCACGACGGATTTGGGTTCACCACTAAGAACTTGTGTGATCTCGATTGGTTGCATGACCGCCCCGATCGAGATCCCGCCAAGGGTCGCACCGGCGTCCCGTGGTCGCCCTAGCACCTTTGCAAACTCATTTGACATCAGGAGTCGTCCGCCCTGGATGCTCAGCAACTTCGCATTGGCATCGTAATTATATTGGTGCCCTTCCACATTGAAAAACGTCAGACCCGTCCTGGCGTCGCGCACAGCGAGATCGGCGCCTGCATCGGACGGAAGTTTCTCGAGAACGAGCTGCTTGAGAGATGCGGCCAGCGCGGCGGGAAGGAGAGGATTCGGTCGGTCTTGCGGAACCAGTGCGATCGATCCCGGCTCGGGACCGCGCAACAGATCGTTGAAAACGAGAATCGGAAAAAACGAGTCGCTCGCAGCGGCGAACCGCAGCGTGACAGGTCTGGTGGTCAGGTCATTGCTTCCAGTCAATCCATTTAGATCGAGGTTCAGCGTCACGCTTCCATTTTCCACGATCATTTTCTGAAGGGTGCCGTTCAGCGCACCGGAACTGTATTGTTTGGGTTGGGCTGCGCAGTTCTCTGAATTGTTTCCGAAAAACAGAACTGACACTAGCGCGAAACCGGTAAGCGTTAATTTTGACATTGTGCGGATCCTCTTGGTTCGGGTAAGGCTGGCGGAGATTGAGTGGTAATTTTTCTCACGTGCTGACCACGGACGCAAAAAAAGATTGTTAACAATTCTTTTACCGTACCGGAAGCAACGCTCTCCAGGAGGGACGGTTCACCCCTAATCACTGATCACTTCACGCGCCGGCACGCGGGATGCAGACCTAGGGGCGAGGTGCGGGTGTGGGACGAGTCCTTGGCGACGGGCTGGACCTCGGAGTTGGAGTGGGCCGCGGAGTGGCAGTGGGTGTTGCAGTAACTGTCGAGTCGCAGTGGGCGTGGCGAACTGTCGCTGTCGCTGTAGCGGTAGGTGTTGGACTCGCCGTTGCCGTCGCAGTCGGAGTCGTTGTCGCTGTGGGTGACGGAGTCGGCGTCGCGTCTGACGTGAAAGGAGCCACGACATCCACGGTAACTGGTGAGCCTGTTTTAAAGAAACCGATGTTAGCAGTGCTGTCGGCGGGGGGCGCGGTCGAATCGAACCGAAAATTATAAAGCGTGCCCCACCGAACAGCGTTGGCGTTCTGGTTTTGCGCAAAAGTTTCCGTGCTCCAGGTAATTGAGGTTGCGTCCTGAGTAACGTCCCATGGTGTGCTGCTATATCCAGCGTCTCCCTGTGTACCATCGTTAGCCCAACCAGGATGTTGCGGGGGAGCATGGAATTCGATGTTGCTCAAGACCGCAGGAAAGAATGGATAAATGAGCTTGAAGGATTGAACGGCACGGTCAAGGTTCATGTTAAAGATGGCGTACTCATAGTGCCACACTCCGGCATTCGGGCCTGTTACTTTGTAACCGACGAAGAAGAGACCATCGTTACCCGGATCGGGCTCAACCTGACTGACTGTGGCGCCCGTAGCTGCCCAGGCCTGGATAGCAGGCTGCATTCGCACGGTAGAACCGACTGCCGAAAAATTGAAAAATGTAGGGCCGCCGGTGACCGAGAACTGACGATAGGAGAAATTGTTGAACATGTTGCACTCCGTGGGATGCGATTGGCACCACGTGTATTCATGCGGGGTAATGTAGGCGGCTTCGCCAAAATAACTTGCCCCTGGATTTCCGCTTGGGATTAAATCATCCGTCTCTACCAAAATCCGGTGTGACACGCCGTCGTGAACATGGCCGGTATGGTCGTTGGCGTTTGATGGAAAAGATCCGGTGAACGGATTGATCCAGGCGCGCGAGCCGATGCCGTTCTGGTCCCCATTCAAGCTTGACACGTACGGGTCGGAACAGCCCGGGCACAGATGTGTGCCTGTTTGACAGCCACTGGTGTTACAAGTGCCGCAAACGGTGTCTTCCAACGCCTCGAAGGTATGTTTCATCCATGACTGGCCGATCTGTTCGAAGCGCTCCTGGTTATCCACGCCTCCGCTCATCCGATACAGGTTCTGCGGAACGACCGGATGATCGGTTTGTGGCAATGCAAACCAATCGATTGGCTGGTCCCCGTTGTTGCAGGAGTCTGTTCCTATTGCCAGCCCAACTTGCGTACCGACGGGAGCACTAAACTGCGCCACGTCTTCGATGTCTCCGACTATAACATCAGGCCCGGCCACAAGGTTTGGTACTCCGGGACCGACGGCATGTTGCATTGGTGGCATGACCATCGATTTGGTTTCGCCCCTCACAAACTGGTTGATTTGGATAGGTTGCATCGCCGCGCCGACGGAAATTGTTCCCGCCAACGAGCCAGCTTCTGATGGAATACCCAGTGTGCTGGCAAACTGTTTTGAAAGGAGCAGCCTGCCTCCTGTGATGGTGAGCGACTGCGCACCAGCATCGTAATTGTATTGGGGTCCTTCCACATTGAAAAACGTGAATCCTGTATTGCTATCGCGCACTGCAAGGTCGAATCCCTGGCCTGAAGGAAGTCTTTCAACTGTGAGCCGCTTGAGAGATGCGCTTATTGCGGCAGGCAGGCTGTAGTTGGGGGCGTTGACACCGGCCGAAGAGGAACCTTGCAAAGCCAGCGCGATCGAGCCGGGCTCCAGGCCGCGCAATACATCGTTAAACACGAGAATCGGAAAGAAAGAATTGGCGGCCGCAGCGAAGTGCAATGTGACTGGCCGTGACACCAGAGAACTGCTTCCATTCAATCCGTTGAGATCGAGTTGCATCGTTACGCCCGCGTCTTCAACGATCATCTTTTGAAGCGTTCCAGTCTCGCCAAAACGACTCTGGTTTTTCTCTTTCGCGGAATTAGATAAGGCCAGGTTGGGCGACGCAAACAGCAGAACTAAAGGGAGCACGAAAGCGGTAAGGGTTACTTGAAGCTTGGACATTGTGTGATGGATTCCTTCGTAGCCCGGTTTTACTGAAATTGGTGCCGTGATGTCAAAGCTTTTTCTGCCGAAACAAACTGTGGCGGCGCCCTCTGAGCGACGAGTGGGCTGACACCCGGCGATCTTCTCACTCCCTGCCTTCGACGAGCGCGGCGGCTTCGCGATCGAGGGCGGCACGGTCCAGCTTGCGCGGTTCCAAATAAAACTCGTCGATCACAATTTGAACCAGCGCCGCGGCGGGAACAGCGAGAAATACTCCGAGAAGCCCGAAGAGTTCGGCAGTCGCCAGGGTAAAAAACAAAATGTTTACCGGATGCAATCGCATTTCTTTGCCGAGCACGCCCGGCACCAGAACATTCAGCTCAACCTGGTAAACCAGCACAATCACTCCAAGCGCGAGCCAGAATTTTGTGGCGCCCATGCTCAGCGCGACGAGCAGGATGGGAATGGAAACGAGAAATGCGCCGATGTTTGGGAGAAACTCACCGAAAAAAGCCAGTACGCCGAAGATGAGCGCCGTCTGCACGCCGACTACAGAAAGTAATACGCCGATCGAAAGACCGGTGATAACGCCATTGATAGCTACGCCGCGCGCCCAGGCGGTCATCTGTCGCATCATGCGCGCGAGAGTCCGATGCGCCTGCAGGCGATATCGGTCCGGCACGAGCGCGAGATACGCGGCCACCAGCGGGCGCGGACTGGCGAGCACAAAAATCAGCAACAAAATGGCGAGTACAACGCTGGCGACGCCGCCGACCAGTCCAAGGGTCGATCTGAGCAGAATATTTCCGATTGTTGCGGCGGCTGCGGCAACTTTGCTTGCGATCTCGTCAGTGCGAGGCAAGGCCCCGCGCACTGCCGGATAACTTCGGGTGAGCGATTCGATGCGGGTTTGAAGGCCTTGCGCGAGTTTGGGTGCGCTCCGCAAGAGTTCCTGCATCTGGGTGGTCAACGGCGGAATCGCAAACAGGATGATCGTGGTCGTCAGAGCGATGAGCGCAAGCACCAGCAGTATCACGCTGGCGAAGCGGGGGACGCGATGTTTGTGCAGCCAGACCACGATTGGGTTCATGACCATTGCGATAAGAAAGACCAGAGCAAAAAGCAAAATCACCGGCTGCAACGCGCGCAGAATCAACCAGACAATAAGTAGGAAGAATATGAGCCATACGATACGCCAGGCGCCGTGATAACTCAGCGGCGAGTGCTGGTCCTCGCGATGCCGTTGATTCATGAAGTGCAGTGCGATCTTGGCGCTGGCCAACGCGAATGACAAGAAAGAGTGTTGGCGGACTTTTGGGGAGCACAAGCTGCCAGCCTGTAGTCGTCGGCAGCTTGCCGGCGACAAGTCTGCAGGTGGCAAGCAACTTTTGGTCTCAGCACGCGACGAGCTTTTCGGCAGGCTGCCGAAAAGGACAGGCTAGCAGCCTGTGCTCCCCAGAGTAACCGAGCTGCGAACGCAGTGTTCGTCAAAACCCCGGTCGGGGTCGGGGAGTTGGGCGTGGCCTTGGTGTAGGAGTAATCCTTGGCGCAGCCGTTGGCGTAGGCGTCGCTGTGGGCGTAGCCGTTGGAGTGGATGACGCTGTGGGTGTAGCGGTTGCAGTTGGTGTAGGACTCGGTGTGGGCGTAGGCGCCACGGGCACCATCGCGTAGGCGTGAAGGTCGCCATTGTGTACACCGGTACCAACAATGACGCCGTCGTCGCTAATACCGTCTGCCGACGAGGAAGTGTTCATCGACAAATCCCAGCCTGAGTTTGGCGGAAGCAGATCGGCAAGCCGATAGGTCATCATTCCATCATAAAGAAACGGGATCGAGAAAGCTGACGAATCATTTCCCACCACCCAGCCGGCCGAATTCACCGCGCGCGCGGACCCTTCGCTCGTCCCTGAAGCGAGTGGGACGGCAACGATTCCGCCCTGGTCCGACCAGATGAACGGCAAACCCGAGCCTTGGTTCAACATGCTCGATCCAACCACGTAACCGGTGTTGCTCACGCCGAAAGCAAGCGCGCCATTCATTCCTGGCAACGCGCCGACCTCAAACGCCATACTCTGACCAATGTCATAAACGATCCCAACGTTGCGTGCGGCATTCGTTGGATCGATGCCCTGACCTACGACGCGGCCCGAATCGTTGATACCGAACGCGGTGAGGAAGTAACTGCCGTTCGTCGTGGTTTGCGTGATGATTGTCCCGGTGCCGCCGCTATAGATGACGCCATGCTGGAAACTTCCGGCGTCCACCGAGCCGACCGCAACAGTGGAAGCGTTCACTGAGCTGGCGTCACCAAGCGTCTCGCCCGCCGGCAACGGCAGCTGTGAAACGGCGCCGTTTTGCCAAATCACCGGCAACCGATCGGAGCCGAAGAGTGTCGTAGCGGCGGTCCCGACGACAATACCGCTGTCATTGGCGCTGTTCGAAACGGCAAAGTTGCGCCCGGCGAGATTCGGCAGCCCAATGATGCCGCCTTTGACCGTCCAGGTAAACGCCTGGCTACCCGCGGTGCCTATCGAGCGACCAACGGCAACTCCTGCATGCGACACGCCAAAACCCTGCGAAGCGGTGTCGCCGGTATTAATGATGCCGATATCATAAATCTGATATTGAGGCGTAGTCGCGAGTGCTGGCGTAACTGCAGCAAGGCATAGCAGCGCTGCAGCGACCGCGATGGATCTGACATCGGACGTAATTCTGATTTTCATCGGAGCTTCTACTAACCACGAATCAACACGAATGGACACTAATTTTTTAAACGCCGACGCCTCGGATTTCAGCGCGACCCGCGCCATCCGCGATCCAGCGCAGCGTCACTCTGGGGAGCATCCCGCATCTGCGGGACCAGTCCGCCACAGGACGGATTCGCCGTGGCGAACCTGTCGTTTTCGGCAGCTTGCCGAAATCCTCCGGCAGGAATCAGAGAACCAATCACTAGTCACTCACCACTTCTCACTCCTTGGCTATCATCACGGCCGCGGCGCAGGAGTCAGGCGCGGCCTCGGCGTGGGTGTACATCTCCCCGTGCATGGCGTAGGTGTAGGAGTCGGCGAGGGCGTGGGACCAGATTGCGCGCAGTACCTCCCTCCTGTGTTAGTAGCTGTCTGACTGCTGATATCGGTCTGACCACCCCAGACAGTCATTTCACTGCCGGTCCAGACTGCTGTGTGACGGTAGCGCCCATCGGGAGCGTTAATGAGGCTGGTGGCAGTCCAAGTGTCGGTAGCCGGATCGTATCTGCCGCCCGTGTTAAAGAAAACGCTGCCATTCCATCCGCCCCAGATAATCATTTCGTTGTTGGTCCATACGGCTATGTGACTGGATCGATTGGTCGGTGCATTGGTCGTGCTCGTCGCTGTCCAACTATCCGTCGTCGGATTGTATCTCCCGCCACTATTGAGACGACTACCGTTGTACCCGCCCCAGATAATCATTTCACTGCCACTCCACACGGCTGTGTGATTCGTTCGGCCATCAGGTGCGTTGATGCTAGCAGTAACGGCCCAACTGTCTGTACCAGGACTGTATCTGCCGCCAGTGCTCAAGTTATTGACAAGATCAGTCCCGCCCCAGATTATCATTTCGCCGCCCGTCCACACTGCGCTTTGCAACTCTCTGGCGGCAGGCCCGCCGACGGTGGCGGTGCCCATCCAAGTGTCCATCGCGGTATTGTACCTGCCGCCCGTGCTAAGCACGTTGCCATTGTTATCCTCTCCACCCCAAACGATCATCTCACTCCCATTGGAAATTGCAGTTTGTAACCAGCGCGCGATAGGCGCGTTGACGGTGCTGGTCGCGGTCCAAGTATCCGAGGCAGGATTGTATTTGCCGCCGGTATTGACGGCGCCGCTCAACGCAAGTCCGCCCCAGACAACCATTTCCTTGCCGGTCCAGACTGCTGTGTGACGCTGTCGACTTGCGGGCGCGTTAGTCGTGTTAGTAGTTGTCCAACTGTCCGTGCTAGGATTGTATCTTCCGCCTGTGTTTAAATAGTTAGGGTTGCTGCCTCCCCAAACAATCATCTCACCGCCAGTCCACACTGCGGTATGAAGATACCGAGCGGATGGTCCACCGCCTGTTGGCACCCAAGAGTCAGACGTTGGATCATATCTACCTCCAGTATCCAAAGCAAAGCCGCCGCCCCAGATGATCATCTCACTCCCACTCCAGACGGCAGTGTGCGAGTCTCGGGCGGACGGTGCGTTTGTGGTGCTGCTAGCCATCCAACTATTCGTCGCAGGATTGTATCTGCCGCCGGTGTTTGTATCGCCGCCACCAATAAATCCTCCCCAGACTATCATTTCAGTGCTCGTCCAAATTGCCGTGTGGAAGGATCGGCCCACTGGAGCATTGGCGGTCGTAGTAGCGGTCCAGTTGTTCGTAGCGGGGTCATATAGCGCGCCAGTGCTAAAGGAGACGCCACCGTCGTCTCCGCCCCAAATGATCATTTCACTGCCAGTCCAGACGGCTGTGTGATGATAGCGAGCCCCCGGTGCATTGGTCGTGCTCGTAGCCGTCCAACTATTCGCGCTTGGATTGAATCTGCCGCCGCTGTCGACGCCAACGCCGTTATTTACTCCACCCCAAATGATCATTTCAGTGCCAGTCCACACGGTTGTGTGACCATATCGCGCAAGGGGCGCGCCAGCAGTGTCCGTAGCTGTCCAACTGTCCATTCCAGCATTGTATCGGCCGCCGGTATTCACTTGGCTAGCGCCATCATATCCGCCCCACACAATCATTTCGCCTCCGCTCCAGATCGCTGTGTGAAAGATTCTCCCAGTGGGCGCATTCATCGTGCTAGTTGCTGTCCAACCATCAGTCCCTGGATTGTACCTCCCGCCTGAGTCGAAATAGGTGCCGCCATCCCATCCACCCCACACGACCATTTCGCTGCCGGTCCATACGGCCGTGTGGTAGTAGCGACCCTGGGGCGCATTTGTTGTGCTAGTCGGCGTCCAACTGTCTGTGCTTGGATTGTATCTTCCGCCGCTGTTGAACAAGACGAAGTTGTTGGTTCCACCGCCCCATACAATCATCTCGGTGCCAGTCCAGATAGCAGTGTGACCAGACCGACCAGAGGGGGTGCCGCTGGTTGCCGTCCAAGTATCGTCCATGCATCCGACGGTCGGATCCGACATATTCGAAAGCGTAAAGGTTGCGTTCGTCGTTGCTATCGCGCCAGGCACTTGGTTTTCCGCTCTCGCGAACCAGGACTGCAATGGCTCCTTCAGCCAGGAAATTGTAGCGACCTTTAAACGCTGATCAGTTTTCTTGATTACAGCCGTCGCATAATAGCGCGTCTCGTCCTCCCGTAATAGGCTTAGCTTGCCTGTCGGTATAGTTTGGTAGGGCGCCACCGCCGGGCGCGGCGGCAGAGACGGACGGCCCGGCGGTCCGTCCCTACCACTTGTTGATTGGCTCGAAGCTACATTGAATATTCCCGCCAATCGTTGCACAACGTCATCCCATTCGCGGCTCGAGCTTCACTGCATGTTCAGCCCAGCGATTCCCTCTGCTGTTGTCGCTCTTAACCAGCTCGATTTCGCTATACGTACCGCTGAGTTGTTTCATCTGCTCGACGCTCGGATGCGCGAGTAGCTCCGCTTCAGCACGTCGTCTCAGTTGCCCGTGACGTCGCTCGTCATACGCATACCAGCCCGTCAGCAAACGCTCCCCCAGCGCTGGCCTGGCCAGACATTCGGCGATAATAAACGGATCATTGCCAAGTGCCTCAAAGAGCTCGTGCAATACCTCCGGCTGTTTCGTGTGCTGCGCCATGCGATCCATTTCAGCCTGTAACTGCTCAGCGGTGATCGGCCGTTGCCAGTAATCCTCCAGCGCTTGAGACTTGCGCAGGTAGTCTGCGACTTTCTTTTCTAGCTGCGCCTGAGACATCACCGCATCGAGCGACGGCTTGGGATCGGGGCGCTCTTTTGGCCAGATGCGGTGACGCCAGTAAACGTCTTCGATCGCTCGCTGATACGCCACGCGTTCGGCGAACCTCAGCGTTCGTTGCGAATTGTTTGTGGCACCTTCGCTCCGGAAGAACCCCGGCAAGCTTCGCGTGACAATTAAACATGCGGCTGCGCAGACGAGAGTGAACAAGATCCGCCGGGTAAAAAAAGCGGAATGCGCGATCAATTCGTTTTTCATGTCAGGCTACGGACTAGGTCGCGGCCAGGGAGTAGCACGCGGCGACGGCGGAGGCGGCACTGGTGTGATGCGAGGCGGCGACGATGGTCGCGGCCTGGGCGTAGGACGCGGTGATGGTGGCGGTGGCACAGGGGTGAGGTGCGGCGGCGGGGTAGGCCGCGCTCTCGGCGTTGGACGAGACCTCGGCGTAGGAGTAGGTCTGGGGTTGGCGCTAGGTGTGCTTGTTGCCGTAGGTGTAATTGTCGGCGTTACGCTCGGAGTAACAGTTCCTGTTCCGCTTGGGCTAGGGGTCGCTGTTGTCGTTGGTGTGAATGTGGCAGTGGCAGTCGCTGTTGCACTCGGAGTAAACGTTGCGCTTGGGGTTGGCGTTGGACTCGCGCCCGGGCAAACGTTAGGACGATGCAGTACCTCAGCGAGGAACTGGGAGGTTTGTCCGTTGAGCCCTCCTACACTCCAGATCTCCCCTGCGCCATAGAAACCCCCCTGGTTGCCCTGACGTTCCGGTAAGGGCAGGTCCGGTGGTGACACTGTCCATGTTCCGCCAGGCCAGTCGCTCAAGGGTAGCTGGTCAACCGCGGTGGTAGACTCGAAGAAATCACCACCGTTAGCATCTCCACCGAGCGCGTACAACGAGTTTGTGCTAGGATCGTAGGCCAGGCCGAAGTCTGCCCGTGCCTGAGTGAATATCGGCCCGTTTTCCCACACACCGGGTGCGGAGTTCATGTCCAAGCGCCAGGTAGTCGTCTTGTTCATAGTCGGCGAATTAGAATCCCAGCCTCCCACTACGTAAAGGAACTGACCGATTTGCCGGTAGCCCGGAAACGAGACCTCGCTTGGTGCTGAAGTTCCGGCCGACCACGTATTCGTGGCCACGTCATAGACCCAGACTGCGTTTGTGGGGAAGAAGGTGCCGCTCACGAGAAATACTTTGCCATTGAAGGCGCCCAATACAGACCCATAGCTGTCAATGGTGGGTACTTGCGCAAGGGAAGTCCAACTATCGGTGGCGATGTTGTAGGCTGCGAAGCTTGTGTTCAACCATCCGAAGCCGCAGTAAACAATGCCGGTGGCTTCCATCAGCGCACAGGTAGGCGCTATGGCGTTGGACGGCATCGGCGCGCGGGCTTCCCATGCTCCTGTAGTGATTTCCATTCGATTGACGGCGTTGGTTGGACCCGCTCCACCAAACACATAGAAGTGGGTGGAGGTCTGGGCGAAGCCATAACGGTCGGTCGGTGTGGGATACGGGTTATCCATTACCCACGGCCCGGCGCCTCCGGGTGAGCACGTCGGCGACGCTGTGGGTGTGGGCGTCTGTGTTGCAGTCGGTGTCGGCGTAGGCGTGGACCCACCAGATTGCGCGCAGTATTTCCCACCGGTCCTCAAGTAACTCCCGTTCCCGTCGTATCCGGCCCAGATGATCATCTCATTGCCGCTCCATATCGCGGTGTGGGAATCTCGCGCAGAGGGGGCATTAGTAGTGCTTGTAGCCGCCCAGCTGTCGGTGCTTGGATCGTATCTGCCGCCGGTGTTAAACTCGCCAATGTTGTTGCTGTGCCCGCCCCAGATGATCATCTCGTTGCCGGCCCACACTGCCGGATGATAGTCTCGAGCGTCGGGCGCGTTAGTGATGCTGGTAGCTATCCAAGTATCCGTGCTTGGATTGTATCTGCCGCCAGTGTTCAATTCATTGTTGCCGTCGTACCCACCCCAAACGATCATTTCGCTTCTGGTCCATACTGCGGTGTGACTGTCTCGAGCCGCTGGTGCGTTAGTGGTACTGGTAGCTGTCCAAGTATCCGTGCTTGGGTTGTATCGGCCGCCGGTGTTCAGCACGATACCGCTGTCGCCGCCCCAGATGATCATTTCGCTTTCAGTCCACACTGCCGTGTGACCGGTTCGAGCCGCTGGTTCGTTGGTGGTGCTAGTAGCTGTCCAAGTATCCGTGCTTGGATTATATCTTCCGCCGGTGTTCCAATAAGATCCGCTCCAGACGATCATTTCGCTGCTGGTCCATACTGCCGTGTGACCGTATCGGGCTTCGGGCGCGTCGGTGGTGCTGGTAGCCGTCCAAGTATCCGTGCTTGGATTGTATCTGCCGCCAGTGTTAAAAGAGCTGCCGCCGTTATACCCGCCCCAGACGATCATTTCACTTCCGGTCCACACTGCCGTATGCAGATATCGGCCAGTAGGCGCATTGGTGGTGCTGGTAGCCGTCCAACTATCCGTGCTTGGATTGTATCTGCCGCCAGTGTTCAATGCATTGTTGCCATCGTACCCACCCCAAACGATCATTTCAGTGCCCGTCCAGACTGCCGTTTGGTATGCCCGCGCATCGGGCGCATTGGTGGTGCTGGTGGCTGTCCAGGTATCATCGACGCATGGAGGATCTCCTTCGGAAATCCTTGGAAGAGTGTAGGCCACATTTACTAACGTTGCTGCCATCGACATGCTACGCAGCCCGTTGCTCTGCGCAGGCCCAAAGCGCTCTGTTTCGCGTTGCGTCGACAGATCGGCAACTACACGCTCTGTTAGCACTGGTCTCGCCAGGCATTCCGCGATTATAAACGGATCGTTCCCTAGCGCTTCAAAGAGTTCCCGCAACACTTCGGGCTGCTTGGTGTGCTGTGCCATGCGATCGATTTCAGCCTGCAACTGCTTGGCTGTAAGTGGCCGTTGCCAGTAATCCTCCAGCGCTTGAGACTTGCGCAGGTAATCTGCGACTTTCTTTTCCAGCTGCGCCTGAGACATCACCGCATCGAGCGACGGTTTGGGATCCGGCCGTTCCTTTGGCCAGATCCGGTGACGCCAGTAAACGTCCTCAATAGCTCGCTGATACGCTACGCGTTCTGCAAACGTCAGCGTTCGTTGGTCATGTTTCGCCAATGTCTTGGGAGGGGAAAAAAAAGGCAATGTCCCTGCCACAAGCAGAACAAGGCAAAACGCGCCTCGAACCAGATGCGGTTTAACCTCGCCGGCAATTTGCCGTTTCATTCGATGGTAAGCTACGGACGCGGTGCAGGAGCCGGCCGCGGCCTCGGTGTGGGAGTACCTCTCGGCGTCGACGTAGGTGTTGCGGTAGGTGAAGAACTTGCCGTCGCAGTTGCTGTTGGTGTAACCGTTGCTGTTGGTGTCGCGCTCGCAGTAGGTGTAGCTGTCGCTGTAGCAGTTGCTATCGCTGTCGCCGTCGCAGTTGCAGTTGCAGTTGCGCTCGGTGTAACCGTCGCAGTTGGCGTCGCGCTCACAGTAGGTGTGGCTGTCGCTGTAGCAATAGCAGTAGCCGTAGCCGTCGCAGTTGGCGTTGCGGTAGGAGTAGGACTCGCGCAACCGCCCGTCACACTCATCTCCACGACATGCGTGTCACCGATAAGATCAAATCCGCACACGACCAGGAGGCGATTCCTAATCGCTGTACCCCCCGTGAAGGAATGCGCCACATACGTGTTCGGTCCAATTACCCAGCTATTGGCCGGAATATCATAAATGTAAGTGCTGTTGTAGGACATGGCCGGCGCTCCAATCGAAGCTTGCTTCCGAGCCTGAGCATTGGCCGCCGGGCCGACGTTTGGGTTGCCACCACCAATCACGTAGGTCTGGTTTTCGATCGCCGCGCCCGCAGCCTCAAACACATCAACAGGCACGGGTGCCATGGCGGCCCAGGTATCGCCTAAGACGTCGTAACGGTAATGGAAGTTTGTCCCGCCGCCAGCCCCTAAAGAACCTGCCAGATAAATGTACTGGCCAACAATGCTCGTGGCACTGCCGCCCTGTGGCACGGGGTCATTCGTCCGGCTGGTATTCCATGTGTTGGCAACCGGATCGTACTCCCATGTCTGTCCTTGCTCGGTAAAGCTAGGATCAAACCCACCAATAACATAGATTTTTCCATTGACGCCGTAGTAGGCAACGTTGGGGAAGTAGCGCCCGTCAGGCATTGGGACGCCTGTTGTCCAACTGTTTGTGGCGATGTCGTAAATGTAATTGGTGTTAAGGACATTGCCGCTCACAAAGCCGCCAAAAACATAGACCTTGTTGACATTAGCCGCGTAGGTCGAGCGCGCATCGTACAGTGCCAACGGTAATGGGGCCAATGTGGTCCACGTGTTGGCGACCGGGTCGTATCGGTAGAAACCGTTCGTCGGCCCACGGCCGCCAGCAGAATAAGCGAATGTGCCATCGTTGGACACGGCAGTCGATTCGAGGATCTCCGGATATGGTGCCACGACAGTCCACGGCGCAGGACTGCCTCCCGGTGTGCAGGTGGGCGTTGCAGATGGCGTTCCCGTGGGCGTAGCTGTTGGCGTTGGACTTGCTGTCGGTGTAGGGGTGGGCGTTCCACCACCCGGGCAGGTATAAGTGCGCGAGCCTGAGGCTGGAAACGGGTATATATCGCAGAAGTCCTCAGTAAACACTCCGCCCGGTCCCTGCACACCCGAGACCCAGCTTTGTTCGCTGCCCCCTTTTGGCACGGTGCCAAAGATTATATCAAATCGCTTATTCGGATCATTCTCATACAGGCGCACCTCAAAGTTCACCGGTATATAGATATCGAAGTAAAGCACTACTTGCCAATCGATGTTAAAGACGCGATTGGGCGTGGTACCTGATACGGAAGTAAAGATGCCACAGTGACTGTTGGGGAAGATTGAACAGCCGAAGTCATATGTGAAGTCTAGATAGTGGTTCCAGAGGCCAAAAATCGTGTAATCGAACGGACATACATTGGGCGGAGGGGGCAGACAACGTACCCTATAACCTTCTGGCTCGTTGATACACACGAAATCGAGGCGGCCATTGGAGTTGACGTACACAGCGTTGAAGGTCTGATCGTATAACTGGAAAGGGAAGGGCAATGCCACAAAAGTATCGCAATCTTCGCAATGATTGCCTGTGTCGGTACTTCCGAGAACGATCGGATCTGTGCCCTCAGTAAATGTGTATTGACAGACGAAAGGCGTAGCCGTGGCCGTCGCTGTTGCGTTCGCGGGCGTTTCAGAACGGAAAGATGCCAAGAGTGCCCGAGTCATGATGAAACACGCGACTGCGCAAATCAGCAAAGCCAGCAACACGCGCGGACTGCAAAAAGCAGAATGGGCAGTTGATTGTTTTTTCATCGGAGGCCTTGGATTAACGCCGCCGCTTGTAACTAACGCGCGGAGAGGTGTCAACGTTTTCTAACCCTGTAAGAATTTCTGGCTGTAGTGGCAGGCGTGTCGGCCGCACGGACCAGCAGATCCGTGCGATTGTGAGCTACGAAGGGTGAGCTTTTAGATTGAAATGGACAGGCTCGGAAGCCCGTCCGCCAGGACAGCTTAAAATGGCTATCTTCCTTTTTAAGCTTGTAACTTTCGTAACTCCCTTAGAGCTTTGTGTTGCCGTGTCATTTAATCATTTCGGACTTTCGACTGAAGTCGTGCGTGGAACGCAGGCGATGGGATTTGTCGAGCCAACGCCGATTCAGCTCCGCGCGTTCCCACTTGTTCTTGCCGGAAAAGATTTGATCGGCACCGCGCAAACCGGCACCGGCAAGACCGCTGCGTTTGCTTTACCGATTCTGACGTTGCTGGCAAAGCATGGTGGCTTCCGTTGTCTCGTGCTCGAGCCCACGCGCGAACTGGCCGCGCAAGTGGAGACGGCGTTTCGTGATTATGGCCGCTTCACAGATTTGCGAGTCGCTCTCGTGCATGGTGGCGTCGGTTACGGGAAACAACGCGAGGAACTCAAGCGCGGCGTGGATGTCCTCGTCGCCACCCCGGGGCGGTTGCTCGATCTGCTCGAGCAGCGCACAATGAGTCTCAAAGAGATAAAGATTCTCGTACTCGATGAAGTAGACCGGATGCTGGACATGGGTTTTCTGCCGGACGTGCGCCGGATCGTTGAGAAAATCCCGAGAGAGCGGCAGACGCTGCTTTTCTCCGCCACCTTACCGCCGGAAATAGAACGCCTGGCCGCATGGGTGCTGCGCGATCCGACGCTGATTGAAATCGGCGCGCGCCGCTCGCCGGCGGAAACCGTCACGCATGCTGTCTATCCCGTGGCAGCGGAACAAAAATTCGATCTACTCATGGCGCTTTTAGAGCGAACAAATTTCGACAGCGTATTGATTTTTTGCCGGACGAAACAGAACGCCGATCGCGTAGCGCACTCGCTCAAGCACGCGCAACATGCGGTGGCGGTGTTGCATTCCAACCGCACCCAGCGTGAACGGATCGAAGCGCTGGAGGGATTCAAGAGCGGCAAATACGAAGTCATGGTGGCGACCGATATCGCATCGCGCGGACTCGACATCGCCGGTGTGAGTCACGTTATCAATTACGATGTGCCCGAGCATCCGGAAGATTATGTGCACCGGATCGGCCGCACAGGGCGGGCCCAAAATGTCGGCGACGCCTTCACGCTGATGAACGGCCAGGAGGTGTCGGCCTTGCAGGCCATCGAACATTTCATCGGCCAGAAAATTCCGCGACTGAAGCTGGAGAACTTTTCCTACCTGTACACGGTGCTATTTGAACCGGAGTCTGGAGCCTCTGGCAAGCGCGGCATTACCGGTCGAAGAACTCATCGCGGATATTCAGTCGGGCGAAGGCGAAGATGATTTGAATGACGAATGGCAAATGAACAAAGAATGAATGTCCAAATGACGAACTTTCCTGGCTTCGTTTCCGGTTTTGGGCGTCGTCATTCGTTCGTCATTTTGTCATTTGGGCTTCGTCATTTTCAGTCATCCCGCTTGTAATTCGATTCACTTTGAGGAAAGACTTGGGTTCGCTGCTTATGTCCGATTCAAAACTTCCGACGGACTCACAGACCGAATTCGATCAGTTGCAGAAGAAACTGGTGCCGTTGTGGAAATGGATCGAGCGATTCAATCAAGATCCGCAGACGATTGTGGTCGTGCCCTCGATGTCGATCGACGCGATCGACTCGGGCGCAGTGATCCAGGCGTACGAGGAACGGTTCTTATTTCTGTTGCTCCTGCTGCGCCAGCCGCGGGCGCGGCTGGTCTACGTGACGTCGCGAACGATCCTCCCGAGCATCGTCGATTATTACCTCGATCTTCTTCCAGGCGTCATCCCGAGCCATGCGCGGCAGCGACTTTTCCTGCCTTCACCGATGGACGGTTCAGTGCGCCCGCTCAGTGAGAAACTGTTAGAGCGGCCACGACTGATCGAGCGCATTCGCTCGCTGATAATGGACCCCGATCGTGCGCACCTTGTTCCGTTTAACACCACGAACCGGGAGAAAGAACTGGCGTTGCGGCTCGGCATTCCAATGTACGGAGCAGATCCCAAATTTTTCCCGCTGGGAACCAAGAGCGGCTGCCGCAAAATTTTTATGGACGAAGATGTGCCATATCCTTTGGGTCGCGAGGACATCGGCAGCAGGGAAGACCTCGTCGAAGCGATCGCGCAGATGCGGATGAGCAAGCCTTCGATCAGACAGGTGATGGTCAAGCTGAATGAAGGCGTCTCCGGTGATGGGAATGCTGTAATTGATTTAACAGGGCTTCCCGCGCCGGGCGACTCGAAGGAGCAAGCCATGTTAGACCAGCGCCTTCGAGCGATGAAGTTCGAGGCAGAAGGAGCTACTTACGATGGTTACATGAAGAAGCTGCAGCAGCGCCAGGGGGTGGTGGAGGAACGGATCATGGGAGAAGAGTTCAGAAGTCCCAGTGTGCAGCTTCGCGTCACACCGCTGGGCAAGGTTGAATTGTTGTCGACGCATGACCAGCTCCTGGGCGGGCCATCAGGACAAAGCTACCTCGGCTGCGTTTTCCCAGCCGACACAGCCTATGCCGGTCTCATCACCCGGGAAGCCGCAAAGGTTGGCAGGCGTTTGGCTAAAGAAGGTGTTATCGGTCGGTTCGCCCTCGATTTCGTAGTGGTGCGCTCAAAGGATAAAAAATGGGAGCCGTACGCAATCGAGATCAATTTGAGAAAAGGCGGCACAACTCACCCGTTTTTGACTCTGCAATTTCTGACCGACGGCTCCTACGATGCTGAGACCGCGATCTTCACTGCTCCCAACGGCCAGCAGAAATTTTTTGTTGCCAGCGATCACGTTGAGTCGCCGCGGTATCGCACTCTGACTCCGGACGATTTATTCGACATTGTGGTGCGGCACAATCTGCATTTCAATCAAACGCGCCAGACGGGCGTGGTGTTTCACATGATGAGCGCATTGGGAGAGCTGGGGAGAACAGGGCTGACCGCAGTTGGCAACTCACACCAGGACGCGAAGGCAATGTACGATCGTGCCATCGCTGTGCTGGATGAGGAAACACGCGACGACATCAATCGTTGAGCGACAATGTCCGGGGAGCACAGGCTGCCAGCCTGCCGAAAGCTCTGAAGAACGTTCGCACAGGAAATTCCTCAACGGCTTCAACGCGCGTCGTCGGCAAACTGACGAAACTGCAGGCTGAGCTCCCCGAGCATTCCGTAGCATCGCGCCGCAAGAAATCCGCTTACACGCCATGCGTGGTTCAAATCTCGCTAAAAAAATGAGAAAAAAGGTCTTGACGGTTTTTGCCGCGCCCGACTAAAAAGGATGTTCCGTTGGTAAAATGTGATTTTGGAATTCCAAAAATCAGGATTCAAACGAGAACAACACCAAAATGAAAAAGCAAATTAATCCCACTATCAAAGCGCATCTTGTCCGAGGCGCATTTTATCTGCTTCTGCTTGTGGCTGTGTGCGCCATTCCATTCGCGTTGGCGCAACGCAATGCTACGAAGCAGGGCGTGGCTTCGAAAATCGCAGTTGCTCCTCCTGCGAAGGGAGCGGCTCAAGCAACGAGGCTCTCTGGCATGCACTCTAAAGCTGTTTCGCAGTCTAAAGCTGCATCGCAGAAGGCTGGATCGCGGCTTCTTCCCTATGACGTTCGCGGGGTTCCGGACCTGCCGCGAAGGTCGGGTCCCAGTGGATTCACCAACGCGCGGGGTGTGGCGCCTCAGGCTAGCAGAACTGGCACTTTGCATGTTCCTGTCCCCATGCCGAGGCAACCCAATGGCACTTGCCCGGCTACAATTACCGAGTCAACCAGCCAGGCGATTGTCAACCTAAACTCAGTGGCCTGCAATAATGGGATTGGTACTACGGAGAACCATTACTGGCGTGCGTTCAACATGAACACGTTTACCGGTGGCCAGGAGTATGACGTCACATCGGTTTCATTTGCGATTGAACAGGCGACTAGTGGAACTGGCACTGGCCAGCCCCTGACGGTCAATTTTTATGCCAATCACGGTTCGCCCTTTCCCGGGGGCGACTGGCAGTCGAACCTGATCGCCAGTTCGGGGTCACTCAATATCCCCGATCAAGCGGACACGATATTTAATGTGCCAATGACCTTCGCTGCTTCTGCGGGCATTCTTGAGCTGGTGATGGAAGTGATGACACCTGATGGAACGGCTGTAGGCAACCTGTTTTTCATCGGTTCCAATACCGACCCTGAGACTGGACTGAGCTATCTGAGTGCAGCTGCTTGCGGTATCAATGATCCAACCCCTACCGGGGATCTTGGTTTTCCGGACATGCACATTGTGTTTAACGTCAATGGCAGTTGTGCAGGCGGAGGCTCGCCAACGCCGACGCCAACTGGGACACCGGGAACATGCAGCAATTACGTGTTCACCACCGGCACCGATACGATCGTTCCCGGAGATACCGACACCGGCAATCATACTGACGATGGCGACACCTTCGTCGCATTGCCATTCTCCTTCCAGTTATATGGTCAGACCTTCACCGGCGTGAACGTTAACTCCAATGGGCGTCTTGATTTTGTTACGATCAACGAACCGGGCGGCTATATGACGGCCTGCCTGCCGGCGCCGCCCAACGTCGGGCCGTATGACTACACCATCTTCCCGATGTGGCAGGACATGCGCACCGATATTGGTTTGAGCGGCTGCGCTAGTTTCCCCGGTGGAACCTGCGGTGTCTTCACGTCGGTCTCAGGCACTGCGCCGAACCGCATCTTCAATATTGAGTGGCGCACAGTGTATTTTGCCGACAACGCCTCGACGGCGAATTTCGAAGCGCGGCTGTATGAGAACGATCCTAACAATCGCTTTGATGTGATCTTCGGCACTGTGCAACCTGGCGGCGACCACTCTTATGTCAGTGGCGTACAAGGCCCTGGCGGAGTCTTTACGCAGGACTTCTGCGATCCTAATCCGCCGGCAGCAGGCTCTGCCAGTTACACGTGCACTGGCGGCGGCGGGTCACCCACGCCCACGCCAACGGGCACACCCGGTGGTTGCACGATTAATGGAAGCATCGACACGAGTGATCCGACGCAGACTGATCGCCTGTTCCGCAGTGGTATTCCGCAAACCTGCCCGGCGAGTACGACGTGTGCGACCTTCGGCGATGGGCTTCCGCGCCATTACGATTCGTACACGTTCACGAACACCACTGGCGCTAGTCAATGCGTGACGATCGATACGAATACAGCATGCACCGGCACGAACTTCATCTTCGTCGGTGCGTATCTTGGCAGCTTTGATCCGAACAACATCTGCACCAACTGGATTGGAGACTCAGGTGGAAGCCCCAATCCGGATCAAGCGTTCCAGGTTAATGTCGACGACGGGCAGACGTTTGTGGTGGTGGTAAGCGAAGTGACTCCGGACTCAGGGTGTCCGGGCTACACAGTGACGATATCGCCGAACACGATATGTGGCGGCGGCGGCTCACCGACCCCGACGCCAACTGCGTCGCCCACTTGCACTGCGGGCGGCGGCACACCTGGCCCGTGGACGGCGGCGAGCCCATACCCCTTAAACATCGTGCGCTATGGCTTTGCGCAGACCGCCACGCACTTCTACGTGTTTGGCGGTGTGGCCGACGGCCTTCAGGTCAACAACGTCAATCGTTACAGTCTCGCTACGGGGATGTGGGAATCGCGCGCAGCGATGCCGTTTACGAGTGAAGCACCTACGTGTGCGCTCGACGCATCGAGTGGGATCGTTTACTGCGCACAGGGAGACACTGGCAACGGCTTCGCGGCCTACGACACTAATAGCGACACCTGGACCTCATTGGCTGCCGATCCGTTTGTTACGGATCACTATGGCTCTGCATCGGGTGCCTTCAATGGCAAGGTGTATGTCGTGGGTGGCACCACTAGCTTCAGTAACGCCGTGTGGGTATACGACATAGGCACTAACGCTTGGTCGCTCGGGAACTCGGCGCCCACAGGCCCGTTCCTGCTAGCTGGCTACCAGGAGGTGGGTCAATTCCTGTACGTAGTGGGCGGCTTCGACCCGAGTGCCATTAACCTTGCAACCACCTCGCGTCTGGATATGAGTTCTGGAACGTGGGACACGGGCCCAACATTCACCCCGCAACTGGCAGACTTCGGCCTTGCCTATGATGCAGGAACGAACAAGCTCTACTCGCTGGGCGGGGACCTGCCCAATGATGGTAATTTCTTCAACTCGACCAACCAGGTCAATGAGCTGGATGTGTCAGCCTGGCCCGGAGGAACCTGGAACCCATCACCGCCTGATCTGCCAATGCCCAATCGCCAGGCTAACCAGGCCGGGTTCTTCGGAAATGGAGAGATCTGGAGTGTAGGCGGCCTAAACGGAGCGACCTTCCAATTCCTCAACGAGGTTTGGGATCGCACCAACGGCGGTGGCGGTTGCCCAAGCCCAACGCCAACAGCCACGGCAACGCCGACGGTTACAGCTTCGGCCACCCCGACGGCTACTGCGACGGCAACGGCTACAACAACAGCTACCGCTACAGCTACAGCTACAGCTACACCGACCGCGACGACCACAGCTACGGCGACCCCGACGGCAACTGCGTCGGAAACGCCGCGGCCTACGCCGACGCCGAGGCCGCGTCCAACGCCCAGGCCGCGTCCATAACGGTACCTGGAACGATTAAGGCGGGAACTCGCGAAAGGAAACTCGCGAGTTCCCCGCTTACCAGATGGATTGGTTGCTCGAAAGAGCACGCTGGAATAGAATCGCGAAAAGGCGGAATATCGATCGCCGAAAAGGCGGCTTGCGACCGAAGGGGGACCTAAACGCGAAGGGTGCGGTAGTAGCGAAAAGGTTTGACATCGTACTGCGCTCTAAGCTACAAAGACGGGCTTTCGATCATTTCATCCAATCAACCCTAACCCATCGGTAATTCCATGATCACAAACTCACGCTTTGCTTCCACGTATACGCCGTCACCCTTACGCCGTATTTTTTGCTCACTGCTTTTTCTGGCCGCCTTGGTCACTTTTGTAGGGACAATCGCTGTTTCGCGCCAGCCGGCGGTTGCGGCGGGCATAGGCGGGAGCTACGCGTTGCAGCCTGGCAAGATCGCGCCATGGGTGACGGACCAGACTGCCAATGGTAAGCAAGCAGAGTTTTTTATTGTGCTCAATGACCAGGCCGACCTGCGCCAGGCCGCGAACTTGCAGACCAAAGCAGAGAAGGGGCGCTTCGTTTACAACGCGCTGTCAAACAAGGCGCAGACTACGCAGGGGCCGATTCTCCAGTGGCTGCGCGAACGCGGGCTCGAATATCGTTCATTTTACATCGTTAACGCTATCTTAGTAAAAAAGGGAACACGACAGATCGCCGAAACGTTGGCAACTCGGCCAGACGTAGCGCGCATTGAAGGAAATCCAGTCATCCAAAATCATCTTCCTCACCCAGAGGCTTCGAGCGAGGCGCCGCCGACGCTCCAGCGGCCGGCAACAATCGAGCCTGGCATCAGTTACACACACGCGCCCCAGGTGTGGGCGTTGGGCTTTACCGGACAGAACATTGTTGTAGCGAGCGCGGATACCGGCGTTCGCTGGACGCATGACGCCCTCAAGCCGCATTACCGCGGTTGGGACGGTCAGAATGCCGATCACGATTACAACTGGCACGACTCGATCCATGATAGCGTCGGTAATCCGTGTGGGAATGATTCCCCTTTCCCTTGCGACGATTTCTTTCACGGCTCTCACACTACGGGCACGGCGATAGGCGACGATGGCATGGGCAACCAGATCGGAATGGCGCCCGGCGCAAAGTGGATCGGTTGCCGTAATATGGATGCGGGCAATGGCACACCGGCGCGTTACATGGAGTGCATGCAGTGGTTCCTTGCGCCTACCGAGATCGGCGGTGGCAATCCCGACCCGACCAAGGCGCCTGACATCACCATCAACTCCTGGGAGTGCCCATCTTCGGAAGGTTGTTCATTTGATACATTGCAAGCTGCTGTCGAAGCGCAATTCGCTGCTGGTATTATGATGGTATCCGCGGCACAAAATGCAGGGCCGAGTTGCTCAACTGTGCAAAATCCGCCCGGAATTTACGAGGCAACCTACTCGGTCGGGGCGTTGAATACTGGCACCGACACGATCGCTTCCTTTAGCAGCCGAGGTCCGGTGATAGCTGATGGCAGTAACCGAATCAAACCTGATATTAGCGCTCCGGGCACTAACACGCGCTCGGCTTCTAACGCAGCCGATAATGCATATACGCTTGCCAGCGGCACTTCCATGGCTACTCCGCATATTGCTGGCGCGATGGCGTTGCTTTGGTCAGCTATTCCAAGCTTGCAGCATCAGCTTACGGCGAGCCGCGATGCTTTGAATAACTCGGCTGTCTTTATTTCTTCCACCCAGTGCGGCGATGCGGGTCCACCAAACAATGTGTATGGCTGGGGCCGGGTCGATATCTTTGCGGCTGCAGGCGGGAGCCCAACGCCTACTCCGACCGCGACGCCGACACCAACCGCTACTGCAAGCCCCACTGCAACCGCAACGGCGACGGCATCAGCCACTGCGACGCCCACCGCGACCGCAACGGCTAGCTCTACGCCCAGACCGACGCCTACGCCGAGGTTTGTGCCGACCCCTAGACCTCGTCCAACTCCGCCGCCGAGACCATAAGCCCCAAGTTGGGCTAGGCGGCAAATTAGGAACTCCAGCGAGCTGATTGCGTCGGCGTACTCATGGACCTGAGCGGAGTCGAATGCCAGGTCGCATGCACTTTCGGCGTGCTGATGCGCGCGTAGTCATTCGTGCCGGATCTCCAATGTCCTCCTAAATTCGTCCTAAACGGATTTAAATGATATTGACGCCCTTTTGCGATTGAGCTAAAAAGGGGCGTTCCAGTCTTGGAACCAGGGAAGATTAACAAAACGGGAACAGGAGAAATCGTGTTGTTGCGGCGCGTGCCGTTTCAGCCACAACCATCATCATCGACTCAATGAAAGCGAAATCTGCATCTCAATGTGTCCGCCGCAAGTTCGGCCAAGGCGGTTTCTTTAAACTTCGCGTCCTGGTTGGCGTTCTGTTTTGTTTTGCGGCGATCACTGTTATCCTGCTTGCGCTTGGTCCGGCAGCTGACGGACAACCTCGGACTTCGTCGGGTCATGCCAGTCTGGCGAAGGACAGATTCGCTACGGCGAACAAGATCGCGGCGTGGGTGACGGAACACACGGCCAACGGACAGCAGGCCGAATTTCTTGTTGTACTTGCGGATCAGGCCGATCTGACCGGTGCGACCAATTTGCCCACCAAGGCCGAAAAGGGCCGCTTCGTTTATCAAACCCTGCTGGAGAAGGCTCAAACAACGCAAGAGCCAATCCTGCGATGGCTGCGCGACCGCAACATAGGGTATCAATCTTTCTATATCGTTAACGCTATCTTGGTGAAAGGTACTCGGGAGATTGCGGATGCACTGGCTGCTCGGCCGGAAGTGGCGCGTGTTGAGGGCAATCCGGTGATTCACAATGATCTTCCTCAGCAAGGCCCTGTCGAGCAGTCGCCTTTGCGACCCCGCGGACCTGGCGCGCCGGCGACAATCGAACCGGGAATCCAATACACGCACGCGCCTGATGTCTGGGCACTCGGGTTTAGAGGAGAGACTATCGTAGTTGCCGGCGCAGACACTGGTGTTCGCTGGACGCATGACGCGCTTAAGCCGCATTACCGGGGTTGGGACGGAACAAACGCGAACCATAACTTTAACTGGCATGATTCCATTCACGACAGCGTTGGCAATCCCTGCGGGAACGATTCGCAGGAGCCTTGCGATGATTTTTTCCACGGCAGCCATACCATCGGCACAGCAATTGGGGATGACGGCGGCACTAACCAGATTGGAATGGCGCCTGGCGCAAAATGGATCGCCTGCCGCAACATGGACGAGGGCAACGGCACACCGGCAAGGTACATCGAGTGCATGGAATTTTTCCTGGCACCCTATCCATTGAACTGCACGCCGAGCGAAGGTGACCCCGCTAAAGCGCCTGACATCACCACCAACTCGTGGGGTTGCCCGACCTCGGAGGGTTGCACAACCGGCGACGAACTGAGAGCCGCGGTTGAGGCTCAGGAAGCTGCCGGTATTCAGATGGTAGTGGCGGCGGGCAACTCAGGCCCAAGCTGTTCCACTGTGTCAGATCCACCGTCGTTTTATGAGGCTTCATATACAGTAGGCGCATTGAATACTGGCACAGACACAATTGCCGGCTTTAGCAGCCTCGGTCCAGTCACCCGGGATGGCAGCAACCGCACAAAGCCGGATATCACCGCTCCCGGCACCAACACGCGCTCAGCGAGTAATTCCTGCGACAGTTGTTATACGATTGCCAGCGGTACATCCATGGCCACTCCGCACATTGCCGGTGCCATGGCGCTGTTATGGTCAGCT